>NZ_JAMFKN010000033.1 GCF_023487995.1 Thermohalobaculum sediminis
CGAGACCCGGAACGCCGCCTTCACGAAGTCGATCATCTCTCTGCCCCGCTCCGGCGTCAGATCTTTTTTTTGATGACTTCTACCAGCGCTAATTGATCAGAACTCATGCGCCCACGTCCGCCGCCCAATTGACGAGATGCGCCAGGGCTGATCCATGAGCTTGTTCCAGCTCTCGCAGCAGTGGGCGACGATGTCGTCGTAGTTCCTGAAGACCCGGTTGGACAACCAGTTGTCCCGGATGAACCGCCAGACGTTCTCGACGGGGTTCAGCTCCGGCGACCTCGGAGGGATTGGTACGAGGGTGATGTTGTCAGGGACAGCGAGTTTCGAGGATGTATGCCAGCCAGCCTGATCGAGGAGCAGAATGGCGTGGGCGCCCGGCGCGACCTCGGCGCTGATGAGCTTCAGATGCTCCGCCATGGCTTGGGTGTCGCACCAGGGCATGACGAGGCCTGCGCCCTTTCCCTCTGCCGGGCAGATGGCGCCGAAGATGTAGGCCCATTTCGTGCGTTGATCGTGCGGCGCGCGGGGCCGGGTTCCGCGCCGCGCCCACCTGCGGGTGAGCTTGTTCTTCTGACCGATCCGCGCCTCGTCCTGGAACCAGATCTCTATGGGCGGCCAGCCATGCTCGATGCGGATCGCCGTGACGACGTCGCGGAAGTTTTTTTGAACTCCGCAACGGCGTCCGCGTCCTGGGCGTAGTGCTGCGGGCGCGCCGAGAGCTTCCGGAACCCCATGGCGCGCAGCTCCCGCCCCAGGGTCTGGCGGCTCACCGAGACGCCCAGTTCCTCATGCGCCCACTGCGCCAGGTCGAGCAGTCGCCAGCGCACGACGCCGTCATGATAGGGCTTCGGCCCCGCCTCCACCGCCGCTGCCAGCTTCGTGCGCTGTTCGCCCGTCAGGATCGGCGTCTTGCCGGGCGCCCTGCGCGTCGCCAGGGCTTCCGGGCCACCGTCGTTGAAGCGCAAGACCCAATCCCGGATCACCTGTAGCCCAACCCCGACGGTCAACCTCGCCAAATGGTGCATCGAAAGCCGAGACTCCAGTCGCCGCTGGATGAACGTTCTTTGGCAGGTCAGATCGCCTTTTGGCGATGGAAGGGCGGCTTGGCGGATCAACGGCCATGTCAAACCAGCGGATGAGACGCCGCTCGAGAATGCAATAGTGCTCGGCACTGGCCACCCAGATCAGGTGTCAGAGCAGATGCTTTGCCGTATTAATCGCGTCGTCATAGTAGGACGACCATCGCCCCGAGAGGAGGCCCGGCGTTGAGAGCAGCGCAATCATTTCCGGACCTCCGAGGCAATCTGCCTCCTCTATCAGGATTGCGTCACCTGCATGCCATGTGTGTCGCGACTTCTCTTGTCGGCGCATTACGACAAAATTGAATGGATCTACATCATAGCATCTCCAGCCGCGCATGAAGACGTTCCTACAGAATGCAGTGTCTTCACCGAGAGAAACCGTTTCAAGAAAACGAACGTCATCAAAAACTTTTTTATTAAAGCAAAGCGAACAGCCGGCTGCAAACGGACCGGACACCTTCCAATCTATAAAATATGGTTGCGGTCTGTGACGAAATATCATGTTCAATTCTTCAATATAAACAAAGTAAGATGATCTACCAATGACATCCGCATTCAAAAATTCCATTGATCTCACAGATGACTCAACATAGTTTTCTAGATATATATCGTCAGAGTCGAATCGCATGATGATATCGCCAGACGCCATATCTGCGGCTTCGTTCAGAATTTTCCCGATTTGATTTTCATTCGAGTGCACAACCTTTGCATCTTTCTCAAGAGAGTCCTGCAGATTATTCACCAAATCTGAATTAAGAAGTTCTCCGTTCGCTACGATGATCACCTCCATGTTGTTCCACGATTGCCGCGATACGCTTCCACAAAGGTTTCCCAGGTCACTCGCACGATGGACGGGAGCGATGACGGAGACCCGGGGAGATCTCGGCGCAGAAGAGCCGCGATGTATCAGGCCACAGAGACGGCGCTCTCGGTCTAGCGCTTCCACGGCCCTTTCGTCGCGCAGTCCGTCGATCGCACGTCTACGATGGAAGCGAACACGCTCTGCGAGCGCATCATCTTCAATCGTCGATGCCAGCTTCCCCGCCTCCAGGGCTAGGAAAGACTTCAACTGTCGTCCGGGCTCGCGGCTCTCCAAAAAGTCCAAACACCTCTGCGCGATCGCTCTAATTTCCTCTTGCGAGCTCGCTGCCTCAAACTCAAGAACGAACGAAGAACCATCGCGTGTCTGGTCATCAAGAATCAGATTTTTAAGGCGATGCGATATGAACCCACGAAGCTTATCATCTCCCTTCATGTAATGAGCAATCCTCCTCAAGGCATTCATTTGCTTTGGCGAAAACTTGGCGGACACAGGCAACGAGTATATCTCTGACCTCATCAGATCATGTCGACCAGTGTCCCAACATGCATGCACGAAATCAATGAATGATCGAGATTCAAATTCTTCCTCATTTGATCTGCGAAGATATCGTGATATTACGCTTTCATGCTTTCCGTTCATCTTATCCAAGTCATCTTGGAAAGAGTTAGAGAAAATAACCCCGCTTTGGATCTTTGCCGCTACTTCGTAGAATGCCTTTGGCCCCGTGAGATCGTAAAGGATCTCCTTTAGCGCCTCGCTCATGCCGTTGATCAGATGAGCTGGGCAGTGCCTCATCAAGACATGTGTGAGATGCAACCGGGCTGCCACCGGGTCGTTGCAAGCAAAGGCGGCGCGCGCAGTCATAAGGCGAAGCTGATCAGATTGGACGCCCGCGCGAATCGCATCCTCTCCAAAGTTCCACGCCTCATGTGGCCGTGAGCACTTCAAGAGTACGCGAACTACGATCTCTGAGAGGGCAGTCGGGCAATTATTTACCCCTAATCGTTCGATCCAATCTATCGCGACGGCGGCCGAAAGTTCGTAACATCCCCTTTCCTCCAAGAGACGTGCTCGTTGAATACCAATCTTTGGATCTAAAATGCCTCGGCGATCTAATTCGTCGAGCAACTCCTGGACATCAGCCAAACGCGCCATTCTGATTAGGATTTCGCCTCGCTCGATCAAGACGGTTTCTGCATCGAGCAGGGGCTCCACGTTCGCTAGTTCTTCAAGCGCCCACTTGTGGTCCCCGGCAAGCGAGGCGACGCGAACCCCTTCAAGGCGAAGTCTTGTATCATTTGGGCGCCGCATCACCGCGCTTCGCGCGGCTTCTCTCGCCTCGGCGTAGGCCCGACGGCCCTTCGCCAAGAGCACTCGTTCCATCAAGACACCAGGGTGATCGGCATGCTCCACTCCGATCAAGTCGAGCTCCGACTGCGCTTCATCGCCTCGGCCGGCACGTCGCAACGTCTGGATGA
>NZ_JAMFKN010000034.1 GCF_023487995.1 Thermohalobaculum sediminis
CGATCCAAAGTTGGCCGAGGAGTTTGCCGCACGTCAAATATGGGCGGCGTTCCATATCGGGGTAAGGTGACAGTGCCGTTTCTGGAATAAAACTACTAAGTACGTCTATTCGTGCGTGAGAACTGCAGCGTGAACTCACTGTCTTCGCGGTGCCGGCGGAGTCAATATCAGATAAGATTCGGATTGCGCCTCATGCAGCCCGCTTGTTTCCGGCGGCTACATCGAGCCGAACGCCGGTGTCTGGGAGGCCGCGGGGCAATGAGAGTAGACGCGTCGCTCTTGCAGGAAATCTGCGACCAGATCGCCTCCGAGATCGACGCGATCGTCTCGATCATGACGGCGGGCGGCCAGATCGTCGCCTCTTCGCGACGCCAGCGCATCGGCGACGTGCACGACGGCGCCGCCAAGGTTATTTCGGGCGAGGTCGACGTCTACGAGGTCACCGCCGAGGAAGCGGCCAAATCGCGGACTATGATGGAGGGCGTCACCCTTCCGATCGAGTTCGACGGTGAGCGGATCTACGGGATTGCGGTCGCGGCTGAGTTGGAGACGGCGCGGCCATACGCTAGGATCGCGCGCTATTGGGTAGCTTCGCATCTGCGCGCGGCCGAGGCCCACACCAAGTACCAGCGGGAGTTGGAGGAAAGCGGGCAGCGCTTCCGGGACGTCGCCGAAAGTGCAGGCGACTGGATCTGGGAAATGGATGCGGAACTGCGCTTCACCTACCTATCGCCGCGCTTCTTCGAGATGTTCCCGGTGACGCCGGCCGACATCCTTGGCAAGACCCGTGGCGAGTTCGCTGGGCGCAGGCTCAGCGAGGCGCACTGGAAGCAGCACTTCGCGACACTGGCTGCGCGACTACCGTTCCGCGACTTCGCCTACAGCTCGCAAATGTCCGATGGCGAGATCCGCCACATACTGATTAGCGGCAAGCCGGTGCATGGCCCACAAGGCGAGTTCTGCGGCTATCGCGGCACCGGGCGAGACGTCACTGCGCTTGAGCGCGCAAAGGCGGATGCCGAGACCGCCAAGCGGCGCCTCGAGCTGAGCGAGCAGCGCTTCCGTGACGTTGCCGAGAGCGCAGGCGACTGGATCTGGGAGATGGACGCAGCGCTGCGCTTCACCTATCTCTCGCCTCGCTTTTTCGAGATATTTCCGGTGTCCCCGGACCGGATCATCGGCAAGACTCGTGCCGAGTTCTCAGGCACGAGCGCCGACGACCCAAGATGGCGCGAGCATTTCGCGCGGCTGGAGGCGCATCTCCCGTTCCGCGATTTCGCATACAGCCCGGAGATCCGCGATGGCCCGACGCGCCACATCCTGATCAGCGGCAAGCCGGTCTTAGGCCGAGGAGGTGAGTTCCAGGGCTATCGTGGCACCGGGCGCGATATCAGCGAGCAGGTCGCAGCGGAGGAGGCGCTGAGGCGCAGCGAAAAGCTGCTGGCCGAAGCGATCGAGGTGATCTCCGAGGGGTTCTCGCTGTTCGATTGCGACGACCGTTTGGTGCTGTTCAACAGCAAGTATAGGACGCTGTTGTACCCGGGCGTTGAGGTTGATCTGCAGCCGGGAATGAAGTTCGAGTCCATCGTGCGCCGCGCCGCCGAGAACGGCTATATTGAGGAAGCGGTCGGCCGGATCGACGCATGGGTCAGGGAGCGTCTGGCGCGACGGCGCAAGGCCGACGGGCCGTTCATCCAGCATCGTAGCGATGACACTTGGATCATGGTCAACGAGATAAGGACTGGCGACGGCGGGACCGTCGCCATCTATTCGGACGTCACGGTATTGAAGAACCGCGAGAAGGAGCTGGCTGAAAAGTCGCGCGCGCTCGAGATGCTCTCGATCCAGCTCGCGAAATACCTCTCGCCACAGGTCTACAAATCGATCTTCAGTGGCCTTAGCGAGGTCAAGGTTGCGAGCAGCCGCAAGAAGCTGACGGTGTTTTTCTCAGACATTGTCGGGTTCACCGAGTTGACCGACCGCATGGAATCCGAGGACCTGACTAAGCTCCTCAACCACTACCTGTCCGAGATGTCGACCATTGCGCTGCGCCATGGCGCGACGATCGACAAGTATGTCGGCGATGCGATCATGATCTTTTTCGGCGACCCTGAGACGCGGGGCGTGCGCCAGGATGCGCTGGCCTGTGTCGAGATGGCGATCGAGATGCGCGAGAAGCTGGACGAGTTGCGCGAGGTCTGGCGTCTGGCCGGCATCGAGCGGCCGCTCGAGTGCCGTACTGGCATCAGCACTGGATATTGTACGGTCGGCAATTTCGGCAGCGAGGAGCGGATGGCCTACACGATCATCGGCATGGGCGTGAACTTGGCCGCGCGACTGGAGAAGGCGGCAGCGCCTGGGGAAATCCTGATCTCCTATGAGACATTCGCCAATGTTGGAAACGCGATAGCCTGCGAGGCGCGGGGCGAACTCCCGGTCAAGGGCGTGCCATATCCGGTCTCGATCTATACGGTTAAAGGGCGGCAGGGATGCGCAACTGAAAACCGGCGCATACGCGCGGACCGACCGTATTTGAAACTCGACCTCGATATGAGCGTCATGACACCAGAAGCACGCGATGAGGCAAAGTTGATCCTAGAAGAAGCAATGGATACTCTGTCTTCAAGCGAGCCCAAAGCCTCATAGTAGGGCACTGTCAGAGCAAACTAGGTTGAGCGGGGAAAGCCACCTCCCTACCCTCGCGGCATGAGCCAACGCAGCCCCTTCCGATACTTCAAGACGAGCCCGGAGATCATCCGCCTGGCGGTAATGCTACGCGGTTCGCCCGCAGAGCGGACGTCGGTGCGGAGCGCAGCAAACAGCCGCTTCCCGCCGTATTCCGACGTCGTATGCGATGCTTCAAAGAGCGACCGCTTCGGGCTCGGAGTAGTCGTTCGCTGCACGGATAACGAAGGGCGGCTCAGCGGACGATCCCGTCGATGCAAAGATTCGTCATCGAGGTCGCTGTCCGACACGCATCCGGCATCGCTTCGTGTCATGTTAGCGAGGGAGGCAATCGTTTCGGGGGCATCGCATGCCCGATGACGCCAAGACCGAGTCTCTTCTCTCGGCCATGCATGCATTTGGAGAGGCGTGGGCGCGCGGG
>NZ_JAMFKN010000035.1 GCF_023487995.1 Thermohalobaculum sediminis
TGGGTTTGCTCATGCCACGAGGGTAGGGAGGCGGCTATTCCGCCTCAAGCCAAGTTCCTTTGACATTGCCCTTGAACGGGTTGGATTTGCTCATCCCAAGACGCTACGAGGTCGTCCGACCTGTCTCAACCGAGATCTTTCTGACAGCGCCCCAACGACTGCTAGGGCTCCAAACGGCCGTTCACTGCAAGGCGGCGACCGAAGACCGCCTGAACGGCGGCTCCGCCGACTTCGCTGACGCTAAGTTGGGTAAGCAAAGCGGGTTCGAGCGGCGCTCAGGTCCGCTCATCGTGATTATTCCTGCCTGATCAGCGTCCCGAGGTATTCCCGGGCCTCCTTGTCCCAAGAACTGGGGTCTTCGCCATGCGCCATGACGGCGTGTGGCTCCATCAACTTCCAGACTTCATCCTCTGTTGCCGCGGTGACTTTCCCGGGTCAAGACTCCATCCCTTCACAATCACTACACGCATAATAAAAGGCGGCGCTCATCGCAGTTTCCTTTCAGTTTGGAATTCAGTGACTGAGCGTTTCAGAACTCCTGAAACGTGGGCAATCCGTCTGCAAGCTTGATCCATGGCTGCTGATGAGAAACGAAGACGTGGGCAGACGGCTCTATGATTGACGGATCATCGAGGGCCACGGCAGAAAACCAAGCGTCGGCACTCCAGTCCTGACCACCGACTTCACCTTGGGCAGAGTAGGTCAACGTCGTGCCGCAGTCCCCACAGAATCCGCGGCGGATGCCCGGGGTTTTCTCGACCGTCTTCAATGTGCCCTTGGTTATGGCAAAATCGCTTGCTGCCACCTTTGCCCATGTGACGAAGGCTCCGCCCAACGCGAGCTGGCAAGACCGGCAATGGCAATGCGCGGACCAAACAGGTGGCCCGAGGATCTGAAAGCGGATGGCGCCGCAGTAGCACCCACCGTTTAGTTTTTTCATTGGTTCTCAGGCTCCGATAAGATGACCGTTCGTGCGCACCGCCTGCACAAATACCAGAATACCTTTTATCCTGTCCGCTAATATTGTCAGACCGGTCAAAACATGCGACTCAATTATCACAGGCTTACTTTAGAAAAGCTATCACATGGATTGGCTTAGATTGCCTCCACTGAACAGTCTGCGAGCATTCGCAGCTGTCGCTGACGCCGGAAGCTACAGGCTGGCGGCCGAGCGGTTGAACGTCACGCAGGCGGCCGTAAGCCAGCAGGTCAAGGCTCTGGAAGAACGCTTGGGCGTCGTTCTCGTAGAGAGACTGGGCCGGGGTATCGGGCTAACTTCGCAAGGTACGGATTTGGCCCACGAGCTTGCGATCGGCTTCGACATAATCGGTCGCGGTGTCGAACGCCTGACAGAGCAAGCGGTCAATCGACCGGTTCAGATTACCATGTCGCCAGCTTTCGCAGTCGAGTGGCTGCTGCCAAGAATGGCCGAGTTCCAGCGCGACCACCCGGAAATCACCCTGATGCTCAATCCGACGTCGGAACTTGTAGAAATGAAGCCAGGCGGTATCGATGTGGCCATCCGCTATCATGATAGACGCCGTTCCAACCCGGATGTCGACGCTGTGCTGATCACGGATATGGTAGTGATTGCGGCTCCGTCACTTGTTGGCGACCGAGATCTGTCAAATGCCGAATCGTTGGTCGACCTCCCGTGGCTGCAGGAACTCGGTACAAACGAAGCCGCTGAGTGGTTCACGTATCACGGCATTGTCCCGGAACATCCGCTTACAGTGAACCACATGCCGGGAAATCTCATCATGTCGGCAGTTCGGCGCGGTGCGGGGATCACATACACGGCCCGCGCCTTCTTCGTCGAAGACCTCGCATCGAACCAGGTTGTGGAGCTGTTTTCCGAGACGCAGTTCGGTGTTTACCACATCGAAACGCCAGCAGGCCATCTGCGCCCTGAGGTCAGAACGTTTGTAATGTGGCTTCGGTCAAAAGCAGAAACCGTTTCCAAGATTGTTGCGGATGCAGGCGGGGGTCAATTTCCATAGCTGGCGTCTGCTTCAGGCTCTGAGCCGCCGTTCGCTGCCATGCGGCGCAGTTTTGCTGGGTGAACGACCACTTCGTGGACGAAGCCGCCCTCTAACTATCCTCTACTTTTCGGATAGGCAGACCCCTCATCCTGGGCGCTTGCGGCGACCGAGGCATGCCGGTGAACCCATCTCCAACCTGCCGCCGTTTTGACGAGAGAAACCGTCCACCGAACCGGAACCATCAGGGTATCACCATCTACGACGAGGTGGATAACCAAGGCAATTGCAACAGTCGCCGAGGCGTCGTGAATGGCGATGTCCTTCCAACCCCATGCGAATTTTGTGGCCGTTGCGTCTCGGAAATTTCGAGCAAAGACCGCCGACACAGCATCACGACCGGAGCACAGTTCATCACCACCGGTTCCAATAAGTGAGATGCCTTCACCGTCGACGAAAATCGACATCAGTCGATCAAGGTCCTTCTTGCAGTAGGCATCAGCGTATTCGTCCAATGTCGCGAAAACGAGTTGTTCTTCCGTCATGGTGTATCATTCCGCATCCAATCTCTGAGTGAATCTAACACATACCTAACTGTCTTCGACACGTTCATATCGTAACCGTTCCGGGCTCGAAGCCGACTTGCGGCGACGCAGCAGGCCAGACTCGTGGGGAGCCCCGAAAGCCGTCATTCACGACAGGCAGGCAACCCAACTTTTTCAGAAGGATGGATCGACTTCCGGACATTGGGCCATCCGAAGCGGTCAATGGGCGTGTGGAAGCGGTACGGCAGCTTCGAGCCCTTTGCGGCCCTATCGGTTCGCCATGGCAAGGTCCGCAATCGCTCCATTCATCCAAAGAACCTCGACGAACCAAAGGGGCCTGGCCAAGGGGCCTGAGAATTTCGTGGAACACTCGTCAATCAGCAGGTTGGAGTTGTGACATCACGCTTGGAATCAACCTTGATATCTGTGCGGCAATCCATGGCGTGGGTGGTGTCAGACCAATGCGAACCAGTCTCAGATTGGCTGTCAACGTCGGCCTTCAGGCTGCGCCGAGCTGACGCCA
>NZ_JAMFKN010000036.1 GCF_023487995.1 Thermohalobaculum sediminis
GGGTGGAGCAGCCCGGTAGCTCGTCAGGCTCATAACCTGAAGGTCGCAGGTTCAAATCCTGCCCCCGCAACCAAATCAAACAACGATATCAAACGCTTGAACTCCGCCCTCCAAGGCGGCGATCGCGTTGGTGACAACCGTGGAAGCACTGTGTCCGATAAGTGCCCCCCCGCCCGCGGCCGTGATTGTCGGTCGCTGTCGGCGGTGCTGGTCCGGGTCGACGGGGCCGTGGTGGACTGGCGATAACGCACGAAGTCTCTCGCACATGGGTCGCTCCCTGCGCCGTGCCGCCGCGGCACGGTTCTCCAGTCCGGATCGGCGGTACCGCTCCAAACCTCGAGGTTGCATTTCCGGTGTTGACGGCCGTGTTCGGTCGCCCGAAAAGGAGCGGTCCTCCGAGTGGTCCGGTTGCATAGTTAGTGGATCGCCGGTCTTTGGTCGACCGGGACGATTGCCTCTGGTGCGGGCGGTTGGCATCTGAGGTCGCTGTGCGGGAGCGGATACTCAGCGAGGTGAAGCGATCGGCGACTCATGATCGCTGTGATTGCGTCGGCTAGGCCAAATCGCCGAAATGTACCAACGCCGCGCGAGCTACTGGCTCGCCCCACTCCTGTACGAAGTGACCCGCATCTTCCAAGATTAAGGGTTCCGGACAGCCGTTGATGGTGTCTCGCAGCATCGTCATAACTCGTGGCCCGAGAACGGGATCCTTAGCGCCGATCGCCATGAAACTCTCGCCGGTCCATTCAGTGCTCCAGAATCGTCGCGCGCGTTTCGCAGTTTCGATTCCGCTCATCCCCGGCTCGATCATGACCAGTTGCGGAAAACGCCTGACGCCGGCTTTGTACCTTTGGTCGGGAAACGGTGCCTCGTAAGCCTGCGCCTCCGCCCCGCTCAGATGCGGGCAGGCTCTCTGCATCAAGGCACCGCAATCCATGTCGGGTCGGCTGGCCACGTAGTCTTTCCAACTTTGGAAGCCATCGCCGAGGCTTTCACCCACTGGGATAGCCGTATTCATAACGATCAGGCGTGAAAAACGACTTTGCATGTCCATCGGAAGGGTAAGGCCCAAAATGCCGCCCCAATCCTGAACCACGAGGGTTACGTTCTGCAGATCCAGCCTCTCGATAAAGGCGAGCATCATGTTGCGATGGAAATCAAAACTGTAGACGTGATCATCGATGGGCTTGTCGGACCTTCCGAAGCCCAGCCAGTCCGGGACGACGACCCGTGCTCCGGATTCTGCGAAGGCCGGCACCATCCGCCGGTAGAGATATGCCCAGGTGGGCTCCCCGGGAAGGCAGAGGAATACCTTCTCAGCATCATCAGATCCCACACTCACGTAGTGCACGCGGAGGCCCTCATAGCCTCTCAGGTCGTCCACGTAGTTCGGGGTGAAGTCGTAGCCCGACAGGTCTGCAAATCGGTCGTCCGGTGTTCTGAGTACGTCCATGCTGAACTCCGCCACCTCGTCGTTTACACCGAGCATGTACGGTGACCGGCTCTCCGACAAAATCGCAAGCGAACTTGGCCGCTTCGTCCGCTGAGCCGCCCTTCGTTATCCGTGCAGCGAACGACTGCTCCGAGCCCGGAGCGGACGCGAAGGTTGTGGTACTCTTAACGGCTGCTTGATGTGCCAAAGTGGACGATTCAGGCAGTACTATCGCCGTTTGGCGGTGACATAGCGTTGAGCATCTGATCGGCGAATGCATCGTCGATTTCCTTCGCGACCATGGCCTGCATCCTCCAGAGATAGGAATCCCTTATGCCCATTTCCTCGAAGTGAACGACGGTGTTGTAGAGATACTCGGCACAGCTGCCCACATAACCCACCGCGGTCGCAAGTCGTCGTGCCTGTTCATCTTCCGGAAGATAGACGAAATCGGCGTCAGCGGCATGCGCGCAGTAGAAGGCAAGCGCTTGAACCGTGCCTTCGGTAGACCTCGCATTTACCCAGCGCAGAGCTGGCAAATCTTCGAGATAGGCGATCTCGCGCTGCAATAGTGTTAGGATCTGGGCTTCACGATCATCATCGGGCAAGCGAAAGACCGCGCCAATACATGAGCCTCCCCTCGCCAGCGCCAACATGAGCCCCGGTGTGTCCGGCGTCGCTCGGTAGTTCTTGATGTTGAGGCAGAAGGCACGCCGCCACCCGTGCACGACTGCGCGCCGCCTCTCCAAGTGTTTGAAGGCTGGTTTCCAAAGCAACGAACCATAAACAAAAAGCCACAGAGACCCGTCCCCGCAATTGCTGGCGAGCTTCGCGGCGAGTTCCGACATCTGGGCATCTGTCAGTGGGGTCAGGTGAGCTGCGGTAGGTCCGGCCGGTTTCTCCACCACCCGGTTGACGCGACTGAGATGCTCGGGTGTCAGCGAGAGCCGGCGCGATACAGTTCCCTTAAACATTAGATAAACCCAGCGATTGATGCGGAAAACGAAACGGCTTCACCTAATAAAGGGGGCTCGTCTCAAAGAATAGGGAGTTTTATTTCTATTAGCAACGGTCATTCGGCGGAGGGTTTGCGAAACACGGCGCTTCGCAAGTGCCGCTTCCGAGCGCAAGTCGCTTTAGTGGACAAGAGCCCCGGCGGCTTCGTCCGCGGACCAGACGATGAGGCAATATTTAAACGGCCGGTCCGGCACCTCGATCAGGCCCTTCCACAGTTGTCGCTGACCGCAGGTTT
>NZ_JAMFKN010000037.1 GCF_023487995.1 Thermohalobaculum sediminis
CTGCCGGGGGGCAGGAATCCCTGTCGACCCCTCGGCCATGCCGGAGGGGACACGTCGGCTCTACCACCTCGCGACCGCCGTTCCGCCCGCGGAGCGTACCGCCAGCGCGCCACGGGCGGGCATGATCGAGCAGCTCGGGCGCTCGGCGATGGATTTCGTGAAGGGCGCGCGCGAGATGACGCGCTTCGTCGGCGAGGCGACGCTCTCCTTCGGCCGCTTCCTCTCCGGACGCGCACGGTTCAAGCGGGCCGACCTCTGGCTCACGATCCAGCAGTGCGGCGCCGACGCGCTGCCGATCGTCAGCCTGATCAGTTTCCTTGTGGGGGTGATCCTCGCCTTCGTAGGGTTCTCACAGCTCCGCCAGTTCGGGGCAGAGATCTTCGTGGCCGATCTGGTCGGCATCGCGATGGCGCGCGATATCGGTCCGATCATGGCGGCGATCGTGATGGCGGGCCGCACCGGAGCCGCCTTCTCGGCACAGCTCGGCACGATGCAGGTGAACGAGGAGATCGACGCGCTGAGAACCTTCGGCATGCCGCCGATCGATTTCCTGGTGCTGCCGCGAATGCTTGCGCTGATGCTGATGCTGCCGTTGCTGGCCCTCTACGCGAACCTGCTCGGGATTCTCGGCGGGGCGGTCGTGGGCGTCCTCGAGCCCACCATCACGCTGCGGCAGTACTGGCAGGAGACGCTTGGTTCGATTGCGCTTCTCGACTTCGCCGGCGGCCTCATCAAGAGCGTCGTCTACGGCGCCCTCGTCGCGCTTGCCGGCTGCATGCGCGGGATGGCCTGCGGACGCAGCGCCGCCGCGGTAGGCAACGCCACCACTTCGGCCGTCGTCACTGGGATCGTCTCGGTGGTCGTCGCCTGCGCGACGCTGACCGTCGTCTACGACATCATCGGGATCTAGGCGCGGCATGGGCATCGGATCGAAATCGGAGGACCTTATCGCGGTGCGGGGGCTAACCATGGCCTTCGGCAAGAAGGTCGTGCAGCGCGACCTGAACTTCACCATCCGGCGCGGCGAGGTCTTCGTCATCATGGGCGGCAGCGGTTGCGGCAAGAGCACGCTCATGCGCCACATGATCGGGCTGATCCGACCTGCGTCCGGTCAGGTGCTCTACGACGGAGAAGACTTCTGGGCGGCGACGCCCACCCGGCGCGACGAGTTGATCCGCCGGATGGGTGTCCTCTACCAAGGCGGAGCGCTCTGGAGCTCGATGACGCTTGCCGAGAATGTCGGCCTTCCGCTCTCCGAATACACGGTTCTCAGCCCGCGGGAAATCCGCGATGTCGCCGCCTACAAGCTTGCGCTGGTGGGGCTCGCAGGCTTCGAGGACTACTACCCCGCCGAGATCAGCGGTGGCATGGCGAAGCGGGCGGGTCTGGCGCGCGCGATGGCGCTCGACCCCGAAGTTTTGTTCTTCGACGAACCCTCGGCAGGTCTCGACCCGATCACCTCGAAGCTGCTCGACGACTTGATCCTCGAGCTCAAGACGAGTCTCGGCGCGACCATCGTCATGGTGACGCATGAGCTACCGCAGATCTTCGCCACGGCCGATGCATGCGTCTTTCTCGACCCGGAGACGAAGACACAGCTGGCCACCGGGAACCCGCGGGATCTCGTGGCATCCGACAACCCGAAGCTCCGGGCCTTCCTGACCCGAGGCGGTACGGAGCCGGTCCGCGAGAGCGAAAGGACGACATCATGAGTGCCGAGGCAAATCCCTACCGTGTCGGGCTGTTCGTGGTGGGGGCGGTCATGCTGGTGATCGCCGGCCTCATCGGCTTCGGCAGCGACGATTACTTCAAGGAGAAGCGCGCCTACGTCGCCTATTTCCCCGGCTCCGTCGCCGGGCTGCGCGAGGGTGCGCCGGTCGCCTTCCGGGGCGTTCCAGTCGGCCAGGTGACCCGGATTGTCGCGCTCTACAACCCAGACACCCTCGAGGCCGAAGTGCCTGTCTTCTTCGAGATCGTCGAGGGATCGATCGACACTGGCGGCCGCGTCGATCGATCCGAGGTCGCCGATGAGGTGCGCAAACTGATCGACAGGGGATTGAGAGCGCAACTTGTCCCGCAGAGCTTCGTCACCGGCCAGCTCTACGTGCAGCTCGAGGTTCGTCCGGACAGCGAGGCGGTCCTGCGCGACAACGGGCGGGCCGGCGACGGCGTCATCGAGATCCCGGCAATTCCGGCGACGATCGACGTGCTCGACAAGCAGCTCAAGTCCCTGATCGGCAGCGGCGATGGTGAGGGCGGGCTGAGCTCGGTCATCAGCAACATCGACAAGCTCGCCAGCGACGAGAACGCCAAGTCGCTCTCCAACATACTCAAGAACGTCGAGGACTTCACTGCAGCCCTCGACGGATACGAGGAGGACATCGACGCCATCCTCTCGGGCATGCGCGAGACGGTGGAGGAGGTCGACACGGCGCTTGCCGGTCTCCCGGATGTCGTCGCCGAGGCTCGGACTGCGGTCGCGGGCATCGGCACCATCGCGGATCAACTCGGCGATCCCGAGACCGGCGTTTCGTCCGTCATCGCCACGGCGCGCGACGCGGCGGCCGCGATCTCGCGCATGGCCGACCAGATCAACAACGCCGTCGCCGAGAACCGCGACGGCCTGAAGGATTTCACGCAAAGTACGCTGCCCGAGGTCGATGG
>NZ_JAMFKN010000038.1 GCF_023487995.1 Thermohalobaculum sediminis
TGGGCGGCGTGACGTACAAGTGGGGTGTCACCAATCTCCTGCTGGAGCCGGGGTCTGCGCCGCCGCCGGTCGATTCCGAGCCGGTAGACTTCGAGTTGACACTCGGGGTGATGGAGACAGGCGACTACGGCAACAGGTTCAATGACGCGCTCGATCCGGACGGCATGGTTCATGGATCCTTCGTGATCGATGGCGCGCCCGAAGATCTTGTGCTGAGCTTCGACGGCTTCGACATCGACGATGCCGAAGAGATGCGGGTGCTCGTCAATGGCGTCAACCTCGGGACGGTTGCGGCGGGCGTGAACGAGGGCCTCGCGCCCTACGCGCTGTTCCTCTCGGCCGATCTTTTGCAGACCGGTCTCAACTCGATCACCTTCGAGAAACTGGGCGGCGTGACGTACAAGTGGGGTGTCACCAATCTCCTGCTGGAGCCGGGGTCTGCGCCGCCGCCGGTCGATTCCAGAGCAATTGCGACGTACGATACGACCCTCTGGTCTGCCGACGACCCATCCGGTTACGGGTCTGGGGATCCGTCCGGGATCGCCTACATACCGGAGCTCGATCTGCTCTTCATTGCCGACTCGGAGCATAACGAAAGCCCATATTTCAGCAGTATCAATCTTTTCGCGGTGAGGACCGATGGTACGTATGTCGATGCTTTCTCGCTGCGGGCCTTCACGGATGAGCCGACGGGGCTTGGCTATAATCCGCTGGATGGACTGCTCTATATTTCCGACGACGACCAGCGAGCAGTTTTCATCGTGAACCCTCTCGATCCGACGACACTTCTCGGAACCATCGACCTCTCCAGCCTCGGCATCGGTGACGCCGAGGACCCTGTCTTCGATCCCTTGACAGGGAATATGTACATTTTGGACGGCGCCGACCGGACACTCTACGAGCTCACTGTTGCAGGGGACCTGGTGTCCTCGTTCGGGCTCCCGAGTGTCATCACCGACGCGGAAGGACTGGCGTACGATTCCCAGAGCCAAACCTTTCTCGTGTCCAGCGGCAAGACACACGGCGCGATCTTCCAGATCGACAAAAGCGGTACGCTTCTGGCTTCGACCACCTTTCTCAACGACGACATCAACCCGAAGAGCGGCATCCTGCCGGCGCTGAAGGGTCTCGACTTAGCTCCGAGCAGTGACCCAAACGATGGCGATACGCTCAGCCTCTACGCTGTTGATTATGGGGTGGATCAGGTCGCTGACGGTCGGATGTATGAACTGAACATCAATGACATCGTCAGCCTCGTCTAGGTGCCGGGTAATCGGGCGCGGCACTGGCAGATGGTGCTGGCAGACGAATGCGAACCAGTCTCAGTTCGGCTGAAGGCGGCGACCTTCAGGCCGCGCCGAGCTGACGCCACTCCTCGAGAGCAGCGTGACCTGCCCCAATGGAGTGGTCCGGTTTCAGTCTTAGTGCATGACTGCTTTGGGCGCTACGGCTGGCGTGGCCGGCGGGAGCTGTCAGACGGATTCTAACTCGTCTCAGTTTGCCCGCCTTGACAGGAACTTAGGCCGAACAAAGCTGCCGCCACTCCTTCAGAGCGGCGGGACGGCTGAGCTTGAAGTTGTTACGTGAGTGGAGGTGGCGCTCGCTGTTGAAGAGATTGTGGACCGAGGAATGGACGGCCGCGAAGGTCTGCAGACTTCGCATTCGCCGGAACCGGAGCATAGCCCGCTCTCGTCGTCGCAATGGCAGGTGCGAGTTCTCGACACGGTTGTTCAACCAGCGCCCCGTCGACTGCAGATCTGATCCGCCAAGCTCACGCAGGGCGGCGCGGTACGATGGGAACCGGTCGGTGACGATCTCCAGCGGCCGACCGTAGCGGCCCATCAATTTCCGGAGGAATTTCAATGCCGCCTTCTTGTTGCGGCGTTTCGTGACGACGGCTTCCAGGACTTCACCCTCATGATCGACGGCGCGCCACAGGTAATGGCGCTCGCCGTTGATCTTCACGAACACCTCGTCGACGTGCCAGCGCCAGTTCGAAAAGGCGCGCATCCGATCGACACGTTTGCGCCTGATCTCGGCTGCCAATATCGGGCCAAATCTGTTCCACCAGAACCTCACCGTCTCGTGGCTGATGTCGATGCCGCGCTCGTGCAGCAGGTCTTCGACATTCCTCAGCGAGAGAGGAAATCTCACATAGAGCATCACTGCCAGGCGGATGACTTCAGGGCTGCTGTGAAAGCCCTTGAACGGGTTGGATTTGCTCATCCCAAGACGCTACGAGGCCGTCCGACCTGTCTCAACCGAGATCTTTCTGACAGCGCCGCGGAAAGGGCTGCGTCTGCTCATGCCGCGAGGGTAGGGAGGGCGGCATCCCGCCTCAAGCGGGATTGCCCTGACAG
>NZ_JAMFKN010000039.1 GCF_023487995.1 Thermohalobaculum sediminis
AAGGGGTTGGGTTTGCTCATGCCACGAGGGTAGGGAGGCGGCTATTCCGCCTCAAGCCAAGTTCCTTTGACATTGCCATTCCGGGGCGTGGAGAGCGTGAAGCCGGATACGAACATCGCCGAGCGCGAGCGTGTCGCCATCGATCACGCGCGCAATGCCCCGCAACTCGGCGGCCAGGGCAAGGCCCGGCAGCAATGCCAGAAGGAGAAGAATGGTGGAGTGCATGGCCAGCAGGTAGCACGCCGCGCAGCGCGCCACAAAGAGGCCGCATGGCGGCCCACCATTCGACATGCGCAATCAGTGGAATGAACATGCCACCATGATGCTTGCTCCGCAGGTGGCGTGTTCTGCTCGTTTAGCGTTCTGCGGCTGCCCTCAACCTCCTACGAGGGTAGCCGCGCTTACGTGCTCACATAATCCTTCACGGCGCAATAACGCTGGCCAGTGCTCGCTCAATTCCCAACGCCTTGGCGCGGGTACGGCCAAAAGATAAACGCCGCCGCTAATACCCAGCGGCGGCGTTTATGGTCTTGGTTGTGGCGTAACCCTGCGTCTGCGTCTGCGTAGTGTGTGGCGCAACTCTGCGAAGTGAGAACGCCAAACCGAACAATGGGTTCCAGTCGCCGGTAATTTTTTATGAGACGCTTTGTCGATCGATATGCTTAACTTGATTTTCGTCGATGGCGTGAAGGAGCTGCCGGCGACACTGATCCTGCGCCCCTTCAACTTCGAGACGCTGGCGACCACTGTCTATGGCGCCGCATCGCTCGAACAGCTCGACCAGGCGGGGCCGGCGGCGCTGGCGATCGTGGTGGTGGGGCTTCTGCCGGTGGCGCTGATCGCGCGGACCATGGACCGCAGCCGCCCCGGCGAGGCGCTGGCGCCCTGAGTGACCGCGCCTCGCCGTGCCCTCCGCCCTCTAGTGGAATATATGACCGCCTTGAATCGCGAGCTTCACGTAGTTCTCGGCGACATCCGAGTAATTCACAATCATTTCTCGCGCTGCAGGTAATGATTTCTTGCTTCTGAAAGGATTCTTGCTCTTCTCTCTCTTGGCTATATAGAGATTGAAGTCGGATACGGCGTCGTTCATCGTGTATGCTTCTTTGCGGAGCTGCGCGGCGAGGTTCTTGCCCCGCTCCCAAACCGCGATCCGTTTCTTGGCGTAGGGATGGTCCTCCCAGTTCGCGAGCTTGACCATCTCGGGCTCGTACTTGTCCCACTGACTCTGGTAAATTTCCCAAGCCTTGCAGACACCCTCCAGTCGCTTGCTGGTCTCATGGCATTTGCTCGCCTTCGTCTCGACATCCTTGATGAACTTCTCGATCTTCCTACCCATCGTTTGCTCCGCGCACTGATAGCTTGACGCTCGGTTGTCGCTCAGTCGTCTGCTTCCTTCGAAAGTTCGGACTTGGCCTTGGTCGCGGACGACTCCGCCTTCTTGAGCTTGGCTGCATTCGTATTGAGCGCCGCCGAAAGCGCTGCTGCGAGCTTAGCAGCTTTCGCTGCCTCGGCCTTTGCCTTGCTGATGTCCTCCGGCATATCCGTCCCTCCTTGTGAAGACGGCGCGCGCATCGCGCGCGCCACAGGGCAGGAATGCTCGCGCGCCCCGGGGACCGAGTCAATCATCGAGGATCGCCCAGATTGGCGTCGGGAGTGAGTGGGCGCTTTCAGCCGACGACGCGGCCCCTGGCTCAGGACCTGCTGGCCGGCCCCCGATTGCGGATCCAAGATTAATGTTAGTGGATGGTCGCATTCGCGGCCATCCTGTTCAGCGTGTTCCGTATCGGCCAACTGACGGTGCCGGCACTCCGGACCTGGGTGGTGTCAGACGAATGCGAACCAGTCTCAGATTGGCTGTCAACGTCGGCCTTCAGGCTGCGCCGAGCTGACGCC
>NZ_JAMFKN010000003.1 GCF_023487995.1 Thermohalobaculum sediminis
CCGAAACCCCTAGGTGGCCGATATGCGTCGATCCGTCCGTCGCCAAGACAAACCAAACCGCCCGCATATCCCTTCATGCGTTCAATTTTCAAAGAGCGAGGCGAAAAAACCCGATCGCACTGGTCTACCCCAGTCCAATCGCTGCCCTGTTCGCCTTGTTGCCTGCGGTCGTTCCCGCCAGCCCGGTGGATATAGGGGAATCGCCGGATCGAAGTCAACACCCCCATTTCATCCGATTGTCATTTTTCTGCCCGGCCCTCGCTTCGGGCCAGCATCTTGATCACCCTCAGCGTTCGCCCGAAGGCCGCAACCATCGAGAATGCAAAGCCTTTCCAGCCTCCGGTCACATGCCGGCGCAGCAGGTAGAACTTCACGAAGGCCAGAGGAAACTCCAGCGGCAGGCGCAGAATCAGGCCGGTGCGACCGCGCGGCCGGGCCGCGTTGGCGGCGAAGCTGGAATAGCGGTTCTCCTTGTCGACGAAATGCTCCCAGGAGATCAGCGGAAAGTGGTGGAGGGGCGCGGCCAGCCGGCCGGGCCGCACGCCCGGAGAAAGCTCGACCCGGTCGAAAAGCGGGTGCGCGCGATACCGGCCCGCCGCGCGATGGTAGAGCCGCACCACCTCGTAATCCGCGGCCAGCGGCCGGGGCCGGTCGTCCCCGGGATAGACGTTGAGGATCCGCACCCGCCATGCGCCCGGCGGCGGCGGGCCGTCCGCGAACTGCGCCGCGATCTCGGCGGCAAGCGCCGGTGTCACCACCTCGTCGGCGTCGACATTGAGCATCCAGTCGTTGCGGCAAAGGCTCTCGGCGAACGCCTTCTGCGGCCCATAGCCGTCCCAGTCGCGGTGATGGACCTCGGCACCCATCGCGCGGGCGACCTCGCAGGTCGCGTCGGTGCTGCCCGAATCGACCAGCACCACCTGCCCGGCCCAGCCCAGCGCGGCGAGCGTCGCGGGCAGGCGCACCGCCTCGTCGCGCGCGATCAGGAACACCGAGACCGGAAGCTTCGCCCCATCCGGCGCGGCCCCTCGCGCCGTTGCGTCGTCATCCGCCACGCCCGCCTCCCGCCGCATGTGCAGGCTCCGCCCGTTGCCCGGCGGCATCATGCGGGGCAAAACACCGCGCCTGCAACCCTGCCCCGCCGCGCGCAGGGGGTTGAATTTGCCGCGCCGCACCGCCACAAGGCGGCCAAGCCGGCCATGGCCCGCCATAGGCGCCGGTGCTCCCGCCAGCGAATTCCGGACACGCCATCATGCTCAACACCACGCCGATCCCCGAGCTCTACGTCTCGCCCGAGAGCGCCGCCAAACTGAAGGTCGAGGCCGGGCGCCTCGTCAGCCACGATCTCACCCACCGCCAGGTCTGCGATCTCGAGCTCCTGATGAACGGCGGCTTCGCGCCGCTCAAGGGATTCCTCGGCGAGGCTGATTACGACAGCGTGGTCGAGCACATGCGCCTCTCGGACGGCGCGCTCTGGCCGATCCCGGTCACGCTCGACGTGAGCGAGGAGTTCGCCGCCAGGGTCGAGCCCGGTCAGGACATCGCGCTCAGGGACGCCGAGGGCGTGATCCTCGCCATCATGTCGGTCACCGACAAGTGGGTGCCGAACAAGAAGCGCGAGGCCGAGAAGGTGTTCGGCGCCGACGACCTCGCCCACCCGGCGGTCAACTACCTGCATCACACCGCGGGCAAGGTCTATCTCGGCGGCCCGGTCACCGGGTTGCAGCAGCCGGTGCACTACGACTTCAAGGGCCGGCGCGACACACCGAACGAGCTGCGCGCCTATTTCCGCAAGATGGGGTGGCGCAAGGTCGTGGCCTTCCAGACCCGAAACCCGCTCCACCGCGCGCATCAGGAGCTGACCTTCCGCGCCGCCAAGGAGGCCGAGGCGAACCTGCTGATCCACCCGGTCGTCGGCATGACCAAGCCCGGCGACGTCGACCACTTCACGCGGGTGCGCTGCTACGAGGCGGTGCTCGACAAGTATCCGCCGGCGACCACGCATATGAGCCTGCTCAATCTCGCCATGCGCATGGCGGGCCCGCGCGAGGCGGTCTGGCACGGCATCATCCGCAAGAACCACGGCTGCACCCATTTCATCGTCGGCCGCGACCATGCCGGCCCCGGCAAGAACAGCCAGGGAAAGGACTTCTACGGCCCCTACGACGCGCAGGAGATGTTCAAGCAGTACGAGGCAGAGACCGGGATCGAGATGGTCCCCTTCAAGCAGATGGTCTATGTGCAGGAGCGCGCGCAGTACTTTCCCGCCGACGAGGTCGAGCAGGGCATGACCGTGCTCGACATCTCGGGCACCGAGCTGCGCCGCCGCCTGCGCGAGGGGCTCGAGATCCCCGACTGGTTCTCGTTCCCCGAGGTGGTGACCGAACTGCGCCGCACCTCGCCGCCGCGCTCGCGCCAGGGCTTCACGGTGTTCTTCACCGGGCTCTCGGGCTCGGGCAAGTCCACCATCGCGAACGCGCTGATGGTCAAGCTGATGGAGATGGGCGGGCGCCCGGTGACGCTGTTGGATGGCGACGTGGTGCGCAAGCACCTCTCGTCGGAACTGGGCTTCTCCAAGGAGCACCGCGACATCAACATCAAGCGCATCGGCTATGTGGCGTCCGAGATCACCAAGAACGGCGGCATCGCCATCTGCGCGCCGATCGCCCCCTACACCGCCACGCGGCGCGCGGTGCGCGAGATGATCGAGCAGTACGGGGCCTTCGTCGAGGTTCATGTCGCGACCTCGGTCGAGGAATGCGAGCGGCGCGACCGCAAGGGGCTCTACAAGCTCGCGCGCGAGGGCAAGATCAAGGAGTTCACAGGCATCTCGGACCCCTACGAGGCGCCCGAGAGCCCCGAGGTCCGCGTCGAGACCGTGAGCGTGACGCCCGACGACTGCGCGCATCAGGTGATGCTCAAGCTGGAAAGCCTCGGCCTGTTCGGCTGATACCGACGGGGCCAGCCCAGCCGCAACGCTTCGGGGCTCCGGCGCCAGCCGGGGCCCTTTTTCTTCGAGATCGGGCCGGCCCTCCGGGTCATCGGCGCGGATGGCACCATCCCGCGGGGGGCTAGGCCGTCGTCGGGCGCCACCAGCGGGCAGTCCGGCTCGACGGGTCGGCCAGCAGCGCCGCGGCTTCGCCCTCCTCAGCCACGCGGCCCGCTTCGAGCCAGATCACGTGATCCGCGAGCGCGAGCGCCGCAGGCCGATGCGAGACGAGAACGACCGTGGCCTCGCACAGTTCGTGCCGCAGCCCGGCCAGCACCTCGGCCTCGGCCGCCGCATCAAGCGCGTTCGTCGCTTCGTCCAGCATCACCAGCTGCGGGCGGCGCAGGATCGCGCGGGCAAGGCGCAGCCGCTGGCGCTCGCCGCCCGAGAAGCGCGTCGCATCCGGGCCCACCTGCGTGTCGAGCCCCTCGGGCAGCCCCGCCAGCAGCCCGCCCGCCCCCACGGCGTTCAGCGCCGCGCGCATCGCCGCCTCGTCGGCCTGCCCGCGCGCGCCCCAGGCAAGGTTCGCGCGCAGCGTCGGCTCGATCAGGAACGGCTCCTGCCCGACATAGGCGAGCACCTCGGCAAGCCCCGCGCGCAAGGCCGCGTCGGCAGGCGCCCCGTCGACGGTCAGAACCCCGCGCTCCGGCCGCGCGAGCCCCGATAGCAGGTCGCACAGCGTGGTCTTGCCCGAGCCGGAGTCCCCAGCAACGAGCGTGACGCGGCCCGCCGGCACGTGGCAGACGATGCCGCTCAGCAGCACGCTCCCGCCCGCCGTGAAGCTGACGCCTTCGAGCGCCAGCGCCGGCGGGCGCGTGACCGGGCGCGGATCCACCACCGGCTCGGCCCGTGCACCGGCCAGCGCCGCTTCCAATCTGCCCTCGGCCGCCGCATAGGCCGCCGCCGCGCTCGCCATGCCCTGCAACGCGTGTTGCAGGGTCTGGAAGGGGCCGACGATCCGCACGAGGATCAGCAACATCGCGATCAGCGCCTCGGGCCCCGCATCGGTCGCGACAACCCCCGCGAGCACCACCAGCGCCGCGGCGACCGCGACCGCCGTCTGCATTGCGATGCTGCCCAGCGCGAGGTCCATGCGGATCGCGGCTGAGCGCTCGGCGACCCGCTCGGCCGCGGCGACCGAGCGCGCGCCATAGGCCTCGGACAGCCGGTGCGCGCGGGCGGGCTTGAGCCCGGCGAGGAACCGCCCCGTCTGGCCGTAGAGCCCCGCATCCGTGGCGCTCAATTCGGCCCCCAACCGCCCGGCGCGCCGGCGCAACGGGCGCAGCGCTAGGAACAGCGCCGCGCCAATCGCGGCCGCCACCAGCGTCATCACGGGCGCCACAACCATCGCGATGGCGCCGTACACGGCCAGCGAGACGGCGGCGAGCAGCCCGCTCCAGAACCCCCAGACGAAGCCCTCGGCCCGGCCCAGGTCGATGCTCAGCGAATGCCCCGCCGCCTCGCGGTCGAGGCCCGCCACCGCGTGCCACGGCGCCGCCGCCAGCGCCGTGAAGAAGTGCCGCCGCAGGGCCACGACGAAGCCCATCGCCAGGCCCAGCATCGAACGGGCGCGTGCAAGATCGACCGCCGCGCGGAGCGCCACGACCCCGAGGAATGCCCCGAGCCCCAGCGCAAGCTGCCCGTCCCGTCGGGTCACGCCCAGCGCCTCGAAGGCCTGGGACGCGACCTGCCCGGCCCGGCCCGCGGCGTCGGGTCCGCCCAGGACCAGCGAGATCAGGGGCACCAGCAACAGCACCCCCGCCCCCTCGAGCAGCGCGGCGCCCAGCACCAGCGCTGCCGTGCGCCACAGCCCCGCGCCCGCGTGCGCGCGAAACAGCCTGAACAGCGCGAGCTGCGCCTGCCTGCCGGCCGCACCGTCCGCGGCACGGGGCTCGGCGGGCTCGCTCATCGCGCGCGCCCCTGCGCGACGTCGCGCGCCCCCGGGGGGCCATCGCCCGACCAGCGCGCGCGCAACAGCCCGGCCACCGCCTCGGACGCCGCGTGATCCCATGGCCGGACGAGGCGCGCCACCGGCACCGCGCCCGCCAGCGAGGCGACCTCGACGAACTCCTCGCCCCGCCGGCCAAAGGCCTCGGCGAACTGCGGCCGGTAGACGTTCTCGCCGATCGCCCGCACCGCCTCGAGCAGCGCCAGCGGCTCGATCCGCGGCACCTCTCCCGCATCCGACGCCGCGAGGATCAGGATCTCCGCCAGCTCGTGCGGGCGCTCCTCGGCGGCGCGGGGATTGGCCAGGTAGAACTTGTCCACCCGGCTCGCGACCCGCGGCCCGGCCGCGCCCGCCAGCCCCGCCGCGTCGAGCGCGTCGCGCCATAACTTGAAGCTCGTCCCCGACGGATGGATCGCGAAGCGCCCCGCCCCGCCCGCCGGCCACAGCGCCACCGTGTCGTCGCCCAGGATCGGGCAGCCGGCCACCCCAAGCCGCGCGGCCAGGGTCGACTTGCCGGCGCCGCTGCGGCCGAGGATCAGCGTCGCCCGCCCGCCATGCGCCACCGAGGCGCCATGCAGCACCAGCGCACCGCGCTGGAACAGCGCAAGGCCCATCGCCGTCCCCAGCGTGTAGAGCGCGACCATCCCCGGATCGGCGCCCGCATCGGGCGCCACGCGGATGTCACGCCCGTCGCGCACCCAGAACGCGCCCACGCCCGCGACCTCGAACGCGCCGCCACCCTCGGTCGGGTCGGCCTCGATCACCTCGGTATCCCGCGGCTCGCGGCCCGCGCGCGCCGCCGCGCGGCGCACGACCGCGGCTGCAGCGGGATCGTGCCGGATGCGGATGTCGGCCGGCGCGGCGCATGGCGAGCGGCGGAACTCCGGCACCTCGAAGTCCGACTGGATCTCGAGGCCGTGCGCGCGATAGCGGAAGCCGCCCGCGCCGGTCATGCCGCGCCGCCCCGCGCCCGTCCCGTCCGCCGCCACCCCAGGGCAGCCCGGCGCGATCCTGCCATCGTCCTCGACACCGCTTGTCTCTCCCCTCGCGCTCCGGCTGTTTTCCCCCAGCGCCGCGCCGATGTCGAGCAGCCACTCGCGCCCGTGCTGCGGCGCGCCGTGGCGTCCGCTAGCCACCCCGCCTGTGCAGCCATGCCTCGACCACCGGCCCCAGCGCGCTCTCCGAGCCCGGGATGCCGGTCACGGTCTGCTGGTAGTAGATCGACGTGCCGATGTTGCCCTCCAGGACGACCGGCCCGGAGGGGGAGATCACCACGTCCCAGGCGACCACCGGCACGCCGCAGTCCAGCATCCGGTGGGCAGCGCTGACGGCGCCGACCGACGCCTCCCAGAACGGCAGTGGGGCGTCGGGCAGATCGAGGCCCGCGACCGGCGCCAGCCAGTCGAGATGCGACTCCTGCTGGATCTGCGTCGTGATCGGGCGGCCCGAGCCGGGATCGATCACGGTGATGCCCATCACCCGCTCCGCCCCCTCGGGAACGAGCGAATACCAGAGCGTCGCATAGGCGAGGGTGACCGCCCCCTCCGGGGCGCGCCCGGTGATCATTCGCAGCACCGGAGGAAGCACGAGGTCGGCACGCGCCAGCGCCGGATGCGCCGGGACCATCGGCTGCAGCAGCATCGCGCCATGCCGTGTAGCGAGGTCTGCGACCCTCGCGCCCAGCGCCTTTCGCTCCAGCGTCAGGGCGGCGCCGGAGGCGCGCTGCCATCTCCCTTCCTCTCGGGGCACCCATGCCTCGAGCCCCTGCGCGCGGAAGGCCGTGACGGGCTTGAGCACGACCCCGTCGCAGGCCGCCGCAAGCGCGTCGCCAATATCTCCGGGCGCACCCGGCTGGACGACGGCCAGTGTCGCCGGCACCGGAACGCCCCGCTCGGCCGCGAGCCGCGCGAAGGCCACCTTGTCGTCGCAGAGCGCCCGCGCCGCCGTCGAGGCCAGCGCGCGGTTGAGGTGACAGAACTCGGCATGGAGGAACCAGCGGTTCGCCTCGGCCGGCCGGTCGGCGGGGACCCGGTAGGCAAACTGCTCGAGCGGCGTCATCCCGCTCCGCATCGCGCTGCGCCAGAGCGCGAAGGCGCCGGACCATCCCCGCCCGCCGCGCTGCGCAAGGATGCGCGCGGGCCTCAGCGTCATGACCGGCCAGCCCGCCGCCTGCCCGACGGCGACGAGGACGCGCAGGAAAGGCCCGAACCGCGCTCGCCGCGCCACCCATGCGGCATGCCGGATCTGCGCAGCCCTGTCTGCCCGCCGACTGCCCGCGGGCGGCCATGGCGCGCCCTCGCCAAGGACGTCGCGATAGCGCGCGGGGTCGAGGACGCGCCGCAGCCTCGCGCGCAGGCCCGCTGTCATTCGCGCCGGACCCACGGAAATTTCGCGGGGCATCCTCGCCACCCCGAATGGCGGCGGTGTCCCGGATGTTCAGCGATACCGTCCGACAACGACGTAATCCGCGAGGTCCGGAAGCGCGCCGGTCACCACGACATCCCCCACGGTGGTCCAGGCATGAGCGCCGAGCCCCGCCCGGACCCTGTCCTGCCCACCCTTGCGGCGCAGCCCGAAATGCACCGTCGATGCGATCCCGCGCCGGCGCAGCATCCGCCGCGCGGCAAGCGCGCGCTGCAGGCAGACGGCACGAAAACCGACCCGACGGCCCACCGCCTCGATCGCGCGCCCCACCGCGACCGCGGCCTGGACCGCCTCGGAGGCAGGCGCCGCGGCTTCCGCCGCTCCCGGCTCGCAGCGACGCAGGTCCAGCAGACGAAAGTACCACCGCTCCGGCAAGGCGGTCAGGGCCGTGCACAGTGCGATCTCGAGGAGGGCCTCGAACAGGATCGGTCGCGCCAGGCGGGCCGCCGGAAGGCGGTGCCTCGGGGGTCCCAGAGGCGCGATCATCATCGGGGAGGTTCGATCATCTTCTGATCGAGCAGCGACTCGGCGAACGCGATGACCTCGGCGCGGCACACCGTCTCCTCGACGTCGTATTTCTGCGTCAGCAGCGCGACGATATCGTCGATGCTCCGCTCGCCGTCGATCATGTCCCAGATGTCGCGGGCCGTGTCCTCGAGCATGAGATACTGGCCCGCATCGATGTTCATGAAGATCAAAGCCTGATCGAGCGGCGCCTGAATCACCCCGGGCGCACGTCTCAGGACAGTATCACGTTGCATTACGCTGGACATTCCCCCCGGATTCCGGCTCGACCTCGGCACCCGAAGGCTGCCGGCCCAAGACGGATCAGGAGTCGCACTTCTGCGGAATGTTCACCCCCGACGGCGTGCACCCCGGCAGAGTGGGATCCTCTGTCGCCTTGATCGGCAAGGACTTGATCACGGGCGGGGTCCACTTCACTCGATTACTCATCCTACACGCGCTCCAATAACACGATAACGTGTAGCAACCTACCGAGACGCGTGAAGAAGATCAAGATTGCTTGCGGGGGCGCCACCAGCCGGCAACATGTGCGACCCGCCGCCGGAAACGCCGGGGCGCAAACCCTCGGTCCCACCCCGCGCGGAACTTCCGCCCCCCGGGCGGCGCTCTCTCGCACGCCATCGGCTGGCTTCGCGGCGGGCATCTGCGCCCTCGACAGCGGCCCGGGGCGTCATTATCTGGAACGGACCCTTTCCCGGAGTTCCCCAGATGCCCCGCCCGCGCCGCATGCCTGTCGCCGGAATCCTGTTCGACAAGGACGGCACGCTCTTCGACTTCCAGGCGACATGGGCAGGAGTGGTCGAGATGCTGCTCGACGACCTCGCCCCCGCGCCCGCGGACCGCGCGGCGATGGCGTCGGATGCGGGTTACGATGCGGCCGCGCGCCGCTTCCTGCCGGGCTCGCCCATCGTCGCGGGCGCGACTGCCGAGACGGCGGCGATCTGGGCGCGCCACCGGCCCGACCTCGGCGCGCGCGTCATCGAGGAAATGGCGAATGCCGCCGCGTTGGCGGTTGCGCGCCGCCCGGGCGGGCTCGTCACCGCGGCACCCGACCTGCCGGGCCTCCTCGACGGCCTCGCCGCCCGCGGCCTCGCGCTGGGTGTTGCGACCCACGACACCGAGGAAGGCGCGCGCGTGCAGCTTGGCGCCGCCGGCGCGCTCGACCGCTTCGCCTTCATCGCGGGCTATGACAGCGGGCACGCGCTGAAGCCGGCTCCTGCGATGCTGCTCGCCTTCGCCCGGCAGGCGGGGATCGCGCCGGAATGCGTCATCATGGTGGGCGACAGCCGCCACGATCTCGAGATGGTCCCGGCGGCCGGCGCGGCCTTCGCCGTGGGCGTGCTCACCGGCCCCGCCACGGCCGAGGACCTCGCCCCCCATGCCGACCACATCCTGCCCTCGATCGCGGCGCTTCCGGCGCTCCTCGACAGCCTCGCCTGAGGCCCGCCGCCGCCCGCCGCATCGAAAACGCGACAGCGCGTGACGCATCCGCGCGCGCAATTCCCTCGGCCCGCGCCGCATTGTCGGCGCGACAGGGAGGCCCCGGCGATGGATCACGACGAGACGGCAGGCGAAGGCGGGCGCGCGCGGCGCACGGGCGGGCGGGCGGGACAGCGCCGGCGCGGCGGCGGGGGCGGCTTGCGCCAGCTCGACTGGACGATCCCGCAGCTGACCGACGCGCCGGTCGAGCCGCTGACGCCCGAGGGCGTCGCCGCCATCGACAACGCGGCAATGCGCATCCTCGAGGAAATCGGCATCGACTTCCTCCACCCCGAGGCCCGGCACCACCTGAAGGCCGCGGGAGCCGAGGTCGCCGACGGCTCGGATCGCGTCCGCATGGGCCGCGAGATGGTCCGCGAACTGGTGGCGAAAGCGCCCCCGCGCTTCACCATCACGCCCCGCAACCCCGCCCGCGCGGTCGAGATCGGCGGGCGCGCGCAGGTGTTCATCAACGTCTCGTCGCCGCCCAACTGCTCGGACCTCGACCGGGGGCGACGGGCGGGCAGCATCGAGGATTTCCGCAACCTCATCCGACTCAGCCAGCATTTCAACTGCATCCACATGCTGGGCGGCTACCCGGTCGAGCCGGTCGACATCCACCCCTCGGTCCGGCACCTCGACTGCATCCGCGACAAGCTGGTGCTGGGCGACAAGGTCGTCCACGCCTACTCGCTGGGAACAGAGCGGGTCGAGGACGCGATGGAGATGGTCCGCATCGCCGGCGGCCTCAGCCATGCCGAGTTCGAGGCGACGCCGCGGATGTACACCAACATCAACTCGACCTCGCCCCTCAAGCACGACTGGCCGATGCTCGACGGCGCGATGCGGCTGGCGGCCCGCGGCCAGCCGGTGATCGTCACGCCCTTCACGCTGGCGGGCGCCATGGCCCCGGTCACCCTCGCCGGCGCCATCGCCCAGCAGACGGCCGAGGCGCTGGCCGCGATCGTGCTGCTCCAGCACATCCGCCCTGGCTGCCCGGTGGTGATGGGCTCGTTCACCTCGAACGTCGACATGCGGTCCGGCGCGCCCGCCTTCGGGACGCCCGAATACATGCGCGCGACCCAGATGTCGGGCCAGATGGCGCGCTTCTACGGCCTGCCGATGCGTGCCTCGAACGCCTGTGCCGCCAACTGCCCCGACGCGCAGGCGGCGTGGGAGAGCGCCTTCTCGCTCTGGGCCTGCGTGACGGGTCACGCCAACGTCGTATATCACGCGGCGGGCTGGCTCGAGGGTGGGCTCTGCGCCTCCTTCGAGAAGTTCGTGATGGACTGCGAGACGCTGCAGCAGGTGATCGCCTACAACCAGCCGATCGGCGTCACCGAGGACGACCTCGCGGTCGACGCGATCCGCGCGGTCGATGCCATGCCGCCGAGCCAGCGCCACTTCTTTGGCGCCGAGCACACCCAGAGCCGCTACGAGACCGCCTTCTACGCGCCCTTCCTGTCGGACTGGCGCAACTACGAGACTTGGGAGGAGAGCGGCGCCGTCCAGACGCCGGAACGCGCGAACCGGATCTGGAAGCAGATCCTCGCCGAATTCGAGCCGCCCGCCATGGACGAGGGCACCCGCGAGGAACTCGACGCCTTCGTCGCTCGCCGCAAGGCCGAGGGGGGTGCGCCCACAGATTTCTGATCGGAGGGCGCGCGCGCCCAGGCGCTCAGGCGCGGCAGCCGCCGCCGTCGTAGCGCCAGGCCGTGACCCGGCCATCCTCCAGCGTGAAGGTGGTCTCGCAGCGGCGGGTGTAGATGCGACTCGCGCCGACGCCCGTGTAGACACCACCGCCCCAGACCGAGAAATAGCCGGGATCGACCGAGCCGTAGACTTCAGTGTCGGAATACTGGAGGAACCGGACCCCGTCGGCTTCGTAGATCGAGTCCGGCACGCCCCAGCCCGCCACCAACTCGCGCTCGCTGGCGCCGAGCCAGCCCTCCAGCATGGCCTCGTAGCCCTTGGCGGTGGCGCATCCGGCCACCAGCAGAATGGCGATCAGCAGCCGTCTCATGCGCCACATGATAGCGGGCGATCGCGCCTCCCGGTAGCGGTCGTCGCGCCACGGCATTGCCTGTCCGAGACATCCGCCGTCGCTTCCCGCCAAGCCCACTGACACCACGGCGCGTTAGCGTCGCGGAATCGTCGAACGGGGGAAACCTGAATGAAGACCGGATTCATCGGCCTCGGCAATGTCGGGGGAAAGCTCGCGGCCTCGCTGCTGAGAGGCGGCATCGACCTCAACGTGCGCGATCTTGACCGAGCGGCGGCCGAGCCGCTCGTCGCGGCCGGTGCGAAATGGGCCGAGAGCCCCGCTGCGATGGCGGCGGAGTGCGACCTGATCGTCACCTGCCTGCCCTCGCCCGCCGCCTCGGCCGCGGTGATGGAGGGGGCGGATGGCGTGCTCGCGGCCATGCGCCCCGGCGCCATCTGGGCCGAGATGTCCACGACCGACGCGGCCGAGGTGACGCGCATCGGCGCGAAGGTCGCAGCCGCCGGCGGCCACGCCGCGGACTGCCCGGTGACGGGCGGCGTGCATCGCGCGGCCTCGGGCAACATCGCGATCCTCGCAGGTTGCGAGCGGGCGGTGTTCGAGCGCCTGCTGCCGGTGCTCGGTCTGATGGGCCACGACATCCTGCATTGCGGCGCGCTCGGCACCGCCTCGACGCTCAAGGTCATGACCAACGTGCTGGCGACCGCCAATCTCGTCTCGCTGTGCGAGGCGCTGGCGGTGATGAAGGCCGCGGGCATGGACCTCGCCACCACCTACGAGGCCATCCGCATCTCGTCGGGGAACTCCTTCACCCACGAGACCGAGAGCAAGCTGATCCTGTCCGGCTCGCGCAAGATCGACTTCACCATGCAGCTCGTGCTCAAGGACATCGGGCTCTTCCAGGCGATTGCCGACCGCACCGGTGTGCCGCTCGACCTCAATCCCCTGCTGATCCGCGTCTTCGAGGACGGTGCCCGGCGCTACGGGCCACACGAGCAGTCCGACCAGATCATCCGCCGGATCGAGGAGGCGACGGGCCTTTCCGTCACCGCCCCGGGCTTCCCCGACGAGTTGGTGGACGACGAGCCGAAAGCGCCGGGCCGCGAGGTCGTGCCGCCCGCCGAGGTGCGCTGACCGCAGGGGCGTCGCGGGCGGGCGCTCCTTCGGCTACACTCAGTGCAAGCCGAAGGAGAGCGCCGATGTCCTGGAATCCCGCCCTCGACCCCCACTGCCCGACCGGCGACGAGGTCGACCGGATCGAGACCGTCATCATCCCCCGCGCTCGGGACATCGGCGGCTTCGAGGTGCGCCGCGCCCTGCCCGCGGCGCGGCGCCAGATGGTGGGGCCCTTCATCTTCTTCGACCAGATGGGCCCCGCCGAGTTCCTCACCGGCCAAGGCATCGACGTGCGGCCCCACCCGCATATCGGCCTCGCGACGGTGACCTACCTGTTCCGGGGCGCACTGCACCACCGCGACAGCCTCGGCACCTCGATGGAGATCACGCCGGGCGCGGTGAACTGGATGATCGCGGGATCCGGCATCACGCATTCCGAGCGCACCGGCGCCGCCGAGCGCGCGAGGCCCGAGAAGTCGCTGTTCGGCATCCAGACCTGGGTCGCCCTGCCCGAGGCGGCCGAGGATGCGGCGGCCCGCTTCGAGCACCAGCCGCGCGAGGCCCTGCCGGTGGTCGACGCCGAGGGCAAGTCGGTGCGAATGATCCTCGGCACCGCTTATGGCGCGCGGGCACCCGTCAAGACCTTCTCCGAGATGTTCTATGCCGATGCCCAGCTGGACGCAGGCGCAGCCCTGCCGATGCCCGACGAGCACGAGGACCGCGCGGTCTATGTCCTCTCCGGCACGGTCGAGGTCGCGGGCGAGCGGTTCGAGGCGGGGCGCATGATGGTCTTCCGCCCCGGCGACCGCATCACGCTTCGCGCCACCGAGCCCGCGCGCCTGATGCTGCTCGGCGGCGAGACGCTGGGCGGTCCGCGCCACATCTGGTGGAATTTCGTGGCCTCCTCGCGCGAGCGGATCGAGGCCGCGAAACAGGCGTGGCGCGAGGGCGACTGGCAGCATGGCCGCTTCCGCCTGCCGCCCGGCGACGACGCCGAGTTCGTCCCCCTGCCGGAGCGCTGAGCCCCGGGATCGCGGGGCCGCGTCCGCTCAGGCGAGCGCGGGCACCACGCTCGCGCGACGCCGCTCGCCAGCCCGCGGCGCGCCGGCCAGCATCCCCGCCATCGCCCGCGCAACCCGCTCGGGCGTCCAGACCGGACCGGGCGGGGGGACGTGGAGGAAGGCCACCCGCGGCACCGCCTCGCCCAGCGCCGCCCAGTAGGTCGTGTCGCAGACATAGCCGCCCGCATCGCGCGAGACCCGCACCGCGAGGCCCGCCCCGCGCATCGTTGAAAGCGCCGCGGCCCAGTCCCACCGCCCCCGCCGGGTCTCCGCCGACCAGGGCGCGAGCGGCCCGGGCCGGGCGAGCATCTCGAGCCGCAGGACGGGGTCGGAGGCGAGGCCCGCCATCAGCAGAACCCGCGGCCCCTCGCGCGCCACCGCCGCGGCGAGCGCCGAGGCCGCAGCGGCGTGATCGACCGGCAGGCACTCGGCCACGGTGTCACGCAGGTTCGCAGAAAGCAGGCGCGCGCCTTCCCAGCTCGAATTGCGGGTCCAGTGGCGGAAGGGCTCGAAGCCCGTGACGAGGATCTCGGCCATGCGGCGGAGGATGCCGCGGCGCGGCCCGCTGCGCCAGCCCCGCCGCGAACCCCGCATCACGCGATGCCGCAGCAAGGGCCGGGCGCCGCGTCCCAGCGCCGGTGCAAGGCCGCGCGTCGAGGCCGGATCTGCACCCTTCCCTGCGGCAGCAGCGCCGGGATCGGCCTTGCACCGCCCCGCCCGCGCCGCTAACCCGAAGGCCCACGCCGCGCCGCAGAAGAGGCCCGCCATGCCCGTCGCCCTCGCCCATCTCGACTACGCCGCAGCCGAAGCCGAGGCCGAGCCGCCGCTCCTGATCGCGCATGGCCTGTTCGGGCAGGGCCGCAACTTCCACACGCTGGCGCGGCGGCTCGCGACGACGCGGCGGGTGGTGGCGGTGGACATGCGCAACCACGGCGCCAGCCCCTGGGACCCGGTGATGAGCTACGAGGCGATGGCCGAGGATCTGGCCGACGCCGCCCGGCGGCTCTGCGGCGGGCGTGCGAACGTCCTTGGGCATTCGATGGGCGGCAAGGCCGCGATGACGCTCGCGCTGTCCGAGCCCGGGGTGGTGGCGGCGCTCGTGGCGGTCGACATCGCGCCCGTACCCTACCGGCACTCGCATCTGGGTTATGTCCGGGCGATGCGGGGCCTCGACCTCGGCCGCGTCACCCGGCGATCCGACGCCGATCCCTTGCTGGCGGGTGCGATCCCCGACGCGGGGCTGAGGGCCTTCATCCTGCAGAGCCTCGAGATGAAGGAGGGCCGCGCGAAGTGGCGGCTCAACCTCGCGGCCCTCGAGGCCAACATGGAGGCGATCCTGAGCTTTCCTTCGGACCTGCCCGGGAGCGCCTACGAGGGCCCGGCCTTCTTCCTGCACGGCGGCGCCTCGGACTACGCGGCGCCACCCACGCATCCCCGCATCCGCGCCCTATTCCCCGCGGCCGAGATCGAGGCGATCGAGGGCGCCGGCCACTGGCTCCATGCCGAGCGGCCCGACGAGTTCGTGGGCCGAGTGGATGGGTGGCTCAAGGGGCTGTGAGCCGCGCGCCGAAGCTGACTCTGACGCGTGAGACCGGAGTTATCGCGCTGATCCCGAGTTTCCTTCACGGAAATCCTCCACGCAGGCCCTGCCGCCGGAATCGAGCCCGTAGCGCAGGGTTCACCCAGCCATCGGTCGCGCAAAGATTGGCGGGGCTAACCCAGCCCTACGCCGCCGCTGCCATGGGGCCCGGGCTCGAGCCGTGACCTCGCAAAGCATTGGGACCATCCCGCATCGTGGCCCAGCGCCGGGCCCATCGCGCAGCACGACCCACTCTCAGGGAAAGCGAATTGCGGTGATCTCGAGCTCGGCGCGGCCGGCGGGGCGCTCCCAGACCGCGACGTCGCCCACCCGAAGCCCGACCAGCGCGCGCCCGAGCGGCGAGAAGGCGGTGATCCAACCCCGCGCGGGATCGGCATCGTCCTCGCCCACGATGCGGAAGACGCGGGATCCGCCGTCCTCGTCCTCGACCGTGACCTCTGCGCCGAAGGCGACGATGCCGGGCGGCTGCGCGGCCGGGTCGACCGGGATGGCGCGGCGCAGCCGTTCCTCGAGATAGCGGATGTCGCGCCCGGCCACCGCCGACGCCATCCGCGCCGCCGGATCGTCGCCCCCCGCCCGATGCGTCTCGAGCGCCGCGCGTGCCTCCGACAGCCGCGCCTGAAGGGCCGCGAGCCCCTCGGGCGTGACGTAGTTGGGGTGCGGGCTCTGCGGCAGGTCCGGCAGGGCCTCGGGGGCCGAGCCGTCGTCCTCGCGGGTGAAGGCCCTGCTCACGCCGCCTCCATTGCCCCCTCGCTCACCAGCTTCACGATATCCGCCATGATCCGGTTGAGCTCGAAATCCTTGGGCGTGTAGACCCGCGCGACGCCCCTCGCCATCAGGGTCCGGGCGTCCTCCTCCGGGATGATGCCGCCCGCCACCACCGGCACGTCGTCGAGCCCCGCCGCCCGCATGCGCTCGACCACCTCGGTGACAAGCTCCATGTGGCTGCCCGAGAGGATCGAGAGGCCGACCACATGCGCGCCTTCCTCCAGCGCTGCGTTGACGATCTGGGCGGGCGTCAGGCGGATACCCTCGTAGACCACCTCCATGCCGCAGTCGCGGGCGCGCACGGCGATCTGCTCGGCGCCGTTCGAGTGGCCGTCGAGGCCGGGCTTGCCGACGAGGAACTTGATGCGCCGGCCAAGGCGGCGCGAGACCGTCTCGACCTCGGCGCGGATGGCCGCGAGCCCCTCGGCGGACGCCGCAACCGCCTTTCCCACGCCCGTGGGCGCGCGGTATTCGCCGAACGCTTCGCGCATCACGCGGCCCCATTCGCCGGTGGTGACGCCCGCCTTCGCGGCGGCGATGGACGGGCCCATGATGTTCTCGTCCCCTCGCGCGGCACGTGCGAGCGCGGCGAGGGCGGCCTCGACGGCCGCCTCGTCGCGGCCTCGGCGCCACGCCTGCAGTGCCGCGACCTGCTCGGCCTCGACGGCCGGATCGACCACGAGGATGCCGCCTTCGCCCGCCGTCAGCGGCGAGGGTTCGGTCTGGGTGTAGCGGTTCACGCCGACGACCACCGTCTCGCCCGCCTCGATGGCTGCGAGCCTGCGGGTGTTGCTCTCGACCAGCGCGCCCTTCATGTGGTCGATGGCCGCAACCGCGCCGCCCATGGCGTCGATGCGGGCCAGCTCGTCGCGCGCACCGGCCTTCAGCGCCTCGACCTTGGCCTCGACCGCGGGGTTGCCGTCGAACAGGTCGGCGTATTCCAGCAGGTCGGTCTCGTAGGCGAGGATCTGCTGCATCCTCAGCGACCACTGCTGGTCCCAGGGGCGCGGCAGGCCCAGCGCCTCGTTCCAAGCGGGAAGCTGCACGGCGCGGGCGCGGGCCTTCTTCGACAGCGTCACCGCCAGCATCTCGATCAGGATTCGATAGACGTTGTTCTCGGGCTGCTGTTCCGTGAGCCCGAGGCTGTTCACCTGCACGCCATAGCGAAAGCGCCTGAGCCCCGGTTCGGTGACACCATACCGCTCGCGGCAAATCTCGTCCCACAGGTCCACGAAGGCGCGCATCTTGCACATCTCGGTCACGAAACGGATGCCCGCGTTCACGAAGAACGAGATGCGGCCGACGATGCCGGGAAAATCCGTGGCGCTCACGCGCGGGCGCACCTCGTCGAGCACGGCGCAGGCCGTAGCGAGCGCGAAGGCAAGCTCCTGCTCGGGCGTCGCGCCCGCCTCCTGCAAGTGATAGCTGCAGACGTTCATCGGGTTCCATTTCGGCACATGCGCGTAGCAGTAGGCCGCGACATCGCCGATCAGGCGCAGGGACGGCGCGGGCGGGAACACATATGTGCCGCGGCTCAGATACTCCTTGATGATGTCGTTCTGCACCGTGCCCTGAAGCGCCGCGATGTCCTCACCCTGCTCCTCGGCCACGGCGATGTAGAGTGCGAGCAGCCAGGCCGCGGTCGCGTTGATGGTCATCGAGGTGTTCATCTGCCCCAGCGGAATGTCCGCGAACAGCCGCCGCATGTCGCCGATATGGCTGACGGGCACCCCCACCTTGCCGACCTCGCCGCGCGCGAGCGGGTCGTCGCTGTCATAGCCGGTCTGCGTCGGCAGGTCGAACGCGACCGAGAGCCCCGTCTGCCCCTTGGCGAGGTTCGCGCGGTAGAGCGCATTCGAGGCCGCCGCCGTCGAATGGCCGGCATAGGTGCGGAAGAGCCAGGGGCGGTCTTTCTGGGCGGTCATGTCGGGCCTCTCGAAGGGTCGGCGTCGATTCGATCCGGAATCGTCCTGCCGCTCTAGCTTATTTCGCAGCGCAGCGCAAAATACATTGTAATTTTCTGTCTCGCTGGACCCACCTGCAGCAAGATATGGTCGATTCAGGCCGAATACCGCCAGATTTCAACCCGGAGCCGGCCAAGCCCTGTCATCAGGACGGATTTCCCTGATGCGCTGCACAAAACCCCTTGCGCCACAGTTGCGGCAATGTCATTAACGCGGGAAGTCAGTTTTTGAACGATTGTTGCGCGGCGCGGCCGCGCAGCACGGCCGCAGGAGACGAGACATGGACGGCGCCCCCGCCACCCAAGCCCCGCTGAAGGACCTCTACGAGGTGGGCGAGATCCCGCCGCTCGGCCATGTGCCCGCCCGCATGCATGCCTGGTGCATCCGCCGCGAGCGGCATGGCGAGCCCGACATCGCGATGCAGGTCGAGGTGGTCGAGACGCCCGAAATCGACTCGGGCGAGGTGCTGGTGCTCGTGATGGCCGCGGGCGTCAACTACAACGGCGTGTGGGCCGCGCTCGGCAAGCCGATCAGCCCGTTCGACGGGCACGGCCAGCCCTATCACATCGCGGGCTCGGACGCCTCGGGGATCGTCTGGAAGGTGGGCGACAAGGTGAAACGGTGGAAGGTGGGCGACGAGGTCGTCATCCACTGCAACCAGGACGACGGCGACGACGAGCACTGCAACGGCGGCGACCCGATGTACTCGCCCAGCCAGCGGATCTGGGGCTACGAGACGCCCGACGGCAGCTTCGCCCAGTTCACCCGCGTGCAGGCGCAGCAGCTGATGGCGCGCCCGAAGCACCTGACCTGGGAGGAATCGGCCTGCTACACGCTGACGCTGGCCACCGCCTACCGCATGCTGTTCGGGCACGAGCCGCATGAGTTGAAGCCCGGCGACAACGTGCTGGTCTGGGGCGCCTCGGGCGGGCTTGGCTCCTACGCGATCCAGCTCATCAACACGGCGGGGGCGAACGCGATCGGCATCATCTCGGACGAGGACAAGCGCGACTTCGTGCTGGGCCTCGGCGCCAAGGGGGTGATCAACCGCAAGGACTTCAAGTGCTGGGGCCAGCTTCCGAAGGTCGGCACGCCCGAGTACAAGGCCTGGTTCGACGAGGCGCGCAAGTTCGGCAAGGCGATCTGGGACATCACCGGCAAGGGCAACAATGTCGACATGGTGTTCGAGCACCCCGGCGAGGCGACCTTCCCGGTCTCGGTCCTCGTGGTCAAGCGCGGCGGCATGGTGGTGATCTGCGCGGGCACCACGGGCTACAATCTGACCTTCGACGTGCGCTACCTGTGGATGCACCAGAAGCGGGTGCAGGGCAGCCACTTCGCCAATCTCAAGCAGGCCTCGGCCGCGAACAAGCTGATGCTGGAACGCCGGCTCGACCCCTGCATGTCCGAGGTGTTCGATTGGGCCGACATCCCGACCGCGCACATGAAGATGATGCGCAACGAGCACAAGCCCGGCAACATGGCGGTGCTGGTCTCGGCCCCCACCACGGGGCTGCGCACGATCGAGGACGCGCGCGAGGCGGGCGCCGCCTGAGAGCCGCAATCGGCCCGGGTCCGGGGGAGGAGATGCGCGCCGCGCCGGGGCAACCCGGCGCGGCGCTCCGTTTCGCGCGAAACGCACTGGCCGCGCGGCGGGCGGGGGCTTAGACAGGGGCGATGCTGCTCGACAACCCGCGAACCGAGGCTCCGCTGCCCCTCTCCGACGACCAGGCCGCCGCTTGGGCGATGCTGGCCGCGCGGCTGAAGGCGCATGGCGTCGATATCGAGGCGGGCGATACCACGCCGCGCACCGAGGCGGCGGGCGAGGGCGAGGTGCTGGCCATCACCGGCAAGGCGGGCTCGGGCAAGACGGTGCTGCTCGCGCGGCTCGCCCACGGGCTTGCGGCGGCGGGGCTGCGCAGCGTGCGGCCCGACTACGAGCCCAAGCGCCGCGACGCTCGCTCGTTCGCCGTGCTCGCGCCCACCAACAAGGCGGCCTCGGTTTTGCAGGCGCGCGGCGTGCCCGCGACCACGATCCACCGCATCGTCTACACCCCGGTCTACGACCCCGACTTCGAGGAGATCGCCGAGTGGATCGCGGGCGAGCGGCACGCGAGGCCCGCGACCGATGCCATGACGCCGGAGGCGCTCGACCGCGCCAAGGCCTCGTTCGAGAGCCACGGCTCGGTTGCGAGCGCGCTGGCGGCGGCGGGCGTGCGAGGGTCGGACTTCATCACCGGCTGGAAGCGGCGCGACGAGCCCCTCGACATCGCGCTGGTGGACGAGGCCTCCATGATCGAGCCGCGTCAGCTTCAGGACCTTTCCGAGATTTTCGGCCTCGTCATCCTTTTCGGCGACCCCGCGCAGCTTGCACCAGTGGGCGAGCGCGGCGCGATGGTGTTCGACAGCCTGCCCCCAGCGCGGCGCCTTGCGCTGAGCCGCATCCACCGGCAGGCCGAGGACAGCCCGATCCTCGACCTCGCGCATCTGCTGGGTCGCGAGGGGCTGAGCTTCGAGGCGTTCGAGGACGCCGTGCGCGAGGCCGCCACGCGCGACCCCCGCGTGGTCATCGCCCCCCGCGCCGACGCCGACCTGATGTGCGAAAGCCCCATGCTGGTCTGGCGCAACAAGACGCGGCTGCGGCTGATCGCGGCCTTCCGCGCCGCGCACGGCATCGCCCCCGACGCGCTGGCGCCCGGCGAGCCCCTGATCTGCGACGGGCTGGAACTGCCTCTCAAACGCCGCAAGGAGCGCATCGCGCTGGAAGCGCACGGGCTCATCAAGGGCGCGCAGGCGGTCTATCTTGGCCCCGGCGCGCGGCCAGCCTACCAGCGCGTGCGCATCATCGGCACCGGCGAGCCTGGGGTGAGCGTGGCCTCCATCATCCAGATCGAGCAGCCCGACGGGGCCGAGCCGCTGCTGGTCTCGGCCGCGCGCATGGGGGCGGTGTTCCTGCATGGCGCGGCGGTGACGATCCACAAGGCGCAGGGCTCGCAGTGGCCGCGCGTGCAGGTGTTCGCGCCGGACCTGTGGGCCGCGGCGCGGGCGGGCCAGACCGAGGCGGGGCTTCCGCTGTGGGCGCGGCTGGCCTATGTCGCGATCACCCGGGCCGAGCGGGAACTGGTGTGGGTCACGCGCGCGATGATCGGCCGGGCGGCCAAGCCGCTGGGTGGCGCGCAGGACGGATGACCGCGCCGGCAAGGGCGCGCGGGAGGCAGGAGAGGGCGATGCTCAGGGCGGCGAAGATCGGCGGCGCGGCCGTCATCGTGGCGGCGGCGGGATGGGGCGCACTGTGGCTGACCGGGCGGGGCGAGATCCTCGCCCGGCTCGACCTCGAGCGCAGCCGTCTGGCCGCGCAGGGCATCGAGATCACCCATGGCGAGCCGCGCATCGGCGGCTTTCCGGTCGGCTATGTCGTCGAGCTGCCGCAGGTCGCCGCGCGCGACCGCGCACTCGGCCTGAGCGCCGAGCTGCCGCAGGTCGTCGCGGAGGCGGGGCTCGGCGCGCCCGACCGGATCGTCTACCGCCTGCCTCAGCGCTTCACGGCCGAGATCGGCCTCGCGGATGCGCCGGGCGGGCAGCCGGAGGGCGGCGCGCGCGCCCTGAGCGTCGAGTTCGAAGCCGAGGAGCTGGTGGTCGAGCAGCAGATGAGCGGCGAGCTTCCCGCGTCGCTGACCCTGCGCGCCGGCTCCCTGCTCGCGGTCCATGCGGCCGAGGCGCCCGAGCCCAGCGCCGCGGTCGAGCTCGCCGGCCTCGAGGCGACGCTCGATCTGCCCCGCACGGCGCAAGGTGGCGAGACGGCGCTGCGCGTTGCGGTCGCCTCGCTCGACTACCTCGCGACGGCCACGACCGAGACCGGCGCACCGACCCGGCTCGAGGGCGGCGCCAGCCGGCTGGCGCTGACCGCCTCGACCGACCAGCGCACGCCGGCGGCGATGCTGGCGGTGCTGGCCGGCGCGCCGGGCGGCGGCCGGTTCGCCGCGACGCTTCAGACCGGCGCCACGCGCATCGAGGGCGAGGTCGGCGGCGACGACCCTGCCCGCAGCGGCCGCGTCGCGGTGACGAGCGGGGCGAGCGGCGGGGTGCTGGCGATCGAGAATGGCCGGCTCGCGCTCTCGGGCACCAGCGAGAACAACCGCTTCGAGCTCGCGCCCGCCGACCCCGCGGTCCGGCTGCGGGGCGCGGCGGTGGTCGACCGGATCGAGACCGTCTACCGCTCGCCCCTGGTGCCGGCCGAGGCGATGGACGAGCTGGCATTCCGCGTGGCGCTGGGCCGCATCGCGCCCGACGAGGCGCTGTGGCAGGCGATCGACCCCGAGGGGGAGCTGGTCCGCGCGCCGGGCGAGGTGATCCTCGACCTGATCGGCTCGGCGCGGATGCTGGCCGACGAGGCGACCGGGCTGCCGGGGCAGGCCGAGCTTGGCAACCTGACCCTGCGCCACGCCGATGTCTCGCTCCTGGGAAGCTCGGCCGAGTTGCGCGGCGACATCGAGTTCTCGCAGCCCGCGAACCGGCCCACGGGGCAGCTGACGCTGACGCTCAACCGGAGCATGGAGCTGGTGGCAGAACTGGTGCGCGCGGGGCTGATCGACATCGGGGCGGCGCAGGCGGTGACGGCCACCGCGGCCAACCTGACGCGGCCCGGCGACACGCCGCAGACCCTGTTGACCGAAATCGAGTTCGAGGACGGCGAGGCGCGCATCAATGGCGAGCCGGCGTGGTTCTTCGGCGGTGGAGCACAGTAAACGACCCGGCGCCATCGCGTCGGACGACGCGCCCGGCGATCACCGGGAAAGGCGGCAGCCGGTTTCCCCCTCAGCCGGGGGTGAAGCCCTGCCGCGCGGCGTTCGCCTCGGCGTCGGACTTGGCGTTGTAGCCTTCCGATGCCGCGCCGACGATCTTGCCGTTCGAGGCCATGCGTCGCCAGCGCCACTGGCCGCGCTTGTCCTTGTAGATCTCCCACTTGTCCTTGGGGTTGCTGCCGCGGTTCATGTTGGCCTCGCAATCGGCCTTCGACATGTAACCCTCGCAGGACGCGCCAACGATCTTGCCATTGGCAGCCGAGAAGCGACGCCAGCGCCACTGGCCGCGCTTGTCCTGGTAGACCTCGAACTTGTCACCCTCTCCGGCCATGATACCTCCATGTCGCTGACGTGTGGGGACTCCCTCCAGGCGGTCTGACGCCACCATGCGCGAACAGAGTGGACAATGCGGCCGGGGGCGGCAAGCGAAAATCCCCCCGCACGGCAAGATGCCGGACCGGCGTGGCCGGTCAGTCCGGCTGACCAAAGCCGGGGCGGGTGGGGTGGTCGCGGAACGTTCAGTCAACACCGTCGTAGAGCGCGATCCGCCGTGGATCGGCGCGCCCGGCGGCGATCCAGCGCGCGACCGCCGGATGCCCAAGCAGCCGACCGGCATAGGCCTCGGTCCCCGGCGTCATCAGCGCGTAGCTGTCGAGCCGCGTCGCCACCGGCGCGAAAAAGGCATCGGCAGCCGAGAAGACCGCGCCGCCAAGCCATGGCCCGCCGGTCACCGCGAGCGCGTGGCCCCAGACCAGCGCGAGCCGCTCGAGATCGGCGCCGACGCCGTCGGGACGGGCCGCACGCGGGCGCCCTTGGCGGTGGAGATTCATCGGGCAGGCGCCGCGCAGCGCAGTGAAGCCCGCATGCATCTCGGCTGCGAGGCTGCGGGCCAGCGCGCGATGGGCGGGGTCTGCGGGCCACAGCCCGGCCTCGGGGTGGCGCTCGGCCAGCGTCTCGGCGATGGCGAGGCTGTCCCAGACCCGCAGCGTCCGCCCCCCCTCGGCGATCTCGAGCATCGGCACGCTGCGCCCCGGCGCCTTGGCGCGCTGCATCGCCTCGAACTCGGGGCTGTAGAGGGGGACGAATTCCTCCTCGAACGGCAGGTCGAAGGCGGCGAGCAGCAGCCAGCCGCGCATCGACCAACTCGAGTAGGCCTTGTCCGAGATGACGATGCGATAGCTTGCGGTCATGGGGCTCCCCCGAGGCTCACGGGGCGCGCGCGCACGCGCATGCGGCCGTGCCCCCTGTCGAGCGAGAGTGGCCGGGCGCACCCGGCCACTGCAATCGACATTTCGTGATGGCTCAGGGCGCGATGAGTGATGGCAGCCAGAGCACGATGCCGGGGAAGGCGATCAGCACGCCCACCGTAACGACATCGGCGATGAAGAAGGGCGAGGCCCCGCGGAACACGTCCTGCACCGAGATGTCATGCCGCTCGCCCGCCACGCCCGCCACGACGAAGCAGTTGAGCCCGATCGGCGGCGTGATCAGGCACAGCTCCGCCATCTTGACGACGATGATGCCGAACCACACCGCGCACTGGTCGGCCGACATGCCCAGCGCCGAGGCCTCGGCGGTCACGTTCGGCCCACCGTTCAGCGCGATCACGGCCGGGAAGGTGATCGGCAGCGTCAGGATCAGCATCCCGATCGCGTCCATGAACATGCCGAGCACGACATAGGCGAGCAGGATCAGCATCAGCGTCAGCATCGGCGACTGCTCGAGCCCACCGATCCAGGCGGCGAACTGCCCCGGCAGGTCGGCGAAGCCCAGATAGCGCACGAAAATCAGCACGCCCCAGATCATCGTGAAGATCATCGCCGAGAGCTTGGCGGATTCGTAGAGCGCACCCTTGAGCTGGGTCCAGCGCATACCGCGCTGCATCGCCATCACCAGCACCACGAAAGCGCCCAGCGCGCCAGCTTCGGTCGGCGTGCCCCAGCCGCCATAGATGCAGAAGATGATGATGAACACGACGAACATGATCGGCAGAGCGCCGGGCAGGCTCTCGAAGCGCTCGCGCCATGTGAAGCCGCCGACCGGCGGGCCGAGATCGCCGCGCCAGCGCGCAAGCCCGATGATCAGCCCGGCATAGATCACCGCCGACGTGAGCCCCGGCAGGAAGCCCGCCATAAGGAGCTGGCCGACCGAGCTTTCCGTGATGATCGCGTAGATCACCAGGATCGCCGAGGGCGGGATCAGCGAGGCGAGCGTGCCGCCCGCCGCCACGACGCCTGCCGCGAAGCGCTTGTCGTAGCCGAGCTTGAGCATCTCGGGGATGGCCACGCGCGCGAACACCGCCGAGGTGGCGACCGAGGCGCCCGAAACGGCGGCGAAGCCCGCGGTCGCGAACACGGTCGAGACGCCGAGCCCCCCCGGCATCCAGCCGGCCCAGCGCTTGGCGGCCTCGAACAGCGCGCGTGTGAAGCCCGCGTAATAGGCGAGATAGCCGATCAGGATGAAGGTGGGGATCAGGCCCAGCACATGGCTCGACATCTTGGAATGCGGCACCTGCCCCGCGATCTGCAGCGCCGTCATGAAGCCGCGCTCGAAGCCCTGGTTGCGGTCGATGGCGAAGATCGACCAGAGCCCGAGGAAGCCGATCAGCGCCGTCGCGAAGGCCACGCGGGCGCCCGAGAACACGAAGAGGATCAGCACCCCCGCCAGCAGGATCGAGATCTCGGTCGCATGGGTCATCGGCCGGCCTCCGCGCCGTTGGTCTCGTCATCGAGGCCCGAGACGGTCTCGGCCTCGCGCTCGGCCTGCTCGGCCGCGCTCTCGATCAGGGGCACCGCGACGGGCCGGTCGGCGCCGCTCGCGAAGGCAAGCCCGTAGGCCCAGAGCTGGATCAGGCAGCGCAGGACGAGAAAGCCCAGCATGATCGGTATGACCAGCTTGATGGGCCAGATCGGCAGGCCGATGTCGATGGTCGAATCGCGGCTCCAGAACGGCGCGCCCCAGGCGAAGGACCGGTCGAAATGCAGCCAGGCCCCCCACATCAGCACCAGCGAGACGAACAGGATCAGCAGCACGCTGATGAACTCGAAGACCCAGACCGCGCGGCCGCCAAGCTTGCTCAGGACCAGGTCCATGCGGATGTGCCCGCCCAGCCGCTGGCAGAAGGTAATGCCCAGGAAGGCGATCAGAGGCACCGCCTGCTCCATCCAGTCGACGAAGCCGGGCACCGGCATGTTGAACAGCTTGCGGCCGAGGATGTTGCCAACCGACACCAGCATGACCGCCATGATGGTGAGCCCGGCAACCAGCGCCATGGCCCGCTCGACGGCGAAGAGCGCACGGTCGGCGCGGCTGACGGGCGAGCCGTCTTCCAGAACGGATTGGGCCGTCATCGCTGCCCTCCCCCCTTCACGATGTCTGGCAGTTCAAGATGCGGGCGGCGCCGCGACGGCGCCGCCCGGGGAGCGCGCGTGGCCTCAGCTGCCGCCGCGGGCCTGCTTGAGCGCGTCCTTCACGGTCTGGATCAGTTCCTCGGCCGGGATGCCCTGCCCGCTCATGTCGGCGATCCACTTCTCGCGGACGCCGCCCGCGGCCTTGTCCTCGAAGGCGGCGATCTGCTCGGGCGTGTAGACGATCTTCTGCACGTCCTTCTCCTTGAGCGTGGTCTCCCACTTGTCGAGCAGCTTGCCGTAGTTCTCGATGTAGTAGGCGATCGCCTCGTCGACCGACTCGTCGAGCGCCTTGCGCTCGTCGTCCGAGAGCGCGTTGTAGGCGTCGATGTTCACGACCACCGGGCAGTTCACCGTGCCGGGGTTGAGGTTCGCGGTCCACCACTTGGCGATGTCGATGGTGCGGAAGCTGAAATGCGCGTGCTGCGCGAAGGCTACCGAGTCGACGACGCCCGACTCCATGGCGGTGTAGGCCTCGGCCGAGGTGACCGAGGTCGGCGTCGCGCCGATCGTGCGGAACGCCTCGCCGATGCCGCCGGTCGCGCGGATACGCATGCCGGAGTAGTCGTCGAGCGTCTCGGGCGCCTTGCCGACGCCGGCGACGTTGTACTGCGGCATGGGCGAGGTCATCAGGAGCTTGGCGTTCCAGCGCTCGAGGTCCTTGACCGTGGCGGGATGGCCGTAGACCGCGTTCGAGACCGCGACCTCCTCCTCGAGCGTGTTGACGCCCAGGAAGGGCAGCTCGAGCACCGTCAGCGTGGGGTTCTTGTCGGGATGGTAACCCGCGCAGAACTGCGCCATCTCGAAGGCCCCGATCGAGATGCCATCGAGGTTTTCCTTCTCGTTCGACAGGCCGCCATACGAGATGTTGAAGGTGAACTCGCCGTTGGTCTTCTCGGCCACCAGGTCGCCCAGCTTGTGGATGTGCTCGGTAAAGGCGCGCCGCTTGCCCCAGACCGAGACGTTCCAGGTGGTCGCCATGGCCTCGCCCGCGCCGAAGGCGGCGACGACCGCGGCGAGGGTGGTCAGCTTCAGCTTGCCGATCGTCATCTTGTGTCCACTCCCTTGTCGTGTCGTTGATGCCCTTCCGGGCATGGTCCTGTCGCGAATGCAGGCGCGACACTAGCAGGGAGTGGACTGGAATCCAGACCACAATCGCCACGCCGGGGAAGATTTGGCGCCGCTAGGCCCGGATTTTCCGCCACGTGCGAGTGCCAAATTCGCCGGAGCGCCGCGTGACCGGGACTGGTGGCCTGTCGCGAATTTGTCGTCATCCCTGCCAAAGCGCGCAATGCGGGGGCGTGGGTCCGTGGGAGGCTTGATATGTACACCCTGCCGGGAGATGCGCCATGTTCACCGATTTCATCCACGATCTCCACGCCGCCGACCTGCCAGTCGAGGTCCGCCACGCGGCGCGGATCGCGTTGCTCGACACGCTGGGCGTGGCGGCGGCGGCGACCGGCACGGACGCCTCGCGGATCGCGCGCGGCCACGCGGCGGCGCTGTTCGGCGCGGGCGGGGCGGCGGCATCACTGATGTTCGACGGGCGCCGCGTGAGCCCCGCGGGCGCGGCCCTGGCGGGGGCCGCGACCATCGATTCGGTCGATGCGCATGACGGCTGGCGGCCGTCCAAGGGCCATGCCGGCTGCCATGTCGTTCCCGCGGCGCTGGCCTGCTGCGAGGCCGAGGGCGTCGAGGGCGGGGACGAGCTGCTGGCGCAGATCGTGATCGGCTACGAGATTGGCTGCCGGGTCGCCGCCGTGCAGCACGCAACCGTGCCGGAATACCATGCCTCGGGCTCGTGGGGCGCGGTCGGGACCGCGGCGGTCGGTGCGCGGGCGCTGCGGCTCGGGCACGCGCAGACCCGCGAGGCGCTGGGGATCGGCGAGTATCACGGGCCGCGCAGCCAGATGCTGCGGGTGACGACGACGCCGACGATGGTCAAGGACAGCTCGGGCTGGGGCGCTATGGTGGGGGTCTCGGCCGCCTATCTCGCGCGCGAAGGCTTCACCGGCGCGCCTGCCGTCACCATCGAGGCGCCCGAGGCCGCGGGCTGGTGGGCCGATCTCGGCCGCCGCTGGATCATGACCGAGCAGTATATCAAGCCCTACCCGACCTGCCGCTGGTCGCATGCGCCGATCCGCGCCGTGCTGGACCTTGCCGCGGCGCACGGCATCACCCATCGCGAGATCGCGCACGTCGAGATCGCGACCTTCGCCGAGGCGATGACGCTGGCCACCGCCGCCCCCCGCACGACCGACGAGGCGCAGTATTCCCTGCCCTTCCCCGTCGCCGTGGCACTGGTGCGCGGCGGCGTGGGGCCGGCGGACATCGACGGCCCGGCGCTGAGCGACCCCGAGATCCTGCGGCTCTCGACCGGCCTCGTGATGCGCGAGGACCCGGAGTGCTCGGCCGCCTTCCCGGGGCGGCGGCTCGCCCGCGCCGTGCTGGTGCTGCGGGACGGGCGGCGTCTGGAGAGCCCGCCGACCGAGCCGCTGGGCGACCCCGAGCGGCCGCTGACAGAGGCGCAGATCCGCGGGAAGTTCCGCGCCTATGCCGCGCCCGCCGTCGGCGCGGACCGGGCCGGGGCGCTCGAGCGCGCGCTGATGGCGGTCGAGGGCGAGAGCGTCGCCGACCTCGTGCGGCTCCTCGCCCCGCCGCCCGGGATGGCCGCGGCCGCGGAGTAGTGCCTTGCGCGGCGGGCCCGGGGCGCGCCACTCTGGCGCACCGCCCACCTGAAACGGAGCGCTGCGCGATGACCGATCTCGTCTTCCTCGCCACCGAGGGCCCCGGCGCGCCCGCACCCGATCACGGCACGCCCGACCCCGCGAAGCTGATCGCGGGCGGTCACGCGACCACCACCTGGAACGCCTGGGAAGGCGAGGACGGGCGGCTTCACTGCGGCATCTGGGCCGCCGAGCCGGGCAAGGTCGCCATCGACTACACCGAGTGGGAGTTCTGCCACATCATCGACGGCCGCGCGGTACTCACGAACGAGGCTGGCCGGAGCTGGACAGTGCGCGCGGGCGACGCATTCGTCATCCCGCCCGGCTTCCGCGGAACCTGGGAGACGGTCGACCCGCTGCGCAAGCACTACGTGATCCTTCTGCCGCGCGGCTGAGGGATGCTGCCCGATCAGGGAGTCGGGACAAAATGCGGCGGCAGCTCGGACCATTTGTCGGCCTCGAACCCGTAGCGGTAGCCCAGATCGAACAGCGCGCGCATGTAGGCCGGATCGAACAACTCGGACGGCTCGACATCGAACTCGGCCGGGATCCATGTGACCTTGAGGTCAATGCCGTCGCGCTGCGCGACAGTGAAGATGCGGAAGATGTCGCCCGAGCCCGAGCCCCGGATCAGGCTGCTCATCGCGGTCGAGGCGATCGCCAGAACGCGCGGGCGGACGACGTCGTAGCGCCGGGTGAGCTTGTTGTTCATCACGACGTAGACGGTGCGGTCCACGCGGACGCCAACGGCCTCGTCCACCGCGCGCAGCGACAGCTCCGGCGGCAGCAGCATCACCTGATGCGTCGCGCCGCCATCGACGTGCATCTCGTCGTAGACGCGGCCGTCCGGCGTCTCGACCGGGATCAGCACGGGGGGGAAGACCGCGGGAATGGCCGAGGACGCCTCGATCACGTCGTGGATCAGGCGCCGCGCCTCCGGATGCCCGCTCGCGGCGATCCCGGTCACATTCCAGACCACGGGGCGGGCGGCGTCGAGATTGGTGGTGCCGATCAGCAGCGAGCGCCCGCGCGCGGCCTCGGCGGCAAGCTTCGCGACCACGGCGTCGTCGACATACTGCTCGATCAGCCGCCGATAGCCGCTGGTATCCGCCACCGCAGTGCCACCCAGCAGCGCCGCGAAGATCGCGCGCGTCAGGAGTTGTCGGGTCGAATAGCTGGTGTAGATCGCCTCGAGCTCGTCGTCGTAGTCGGGCCCGAGGAAAGCGAACAGCCCGATGATCGCGCCCGTGCTGATGCCCGTGACGGTGCGGAAGTCGGGCCGGTCGCCGCGCGCGGTCCAGCCCTTCAGCAGCCCCGCGCCGAATGCGCCATCGGCGCCGCCGCCCGAGAAGGCGATCGCAGCCTCGGTGATCGGCTCGCCCGAGGCGATGCTCTCGGCATAGACCTTCCGCGCGCGCTCGATGGCGGATGCGAGGATCGCCTCGCGCCGGACCTCGCCGATATTGTCGCCCCAGAACCGCACCCGGACATTGGAGATGCCATAGGGCGCGGCTTCCTCGATCCTGCTCTCGGGCACGCCGTTGCGCGCAAGCACGGTCGTGCAGGCAGAAAGCGCCATCGGGATCAGCAGCCCGAGACACACGAGCCGCAGGAGTGACACGGCGGATACGCGCTTACGGCGCATGGGGCATCCCGTTCTGCTGCGGGGCCGCACCTTGCCCGGCCAGCCGCGCCCTTCCGGTTGATCGGTCAAACCTAGCCGGTTTCCCGCGCCCCGCAAACCTGCCGCGGCGCGGGGGCCGCGGCCCCCGCGCGCCGCCTCAGACGACGCGAGTCGGCAACTCCCGCCCGGCGAAGAAGGCATCGAGGTTCGCCAGCACCGTCATGCCCATCGCCTCGCGCGTCTCGATGGTGGCGCTGCCCAGATGCGGCAGCAGGCAGACATTGTGCATCTTCGTCAGCGCCGCGGTGATCTTCGGCTCGCGCTCGAACACGTCGAGCCCCGCGCCGCCCAGATGACCGCTGTTCAGCGCATCGACCAGCGCCGCCTCGTCGATGATGTCGCCGCGCGCCGAGTTCACGAGGATTGCGCCCTTCTTCATCTTAGCCAGCCGCGCCGCGTTGATCAGGTGGACGTTCTCGCCCCCGCCCGGGCAGTGCAGCGACACGAAGTCCGAGGCCGCCAGCACCTCCTCGACCGTGGCAAGCTGCTCGGCTGGTACGCCCGCGTCGGCCACGGGGAAGGCGTCGTAGAACACGACCCGCATGTCCAGCGCGTGGAAGCAGCGCTTGGCCATCGCCTTGCCGATACGGCCCATGCCGATGATGCCCAGGGTCTTGCCCTGCGGGCTCACGCCCATCAGCTGTGTCGGGCGCCAGCCGGTCCACTCGCCCGCGCGCAGCATCTGCTCGCCCTCGAAGGTGCGCCGCGCGACGTTCAGCAGCAGCGTGAGCGCGATGTCGGCGGTGGCGTCCGTCAGCACGCCGGGGGTGTTGGTGACGATCAGAGACGCCTTCTTCGCGGCCTCGATGTCGATGTTGTTGAAGCCCACGCCGAACTGGGCGATCAGCTTGGCGCGCCCGGGCGCCGCCATCACCGCGGCATCGACCTTGTCTGTGACGGTGGTGCAGACCGCATCATAGTCGTCGAAGGCTGCGCGCAGTTCGTCCTGCGTCAGCGCCACGTCGACCTCGTTCAGCGTCACATCGTATCGGGCCTTCAGCTCCGCCTCGACCCGTGCGGGCCACTTGCGGGTGCAGATCACGCGCGGCTTTGCCATCGTCCTTGTCCTCCCTGTCCCTGTCTCAGTCGCGCGCCGCCCGGCGTCGCTCGTCGCTCGGCCTTATGCCATAATGTTTCTGGTATGCCATGGCGAAATGTGAGCTGGACGAGAAGCCCGTCAACACCCCGATCTCGAGCGTCGAGAGATTGGTGTGCACCAGCAACTCGCGCGCCTTTTCCAGCCGGATGCCGCGGTAGAACTGTGCCGGGCTCACGTCGAGATGGGCCTGGAACATCCGCTCCATGCGCCTGAGGTTGAGGCCCGACAGGTCCGCGATCTCGTCCATCCTCAGCGGCGTCTCGATGTTCCCCAGCATCAGGTTCACCGCCTTCTGCAACGTGCCCGGCAGGGTCTCGAGCCGGTCGAGCGCACCGGGGCGCTGGTGGATGGCCGAGTTGCGGATGCGGTCAACCTGGAACTGGTTGCCGACCGAGCGCGCAAGGCCCGGGCCGTGATCCTGCTCGATCATCTGCAGCATCATGTCCATTCCGGTGATTCCGCCCGAACCGGTCCAGCGGCCGCGGTCGATCACGAAAAGGCCGGGGCCGCAGTCGATGTCGGGAAAGGCTTCCTCGAAGGCGGGCTGGTATTCCCAGTGCACCGTGCAGCGATAGCCGTCCAAGAGCCCCGCCCGCGCCAGCACGAAGGTCCCCGCCGACAGCGAGCCCAGCACCACCCCCGCCCGTGCCGCCTTGACCAGCGTCGCGTTGATCCGTGCCCGGTTCGGCGGGTCGGTGTCGAGCCCGGCGCAGACGAAGATCGCGAACAGCCCGTCGAGCGACCCGCCCAGTTCCGCAAGGCTCATGTCGGGCGCGATGGTGAGCCCGTTCGAGGCGCGCACCGGCTGGCCGTCGTCGGTCACCAGCCGCCAGGCATAGGCGGGCTTGCCCAGCAGGCGGTTCGCGCCCCTGAGCGGCTCGATGGCCGAGACCAGCGAGAGGCTCGAGAAGTCGCGCACCACCAGGAAGGCGATGGTCTTGGGTCCGGGCTTCATCCCTCTCTCCCCCGCGGGGACGCCTGAGTCGCGACCCTCTATTGGCCGCGATTGTCGCGTTTCTGGCGCAAGACGCGACACTTTTTGCGGCATTCTCGGTCGGAATTCGCCGGGGAGGGACCGCATGACCATTACCACCACCATCCGCCGGGGCGGCCGGCGTCGCGGCCGGGCCGAGGGCGCAGGCGGCGGCATCGCCCAACCCGGCTGGCGGCAGGTGACAAACCCCTACGCGCCGATGGCCCTCTTCTCGCGCGACGAGATCGAGGCGATCGACGCGACCTCGATGCGCATCCTCGAGGAGCTGGGCATCGAGCTGATGAGCCCGCGCGCCTGCGACGTGCTGGAACGCGCGGGGGCGCAGGTGGACCGCGCCACGATGACGGTGCGGATGGACCGCGCGCTGGTGGCCGAACTGGTGGCGAAGGCGCCGTCCGAGTTCACGCTGACCCCCTGCAACCCGGCCCATGCCGTGCGGATCGGCGGCAATTCGGTCGTCACCACGCTGGTCGCCGGGCCGCCCGCCGTGCATGACCGTATCCGCGGGCGGCGCGCTTCGAACCTCGCGGACTACCGCAACTTCATCCGCCTGACGCAAAGCTTCAACGCCGTCCACATGATCGGGAACCAGGTCGCCGCGCCCATCGAGATGCCGGCGAACAACCGCCATCTCGATTGCTACCTCGCCAACCTCACCCTCTCGGACCGCAGCTTCCACTGCACCTCGATCGGGCGGGGGCGCGCGCTCGACGGGATCGAGATGATGGCGATCTCGCGCGGGCTCACGGCCGAGCAGATGATCGGCGATCCGGGTGTCACGACCATCATCTCGGTCAACTCGCCGCGCCGCTTCGACGACGCGATGGCGGACGGGCTGATGACCATGGCCGAATACGGCCAGTCGGTCTGCGTCACCCCCTTTACGCTGATGGGCGCGATGACGCCGGTCACCCTGCCCGCGGCGCTGGCCCAGCAGAACGCCGAGGCGCTGTTCGGCATCGCACTGGTGCAGGCAATCCGCTCCGGCTGCCCGGTGATGTATGGCGCCTTCACCTCGAACGTGGACATGAAGTCGGGCGCGCCCGCCTTCGGCACCCCCGAGAACGCAAAGGCCAACATCGCCTCGGGCCAGCTTGCCCGGCGCTACGGCCTGCCCTACCGGGCCACGCCCTCGAACGCCTCGAACGCCGCCGACGGGCAGGCGGTGTGGGAGACGATGATGTCGCTCTGGGGTTGCGTGCTGGGGGGGGCGAACATGCTCTACCACGCGGCGGGCTGGCTCGAGGGCGGGCTTTGCGCGAGCTACGAGAAGTTCGTGATGGATGTCGAGATGCTCGAGATGATGTTCGCCTTCCTCGAGCCCACTCGGGTGGATGCCGACACGCTGGGGTTCGACGCCATCGCCCGGGTGGCGCCGGGCGGGCATTTCTTCGGCGACGCGCACACCATGGCGCGCTACCAGACGGCGTTCCACGCGCCCTTGCTGTCGAACTGGCAGAACCACGAGGCCTGGGTCGCAGCGGGCGCCGAGGACGCGACGCAGCGTGCGACGAAGCTATGGCAAACGGCGCTCGATGACTACGAGGAGCCCGCCATGGACCCCGCGATCCGCGAGGCGCTCGACGCCCATGTGGCAAGGCGCAAGGAGGAGATCGGCGCCGGCGATCCGTAAGTGTCCGGGTTCCCGCACCTGACGGGTCGGCAATTTCGTGCCAGAATTGTTATTTGCATATGAATTTCGCGCAAAGGACGATCAGTCGCGAATGATTGTCAGACGCGAGGTAATTGAAATGGCCCGTTTCATTCTCGGCCTTTTCCTGCTCTGCGTCCTCGCGCCACCCGGGGCCGGGGCGCAATCCTGCACCGAGATCCGTTTCGCCCGCGGCGCAAGTTCCGGCGAGGTCACCGGTTCAGCGCCCGCCGACGGCGTGATCTGCTACATGCTGAGTACCGGCGCGGGACAGCAGGCCCGGCTTCGGGTGCTCGAGGGCAACAACACCATCTTCACGATCGAGGGTCTGGTCGACGCGCAGAACGATTACAGCTTCCGCACCAAGGCGCGGACCTACCGCATCCTGGTCGGCCAGCTGATGCGCACCGCCCGCGACCAGCCCTTCCGGCTGCATGTCAGCGTGGCCGGCGGGCGCGGCGCAGCGGCGGGCAGCGACGGCCCGGCCTGGCGCAGCATGGGCGGCGGTATCACCGCGACGTCCGAGGGCCGCGCACGGGACGGCAGGACGCGCGCGATCTTCCAGTGCCGTGCGGGCGGCCCGGCATGGGCGACGCTGCAGCTCTATGGCGAGCCGGGCCCGGGCCTGCCGCTGCGCGACGGCGAGCGCGCGCAGGTGACGATCGCGATCGACATGCGCGGCGGCACACACCGGTTCGAGGCGGTGCTGACCCGGCATGACGGGAACGATCAGTGGTGGGATGCGGTCGACGCCTTCGTGGCCGACTTCCTCGACGCCTTCGCCGCCGGACGGACGATGGCACTGGTGGATGCGGGTGGGGCCGAAGTCGTTCGCTTCGATCTGAGCGGCAGCGCCGATGCCCGCCGGGCGATGCGGGCGAAATGCGGGTTCTGAAGCTGCTCAGCCGTCGTGGCTCGGCGCGCCCGCCTTCGCCTCCCAGGGCCGGGTCAGGTCTGCGAGCGCCGCGTCGAGGCACTCGACATCGACCGCAAGCTCGGCGCCGCCGCCAAGCCGCGCGACGATGCAGCCCGAGCAGTCCTCGCCCGGCTCGAAGTCGAGCGCGAGAAGCGCATAGACCGTCTCGGGGTCGTCCGGGCCGATCCCGCGGGCCCGCACATGCATGACGCTCTCGAAAGTCAGCGCAGTCCGCACCCGCTCGAAGGGCCGGCGGGCGCGGCTTGCGGCGTCGGCGTCCTCCCAGCGGAAGCGGTTCATCAGCACGACGAGGCGGCGCTTCTTCGGCAGCCAGGCGACATCGCCCACCTTGCCGACCGCGTCCTGCACAAGCGACGAGATGATCGCCAGGTCCTCGGCCGTCTCGGCCCTCAGCCGCAGCGGCCGGTCCGACAGGGGCGCATCCTCGAAGCGGGCGTCGGAGGTCATGCGTCGCTCTCCCTCACGCGCTCGATCAAGGCGCCGCAGCGGCCCAGCTTCTCCTCGACCCGCTCGTAGCCGCGGTCGAGGTGATAGACCCGGCTCACCACCGTCTCGCCCTCGGCCGCGAGGCCCGCGAGGATCAGGCTCACCGAGGCGCGTAGGTCGGTTGCCATCACTGGCGCACCCCTCAGCCGCTCGACGCCATGAACCCGCGCTGTGCCGCCATGCACCTCGATGCGGGCGCCCATCCGGCCAAGCTCGGGGACATGCATGAAGCGGTTCTCGAAGATGTGCTCCTCGACGACGCTCTCGCCCGTGGCGAGCGTAAGCATCGCCATCATCTGCGCCTGCAGGTCGGTGGGGAAACCCGGGAAGGGCTCCGTCACCACGTGGAGCGGGCGGATCACGCCGTTGCGGCGCGCCACGCGCAGGCCGCCGCCAACCTCCTCGACCGCGATGTCGGCTTCCTCGAGCTTGTCCGCCAGCGCCGCGACCAGCGCCCGCTCGCCACCCATGAGCGTGACCTCGCCGCCAGCGATGACGGGGGCGATCATGTAGGTACCAAGCTCGACTCGGTCGGGCAGCACGCGGTGCGTGGCGCCGCCCAGCGTCGGCACGCCCTCGATGCGGATCTCCGGGGTCCCCTCGCCCTCGATCCGCGCGCCCATCGCGCGCAGGCAGCGGGCGAGATCGACGATCTCGGGCTCGCGCGCGGCGTTCTTCAGCACCGTGGTGCCCTTCGCGAGCGTCGCCGCCATCAGCAGGTTCTCGGTCGCGCCGACCGAGACGAAGGGAAACTCGACCACCGCGCCCCTCAGGCCGCCGTTGGCCGAGGCGGTGACATAGCCATCCGCCAGCTCGAGGCTCGCGCCCATCCGCTCCAGCCCCGAGAGGTGCAGGTCCACCGGCCGCGCGCCGATCGCGCAGCCGCCCGGCAGCGAGACCCTCGCCCGCCCGAAGCGCGCGAGCAGCGGCCCCAGCACCAGGATCGAGGCGCGCATCTTGCGCACGATGTCGTAATGCGCCGTGTGCGAGCCGATCGAGGCGCCCGAGAGCGCGAGCACCCGCCCCTCCTGCAGCCCCGCGACCTCGCAGCCCAGCGAGGCGAGCAGCTCCGACATGGTGCGGATATCGGCCAGGCGCGGCGCGTTGGTCAGCGTCAGCGGCTGGTCGGTCAGGATCGCCGCGGGCATCAGCGCGAGGCAGGCGTTCTTGGCGCCCGAGATCGCGATCTCGCCCGAAAGCGGCCGGCCGCCCTGAACCCGGATCCTGTCCATCCCTGCCCCTTCTCCGGCCCGGCCGCTTCGGCACGGGCACCCGCTCGCCTCAGTCCTCGCCGCCGCGCGCGGTGCCGTCGGCCGCTCGCTCGCCCGCCGCGGCCTCCGGCTCGGCCGCCGCATCCGAGGCTCGACGCGCCCGGGCCTGGGCCTTGCGCAGATGCAGGTTGCGTCGCAGCGCCTCGGCGAGCCGCTCGGCCCGCGCGGACCCCGGCGCCCGTTCTCCCGCCTTGTCGCCACCTCGCGTCATTGCAGAGCGCGATGTAATCGTCTTTGCGGCGAAGGTCCAGATTGGGCTTGCATTCAGGGGCGATGCTGGTATCTGTCGCCCCGCGCCGCCCGAGGCGAAAGCCCGACGGGTCGAACCGCATGACAGGCGCTGCTGTAGCTCAGTGGTAGAGCACTCCCTTGGTAAGGGAGAGGCCGTCAGTTCAATCCTGACCAGCAGCACCATTTTTTCAACCACTTAGACCGTTGGGCAGCGTCGTTGTACGGCGCTCGTCACCCACCTGTCACCCACAAGGGTCGGATTTCGGCTCCGGAGCGCGCATACCGTTTCGTGGGCGATTGGGCGAAAAGTTAACCCCGAAGTAACGATAACGCGGAACCCAGCCTTTTTGCATCAGGGGGCGATGTGATGTCTTAGCAGGCTGCCGAAAAAAAGGCGCTGCCAGTTCGACTAACGGACGCCTGCCACGTACGAACCGATCCTGACGCCGGCTGGGCGCCGCTCATCGGGACCCGTACATTCCCGGATCCCTGCCATCAGGCCAGCTGGCAGCGCCTTTTCTTCAACAGCCTGCTAGAGGCCATCTGTTTCATTGAGACCAGGATCAGGACCCATAACCAGAAGATGACGGTTGCGGCGATGCAGACTGCACTTATGCAGGTGTGGGCGCATCGGTCGCATCGCATGGCGATGCGTCGCCAGTCCGTGAGCCTGCCGAACATGCGCTCGATGCGTTTGCGCTGCTTTTACCAGACGGCATCATGGTCGACTGCGCGCTTGCGGCGCGTCCGTCCGGGAGTGCAGGGCGTGATACCGAGGCGGCGGAGCGCATCACGAAATCGGTCACTTTCGTAGCCTTTGTCAGCAATGACCATGTCGGCGTCGGGCAGCGCCGGCAGGACGGTTGCCGCCCCGCGGCAGTCGCTGACCCGGCCTTCGCTGGGCAGCAGGGTCAACGGCTTGCCGTCGCCGGCGCAGACCGCGTGGAGCGTCGAGTTCAGGCCGCCCTTGATGCGCCCGATACGCCGGGGAACAGCCCCTTCTTGGGCAGGCTGGGGGCGGTGCGATGCGCTTTCAGGTGTGTCGCGTCGATCATCACGGTGTCGGTTGCCGCGATTGCGGCCGCAAGCGTGGCGAAGATCCGAGCGGCGACGCAGATCCGGCCCCAGCGGACGAACCGGTTGTAGAGCGTCTTCGGCGGCCCGTAGCAAGCCCGCGCGTCGCGCCACATCTGCCCGCCCCGGATCACGTGGAGGATCCCCGAGATCACGTTGCGATTATCCACCCTAGGCCCGCCACGCGGATTGTTCCGGAGCAGCGGACGAAGGCAGGCAAACTGAGCATCGGAAAGCCAGAAGTGGTGGCCGGACATCGCAAACCCCCAGTATTTGGGAGCTCGACTCAGATTTCAGGGAATGCGGGAAGCCCGTTTATATGTCCTGAGCCGATGGAGAAAAACTAATCTTGGAGATTCAGAAATCCGCTTACTTCTGATAACAAACTGGCGAGCGCCCCCGGCAGCGCCGGGATCGGTGAATGGCCTGCAGGGGAGCATGGGGACCGTGAGAGCATCAACGATGCAGGCGCATCCGCTCGCGCCTCGGTTCTGGGCCTACGCGGTCCTGCTCGGACTTCTGCTGACGAACCTCTTCTCTGCGGGCCTCCTGCTCCTGCCGCAGGAGCGGGACGGACCCGCCGTCATGGCCTATACTGAGGCGCGGCTCGCGCGCTTCGTCGACCGGATCCGCGGCGGCGCGCTCGGCGTCGTGCTCATCGGCGATTCCCGGATGCAGTTCGCGACGCTCGGTGAGGAAGCGCTCGCCGCCTCGCTCACGCGCGCGGCCGGCAGGCCAGTCGCCGTCATCCGCTTCCTGCGGGTCGCGAGCACGTTCCGCGAGATTGAGCCCTATGCCGAGGCGATACTCGATTCAGGCGCCTCGGCGATCGTGCTCCAGCATTCCTTCATGGCGCGACAGGACACGGTCGTCTCGCGGATCGGCGACGCGCGCCGGATGGTCGCCGACACGCTCTTCGGACGCGGCTCTCGGCAGAGCTCGCCGGCTCTTGCTGCCTATTATGAGGGCCTGTCGGCCTGCGAGGACATCAAGCCGATGCGGCTTCCCTTCACGATGCTAGGCGCCTCGGTGACACGGGACCGCTATGCCGCAAGGGGCGAGAGCGCCCGCCTCTCGGCCCGTTTCACGGACGAGGCGCACCAACGTGGGATCGCGATGATCGTGGCCGAGACGCCCGCGCGCGACATCGCGGGCGTCGAGACGACGCTTGCGCCCGACCCCACGCTCTTCGTCCATCCGCCACGGCCGGTGGAAGTGGCAGGGCTGACCGACCCGGGGCTCTATTGCGACGAGTACCATCTGAACGAGACGGGGCGCGCGCTCTACTCCGATTGGCTCGGCCAGCGGATCGTCGAAGCGCTCGCGAGGGAGGGGAGCAGGGAATGAGCGAGACCGATCCGCTCGGCGAGCTCGAGGCGACGATCGCGGCCCGGGCGGCGGCGAAGGCGCCCTTCATGGGTGGGCGGGCGAGCCTTGCCTATCCTCAACTGCGCGAGCGGATTGCGCGGACGCGCGGCCTCCTCGCTCGGCTCGGCGTCGGGCGCGGCGCGCGGGTGCTGATCGCGAGCGAGGACGACGCCGCGGTCGGCGTCCTCTACCTCGCCGCGCTGACGCATGGGGCGACAGCCGTCGTGATGGACCCGAACGCCACGCCGGCCGAGGCGGTCGTTCTCGCGGCGCGCAGCCGGCCGGCCGCGCTCTTTCTCGACGACATGCTGATCCGGCGGACGGAGGCGCTCAGCCGCTCCGTCGAGGCGCCGCTCGTCGCCATCGCGCCAGATCGTCCGGCGCGCGCCGGCCTCGGCTTCCTCATCCGCCCGAAGGCGACGGTGCCCGCGACCTATCCCGCGCTCCTCGGCGACGAGATGGCGGCCGAGCCCGAGCGCGAGGCCGCAGCGGACGACCCGGCCCTGATGCTCTTCACCTCCGGCACCACTTCGAAGCCGAAGGCGGTCGTGATCTCGCGGGGCGCGCTTGCGGCGCAGCTCGAGGTCCTCGTTCGGCGCTTCGGCCTCGATACGCGAAGCCGGATCGTCAACCACCTGCCCTTCCACCACACGGACGGACTGAACCAGGGGCCCCTTCTCGCCGCCGCGGCAGGGTGTGAGGTGATCCGGCCGGGCGCCGTGACGATCCAGTCGCTCGGGGCCATCCTCGACCTCGTCTACCAGCGCCGCGCGAGCCATCTCGTGACGGTGCCGACGGTCCTCGCGATGATGGCGCGGCTGCCCTCGGACTACGACGATACCTTCTCGCATCCCGAGTTCCGCTTCATCGAGTCGACCGCGGGCCCGCTCGACCCCGCGCTCTGGCGCGAGACCGAGGCGCGTTTTGCCGCGCGAGTCGTCAATTGCTACGGCCTGACCGAGACCGTCAGCGAGGCGCTTTACGCGGGCCCCGATGACGCCTCGCACCGGATCGGCACTGTCGGCCGGCCCGATGGATTCGAGATGCGCATCCGCGACGATGCGGGCGCGACCGTCGGCCGGGGCAAGACCGGCGAGCTGATGCTGCGTGGCGCCGGGCTGATGAGCGGGTATTTCGAGGACCCGGAGGCGACCGCGGCGGTTCTCGCGGATGGCTGGCTCGCCACCGGCGATCTCGCGGTCGAGGACGAGGACGGCTGCGTCCGCATCGTCGGGCGCAAGAAGAACATGATCATCCGCGCCTCGGTCAACATCTATCCAGAAGATCTGGACACGGCGGCGCGCGCCTGCCCGGGTGTCAGCGCGGCTGCCACGATCGGGATGCCGGACGAGATGCTGGGCGAGCGCGTCATCCTCTGCGTCACGGCGCGGCAGGGTGCCACGGGGCTGCAGGACACGCTGATGGAGCATCTGCGCGAGACGGTCGGGGCCGAGCGGCTGCCGAACGAGATCATCGTGCTCGACGCTCTACCCTACGGCCCATCGGGCAAGGTCCTGCTCTCGGAGCTGAGGACCATGGCGAGCGCGGCCGGTCCCGCCACGGCCGGCGAGACGATGACCGAGGCAGTGATCGCCGAGGCGGCCGCCGCCTTCGGCCGGCGTGCGGCGGAGCTCGGGCCGGAGAGCACCGCCGAGAGCACCGCGGGCTGGGACTCGCTCACCTTCCTCGAATTCGTGACCCGGCTCGAGCGGCGCTTCGCGGTCCGGCTCGCGCCGCGCGACGTGATGGCGATCGACCGCCTTGGGGACGCGATCGCGGCGCTCGAGAGGACGGGGACCACTGCCGCCGGAGCGCTGCAGTGAACGCTGCCGCGCGCGAGGGGGTGCTGATCCTCGGCCATCCTCGGTCGGGGACGACGCTGCTCCGCCGGCTCGTCGACCGCCATCCGGCCTTCGCCGCGCCACCCGAGACGCATCTCTTCGGCGCCTGCGCGCGCTTTCTCGCAGCCGACCTCACGGCGCATGGCGTCGACATGGGCGTCCTCGCCGGGCTCGACTTCGCGGGCTTCGAGGACGAGGTCGTGCTCGAGCGGCTCAGGGCCTTCGCCTTCAGCTTCCTGGAAGACTACGCGGAGCGGGCAGGCAAGCCCAGATGGGCCGAGAAGAGCGCCTTTGACATCTTCGACCTCGCCCCGATCGAGCGGCTCTGTGCCGACCGCGTGCGCTATGTCGGGATCGTCCGGCATCCCTTCGACGTGGCGGCGAGCTGCAAGGAGTTCTGCGACGCGGCCGGCGTCTACCCCGCACCGATGCACGCCTATCTCCGCCGTTTCAGCCAGCCGGTCGAGGCCTTCCTGCACTCCTGGGCCGACACGACGCGCGCGCTCGTGGATCTCGGCCGCCGCCGGCCGGATCGGTGCATCGTCTGTCGCTACGAGGATCTCGTCGCCGCGCCCGAGGAGGTACTGGGCCAGATCTTCGCCTTCCTCGGCGAGGCGCCCCTGCCCGCCCTACCCGCGCTCGACGCGGACGAGACGTTGGGCTTCGTCGATCACAAGGGGTTCGGCGCCGAGCAGATCTATGCCGACAGCGTAGCGCGCTGGCGCTCGATCCCGACGCCGCAACTCGCCCGGCTCCTCCCGGTCGTGGCCGGGCTGATGCAGGATCTCGGCTATGACCTGCCCGACCTGCCGCCGCCGCCCGACACGGCCGAAGCGCGCCGGCGGTTCGTCGCGGGGCTCGCTGCCGGCCGGGCGAGCCGGGGCAAGGGCGGTACGGGCAGCGCATGAGCTTCGTCTCAGTCAGCTGGCTCGGCTGGATCGCTGCGGTGACGGCGGTCTTCTGGGCGCTGCAGGCGCGGTTCCGGACGTTGTTCCTGATCCTCGCGACGCTCGTCTTCATCGGCTGGACCGATCCGCTCTCGCTCGGCGTACTCGCGGCGCTGACCGGGCTAACGATCGTAGCGACGCGGGAGCGAGCCGTGCCCGGCTGGCGGGCGGTCCTCTGCGTCGGCGCGATCGTCGCCGTCCTCGCCGGGTTCAAGATCGCGGTGGGGCCGATCGACGATGCGGGCGTCGCGGATCTCGCCATGCCGCTCGGCCTCTCCTACTACGCGCTGCGCTGCATCCACTACGTGATCGAGCGCTATACCGGCCGGATCGCGGCGGGACCGGGCCTTGACGTCGTCGCCTTCCTCTTTTTCATCCCGACGATCTTCATCGGCCCGATCCACCGTTTCCCGGAGTTCCGTCGCGACCTCGCCCGGCACCGCTGGGACGAGGCGCTGTTCTCGGAGGGCGTCGAGCGGATCATCCACGGCTATGCGAGGATCGTGATCCTCGGGAACTTCCTTATCGTGAACCTGACCGAGACGCTGACCCAGGCGCTCGGCCCCGACCGGACCGCGGCCGTCACCTATATCGCGATGGTCTCGACCGGGCTCAACCTCTACGTCCAGTTCGCGGGACATTCGGACATAGCGATCGGCTTCGCTCGGCTGCTCGGCTTCCGGGTAATGGAGAACTTCGACCGACCCTATCTCAAGCCCAACATCTCGGCCTTCTGGCGCGCATGGCACATCTCGCTCACCAGTTGGGCGCGCGACTATGTCTACGGCAGCGTGGTCGCGCTGACTCGGAGCCCGGCCCTTGGCGCCGTGACAACGCTCGTCGCCATCGGCCTCTGGCACGAGATATCGCTGCGCTACCTCGTCTGGGGCGCCTATCACGGGCTCGCTATCGTGGTCTGGCAGCAGGTTCAGGTTTGGAAGCGCGCGCTGCCCGCGCCCCGCTCCACAGCAGTTCGAGGGGCGCTGCACGTGCTCGCGGTGCTTCTCACGCTGCATTTCGTCTGGCTCGGCTTCCTTCTCGTGCGCCAGCCCGATCCGGGGGCCATGTGGTCTGTCGTCGTCACGCTTGTTTCGGGGGGATGGTAAGACATGGGCGTCTACCGGTTTCTCGCGCGCTTATTGCCACGTCGCGCCGCGATCGCGCTGACCTGCCTCTGGTTCGCGCTCCTGATCGCCCTCACGATCCATCTGGCATTCGAGCCACAGAACGCATTCCGCTACGGTAGGCTCTGAGAGCCTGCCCGAGAAGTTCGCGATGGAGGTTGAATGACCGCCACCCGCCTGATTCACCGTCGTTCCTGGCAAGAGACGATGGAGGATCGAATGGCTTGGACGGCGATCACCCGAAGGGACCATGCGCGCCTCGGTAGAGCGTATTGAAGCGACATGACGGAGCGGGACTCGGCGCTGAGCACTCCCCTCCTGCCGACGGCGAAGCATGCCGGGCGGCCTCGGACAACCTATCTGCGCTGCTAGCTTCGCGCGGTGCGTCTTTGTCCTGATCTGCTCGTCCTTCACCTGCCGGGCCAACTCCCGCCTTCCTGATCGCTCGGCCCCGCATGCGGAGGTTATGCAGAGATGAAACCTTTGCCCGCATCCGGAGAACTCCAGCGACAACTGGGCATCAGAATTCCTTCAATTTATTGATCACAATATGCGCGATCGGAAATAATGGGACACTATTGGAGATGTCTGGAAGTGAGCCTAGGCTGCCACAGCTCACTTGGTAAGGGAGAGGCCGTCAGTTCAATCCTGACCAGCAGCACCATTTCCTCACGCCTGCCTCCGCATCCGCGCCTGCGAGCGCGTCGGGCCCGGCTGTTCCGCCTAGGCGCGGAGGCCCGTTCGTGCGCCTGCGCCTACCAGATCTGGTCGAGCGAGCGCGGCTTCGCCGTCCTGTTCAGGGCGCCCGCGGCCCGGAGCAGGGCGTGGGCGGCCGACACGAGGGCGGTGCAGTCCGCCAGGGCGCTGGCGAAGCAGCGGTGGCTGAACTCGTCGAGGAGCCGCGCCGCGAGGCGCTCCTCACCCGCGTCGCACAGGATCTCGGCGCTCAGCAGCACGTCGGGCAACTCGGCATTGATCTGCCGCTCGAAGGCGCGCCAGTGGTCCCAGACCTCCCGCAGGATGGGATCCGGCTGCTGGAAGGCGAGATGCATCAGGCGCTTGAACTGGTAGACCGCCGACTCGGCGCTCTCGATCCCCTGCGGGACATGCGAGACGGTGTCGGGGTTCCTCGCCTCCTTGCGCGTGTCGAGAAAGCGCGCCGCCTCGCCGTCGGTGAGGTAGCGGTGCATGGCGTATTCGTCGGGCACCGCAGTCTGGCCCAGGAAGACCGGCATCAGCGGCGCCGTGACCGGGCCCACCGGCGCGTGCCACATCATCCTGAGCGCGTCGTGCCGCGGGTCGACCAGAGGGACGACCTGGCCATAGCCCGCGGTATCGCCGGTGAACATCCCCGTCGAGATCGCCCAGAAGACGTCCTCGATCCCGATCCGCTCGGGCCGGACGGCGCGCTCGCGGAGCTCCGCCTCGACGCGCTCGACGCCGTCCCAGCGGCCCTTGCCGTCGCCATAGACGGCGTTGACATCAAAGGGCCCGGCGGCCGCGCTCCACCAACCAAGATCGGCGGCAACGTCATGAAAATGCGCGGGGAACAGGAAATCGGCATCGGGTTCTGCGGGTATCGCGCCGATGTAGCCGGGACGCGAGGCGCGGATGCTGTCGGGACCCAGCCGCTCGGCCGCCCAGAGCCGCTTGCCCCCTGCGAACTCGATGACGACCCAGGCCTCGCCGGGATCGGCGATCAGGTGCGAGTTGCCGCCATAGGTGGAATAGCCGTGCTCGGCGATCAGCGCGCCGATCAGCTCGACACCCTCGCGCGCGGTGCGGGCGCGCTCGACCACGAGGCGGGCGAGGTCCGAATAGTTCGGCCCGGTCTGGTCCGGCGGCGTCATGGCGACGAGCTCGGGCCGCGAGGGCGACCACACGTCGCGCACCGCCACGCCGTGCTCGTTCAGCCCGCCATTGGTGAGCGGCGCGGGAAGCCCCAGGAAGTGGCTGTAGCTCACCCGCATGTTGCGCGCGGTCCGTGCCGCCTGCGGGATCTGCGTGAGGCGCCCCGGCATCGCGGCCCGCGGGGTGACGCCGACGGTCAGCGTCGCCCCCTCGGGGTGGGACTGGCGGGGATGGATCTCGAGCCAGTGGCTCGACGGCTCGTCGCCATAGCCGGCAAGATAGGGGATGCCGTCGGCGGTGAGGTTGCGGCCGACATAGATCGCATAGCTCATCGGGGTTTACCGGTCTCTCGTTGCACGGCTCGCGGACATTGAGGGCGTCGCGCGCGGTCTCCCGCACCGGCTTTTCGCATCGGCAGCGGCGCGGCACCAGAGGGCATCGCGCGCGAGCCGGGCCTCGCGCCGCCCGGCGGGGCGGCCCGCGCGACGTCCCTGGCGCCACGCTACGGGCGGCCCCTTCCGGCGCCCCCCTCAATCGATGCGCCGCGCCTCAGTCGCTGACGGCGCCTTCCTCGTCTTTGCGACGACCCATGCGGGCGCGCAGCACGCGGCCGAACAGGATCGGCAGGACGAAGCCCACGATCGACACGGTCCAGAGCCCGATGGCCAGCGGCGAGGCGACCAGCGCGCTCCACTCGCCATCCGAGATGGTCATGGCGCGGCGCAGGTTGGCCTCCATCAGGTTGCCGAGCAGCACGCCCAGAATCACCGGCACCAGCGGCACGTCGAGCTTGCGCAACACCCAGCCCAGCACGCCGAACACCACCATCACCAGAAGGTCGAAGGTCGAGCCCGAGATGCCGTAGATGCCGACGAACGAGACCATGGCGACAATCGGCATCAGGATCCGCGGCGGCACCAACAGGACGCGCACGAACATGCCGACCATCGGGATGTTCATGGCAAGCAGCATCAGGTTGCCGATGAACAGCGCCGCGATCAGGCCCCAGACCACATCGGGGTTCTGGGTGAACAGCAGCGGCCCCGGCGTGATGTTGAGCGCGAGCAGCATCGCCAGCAGCACGGCCGTGGTGCCCGAGCCCGGCACCCCCAGCGCCAGCATCGGCACCAGCGCGCCGCCGGCGGCGGCGTTGTTGCCGGCCTCGGGCGCCGCGACGCCGCGCGGGTCGCCCTTGCCGAAGGTCCCCTCGCGGTCCACCAGCTTCTTTTCCATCGAATAGGCGAGGAACGAGCCCAGCGACGCGCCCGCCCCCGGCAGCACGCCCGCAACGAAGCCGATCAGCGAGGTCCGAAGCATCGTGGGCGTGCAGCGCGCGAGCAGCCTGCCCGACGGGATCACCCGGCCGATGCCGACCTTCGAGGCATGACCCTCGACCGTGTCCTCGCCGCGGTGCTCGAGGAAGATGAACACCTCGGACAGCGCGAACAGCCCGACGATGGCGACCAGGAAGTCGATCCCGTCATAAAGATGCACCTCGCCGAAGGCGAAGCGCGGCACGCCGGTCTGCCCGTCCACGCCGACCATCGCGATGCCAAGCCCCAACGCCGCCGCGAAGGCCGCCTTGGCCTGGTTGCGCGAGGCGATGCCGCCCAGCGTGGCGAAGGCCAGCACGAACAGCGCGAAGTACTCGGCCGGGCCGAACAGCAGCGCCACCTTCACCAACTGCGGCGCGAGGAACACCAGCCCCCATGTCGCAAGGAAGGCGCCGACGAACGACGCGACGCCCGAAAGCGCCAGCGCCTCGCCCGCCCGGCCCTGTTGCGCCATCGGATAGCCGTCGAGCGTGGTCATCAGCGCCGGCTCGTCGCCGGGAATGTTGAGCAGGATCGAGCTGATCCGCCCGCCATACATCGCCCCGTAATAGACCGAGGTCAGCAGGATCATCGCCTCGGTCGGACCGAGGCCGAGAGTGAAGGCGAGCGGGATCAGGATGGCGACCCCGTTCGAGGGCCCGAGCCCCGGCAGCGCCCCCATCACGGTGCCGAGGAAGCAGCCGACGAGCGCTAGGAGCAGGTTCTGCCAGGTGAGCGCGACGGCAAAGCCGTCGGCGAGCGATGCGAGCGCGTCCATGCCGTCTCCCTCAGAAGCCCAGCGGACCCTTGGCCAGCGACAGGCCGAGGATCAGGTGAAAGACCGTGTAGATGCCGAGCGCGGTCAGCACCCCCGAGACCACCGCCCATAGCGGGCGGGTGCCGAGCCGCCAGGTCAGGATAGCCGAGGCCGCGGCGGTTGCGATCACGAAGCCGAGTTCGGGCAGCAGCAGCGCGTAGGCGACCATCACGGCCACGGCGCCGGCGATCTCGGCCACGCGCCCGAGGCGGGGCCAGTCCGGCTCGGCATCCGGCCGGGCGAGGACGGCAAGGCTGGCGAGCCCCAGGATCGCACCGATGATGATCGGAAAGGTGCGCGGGCCGACGGGGTCCGAGATGAAGCTCAGCTCGATCCGGGTCGCGCCCCAGATGAAGAAGGCGGCGAGCAGCAGGCCGACGCCGCCGAAGATGCGGTCACTCATGCGTTTCCTCCCGCGGCCTTGCGCTCGGGGCGTGGTCGCGTGTGTTGCCGGTGCCGGGGCGCGCGCACGCATGGCATGCAGGCCGCGCGCGCGCCGGCGGATGCGGGCTGGACGGGGGCCGCGCGCGGCCCCCATGGCCTCACTTGATGAGGCCGATCTCGCGCGAGATCTCGGCGATCGAGGCGATCGAGTCCGCCACGAAGGCACGGAAGGCGTCGCCCGAGAGGTCGAGCGGCGCGAGCCCGTTCTGTGCCATCACGGCCTTCCACTCGGGCGAGGCATAGACCGTCGCGACCCGTTCGACCCAGTAGGCATGGGCCTCGTCCGACATGCCGCCGGGGGCGTAGAACCCGCGCCAATTGGCGCCGATCGCGTCGATGCCCTGCTCGCGGGCGGTCGGGAAGGCGCCGAAGTCGCCCTCGAGCCGCTCGGGGGCAAGCACGGCGATCACCTTGATGTCGCCCGAGTCGACGAAGCCCTTGGCCTCGGACGCGTCGCCCGTGAAGGCCTGCACCGAGCCCGCGAGAAGCTGCGTCACCGCCTCGCCGCCGCCGTCGAAGGCGACATACTTGATGGTGCGCAGGTCCTCGATGCCCGCCTTGTCGGCGGCGATCAGCACCTTGAGGTGGTCCCAGCCGCCGACCGCCGAGCCGCCGGCGATCGAGATCGACCGGGGGTCGGCCTTGATGCGGTCCATCAGCTCGGGCAGCGTGTTGATTTCGCTCGATTTCGCCACCGCGACGATGCCGTAGTCAGCGCCGACCGCGCCGATCCAGCGGACCTGGTCCATGGTGTTGCCGGGATAGGCGCCCTGCGCGAGGCGGGTCGCCGTCGCGGTCGAGGCGGCGACGATCAGGCCGTTCTCGGCGCCGCGCTTGTTCACCACCTCGGCGAAGGCCACGCCGCCGCCGCCGCCGGCGATGTTGGTCACCTGCATCGTGCCCGGGATCAGGCCGAGGTCCTGCAGCGTCTTGCCAACCTGCCGGCAGGTGAAGTCCCAGCCGCCGCCGGGATTGGCGGGGGCGATGCATTCTGTCGCCTCGGGCTCGAAGGCGAGCGCCGGCGCCGCGAGCGTGCCGAGGGCGACGAGGGCCGCCGAGGCGAGCCGGCGGATCGGGGATGTTGCGAGCATGCGTTTTTCCTCCCGAGAGCATGTCGTTGCGGCCGCCGGTCGGGTTTTCCCGCGGCAGTCGGGCGCCATGTCTAGCATGGCCGGCTGTCGCCAACCTGTCGCGACGTCGGACCGGTGGCCGCGCGGGCGCGATCTGCGTGCTTCACCCCTGCGGCGGCAGGGGATAGGATCGGGGAAATGGAGCGGCCCGCCCGAACGAGCGCCGCCCGCGGGGAAACGCACGGCATGCGCGTTCTGCTGGTCGAGGACACGCCCGATGTTGCCGACGCCATCGTCGAGCACTTCCGGCGACGCGGCGACGCCGTGGACCTCGCGGACGCCTGCGCCGCGGCCGCGGACGCGCTGGCGGTGCAGGTCTATGACCTCCTGATCCTCGACATCAATCTCCCCGACGGCTCGGGGATCGACATCCTGCGCGGGCTGAGGCGGGATCGGGACGGCACCCCGGTGCTGGTGCTGACCGCGCGGCTCGCGGTCGAGGATCGCGTAGAGGCGCTGGACATGGGGGCCGACGACTACCTGATGAAGCCCTTCGACCTGCGCGAGCTCGAGGCGCGGGCGCGGGCGCTGGCGCGGCGCCGGGCGGGCGAGAGCGGCGGCGTGATCGAGTATGGCGACCTGCGCTTCGACCCCGCGGGGCGCACCGCCGAGGTGGCCGGCCGGCCGATCGCGCTGACCAAGCGCGAGTTCTGCCTGCTCGAGACGCTGGTCGCCAATCGCGGCCGGGTGATGCCCAAGGAGGCGATCTTCGACAAGCTCTTCGCCTTCGACGCCGAGGAAGTGGGGCTGAACGCGGTCGAGGTCTATGTCGGGCGGCTGCGGCGGAAGCTCGAGCCCTCGCGCGTCGCGATCCGCACGCTGCGGGGCCTCGGCTACCAGCTCGTCGCCGATGCCTGAGCGCGCGCCCTCGATCGCGCTGCGGCTGGGCATCGCGGTGGCGCTGGTGCTGGCGGTGGGCGGCGTCGGAGTCGCGGCGGCAGCGCTCGCCTATGGCCGCGAGGCGGCGCGCGAGGCCTATGACCGGATGCTGGCGGGCGCGGCCTTCGACATCGCCCGCGCGGTGGGCGTGTCGGGCGGCGACGTCGTCGTGGATATCCCCGTCTCGGCCTTCGAACTGCTCGCGCTCGCGCCGCAGGACCGCGTGGTCTATCGCGTGATCGACCGCGAGGGCGCGACGCTGACGGGCTATGACGAGATCCCGCCGCCGCCGCGGGGCGCGGGCGAGGTCAGCTTCTACGCGGCCGAGTTCGGCGGCGAGCCGGTGCGTCTGGCGGCCGTCCGCCGCCGCTTCGCCGAGCGCGCCTACAGCGGCGAGGTCGCGGTGGTGGTCGGGCACACGCTGCGCGCGCGCTCGGCGCTGGCATGGGACATCGCGCGCAACGCCATGTCGCTGGCCGCGCTGGGGGGCCTCTGCCTGATCGTGCTGACGGTGGCGGCGGTGCGCTCGGCGCTGGGGCCGCTCAGGCGGGTCGAGGCGGCGCTGGCCGGGCGCCGGCCCGAGGACCTCTCGCCGCTCACCGTCGAGACCCCGCGCGAGCTGAGGGCGACCGTGGGAGCGATCAACGGCTTCATGGCGCGGCTCGCGCGCCGGATGGACGCGATGCAGGCCTACATCGCCGATGCCGCCCACCAGCTTCGCACCCCGGTCGCCGCGCTCAGCGCGCAGGCCGAACTGGCGGCCGAGGAGACCGACCCGGAGCGCCTGCGCAAGCTGGCCGAGCGCATCCGCGGCCGCGCGGCGGGGCTGGGGCGGCTCGCGGACCAGCTGCTCAACCAGGCGCTGGTGATGCACCGCGCCGACGCGGCACCGCGCGAGCGGCTGGACCTGCGGCTGGTGGCCATCCGGGTGGTCGAGGAGAGCGACCACGATCTTGCCTCGACCGCCGAGGACCTGCAGCTCGACCTGCCCGAGGACGCGGTCATGGTCACGGGCGACGCGCTGAGCCTGACGGAGGCCACGAAGAACCTGGTGAACAACGCCCTGCGCTATGGCGCGCCGCCCGTCACCATCGCGGTCCGCGCGCCTGGCAGGATCGAGGTGACCGACCGCGGCCCCGGCATTCCCGAGGCCGCCTGGCCCGAGGCCGGGCGCCGCTTCGCGCGCAGCGAGGCGAACCCGCGCGGCGGCGCGGGCATCGGGCTTGCCATCGTGCGCGCGGTGGCCGAGGCGCATGGCGGACGGATGCGCTTCTCCCGGCCCGAGGTCGGCGGGTTCCGCGCGACGCTCGACCTCGCCCCCGGCGGGGCGGCCGAGGGGGCGCCGTCATGAGGCGGGCCGCTGCCGCGCTCGTCGCGCTCGCGCTTGCAGCCCCCGCCGCCGCGCAGCAGGCGGCGGTGACCGTCGGCACGGGTAGTGGCGAGCTGGTGGTCGAGGGCTCGACCGACATCGCGGTGTTCCTGCCTGTGCTCGAGGCCTTCGCGGCCACGCGCCCCGACCTCGCGATCCACTATGTCGAACTTGGCACGAACGAGCTTTTCGCCCGCACGGCCGAGGCCTGTGCCGCGGGTGTGGCGCAGGCCGACCTGGTGATCAGCTCGGCCATGGACCTGCAGGTCAAGCTGGTCAACGACGGCTGCGCGCAGCCGCACGAGACCGAGGCCGGCCGCCTGCTGCCCGACTGGGCGCACTGGCGCGACGAGCTGTTCGGGCTGACCTACGAGCCCGCGGTGATCGTCTACAACCGCGAGCTGGTGCCCCGCGACGAGGTGCCGGCCACGCGCTTCGACCTGATCGACCTGCTGCGCGCGCGGCCCGCGCGCTATCACGGACGGGTCGCGACCTACGACATCGAGGCATCGGGCCTCGGCTATCTCTTCGCTTTCGCCGACGCGCAGCAGGCGACCACCTTCGGGCGGCTGTTGGAAGCCTTCGAGCGGGCCGACGCGGTGGCGACCTGCTGCTCGGCCGAGCTGATCGACGCGGTGGCCGAGGGGCGCTACCTGATCGCATACAACCTGCTCGGCTCGTATGCGCTGGCGCGCGCGGCGGGCGACCCGCGGATCGGGGTGGTGGCGCCTGCGGACTACACTCTGGTGCTATCGCGCGCGGCGCTGGTGCCGCGGCAGGCGCGCAACCCCGCAGCGGCGAAGGCGCTGATCGACTTCCTGCTCGCGCCCGAGGGGCGCTTCCGGCTGGCACAGGCGGCACTGATCGTGAGCTTTGGCGAGACCGACGACCCGGCGACGGCGACGCTGGCGGGCGCACCCTCTGCGCTGAGGCCGATCGCGCTCACGCCCGCGCTGCTGGTCGGGCTCGACCGGCAGAAGCGGGCGCTGTTCACGGCGCTATGGCGCTCGATCATGGCCTCGCGCGATGACCTGCCCTGAGGGGGATGGACGCCGACGCATGGTCGGCTAGGCTTGGCGCCCGTGAAGCACGGGGGAGGGACGGGATGAAGACGGCACTGCTTGGGCGCACGGGGATGCGGGTCTCGCGACTCTGCATGGGCACGATGTCCTTCGGGCGCGAGGCGGACGAGGCGGAATCGGCCCGCATCTATGCCGCCTGCCGCGAGGCAGGGATCGACTTCTTCGACTGCGCCAACATCTACGCCGACGGCCGGTCCGAGGAGATCCTGGGCCGGCTGATCGCAACCGAGCGCGACCGGATCGTGCTGACCTCGAAGGTCGGGATGGAGCGGGCCGGGCTGGCAGCCGGCGGCCTCGGGCGGCGGCATATCCGCGAGTCGGTCGAGACGAGCCTCAGGCGCCTCGGGACCGACCGGCTCGACGTGCTGTTCGTCCACCGCTTCGACCCCGAGACGCCGGTCGATGAGACGCTGCGCACGCTCGACGACCTCGTGAGCGCGGGCAAGGTGCATCACCTGGGCGCCTCGAACTGGGCAGCCTGGCAGATCGCGCGGGCGCTGGGCCAGTCGGAACGGCGGGGCTGGGCGCGGATCGACGTGCTCCAGCCGATGTACAGCCTCGTCAAGCGGCAGGCCGAGGTCGAGATCCTGCCCCTGGCCGAAGCCGAGGGACTGGGCGTGATCCCCTACAGCCCCGTGGGCGGGGGGCTGCTCAGCGGCAAGTATCGCGACCCTGCCGCCGCGGGACGGATCCGCGCGAACGAGTCTTACGTCCGCCGTTATGGCGAGGAGTGGATGTTCGACACCGCCGCTCGCTTTGCCGATTTCGCCGAAGGCCATGGCTGGCACCCGGTGAGCCTCGCGCTCGCCTGGGTGGCGGGGCACCCGGCGGTGACCGCCCCGATCATCGGCGCGCGCGACGTGGCGCAGTTGCGCCCCGCGCTCGCGGCGCTTGACATCCCGATGAGCGCCGAGTTGCGCGAGGAGATCGGCCGCCTCTCGCGCCGCCCGCCGCCCGCCACCGACCGGCTGGAGGAACAGGCCTGAGGGTTCAGGGCCCGCCGCTCTCGCCGATGTCCCAGAACAGCCCCGCCATGAGGCCCAGCGCATCGCGGCAGAGGGCCTTGAGCGCATGCTCGTCCGGCGCGTGCTGCGAGCAGCCGCGGTAGGAGTGCGGCACCCACACCGTCGGCAGGCCGAGAATTTCCGAGAAGCAGTCGTTCGGCAGCGACCCCGCGAGGTTCGGCAGCACATGCGGCGCGCGCCCGGCGGTGTGCCCCAGCGACGCCGCGACGAACCGCGCCCATGGGTGCGAGGGGTCGAGCCGCGTGGCCTTGAAGGCACCGCCTTCCAGCGGGCGGATCTCGACCTGCGCGAAGCCCTCGCGGTCCAGATGCCGGCGCAGCGCGGGCAGGATGTCGTCTGGGTCGGTCCCGACGACGAAACGAAGCTGGCAGGTCGCGCGCGCCGAGGCCGAGATCGCGTTCACCGGCGCCTCGGGCACGCCGCTCGACATGGCGAGGATGGCGAAGGAGTTCCAGCCGAACACGCGCTCGGCCGGCGTCAGGCTCTCCTCGCCCCAGTCGGGGTCGATGGCGGGGCCATCCCCTTCGGCCACTGGCAGACCCGTCAGCGCCGCGCGGATCTCGGGCGTGAGGCTGGTCGGGCGCCATTCGGGGATGCGGATCTGCCCGCGTCGGTCGGTGATCGAGGCGAGCGCGTGGGCGAGGATCATCGCGGGGTCGGAGAGCAGCCCGCCCCAGTTGCCGGAATGATGCGCCCCATCGCGCAGATCGACCGCAAGGTCGAAGGTGACGCCCCCGCGCGAGCCCATGAATATGGTGGGCGTGTCGGGGGCGAGGCGCGGCCCGTCCGAGGCGATCAGCACGTCCGCCTTCAGCCGCTCGCGCTCGGCCGCGCAGAAGGCATGGAGGCCGGGCGAGCCCGTCTCCTCCGCCATCTCGATCAGGATGCGAACGTTGAAACCCAGCCGCCCGCGCTCGGCCAGCACGGCGCCGAGCGCGGTGAGGTTGATCAGGTGCTGGCCCTTGTTGTCGGCGGTGCCGCGGCCATAGAGGCGCTCGCCTTCCTCGACCAGGCGGAAGGGGTGTAGGCCCGCGCGCCAGCAATCCGTCTGCGCGCGGATCACATCGCCATGGCCATAGGTTAGGATGGTGGGAAGGCCGGGGTCCTCGATTCGCTCGGCCACCATCAGCGGGCCGCCCTGCGGGTCGGGGTTCTCGAAGATCCGGGCGCTGAAGCCCAGCGCGGCAAGGCGCGGGGCCATGGCGTCCGCAAGGTAGCGGCGCAGTTCGGGGGCTTGCGCGGGGTTCTGGCTCTCGGTCTGGAAGGTCACGAGGTCCCGGAGATCGGCGGTGAAGCGGCCGCTGTCGAAGGCGGCTTCGGCGCGGGCGACGGCGCCCTCGCGGCTCGGCTGCGCGGTCATGTGCGATCCCCCTCGGGCTCGGTCACGGCATCGCCCCAGGGGGACATGATCTCGGTCGCACCGGTGTTGAGGCCGTCCCGTCGCATCACGCCCGCCGGGCAGGCAAAGGCGTATGGATAGACTGTGCGGCGCGCGCGCATCACGGGGTGGCGGGCCTCGATGGCCGCGATGGTCTCGGCCGGCAGCGTGTCGTCCACCGCCACCACCTCGCCGCCAGAGACGTCGATCCGCGGATGGTGGAACGCCTGCTCGAGGTCCATCCCCCAGTCCGCGATAAAGGCCGACAACTGCGTGACCGCCGAGACGATCTTGCGCCCGCCCGAGGCGCCGAGCGCAAAGCGCGCGCCCCCCGCCTCGCCGATCACCGGGCAGACATTCATCAGGCACGCCTTGCCGGGCCCCAGCGAGTTCGGCCCGCCCTGCACCGGGTCGAACCACATGATGCCGTTGTTGAGGAGCAACCCGGTCGAAGGCGAGACGCAGCGCGCGCCGAAGATCGAGAGCAGCGTCTGCGTCAGCGCCACCATGTTGCCCTCGCGGTCCACCACCGAGAAATGCGTGGTGCAGGCGGGGGCGCCCGCGGCCTCGTCCTCGGCGCCCATCGTCGTGAGGCGCCGGGCGTAGGCCGCTTTCAGCGCGTCCCCGATGGCCGCGAAGCCCACGCCGTCGGGCCGCGCTGCGGGCGTTTCGGCCAGCGCCGCCAGCGCGTCCCGCAACGTCGGCCCGGCGGTCAGGCCGGGCGTCGCGAAGAACTGCGCACCCCGGTGCTCGAAGGCCAGCGGCTCCTCGATCCGGGCGCGGTAGGCGTTGAGATCGGCAAAGCGCAAGGCGCCGCCCTTGGCCTCGACATCGGCGGCCAGCGCGCGGCCGACATCGCCGTCGAAGAACTCGCGCGGCCCCTTCTCGGCCAGCCGGTCCAGCGTGTCGGCCATGCGGTCCATGGCGACGCGCTTTTGCGCGAGGCTGGTCCAGCCGGCGATCGGCGGCCACTGCCCGTCCTCGAGGAACATGGCCGCCGCGTCGCTGTCGCGCGCCAGCGCCCGGGTGGCCGAGGCGATGATGAGCGCCGCGTACCAGTCCACCAGGAGCCCCTCGCGCGCGAGCCCGATGGCCGGCTGCACGAGGTCGCGCCACGGCATCCGCCCGAAGCGGCCATGCGCGAGCCCCACACCGTCCACCAGCCCCGGCACGGCGACGGCGGTGGCGCCCAGCACGTTGCGCTCGCCCACCACCGCCTCCCAGGGGAACAGGTCGCCCGCGGGTCCCGTGCCCGCGAGCGGGTAGTCGGCGGGGTCGAGCCCGGCGGGCGAGCGCATGCCGTAGTTGACGGCATGGGCCCGCCCCTCGGCCGCGCGCCAGACCATCATCGCGCCGCCGCCCGCGGGGCCGCTCATCCAGGGCTCGACCACGCCGATGGCGAACGAGACGGCGACCGCGGCATCGACCGCATCACCGCCTGCCGCCAGCACCTCGGCGCCGATCTCGGCCGCGCGGCGGTGCTGGGCCGCGACGACGCCGCGGGGGGTTTCGATCACGGCCTTGCGGACCTGCTGGGTGCGGGAAAAATTCGAGCTCATGCGGCGGCTCCGGCGGGAAGGATCGGCGAGACGGGCGGGCGCCCCCGACAGGTATGGGCCGGCGCGCGACGGGGCGCAACCGCGATGCCGGGTCTTGGCCGACCCCCGCGCCCGCGCAACCGGGCGGCCTTGACCGCGATCAAGGACAGCCACGCGGGGCGCGCGCGAGACTTTCCCGCCATGGGAGGGTTGGCATGGCAAAGACGCCGCCTGGCACCGAGCGGACGGTCGCGCGCTTCGAAATCCGCGCCCGCGGCTACCTGACGGCGGAAGGCGAGCCGCGCGGCGCCCTGCCGTCCTTCGCCGAGGACCGCGACCAACTCGTGCGCCTCCACGCCGCGATGACGCGGACGCGGGCCTTCGACCAGAAGGCGGTCGCGCTGCAACGCACCGGGCGGCTTGGGACATTCGCCTCGTCGCTGGGGCAGGAGGCGGTCAGCGTGGGCCTCGCGGCAGCGATGCGGCCCGAGGACGTGCTGGTCCCCTCGTTCCGCGAGCAGGGCGCACAGCTGTGGCGCGGCGTGCGGATGGAGGAGTTGCTGCTCTACTGGGGCGGGGACGAGCGCGGCTCGGACTTCGCCGACCCCGCCGTGCGGCAGGATTTCCCGGTCTGCGTCCCCGTCGGCACCCAGTATCCGCATGCCGTGGGGGTCGCTCTCGCCTTCACGCTGAGGGGCGAGGCGCGGGTCGCGGTGGTCGCGGGGGGCGACGGTTCGACCTCTCGCGGCGATTTCCATGAGGCGCTGAACATGGCCGGGGTCTGGCGCCTGCCGGTGGTGTTCGTGATCAACAACAACCAATGGGCGATCTCGGTGCCGCTGGACCGCCAGACCGCCGCGCAGACGCTGGCGCAGAAGGCGATTGGCGCGGGTCTGCCGGGCGAGCAGGTCGATGGCTGCGACGTGATCGCGGTGCGCGACGCGGTTGGCCGGGCGGTCGAGCGCGCCCGCGCAGGCGAGGGCCCGAGCCTGATCGAGTGCGTCACCTACCGGCTGTCGGACCACACCACCGCCGATGACGCGACCCGCTACCGAGAGGACCGCGAGGTCAGCCGCCACTGGGCGGGCGAGCCGTTGAAGCGCCTGCGCGCGCATCTGGGCCGCGCGCATGGCTGGACCAAGGAGGAGGAGGAAGAGCTGCGCGCCCGCATCCACGCGGAGGTCGAGGCAGCGGCCGAGAGGTATTTGGCGATCCCGCCGCAGCTTGCCGCCTCGATCGTCGCACACATCCATGCGCATCTGCCCCCCGACCTCGAGGCCGTGCGCGCGCGCCTCGCGGAGGGCGGCGATGGCTGAGCTGACGCTGATCGAGGCGGTGCGCGCAGCGCTGGCACGCGCGCTCGAGGACGACCCCTCGGTCGTTGTCCTCGGCGAGGATGTGGGCCTCGACGGGGGCGTATTCCGCGCGACCGACGGGCTCTGGCAGCGCTTCGGCGAAAGGCGGGTGCGCGACACGCCCCTGTCCGAGGCCGCCATCGCGGGCGTGGCGGTCGGGCTTGCCGCGCAGGGCTTCCGGCCGGTTGCCGAGATCCAATTCCAGGGCTTCATCCACCCCGCGCTCGACCAGATCGCCAACCATGCGGCGCGGCTGAGAAACCGCACGCGCGGGCGCCTCACCTGCCCGATGGTGTTGCGCGCGCCCTATGGCGCGGGGGTCCACGCGCCCGAGCACCACTCGGAGAGCATCGAGGCGGTGTTCGCGCACATCCCCGGCCTGCGGGTCGTCATCCCGTCCTCGCCCGCGCGGGCCTACGGGCTCCTGCTCGCGGCGATCCGCGATCCCGACCCGGTGGTGTTCTTCGAACCCAAGCGCCTCTACCGCGCGGGAAAGGAGACGGTGACGGACGACGGCACGGCGCTGCCGCTCGACACCGCCTTCGTGGCGCGCGAGGGGCGGGACCTCACGCTGGTCGGCTGGGGGGCCGCGCTGAAGGAATGCCGCGAGGCCGCCGAGACGCTGGCGGGCGAGGGCGTCGAGGCCGAGATCGTCGATGTGGCGACGCTGAAGCCTTACGACGCGGAAACGGTGCTCGGCTCGGTGCGCCGCACCGGGCGCTGCGTGATCGCCCACGAGGCGCCGCGCACCGGAGGATTCGGTGCAGAGATCGCGGCGCGTGTGGCCGAGGACGCGCTCGACGTGCTGCGCGCGCCCATCCGGCGGGTGACGGCGCCCGACACGATCCCGCCGCTGCCGAGGCTCGAGCATCTCTACCTGCCTTCGGCGGGCCAGATCGCGCAGGCGGCGCGGGAGGTGGTGGCATGGCGGTGAGGCGCTTCGACCTGCCCGACCTCGGCGAGGGGCTGGAGGAAGCCGAGATCGTCGAGTGGCATGTCGCCCCGGGCGAGCGGGTGGTGGCCAACCAGCCGCTCGTCTCGGTCGAGACCGACAAGGCGGTCGTCGAGATCCCCGCGCCCTGGTCCGGCGTCGTCAAGGCGCTGCTGGCCGGACCGGGCGAGATCTTGCGGGTGGGCGCGCCGCTGGTCAGCTTCGAGGCCGCCGGTCGGCCCGATCCGGGCGCGGTCGTCGGACGGATCGACCCCGAAGCACCCACCCCGCCGTCCACGGCAGCGCCCGAAGGCGCGCCGAAGGCCCCTCAGGCAACGGCGGCCACGGCACCGGGTGGCCCGGTGCGGGCGATCCCCGCGGCGCGGGCGCTGGCCGCGCGGCATGGCATTTCGCTCGATGCCATCGCCGGCACCGGGCCGGGCGGCGCGATCACACTGAGCGATGTCGAGGCGCTGCTCGCCGCGGCGCCGGAAACTGAAGGCTGGGAAGAACTGCGGGGCGCGCGCCGCGCGATGGCGCGCAGGATGGCGGCGGCGGCCGAGGTGGTGCGCGCCACGCTCCACGATGTGGCCGAGGTGACGGCCTGGATGACGCCGGGATCCGACATCCTCGCGCGCCTCGTGCGCGCGACGGTCCGTGGGGTCGCGGCCGCACCCGTTCTGAACGCGTGGTTCGACGCGGGCGGGCCGTCGATCCGTCAGAACGTGCAGATCGACATCGGACTCGCCGTGGACACGCCCGAAGGGCTTTACGTGCCGGTTCTGCGCGATGCCGCGGCGCTTGGCGGCGCGGAGATGCGTGCCGAGGCCGAGCGGATGATCGCGAACGCGCGCGCCCATGCGTTGGGGCTCGCCGACCTTGCCGAGCCCACGATCACGCTTTCCAACTTCGGGCCGATCGGCGGGCGCCATGCCGAGCTGGTGATCAGCCCGCCGCAGGTCGCGATCCTGGGCGCGGGACGGGTCTATCCGGTCTATCGCGAGACCGGCGTCTGTCTGCTGCTGCCGATGTCGCTCAGCTTCGACCACCGCGCCGCGACCGGGGGCGATGCCGCGCGCTTCATGGCCGCCGTCGTCGCCGACCTGGAACGTCCCGACTGACAGCCGGAGGAAAGAGATGCCCGAGACATTCGCTCACGCCGACGATCTCGGCCCCGAGAAGGTGATCGAGATCACCGACCCCCGCGCCGGGCTGCGCGCCGTGCTGGTGGTGGACAACACCGCCGCCGGCCCTGCCATCGGCGGCTGCCGCATGGCACCGGACGTGTCGGTCGCGGAATGCGCGCGGCTCGCCCGCGCGATGACGCTGAAGAACGCCGCGGCGAGCCTGCCGCATGGCGGGGGCAAGTCGGTCATCTTTGCCGACCCGAAGATACCCGCGGAGGGAAAGGAGCGCCTGATCCGCAGCTTTGCCCGCGCCATCGGCGAGGTGCGAAGCTACATCGTCGGCCCCGACATGGGCACGGACGAGACCGCGATGGCCTGGGTGCGCGACGAGATCGGCCGTGCCGTGGGCCTGCCGCGCGAGGTTGGCGGCATTCCGCTCGACGAGATCGGGGCGACGGCGCATGGGCTGGTCGCCGCGGCGAAGGCGGCCGAGCCCTTCTCGGGCATCGCGCTGAAGGGCGCGCGCGTCGCCGTGCAGGGCTATGGCGCGGTCGGGCGCTGGGTTGCGCATTTCCTCGGGCGAGAGGGCGCCGTGATCGTCGCGGTCTCCGACTCGCGCGGCGGCATCGCAGCGGCGGACGGGCTCGACCTCGACCGGCTCGACGCGCTGAAGGCCGACGGGCGCAGCGTGGCAGAACTCGGCGGCGCCACCCGGCTCGACCCCGGCGAGATCATCGGCGCCGGGTGCGACATCCTGATCCCCGCCGCACGGCCCGACGTGATCCGCGCGGAGAACGCCGGACGCGTGCGCGCGAGGATGGTGCTGGAAGGCGCGAACATCCCCGCGACGGCCGAGGCCGAGGCCGCGCTGGCCGGGCGCGGGATCCTCGTCGTGCCCGACTTCATCGCCAATGCGGGCGGCGTGATCTGCGCCGCGGTCGAGCATCGCGGCGGCGGCGAGAGCGAGGCGCTTGCCGTCATCGCCGAGCGCGTCGGGCGCAACACCGCCGAGGTGCTGGACCGCGCGAGGCGCGACCACACTCTGCCCCGCGAGGCGGCCTTCGCGATGGCGGCCGAGCGGGTGCGCCGCGCGGCCTCGTTCCGGCGCTGACCGCCTCAGCCCAGCCGCACGCGCTTCTGCATCCAGAAGGCGGCAAGCGCCGTGAGCGAGAGCGTCGTCGTCATCAGGATGAAGGCCACCGCCGCGCCGAACGGCCAGTTGTTGAGCTGGAACTGCCCGAACACCAGCGGCGCCATCATCTTGAACTCGGGCCCACCCAGCAGCACGGGCGTGGCATAGGCGTTCATGCCCAGGATGAAGGTCAGGATCGTACCCGCGATGATGCCGGGCAACGCCATCGGCCACAGCACCCGGCGGAACATCGTCATCGGGGCCGCGCCCAGCGAGAAGGCAGCCTCCTCCATCGCCCGGTCGATGCCCTCGATCACGCTCTGCAGGGTCAGGACCATGAAGGGCAGGTTCACGGCGATGATGCCGATGATGACGGCCTGCGTGGTGAACATGAGCTCGGTCGGCCCCGAGGCGAGGCCGAGATCCATCAGCGAGATGCTAAGGAACCCCTGGCTGCCGAACAGCGTCATCCACCCCGCCGCGCGCACCGCGTTGCCGACGAAAAGCGGCATGACGACGAGGATGATCAGCACGTTCTTGAAGCGAGACTGCGTGCGCGCCAGCACATAGGCCAGCGGAAAGCCCATGATCAGGCAGACCAGCGTGCAGAACATCGCCACCCAGACCGTGGTGAAGAATACGTCGAGATAATAGATGTCGGTGAAGAACTTGACGTAGTTCGCGGGCGAGACCGTCTCGATCATCAGCTCGCGCGGGTCGTAGAGGTTGAGGCTGTAGCGCAGCAGCAAGAGCACCGGCAGCACGAGGCCGATCACGGTCATGACGGCCGCCGGGCCCACCAGCGAGCTTGCGGTGATCGGCGATCCGGTGCGGGCGCTGTCGCTCTGCATCCTCGGCTTCCGGGGCTGGCGGCGTGAGGGGCGCGGCCGGGTGGCGGCCGCGCCGGGGTTCGCGTCAGGCGGGGCTCAGCCCTTGAAGTCCTTGTCCCACCACTCCTTGAGGGCCACGTCGTTCTCCATCATGAAGCCGTAGTCCATGTTGACGAGGTTCGCGCGCTCCTCGGGCGTGAAGCCGATGCGCTCGTTGAGATCGGGCGCGACATTGGCGTTCGTCACCGTCGGGTTGTAGCCCATGTCGATGGCGAAATTCTCCTGCGCCCCCGCCTCGAGCATCGCGTCGAGATAGGCATAGGCGCCGTCGAGGTTGGGCGCGTTCTTGGGGATCGCGAAGCCCGAGACATAGGCGATCGCCCCCTCGCTTGGCGCCACCGACTTCACGTTGATGCCGGCGTTCTGCCACTGCACCGTGCGGGCCTTCCACATGATGCCGATGTCGATCTCGCTGGTGGCGAGACCCTGCGCGAAGGCCTCGTTGGTCGGGTAGATGCGCGCCCCCGCCTTGCGCACGTCGATCAGCCGCTGCTGGCCGGGCGCGAGGTTCGTGGTGCTGCCGCCCGCGGCCAGCGCGGCGGCAACCAGCGTGTACTGGTACTGGATGTCGATCAGGCCCAGCCGGTCGCTCCACTTGCCGTCGAACACGTCCGCATAGCTCTTGGGCGCGTCCACCTTGTCGGGGTTGTAGACCGCGACCATGCCCGAATAGATGTGGCCGACGCCGTGGGGGTATTTCATCGACTCGAGCAGGTTGGGCCCGTTCTTCAGGCGGCTGTAATCGACCTCCTGCGTCAGGCCCTGCTCGAACACCTGGTACATGTTGACGGCGCTGAGGCCCTGCAGGTCGGTGGTGCCGCGCGGCAGGCGCCGCTCGGCCGCCATCTTGGCGCGCCGCTCAGGGTCGCCGGCCTGGTCCTGGATCACCTCCCAGCCCGCGGGGATCAGGAAGGGCTGCTCGATGTTCTTGTTGAGCAGCCGCGCATAGTCGCCGCCCCAGGTGCCGACGACGACCCGGCCCTTGGCCTGGGCGCGGGCGACAAAGGGGCTCGAGATCGCGCTGACGGCCGCTAGGCCGCCCATGCCCTGCATGAGACGGCGCCGTGAGATCGGTCTGCTGGTCATGGTCCTCTCCCTTTCTGTGATCGGTGTCACTTTGCCTTCTCGCCGGAAAAGACGAAGGCCGCCGCGGCGGGCCATCCGATCCTGATCCGGTCGCCGACCCTGGGCAGGTCTCCCCCGCCCGTGTTCACCATCTGCGCGATCACGCGGTCGCTGTCCGTCAGGCGGCAATGCAGGTCCACGAGTCCGCCGAGATAGGAGACGAACTCGACCACCGCCTCGAAGCTGTTGTCGGCGCCGTTCGGCGCAAGACCAACGCGCTCGGGGCGAAGGCCCAGCACGGCAGGTCCGGCTTCGACAGCCGCGCAGGCGATCTCGATACCGCCATTGGTGCGGAACCTGCCCTGCCCGTCCGAGGTGCCCTCGAGGAAGCTGCCGCGCCCGACGAAGCCCGCGACGAAGCGGTCGGCCGGGCGCTCGTAGAGGTCGCGCTGCGTGCCGATCTGGCGCACCCGGCCCTCGTTCATCACCACCAGGCGGTCGGCGATGGTCAGCGCCTCCTCCTGGTCGTGGGTCACCATCACCGTGGTGATGCCAAGCTCGCGCTGCAGGTTGCGGATCTCGACCCGGACCTCCTCGCGCAGCTTGGCGTCGAGGTTCGAGAGCGGCTCGTCCAGCAGCAGGATGTCGGGGTGGAACACCAGCGCGCGCGCCAGCGCCACGCGCTGCTGCTGCCCGCCCGAAAGCTGGCGCGGCAGCCGGTCGCCCAGATGCCCGAGCCGCACGAGCCTCAGCGCCTCGGCCACGCGGGTGCCGATCTCGGCCGCAGGCGTCCGGCGCATCTCGAGCGCGAAGGCCACGTTCTGGTTCACCGTCATGTGCGGGAAGAGCGCGTAGCTCTGGAACACCAGCCCCGTGTTGCGCCGCCACGGCGGCAGGCGGGTGATGTCCCTGGCCCCCAGCCGCACGGTGCCGGACGAGGGCTCGACGAAGCCCGCGATCATCCTCAGCGTCGTCGTCTTGCCGCAGCCCGATGGGCCAAGCATGACGAGGAACTCGCCCTCCTCGACATCGAGCGTGACCTCGCGCGTCGCGAGGAAATCGCCGTAGCGCTTGGTGAGGTTTTCGAGTTCGAGACGCGCCATCAGACTGCCCGGCTAAGCTTCACGAAACGGTCGGTCACAAGCATCGCCACCGCCACCAGCACGATCTGTACGACCGAGATGGCGGCGATGGTGGGGTCCACCTTCCACTGCAGATACTGGAGGATCGCGATCGGCAGCGTCGTGCGCCCCGGACCGACCAGGAACAGGGTCATCTCGAGATTGCCGAAGGACGACACGAACCCGAACAGCGCCCCCGCCACCACGCCCGGCAGGATCGAGGGCAGCGTGACACGCCGGAACGTCGTCCAGGGCGTGGCGCCAAGATTCTGCGCGGCTTCCTCGAGCGTACGGTCGAAGCCCGCGAGGCTCGCCGTCACCAGCCGCACGATCCAGGGGATGGTCACCAGCACGTGGCCCCAAACTAGCCCGCCCAGCGAGCCGAGGATCGGCAGCCCGGTGTTGATCTCGGTCTCGACATGGAAGACGTAGATCGCCGTGCCCAGCACCACGCCGGGCACCATCAGCGGCAGCAGCAGCAGGTTGTTGATCGTCTCGCGCCCCCGGAAGCGGAAATGCGCGATCGCGACCGCCGCCGGCACCGCCACCGCGAGCCCGATGGCGGTCGAGATGAGCCCAAGCTGCGCGCTGAGCAGCAGACCGCGGATGAAGCGCTCGTTGCCCATGATCGCGACATACCAGTCGAGCGTGTAGCCGCGCGGCGGGTAGGACGGAATTTCCTGCGCGTAGAACGAGAGCCAGGTGACAAAGCCCAGCGGCAGCACGATATAGAGCATCGCCACCGCAGCAGCCGCCTTGAGCGCGAGGCGCCTCAGGCGTCGGCTGTCGAGGGCGCGGGCCAGCATCTCAGGTCAGCCGGTTCTTGTGGAAGCGGCCGCCCTTCATGATCGCGGCCATGTGGCGCCCCTGCCCTTCCAGCAGATAGATGTCCCTGGTGGGGTCGCCATCGAGCACGATCAGGTCGGCCCAGGCCCCGGGCGCAATGGTGCCGAGCTTGCCGGGGCGGCGGATCACCTCGGCCGCGATGGTGGTGGCGGCGCGGATCACCTCGATCGCGGGCTGCACCTCGGCGCGGATCGCGAACTCGCGGCTCTGCTCATCCAGCAGGTCCCCCAGCAGGTCCGAGCCATAGGCCACCTTGACCCCCGCCGAGCGGCAGTATTCGAGCGACTTGTAGCCGCCTTCCAGCACCATGGCGTTCTTCTCGAGCATCGAGGGCGGCATGCCATAGCCCGCCGCGCGCTCGGCCATCGCGACATAGGCGACAAGGTTCGCCACCAGATACGCGCCGCGCTCGGCCATCAGGCGCGCGCGCGCCTCGTCGATCAGATTGCCGTGCTCGATGGTGCGCACGCCGGCGGTGACGGCACGCTCGATCGCCTCGGCGGCGTAGGCATGGGCCAGCACGTAGCGGCCGAAGGCCTCGGCCTCCTCGACCGAGGCCTCGATCTCGGGGATGCTGAACTGCAGGCTGTCGAGCGGGTCGTTGGGCGAGGCGACGCCGCCCGAGACCATGATCTTCACATGGTCGCAGCCCTGCCGCATCTGCTCGCGCACCGCGCGGCGCACCTCGTCCACGCCATCGACCACCAGCCGAAGATAGGCCTGCCCGTTGCAGCAGGGGCAGTTGTAGCCGTCATTGGTGCGCCCGCGCCCGTCGGAATGCCCGCCCGTGGGCCCGATCGAGCGGCCGGCGATAAAGAGGCGCGGGCCCGTGATCAGCCCGGCGTCAACCGCCTGCTTCACGCCCCAATCGGTGCCGCCCGTGTCGCGAACCGTGGTGAAGCCGCGATCGAGCATCGAGCCCAGCCTGACGGCGGCGCGCGCCGTGGCGAGCGTCAGCGGCACGTCCTCCATCCGCCGCATATAGACTTCGCTGTGCATGCAGTGGACATGGCAGTCGATCAGCCCCGGCATCAGCACGCGCCCGCCGCAGTCGATCACATCCGCCGAGGCCGAGGCGATGGGGCGGTCCGAGACCTCGGCGATGCGCTCGCCCTCGACCAGCACCTCGTATCCGCCGCGCGGCTCGTCGAAGGCGGGGTCGAGCAGGGCGAGATTGGTGAAACGAAGCTGTGTCGTCGCGGCTCCCGGCACGGGCGGCCCTCCGTCAGTGCAGGTTGCGCTTGTGGATGCGGCCACCCTTCATGATGAGGTCGATCCGCCCGCCCTGCCCCGACAGCACGCCGAGGTCTGCCAGCGGGTCGCCGTCGACCAGCAGGAGGTCGGCATGCGCGCCGGGCTTCAGGCAGCCGAGCTTGCCCTCCTGCCGCAGCACCTGCGCGCCAATGAGCGTCGCCGAGCGCAGGATATCGATGGGCTTCATCACCTGCGAGCGGATCTGGAACTCGCGGCTCTGATCGACCTGGAGCTGACCCAGAAGGTCCGAACCGAAGGCTATGGACACACCCGCGCGCTGACAGATCTCGAGCGAACGCAGACCGCCGTCGATCACGAGATCGTTCTTCTCCAGCATCTCGCCGCTCATCCCGAACTCGCCCGCGCGCTCGCGCATGGCGTAGTAGGCGATTAGGTTGGGGATCAGGAACATCCCCTTCTCGGCCATCAGTTTCGCGCGCGGCTCGTCGATCAGGTTGCCGTGCTCGATCGTGCGCACGCCGCAATGGGCCGCGCGCTCGATCGCCTCGGGCGAATAGGCATGGGCGCAGACATAGCGGCCGAAGGCGTGCGCCTCGGTCACCGCCGCGCGGACCTCGTCCTCGCAGAACTGCATGCTGTCGAGCGGGTCGTAGGGCGAGGCGACCCCTCCGGACATCATGATCTTCACATGGTCGCAGCCCTGGCGCATCTCCTCGCGCACGGCCTTCTGCACGCCGGGTACGCCGTCGGCCACGCCCATCGCGAAGACCATGGCGTTGCAGCAATGGCAGCGCACGCCGTAATCGGTGCGCCGACGCGGATCGCTGTGCCCGCCGGTCGGGCCGATCGCCTTGCCGGCGATGAACAGGCGCGGGCCGGGGAACAGGCCCTGATCGACCGCGGTCTTGAGCCCCCAGTCGGCGCCGCCGGTGTCGCGCACCGTGGTGAAGCCGCGATCGAGCATCCCGCGCATCAGCTTCATGGCGTGGGCGGTCATCAGCGTCAGCGGCATCGACTCGAGGCTCGGGATCGACACCTCGCTCAGCACGACATGGACGTGGCAGTCGATCAGCCCCGGCATCAGCGTGCGGCCGCCGCCGTCGATCACCTCGGCGCCATCCGCCTTGATCGGGCGGTCGGCCACCTCGCGGATGGTGCCGCCCTCGATCAGCAACTCGTGGCCGGGACGGGTCTCGCCGACCTCGGGGTCGAACAGGCGAATGTTGCGGAACAGAAGCTGCGCCATGACCGACTCCGATTGATGCCCCCTGATTCATCACCAAAGCTGGATGATCGGGCCTAGTCAACACTCGCGTTTAACGCAGGGGCAAGGACGGCCGAGATCGCCTCGGCGTCGAGCCCGCCGCGGCGGGCGATGGCGACGAGGCGGCTCTCCGAGGGTGGCGGACCGCCCTCGAAGGCGATCTCGCGCCGCTTGCCGACCAGCTGGAAAACCGCCCGCCTGCCATCGAGATCGAGGATTCCCTTCGCGCGCAGGAGCGCCGGGGGAAGCGCCGCCACGGCCGCGCGGAACTCGGCGTGCCGCAGTGGACCATGGGCGCTCCACGACCACGACTCGAACTCGGCGTCATGCGCGTGATGCTCGTGGTCGTGGTGATCGCCCCCGCCCGCGTGATCGTGCCGGTGAGATGGATCGCTGCAGCGGGCGTCGCGACATGTCCCGCGGTCCCTCGCGGGGCCGGGCTCCGGCCCGAAGAGCAGCGCGCGCGGCACGTCGCCGTGGCGGGTCGGCACGGTCCTCAGGCGCGGCATCGCGGCCCTCAACGTCGCGTCGATGCGTTCCAGCGTGCCCGCGTCCACGAGGTCGGCCTTGTTCAGCAGCGCAAGATCCGCGCCGAAGGCCTGATCCATCGCAAGCTCGCTGTCGGCATAGCCCAGCCCCTCGAAATGCGCGGCGTCGATCACGCAGAAGATGCCGTCGAGCCGGGCGCGCGGCTCGTCGTCCAGCGCATCGGCGATGGCCAGCGGGCGCGACACGCCGCTCGCCTCGATCAGCAGGTGCCGGGGCGGCGCGGGCGCGTCCAGCAGGCTGCGCACCGCCGCCACGAGGTCGTCGCGGATCGAACAGCAGACGCAGCCATTGGCCAGCGACACCCGGTCGGCCGCGGTCTCGGCCACGAGGTCGGCGTCGATGTTGATCTCGCCGAAATCGTTCACCAGCACGCCAAAGCGCACCCCCTGCGGGTCGGCCAGCAGGCGCGAGAGCAATGTCGTCTTTCCGGCCCCAAGGAACCCAGTGAGGATGGTGACGGGAACGGGTGCGGCGTCGGTCATTGGCACAGGCTCCTGGATGGCGGTCGGCCGCAGTCTAGGGGCAGGCGGCGGGCAAATGCACCCCCTGCTTGCGCGCGCCGCGCCGGCTATTAAGGTTGCCACGGATCAGGACCGAAGGGGGCAAGTCATGACGAAGGGCGTGGGCGGCTCGACCGCCGAGATCGAGCTTGAGCGCACCCGCCCGGTGCGCGAGCGTATCGAGCCGATCAGCCGCGACGAGCGGCTGGAGCGCATCGAACGCGCGCAGGCCCGGATGGCCGAGGTCGGGGTCGCCGCGATGTGGCTCGATGGCTCGACCAACCTCGAATACTTCACCGGCGTGCGCCACGGGCAGACCGAGCGGATGATCGGCGCCATCCTGCCCGCCAAGGGCGAGCCGGTCTATGTCGCCCCCGCCTTCGAGGTCGAGAAGCTGCGCACAATGCTGACGATCGGCGAGACCGTCCATGGCTGGGAGGAGGACGAGAGCCCCTACGCCCTGTTCGTGACGGCACTGCGCGAGATGCAGATCGCCCGCGGCACCCTCGCCATCGACGAGCAGGCGCGCTTCTTCGTCGTGGACGGCATCCGCGCGGCGGCCGAGGCGGCGGGCGCGGACTATCGCCTGACGCCCTCGGGATCGGTCGCCGCGTGGTGCCGGGCGCGCAAGACCCCGCACGAAATCGCGCTGATCGGCCACGCGATGCGTGCAACGCTGGGCATCCAGGCGGCGGCCGCGCGCATCCTGCGCGAGGGTATCACGACAACCGAGGTGCAGGACTTCCTCGACCGCGCGCACCGCAAGGCCGGCTTCGATTCGGGCTGCCGCTTCGCCATCGCGCTGTTCGGCGAGGCCTCGGCCTATCCGCACGGCGTGCCGCACCCGCAGGTGCTGCGCGAGGGCGACATGGTGCTGGTCGACTGCGGCGCGCCGATGCACGGCTACGTGTCGGACATCACGCGCTCCTACGTGTTCGGCGAGCCCACGGCGCGGCAGCGCGAGATCTGGAACCTCGAGCACGCGGCGCAGGCCGCGGCCTTCGCCGCCATCCGTCCCGGCGTGCCCTGCGGCGCGGTGGACGACGCGGCGCGCGCGGTGATCGCGGGTGCGGGCCTCGGCCCCGGCTATGCCGTGCCGGGCCTGCCGCACCGGACCGGCCATGGCGTGGGCATGGACGGCCACGAGGAGCCCTATTTCGTCAAGGGCAACCGCCTGCCGATGGCGGTGGGCATGACGGGCTCGATCGAGCCCACGATCTGCATCTATGGCGAGTTTGGCGTGCGGCTGGAGGACCATTTCCACGTGACCCCCGAGGGCGCCGCCTGGCACACCCCGCCCAGTCCCTCGATCGACGACCCCTTCGGCAACGTGCCGGGCTGAAGCCCGGCGCGCCCTCACGGCTTCGGAGGCAGCCCCCGGTCGGGGCCCAGACGCTGCGTCGCCTCGTCCGTTGCCTGCTCGGGGAAGCCGGTGAGCGGCCCCGCCTCCTGCGCGTCGCGTTGGATATCGACCGTGCTGAGCGCATAGGCCGTAAGCAGCTCGGCCAGCGAGCGCAGGGCGTGCATGTGGATGCGCTCGTAGCCGTGGCTTGCGTCGATCCCGAAGGTCGCGAGCGCCGTGCGCACGTCCGCCCCCGCCTCGATGGCCGAGGCACTGTCCGAGCGGTAGAAGCGGAACACGTCGCGCTGGAAACGGATCTCGTTCTCGCGGCAAAGCTCGATCAGCTTGCGGGTGGTGTGGTAATCGAACGGCCCGCTCATGTCGGCCATGCCGATGGTCACGCCGAACTCGGCACTGTTCTGGCCCGCGGCGCTGGCGCCATTGTCGACCACCACCATTGACGCGATGTCATGCGTGAGGATGTGGCTCGCGCCGTGGCCCACCTCCTCGGACACCGAGAACAGCCACAGCGTGTCGACGGTCGGCACCGCGGCCGCCTCGAGCATCGCCTTGAGCGCCGCCAGCATCACCGCGACCCCCGCCTTATCGTCGAGATGGCGCGAGACGATGAAGCCGTTGTCGAGGAACTCGGGCTGCGGGTCGATGGCCACGATGTCGCCGATCTCGATACCCAGCTTCGCCACCTGAGCGCGATCGGTGGCAAGCGCGTCGACCCTCAACTCGACCTCGCTCCAGCCGATCGGTGCCGTGTCGACCGCGTCGCCGAAGGCATGGCCCGACGCGAGGCGGGGCAGGATGGAGCCGCGATAGCTGCCCTTTTCCGAGAAGATGGTGGCGCGCGCGCCCTCGGCAAAACGGGCGGACCAGTGGCCGATCGGCACCAGTTCCAGCCGCCCGTTCTCCTTCACGCTGCGCACTTGTGCGCCCAGCGTATCGAGATGCGAGATGATCGCCCGCGCGGGCTGCGGGTCGCGGCCTGCAAGACGCACGCGGATCGCGCCGCGCCGGGTGATCTCGAAGGGCGCGCCAAGGCGGTCAAGCTCGGCGCCCACCGCATGCGTCACGGCATCGGTGAAGCCGGTCGGGCTGGGGATATCGAGCAAGCGGCGCAACTGGTCGGCGAGATAGTCGGTGTCGATGGCAAGGCGTCCCATGGGCTCCCTTTCAATGGTCCGCGGTCGTGGCGCGCGCGCCGGGCGTGCTCGGGGCCGCCGCGCGGGCGCGCGAAAGCGGGAAGAGCAGGTCAACGAAGCGCTCTGCCGTCGGCTGGGGCTCGTGATTGGCGAGGCCAGGGCGTTCGTTCGCCTCGATGAAGGCGTAGTCGGGCTCGCGCGGCGACGTCACCATCAGGTCGATGCCGGTCACCGGAATGTCGATCGCGCGCGCGGCCGTGATCGCGGCCCTGATCAGCGCGGGATGCGTCTCGGCGGTCACGTCGTGAATGGTGCCGCCGGTGTGCAGGTTGGCGGTGCGCCGCACCGGCGTCTCGACCCCCTCGGGCAGCACGTCGTCGAGCCCGTAGCCGGCGGCGGCCAGCGTGCGCTCGGTCTCGGCATCGAGCGGGATTTCGCTCTCGCCCCCCGTCGCGGCGCTGCGCCTGCGGCTCTGCGCCTCGATCAGCGCGCGGGCGGTCGCGCGGCCGTCGCCGATGATCCGCGCTGGGCGGCGGATCGCGGCGGCGACCACCTTGCCGTCGATCACGATCAGGCGCAGGTCCTCGCCGCGCACGCATTCTTCGACCAGCACGCGGTCGCAGACCTCGTGCGCCGCGGCGACGGCACGGGCCACCTCGTCCGCGTCGCTCAGCCCCACCGATACAGCCCGCCCCTGCTCGCCGCGCGCGGGCTTGACGACCACCTCGCCGTGGCGGGCCAGGAAGCCGGCCAGCGCCGCCTCGTCGCACGCCTCGATCTGCTCGGGCACGCGCACCCCCGCGGCCGAGACGATCCGCCGCGTCACCGACTTGTCGTCGCAGATCGACATGGCGACGCCCGAGGTGAACTCGCTCAGCGCTTCGCGGCAGCGCACGGTGCGCCCGCCATGCGTGAGCGCGAAGAAGCCGCCCTCGGCGTCGGTCACCTCGACATGGATACCGCGCCGGCGGGCCTCGTCGACGATGATCCGGGCATAGGGGTTGAGCCCCTCGGCCGGGTCGGGGCCGGTGAACAGCCGCTCGTTGATCCGGTTGCGGCGCTTGATGGCAAAGGCCGGAACGCGGCGGAAGCCCAGCTTCTCGTAGAGCGCGATCGCCCCCTCGTTGTCATGCATCACCGAGAGGTCGAGGAAGGCTGCGCCGCGCGCCTTGAAATGGCTCGCGAGCCGGCGCACGAGCGCCTCGCCCACCCGCGGCCGCGCGGCCTGCGGATGGACCGCAAGGCACCAGAGCGAGCTGCCCCGCGCGGGATCGTCGAAGGCGCGCGCATGATCGACGCCGGTCACGGCGCCGAGGATCTCGCCCGTCGCCTCGTCCTCGGCCACGAAGACCGTGATCGTGCGGCTGTCGCGGCTGGTCCAGAAGAACTCGGGCGCCACCTGCACCATGCCGCGGGCGCCGTAGATCGCGTTCACGGCTTCGGCGTCCGCGCGCGAGCAGAGCCGGCGGATGAAGAAGCCACGCGCCCGTCCCGACGCCGCGCGCCAGGTCGCGAGATCCAGCCGATAGCTGTGCGAGGGGTCGAGGAACAACTCCTGCGGCGCCTTGGCCAGCAAAACATGCGGGTCGCGCACGTAGAAGGCGATGTCGCGCCGGTCGGGCGTCTCCTCGCGCATCGCATCGACGATGGCGGCAGGCTCTTCGAAGGTGTGGGCGAAGATCAGCCGCCCCCAGCCGAGGTCGATCACGGCGTCCTTCAGCGGCGCCTCGCCCCCCGGATGGGCCGGGGCCGCGCCGGCGAAGGCGCTGTCGCGCATCCGGCGCAGGCGATAGCCCTGGTCGCGGGTGGCGTGGGCGGTCTTGCGGGTCATCGGTCTCATCCCTCAGATGCCGTGGTCCTGGAGCCACAGTTCCAGCAGCGCGCACTGCCAGAGCTCCGAGCCACGCAGCGGCGTGATGTGCTCGGCCGGTGCCGCGAACAGCGCGTCGAGATAATCCTCGCGGTACAGCCCCCGCTCGCGTGCCGCCTTAGAGGTCAGCGCATCCCGCGCCATCGCCAGGAACGGCCCGTCGAGATACTTGAGCGCGGGGACAGGGAAATAGCCCTTCGGCCGGTCGATCACCTCGCGCGGCACGATGCGGCGCGCGACCGATTTCAGCACCCCCTTGCCGCCGTCAGCCAGCTTGATCCCGGCAGGCATCCGGGCCGCCAGCTCGACCAGTTCGTGATCGAGGAAGGGCACGCGGGCCTCGAGCCCCCAGGCCATGGTCATGTTGTCGACCCGCTTCACGGGGTCATCGGCCAGCATGATCTCGGTGTCGAGGCGCAGCGCCTTGTCCACCGGATCGGGCGCACCGGGGCGGGCGAAGTGGGCGGCCACCATCTCGCGGCTGGCATCGCCGTTCATCCAGCGGGGCGCGAGGTGGCGGCCCATGGTGTCGTGGTCGCGGTCGAAGAAGGCCCGCGCGTAGTCGCCCAGCGGGTCGTTCGAGCCCGCGAGCTTCGGATACCAGTGGTAGCCCGCGAACACCTCGTCGGCGCCCTGCCCGCTCTGGACCACCTTCACATGCCGCGCGACCTCGCGCGACAGCAGGTAGAAGCCGATGTTGTCATACGAGACCATCGGCTCGGACATGGCCGAGATCGCGGCGGGCAGCGCCTTCTGCAGCTCGGACGAGGGCACGAAGCGCTTGACGTGATCGGTCGCGAAGTGGCGCGCGACCAGGTCGGAATAGGCGAACTCGTCGCCCTTCTCGCCGTTCGCCGCCTCGAAGCCGATCGAGAAGGTGCGCAGGCCCTCCTGCCCCGCCTCGGCCAGGAGCCCCACGATCAGGCTCGAGTCGACCCCGCCCGAGAGCAGCACGCCCACGGGAACATCGGCCACCATGCGTCGCGCCACCGCCCGGCGCAGGCAGTCGAGCAGCATCTCTTCCCACTCCGGGGCCGCGCGGTCCTCGTCCTCGGGCCCGCGCTCAAAGCTCACGTCCCAGTAGCGGCGGTCCTCGGTCGTGCCATCGGGCTCGACGCGGCGGATGGTGGCGATCGGAAGCTTGCGCACGCCCTTGAGGATCGTACGCGGGGGTGCGACCACAGCGTGGAAGCTCATATAGCCATGCAGAGCGGCTGGGTCGATCGCGGTGTCGATGCCGCCTGCGGCCAGCAGCGCCGGCAGGGTCGAGGCGAAGCGCAGGCGCCCGGCCTCGTCCGTCACGTATAGCGGCTTGATGCCGAAGCGGTCGCGCGCGAGCCACAGCCGGCCAGTGGCGCGCTCGTGCACCGCATAGGCGAACATGCCGTGGAAGCGTTCGGGCGCGCGCGGCCCCCAGGCGTGATGGGCCTTCAGAACCACCTCGGTGTCACTGCGCGAGAAGAAGCGGTAGCCCTCGGCCTCGAGTTCGCGGCGCAGATCGGCGTGGTTGTAGATGCAGCCGTTGAACACGAGGTCGAGCCCCAGCTCGGGGTCGCTCATCGGCTGGGCGCCCGCGTCCGAGAGGTCGATGATGCTGAGCCGCCGGTGGCCCAGCGCCACGCGTCCGCGATGAACCGTGCCCACCCCGTCGGGCCCGCGCGGCGCCAGCGCCTCGAGCATCCGCTCGAGGCCCGCCAGCGAGGCCGTGCGCCCGTCGAAGGTGATTTCGCCTGCAAATCCGCACATGCGTCGGGAATCCTTTCGTGTCGAGTCGCGACATGGCGCGCGGCGCAAGCGCCGCGGCCGTCATTGGAAGATCCTGTCGTCGGGTGTCGGGCGCGCCTCAGCCCGTGGCGATGGCGCGCAGCATCCAAAGCGCCTTCTCATGCGCGGACATGCGCGCATTGGCGAGGTCCTCGGTCGCGCCGTCCTCGCGCTCGGCCGCAACGGCGGCGAGCTCGCGCAGGCGGCGCGTCAGCGTCTCGTGGTCCTCGATGAGTTCGGTCAGCATGCCGGCGGCGGGGCGGACCTCCTCCTCCTCGGACAGCTCGGCATGCGAGATCATCTCGGCGAAGGAGACCGGGGCAAAGGCGCCCAGCGCCCGGATCCGCTCGGCCAGCGTGTCCACCGCCTCGAAGAGGTCGCGATACTGCGCCTCGGTCAGTTCGTGGATCGGCTGGAACATCGGCCCGACAACGTTCCAGTGGCAGCCCTGGGTCTTGAGCATCAGCACCACGGTGTCGGCCAGCACGCCGTTGAGCGCGTTCGCGATCTCGGCCCGCCCGGTCACGCCGGTGCGCGGGGTCTCGGCCTTCGGCTCGGTCTTCAGGACCATGCTGGTCACGGAATTCCTCCTCATCGGTTTCGGACAGGCCGGAAGATGGGAGTGGAGATGCAATTTTTCAAGTTTTTTCATATACTTGGGATACATGTCCTGCGTCAGCGGCGCAACCTGCGCAAGGCCAGCAAGGGGGGCAGGCTCCATCGGGCAGGGAGGCCATGGGGTTTACCCCGGCGACGTCGGTGGAGTAAGTGATCCATCCCCGATGCGGAGAACGCCGATGTCCCGGACACCCCGACCGCCCAAGCGGACCGAGAAGCTGCAGCTCATGCTGAGCCGCGACGAGTTGCAGGCCATCGACGACTGGCGGTTCGGCAACCGGCTGCCCTCGCGCGCCGCGGCAATTCGCGAACTGCTGCGCCGCGGCCTTGCCGCCGAGGGCTTCGACGAGCCGCCGACCGACGCCCCCTCGGGCGATTTCCGGGTGGTAGAGGACTAGGCGGCCAGGCTCAGGCGTCAGACTCCCACTGCTCCTCGTCGCGGCGCAGAAGCTCGTAGATGCGCAGCGCCCGCCCGGTCAGCGGGCGTTCCAGTTCGCCCATCACGTCGGTCTGGGCCGCGAGATGGGCCGCTACCTCCTCGAGCTCGGCAAGGGTCGCGCCGCTTGCCGCGATCTCGGCCAGCTTGTGCTCGTCGATGTCGCCGAACAGGCGCATGAGGTCGTCGCGCGTCGCAGTCATTCCGGGGCCTCCCTGTGCCTCGACAGTCAGCGGGGCTCGTCGACGAAGCGCTGCGCGCCGATGCGGCGCACCGTGCTCGCATGCGGCCCCTTCTCGCTGTCGCCCTGATCGAGGGCGAGCTCGACGGGGTCCCCCTCGGCAAGGTCGTCGAACCCCCCGTTCACCACGGCGTTTCGGTGGAAGTAGACCAGCCGCCCGTCGGTGAGCGCGATCTGGCCGAAATCGCGCCCCGAATGCAGCTCGGCGATCCGGCCCTGCAACGGCGCGGCATGGGTCACCGGGCGCCCGGTATGGGTCTCCTGCCAGGCCTTGATGCGGCGTTCCATCGCGTCGAACGCGTCGCGGATCGCGACATAGACGTCCTCGTGCGCGTTCACGTCGCCGGGCTCGCGGTCGATGGCGAACACGGTTGCGGGCGCGCGCGCCTCGAGCCGCACGGCATAGTGCTTGCCCTTGCGATGGTGCTGGTGGGGCGCGTCGATCACGGCGCGGAAGCTGGTGAGCCGCCCGAAATGCTTCTCGAGCCGGGCAAGCCGTTCGCGCACCCGTGCCTCGATGGCCGGCGAGGGGTCCAATCCGTGAAAGGCGATCTCGAGGTCGGTCTGCATCTGCTCTGCCCTCCGCATGGCGCCGCGCGCAGCGGCGCCGATACCATGCAGCGTTTCAGAGCTGGCCGCGGTGCGCCATGATCGAAGTCAAATGCAACCCATGCGCGTGCGGTCAAACGCCGATCCGGCGCCCGGTGGCGGCGTCGAAGACATGCGCGGCGTGGGGCGGCACGGCATAACGCTGCACGGCCGGCAGATCGCTCTCGCGATGCACGCCGGGCAGGCTCGCGACGCATTCGGCGGTGCTTCCGGTCAGCCGGCCATGGACCAGCGTCTGCGCACCGACGGGCTCGCTCATCCCGGTCTCGATCGCGAGCGGGCCGTCGGCGTCGGGCACGAGATGCTCGGGCCGAATGCCCAGCATCACCTTGCCCGCGACCGGGCGGCCCAGCGGGATGCGCATGCCGTTCTCGAGCACGACCCCGTCCTCCGCCCCCTCGCCCGGCAGGACGTTCATCGAGGGGCTGCCGATGAACTGCGCGGCGAACAGCGTGGCCGGGCGCTCGTAGACCTCGAGCGGCGCGCCGATCTGCTCGGCATTGCCCTCGTTCATCACGATCATGCGGTCGGCCAGCGTCATCGCCTCGACCTGGTCGTGGGTGACGTAGAGCGAGGTAATGCCGAGCTTGCGCTGCAGCGCCTTGATCTCGAGCCGCATCTGCACCCTGAGCTTGGCGTCGAGGTTGGAGAGCGGCTCGTCGAACAGGAACACGGCCGGCTGGCGGACGATGGCGCGGCCCATGGCCACGCGCTGGCGCTGGCCGCCGGACAGCTCGCGCGGCCTGCGGGCGAGATAGGGTTCGAGTTGCAACAGCCGCGCGGCCTCGGCCACGCGCGCCGCGATCTCGGGCTTCGGCATGCGGGCGATCTTGAGCCCGTAGGCCATGTTGTCGAACACGCTCATATGCGGATAGAGCGCGTAGTTCTGGAAGACCATGGCAATGTTACGGTCCATCGGCTCGCGCTCGTTCACGCGCTGACCGTTGATGGCGATCTCGCCCGCGGTGACCGTCTCGAGCCCCGCCACCATGCGCAGGAGGGTGGACTTTCCGCAGCCCGAGGGGCCCACGATCACGATGAACTCGCCCTCAGCCACGTCGATGTCGACGCCGTGGATCACCTCGGTCGCGCCGAAGCTCTTGCGGACCTGCGTGAGCGTGAGTGTGGCCATGGGTTACTTCTCGCTCTCGACAAGGCCGCGGATGAACAGCTTCTGCATGAAGATGACGACGAGCACCGGCGGCAGCATGGCGAGGATTGAGGTCGCCATGATGACCGGCCAGTCGGCGATGTCGTCGCCCGACGGGAACATCTGCTTGATGCCCATGACGATCGTGTTCATCTGCGGGTCGGTGGTGATCAGCAGCGGCCAGAGATACTGGTTCCAGCCATAGATGAAGAGGATGACAAAAAGCGCCGCGATGTTCGTCCGGCTCATCGGCACCAGGATGTCGAGGAAGAACCGCATCGGACGGGCGCCATCGACGCGCGCCGCCTCGACCAGCTCGTCCGGCACCGTCATGAAGAACTGGCGGAACAGGAAGGTCGCGGTCGCAGAGGCAATCAGCGGCAGGATCAGGCCCGCGTGGCTGTTGAGCATGCCGAAGCCCGCGACCACCTCGTAGGTCGGCACGATGCGCACCTCGACCGGCAGCATCAGCGTGAGAAAGATCAGCCAGAAGAACGCCTTGCGGCCCGGAAAGCGGAAATAGACGATGGCGAAGGCCGACAGGAGCGAGATCGCGATCTTGCCGAGCGCGATTCCCAGCGCCATCACGGCCGAGTTCATCAGCATCTTCGCCACCGGCGCGTTGACGCCCGCGACCAGCGCCTTGCGGTAGTTCTCGAAGAACTGGTCGCCGGGCAGCACCGGCATGGGCGGGCGCACGATCTCGGGCTGCGTCACCGTCGAGGCCACGAAGGCGAGCCAGATCGGGAAGGCGATGACCATGACGCCCAGGATCAGCCCGGCATGGGTGAGCCACAGCGACCAGCCCCGCCGCTCGACCATGCCGGATTGCGCGCCGCCCGCCATCAGTAGTGCACCCGCCGCTCGATGAACCTGAACTGCACGACGGTCAGTACGCCCACCACCACCAGCAGGATCACCGACTGCGCCGCCGACGAGCCCAGATCCTGCCCGACGAAGCCATCGGCAAAGACCTTGTAGACGAGGATCGTCGTCGCCTGCTGCGGCCCGCCCGAGGTGATGGTGTGGATCACGCCGAAGGTCTCGAAGAAGGCATAGACGATGTTCACCACCAGCAGGAAGAACGTGGTGGGCGAGAGAAGCGGGAAGACGATGGTCCAAAATCGCGTCCAGAAGCGGGCGCCGTCGATTGCCGCCGCCTCGATCACCGAGCGCGGGATCGCCTGCAGCCCGGCGAGGAAGAACAGGAAGTTATAACTGATCCGCCCCCAGGCCGAGGCGACGACGACGAGGCCCATCGCCTCGCCCCCGTTCAGCACGTGGTTCCAGTCGTAGCCGAGCTGGCCCAGATACCACGCGACCACACCCACCCGCGTGTTGAACATGAACAGCCACAGGACGCCCGCCACCGCCGGCGCCACTGCGTAGGGCCAGATCAGCAGCGTGCGGTAGGTCCCCGAGCCCTTGATCAGCCGGTCCGCCAGCACCGCGAGGACGAGCGCCACGCCCATCGAGACCACCGTGACGAGGCTCGAAAAGATCGCCGTGGTGACGAAGCTCGCCCTGTAATAGGGATCGCCCAGCAGGAACTCGAAATTGCCGAGGCCCACGAACTGCGACTTGAGGCCGAAGGGGTCCGGGATGAACAGCGACTGCCAGACCGCCTGCCCCGCCGGGTAGAAGAAGAAGACGGCCGTCACCGCCACCTGCGGAGCGACCAGCAGGAGCGGCAGGAGCCAGCCCTTGAACGTGACGCGCTTTTCCATCGGTCAGGCCCGCGCCATCCCGGGCCTGACCCGGGACCTCCCGCATCGGCAGGAAGCCCCGGGCCCTCGCCCGGGAGGGCGCGCATGTCGTGTCAGCGGTTGGCCTGCTCGAAGCGGCGCAGCAGCGCGTTGCCGCGCTCGACCGCGCTGTCGAGCGCCTGCTGCGCGGTCTTGTTGCCCGCCCAGACGGCCTCCAGCTCCTCGTCGATGATGCCGCGGATCTGGTCGAACGAGCCGAGCCGCAACCCCTTGGAGTTCCCGGTCGGCGCCTTGGCGGTCATCTGCTGGCCGGCGATCTCGGTCCCCGAATTGGCGTCGTAGAAGCCCTCGGCCCTCGTCTTCTCGGCCGCGGCCAGGGTGATCGGCAGGTAGCCCGTGTTCTGGTGCCACCGGGCCTGCACCTCGGTCGAGGACAGGAAGTTGAGGAAGGCGGCGACGCCGTTGTATTCCTCGGCGTCATGGCCCGACAGGACCCAGATCGAGGCGCCGCCGATGATCGTGTTCTGCGGCGCGCCCTCGACCCCACCCCAATAGGGCAGAGGCCGGATCTCGAAGTCGAATTTCGCCTCGGCCTTGACGCCCGCATAGCCCGCCGACGACTCGGTGAACAGCGCACAATCGCCGGCGCGGAAGTTGGCTCCACCCTCGTTGCGGCGGCCGGCATAGACGAACTTGCCCTCCTTCGCCCAGTCGCCCATCGCCTGGATATGGCTGACCTGGACGGGCCCATTGAACACCAGCTCGGTGTCGAGCCCGGCGAAGCCGTTCTCCTTCGTGGCGAATGGCACGTTGTGCCAGGCCGAGAGGTTCTCGAGATGGATCCAGCTCTGCCACGCGGTCGTCATGGGGCAGGCATGGCCCGCGGCCTTGAGCGCGTCGAGCGCGCCGCCCACCGCCTGCCACGTCGAGAGGTCCATGTCGGGGTCGAGCCCCGCGCCCTTCAGCGCGTCGCGGTTGACGTAGAGAACCGGCGTCGAGGAGTTGTAGGGCAGCGAGAGCATCTCGCCCCCGGTCGTCGTGTAATAGCCCTTCACCGGTCCCAGATAGGCGTCCGGGTCGAAGGCCGCGCCGGCCCCGGCCATCACCTCGTGGACCGGCTTGATCGCGCCCTTGGCGGCCATCATCGTCGCGGTGCCGACCTCGAACACCATCAGCATGTGCGGCTGCTCGCCGGCACGGAAGGCGGCGATGCCGGCGTTCAGCGTCTCGGAATAGTTCCCCTTGTGGGTGGCGACCACGACATGGTCGGACTGGCTCGCGTTGAACTGCTCGACCTGCTCGGCCAGCAGCTCGCCCAGCCGCCCGGTGAAGGCGTGCCACCACTGGATCTCCGTCGCCGCGGCGGCCGGCGTCGCCAGCATGGTCAGCGACGCGAGCATCGCCGAGCCCAGATACAGACCTTTCATCCCGCTTCCCTCCCCGAAAGCTCATTGGAGCGCAAAACGCGGCGCCGCGGCCCGATGGCCCCGACTCCGCTTGCGCACAGCCTATCGAAGCATAGTGACATTCATAATACAAACCGATTTTCCTCTTTAACCACATAATATCATGTTATAAGTTTTGCCGCATCTCCCCTCTGCCGCATCCCCTGTCCGCCAGCAGGAAGCCGATGACGATCCGACTTCGCCAGCTCGAAGCCTTCCGCGCGGTCTCGCAGCTTGGCAGCGTGACGCTGGCCGCCCGGCAGCTCGAGATCTCGCAGCCCGCCGTGAGCCGGCTCCTCGCCAGCTTCTCGGACAGCGTCGGCTTCCGGCTGTTCGAGCGCAAGGGCGGCCGCCTGGTGCCGACGCAGGAGTCGCGTTACCTGCTGCGCGAGGTGGGCCGGCTGCTCGACAGCCTCGACCATATCGACCAGCTCACCCGCGATCTCTCGGCACGCAAGGCGGGCCATCTGCGCATCGCCTGCCTGCCGGGCTTCGCCACCAGCCACCTCCCCGCGGTGCTGGCGCGGTTCCTGCGCAACCGACCCGGCGTGACCGTGACGCTCGAGCCCGACCGACCCGAGCGCATCCTGGAATGGATCATCGGCGAGCAATACGACTGCGGCATCACCGACGGGTTCGAGGGGCATCCGGCGGTCGACTGCGAGGTGATCCGGATGCGCACCGTCTGCATCATGCCGCGCGGCCACCGGCTCGAGGCTAAGCCCGAGATCTGGCCCGAGGACCTCGCGGCCGAGCGGATGATCCACACCCGCCGCGACAGCGCCTTCTTCCGCGAGCTTGCCGACGCCTTCGCAGCGCGCAAGGTCCAGATCGACAGCCTGATCGAGACGCGCCAGTTCACCGCCGCCTGCATGCTGGTGGCCGAGGGCGCGGGCGTGTCGGTCGTGAGCGAGATGGACGCCCGCGGCTATGCCGACCGGGGGCTTGCGCTGCGCCCCTTCCGCCCGTCGGTGCCGCACCGGCTCGCCCTGCTGCGGCCCACCCATGCGCGCGCCTCGATGATCACGCTGGAATTCCTCGAAACCTTCGCCGACAGCCTCGCGCCGTTTCGCGAGGACGCGCAGGCCGGGGGCTAGCGCCGCCGCGGCCCATCGCGAGGTTGCACTGGGCCGACGACATCACGGCTTGGAACCGGCAGCCAAGCAATACGGCAGTTCGGTGCCATGCGTGATGGGCCCCGGGGTCTCTCGCGAGCAGCCACAATGACCCCTCGCGTGGAGGCAATCGCCCTCGATCCTCCCCCAATGGTTGAGTCCCCGAGTCGTGACGCCATGTGTGCCTAGCGTGGATTTTCGCTGGATGGTAACGGAAGATCGGGTGAAAGGTCATGGCTGCGAACAGTTTCTTCGGCTTTATGTCTCCTTTTGGGACGGCCTGACTCCAAAAGATGCAGTCCCCGGCGCAATCCGCGCGCAGCGGCGCGTATTTATGGATGTCCTTCAGGTTTCTGGAATTTCCCGCTAAAGTAGAATCTTCGCTCGTCGGACAGAAGCAGGCTCCGCATGCACCTCCCTGCCGCGATGGCTGCCCTGATGCTCGCCCTGCTCGCGCCGATGGCGGGCGGAGCAGGCACGGGCATGCCATCATCGCCCGGCGGGACGCTGACGCTCGAGCATCCCGGCCAGGCGATCGCCATCCTTGGGCCGCGGAGCCGGATCGACGCCTTCTTCGGGGCCGAGGGAGACCGCCTGCGGCTGACCGTCGTGATCGCCCGCACGCAAGGGGGAGGCGACATCCTGCGCGGGCATGTGCTCCTGCGCGACGGCCAGGGCTACACGCTGCGCCTCGGCGGCGGCGATGCCCCGGGCGGCAGCGAATCGTTCCACTTCTTGCGGCGCGGTGGCCGGGTCGATGCCCAACTGCTGATCGAAGTGCCGCCGGGAACCGGAGATGCGGCCGTCTCCGCGCTGTCCGGCATGACCGACGCGGCGCTTGGCCCGGAGGCCGCGATCCCGGCGCATGCAAGCCGGGACGGCGCGGCGGGCCCGCTGCCGGGTGCCAATCCCTTCTATCTCAACCAGCCCGCCCTCCCGCCGGTGCGACCGCAGCAGGCGCGCCTGCCCCTGCCGCCCGCGGGCGAGGGAAGCGCGCAAGCCCCCGCGCTCAGCCCGGCCGCTCCCGGCAAGCCCGTCGCGCTCTCGCGCCACGGCTTCACATCGCGCGCCGGTCCGGACCACATCGCGCGAATCGCCTCGCTCGACTGAGCGCCGCGCCGTCGCCGCCATGGCGCAGACCCGGCGCGGAGATCGCGTGCAGCCGCCGCGCGAATGGTCCTGCGGCGGACCGGCATCGCGGCGGACACCAGCCATTCCCCTCAAGATGATTGATAAATATCAGATTTTTCCAGCCACGGCGCCGTCAGGCCGGTGAGCCAAGGATATTTGCGCAGCCTTCCCTGTGTGAGCACCGTCACATCACGAACGGGTGATTCGGGGCATTCTTGTCTCAACGGCGAACGAGACGCCGCACGACAAGACGCATCGGAGACCAAGATGGCCTACATCGCTTATCCCTTCGCAATCGGACTGGTCGCGCTGGTCGGCATGCTGCCCCTGGTCTGAGGCGGGCCGCGGGGGTGCACGATTCCCCTCCGCGCCGCGCGCCGCACGGGGGACCAACGCGCCACCCGCGAACGGCGGCATCTTGAGTAGAGCGGCGGACACTGCCGCAACGAACGTCACTTCCGAGACTGACATGGCCTGCACCGCATTTCCTTTGTATTAGGCGTCGTCGCGTTCGTCGGGACGCTCCCGCTGATCTAAGCTGAACAGCGGGGCGGCCGCGCGGCCCCGGGAAAACAACGCGCAGCGCACCGGCGGAATTCGCCTGAAGAGGCATGCCTCCCCGGCCCTCCCCAATCACCATCCAAGTCGTCAGCAGCGCCCACGGCACCTCACCCGAGGGCGCGTGACGTTGGCCGGCTCTTATCCATGGGCAGATTCGTCATGCGAAGGGTCGAGATGGCGGCTCTCCCTCGTCAAGTGAATTGGCCCAAACGAAACACGGCGCGGCTCCGGTTCCCCGAAAACCACGCCGTGACGTGCAAAGCGTTCGGTCCTGTCGCTGGCGCTCAGCTCCCCCGGTCAGCCGCCAACCGGAATGCTCCTGCACTCGGCCCATTGCAGGGCGAAGTCATGGATCGACGACGAAGCGATCGACACGGGGTTAGAGCCGCAAGCACTGTACCGTCGGCAGGTTCAAATCGGCAGGGCGCACTGATTGCCTTGTACCGAATTTCGAAGCGCTGATCGTCTGGGCGGGATTTTGCCAAGAAGCCATGCTCGCAATCCGGGCCAGAACCCGATGGTCGGCAAAGTACGCGGCCCGCCAGCCGGCCGCCACCCGATGTCAAATCGGCGAGCGCTCGCAAGGGTCGAGTGCCAGTGCCCTCTCGTAAAGCTCATAGTGGCACCGGGCGGATTCCAGCCAGTTGAAGCGCTCAGTGGCGAGGCGAGTGGCATTTCGGCCCATTCTCTCGCGAAGGTCGCGATCCTCGAAGAGCTCAACGATCTGTCTGGCCAGTTCGACTTCGCTCATGCAATCGCAAAGGACCCTCCCGGCGCTCGCTTTGGCAATATCTTCCGAGATGTTCACGCCCTGTCCGACGAGCACCGGCAATCCCGCATGGAGAGCCTCGGCGATCGAGATGCCGAAATTCTCTTGGAGGGACGGCAGAACAAAAATGTCCGCGGCCGACATTGCCGCCCATTTTTCCTCATCACGCAAGAAGCCGGTAAAAGTGACATTCGAAGAGATGCCGAGCTCGCGCACCATGTCATCGAGCGTCTTCTCGTAGATGCGTGCGCCTGAGCCCGCGATGAACAGATGCGCATCGGCATGCCTTTCGACGACCAGCTTCATGGATCTGAACAACGTCTCGAGGTTCTTCTTGGGATGGAGACGGGACAGGAACAGAATCCGCCTCCCGTCGGCGCCATCACGGAAGCGCCGGCGTACCGTCGCATCGGTTATCGTGCTGCATCTGTCCGCAGGGTCGTCCGCGCCGAGCAGCACCACCTCGGAGTGGAGGAATCGCCCGAGTGTCCGGCCCGCCAGTTGGCGCTCCTCGTTCGTCGCGAAGACGACGAGTTCGGCCTCCCGGAGATTGCGACACTCGATCAAGCGGAGATAAACGGATTTCTTGAGCGCGCGGATGCTCATGGCGAAAGGATCGAGCATGCCGTGTGGTGAGAGAACATAAGGAACGTTATGACGTTGACATGCGCGGCGCGCGATCGTGTTCAGCGGATGCCAGAGCGTGTGGATGTGGACGAGGTCGGCGGCGCGGACGGCGTCATTCAACGCCTCCGCCGCTGTCGAAGCGTGACCCAGCAGGCGGGGGCGGTCGATCGGGAGGACCTTGATGTCGAACTCGCGACTCAACTCGGCGTAAAGCTCCGTGCCGTCATCGGGGCACATCAGGGATGTCGTCAGGATCGAGGCGTCCCAGCCAAACCTGCTTGCGTTCTCCGCAAGACGCCTTACCACGACCGGAGGCCCACCGGCAGAGGGGTGCATATAGGGACAGACCTGAAGGACCCGGCGCACCCGCGTCCTCGGGAGCGCTGAAACACTTGCGACCAAGTCCTTCGACATTCAAGCGCTCCGCCGAAACCAAGAATCGTTGACCATCGGTGCATAATCTTACTGCCTTACAAGGGGAATGACACTCGCGGCATGGGTGCAAAGAGGCTTTTTGACGACAGCCCCAACGGCGTGCAGCTCTCTTTCCTGGCGGACATCAGCCGGTTCCCTTCGCCACACGCCCATCGATCAATCTTACCGGTATATTGTCCGCCGCTTACTCTCCCCAGTGACCTGGGATCACGCGTTGCGATCGCGGAGGAAGCCGTCCATCAATCTTGGTTCTTCGCCCTGGGGTCCCACTTGCGTCAGCTCTCACGGCGACAGCTGCAAATTTGCTCGCTCCGATTTCTGACTCAGCGCGCCGCTCAGGATGGGATCGCGGACGGCAGCGATACGCCTTCAATTGTGCAGGCTAGCTTCTAGGACAGCCGATATCCGCTTGCGAAGTGTGGGGCGTTATCGCGCATGGCGTTAGGGGGAGGGGGGTATGATCCAAAACTCTCAAAACAACCCCATATAAAGTAGAAATCGGTTGTTCTTGATGGTCCAGGCCTCGGGTATGATGTCAGCGTCTTGAGGCATCGATCGGGGATCGCGGTGACGAAGGCGAAGACAAGCGAGGCGCACGACGAGGCGGATGACGACGTCCTCGGCCAGCTGGCCGAGGTCCTCGAAAACAATCCGAGAATGACCGCCGCCATGCAGAGGATCATGGCAGATTTGAACCGCGGCTCAGAACTCGGAGGAGTTCTCTGGCTGCCGGACGATCTTCCCGCGGGAGAGATCAATGCGCGGATCAACGCGGCGCAGGCAACCCTGAAGGACATCGCGCCGCGAGACGAACTCGAGGGCATGCTGGCGAGACAAATGATCGCGACCCATTCCGCGGCGATGGAATGCATGCGGCGGGCGATGATCCCGGGTCAGCTTTTCGAGGGACGGGATCAGAACCTGAAACACGCGGAAAAGCTGCTCGCCCTCTACGCGAAACAGCTCGAGGCGCTCGACAAGCATCGCGGCAAGGGACAGCAGAAAGTCACGGTCGAATACGTGCATGTCGCGCCCGGCGGCCAGGCCGTGGTCGGCAACATCGAGACCGGTGGGGGCAAGCGCCGGCAAGGAGCTCGCTCCCCTGCCGCACTGAAGCCGCAACTCGGCCACACGGACGATACCCCGATCGAGATGCCGGTCCCGCGAGAGGCTGTCAACGTGGAGCCGGACGAAGACTGAAGGGAAGACGCATGAGCGGCTCGCATCCCCGGAACACTGGCCCGATGCTGGAGAGCCCGCGCTGCGGGGCGCGAACGCGCAAGGGCACGCCCTGCCAGGCGCCGGCGGTTGCAGGTCGGAAACGCTGTCGCATGCATGGCGGCGCGAAAGGCTCCGGCGCGCCGCGGGGCAACAAGAATGCGCTGACGCATGGTATGTACACCGCCGAGGCGATCGCCGCCCAAAAGAAGCTGCGCGCCTTCATGAAAGAGGCAGAGGACACGCTCAAGGAATTGTCCGACTAGCCCCCCTGCCCTGCCGGGCTCTTCCGCACTTTGCATCCTCGCGTGGATCGATCGTCCGCATGTCGAGATCCAGGCCCGCTCCCGCCTCTCTGCCGCGTTCCCAGCCTAGGGTCCTCATTCTCTCCTGTTCGTGTCACGTAACTGTCATCACCCCGCCACGACTCTCTATTAGAGTCGGAAAACTCGTTAATCTGCATGAAGGCGTGTGTGATGTCGGACGACCCGAAGATGCCAAAGGACCCTACGCCAGCAGTGCTGGCCGCGATCGAGGCGCTGAGAGGCCATCACGGGTGGGAGCCGGCGGATATGTACCGCGCGATTCGCGGCGCGCTCCGGGTCCCGGCGTCGCGCCCCAGGGCCGCGCCGAAAGCCAACCCGCTGGAAGATCCGCGGCCGCTTACCTGCGACCCGGACACGCTCCTGAGCTGGTTCTAAGCCGCTGTCCGCGCGAGATCCGCTTCTGTCAGGCCAGGCTCCCTCGGGGAGAAGGGCTCGTTGGAGCGTTGTCGTGCTGCGCTCCGCGACGATCCGTGGAGCGTGGAGATCTTGGGCACGCTCAATGAAACAGATCAGTTCTCCAGGCTTTGAGGCTCGGGGCATCCCCTGAATAGACCTGCCCTCGTGAAATCAATCCAGACACAAGAAGGGCGCCGCATTGCTGCGGCGCCCTTCTTGTTATCCTGGACGCTTCGTTGAGCGTCGGCGATCCGCTTGAGACGATCAGATAGAATACCGAATGGTGATCTCGTGCTCATGCAGTGCGAGGAAGCTGGTGCTCAGGGTGCGAACTGTCACCGGGAGTTCACAGACATGACGAGAGGTGAGCAAGCCGTGGCCTGTCGTGCTCGTGCCCGTACGTTGCTGCGCCACTTGGACTGTCTTGTTACTGCCCCGTTCGTCGTCCTCCAAGACGCTCGGGCCGCGTGCGCGGTGTAATCGTGGCGGCACCAGGCGAGACCAGATGCGTGACTCAAAGGCGGCGATAGTCGAGCGCGGTTCGTCTCCTTCAATTTGGGAGCAGAGGGCGGCTGGGCTATGGTTTCTGCAGGTGGCACCAATAAGCGATGCCCGTACTCATTCGTTTCGAACCGGCTTCAGCCGGACCCCTGGCGATTTGATCGGATCACCGAGGAATTCGACGCCCTGAGCTTCGAGAGCCGCTTGGATGCGATCAGAGGTGTCGCGTGACCTGATCTGCGCTGCGCATCCTGCCTCATACCGCTGGATGGTCGCCCAGCCGACGCCCGAGAATGAGGCGAGCTCCTTTGCCGTTATGTTGAGCAATGCGCGAGCGGCCCTGATTTGCGCAGCAGAGATCATTGACGAGTCTTTTTGATATTCTGTATATCAATAAAGGTCACTTTTCAGATCTCCGTACGGGCGCCCCAATGCGATCACGGACACCGACAGTAGAAGAAATCTTTAATCTTGCAGAGGGCGCGTATGCGCCTCGCACGCTTTCAGCGTATCGGGCAGACTTGAACAACTTCATGCGGTGGTGCGAAAAGCTGGGTGAGCGCTGGCTCCCTGTTTCGGCCGAAACGCTCGCCAGGTTCGTGGATGAACATACCGCAGACCACAGAGCCTCGACGATCAGACGCCGCATCGCTGCAGTCGTCTTTGCTCACCGCGTCTGTGATCTTGCGGACCCTACGACAAACAGCCTGGTGCGCCTCGCGGTCCGTCGCGCGGCGCGCCTGAAGGGCGAGCGTCCCGAGCAGGCACAAGGACTCACTCACGCGATCCTCAAACAGATTCTTGATTGCTTGCCGAAAACACTTGCCGGGCTGCGCGACGCCGCCCTCCTGAGCGTTGGCTACGACACGCTTTGTCGGAGTTCGGAGATTGCACGGATTGAGATCAGGCACGTCGCTTGGAACGCCGACGGCACGGGGCGCCTTCTGGTGCCGTATTCCAAATCAGACGGCTTTGGGCGCGGTCGCATCGCGCACCTCTCTCCAGCAAGTTCAGACCGCGTATCCAGATGGCTCAGCGCGGCCTGCATTGCAGAAGGGCCATTGTTTCAGGGATTGCATCTGGGCCGCCCCTCTGGACGACAGCTTGAGACTTGTTCGATCCGACGTCTGGTCAAGCGCGCCGCTCAGAACGCCGACATCCCGGAACCGATGGCTGATCGGCTCTCCGGGCATTCGATGCGCGTCGGCGCCGCTCAGGATATGATGGTGAGCGGCTTCGATACACTTGCCATCATGCAGGCTGGCGGCTGGAAGAAACCCGATGTTGTCTTGCGATATGTAGAGAACTCTGAGACCAGGATGCTCCATCTCCGGCGTTGGAGAATTCTATTGAAGGAGGCCTCGCCATCAAGATCCTACACAGCTTTCCGAGCTGAATAAAATTCCGTTGGCTCTTTCAGTTTCTACGAAGCCAAGTCCGCACCACAGCCTGTGGTTGCGAGCCTGGAAGGCTGCGCCCGCGAAGTATGCGGACTCCACATCTCGGGACTTCAAGGGCCGCGGGCTGAACAACCGGCTCGAGAACTCACACCTACCACTGCGACGAAGAGAGCGAGCGATGCCCCGCTTCAGGTGGATGCGAAGTCTGCAGACCTTCGCCGCTTGCCACTCTTCCGTCCACAACCACTTCAATCAGGAACGATCCCTCTCGAGCAGACCAGTCTTCAAAGGGGCCCGCACCGCCGGACTCGACGAATGGCGGCAACTCTGTTCCCATTAGGTTGTCGCATGGTTAGCTAGACTGAGACTGGCTCGAATTCGCCTGACAGGCCCCTCCGAGACAATTACCTCTGCGCATATTGCTCAATAATTACAATCCAATATTGCAATTCTTAAAATCAATATTTTCAAGTCTCTTGCTTACCCTATATCACGGATATGGAGCGCATTTACTTACCAGATTCCGTATTTCTGATCGCTGAAACTGCGATCCGCGCGGGCTCACAAGATAGCAATTGAAATTTCGAGCACACACGGTAGTCATCTGAAAAAGTAAGCGAGTAACTCTCCCGCTCAGAAAGCCACTCGCGGACACGAACCGCGTCTGCGTTATGCCCGTTCGGAACATCTAGCATTATAAATGCATCCACTTCAGAACTTGCGTTACTCCACTGCGCGTAGTCGACCCAAGAAACCTCCGTCCAGCCGTAGATTTCACCGATGCCGCTTAGTAACTTTGCCGTCCGTGAATCGGTGACGACCAGCAGCCCTGGATGGGCGCTCTCTGCAAGGTGCAGCGCCTGGGTCATGCCCTCGCGAAGCGGAGTTGAGTATAGGCGCTCGGGAATGAGAAAAATTCCTGTGTAAAATGCGCAAACTCCAAACATTGCTATTAAGGCCGAGGGCTTAGCCAAGGGGTACCTCTCAGCCAGAATCAAGACAGACACGACCGCTGCAACGCCCATGAGCGGAATAATGAATGTGAAGTAACGTGGAAGCAGGCGTATTGCGAAGCTCCCATCCGTTTTTGGCAATATAAGCAACACCAGGACGCCGATAAGCGTGGCCAGTACGAGTAGTCCAGCCTTTTTCTGAAATGATGGGCGGTCTTTGAAGAAACCAATCGCGACCAAGGAGGCGCACCCCAGCAGCCAAGTCGGCCATGCACTAACTAACGGGTTATCATACAGGAGCAGGCGAGGAAGACCATACGTGAGACGGACGAAAGGGGACGGCGCAAATCTATCGTACGCGGAAACCCCATGAGCGCTTTCCAGTGAGCCGAGGTGCTGCCAGCGAGCAAGGCCATCGCCGATTAGATTGTAGAGATACACTACATCAATCGCAATGACCACAAATACGCCTAACACCACCATAAGCATCAGACGCTTTGGTGCTCCCATCCACCACCAAACAATTGCAGCTGTCGGCAGTATTAGAAGGGCAGTGATCCGCGTCAGCATTGCAAACCCAAATGCAAGCCCAAACAGAATGGCCAACCAATAATTCAGACCGGAATTCTTGTTCCGAAGCAGCAATATCAAGAGTGCGACCAATAATGATATCCATCCCGCCTCCATCGAATCGATCCAACCCTGACTAATCGGGACAACTAATAGGGGGCAAAACCCGAGGAGTATGATTGAACACACCGCGGCCGTGGTGCCGTAAGCCACATGTCCAAGAAAACCGATGCAGAACAGGATGCAACCCCAAACCAGCCATCGGCCAACCCAAATTCCGTTCGGGTTAGGCCCTACCACCGTCAATCCAACCGCCTGAAGCTCATGAAAGGGCCACCGCATCTCCCAATGAGAAAACTCCGCCACAACTCCCAAGGATGAACCGAGATATCGAAAGTCATCGGAACCTCGAACAGACCAGGAAGTGATACCCAATGATACTCCGGCCAAGGCAAACGCCGCGAAAATAATAACCCCGTATGAAATCCAAGAATTACGGTCCCGATCCTTCATGCCTTATTACTCCGGTATAAGTGTGGTGCCGTTTGCAATTCCCAACCTTCATCCACCTGAAGCCAGAGGCAGGCGGTCGGTTGGGCTTCACCGCGTCTCCGGTGAGGGCTTTATGCGACCTTCCTGGCTGGTTCCCGTTGGGCCGCATAGCCGCTCGGCGTCAAGTTTTCGACTGCCGAGTGCGGCCTTTGATCGTTGTAGTCGATCTTCCCGTCGTTGATCCCCTGACGGGCAAAGGCCATCGACAGGAGCTATGAGGCGTTGAGACATTCTTGGCGCAGCCTGCTCCTCAAAGCCTCTGTGAAGGTATTGTCGTTGGGCTTTCCGGGGACGGAGAAGTCTCGTTAGACACCGCGCCGTTAGGCCCAGAGATCGAGGTCGCGGGAGACGAACTCGGAGCCCTGGTTCACCCGGATCGCTTTGCGGAAGCTGACATCACCGCAGACCCGAACCAGCGTTGTGACCAACTCATCCCCGCGATAGCTGAACCTCTCGTCTAGCGCCGACGAGAAGCGCGAGAGGGCACCAACGATCGTAAACGTTCCGAGCTTCCGCCTGGTCGCGAGCTGGTCGTGCGCGAACTCCATTGCCCGTGTTTGGTTGGCTGCGGTCGCCTCGCGGCGGCCGTCGCGCAGCTTCACCTTCGCCCGGCACTTCGGCGCTTTGTTCCGTAACTGAAGCCCCAACTCGTTGGAGATGCCGTGGACCCGCTTGCGCCTGACCATCCAGCCTTCCCTTCTGAGCAGTACGTGAATCCCCGCGAACGTAATCCAATATTTCTCGAATTGAGTCACCCTCGCATCGCACCGGGCAAAAAAAACTCATTTTCAAAAAACGCTTAGCGTTTGCGCATACCATTTACTCAGATCGGAGAATTTCTTTTCATAATTATCAAACTAAAAAAAATACTCACACCAATCATCGAAACGATTTTTCCATATCTCTCAAATTCTAATATTGGGATATACGCTTTCAAGGTCTTCGCAGATGCAGGATATTCGGCTCGGATAAGTCCCCGGTCTGACGAGACGCGAGCCGGTACGGCGTCCGCACCAACCGTCACTTGAAAGTGTCTCCAAAACTGCACGGGCAAAGTCACCGCCGTTCCTTTGCAGCCAGAAATATCGAATTCTCGGCTACGACCAGACGGGCGCGAAATTTCCTTCGCACACCCATCTGCCGAGGCTACAATCTTATTGATGGCTGTTTCGGTTGACTTGGAAGGGTCATTGGACCGTATCGCGCCCCGCTCCAAATCCAATCGAGAGGAAAACTCCGGGGAAAGGTATTCAGGCGCTCCTCTGTTCGGAAGGCTCACCTGCGTAGTAAGTCCCGCGTATGCAGTTTGAGCGCCTCGGAAAATAAATCCTGACGACGCACAGGCAAAAATTAGGCCGACAACTATAAAACTCTTTAGCCTAAAGCACCCCTCAGAACGCTGCTTTGCAATCCAGTTCGTCAGCAAAAATAAAAAATTCAGCTCGAGAAATACGATAAAGCGAAATGGAAACTGTACACGCCTTATAATCCAAAACTCCCAGATTGGATACGATATTACCGTCATGAACAAAATTATAATAATTGACGAAATACAAAGCGACAAAAGAAGGACGTCACGATTTTTTCTAAAGTATATAGAAAAATAAAATAAGAAAATTCCATATGTGACCGTAATAACAAGTGTCCCAACAAAGGTAAGCGGATTTGGCACGACCGACAGCGACCGCCCAAATAACCATCTTGTTGAATTAAAGTATGGAAGGTAGAGCTTTCCCGGCGATACATCTCCAATCAGAGAAATAGCGGGGACAACGTAAACACCCGACAAAAGGGCCCCGATCAATAAGTGCGCAAGTAGCAATATACTCTGCTTAATGCAGGCTTTCAATTGGATTTTATTGAATAAAAAATAAGTCGGTAAAAAAAATAAAACAAAATGAACAAATAATAATGCAGATGGAATGTGAGACATCATCAATCCAGCAAATGCCGGCGCAAAAATCCAACGCGCATTTCCGCCTCCATTGAGAATCGCGATGAGCCCTAGCAAGAGGAGGGGCGTGAACACATAAGCCGTGACTTCGCCCACCGCCTGGCGGTGAAGCCAATCGCCAAAGAAGTGGTAAGGTCCGACTGTATAAATTGCGGCACCCAAAATGGCAGAAACTGGATCAGCATATCGCACGACCAGAATGTAAAATGTCACTCCAGAAGCTATGAACAACATCCCGCCAGCTAGAGCAAAAACTTCCGAAGGCGTGCACGGCTCGCAGAAAACGTTCGCTATGCTGCTTAGGAAAAACGGTAACGGCGCGTAGAAGAAAAAATCGAACCCTCCGAGCCCTCCCCATAAATTTGGAATATATCTAGGATATATGTTCTCAATACTGTGAACCTTTGAAAACCCAATGTGCCATGGTAAGTTAAAAATAACACTATACCCATAGGGTGTGCCCAACCGTGCGACAAATATTAGGAATAAAATGCATGCACAAAATACATACAAATAACTAATTTTTGACATATTTTTTTTTGTAGACGTCGAAAAAATGAAATTGTTTCGGTTCTCATTTTCATTCCGCATATCCCGCCTCCCCAGCCCCCCCCAGATCCCTTTGTACCACTTATCTCTCGCAGCCCGGCACATCACAAAATAAATCCTGGCGACCTCCCATTGAGCTTTTTAAAAGATTCTTCCGACTTCTGACGCGGAGAGGTAACAACTGAAATCCGCGTAAAGCGCAGAACGTCCGAGTTAATGAAACCCTTTTTTCCATCTAGAATTTTCCAAGGAACTGTGCGAACTGGAGCCTTGAGTCGACGGGAGGCTCCGCGGCGAATTTATGAACGACGAGGTCTTCTACTCGCTCCGAGCGGCACAAATCCCGATCGAGCAGTGGCGCAGCTATTACAACACCGTCCGGGCGTACAGCGGTCTCCGATGCCGTCCGCCTGCGACTGGAGGCCATCACCTCAATTGACCGCACGACCGCCGTGGATTAACGACCCAGCTGGAACGACTAATCTCAGGAAATCGCAATTGGAAGAAACCCAATCTTGTTTTGTGCGACGTCGATAACTCCGAGACCGAGAAGCCCCATCAACGTCGTTCCGCGATGCGAGCAAACGAGCCGTCACAATTGCTCAGCGCTACGCTAGCCGGGTACGAAAAATTCGGCCTGTCAAATGGGAAAATAATAATGTATTCAAGACAAAATTATGTAACACCACTAAACAATATGCAGTGATCCAGCATTCAAGTTTGGCAGAAACTCAAGATGTTTTGCGATCTTCAATTTTGCGCCGATAGCTTGCGACAATTGATCTCGGAACATATCTCAACGATGTGCGATAATTGCGACATGGGAGGCAGTCGCGTATATGTTTGGCTCAGCACTCGTTGTGTTCATGAAGTAGACATTCGGAAATTTTTTTCGAATTGTTTTTACGGTATCGAAGGCACTAAAACTGTAACTCACACCATCTCCCTCACTTTCTTTGTACATTTTCCCTCGGGTTTGAAGCCAAATTGCTGCCTTCCATAGACCTGCCGACTTCAGCGCACGCTTGACCAAGCGAGCAACACGACTCCCCTGCCCGATGTTGTTTGAGTCCGAGATAAGCACACCGCAGCGAGCAACGCGCACCATCTCGCGCGTAGCGGCTCGAAAGTCGGCGACGTGATGGAGCACCGCGGTCTCGATGACCCAATCAAATGAACTGTCATCGAAGGGTAAACACAGGGCATCGCCCTCAATGAGACTGCCGGGCAAAACGTCGCCACGCGCCGCACCACACTCTCTCATTTCTTTAACCGGCTCCACACCAATCACGTGTGCATCTGGAAATGCCTTTTGAAGATACGTAACGCCGCGCCCAGTACCCGCGCCCACATCAAGAAAGGACCCATGGCCAACCTGGCACGCGAACGATTCAAGAAGCCTCAAAGCCACCTTGTGCTCCGGATCTTCGTCAAGGTGAGCTGCGTCGTAATTTGCCGCAGTTCTTGCATAATACGCGCGCTGAATTTCGATTGCGTCTGAGCTATGCGAGTGGTTCATTTAGATCTCCCAATCTTGAGCTTAGGTTTGGCCAGTGATTTCATAATCCAAGATGATCGCGTTATGAGGCGCGCAAATTAAGAGCAAACTGGCCGTTGAACTGGAGCCCGTTTACTGGCCCGCGATGAGCTTGATTATTCAGTTTAGTATGGAGCATCGAAGCGGAGAGGCTGCATGACGACGTCATGGGTCAACGCACGCGAATCGTCTTCGTACTGAGGCAGCCAGGAAAGGGTACTCCGGTCCGCGAGGTCTGCCGAAAGGCCAAGCTCAGCGAGGCAAACTTCTCTAATCGGCGGAAGCATTATGGCGAGCCAACGGACGAGATATCAGGACGACGGCTGCGAACTTGCTTGATTCGACGTCTGGTCAAGCGCACCGAGCAGAACGCCGGAATCCCGGAACCAATTGCTGAACGGCTCTTCGGCCATTCGATGCGCGTCGGCGTTGCAAAGGATATGATAGTGAACGGTTTCTCAACTCTTGCGATCATGCAGGCTGGCGGCTGGAAGAAGCCGGACGTGGTTTTCCGGTATGTTGAGAACAACGAGACTAGGAGCCCCCACCATGGGCGTTGGGCGGCGCTCACACATAAGACGTCAGCATCATCGCGAACCGCAGCACTGGCATGGTAAGCGAACCCCCGCATGCTCCGTTGAACGCCCTTAACGACCGCAACAGCAGCGCTTAACTAAAGCCACAAGACTTTGAGGCGAACCGAAATCTCGTATATTCACCTACGGAGAAACTTTCTGGATCCGCATGACATTGTTAAAATCATCTCGCTCCAGCAATTTTTCCAATAATAATTCCCGAAAAATAAACTATATGCCTTCTTTTTGATCACGCCCCAACCAATTCATGAACTCTTCACTTTCATTTATCAACCCCAATCTCATTAATTGATCCGGTCCGTCATAAAAAGTCGACCGATCCGAGTATAGGCAAAGATCTTTTTTATTTTTTAGGACTTTTTGATACGAATGAATTTCGCCCCAATAACCCCGATCGGTTAGCCGTATTAAAAAATTTTTTCTGTTTTTCTGCGGAAAATCATTTAAGAATTTAAAATGCAGAAGGGCACCGGAAACACTTGCACGCTTTGAATTGTGCACGTAGTGCTGCCCCCTCCAAATTCTCATACCCTTTCGAAATTGAATTAAAGGCGTTTTATACATTATAGGAGAAACATTGAAGCTTCTTGATCGCGTATCTCCGCTTATATCAAAGTAAGGAGCAATCTCGATAGGGTTCTGGGCGCGTGAATAACAGACTCCGGTTACTTGTTCTTTTGGGTACATATCTATCATACGACACACCATCGCGTCATAATTGCTTTTCTCAAGAAATTTGATCAAATCATTAAGTGACACGATTTCCATTCTTGGCCATACAATAAATTCATCTATGTCAACAAATAGGCACCAGCAATTTAATCCGACCGTCTCAGCGGCAGCTTGGACCCACGCGCGCTTGTACGCAAAATTGCCCCTCACACTTATGCGAGTCGCATTAGCTTCAGCATCAATAATTTTCGCAGACTTATCTTTAGATTGATGGTCTAGAATAACAAAGCGGCTAACGCCAATTTTTTTATAGTAATTAAAAAAATACTCTAGTCTTAACTCCTCGTCTCGAGCAACTGCTATTAATGTAATTTCTTTTATTGGCTTTAAATATTTTCGGAGTTTAAATTTTAATTTTTCTTTTACAATCCATTCAATAAAAATAAAACTAATTTTAACTATAAATGAAAAAATTACCCCAAAGAGGCTATCGATTTTTTTCAAAATTAACATGATTTTACTCCTTTTTTTCCCGCAGTAAAATTTTTGGGTTTCGGCATTTGAATAATACCCGGCTTAACGAAGTTTACAGGAAATACACAAGGCATTTTTTGTAAATTCGCTGAGCAGCCGATATGCGGGATTTTCAAAAATTCTTGGGCGATTCGTGATAAAACTTTTTGCACTGACGCTGTCAGCGATTTTTATGTTTTCCTGCTTCCCGAATTAATTTATTGTAATTATATATTATTTTTAGAGTTTGCGCCTCTTCGGAGAAAGCTCCCAGACTTTCATTTAAAGCCGCCTCGCCCAATGAAGCCCGCAGTTCCGAGCTTCGTGCCAGCCTGCAGAGAGCGTCGCACCAGGCGTTTGTAGATTCAACTCGGCAAATGACGCCATCACGGCCATCCGTTACTGCCTCAACGATACCGTCAGCATCGCTAGCGCAGATTGCGAGACCGGAATGCATGGCTTCGAGCAACGCCAGAGGTAGGCCTTCGTAGCGAGACGGCATGGCGAAGATATCAAAACCAGCCATTCGAACCCGGGCATCGTCTCGCCAACCATCAATGATAACACGATCACCTAAGCCCATTTTTCTTGCGCGCAGCTCAAGAGTTGTCCGGAGGGATCCATCGCCAATCCAAACAAATTTCAGATTTGGCAGGATTTTAGCAGCTTCAGAGAAGGCATCGAGGAGGAAGATTGGGTTCTTCTGATCCTCTATGCGGCCGACTGCTCCAACAACGATTTCATCCTGCGACACGGCCCACTGCCGACGAGCATCAGCGCGTGCCTTGATCAGGCTCGAAGCATTGGTGCTGGGGACGGTCGGATGAACCGTCGAAATATCAAGCTCATACAACCCATTCCGCGCACGCAGTTTCGCGGCAGCGGCATCAGATACGCAGATGACGGCGGGGCGTACGCGCGCCAAGACCCCCGCAGCGACGAAATCCCTGAGCGCCCCCAACCGAGCCCCCAAGCTCTTGGCTGAGTGCGTGATATGGATAGTCGAGATCAACGGTTTGCCGCTCGCCCGCGCGGCTAGCAGGAGATCGAGACCATCCTCTGCGACCTGCTGATTTACGTGCACAATGTCCGGTGAATAGACCTCGATGAACGCCTGAACGCGCCTCTGCTGACGCCAGTCGAGCGAAGCGCCCAGACAACGCGTCCGGCGCTGATAGGTATTCGTTAGCGGAAGCCTATGCACCGCCGCGTAGGGCGAGATCTCATTTGCAAGCTGATCCATGGAGCGATCATCGCTCAACAGGATCCGGACGTCGCAACCGGCGAGGCTGAGCCCCTTTGCAAGATACATAAGGTAAATTTCGCCTCCACCGTGAGAGCCTGAGCTTGAGGAGATCAAGAGGGTTTTCATGGGATCCGCGATTGGACGCTGTTTGCAGAGGATAATGCAGAATTCAAGTGAGGGCGCTAATAAAAAATCTGTCACTTCCCTAGAGCGCACTAATGGACCGACATGAACTCGTCCTTAACCCGCTCGGGATCAAACATCTTACACATCTTTCTCTGTCGGTTAACCTTAAACGCTTAGGCACTTCTTGAACTACTCAGGCCCCAAGAAGGACTTGCGTTATCGATTGAATATCTGACTCGCAGGTGTTGCAGCTAAAGCAATGAACCTGTTCATCCCTCTCGGTCCGTGGTTTCGCATCGCATTTCCCGAACTCCGGAACGGCAGGCGTAGACTTCTCGATGGTCGGCGGAAGCACGGGAATAGGATCGAACATTTTGCACTGCTCTCATCCAGAACTGAGCGAACGATTTAAAAATCAACGAGACCATTTCGAAGAAGATCTCTTAGCGATATCGGAGGATGCCAGCCGCCAACGATCCAAGGCCTCGTCGAGGCCCCAGCGCTGTCTCCAATCACGCGCGGCGGCGGCCATCGATTTCCTGAGCGGTAGATCACTGGCGAGGGTGATGATGGATTCGCGAAGCGAGGTCACATCTCCGCTTTCAATTATGCGACCCGTCACGTCGTGGATCAAAAGATCGTGCGCCGAACCAACAGCTTTGCTGGCGATTATTGGCAGTCCCGCCCCGAGAGCCTCGTTCAGCACGACACCCCAGCCATCGTAGCGACTGGGTAGAATAAAAACGTCGGCCGCAGCAAACTCTTCAGGGAGATCGGCAGGATCGACATGTCCGGCAAACATAACCCGGTCTCCAAGGTGATGCACCCGTTCTTCGAGTTCTTCCCGCATCGGGCCATCGCCAAGTATCCTGAGCTCGATCCGTTGCATATCACGAGCGGCCCCCTCGAATGCTTCGATCAGCAAGTCGATACCTTTTCTCGGTATCAGTTGGCCGCTGAAGAGGAACATGACATGCCCCTCCGCGCGTGGCGGAGCCCGATCGGATGCGATACGAAACCGCTCGAGGTCACAGAAATACGGGATGTTGAAGACGGGCACGCCCGGAAAGAGGCGCTCGTATTCGCCTACCGCACGCGAACCGATGGCAAGAATGGCGTTCGCTCGGCAGATCGGTTCCTGAAGGCGCGTGCGCAGCCATCGGCCGAACTTGCCGCGTTTGATGGCATTTGGTGTCTCGCCCCAGTAGGCCCAGGGACGACCCTGCCTGCTCAGCCTGCGCATGGCGATCTGTGCCGTTGGCGACGAGTAGTCGCTGATGATGACAAGATCGGCCCGGATATCCCGCAGGCGGCGGAAAATGGCGGGATTAAACCTTCCAGCTGCCCCATGTCTCGAGAATTGAATTCCGGGAAGGATGGTCTCATAGGGATGAAGCCGCACAGGCGTCCATTGCCGGTCAGCCGCGGTGCCCGCGAAGTAGTCGACAGTGATATCGAACGACCCTGACGCGTCCAGCGCCTCGAAGGTTTCCCGCTGATAGGGCGACGGCATAACGGTTAGGAAGTGGAGCTTCACAACATTGGTGAAAGCGCTCTGTTGGGAACCCGGTCTGACGCCGGCGTCGAGCACGTCAATACTGGTCACGTCCAGCCCCTCGCACGATCTCCCTTAGCGGTCGCTGAGCGCGGCTTCTCATTACTCTTCTGAGCCAGACCCGGCCGAAGAGCCAGAGGGCCAGCGTCGGCAGCAGCGCGGGCGCGACCTGAAGGACGCTGCGCATCGAAAGTGCGGCGGCGAAGAAGCCGGAACAGTAGAGAATTAGCCCATAGTTCGAGCCGACCTGTTTCCCGACACGGTCCCAGTTGCCGGCGGTCGCGCCGAGAAGAAGCCCGGTCACAATGACCCCGAAGAGACCACCAGCCATGTAGGCTTCACCGATGAATGTCGCGGACAGCGTGAGCCCCTCGACCCCAAGCGCCTCTTCGATACCGATGCTCAACCCCTCTGGCTTACCCGGCCAGAGCGCACGGGGGATCGGCCGTATCATCGCCCAGTAAGGAATTTCGAGACCGAGATAGTCGAAGCGGGAAGGAAACACTTCGATCAGCTTGCAGATGTTGATCAGGTTGAGATCGACGAAAAGCGTCTCGCTCTCGAACTCGGCAAAATCGAAACGTGAGAGACCGATGCCACGGAAGGCCAGCATGTAATTCATCCCGAGCACTCCAATCGTTGCAACGACCACGCCGAACGACAGGATATGCGGCGTCTTTAGGTCCGGGCGGGCAAGGATGAAGGCGCCTGTGAATGTGAGCAGATGGATCAGAAACACGCTTCTGGTTCCGTCCGCAAATCCCTTAAACAGGGTAACGGCAAAGATCAAAACCACGAAAAGAAGCGTGAGAGAACGGAATGAGCGAAACCGGGCGAAGATCAGGCCCGCGAGGGGCGGGACGAGGAAGATCAGGAGGCCAACCTCGGTTAGGAGGGTGTTCCACCCGCCTAGGCTGCCACGGGCCCATGCTTGCCAGAACCTCGGAAGAGCCATCTGACGAATAGCTTCCTGGATGTCGAAATTCACGGCCAGCAGGATGTGCAGGTAGGCAAAGAAGGCGATCGCGAAGAACAGTTGGGCTAACAGTCTGGGGGGAACATCATACCGCGCCCCGAAGTCGGAGCCGCGCGCTGTCTTGACAATTATGTGGCGTCCCAAGGTCAGCGCAAAAAAACCCCAGAGGCTTGCGATCGTGCCATTTCGGGCGGTAGCGGTTGAGAGTTCAAGCGCGAACGACTGCTGTGGGAAGAGGAACTCCAAAAAGATGAGCCCGTAGAGCGAAACGAGCATCAAATTGTCAGCGCGGACCATTTGTCTGAGGCCGCTTCGTGCCTCCTGCAGCAGCGCAAGTGCAAGTGCGCCCCCTAAGACCTGTGCCGTTTCGGTGAAGATCACGTCAACATTCGACTGGATGCCGACATGCAGGATCAGGAATGACGCCGCAGAGCAAATTATGCCGGTCGAGAGCGCCATCAGCTGACGGGCTTGACGGGCACTTCGTTCTGGCCACGGACGGACTTGCGACCGGTTGGCGTTCATCCAATCAGGCTTAGCGCTGCAGCAACGTCTTCTAGCGACTGGCGCTCACCCGGCGCCACGGCAGCTGAAGCATGCTGGAGCCAGCTGGGATTGTCGATGCTCCGTTTGATAGCACTCACGATCTCGCGGGCATTACCTGCCTCCATCACGATGCCTGAGACACCATCCTCGATTACAGCACCGCACCTCGGTGTGACGAGGATCGGCAGCCGCCAGGAGCGCGCCTCGAGTTGCGTGAGGCCAAAACCATCGGACAATGTGGGGAATAACATCACGTCGGCATCACGGTAGAAGCGGTCCACCGCTTTACGGGGAACGTTGCCGTGCCAGACAATGTTTCCGCCATTGGTCGCGCTAGGCGACAAAGAGAGTTGGTTCGGTCCGACCACATGGAATTCGACTGGGGCCTCCGACAGGGCGCGCGCGGCCTCAAGAAGCGGGCCAAGGCCTTTTCTCAGATTCACCTGACCAAGAAACAGAACGCGCAGTGGACGGTTCTTGTCGAAGCGCTCCGGGTAAGATCGCCGGAAGCCGAAGGAGCTGGCCGGTGGATCGTAGGCGAGGGGAATAACCTTGAGACGGTCCGCCGAGACGCCCTCAGCGCGCAACGCGGAGGCCGACCAAAGGGAGTTCACCACGATCGTGTCGGCCAGTTCGAGCTCCCGACGCCACCCCGCCCAATATGCCTCTGGAGCCCGTTTCCAACCAGCAGCAAGCTCGGGATAACGCTTTGCTTCCTCTTCAACAATCTCTTCCTCGAAGATGCCGGGATCGATCTGGCCAAGAATCGTGCGCCAGCCCCGAGCCCGAGCGAACTCGAAGATCTGGTCTGCAGCATAGCTGTAGGCAAACAAGGACACTCGTCCTCCACGGAGATCGAGGCGTTCAAGAGATCTAATCGCGCGCACCTGAAACCAAGCGTTCCGGGCGATTATGCTCGTCCAGCCGCTTGGCGCCGTTAGACGAGAACCCACATCTCGAAGCGCCGCTGGGAGGCTGTGCGAGATGACAGCAGCGTCTGAAAGGTCACTTCGGAACCGTGCGCACAGGCCCGCCTTTAGGAAACAGAGAGGACCAAGGTGGGTCGCCCAAATGTCCGTCACGAGGGCGCGCAGAACCTTACGCCGATGGAGTGCGCTGGCCAGTGCATAATTCTCGCGAGCCCCGATCTGGCAGACGATCCAATCGCCGGTCATAGAGAATTCTTTAAGTGGCCCCATCCGAACGCAATTTGCGTAAGGATTTTAGTGTTCGCGTTCTAACCGGAGCACGCGCGTGGCGGTAACGCCAAAGATGCGATGGGATCCGCAGCAAACCGGGTATCACGCCTGCGAACCTGCCCATCTTGAGCGACCACGCGACGCGCTTCACAACCTGCAACGCGCCAAGCCCCCAATAAATTGGTGGATAACGCAAGAACGCGAGCAAGGCCGTGTTGGAGATGTGGGCACTGGTGATCTCTGCCGATACCTGATGTCCCCGAGATGTCGCATGCCGAACCCTGAGAAGCTCTGCCCTCAGAATCTCCCATCCGGCATCTGCAAGCTGCAGCGCGAGATCCGTCTCTTCGACGCCGTAGGCCGGTTGGATCGCGATGAAGCCCCCTGTGGAGAGAAAGGCCTCTCGTCGGTAGACGCATCCGCAGCCAATGAACGTTGCACTTGGCCTAACCGCTGATCTGAGAGGCGGCAAAGCCTCATCGTCATGCCTGATTGAGGCTGCCAAAACACCCGCACGCGGCGACGCCGCCAGGATCTCGGCCGCCCTTGCAAAGTAATCCAGATCGATCGGATGGCTATCGTCGTCAAAACTCGCGACAATCTCATGGTTCGCGGCAGCTATTAGTCGGTTGCGCGCACCTCCCGGCCCGAGGCGCCTCTCTGAATCAAACACGCGAACTCTTGGGAATTTTTCCCTTAGAACCGGCAGGGTGACCGCGTCGCCATGATCGATAAGAACCAAGATCTCATCTGGGGGCGGCCTACACGAGCTAATAACCGAGAGTGACTGTATAAGCGCTTCAGGACGCTCATACGTGGGAACTATCGCCGAAACGGCCAACGCACGCTTACCCGCATTGGCCTTGCTGCCCAAGCGGTTCGATGGCGCGCGCAGGAACTCCCGCAACGACGGAGTTCATGGGCACATCTCGGTTCACGACACTTCCCGCTCCAATCACCGCACCGTCACCGACCCTGACGCCCTTCAGGATGATTGCGCCCGCGCCAATCCAGACATTGGAACCGATGTGCACGGGCCTCGATACCAATGCCTGCGCCGAGATCAGTTCCCCAGTCCGTTTTCCATGGTCATGATCGGTGATGTAGCAGTCTGGCCCAATCATGCAATTGGCGCCAATCTCGATCAATTCGCAGGCATCGAGGAAGACGCGACGATTTATATAACAGTTCCGACCGATCCTGATGCGTGGCGTCATCTTTCGAGCGCCTGTCGAGAGGAGTGTGACGCCGGCTTCCATCGCGACACCCTCCGCTATCTCGACATCCCATGGATTTCTCGGGATGTCGATCGCAAGGAGGCGGCAGTCCTTTCCGATCTTTGCCCCTAGAATGCTCAGCCATGCGCCCCGCATCCTCGCCCCGATGGACGAAGGATACCTCAGGATTCGGTTGACGATTTCATCTCGCCTGACCTGGCAGCTCATCGACAGAACGCGGTTATATTACGAGCATTATTATCGCAACGCAGGGCAGAGACCGTACTGGAGCGCGGCTCTCGTAGATATCTGCTAGATTGGCACGCTGCGAGGCCATAAGCGGTTGCGGATGTGATCCTTCCCATCTCAGCCGGACACGGTATCTACCCAAGCAATTTCATGCGCAGGCTGGCAAGGCCGATCATCGCCCCGGCCCCAGCCAGAAATGAGAGCTTAAGCTGTCTCATGTGCCACTGGGCCGTCTTGGTATACAGCCACCAAGCCTCTGATAGGTGCCCTGTGCGGGTCGCACTTATGACAACTGGCCGCACATGTTGGCAGATGATAGAGCGACGTTGCGCCGCTCGCTCTGCTCCCCCTGGAAATCCTCCGCTGAGTTCGGATTCAACAAGTCTGCGTACACCGGTTGTCGACATCTTATGAATAGCAATCTGATTGCCTTCGTGGATGCGCCGGAAGAGTGTAACGGGGGAGAGTACTTGCCCAAAACCACCGACCTCTCCCAACCTCAATACAAGGTCGTGATCCTCTGCATTCACTCGCTCTTCACGAAAGCCGCCACTCGACAAGAATGCTCGTCTTGAAATGACGATCACCCCACTTCCACCATAATAGCCGAACCCGGCCGCATCGAAGTAACACGGCCAGTAATCTATGATCGGAGGTTTCTGCGTGTAAGCCTCGAGGGATTGACGGCAATGAAAGTCGACGTATCGCCCAAAGAGCATTGCAATATCGCCCTTATCTCCAACGGCGCTCGCGTAGGTCTCCAGAGCCCAAGGCGGCCAGAGGTCGTCGCAGTCGAGGAATGCTAGGTAGCGCCCTGACGCTATGGAAGCCCCGCTGTTCCGGGCAGCGCTGGGTCCGGCATTGGCTTGCCGAGCAATGCGTGCGCGCGGAACTTCCGATGCAAGGAACTCGAAAGTACCATCCGTAGAGCCATCGTCGACAACGATCAATTCGAAGTCGCGAAACGTTTGTGCTCGGACGGACTCAAGGCACTCCCGCAATAAGGGGAGCCTGTTGTATGATGGAATGATAATAGAAAAGAACGGGCTGTTCATCACGATTTTACCGACATGATCGAGCGCTTTATCTTGGCGACCCGCTCGGCGATCTCAAAGCCGAATGCATGATAGAAGAACTGGTAGCCTGGTGGCGCGGACAGACCAGTCGGGCGAAAGCCGCTTCGGTCCTTCCTGATCGTTGCCGCGATGGAGCGCGCCTCCGCCCGGTTTTCGGGCCATGCGCTACGCGCCAATTCGAAGCGCGCCTGATTGATCGCCCATTGCCGTTCAGGGGTCAGTGCGCCAGTGGCCTCAAGATGTGCCTCGAGCCTCGCCTCGATCTTGAGGCGTTCGCGGCGAACGAGAGGCATGTCCTTGGTCGAGAGGGTCCCCGTCTCAAACCGCCGGTACACGGCTCCAACGAAATTCGTGAAGGCGAACTTCTTCCCGGCCACGAGGAGTCGCAGATACAGTTCATGCTCCTGACAGCACGGCTGCTCTTTCCGCCAGCCGGCCACGTCGAGCAGCGCACTCCTCCGCCATAGCGGCCCTCCGGTTTGTGGGAGCTCCCAAAGCGCCAACATGCGCCACGGATCTACCGCGCCCTGAAACTTATGAGCCGGCGAGATTGCCCGGCCACTGACCGCTCCACACCTCAAGTACTCAACCTCAACAGGTCCAACCAAGACATCAACGTCCGGCTTGCTCTGAACCATCTCAAGGTTTGCCTTAAGCTTATTAGGAACCAATTCGTCATCGGCATCAAGGTACTGGACCCACTCGCCTTGGGACAATTCAAGCAACCGATTGCGAGCCACGGCGGCACCTTGGTTCGAGCCACCCTCGAAGCGAATGCGATCACCGAAACTACGAATTATCGCTGGACTGGAGTCGACCGAACCGTCGTCGAATACAATTATCTCACTTTTAGGATAATTTTGAGCCAGCGCGCTCTCAATGCAAGCGCCCACCCAACGCTCGGCGTTAAAACAAGGGATGAGTACAGACACCGCCGGCGTCACGTCAGACCCCAAACACCCACATTTAGTTTATGATCTTCGCCAAATAGTAGAATAATTATATTTTAATTTTGAATTATTTTTAACGCTCTATCATAAAAAAGCCACTCAATCCGCGCATTGTAATTCAGTCAATATTTCAAATACGGACCGGATATCGTACACGAAAAATTTTTTCAAAGACAAGATATGCAACCAGATGAACTTCTTCACGACAACCGGTCAAACGGTGGATTCATTGTCACTGTAAGCAGGAATTAGGGCAATACGTCGCCCATAATGGAAAGAAACCTAAAGCTGCATGGCGGCTCGGATCCGGTCAGAACAGCGCGCTTCGGTGAAGTGAGACAGCAATCGTGCCCGTCCCGCCATTCCCATTCTACGTGCCCGGTCGGGATCGGTAAGGAGCGCGCTTATGGCCTCTGCCATTCCATTGATATCGTGCTCATCGACGAGCAGTCCCGTTTCTCCATCGGCAACAGTCTCCACGAAGCCGTTATGTCGCGTCGCCACTACGGGAACTCCTGACGCCATAGCTTCAAGAAGCGACACCCCCAAACCTTCGGTATCGCCGTTGGGGGCCGTGACCGAGTGCTGGACGAAGATTGAAGCTCTCCCCATCATCTCGGCAACAATCTCCGTTGGCAAGGCGCCATGGAGTGTAACCGCATTCGACATGCCCTCCGCGGCAACAATTTCTGAACAACGAGGCATCAATTCTCCATCCCCGACCAAGTCAAGCCGAGCATCGGAGTGCCGGCGCAAGACCTCCGAGAAAGCCGCAAGAGTCTTGTCAGGCGCTTTCTTTGCTACGAGGCGACCCACGGCGATAATGCGCCCTGGCTCGGCTGAGCTCAACTTGAAGCGGTGTTGATCAATACCGTACGGCGCGATGAAGAGCTTATCCCGAGAGCAACCAAGAGCGATGAGCTTGTCTCTCATGAACTCAGATGCAACGAAAACGCCGGCAGCGGCGCGGAAGACTCTTGCGACATGGCGACCGACGCGTGGCACACGTGCAGCAGCAGCAACTTCGTAGCCGTGCGCATATGCATAGAGCGGCGTTCGTGTAGCATGAGCCAAGTTCACAAAGTTAGCCGCGTAGTCCAAGTACTCCACCAGCAAAGCAGACGGATTATGTTCTTCGAAGAACGCAACGGCCCGCCTGAAGTCATCGCGGCGCAGATCAGCGCGCACATGTCGACGGAAACGCGCTCCCACCGACTTGACAATGCGTTCCGGCAGCGAGCGCGGCGGCTCCCAGGAAGGACACGGGGCTAACATTGGGACGCCCATTTCCTCGGCGCCCTCCAAATTTTGTGAAATTATGATGGTGGCACCCGGCATGATCGTCCGCACGTGAGCGCGGATAAAGGTCTCCGATACTTCGGAGAAACTTGGCGCTGCAATCGCGAGTGGGCCGCGTCTGTAGTTCATTGAAATTAGCTATTGCGCGGGGCCGGAACAGCGTGATCTGCGGCCGACACCTCGATTCCGCTAACGCGCGTCGAGAGTGTAACGGAACGAGGTGCCACAGGTCGAGCACGCGGTAATGCTTCGGCGCTGCGTGCCATTTTACGGGCTAGCCGCTCAGTTTTGTTCATTGCAGCGGTGAGACCAAGACGAAGCGCTAAGCGGAAAATCCTGCGTCGGTCGCGGCTCCCAGTCAGCAGCCCCATAATTACTCTCAGGATCGAAATTGGCCGTAGAGAATCATCACCTCCGCGGCGAACAATTAGGCAATCGGCTAAGCACTGCCAATACTTGCGGCCCGCTCCCCCTTCCGTGATAAGCCGATTAAGGTAGCTGTGCGTTAGTCTCTCAGGGGGGATTATGTGCTGAAAGCGAAGTTTTTCCGAATAAACAAGCATTCCGCCGGAAATCGCCAGCATAAAACAGATTTCGCAGTCGTTTCCACCCGAAAGCGCCCCTCCCGAACGGTCAGTCAGTACTGGAAATCCAGATAAAGCAAAGAGATTCAGAATGTCCGCACGACGGACGGTTAGTCCTGCGCCGAAAAGATTTCGAGGGTCATTATCCGACACCACGACGTGCTCCGCCCCTACCTCATCAGATGCTCCGTAACGATCACCGCAAGCCCAGAAACCGATGCGCGAAAAGACGTAGCTAGGCGGATCGGTCTCAAAAACTGGGATACCTGGTCCGCCGACGGCCGCAAAGCGCGGATCATCCATGAGCCGAGCAGCCTCATCCACGTAGCCGGGGCATAACAGATTGTCATCGTCACAGAAGAGTACCAGTTCGTATTTTGCCTCAAGGGCGCCGCGATGGCGAGCGTAGCTGAGACCTTGTTGCGCCTCGCGCACGACATGCAAGGGTATGCAGGATCGGCCGGCGCGATCCCAAAAATCGCGAGCGATTTCACTCACCCCATCGGTAGAACAATTGTCGACGAGGATGACCTCGAACGGGCGCTGTCCCACCTGCGAGACAAGTGCGGAAAGAACTCTCGCAATCCGTCGCCCGCCATTATAGGTGCAAATTACAACAGAGGTGCCAATCTCGGGTTTGTCGGCTGGCTCCCGCGTCATGGATGCCAAGCCCCAGCCGTCCACCGCTTGACGAACTCTTTAAGCCGCTGTCGAGCGGCGAATCGTGCGACTCTGCCCAGCGCTTTAAAAGCGCTGATCCGATCTCCGGCAAGCCATAACCGCCGCCAGTCATCGAACGGAAGGTTGGCCTCGGATCGCCTGCGAGAAAGGAGGCTCACCACGAGTGCGTCTAAAGGTCCCCGTACAGAGAATGGATGAGGCCGTGAAAAGAGTCGCGATAATTCAGATAGTTCTATTGGTGCATCGCAGTTCCAATAGCGATCAAACACAGTCCGAAACGTCGGCACACGCCCCCTGTCGCTGGCAAAAATATGCCAAATTCGGGCGTCAAAGGCCTTCTCCGGCCTTAGCCCGAGCTGAGCATTGTAATCGGCGGCAAGCTCGATGACGGTCGCATTGCCATCTTCAATCGCGCTGTTTAGCGCCTGCTGGTCGTTGTGCCGACCGGTCACATGCCAGCACGTCTGCCATTTTTCATGCCAAGAGGCCGCCAGCGCATGGGCCGCGGATGTGTCACGCCAATAGACTACCCCAGAGTTCAGAGATACTCGCCTCGGTGGCCGCCAACCGCAGGCCTTAAAGACCTCTTCCTCTAAATCTACGAGAGCAGGCGTATTCCGATGCTGGTCTGCGACAGCGGCAAGGTCAGCGGTCTTGGCCGTAAGGGGAGAGAGATCGCCGCATACAATCGTGTCACTATCGAGGAAAAGGAAATGGCCGTTCACAAAATGGCGCGCCTTTGTCTTGAGGTGGCGGCTCCTCACACGCGCCTCAGCATCAGGGGCTTCTGCAACGACGATGTCGTCGAACCCTCCTTCGATCGCAGAGAGCCCCGGCAACGAGCTCGCATCGGTCAGAAGCGTCACGTGCGCACTCGCGTCCCATGCCCGAACTGAATGTGCTGAAATAGCCGTCATCCGGACATACCGGCTAGGACCATCGGATGTGAGAACGTAGAGATATTTCACATTCTCAACTTGGCTTGTGCTAGAGATACATGACGCTTTAGGGCGCGGGCGGCACGGAGCGGAACTCTGAAATGTGAGAGTAATCTTCGCCCCAGAACAGCCTCCTCAAAGTGCTGCGGCTCGGCCATCGCCCACTTAACGATAGTTGAACTATCAAGCTTCGTGAACACTATTGTGCGATAGCATTCGAGCGCAATCGCTGACAGGCGATCAATGTTCCACTGCGAAACTTTGCGCGCGAAACAGAACGCCGTGGACGACACGCGGCAATCCTCTTCAAGGAATCCTTCGGCGACATAGGCTTCGAGAAGCCGTGCAGAGATAATGTGCTTTAGATCGAGCCAGCGCGCCTCTCCCTCTGCGTGCGTGATCTTTGGGGGCCCTGCAACATCGTCGATGACCACGAGCGCACCTTCCGTAATCCGTTCACGGAAGAGTAGGAGATCCCGATCGAAGCGACCGTCCGCGTCTATCAATAATGCATCGAGACGGGTTGGCAGCTGTGAGGATGCTATCACTTCCTCACTTGTCCCGACGAAGAGAGCAATTGCATGCGAAAGTTCCGCGCGCGCGAAATTCCTTTCGACAATCCGGCGGTTCGCTTCCCGTGCGCCAAACTTGGTGCGAGAAGATGGCTCCCCACTAAAGCGGTCATCCTCGAGCCGATCGATCGTTATAAGCTTAAACTCCGGAGTTGCTAAACTAGCGCCCATGGTGAAGGCAATTGCCGACGCACCGTGCCCTGTGCCGATTTCGAGCGCATTCATGGGAGCGTGCGCGCGCGCAAACTCATAAAGGGCATCATAAACCTCGATGGGCATCGCGCCATTCGCCGCGAGGACGTTCTCGTGAAGGGTGCTCATCTAGTCAAGGCATCCACGCCGACCCCATCAATAGGCCGGTGGTGCGGGGCGGCCGGGCCGGTTAATTGCCACCAGAGCCCTGGCATGCGGCGTCGCTCCGAACATACGAGCCAGCGCTCATCGTCGCTGCAATCGGCAAGTTCCTCGAAGCAGAATGGGTCGCGCGCCCCCGTCCCAAACGCAACGCGGTCGAATGCACGTGCCCTGGTCCACAGACGCTCTCGCGCCTCGCCCGAAGGGTCGGCCCAACGATGGACTTCAACAACGAGCGTCGCATCCCGAAGTTTTCCAAGAACAAAGTCATTTAAGAGCGAGAACTCGGCCCCCTCCACGTCTATTAGCCAGACGGCCCCGCCCCCCCCCTCGAGGGACTGACTCGCTGCATCAACCATGTCGTCGCCGGCTTGTCCAAGGATCGTAAGACGATCGCTAACGCCATTCAGAGCAGCAGTCTCAGCGATCAGTGCGCGGCGGTCAGGCGATGTCTCGAAAGCGACCGCTCGGTCGCACCATCCTGCCCAAAGCGCACCAACCACATAGTAGCCATCGGCGGCGCCGACATTTACGAACGGCCTCGGCACCGAACAGGCTGCCGCAAGATGCTCCAAGAGTTCGCGCTCGTAAATCGCCAAAAGCAAACCCGCGCGGTCCAAGCTATTCCAACCCTTCGCGGGAGCGAGCTTTAGTCCCCTGAAGGGCCCGTAAGCAACCGTACTTCCCAAGCGCTTGTCAATCTCGGCGGCCACTCTTGCGCGAACAGCCCGAAGCGACGGCCCATCGCTCTGAACGAGCGCGGCAATGCCATCTTGTCCAAGCAGACGGAAGGCAAGCGAGGTGCGAATACGTCTCAGTGTGGATAAATCTTTTTTCAACCACATGAACACACACTCACCATCAAGCAGATAAGCTCAACAAGGATTCAGCTGCGGTTGAATACAGCGGGCATTGATCTTATCGGCCCTGGCCTCCCGCGCCTGATATGGAGGCTTTCTTCCACGAAAACGCCCGAAAGATACCAAGATTAGTGCACCTGATTAATCATTTATATCGCTTCAAACTTGGCAAACTGGTTCCATGACCTGCCACCCAATTTGCCCCGCGACCAGGCCGTTGAGTTGGACCGGTAAGCGCTGAGTCTCGCGTGCGACGAAGGACACCGGAGCCGTCTCATACTCATCCAAAATGCCATCGGACTGGCTCCATAACGCAATGCGACAAACAAACTCTCGATTCAGGAGCTGCCCGCCGGGAAAAGTCAGCAGAACTTCCCGCTCTCCCGGCTCGGCAAACGACACATCTGCTCCAGCGTTAGGAGAGTTCGAGGCAAAGACCACCGTACCTTCAGTGGTGAGAAGTGCAAAAGAGAGCGCGAGCTCTCGCGATGGTTCAATTGCCGTCAAGCGGACCCTTACTAGAATTGGTCGATCGAGTGAAAGTGGTAAGTCGCCATTCGCTGAGTCATCATTTTCGATCGCGACACGCGTTAGCTGTACATACTTCTTGGGGTCCGGTGGAAGATGCACATTGATCGCTTCGGAGGTTCCCGCGCCGCGATAGACTGATATGACTTCCTCGGGTTTTCCACTGGTCCTGATCTGTCCTCCTTCGATCAGCAACGCCTTCTCGCATAGCCTTACTACTGATGGGAGTTGATGGCTGACAAATATGACAGTGCGCCCTCCTCCAGCGATAGACTGCATCTTGCCGAGGCAGCGCTTTTGGAATTCAGCATCCCCAACCGCAAGCACCTCATCAACCAACAAGATATCGGGTTCAAGATGCGCAGCCACCGCAAATGCGAGACGAACATACATACCTGAAGAGTATCGCTTCACTGGGGTATCAAGAAATCTTTCGACGCCGGAAAACTCCACGATCTCATCGAATTTACGTCGAATCTCGCCAAATTTCATGCCAAGAATCGCACCATTCAAAAAGATGTTCTCTCTACCAGTCAGCTCTGGATGAAATCCAGTTCCAACTTCTAGCAGAGATGCAACCCGGCCGCGGATTTCCACACGCCCATTGGTGGGGTCAGTGATGCGGGAGAGAATCTTCAGTAGCGTCGATTTACCAGCACCATTACGGCCGATGATTCCCAGAACCTCCCCCTCACGGACCTCGAACGAGAGGTCCCGAAGTGCCCAAAACGTCTCAAGGGTGGATTGCCTGTCGCCGCCGCGTCGAAACCAACGTTGAAACTCATCGGTCAGCATTTCACTCAAGCGCCGATCTCGCACCTCCGCCCCATGACGGATCTGGTATGCCTTACCGAGGCTGTCCACACGGATGGCAATGCCGTCCATCAAATCACGTCGGCGAAGGTTCTCTCGGCACGCTTGAAACGATCGATACCGATCAAAAGCAGAGTGATCGTCGCTGTGAGCGAAATGAGCAGCCCTGGCCAATAGACAGTGCTCTCGCCGCCTAGGATTGCCCAGCGAAAGCCGTCAATTACACCGACCATAGGGTTGAGAGCATAAAATAAGAAGAGCGTCTCTCCCAATTTCTCTCGCACTACCGTGGTGGAGAAGCCGATAGGAGATATGTAGAGACCGAACTGAATGATGAAGGGGATTACGTAACGGAAATCGCGATACTTCACGTTGATTGACGCCAGCAATAGTCCCGGTCCGAGCGCTGATAGAAACGCGAGTGCGGTGAAGATTGGCAGCGTCATCATGCGCCAGCTAGGCCAAAACTGGTAGATCAGCATCAGCGCAATCAGAATCGAGAACGCGATCAGGAAGTCGATAAAGGACGTGATAACCGAAGCGATCGGGATCACCAACCGCGGGAAATAAACTTTTGAGATCAGGGGCGCATTGCCAACAAGCGAGTTGCCGGATGCAGAAAGCGAGTTTGCGAAGAACTGCCACGGCAACATCGCCGCGTAGACCATAATCGCATAAGGTGCCGCACCTTCCGATGGTAGCCCCGCCAGATTGCTGAATACCAGCGTCATCACGATCATCGTCAGCAAAGGTTGCAGCACGGCCCAAAGAACGCCCACCACCGTCTGCTTATAGCGAGCGGCGATGTCCCGCCACGCGAACATGAAGAACAACTCACGATAACGCCAAAGATCGCGCCAGTACTCCTTTTCAGCCCGCCCGGGCTCGAGAATTAGGGTCTCTCTCCTCATCACATGCGCCTACCTCCCCCTTCCTTGCATACTTCTTTTCCAAATCGCATCTGGTGCCATCGCCACGCATCTTCGACGGCAATCTCGAGTGGCTTCTGTGCTCTCCACTTCAGCTTCTCTTCTGCAAGCATCGGATCTGCCCACAGTTCATGTGGGTCTCCCGGGCGGCGAGGGACGTGGACTTTATTAATCAAACATCCGGTGACCGACTCTACGGCCGCCACCACCTCTGAAACGGACGCTCCGCGGCCAGTGCCCAAATTCAAGGCGATTGTCTCGCCACCTGCAATCAGATGATCAAGCGCCGCAATATGTGCCTCCGCAATATCGAGGACGTGCACATAGTCTCGGATCGCAGTCCCATCTGGTGTAGGATAATCATTGCCGAAGACGGAGATCTCGGGCCGCCTTCCGAGTGCTACGTCGAGAATTAGAGGGATGAGATGCGTCTCCGACTCATGGTCTTCTCCAACATCGCAGTCCGGATCTGCTCCCGCAGCGTTGAAGTATCGAAGCCTGACCGATCTAAGCCCATGGGCACGATCAAAACTCTCCATCATCATTTCGGCTGTTAGTTTCGAAGCGCCGTAAGGATTGATCGGGACTTTCGGAGCTCCCTCGTCAATTGGCAACTTGTCGGGCTTGCCATAAATCGCGCATGTAGAGGAGAAGATCAGATTGTTACAATCTGTTTTGCGCATCGCTTCAAGAAGCGCATAAGTTCCCGCGCCGTTGACGCTCCAGTAACGCTCTGGATGGCAAACCGACTCCCCTACCAGAGCGAGTGCAGCAAAATGCATGACCGCGACAGGCTGCTCAGCAGCAAGGACGGCTTCAAGACGCGCCTTATCACGGATGTCACCTTCGACGAGCTTGCCCCACTGTACGAAGCCCCTATGACCGGTGCTAAGGTTGTCGTAAACGATGGGAGCGTATCCTTGTTTCGCCAAGAGCTTGCAGCAGTGGCTTCCGATATATCCTGCGCCGCCCGTCACTAAAATTTTCAATGTCATACCTGCGCGGAGGGGGCCAATAGTAGCAGAAAATTCATACCGATTTGGGATGCGCTACAAGGAGCAATGCCCGAACACTCAATCACAGGAAGCCCGATCCTGCTTGAGTTCCCTCGACAGCTCCTCGATCTCCGCTTTCAGCGCATCATATTCGGCTTGCTTCCGGCGCAGAAACCCCGCCGTGAGGCTGGCTTTTGCGGCTATTCCGGCGGGCGTGAGGAGATAGGCATACTGAAGCTTGTTGGGCGACACCCGGAAGTTCCTGATCTTGACCTCACCCTTCTCGACCAGCGCCTGTATGCAATAGTTTAGCTTGCCCAGGCTGATCCCCACTTCTCGCGAGAGCTGTCGCTGCGAGATCTCCGGATTCTGCTCGATCAGGCGCAAGATCCGGAACCTGATATCGTCGTTATTGTTGGACAATTCGTGAGAGCGTGATGCCCGAGCGTGGGGACAAAGCTACCGCACGGGGGGTGACTCGGCGCCCCTCGAGGATTCTCGCAACGGCACGCTCGAAAGAGCGTTCATATTTGAACGCTATCGCCAAGTGGCCACGCGAGCAAGTGACAAGAAGGACAAGCTTGCGAACGGCCACGGGCTGGCCCTTTCATGTAGACGCGCGCCTTGGGGATGCCCTGTCGAACGGGTAGAAGACTCGTCCATTGATAATCCCTCCACATCAATCCGCGCCGACAGCGGGCCATTATGCAAATTCCAAGCATCCTGATGGGGATTGGACACCTCACAGGAACTCCTGCGCGGCAGATGGAAGCGCACCTGCAACAGCGTGGCCCGAGCCTCCGCATGCATCGCTCACGCAGCGGCAGGAGTTGTGGAGCCGACCGATATGCGGCATGATCAAGACTGAGTGATAAGTCGCCGAGATTAGGGTCCAAATGGCGTAAGATCGCCCCCTAGGATCGATGCGACACGGGCGCACGCGAGGCGTTCGGCGTTTTCCGAAGGATCTTGCAACGCCGTTGAGCGAAAGAAAAACTTGGCATGCGTAGCGTAACAGCGGCAGTTGCCGCAATGGTCCAGAAGGCAGTGTACCGTTGAACTTAAAGCCCAATGACCCTTGGCGAGAGCCGAAGCGCTCTCCACCCGCGTGGGGCGCCGGTGACAGGGCGCCATCTGCCGCACCGCCGCCTGAGGGCGAAACAGACGGCTTTGACATTCGTGCAATCCTTCATCTCCTGTGGATGAAGAAGTGGTTCATCCTGCTTTGCGGGCTGATTGGCACAGCGTTCGCTGCCTGGGAGGTGTCGAAGCAGGTGCCCCGTTACACGGCTTCGGCGCAAGTGATCCTGAACGTCGGCGACGTTCAGGACCCCACCGGGATGCGAAATCCGGTCCGCAGTTACCTCTTCAGCACAGCCAGCATCAACACCGAGTTGCGCAGCCTGCAATCCGAAGATCTGCTGCGACGCGTGGTCCAGTCCCTCGAGCTCCAGAACCACTGGGAATTCAATCCGTCGATTCCACCGCCACCGCAGGCAACGTCGGCTTCGACGCTCGAGAAGCTCTTCACAACCGTGACCGAACCCTTCCGGGATGCGCCGCCGCGGCCCTCCTTCACTCCAGCACTGGGCTCCCCGGAAGCGGCGGAATCAGCCGCCGTGAGCGCGCTTCGCGGTGTGGTCTCGACGCGCAATCTCGAAGGCTCGTACGTCTTCCTCATCTCTGCCCAAACGCTGTCACCAGAGATGGCGCCAGCGATTGTCAACGCCGTGGCGCAGGAGTACGTGGCCTCGCAGCGCGAAAGAAGTTTCAACGAGATCGAAGAATCGATCGTCTGGCTTGGTGAGCGTGTCGCCGAACTGAAAGTCGAACTCGAAACGGCAGAGGGGAAAGTCGCCGATTTTGCGGCTGACGCGTCGCTCCTCGGGGAGGAGGCTCTCGTTGCAGGCAGGCTTCAATTGAAGGCAATGCGCGACCAGGAGGCGGAGCTTTGGGAGACCGCCGAGCGGTTGCGCAAGCAGATCTCCAGCCTCGAGGAACTCAGGAGAAATGACGATTTCCCAGGTATCGCCCGCGCCGCAACCGACCCGGAGCTTCAGCGTCTGGCGCGGGGCCTCAGCCGAGATGATCCAGCCGAGAACGCTCTTCCCGAGTTCGATGCACTCTTCGCGCAACTGATCGTCTCGCTGGGCTCTCAGGCAGAACGCCTAGAGGGCCGTGCGCGCGACCTCGCGGCCGCCGTCACAGAGCTCGCTGCACAGGTCAGCGCGCAGTCCTCCGACCTGATCACCTTGCAGCAATTGAAACGCGAGGCGGACGCCGCCCGGGTGATCTATGAATCGTTTCTCGGCCGGCTGAAGGAGATGTCTGTCCGACAGGGTACGCAGCGATCGGACGTCAGTGTTTTGACGCTGGCACATGGACTGGGCAGGCCAATCTTCACGAACAAGACGAGAGACTCCTTGAAAGGGGGCCTGAAGGGGATCGGCCTCGCCATTATTCTCGTTCTCGCCTTGAACGCCATTCGGACGAGCATCCGTTCGCCGGAGGAGCTCGAGGCGGTGAGCGGGCATTCGGTGATCAGCGTCATTCCGAACGGGCCATCGCGTCACGCGAAGGCGGTGCTCGAGGAGATCGTGGAAAAACCAGGCTCGAGGCTTGGCGAAGCCGTGAGAAATCTACGCACGGCGATCCAGCTCTCGAATGTCGATGTCACGCCGAAAGTGGTGCTCGTGACGTCGTCAGTTCCTGAAGAGGGCAAGAGCGTTCTGGCCGCCGCCCTTGCGCAGACGACGGCACTTTCAGGCAAGCGGGTTCTCCTCGTGGACGCGGACCTGCGCCGGCGCGTTCTGAGCAAATTCTTCGACACGACCGGCAAACAGGGGCTCGTGAGCATCCTGAGCGGCGCCAGCAGCTTCGAAGACGCTCGCATCATCGACCAGCGGACAGGTCTGCACGTGGTGCTCGCCGAGGGGGGTAAGGTCACGCCCGTGGATCTCTTCGAGTCGGACCAGTTCGCGCGGTTCCTGTCGGACGCGCGCGAGCAATACGATCTCGTCGTGCTCGACACTCCACCTGTTCTCGCCGTGCCGGACGCGCGCGTTCTCGCCCAGCATGCAGACGCCACCGTCTACGCCGTCCGCTGGAACAAGACGTCCAGGCGCATGGTGAAAACCGGACTTGGTTCACTGAGCCAGGCGCACGTGCATGTCTCGGTTCTCGCGCTGACGCGCGTCGATCCGAAGCGGATGGATATATATGGATACTACGGTTACGGTACGCGTGGTTACGGCTTGGGGAAGTATTACTCGGCATGACGCGCCGAACGGCCGTTGATCACCGGACCACAGGAGACTGCTCCGTGAAACGCGTGACAGGCAGGCACCCGGAAAGAACTGAATGACGATGAACTGTCAGATGCCCCGTCAGCTCAAGTTTGACATCCAGCATGACACGCCCGCGCCAGCGCTCTCGGAGCATTCGCATACGCCGTGTTATGACAACCTGAACAAGCTCGAATGGCCGCATCATTTTGCGTTCGAGTGTTTCGGAGCGCGGATCGCGGTCCGCTCGGAAAGTATCGAACTGCTCGAGCAACTTCAGAGCTACGTGCCCTCGGTCGCCCGGCCATATGATGGTGAGGTCGTCGACTGCGTGTTCTCGGCGATCCGTGGCGGAAAGAAGCCGAACTCCCGGGTTCGAACCTTCAACATGCTCTATCAGAACCACTCGCCGGTGGTGAGGTCGCGCAAGCCGGAGGACCTCCTCAACGGTTTCGATACATGGCTTCCAATCGTCCTGGCGCATGCAGCGCGGGAGGGCGTTTTCGTTCATGCCGGCGTGGTCGCGTGGAAGGGCCGCGCGATCGTCGTGCCAGGGCCAACCCAGAGTGGGAAGACGACGCTCATCCAGGAGCTCGTGAAAGCCGGTGCTGAGTATTTCTCGGACGACTATGCCGTGATCGATCCTGACGGACAGGTTCATCCCTACCCGAAACCCCTTGCCGTCAAGACAAAAGGAAGCCTCGAGGCGCGGCTAATCCCGGTGGAGGATCTTGGCGGCCGACAGGCGAAGGCGCCCGCACCGGTTGGGCTCGTGATCATGACGCGCTACAAGGAAGGCGCGCGCTGGCGGCCGCAGCTGCTTTCCTCGGGCCAGGGCGCGCTTGCCTTGCTTTCGAATACGGTCGCCGTACAATCGACGCCGGAAAAGTCGATGGAGACCATGGCATCGATCTCGGATCAGGCGCGCGTCGTGCGAACCTCGCGCGGAGAGGCGGCGGAGGCAGCGGGCAAGATCTTGCGAATGATCGATCGCGTCGCGTGACGCAATGCGTTCAGGGAGTTCACGTTGACGGAAACACAGAACACTCCCATGGTCCGGACCGAAGGTCTGATCGTTCAGCCTGCCGGCAAGGAGATCGTCGTCTACGAAATTGCGACCGATCGTGCGAGCGCCCTGAGCGAATCAGCGAGTGCCGTGTTCCAGCTCTGCGACGGCACGAGAGACGCGAGACAGATCGCTGCGGAGATCGGGCAGGACGTCAAGCTTGTAAACGCGGCTCTCGATGGACTTGCGCGTGCCAACCTTCTTGAGAACTCGGGTGCATTTCGGATGGCACGAGGGTCGAGGCCGTCGCGCCGCGAGCTCATGCGAAATGCCGGCCTCACTGCCGCCGCGGCCATCCCATTCGTGACGACGATTTTGACTCCGAGCCCCGCTGCGGCGGTATCGGTTCGAGCTTGCATCGAGGTTCAGGGGATCCCATGCGACCAAAACAATTGCTGTCCGGATGGATTGATTTGCTCGAAGCCACGGAATCCGGACGGAAGTTGCGGCGACCCCTTCCAGTGTATCCCTGACGGATGTCAGTCGCTTCCAGGTTACCCGGATTGCCCCGTGAAACTGCCCAAGGTGACGTGCCAATAGCCTTGAGTGCGGATCGGCACGCGGATCTTTTTGCGCTCGCGAAACGCGAAGCCATCCTGGCAGCGGTCGCCACTTTCCTCGATGCCGAAGGCCTCAGACCTCTTTTCTTCAAGGGCTGGACCGTTGCGCAGTTCTACGACCGCCCGGACGAGCGGGCGATGGGCGATATCGACATCTGCGCAATGCCCAGAGAGTTCAGTGCTGTTCGCAGAGCACTCGAGACACTCGTGCCTCCGGCCGCTCGGGCCGCGACGGAACTGGAAGACGGAACCGTCAACCTTCACATCGCCGCCGGCGCGCCGCACCTGGGCGTGATGGTCGATCTGCATCGACATCTTGCAAAGTATCGGCTCGAGGTCGACGAAGTGTTTGCTCAGGCGCAGGAGCTGCGCGTTGGCGGGCAGGCGCGTATCCTGGTTCCCTGCCCCGAGCATCATCTGCGGATTTGCGCCATGCATTTCGTGATCGATGGTGGCGTGCATCGCCGTCCACTCGAGGACGTTGCTGCCATCGTCGCGGCCTGCACCGAGACCTTCGATTGGCAACGCGCGCTTGGCCATGACCCGATCGTCCGGGGCTGGGTCGCCTGCGCGGTGCGGCTTGCAGAGCAACTCCTGTCGCGCGATCGTGCCGCGGCCCTCCCTGACATGGTGCGCGACGTCGACCCGCCGGCCTGGCTGCTCAAGACTGTGAGAGCCGCGCTCAACCGAGGCGAGCAAATGGACGGTCAACGCATGAGACTCTCCGAGATTTATCGGCTCGCGCCCCGCCATCTTCCCAGGGAGATCGCGGCGCGCTGGCCGAACCCGATCAGGGCAAGCGTCGAGCTCAATCGCGCCTTTGACAACGCGCCGCGCTTCCCGATCCAGCTGGCGCATTTCCTGCGCGGCACCGTGCGCTATGCGATGCGGCCATTGGCTCGCCGGGTGTGATCGTTCTCTGTGATCACACCCAACCGCGCCCCGCGCGCGCGAGCCTTGCGCGATAACACCAGATGTTGCGCAAGGACAGCGCTCGAGAGCCCCATCGTGGGCCTCCAGTGATTGCCCCCGGGCTCTCCGACGCCGGCGACGGCGAGCGTCGGGCTCAATCATGTCTCTCGCGAGGCGTCGCGCCTGGCGCTCCTGGAGGCACATCTCGTTCACGGCATGACGCGCCACGTGCTTCGGCGGCTTGCGTCTGCGGCGTGGTCAACGCTTGGCCGTCCACCGCGCCTTGGCAACTTGCGGCGGTCAAACTCACTCTCTGCCACCGGTTGGCGCCAGTTCGGATGACGGCACCGCAATCTCCCGTCGGGCCCCGAGAAGTTCGAGCAGAACCCGCGCGCGGCCCGCTCCGTCGAGGGCCACGAGGCGTCCGACCTGCCCAGCCAGTGGGCCGGTGAGGAGTTCGACCGCCTGCCCCGGACGGAGTTCACGCGTGAGGTCAACGATGCCCGCCCGGTCTGCGGCCGCGATCAGGCCCTCGACAAGGCCGCGAGGCGCGGCAATCGGGAACGATCCATCCGTCACCAGCTGGGCCACGCCGTAGGTCCCCATGACTGCGCGCCAAGGGCCGCTGGCGAGGTCCAGCCTCACGAAAAGATAGCGGGGGAAGAGAGCGACACGGACCTCGCGTGTACGGCGCGCGTGGCGCACGGTCTTGAGCAGCTTCGGCAGAAAGACCTGAAATCCCTGGTTCTCGAGGTTTGCCCCGGCAAAGCTCTCCTTGTGCGGCTTGCTGCGCACCACGTACCAGCGCGGATCGGTCCCATCCGGCTCCTTGTCGCTGCCCGGCTTCATCCCCTTCTCCCCCAGGCTGCCTGCGCGACGCCGAAAGCCATTCGTGGCCTTCGCGAAGTCAGTCGGCGGGCCTGCTGTTCCGGCGTCGTCGCAAGCGCTCTGCCCCGGCCCACTTGACCTGTCACGGCAACTGCCTTCTCGTCCGCCATGACACGTTCGCCCGGGCCGCAGCGGACCCGATCGAGAGATTGATTTCCGCCCATTATGCCCCGCCTCGGGATGATGACTGCCGTCGCGGGCTCGACGCTCCGATCACGGGCCGGTCTCCCCGCTGCTCCCCAACGACCCAGAGCCCGACGATCTTCGGTGCGCCTTCGGGCAGTTGGCGCGTCCGAGGTATCGTCCGGAATTCTCATGGTCAGGCCGCAACGACTGACGCGAGCGCGAGCGCGACCGCCGCGCCAAACGCCGGAGAGAGCGCTCTCGCATCAATTTTGCCGGGTTCCACCATGTGCGCGGCGAAATCCGGCCGCGCTCAAGCAGGTCTTCGCAGCCGCGGGCCAAACTCCCGGAGCCCCTACTGTGCGTCGGCCAGAGTGCACTCTCCGTTGATGCCGCACACACTCGCACCGCCCTCAAGCAGGAGCAGGTTGGTTTCACCCGGGGTCACGGCGAAATCAAAGATGGTGCCCCGCACACCGATCGTCGCCGCGGGCGTCTGGATCAGGTAGGCGTCCTTCTGACCGCCGCCGGTGATGAAGCGGAAGGCGCCACTGAAGGCCCGAACGACGAACTGGTTGTCGGCCGCCCGGCCGCGGAAGACGAAGGAGTCCAGGATCAGGCTGGAATTGGGGCCGACCACCATGCGCGTTCCGTCCTTGAAGCGGAACGCGACCTCGCCATTCCCGTCGGTTGTCACGCGGTCGCCAAGGGACACTTGCATGCCCGTCTTGAGCGGCTGCTGTCCCACGGTGCCCTCGGTGGTGGCATTGTCCACCACAGCCACCGCCTCACCGATGAGTTCGGCTTCGGCGATACCGGCCTCGGTGAGGATGGCCAAGGCGGCAAGGAAGACGACGAGGATGCGCTTCATACTCAAATACTCTCATTCGTTTGCGATCTGAGACGCGGCCTGCTGCAAATTCCACGCCTGGACGATGTCGCAGCCCGCGTCACAGCCCCCGCCCCCCATGCGCCTCATTCACGTCAAACTCGTTCATCACCTTATATCATCAGGCGTCACGCCATTCTAGAACATTGATGCTGCGCCGCACGCGGGGGTTGTCTTGCGCCGACCTCGATCTTGGAGCGCAGGGGTCCCCGCAGCCCACCACGCATTGCAGGCGACCCGCACCAGATCGGTGCCATGCCCCCCCCCGATCACCGCAGGGAACCGGCCGGAGATCAACCGGCCGGGACGAGTTCCAGCTCGACTGCCTCGGGCGCCGCAAAGTCCTCCATCCGCGTCGGCATCTTGTTGATGAACTCGACAAGCTTCGGGCCGAAACGTCGCGCGAGAGGCCGACAGTCCTCGAGGGCCCGCTCGATCGACGGGGGATCGTTTCGACCGAGGGCCTCGATCAGACGAGCATGCTTCTCCCGCAACTCGGCAAAATCCGCAGAGGCGCTGACAGTCTCATCGCCGACCAGCACCATGAGGCTGACACGATCGGTCTTCCCCTTGAGCGCGACGCCTCCGGCCTCAAGGAAGGCGAAATCGGGCACCTGCTCGGCCGTCGAGCGGCAAACAACGAGATCATACCCGACCTCCTTGCACGCCGACTCAACCCGCGCTGCGACATTGACGGCATCGCCGATGGCCGAGTAGTTGAAGCGCTCGGCCGAGCCGACATTGCCGACGCAAGCGGGACCGGTGTTGATGCCGACGCCGATCTCGATTGGCCCGTCCCGGGCCACGTGCTCCGGCAACCCGAAGGACTGGTCGGCGTTCATCCCTTGCACGGCCGAGCGCATCTTCAAGGCGGCGGCGCAGGCGCGCCTGCAATGATCCGGCTGGCGCAGCGGCGCGTTCCAGAAGGCCATCACCGCGTCGCCAATGAACTTGTCGATCACGCCGGCCTCTTCCGCGATCTCGGCGCCGAGCCTGCTCAGCAGGCGGTTCAGAAAGCTCACCACCTCTTCGGGCGCAAGCCGCTCGCTCAAAGGCGTGAAGTTCCGCACGTCCGTGAACATCACGGTCAGCTCGCAGTTCTCGCCCCCGAGTTGCACCTGGCTGTAGTTTCGCTCGATATCCTTGAGGACCTCGGGATGAACATAGCGGCTGAACGCCGTTCGGATGCCGCGCTTCTCCCGGTCCGTCACGATATAGCGGAAGACGGTCACGATGAACCAGACAGCCAGGCCGCTCCCGAGCGGGAAGCTGAAATCGACGAGGACGCCAAGATCCCGAAAGGCGTACCAGATCCCGAAGGAAATGACGGCCGAGATCGCCGCGCCCACGAGGAGTGCCGTCTGTGCCGTGCCGAAGATCGTTGCGAGGCTCACCGCGAGGCAGGCGATGAGCATCGCGAGGAGTTCGGCGGTGCGCGTCCAGTCCTTCCTGACGAGGAACTGCTGCTGGATGATCTGTTCCATCGCCTGGGCATGCATCTCGACACCGGGCACGGTTTGTCCAAGCGCAGTCCGGTGAAGATCGAAAAGCCCTGTCGCCGAGGTGCCAATGAGGACGATCTTGCCGGAAAGATCGGGCACCAGCGCGGTCAGGCGTTCGTTGTCGAAGATGTCCGCGGCGCTGACATACCGGTCGGGCCGGTACTTGGTGTAGTAGAGAATCACCTCGCCGCGCGGGCCGGTCGGGACATCGAACGCCCCGATCCGCAGGGACTGCACGCGCCCGGCGCCTTCATCGGCATGCACGACATAGGTCTGCGCCCCCTGCGCGATCCGCAGGGATTCCGTGATCAGGCTGGGATAGAGATCCTCGCCGTCGGACCAGAGAAGCTGGACGACCCTGACGGCTTGTGCCGAGTTATCGGCCCTCAGATTGACCGATCCCACCCCTGCCGCGGCCTCCGCGAGAACCGGCAACAGGCGCGCGCCGCCCGGCAGTTTGGTGATGTAGGGGGCGGGATCGTCGCCGGTAAACGCGAAGCCGGCCTTCACGGGCGGCGCGCCGGTCACCTGGGGAGATGAGCCGAAACCCAGGACCACGTTGCCGCGGCGCAAGGCATCGGCGAAGATCTCGTCGTTGCTGAGCTCGCTGATCGTGACGTTGCCGCCTTCGCTCGAACGCAGCACCGGCCCCGGCACCTCCGGGCGCAGACCGCTCGAGGTCATGCGATCGGGCTCGACGAACAGGAAGTCGAAAGCGACAACTGCCGCACCTGCAGCGTGCAACCGGTCGACCAGCTCCGCCAACTGGTCACGCGGCCAGGGCCACTGGCCGAGCTTTTCGAGCGATGGCTCGTCGATATCGACGATCTTGATCGGTGCATCGATATAGGTGCGCGGCTCGGCCCGCTGCAGAAGATCGAAGGCCGTTTGCCGGGCTTCCCGGACAACGAAAGGGTCGAGGATGCGAAGCGTGATCAGGCCCGAGATCGCGACGAGGCTTATGAGGATGATGCTGAGATGGTAGCTGACAAATCGCTTCCAGCGGGCGTTGCGCGGTTTCTGCCCGCCATCCTCCGTCGACCTGTTCTTCCTGCTCCGCAGCACCAAAAAAAAACCGCCCTTCATCCAAGCTTACGCGTCAGATGTGCTCGCACATCACATGCGCGGCAGATGGAAAACACCACGTCCGCGTCCCGGTCATTCGCTGGGAGGGCTCCCCGTCGTACGTATGGCGGAGGAGCCGCTACCAGATGTTGCCACGACAGCGCCGATGACGGCTGCCGGTATCACGACCGCGGCCGCGATGACCGGAAGAGAAATCGCCCCGATCGCGCCGGCCGCGGCGAAGCCCGACCCCGCCGCAGCTGCGCCGCCCGGCACCCCGGTCGCCGCACCGCTCGCCGCGCCCGCGGCGGAGGCGGCACTGCCAGGATCGATCGCCACGCCGAAGCCCGAAAGGCAGCGCGCGCGCCTGTCTGCCGGCGCCTTGAAATCGTCGGGCAAGTGCGTGTCATTGCGGGTGAGATAGAAGGGGTCGACGTCAGAGGTCTGGTACTCATCCTCATCGAGGACGAAAGGCGTGTCCCCCTTGACGGCGCGGATATACTTGCAGCGCTCTTCCTCACTGGCACCGGCCTGCGGACCCGGCGTGCGTGCGTCCCCCTGGGTCACGGCGGCGAGCGTTTCCTGTGCCAATGTGGGGCCCGGCGCGAGCACCGAGAGGGCGAGCGCGGCAGCGGTCACAGCGCCGACGACGGTTCGAGACGGGCGTCGAAAGCAAGCCGGGAGCACGCCGAGGCACCAAGATGATGACGCGCCAAGGGAAGCACGAAAAATCAGACAGCTCGGACGCTCAGAAGACATTCCGGCTCCAATGGCTAAGTGCCTTTCAGCATCCAAACGTATCCCCACGGCGAATTGTTTTCCAGCGGCATCTCCATTGATGCCGAATCCGGACTTCACCGAGCCACGTCAAAAAGCGACATCCGCGCCATCCGACCGGGCGTCAGAAGGCGGCCACCTGGCTCGGGAACTGCAGGAAGAAGGACGGGGTGAGCTGGCTCAGGGCCCGGTTCCAATCGGTCACGAGCTGCGATGAGACAAAGACGAGATCATTGGGGCGCATGCGAAAATCGGCGGCGACCACCAGGTTGGCCGCGTTCTCCGCATCGAGATGATAGGCCGTGACACCGCCAACCCGCGCGGGATCGGTCGATCGGCGCAGCACATAGATCTTCGCGTAATCCGCGGTAGCGAGGTTCAATCGCCCTCCCCCGCCCAGGAGGACATTGGAGAGGCTCATGTATCCCTCGAAGGGCAGCTCCACCTCAGCGTTGCCCAGCTCGCCCGCGATGAAGGCGTAAGGACGCTGCACCGCCCCAAGCTCCAGACGCTCGTTGAAGAGGGCACGGTCGCGCGCGAGCTTTGCCTCGATCTCGTCCTCGATCGCCTTGCGGCGGTCGATTTCCGCCAGTTCCTGACCGCGCAGAAGCAACTGCTCCTGGAAATAGCGCTCCGCCTCGCCCGCAAGATCGGGCGGGAAGCCAACATAGATGCTGTCGCCGTCCAGCAGCAGCAACTTACCGAGGCCGGGATTGCTGAGATATGTCTGAAGACCGATCTGGTAGATCTCGCCACCGCGAAAAATCTGGATCTTCGTGACCTCAGGATCCTGAGCAACGACGCCGCCGGCAATGTTCAAGGCCACTTCGAGACTGAGCGGCTGCAAGGTGATCGGAACCAGGGACGGCGAGCCCACCATGCCTCCGATGGAGACGCGGCGGGAATTGAACTCGGCGACTTCCAGAGTGAAGGCCGGCCGGACACCGGCGGCGACGAGCGCCTTGAAGATCGCTTCCTCGGCATCTTTCAGCGTCATGCCGGCCACACCGATGCGACCGACATCGGGCACGGCAATCGCGCCATCGTCCTGGACGGTGTAGCCCTCGCGCTTGGACTGCGAGGCGATCAGCGCCGGCAGGCCGGCAATGGTCGTGCCCTCCGAACTCACGCTGATCAGAAGCACGTCCCCCATGCCAATGCGGTAAGGTCCGGGATCGATCTGCGGCGGAATCCGGTCGACCACGGGATCGGGGCGGGTCGCTCTTCGAGCCGTCGGCGCCGGCAGCGGGCGGGCAGTTCCATAGGACGCCAGACGCACCGACTCCGCAGCATTCGGCTGGAAGGCTGTCGGCAGACGCGGAGGGATATACGGTTCGAGGTTTGCGGCAGCGGCGGTCTCGTAGGTCAGCGGCACGACCTGCACATCGAGATCCGTCTGATAGAACGGCGCGTTCTTCCCCTCACTGACCTTCGGAACCGTGTAGATGACGCCGCACCCCGTCGATCCAAAAACGAACGCGCAAATAAGCCCGGCCTGCAGCCGCATGAGAGCCCCCGGTCGACTGATCACGGTCACTGAGAGTTCTCTTACCATCTCACGAGGTTGCGGTTAAGCGAGAGTTCCTCGAGCACCGGACTCCCGGGCCGCCTGCCGTCATTCGGTCACATCCGCACCGGGACCGAGCGCTGCGGCACGCAAGGCACGGGGCTCTTTGGGCATTTCGCTCCCTTGGTCGGACAGAGGGACGCCCAGGAAGCCGAGTTTTGTTCTGTGCCACTCCGGCAGAACGACGGCCTGCCGTCCGATCGCCTGCGGCCCAGGTGCTTGCTGGCCCAGACCCCGAAATGTAGTGTTGCCACGTGTTTGGGAGGGAGCCCTTGGGCCGGGGTCGTCTGCATTCGCTCGGAGCGTTCCATGGCGCGTCGGTGACGCGCTTCGCCGTGGTTCTCGCGCTCGTCCTGCTTGCCGCGCGAGAGGCACGCGGCGAGGAGCCGGCGATGCCACCGCGCCCGACGCACAACATCAACGGCATGACAGGCCTCATCGACGTGCCGAGTGCAGACATGCAGCCCGATGCGCAACTGTCATTCACATCGGGATTTTTTGGAGGCTTTCTGCGCAACACGCTCTCGGCGCAGATCTTTCCCGGGGTGGAGGCTGCCTTTCGCTACTCGATCCTCGACGACTTCTTCGGACCTGGCGGAACGCTCTACGATCGCAGCTTCGACGTGAAGTTCCGGCTGATCAGAGAGGGCCCCGAGTGGCCCTCGGTGGTCCTCGGCTTCCAGGATTTCCTTGGCACGGGCATCTACTCGGGCGAATACTTCGCGGGAACGAAACACGTCTTGGACGGAGACCTGGCGATCACCGGTGGCGTCGGCTGGGGACGTTTCGCAGGAACCAATGCTGTCGGGAACCCGCTCTGTTTCGACAACAACACCTTCTGCACGCGCGCCGGGCCGGCCGATACCGGCGGCACGGTCAATTTCGGCGATTTCTTCTCCGGTGAAGACATGGGGTTCTTCGGCGGCCTCTCCTGGCGAACGCCGCTCGACGGGCTCTCGCTCAAGGCCGAATACAGCGATGACGAGTACACCCGGGAAGGCGGCCCGGGGAACTTCAAGCCAAACATTCCCTTGAACTTCGGGGCAGAGTACCGGCCCCTGGAAGGCATCGAGGTCGGCGCATACTACATGTACGGCTCCACGTATGGCGTGCGCGTGACCATCAGTGCAAACCCGTTCCGGCCGCTCCTGGACTTCGACGACGAGCCGGCGGGACGGCCGGTTCAACCTCGCCCAGCCCCCGACCCTGCCGTGGCGGCGCCCCAACTTGGTGAATTGCGCGAAATACTGACGGGCGCTCCGGCAATGCTGCGCTACTCGGACAGCGGAGTCGAACGCGTTGAAGTCGAGACCGGGCGCAACGGACTGCGCTGGGCGACGGCGACACTTCCAAGTGCGGCGGATTACGTTTGCCCGGCCGAGGCCGCGAAGGCGATCGACGCCGAATACGGCGTCATCGATGCGGTAACGTTTCGCCACGCCGACGGCACACCCGTCTGCACCGTGGCACTGCGCCAGGCAGGTCAGGACGCCGTGCGTGCGGAGGTCCGGAAAGGCGCGGATTACCCGACCGACTGGTATGACGACGAGGCTGGCCGGCAAGAGATCGTCGAGCAGCTTGTGGTCGCTCTTGACGCCGACCGGATCGGGCTCTTCGGCATCGAACTCAAGGCGCGAGAGGTCTCGGTCTACATCGAGAACCAGAAGTTCCGCGCCATGCCGCGCGCGATCGGGCGCACCGCGCGCGCTCTTGCGGCCGTGATGCCGCCATCGGTCGAGCTGTTCGAGATCATCCCGGTGGAGAACAGCCTCCCGGTCGTCAGCGTGATGATCCAGCGCTCGTCGCTGGAAGACCAGGTCGGACGGCCGGATGCCGCGCGCGCCGTCTGGTTGTCGGCCCGTGTCCAGGACACCGAGCCACGGGACTGGCGCGATGTTGGGCGCACCATGGATCTGTTTCCGCGCCCCTACTGGTCAGTCGATCCTGCCGTGCGGGTCAACTATTTCGATCCGGACTCGCCGCTGCGTGCAGACCTCGACGGCGTCGTGAGCGGCGGGCTGGAGTTGGTCCCGGGGCTCAGCGCCAATGCGAGTGTGGCCAAACGGATCATCGGGAACCTCGACCAAATCGAGCTCGTGAGCGACTCGGTTCTGCCGCGCGTCCGGTCGGACAACGCCCTTTACCTGCGCGAAGGCGATCCGGGCATCGAGAGATTCACCGGCGACTACCTGACGAAGCTCGACGCGGACATTTACGGGCGCCTGTCCGTTGGCCTGCTCGAGGGCATGTTCGGCGGGGTGAGCGGCGAACTGCTCTGGCAACCGGTTGAGCAGAGCTGGGGGCTCGGCCTCGAAATGAACTGGGTCAAGCAGCGGGATTACGACCAGCTCTTCGGCTTTCGCGACTACGACGTCTTCACGGGCCACGCGAGCCTTTACTGGGACACCGGATGGTACGGGGTGAGCGTGCAAGTCGACGCCGGACGTTACCTGGCCCGAGACTGGGGCGGCACGCTGACGGTGAAGCGGCGGTTCCCCAACGGATGGGAACTTGGCGCTTTCGCGACATTCACCGATGTGCCCTTTTCCGAGTTCGGTGAAGGCAGCTTCGACAAGGGGCTCATCCTCACGATCCCGCTCAACTGGACGCTGCCCTTCGAGACGCGATCGACGATTTCGACCATCGTGCGCCCGGTGACCCGGGATGGCGGACAGCGCCTGATCGTCTCGAACCGCCTCTATCCGATCGTGCAGGATATGGGGCGCGCAGAGTTGCGCGAAAGCTGGCAGGGCTTCTGGAAGTGACCTGGTGCCTCGAACCTCACCTACGGCGCCTTCGCCGGGCACCCATGGCAGTGCTCCTGGCCGCACTGACGGGGTGTTCGAGCGGCGGCCCCGGGACATTCACACGCATCGGAGACACGCTCGTGTCGACACTGGCCACGACCGACGCGGGCGCCCAAGCACCGACGGTCAGCCGGGCCCGACTCAACGAGATTCCCTACGCGACGATTTCCGTGGCGACGGACGAGAGCGCGCCCGCCTACCTCGTTCCGCTTGCCGACAATGGCGGATATCTCGACTACCGCGACACGGCGGGCAACTCGGTGAGGGTGTTCGGCGGCGCTCTCGCCGGCATCGTGGCGGTCGGCTTTGATCTCGAGGGGGTTCGCCACGATGCGCGAGACCCGATCGCTCACGCGACGCCGCTGGCGTTGTGGCCCTCGGAGGTTTGGCGGGAGTATCAGTTCTCGCAGCGCGACCTCGGGCCCTACTCGATCGTGCTCAAATGCGTGATGCAGCCCCAGGGCCGCGAACCGATCGAGATCGTCGAGATCCCCTACGACCTCGTGCGGGTGGTGGAAACATGCAGAAATGTGCGCCGCGCGATCACCAACACCTACTGGATCGACGCGGGAACGGGCTTCATCTGGAAATCGCGACAGTGGGCCGGTCCGAGGCTCGGCCACCTCACGATCGAGGTCATTCGACCCTATTCCAGCTCGTAGCGCTGACGGATGCCACCCTCGGCAAAGGCGCGCTCGAGCGCACGCCGCCCGTCAGTGCCCGCGCATCGCTTCGGGACGCGCGCCTAGCGCGTCGCGCATTCACGATCAATGATGGCCTTGATGACGCCTTCGACCGAATTGTTCGCAGCCCCGTCGAACGCGGGGCTGCGGAGATCCCGCAGGATGACGGAAAGCAGATACGGGTTGCCGTCAGCCGCAACTTCCCGATCGAGATCGGTCATGCAGTTCGCCGTGGCGACCATGGCCGGGTCTTGCAGGTAGTTGTAGTAGTAATAGTGCAAGACAGTTGAGATGAAGCTCTCCCGCCGCCAATCTGGAATTCCATCGAACTCCGCAAAGCTCAAGCTCGCAGCCTCTTCGGCAGTTCCGAGGATCCCGGAACAGACCGCCACGACCAATACCAACCTGCGCCGCATGGTCTCCCTTCGCACCCCTACATCTCACCCAGAGCATTTCGTGACACATAAAGCAACGTTCTCACGCCGCCAAAATGTAGATTGGCAACACTTTTAGGCCATTTTGGGACAATCTGCGGCGCATCCGCCTTAGCGGCAGCAACCTCGGCGCGGTGGCAAAGGTCTTGGCCTCGATACGAAAAACCCTTGCTTCATACTTCCATCCGTCTGCCACGATTGTCGTCGAGGCATGACGGAGAGTGCGGGATCGCAACGTGGAGCGCCCTTCCTGACCCATCTGGCAACGGATGCGGGGGCAGCGGCTTCCGTGCGTTCAGAGCCCGACCGGTTCGCCCGGGCGCTCGCACGGAAAACATGCGCTGATCAACGCTTCGGGAGGAGTGCCAGGTTGTCACGACCCTTGTCGGCGACGGTCGTGGCCGTCGTCTTCACACTGCCTTCCTCAACGACGCGTGTGACCTCGGCATTCTTGCCATGCTCGATCGCCGCTTCATAGTTCTGTCGCGCGAGATCATATTCCCCGAGATTATGGTAGGCGACACCGAGATTCAGGAGCGCGAAGGGCTCGTTCGGATTCTCCGCAAGGATCTCGATGTATTTGTCGCGCGCTGCCGTGTAGTTCTGGGCCTGCATCAACTCCCAGCCCGCTTCGAGATCCCGGCTCCGCTGCGAAGCACATCCCGGCAAGGCGAGACCGAGCGTCAGAAACGCGATTGCGGCGAAGCGGCGCATGACAACCTCCCGTTCCGCCCGATCCGTCGGGCGCAGTGTCGGCAAGCTTAAGGCAGCCGAACGATAGAACGCTACCTCAAGTCTCTGACAAAATGACAGTCAGCATCCCGAACGGATGCGCAAGCGGCGCCAGCATTTTCCAATGGCGTGAGGCTGGCACGATCCTGATCGCATTTCTGCGTCACCGCCGCCGGCCCGAGAGCAACTCGTGCGCACACCCTGAACTCACCCGACAAATCGAGCCCGACACCGCGAGGTGCGGCAGCATCGCTTCGGAGAGGATCAAGCTCAGTGGTTCAGAGCGACACGCGAGCGAGAAGCCTCGGCGTCCGAAAGCCGAGTTTCGGGCGCGTTCACGGTCGAGATTGAAGGCGAAAAAGCAGAGAACCGGTTATCGGCGCCAAGGACCGCGTGGGCGCCAGCAGGCGGCTTCGAAGGCTCGGACGCCGGCGCGAAGTTCAGCACGGCGAAAAGCACCAGGACAGTCACGATCACAACTTGAGAGGCGATCTCCGTCGTCCTGACCGTGATCAGCCGTCCGCGCGTTCGCGGGACTTTACCGTTTTTCATTGCTCGCTCCCACTCCGCTTCCACCCAAGCGTGGCGACCGTTGCGCCGCCTTCGCGACCAGTTGCTCACCGAGTCAAAGAAACCGACATCGGCTGCGCTATGGGCACAGTTCTGATCATGCAGGAGAGTTGGGCCTTAAGATCGCGTGAATCTGGCGAAAAATAGATGAACGCAGCTTCGATTGTGGCGCCGCTCGGAGCGCTTCCGGACTGAGGAGACGCGGCACGGAGCCTGGTTTCGCGAGCTTCGGCTCGAGCCCCCGACATGTCCGAGACGATCGCCGTCGATTGGGGACGGCACACGGGGCTTGCATGTTTGTTCCCGTCCCGGTCGGAATCGATAGGCGCCTTCAGCCACCACGCGCGCTCGGGCTCTGCACCTGCGAGACCTCGCAGGCTTCCCGGTTCTGCCGGATTGACGCGATTGGATCCGCCCCAACATGACCACAAAACCGGGAAAATCCGCGTCGCAGAGAGATGCTCTTGCGCGACCGTCCATGACGGATAAGGATGCCAGCAGTCACCCTTCGCGTTCGTCCCGTCCGATCGGCGCCTGTCAAGATGAGAGAGGGAGATGTCGCGTCTCTTCGATTGCCGCAAGCGAATACTTGTAACCGGTGGTGCAGGCTTCCTCGGCTCCCATCTTCTCGACCGTCTGCTGGAGCAGGGCCATGAAGTGCTCTGCGCCGACAATCTCTTCACGGGCACGAAGCGAAATATCGAGCACCTGCACGACAACCCGCGCTTCGAGTTCCTGCGCCACGACGTGACGTTCCCGCTCTATGTCGAAGTCGACGAGATCTATAATCTCGCATGTCCTGCCTCGCCGGTGCACTATCAGCATGACCCGGTGCAGACGACCAAGACATCGGTTCATGGCGCAATCAACTTGCTGGGGCTGGCAAAACGCCTTCGATGCAAGATCTTCCAGGCATCGACCAGCGAGGTCTACGGCGATCCTGAAGTTCACCCGCAACCCGAAACATACTGGGGAAGGGTCAACCCGGTGGGCCGGCGCGCCTGCTACGACGAAGGCAAACGCTGCGCCGAGACGCTGTTCTTCGACTACCATCGACAACACGCGCTCAAGATCAAGGTTGCGCGCATCTTCAACACCTATGGGCCGCGAATGCATCACGCTGACGGCAGAGTGGTGTCGAACTTCATCATGCAGGCCCTGCGGAACCAACCGATCACCATCTATGGCGACGGGAAGCAAACCCGTTCCTTTTGCTATGTCGACGACATGATCGACGGCTTCCTCAAGTTCATGGCGAGTGACGATGGCCTACCAGGCCCTGTGAACCTTGGAAACCCGGACGAATTCACGATCCTCGAACTCGCGGAGAGGATCATCGCTATGACGGGCTCAAGGTCGGGCATCGTGATGCGAGAGCTGCCCGAGGACGACCCAAAGCAGCGCCAACCAGATATCTCGCTCGCGCGCGAGCGCCTGCAATGGGAGCCGTTCACACGCCTAGAGGATGGTCTCAAGTCCACCATCAGGTTCTTCGAAGACCGGATCACCGAAATGACGGGTGCCGCCCACTGACGCGTCCGGGCAGCCACATCGGGGCGGACGGTACCAGACATTTCGCTCTGCGGCTGGCCTCAACATGCCGGCGACGGGGCCGAGATCAGTGGATCGATGTTCGATCTGCAAGAAATGACTGTAGGGGGGACGCCTGACTCAATATCGGCTCTGGCGTCCGGCTGCGGCAGGATTGCCGGGATCACGTCTGTTCCGACGGCTTCGTGAACCGTCGCGCGGCGGATGGTCGGGCTTTCCGGCTGCTGATCATGCTCGATCGATTCATCCGCAAACGCCTGGTGATCTCGATGCGACGCGAGATGAACCCGACCGACGCAATCGATATTCTGACGGATCTGTTAATCCTACGCGGTGGGCAAGGCTTCATTCGCGCCGAGAATGGCCCAGAGTTCGTCGCCGAGACGGTGCGGGGTTGGCCGAACGACGTTCGCGCGAGAATGGCCTTCATCGAGCCTAATTCACAATGGTACAACGAATATCGCGCGAGCTTCGAAGGAAGACGCCGAGAAAACTTTCATGACGGCGAAATCTTCCAGCGCTTCACGAGGCAAAAATCCTGATCCAAAAATCACGCCACCACTACGCCATCATTCAGCCGCACAGCGCGCCTGGATACTGGTCAGTGGCACCGGACGTCATCACGTCAATGGACCGCACGCCCACCATGGACTAAAACTCCATTTGGACCGACCAATCCGGGCTGCTCACGATTCGGCCAAAGACGAAAGGGCCGCGCATGTTCGATCCCACCACCATCGTGGCCTCGGCCTTCGGGACCTATCTGAGCGAGCTGTATCTTCAGCATTTCTCGACCCGCAAGCCGCAATACGCGACCTTCATCGGGGGCGCGGCGCGGCTGGTGATGGAGCGGCTGGCGAACTCGGACGCGCTCTACCACAACGCCGAGCACACGATGATGGTCACGCTGGCGGGCCAGCAGATCATCCGCGGGCGGCTGCTCGCCAAGGCGCTTCAGCCCGAGGACTGGCTGCACTACACGGTCGCGCTGCTGATCCACGACATCGGCTATGTGCGCGGCACCTGCAGCGGCGACAGGCGGGACGCCTTCGTGATCAACGAGGCGGGCGAGACCGTGACGCCGCCGCGCGGCGCCTCGGACGCCTTCCTTGGGCCGTTCCACATCGAGCGGGCGAAAATCTACGCCCGCGAGCGCTTCGGCCCCTCGGAATACATCGACGAGGAGCGCATCGCGCGGGCCATCGAATACACCCGCTTCCCGGTTCCGCCGGGCCCAGACCATGCCGACACCGACAGCGAGCCCGCGCTGGTCCGCGCGGCCGACCTGATCGGGCAGATGGGCGACCCCTTCTACCGGCGCAAGACCAATGCGCTCTACCAGGAATTCGTCGAGACCGGCGTGGCCCAGCAACTCGGCTACAGCTCGCCCATGGACGTGGTCGAGCGCTATCCCGATTTCTTCTGGGCGCATGTCCAGCCCTATATCGGCCCGGCGCTGCGCTATCTCGAGCTGACCATCGAGGGCAAGGTCTGGGTCGCGCAGCTCTACAACCACATCTTCCAGGTCGAGTACAAGGCAAGCCATCTCGGGCCCTTCCCCGGACCCCAGGCCGAGGGGCCGGGCGACGGCGCGCGCCCGCCCGCGCGCATGCCGCGGCCCGACGCCCGGTGATCGCGGGAGCGGGCAACACCGCTCGCGACAGGCTGTGACAGCACACCAAAGCCGATCACGCGACGCGCAGCGACCATCACCGGCATCGCGCCCCTTGACGGTGGGCAGCGCAGCACCGCCCGGGCCAGACTGGGCGCGGCCTCGTCGTCGCCGCGCGCAAGCCGATTGCCAGACCCTCACTCGGCCCGCACCTGCGCGAAATGGCGGCATCCCTCAAGTCGCGGTGATTTCTGGAACCCCGCGCCGCACCGCGCTATCACGGGCGAGAGACCAACGGGACCTGACGCGGACATGATCCGCGACAAGGAAGTGCGAGAGTTGAGCGAAGGCTGCCCCGACACCACCCGACGCGCGTCGATCCTCGGCGAGCTGAATGGCGGCATTGCAGATCTGGGGGTCCTGCTTCCCTTCACGCTCGGGCTGGTGATGGCGGGGCTCGTCCCCGCCTCGGGCGCGCTCGCGGGCTTCGGGATCGCGTATCTGGTGTCGGCGGCGATCTACCGTGCGCCAATCCCCGTCCAGCCGATGAAGGCGATCGGCGCGGTTGCGCTGGCGGGCGGGCTCGCCTCGGGCAGCCTGATGCTGAGCGGTGTCGCGATGGGGGTGGCGCTTCTGCTCATCGGTCTCAGCGGGACGATCAGACGGCTTGCCTACCTGGTGCCGCAATCGGTCGTCGCGGGCCTTCAGCTCGGGCTTGGCGCGATGCTCGCGCACCATGCCGTCTCGCTCGTCCTGCCGTCCGTGCCTGTCGGGGCCGCGGCCGTCGCGTTCCTGTGGCTTGCCAGCGGGGCTGGGAGGCTGCCGGGCGCGCTTTTGCTCGTCGTGCTGTCGGCGGCGGTGAACGCTGCCTTCGGGGCCGGCCCGTCGCCGGTCGCACCGCCGCCCGGGCTGACGCTGCCGGCGCTTTCCGACCTGCCGGCGGCCCTGCGCGAGGGCGTCGTGCCGCAATTGCCGCTGACCTTGACCAATGCCGTCCTTGTGACCGCGGTCCTCGCGCGCGAGCTGTTCCCCGACCGTCGCGGGCGACTGACCGAGCGGCGGCTCTGCCTGACCAGCGGGGCGCTCAACCTGCTGCTCTGTCCCATGGGCGCGGTGCCGATGTGCCATGGCGCCGGCGGGCTCGCGGCGCATCACCGGTTCGGCGCGCGGAGCGGCCTTGGGACCGGGCTCCTTGGAGCGGCGCTCCTTGCGCTCGCCTTCGCGCCCGAAACGGCCCAGCTTGCGGCGCTGTCACTGGTGCCGCTGCCGGTTCTGGGGGCGCTCCTCCTGTTCGGCGCGGCCGAGCTCGCGACGAGCCGGAGGATCCTCGACGCCACGCTGTCCTGCCGCATCGTGATCGCGATCACCGCGGTCCTGACCTTCCTGCTCGATCCCGCCGTGGCGATCCTGATCGGCCTCGTCGCCGAGGCCGCGCGCCGTGTTATCGTTCGCGCCCTGCTCGCACCCGACGATGCGCGGCACCGCGGTTGAGGCGGCGCCGCGGCTGGATAGTTAACTTTTTCGATATGGTATTCTGGCGGCGGAGACGTAGGTCGACCCAGCTTCCCGCCATGCAGCCGCTTGAAGCCCCGAAGGGGCGGCGCTTGGGCGATGGAACGGGATGACAGGCACCAATCCGGGCAGCGTAGCGACTGCGCCATCGGGCGGAGCGATGCCGTCCGCGGCTGAGCCCGTCGCGCCGCCCCCGATCGCCGGCGCCGCCGAGACGGCCGCCCCGGCGATCGCGAACAGCCTCGGCTGCCACGCCCCACGGGCCCGTCACGCAGCTGTCGGGGGCGAGCGCCACCGCGCCCAGATGGCGCGCGTGCCGGCCCATCTCATGGCCGGGCGAGCGCTGGGCGAGGGGCGCTGGCTGCTGCTCGACGAGCCGACGGCTAGCCGCGACATCGCGCACCAGGCGGCGGTTCTGCGCGCGGCGCGCGGGGCCGCGTCGGCGGGGGCGGGCGTCCTGCCGTTGGCCCGGCGGCACCTAGCACCGGACCTCCGTGCCGCCGTCGGGCCGAGGCCGGGGATCAGCTGTCGCGGGATGCCCCCGGGGCTGCTTGGCCGCCACCGTCGCGGGCCGGGCGCGGGGGCGCGCCGCGATCCGCCCTTTGAGAAGGGAATCATCTGCGGCTAGGATCGGGCGCAGCATCCGCGCGGCATCGCTGCGCCCGCCTCGCTCGAAGTGGTTTCGCGTGACCAACCGCCTCTCCATCTCGGATCTCGGATACCGCTATGGCGACCGGGTCGCCCTCGACGGGGTGTCGTTCTCGGTGGCGGAAGGTCGGTTCTGCGCCCTTCTCGGCCCGAACGGGGCGGGGAAATCAACGCTCTTCGCGCTCCTCACCCGGCTTTTCGTCCCGCATTCGGGCCGGATCGAGATCGCAGGCATCGACCTCGCGCGCGCGCCGCGCGCCGCCCTCGCCCGGCTCGGCGTCGTGTTTCAGCAGCCCACGCTCGATCTCGACCTGACGGTGCGGCGGAACCTGCTCTACTTCGCGGCGCTGCACGGCCTATCCGGCCGCGCCTCGGCCCTCCGGGTCGATGCGGCGCTCGACCTTCTCGGGGTTCGGGACCGCGCGGGCGACCGCGCCCGCGACCTGAGCGGCGGACAGCGGCGGCGCGTCGAGATCGCGCGCGCGCTGGTCCATGAGCCAAGGCTGCTCCTGCTCGACGAGCCCACGGTCGGCCTCGACGCCGCCTCGCGCCGGTCGATCACGGACCACGTCCACGACCTCGCCGCAGGGGGGCTCACGGTGCTCTGGGCCACGCATCTCGTGGATGAGATCCGCCCCGGGGACGATGTCGTGATCCTGCACCGAGGCCGCGTGCTCGCCGCCGCGCAGGCCGCGGCGATCGCGGGGGCAGGAACCCTTCTCGCGCGCTTTCTTGAACTCACGGGCGAGGGCACGGCATGAGGGGCTGGTTGGTCTGCTTTCGCGCGATCCTGCTGCGCGAGGCCCTGCGTTTCCTGCATCAGCGCACGCGCTTCCTTGCCGCGCTGATCCGGCCGCTCCTCTGGCTCGTGGTGTTCGCCGCGGGGTTCCGCACGGCGCTCGGCCTGTCGATCACACCCCCCTACACGACCTACATCACCTACGAGGTCTACATCGTCCCTGGCCTCTGCGGAATGATCCAGCTCTTCAACGGGATGCAGTCCTCGCTCTCGCTGGTCTACGATCGCGAGATGGGCTCGATGCGAATCCTGCTGACGAGCCCGATGCCAAGGGCGTGGCTGCTGTTCTGCAAGGTGGCGGCGGGCGCGGCGATCTCGCTCCTGCAGGTCTATGCCTTCCTCGCGGTGGCGGCGGCGGCCGGGATCGCGATGCCGCCGGCGGGCTATCTCGCCGCCCTCCCGGCGCTCGCGGTGACGGGGCTGATGCTGGGGACCATCGGGCTCGCCCTCTCCTCGATCATCCGCCAGCTCGAGAACTTCGCTGGGGTGATGAACTTCGTGATCTTTCCGATGTTCTTCCTGTCCTCGGCGCTCTACCCGCTGTGGAAGCTGGCCGAGACATCCGACCTGCTCGCGGACATCTGCGCGATCAACCCGTTCACCCATGCGGTCGAGCTGATCCGCTTCGCGCTGCATGGCGAGCTCAATCCGGGCGCGCTCGGCTGGGTGGTCGCGGCGCTCGCCGTGTTCGGGCTGCTGGCGGCCTGGGGCTACGACCCCGCGCGCGGCCTGATCAACCGGCGCGGCTGAAGGGACACGTCAGCGCCGGCAGGCGGTCTCGGGGCGATCGATGCCCAGCGTGTCGAGCGTGTCGGTCTGATGCTGGAAGCCATCGAACGGCGCGATCGCGATGACGGCGTTATGGGTCGCGAGGAGGATCGGCTGGCGCAGTTGCCCGTCCCACGGCCGGAAGCTGCCGCGCACCCCCTTGTAGAGATCGAGCGCCAGATCTCCCGACCGGACGAGTTCGGCAATCCCCGCCCGATCGACCGTGCGACGCTGGCTCACCGCCTCGATGATGCTGCGCACCGCGACCCAGGCCGCCCAGTCGCCGGCCGCCATGTCGCGCCCCGCGGCGCGCCGGAAGCGCTGGTTGAGCTGCGGCGCGCCATAGCGCTCCAGCGTCCAGTGCCAGGCGACCGGCGTCAGCCCCTCGCTGCCTACGACCGGCCGCGGCAGGTAGGTGGCGAAGGGGACGTAGCGGCCGAACTCGCCTTCGGCATCCGCCAGCCAGATGACGTCATAGCGCGCGTCGCCGGTCAGCAGCGCGACATTGCCGAGATCGCGCTGCCGGGGATCGTTGGTCAGCTCGAAGGCGCGCTCGTCGGCGAGGTCGAGGCCGAACTTCCCGATCGAGCGGCGGATCGCCGCCGCCTCGGCCTCGTTCTCCGGCCCCGGTCCGCGCAGCACCAGGACGCGGGTCCACCCCCTGAACCGCAGATGCTGCGCAAGCGCATCCGTCAGCATCGACCGCGACGGCATCGCATGCAGCAGGGCGGGCGCGCAGTCGGCGCCGCGCCAGCGGTCGTCCACATGCCGGATGTTGACGAGCAACCCCTCGCCACCCTCGGCCGCGAGGACCGCGGCCATCGCCTGCTCCGGCAGATCGAGGAGAACGGCGAGTGCGCCCGATGCCCGCGCCGCGCGCACCTCGGCCGCGGCATCCCCGCCGGCAGCAAGCAACCTCTCGTCCAGCACGAAGCCGATGCCGAGCGCCCGGGCCAGCGCCTTCGTCCCCGCGACCGCGAGGCGCGCGCCGTCGACAGGGCGGTGACGGTCCTTCAGCGCAAGCCCGGTGTAGACGCGCTGCGGCTGATAGGCGGGGTCGTCGACGACGCCGAGATAGACGATGCGCGCCGGCTCGGCCGCGAGGGCCGGCAGCGCCAGCACCAGGGCGATGGCGAGGACGGCGAGCCTAGCGATCATCGATCAGGATGCCATAGGGGACCAGACCCGTCGGAGTCGAGGTCAGCGCCCTCAGGCTGGCCGTGTCGACGACGGTCACGTCGTCGGAGAGCCCGTTCGCAACGAAGAGCCGCGACTCGTCGGCCGAAAGGGCAAGTCCCCAGGCACGCTTGCCGACAAGGACATAGTCGAGCACCTCGCGCGCTGCGACATCCACCACCGCCACATGGTTCGCCCGGCCCAGTGCGACATAGGCGCGGCTGCCGTCCGCCGTGATCAGCACGTCGACGGGCGTGACCTGCTCGGGCCGGAAGCCCGTAGGCAGGAAGGCGATGTCGCCGACGAGCTTGAGGCTCGCCACGTCGATGATGTTCACGACGCCGGCGAGTTCCGCCGAGACCCACAACTCCGCCGCGTCCGGCGTCAGTGCGAAGCGGCGCGGCCGCGTGTCGACCAGGATGTCGGCGATCACCGCGTCGGCCTCGAGATCGATGACATGGACGAGGTTCGCCGCCTCGGACGCGACGAAGGCGAGCCGGCCGTCGGGCGTGATCTGGACCCCCTCGGGCTCCTCGCCCGTCTCGTATTCGGCCAGCAGCTCGCCCGTCTCGACGTCGTAGACCGAGGCCGCGGCGTCCTCCTCGTTCGACACCACCAGGCGCCGCCCGTCCGGGTGGAGGTCGAAGGTCTCGGGCGCGGGAACCCCGGTGATCCGGCGCAGCAGCGTCCGCGTCGCCGTCTCGTAGATGGCGATCTGGTCGTCGTCGGCGCAGCCCACGAAGAATTCCGAGCGGTCGGCGCTGAAATGCATGCCGCGCGGGCGGGCGCAGGTCTCCATCGTGTCGACGATCGCAAGGTCGGGGCCGATCACGGTCAGCGTGTTCCCGCGCTCGTTCGAGACGATCGCGATGCCCGACGCGGCCCAGGCGGAGCCGGCGACCGACACCGCGCACAGCGCCCCGGACAGACCTTTCAGCATCGCCCCCAATCTTCCGGTTCCGTTCGTCGGCACTGTACCCGCTTGTGCGAATCTGTCTTATTGTCGCAGTTTCTAAGCATATAAGTTCCGCAAGGGGGAGGAAATACATAATGAAATTGCTCAGGTTCACCCTCGCGGCCGCGATGGCGGCCACATTGACGGGGGGCGCGGTCTCGGCGCAGGAGGAGACGAGCGCCAGCACGCTCTACGGCGATCTTTCGCATGTGACGCAGGACATGCTCGACCGCGCCGCCGGGGACGGGAACAACTTCCTTCACACCAACGGCAACTACCATCAGACCCGCTACTACCCGGCACGGCAGATCAACACCGACAACGTGCGCGGCCTGCGCCCGGCCTGGATCTTCCAGACCGAGATCGTCGACACCATGGAGACGAGCCCGATCGTCGTGAACGGCATCATGTATGTCACCACGGCGTTCAACCATGTCTACGCGCTCGACGCGCGGACGGGGCGGCAGATCTGGCACCACAAGCACAACATGGGCCCCGTGACCACCTATTGCTGCGGCCCGAACAACCGCGGCGTCGCGGTCTCGGGCGACAGGGTGTTCATGGGCACGCTCGACGCGAAGCTGGTCGCGCTCGACGCCAAGACCGGCAAGCAGCTGTGGGAGACGCAGATCGCGGACCCCGAACTCGGCTATTCCGAGACGATGGCGCCGACCGTCGTCAACGACATGGTGCTGATCGGCACCAATGGCGGCGAGTATGGCATTCGCGGCTTCGTCAAGGCCTTCGACGCCGCCACGGGCGAGCTGAAATGGACCTTCCACACCATCCCCGAGAACTCGGTGGGGGTCTGGGCCACGCATGACGCCACGGGCCGTGACATGCTGCGCGACATCGAGGCCGAGAAGGCCGCGCTCGCGAAGATGGGCGATCCCTACGAGACTCTTGGCGGCGGCGTGTGGCAGAACCCTGCCGTCGACCTCGAGACGAACCGGATCTACTTCGTCGTCGGCAACCCCTCTCCCGACCTCGACGGCTCGCTTCGGCCGGGCGACAACCTCTACACCGACAGCCTCGTCGCCGTGGACATGAACACCGGCGAATACATCTGCCACTTCCAGTACATCGCCCATGATGTCTGGGACCTCGACGCAGTCTCGCCGCCGATCATCACGACGGTGAAGGATGGCGGCGGCAACGACGTGAAGGGTATCCTGCACGCGGGCAAGACGGGCTATGTCTATGTCCACAAGGCCGACGACTGCTCGCTGATCCGCTTCTCCGAGCCGATGGTGAGCCAGGAGGGGCGCTGGACCCTGCCGACAGCCGAGGGCGCAAGGATGCTGCCCGGCGCCAATGGCGGCGTCGAGTGGTCGCCCATGGCGATCGACCCCAACCTGCATCTCAGCTACGCGATCAACCTGCACCAGCCGATGACCTACACGGTCAAGTCGAGCCCGTACCCCGAGGGCAAGCTGTGGCTCGGCGGCTCGTTCGACGTGATCCCCGAGGAGGAGCAGTGGGGCAATGTCAGCGCCGTCGACTACAACACCGGCAAGATCCGCTGGAAGGTCCGCACCGAGCAGCCGATGATCGGCGGCATCCTTGCGACGGCCGGCGGGCTGGTCTTTACCGGCGAGGGCAACGGGCTCTTCAAGGCATACGACTCGGCCACGGGCTCGGAACTCTGGCGCTTCCAGGCCGGTGCCGGCGTGAACGCCCCGCCGTCGAGCTACACGGTTGACGGCAAGCAGTACATCGTCGTCGCCGCGGGCGGGAACGCGCAGCTCAACTACAAGCGCGGGAACAACATCATCGCCTTCACCCTTGCCGACTGACCTGTCTGGCGTGATGACATGACGGGGCGGGGCCGCGCGGCCCCGCCCTTTTTCAGGCCGATCGGGAGAAGCTTTCATGAGACATCTCGCCGCCCTCATCTCCGCGTCCCTGGCAGCCACGCCGGCGGTTGCGCAGGATGCCTTCGTGCTTGAGGACGCGGTCGCACTCTGCGCCACCTGTCATGGCGAGGAGGGCAAGCCGATCGATCCAGAATACCCCATCATATGGGGCGAGCAGTATTTCTACATCTACACGCAGCTGAGGGACTTTGCCGCCGGGCGGCGGGCAAGCGACGTGATGACGCCGATGGCGGCGCAGTTCAGCCGCGACCAGATGAAGGCGATCGCAGAATATTTCGCCGCGAGACCTTGGCCCACGATCGAGGCGAGCATGGAGGAAGGCGACGCGGCAATCGCCGAGAAGGGGATCACCGGCGGCCAGTGCAGCGCCTGCCACGGCAAGTGGCAGGGCGATAGCCGCATTCCGCGCCTCGCGGGCCGGCAGCCGGGCTACCTGCGCAAGACCATGCACGACTTCAAGAACGAGGTGCGTACGAACGCGCCCGACAAGACGAGCACGATGAAGCAGCTCGACGACCAGACGATCGACGCGCTCGCGCGGTATCTCGCGACGCTCTGAGATCGCCTGCTACCGCCTGCCCGCCTCAGCGGGCGAGCAACCGGCGCAGCTCGGGCGACGCGACAAGGTCCGCCGCGCGCGCACCGGCGTGATCGCGCCGTGAGGGGTCGGCCCCCTGCTCCAGCAGCCAGGCGACCATCGCGGCATGGCCGCGCTCGGCTGCGATCATCAGCGCGTCGCGTCCGCGCTTGTCCACCGGCGAGAGATCGGCGCCGGCCGCGACCAACGCGCCCGCCGCGGCGATCGCCTCGCGCTCGGGCGCATCGTTGGCATGGCCCGCGGCCCACATGAGCGGCGTGAGGCCGTTGCCGCGCGGCGCGGCGACATCGACCCCCGCCGCGATCAGGACCGAGACGACCTGAGCGAAGCCGCGCCCCGCGGCGTAGATCATGGCGTCCTTGCCGGATGCGTCCGCCCTGCCTGGTTCGGCGCCGCCCTCGATCAGCTGCTGCACCATTCGGGCGTCGCCGTTGAAGGCGGCGGCGATCAGGGGCGTCACGCCCTTGATGTCGGCGGCGTCCGGATCGGCCCCTGCCGCGAGCAGGCGCCGCACCATGGGACGCCGCTTCGCCCTGGCCGCGTGCAGCAGCGGCGTCGCACCCCGCAGGTCACGATGATCCAGCGCCGCCCCCGCCGCGAGGAGGAGGTCGACGACCTCCCCTGCCCCGCGCGCGGACGCGAGGGTCAGCGCGGTGGCGCCGGTCCGGTTCCGCGCCGTCACCGAAGCCCCCCGGGCAAGCATGTCCGCGGCGATGCCGGGACAGTCGAGCGATGCCGCCTCGAACAGCGCCTCGGCAAGTGCCCGGCCCTCGAGCGGCCGCGCCGATTGCTGGAGGTCGCGCGCAAGCGCGAGGCAGACATGGCTTGGCCCCGGCTGGGCCGCCGCGGTCGCGGTGATCGCGGCGACCAGCCCGACGGCCAGCGCGAATGGCGCGAGGCGTCTCATTCCACGACGAACTCGCCGCGGAAGCCCTGCGTCTCGAGTCCCTCGACGAAGAACTCGTAGCGCCCGGGACGGATAGGCACGAAATAGATGTCGATCGCGCCGGCATCGTCGAACTCGATCGCGTGGAGGCCCATCGGCTTCACCTCCCGCTCCTCGATCACCACCTGGTCGATCCAGCTCTCGCGGAACAGCCCGGGAGCGAGAAGCTTGTACTCGTCGCGCCCGTCGCTCTCGATCCGCCAGCGGTAATAGGTGCCGCTCTCGGCCTTGTAGCTTCGGATCGAGAACCCGTCGGCGGCGTCGATCGTCATGGGCTCGAGCCGCGTCGCCCGCCGCGTGGGGTCCTCGGCCGCGGCCGGAGACGAGACGAGCGCCGCCAGCACGAGCAACCGCAGTTGAAATCTCATCGTCCTGCCTCCGGCGTCCTCGGTCGGCCGGCCGGGATCCTACGGCACGGGCCTGCCATCGCCCACGGTAATCAATGGCTTCGCGCGCGTCCATCGCAGGAGGGGCACGGGAGCCCGATGCGGGATGGCCCCCTGCGCCGTGGGGACGCAGCCGCTCCCTTGCTTGGCACGCGCCGGTTTCTCGCGGCGCGGTGCGGAAGATGGCGGGGGCGCCCCCCCGACCGTCACGATCCGGCGGCAGGGGAAAGCGCGAACGGAGTCCGATCCGCGCGGAAGTCGCGAGGCACAATCTTTGCGGTATCTGAATACAATCATGGACTGAAAGATGGGGTAGTTTCTGTCATAATACATTAATTCGGCGGACTTTTTTCTGCCGAAGTAGGCGGGCTCTGCGGCAGGCAATGCCGCGGCAGTCGCGAGACGAGATCCCGCACCCCGATCGCTTCCGGAAGCCCTGCTACCACCGTAACCTTCGGATCGACGGGATCCAGGGGCGTCGGGTCAAGGCGTCCAGTTCGACATCGTCGGAATTTCGTTGCCACAATACTTTCCAAGTGAAGCATTTAATAAAACACGAACATATTGGCTCGGAAGCGCGTAGCCGCTCGTAAATCGTGATGACAATAACCTGCCGCCCGGAACAAATACCGTCGGCGACGCGCGAAGTATTGAATAAGCACGTCAAGATTCAAGTGGGTCAACATGAAAACTCAGAGAATCAGCTCGACCGCATTCATTGCTGCGCTCCTTGGCGGTGCCCTCGCAATGTCGGTAGGTCTTGCGCTTGCCGCGTCGGAATCGCAGAGGATCTGCGAGGCCGGCGACGGCACCCGGGACAAGAGCACCAAGACCTGCGCTTATCCGGTCGTGGAGACGAAGCCCGGCAACAACAACGGCAACGCGACGTGGGAGGAGGAGACGACGGACACCGCCCACGGCACGCTGAAGAACGCGCAATCGACGAGCGATACCAGCTGCGAGGGGCCGGGCGGCAGCACCTCGAAGTGCTGACCATGGCCTCGCCGCCCGAGGGAGCCTCGGGGCGGCGGGTCGTTGAGTCCGGCTGAGATCCGCCGATCCAGCGCCGCCTTTCCGGCGTCGGATCGGTCACTGCCACGAGGTTCCGATACGTATCCTTCTCGGCGTCGTTGCGGTTACCTGGGCCATGGCGCTGTTCTGGCCCGGAGCGCCGGGGCTGCTCGACGGTGCCCTCGGTCGCATGGCGGCCGGGCCGTGGAACTCCGCGCAAGAGCCTCAGGCGAGCGGCATCTATCGCACCGCACAGGTCGGGCGTGGCGACCTCGTCACCAGCGTCGAGGCCGCCGGCACGCTCAACGCCCTCGTCGTCGTCGATGTGGGCTCGCAGATCTCCGGTCTCGTTACCGATCTGTTCGCAGATTTCAACTCGGCCGTGGAGCGCGGGCAGGTGATCGCGCGCGTGGACCCCGAGATCTACGAGGCACGCGTCGCGCAGGACCTGAGCCGGATGCAGCGCGAAGCCTCGGTCGTCGAGGCCGATGTCAGCCGCTTCGCCGCGGGCCAGGTCGTCGAGTTCACCGTCGACGCCTTCCCCGGGGACGTGTTTCCCGGCACCGTGCGCCAGATCCGCAAGGCGCCGCATGTCGTCCAGAACGTCGTGACCTACGTGGTCGTCATCGACGCCGACAACCCCGGCGAATTGATGCTGCCGGGCATGACCGCCAATATCCGCGTCGTCGTCGGCGAGCGGACGGACGTGCTCCTCGTCCCCAATGCGGCACTGCGCTTTCGCCCGGCCCAAGCCGCCGCGGCGCCCGCAGCACCCTCCGTCGGCGCGAGCGGCGCAGCAGGCCCGGCCGGGCGGGTCTTCCGGCTTGGACCGGATGGGCAGCCGGTCACCGTCACGCTCCGCCTCGGTCTCACGGACGGGCGGATGACCGAGGTGCTGTCGGGCGACCTCGGCGAAGGCGACCACGTCATCATGGGACGCGCCGCGGGCGCAGATGCGGTGGCGTCGCCGATCCTCGCCCGCTTCCGGCTGCGTTGAGGGGTGGCACGGTGAGCCTCATCGACATCCAGTCCCCGCGGCACTGCTTCCGCACGGCCGCGGGCCCGGTCTGGGCGCTCGACGGCGTGAGCCTCGCGATCCGCGCGGGCGAGTTCGTTGCCGTCATGGGCCCGTCGGGATCAGGCAAGTCGACCTTCATGAGCATTCTCGGCTGCCTCGACCGACCCACCGAGGGGCGCTACCGCCTGGCGGGCGTCGATGTGGCGAGCCTTGCCGCCGACCGTCTGGCGGCGCTTCGCAACCGCGGCATAGACTTCGTGTTCCAGTCGTTCAACCTCCTGCCGCGGGCGACGGCGCTGGAGAATGTCGGGTTGCCGCTGATCGATCGGCCGATGCGCGCCAGCGAGCGGCGTCGATGCGCCCTCGCGATGCTGGAGTGCCTCGGGCTTGCCGACCGGGCGGGGCATATGCCCTCGCAACTGTCGGGCGGGCAACAGCAGCGCGTCGCGATCGCGCGCGCCCTGGTCGGCGAGCCGCTGGTTCTCCTGGCCGACGAGCCGACCGTCGCGCTCGACAGCCGGACAGGGGGCGAGATCCTGGATCTCTTCCGCAAGTTTAACGCCGAGGGCCTCACCATTGTCATGGTGACCCACGACGCCGGAGTGGCCGCACGCGCGGGGCGCACCGTGACCTTCCGCGACGGGCGCGTCGCGCCGCCCAACGGCGCGCCACACGCCTTCGCGCCGCCCAACGGCGCGCCACACACCTTCGCGCCGCCCAACGGGGCGCCACACATCTTCGCGCCGCCCAACGGCGCGCCGCCCATCGTCGCGATCGGGGAGCACTGACGATGGCCGGTAGCCTGCGCGTGGCGCTTCGCTCGCTCAGTGCCCACCCTCTACGCAGCGCGCTCACCATCCTCGGCATCGTCATCGGCATCGCGTCGGTGGTCGTCATCATCGCCACAGGCACCGGCGCCCGCGAGCGGATCGCCGAGCAGATCGGGAACCTCGGCGCCAACCTCGTCAGCATCAATCCCGGCAGCGCGCGTGATACCAGCGTGCGGCTCGGCAGCAGCAACTCGCCGATGCTGAGCGAGGACGACGCCGCCGCGATCGCGCGCGAGATCCCCGGCCTCGTCGCGGTTGCGCCCGTGCTCTACGCGCGGGCCCAATTCACCGCGGGGCCTCGAACTGGGCCGGGGGCATCGGCGGCGTCACGCCCGACTATTTCAGCGCACGGGAATGGATCGTGGCCGACGGGCAGGAAATGACCCCGGACAACGACGCGCGCGCGGCCAGGGTGCTGCTGCTGGGCACCACGCTGCGGGACAAGCTGTTCGGCGACGCGGACGCGATCGGAGCGAGCCTTCGCATCCGGGACGTCCCCTTCACGGTGATCGGCATCCTCGAGCGCAAGGGCCAGAGCGTCTGGGGCGAGGACCAGGACGATGTCGCGCTGGTGCCGCTCACCACCGCGCGGCGCCACTTCGTCGGCACGAGTCGGGCGAGCCCGCGCTTCGTCCACAACATCACGGTGAAGTTCGGCGACGCCAGCACCGCCGAGGACGTCATGGCGGCGATCGCAGACCTGCTGCGCCAGCGCCACGGGCTTGGCGCGAGCCGCGACGAGAGCTTCCTGATCAGCAACCTCGCGGAGGCCGCGGGCGTCGAGGAGACCACCTCGCGGGTCGTGTCCACCATGCTCACTGCCGTGGCGTCGGTGTCGCTGGTCGTGGGCGGCATCGGCGTCATGAACATCATGCTCGTGACCGTCGCCGAGCGGACCCGCGAGATCGGGCTGCGCCTCGCGGTCGGCGCCCGCCGGCGCGACGTCGTCGCCCAGTTCCTTGTCGAGGCAGCTGCGCTGGCGACGCTCGGCGGGGTCGTGGGCGCTGTGGCTGGCCTCGCAGGCGCCGTCGCCATCGGCGCTTTCGCGGGCTGGCCGGTCGTAATCGACCTGAGCGCCCTGATCGCGGCTGTGGCGATCGCCGCGATCACCGGGCTCGTCTTCGGCGTCTTTCCGGCGGTCCGCGCCGCTCGGCTCGACCCCATGGCGGCATTGCGGATGGAGTAGGTCGGCCCCGGGCGTGGCCATTCCCGCCTCGATGCTTCAGGGCCCTCACGCGACATCGGGCAGGCTGTTGCCCGACCAGGCCGAGCCCGGTCGCGGCTGGCCCGAACGGCGTGACGTCGCTGCACGGGCCGGCGCCGCGACAGGCGCTCATGGATGCACTTAGCAACGCCTGGCGGCGGCGTGCAGGCAGGACGAAAGCGTTCTCAGATCCAGATCGCCGTGACGCGCTCGACCGTCCAGTAGGCCGCGACGATGCCGATTGCGTATATCGCGGCGATCCGGCCGGCGGGCAGCGGCCGGGACCGGAACGCCCTCCATGTCGCGCCGAGCCCGAGAACGGCCGCGACGAACAGGATCTGCCCCGCCTCGACCCCGAGGTTGAAGAACAGGAGCGCCGCCGGCACCGCCTCGGGTGGCAACCCGATCTCGCCAAGCGCCCCGGCGAAGCCGAAGCCGTGGAGGAGCCCGAAGGCGAAGGCGATGGACCAGGGTGGCAGCGCGCGCCGCGCCATGCACTCGCCTCGCGCTTCGCCGAGCGCCTCGGCCGCGACGACGACTATCGAGAGCGCGATGAGCGCCTCGACAAGGGGCCCCGGCAGACTGACATGGCCGAGCGTGGAGAGGCCGAGCGTCACCGAATGCGCGAGCGTGAAGGCCGTGAGCGTCGCAAGGAGCACCCGCCAGCCCACGACGATCATCATCAGCGCCGCGACGAAAAGCAGATGGTCGACGCCGAGAAGGATGTGCTCGACGCCGAGCAGAAAATAGGCGGCCGCCACCTGCCCGAGGCGACGCTCGCCCTCGAGGATCGCCATCGGCGCGCGCGCGTCGAGACGGGACGTCTCGGTCCCGCCATTGGCATAGGTTACGCGCACGAGGACGTCGCCGCCAAAGCGCTCGAGGCCACGGACACCGATCTCCGTCCCCGCGAGGCCGCGGGGGCAGTCGAAGCGCTGCGCCGTCTCCATCCGGGTTCCATCGAGGCGCGCGAGGGGCGGCGTTGCGGGCCGGCAGCCGGCTGGCATGGCCAAGGTCAGCGGAGCGATCCGCTCGCCCCGGGCGGGAACGCGCCAGAGCGTGTCGAACCGTCCGGGCTCGTCCTCGATCATGCTGAGGAGCGCCGAGCGCACCTCGTGCGCGGCGGCACGCCCCGGCAGCGCGCCGGCGAGGAGCGCGAGGACGAGCGCGAACACCGCCGCGTACCTCATTCTGCCGCCCCCTCGATCACGATCTCGTAGCGCGCGCGCAGGCGGGCGACGAGATCGGCCTCGGCGCGCGGCGCCTGCTCCTGGGCGAGATCGGCTGCGACACGGTCCCGAACGGACTCGAAGCCGGGCAGATGCGCGGGAAGCACGGCCCCTAGGCGCACGAGGTGCAGGCCGAAGGCGGACTCGACCGGCCCCTCCCAGCGATCGGGCTCGAGCGACGCAATCCGACTAACGAAGCCCGCCCCGAACACCCGGTCGATCCCCTCGGCGGTGACCTCGTTCAGCGCCCGCGGCAGGAGGGAGGGCCGAGCAAGTTCCGTGGGGTCTTCGATCTCGCGCGTGGCCTTCCGCAGCGCCGCCACCTCGGCATCCGAGCCGAGGAACACCTGCTCGAAGCTGTAGCGCGCCGGCTCGGTGTACCGCGCGTGGTTGGCGGTGAAATAGGCGTGCAGCTCGCCCGCATCCGGCGCCACGACGGCGAGGCTGTCCTGCAGCAGGAACTGCATCTTCTGCCTGAGCTGCCGCCGGATCGTCGCATCGTCGCGGTCGAGGCCGAGGGCGAGCGCCTCGCGGTAGAGCACCTCCTCGGCGATGCGATCCTCGATCAGCCGCTCGCGCGTCGCGGCGTCGGGTCGCGCGCCCCAGGCGCGGGCGTGGCGCTCCTCGAGGAGCGCGACCGTGCGGGCATCGATCACGATGCGTTGCGGCGGCGGCGCCTCGTCCGGGCCGAAGGCCGCGTGGGCGACGAAGAGCGCCGCCCCGAGCACGAGAAACTGCACCAGCGGCTCTCGCGCAAGGCGGCCGGGCATGCGCATGCGTCAGCCCTTGGGCGTGTACCAGATGGGCGAGGTGTAGGCCCGCTCCTGGTGCACCATCGGCACCTCGGCGGGCGGCGTCACCCCGAAGAATTTCGCGTCATAGGCGGTCCAGCGCGGGGTCGGGATCTCGAGCACGCGCGCGTAGTAGAAGGCGCGTTGCCGCGGATCGAACTCGGGATCCGTCCAGACGGTGATCAACTCGGGGTCGCCGATCGTGTTGGTCCAGCTTGCCTCGGCCACATCGACCGTGTTGCCGACCGCGGGCAGCTTGCCGTCCGCGCCGGGCTGGCGCCTGTCGGCATCGCCCCAGACGACATCGTGGACGCGCTCGTGCCGGGTACCGTCCTCGGCGATCCAGCCCTTGATGATCTGGATGCGGTCGAGATTGGCGCCGATCGGGTCCTTGAGCGCGGCGACGAGGAAGCTGGGCGCCCTTCCCTCGGGAGCATCCGTCAGGTCGCCGCCCATCGGCACACCCTTGGTGTAGCCGGTCTCGGCCGGCAGGCGGCTTTCGGCATCCTCGGGGACGTAGTCCCAACCGCCGAAGAAGCGGACGATCATCCGGCTGCCGGTGGTCGCGTAGGTCTCGCGCCGCTCCATCGCGTCGAACAGGGCCTCGCGCGTGTTCTCGGTCGCCCAGACGGCGGCGTAGCCGGCCGCGCCGACTTCCCATTCCATGATCGAAAGGTCGCCATGCTTCATGAACATGCGCGTCACTCGCTCGGGGTTCGGCTCCATGCTGCTGAGCTTGCCGAAGAAGTTGTCCTCCTCGATCGCCGTGAGGCCGGTATGGGCGTCGGTCGACCCGATCAGGCCGAACTTGTAGGGGTTGGTCCCGAGTTCGGGCGCGAGCGCGAGGCCGTTCTTCAGTGCCGAGCGGACGTATTCGAAGTCCAGCATCTCGGGCGTCTTCGCCTCGGTCAGCGTGAGGTTGCCCTTGTCCCAGGTCTCGTAGTCGGCGAACTCGTCGTTGGGCGAGAGGTAAGGGTGCGTCTCGCCATCGCCCTTGGTCTGGGTCGCCTCGTAGAGCGGCTCCCAGCGCGCACGGCCCTCGGCGTAAGAAGAGTCGATCGGCCTGCCGGTGAAGGACTCGATGCGCGGGAACATGCGCCCGTTCGAGAGGTTGCCATTGTGCGCGATCGCCAGCACATCGCCGCCAGTCTTCGCCTCGTAATCCTCCATCCATTTCCACAGGTCGCGCGGGTTGTCGCTGCCCCAGGGCTTCAGCGTCACGAGGGGCTCGACCTGCCGCGCGAAGCTGCCATCGTCGCGATAGATGACATTGCGGTGGAGGTTGTTGCCGGCGGTGTTCGAGGTCCACTCGTAGCCGATGAAGGCGGTAAAGCGCCCGGGTTCGTTCGCTTCCTCGGCCGCCTTGATCGTCTCATGCCAGGCCGAGCGATAGGTGGGCGTGCCGGGCACCGAGAGGAGCGCCGGCGGAAACTTGCCGGCCGAAAAGGTTTGAACGATGTCGAGCGCCGCCTCGATGCCCCTGCCCGAACTGATCAGCTGATACCACTCGCGCCCCTTCGGGTCGGCCAGCGTCGCCGGATCGCCGGCGAAGAGCTTGGGGAAGAAGCCCATGTTGTCCGAATGGTCGGCGACCACGAGGAAGTCGAGCGGGCGCGACAGCTTGACCGGCTGTCCGCTCGAGGCCATGACCTGCTCGCCCCGGGCAAAGCGGTAGGCGGCGGCCGGATCGAGCCGGGCTCCCGCCGCGCCGGCATCCATGGACAATGCCGTATGCAGATGCGTGTCGCCGAAGAACGGCCGCGTGGGGAAATTGCGATCCGCATAGGGCGAGTAGGGCCGCGCCCGCGCCGTGGCCGCAAGCGCCTGCGGGTCCATGCTCGCAGCATCGACGCCGACCGGGGCCGCCTGCTGCGCGAGCGAGGCGACCGGGCCGAGAACCGCCGCCACAGCGATCCCGGCCGATGCGATGCGAAGAATGTGATCCAGTTTCATCATGCCGCTCCTGTCGCGTCGCCAAGGCCCCCACGGCGCGCGGGGCACAGCTTTCCCGCGCGCCTTCATCCCCCGAGCAGAAACAGAACTACAATCCCATACCGCACAATAACGCGTGTTGTGGTATTGCGTCGCGGCCGTCGGCGCGGGGAAGGCTCGGCAACCGGTCGCATGGTCCGGTCCGGTGCCGTCCCCTCCAGACCGGATCGGTTCGATCGTGTCCGAAACGGCCTCCGTCCTCCCTCCAGCCTTCGGCGGCCGGGCCCAGCCTGAAGTCCCGCGGTCGGTTGACCGGTGACGTGAGCGTGGATGCCGGGCAGCCGGGGCGATGCCTACGGCGCCTGCACGACTTCTTGGAGAAGGTTCCACAATTTCGGCAGGGACGAGACTTTCAGGCGTTCATTGCTGGTGTGGACGTTCTCCAGCGTTGGCCCGATCGACACGATCTCCATGGCAGGATACTTCGCGGCGATGTAGCCGCATTCGAGGCCCGCATGGACGACGCTGGTTGCCATCGGGGCGCCGAACAGCTTCGAATAGGACGCGAGCACCGCGCGGTAGAGGCCCGTGCCCGTGTTCGGCGGCCACGCAGGAAACGATCCCCGCTGAATGCTCGTGGCTCCGGCAGCGCGGGCATGAGCCGCGATCCGTTGGGCAAGCGCCTGCAGATGATCGGCGCGGAAGCTGCGCTGGAACGTCGCGATGGCCAGGGCCCTGTCGGTGCTCGTCACGATTCCGATGTTGCTGGAACTCTCCGGCAGGCCGTCGAACTCTTCCGACCACGCAGTCACGCCCTGAGGGATCGCGGCCAGAAGCCTCACGGCATTCGCGGACGCCTCGGCTGACGCCGCCGGTTGCAGCGCATTCGCGGCGCGCGTCAGGGTCAGCGTCATCCCGGCTTCGGCGGGATACCTGACACGCGCGTCGGCCGCGAAATCAGCAACGCGCCGCTCGAGCGCCGCCACGTCGCCGGCCGCGACGGCAATTCCTGCAACGGCCGATGTCGCGATGGCGTTGGCCACGCCCCCACCTTCGATGCCGGTCAGCTGGAACGGGAAGGCGCCCAGCAGCAGCTCGGCGATTAGGATGTTAGCATTCGGCCGGTTCTTGTCGATGTCGAGGCCGGAATGCCCCCCGAGCAAGCCCGACACCTTCAGGTCGAATACCGTCATCTCGGCGGCAAGCGGGGTCATCGCCAGTGGCAGCTCGATGTCCGTGTGGAGCCCGCCCGCGGCGCCGAGCGTGACGGTCGCGTCATCTTCCGAATCGAGATTGATGTATCGCGTCCCCGTCAGCAGGCCGGGATCGAGGCCCGCGGCACCGCTCATGTCCTTCTCCTCATCCGCGGTAATCAGGACCTCGAGTTTCGGATGCGGCTTGGTCGCCCTCTCGACCAGCGTCAGTGCGAGCGCAATGCCGATGCCGTCGTCCGCGCCCAGTGTCGTGCCAGTGGCGCGCACCCAGTCGCCGTCCCGGATCACCGGGATCGGGTCCCTGGTGAAGTCATGGGCCGAGCCCTCGGCCTTCGCGCAAACCATGTCCATGTGCGCCTGCAGGACAACGCCCGGGCGATCCTCCCACCCGGCCGTCGCCGGGACGGTGATCAGCACGTTCCGGTGCGCGTCGCTCGACACCGCGAGGCCCCGCGCGCCCGCCCATTCGACCAGCCAGGCGGAGATCCGGGCCTCGTCCTTGGAACAGCGCGGCACCGCGTTGATCTGCTCGAACGTCGAAAGGATCGCCCGTTCCAGTTCTAGGTCGGCGCCAGTCTGTGCCGAACTCACGCCGACGCCGTGCGCAAGGCACGTCAGTCCGGCGCAGAGCCCCCGTGCGAGGGCCCGGATGCGCAGTGATTTCGCCAGCATCGATCGCCTCTTCGATCCGTCGAGACCGTTGCCCTGAACGCCTCGACCCGGCTGCGTTCATCCGGCGACGCGGGCCGGTCGCCCTGCCGCCGACCGAGACCGGACCATGGCGCCAACGCAAATGGTCGGGCGAGACCGACCGCCGGAACATGTGACAAAAAGGACGAATTCGACGAAATCGACTCGTTCCGTGCGAGTGTAGGCAATACTGTCAGAACAGCGAACCCTGTTATCGCAAGTGGCGATGATGACGCGAGCCACGAGAAGCCGGCGCGGCCGGATGCGAAATGGAGCTGACATGATGTCGGGCCCGTATCGTCGTCGCAGGCGGACGCTCCGGGGCCGGACCTTGGAGCAGCGCATTGCTTGCGGCGTGGTCATTCTCCCGCGGCGTGGCCCGGCCTGCGGCGGCGTGAGCGGGCTGGGTGATGCGAGGCATTCGTGAATTTTCATGGCGCATCACGCACGAGTGTCGTGATGTATTTCATTTCAATGAAATGAACACGACGGCTGGCACGATGATCGGAAGATTGCGTTCAAAGGACCTGTTACGTTCCCTGGCCGTGGCACTCGTCGTTGCGCTTGCCTCGGGGCCATCCTTCAGTCCCGCCCACGCCGAGGCAACGTCGCGCGATGCGCCACCCGCGGAGGCGAGCGCGCCGGCGTCGGCCCGCGCAGAAGGTGCCACGCAATTCCTGGTGAGGACCGAGAGCCCGCGCGAGACGATGGCAAGCTTCATGCGCCTGCGCGATGCGCTGGAAGCCGCGGTGGCAGCCTATCGACAGGACAGCAGCCGCGAGGCGGCTCAGCGCGTGTCCCTGGTCGCCACTCAGATGGGGACGCTGTACGACTTCTCGCAAATTCCTGCGGCTTCGCGAAAGGACCTCGGGAGCGACACGGCCGCCTACGTCCTCGACATCCTCGGCAGGGTTCGACTGCCGCGCCTCGATGAAATCCCCGATCTTGCGACGGTCGAGGAGAAGGGCCTCGATTACTACGCAATCCCCGAAACCCCGTTGCGTCTGGTGCGAATGGACGACGGGGCGCGCACGGGACAATTCCTGTTCAGCGCACACACCGTCGAGGCGGCACCATGGTTCTACCGGGGCGTCGAGCAGTTGCCTCTCCGCAGCTCACTCCCGATCAGCAGCTGGATCGAGGAAAGCCGGCAGCTGACCGGCCCGATGATCCCGGCCGCTCTCGTCGATGCAATCCCGGAGGGGCTGAAGCCGTCGCTGCTCGGCACTCCGGCGTGGAAGGTGCTGGTGGTCGCAGCCCTCGCCCTGTTCGCGGCCGGCATTCTGGTAGCGCTGCGACGCGTGACGCGGCATGGCAGGAGGGCGAGCCGGCACGCAGTGCTCTGGCGGAGGCTCTGCCAGCCGCTTGCCGTCGTCGCCGTGACCATGCTGGTCGAAGACTTTGCCGCCCATCAGCTCAACGTCGCCGGTGCATTTGCGCTCGCGCTCGATACGGTCCTGAACGCCGTTCTCTATCTGGCGCTTGCATGGGCGGTCTGGCTGGCTGCGCTGGCGGGCTTCGAGATGCTGATCGGCGGGCGCGACGCCTCGAGCAAGGACATCGATGCCAACATGCTCCGGCTCGTGGCCAGGATCGTCGGCGTCGTCTGCGTCATCGCGGTTCTTGCCACCGGGGCGCAGGCGATGGGCGTGCCGGTCATCAGCGTTCTCGCCGGTCTCGGCGTGGGCGGTCTTGCCGTCGCCCTGGCGATCCGGCCGACGCTTGAGAACCTCATCGGGGGAATGATCCTCTATCTCGACAAGCCGATCCGCGTGGGGGACTTCTGCAGCTTCGGTTCGCAGAACGGGGTCGTCGAGAACATCGGCGTCCGCTCGACGCTGATCCGGGCAAGGGACCGGACGCTGATCTCGATCCCCAACGCCCAGTTCGCCGACATGCCGATCGTCAACTGGACGCAGTGCGACCAGATGCTGATCGAGGAGACCATCGGATTGCGCTACGACACCGGAGGCGATCAACTCCGCCACGTTCTCGAGAAGCTGCGCGAGATGCTCTGCGGCCATCCCAGCATCGATCCAGAGACGGTGACGGTGCACTTCGCCGGCTATGGCAGTTCCTCGCTCGACGTGTCTATCCGCGTCTACGCCAGGACCCTTGACTGGAACGAGTTCCTTGCGATCAAGGAGGAGGTCCTTTTCCGCGTGAAGGACGTCGTCGAGGGCTCCGGCACTGGCTTCGCCCTCCCCTCGCAGACGCTCTATCTCGGCCGCGACAAGGGGCCGGACCCGGAACTGACCGACAGGGCGAACAGCGAGGTCGCCTCGTGGAGACGGAGCGGAAGGCTGCATGTCCCCCGTCTCGCAGCCGCGGCCATCGAGAGGCTCGCAGGCAGGACCGGCCACCCGCAACCGGCGTCCCCGGATCATCACGTAGCGGAGGCGGAACGCCCTGCGGGCGGAGAGCGCTCGGCCACCGCGTCGCTCGAGCAAGAGGCGGGCGGTGCCGACAAGGCGCTGCATCATGGGCCCCGCGACGAGCGATAACGCGCGGCGGCGAGTTTCCGCGTGGCAGGCGCGGGACGCGAGGCGCGCTCTCTGCGATCATTTGCGTCCCGCGTCGGGACGCTCGCCCCGCGGCGCGTGCCGAAAACCGCTCCGTCAGAACTTCCAGCCGACCGTGAGGAGGCCGTAATCCGACTTGAGGCGCCTCTCCGCGTGGACGTCGTGCATCCACTTGCCCGCCACCGCGAGCCTCCCTCCGGCGAAGGCCGGGGTCCAGACGAAGCCGGGGCCGATGCCCACCGACTCGGACTTGAAATCCCCGAGGCGCGCCCCTGCTCCGCTGTCGCCCGACACCTGCTGATACCAGTAGCCCTTCACCCCGATGGCTACGGTATCCGTGACGAAGTGGTTCGCGGTGAAATCGAGATGGAACTCGGCTCCGGTCTTGTAGTCGGTGTCGTCGTTCTTCGTGTTGATCATGATGCCGGGGGCGAGCGAGACCTCGGTTCTCGAGGCGGGGTCGAACCATGTCACGGCCGCCCCGGTGTCGAAGCTCCAGTAGTTGCGGCCAAGATTGACGCGCTTGTCGAGATCATAGGCGCCTGTGGGGACGATCACCGTCTCGGCCAGCTTGAAGTGGAAGTCGCCGAGGCTCCAGTTCATCTGGAACGGGATCAGGGCCATGTCGCTGAGATTGAAGCTGTCGGCGCTGCCGCGCACCACACCCCCGCCCGGGCCGGTCAGCGTCGCGTCGATCTCGGCATAGCCGAAGGGGACAAGCGCACCCACGGTGTAGCTGCCGCCAAGGACCTTCTTCTCGAAGGTGTAGGTCGCCATCGCGAGATCGAGGACCACCGTCATGTCCAGTGCGGTGTTAACGCGCCCCTGCAGGACCGCCCGGTCAACATCGCCCGACTGCACCCAGACGACATTCGCGACCTGCGCGCCCGGCCTCGGCGGCAGCGCGAGGCCGAGATCGCCAGCGATACCGGGGATGTAATGGCTCGACCCACCCTCGGCCGCATCTGCGCGGTCCGCCGCGGGCACCCCCGCAACAAGGCAGGCCGCGAGACCGAGGGCGCCACGCAGTGCATTTCCCATCGTCATTCTCCTCCGCACTCACTCACGTCGCGTGCCCGCCGATCGTTCCGGGCGCGGTGTCGCCCGTCCGCCGGTGGGGAGCAGGGGGGCGGAAAGCCCTTGGTGGTCGGCCCCAAGGCCCCCGGAGAGATCCCTCCACTCCGTGGCGAGAGCGGAAAACGCAAAGGCATCATCACCTCCCCTCAGGTGATTGCGGCACTGGCCTTGAAGCACCCGAGCGGGATCCCTCGCGGCCATCATCGCAGCATAGGCTTCCTTCGCCGGCGCTCAACATGGGTTCTTCTGCCGCAGACCGCCTCGACAACCGGAACCCCGGCCCGCGGACCTGCGCCGTCGCCAGGAGCGGGACGCCTTGCAGGCACCTCTGCCGATGCATGGCCTGCCCGCGTTCCAAGGCGATCGTCGGACTCGACCCGGGACCGACCCTATAATACAAATCTGCATGTATTATTCAGCAGCGGCCGATCGACGGGACGCGCCGCCACCTGAGCACGCCATGGGAAACGACGATGCTGCGTAGAACGACGCGCCGCCTGGGGGGTACCCAAACAATTCGCTTCGCCATCACGCTTGCCTGCCTTCTCGTCGGAGCCGCCGGGGTCGCCCACGCGCAGGTGGCTGTCGACCGGACGGTCCTTCCGATCGCGGCGCCGCCTGTGCCGAACTTCAATGTGCTCGACGTGCGCGATGCGGTTGCGCCTCCGCTTTTCCAGGTCAAGGCACCCGAGGGCGCGCCGAACGTCCTGATCGTGCTGGTGGACGACCTCGGCTTTGCCGGGACATCCTCATTCGGTGGCCCCGTCTCGACGCCCGAGTTCGACGCACTTGCGGCCGAAGGACTGCGCTTTGTCGACTTCCACACCACCGCCCTCTGTTCGCCCACTCGCACGGCGCTGAAGAGCGGGCGGAACCACCATGTGAACAACATGTCCAGCGTCGCCGAACTCGGCACATCGTTCCCCGGGAGCACCGGCCAGATTCCCGACGCGGTCGCACCTCTGGCCGAGATCCTGCGCCTGAATGGCTACAGCACCGCGGCCTTCGGCAAATGGCACGAGACCGCGGCATGGGAGGTCAGCATCTCGGGCCCCTTCGATCGGTGGCCGACCCGGCAGGGCTTCGACAAGTTCTACGGCTTCATCGGTGGCGAGACGAACCAGTGGGCACCCTTCATTTATGACGGCGTGCACCCGGTCGACTTGCCCGATGACCCGGAATATCACTTCCTCACCGACATGACGGACCAGGCGGCGGCATGGATCCGCTATCAGAAGGCCCTCGCGCCGGATCGCCCCTTCTTCGTCTATTTCGCCCCCGGTGCGGTCCATGCCCCCCACCACGTGCCCGAGGAATGGAGCGCGCGCTGGAAGGGCAAGTTCGATCAGGGCTGGGACGAGCTGCGGGCGGAAACCCTATCGCGTCAGCTTGCGAGCGGGATCGTCCCCGACGGCACGATCCTCGCGACGAAGCCCGATGCCATCCCCGACTGGGACAGCCTGACCGAGGACGAAAAGCGGCTGTTCGCCCGGCAGGGGGAGGTCTTCGCAGGGTACATCGAGATGACCGACCACGAGATCGGACGCGTGATCGATGCGATCGAGGCGACGGGGCAGATCGACAATACGCTGATCTTCCTGATCTATGGTGACAACGGCACGAGCGCCGAGGGCGGGCGCTACGGCCTCTACAACGAGATGACCTATTTCAACGGCGGCCAGCTGACGGTTGACGAATTGCTGGCCTTCTCGGATCGATGGGGCTCGCCGGAGACCTATCCTCACATGGCCGCAGGATGGGCGACCCTCTTCAACACGCCCTTTGGCTGGATGAAGCAGGTCGGCTCCGATCATGGCGGGACCAAGGTCGGCATGGCCGTTCACTGGCCGGCGGGCATCAAGGCCAAGGGCGAACAGCGCGGCCAGTTCTCCCACGTGATCGACGTAGCGCCCACGGTCCTCGAAGCCGCCGGCCTGCCCGAGCCGCGGATGGTCAATGGCGTGCCGCAGGTGCCGATGCAAGGCGTGAGCATGCTCTACGCCTTCGACGACGCGGAGGCGCCGGAGCGTCATGTCACCCAGTATTTCGAGATGTTCGGGAACCGCGCGCTCTATCGCGACGGATGGTGGGCGCGCACGATCCACAAGGTTCCGTGGGACACCGAGGCGCGGCGGCCCCTGGCCGATGACCTCTGGGAACTCTTCGACACCGCGACCGACTTCAGCCTGGCACGGGACCTTGCCGGCGAGCATCCCGACCGGCTGGCCGAACTGCAGGCGATGTTCATGGCCGAGGCCGGGCGCAACCATGTCCTGCCGCTCGACGACCGGCTTGTCGAGCGGGGGAACGCGGCTCTTGCAGGCCGGCCAGACCTGATGGCGGGGCGAAAGACCCTCACGCTCGCCGACGGCATGACGGGGATGAGCGAAAATGTCTTCATCAATGTGAAGAACCGATCGAAGACGATCACCGCCAGGGTTGACGTGCCCGAGGGCGGCGGCCACGGCACGATCCTCGCTCAGGCCGGGCGGTTCGGCGGCTGGTCGCTCTACGTCGCGGACGGAATCCCCGCCTACCGCTACAACTTCCTTGGGCAGGAGGCCTACACCGTCTCGGCGCCAGGCCCGCTGCCCGCGGGAAGCCACGAGATCCGTTTCGAGTTCGCCTATGACGGCGGCGGCCTGGGCAAGGGCGGCACGGGAACCCTCTTCATCGACGGCGAGGCGGTCGCGAGCGGTCGCATCGAGCGGACGCAGCCGATCGTCTTCTCCGCCGACGAGACCGCAGATGTGGGCATCGACCTCGCGACCGCCGTCGTCGAGGAAATCGGTTCCGGAGCGAGGTCGCGCTTCACGGGAAGGATCGAGACGGTCACGATCGACGTGGAATAGCCCGCCAGCTGCCAACAGGCCAACTCAAGACCAACCACGCCGGGTTCGCCCTGGGCCCGAACGTATCGGGACTTGGCGCCACCATCGGCTGGGCACCGCGCAGGTCCGCGGCTGAAGGGCGCGACCACCGCGCCCGGCGAACGGGTCGACACCGCCGCTGCCCGGCGCACCGCGTCGGCGCCGGCCACCGCCTCGTTCTGAACCTGATCTGCCAGCCCCAGCCCACTCACCAGTTGCCGCGCGTAGGGCTCGCCGTCCTCCACGCCGTCGCCGTCCACGTCCTGGGTGTTGGTGCGGTAGCTGTATCCGAGCGCGTTGCAGTCGCCGATCTTCGTCGCGAAGGTCAGGATGTTGATCGCCCCTGCATCGAAGATCCTCTCGCCGACGATGTAGAGCTTCGAGTATTGTGGAGCGGATCCGGTCTCGTGACCATATGCCCGTAACAGGGTCCCGGACACGGCCGTTCCCTCCTTTGCGGGGCGCATGCCGTCCCGACCAGGCGGCGCCGGGCCGGCCTCGGTCATGATGCCGACGGTTTCGCGAGGTCGTTGGCATCCGAAGGCGCCCGGAGTTCCCGGCGCCGGCGCCTGCGCGGTCGCCCGCGGCGCATCGCGAACGGCCGGCCGGGAGCGTCAAAGCCGCATGGAGCGCTGGGGGTTCGTTATCACCGCGCGTGATTTCGGGATCTCGTGCGAGCGCAAACGCCCCTTCGGACCAAGGGCGTCGGCGATGACGAGGGGGCGTCGGGCTGCAGGTGGCTTGGCCCCTCTACGCGACGCGGGTCGCAAGGACGACGCAGCGGCGCCTTCCGGCGAGGCTGACGACGCGTGGGCAACGCCGCCAAGCCCAGCAGCCCGACGCGACTCTAACTTTCCGGTTCGGTTGGTATCGTTGCTGCCAGCCGGAACACCTCGACGGGTTCTCGCAAGCCCTTGAAATCGATCTCGCCGACGGCGTCGGTTCGAAAGGCGTCTTCCACCACCATGCGCGCGCGGGGGGAGAGGAGGATCTCGCCATCCTCGGCCTTGTCGCACAGGCGCGCGGCCAGGTTCACCGTCGTGCCGGAGGCGGTGTAGTCATACCTGCCCTCCGATCCGACCATGCCAACGGTCGCATAGCCCAGCGAAATGCCGACCCCGAAACCAAGCCGGTGGCCCAGCCGCTTCCAGCCCCTGCACAACTCCTGCATCCGCGCACGCATGGCGATCGCCAGGCGCACGGCGTCGCCGGCGGGGTCCTCGCAGGGCAGCGGGTCGTTGAGGATCACCATGATTCCGTCGCCCATGCGCTTGTCGACGCCAGCCCCATGCGACGAGATCAGCTTGCCCATCTCCTCGTGGTAGGTCTGGAGAACCTCGATGGTTTCCTCCGGCTCCGCCGTCTCGCAGAACGCGGTGAAGCCGCGGATGTCGCAGAACAGCGTAGCGATCAGCGCCCGGTGGCTCGACAGCATCTCCTCGCCCCGGGTGACCACCGTCTCCGCCACCGCCGGCGAGAGGAAGCGCTTGAGCCGTCCCATCCGCTCGATTTCGCCCACCTGCTCGTCCACGCGGGCTTCCAGCGAAGCGTTGAGCGCCTGCACTTCCTCGGTGCGTGCCGCGAGCGCCTTGAACTGGCGGACATTCTCGATGGCGATCACCGCCTGGGCGGCAAAGGTTTCGATCAAGGCGATCTCGGTTTCCGTGAAGGGGCGCACCTCGTGGCGGTTGAGGTTGATGCAGCCGAACGCCACCCCGTCCTTGAGCAGGGGGACCGACAGGCGACTTCGCACGCCATCCACCTCGACGAGGCGCACCCGGATGGGATCGCGCGCCCGATAGAGCGGATCGTCGGCAATGTCGGGATTGTGGATCACCCGGCCTTCCCGGATCGATGTCGGCGTCTGGTGCGGAAGGCTCAGGTCGAACTCCTGCCCGATCTCGAAGACCCCCTGATCGGCATCCGAGACGCAGACCAGCCGGGACCTGGTGCGCGCCTCGTTCGCGAGGTGCAGACCGACATCGGGCGAGTCGCAGAGGCGGGCCGCGTTTCGGACGATCGTCTCGAGGACGGGTTTCACGTCATCTGGACTGCGGCTGATGACCTGCAGGATCTCGCGGGTCGCCGCTTCGCGTTCCAGCCGCATCTGCAACTCGCGGAACTGGCGGACGTTGTCGATGGCGATCACCGCCTGCTGCGCGAAGGTCTCGAGGAGCGCGATCTGTTCGGTGCTAAAGGCCATCACCTCCCGGCGATAGACCCCGATGCAGCCGATCGCCATCGCGTCACGCAGCAGCGGCACCGCGAGAAAGGTGCGGATGCCTTCGATCTCGACGGCATCGACACGCTGGCGATCGCCCCGACGATAGCCCTCCGTGTCGGCTATGTCCTCGATGTGGACGACGCGGCCCTCGACGATTGCACGCGGAACCGAGGCGTCGTCGTCGAGCGACCATCGGGTCAGCGCCGTCTCCAGATAGTCGGAGCGCGCGCCGAGGCTCGCGGCGAGGCTTGCATGGGTGCGCGCGTCGTCGACGAGGTAGAGGCCGCCGAACGGCACTCGGCAGAGCCGCCCCGCATTGCGCAGGATGACGTCGAACACCGGCTTCTCGTCGTCGCGGCTCCGGCTGATGACCGACAGGATCTCACGCGTTGCCGCCTCGCGCGCTGACGCATGCTCAAGGTCGGATCCATGCTCAGCCTGGGTTTCCGAGGCAGGGTTCAAGGCAATGTTCCCGGATGGTAGCCGCTCGAAACACTAGAGTGCGAGGCGACTGAAATCCAACGATCCGTTTCGTCGTGCCCCCGGCATGAGACGTGGGGTCCGCGGGTTCCTTCGAAATTTTCGGAACGACGCGGCGTCGGCCACGACGGTGGCCGCGACGACGGTCTGCAACGCCCGCCGCGCGGTTCTCGATGCCGGGCGCCGCGAACGGCCATGCCCGTGGCGGACCGTAGCGGCGCGCCGCGGGCCCAGCCGCTCTCGAACGCCTCGGCGCCTTGCGTCTGCGACGGAGCATGCCGCGTGCCAATGCTCAGCCGGCCGACGGAGCACCCATCGGCCGGGCAACGGGAACGCGACCCCGAACGGTCAGGTCCGCGGCTCAGCGGTCGGGCAGAGGCCGTCGAGCCTCAGGCCTTCCACCTGCGCGTGCGCTCGAACCGGCCACGAACCGCGTCGAGTTCCGCCTGGAGATCGGCGAGAAGCTGCTCGACCTCGGCCTTCTCCCACTCGTAGGCCGGCGTGCTGAGATTGCCGATCGTCGAGATCGCCTTCAAGGCCTTCTCCTTGCGTTTCCCGCTCATGCTCAGGAACTTCTCGCGCTTCTCGCTCACTGGTCTCTCCAACTCCGATTTCATCATCCGGTCATGCTGCGTAGCCGAGCAAGGCGAGAACGCCAAGCCTTTCGCGTCGCGGAGCGGGACTCGAGCACATGATGAAGCCGGGCGGTCACCGCCGGGACCCGTCTCGGCCGGCTCCCACGCGCATCGACGTCGCCCGACCTCTCGCGGAACCGACGCGGAATTGGTCGAGCCGATGGATGCCGCGATCGCTGGCAGCATCGCGAGCATCCCGGGCGCAAGGCGATCGGAGCGCTCGATCACGCTGGCCGCTCCGTCTTCGACGGCGCCAGCCCAGGCGCCCCGGCGCCGCCTCAGCGCCAGCCCGAGGCGAGGAGGCGGGCCTCCTCCTCCGGCGCCAGGGGATCGCCGGCGCCGATTGCGTCGAGGGTCGCCTCGATGGCCATGTCCGCCCCCGCGCCCGAGGCCGGACGGAATGCGCCGTCGGCGGGCACGGCCGCATCCGCCATCGCGGCGATGGCCAGAACCTCCCAGCCGCCGCGGGGCTCGCGGCAGGCGATGCCGACGCGGGGTGCGACGCCGGGGCCGGTCTCGAACTCGCGGCAGGGCCGGCCCGTCGCGTCGCGGAACGTCACGACCGGGCGCACCGCGTCGGCCGAAAGCGTCCCGCTGGGCAATGTCTCGAGCGCCGCCGCAAGCGCCGTGCCCGCCGAGGCAAGCCCGCCAGCCGCGGACTCGGCGGCCTGATCGGCGCGGTCCGCAGGGCCCGCGAGGAACGTGCCCGAGGCAACGCCCAGCAGCAGGGCAACCGACGCCGCCGCGGCCATCGGCAGCCATGCGGGCTGGCGTGCCGCTTGCCGGAAGGCGACCACGCGCCCCGGCGCGGCATCGGCGCCATCCCCGGCCGTGGCGGCCGCACCGACCGGCGCTGGGGCCGCCAGCGCGGCGGCGATGGCCGGCGGCATCTCGCCCGCGTCCGGCAGGGGGTGGGCGGCAGCGAGGCGAGCGTTCAGCTCGCGGAGCCGCCCCGCCAGCGCGCGCGCGGCAGGGTCATCAGCGAGACGCGCCCGGACATCCGCATCCGCCGCGGCGTCGAGTTCGCCATCCACATGGGCCGCGATCTCCTGATCGGCCAGTCGTCTCGTCATGCCGACACCTCGTCCGAAAGCTGCAGAAGGCGCCGCCTCGCGCGGGCAAGGCGGCTCATCACCGTGCCGATCGGAACGCCAGTGATCTCGGCCACCTCCCGGTAGGAAAGGCCCTCGATGGCCACCAGCGCCAGGACGGCGCGCTGGTCCTCGGGCAGCGCGGCCATCTCGCGCCGGACGGCGGCCAGCGTCAGGCTGTCCTCGGCGCGCCGCGCACCGAGACCGCCATCGGACCAGGCCTCGAGCACGTCGTCCGCGGCACGTTCCCCCCGCGACCTGCTCAGCCGCAGGTGATCGAGGAATGCATTTCGCGCGATCCGGAACATCCAGCTGTCGAGCCGGGTGCCGGGGGCGAACTGGTCGAGTCGCGAAAGGGCCTTCACGCAAGCGGTCTGCACGATGTCGTCTCCCAGCTCGGCCGAACCCGACAGGGCCCGGGCGAAACGCCTCAGCCGGGGAACGAGGGCAGCGATCTCCGTCCGAAGCTCGTCTTGCATCGCTGCCTCGATCCTGATGTCGGAAAGGAAACGACCGGGGGCATTTTTTATTCCCCTACGAGGGAATATCTTCTGCCTTCGAAGCGTTTCCATCACTCGAACCGAGCTGCCGAGAAAAAATTCATGAAGCGATTGAACCCCCTGCTGGGAGCGATGCTCCTTCTGGTGCTCTGCGGCCTTGCGGACCGCATCGAGCCCGCCCTGAGGCTTGGCGGCCATGCGCTGGCCGATGACGGGGGTGACGGCGGCGATGGGGGCGACGGAGGCGATGGCGGCGACGGAGGCGATGGCGACGGGGACGGCGACGGAGACGACGGCGGGGGCGACGACGGCGACGACGGCGACGATGGGGACGATGGCGACGACGACCGCGACGATGACGACCGCGACGATGACGATGATGACTCGCGGGGCCTGCGCGGCACGGCTGTCGGCCGGGCGCTGAGCGGCCTGTTCGGTGGTAACGAGGGGGGGCGGGAGACGCCCAGCTTCCGTCGCAGCGAGATCATCGGCCACGGGGTCGACGGTGCGGCTCGCGCCGCCCTCGCCGATGCAGGGTTCCGCGAGGTTGACCGCTACACGCTCGCCTCGCTCGGCCAGAGCGTGACGCGACTGGGCCTGCCGCGCGGGCTCGACGCCGAGGAGGGCCTCGCGGTCGCGGCCTCGCTGGCGCCGGGGGCACTCTTCGAGCTCAATCACCTGTATTCGCCCGAGGGCACCGGGTGTGCCGGCGATGGCTGCTGGGGCGCGCAACTCGTCGGGCTCTCCGCCCTGCCCGAGAACGCCTGCGCCGACGGCGCGCCGATCGCGATCGTGGACACCGGGGTCGAGCGGTCCCACCCCGCCCTTCGCGGAGCGGCAATCACCGCGCGCAGCTTCCGCGATGCCCGTGCCGAGCCCGCATCGCGCGTTCATGGCACGGCGATCGCGGCCCTGCTGGTCGGCCGGGGCGAGGACGGCGCGCAACCCCTCGCACCGGGCGCGCGGCTTCTGGTCGCCGAGGCCTTCGGCCGCGAGATCGACGAGCCGAGGGCCGACCTCGTCGCCGTGCTGCGCGGGCTCGACTGGGCGGTCGGCGAGGGCGCCCGGGTCGTCGGCCTCAGCTTCGCCGGAGCCCCGAACCGGGTGCTCGAGATCGGCATCCGTGCGGCCACCGCACGTGCCAACCTGGTCGCTGCGGCCGGCAATGACGGGCCGGGCGGAAGTCCAGCCTATCCCGCCGCCTATCCCGAGGTGATCGCGGCAGCCGCCGTGGACAGCCGCCAGCGCCCTTACCGGCGCGGCAACCGCGGCACCTATCTCGACGTCGCGGCACCCGGCGTAGGCGTCCGGTCGGCCGACGCCGGCGGCGGGGCGGCGGACTTTACCGGCACGAGCTTCGCGGTGCCCTTCGTGATGGCGGCGATGCTCCGGGCCCGAGCCGAGACCGGCGGCGATCCTGCCGCGGCGCGCCATCTGCTGATTTCCGCAGCGCGCGACATCGGCGCCCCCGGCCGGGACGAGATCTACGGCTACGGCCTGCTCCAGGCTCCGGGCGAGCGCTGCTGGTGAGGCGGCAATCGGCCGCTCGCGCGCTTTCGCGAGGGAATCTTGCACTGTTCGGGGAATAAGCCGCTCTCGCCCGCGTTCTCCATCCGACCCCCTCAGCGGTTCGGCGGGGGATGAGACGGGAGTGACGGGAATGCAATCCAACAAGGTGGTGTGGCTCGGCCTTGCGATCCTGATGGCCGGCTGCGGCGCGGGCGAGCACAAAACGAAGGAACTGTCGAAGGCTTTCGCGCCGACGCCGGAGACCAGGACGCTGGAGCGCGCGCTACCCCCGACCCGGGCGCCGTCGGCGGACGAGTTCCGCAGCATGACGGTCGTCAGCCTGCTCGACGGCCGGTCCGAGCGGATCAGGATCACGCCCTTCGGCAATGGCGTCCGCATCCGCGAGGAGAGCGGCTGCATCTCGACCCGTGTTCTCGACTGGTTCTCGCCAAGCGACAGCTACGCCAACTGCGGCACCTCGAAGGACTGGCACACCGCCTCCGGCACGGTCCGCGTCATCGACGATCTCTACCCGCTCACCGTGGGAAGCACGGGGCGCTATGAGCGCCGGGCCGTGTCGCATACCGGAAAGGTCTCGACCCGCGAGACGCGCTGCGAGGTGACCGATGCGGTCGAGGTGCAAGGCCCCGGCAAACATGCCCGACCCGCATACGTCGTGACCTGTGACGACGGGCGCGTCCGCCGGACGACATGGTACGCCCCCGGTACGGGGCCGGTCGCCTATCGCGAGGACCACCACGAGGACGGCGTGCGCGAGGCCTGGGTTCGCGCCGACTGAAGGCGGCTGACCGGGCTGCGGCGACGGGACGCTCCCGGTCGACCCGGCCGCGCGGCGAACATCCCGCCGGCCCGGGCGCGAGGGGCCTGCACTGAAACCCGAGAGAGGATGACGAGACCATGGATGGCACATCGATCCATCTTGCAGCCGAGGCGCCGGTCGCGGGGGGCGAACTCCTGTTCCGGCCACCCGCGGGCCGCCGCGGCCTCGCCTGCTGGCTGGCGCTGCCGAACGAGGTCGCGCCGGGAAAGGCGCCGCTCGTGGCGGTGCACGGCATCCACCGCGGCGCCGAGGCGCAGGCACGCGCCTTCGCAGCACGGGCCTTCGCCGAGGGGCGTCCCGTGATCGCGCCGCTGTTCGACCAGGCCGCCTGGCCCGCCTACCAGCAGGTCGTTCGCAAGGGCCGGGCGGATCTGGCCCTGCTCGCGCTTCTCGACGACCTGCGGGCCATCGGGGTCTGTGGCGGGCGGCGGATCGCGCTTGCCGGCTATTCCGGCGGCGGGCAGTTCGCACATCGCTTCGCCATGCTCTATCCCCATATGATCGAGCGGCTGACGGTGACCTCGGCGGGCTGGTTCACCTTTCCCGACGCGGCCCCCTTCCCCTATGGCCACGGCCCCGCGCCGAAGGCTCGCGGAGACTGGGGCACGCGCATGGCGGCCGGTCTCGGACGGTTCCTTGAGCTTCCGGTCGCGGTCTGCGTCGGGGCGCTCGACGACCAGTCCGACCCGACCCTGCGCCACCGACCGGACCTCGATCTCCAGCAGGGCACCAACCGCGTTGCCCGCGCCCGCGCGTGGGCCGAGACGCTGCGCTCCGCGGCCGGGGCGCGCGGCATCGCGGCACGGGTGACCTTCAGCCTCCTGCCCGGATGCGGCCACGACTTCGGCGACTGCGTCACGCGCGGAGGGCTCGACCGGATCGTGCTGCCGCAGGGCGCCGCCGGTCCGGACCCCGACAGCCGCTGAACGGACGTCCGGTCCGCCTCGCCGACACACATCCCCGACCTTGCGACCGAACCCCAGTCACGGAGAGCGCGATGCCGAAAGTCACAATCCTCCCGTCCCAAGCCTGGCGGCGCGCCAAGCGCGCCTTTTCCACCCGTCGCGTGCGCTGGGAGGATGCCGTCGGCCTTGCCGACCCGATGTCGCCCGTCGTCTCGGGGGACCTGGTCCTCGCCCGTGTGGAGACGCTCGGCTCGCACAAGCGCCTCCAGCTCGAATGCGGCCGGCCCTCGCAGCTCTATCCCGGCGACCTGATCGTCGCGGCCTGCGCGGATCGCTATGCGCCCGACCAGTTCGAGGGCGTGGCCGAACTCGGCCGCCGCGGGGCCGACCTGCTCGCCGGCGGCGGCATCATCGGGCGGATGCGCCACCGGAACGCAAGGATTTCGGCTCCGACGCGGGTCGTCCCGCTCGGCCTCATGACCGACGCGGGCGGCGAGGTGATCAATGTCGCCCGCTACGGCCTCGCCCGGCGCGAGCGCCCGCGCGGCCTGCCGGCGGTCGCGGTGGTCGGCGCCTCGATGAACGCGGGCAAGACCACGGCGGCGGCCAGCCTCGTGCACGGGCTGTCCCGCGGCGGGCATGCGGTGGCAGCGATCAAGGCGACCGGAACGGGCGCGTGCGGCGATTTCACCAGCTATGTCGACGCCGGCGCGCAGTTCGTCGCCGACTTCACCGACGCCGGCATGGCCTCGACCTACCGGCTGGCCCTGCCGCGGATCGAGGCCGGTCTCGACAGCCTGCTGGGCCACGCCGCCGAAGCAGGCGCCGACATCGCCATCGTCGAGCTGGCTGACGGGCTGCTGCAGCGCGAGACGGCGGCTCTCTTGCGCGCGGCGCATGTGCGCGATGCCTTCGCGACCTTCGTGTTCGCGGCGCCCGACGCGATGGCCGCGGCCGGAGGTTGCGCCATGCTGCGCGCCCTGGGGATCGAGCCGGCGGTCCTGACGGGCACCGTGAGCCTCTCGCCCCTCGGCGCCGCCGAGGCCGAGGCGGCAACGCGCCTGCCGGTCACGGGGCGCGAGGCGCTGGCCGACCCGGCCTTCGCGGGCGAGCTCTTCGCGCGTGCGGTCTCGGCCGCCACCGGGCCCCGGCAGGGGGCCCTTTCCGCCGGCGGAGGCCTTGCGGCATGAGCCGGCTGCCCCGGATCGCGGCCGAGAGGCGCGGGCGGCGGATAGCGGTGCTCGCGCTGCTGGCGCTCGGCCAGGCGGCGGCGACCGGCGCGATCGCCTTCGCCATGCGCGACGTGTTCGCGGCCTTCGGCGAGGCGGGGGACCCGCTGCCGGCGGCGGCGCTTGCCACCGTCGCGGGCGGAGCGATCGCCATCGCGATCCTCAGGGGCGCCGAACATGTGCTCGGCGACCGCCTGGGGCACGACTATGCGGCGGCGCTGCGACTGCGGCTGTTCGAGCATGTCGCCCGGATGCCAGCGCGCGTGGTGGCGGGGCGCCGGAGTGGCGCGCTGTCGCTCCGCTTCGTCGGCGACCTCGCAGTCGTCCGTGGCTGGATCAGCCTTGGGGTGGCACGGCTCATCTCGGCCGCGATCGTGCTGCCGCTGACGCTGGTCGTGCTCGTTCTGCTCGACCCGCGGCTCGCGGCGACGGCGGCGGTGCCGCTGGGGCTGTGCCTCGTCCTGATGGCCGCGGCCGGCGCGGCGCTCGGGCCGCTGCACCGGCGGCTGCGAGCGCGCCGGGCCCGGCTTGCGGCGGATGTGAGCGAACGGCTGCCGCATGGGCCCGAGTTGCGGCTCCTGGGCCGCGTCGCAACCGAGCGCCGGCTGATCACGCGGCGGACGGAACGGCTGGCCGACGCCTCGGCGGCACGGGCGCGCGGCCTGGCGATGCTTCGCGGCGTGCCCGACATCGCGTCCGGGATCACCGGCGCGACCATTCTCCTCGTTTCGCTGAGGGGCGACATTCCAGCAGGCACGGCCGCGGGGGCGTTGGCTGCCCTGGGGATCGCCGCGCAGACCCTTCGCGACCTCGCGACCGCCTGGGACCGACATCGCGCCTGGGCCGAGGCGCGCGGGAAATGCGAGGCGCTGCTGGCCGAGCCACGCCTCGCCGCGTCGGGACGTGGCCAGCCCGCCGAACGGCCGGGTGATGCCCCGCCCGCCATTCGCTTCCGCCGCGCGGGATCGGCGCAGCTTCGCGGCATCGACGCCGAGGCGGAACCCGGCCGGCGCATCGCCGTCCTGGGCGCGAGCGGCGCCGGGAAGTCGACGCTGCTGGCGCTCGCCGCCGGGCTCGAGGCGCCGTCGCGCGGCCGGGTCCGGGTGGGCGGCGTCGCGCCCACAAACCTCACCGCGGCAGAGCGCCGGCGGATGGTGCACCTCGTCGGACCCCGCTCGCCCATCCTGGCCGGCAGCCTTCGCCGCGCGCTGACGATGGGCGCGGCGGTCGCCCATGACGACGCCGCGGTCGAGGCCGTGGCGCGCAAGTTCGGGCTTGCGCCGGTACTCGTCCGGCTCGGCGGGCTGGACGGGCGGGTCGGCGAGGGCGCGCGCACCCTGTCGGCGGGCGAGCGAAAGCGCCTGCTGTTGGCGCGCGCGGCCCTCTCGGGCGCGCACCTCCTGCTCCTCGACGAGCCGGACGAGACGCTGGGCTCGGAAGGCGCGGCGCTGGTCGCCCGGCTGCTGGCAGGCACCAAGGCCACCTGTCTCGTCGCGACGCACAGCCCAGCCGTGGCGGCCATGCTCGACGGGGCCTGGTTCCTCGATGCCGGCCGGCTGGTCGAGGCGGGCGAGATGACGGAACTGGCGCGAGCCGACGGGCCGACCTCGCGGTTCCTGCAAGCGCGCGAGGCGGCATGAACGGTCGGTTTCGTGGAAACGACGACCCCGGCGCCGTCAGGCGCCGGGGTCGATAGCTCAGAACATCACCCTGACGCCCGCGACGAAATAGACCGCTCCCGCATCCTCGCCGTCGGCCCGCGCAAGATCGGCGGTTTCGCCGAAGCTGCGCTCGTAATGGACGCCGACATAGGGCGCCACGGCCCGGTCGATCACATCGTAGCTCAGCCGCGCCCCGACCTCGAGCCTCGGACCCCATGCGCCGACGCCGATCGGCTCGTCGTCCGTGAACGGCAGTTCGAACTCGACGCTCGGGGTCAGGATGATCCGGTTGGTCAGCAGCGCCTCGTATTCCGCCTCGACGCGCGCGAAGGGCTCGTCCGAGACGAAGAGGTCGGCGTCGATCTCGAACCATTGCGGCGCGAGGCCATGCAGACCGACGACGCCGTGGACCCGGTCGGGGCCGGCGGGGGTCGAGACACGGACGCCGACGACAGCGTCGAAGAAGTCCGTGATCGGGGTCTGGAGCCGCAACTGGTTCTCCAGCTTCTCGAAGGCGTCTTCATCGAGCGCGTATTCGCCATCGCTGCGCCAGACGACCTTGAGCTCGTCCGTTCCGATCAGCGCGTCGGCATCCCACGCGAGGATGTCGGACCCCTCGCCCAGCCGGTATTCGAGCTGCTCGGCCTGGAAGCCCCAGATCAGCGGCTCGGCGAAGGCCGGGCCGGCAAGCGAGAGCGCCGGCGCAACGGCGCCGGCAAGGACATGGTGCAGACGCATCCGCTCAGCCCCCCGCGCCCCTGGCATGGCCGTGACCGTGCCCGGCGCCGAGATCGACGGCGGTGCCCTCGGGGCCGCCCTCGACGATGACCTCGCGCATCATGCCGGCTTCCATGTGATAGGCGAGGTGGCAGTGGAACACCCACCGCCCGGGGGCGTCGACCTCGACCTCCATCGCGACCGTGGTGCCGGGCGGCACGCTCACCACATGCTTGGCCGGGTTCCAGGCGCCGTTCCCCGTGTCGAGGATGGACCACATGCCATGCAGGTGCATGGGATGCGTCATCATGGTCTCGTTGACGAAGGTGAAGCGCACGCGCTCGCCATATTGCAGGCGGATCGGCTCGGCATCCTCGTGCTTCACGCCGTCGAAGGACCAGATGTAGCGCTCCATGTTTCCGGTCAGCCTCAGCTCGATCTCGCGGGTCGGCGCCCGCTCCGGGTAGAGCGGCTTCTGCGCCTTGAGGTCGGCGTATGAGAGGAACCTGCCGCCGTCCGCCACCACGGGCGTCAGACCGCTGCCCGGCGCGTAGAAGCGATCGGCTGGCGCGGCTCTATGCCCGCCATGCGCCATGCCCTCCATCACGCTCCCGTCGGGCATGGTGTGGGTGCCGCTGTCGCTGCCCATGCCGGCATGGGCAGCGCCGGCCATGACCGATCCGTTGGGCATGACATGCGTGCCCGCGGCGGCATCCCCCGCCGCGCCATGGTCCATGCCCTGCATCATCGTGCCATCCGGCATGACATGGCTGTCGCCGGCCGTGGCGCCATGACCCATCGACCCGTGATCCATGCCGCCATGCGCCATGCCCATGTCAGCCATGGTCAGCCGGGGCGGCTCGCGCAGCGCGGGCACCTCGGCCTCCATCCCCTCGCGCGGTGCCAGCGTGCCGCGCGCCATCGCCGTGCGGCCCACCGACTCGGCCAGGATCGAATAGGCGCGATCCTCGGTCGGGCGGACGATTACGTCATAGGTCTCGGCCACAGCGATCCGAAGCTCGTCGACGGTCACGGGCTGCACGTTCTGGCCATCGGCCTGCACGACGGTCATTTTCAGGCCGGGAATGCGGATGTCGAAATAGGCCATGGCAGACGAGTTGATGAAGCGCAGCCGCACCCGCTCGCCCGGCTCGAACAACGCCGTCCAGTTGCCCTCGGGGCCCTTGCCGTTCATGAGGGGGGTGAAGCCCTGCACGTCCTCGACATCGGTGGGCATCATCCGCATCCCGCCCCAGTCGGCGCGGTCGGACAGGGCGGCGCCGAGCCCCTCGTCCGCCGCGTCTCCGAGGAAGTCGAAAAGCGTGCGCTGCTGCCGGTTGTAGTAGTCCGGCATCATCTTGAGGTTCCGCATGATGCGGCTCCCGGGATGGGGATGCGCGTCGGTCAGCTGCACGACGTAATCCCGGTCGTAGCGGAAGGGCTCGCGCGTCGCGGGCTCGATCACGATCGCCCCATAGGCGCCATCGGCCTCCTGGAAGCCCGAATGGCTGTGGAACCAGTAGGTTCCGGCCTGCACGATCGGGAAGCGATAGGTGAAGGTCTGACCCGGCGCGATGCCCTCGAAGCTCACCCCCGGCACGCCGTCCTGCTGATAGGGCAGGATCAGGCCGTGCCAGTGCACGGACGTCCACTGGTCGAGATTGTTCGTCACGTTGATCGTGACGTCCTCGCCTTCCCTGAAGCGCAGCACCGGCCCGGGGCTGGCACCGTTGTAGCCGATGCCGGTCCGGGTGAAGGCGCCGGTGTCGATGCGGACGCGGTCAACGGTGAGGTCGTAGGTGCCGGCCCAAGCCGGGGCGGCCGACAATGCCGCGCCGACAGCGGCGGCGAGCACTCCGGCACGAAAGCGTGTGATCCTGGTCATTCGACCCTCTTCGATCGGGTATGGAGGCACGCGCGGCGGGCGCACCGCGCGGCCATTCCGCGCTGGTTCACGAGCCGGCGTCGAACTCGAAGCTGCCGACCATGCCGGATTCGTAATGGCCCGGCACGGTGCAGCCGAAGTCGAGGCGCACCTCGGTATTCTTCGGGAAGGTCCAGATCAGCTCCGCGGACTTGCCCGGCTCGATGAGCGCGCTGTTCGCATAGTCGTGGTCCATGCTGTGGCCCATCGCCTTGGACATCGCCTTCGCGGCCTCGCGGTCAAATCTGTCTGCCTTCAGCACACCGTGATCGACCATCATCTGCATCTCGGGCATGTGCTCGGCATGCATCTGCGCCGTGCCGATGTTGAACTCGTGGACCAGCGCGCCGGCATTGCGGACCTTGAAGCGGATCGTCTCGCCGGCGCGCACGCTGATCGCCTCGGGCTCGTAGTAGTTGTCATGCATGATGACCTCGACGGTGCGGGAGGCGGCGGACGCCGTCGCCGGCTGGCCGTGGATGCCGCCATGTCCGCCGTCATGGGCGCCCGCGGCATGGGCGATCACGGGCGCCGCCAAGATCATCAGGGTCGCGGCGACGCAGCCGCGCAGAGTCGTGGTGAAGGGCATTGCTTTCCTCGCTTGCCTGTTTCGTGCCGATGGTGGGACGCGCCGGTCGCGATGGGCCACGGGACGCGTTCCGGGGATCGACGGCTCAGCTGCGAGGCGGCGGCGTCTCGGCTTCCGGACGAAGTCCGCGCGTGGGCGCACCGCCCCCGGCCGTGAACGCGTCGGGCACGCCCGCGCCGATCAGGACGGCGACATCCGGGCAATCGATCACGAGCGCATTGCACCCATGCGGCAGGGCCTGGCAGCAGCTTGTCTGGGCAGCCTGCTCGGCGTCACAGGGATCCGCGTCGCAGTCCCACTGGGCACGGTCGTGAGATGCATGCTGATGCGCGACGGGTGCCTCGGCCCCGGATGCGGGCAAATGGGAATGATCGCGACCCGCCCCCGAGATGAGGACGACCGCGACGACCGCACCGATGATGATCCGCAATCCGCGCATTGGCGCCATGTAAGGGTTCCCGTAGGTGGAAGGTCAAGACGCGGCGCCACGCCAAGTGCCCTCGGACGAAATTTTCCCCGGCTGGGCAGTGGATCGAGCGAGCCCGGCGGCCCAGAGGCGCGCCACCGACGCAAGCGCCACGCAGGGCCCAATCGAAGTTCCTGCATGTCGCCCCTGCGCGCCCTGGGGCGTGCCGGAAAGCCCGGCCAGGGCAAGCGGGCTGCGAACGGCGGCAGACGAAGGCGCGACGCGGCCCCTTCGCGCACCCGGCTCGCCGACCTGTCCGGCAGGGGCGAGCCTGTCGGCGAGAGGGGCGGGGCAGCATCTTGGCGGGGCTGACCCTCGCGAGCGTGCTTGGCGCGCCGCCGTTCTGGCCCGCGACGGAGCATGCCCAACTCGCCCACGCGCATCATGACATGCCGCCGAACAATCCCCACCTTGTCAGGCATCGGCGCGGGCCGGATGCCCATGCGGTGGTGATCGACGATCCCCACCCCGCCTGGCAGGACCACGCAAGCCCTGCGAGGAGGGATCGCCTGTGGCCCCACTCGCCCGACATTCCCCTCGGGCCAGCGACGGTTGGCGGGTCGCGGGCAACGGCCGAGAGGCCCCCGATGGCGCCCATTGGCTGGACGACACCCGATCGCAGCCGGTCAATTCCGCTCAGGGGCGCCGCGACGGCGATTGCGGGGGCTCAGGCCTTCCAGCGGCGGGTGCGCTCGAACCGGCCACGAACCGCGTCGAGTTCCGCCTGGAGATCGGCGAGAAGCTGCTCGACCTCGGCCTTCTCCCATTCGTAGGCCGGCGTGCTGAGATTGCCGATCGTCGAGATCGCCTTTACGGCCTTCTCCTTGCGTTTCCCGCTCATGCTCAGGAACTTTTCGCGCTTCTCGCTCACTGGTCTCTCCAACTCCGATTTCATCATCCGGTCATGCTGCGTAGCCGAGCAAGGCGAGAACGCCAAGCCTTTCGCGTCGCGGAGCGGGGCTCGAGCACATGATGAAGCCGGGCAGTCGCGTCCGAAGGGCGCATGTGCCCGCCAACGAGATCCTCGGCGAGCATCGGTCAGCCTCCACGACCTCCACGCCGCGGCCGTCGCGCGGGTGGACCTCGCGTGCCAACCCGCCCGGTGTCGCGATCGACCTCGCACGTCACGCGAAAGGGGCCTGCCGATGCCGCATTTCATCGCGGAACTGCGCGGATCAGCCCGAGAGCGCGGCAGGTCCCGCCGGTGCCGAATGCTGATTGAATCTGTGCCTTCCAAATATATGCGGCCGGATGTCGACGCAGGCGGCTCGCCAGACACCGATTGCCGTGTTCTTCATTTGCATTGCTGCTTCGCTCAGCATGTCATCGCAAGTCCGCAGGGGGTGGAACGGTGAGCGCAGACTTCTGGCGTTATGGACATATCGGGCTCGCGGTCTTGCTGGCCAGTGTCAGTGCAGCCGCGTTGGCACAGGATGCTTCATCCACGGGTGGCGACTGGGACCTCGACGCCCGGCTGAAGGTCGGCGAGAGGTACGACGACAACATCTTCTCGACCGAGAACGACAAGCGCGGCGACTTCATCACCGTGATCGAGCCCGAAGTGACGCTCGAAGGCGGCAACGAGACCTACCGCCTTGGGCTGACCGCCGCGGCCGAGATCGGTGTCCATGCCCGCGAGCCGGGCGAGGACTACGAGGATTTCCTGCTCCGCGGCGAGGGACGCGTGAACCTTGGCGCCGAGAGCTTCCTGTTCGGCGGCGCCGACTACGCCTGGCTGCACGAGGAGCGTTCCTCGGCCGATGACGTCGATGGCACCAGGCCCACGAAATACACCGAAGCGAGCGGCTTCGTGGGCGCCTCGCACGACTTCGGCGATGTCGGCCTGCGCGTCGGCGCGAACCTGCGGCGCTTCGACTTCGGCAACGTCGCCGCCGCCGGCGGGGGCGTCATCGACAACAACGACCGCGACCGGCTGATGGGCGTGCTCGGCGGCGCCTTCCTCGGCTATCGTGCCGATATCGGCAGCATCCTGCTGGGCGTCGAACTCGAAGGCGACATGGGCGCGGCCGACTGGCACCACGCCTCGAACCGCAACTTCGGCGTCGAGCGCAAGGACAGCATCGGCGGCAGCGCCATCCTGGGGTTCCGCACGCGCAACGACGTCCTGCTCTACGCCCGCGCAGGCGCGGTCGGCACCAGTTTCGAGACGACCTATGCCACCGGAGGCGCGGCGGCCTCGGACACCGAGCGGCGCCTGGGACTGCGCGGCGGCGCCGGTGCGGAATTCCCGATCGGCAACGGCTTCTCGGGGCGGATGGAATACGTTCTCACCTCGTATGGCGACTACGACTTCGGTGTCAGCGCACCCGGCGACAACTTCGCCAACATGGAATCGGTCGCGCGCATCGGCCTCGTCTACAGCCTTGGCGAGCGCGAGGCGCGTGCGCCCCAGCCGGCCGACACGGATACCGCGGGCGAGCGGTGGAGGCGCCACCACAGTGCGGTCCGGCCTCATTCAGCGCCAGGATGGAGGCCACCGGCGCACGAAGCGCGCATCCCCGTCGACCAGACGCCGGTGAGGCACCAATCTTCAAACCGGACCACTCGGTAGGGGCCGCTCAGTTGCGATACGCGGAAAAAACGAGCGGCTCTTGAGCGCACTGAGGCTATCTATGCGCTCTACAGGCAGTTGTGTGACGAGGCCGGCAGCGATCACGTCCCCTACCACCACGCAGCTCAGTGCGCCAACGAGTGCGGACTCACGACGTCACGCGGAAGCCCCTACGACGCCGCCAAGGTGCGCGACGCGGTCCTGCAATACTGGAAACGCGAGCCGGCGAAAAAAGATCGAGAACGATCCTGAGTCATTGCGGCAGCCTCTACAGCTCATTTGGCGCGCTCACAGGGCTCGCCAGAGAGCCAGGAAGCCGTTCGCGGCCTTCTGGTGGTTTGGGCAGCACACTCGAGAGATGTCAGCCTATCACCGGCCCAGCGCGCCTCTGGGCGCTGCGGTCTTGAGGCTCGTAAGGGGGAAAAGCCACCCTCCGCACAATCCCGCGCCGGGCAAACTTTCCTGTCACAGAAGGCGTGATCGATCTTCCCAACCGGGAAATCGAATCCATGTCGCATCAGCCCCGGCAACCTGGCCGGTCATGCGTCCTCCTGCCACTGTTCGCCCGGTGGCACCCGCGATATACGCGTCCCGAGGGTGAAACGGAGGGGAACATGAGATTATATGGCGGACTTATTCTCGTGGGCGCGCTTCTGCTCGCGGCGTGTGCGGCAGACACGCAGCCACTGCCACAGTCGGCGGAGCGCGAAAGCCTCATAACCCGGCGCGCCGTGGTCGAGACGGTCGACGTCGAGGGGCGCCAGGTGCTTTTGCGGGGAGAGAGCGGCCGAATGCTGAGCATCACCGCCGGGCCCGATGTCCGCAATCTCGCCCAGCTCGAATCCGGCGACGTGGTGAAGCTCCAATACTACGAGGCGGTCGCGGTCAAGATGGCCGACCCGTCGAACCCAGGCGACCCGACGGCCGTCGCAGTGGTCGAACGAGCACCCGAGGGTGAGAGGCCCGGCGGCGCTGTCGGCAAGGCGGTGAACCTTGTCGTGGACTTCATTTCCTATGACCCGGCGAGTTCCGTCGCGACGTTCTCTCTGCCCGATGGCACAGTGGAAACTGCGGTCGTGAAGCCCGAGATGCGGGAGTTCGCTGCTGCACGAAAGTCCGGGGATCGCATCGACCTGACGATCACGCGCGCCTTGGCGATCTCGATCGAGGAATCCCAGTAGCCGCCGTTGACGCGAAGGACCGACACGACAGGCTGCAAGGGCCTCCCTTGATGAACGCCATGCTGAATGGCGCTCAGCTTTACCACCGTCGCGACGAGAGGATCGTCACCCCACTGCCCTCGGAGTTTCACAGAGTCGCCATCGAATCCGGGTAACAGCAGCCCTGCCGCGAGGGATTGGCGGCATGTCGGTTATCGTGGGCACCGGGCGGTCAGCGCGCTAGAGCGAGCTGACCGCCCTTTCCATTTGCAGCGCCGCTTTGCGGGCACCAGCGCAGTCCTTGCCTCACCGGGCAAGCACCCGGTCTGCCTCGGATCAACTCGCATCATTGCTCAGCGGCTCCCACGGGCGGAGCCATGCTCTCGGCGGCACGGCGGGCTCGGATGCGCGGTTCAGCAGTGGCTGGAAGCGGGCGGAGATCACGGATGTTGACCGCCCACCGACCTTGCTCCGCATAGATGCGACGCGATCACAATCAATCAAGGAGAGACGCATCACGGCCCTCAGCAGCAGCCGGCATGCCATGCAACACTCCACAATGGGCCGCAGGGCCGCCCAGCATCCGACATGCACAGTGGATGGAATGGACACGCCACCAAACTGCTTGCTTACAGGCGGTATGTCCTGCTTGCGTGGCGTTCCGCGGCTGCCCTCATTCTCCTGGAGGGTAGCCGCGCGTTACTCTTCGGGGCAAGTGCTCAAGCTTTCGCGAACGCCGACCGGGGCTCATGCCGCGTCAACCGGCCTCGATCTTGTCGGAAACTTCATTCCAACGCTCCAAGGCGCCATTGATGAAGGCTTCCAACCAGGTTTCATCTCTCGACCAGCTTGCAACCTCCGAGACCCGCGGAATCTGTCTGTCGATCTCGTTGAACAGCGCGACAGCATTATCGAGTTGCATTGCATCGCCGTCGTGCTTGCCAGCCCTGACGGCGCTCAGAAACATGATCTGCTCGTAGGTCGCATAAGCCATCAGCCATTTCGCGCCGGACTTTTTCGCGTCGATTTCGAGATTCTGGCGATACCTCACTCGCGATGTACGCAGTCGCGCGATCGCACTCTCGTCGTCGAGTGCAAGCGCGCTCTCCTTCTGAGATTTCTCCGCCGCGGTCGCAGCGCCATTGTTCATGGTCATGAACCCACCCCCAACATCGAGCGCACAAGGATGAACTTGAACGCATATCAGGTCAACGCCCGCCCCGTCTCGGCTCCGCGGTCCGCCCTCGCACGTTCTGCTTGAATGTGGCGTCGGTCAGCCCCGCCCGCAGCCCATCGGAGGCTTTATGGAATGCCTCGTCCGTCACTTCGCGGAACCTGTCCATTGAGCCTCCGGCATTGAAGTGACCCGCCCTGAAGTATGGAATGATCCCAGTTTCGAGAAGAGCGGACGATGGCGAGGAAGCGGTTCAAGCCCGAGGCGATCGTTGCGAAGCTGCGGCAGGTAGACGTGATGCAGTCGCAAGGCTTGTCGGCTTCGGAGGCGGTCCGGCAGATTGGCGTGACCGAGGTGACCTATTACCGCTGGCGGCGTGAGTATGGCGGGATCAAGAGCGGCCAGCTGAAGAGGCTGAAGGAGCTCGGGAAGGAGAACCAGCGGCTGCGGAAAGCGGTCTCCGATCTCACGCTCGACAAGCTGATCCTGACCGAGGCGGTCAAGGGTGCCGCAGGCCAGCGTAGCGCTATTGCTGAGCCCTTCGCGCCGCCGGCTTTGCATCGACAATGTGCGGCAGACCCTCAGCGTCAGCGAGCGCCGGATCTGCCGCACGCTTGGCCAGCATCGGTCGACCCAGCGGAAGTTACCGCGAGGCCGTGTGGACGAGGCGCAAGTGACGGCCGACATCCTGGAGTTGGCCCGGCAGTACGGTCGCTACGGCTACAGACGCGTGGCAGCCTTGCGGCGGCGAGCCGGCTGGGTGGTGAACGACAAGCGTGTCGAGCGGATCTGGCGGCGTGAAGAGCTCAAGGTGCCCCAGAAGCAGCCGCAGCGAGCCAGGCTCTGGCTCAACGACGGCTCATGCATCCGGCTGAGGCCGGAACGACGCAACGATGTCTGGTCCTATGCCTTAGAGCATGACCGGACCCATGACGGAAAGGCATTCAGGATGCTCAACATCATCGACGAGTTCACCCGGGAGGCGCTGATGATCCGCAGTCGGCCATGGCCTCCTCAATCGACCGCTTCCCAATGTGCTATGGCGCCGAGTTCACTGCCCAGGCCGTCAGGGACTGGATTGCGGCGGTCGGAGCAACGACCGCCTACATCGAGCCCGGCTCGCCTTGGGGTGAGACCGCGAAGCAATCGATCCAGTGGATCGATTGTAGGTCGAACGGATACTGCGAGAGCTTCAATGCGCGCCTACGCGACAAGCTCTTGAACGGCGAGATCTTCTTCTCCCTCCGCGAAGCCCAGGTCGTCATCGAGCAGTGGCGCCGCCACTACAACAAGATCCGCCCACACAGCGCCCTCCGATGGCAACCGCCCGCACCAGAGGCAATCGTCCCGGTCGACCAAAGACCGGCGATCCACTAACAATGAAACTGGACAACTCAGTGGGGGCCGCTCAGTCGAACGACGATGTCGGGAGCACGGCCGGCTCGCGAGCGGGATGGCGGACCAGCAATGCTCCAATTACGCGAGCCGATCACCATTGCCATCGGCCAAAGCAGGATAAATGCCGAGGAGATCGCCGAGGGCTGTCCATCCGGGGGGTCACCACGGGGCTTTCTCGCACAAGACTTCGAGCCGCTCGGTTTGACCTTGCTGGGGGCGCGCACCCCGGCCCTCCGGAGCGCTTGCGACATCAGCGGCCTGCCAAAGAACGCCGCCCCGAGCTGATCCCGAGGATTTGAGCCGCCGACCCCGCGCCGTGAAGTGCCATAAGCTGGCAGCGGGTTGGTCGCATCGTTGCGCGTCCGCGCCGGCTGATGCGCTGCACGAGGTGCCCATCGACTAGAGCACCCCGTGCGTTCGGTTTCACATTTCGTCAGGCCGCCGAGACGATCTTCCCGACCGTGTCGTAGGCACTGTCCGGGACCCAGTTGCGGTTCCCGCCGAGATAGCTTGCCGGGTCGAGCTCGAGCAGGCCGATGATCACCTCGGCGACGATCCGGGCGCCTACGGGGCCGAGACCCTCGGACTTGTCGAACTTCCCGGGCTCGGTTTCGCGGCCGATCTCCTCGGCCTCCGCAAGGATGTAGAGCCAGAGCGGCGCGCCCTCGGTGATGCGATCGCCCGAAAGCTCGCCGATCTTCTTCATCACCTTCTTGATCTCGTTGTCGGGGCGCTCCATCAGCTCGGCGATCTTGTCGCCGCCCGGCAGGAGGAACGAATTGCCCCGCAGGAGATTGCGGGTGGCAAGCGACGCCTCGCCCGACGTGATGAACGGCAGGGCAAGGAGGTCCGTGGCAAGTTTCGTGTCGAGCTTCTCCGCCTTCTGCACCGATCCCGGGCCGCCCGTCTCCAGAAGCTCGCCCCATTCGACGACGGCACTCTGCGACGAGACGGGAGAGAAACCCTCACCAAGCACCGGGCCGAAGAACTCGTGGACGCCCCCGCCTTTGCGGATGTTGATCTTCATCGGAACCATCGAGTGGCCAAAGCGGTAAGCCGCCACCGAGAATTCGACCGGGATGTAGGGCTCGAGGCCACAATAGAATTTCCGCCCGCAGGCCAGGATGTCGGTGACCACGCCTGCGCCGCACATCGTCACGAGAAAATCGTTCACCACGGCCCACTGGTAGTGCCAGGTGACATCGCGGCGGGCTTCCTCGAACAGCTCGACGCCTTCGTGCCCGGTCGAAGCGTGAAGGTCTTCGCAGCGCTTGTTGTGGAACCGGATCATGGCCAGCTGCATCTGGCTGATCACCCGGTTCTCGTCGTTGCGAGGGTCACCGATTATTGCCGGGCCGCGGCCGCCGCCGGGAACGGCCGGCGCGCGGAAGAGATCGGCGGCGGCGTTGGCGTCCGCTCCCGGCTCGTCCGCACCCGTCAGAAGCTTCGCCCCACGGAAGGGGCCAGAGTTGTGATAAAGGAAGGGATGCGGCTCCGGCCCCGCCCCGTAGATGCAGTCGAGATCGAGGGTCGGCGTGCGCTGGTTGGTGATGTCGCCCGGATCGTTCAGCCGGCCGAACTGTGACATCACGTCGAGCGTGATGTCATGGTCGACGAACTGACCGAAGATGACCTGACCCACGGCGACGGACTTGGTGCGGTTCTTGCCGGCCCCACCGTCCATCGGTCCGCCTTGGCGTCCAATGTCCGCGAGAACATCGGCGGGAACGTAAGCGGGTGGAAGATGGGGAAACATGCGTCCGAAGCGGTCAGACCGCTCGCGGTCGTGACCACGCATGCAATATGCGCCCTGCCCAGTCAGCGGCTGGAGCCCGTGATGCTTGGCCATTCAAGCTCTCCCTAGAATGAATCCATCGTCAAAATCAGCCGTTACGGAACGCTCAGCGAGACGCAGCAGAACCGATTTTTCCCGGAAGGCGCTGTGACGGGAGTCATGTGGCTGGAAGCTCGGGAAGATGGAGAAGCGAACTCGCGAGGCGCGGGAGAGTTCCACCGACCGCTGCTTCACTGCGAGAGCCGTGACTGGCGAGGGTCCGCCGAGGTTTGCGAACCGGCGCGACCGCGACCGCGGGCGAGCACAGCCCATTCAGCCGCGGCCTCTCACCCCGCCGGGCCACGCCTGCGCCACGCGATGATCTCGAAGGCCCCTTCAAGCAGTCGGCGCTCGAAGGCGTCGAAGGCATCCTCCGTGACGTCCTTCGTCGCCGCGTGCAACGTGTCGAGGAGCTCCACCTCGTGCAGCTCGATCGGGTCGTAGCCGCTGTCGCTGATCAGCGCCGCCAAGGGCGTTCACGGGGTGCTATTGCGGGCGCAATCCGAAGAATCCCAACAGTGTCGGGTTCCTCGATCTCGAGCGTGCGGGCCCACCAACCATGAAACTGGACCACGTGGCGGGCGCCGTTAGCCGTCGCGCCACAACTATCTGCGGTCGAGCGGGACCGTTACGGCAAACTCGTCGCCCGCCTGCTTGGGCTCGACCAGAAGGAAGCCGAGCAAGACGAGGCCGAATGCGGCCCAGGCGATGATCGGGAGTTGCTCGCCCAGAAGCAGCATGCCCCAGACGATCCCCGCCAGCGTCTGGGAATAGGCCATCTGACTGGCAAAGACCGCGCCCGCGGTCGCGACGAGATCGAGGGCCAGCGCGATCGCGATCCCCGAGGCGGCGCCGAGAACGAGGATGATGAGTTCAAGCCGGCCAAACCCAAATCCGGGCCACAGCATCATGCCTGAGCCCGAAGCGATCGGCATCAGCACGGCCGCCGAGAGCGCCATCATTACCCCCACGGTCGCGAAGGAACCCAGATCACGCGGCCGCCAGGCCATCAGCAGCGTGTGAATGGCAAGCAGAAGCGGCAGACCAAGCGCCGCCAGAAGCCAGATGCCATCGCCCTGCCCCTTGCCCGCACCGCCGAACACAAGCACGCTCGCGACCGCGGCGAACCCGAGGCCCAGCCCGGCGAGGCGCCGGAGATTTGGCCGCTCAAGCGCGATCAATGCGGCGAGGCCGAAAACCATAAAGCCTCGCGCGCTACCGATCAGTGCGATCATGGACGCCTCGACATGCCGCGCGACGACCACGGTTCCCAGCTGATAGATGCAGCCGAGGATCAGCGACCACGCGAGGAAGAACTTGGCGTGCTCCCCCTTCAGACGCGGCCAGCGTCCCCGCGCGCCGGCAATCGCGAGACAGACCAGCGCAGCTGAAATATTGGCCCAGACGACGATGCCGAGCGTCGGCGCGCCGAGCCCGCCCGCCATGCGGCCGAGGGCCGGCGCGATCCCGAAGATGCCACCCGCCGCGATCACGAGCAGCGTCCCCTTCAGGGTGCGCGCCGTCCGGTCGAAGCGTTTCTCGCGGTCATAGATCTCCTGCGCGAGACCGCGAAAGACCGAGGCGAGCCCGCCCAGCGGATCGCGCCGTCTGGCCACGTCGTCGAGATCGAGCTGCGACGGCCGGAAAGCGCCCGCCTCGATGACCTGTGCGGCGCGCGTGAGCTGTTCGACATCGCGGAAATAGGCGAGCTCGCGGTCGCGGAACTGCTTGCGCGCCAGCGAGGCGTCGAGACGGGCCTTGAGGATGGCGGGTTCGAAGTTCTTGGGCAGGAAATCCACTGCACCGAGCTCGATTGCCCGAACCACGCTCGGGATCTCGTCGTCGAGCGAGGAGATGACAATGACCGGAATGTTGGAGAGTGCCTCATCACCCATGATCGCGGTCAGGACATCGTAGCCGTCCATTCCCGGCATAACGATGTCGAGAAGGACCAGATCGAACGGATGCTCCCTCAGCCGCCGGAGGGCTTCGGCGCCGTCGGAGGCGATCTGTGCCCGGTGGCCGAGCGCCCGCATCGCGAGCGAGAGCTTCGCGGCGCTGATCCGGCTATCGTCCACGATGAGAATGTCGGCAAGCTTTTCGCGCGCCTCCGGCGGCACGGCGTCGCGATCGGGCTGCATGATGTCCGTGTCGTTCATGCCAGCACGATCATTCCGAGATGCTCCCGATGTCGACGGCATCGAGCGCCTGCCGCGCCGCCGCCTCCTCCCGCACGATCGCCGCGGCCTGCGAGGCCGCCTCGTGAAGGGCACCGTCACGGCATTGCCGCTCAAGCGCCTCGCAAAGCGTCGAGAGCCGCATTGCCCCGAAGTCCCGCGCATTCGATTTCAGGGTGTGCGCGGCGATCCGCAGCGTGTCGAGATCGCCGCTCCGCGCCGCCGAGTCGATCTGTGCGGCGAGCCCGGGTGCGATGTCACGATAGTCCGCGAGCAGTTCGCGGAGGTCCGCGGGGTCGCCGCCGATAAGATCGAGCAGCCGGTGCAACGCGCTCATGTCGATGATGGACCCGGTCATCCTGCCCCCTCGCCCTGCGGCCGCCGATCCGCCTGATCCGCCGCCGCGCGCGCACTCCTGCCGAAAAGCGCCGCGGCGCGGAGCGTCTCGACGAGCCTCTCCTCGCTTACGGGCTTGCTGAGGTAGTCGTCCATCCCCGCGCCGAGATAGGTCTCTCGATCCGAGGTCATCGCATTGGCGGTCAGCGCCACGATGAATGGGCGCGGGCCGCCGGCGGCGCGTTCGCGGATCGCGGCGGCGGCGGTGACGCCGTCCATGTCGGGCATCTCGATGTCCATCAGGACGATGTCGTAAGCGACCTTCGCACAGCTATCGATCGCCTCCTGCCCACTGCCGGCGATGTCGGCTTCATGGCCGATCTTCTTCAGGAGCTTTCGCCCGACCTTCAGATTGATCGCATTGTCGTCGACCAGGAGGATCGAGAGCGCGCCGTCCGGGGCAGGCCCGGCCGCATCGGCCATGCGCGGGTCGGATGTCGCCGTCTCCGCACCGAAGGCCGCCGCGAGAGCATTGAGCAACTGGCCCGATCGCGCGGGCTTGGTAAGAATCGCGGAGAACCCCGCCTCGCGCACGCGCTGCCAGAAATCCGCCTCGCCCGGCGAGACTGACGTGAACATCACCATGGGCAAGGATGCCTTGCCGGGCATCCCGCGAATCCGGCGGCCAAGGTCGATGCCGTTCATCTGCGGCATCTTGTAGTCGATCACCAACACGTCGAACCGATCGCCGTCGGCAAGCTGTGCGAGCGCCTCGGCCGGGGTGCCGACGGCGGTGACGCGAAGCTCCCAGCCGCGCAGTTTCTCGGCAATGATCAGGCGGTTCGTGCGGTTGTCGTCCACGACCAACGCCGTCCGCCCCCGTAGCGCGTCGAGCTGCCGGCGCCGGCCTGCGCGGTCCGGGCGCTCGGCGATCTCGAGCGGGAGCGTGAAGGAGAAGGTCGATCCGCGTCCGACCTCGCTCTCGACCCGGATTTCGCCGCCCATCAGCTCGACGAGACGCTTGGTGATGACGAGGCCGAGGCCGGTGCCGCCATACCGACGGGTCGTTGAGGCATCGACCTGGCTGAACGAACGAAACAGCCGGTGCATCCGGTCCGCGGGGATCCCGATCCCAGTGTCGCGGACCGCGAAGGACAGAAGCGCCTGCTGGCCCGGCCGGGTTCCGCGCGAGAGCGAGGATACGGTCAGGACCACTTCGCCCCGCTCGGTGAACTTGACCGCGTTGTTGAGGAGGTTGAGCAGGATCTGCTTGAGCCGGACGGGATCGCCGATAACCCCCCGCGGCACGTCGGGACCGATCCGGCACGCGAGTTCGATCCCCTTCTCGGCCCCCTTGGCGGCGACCAGTTCGGCTGCGGACTCGATGACCTCGGCAAGATCGATCGCAACCGCCTCGAGCTCGAGCGCCCCGGCTTCAACCTTCGAGAAGTCGAGGATGTCGTTGATGATGGAGAGCAGCGTTTCGGCCGCGTCGCCAATAGTCGTGGCGAAGTCGTGCTGCTCGGGGTCGAGCCGTGTCCCGAGCAGCAGGCGGCTCATGCCGATCACGCCGTTGAGCGGGGTCCGTATCTCGTGGCTCATCGTGGCGAGGAACGAGCTCTTGGCCTCGTTCGCCGCCTCGGCGGCGTCCTTGGCGCCTTGCAGCTCGTCGCTCATCAGCTTGATGTCCGAGATGTCCGAGACCACGACGACCGTGCCGCCGCCTTCGGTCTTGCGGATGCTGGTCTGATGCCAGGTCCTCCCAGCAGCCTCCTGCATGAACTGTGTCGCACCGCCACGGATTCTCGCAACCTGGCGCGCAATCCAGTCGGGATCGGTCGCGCTTCGGGGAAACCGCTTCTCGCGTGCCGCGCCCGCGACGATCTCGGAGAATGTCATTCCGGGGCGGCAGTCGTCGGCGGCATCGCCCAGCATGATCTCGCGGTAACGGCGGTTGGCCACGACGAGCCGCTCGTCCGCGTCAAACAGGGCAAAGCCCTCCGAGATGCTTTCGATGGCATCGAAAAGCCTCTGGCGGGCCGCCGCAATCTCCCGCAGGTTACTCGCCTCCATCTCCGCCGCTGTGTCGCGGAACACCCTCAGCGCATGCATGAGCCGCGAGACCTCGTCGCGCCCGCTGGGCTCGGGGAGCGTTACGCGCAGATTGCCCCCGGCCAGCTCCAATGCGGCGTTGCTGTAGGCGCTGAGGCGCGAGCCGAGACTGCGGTTCACGTAGACCGCCGCGCCTGCCATCGTCAGGATCGTGACCCCGACGACGAGCACGAGCGTCGTCCGGCTCGAGGCGAGCGAGTCGACAACGGTCGCAGCGGCAGCATCTGTCATCCGTCGGGCATCGGCGACGATCTGTGCCGAGATCGAGCTCATGTTCAGGCTCAGGGCGTTCGTCCGGAACAGGAGATCATCAGCCTTGCCGAGGGTTTCGAGCTCTTCGCGCCGCAGGGCGAAGATTCCATCCTGACCGAGACCCAAACCGATCAGTGCCCCGACGAGCGGCGCGACGGCGGCCACATCCTGCCCGGTCCCGATCCGGTCGAGGATGACCGCGACCTCGCGCTCGGCCATTCCAAGTTCGGATTGCAGCGCGTCGAGCGCCGGTCGTTCGCGCGCGAATGCGGCCACCGACAAAAGGCCGACGACCCGGTTTCCCAAGGCCTCGAGTTCGAGCAGGGCGCCATAGCCATCGACGCTGGCATTGCGGATCGCACTCAGGCTGGCCGAAACTTGGCGATTGAGGTCCATACCCACGTTGACTGCCTGCCCGCGAATGAGGGTGATCGACAGCCGCACCTCACGTTCCAGAGCCCGGAATGCCTCGCGAAGCTCCATCTCGATCCGCTCGTGGGCCGCGTCCGGGATCGTTCCGGCGCCGAGCGCCTCGCGCCGGGCCTCGAAGAAACCCGCACTGCCGACGGTCCGCTCCAGAATGCCGTCGAGGCCCGCGGCAATCCCGTCGGTATCGATCACATCCTGTGCCGCGGGGCTTGCCCGGATCTCGTCGACGTTGCGGACGGCAACCGAGCTTGCTCGCACGAAGTCGCCCCAGTGGCCGTCGAGCGCAGTCTCGGTTGAGGCCGCTGCTGCTGCGGCGACGGAATCCTCCATCCTCGCAAGCTGGGTGCTCATGCTGAGAACTGAGATAAGGGACTTGACGCTCATCTCGTTGAGGCGCTGAAGCGATGCGTCCGTATGGGCAGCGACGCGGGCACTCTCCGAGCCCAGCAAGTCGAGCTGACGCGAGATCAGCGGCTCGATCGCCGCGTTGAACTTCGCATGATCGACGGCCAGCGTCTCGATGCGGTCGCGAAGCAACTGCCGCAGCCTCAGGCGCTCGCCGACCGTCGATGCCAGCTCGCCGGCAAGCACGTCGATGTCATCAACCGCCTCGGTCAGCCTTGCGGCGGCGCGCGAGTCCACATTCTCGATGCCGAGCCGTCCGATGATGCCGCGCGTGTCGGAGATATGGTTGGTCAGGAGCGCCTTGCGGCTGGCAAGGGCGGACTCGCTCTCGGCTGTCGCCATCGCCGAGGCGACGGTCCTGATGTTCGTCGTCACCTCCGAGACGCGGTGCGCGGTAACGAGCGAGGGCAGGTTGTCCCGGGTTATCGCGGAAAGCTGCTGCTCGACGAGCACATTCGCCCTCTGCGCAATGATCGCGCTCGCCGCCGCGGCGAGAAAGATGACCCCGAAGACCAGGAACAGCTTCCCCCGGATCGTCGTGGGCAGCAAACTCACTCGTCGCGCGGATACGGTCCCCGCCGCTGGCCCCGCATGGGCTGGCCCGTCCTCGCGGGCCAATTGGCGAGAGGACGAGGCGGCGGCCATCACTCCAGCGAGAAGCCCCTGAGATCGTCGGGGGTCAGGTAGGCAACTGCCGGATTGAGCATCACGTCGAGATGCAGTTTGAAGAGCCGCGCCGAGTCACGGTCCTTCTGCGCCCATTCGAACCACAGAGGCAGCGCGATCCGCCGGAACCGCTCGACATCCTCCTCGGATAGCCGCGTCACCACCACGCCCGCCGCCTCGAAGTCCGCCCAGGCCGCAATGTTCGCCTGTTGGTGCGCCGTGAAATGCTCGTGCGAAAAGGCCCGAACCAGTTCGGTGAGGAGCGCCTGCGTCGCATCCGAGAGGGCGTTCCAGACCGCCTGGTTGAAGACGATGATCGTCAGATCTACCGGCTGGTGGAGGCAGGGCGTCGAAACCGGTCCCATGATGATGTATTTGCTGACTTCCGCGAAGCCGAGATCGTAGTTCATCGCGGGTCCCGTGAAGTCGGCCGCATCTATCGCGCCCGATGCCAGCGCGGGCCGAACCTCAGAACCTGCCAGCGCGACCGTTCGGGCGCCCACCGCCTTGAAGCAGTCCGCGATGAGCCCGCCCGGCATGCGCAGATTGAGGCCGTTGAAATCGTCAAGCGAGTGAATCGGCTTGTTCGAATGGATCAGGTTCATGTCGTGATGGACATGCCCGACGAAATGCAACCCGTGCCGGGCATAAAGCTCCCGGGCGAGTTCGGTGGCACCATAGCTGTCGAACAGCATGTCCCACTGATGCGGGTGCGGCAGGCCCATCGGAAACGAGGTGAGGAAGGCTCCCGCGGGCATCACGCCGGTGATTGCGGTGTAATGCGGCACCCAGTGCATGGCATCGAGAACGCCGGCGGCGGTCGCGTCCATCATGTCGAAGATTTCCGCGATTGTCCCGCCCGGGAAGGGCAGCAGCCTGACCTCGCCGCCCGTGAGTTCTTCCACACCCGCGCACCAGTCCCGGAAGGTGCGATAGCCGATGGTGTTCTCGGTCCAGAGGCTCTGGACCTTCAGCTCCTTCGTCGCGGCGGCACGTGCATTGCCAAGATAGGGCGCCGCGAGACCCGCACCTGCGGTCACGGCAGCCCCGGCGAGTGCGCTCCTGAAGAATGCGCGGCGTCCCGAGCGCACCGCCAAATGTTCACTACCCCGCGGTCCCCCGGACGAAATCGGCATAGCTCCCCCGTTACGCAATCACGCTTCTTTTCGTTTCGCCGGCTCTGTGATCCTTCACGGCAGCGTGAATGGACAGAATCTTGCACGGTTCGCCGTGTCAGGCCAGAGATTGTTTCCCAAGTGGCAAATGAGTCTGGAGTGGCCCACATCTCGCAGGCTCTTCCGATTCCGCCGCTTCACATGCCCCGCTTCAGACCCACAGCCCTCTGCCTGGGTCATGCAGGTCTGGACCAGCGCACTGCTGATGAAATCACCATCGCCCGCGGTCTGGATGAAGCTCGCGCCGTTCAGCGTCTCGCCGCTTTCATTGTAGCTCGCGAGCCCAGTAAGCACGGTCGAGCCTTGTTCCCCGTCAGCGCCTGCAAGCCGAATTGACGTGATTGGCTGACGGAGGATTTCTGGCTCAACGTGACCTCCATGGAGTGGAGATGAGACAGAAATCCGGGAGGCCGAAGCTGACGGCGGATCAGGTCGTGACGGACATCCGTCGCAGGACGCGCAACCACCATTCCGCCGAGGAGAAGATCAGGATCGCGCTGGGGGGTGCGCGGAACGTCGGTCACGCTCATGAATGAGGCGGGGCTCTCGATCCAGCAGGTGGCCTCGACCACCGGGCACACACTGTAATCCGCGACGCGGATCCTCCGGAAATATGGAGCTCGGACGAGGCGTCTCGCGAGGGCCGCGCTCCTCGGGTGGGAGAGCGCAAAAGAAACGCGATTTGCAGGCCGATTACAAACCTAGCCAGTAAGCGGCCTAGCGCCAATCAGAACAGTAAATGATATCAATAGGGTGATTGGCGCACCGGGAAGGATTCGAACCTCCGACCCCCAGATTCGTAGTCTGGTGCTCTATCCAGCTGAGCTACCGGTGCATTTGGTCCGCCAGAGGGGTTGCCTTGGCGCGACAGGGGGCGATTTAGCCGGGACAGGGGCTGATTGCAAGGAGCAAATTGCGGGTTTGCGGCGGCTCGGGCGGCTGGGGGAGTGCCGCGTTCAGTCCGGCAGGTGGATCTCGAAGCAGGTGCCCGTCTCGCCCGTCTCGACCAGTTCGAGCCGCCCTCCGCCCGCGCGCGCGAGTTCCGCGGCGATCGCGAGGCCGAGCCCCGTGCCACCCTGCCTCGCGCCGCCATGGAATGCGCGGAACAGGTTCTCGCGCGCCTTCCTGGGCATGCCGGGGCCGGTGTCGCGCAGCCGCAGGATGCTCGTCCCCTCCCCGGGGTGCAGGCTCAGCGCGATCTCGCCGGGCAGCCCTGAGGCCCGGATCGCCTCGCCAGCGTTGCGCATCAGGTTCAGCAGGACGCGATAGAGGTGCTTGGGGTCGGCCTTCACCACCGCGTCGGGCGGGATGCTGGCGACGAGGCGGACCGTGCCGTCGCTTGCCGTCACGCCCGCGGCCTCGGCCACCTCGTCGATCAGCGGCGCCAGCTCGATGCGACGAAGCTCGGGCGCGCGCTCCTCGGGGCGGCCGAAGTCGAGCGTCGTCTGGCACAGCGCGATCGCGCGGTCGAGCGAGCCGATGAGCTTCGGCAGCACCCGCGCGACCAGTGGATCGTTCGACATCTCGAGCCGGTCGGCCATCAACTGCACCGAGGCGAGGATATTGCGCAGATCGTGGCTCACCTTGGCGACCGCCTCGCCCAGCGAGGCGAGTCGTGCCCGCGCCCTGAGCGCCATGTGGACGTCGCGCTGCATCGCCGCGAGCGCGCGCTCGGCCTCGGCCACCTCGCCGAGCCGGCTCGCCGGCGTGATCACGCGGGCAGGGTCCTCGGGGTTCGCCTGGAATGCCTGCATGCTGCCGATGACGCCGAGCAGGGGCGCGACGACGAAGCGCCGGACCACGAGGAAGACGCAGGCCGCCGTGATCAGCGAGATGATCAGCGAAAGCTGAAGGATCCTGATGCCGTAGTCCATCATCGCCGCACGCAGCGGCTGCGCGTAGAGCGTGATCTCGACCTGGCTGAAGACGCCGTTCCCGGTCTCGCCGATCACCCGGATGACGGTGCCCTCCTTCTCGCCGAACAGGCAGTCGATGGCGTCGCGGATCAGGTCGAGCGCGGTCGCATCGCGCAAGTCGAAGGTCATCGCCATGCTCTCGATCGGCTCGCCCGGCAGAGCGAGGATACGGACGCCGGCCTCGCGGACCGCAACGTTCAGCGTGCCGGAATTGCGCAGGAGGCGCGTCTGCAGGTCGCGCGCGACATGGCCGTCGGGCGCCGCCATCACCGTCATTGCGGCGATCTCGGCGCGGACGATGCGCTCCTGCAGGTAGTCCATCCGGAAGCGCGCGACCGAGGGGACGAAGATCGACACTTCGACCAGCATCACCACGACGACCGTCAGGACCAGGAGGCGCCCCGATATCCCCGCCATCACACGCATGACCACGCCGTCAGCGATCCCTCGCGCCCGACGATGAGCGCAGCCGCCTCACCTTAGCCGAGACGCGCGAGAAGTCGAATCAAACGTCCGATCCACGGCCGGCCGAACAGCCGGGGCGTGAAATAGGCGCCCGCGACGCGCTTCGACACCTCGGACAGCGTGGGATAGGGCGCGACCACACCGGCCATCGCCCCGATCTTCATCCCCTGCCCGATGGCCAGCGCCCAGGGCAGGATCAGCTCGCCCGCATGCGGCCCCACGATCGACGCGCCGCGGATCCTGCCGCCGCGCGCGACCACGATCTTGATGAGCCCCTCGGTCCGCCCCTCGGCCACTGCGCGATCGTTCCGAGAGAAGTCGAAGCGGTGCACCTCCCATCCCTTCGGCAGGGATTTCGCCGCCTCGGCCTCGGTCATGCCGACATGGGCGAGCTCGGGGTCGGTGTAAGTCACCCAGGGGATAATGTCGGTGCGGTTGCGCACTGGCAGCCGGAACAGCGCGTTGCGCACCACCAGGCTCGCCTGGTAGCCCGCGACATGGGTGAACTGGAGCCCGCCCGCCACGTCGCCGATGGCGTAGACCCGGCGGTTCGAGACCGAGCGCAGGCCGGCGTCGACCGTGACGCCCCGGCCCGTGTGCTCGACCCCCGCCTTGTCGAGGCCGAGATCCCCCACATTGGCGCGCCGGCCGACAGCGAGCAGGAGATGCGTGCCCTCGATCTCGCCGCCGCGCTCGATGGCGACGCGGATCGCACCGGCACGGCCCGAGACGGCGGCGACCTTGGCGCCCTCGCGGATCTCGACCCCTTCGGCCCGCAGGCGGGAAAGCGCGATGGCGACCGTCTCGGGATCGTCGCGGCCCAGCGCCTTCAGCGCCTCGACCACCACCACCTCCGAGCCGAGCCGCCGGTGCGCCTGCGCCATCTCGAGCCCGATCGGCCCCCCACCGATGACGATCAGCCGCCCGGGCCGCTCGCGCAGGTCCCACAGCGTCTCGTTCGTCAGGTAGGGCACGCCGTCGAGCCCCGGGATCGCGGGCACCAGGGGCGACGAGCCGGTTGCGACGACGAAGCGGCGCGCGCGCACCACATGGCCGCCGGCCTCGACCTCGGAGGGGCTGATGAAGGCCGCGCGCGCCTGGATCACGCGCACGCCCAGGCCCTCGAACCGCTCGACCGAGTCGTGCGGCGCGATCGCCGCGATGGTCCGGGCCACATGCTCCATCGCCGCGGCATAGTCGACCGCGGGCTCGTCCGCGGCGATGCCGTAGGGCGCCGAGCCGCGATGCGCCTCAGCCCGGGCAGCCGCGGCGATCAGGGCCTTGGACGGCACGCAGCCATAGTTGAGGCAGTCGCCCCCCATCCGGTGGCCCTCGATCAATACGACCGAGGCACCGATTTGCGCCGCCCCCGCCGCGACCGAGAGCCCCCCGGAGCCGCCGCCGATCACGCAGATGTCCGTATCGATCCACTCGGCCATGTGCCGTCCCCCGATCTTTCCCTGCCCCGTCCTGCCGCCTCAGGCGCGCGGCCCGCGCAGCTTGCGGACGACGACCGGCAGGGCCGAGAGGGCCGCGAGGCCGACCAGCGGGCCGAGGATCGTGGGGGTGAAGATCACGCCCAGGTCCGGCTTGCCGCCAAGGTCGAGCACGCCGCCTAGGCCCGCCCCGACCGAGGCATAGACCGCCGTGCCGGGGACGATGCCGACGAGCGTGGTCCAGGAAAAGGTGCGCAGCCTCACGCCCAGGAAGGCGGGCGCGAGGTTCGCGACGAAGAACGGCACCGCGGGCACCAGCCGCATGATCAGGAGGTAGCTGACCTCGCCCTCGCGGAACCCGGCCTCGATGCGGTCGAGCCAGCGCCCGGCCTTCTCGTGCAGCACCGCGCCAAGCGAGGTGCGCGCCGCGCAGAAGATCATGATCGCCCCGATGGTGGCCGACAGCACCGTCGCCGCGGTGGCAAGCGCGGTGCCGAACAGGAATCCGCCGGCGATGGTGAGCCACACCGCCCCCGGCACCGAGAAGGCGACGGCGGCGATGTAGAGCCCCATGTAGAGCGCAACCGAAAGCGCGAAGTTCTGATCCCGGAAGGCCGCCAGCGTGTCGCGGTTCTCGGCGAGCGCGTCGAAGCTCAGATAGTCCCGCCCGTACAGCAGCGCCGCCACCGCGCCCGCGGCGATCAGCAGCATCGGCAGCCACCGCAGCAGCGTCCGGCGCGGCGCGTCATCGGTCTCGCGGTCCCGTCTCACGAGTTCAGCTAGGGACATGTTCCGTCTCCGATGCAAGGGCGTCGCCGCAGTCATAGGCGCAAGGTGTGGCGGCAGAGTGTGACAATCCATGCATCTCACGCGGGCTTGAAGAAACGCGAGAAGTGTTACGCCTGGGCATCCATGACCCGCCTGCGGGCGAGGCGCCTGCCCCGCCGCTCGGCGTTGACTCGCCACACCCCTTTCGCTATAGCCCACGGCTCTGAGAGACACCCCGGAGCGCAGGCCCCGCGCCACGCGCCTCCGTCAAGACCATCGGCCACCCATGGCGGGGCCGGTTACTGGAGGACAAGATGAAGCGCACCTACCAGCCGAGCAGGCTTGTCCGGAAGCGCCGCCACGGTTTCCGCGCCCGCATGGCGACCGCCAACGGCCGCAAGGTGATCGCGCGCCGCCGCCGGCAGGGCCGCAAGCGCCTGACGGCCTGAGCACCGGCACGGGCGCGCACCCTCGGGGAAGCGCCATGCACACCGATCGCAGGACGAATGATCCGCCGGCCCGGCGCCCCGCCGCGGCCGGCGGTACGCGTATGTCGGGCCCACCGCCCGAGACGCTGAAGAAGCGCGCCGACTTCCTCGCCTGCGCGCGGGCCCTCAAGCAGGCCACGGCCGGCATGATCGTGCAGGCCCGCCGGCGCGAGCCGGCCGACGATGCGCCCCCGCGCGTCGGCTATACCTGCTCGAAGAAGGTGGGCGGCGCGGTCGCGCGCAACCGCGCCAAGCGCCGTCTGCGCGAGGCCGCCCGCGCCGTGATCCAGGCGCAAGGCCGGCCGGGCTGGGACTATGTCCTGATCGGCCGGGCGGGCGCGACGGCCGCGCGCCCCTTCGACGCCCTCGTCGCAGATCTCGAGGCCGCGCTCGCCCGCCTCCATGCCGCAGGGCCGCGCGGGGCCATGCGGTGAGCCCGCTCGCGCGCCTGCTGGCCCTCCCCGTGCAGGCCTATCGCCTGATCCTGAGCCCCTGGCTGGGCCACAGCTGCCGCTTTCAGCCGACCTGCTCGGCCTATGCGCTCGAGGCGCTCGAGAAGCACGGCGCGCTGCGCGGGCTCTGGCTCACGGCGCGGCGGCTCCTGCGCTGCCGGCCCGGCGGCGGATCGGGCTACGACCCGGTGCCCGACCCGCCGCCCAGGCGCCACGCCTGACCCGGATCGTGCCGCCCGCCGCAGACCGTTCGCGCATCGAGCCCGACATGAGCCCCCAGATCACCGCCATCGGCCTTCTCACGCTCTCCAACGTCTTCATGACCTTCGCCTGGTACGGGCATCTCAAGTTCAAGGCCGCCCCCCTCTACGTCGTGATCCTCGCGAGTTGGGGCATCGCCTTCTTCGAATACGTCCTGCAGGTGCCCGCCAACCGGGTCGGCCACCGGGTGTTCAGCGCGGCCGAGCTCAAGACGATCCAGGAGGTCATCACGCTCAGCGTCTTCGCGATCTTCTCGGTGACGTATCTGGGCGAGGCGCTGCGATGGAATCACATCGCGGGCTTCGCGCTCATCGCGGCAGGGGCGTTCCTCGTCTTCCAGAAGTGAGCCGGCGTGACTTGGCGCTTAAACTCGGGCCGCCGCTGGTGTAGAGCCCGGACAGGCCGCCGCGGGCGTGGTGGAATGGTAGACACAAGCGACTTAAAATCGCTGGGGCCTGGCCCATGCCGGTTCGAGTCCGGCCGCCCGTACCAACCTTCCGACGCTCATGCGAAGGGGGCCAGCACCTCGACCAGCCGTGCGTGGACGGCGGGCGAGCCCGCCACGACGCGGCCGTCCGAGCCGATCCGCAGCGGGCGCCCCTCCCAATCCGTCATCACCCCGCCCGCCGCCTCGACCAGCGGCAGCACGGGCAGGTAATCGAAGGGCTCGAGCCCGTAATCCACCACCCCGTCGATCCAGCCGGCCGCGAGCTGGACGTAGGAATAGCAGTCCGCCGTCGCCCGCTGGTAACGTCCCTCGGCCAAGAGGGCGCCCAGCGCGGCGGGCTGGGCGGCAAGGATGCGCGGGGCCTCGTTGATCGCGACGAAGGCCGCGCCCGGCTCCACCCCCTCGCGGACATGCAGCGCCGTGGGCGCCTCCGCGCCGTCCTGAGCCAGCCAGGCGCCCAGCCCCGGGCCACCCCAGGCCAGTTCGCCCAGCGCCGGCATGCCGACGAGCCCTGCGACCGGCTCGCCCATGTGCAGGAGGCCCAGCAGCGTGCCCCACATCGGGTGGCCCGAGATGAAGCTCTTGGTGCCGTCGATCGGGTCCACGACCCAGACGAACTCGGCGTCGAGCCCCGCGCGCCCGAACTCCTCGCCCAGAATGCCGTGGCCGGGATAGCGGCGGCCGATCTCGGCACGGATCGCGGCCTCGGTCTCGCGGTCGGCGACGGTCACGGGGCTCTCGTCGGCCTTGGCCTCGACCGCGAAGCCCCGGCGGAAATGGCGCAGCGGCACCTCGCGCGCAGCCGTGGCGATCTCGCGCGCGGCATGCGCGAGCCCCGCGCGCTGGTCCACCGTCAGTCCGGTCATGTCGCCTCTCCCTCGGCCAGCACCACGCGCACGCCCGCGCCCGCCAGCATCGCGGCAATGTCGGGCGGGGGCGGTGCTTCGGTGACAACTGTGCCGATCGCGCCGGGATCGGCAATGCGGATCGGCGCCCAGCGCCCGAATTTCGTGGCATCGGCCGCGATCACCGCCTGCTGCGCGCAACGGATGATGGCGCGCGAGAACTCGGCCTCGCGCAGGTCGTGGAGCAGGAACCCCTCCTCCGCCGTGATCCCCACGACCGAGAGCACCGCATACTGCACCCGGAACTGCTGCACGAACGCGAGCGCCTCGGCCCCGAAGGCGCCCCCGTCATGCGAGCGCAGCTCGCCCCCCGCCATGAACACCCGGTTGCCGTTGGTGGTGGCCAGCGTCTGCGCCACGGGCAGCGAGTTGGTGACCACGAACAGGTTGCGGTGCCCCCTCAGCGCCTGCGCCACATAGGCGGTCGTCGAGCCGACATCGAGGAACAGCGACGCCCCGTCCGGGATCATCGCCGCCAGATGGCGCGCGACCTTTCCCTTGGCCGCGGGGTTCTCGGCAAAGCGCTGGGTGAAGCTGGGCTCCTCGACCCAGCCCTTCAGCACCACGCCGCCATGGACGCGCGTGACCAGCCCCCGGGCCTCGAGCCTGCGGACATTGCGCCGGATCGTCTCCTCCGAGACGCCAAGCTCGTGCGCCAGGTCCTGAATCCGGCCCGATCCCGCGCCGCCAAGAACCTGGAGGATCTCGCTCTCGCGATGCGTCGCCCGCCGCGTGTCCGTCTCGCTTGCCACCATGCGCCTATTTTTCCCGCAACCACTGCCGAGAAGCAAACGCATTTCCAACGAAAAGCCACAAAACCCAACATTCCCGTTTGACAGACGGCCAGATTCGCCCCGACCCTTCGACGCAGAACCCGGCCGTTTCGGGCGGAGCCGGGCCGCATCGCGCCGCCGCACCGGCGCCGGCAGGAGAGGGAGAAGGACGATGACCACCAAGGCATTGCTGAGCTCGGCCGCGGCTCTCGCGCTCGCGCTCGGCCTCGCGGGTCCCGCCGCGGCACAGGTCGAGAGCGACGACCCGATCCGGCTCACGCTGCACGACTGGACCGGGCAGCTCGTCACCACCAACCTGATGGCCCGCGTGCTCGAGGAAGCGGGCTACACCGTGGAACTCGTGCAGGCCGACTACATCGCCCAGTTCGCCGGGCTCAAGACGGGCGATCTGCACGTCGCCATGGAGATGTGGGAGACCACCGGCCGCCAGGCGATGGACGAGGCGACCGCCACCGGCCAGGTGGTCAATTTCGGCCCCACCGGCATGGAAGCGGTCGAGGAGTGGTGGTACCCCAGCTACATGAAGGAGAAGTGCCTGGGGCTCCCGGACTGGAAGGCGCTCAACGACTGCGCCGAAGCCTTCGCCACCGCCGAGACCGCGCCCAAGGGCCGTTATCTGGGCGCCCCCGTCACTTGGGGCGGCTTCGACGAGGAGCGGGTCGAGGCGCTTGGCCTCAATTACGAGGTGATCCATGCCGGCACCGACGCGGCGTTGTTCGCCGAGCTCGAATCCGCCTATCAGCGGCAGGCGCCGATCCTGATGTGGGTCTACGCGCCCCACTGGTCGCAGACCAAGTACGAGGGCGAGTGGATCGAGTTCCCGCCCTACGAGGCCGCCTGCTACGAGGACCCAGCATGGGGCATCAACCCGAACAAGACGCATGACTGCGCCAAGCCCCGCGGTCCGATCTGGAAGGTCGGCTGGGCGGGTGTCGCCAACAAGTGGCCGGGGGCTGCGAAGGCGATCGGGGCATTCACCATCTCGAACGCCGAGATGGACAGGATGATCGCCCGCATCGACCTCGACGGCGAGCAGCTCGATGCCGTGATCGCCGACTGGATGGCGCAGAACGAGGCCGTCTGGCAGGGCTGGATCGCGAAGTGACACCGGCGGGCGCCCCCGCGGCGCCCCCCGCCCGGCCCGGAGAGACCATGCAGCACCGCCCCGTCAAGCTCGCATGCCGCGGCGTGTGGAAGATCTATGGCCCCGACCCCGCGCGGTTGCTCGCCGGCGGCGCGCGGCCCGATCTCGCGACGATCCGCGCGAGCCACCATGTCGGCGCGGTGCGCGACGCCACGCTCGACGTGGGCGAGGGCGAGATCTTCGTCATCATGGGCCTATCGGGCTCGGGAAAGTCGACGCTGGTGCGCTGCCTCTCGCGGCTCGTGGAGCCGACGGCGGGCGAGATCCTGTTCGACGGGCGCGATCTCCTGAAGGCATCCCGCGCCGAGATGATCGCGATCCGGCGCCACAAGATGGGCATGGTGTTCCAGCACTTCGCGCTCTTGCCGCATCTCACGGTGCTGGAGAACGTGGCATTCCCGCTCGAAGTCCAGGGGGTCGCGCGACCCACCCGCGAGGCCCGCGCGCGCGAGGTGATCGCGCTGGTGGGGCTCGAGGGGCGCGAGGGGCATTACCCGCGCCAGCTCTCCGGCGGCCAGCAGCAGCGCGTGGGCATCGCCCGCAGCCTTGCGGTCGAGCCGGAGCTGTGGTTCCTCGACGAGCCCTTCTCGGCGCTCGACCCGCTCATCCGGCGCGAGATGCAGGACGAGTTCCTGCGCGTGCAGCGGCTGTTGAAGAAGACCATCGTCTTCATCACCCATGATTTCGACGAGGCGATCCGGCTCGCGGACCGCATCGCCATCATGAAGGACGGCGCACTGATCCAGATCGCGACGCCCGAGGAACTGGTGCTTTCGCCCGCCGACGACTACGTGGCCGACTTCACCCGCCATGTCGCGCGCGCCAAGGTGGTCACGCTCGGCCGCATCATGACGCCGGGCCCGGCCGCAGAGGTCGCGGGCGCCCTGCCGGCCCATGCTCGGGTCGAAGCTGTGGCCGACCGGATCGAGGGGAGCCCCCTGCCGCACGCCGTGATCGACGAGGCGGGCCGCGTGATCGGCCATGTCGGCGCGCGTGCGGTGATCGACGTGCTGATCGGGCGGCGGATCGGGTGATGCGCGCGGGGGAAGGCATCGCCGGGGCCGTGCCGCGCGCCGGGCTGCGCGGATCGGGCGCATGGCAAAGGGGCGCATGGCTCTGGGGCGGGATCGTCGCCGCCTCGCTCGCGCTCGCGGCATGGGTGGGGCCCGTCCCGGTGCCGAAGGCGCTCACCCCCGACATGGCGGGCTGGGTCAGCGCCGCATTGCGCTGGCTGGTCGAGCGCGCCGATCTGGGACTTTTCAGCTTCAAGGAGCTGACCCGCGCCATCGCCGCCGTCATCGAGTGGCCCTACAGTCTCGTGCGCGCGGCCCTCGTGGACGGCTGGGTCGAGGGGCGGGGGAGCCGCGCGCGCACGATCCTGCAGCCACTGAGCTGGATCGCCGTGATCGCGATCGTCGCCGCGATGGGCGCTTATGCCCGAAGCTGGCGGCTCGGGGCATTCGTCGGCGCCTGCTTCCTCTATCTTGCGGTGTTCGGGCGGTGGGAGAGCGCGATGGTCACCCTCGCCTCGATCCTGATCGCGGTGCCCATCGGCGTCGCGGGAGGGCTTGGGCTTAGCATCGCCGCCTGGCTCTGGCCGCGCTTCGAGCGGGCGCTCGCGCCCATCCTCGACCTCATGCAGACGGTGCCGATCTTCGCCTATCTGGTGCCGATCCTGTTCCTGTTCGGCTTCGGCCCGGTGGCCGCGCTGATCGCGACGGTGATCTACGCGATGCCGCCGATGGTGCGCGTGACCACGCTCGCGCTGAAGTCGGTGCCCCCCGAGCTTGGCGAATTCGCCACCATGGCGGGCTGCACCACGGCGCAGCGCATCCGCAAGGTGCTGCTGCCCGCCGCGCTCCCGGACCTGATGGTGGGCGTCAATCAGGTCATCATGCTCTCGCTCAACATGGTGATCATCGCCTCGATGATCGGCGCCGGAGGCCTCGGCTTCGACGTGCTAAACGCGCTGCGGCGCCTCGACATCGGGGCGGGGATCGAGGCGGGGCTTGCCATCACCGCGCTTGCCATCGCGCTCGACCGCCTCAGCCAGGCCTATGCCGCGCGCACCGCCGACGTGCCGATGTCGGCGGGCGCCTCGGGCGGCTGGCCGAGGCGCCATCCGTGGCTTTCGACGGTGGCGCTGGTGATCCTCGGCACCGCGCTCATGGGCCTCGTTCTGCCCCCGGTCGCGAGCTACCCGGCCGAAGCGGTCATCACCACCAAGGCCTTCTGGGGCGATCTGGTGAAGGCCATCAACATCCGCTACTTCGACGATCTCGAGGCGATCAAGACCGCCTTCCTCACCTTCGTCATGCTGCCGGTGAAGCGCTTCCTGCTGGCGCTGCCCTGGCCCTGGGTGCTGGCGGTCGCGGCCTTCGCGGGCTGGCGGCTCGGTGGCGCGCCGCTCGCGGCCACGGGCGCGGCGCTCGGGGCCTTCGTGCTTGCGACCGGGCTCTGGGAGCAGGCGATGACCACGGTTTACCTGTGCGGCGTGGCGGTGGTGATCGCGGCCTTCATCGGCATCCCGCTCGGCATTCTCGCCGCCGCGAATGACACGGCGGGGCGGGTGATCGGCGGCATCATCGATACGCTGCAGACCCTGCCCTCCTTCGTCTATCTGATCCCGGTCGTGATGCTGTTCCGCGTGGGCGACTTCGCGGCGCTGATCGCGGTCGTGCTGTTCGCTCTCGCCCCTGCCGTGCGCTACACCGCCCACGGTCTGCGCTCGGTCCCGCCCGAGATGATCGAGGCCGGCATCGTCTGCGGCTGCACGCCCCGACAGGTGCTGACCCGCATCCGCCTGCCGCTGGCGCTCCCCGAGATTCTGCTCGGCCTCAACCAGACCATCATGCTCGCGCTGTCGATGCTGGTGATCACGGCGCTGGTGGGGACCCGCGACCTCGGGCAGGAGGTCTATATCGCGCTGACCCGCGCCGACACCGGGGCGGGCGTGATCGCGGGGCTGGGGGTCGCTGCCATCGCCATCATCGCCGACCGCCTGATCGCCGCGGGCGCCGCCCACGCCCGCGCGCGGCTGGGCCTGCAACGGGGGACGCCATGACATCCGCGATCGAGCGCGCCCGCGCGCTGCCCATCTGGGCCGGCCCCGTCGACCCCGAACCGCTGGGCGGCGGCATCACCAACGTCAATTTCGTGGTGAACGACGGCGGCCGCCGCGCGGTGGTCCGCATCGGCGAGGATATCCCCGTCCATCAGGTCATGCGCTTCAACGAGCTTGCCGCCAGCCGCGCGGCCCATGCCGCGGGCATCTCGCCGCCCGTGCTCTACCACGAGCCCGGGGCGCTGGTGATCGGCTTCATCGAGGGGCGCACGCTCGCGGCCGAGGACGTCCGCGCGCCCGGCATGCTGGAGCGCATCCTGCCGCTGGTCGCCCGCGCGCATCGCGAGATACCGCGCCACCTGCGCGGCCCGGCGCTGGTGTTCTGGGTGTTCCACGTCATCCGCGACTACGCCGCGACCCTGACCACAGATGGCAGCCGCCACGCGCCCGCGCTGCCCGGTCTCCTCGCCACCGCCGAGCGGCTGGAGGCAGCGGTCGGCTCCATCGACCTCGCCTTCGGCCACAACGACCTCCTTCCCGCCAACCTGATCGACGATGGCGCGCGGCTTTGGCTCATCGACTGGGACTATGCGGGCTTTAATTCGGGGCTCTTCGACCTCGGCGGGCTCGCGGCCAACAATGGCCTGTCGCCCGATCAGGAGGCCTGGGTGCTGGAGACCTATTTCGGCCGCCCGCCCGATCCCACGCTGTGGCGGCGCTACCGCGCGATGAAGGTCGCGGCGGCGCTGCGCGAGACGCTGTGGTCGATGGTCTCGGAAATCCACTCGGAACTCGATTTCGACTTCGCGGCCTACACCGACACCAACATGGCCGCCTTCCGCGCGGCCCTCGACGCCTTCGAGCAAAGCTGAGGACATCATGAGCGACTTTCCCACCACCGCCCGGGCCGTGGTCATCGGCGGCGGCATCGTCGGCTGCTCGACCGCCTATCACCTCGGGCAACTGGGCTGGACCGACACGGTGCTGCTGGAGCGCAAGAAGCTCACGTCAGGCACCACCTTCCACGCCGCGGGGCTGGTGGGACAGCTGCGCACCTCGGCCAACATCACGCAGTTGCTGGGCTATTCGGTCGATCTCTACAACCGGCTCGAGGCCGAGACCGGCATCGCCACCGGCTGGAAGATGAACGGCGGCCTGCGCCTCGCCTGCAATGCCGAGCGCTGGACCGAGGTGAAGCGCCAGGCCACCACCGCCCATTCCTTCGGGCTCGAGATGCACCTGCTCACACCCCGCGAGGCGAAAGACCTCTGGCCGCTGATGCAGGTCGATGACCTCGTCGGCGCCGCTTATCTGCCCACCGACGGGCAGGCGAACCCCTCCGACATCACGCAAAGCCTCGCCAAGGGCGCCCGCGCCGCGGGGGTGCGGATCTTCGAGGACACCCCCGTCACCCGCATCATCGTCGAGCAGGGCCGCATCAAGGGCGTCGAGACGCCCCGCGGCACCATCGAATGCGAGCGTATCGTCTGCTGTGCCGGGCAATGGACGCGCACGCTCGCCGCCACCATCGGCGTCAACGTCCCCCTCGTCTCGGTCGAGCACCAGTACATGATCACCGAGGCCATCCCCGGCGTCACCCCGAACCTGCCAACCCTGCGCGACCCCGACCGGCTGACCTACTGGAAGGAGGAGGTCGGCGGCCTCGTCATGGGCGGCTACGAGCCGAACCCGGTGCCATGGGCGCTCGACGGCATCCCCGAGGGCTTCCATTTCGAGCTCCTCACTTCGAACTTCGACCACTTCGAGCAGTTCATGGAACTTGCCATCGGCCGCGTCCCGGCGCTCGAGAGCGCGGGCATCAAGCAATTGGTGAACGGGCCCGAGAGCTTCACGCCCGATGGCAACTTCATCCTGGGCGAAGCGCCCGAGCAGCGCGGGTTCTTCGTCGGCGCGGGCTTCAACGCCTTCGGCATCGCGTCGGGTGGCGGCGCGGGCATGGCGCTGGCGGAATGGGTGGCGAAGGGCGAACCTCCCTTCGACCTCTGGCCGGTCGATATCCGCCGCTTCGGGCGCGTCCATCTCGACACTACTTGGGTGCGCACCCGGACGCTGGAAGCCTATGGCAAGCACTACACCATCGCCTGGCCGTCCGAGGAGCACGCATCCGGACGCCCCGCCCGGCGCTCGCCCCTCTACGGGCATCTCAAGGGCGCGGGCGCCTGCTTCGGCGAGAAGCTGGGATGGGAGCGGCCGAACTGGTTCGCCGACCTCGCGGGCGGCGAAGAGCCCGTCGACCGTTACAGCTTTGGCCGCCCCGGCTGGTTCGACGCGGTGGCGCGCGAGCACCGCGCCTGCCGCGAGGCGGCGGTGCTGATCGACCAGTCGTCGTTCGCCAAGTTCACGGTCAAGGGGCCGGATGCTGCATCGGCGCTCAACTGGATCGCGGCGGGGAACGTCGACCGCGCGGTGGGCAGCCTCACCTACACCCAGATGTTGAACCGCAAGGGCGGCATCGAATGCGATCTGACGGTGGCGCGGGTGGCGCGCGACGAGTTCTACATCGTCACCGGCACGGGCTTTGCGACCCATGATTTCGACTGGATCTCCCGGAACATGCCCGAGGCCGCGCGGGCGCAAATCGTTGACGTGACCTCCGGTTATGCCGTGCTGTCGCTCATGGGACCGCGTTCGCGCGAGGTGCTGTCGCGCGTCAGCCGCGACGACCTCTCGAACGCCGCCTTCCCCTTCGCCACCGCCCGGCGCATCGGCGTCGCGGGCTGCCCGGTGCTGGCGCTCAGGGTGACCTATGTGGGCGAACTGGGCTGGGAGCTGCACATCCCCACCGAGTTCGCGGTCAATGTCTACGAGGCGCTGATGGCGGCGGGTGCCGACCTCGGCCTCATCAACGCCGGCTACCGCGCCATCGAGACGCTGCGGCTGGAAAAGGGCTACCGCGCCTGGGGCGCCGATATCGGCCCCGACCACACGCCGGTCGAGGCCGGCCTGGCCTGGGCCTGCAAGCTGCGCACGAACATACCCTTCCTGGGCCGCGAGGCGCTCGCGGCGCAGGTGACGGGCGGCGTGACCAAGCGCCTCGCGGGCTTCACGGTGGACGACCCCGACGCCGTCCTGCTGGGCCGCGAGACGATCTACCGCAACGGCGAGCGCGTGGGCTGGCTGAGTTCAGGCGGCTTCGGCCACACCATCGGAAGGGCCATCGGTTACGGCTATGTCCGCAACCCGGACGGCGTAACCGAGGACTTCGTCCTCTCGGGCCGCTACGAGCTCGAGATCGCGACCGAGCGGGTGCCCTGCCGCGTCACCCTCGCGCCCCTCTACGACCCGAAGATGGAGCGGGTGAAGGCGTAGGCGGGTCGCCACGACAGGCGCTGCCCCGGGCTTGACCCGGGGCCCCGCAGTCGCCTGAAGCGCGCGGGTTTCACGCGTGAAATCATGTTCAAATAATTGATAAAAATTGATTTCTGAACAGATCGTCGCGTGAGGGCAACATTCCGCCCGACTGCCGCCCGGCCGTGGCGGACGCGCCTCTGACTTTTCGCGCGAGGCCCCGGGTCGAGCCCGGGGCAGCGTTCAACCCGCCTCAGCCGCTTTTGGCCACCGGCGGGTTCCCAGGCACCGGGATACCCTGAAGCGTGGGATGCGCGCGCAGATACTGCGCCGGGAAGGCCGCCTGATCGCCCAGTCTTTCTGCCGCGTGCCACGCCCAGCGCGGGTCGTAGAGGGCGCCGCGCGCCAGCGCCACCATGTCGGCCTGGCCGGTGGCGAGGATCGTCTCGGCCTGCACCGGGTCGGTGATCCGCCCCACCGCAATGGTTGGCAGGCCCGTCGCGCGGCGGACCTCGGCGGCAAAGCCCGTCTGGTAGCCGAAGCTCGCGGTGATCTTCTGGGCGGGCGAGAGGCCCCCGCTAGACACATCGACAAAATCGCAGCCCCGTGCCTTCAGCGCCTCGGCGAAGGCGACCGAGCTTTCCAGATCCCAGCCCCCCTCGATCCAGTCGGTGGCCGAGAAGCGCACGCCCAGCGGCTTACCCGCGGGCCAGACCTCGCGCACCGCATCGAACACCTCTAGCGGAAAGCGAAGCCGGTTAGGCAGGCTGCCGCCATAGCCATCCTCGCGCAGGTTGGTCAGTGGCGACAGGAAAGTGTGCAGCAGGTAGCCATGCGCGGCGTGCAGCTCGATCAGGTCGAAGCCCGCCCGCTCGGCCCGCCGTGCCGCCTGCACGAAGGCCGCGCGCACCCGCGCGAGCGTCTCGCCGGTCATCGCCTCGGGCACCGGCCAGCCGGGCGCGACCGCGATGGCCGAGGGCGCGATGGTCTGCCACGCGCCCTCGCCGTCCTGCAGCGCGGCCCCCCCCTTCCAGGGCAGGTTCGCGGACGCCTTGCGCCCGGCATGGCCAAGCTGGATGCCGATCCGCGCCGCGCCATAGTCGCGGAAGAAGCGCACGACGCGAGCCATCGCCGCCTCGTTCTCGTCCGACCAGAGACCGGTGCAGCCCGGCGTGATCCGCCCCTCGGGCTCGACGCCGGTCGCCTCGACGATCACGAGGCCGGCGCCCGACACCGCGAACTGGCCCAGATGCATAAGGTGCCAGTCGGTCATCGTGCCGGCCTCGGCGCTGTATTGGCACATCGGCGCCACGACCATTCGGTTGGGGAGCTCGAGCGCGCCGAGCGTGATCGGCGAGAACAGGTGTGACGGCATCTGGCGGTCCCTTGCGGCTTCGGATCTGCGGGGCGGGTGCGGTTGGCCCATGGGGCGTGAATCTCCGCTTTTCTTAGCCGAGAGGCGCGGCGAGCGCGAGGGGAAGCGGGCGAGATCGAGGCCGGCGCCAGGCCGCGCGGGGAAAGCGGCACTCCCCGGGCTTGACCCGGGGCCTCGCCGGCGTCGTCCGCGCGCTCCCGGCCCGTTGGGCTCCGGCTCGACGGCAGGGGTGGCGCAGCTGCCAGCGCCCGCTCATCGAGGCCCCGGGGCAAGTCCGGGGCAGCGGGGATGGCGGGCAAGCGGAGCCGGCTCAGCCGTGGGGCCAGAGCGCGTGGAAATGATGCGTCGGGCCGTGGCCGTGACCGACCGAGAGCCGCCCCGAGGCCGCAATCGCCCCGGCGACGTAATCCTTCGCCGCCCGCGCCGCCGCGGGCGGGGGCATCCCCCGCCCGATCAGCGTGGCGAGTGCCGCCGACAGCGTGCAGCCGGTGCCGTGGGTGTTGGGGGTCGCGTGGCGCGGGCCGTCGAGCCAGATGACGCCATCAGCGGTGACCAGCGCATCCGGGCTCGACGCGCCCGGCAGGTGGCCGCCCTTGGCGAGCACCGCGCTCGGCCCGCGGTCGAGAAGCCGTCCCGCCTGATCCGCCATCGCCTCGCGGCTTTCGGCCTCCTCCTCGCCCAGAAGCGCCGCAAGCTCGGGCAGGTTGGGGGTCAGCACGCTTGCAAGCGGCAGAAGGCGCGCGCGTACCGCCTCGACTGCATCGGGTGCCAGCAGGCTCGCGCCACCCTTCGCCACCATCACCGGGTCGAGCACCACGACGGGCGGCGCGTGGCGCGCGAGCGCATCGGCGACGGCCACGGCGATCTCGGCCGTCGCGATCATGCCGACCTTCACGGCGTCCACCCCGATGTCGGCGAACACCGCGTCGATCTGGGAGGCTACGAAATCGGGCGGAACCAGATGGACGCCGCTCACCCCTTGCGTGTTCTGCGCGGTCAGCGCGGTCAGCGCGGCCATCGCATAGCCGTGATTGGCCGAGATGGCCTTGATGTCCGCCTGGATCCCCGCGCCCCCCGAGGGGTCGGAGCCCGCGATGCTCAGGACATTCGGAATGCGCGCCTGCATCTCATCCTCCCGCGGCGGAGAAATCGGACAGGCGCGGGCGTCGCGCCCGAGCGACTCCCTCCGCCGGCATTATCCGGGTCAGGTTCCAAGGGTGCATCTCAGCCCGCGGCCCCGCCGCGAGCGCCCCCGTCTCTCGTGTCCCAGACAGATGCACCATCCGGGGCGCGCTGTCACGCCCCCGGATGGTGCGGGCTCATGCACGTCTTCCCCCGAGTTCACCTCGTCCCGTCCGCGATGTGCTGCGCGCCTCGGGCTCGAGCCGGGGCCTCGCGCAGTCAGCGGGCGGGACGAGGCCCCGGCTCGTGGGCCGGCGCAGCGGAGGTTCCAACGATCGGTTTCGATCGATGCAACCCGGTATCAGGCGCCCTGCTGAGGGCGCATGTCGGCGGGGTCGATGCCCGCGACCTGAACGGGCTTCTTCATCGCGTCGCGGCGGAAGGGCTCGCCCAGCTCCTGGTTCAGGATCGCCTCGATGAAGGTGGTGACGCCCTCCCGCTGCGCGGCGCAGGCGGTGGCGAGCGCCTCCTTCAGTTCCTCCATGGTGCGGACCTGCACGCCCTTGAGCCCGCAGGCCTCGGCGATCTTCGCGTAGCTGAGATCGGGATGCAGTTCGGTGCCGACGAAGTTGTCATCGTACCAGAGCGTGGTGTTCCGCTTCTCGGCGCCCCACTGGTAGTTGCGGAAGACCACCATGGTGATGGCGGGCCACTCCTCGCGCCCGATGGCGGTCATCTCGTTCATCGAGATGCCGAAGGCGCCATCGCCGGCGAAGCCCACGACCGGCACGTCCGGGCAGCCGATCTTGGCACCGACGATGGCGGGAAAGCCATAGCCGCAGGGACCGAACAGGCCCGGCGCGAGGTATTTGCGCCCCGCCTCGAAGGTCGGATAGGCGTTGCCGATGGCGCAGTTGTTGCCGATGTCGGTCGAGATGATGGCGTCCTTGGGCAGCGCAGCCTGCACTGCGCGCCAGGCCATGCGCGGGCTCATCCGGTCGGGCTGGCGGGTGCGCGCGCGCTCGTTCCAGGTGGTGCCGGGATCGTCGTCCTCGTGGTCCATCGAGGCGAGCGTCTGCAGCCAGCGCGAGCGGGTCTGGTGGATCAGCGCGCGACGCTCCTCGCGCCCGGCATCGCCCGCGGCCGGGGACAGTGCCGCGAGAATCTGCCCGGTCACGCGCTTCGCGTCGCCGCAGATGCCCACGCTGACGCGCTTGGTCAGCCCGATCCGGTCGGGGTTGAGATCGACCTGGATGACCTTTGCTCCCTTCGGCCAGTAGTCGATGCCATAGCCCGGCAGGGTCGAGAACGGATTGAGCCGCGTTCCCAGCGCCAGCACCACGTCGGCCTTCGCCACCAGCTCCATCGCCGCCTTCGAGCCGTTGTAGCCGAGCGGCCCCGCGAACAGGGGGTGCGAGCCGGGGAAGGCGTCGTTGTGCTGGTAGTTGCAGCAGACCGGCGCATCCAGCCGCTCGGCCAGCGCCGCGCAATCGGGGATCGCGCCCGCCAGCACCACGCCCGCGCCCGAAAGGATCACCGGGAACTTCGCCTCGCTGAGCAGGCGCGCCGCCTCGGCCACCGCGTGATCGCCGCCCGCGGGGCGCTCGATGCGCACGACCTGGGGCAGCTCGATGTCGACCACTTGCGTCCAGTAATCGCGCGGCACGTTGATCTGCGCGGGGGCCGAGCCGCGCAGCGACTTCTCGATCACGCGGTTCAGCACCTCGGCGATGCGAGAGGGGTCGCGCACCTCCTCCTGGTAGCAGACGCAGTCGGCAAAGAGCCGCATCTGCTCCATCTCCTGGAACCCGCCCTGCCCGATGGTGCGGTTCGCCGCCTGCGGCGTGACCAGCAGCATCGGCGTGTGGTTCCAGTAGGCGGTCTTCACCGCGGTCACGAAGTTGGTGATGCCCGGCCCGTTCTGGGCGATGCACATCGCCATCTTGCCGGTCGCGCGGCCATAGCCGTCCGCCATGTAGCCGCCGTTGCACTCGTGCGCCACGTCCCAGAACCGGATGCCGGCGCGAGGGAACAGGTCCGAGATCGGCATGAAGGCCGAGCCGATGATGCCGAAGGCATGTTCGATGCCATGCATCTGCAGGACTTTGACGAAGGCTTCCTCGGTGGTCATCTTCATGGCGGGCATTCCTTCCCTTGCCGCGGCGGTGCATCGGGGCACGGGCCGCGCATGTTCGCGATGGAGCCTCGGCTCCGACGACGCAGAAGCTAGCCGAGCGCCCGCCCGCGCTTTAGCGCCAGTTGACGGCAATTCCGGGTCCAGCCCCGGGGGCGACGCTGGCAGGCGTCGGGATCAGAGCGCGTCGCAGGCCGCGCGCAGCCGCGCGATCCCCTCGGGGATGCGATCGGCGGGGATCGAGGAGAACCCCATGCGGAAGTTCCGCCGCCCCGCGCCCGCCCGGGCGAAGAAGGGCTCGCCCGGCTCGATCACCACCCCCCGCTCCAGCGCGCGCCGTGCCAGCGCCGCGGCGTCGAGCCCCTCGGCCCCGGTCAGCCAGTAGCTCGACCCCCCGAAGCCGGGGCTGCGCGCCCAGCCGGGCAGATGCGCCTCGATCGCCTCGGCCATCACCTGCCAGCGCTCGCGATAGGTGCGGTGGATGCGACGCACCAGCACGTCGAAATGGCCATTCGCAAGGAACAGCGCGGCGGCGCGCTGATTGTTGCCCGGCGGATGGCGCAGCATCAGCCGGCGCAGCGCGCGCAACTCGGCGATCACCGCCTCGTCCGCCGCGATGAAGCCCAGCCGCAGCCCCGGCATCAGCGATTTCGAGAACGAGCCGACATAGATGACCCGCCCGTCCTCGTCGAGCGACTTCAGCGCCGGCAGCGGCGCACCGATGTAGTTCGCCTCGAACTCGTAGTCGTCCTCGACGATCACCAGACCCTCGCGCCGCGCCTTCTCCAGCAGCGCGCGCCGCCGCTCGAGGCTCATCGTCACCGTGGTGGGATAATGATGCGAGGGCGTGCAGAACAGGATGGACGCCCCGTCCAGCGTGTCGTCGACCGTCATGCCGTCCTGATCGACCGCCACCTGCCGCAGCGCGTCGGACCGTCGCGCCAGCATCAGGCGCAGGTCGGGGTAGCCCGGCTCCTCCATCGCGACGGGCGTGGTCCGCCCGACCAGTAGCGCGGCGATCAGATAGAGCGCGTTCTGCGCGCCCAGCGTCACCAGCACATTGGCGGGCGAGGCCGAGATCCCGCGCCGCGGCAGGATGCGCCGGGCGATTTCCTCGGTCAGCAGCGCGTCATCCTCGGAATAGCGGTCGAGCGTCCAGGCATCGAGCCAGCGCCGCCCCATCGCCTGGCGCACGCAGTCGCGCCACTCGGCGATCGGGAAAACCTGCGCGTCCACCTGGCCGTAGACGAAGGGAAAGGGGTGGCGCTGCCAGTCGGCCGGGCGGAACACGAGGCGCTTGTCGTCGCACTGCTCGACCAGCCGCGCGCGCCAGTCGATGCCACGCCCCTCGCCGTCGCCGCGCGCCGCCGGCTCGGGCCGCGCCGCCATGCCGTCCACCGCCTGCGGGTCGACGAAATAGCCCGACCGCTCGCGTGCCGTCAGGAACCCCTCGGACACCAGCGCCTGGTAGGCCAGCGTTACAGTGTTCCGGCTGACGCCCAGCTGCCCCGCCATCGCCCGGGTCGAGGGCACCGGCTCGCCCGGCTTCAACCGTCCTGCCGCGATGGCGCCGGTCAGCACCTCGCGGATCTGCGCCTGAAGGGTCGCAGGTTGCGAGCGTTCGAGGTGGAACAGCGTCTCGCGCATCGTGGCCCGGAGCATCGCCCCCAACTGGTCCTATCTTGGAGCCAGCCTACGGCCCTAGGGTGGGACAACGCAACCATGCCCGGAGAGCGGCAATGCACGACATGGACATCAAGGGCGCCGAGCGCTCGAACTCGCTGGAAGAGAACTGGATGCCCTTCACCGGCAACCGGGACTTCAAGGAGAACCCCCGCCTGATCATCCGCGGCGAGGGGATGTATTATACCGACCACAAGGGCGGAAAGGTCATCGACGGCTCGTCGGCGCTGTTCTGCTCGCCCGCGGGCCATGCCCGGCCCGAGATCGCGGAAGCCGTGCACAAGCAGCTTCTGGAGAACAGCTACTCGGCGCCCTTCCAGTTGGGCCATCCCGGCCAGTTCGAGCTGGCCCGCAAGGTCGCGGCGCTGCTGCCCGAGCCGATGAACCATGTGTTTTTCGTCAACTCGGGGTCCGAAGCCATCGACACCGCGCTTAAGATGGTGATGGCCTACCACCGCGCGAACGGCGAGAGCCAGCGCCTGCGCTTCGTCAGCCGCGAGCGCGCCTATCATGGCGTCAACATTGGCGGCGTCAGCCTCTCGGGCATGGTCAAGAACCGCGAGACCTTCCCCGTGGTGATGCCGAACATCGTGATGATGCGCCACACCTGGACGGGCAAGGAGCTGTTCTGCGACGGCCGGCCCCAGCAGGACGGCGTCGAGCTTGCCAATGACCTCGAGCGCCACTGCATGACCTATGGCGGCGCCACCATCGCCGCCGTGTTCGTGGAGCCCGTGGCGGGCTCGACCGGCACGCTGGTGCCGCCGGTGGGGTATCTCGAGCGCCTGCGCGAGATCTGCGACCGCTATGGCATCCTCCTGGTGTTCGACGAGGTCATCACGGGCTTCGGCCGGCTGGGGGCGCCCTTCGCCTCGCAGCTGTTCGGCGTGACGCCCGACATCTGCACCATGGCCAAGGCGCTGACGAACGGCTGCATCCCGATGGGCGCGGTCGCCTGCCGCGACGAGATCTACGAGACGGTGACCGACGCTGCCCCCGACAACGCCATCGAGTTCTTCCACGGCTACACCTATTCGGGTCACCCGGCGGCGTGCGCGGCCGGCATCGCCGCGCTCGACATCTACGAGCGCGAGGGGCTGTTCCGGAAGGCCGCCGACCTTGCGCCCTATTTCGCCAAGGCGGTGATGGGGCTGCGCAGCCACAAGCTGGTCAAGGACATCCGCACCATCGGCCTGATGTCGGGCGTCGAGGTCCACCCCGGCGCCGCCCCCGGCATCCGCGGGCAAGAGATGCAGAAGGCGATGTTCTGGAACGGCTGCCACGTGAAGTTCACCGGCGACACCGGGATCGTCGCCCCCGCGTTCATCGCTTCGGAGGCCCATGTGGACGAGATCGTCGACCGGTTCCGCTACACGCTGGACCAGTTCGCGGCGATGTAAAGGGAATTCTTGACCCCCGCTTCATATGTGAAACGGGGGTCAAGTTATTGATATATTGAATATTTATAAGTCGCAACCAAAAGCCGTTGTTATCTGTGCGCGACGTTGGGAGAGCGGCTGCCTGGCGCCTTTGCCGAACATTTGCGGCGACGGCGACCGCCGCTCGGGGTCGAGCGTGGGGCTTGTCACCAGGGCTTTGCACCCTGCGTCGCCCAAACATCCGTGAAATTGTCACGGTTCGGCATCGCGACATCGGGCAACGTCTCGGCAGTGATGGTGTCGCCCTCGGCGATCACACCGTTCCGGCTCAGGATGAACGCGGTGAGCGCATACGCTTCGTTATTCGAGAGTGACTTCGGAGCATCCAGCGGCATGGCGCGCCGAATATAGGCGAAGATCGTCGTCGCATAGGGCCAGTACTTGCCCGCCGGCTTTTCCCATACGTCGTTCGGTCCGACCGGCGGCATGATCGGCCCCTCGATCCCGGTCTCGCCATGGCATTGGGCGCATTTCGCGGCGTAGATCTCGGCACCGTCGGCGGCCGTGCCGCTCCCCGGCGGAAGGCCGCGGCCGTCCGGCATCGCGTAGATCGCGTAGAAGGGGCTCTCGTCGGCAGCGAGCGGGACGCCAAGTCCCGGGCCGCCGGCCGCGGCCATGTCCGCAAGCGAAGCAAGGGCGGCGGCGGCGATGACGCTACGCATAGACATTCTGCACGCTCCCCTCCGGCGTTATCTGCCACGGCTGGATCGCGTTGTAGTGGAGGAAGTTCGAAGGGTCGTACCTGGCCTTCCAGCTCGACCGCGTCGGCTGGACTGCTCCCGTCGCATCTTCGGCACGGCTCATCAACAGCGTCGGCGCCCCCTCCCAACGCCAGGGCAGGCGGAAGCGCGTCAGCGCCCTCGGGAGCACTGGCTCCTGAAGCGCGGCCTCGGCCCAGCTCTCGCCACCGTCGGCCGAGATCTCGACCTTGCGAACAGACCCGGCCCCCGACCAAGCGATCCCGGATATCTCGTAGAAGCCGGGACCGCTCATGGTCATGGTCGCGGAAGGATGGGTGATGACCGACTTCACCCCCATCGCGAAGGTGAACTTCACCGACGAGCCATTGGCCAGAATCTCGGTGTATTCGCCGGACTCGTGCTTGGTGTAGGCGGGGGCATCCGTCACCCACAGGCTGGTGAGCCACTTGACGTTCATGTTGCCCTCGAAGCCGGGCAGCAGGAGCCGCATGGGATAGCCCTGTTCGGGCCGGATGCGCTCGCCGTTCTGGTAGAGGGCGACAAATGCGTCATCCATCAGCTTTTCGACCGGGATCGAGCGGGCGAGGCTGGGGGCGTCGTTGCCGACGGCAAGCACCCATCGGCCCTCGGGCCGGACGCCCGCCTCTTCGAGCAGGACGCGGACCGGGACGCCCGTCCACTCGCTGTTGGACAACAGGCCGTGGAGCATGTCGCAGCCTGACTGCATCGGCTCTGGCATCACGGCGTTGAAGAAGCTGTTACCCGAACATTCGAGAAAATGGGTCGCGGTGACCATCGGATAGCGCTCGAGCGCGTTGAGGTCGAACTTGATGGGGCGTTCGACCATTCCATGGATCATGAGGCGATGGCCGTCCGGGTCGAGATTCGGCCTGCCACCATGATGCACTTCGAAATGAAGGCCGTTCGGCGTGATCGTGCCACGAAGCTTGTGGTGCGGCGTCCCAGAGAGGCTGAAGGCTCGCGCAAGATCGCCGAACGGTTCGATGATCGCGCGCTGGACGTCCGCCTCCTGCTCCGCCGGCATGCCATAACCGCGAGCGCGCTCGCCTGCGACGGTCACCCATTCGGGGAGAGCCGGCTCCGCTTGCGCCGGCCGGGGCATCGCGAGGGCGGCGAGTGCCGCTCCGCTTCCGGCCGCGGCGCCGCGCAGCAGCATACGTCTGCTGAGCAGGCCGCCGCCCGCGGCGAATTCCAACTTGGGAGCAGAGACGCTTGGGTCTGCCATCATGATTGCCCCTGTCGTTGACATCCGCTGCTCGGATCGGGGCCTCAGTGGCGGCGTTGTTTGGCGCCTGAGGAAGACTAGCACATCCCACGAGGTAGAAGAAGCACACCGCCTGAATTTGTCGTTTCCGTCGGGAGCGCCAGGGCTGAGGCGGGACCCGTCACCTAGACGGCTTGCCGCGTGTCGCGTTTGTCCGGCTGAACGGACATCGCCAATCGGAATGCGCTCACCCCACCCCCTCCACCAACCCCCGCCCCTCCATCAGCGCCTCCGGACCCGGCAGAGCGCCCCGGAAGGCGACGTAAGCCTCCTCGGGCGGTGTCCGCCCACCCGCCGACAGCACGTGGCGCGCGAGCCGCCCGGCGGTGTCGCGGTCGAACGGATCGCCCGTCTCCTCGAAGGCGCGGAAGGCGTCGGCGTCCATCACCTCGGACCACATGTAGCTGTAGTAGCCCGCCGAATAGCCGTCGCCCGCGAAGACGTGCTGGAAGTGGGGCGTCGCGTGGCGCATCACTACCCCGGACGGCATGCCGATCCGGTCCAGCACCCCGGCCTCGAAGCTTTCGGGGTCGAAGTTGTCCGCATCGGTCAGCGTGTGCATCTCGAGATCCACCAGCGCGGATGCGAGGTATTCGACCGTCGCGAAGCCCTGGTTGAAGGTCTCGGCCCCCTTGATCCGGGCAATCAGGTCGGCGGGCATGGGCGCGCCGGTCTCGACATGGCGGGCGTGGGTGGAGAGGATCGCGGGCACGCTCAGCCAGTGCTCGAACAACTGGCTCGGCAGTTCCACGAAGTCGCGCGCGACCGCGGTGCCCGAAATGAAGGGGTAGCGCACGTCCGACATCAATCCATGCAGCGCGTGGCCGAATTCGTGGAACAGGGTGCGCGCGTCGTCCCAGGTCAGCAGCGCCGGGTCTGATTTCGCGAAGTTGCAGGTATTGAGAATGACCGGCCGTCCCGGCTCCCACAGCCCCTGCTGGGTGCGGAGCCCGCTCATCCAAGCGCCCGAGCGTTTCGAGGGGCGGGCGAAATAGTCGCCGATGAAGAGGCCGAGGTGGCTGCCATCGGCGCGCGTGACCTCCCACGCCCGGGCGTCGGGGTGATGCAGGGTCAGCCCCTCGACCGGGCGGAAGCTCAGGCCGAACAGCCTCCCCGCCACGTCGAAGGCGGCGGCGATCACGGAATCGAGCGCGAGATACGGCTTGGTTTCCGCCTCGTCGAGGTCGTGCAGGCGCTTGCGCAGCTTCTCGGCGTAGTGGCGCCAGTCCCAGGGCGCGATCTCGGGCGGCGCGCCTTCCTCGGCGGCGAGGCGGGCGAGCGCCGCGGCCTCGGCCACGGCCTTGGTGCGCGCGGGCGCCCAGACCCGCATCAGCAGGTCCCGCACGGCGTCGGGCCCCTTGGCCATCTCGTCCGCGAGCTTGAACGACGCGAAATCGGGGAAGCCCAGCAGCTTTGCCCGCTCGACGCGCAGGCGCACCATTTCGGCCACCACCGGCCAGTTCGACGCGGTGCCGCGCGCGACCCAGGCCCGCCAGGCCCGCTCCCGCAGCTCGCGCCGGGTCGAGAAGGTCAGGAACGGCTCGATGGACGAGCGCGAGAGGGTGATCGCCCAGCCCTCGGCGCCGCGGGCCTCGGCCTCGGCCCGCGCGGCCTGCACGAGGAAGGGGGGAAGGCCGCCGAGGTCATCGGCCCCAAGGATCATCGACCAGTCGGCCTCGTCCTTGAGCACGTTCTGCGAAAACTCGGTCCCGAGCGTCGCGAGGCGCGACAGGATCGCGCGCATCCGCTCGCGCGCCTCGCCCTCGAGCCGCGCGCCCGCGCGGACGAACATCTTGCGGTAGAGGTCGAGCACGCGCGCCTGCTCGGGGTCGAGGCCCTCGGCGCCCACCGCCTCGATCCGCGCGAAGAGGCGCGCATCAAGCATCAGGCGCGAGCGGTGCTCGGCCAGCTTCGGCGCCATCTCGCGCTCGATGGTCTGAAGCGCAGGGTTGGTGTGCGAGCCGCAGAGATTCCAGAACACCGCGCCGACGCGGCCGAGCGCACGCCCCGCCCGCTCCATCGCCTCGACGGTGTTGCTGAAGTCCGGCGCGGCGGGGTCGGTGGCGATGGCCTCGATCTCGGCGAGGTGCTCGGCCATCGCGGCCTCGAAGGCCGGGGCGAAATGCTCTGGCCGGATGGCGTCGAAGGGTGGCAGGCCGAAGGGCGCCGTCCAGCAGGCAAGCAGCGGGTTCGTCATGCGGCCTTCCCCGGCAGGGCGCAGGAGGGGCGGGCGCGAACGCGCCCGATCCATGCGGCGAGGCTTGGCAGATCGTCGGGGACCGGCTCGCGGATCACCTTGAGGAAGTCGATGGCGACGATCGCGGTGATGTCGGCCACGGTGAAGCGGTCGGCCGCGAGATACGGGCTGCCGGCGAGGCGCGCGTCGAGCCGGGCGAGATGGCCCGCGATGCGCTTGCGGTTGACCTCGCCCCAGTCGGGGCACTGGTCCTCGAGCGCGGCCATGTGCGGGTTGGTGTGGCGGAACGTGGCGGTCACGGCAGCGAACAGGCCGAACTCGACCCGGCGCTGCCACATGTCGATGACCGCGAGCTCGAGCGGTTCGCGGCCCATCATGTTGGGCTCCGGATGCAGCGCCTCGAGATAGCGGCAGATCGCCTGGCTTTCGGTCAGCACGGTCCCGTCCTCGAGTTCGAGCGCGGGCACCTGCGGGATACCGGCCTTGGCGAGGTAGTCGGGCGCCTTGTGCTCGCCCTCGATGAGGTTGAGCGAGTGGCGTTCGATCTTGATGCCCTTCTCGGCGAGGAAGATGTTGACCCGGCGCGGGTTGGGCGCGAAGGACTGGTCGAACAGGCAGACGGGGGCGGGCAGGTTGGGCGTGCTCATCTGGGGCCTTCCGGTCGATTCCCGCGAGGTGCGCGGGCGGCGGCGCCGAGCCTATCCATCCTGGCCGTTCCGCGCAAAGGCCCGTCTTGCGTGGCCCCGGACCATCGGTCATAAGACGCCGACGCCTGCGACGAGGAGCCCGGATGAGCGCCTTTCCCCATCGCCACCTCCTGGGCATCCACGACCTCTCGCCCTTCGACATCCGCGCGGTGCTCGACCTGGCCGAGGACTATGCGCGGCTCAACCAGAGCCCCGAGAAGCACGCCGACGCGCTGCGCGGGCTCACCCAGATCAACCTGTTCTTCGAGAACTCGACCCGCACGCAGGCGAGCTTCGAGATCGCGGGCAAGCGGCTGGGCGCGGACGTCATGAACATGAATGTCGGCACCAGTTCAGTGCGCAAGGGCGAGACGCTGCTCGACACCGCGGCCACCCTCAACGCCATGCGGCCCGACCTTCTGGTGGTGCGGCATCACCATTCCGGGGCGGTGGCGCTGCTCTCGGAGAAGGTCAACTGCGCGGTGCTGAACGCCGGCGACGGGCGGCACGAGCATCCCACGCAGGCGCTGCTGGATGCGCTGACCATCCGCCGCCACAAGGGGCGCATCCAGAAGCTGACCATCGCGATCTGCGGTGACATCGCGAACTCCCGCGTCGCGCGCTCGAACATGCTGTGCCTTGGCAAGATGGAGAACCGGGTGCGGGTTATCGCGCCCCCCACCCTTCTGCCAGCCGGCATCGACCGCTTCGGCGTCGAGGTGTTCACCGAGATGGAGGAGGGGCTCAGGGACTGCGACGTGGTGATGATGCTGCGCATCCAGACCGAGCGGCTGGAGGGGCAGGCCGTGCCCTCGACGCGCGAGTATTTCCACCGCTATGGCCTAACCGAGGAAAAGCTGGCGCTCGCGAAACCCGACGCCATCGTGATGCATCCGGGGCCGATGAACCGCGGCGTCGAGATCGAGGCGGGTGTGGCCGACAGCGCGCGATCCGTGATCCGCGAGCAGGTCGAGATGGGGGTTGCGGTGCGCATGGCGGCAATGGACCTGCTGGCGCGCAACCTGAGGGCGGAGCGCGCGGCATGAGCCTGACCTTCGTCAATGCCCGCCTGATCGACCCCGCCACCGGCCAGGACGGCCCCGGCGCGCTGCGGGTGGTGGATGGTGTGATCGCCGATGTCGCGTTCGGCCACGCGCCCCTGCCGGGCGAGGGCGAGGTGGTCGATTGCGAGGGCAAGGTACTGGCCCCGGGCATCGTCGACATGCGCGTCTTCGTGGGCGAGCCCGGCGCGCGCCACCGCGAGAGCTATCGCAGCGCGGGCGCGGCCGCCGCGGCCGGGGGTGTCACCACCTTCGTGGCCCAGCCTGACACGAACCCGCCGCTCGACGACCCCGCACTGGTGCAGTTCGCGCTGGCACGTGCGCGCGAGGCGGCGCCCGTGCGCGTCCATGCCATGGGGGCGCTGACGAAGGGCCTCAGGGGCGTCGATATGACCGAGCAGCGATTCCTGCTCGACGCCGGCGCCATCGCGCTGACGGACGCCGACAACGCGATCGAGAGCGCCAAGGTCATGCGCGCTGTGATGCTCTATGCCACCTCGACCGGCGCGCTGATCGTGCACCACCCGCAGGAGCCGACGCTGGCACGCGGCACCTGCGCCACGAGCGGCGAATTCGCCTCGCGCCTCGGCTTGCCCTCGGTCGGGCCGGTGGCGGAGCGCGTCGCGCTCGCCCGCGACCTCATGCTCGCGCAGAACACGGGGGCGCGCTACCACGCGGACATCGTGACCACGGCCACCGCGCTCGACGCGCTCGCGCGGGCGAAGGACCTGGGCGTACGCGCGACCGCGGGCGTCTCGATCCATCACCTCACGCTCAACGAGTTCGACATCGCCGACTACCGCAGCTTCTTCAAGTTCGACCCACCCTTGCGGGCCGAGAACGATCGGCAGGCGGCGGTCGAGGCCGTGGCGGCCGGGCTGATCGACGTGATCGTGTCCTCGCACCAGCCCTGGGACGAGGAAGCCAAGCGCCTGCCCTTCGAGGAAGCCGCGCCCGGCGCGGTAGGGCTCGAGACCTTCCTGCCGGCCTGCCTGCGGCTGGTGCATGGCGGCGCGATGACGATGGCGCAGCTGTTCCGCGCAGCCTCGCTGCGGCCGTCCGAGATCCTGGGCCTGCCGTCGGGGCGCCTCGCCCGGGGCGCGCCCGCCGATCTCGTGCTGTTTGACCCGAACGCGCCCTTCCTGCTGGACCGCGAGACCCTGCGCTCGAAGTCGAAGAACACTCCCTTCGACCGCCAGCGGATGGAGGGCCGCGTCATCGGCACCTGGGTCGCGGGCGCGCGCGTGTTCGGAGGAGCCGATGCTGCATGAGGTGATGGCCCCCGACCGGGCGCTGCCCTGGCTCGCACTGGCGCTGGCCTGCGGGTATCTGGCGGGCTCGGTCCCGTTCGGGGTGATCGTGGCGCGGCTGTTCCGCCTCGGCGACCTGCGCAAGATCGGCTCGGGCAATATCGGCGCCACCAACGTGCTGCGCACCGGCAACAAGGTCGCCGCGGCGCTGACGCTGGTGCTCGACGCGATGAAGGGAACCGTGCCGGTGGTCGTGTTCCTCGGCTGGGGCGATCTCGCCGCGCAGGCGGCGGGGGCGGGCGCGATGCTTGGGCATTGCTTCCCGGTCTGGCTGAGGTTCCGGGGCGGCAAGGGGGTCGCGACCTTCATCGGCGTCGTGCTGGGGCTGAGCCTGCCGGCGGGGCTGCTGGTCTGCGCGACATGGCTTGCGGCGGCGCGGATGTCGCGAATCTCCTCAGTCGGGGCGCTCGCGGCAGCGGGGCTTGCGCCGCTGTGGTTCTGGACGCTGGGACGGATCGAGGCGGTTCTGACCGTCGCGGGGCTGGCCGCGTTGGTCTGGATGCGCCACCACGCAAACATCCGCCGCCTGATCGCGGGCGAGGAACCGCGGATCGGCACGAAGCGGCCCTGAGCCGCGGTTCGGTTAACCGGCGTTTAACCACAGCGCTGCTTTGCTCCTCGCGATCGAGGAGTGCGCGTAATGAATCATGTCCAACTGTCCCTCGCCGTCGGCGGCATCGCCCGGCAGGTCATCCCCGCCGACAGCGACGAGGAGCGGCTCGCCCGCCTGCGTCTCACCCGCAGCGAGAATGTCGGCCCCCGCACCTTCCTGCACCTGCTGGGCCGCTACGGCACCGCGCGGCGCGCGCTCGAGCACCTGCCCGATCTCGCGCGCCGCGGCGGGCGGGGGACCGAGTATCTCGCCTGCTGCACCGACATCGCCGAGGCCGAGATCGAGGCGGGGCTGGCCTGCGGCGCGCGCATGGTGATGCTGGGGGACGCCGATTATCCCGATGCCCTCGCCGCGATCGAGAGTCCGCCGCCGGTGCTGTGGATGCGAGGCGGAGTCGAGCTGTTCCGCCGGCCCTCGGTCGCCGTGGTCGGCGCGCGCAACGCCTCGGCGCTGGGCCTGCGCACGGCGCGCTGGCTTGCGCGCGAGCTGGGCGTCGCGGGGCGCGTCGTGGTCTCGGGCCTTGCCCGCGGCATCGATGCAGCCGCCCACGAGGCGGCGCTGCCGACCGGCACGGTCGGCGTGCTGGCGGGCGGGATCGACCGCGTCTACCCCGAGGAGCACACGGACCTCGCCCGCCGCATGGTCGAGGCCGGCGGCGCGCTGGTGGCCGAATGCCCCGTCGGGACCGAGCCCACGAGCCGCCACTTCCCGCGGCGCAACCGCTTGATCTCGGGCCTCGCGCAGGGCGTGGTACTGATCGAGGCGGCGATCCGCTCGGGCAGCCTGATCACGGCGCGTTTCGCACTGGACCAGGGGCGCGAGGTGATGGCCTGCCCTGGCGCGCCCGAGGACCCGCGCTCGGGCGGCTGCAACCAGCTGATCCGCGAGGGCGCGGCGCTGATCCGCACGGCCGAGGACGTGCTCGACGCGCTGACCGCGCCGCGCGGGCTGCAACTGTCGGAAGAAGGGGCCGAGTTCCTGTTCGACGGCGCGGGCTTCGACGCCGAGAGCTTTGCCGATGGCCTCAGCCGCGACGAGTTCGACGCGCTCGCGGATTTCGACGAGGAGGAAGGCGGCGAGGACGACGGCCTGCTGGCCGAGCACATCCTCGGCCTGCTGGGCCCCGCGCCGGTCGAGCTCGACGAGATCACCCGCGCGACGGGCGCCTCGCCCGCCGAACTCTCGCTCGCCCTGCTCGAGCTCGATCTCGCGGGGCGCATCGAGCTCCTGCCGGGGGGGATGGTGGCGCGGGCCTGACCCCGCCGGGGCGCCGCCGGCCGCACACGTGGCCGCGTCCGCGCCGCACCCGCCCGCGGCAGGCGGGCACGTGCGGCGGCGCACCCGGCGCGCAGCTTCGGGTCCCCATGCGACCCGCGCGCACAGCCTTCCCGCCGTTGGTGAGTTCGGCGCGATTGCACCGCCCGCCGCGCGCGCACTCGTGCGCGCGCACCCCGCGACGGGACATGCCGTCTGTTGACACGCCTTCGGCCCTGACCCATGTTCCCGCGCACGCCGCCACCCCGGCGGTGAAGGAGAGCGCATGGCCGTCGTCGTCGTCGAATCCCCTGCAAAAGCCAAGACAATCAACAAGTACCTGGGGAAAGACTTCACTGTCCTCGCCTCCTACGGCCATGTTCGCGACCTGCCCGCGAAGGACGGATCGGTCGATCCCGACAAGGGCTTCGAGATGAAATGGGAGGTCGCCAGCGACAGCAAGCGGCACATCCGCGCCATTGCCGAGGCGCTCAGGGACGACGACACCCTGATCCTCGCAACCGACCCCGACCGCGAGGGCGAGGCGATCTCGTGGCATCTGCGCGAGGCGCTGGCGTCCTCGCTGAAGAAGGGGAAGTCGGTCAACCGCGTGACCTTCAACGCCATCACCAAGGCGGCCGTGACCGAGGCGATGCAGAACCCGCGCGACATCGACATGGAGCTGGTCGACGCCTATCTGGCGCGCCGCGCGCTCGACTACCTGGTCGGCTTCAACCTCAGCCCCGTGCTGTGGCGCAAGCTGCCGGGCGCGCGCTCGGCGGGGCGGGTGCAGTCGGTGGCGCTGCGGCTCATCGTCGAGCGCGAGATGGAGATCGAGGCCTTCCGCCCCCGCGAATACTGGAACGTGCGGGCCGTGCTGACGACGCCCTCGGGCGAGAACTTCGAGGCGCGCCTCGTCACCCTCGACGGCCGCCGACTCGATCGTTACGACCTCGCTGACGCGGCCTCGGCCGAGGCGGCACTGCGGGCGGTGATGGCGGCCGACCTGGCGGTGGCCTCGGTCGAGGCGAAGCCCGCCGCGCGCAACCCCGCGCCCCCCTTCATGACCTCGACCCTGCAACAGGAGGCGTCGCGCAAGCTCGGGCTCGGCGCGCAGCAGGCGATGCGCACGGCGCAGGCGCTCTACGAGGCCGGCCACATCACCTATATGCGGACGGACGGCGTGGACATGGCGCCCGAAGCCGTGCAGGCCGCCCGCGCGGCCATCGCCGCCCGCTATGGCGCGCGCTACGTGCCTGAAAAGCCCCGCTTCTACAAGACAAAGGCCAAGAACGCCCAAGAGGCGCACGAGTGCATCCGGCCAACCGCGATGGACCGCACTGCCGCCGACCTGCACCTCGCGGGAGACCAGGCGCGGCTCTACGAGCTGGTCTGGCAGCGCGCGCTGGCAAGCCAGATGGAGGCCGCGCGATTCGAGCGCACCACCGTCGAGATCGCGGACGCCAAGGGTCGCGCGGGCCTGCGGGCGACCGGGCAGGTCGTGGTCTTCGACGGCTTCCTCGCGGTCTACGAGGAGGGCCGCGACGAGCCCGCGACCGACGACGAGGATCGCCGCCTGCCGCAGATCGCGGAAGGCGACCGGCTGGGCCGCGCGAAGGGCGCTCTGACCCGCGTCTTCGACAAGGCGGCGCCCGAGGGCGTCGAGCCCGCCGCCATCCGCGTCAGCGACGGCCTGCGCCGCCACGACGCGGCGGTCATGGACGCCGACGGCGCGATCCTCGCGGTGCAGAGCTTCACCCAGCCGCCGCCGCGCTACACCGAGGCGACCCTGGTCAAGCGGATGGAGGAGCTGGGCATCGGCCGGCCCTCGACCTACGCCTCGATCATCACCACGATCGAGGACCGCGAATACGTCAGCAAGGACAAGGGCCGCCTGGTCGCCGAGGACAAGGGCCGGCTGGTGACGGCCTTCCTGGTCAACTACTTCCCGCGCTACGTCGAATACGACTTCACCGCCGGGCTCGAGGAGGAACTCGACGACATCTCGGGCGGGCGCATCGAGTGGAAGGAGGTGCTGGCCAAGTTCTGGCGCGATTTCTCGGCCGCGCTCGCCGACACCGCCGAGCTTCGCATCACGGACGTGCTCGAGAAGATCAACGAGGCGCTTGGGCCGCACATCTTCCCCGACAAGGGCGACGGCTCGGACCCGCGGCTCTGCCCGGTCTGCGGCGCGGGGCGGCTCTCGATCAAGACCAGCACCCGGAACAATTCGGCCTTCATCGGCTGCTCGAACTACCCCGAGTGCCGCTACACCCGCCCCTTCGGCGCGCCGGGCGATGGCGCCGATGCCGCGTCCGAGCGCGTGCTGGGCACCGACCCCGAGACCGGGCTGGAGGTCAGCCTGCGCACCGGCCGCTTCGGCCCCTATGTCCAGCTAGGCGAGGCGGGCGAGGACAATCCCAAGCCCAAGCGCTCGTCGCTGACCAAGGGCATGCAGCCGGCCGAGATGACGCTCGAGAAGGCGCTGAGCCTCCTGTCGCTGCCACGCCCGATCGGCCCGCATCCCGACGATGGCGAGCCGGTCGAGGCCGGGATCGGCCGCTTCGGGCCCTATGTCCGGCACGGGCGGGTGTTCGCGAACATCCCGGCGGGCGAGGATGTGCTGACCATCGGCATGAACCGCGCCGTGACGCTGCTGGCCGAAAAGGCGGGCCGGGCGCCCGGCCGGTCCGCGACCCCCGCGCCCCTGCGCGAGCTGGGCACGCACCCTGATGGCGGCACGATCGCGCTGATGAGCGGGCGCTACGGCCCCTACGTGAAGTGGGAGGGCGTCAACGCCACGATCCCCAAGACCGCGGACCCCGCGGCGCTGACGCTGGAGGAGGCGCTCGCCCTGATCGCCGCGAAGGCGCCGAAGGGTGTGAAGTCCGGGAAGAAGCCGGCCCGCAAGGCGCCCGCCAAGTCCGCGAAGCCGAAGGGCGCGGGCGCGGCAAAGGCTGCGAAGACGCCGGCGCGCGCAAAGGCGAAGGGCTGAGACCGGAGGGCAAGCGGATGGGCGCAGGCGAGCGGGTCGGCAGGGCGGGGCGTGATCGCCCCAATGCACCCGCCACCGCCCGCCCGACCGGCGCCATCCGCACGACGATCGCGGCGGTCGCACTCGCGCTCGCTGCGGGATGCACGAAGCCGGAGGTGCCCGGCCGCGGCACGGCGGATGTCAGCATGGAACTGAGCGGCCGTGCCAATGCGCCGCTTCTGATCGCGCTGCACGGGCCAGAGGGCTCGGCCGCGCGCCTGCGCCATCTCTCGGCCTTCCGACTCGGGGCCGAAGGCTGGTCGATCGCATGGCCCGACGCGAGCGGGCGCGGCTGGATGGACCCCGGGACGGACGAGATCGCGCGGCTCGAGACCCTGGTGCGGCGCCTCGCGGGCGGGGGGCTGGTCGACCCGACACGGGTGTTCGTCGCGGGCTTCTCGGACGGCGGGCAGCTCGCGCTGCGACTGGCCTGCGAGCGGCCGGATCTGGTGGCGGGCGTGGCCGCGGTGATGGCGAGCCTGCCAGAAGGCGCGCCCTGCGACGCCGCACGACCGGTGCCAGTGCTGATGATCCATGCGACCGCCGACCCGGTGCTGCCCTTCGACGGGGGCGCCGTCGCCCGGCCGCAGGGGCTGCCCATGCCGGTGCGCCTGGCCGGGCCCGTGATGTCGGCGGGCGAGACGGCGGCCCTGATCGCGCACCGCAACCGCTGTGGTGCCGCGCGGACGATCGAGCTCCCCGACCTTGCACCCGACGACGGGATGCGCGCGCGCCAGCGCACCTACGAGGGCTGCGCCGCGCCGGTGACACAGATCGTGATCGAGGGCGGCGGCCATGCCTGGCCTGGCACACGGCTCGCCTCGGGGGTGGAGGCGGCACTGGGCCCGCCCGCGCGCGACGTCTCGGCCACGCTTGAGATCGAGGCCTTCGCGCGCGAGAACCTGGCAGCCACGCCCGGCGGCTGACCGCCCGGGCTATCGCGCCCGCACGCGGCCCATGCTATGCGGTGGCGCATGGCAAAGACCCAAACCCACCGCGCGCCCGCCCTGCCCTCGAAGCAGCAGATCCTCGACTGGCTGGCCGAGAACCCCGGCGCGGGCGCCAAGCGCGACATCGCGCGCGCCTTCGGCATCAAGGGCGCGGCGCGGGTCGAGTTGAAGCGCCTGCTGGCCGAGATGCAGGAGGAAGGCGCGTTGGAGCGCCGCCGCCGGCGCGTCACCCGCAAGGGCCACCTGCCGCCCGTCACCGTGCTGATCGCGGGTGCGCCGGACGCCGAGGGCGACATCCTCGCGACGCCCAAGGGCTGGGAGGGCGAGGCGCCGCCGATCCTCTACGTGCCGCGCAAGGGCGATCCCGCGCTGGGAGAGGGGGACCTCTTCCTCGCCAAGCTCCACCCCGTCGAGCCTGCGGAGGAGGGTGGCCCCGCCTACGAGGCGAGGCTGATCAAGCGCCTCGCCCATGGGGCGCGCAGGTTGCTCGGCATCTATCGCGCGGCGGCCGAGGGCGGGCGGATCGTGCCGGTGGACAAGAAGGCCGATACCGAGTGGCTGATCCCCGCCGGCGCCGCCAACGGGGCGCAGGACGGCGAGCTGGTCGAGGCGGTGCAGGAGGGGCATCCCCGCTTCGGCCTGCCGCGCGGGCGGGTGACGGCCCGGCTGGGCGACCCGATGGCGCCGCGCTCGATCTCGCTCATCGCGATGCACCAGCACGGCATCCGCTACGAGTTCCCCGAGGAGGTCCTGGCCGAGGTGGGACGCATCGAGCCCCCGACACTGGCGGGGCGCGAGGACCTGCGGGCCCTGCCGCTGGTGACCATCGACCCCGCGGACGCGCGCGATCATGACGACGCCGTCGCCGCCATGCCCGATGACGACCCGAAAAACCCGGGTGGCCATGTCGTCTGGGTCGCCATCGCCGATGTCGCCTGGTATGTGCGGCCGGGCTCGGCGCTCGATCGCGAGGCGCGCAGGCGGGGCAATTCCACCTATTTCCCCGACCGCGTGGCGCCGATGCTGCCCGAGGCCCTGTCGGCGGACCTGTGCTCGCTGCACGAGGACGTGGACCGGCCCTGCCTCGCGCTGCGGATGGTGCTGGACGCCGAGGGCAACAAGATCGCCCACCGCTTCGCGCGCGCCATGATGCGCTCGCGTGCCTCGCTGACGTATGCGCAGGTGCAGCAGGCCGAGGACGGTGCGCTGGACGCCGCGACCGCGCCGCTGCTGCACGACGTGGTGAAGCCGCTCTTCGCCGCCTATCGCGCGGCGGCGGCGGCGCGCGACCGGCGCCAGCCGCTCGATCTCGACCTGCCCGAGCGGAGGATCGTGCTGGACGAAGACGGCCATGTGGTGAGCGTAGACTTCCGCGACCGATTCGATGCCCACCGGCTGATCGAGGAGTTCATGATCCTCGCCAACGTCGCCGCCGCCGAGACGCTGGAGTCGGTGCGGCGCCCCCTGCTCTACCGCGTGCACGAGGAGCCGAACCCCGAGAAGCTTGAATCCCTGCGCGAGATGGTCGAAGCGGTGGGCCTGACGCTGGCGAAGGGCCAGGTGCTCAAGACCGCGCATTTCAACCGGCTGCTCCATGCCGCAGCCGGCACGCCGCATGCCGAGATGGTGAACATGGGCGTGCTGCGCAGCCAGACGCAGGCCTATTATGCGCCCGAGAACTTCGTCCATTTCGGACTGAACCTGCGGCGCTACGCGCATTTCACCTCGCCGATCCGGCGCTATGCCGACCTCGTGGTGCACCGGGCGCTGATCGCGGGGCTGAAGCTGGGCCCGGGCGGGCAAACGCCGGACGAGGTCGAGGCCCTGTCCGAGACAGCCGAGCACATCTCGGCCACCGAGCGCACCTCGATGGAGGCCGAGCGCGACACCAACGACCGCTATCTCGCGGCTTTCCTTGCCGACCGGCAGGGGGCCGAGTTCGACGCGGTGATCTCGGGCGTCGCGCGCTTCGGGCTGTTCGCGAAGCTTGCAGACAGCGGCGCGGACGGGCTCATTCCGATCTCGACGCTGGGTGACGAGTATTTCCGCCACGACCCCGAGAGCCAGACGCTGACCGGCGAGCGCAGCGGCATGGTGCTGGGGTTGGGCCAACGGGTGCGGGTGCGGCTGCGGGAGGCCGACCCGATCACCGGCGGGCTGATCCTCGAACTCCTGTCGGTCGAGGGCGAGCCGATGCGCCGCCCGCGCGGCGACGGGCGAGGCCGGGGCAAGGGCACCCCCAAGCGCAGGCTCGCGCGCGACAAGATCGAGAAGGCCCGCGCCGCCCGGCGGGAAAAGCGGACGCGCTGAAACCCGCCTTCACACGCCGATACGTCGTCAAGCCTCTGATTTGCGGGGCAGAGAAAACGCGCATCCCCGGCGCCGCCGGAAGGCTGCCGCTGCGGGGTCAGCTCAGTTCGACCGCCCGGATCAGCTTGCGCTCGAGCACGCGCAGGACCTGCACGAGATCGCGTCCCCGCTTGAGGATGCGCCCGTCCATCCCGACGACCGAATAGGCGCCCTGCCGGGCCGCGTCGCGCGGGCGTTTCTCGATGGTGTAGAGCGGCCGCTCGGCGCTGCGGCGGAAGATCGAGAATACCGCGCGCTCGCGCAGGTGGTCGATGCCGTAGTCCCGCCATTCGCCGATCGCAACCATCCTCCCATAGATCCTGAGGATCACGGCAAGCTCGGCCCGGTCGAAGGTGATGACGCCCGCGTCCCGCACGGGCAGGAACTGGTATGGCGGCTCGATCTCCATGGTAGCAGGATGACACCCCGCCGGCGGCAATTGCAAGCCGTTTGGCACGCATCCCGCGCCGGGCGCCGGCCGGGCACTGCGCCCGCCGCAGCGCGGAAATGCAGAACGGCCACTGGAAAGAAACGAGCAGGGGCGGTAAAGGCGACTGACCGCTCCAACCCAGACAGGTGCCCTTCCGATGCGCGACTTCCAGCTTCCCGGCCGCTCGCCCCTCTATGTCTCGAACGCGATCTGCGCGACGTCGCATCCGGTGGCCGCGAAGGTCGCGATCGACATCCTCGAGGCCGGGGGCAACGCGGTCGACGCAGCCATCGCCGGCGCCGTGCTGCTGGGGCTGGGAGAGCCCGCCATGACGGGCATCGGCGGCGACATGTTCGCCCTCGTCAAGCCCGCGGGCAGCGAGACGGTGATCGGCATGAACGCCTCGGGCCGCGCGCCCAAGGGCGTCTCGGCCGACGCGCTGCGGGCGAAGGGCTGGAGCGCGATGGACGTCAACGACGCCAACTCCATCGTCGTGCCGGGCGCCATCCGCGGCTTCGAGAGGCTTGCGGCCGACCACGGGCGGCTGGGGCTCGACCGGCTTCTGGCACCGACAATCCGCTATGCGGAGGAAGGGCTCAGGGTGGTCCCCCGTGCCGCCTTCGACTGGGCGCGCGGCGAGCCGCGGATGCGCGGCGCGATGCGCCGCCACTACCTGCACGGCGACCGGCCGCTGCGAGAGGGCGACCTGTTCCGCCATCCCGGCCAGGCCGAGGTGCTGCGGCGGATCGCGAAGGACGGATCGCGCGCCTTCTACGAGGGCGAGGTGGCCGAGGACATGGTGTCCTCGCTGAACGCGCTGGGGGCCGCGCACACGATGGAGGACTTCGCGGCCTGCGAGGCGGTTTATGTCGATCCGGTCGCGGGCACCTATCGCGGCGCCGAGCTGATCGAGCTGCCGCCGAACGGCCATGGCGCGACCGCCATCCTGATGGCGCAGATCCTGGGGCATTTCGATGTGGCGGCCCTCGACCCGCTGGGCGCGGACCGCGCGCACCTCGAGATCGAGGCGGCGAAGCTCGCCTATGCCGCGCGCAACGAGGTGATCGCGGACCCCGACCACATGACCTACCGGATCGAGGATTTCGTCTCGCCGCGTCTTGCCGCCGAGTTCGCCGCGCGGATCGACCGAACCCGCGCGATGGCCTGGCCGACCGACCCGATCGGCCACCCGCACAAGGACACGATCTACATTACCGTGGTGGACCGCGACCGGATGGCGGTGTCGCTGATCTATTCGGTCTACCACGACTTCGGATCGTGCCTCGCGTCCGAGAAGTTCGGCATCAACTTCAACAACCGGGCGGCGGGCTTCGTCCTGACGAAGGGCCATCCGAACGAGATCGCGGGCGGCAAGCGGCCCATGCACACGATCATTCCGGGGATGCTGAAGCGGGACGGCCGCGTGGTCATGCCCTTCGGCGTGATGGGCGGGGCCTATCAGCCGCACGGGCATGTGCGTCTGGTCTCGAACATCCTCGACTTCGGCATGGACGTGCAGGCGGCACAGGACGCGCCGCGGCTGTTCCACCAGGACGGCGTCGTCGGCATCGAGCGCGGCTATGCCCGCGAGGTCTGGACGGCGCTGGAAGCCATGGGCCACCGCACCGGCCCGCGCGAGGTGGCGATCGGCGGCAGCCAGGCGATCTGGATCGACCACGAGCGGGGCCTGCTGATCGGCGGCACCGACCCGCGCAAGGATGGCGTCGCGCACGGCTATTGACGGGCGACGGGGGCCTCGCGCCCCACGCCCGACGGCGTCGCAATCAGTGCCTGCTTTCGGGGTCCAGCACGTAGTTCGCGCCGTCATGGGCGGCGAAATACTCGGCGATCTCGGGGTGCTCGACCGGCTCGCCCGACTCGTCGGGCAGCAGGTTCTGCTCCGAGACATAGGCGACGTAGTAGCTGGTCTCGTTCTCGGCGAAGAGATGGTAGAAGGGCTGGTCCTTGCGCGGCCGCACTTCCTCGGGGATCGACTGCCACCATTCCTCGGTGTTGGCGAAGACCGGATCGACGTCGAAGATGACGCCTCGGAAGGGGTAGAAGCGATGCTTCACCACCTGCCCGATCCTGAACTTTGCCACCGCGCGGAGCATCGGCTCCATTTCCCTTGATTCATGCATCCCGGTGGTCTAGCGCCACCGGGCCGCTGTGTCGATATTGCAGCGCCGCAATGCCGCAGCCCGGACCGTCATGCTCGCTCAGATCTTCTCGATCACCGCTCCCGTCTTTCTGCTCGCGCTTGCGGGCTATTTTTGGGCACGAATGCGGGCGCCGTTCGATCTCGACTTCGTCACGCGGCTCTCGCTCACCTTCTCGGTTCCCTGCCTGATCTTCGCGACGCTGGTGCGGGCCGAGATCGACCCCGCCGCCTTCCGCGACATCGCGGTCGCAAGCCTTGTCGCCTATGCCGCGATCACCCTGGCCGTCGCGCCGATCCTGTGGCTGGGCGGGCTGTCGCAGCGGACGTTCCTTGCGCCCGTGATCTTCGGTAACACGGGCAATGTCGGGCTTCCCGTCGCGCTCTTCGCCTATGGCGAGCAGGGGCTGGCGCTGGCGATGGTGGTGTTCGCGGTGATGGCGATCCTGTCCTTCACGGTGGGCATCTACATGGTCGCGGGCGTGGGCCGCCCGTCCGAGGCGCTGAAGCAGCCTCTGGTCTACGCCTCGATCCTGGGCGGGCTGTTCGCGGTGATGGACTGGGACCTGCCGGAATGGCTGATGAGCGCGCTGGGGCTTGCGGGACAGATCGCGATCCCCTTGATGCTGCTGACGCTGGGCGTCTCGATCGCGCGCCTCAGGGTCGGCGACATCGGGCGCGCGGCGCTGGTGTCGATCGCGAAATACGCGGTCTGCGCGGGCGTGGCGTTCGCGACGGCCCGGGTCGTGGGACTGCCCGAGGTCGCGGCGGGCGTGCTGCTGCTGCAGCTGGCGATGCCGGTGGCGGTAACGAACTACATGCTGGCCGCGCGCTACAAGTGCGACCCCGACGCGGTCGCGGGGCTGGTCGTCGTCTCGACGGTCCTGTCGCTCGGCGTCATTCCGGCGGCGCTCGCCTTACTGCTCTGAGCGCGTCGGGGGATTCCCGGCCTGAGGATTCTGCGCTAAACTGCCGGCCAAATGGCAAGAACCGAGCAGCCCATCCTCTCCGCCGCCCGTCTTGCGGGTGTCCTGGCCACGGCGCTTCTGCTGGGGTCCTGTGCGTCCACGCCCTCGGGTCCGCCGCGCAGCCAGGACGACATCTGCGCGATCTTCGACGAGCGTCCGGACTGGCGCGACGCCACGCTGGCCTCGGCGGCGCGCTGGGGCGCGCCGGTCGAGGTGCAGATGGCGATCATGTGGCGCGAATCGAGCTTCCGCGGCGACGCCAAGACCCCCAAGAAATACGCGCTGGGCTTCATCCCCTGGGGCCGCATCTCCTCGGCCGAGGGATACAGCCAGGCGATCGACGGCACCTGGGACTGGTACCGCCGCGAGACGGGCAACGGCGGCGCCGACCGCGACGATTTCGAGGATTCGGCCGATTTCGTCGGCTGGTACATGGCCAAGACCCGCGACACCAACGGGCTGGCGATGCAGGACGCATTCAACCAGTACCTCGCCTATCACGAGGGCCACACCGGCTATCGCAGCGGCAACTGGCGCTCGAAGGGCTGGCTGATCGGGGCAGCCGACCAGGTGGCGTCGCAGGCGAACCGATACCGCGCGCAGCTGGCAAGCTGCTGAGCGCTCAGCGCCAGAGACCGCGCCAGACGCGCGCGATCGCGCTGCCGCGCTCCTCGATCTCGTCGATCACCGGGTCGACATTGCGCCGGAACGCGAGCCGCGCGAGCCGCCAGAGCGTGATCAGCGCAAGCGTGAGTACCGTCACGAACACGATGTTGAACCAGGGCGTGAGGTCCTGATCCGGGCCCTCGGCGCGCTCGAGGTCGATGGCGTTCGGGAACCACGAGAAATAGGGCACGCGCCAGCCGTAATGGGTGACGATCACCCAGCGCGGCGCGTCCTCGGTCGACTTGAGGTTCTCGGCGCGCGCTGCCACGTCGGCGCTGTCGAACTTGAGATACCAGGGGAAGGACCAGTCGGTGTCCTCGTTGCGGTAGACCCGCTCGCCGCCACTGGGCGTGATGGTGTTGATCCGCATCTGGTCGCGCGTGATCAGCACCTCCTTGCCCTGCGGATCGGTGCGCTCCTCGGCCACGCGCACGACCTCGGTCCCCAGCACGCGCACGATGTCGCGCGATGGCAGGCTGTAGTGCAGCGCCGCCGCGTAGGCACCGATCAACAGAAGGGCAAGCGTCCAGCGGACATAGGTCATCGCGCGGCTCCGGATGCGGGGGCGTCAGTTGATGAAGAAGGCGAGGAGCGCGATCACGATCAGCGGCAGGAAGATCACGCCGACCAGCAGGCGCTTCTCGAGCGAGCGCTCGTACTGCGCGAGGCCGCGGTCGACATAGTCCTCCTGCGTCAGCGGCTGGCCGCGGCTCTCGGCGTATTCCTCCTCGAGCGCGCGGCGCCGCGCCCAGCGCATGTACCAGTCGAGCGCGGCATAGAGCCCGACCAGGAGCCCGAACAGCACGACGCTGGCGATCACGATCCTCAGCATGGATGCGCTCCTTCCTCCCGGTCAGATATAGCCGCCCGCGGCGCGCCGATCAAAGGGGCGCCCGTACCACGGCGAAGGAGACAAGATTCGAGAGCTTGGACATCTCGGCGCCTCCCGGTGCGACCACCCCGCAGGAGGCGGGCGCCGCCCCCGGCGGCTCGCGCAGGCAGTAGTCGAAGCTGCCCATGTCGAGATTCATCGCCATGCGCGGCGCGAGTTCGGCCACCACGGCGCGCGCGGCCTCGTGCAGCGTGAGCGGCCAGCGGCTCTGCCACAGGCCGATGCCGGCCGCGTCCTCGACGATCAGGCGCCGGATGTAGGCGGGTGCGTTCTCGACCTCGGCGACATCACTGTGGCCATCGACGACCAGCAGGTGGCTCTGCATCAACGACACGCCCGACGCCACCGCCTCGCGCAGGAAGCGGGCGCGGGCCTCGAAGCCGGTCAGGTCGTGCATCGCGCCGCCAAGCGGCACGGCGCCGCGATGCGCGAGGCGCGCCGTGCGCCCGTCGGGCTCGATGATCAGGATGCCATCCATCCGCGCGAGATGCCGCCCGATCAGCTCGCCCCGCCGCACGAACAGTCCGACGGGATCGGGGCGCCCGCCCTCGCGGCTCTCGCGGGCGGTGTAGGCGCCGGTGACCGTCACGCGTTCCTCGCCTGGCGCGGGGTCGGGAAGCGGCAAATCCTCGGGCAGCAGGTGCAGGGCGAAGCGCGCCTCGCCCCAGCAGGAATGCCAGACCAGCGTCGGCGACGGCGCGGGGCAGGCCGCAGCCTGCGCGCCAAGGACGGCAAGCGCCGCCGCGAGGACACCCGCGGCAAGCGGCAGGAGCGCGCCGACCCGCGCCATGGCCGATCGCGCGCGGGCACGAAGCCAATCGTGACGCCGTGGCATCACCGGACGGGCACCGAAGCCGGCGACGGTTGCGGTCTCCGCGCCCACCAGGCCGCAGGCCCGCGCCCGGCCTGCCGCCAGAGGAGCGCGCGGATCGGCCACCCGCCGGCGCGATGCCGGGCGCGTGCCCCCCGCCCGGCAGAGCCCGCGCGTTTGCCCGGCCGGGCCCCGCCATTCGGCGCATGGAAACACATCGCAACCGAAGGGCCGAGCCGGATGGTGGCAGGCAGGCTGCGGTCGTTGCTGGGGCCGCCATGGCCACACGCGGCGAAAGGCTGGGCGCGCGTCGTTCCGGTCATCGCCATCCCCCGTGCATCGGCACGCATCCTTGTGCGCTGGCCCCACGAAAAGCAATCCCTTCCAATGGCGCGCAACCGATCGAGGCGAGCAAGACTTAGGCGGGGCAACGCGCCTGCGACGACCGCTTCGTCTTGCGCGCCGGCTCGACGCCTCGGGCACCGCGGGCAAGGCGCGGCGACAGGTCCGAGGGTGGCGGCGCGCGGGAGTGCGGATGGAAGGAAAATGGCGGACCGGCGCGCGGCCGGTCCGCCAGGATGCGGGATCGGACGGACCTCAGTCGCCGAGGACTCGGATCGGCAGCCGCGGCGCCGCGTCGACCGCCAGCGTCTCGCCGCAGTCATGGACGAAGCTCACCGCGATCGCGGCCCGGCCCGCCGGCACCTCCGCCGGCACCCGAACGCCGAAGGCCAGATCGCCCTCGGGATCGAGCACTGGCGGAGCCCCGATCGTCGCCTCGGCCTGGAACCAGCGCCCGGCCGCATCGACGACGAAGGCGTCGAGATCGACCGGCGCGCAGTTCCGCCCGGTCGGGCGGACGGGGTCGAGGCGGACCTCGCTCCATCCTCCCGGCCGGGCATCACTGGCGCGGTGCCGCTCGCCGGGGAAGGCGAGGACGGAACCCGCCCGAACCTGCCCGCCAGCGGGCGCCGCGCCCCCGGCCGCATGCGCCTCGACCGCCGCGAGACGGCCCGAGAGCGCCTCGACCCCCGCCGCGATCCCGTCGATCGCCACAGGCAGGGCCGCCAGCCGCTCCCAGTTGTCGCGCGCCCAGACGAGCGCCCCGGTCAGGAACACGATCATCACCCACTGGTCCTTCAGCTTGCGCAGCGTCGTCCACGCCTCGCGGACCGCCGCCTTTCCCGCAGTATCGGCTGTCATGCTTGCCCCCTTCCGGCGCCGCCGGGGCGGGAGCGATGCCGAAAGCGGCATCGCGCGCCCGGCCGGAGCCATCGTTTCTTGATGTTGTTGATTGTCGGGAGCGGAGCGAACGGGCCGCAGCCAGAGGCACCGTCGCGCTCCGGCGGCCGCGGGGAGAGGGCGGTCGCTGCCGCCCGGTCCCCCGCCACGCAGCCACACTAGCGGCCCATAACAAACAAAGGGTTAACGCCAGTCCGTGCATGGCGGTCTTGCGCGCGCGCCCCTTGCGGGGGGCGGGCGCGGCGGATATCGGTGGTGCGGTCACGACCACGGAATCCCCCATGCCCGCGAGCGCCGCCGCGCCTCCCGCCCTGCCCGACAGTGCCCGCTCGTGGCGGCGGCTCGCGCTGTCGTTCCTCATGGCGGCAATAGGCGGCGTGGGGCTGTGGTCCACCGTCGTGGTGCTGCCGACCATCCAGGCCGAGTTCGGCGTCGACCGCGGCGGCGCCTCGCTGCCCTTCACCGCCACGCTGATCGGCTTCGCGGCGGGCGGCGTGGTGATGGGCCGGGTTGCCGACCGTTTCGGCATCGCGGTGCCACTTGGCCTGGGCGCGGTGATGCTGGGCGCAGGCTATGTCGCGGCGGGGCTGTCGCAGAGCTACTGGCAGTTCCTGCTGGCGCAGGCGCTGCTGATCGGGATGCTGGGCAGCTCGCCCAGTTTCGGGCCGCTGGTCGCGGATGTCTCGCACTGGTTCCGGCGCCGGCGCGGCATCGCAGTGGCGATTGCCGCCTCGGGCAGCTATGCGGCGGGAGCGATCTGGCCGCCGGTGATCCAGTGGGCGACCGAGGCCTGGGGCTGGCGCGCGGCGCATATGGGCGTGGGCCTTTTCTGCCTCGTCACGCTGCTGCCGCTGTCGCTGATGATGCGCGAGCGCCCGGTGCTCGACGACACGCCCCTACCCGCGCGCAGGGCGTCGGGCGGGACGCGGCGCTCGGTGATGGCGCCGGGGAGACTGCAGGCCCTGCTCGCGCTGGCGGGCGTGGCCTGCTGCGTCGCCATGTCGATGCCGCAGGTGCACCTGGTCGCCTATTGCGTAGACCTGGGCTACGGCCCCGCGGTGGGGGCCGAAATGCTGTCGATGATGCTGGGGCTGGGCATCGCGAGCCGCCTCGCCTCGGGCTTCATCGCCGACCGGATCGGTGGCCTGGGGACGCTGATCCTGGGTTCGGCCCTGCAGGCCGTGGCACTGGTGTTCTTCCTCCCGTTCGACGGGCTCGTCTCGCTGTACCTCGTCGCGGCGCTGTTCGGCCTCAGCCAGGGAGGCATCGTGCCGAGCTATGCGCTGATCGTGCGCGACCATTTCCCGGCCCGCGAGGCCGGCAGCCGCGTCAGCATCGTGCTGATGTCGACCGTTCTGGGCATGGCGCTGGGAGGCTGGATGTCGGGCGAGATCCACGACCTCACCGGCAGCTATGCAGCGGCCTTCCTCAACGGCATCGCCTGGAACCTGCTCAATCTCGGCATTGCGCTGTGGCTCATGATGGCCGGTCGCGGCGGGGCCTCAGCGCGGCCGCAGCCAGTGGCGGTCTGACGGCATGGACAGCGCGGCGACGATCGTGGCGGTGGGCGCGGGCTTCCTGCTCGGCGGCATGGTCAAGGGGGCGATCGGCCTCGGCATGCCGGTGGTGGTGCTGGCGATCCTCGCACCGATGATCGGGCTGAAGGCCACCCTCGCGGTGCTGGTGTTTCCCGCGGTCGCGGCCAATATCTGGCAGGCGCTGGCGGGGCCGATGCTGCGCGACCTGGTCGCGCGGCTCTGGCCGTTCCTTGGCGCCGCGGTCGCGGGCATCTGGCTGGGCGTGAGCGTGCTGGCCGAGGCAGATACCGACATGCTCGAGGCGCTGCTGGGCGCCATGCTCGCCACCTATTCGGCCTTCGCGCTGCTGACGCCGCAGCTACCGCCACCCGGACGGCGCGAGGTCTGGCTGTCGCCGCTCGCGGGCGGCACGGGCGGCCTCATGTTCGGCATGACGGGCATCTTCATCGTGCCCGGCATCCTCTATCTTCAGACGCTGGGGCTGGGGCGCGACGCCTTCGTGCAGGCGCTGGGGCTCACCTTCCTCACCATCGGCGCCACCATGGGGCTGGCGATGGGCAGCCACGACCTGCTCTCGCCCGAACAGGCGGCGGTGTCGGCGGCGGCGATCCTGCCGGCCTTCGCGGGCATGTGGATCGGCCAGCGGGTGCGGCACCGCATTTCCGAGTCGCTGTTCCGGCGCGTGTTCTTCGTGGCGCTTCTGGTGGTCGGCGTCTACATGATCGCCCGCATCCTCGGCTAGGCCAGCAACCTCGGCAGCGCCAGCACCACCCCGGGCGCGGCAAGGATCAGCGCCACTCGCACCAGTTCCGCCGCGAAGAAGGGCAGCACGCCCAGGAAGGTCTCGCGCATCGCGACGCCCCCGGAGAGCTGCGAGATGATGAACACGTTGAGCCCCACCGGCGGCGTGATCAGGCCCAGCTCGACCACGATCAGCGCGAGGATGCCGAACCAGACCTTGAGTTCGGCCGCGTCCATCCTGAAGGCCGCGCTCGCGGCGGTGGCATAGTCGCCGCCGTTCAGCTCGACCAGCGCGGGCCAGAAGAACGGCACGACGACCAGGATCATCGCCAGGCTCTCCATGAAGCAGCCGAGCACGATCAGCGCCAGCAGCATCACCACCAGCACCGTCATCGGGTCGAGCCCGGAGGTCCCCGCCCACTCGGCCAGCGCCGCGGGCAGGCCGGCGCGGGTGAAGAAGCCCTTCAGCACCTCGGCACCGAACAGGATGAAGGTGATCATGCCGGCGGTCACCGCAGTCTCGCGCAGCGCCTCGGCGGCGCCGCCAAGGCCCAACCGCCCGTCGCCCGGCCGAAGCATCGCGTAGGCCGCGATCACGAAGACGCCGAAGGCCGCCGCGGGCGTGGGCGTGAACAGCCCCGCGCCGAGCCCCAGGATGATGGTGCCGAAGATCAGCACGACCGGCACGAGGCGGCGGTAGGCGCGGGCGCGCTCGGCGCGGCCCAGCTCGGGCGGCAGCGGCGCGAGGCCTGGCGAGAGCCGGACCCTCAGCCAGATCACCCCCACGAACCCCGCGACCGCGATCAGGCCCGGGACCAGCGCCGCGCGGAACATCTCGATGATCGAGGCCTCGACGATGATGGCGTAGATCACCAGCGCCACCGAGGGCGGGATCAGGATGCCCAGCGTCCCCCCCGCCGCCAGCGTTCCCGTCGCGAGCCGCGGGCTGTAGCCGAGCGCCGCGAGTTCCGGCAGCGCCACCCGCCCCATGGTCGAGGCGGTGGCCAGCGACGAGCCACAGACCGCGCCGAAGCCCGCGCAGGCCCCAACCGCCGCCATCGCGACACCGCCGCGCACCCGGCCCAGCGCCGCGCTCATGCCGCGGAACAGATCGCCCGAGAGATCGGCCTTCGCCGCCAGCAGCCCCATCAGCACGAACAGCGGCACGACCGACAGATCGTAATTCGCCACGTTCTGCCAGAGCAGCGTCTTGAACTGCAGCAGATACGGCTCGAAGCGCAGATATGGCAACTCCAGCGACAGCGCGTAATTGCCGCCGATGCCCACCGCCACCATGGCGAGGCCCACCGGCATCCTGAGCGCGAGCAGCAGGAACAGCGCCCCGAGCCCGAGGACGCCGATCAGGTGCGGATCGTTCATGCCTCGCCTCCGGGGGCCAGCACCGCCTGCACGGCCGCGACCAGCGCCCAGAGGCCGAGCGAGACCAGCCCCGGCAGGTAGAACGGCCATTCCGGCCAGCCTAGGATCGGCGAGAGCACCCCGTCCGCGCGCGTCTCGGCCATGCCGTCCACCATCATGACCGCAAGGAACAGCGCAAGCCCCGCCATGCAGCCCAGCCACAGCCGGTCGAGACCACGCCGCGCCGCGCCCGGCAGGGCGGACACGAACAGATCAACGGCGACATGGCCCCGCCGCGCCTGGCACCACGGCAGCAGCATCAGGGCCGCCGCCGATACCGCGAGGCGCACGAAGTCCTCGTAGCCCGGCAGTCCCGCGACGCTGCCGCCCCAGAGCAGGGCCACCCGGTGGGCGGCGAAGAGCGCGATGTTGGCGGTCGTGACCAGCACGATCAGCGCCAGCACCACACCCCCAGCGACCGCCCAGGCGGCCGCGAGACGCGTGACGAGCCCGACTACCCCGCGCGGCGCGGCGCCCGCGCCGGATGCGCTCACGCCTCAGTTCCCATGCGCGGCCATGGCGCGGCGGGCCTCGTCGACCAGCGCCTGCCCGTCGATGCCCTGCGCGGTGATCTCGGCCACCCAGCGGTCGGTGACGCTCGCGGCCTTCGTGATCAGCTCCTCGTAGGCGGCGCCGTCCAACTCGACCACCTGACCGCCGGGCGAGCCCGCCTGCAGCGCCTTGCCCGGCGCCTCGACCTCGTCCCAGACTGCGCCGATCTCGGCCGCGAGGTTGGCGCCGGAGTTGGCGTCGATAATGGCGCGCAGATCCTCGGGCAGCCCCTCGTAACGCGCCTTGTTCATGGCGAACAGGAACACCGCGGCACCGAAGCGCAGGCCCCCCGGCCCCTCGACCGAGGCGGCCGTCAGCTCGTGCAGCTTGAGCGGCGGCACGATCTCGAAGGGCACCAGCGCGCCGTCGACCACCTTTTTCGACAGCGCCTGCGGCAGTTCGGGCACCGGCATGCCGACGGGCTCGGCGCCCCAGGCCTCGATCATCCAAGCCCCCGTGCGCGAGGGCGTGCGCAGCTTCTTGCCGGCGAGATCCGCGGCCGATGCGATCGGCCCGTCGACCATGTGCAGCGCGTTGCCGGCATGGCTGTGCACCAGCAGCGGATGGACATCCGCGAAGTCGGGCGCCAGCGTCGGCATCATGTCCTGGATCGCCAGCGTTGTCTGCTTCGCCGAGCCCTGGTGGATGCCCGGCAGCTCGAACACCTCGACGCGCGGGAACACGCCCGGCGTGTAGCCCGGCAGGGTCCAGACCACGTCCACCACGCCGTCACGCACCTGGCGGTAGAGCTCGGGCGGCTTGCCCCCCATCGACATGGCGGGAAAGATCTCGACCTTGATGCGGCCCTGGGACGCCTCCTCGATCCGCTGCGCCCAGGGCTCGATCAGCCGCGTCTGCGCGGGCGCCTTGGGGCCGAGGAAGTGCTGCACCGTGAGCGTGACCTCCTGCGCCGCCGCAGGCAGGGCCATGAGCGCGCCGACCAGCGCGGCGCCGAGGGTGAGATGGGCTTTCATCCGGTCCTCCCGTTGGATGCCCGTCCGCGTCTGCCGCGCGGAGCGGGGGGTTGCGCGGGGCTCAATATGGCAGCCCCACGTAATTCTCGGCCAGCACGGTCTGCGCCGCGCGCGAGGCGAACAGGTAGTCGAGCTCGGCCTCCTGCATCCGCGCGCCGAAGGCGCCCGTCTCGGGGAAGCGGTGCAAGAGCGATGTCATCCACCACGAGAACCGCTCGGCCTTCCAGACGCGCGCGAGCGCACGGTCGGAATACGCTGCCAGACCCACCTCGTCGCCGCCACGGTAGAAGCCGATCAGCGCGTCCGAGAGGTAACGGATGTCCGAGGCCGCGAGGTTCAGCCCCTTCGCCCCGGTGGGCGGCACGATATGCGCGGCATCGCCCGCGAGGAACAGCCGCCCCCAGCGCATCGGCTCGGCCACATAGGAGCGCAGCGGCGCGATGGACTTCTCGATCGAGGGGCCGGTGACCAGGGCCGCCGCAACCTCGGGCGGCAGGTGGCGGGACAGCACCTCCCAGAAGCGCTCGTCCGGCCAGTCCGCGACCCGGTCGCTCAGCGGTACCTGCACGTAATACCGGCTGAGGCTGCGCGAGCGCATCGAGCAGAGCGCGAAGCCCTCGACATGGCGGGCATAGATCAGCTCCTCGGCCGCCGGCGGCGTGCGCGACAGCACGCCCAGCCACCCGAACGGGTAGACCCGCTCGAACTCAGCCAGCCGCGCCGCGGGGATCGAGCGGCGCGAGACCCCGTGGAAGCCGTCGCAGCCGGCGATGAAGTCGCAATCGAGCCGCCGCGCCTCGCCCCCCTCGCGCCACGTCAGCCACGGTGCGTCCGTGTCCGCGCCGTGGATCGCCACGTCCTCGGCCTCGTGGATCACGGCCCCGCCCATCGCGCCGCGCGCGTCATAAAGGTCGCGCGTCACCTCGGTCTGGCCGTAGAGCGTGACGCCATGGCCCGCGAGCGCCGCGAGGTCGATGCGGTGGAGCCGGTCGCCATGTGCGATGGCGACGCCGCCATGGACCTCGGCCTCGCGGTCGAGCCGCTCGGCCACCCCCGCCTCTCGCAGCAGCGCGACGGCGCCCTGCTCGAGCACCCCCGCGCGGATGCGGCCCAGCACGTGCTCGCGCGTGCGCCGCTCAAGCACCACGCTGGAGATCCCCGCGCGGTCCAGAAGCTGCGCAAGCAAAAGCCCCGAAGGCCCGCCGCCGATGATGCCGACCTGCGCTCGCATCCCCGTCCCCGACATCCGTGATCGCGCGGCTAGTCGCCCCGCGCCCGCATTGGTCCTTCTGTCTGACCGCTGCGGCGGCGAAAGACAAGCCGGTCGCTGGGCCCGCCCGCCTCAGCGGCGCGCTCGGCACGCGAACGGCGCGCCGAGGCCGCGGACCTCGAGCGTCTCGCCCCGGCGCAGGAAGTCGGGAGCGGCCGTGCCGCCCCGGTCCCAGCTCACGGCGAGCACCCCGCCCCGCATCTCCAGAAGGCCCGCGCGGTAGCTCCCCGGCGCCATCAGCTCGATGCTGCCGAGGCGGGTGACCACCAGCCGCGAGGCGCCACAGTCCCATTCGCCCACGATGTCCGGCGGGATCCCCTCGACCGCCGCCGCGGGCACGGAGACCAGGGCCACGGACGCCACCGCGATCATGGCGGTCAGCGAATGGCGCACGCCTCTCCCTCCGGTTTCCGCTCCCCGCCCAGCATACCGGCCACCCGCCGCGCGACAAGCCGGTCAGAGCGCTGTTGACGTGACGTCACATGTCGACCCGCCGACGCAGCACCCGAATGCGGCTGGACATTCCGGGCTGCGTGGCGTCAGTGTCATGGTCGCGCCGCGTTCGCGGACGCTTCAACCAGACACAAAACACAGGGAGACCGTCATGCTGATCACCCTGCCATCGCGGATGGCCAGATCGGCGGCGCTCGGCGTGCTTTCGGCTGTTCTTGCGCTGTCGCCCGTCGCGGGCCGCGCCGAGACGCCGGCCGACACGCTCGTCATTGCCGACAAGATCGACGACATCGTATCGCTCGATCCGGCCGAGAGCTTCGAGTTCTCGGGCAACGACCTCTTGAACAATGCTTATGACACGCTGGTCGAGCTCGATCCGCGGAACCTCGGCCCGCTGGTGCCCGGCATCGCCGAGAGCTGGTCGCTGGCCGATGACGGCGTGACCTACACGTTCAAGATCAAGTCGGGGCTCAAGTTCCACTCCGGCAACCCGATCCGGGCCGAGGACGCCGCCTGGTCGATCCAGCGCGCGGTAAAGCTGAACAAGACCCCGGCCTTTATCCTGACGCAGTTCGGCTTCACGCCCGAGAACGTGGACGGCCTGGTGACCGCCTCGGGCGACACGCTGACCATCGTCACCGACAAGCCCTATGCGCCCTCGTTCTTCTACAACTGCCTTACGGCGGTGGTCTCGTCGGTCGTCGACAAGGAGACGGCGCTGGCGAACGAGGCCAATGGCGATCTGGGCTATGAATGGCTCAAGACCAACACCGCCGGCTCGGGCGCCTACGCGCTGCGCTCCTACAAGCCGTCCGAGAGCTACGTGCTCGAGGCCGTGCCCGGCTACTGGCGGGGCGAGCCCGCGCTTCGCCGGGTGTTCGTGCGCCATGTCGCCGAGCCCGCCACCCAGCGCCTGCTGCTGGAGAAGGGCGACATCGACATCGCCCGCAAGCTGACCCCCACCGATGTCGAGGGTGTCTCGTCGAACGACGCCATCCGCATCTCGAACGAGCAGCGCGGGCGGATCTTCTACCTCGCCGCGAACCAGAAGGACCCGCGTCTCGCCAATCCCAAGCTGGTCGAGGCGATGAAGTACCTGATCGACTATCAGGGCATGGCCGACAGCTTCCTCAAGGGCAGCTACATGGTCCACCAGGCCTTCCTGCCGCGCGGCTTCCTGGGCGCGCTGGAGGAGACGCCCTACTCGCTCGACATCGAGAAGGCCAAGGGGCTGATCGCGGAATCGGGCGTCACGGACCTGAAGTTCACGCTGCACGTCCGCAACGATCAGGAGCGCCTCGAGATGGCGCAGTCGATGCAGAACACCTTTGCGCAGGCGGGCATCACGCTCGAGTTCAAGACCGGCACCGGCAAGGAAGTGCTGGGCGACTACCGCGCCCGCACGCACCAGCTCGTGCTCGAGGCCTGGGGGCCGGACTACCCCGACCCGCACACCAACGCCGACACCTTCGCCCGCAACCCGGACAACTCGGACGAGGCGAAGCTCACCGGCGTGCTGGCCTGGCGCAACGCCTGGCCGGCGGCCGAGGTCAACGACCTAACCAACGCCGCGGTGCTCGAGAAGGACGCCGACAAGCGCGCGAGCATGTATATCGAGATCCAGCGCATCCACCAGCGCGCGGCGCCCTTCGCCGAGATGTTCCAGCGCATCGAGCCGGTGGCGATGCGCAAGAATGTCGAGGGTTTCTCGGGCGGCGGCTCGATCCACTCGGCGTTCTACTGGACCGTGACGAAGTGACGGACATGCGGGCGGCCGGCATTCCCGGCCGCCCGTTCCACCGATGACCGACACCGCATCCCTCCCCCGCCGCAACGGCTCGGCGCCCGCCCTTCGCCTTGCGAAGCGGGTGGCGGGGCTCGCGCTCACCCTCGCGGCCACCTTTCTCGGGCTTCTCGCCATCACCTTCGTGATCGGGCGCGTCATCCCGATCGACCCGGTGCTCGCGGTCCTTGGGGAGCGCGCGACCGCCGAGCAATACGAGGCCGCGCGCGAGGCGATGGGCCTGAACCAGCCTCTCTGGGTGCAGTTCGGGCTCTATGTCCGCGACGCGCTGAGCGGGGATTTCGGCAAGTCCCTCGTGACCGCGAAGCCGGTGCTCGAGGACGTCGCGCGGGTCTTTCCGGCGACGCTCGAGCTTGCGACCATCGCGACGATCTTCGGCGTTCTCTTCGGCATCCCCGCGGGTGTCATCGCGGCCACCCGGCCGGGCAGCCTCGCTGACCAGCTCGTGCGGCTCATCGGCCTCATGGGCTATTCCATGCCGGTGTTCTGGCTGGGCCTGATGGGCCTTCTGGTGTTCTACGGCGAGCTCGGCTGGGTCGGCGGGCCAGGGCGCCTCGATACCAGTTACGAGTTCATGTACGAGCTCGATGTGCCGGCGCGCACGGGCATGATCCTGATCGACACCGCCCTGGCCGGTCAGTGGGAGATCTTCGCCAACGCGCTGTCGCACATCCTGCTGCCGGCGGGCGTGCTCGGCTACTACTCGATGGCCTATATCAGCCGGATGACACGCAGCTTCATGATCGACCAGCTCGGGCAGGAATACATCACCACGGCCCGCGTCAAGGGCATGCCGGAATGGCGCGTGGTCTGGGTGCACGCGCTGAGGAACGTCATGGTGCCGTTGATAACGGTGATCGCGCTGTCCTATGCGAACCTGCTCGAAGGCTCGGTGCTGACCGAGACGGTGTTCGCCTGGCCGGGCCTCGGCCTCTACATCACGCATGCGCTGTTCTCGGCCGACATGGCGGCGGTGATGGGCGGCACGATCGTGGTGGGCACGGTGTTCATCCTGCTCAACATGCTCTCGGACGTGCTCTACCGGCTCATCGACCCGAGGGCGCGGGCATGAGCGGGCTGCGCGCCTGGCTCATCGACCCTGCGCCGCGCTCGCCGATGCAGGCGCGGGCGGGGCAGCTCTGGCTCGGCTGGCTCAGGCTCGCGCGCAACCCGCTCGCGCTGATCGGGCTTCTCATCATCGTCGCGCTGCTCGCGGCGGCGGCGCTCGCGCCCTGGATCGCGACGCACGACCCCTACGCCCAGAACCTCGCCGGGCGCCTGCAGCCGCCGCTCTCGCCCGGCCACTGGCTCGGCACCGACGAGTTCGGCCGCGACATCTGGAGCCGGCTGGTGCACGGCGCGCGGATCACGCTCTACATCGTCGCGCTGGTGACGGTGACGGCGCCGGTGGTCGGGCTGATCATCGGCACGGTCTCGGGCTATTTCGGCGGCATCGTCGATACCGCGCTGATGCGGCTCACCGACATCTTCCTCGCCTTCCCTCGCCTCATCCTCGCGCTGGCCTTCGTCGCGGCCCTGGGGCCCGGCATCGAGAACGCGGTGCTCGCCATCGCGCTGACCGCCTGGCCGCCCTATGCCCGCGTCGCCCGGGCCGAGACGCTGACCGTGCGCGGCGCCGACTTCATCGCGGCCGTCCGCCTCCAGGGGGCGGGGGCGGGACGGATCGTGGTGGGCCATGTGATGCCGATGTGCGTGCCCTCGGTCATCATCCGCGTGACGCTGGACATGGCGGGGATCATCCTCACCGCGGCGGGGCTCGGCTTCCTCGGCCTCGGCGCGCAGCCGCCGCTGCCGGAATGGGGGCTTATGATCGCCTCGGGCCGCAAGTTCCTGTTCGAGCAGTGGTGGGTCGCCACCATGCCGGGGCTTGCGATCTTCATCGTCTCGCTCGGCTTCAACCTGCTGGGCGACGGCCTACGCGACGTGCTGGACCCGCGGAGCGCCACGAGATGAGCCTCCTCGAGGTCGAGAACCTCCGCGTGACCTTCGCGACCGAGGCCGGGCCGGTCGAGGCCGTGCGCGGCGTCTCGTTCCGCCTCGACCGCGAGCGGCTCGGCATCGTGGGCGAGTCCGGCTCGGGAAAGACCATGACCGGCCGCTCGGTCCTGCGCCTGATCCGCCCGCCGGGGCGGATCGAGGCCGACCGCATGGCGTTCGGCGGCGTGGACCTGATGCGCATCTCCGAGCGCGAGATGCGCGCGCTCCGCGGCCGGCGCATCGCCATGGTGATGCAGGACCCCAAGTTCTCGCTCAACCCGGTGATGCGGGTGGGCGCGCAGCTGACCGAAGGCCTGCGCCTGCGCGACGGCATGTCGGCCCGCGAGGCGCGCGCGAAGGCGCTCGAGGCGCTCGAGGCCGTGCAGATCCGCGACCCCGAGCGCGTGCTCGACGCATACCCGCACGAACTTTCGGGCGGCATGGGCCAGCGCGTCATGATCGCTATGATGCTGATCCCCGAGCCGGACCTGCTGATCGCCGACGAGCCGACCTCGGCGCTCGACGTCACCGTGCAGGCGGAAGTCTTGCGCATCCTCGATGCCCTGGTGCGCGAGCGCGGCATGGGGCTGATGTTCATCAGCCACGACCTCAACCTGGTGGCGCGCTTCTGCGACCGGGTGCTGGTGATGTATCGCGGCCGCATCGTCGAGGAGATCGAGGCCCAGCGCCTGTCGCAGGCCACCCACCCCTACACCCAGGGCCTGCTCGGCTGCCTGCCAAAAATCGGCGGAGCACGCGGCCCCCTGCCCACGCTCGCGCGCGACGCTGCCTGGTCGGAGTGAGCCGATGGCGCTGATCGAGATCGACGACCTCCACGTCACCTTCGAGGCCAAGGGCCGCCCGGTCCACGCCGTGCGCGGCGTGAGCCTCGCCGTCGAGGTGCGCGAGTCGTATGGGCTCGTGGGCGAGTCGGGCTCGGGCAAGTCCACCATCCTGCGGGCGATCTGCGGCATGGCCCCGGTGACCGGCGGCGCGATCCGCATCGACGGGCGCGCCCTTGCCCCGCGCCGCGACCGCGGCTTTGCCCGCCGGGTGCAGATGGTATTCCAGGACCCCTATGCCTCGCTCCACCCGCGCCATACCGTCGACCGCACGCTGGGCGAGCCTCTGGCAATACACGGGCTCGCGCGCGGGGCAGAACGCGGGCGGCGCATCGTGCAGGCGCTGGCCGATGTCGGGCTCGACGCGGCCTTCCGCTTCCGCTTCCCGCACCAGCTCTCGGGCGGGCAGCGCCAGCGCGTCGCCATCGCCCGTGCGCTGATGCTCGAGCCCGAGATCCTGCTGCTCGACGAGCCCACCTCGGCGCTCGACGCCTCGGTGCAGGCCGAGGCGCTCAACCTGCTCTCGCGGCTGAGGGCCGAGCGCGGGCTCACATTCCTGATGGTCAGCCACGACCTCGCGGTGATCGACCACATGTGCGACCGCCTCACGGTGATGAAGGAGGGCCGCGCCGTCGAGAACCTCGACCATGCCCAGCTCGCCCGCCACGACATGAAGGCCAGCTACACCCGCGAGCTTTTCGCCGCCACCACCGAGCGGATCGCCGCCGCCGAGTGATGGCCTGCGCCTGCGCCCCACGCCCCCGCCCGATGCAGCGGTTTCCCAAGCTTGATCCGGGGTCACGGCATGACGGGGCCAATCGCTCGGCGTCCCGGATCAAGCCCGGGACAGAGAGATCGTTCGCCCCCCGCCATCCTCGCTGCACGGCCCCCTCACCCTCGCTGCCCCGGCCCCGGGCCGGGGCCTCGCGGGGGCTCCCTCACCCCCGCGACATCGCCGCGACCAGTTCAAGGTGGCTCGACCAGCGGAACTGGTCGACCGGCTGCACCCAGTCGATGTGATAGCCGCCATCGATCAGGATCCGCACGTCGCGCGCGAAGGTTGCGGGGTTGCAGCTCACCATCGCCAGCCGCGGCACGGCCGAAGCCGCGATTTCCTCGGCCTGCGCCTTGGCCCCCGCCCGCGGCGGGTCGATGACCAGCGCCTCGAACCGCGCAAGCTCGGCTGCCCTCATCGGCCTGTGGAACAGGTTGCGCCGCTCGCAGGTCACGCGCCGCAGGCCCGGCGCGGCGCGCCAGGCCGTATCGAGCGCGGCCAGCGCCGCGGCCTCCCCCTCGACCGCATGAACCTCGGCCCGCTCGGCCAGCCGCAGCGCGAAGGTCCCGCAGCCGGCGAACAGGTCCGCCACGCGGCCCGCGCTGCCCACGGCCTCCGCCACCGCCGCAGCCAGCGCCGCCTCGCCCTCGCGCGTCGCCTGCAGGAAACCGCCCGGCGGCGGCACGACGCGAGCGCGGCCCATCGGCTGCGCGGGCTCCTTCAGCGTAACCACGGGCTCACCCGCGACCGACAGGCGCGCGAGCCCCGCCCGCGCAGCCACCCCCGCCAGCAGCGCCCGCCCCGGCCCGTCGAGCGCCTTCACCCCTTCGAGCGCGGCGTCCACCCCCTCATCCGAGGCGGTCAGCACGATCCGCACCTCGCCCTTTCGGCTCGCCGCGCGCTCGACCAGCTCCACCAGCCGTGGGATCGCCGCCACGAGCGAGGGGTCCGCGACCGGGCATTCGGTGACCGGGACGATCGTCTCGCTCTGCCCCTCGTGGAAGCCGATCATCGCGCCCTTTCTGAGCCGCCGCGCGGCCAGCGTGATCCGCCTGCGGCTCGCGGGCGGCGAGGTCAGGGTCTCGCGCACCTCGACCCCCGCGATCCCCCGCGCGGCCAGCGCCGAGGCGACGAGCCCGCGCTTCCACCCCGCCACCAAGCCATCCGCGGCATGCTGCAACACGCAGCCCCCGCAGGTGCCAAAATGGCGGCAGACGGGCGCGATGCGCTCGGGCGAGGCCGCGATCACCTCGGCCACGCGGGCGCGCGTGCCGTGGCGGATGACCCGCACCCGCTCGCCCGGCAGGGCGAAGGGCACGAACAGGGCGCCCCCTTCGGTCACCCCGTCGCCCTGCGCGCCCAGCCGCTCGATCGTGACCTCGTCGCTCATCCCCACCCTCTCCACCCCCGCGCCCGCCCGCCGCCGCCGGGAGGCGGCGGCGGGCGGGGGCGGGGCCGTCGCGCGGCCGCGAGGGTGGCGCGCAGCGCCACCCGAGTGCCGTGCAATCCCCTGGGCAGCGCACTGCCCGCCGGAACGCGACGCAACCCTTAGCCGCGCAACCCCGGATGCGGTACAGCCTATGCACGACCGCAGCACGCGCCGCCGCCACCGCGCACCGGCCCGCGCCGCCCGTCAGCCGGGCTTGCGCGCCGCGATCAGGAATTCCCGGTTGCCGTCGGCGCCGGTTATAGGGCTCTCAACCTCGCAGGTCACCTCCCAGCCTTGCGCGCCCAGCCAGTCACGAATGCGGGCGCGCACGGCGGCGTGGATGGCGGGGTCCTTGACGATGCCGCCCTTCCCCACGGCGCCGGGCCCGGCCTCGAACTGCGGCTTGATGAGTGCCACCAGCGCCGCGCCGGGCTTCGCCAGCCGCATTACCCCCGGCAACGCCTTCTCGAGCGAGATGAACGAGACGTCCGTCACGATCCAGTCCACCGGCGGCACCAGGCCGTCGGGAATCGTGCGGGCGTTCACACCCTCGAGGTTCACCACACGCGGGTCGGCCGCGAGCCGCGGGTGCAACTGCCCATGCCCCACATCGAGCGCGAATACCCGCCGCGCACCGCGCGCGAGCAGCACTTCCGTGAAGCCCCCCGCCGAGGCGCCAACATCGAGCGCGTCGCCCGCCGGCGCCAGCCCGAACGCATCGAGCGCGTGGAGCAGCTTGAGCGCCGCGCGCGAAACCCACGGGTTCGACGCGCCGGCCAGTTCCACTTGCGCCCCCTCCGCCACCTGCTGCGCGGGCTTCGTTGCAAGCACGCCGTTCACCAGCACCAGCCCCTCGGCGATCATCGCCTGCGCCCTTGCCCGGCTCGATGCGAGGCCGCGTGCGACGAGGTGCTGGTCGAGGCGGGTCATTCCTCGGTGAAAAAGTTCTCGTCAATTTCGGAGAGGACGATTTGACGAACAGGGCGAACGCCAACGGAGTGCTTGATCATCAACCTCGCAAGAGCTTGCCCGTCCGGCAGCACGATGCGCTGCGCCACTCGATCCACATATGCTTTTGCATCGCCAGAGAAACTTGAAGTCGTTACGAAGACGCCCTTTGTTGCACCCTCTCCAGTCAGAGAACCGACAAATTGCTGGATTGCGGGTCGCCCAACTTTGACATCCAACGAGTAGCGCTTTGCCTGAACATACACCGCATCGAGGCCAAGGGCGTCCTCGTTGATGATCCCATCGATCCCCCCGTCCCCGGCCCTTCCGAGACGGTGGCCGGCGCCCTCGCGCCCATTGCCGTATCCCATCGCAACAAGGAGATCAACGACGGCCGACTCGAAGAATCGCGGCGACCCGCCAAGCAGTCGGGTCACGAGTTCGTCGGCCAAATCCGCCTCTATCTCGGCGACCGCCTGCGAAATTCGGTCCTCCGGGGTAGCGAGCGAGATTCCCACGTCGAGAGCAGTTCCAGACGCCCCAACACCGTCGTCGCCACTCGCGGCTCGGCGGCGCCATTCGTCGAACCCCTCAAATGAGGCAAGAATAGAATTATCGATCCATTCAGGATTCGTCGCCAGCAGTTCTTGTCCCACCTTCGTCAACTCATGATGGTTTCGACGCGGCGAGTGCAGCAATCCCGCTTTTGAGAGATACGTGCGCGCCCAATGGGCGCGGTCTGCGACCACCGTCTTCTTGCCGGACGGGAGAAGTTCCGCGGCCTCCTCCTCAGTCAACCCAAAATACGAAATCAAGTCGGGGATGCAGTCCCGAACCGACCGATGCCCCGACGCGATGGAGCGCATCAACGGCAGCATGAATTTCTGGTAATCTGGAATAGCCATCACAGCATTACCGCCTCGATACTTGAAACGGATTTACGCCCGCGCCGCCGCCTCCGCCTGGCCCAGCGCCGCCAGCGCCGTGCGCACGATGTCGGGGGCGCAGAGGCCCGCGAGCTCGTACATCCGGGCCGGGCTGTCCTGGTCGAGGAACACGTCCGGCAGCACCATCGGGCGAACCTTCAGCCCGTGCTCCAGCATCCCCTCATGCGCCAAAAGGTGCAGGACGTGGGAGCCGAAGCCGCCGACCGACCCCTCCTCGATGGTGATCAGCGCCTCGTGGTTGCGGGCGAGGTTCAGGATCAGGTCGCGGTCCAGGGGCTTGGCGAAGCGCGCATCCGCGACCGTGGTCGGCAGGCCGCGGGCGTCGAGTTCCTCGGCCGCGCGCATCGCCTCCTGCAGGCGGGTCCCGAGGCTGAGGATCGCGATCTTGCCGCCTTCCTTGACGATGCGGCCCTTGCCGATCGGCAGCGGCACGCCCCGCTCGGGCATTTCGACGCCCACCCCCTCGCCGCGCGGGAAGCGGAAGGCGATGGGCCCCGCGTCATGAGCGCGCGCGGTCGCGACCATGTGGACGAGTTCGGCCTCGTCGGCCGCGGCCATGATGACGAAGTTCGGCAGGCAGCCCAGATAGGCCACGTCGAACGAGCCCGCATGGGTCGCGCCATCTGCCCCCACCAGCCCCGCGCGGTCGATCGGGAAGCGCACCGGCAGGCCCTGGATCGCGACGTCGTGCACCACCTGGTCGTAGCCGCGCTGCAGGAAGGTCGAATAGATCGCGCAGAAGGGCTTCATCCCCGACGCCGCCAGACCCGCGGCGAAGGTCACCGCGTGCTGCTCGGCAATGCCGACATCGAAGGTTCGCGCCGGGAAGCGCTTCTGGAACAGGTCCACCCCCGTGCCGTCCGGCATCGCCGCGGTGATGGCGATGACCCGGTCATCCGCCTCGGCCTCCTTGATCAGGCTCTGCGCGAAGACCTTGGTGTAGCTGGGCGCGTTCGAGGGCGACTTCTTCTGCTCGCCGGTGATGACGTCGAACTTGGCTCGCGCGTGCCCCTTGTCGGGCGCGTTCTCGGCGGGCGCGTAGCCCTTGCCCTTCTTGGTGATGGCGTGGATCAGCACGGGCCCGTCGGCGTAGTCGCGGACGTTCCTCAGCACCGGCAGCACCTGGTCGAGGTCGTGCCCGTCGATCGGGCCGATATAGGTGAAGCCGAGTTCCTCGAACAGCGTGCCGCCCACGGTCATGCCCTTGGCGAATTCCTCCATCCGCCGCGCACCCTCGCGGAAGGGGGCGGGCAGGAGGTCGAGCGCGCGTTTCGCCGCCTCGCGGAAGTCGTGGTAGCCCTTGCCGCTGAGGAGCCGCGAGAGATAGGCCGACATGGCGCCCACGGGCGGCGCGATCGACATCTCGTTGTCGTTGAGGATCACGATCAGCTTCGACTTCACGTGGCCGGCGTTGTTCATCGCCTCGTAGGCCATGCCCGCCGTGATCGAGCCGTCGCCGATCACCGCGATCACGTCGCCCACGTCCGTGGCGCCGAGGTCGCGGCCCACCGCGAAGCCCAGCCCCGCCGAGATCGAGGTCGAGGAATGCGCCGCGCCGAAGGGGTCGTAGGGGCTCTCGGCCCGCTTGGTGAAGCCCGACAGGCCGCCGCCCATCCGCAGGGTGCGGATGCGGTCGCGCCGCCCGGTCAGGATCTTGTGCGGGTAGCACTGATGGCCGACATCCCAGATCAGCTTGTCGCGCGGCGTGTCGAACACCGCGTGGATCGCCACGGTGAGCTCGACCACCCCAAGCCCCGCGCCGAGATGGCCGCCGGTCACCGAGACGGCCGAGATCGTCTCGGCCCTGAGTTCGTCCGCGAGCCTGTGCAACTCGGCGTCGGACAGGCGCTTGAGGTCGGCCGGCGATCTCACCTGGTCGAGAAGGGGCGTCTGGGGGCGGTCGTTCAACAGTCGTCTCCCATGTGGCGGCCGCGCTGCGCGTCACCGGCTCTCTAGTCGGAAACCGCAGCGGCTGACAATGCCGTCCCGATCATTCCGCGTCGAAGGGCGCGGTCGCCGCAGCGCCACCCGACGAAGATGCAACGATCTTCTCGACCTTCAATTCGGCGTCGCGCAGCTTGCCCTCGCAATGCGCGCGCAGGGCTTCGCCGCGCTCGTAGAGCGCGATCGACTGCTCGAGCGGCACCTGCCCGCCCTCGAGGCTCTGGACCACCGCCTCGAGCTCCTTCAGGGCGTCCTCGAAGCTCAGCTCCGCGATCTTCGGTGCGCTCATCGTTCAGCCCTCCGCATGCGCGATCAGCTCGTGCAGATGCGCGGCCAGGCTCTCGGCGAGGCCGTCGAGATCATACCCCCCCTCGAGCGTCGAGACCACGCGCCCGCCGCAGCACTCGGCCGCGACCCTGCAAAGCTCGCGCGTGACCCATGCGAAATCCGAATCGAGCCAGTTGAGATTGGCGAGCGGGTCGTTCACATGCGCGTCGAACCCGGCCGAGATCATCACGAGCTCGGGGCCGAAGTCGCGCAGGGCGGGCAGGATGGTGCCCTCGTACGCCAGGCGCATGTCGCGCCCGCCCGACATCGGCCTCAGCGGCGCGTTCACGATGTTGCCGACCCCGCGCTCATGCGCCGCGCCCGTGCCCGGGTAGAGCGGCATCTGGTGCGAGGACGCGAAGAAAACGCGCGCGTCCTCCCAGAAGATGTCCTGCGTGCCGTTGCCGTGGTGGACGTCGAAATCGACGATGGCGACCTTCTTCAGGCCCAGCACGTCGGTTGCATGGCGGGCGCCCACGGCCACGTTGTTGAACAGGCAGAACCCCATGGCGCGCTCGCGCTCGGCATGGTGGCCGCATGGGCGCACGGCGCAGAAGGCCGCCTTCACCTCGCCCTTCACGACCGCCTCGACCGCGTCGATGTTCGATCCCGCGGCATGGCGGGCGGCCGCGAGGCTGCCGGGCGACATGTGGGTGTCTGGGTCGAGGCTGACCGAGCCGGACGCCGGAGCGGCGCGCTTGATGCGCTCGACATAGGCGTCCGTGTGGGCTCGCTTGAGCGCGTCGTCCCCCGCGGCCGAGGCCTCGCGCCGGAGCAGGTGGTCGAACTCGGCGCGGTGCAGCACGCGGTCGACTGTCTCGATGCGGGCCACGCGCTCGGGATGGCCCGGGGGCGTGACGTGCTGGTGGCTCGACGGATGTGTCAGGATCAGGACGCTCATGGCGCGACACTAGACGCCCCGCGCCGGGCGCGCAAATGCGCCGTGCGGCCGCTCAGGACGCCGGCGCATAATGCCGCCCGTTCCACTGCCAGACGGCACTGCCCCGACGCCCCGTGACGAGGATGTCGCGCACCCCGCGCGTGCGCCCGGCGGCGGCATCGACCTCGAAGGCGAGCAGCCGCGCGACCGGCCGCCAGCCCGTCCCCTCGCGGAAATAGATGTCGAACGAGCATCCGGCCGTGCCGCAATAGAGCTCGGACGAGTTGTTCCAAATCACGTCGAGATCGCCGTCGCCGTCGAGGTCGATCTCGGCATAGCGCACGTCGCGGAGCTGCTCCGCGCGGGTCTCGGTGGCGGCGACGAGGGACGGGTCATGGTCGGTCTGGCGGTAGATCGTATCGGGCGCTGGCCCCGTCGGCAGGCTGACCGAGGGGGCGAGCGTCTCTGGCGCGCCGGTGGTCGGCCCGGCCGCGCCGGGGGCGGCGGGATCCGGCGACATGATCTCGCCCGGGACGGGCGCGCGGGCCACGCGGGTATCGCCCTGCCCGGCCGGCCGCCGCGGCAGCGCCGCGAGATCGGCCTGGATGCGCCGCGCGAAGGCGTCGTCGATCTCTCCGGTGACCGGCAGGCCGCGCAGGCGCTGGTAGTCGAGGACCGCGGCCCGCGTCCTCGGCCCGAAGAGGCCATCGACCGGGCCGGGACGGAAGCCCAGACGGTTCAGGCCCGCCTGTGCCTCGGCGACCGGCATGGCGTGCCGCTCGGCCGCCGGAGGGTAGTCGCCGCGCGTGCCGGGCGCGCAGCCCGCCAGCGGGATGCCGAGCAGCACGAATGCAATGGCCACGTCTTTGAGGATCTTTCGCATAGCGCGCATTCCATCGGTTCCCGATCGGTTTATCAAGCCCGCCCGAGCCCCGGCAGCGCGGCGAGGCAGGCCTCGAGCGCCTCGCGCCGGATCGGCTTGGGCAGATGCGCCGCGAAGCCGGCCGCGATGTAGCGTTCGGCCTGGTGCGGCATGGCGTTGGCGGTCACCGCGATGGCGGGAACCTTCGGGCGGTGCTGGAGGGCCTCGATCCACCGAAGGCCCGCGACCAGCTCGATGCCGTCCATCCCCGGCATCGAGATGTCGAGCAGCGCCGCGTCGAACGCCCCCGCCTCGTAGGCCGCGAGCGCCTCGACCCCGCTCTCGACCATCGTGACCTCGGCATCGAGGGGCGCGAGGCACGCCATGAGGACCATCCTGTTCACCCGATTGTCGTCCGCCGCGAGGATGCGGAGGCCAGCCCTCGGGCGGGGCGACGCGGCGGCGGGCAGGTCCGCGCCCGGATCCGGCGGCGCCACGGGCAACGGCAGGATCACGCGCACCTCGGTCCCCTTGCCGGGCCGCGAGCCGAGCGAGACCTCGCCCCCCATCGCGTCCGCGAGCCCCCGCACGATCGCGAGCCCGAGGCCGGTGCCGCCGAATTCGCGCGTCGTCGAGGCGTCGGCCTGGGTGAATCGCTCGAACACCCGCGCGGCCTGCTCGGGACTCATGCCGATCCCGGTGTCGCGCACCTCGAAAATCACTTTCCCGGCATCGTCTGGCGCGCCGCTCACGTGGACCGCAACCTCGCCCGACGGCGTGAACTTGATCGCGTTGCCGACGAGGTTGTGCAGGATCTGCTGCAATCTGACCGGGTCGCCAATCCGCATCCGCGGCAGGGCGGGATCGACACGGACATCGAGCGAGATGCCCTTCTCAGACGCCTTGATGGCATGGACCGGTTCGATGCGCCGTGCGATCTCGTCGAGCGCGAGGCGCGTGTGCTCCAGCGTCATGCGCCCGGCTTCGATCTTCGAGACGTCGAGAACGTCGTCGAGGATGCTCGTCAGCATGTCGCCCGATTCGGCGATCGCGGCCAGCATCTTGCGCGCGCGGGGCTCCGGCACCAGCGCCTCGAGGGCCGCCGCCATGCCGATCACGCCGTTCATCGGCGTGCGAATCTCGTGGCTCATGGAGGCGAGGAAGGCGCTCTTTGCCGCGTTCGCCGCCTCGGCACGCAGGCGCGCGGCCTCGAGCTCGCGCTGCTGGCGCTTCAGGGCCGTGATGTCCACCCGGAATCCCACGCGCCCGCCCTCGGCGGTCGGCGATTCGACGACCCTGTACCAGCGGTCGCCGGGAAGCTCCTGCTCGACCACCGTGCAGACGCCCTCGTGGCGGTGGAGCCGCTCCGCCAGCCAGTCCTCCTCGCGCCCGACGGCCTGGGGATACTGGCCGCGCGCGAGGCCGTGGCGCAGGATCTCCTCGAAGCTCGCGCCGGGGCGGATGGCTTCGGCGCTCTCGGCATAGATCTCGCGATAGCGCCTGTTGGAGAGGACGAGGCGGTCGGCCGCGTCGAACAGCGCGAAGCCGTCCGGCAGGGCCTCGACGGCATTGCGGAGCCGCGTCTCGGCCCGGGTCGCACGGGCGAGCGCGCGCAGCTCCTCGGTCACGTCGCGCAGGACCCCGAACAGGCCGCTGATCCGGCCATCGCCGCCGCGCTCGGCGCGCCCGATGGCGTTGACCGCGCGCAGCCGGCCGTCCGGCAGGCGCAGCCGCACCTCGAGATCGTAGGGTGCGCCGGCATGCAGGGCCCGCTGGAACGCCTTGCGAAGCTCGGCACGGTCGGCCGGGTCGTAGCCGTCGAGGGCTTCGCCGACCGTGGGTCCATCGGCGCGCGGGGTCAAATCGTGGATGCGCCAGGCCCCCGCCGACCAGTCGATCCGCTCGGCCCCGACACGCCAGTGCCAATGCCCGATCATCCCCAGCCGCTCGGCCATCTCGAAGAGCGCGAGGTCGCGGTGCGGAGCCGCCGGCCCCGGACGCGTGCCGCCTGCGGCCGCCCCGGGCGCGGGAGGGCTCGCAAGCGCGCCCGTGCCCGCGGCTTCGCCTTGCCGGGCCGTCGGGGCCATCTGCGGATCGTCGTCGGGCGTGGTGTCGCGATGCATGCGGCGCAGTCTCGCAGCCATTCGGTAATCAAAGATTAACCAATCGACCGATGGAGACCGGCAGCGCGCTGGTGCGGCCGCCGACCGGAAGGTCAGTCGGGCGTCAGCATGTAGCCCGCGCCCCGCACGGTCTGCAGGTAGCGCGGGGCCTTGGGGTCCGCCTCGATCTTGCGGCGCAGGCGGGTAATCTGCACGTCGACCGCGCGTTCCTGCACGTCGTTGTTCTGTCCGCCCAGTTCGGCCGCGAGGCGCGCGCGCGTCACGGGCTCGTTCGGCTGGCGGGCGAAGACGCGCATCAGCGCCTGCTCGGTCGTCGTCAGCCGCACCAGTTGCTCGCCGCTGGTCAGCTCGCCGCGCAGGATGTCATAGCGCAGCGGCCCCAGCGCGAGGACGCGCGGCGGAGCCTCGGCCTCGGGCTGCGGCACGGCGCGGCGCAGGATCGCGGCGATCCTGAGCAGCAGCTCGCGCGGCTCGAAGGGCTTGGCGAGATAGTCGTCCGCGCCCGCCTCGAGCCCCTCGATCCGCTCGCCCGTCTCGGCGCGCGCGGTCAGCATCAGCACGGGCGCATTGATGCGCTCGCGCATCCGGCGCAGGAAGCTCACGCCGTCCTCGCCCGGCATCATGACGTCGATCACCAAAAGATCGAAGGCGAGGTTCACGAGGATCCGCTCGGCATGCGCCGCGTCGCGCGCCGAGGTCACGAGATAGCCGTTGCGCATCAGGAAGCGCTTGAGCAGGTCGCGGATGCGCTGATCGTCGTCGATCACCAGGATGTGCGGGGGCTGCTCGGGGATCTCGATCATCTCCCCTCCCTCCCCACCAGCGAGAGCACGGCGTCGCGGCCGTGCTCGTCGATCATCCGCTCGAGCACCTTGCGGAAGCCCGCCACGGCGTCGGGCCCCGCCTCGGAGAACGCCCGGCGCAGCCGCTCGCGCTGCGGCGCCGACAGCGAGCGTTCGAGCTCGTCGCCCGCCGCCGTCAGGTTCAGGTGCCGCTGGCGGCGGTCGGCCTCGCCGGTGGTCTGGCTGACCAGGCCGTCTTCGACCAGCTGCCGCAGAACCCGGTTCAGCGACTGCTTGGTGACACCGAGAATGTCGAGCAGCCCCGCCACGGTGATGCCGGGGCGGCGCTTGATGAAGTGGATCGCGCGGTGATGCGCCCTGCCGTAGCCCCGTTCGGCCAGCACGGCGTCCGGGTCCGACGTGAAGTCGCGATACGCGAAGAACAGCAGCTCGATGCCCTGCCGCAACTGCTCGTCGGTCAGGAAGAGAAGCTGCTCCGGACGACTCGGTGTCTGGCCGGCACTGCCGGGCACGCCGCGCAGACCCGGAATCCCCCTATCCCGGCTCATCACCACTTGCCTCACGATTTACGTCAGCCTTATTGACTGATTGATAGCGCGATGTTACGCACGCCGCAAGATGCGCGAGCATATTCTGCTCGATTGACGTCTTCATGCGAAAGAATCGTTCCCGTGGCAACCCCACGGGTGGAGATCCCTAGGAGAATCCCACTATGGCGACTGCGAGTGCCTATGACGACCGCGACGGGTTCATCTGGATGGATGGCAACCTGATCGAGTGGCGCTCGGCCAAGGTGCACGTGCTCACCCATGCGATGCATTACGCCTCGGCGGTATTCGAGGGCGAGCGCGCCTATGGCGGGCGCATCTTCAAGTCCGAGGCTCACTCGCAGCGGTTGCTCGACAGCGGCACGGCGGTCGACATGCCGATCCCCTGGACGGTCGAGCAGATCGAGAAGGCCAAGGCCGACACGATGCGCGCGAACGGGCTCAGCGACGCCTATGTCCGCGTCCTGGCCTGGCGCGGCTCGGGCCTCGACATGGGGGTGTCGGCTGCGCGCAACCCGGTGCGGATGGCGGTCGTCACCTGGGAGTGGGGCGCCTATTATGGCGACGCGAAGATGAAGGGCGCGAAGCTCGACATATCGAAGTGGAAGCGCCCCTCGCCCGAGACGATCCCGAGCCATGCCAAGGCCGCAGGGCTCTACATGATCTGCACCATGTCGAAGCACGCGGCCGAGGCGAAGGGCTGCTCGGACGCGCTGATGATGGACTATCGCGGGTATGTTGCCGAGGCGACCGGCGCGAATGTCTTCTTCGTCAAGGACGGCAAGGTGCACACGCCGATGCCCGACTGCTTCCTCAACGGCATCACCCGCCAGACCGTCATCGGAATGATGAAGGACAAGGGCATCGAGGTGATCGAGCGCCACATCATGCCCGAGGAACTCGAGGGCTTCGAGCAGTGCTGGCTCACCGGCACCGCCGCCGAGGTCACCCCGGTGGGCGAGATCGGCCCCTACCGCTTCGAGGTAGGCGCGCTGACGCGCGACATCGCGCTGAGCTACGAGCAGCTCGTGCGCGGCAACCACTGAGGCGCGGCCGGCGATGCGCGCGCAGCGCATCGCCGCCCGGTCCTTGCCGGCCTGCCGCGCCCCGACCCGCCCGCTCCGCCGCAGTTGGCCGCCTTCGCGGGAGCGCGGATCGGTTCCACCACCCGTCGCACCGCCCCCCGGCGCCGGGCGCATTCGGGAACGGCGGCGGCGGCCGCGCGTTTCGGTGTCGCGCAGGGGGCGCTGGCTGCGCGCGCTGCCGGGGGCATTGCCGCCATCTCGGCGCAGCGCGGACACTCTCGGGCGCAGTGACAACCTGCCCGCCGGGGTCCGCTCATGGTGCCGATCAGCCCGCTCGCCACGCTTGCCGCTGTCGCGGCCGGCATCCTCGCCGCCCTTGAATGGCTTGGCGTCCCCGCCCTCAGGGCGATAGCGACCCACTGGTTCCTGTTCCTGCCCGGGCTCGTCGTCGTAATGGGCATGGCGGGGGTGATCGGGCGGGGCTTCGGCCTGCACAACATCTCCCACGAGGACCCCGAGCTTGCAGCCCGCTACGGCGCCGGGCATGGCTGGGGCATCCATCGCAACAGCCCCGCCATCTTCGGGCAGGCGGCGCTCGCGGCGTCGCTTGTGCATGTCTGGGGCTTCGCCTTCACGCTGGGGATCGACGGCGTGCCGGACCGAACTCTGGCGGCCGCGGCGCCCGAGATCGGCACGGCGGTAGCGCTCTCGGCCCTGCTGGGGCTGGTCTGCGGCGCGGTGCCGGTCAACCGCGCGGTCACCGGCCCGCGCCAGCCGGGCGAGGGCTGGCGCAGCCTGCTGGGCGCGGGGCTCGGGGTCGTCGCGGCCTGGGGGATGCTGTGGCTCGCGATCCGCATCGAGCCGCTGGCCGGCGCACTGCTCGGCCCTTGGGCGGACGGGGACACCGTGGCGCTGGGCATTCCCGGGGTCCTGATCTGCGCGGCACTGCTGGGCTATCCCAAGCTTCTGCCGGCGATCGCGCTCTCGGCGCTGGGCACGCTTCTGCTGCTGGGGTATGCGGCGGTCTCGATGCTGCCCGACTCGTGGCAGTTCGGGGCGCTGCTGGCGCTAGGGGGCTGGCTGGTGCTCGCGAATGGCGTCATCGACCGGCTGCGCCATGGCGAGGCGCGGCTGAAGTTCGAGGTCCCCGGCATCGTCGATCCCGGCGGCCAGAGCCATTACCTGCCGGGCCGCCAGCTCGACCTGCGCGCGCTCTATCCCGATTCGGCCGAGGCGACGGACATCGCCCGCTTTCGGGCCGACCAGCGCGCGCGGGCACCCGAGACGCAGACTGACCCCGACGAAGCCTTCGCGGCGAAACCCGGACGCGTGGCCCCGCTCGCCGCCCTCGCCGCATGGCGCGCACGCACGGCGCCCCCGCCGCTCCAGCCGCCTGAGCGGATCGACGGGACGGCGCTGACCGAGGCAGGCCTCGACGCGGGGGTCGTGGGCGAGGCCCTCGCGCGTGCGCGAGCTTTCGGGTCCGCGTCGGCGCAGGACGCCGAGGACCAAAGCCGGCGCCCGAGGCCCAAGCTGGTGCTGATCACGACCTCGGGCGGGGCCTACCGGGCCTCGTTCTGGACCGGCATCGTGCTCGACGCGCTGAGCACGCTCGAACGGACCGGCGCGCAGCCGGGCTTCGCCGCAAACGTGCGGCTGATCACCGGGGCCTCGGGCGGCATGGTGGGCGGGGCCTATTTCGCAGCGATGGCCGGCCCCGGCAGCGGTGCGCAGGGCTCGGTCTGCGCCCGGATCGAGTCCGACATCCTTGCGGTGCAGGACGCATCGGGCCCCTTCGCCGGGCGCTATCCCCATCCCACGCGCTTTCCAATCCCGCGCGACAGTCTGTCGGCCGTGGCGCAGCGGCTGGTACAGCGCGACCTGCCGGGCCTTCTGCGCCCGGGCGTGTCGCGCATCGACCGGGGCACGGTGCTCGAAGACCAATGGGCGACGCTCGACTGTTCCTTCGCGGACCTCCGCCAGGGCGAGGCGGATGGCTGGCGGCCGTCGCTGATCCTCTCGCCCATGCTGGCCGAGACGGGGCAGCCGCTCCTGATCTCGAACCTCGACATGGACCTCGTGCGCCGCGACGCATATGGCGAGACCGTGCAGTTCTTCGACTGGTTCCCGGCCGCGCAGGCGACGTTCCGGGTCAAGACGGCGGTGCGGCTCAACGCGGCCTTCCCCTACATCGCCCCCGCCGCCGCCCTGCCGACGCGGCCCTACCGTCGGGTGGTGGATGCCGGCTACTACGACAATTACGGCGTCGACCTCGCGGCGACCTATCTGGCACGCCCCGAGATCCGCGACTGGGTGCTGGACAACACCTCGGGTGTCATCGTGATCCAGCTGCGCGCCTTCCCCTTCACCCTGCCGCTGACCGCACAGGCGGGCGCGGTGGGCCGGGCGCTGCAATGGCTGACGACGCCCGTCGAGGCGATGCTGGCCGCGCGCGGCTCGACCATGACCTTCCGCAACCGCCAGAGCCTGAGGCAGGTCCGGCTCGATTACCGCGACCGCGCCTGGCCCGACCGGCCCGCCTTCGCGCGCCCGGATTTCGTCGAGAGCCTGAGCTTCGAGGTGGATTCGCAGACCAGCCTCAACTGGTACCTGCCCGGCCGCGAGGTCGCGGAGATGCGCCGCGCCTTCCGCGCCGAGGCGATGCAGAAGATCGTGGCCGCCCTCGTCGAGGCATGGTGGCGCTAGCGCGCCATCAGACCTTGAGCACCCGGATCGGCGCGCCCGACATCCATGCCGCGATCGCCTCGACCGTCTGGCGGTAGAAGATCTCCCAGGTCTGGCGGCTGACATAGCCGACATGGGGCGTAAGCAGCAGGCGGCCTTCTGCGATCAGCTGGGGGTCGCGGATCGGGTCGTCCCGCGGCACGGGCTCGGTGTCGTAGACATCGATCGCCGCCCCGCCCAGCCGCCCGGCCCGCATTGCGTCGAGGACTGCGTGCGCGTCCGCGATCGGCCCGCGCGAGGTGTTCACGAGGAACGCGTCCGGCTTCATCCAGCCAAGCTCGGTCGCCCCGATCAGCCCGCGCGAGCGTTCGGACAGCACGAGGTGGATCGAGACGACGTCCGACGCTTCCAGCAGCGCCCGCAGGCTCGGCGCCCGCTCGACGCCCAGTTCGGCGCAGCGTGCCTCGGTCAGGTTCTGCGACCAGGCCGCGATATCCATCCCGAAGGGCCGCGCGAGGGCCGCCACCTGCGCGCCCAGGCGGCCGAGCCCGACCAGCCCCAGCCGAAGCCCCGCCAGATCGCGGCCAAGCCCCGCCTGCCAGCCCCCCGCCGCCATCGCGTTCGCCTCGCGGACCAGCCCGCGGGACAGCGCGAGGATCAGCAGCATCGCCATCTCGGCCGTGGTTGTGCCGCGGCTCTCGGTGCCGCAGACGGTGATGCCCCGTTCGGCCGCCGCGGCGAGGTCGATCGAGAGGTTCCGCGCCCCGGTGGTCACGATCAGCCGCAGGTTGGGCAGCGAGCGGATCAGGCTGCCCGGCAGGGGTGTGCGCTCGCGCATCACCGCAAGCACCTCGAAGGGCGCGAGCCGCTCGACCAGCGCCCGATGGTCCGTGAGAGTGTCGCGAAAGACCGTGATCCCAGCCCCGCTGGCCTCGAGCACCGACCAGTCGGCGCTTTCCAGCGCGACGCCCTGATAGTCGTCCAGCACTGCGATCTTCATGGCGACCCCTCTCCGCTCCAGCCTTCGCCGTCGAGATATGCCCCGATCGGCGCCCGCTGGCCAGCGGATCGAGACCCTCGGGCCGGCCATCGCCGCGCCACGCGGCGGACGGCCGCGCCGGGGCCGGGGGTCAGCGGCCCCCGGCGGGCACGGCGGCTCCGTTCCACCCGGACCCGAGCCGGAACAGCCGGCGCAGGCAGGCGCGCCCATTCAGGGCCGCCTCCTCGACCAGCGTCAGGGTGGTCGGCCAGGGCGCGCGGATCCGGCCCGCGACCTCGCCCTCGCCAAGGCTCAGGGTCGCGCCGAACTTCGCCGCGAGCTTCTGCATCCGGCGGTTTCCGACCATGCACGCCATGTGGACCGAGCCGACGCACCGGTTGCGCGCCAGCACCAGCGCCTTGCGCATCAGCATCACGCCGAGGCCGCGGCCCTGGAACGCGCGCTCGATGCTCATCGCGAGGTCGGCCTCGCCGGTATGGGGATCGGGATGCACCATCAGCTCGACCGCGCCGCGCAGGGTGCCGTCGACCTCGCAGCCCAGGATCCGGGTCCGCGCCCAGTCGATCATGGCGCAATGGCGCCGGATCGCGGCATCGTTCAGGTCGCCGCAGAAGCGCATCCGGCGGTCATGCCCGGCGAGCCGAAGGAAATGCGCCTCGAGCGCGGCGAGATCGTCGGGGCCCAGCGTGCGGATGTCAGCCCGCGGTGGGGGAAGAATCTGCGTCGTCGGGGCGGGAGGCACAAGCGAGGCGTGCCAGCCCTTCGGACCGATGGCGGTGGAACACATGGAAGACCTCCGTCGCGGTTCGCGTCACGTCCATCTTCCTCCCGGCGCAGGGGTCTCGGCGCCCCTCGTTTTGCACTGCACAACGCAGGTGGGGCGGCAGCCGGCACAGGTCAAGGAGCGCGTGGCGCGCGACTGCGACGCGGCGATGCAGGGCTGCAACGGTCACGAGACCGCCCCCCGTTCTGGCCGCGCCACGGCGATTCGGGCTGCGCCCTTGTTGCGTCGCGGCGGAACCGCTATGTTCAGGGCAGTTGCAGGGTCGTGAAACGGTGGCCATCCCGGCCCCGGCGCCTCTCCGACGGAGGGTAGTTCTGACTGCTGAAATCTCCATGAGTGCCGCTGGCACTCGTCCTTCCGCCCCCGCCATCGGCGGCATTGCGGACGCAACCGGGAGCGACGCTCTCCTCTCCCTCATCGTCACATCGCTCGACCAGGACAGCGCCGAGGAGATCGTCACGATCGACCTCAGCGGCAAGTCGTCGATCGCCGACCACATGGTCGTGTGCTCGGGCCGCTCGTCGCGCCACGTCGCCGCGCTGGCCGAGAAGCTGATCGAGCGTCTCAAGGCCGAGGCCGGCATCGTTGCGCGGGTCGAGGGCAAGGAGGCCGCCGACTGGGTGCTGATCGACGCGGGCGACGTGATCGTCCATGTCTTCCGGCCCGAGGTGCGCAGCTTCTACCAGCTCGAGAAGATGTGGCAGACCGAGCCCGACAGGACGGCGCGCCGCATCTGATGCCACGCCGATGCGCATGACCATCGCCGCGGTCGGGCGGATGCGCGCGGGCCCGGAGGCGGAGCTTGTGCGCGATTATCTGGCGCGCGCCACCCAGGCGGGCCGCGGGCTGGCGCTGGGTCCCTTCGACGTCATCGAGATCGACGAGCGCAAGGCGCGCGAGCGCGCGGCGCAATCGGCGCGCCTGATCGAAGCCGCGCCGACCGGGGCGCATGTGATTGCGCTCGACGAGCGCGGGAGCACGATGTCGAGCCCCGATCTCGCCGCCCTGCTCGCCCGCCTGCGCGATGCGGGAACTGCCGGCTGCAGCTTCTTGATCGGCGGCGCGGACGGGCATGACGAGGCCCTGCGCCGCCGCGCCGACCGGCTCATCAGTTTCGGGCCGATGGTCTGGCCGCATATGCTGGCGCGGGCGATGCTGGCGGAACAGCTCTACCGCGCGGTGTCGATCCTCGGCTCCGGCCCCTATCACCGCGAGTGATGCATGAACGAGCTGCGCTTCTGGTTCGATCCAGCCTCGACCTATTCCTGGCTCAGCGTGCTGCGGATCGACGCGGCCGCGCGCGACGCGGGGGTGCGGGTCCGCTGGCAGCCCTTCCTCCTCGGCCCGATCTTCCGGGCGAAGGGCTGGGAGACCTCGCCCTTCAACCTCGACCCCGCCAAGGGCGCACATATGTGGCGCGACCTCGAGCGCCGCGCGGCGGGTCTGGGCCACCCGGTGCGTCGGCCCGACGCCTTCCCGGCCAACAGCCTGCGCGCGGCGCGAGTGATGACCGCAGCGATCGACCAGCCGTGGCTTCCGGCCTTTGCCCGCGCGGTGATGACCGCTCAGTTCGCGCGCGGCGCGAACATCGCCGAGGATGCGACGCTGGAAGCCGCGCTGCGCGAGGCGGCTGCCGGGCCGGAATGGCTGGCCCGCGCCGAGGCGCCCGCCGTCAAGGACGCCCTGCGCGCCGCGACCGGGGAGGCTGCGGCCGTGGGCATCTTCGGCGCGCCGAGCTTCACCGTCGGACGCGAGCTCTTCTGGGGCGACGATCGGCTCGACGAGGCGCTGGCCTGGGCCCGGGGACGCCATCCGCTGCAGGCGGATGCGCGCCTTGCCCCCGAGGGGCCGAACGACTAGACCGCTGGAAACGGAACCCGAGCAGGAAGGGCGGCACATGGCGACACGACCCGTGGTCCTATGCATCCTCGACGGCTGGGGCCTCGGCGAGCGGCGCGACGCCAATGCGCCGGTTCTCGCCGATACGCCGAACTTCGACCGCATCTGGCAAGACTGCCCGCACACCACCCTCTCGGCCTCGGGCGAGGATGTGGGGCTGCCCGCCGGCCAGATGGGCAATTCCGAGGTGGGCCACACCAACATCGGCGCTGGCCGCGTCGTCTGGATGGACCTGCCCCGGATCGACAAGGCGATCGAGGATGGCAGCTTTGCCCTCAATCCCGCCTTCGACCGCTTCGCCGACACCCTGCAGGCCACGGGCGGCACCGCACATGTGATCGGGCTGATGAGTCCCGGCGGCGTGCATTCCCACCAGCACCATTTCGCCCGCACGGCGCGCCAGCTTGCCCGGCGTGGCCTGCGGGTGCGGCTCCACCTGTTCCTCGATGGCCGCGACGTGCCGCCGAAATCCGCGCTGCCGCAGCTCGCCGCCTTCGAGGAGGAACTGGGCGACGCCGCCGAGATCGCCACCGTGACCGGACGCTTTCACGCGATGGACCGCGACAGGCGCTGGGAGCGCGTCGAGGCCGCGTGGCGCGTCATCGTCCGGGCCGAGGGCCACCGTGCCGCCAGCGCGCGCGAGGCGATCGAGGCCGCCTACACACGCGGCGAGACCGACGAGTTCGTCGAGCCCACCGCGATCGGCGCCTATCCCGGCATCGCGGCGGATGGCGACGGCCTCGTCTGCGTCAACTTCCGCGCCGACCGGGCGCGCGAGATCCTGATGGCGCTGCTCGACCCCGCCTTCGACGGCTTTGCCCGCGCGCCGCAGCCGCGCTTTGCCGCGGCGCTGGGGATGGTCGAGTATTCGGACCGGCTGAACGGGCTGATGGACACCCTTTTCCCGTCCGAGCGGATCGCGAACACACTGGGCGAGTGGGTGGCGGCGCATGGCCTGCGGCAGTTCCGGCTGGCCGAGACCGAGAAGTATCCGCATGTCACCTTCTTCCTGAATGGCGGCATCGAGGTGCCCGCAGCGGGCGAGGACCGCTTCATGGCCCCCTCGCCGCGCGTCCGGACCTACGACCTTGCCCCCGAGATGGCGGCGGCCGAGGTGACCGGACAGCTGTGCGAGGCCATACGGGCGCGCTATGACCTCATCGTCGTGAATTACGCGAACCCCGACATGGTGGGCCACACCGGCAGCCTCGAGGCCGCGATCCGGGCCTGCGAGGCGGTCGACCGGGGGCTAGGCGCCGCGCTCGCCGCGCTGCGCGAGACCGGCGGGGCGATGCTGGTCACCGCCGACCATGGCAATTGCGAGGTGATGGTCGATCCCGAAACCGGCGGGCCGCACACCGCGCACACGACCAACCCGGTCCCTCTGATCCTGGTCGAGCCCGAGCGCGCTGCCGGGCATGGCCTCGCGACCGGCGGGCGGCTTGCCGATCTGGCGCCGACGCTGCTCGGGCTCATGGGCCTGCCGCAGCCGCCGGAGATGACCGGCCGCTCGCTGCTGACGGAGCCCGGCGCGTGAGCCGGGCGGGCGCGGCATCGGCACTCGCGCTCGCCCTGACGCTCGCGCTCGGCGCGCCCTTCCCCGCCGCTGCATCCGACCCTGCTTCAGTCATCGAGGACGCAAGGGCAGACCTCACCCGCGCGGGGCGCGCGCTCGAGCGCGCCTCGACCCCGCCCGAGAAGCTCGAGGCGCTCGGCCGCGCCGCCGCGGCGGCGGAAACTGCCCTTGGGGCCTACCGGCTCCTGCTGCGCGCGCTCGCGGCCGAGGAGGCGTCGCTCGCCGCTGCAATGGCCGGCGACCGCGAGAGCGCGGCACGGCTCGTCTCGGCCCTCGACAGCCTCTCGCGCGCGCCGCGCTCGGCGCTGCTCGCCTATCCCGGCGGCCCCATCGAGGCGATCCGCGCGGCGAGCCTGATGGCCGCGATCGCGCCGGAACTCGACCGCCGGCGCATCGATCTCGCGCTGCGGCTCGACCGGCTCGCCGAGCTTCGCCTGCGCGAGGAGGCGGCGCGGGCCGAGGCGGAGACCCTGCTGGCCGAACTCCAGCACCTCCGGGCCGAGGCCTACCGGGCTGTGCGCGAGCATCACGGCCGCGCGCCCGCCGACCGCGCGCTGGCGGCACAGGCCGCGGCGGCGTCGGCCCGGGCGCGCGACCTCGCCGGCCTCGCCGATGCTCTCGCCGGCCGGGGCGCGACGGCGACGACGGCAGGGACGACAACCTCCGCACGTGGCGCCGCCGCCGGTTTTGGCGAACCGCCCACCCCTCTGCCGTTGCCCGTCGCGGGTCGGATGACCGCGGGATTCCGCGACCCCGACCCCTGGGGGCGGCGCGGCGCCGGCCTGACCCTGAGCGCCCCGCCCTGGGCCGAGGTCCGCGCGCCCGTGAACGCGACGCTGCGCTATGCCGGGCCGCTCACCGACTATGGGCAGGTTGCGATCCTCGAACCGCGGCCCGGCTGGCTGATCGTGCTGGCGGGCCTCGGACGGATCACGAGGGCGCCCGGCGAGACGGTTCTCGCCGGCGAGGCACTGGGCGATCTGGGCGGCCTTCTGCCCGAGAACGAGGAATTTTTACTTGAAGCGACCGGTAAGGATGGTGAGATCCTAGACCGGAAGCTTTATATCGAGGTGAGGCGCGATGGACAGCCCATCGACCCCGAGCCTTGGTTCGGCAATGGCGGCAAGCGAGGCCCTTAGTTCATGCGCAAGACCATTCTGGCCCTGATGGCGGGCGTCGCTCTCGGTGTCTCGGCTCCGCACTTCGCATCCCTGACCCACGCGCAGGAAAACAGTGCCCGCACGACATACGAGTATCTTGACCTGTTCGGGGACATCTTCCAGCGCGTCCGGACCTCCTACGTCGAGGAGGTCAACGAGAAGAAGCTGATCGAGGCGGCGATCAACGGGATGCTCGCCTCGCTCGATCCGCACTCGACCTACCTGCCGCCCGCGAACTTCGAGGACATGCGCGAACAGACGCGCGGCGAGTTCGGCGGGCTCGGCATCGAGGTCACGATGGAGAACGGCTTCGTAAAGGTCGTGGCCCCCATCGACGACACGCCGGCCGCGCGCGCCGGCATCGAGTCGGGCGACTTCATCACCCATATCGACGGGGAATCGGTGCTCGGCCTCACCCTCTCGGACGCGGTCGACAAGATGCGCGGGCCGGTGGGGTCGGAGATCACCGTCACGATCGGGCGCGAGGGCGCCGAGGAGCCCTTCGACGTCACGATCGTGCGCGACACCATCAAGATCCGCGCGGTGCGCGCGCGCGCCGAAGGCAATATCGGCGTCATCCGCATCACCACGTTCAACGAGCAGACGACCGAGAACCTGCGCGAGGGCATCGAGCAGGTGACGGCAGAGATCGGCGCCGACAAGGTCGCGGGCTTCATCATCGACCTTCGCAACAACCCGGGCGGCCTGCTGACGCAGGCGATCGAGGTTTCGGACGCCTTCCTCGACAAGGGCGAGATCGTCTCGACCCGCGGCCGCGACCTCGAGCAGGCCGAGCGCGTGAACGCGCAGCCGGGCGACCTCGCGGGCGGCAAGCCGCTGGTGGTGCTGATCAACGAGGGCTCCGCCTCGGCGTCCGAGATCGTTGCGGGCGCGCTGCAGGATCAGCGCCGCGCGATCATCGTGGGCGCCAAGAGCTTCGGCAAGGGCTCGGTCCAGACCATCATGCGGCTGGGCGACAAGGGGGCCGTCAAGCTCACCACGGCGCGCTATTTCACGCCCTCGGGGCGGTCGATCCAGGCGCTTGGCATCGAGCCGGACATCCTCGTCGAGGAGCGCAAGATCGCCAGTGCCGACGAGGAACAGCCGCGCCAGCTCCGCTCGGAGGCCGAGCTCCGCGGCAGCCTCTCGAACGAGCTGTCCGAGGACGAGAAGAAGCTGCTCGAGGACGAGCGCGCGCGTCATGAAGCGACGGCGAAGCTGCGCGCGGACGACTTCCAGCTCGCCTATGCCATTGACCTGCTGAACGGGCTTGCGATCTACGACCGCGGCCAGAACTGAACGGTCTTGAGCCTCCCCGCGTCCTCCGGCTGGCCGCCGGGGGGCACGGAGCCCGGATGTCCGAGATGACTTACTCCGCTCCGCCGACCGACATCGCGCGCCTTCCCTACCGGCCATGCGTTGGGCTGGTGCTCCTCAATTCTTCCGGGCACATCTTCGCCGGGCAGCGGATCGATTCGACCTACGATGCCTGGCAGATGCCGCAGGGCGGGATCGACCAGGGCGAGACGCCGCTCGAGGCCGCCCTACGCGAGCTGCGCGAGGAGACGGGGATCGACCCTTCGAGTGTCAGGGTGCTGCGGGAGAGCAGCCGGTGGCTCACCTACGATCTCCCGGCGCATCTGGTGGGACGTCTCTGGGGCGGACGCTTCCGCGGCCAGAGCCAGCGCTGGTTCGCGATGCGCTTCAAGGGCGACGACAGCGAGATCGACATCGAGACCCATGAGCCCGAGTTCAACCGGTGGGCCTGGATGAACCCGGCCGACCTGATTCACCGCATCGTGCCGTTCAAGCGTGACACCTATTCGGCGGTCTTCGCCGAGTTTGCCGATCTGCTGGCCTAGCCGCCGCGGTGCTGCGCGTGCGCGGTCAGATGATGTTGTACGTGTCCCCCGGCGTCCGTGTGCGGCGGATGTCGTCGCCGGAGCTCCCGGACGCCCCCTCGGGAACGAAGACGAACTCCGTTCCGAAGCGATAGACGGTGGCGCAGCCGCTCTCCCCCCCGCCCCAGTCCATTTCCCACTGGCGGCAGATCGACGCGCCCGAGGGGCCGCCACCGCGGATGCTCCACTGGCCGCGATTGCGCTCAACGGCGCCATCCTTGGTCCTCGACTGTCCGACCAGTTCGCCATTGCGGCCGACATACACGTGCCACAGACGCTCGGCGCCGACGTGGCTCAGGGTCGAATCGGTCAGGTAGATCTCGATCTCCGCGGCGGTGAGCGGCAGCGTCCCCCGGTCCACCACATCGCCTGACGTCACGACCTTCTCATCGTCGGGCGTCAGGTCGGCGGACGCGCAGGCGGCGAGCAGCGCTGCCGTCAGGATGACCGCGCCAGTCCGATGTGTCCCCGTCACCATGACGCCACCATGCATTTACTTCGCCCGGCACGGACATATTCCGATCCCACGCCGGAAGCGCAAGCGTTCTGCGTTCCATGGCACCGCAACAGGCGCCGCGGAGAGCCCCGAACGCGAAGCAGCGCGCCGGACCACGCCGGCGCGCCGCATCGTTGGGATTCATGGCTCGCGCGCGCGTCAGGCGCCGAGTCGCTCTGCGATCGACCTGATGTCGTTGAGCCGGAGCGCCTCGAGCTGCGCCCGCTCGGCCGGAGCCTCTGCCGCCGCCGCCGCAAATGCCTCGATCTTCTCGTCGAGCCAGGACCTGGTCACCCTCTCGGCCTCGACCGCTTCCTCGGCCAGCACCGAGACGGCGTCGGGCGAGATTTCGGCAAAACCGCCGGTCACGAAGTAGCTTTCCTCGCCCGCGCTGCCACGGACCGTAACGAAGCCCGGCCGCAGTGTTGTCAGGAACGGCGCGTGGTTGGGCATCGCCGTCATGTCGCCGGCCATACCGGGAACAGTCACTGACTCCGCCTCGGCCGAGGCGAGCTTGCGCTCGGGGCTCACCAGCTCGAATTTCATCATCTCTGCCATCTGGTCACTCCCCCTCGACGGGGCTCCGGTCTCTGTGCCGCGCCCGTCACCCCGGCCCGCGGCCATGGCTGCCGGCCCGAACCTGACGGCCGGGCCGCACCGGTCATGGCCTCATCAGGCCGCTGCGGCCATCTTCTCGGCCTTGGCGATCACGTCGTCGATGTCGCCGACCATGTAAAAGGCGGCTTCCGGCAGATGGTCGAACTCGCCCGCCACGACGCGCTTGAAGCTGTCGATGGTCTTCTCGAGCGGCACCTGCACGCCGGGGAAGCCGGTGAAGACCTGGGCGACGTCGAAGGGCTGGCTAAGGAAGCGCTGGATCTTGCGCGCGCGCGCGACCGTCAGCTTGTCTTCCTCCGAGAGCTCGTCCATGCCGAGGATCGCGATGATGTCCTGGAGCGCCTTGTAGCGCTGCAGGATGCCCTGCACGTCACGCGCGACCTGGTAGTGCTCGTCGCCGATCACCGCGGGGTCGAGCAGGCGCGAGGTCGAGTCGAGCGGGTCCACGGCCGGGTAGATGCCAAGCTCGGCGATCTGGCGCGAAAGCACCGTGGTCGCATCGAGATGGGCGAAGGAGGTCGCCGGTGCCGGGTCGGTGAGGTCGTCGGCCGGCACGTAGATCGCCTGCACCGAGGTGATCGAGCCCTGCTTGGTCGAGGTGATGCGCTCCTGCAGCGCGCCCATGTCGGTGGCCAGCGTCGGCTGGTAGCCCACCGCCGAGGGAATGCGGCCAAGAAGCGCCGACACCTCGGAGCCTGCCTGGGTGAAGCGGAAGATGTTGTCCACGAAGAACAGCACGTCCGTGCCCGACTGGTCGCGGAACTGCTCGGCCAGCGTAAGACCCGTGAGCGCGACGCGGGCGCGCGCGCCCGGCGGCTCGTTCATCTGGCCGTAGACCAGCGCCACCTGGCTGTCGCCGAGATTGTCGGGCTTGATGACGCCCGACTCGATCATCTCGTGATAGAGGTCGTTGCCCTCGCGGGTGCGCTCGCCGACGCCCGCAAACACCGAGAAGCCCGAGTGCACCTTGGCGATGTTGTTGATCAGTTCCATGATCAGCACGGTCTTGCCAACTCCCGCGCCGCCGAACAGGCCGATCTTGCCGCCCTTGGCGTAGGGCGCCAGCAGGTCCACGACCTTGATGCCGGTGACCAGGATCTCCGACTCGGTCGACTGGGCGACGAACTCGGGCGCCGGCTGGTGGATCGGGCGCGTCTCGGTCGCGTCGACCGGGCCCTTCTCGTCCACCGGCTCGCCGACCACGTTGAGGATCCGTCCCAGCGTCGCGTTGCCCACCGGCACCGCGATCGGCGCGCCGGTGTCGGTCACCTTCTGGCCGCGGACCAGACCCTCGGTCGCGTCCATGGCAATGGTGCGCACCGTGTTCTCGCCGAGATGCTGCGCCACCTCGAGCACGAGGCGGTTGCCGTTGTTCTCGGTCTCGAGCGCGTTGAGGATTGCGGGCAGGTGGTCGTCGAACTGGACGTCGACGACGGCGCCGATCACCTGCGTTACCTTACCGACAGCCTTGGCCATTCGTCGTCTCCCGTGGTCGTCAGAGCGCCTCGGCGCCCGAGATGATCTCGATCAGTTCCTTGGTGATCGCGGCCTGGCGCGAGCGGTTGTAGACGATCGTCAGACGGTCGATCATCTCGCCCGCGTTCCGGGTCGCGTTGTCCATCGCGGTCATGCGAGCACCCTGCTCGGAGGCCGCGTTCTCGAGGAGCGCGCGGAAGATCTGCACCGCGAGGTTGCGGGGCAGCAGATCCGCGAGGATCGCGTCCTCGTCCGGCTCGTATTCGTAGCCCGTGCCCGTGTCCGCGCCCTCGGCCTCGTCGAAGGTCGCGGGGATGACCTGCCGGGCCGTCGGCACCTGGCTGATCACCGACTGGAAGCGGTTGAAATAGACGGTCGCGACGTCGAACTCGCCCGCGTCGAAGCGGTGCAGCACGTCCTGCGCGATCGACTGCGCGTTGGCGTAGCCCACGCGCTTGACGTCCGAGAGGTCGACATGGCCGACGAACAGGTCGGCATAGCCGCGCTTGAGCTGCTCGCGCCCCTTCTTGCCGACGGTGAGGATCTTGACCGTCCGGCCCTCGGCCCGCAGGCGCTCGATGTCAAGGCGCGCCTGCTTGACGATCTGGCTGTTGAAGCCGCCGCAGAGGCCGCGCTCGGAGGTCGCCACGATCAGCAGATGCGTGTCGCTGCGGCCGGTTCCCGTCAGCAGGCGAGGCGCGGTCGGGCTGTCCTTCGACGCGCGGGCAAGGTTCGCGAGAACCGCGTCCATGCGCTCGGCGAAGGGACGCGCGGCCTCCGCCGCCTCCTGCGCGCGGCGCAGTTTGGCGGCGGCGACCATCTGCATCGCCTTGGTGATCTTCCGGGTCGACTTGACCGAGTTGATCCGGTTCTTCAGGTCCTTGAGGCTCGGCATCTGCCCAAGTCTCCTCCAGCCGCGGCAGGGTTACGCGAAGGTCTTCTTCACGCTCTCGATCACCGCCTTGATCTGCTTCGCCAGATCGCCCTCGACCTTGCGGTCGTTGTCGCGGATGTCGTCGAGCAGGGCACGATGGTTCGTGCGCAGCTCGTTGAGCAGCGCCTTCTCGAAGCGGCCCACCTCCGACACCTTCATGTCGTCGAGATAGCCCTGCGTGCCCGCGTAGATCACGCAGACCTGCTCGGCGTTCGTCAGCGGCGAGTACTGCGGCTGCTTGAGCAACTCGGTCAGGCGCGCGCCGCGGTTCAGAAGCTTCTGCGTCGCCGCGTCGAGGTCCGAGCCGAACTGCGCGAAGGCCGCCATCTCGCGGTACTGCGCCAGCTCGAGCTTGATCGAGCCCGCGACCGACTTCATCGCCTTGGTCTGCGCGGCCGAACCCACGCGGCTGACCGACAGGCCCACGTTGATGGCCGGGCGGATGCCCTGGTAGAACAGCTCGGTCTCGAGGAAGATCTGCCCGTCGGTGATCGAGATCACGTTGGTTGGGATGTAGGCCGAGACGTCGCCCGCCTGCGTCTCGATGACCGGCAGCGCGGTGATCGAGCCCGCCCCGTGGTCGTCGTTGAGCTTGGCCGCGCGCTCCAGCAGCCGCGAATGCAGGTAGAACACGTCGCCCGGATAGGCCTCGCGCCCCGGCGGGCGGCGCAGCAGCAGCGACATCTGGCGGTAGGCGACGGCCTGCTTCGACAGGTCATCGTAGATGATCAGCGCATGCATGCCATTGTCGCGGAAGTATTCCGCCATCGCGCAGGCCGAGTAGGGCGCCAGATACTGCATCGGCGCCGGCTCAGACGCGGTCGCGGCCACGACGATCGAATACTCGATCGCGCCGGTCTCCTCGAGCTTCTTCACGAGCTGGGCGACGGTCGAGCGCTTCTGGCCGATCGCGACGTAGACGCAGTAGAGCTTCTTCGACTCGTCCTTGCCGGCGGCCTCGTTGTAGCTCTTCTGGTTGAGGATCGCGTCGAGCGCCACGGCCGTCTTGCCGGTCTGGCGGTCGCCGATGATCAGCTCGCGCTGGCCGCGGCCGATCGGCACGAGGCTGTCCACCGACTTGAGACCCGTGGCCATCGGCTCGTGCACCGAGCGGCGGGGGATGATGCCCGGCGCCTTGACGTCGGCGATCCGCCGCTCGGCCGCCTCGATCGGGCCCTTGCCGTCGATCGGGTTGCCGAGACCGTCGACCACGCGACCCAGCAGACCCTTGCCGGCAGGCACGTCGACGATCGCACCGGTGCGCTTGACGGTGTCGCCTTCCTTGATGTCCTGGTCGGTGCCGAAGATCACGACGCCGACATTGTCGGTCTCGAGGTTCAGCGCCATGCCGCGGATGCCGCCGGGGAACTCGACCATCTCGCCGGCCTTGACCTGGTCGAGACCGTAGACGCGCGCGATGCCGTCACCGACCGACAGCACGCGGCCGATTTCGGAGACCTGCGCCTCCTGGCCGAAGTTCTTGATCTGCTCCTTGAGGATAGCAGAGATCTCAGCTGCCTGGATGCCCATCACCCGACCTCTTTCATGACATTCTGCAGGGAAGCGAGCTTCGAGCGGATCGACGTGTCGATCATCTTCGAGCCCACCTTCACGATAAGACCGCCGATGAGATCCTCATCGACCTTGACGTTCAGCTTGACCTCGCGGCCGGTCGCACCCTTCAGCGTCTCCGCGAGGTTCGCGAGCTGCGCGTCCGACAGCGCGCGTGCCGCCGTGACCTCGGCGGTCAGCTCGCCGCGATGCTCGGCCATCAGCGCGCGGAAGGTCGCGATCAGCTGCGGCAGGACGAACAGGCGGCGCTTCGAGGCCATCAGGCCGATCAGGTTGGCGGTGAGACCCGACAGGTCCAGCGCCTTGCCGACCGCGGCCATGGCGCGGCTCTGGTCGTCGCGGGCGTAGATCGGGCTCGCGATAAGCGAGCGCAGGTCCTCGCTCGCCTCGAGTGCCTCGCCGAGCCGCGCGATGTCCGCCTCGGCCGCCTCGAGCGCCCCGCTCTCCTGCGCCAGCTCGAACAGCGCGGTCGCGTAGCGCCCGGCGATGCTGGCGGAAAGGGAGGATGTTTCCGACACGGTCTGCCTTCCCGGTTGCGCCCGGCGCGGCGCCGGGACGCGCCTGCCGGACAAATCGATCATTGCACCGGGACGCGCCGGAACCGGCCCCCGGAGATGCGCCCGTCAGCTAGCACAGGGGTGGTGCGCATGCAACATCGCGCCGTGCCGGGCTGCGCGGGTTATTCAGGGGATTCGGATCTTTGTGAAGGGGGCACGGTCGGGCACGGGAACGGGCACATCGTCGCAGCGCCCGCCACGACGTGCGCCGGCCGGCGCGCGCGGGATGGCCGCAGCGAGTCAGGCGGCCCCGGCCCGGTCGATGCGGCACTGGAAGCAGCCGTTCCGCGCCGAGCGCACATGCACGAAGGTGATCGCCCCATCGTCCAGCAGGGCCGCCGCGCGCTCCGCGAGGGTAGCGGCGGGGACGACCGCGCCAGTGCCGTAGACGATGCGTTCGGCCGCGTCGTAGCCGCGCAGCATGTAGTCGGGGCTCGAGGTCAGGATCGGCGGCAGACCCTCGCCCTGCCAGGGCGCGCAGGGCTCGGCGCAGAGGAAGACCGGTCCGGTCTCGGCATAGGGCTGCCGGGCGCCGAAGGGCGAATGCGCGAGGATCAGCATCCCGGCGCCTTCGGGGATCATGCTCAGGCAATGCCGGCAGGGCGCCCCGGCACCGTCCGAGACGGCGCGCTCGGGCCGGTTGCCATGGGCGTCGAGGCCGCCCGCCTGCAAGGCGCGGACCAGCGCCGTGGGAATCGGGGTCACGCGAATCTCGGTCATCGTCGGGCTCCTGTGCCGGGTGTGCGGCCGAAGATGCCGGCGCGGCGCCGGCAAGCCCACCCGGTTCTTGCGGCGCGGCGCAGGTTGGCCCCGCGCGGCGCCTCAGAGGAAGCTTTGCGGGTCGATGTCGATGACCACGCGCACCGCGGCGGGCACCTTCACAGCCGCGACCCAGCCGCGGATCGCCTCCTGCAGCGCCGCGCCCTTGGGCGCCTTGACCAGAAGCCGCATCCGCACCCGGCCCCGCACCCGGGCGATGGGCGCGGGCGCGGGGCCGTAGACCTCGGCCCCCGCCCGCTCGACCAGGGGCGCGGCGCGGCCGAGCGCGCGCGCGACCTCGGTCACCCGCGCCTCGTCCTCGCCCGACACGATGACCCCCGCGAGGCGCCCGTAGGGCGGCATGCCCGACAGGTGCCGGATCTCGGCCTGGCTGCGCCAGAAAGCCTCGGCGTCGCCTGAAACGATCGCGCGCATCACCGGGTGGTCGGGGCTCGCAGTCTGGATCAGGGCGCGTCCGGCCCGTTCCGAGCGGCCTGCGCGGCCCGCCACCTGGTGCAGGATCTGGAAGGTGCGCTCGGCTGCCCGCAGGTCGCCCCCCATCAGCCCCATGTCGGCGTCGATCACGCCAACCAGCGTCAAGAGCGGGAAATTGTGCCCCTTCGCCACCATCTGGGTGCCGATCACGATGTCGGCATCGCCCGCCGCGATCGCCGCGAGGCGCGCCTTGACCGCCTCGGGCCCGGCGATCAGGTCGGAGGAGAGCACCTCGACCCGCGCGCCGGGGAACAGGTCGGCCGCCTCCTCGGCCAGCCGCTCGACGCCGGGCCCGCAGGCCGCCAGGCGGTCGTCGCGCCCGCAGCTCGGGCAGGACTGCGGCACGGGCTCGGTGTGGCCGCACTGGTGGCACATCAGCTCGGACCGGAAGCGGTGCGTCACCATCCACGCGTCGCAGTCCGGGCAGCCGAAGCGGTGGCCGCAGGCGCGGCACAGCGTCAGCGGCGCATAGCCCCTGCGGTTCAGGAAGAACAGCGCCTGCTCGCCGGCCGCGAGCCGGGCCCGCGTGGCCTCGGCCAGCCGCGTCGTGATCCAGCGGTCGCGCCCTGGCGCCTCGCTGCGCAGGTCCACCGTCTCGATCGCCGGCAGCACGGCACGGCCAAAACGGTCGGGCAGGTCGATGCGGCGGTATTTCCCCGCCTCGGCATTGGCCCAGCTTTCCAGCGAGGGTGTGGCCGAGGCCAGCACCACCGCCGCGCCCTCGACCGAGGCCCTCAGCACACCCATGTCGCGGGCGTGGTAGAGCACCACGTCCTCCTGCTTGAACGAGGCTTCGTGCTCCTCGTCGATCACCACGAGGCCGAGATCGGCAAAGGGCAGGAACAGCGCCGAGCGAGCGCCAACGACGAGCCGCGCCTCGCCAGAGGCGGCCCCGTGCCAGACGCGGCGGCGCTCGGTCCCGGTCACGCCGTGGTGCCACTCGGCCGGCCGCGCGCCGAATCGCGCCTCGACGCGGGCGAGGAAGCCGGGCGTGAGCGCTACCTCGGGCAGCAGCACCAGCGCCTGGCGCCCGCGCGCGATGCATTCGGCCACCGACTCGAGATAGACCTCGGTCTTGCCCGAGCCGGTCACGCCCCTGAGCAGCGTGGCAGAGAACCCGCCCGCCGCGATGTCGGCGCGCAGCGCCTGCGCCGCCGCCGCCTGGTCGTCCGACAGATGCCCGCCGGGCGGCTGGCCGAACATCGGCGCGAAGGGTGGATCGGCGGGCACCGCCGATGCCGCCAGCGCGCCCATCGCCTCGAGCCCCTTGACGACGCCGCCCGAGACGCCCGCCAACCGCGCAAGTTCGACAGGCGCAAGGCCCGCGCCGCCCAGTTCCCCCAGCACCTCGATCACACGCGCGCGCGCCGGCGTGAGCCGCCCGGGCGGCGGCCCTGCGAGACGCAGCACCGTCCGCATTCGCGGCGGCTGGCCGAGATCGGGCACCCGCGTCGCCAGCCGCAGCATCATGCCGGGCGGCGTCATCGTGTAGTCCGCAGCGCGATCGAGGAATCGGCGCAGCCCCTCGCGCAACGGCGCCACCTCGAGTCGGGCCGCCACCGTCTTGAGCCGCGCCGGGGCGACGTCCCCCGCCCCCTCGCCCCAGACCACGCCCACGGCCCTGCGGGCGCCCAGCCCGACCTCGACGAATTCTCCGGGCTCGAGCGCCATTCCCTCGCCCACCAGGTAGTCGAGCGGGCCCGGGAAAGGCATGGGCAAAAGCACGCCGACGCGCGAACCGGGCCCGAATCGCCGCGCGCCGCTCACCGTGTCATGACCCCGGAATCGGGGGTTGGACCGCCCCGCGCCCTTCGGCTAGATTGCCGCCCGACACCGACCCCCGCAGGGCGGTGATGCCGGCAGGCTGCCCCCCGGGACCGCAGAGGACGAACCCCAATGAAATTCTTCATCGACACGGCCGAGATCGACGAGATTCGCGATCTGGCCGCCACCGGCATGGTCGACGGCGTGACCACCAACCCCTCGCTGATCGCCAAGTCGGGCCGCAACATCCTCGAGGTCACGAAGGAGATCTGCGAGATCGTCCCCGGCCCCGTCTCGGCCGAGGTGACCGCGACCGAGGCATCCGCCATGATCGAGGAAGGCCGCTTCCTCGCCGGGATCGCGCCCAACATCGCGGTCAAGGTGCCGCTGACCTGGGACGGGCTCAGGGCGTGCAAGGCGCTGTCGGATGACGGGCACATGGTCAACGTGACGCTCTGCTTCTCGGCCAATCAGGCGCTGCTGGCGGCGAAGGCGGGGGCAACCTTCATCTCACCCTTCCTCGGGAGGCTCGACGACATCAATCTCGACGGGATGGAGCTGATCGCGGACATCCGGCAGATCTACGACAACTACGACTTCAAGACCCAGATCCTTGCTGCCTCGATCCGCACGGTGAACCACGTGGCCGAAGCCGCCAAGATCGGCGCCGACGTGGCGACCATCCCGCCCGCCGTGCTGAAGAAGCTCGCCGACCACCCGCTTACCGACAAGGGGCTCGCGGCCTTTCTGGCAGACTGGGCCAGGACCGGCCAGTCGATTCTCAAGTGACGGGCGCGCGCAGATGAAGCTCCAGGACCCCTCGGCCACCGGCAGCGCGGCGGGCGCGGTCGTGCTCGACGCCGAGGAACGCGACCTGATCCGCTCGCTGATCCTCGCCGACCCCGAGCTGGTGCTGTCGGACGACCAGGTGATGCGGGCGCTGATCCGCGCGACGGGCCCGCTCGACCGCAACGTGGTCGACCTGCGCGACAAGCTGGTCGAGCGGCTCGAGCAGCGGCTCTCCAAGCTCGTCCATGCCAACCGCTCGGTGATCGCCGCGGCCTACGAGAACGTCGCCTCGACCCAGCAGGTGCACCGCGCGGTCACGCAGCTTCTCGAGGCCCGCGATCTCGACGACTTCCTGCGGCGGCTGACGCAGGACGTGCCGCGCATGGTGTCGATCGACGCGGTGCGGCTCTGCCTCGAGGCGGATGTCGACGACATCCGCCCGGCGGCAGGCGTGGCGGGCGATCTTGGCGGGCGCGTGCTCGCGCTGCCGATCGGCATGGTCGAGACCTATCTCACGCTCCACCCCGACGCGCGGGCCGGGCGCATCGTGCTGCGCGAGGCGAGCGAGGAGTCGGACCTGCTGTTCGGGTTCGAGCGCGTGGCCTCCGAGGCCCTGCTTCGGCTCGATCTCGACGGCGCGGCGGGGCTGCTGGCGCTCGGCTCGACCGATCCCGACCGCTTCACGCCCGAACAGGGCACCGACCTGCTCGAGTTCTTCGCAGGCGCGGTGGCGCGGCTGGCGCTCGCGCATCTCTCGCGGCTCGATCCGGGGGCGTGACATGGCGCCCGCCCGCCCGGACGCGGCCAGCCGCCGATGAGCGAGCCGTCCGAGGGCGCGGGCGATCTTCTGGCCCGGTGGCTCGCGCAACTCTCGGCCGTGCGCAGGGCGAGCCCCAAGACCGTCGAGGCCTATGGGCGCGACCTGCGCGCCTTCCTTGGCTTCATGGGCGCCCATACCGGCGGCGGCATGGGCAGGACGGCGCTGGGCGGGCTCACGGTCTCGGACTTTCGGGCCTGGATGGCGGCCGAGCGCGGCCGGGGCGTCGGCCCGCGCACGCTGGGCCGCAAGCTCGCGGCGGTGCGCAGCTTCTACCGCTGGCTCGCCCTGGCCGAGGGCGTGGACTGCCCGGCGCTCCTGACCCTGCGCACGCCCCGGAGCCCGCGCCGCCTGCCGCGCCCGGTCGCGGCCCAGGACGCCCGCGCCATTCTCGCCGCCGTCTCGGCACATGCCGAGCCGTGGATCGCCGCGCGCGACCAGGCGGCGCTCACGCTGATCTGGGGCTCGGGGCTAAGAATCTCGGAGGCGCTGGGACTGAGGCAGCGCGACGCGCCGCTGGGGCAGTCGGTGCGCGTCACCGGCAAGGGCGGCAAGGAGCGCGAGGTGCCCGTCCTGCCGGTCGCACGCGCGGCGGTCGAGCAGTATCGCGCGCTCTGCCCCTTCGCGCCGGGGCGCGATGCGGCGCTGTTCCTGGGCGCGCGCGGCGGGCCTCTCAACCCGCGCCTCCTGCAGGGTGCGATGGCGACCGCGCGCATGGCGCTGGGCCTTCCCGCCTCAGCCACGCCGCATGCCCTTCGCCATGCCTTCGCCACGCAGCTTCTGGCAGCGGGGGGCGACCTCAGGGCGGTGCAGGAGTTGCTGGGCCATGCCTCGCTCGCGACCACGCAGGTCTACACGGGCGTCGACGAGGCCCGGCTGATGGAGGTCTATGCCCGCACCCACCCGAAGGCGCGCGGCTGAGACCCGCCGCGCACCTTGGCGTGGCCCGCGTCCGCGATACCTCCACCCGAGACAACAGCGGCAGGCAGCGGTGCTGACGGTTCGATTCCTCGCCAAGTCCTATCCCACGCCGCAAGGGCCGCTCGAGGTGCTGCGGGGCGTCGATCTCGACGTTGCGGCCGGCGAATGCGTCGCGCTGACGGGCGAGTCGGGCTCGGGCAAGAGCACGCTCCTGCACCTGATCGCCGGGCTCGACGCGGCCGATGCCGGCGAGATCACCATCGGGGGCACGCGCCTGCGCGGCCTCGACGACCGCGGGCGGGCGCGGCTGAGGCGCGACCTGATCGGCCTCGTCTTTCAACAGTTCAACCTCATCCCCAGCCTGCGCGTCGGCGCGAACCTCGCCTTCCAGGCGCGGATCGCCGGGCGCCACGACCCCGATTGGGAACTGCGGATGGCCCGCCGCCTGGGCATCGAGGGGCTTCTGGGGCGCTATCCGGACCAGATCTCGGGCGGCCAGCAACAGCGCGTCGCGATCGGCCGGGCGCTGGCCGCGCGCCCGCCGCTGATCCTCGCGGACGAGCCCACCGGCAATCTCGACGAGGCGACGTCCGAGGAGGTGGTGGCGGTGATTCGCGACCTCGTGCGCGAGAGCGGGGCGGCCTGCCTGATGGTGACACATTCGACCCATCTCGCGGGGCTGCTGGACCGGCGGCTTCACCTGACCGCGGGGCGCATCGCATGACCGGGCGCGAGGCGCCCCGGACCGGGCCGCCGGGGGCATCGAGCCCCCGCCGCCCCGGCGGCGGCACGGCGCCGCGGCGCAGTCCCGGCCGTCTCGCCGGATGGCTATGGGTTCTCGGCGTCCTCCTCAGCCATTGGCGCCGCCGGCCGGGCCAGCTTGCCACGCTGCTCCTCGGCCTCGCGATCGCCACGGCGCTCTGGTCGGGCGTCGAGGCGCTGAACGAGCAGGCCCGCGCGTCCTACGACCGCGCGGCGCGCGCCTTCCAGGGCGCCGGCATGCCCGCCCTGGTGGCGGCGGAGGGCGGCGATCTCGACGAGGCGCTGTTCGGCCCGATGCGCCGCGCCGGCTGGCAGGTCTCGCCGGTCATCGAGGGCCGCATCCGCATCGGCGGCGCGCCCTTCCGGCTCATCGGCATCGAGCCGGTCAGCCTGCCGCCCGAGGCCGGGCTGAGCGCCCTTGGCGGCGGCGAAGCACGCGGGCAGGGCTTCACCGATTTCGTCCTTCCCCCCGGCCGCACACTGGCGGCCCCCGAAACGCTCCAGCGCCTCGGCCTCGCCGAGGGCGCGGTCGTCGCGACCGACGACGGACGCCGCCTGCCGCCGCTCGCGCGGTCGGGCGAGATCGCGCCGGGGCTGCTCGCAACCGATATCGGCTTCGCGCAGTCGGTTTTGGGGCGCGAGGGCCGGGTCTCGCGCTTCCTCCTCGGCGAGGGCGAGGGCGCGCCGCTCGAGGGCGTGACCGCAACGCCGCTCAGCCGCGTCGCCCCCGAGCCGGGGCGCGCGGACGATATGCAGCGCCTGACCGAGAGCTTCCACCTCAACCTCACGGCCTTCGGGCTGCTCGCCTTCATGGTCGGGCTCTTCATCGTCCATTCCGCCATCGGCCTCGCGGTCGAGCAGCGCCTCGCTATGTTCCGGACGCTGCGCGCCTGCGGTGTGTCCGCGCTGGGCCTGACCGGCGCGCTGCTGGCCGAGCTCATGACCCTCGCGGCGGTGGCGGGGCTGGCCGGGGTCGCCGCCGGCTGGCTGATCGCCCTGGCGCTGCTGCCCGATGTCGCGGCGACGCTGCGCGGCCTCTATGGCGCCGAGGTGTCGGGCGTGCTCGCGCTGGGCGCGGTCTGGTGGCTTTCGGGGCTAGCGATCAGCCTCGCGGGAGCGCTGGCCGCCGCGGCGGCCGGGCTTCTCCGCGTACATCGCCTGCCGGTGCTGGAAAGCGCCGCGCCGCGGGCCTGGGAGGCGGCGAGCCGGCGGCGCATCGCCCGGCTCGGTCTCGCCGCGCTGGGCCTGATCGCGCTTGCCGCCGCCCTCGCCGCCAGCGCCGAAGGGCTCGAGACCGCATTCGCGGCGATGGGCTGCCTGCTGCTGGGCGCGGCTCTTGCGCTGCCGGCCGTCATCGGTCGCGCGCTGATCGCGGCTGAGGCGGTGGCGCGGCGGCCGGTCGTCCAGTGGTTCTGGGCCGACACCCGCCAGCAGCTTCCGGCGCTTTCGCTCGCGCTGATGGCGCTGCTGCTCGCGCTGGGCGTGAACATCGGGGTGGGCACCATGGTCGGCAGCTTCCGAACGGCCTTCACCGGCTGGCTCGACGGGCGGCTCGCGGCCGAGGCCTATGTCCGGCCCGCCTCGGGGGCCGAGGCCGCGCGCGTCATCGCCTGGCTCGCCGCCCGCCCCGAGGTGACGGCCGTCCTGCCGAGCCGCGCCGAGGAGACCCGCATCGCCGGCTGGCCGGTTGAACTGCAGGGCTTCACCCCGCACGCCACCTATCGCGAGCGCTGGCCGACCCTCGCGGTCGTGCCCGGCGGCTGGGACGCGGTCGCGTCAGGCACTGCCGCGCTGGTCAGCGAGCAGCTGGCGCGGCGCGCCGGCCTTCGCATCGGCGACGCGGTGAGCGTGCCGACACCGACCGGGGACTGGCATCTCGATGTCGCGGGGATCTATCCCGACTACGGCAACCCGAAGGGCCAGGTCCGCGTCGCGCTCGGGGCCTTCGAGGCGCGCTGGCCGGAAGGGGCGCCGAACTCGATGGGCATCCGGGCGGATCCAGCGGCCGTGCCCGCCCTGCTTTCGGCGCTTGCCGCTGAGACGGGGATGGAGCCCGCCAACATGGTCGACCAGGCGGCGCTCAAACGCGAATCGACCGCGATCTTCGAACGTACCTTCACGGTGACGGCGGCGCTCAACACGCTGACGCTGGGTGTGGCGGGGGTGGCGCTCATGGCCTCGCTGATGACGCTTGCCGCCCATCGCCTGCCGCAGCTTGCGCCGCTGTGGGCGCTAGGCCTCACGCGGCGCAGGCTCGCGCTGATCGAGATCCTGCGGATACTGGCGCTGGCCGCATTGACGGCGCTCGTCGCCATCCCGCTCGGCCTCGCGGTGGCCTGGCTCCTCGTCGCCGTGGTCAACGTCGCGGCCTTCGGCTGGCGGCTGCCGCTGCACGTCTTCCCCGCCGACTGGGCGGCTCTGGCGGCGCTCTCGCTCGCCGCGGCGCTCGTGGCATCGCTGTCGCCGGTGCTCAGGCTTGCCCGCACGCCGCCGGCCCGGCTTCTGCGGATCTTTGCCGATGAACGCTGACCGCCGCTGGCTTCTCAAGGGGCTCTCCGCCCTCGCGCTGATCCCCGCCGCCGCCCTGGCGCAGGGCTTCGCGGGGCTGGGCGCGACCGCCAAGGGCTTCGCCGAGGTGCTGCCATCGACGCGGCTGCGCTTTCCCGCCGATCACGGACCCCACCCGGATTTCCGGATCGAATGGTGGTACGTGACGGCGGTGCTCACCGACGAGGCGGGCGCCGAGGCGGGTGTGCAATGGACGCTGTTCCGCATCGCGCTCGCCCCGCCGGACCACGGCGGCGCGGGCTGGCAGACGCCGCAAATCTGGATGGGACATGCCGGTCTCACGACAGCGACGAGTCATCACCACGCCCAGCGCTATGCCCGCGCAGGCGTGGGGCAGGCGGGGGTGGCGGCCACGCCCTTTGCGGCCTTCATCGACGACTGGCGCCTGGCCGAGACCGCCCCGCGCGCGCCCGGCACGCCGGCAAGCGCCCTCGGTCCGGTCGAGATGCGCGCGCACGGGGCCGATTTCGCCTATGAGCTCGCCCTCGCGACCTACCGAGGCGTGGCGCTGCAAGGAGTCGAGGGCTACAGCGTGAAGTCCGAGCGCGGCCAGGCGTCGCACTACTACTCCCAGCCCTTCTTCGCGGTCACGGGCTGGATCGCTCCCGGCGGCGCGCGGCGCGCGGTGACCGGGCGCGCCTGGATGGACCGCGAATGGTCGAGCCAGCCGCTCGATGCCGACCAGGCGGGCTGGGACTGGCTGTCGCTCCACCTGCCCGACGAGCGCAAGCTGATGGTCTACCGCCTGCGCGCGAGGGCCGGCGCACCCTATGTCACCGGGAACTGGATCGAGCCGGACGGACGCTCGACGCGGCTAGACCCCGGGACGATCGAGGTCGACCCGCTGGCCGAGGCAGAGGTTGCCGGGCGCAGCATCCCCGTCCGCTGGCGGATCGCCATCCCGTCCCGCGGGCTCGCGATCGAGACCGAGGCGCTGAACCCGCAAAGCTGGATGGCCACCGACTTCGCCTACTGGGAGGGGCCGGTGCGCGCGACGGGCACCCATCCCGGCCGCGGCTATCTCGAGATGACGGGCTATTGACCCGCCCGCGCCACCCGCGCGCGCCGCGACGGCCCGAGCCGGCACCGGGCGCGCGGGGGCTCGATGGCCCCGCGGGACCGGCCTCAGATAGCGGCCCGGAGCGCCTCCATCTTCTGGCGCAGGAACTTCTCGGCGGCCTCGTCCGTGAGCCGTCCATCGGCGTCGAACTTCTTCGACGAATTGCCCACCGAAACCTCGGGCGCGGTGACCAGCCGCACGCCGAAGGGGATCAGCATGAGATACAGTGCCGAGGTCGCGCGCTGCCCGCCCGCCATGCCCGCGGCGGCCGAGATCGGCGCCACGGGCTTGCCCTCGGTCGCCATCGGCCGCACCCGGCTGATCCAGTCGAGGGCGTTCTTCAGCACGCCCGGCGGCGCCTTGTTGTATTCCGGGGTCGAGATCACGATGGCATCCGCCGCCCGGATCTGCTCGACCAGCCGCGTGACCTCGCCGGGCATCCCCTCGGCCTCGAGGTCGGCGTCGTAGAGCGGCAGACGCAGGTCGGCCATGTCGAAATGGTCGGGGGCGAACAGCCGCGCGGCCTCCTTCACCAGCATGGTGTTGGTGCTGCCCTTGCGCAGGGCACCCGAGATGCCGAGCAGGCGTGTCATGTGGGTCCCTCGTTCTTATGGCTTCCCAGCAGAGCTAGGCCGGATCGCCGCGCGCGCCAATCCCGCGGACGCGAAAAAGGGCGCCCGTGACGGGGCGCCCTCGGGATCATCCGCGCAGTGCGCTCAGGCGTGAATCGCGCCCTGCCCACAGGCCAGCGCCGCCTCGCGCACCGCCTCGGAATAGGTGGGGTGCGCATGGCAGGTCATGGCGATGTCCTCGGCCGCGGCGCCGAACTCCATGGCGACGCAGATCTCGTGAATCAGATCGCCCGCACCCGGTCCGATGATATGCGCGCCCAGCACGCGGTCGGTCTCGGCATCGGCGAGGATCTTGACGAAGCCGTCCGACACCAGGTTCGCCTTGGCCCGGCCGTTCGCGAGGAAGGGGAACTTGCCGACCTTGTACTTGCGGCCCTCGGCCTTCAGCTGTTCCTCGGTCTTGCCCACGCTCGCGACCTCGGGGGCGGTGTAGATCACGCCCGGGATCACGCCGTAATTGACGTGGCCGTGGCGGCCGGCGATCACGTCCGCCGCCGCCATGCCCTCGTCCTCGGCCTTGTGCGCCAGCATCGGGCCCTCGATCACGTCGCCGATGGCGTAGATGCCGGGGATGTTGGTCCGCCAGTGGCCATCGGTCTTGATCTGACCCTTGTCCGTCATCTCGACCCCCAGCCGGTCGAGGCCCAGCCCCGCCGTGTAGGGCTTCCGCCCGGTCGCGACCAGCACGACATCGGCGTCGATCGTCTGCTCGCTGTCGTCCTTGCGCAGCCGGTAGGTGACCTTGAGCTTGGTCTTGAGCGTCTCGACCCCCTGCACCGCCGCGCCGAGCACGAACTTGAAGCCCTGCTTGCCCAGGATGCGCTGGAAGTGCTTGACCACCTCGCCATCCTGCCCCGGCGTGATCTGGTCGAGATACTCGACCACCGTGACCTCGGCGCCGAGGCGTCCCCAGACCGAACCGAGCTCGAGCCCGATCACACCAGCCCCGATCACCACCAGCTTCTTCGGCACCGAGGTCAGCTCGAGCGCCCCGGTCGATGTCACGACGCGCTTCTCGTCGACCTCGACACCCTTCAGCGCGGCGGGCTCGGACCCGGTGGCGATCACGATGTTCTTCGCGTTCAGGACCTCGTCGCCCACCTTGACCTGGCCGGGGGCGACGATCTCGGCCCAGCCCTTCACATAGGTCACCTTGTTCTTCTTGAAGAGGAACTCGATGCCCTTGGTGTTGACGTCGATCGCCTCCTGCTTGTAGGCGATCATCTGGGGCACATCGACCTCGAGACCCGAGGCCTTGATGCCCATCTTGCGGAAGTTGCCCTCGGCCTCGTGCAGCATCTCGGAGGCATGCAGGAGCGCCTTCGATGGGATGCAGCCGACATTGAGGCAGGTGCCGCCCAGCGCGCCGCGCCCCTCGATGCAGGCCACCTTGAGCCCGTTCTGCGCCGCCCGGATCGCGCAGACATAGCCGCCCGGGCCGCCGCCGATCACCACCACGTCATAGTCGGCCATCGAATGTCCCCTCTCCTGTCCGTCCGCCCCTGCGGGCTCTCCCGGCGCGTCCGCACGCGTCCGGGCGCCCCTGCGTCAAGCCCTGATCGCCCATCCGGGCGCCCATTCCCCAGCGCCTCGCGTCAGGCGCTCCCCGGGTCGCGCGCGGCCCCGATCGGCACGCGCGCGCACCAGGCCAGCAGCGCCGCCATCATCGGCGCATAGACTGCGACGAACCCCGCTGCAGCGACCGGAGCGCCATTGGGCCCCAGCACCGCCCGCAGCGCCAGCGCCCCGGCCAGCGCATGCAGCGTCGCGAGGATGCCCATCTCGGTCACTGCCCCGTTCCCCCGCCTCAGCCGCCAGCGCGCCCAGACCATCACGATGCCGATGACGAGCGCGATGACCGCGGCGAACAGGTAGCCCAGTTGCGGCGGCATCCCCAGCGCCTGGCGCATGCTCAGCGCCGCAACCGCGCCGATGGCCCCCATGGGCCCGACCACGGCCATCAGCCGCGGCACGGCGGCGTCGCGGATGCGGAGTGTGGCATGTGCCCATCCCGTCATCCGCCACCGCCCCCCGGGTCTCAGAGATCCATCAGCAGGCGGCGCGGATCCTCGAGGCTTTCCTTGACCCGCACGAGGAAGGTCACCGCCTCCTTGCCGTCGATGATCCGGTGGTCATAGCTCAGCGCCAGGTACATCATCGGCCGCGCCACGATCTGCCCGCCCACGACCATCGGGCGCTCCTGGATCTTGTGCATGCCCAGGATGCCCGACTGCGGCGGGTTCAGGATCGGCGAGGACATCAGCGAGCCATAGACGCCGCCGTTCGAGATGGTGAAGGTGCCGCCCTGCATCTCGGCCATCGACAGCTTGCCGTCGCGGGCCTTCACGCCGAACTCGGCTATCTTCTTCTCGATCTCGGCGAAGCTCATGGCGTCGGCATCGCGCACCACGGGCACGACGAGGCCCGAGGGCGTGCCGACCGCGACGCCGACATGGCAGTAGTTCTTGTAGACGATCTCGTCGCCGTCGATCTCGGCATTGACCGCCGGGATCTCCTTCAGCGCGTGGCAGCAGGCCTTCACGAAGAAGGACATGAAGCCCAGCTTCACGCCGTGCTTCTTCTCGAAGATGTCCTTGAACTCGTTGCGGATGCCCATCACGCCCGACATGTCCACCTCGTTGTAGGTGGTCAGCATGGCGGCGGTGTTCTGGGCCTCCTTCAGGCGGCGCGCGATGGTCTGGCGCAGCCGGGTCATCTTCACCCGCTTCTCGCGCTCGGGCGCGGCGGCGGGCGCCGAGGGGGCGGCCGGCACCGGGGCCGCCGGCGCGGCGGCCGCCGGGCGCGGGGCAGCGGCGGCGCGGGCCACGTCCTCCTTCATGACGCGGCCATCCCGTCCAGTGCCGTCGACCTGATCGCGGCTGAGCCCCGCCTCGGCCATCGCCTTCTTCGCCGAGGGCGCATCCTCGACATCGGCGCGCGGCTCGACCGCGGTGGGGCCGGCGCCGGGTTCGGGCACGCTCGCCGCCGCGGGCTCGGGCGCCGCCTTCGCGGCGGGCTTCGCCGCAGCGCCTGCGCCGTCCTCGATCGTGGCAAGGAGCGCATCCACCCCCACGGTCTCGCCCGCCTTGGCGACATGCTCGCCCATCACGCCGGCGGCGGGCGAGGGCACCTCGACGGTCACCTTGTCGGTCTCGAGCTCGCACAGCATCTCGTCGGCGGCAACCGCCTCGCCAGGCTGCTTGAACCAGGTCGCGACGGTCGCCTCGGTCACCGATTCGCCCAGCGTCGGAACCCTGACTTCGATGGTCATACTCTGTGTCCCCTTGATCCGTTCAGAGCGTGAGCGCGGCGTTGACCAGCGCGTCCTGCTCGGCCTTGTGCTGGCTTGCGAGCCCGGTCGCAGGCGAGGCCGAGGCCGCGCGGCCAGCATAGACCGGCCGCGACACCTTGGCGCCGATCCGCGTCAGCACCCATTCGATGTTCGGCTCGACGAAGAACCATGCCCCCTGGTTCTTCGGCTCCTCCTGGCACCACACGACATCGGCGTTACGGAAGCGCTGCAGCTCGCGCGTGAGGCTGAGGGCCGGGAAGGGATAGAACTGCTCGAGCCGCATCAGGTAGACGTCATCGAGCCCGCGCGCGTCGCGCTCTTCCAGCAGGTCGTAATAGACCTTGCCCGAGCAGATCACGACGCGGCGGATCTGGTCGTCCGCCTTCAGCTTCAGCTCCGAGCCGCCCATCTCGGCATCGTCCCACAGCACGCGATGGAACGACGAGCCTTCGGCCATTTCCTCGAGCTTCGAGACGCAGCGCTTGTGCCGCAGCAGCGACTTCGGCGTCATCAGCACCAGCGGCTTGCGGAAGCTGCGGTGAAGCTGGCGGCGCAGGATGTGGAAGTAGTTCGCAGGCGTCGTGCAGTTGGCGACGATCCAGTTGTCCTCGGCCGAGAGCTGCAGGTAGCGCTCGAGCCGGGCCGAGGAGTGCTCGGGCCCCTGCCCCTCGAAGCCGTGGGGCAGCAGCATCACCAGGCCCGACATGCGCAGCCACTTGCGCTCGCCCGAGCTGATGAACTGGTCGATCATGATCTGGGCGCCGTTGGCGAAGTCGCCGAACTGCGCCTCCCACAGCACCAGCGCCTTTGGCTCGGCGAGGCTGAAGCCGTATTCATAGCCCAGCACCGCGTATTCCGAGAGCATCGAGTCGATGACCTCGTATTCCGCCTGCCCCTCCATGATGTGGTTGAGCGGGTAGTAGCGCTCCTCGGTCTCCTGGTCGATGATGCCGGAATGGCGCTGGCTGAAGGTGCCGCGGGTGCAGTCCTGCCCCGAGAGACGGACCTTGTAGCCCTCGGTCAGCAGCGTGCCGAAGGCGAGCGCCTCGGCGGTCGCCCAGTCGATGCCCTCGCCGGAATCGATCATCTGCTTCTTGGCTTCCAGCAGGCGCTCGATCGTCCGGTGCGGCTTGAACTCGGCCGGCAGCCGGGTCAGCGCGGCGCCGACGCGCCTCAGCGTCTCCATCGGCACCGCCGTCTGGCCACGCTGATATTCCTCGCCCGACTTGCTCAGGCCCGACCAGCGGCCGTCCAGCCAGTCGGCCTTGTTCGGCTTGTAGTCCTTCGCCGCCTCGAACTCGTCGTTCAGGAAGGACTGGAAGGCGGCCTTGGCCTGCTCGACCTCGTCCGCGTCGATCAGCCCATCCTCGACCAGCCGCTCGGTATAGAGCTGAAGGGTCGTCTTCTGCTTGCGGATCGCCTTGTACATGAGGGGCTGGGTGAACATCGGTTCATCCCCCTCGTTGTGGCCGAAGCGGCGGTAGCAGAAGATGTCGATCACCACGTCGCGCTGGAACAGCTGGCGGAACTCGGTCGCCACCTTGGCGGCGTGGACCACCGCCTCGGGGTCGTCGCCGTTCACGTGGAAGATGGGGCAGTCCACCATCTTGGCGATGTCGGTTGGATAAGGCGACGAACGCGAGTGGTGCGGCGCCGTTGTGAAGCCGATCTGGTTGTTGACGACGATGTGAATGGTGCCGCCCGTGCGGTGCCCCTTGAGGCCCGAGAGACCGAAGCACTCGGCCACAACGCCCTGCCCCGCGAAGGCCGCGTCGCCATGCAGCAGGATCGGGATGACGCTGGTGCGGTCGTTGCCCGCGATCTCCTGCTTCGCGCGCACCTTGCCCAGCACGACCGGGTTCACCGCCTCGAGGTGGCTGGGGTTCGCGGTCAGGCTGAGATGCACGGTGTTGCCGTCGAACTCGCGGTCCGACGAGGCGCCAAGGTGATACTTCACGTCGCCCGAGCCGTCGACATCCTGCGGCTTGAAGCTGCCGCCCTGGAACTCGTTGAAGATCGCCCGGTAGGGCTTCGACATGACGTTGGCCAGCACCGACAGGCGCCCGCGATGCGGCATGCCGATCACGATCTCCTTGGCGCCCAGCGCACCGCCGCGCTTGATGATCTGCTCCATCGCCGGGATCAGCGCCTCGCCGCCGTCGAGGCCGAAGCGCTTGGTGCCGGTGTACTTCACGTGCAGGAACTTCTCGAAGCCCTCGGCCTCGACCAGCTTGTTCAGGATCGCCTTGCGACCCCGCTTGGTGAACTGGATTTCCTTGCCATAGCCTTCGATGCGCTGCTGCAGCCAGGACTTGGGCTCGGGGTCCTGCAGGTGCATGAACTGCAGCGCGAAGGTCCCCTGGTAGGTCCGCTTCAGCAGCGCCTCGATCTCGCGCATGGTGGCGTATTCGAGGCCCAGCACGTTGTCGATGAAGATCGGCCGGTCGAGATCGGCCTCCTTGAAGCCGAAGAAGCGCGGGTCGAACTCTGGGTGCTGGACATGGCCCGTCAGCCGCAGCGGGTCGAGGTCGGCGCCCAGGTGCCCGCGCGAACGGAACGAGCGGATGTACATGATCGCCCGGATCGAATCGAGCACGGCCGCGCGCATCTGGGCCGCGTCGATCATGTCGCCCTTGGCAGCCGCCTTGGCCTCGATCTTCTTCGCGAGCTTCGCGGCGCCCGGCACCTGGTCCCACTGGCCGTCGAGCGCGGCCACCAGCTCGCCATTCGCCGTGGGCGGCCAGTCGCGCCGCTCCCAGGGCGCGCCCTCGGCCTCGGCGGTCACCGCGCTCGGGTCATCCCCCAGCGCGGCGAACCAGGCGGCCCAGCTCGGGTCCACCGACGCGGGGTCGGCGACGTAGCGCGCATAGAGCTGCTCGACATACTCGGCGTTGTGCCCTTGCAGGAAGGACGAAGCGTGAAGCTGAAAGTTCTGGCTCTGATCGTTCATGGTCGCGCCAATCGGGAGGGCCTTGCAGCCCCCCTTTCCCCAGATGTCACAGGGCCGCATCTCCCAGGCCCCACTTGCCTTTGCCATGCCGCCCTCTCACGGGGCCGCTCTGGCGATGCGGGCGGCGCAGCTTGCCTGCGCCGCCCGCCTATCCTTACCGACCGAGCGCCTTAAGCAAAGCCTCTCCGAGGCCCGCGGGGCTTTCTGCGACCACAATCCCGGCGGATTGCATCGCCTCGATCTTGTCCTCGGCGCCGCCCTTGCCCCCCGAAATGATGGCACCCGCGTGCCCCATCCGGCGGCCCGGGGGGGCCGTGCGCCCGGCGATGAAGCCCGCGATGGGCTTCGAGCGGCCGCGCTTGCGCTCGTCCGCGATGAACGCGGCCGCGTCCTCCTCGGCCGAGCCGCCAATCTCGCCGATCATGATGATCGACTCGGTCTCCGGATCGCCCAGCAGGAGCTCGAGCGCGTCGATGTGCTCGGTCCCCTTGATCGGGTCGCCGCCGATGCCGATGCAGGTCGACTGCCCCAGCCCCGCGGCGGTGGTCTGCGCCACGGCCTCATAGGTAAGCGTGCCCGACCGCGACACAATCCCCACCGAACCGCGCCGGTGGATATGACCCGGCATGATGCCGATCTTGCAGGCGTCTGGGGTGATGATTCCCGGGCAGTTCGGGCCGATCAGCCGCGAGGCCGACCCGCCCAGCGCGCGCTTGACCTTCATCATGTCCATCACCGGGATGCCCTCAGTGATGCAGACGATCAGCGGGATCTCGGCGTCGATCGCCTCGAGGATGGCGTCCGCGGCGAAGGGGGGCGGCACGTAGATCGCGGTCGCGTCCGCGCCCGTCTTTGCCACGGCGTCGGCCACGGTATCGAAGACGGGCAGGCCGATATGGGTCGAGCCGCCCTTGCCCGGCGTGACGCCGCCGACCATCCGGGTGCCGTAGGCGATCGCCTGCTCGGTGTGGAAGGTGCCCTGCGCGCCGGTGAGGCCCTGGCAGATGACCTTGGTGTTCTCGTCGACCAGAACCGCCATATCACGCACCCCCCTTCACGGCCGCCACGATCTTCTTCGCCGCGTCGGCCAGGTTGTCGGCGGCGATCACGTCGAGCCCCGACTTGTTGATGATGTCCTTGCCGAGTTCCACGTTCGTGCCTTCCAGCCGCACGACCAGCGGCACCTTGAGGCCGACCTCGCGCACCGCGGCGATCACGCCCTCGGCGATCACGTCGCAGCGCATGATACCGCCGAAGATGTTGACCAGGATCCCCTTCACCTTGGGGTCCGAGGTGATGATCTTGAAGGCTTCCGTCACCTTCTCCTTGGTCGCGCCGCCGCCCACGTCGAGGAAGTTGGCGGGCTCGGAGCCGTAGAGCTTGATGATGTCCATCGTGGCCATCGCCAGCCCCGCGCCATTCACCATGCAGCCGATCTCGCCGTCGAGCGCGATGTAGTTGAGATCGAACTTCGAGGCTTCCAGCTCCTTGGGGTCCTCCTCGGTCTCGTCGCGAAGGGCCACGATCTCGGGGTGGCGGTAGAGCGCGTTACTGTCGAAGTTCATCTTGCAGTCGAGGCACTTGATGTCGCCCGACTCGGTCACGATGAGGGGGTTGATCTCGACCAGCGAGCAGTCCTTCTCGACGAACAGGCGATAGAGCGTGTCGATCAGCTTCACGCACTGCTTCATCGCGTTGCCCGAGAGGCCCAGCGCGAAGGCGACCTTGCGGCCGTGGAAGGGCTGGATGCCGGTCGCGGGATCGACGCTGAAGGTCAGGATCTTCTCGGGGGTGTTGTGCGCCACCTCCTCGATGTCCATGCCGCCCTCGGTCGAGGCGATGAACGAGATGCGCGAGGTCTCGCGGTCCACGAGCAGCGACAGGTAGAGCTCGCGCGCGATGGCGGCCCCCTCCTCGAGATAGATGCGGCCCACCTGCTTGCCCGAGGGGCCGGTCTGGTGCGTGACCAGCGTCTTGCCCAGCATCTGCTCGACGAATGCCACGGCCTCGTCCTCGGACTTGGCGATCCGCACGCCGCCCTTGTCGCCGGCGTCCGATTCCTTGAACTTGCCCTTGCCGCGGCCGCCCGCGTGGATCTGGGCCTTCACGACCCAGACCGGGCCGCCCAGCGTCTCGACGGCGCGCCGCGCCTCGGACGCATCGAGGACCGGTACGCCGCGGGAGACGGGCGCGCCGTATTCCTTGAGGATCTGTTTCGCCTGGTATTCGTGGATGTTCATTGCCTTTTCCGCCCTCCCCATCGCGTTCGCGGCCTCGCCGCCCTGGGTTCGTTCTCTGTTGGCGCGATCGGGGCGCGGAAGTGCCGTCCCGTCCGTCGCATCCCGCCCGTCTGGCGCCCTTCCTCTAGCTTGCGGTGCGCCATGCTGCAACTGCACAATGCACCCTGTGACAACGGACCACCTTGCGGTCCGCGAAACGGCAGGTATGTGGTATACCAGAGCGACCAAGCTGTCTACCAGCGTCGACCGCCCGGAGAGGCCACATCGTCCGCCCGAACGCGGATCGGGGTCCCAGGCCGACGAAAGGCCGGACATGTCGGAACCGGGCGGGTGGTCGGCGGAATGCCTGCCAGAGCGGCGCAGACCGGCGCGCCGACCGCGAGCGCGCAGAGAAGCGGAGTGGAGATGCGCACGGACCGGGGAGGCCCCTGCCACCCCGGTCCCATCTACGGCTCGGCGTCAGCCCGCCAGACGGCGGCGGCGGAACCTCAACGTGGCGCCTGAGATCTGTCCGCGCACCGCTAACGCGCCTGCACGCAGCCACCGCGCGAATGCCTCGGCCCGAAGGCGCTGGCCCTCGCGGATCGCCGCGTCGATCACCTCGGGGCTGATGCGAGGGATATCGCCCGCCTCGCGGGCGCGGATCTGGTCGATGGTCGGTCTGCTCATGGAAAACCTCCGTCACACGATGTGTCACGGGCGTCTTCCTCCCGATGCAGCGGACGTGGACCGTCTTTTTGCGCTGCACCCTGAATTTGTGCATTGCAGCATGAGAGATCAAGTCCAAACGGGGCGGGAACATGCATGGCGCTGTTGCGCGCGATGCATGGCGGGACCGGGCGCAGCGGCCGGCCCTAACGACGACGGACCGCGGGCTGGCTGCCCGCGGTCCGCTGATTACTGCTCCCGAGGCCTGCTCAGGCCAGGCCGCCGTCGATCCCCTTGCAGGCGGCGACCAGCCCCTCGACCGCCGAGACCGACTTGTCGAGCATCACCTGCTCGTCCTTGTTCAGCTTGATCTCGACGATCCGCTCGATGCCGCCCTCGCCGATCACGACGGGCACGCCGACATAGAGACCCTTGAGCCCATAGGCGCTCTCGACCCAGGCGGCGCAGGGCAGCACCCGCTTCTGGTCCTTGAGATAGCTCTCGGCCATCGCGATCGCCGACGCCGCCGGGGCGTAGAAGGCCGAGCCGGTCTTCAGGAGCCCCACGATCTCGGCGCCCCCGTCGCGGGTGCGCTGCACGATGGCGTCGAGCCGCTCCTGCGTCGTCCAGCCCATCTGCACGAGGTCGGGCAGCGGCACGCCCGCGACCGTCGAGTAGCGCGTCAGCGGCACCATGGTGTCGCCGTGGCCGCCCAGCACGAAGGCGGTGACGTCCTTCACCGAGACGCCGAACTCCTCGGCCAGGAAGTAGCGGAAGCGCGCCGAATCGAGCACACCAGCCATGCCGACGACCTTCTCCTTCGGCAGGCCCGAATACTTCTGGAGCGCCCAGACCATGGCGTCGAGCGGGTTGGTGATGCAGATCACGAAGGCGTCGGGCGCATGCTCGCGGATGCCCTCGCCCACCGAGCGCATGACCTTGAGGTTGATGCCCAGCAGGTCATCGCGGCTCATGCCCGGCTTGCGGGGCACGCCGGCGGTGACGATGCAGACATCGGCGCCCGCGATGGCGGAATAGTCGTTGGCGCCCGCGAAGGCCGCGTCGAACCCGTCGACCGGGCTCGACTCCGCGATGTCGAGCGCCTTGCCCTGCGGTGTCCCCTCGGCGATGTCGAACAGGACGACGTCGCCGAGTTCCTTGAGCCCGGCGAGATGCGCAAGCGTGCCGCCGATCTGCCCGGCGCCGATCAGCGCGATTTTCCGTCTGGCCATCGATGTTGTCTCCCAATCTCTCCGCATGGCAGGCGCGCCCCGCTCTCCCGGTGGCGGGACGGGCGTACCGCTTGCTCCCCATCGCGCGCCGGCCTCCGCCGAGGCGGTCCTTGCGGTGGCGAGACCGGGGCGCCATGCCCGATTTGACCCCTGATGGCAAGAGGGCGCGCCGCCGATGCCGCCGATGCCGCAGGCGCGAAGGGCCGGTCCCGCGCGTCCTGCAGACGCTCCACGGCATCCCCCCGAAAGTTGCGGCGCAGCATCCCGCCCGGACGGACCTGCCGGGGTTTCCCCCGGCGATTCGGGTGGCCGCAGGCGCGGCGCCCCGCGTTCCGGGGCCGCGGCCCAGACTGGCCGGCAACGGTAAAGACCGGGTGAACGCTTCAGCCGCGCTTGGGAACCGAGGGGACCCAGACATAGCCCTCGGGGTCGGCGAGATGGGCCTCCCTCAGCCCGTGCGGCTTATCGGCGGGCCCGGCAAGCACGCCGCCGCCAAGGCTCGCGGCCAGCGCTTCGGCCTCGACCGCCGCCGCGTCCGGGTCGCGGCCATAGAGCCGCAGTTCCGCCCCCGCGCCGCGCGCAGCCCCCCCCGCGCGGGCGATCCCGCCCATCGGGTGGCGGCCATAGGTGCGGTCGTGATGCAGCATCCACACCGAGCCATGCGCATGCACGATGGCAAAATCGGCGTCGCGGTAAACCACCTCGGCCCCCAGCACGCGGGCCTGCCACAGCGCCGCGCGCCCGACATCGCTGACCAGCAGGTTCACGCCCAGCCCCGGCCCCAACGCGCGGCCGAAGGCTTCGGGGTCGGGGCGGCCTTCGCCTTCTGGCGGCAGCGGGTCGCGGGCAGTCATCTCGGGGCACCTCGCTCGGTCACGGAAGGCCGAGGCTGCGGCGCAAGCCCGGACGTCGTCAAGCGCGGCCGTTGCGACGCCCGCGCCCCTTGCGCGATGCTGCACCGCACGCATAGAAGTCGCGCAAGATTGTTTCACACGTCGCGCCCGGGAGGCCGCCCGATGACCAACCAAGCCCCGCGCCCGCGCCGCTCGGTCCTCTACATGCCGGGCTCGAAGGCCCGCGCGCTGGAAAAGGCCCGCGGCCTGCCCGCCGACGCGCTGATCCTCGACCTCGAGGACGCCGTCGCACCGGCCGAGAAGCTGGCCGCGCGCCAGATGGTCGCCGGCGCCGTGCGCGCGGGCGGCTTCGGGCCCCGCGAGGTGTTGATCCGAATCAACGGGCTCGACACCGAATGGGGAGCCGACGACCTTGCCGCCGCCGTGGCCGCGGGCCCCGACGCGGTGCTTGTTCCGAAGGTCGAGAGCGCGCGGATGGTGCGCGACGTGGCGCTCGGCTTCGAGCGGCTTGGCGCGCAGCCCCACACCCGCATCTGGGCGATGATGGAGACGCCGCTCGGGATGCTGAACGCCCCCGAGATCGCGGGGGCGCATCCGCTGCTCGCCTGCCTCGTGATGGGGACGAACGATCTCGTGAAGGACCTGCGCGCGCAGCACACCGAGATGCGGCTGCCGGTGATCACGGGGCTGGGGCTCTGTCTGCTGGCGGCGCGCGCCCATGGGCTTGCCATCGTCGACGGCGTCTACAACGCCTTCCGCGACGCCGAGGGGCTGAGGCGCGCCTGCCTGCAGGGCCGCGAGATGGGCATGGACGGCAAGACGCTGATCCATCCCGACCAGCTGGCGATCGCCAACGAGGTCTTCGCCCCCTCGGACGCCGAGATTGCGCAAGCCCGCACTTATGTGGAAGCCTTCGCCGCGGCCGAGGCGCGGGGCGAGGGGGTGGCGGTGGTGGACGGGCGGATCGTCGAGAACCTCCATGTCGAGAGCGCCCGCCGCCTTCTGGCCGAGGCCGAGGCGATCGCGCGCCTCGCGGCCGCAGCGGACTGACAGGGAGCACGACATGCCGATCCTCATCCTTGGCCTCGCCCTATGGTGGGCGACGCATCTTCTCAAGATCAAGGCACCGGCGCGGCGCGCCGAACTCGATGCGCGGCTGGGCGCGGGGCCGGCCAAGGGGGTGATGGCGGCCCTCAGCGTCGCGGCCGTCGCGCTGATGGTGATCGGCTACCAGCGCGCGGAATTCGTGAACCTGTGGTTCCCGCCCGCCTATCTGGTCCACCTCAACAACCTGCTGATGCTGGTGGCGGTGTTCTTCTTCATCGCCAAGGGCATTCCCAGCGGGGTGCGGGCACGGGTGCGCCACCCGCAGCTGATCGCCACCAAGACCTGGGCGCTGGCGCACCTGCTGGTCAATGGCGATCTCGCCTCGGTGGTGCTGTTCGGCGGAATCCTCGCCTGGGCGGTGGTGGCGATGATCGGCATCAACAAGCGCGACGGCAAGGACTGGGCGCGCCCGGCGCCCGGCACGGTGAAGGGCTGGGCGATCCATGCGGTGGCCACCGTCGTGGTGTTCGGCATCATCGCCATGCTGCACCTGTGGGCCGGGGTCTCGCCCCTGCCGGGAGGGGGAGCATGAAGGCCTATCGCCTGCTGACCGAGGACGACACCTCGGCCTTCTGCCACAAGGTCACGGCGGCGCTCAACGCGGGCTGGGAGCTCTATGGCAGCCCCGCCTACACCTTCGATGCGGCCCGCGGCGTGGTGCGTTGCGCGCAGGCCGTGGTGAAGGAGGTCGAGGGCGAGTATTCGTCGGACGTGAAGCTCGGCCAGCTCTGAGGCGCGGCCCACGCCCCCGTCGAGGGGGCGCGTGCCGCCCGTCCCGAGCAAGCGCGGGCCGGATGGGGAAGGATGACGAACGCCATGGCAAAGACCGATCCGGGCCGCTTCTTCGAGGACTACCGCGTCGGCGAGGAGATCGTCCATGCAACGCCCCGCACGGTGACCGAGGGGGACCGGGCGCTCATGACCGCGCTCTACCCCTCGCGCTTCGCGCTGGCGTCCTCCGACGAGTTCGCCCGCGCTTGCGGCCTGCCGCGCGCACCGCTGGATGATCTCGCGGCCTTCCACGTCGTGTTCGGCAAGACCGTGCCCGACATCTCGCTGAACGCGGTCGCCAATCTCGGCTATGCCGAGGGGCGGTTCCTCACGCCGGTCTTTCCCGGCGACACGCTGAGCACGATTTCCGAGGTCATCGGCCTGCGCGAGAACTCGAACGGGCGCACCGGCGTCGTCTGGGTGCGCTCGACCGGCTACAACCAGCGTGCCGAGGCAGTGATCCGCTATTGCCGCTGGGTGATGGTGAAGAAGCGCGACGCGGCGGCGCCGCCGCCCGAGGCAGTGGTGCCGAAACTCGCCGACGCCGTGGCGCCCGCCGATCTGGTGGTGCCCGAGGGTCTCGGCTTCTCGGGCTACGACGCGCGCCTCGCTGGCTCGCCGCATTTCTGGGACGACTACGAGCCGGGCGAGAAGATCGACCACGTGGACGGCGTGATGCTCGAGGAGGCCGAGCACATGATGGCGACGCGCCTTTGGCAGAACACGGCGCGCGTTCATTTCGACCCGGCCGCGCGGGGCGGCGAGCCGCGCCTGATCTATGGCGGGCACATCATCTCGCTCGCCCGCGGGCTCAGCTTCAACGGGCTCGGCAACGCGCAGATCGTGGCGGCGATCAATGGCGGCGCGCACACCGCGCCCTGCTTTGCCGGCGACACGGTGCGCGCCTGGTCCGAGGTGCTCGACAAGGCCCCGACGCCCGTGCCGTCGGTCGGCGCGCTGAGGCTGCGGCTGGTCGCGGTGAAGAACCGCACTTCCGCGGACTTCCCCCACCGCGCGCCGGACGGCCGGCATGCCGAGGGCGTGGTGCTCGATTTCGATTATTGGGTGCTGATGCCGCGACGTTGAGAACCCCGCTGCGACGGGCCCTCAACCGGCGCGGCAGGCGGCGAAGGCCGCGGCGGCGGCACTTCGGGCGGCATCGAGATCGACCCTCAGCCGCTGGAACTCGAAGAGCCGCGAGACGACGTTCCGAATGAGCGCCTGCAAATCCGCCCGCCCGGGATCATCGGCCAACGCGCCTTCGAGCCGGGCGATCCGCTCGGTCCGGGCGGCATGGGCGGTGTCCGCCATGTAGCCCGCGTCGTCCTCCGCGCTCCAGGCGATCGCGCCGCCCTCGGCCTCGAAAGCAAGCGGGCGCTCGGCGGCGAGATGGGCGATCCGGTCGAACATGTCCTGCGCGCGCAGAAGCTGAAGGTCCCGCACGCGGCCCGCCAAAGCCGTCTGGTCGGGCGCGACGCCGGCGATCAGCTCGGCAAGTCCGGCCTCGAAGGCACGACGCGCCTCGGTCTCGGTTCCCGCCATCACCAGCGCGCACTCGGCCGGCGTGGCGGCATGACCGGTGGGGGCCTGCAGCGCCGCAGCGACGAGCATGGCCGCCGCCCGCCCGGCGCGGCTCACCGCAGCGCCACGCCGCCGATCCCCGCGAGCCCCGGCGCCTGCGCGCCCTTCGTCCTGACGGGGCGGATGTTGAGGTGCCGCAGGTAGCGCCGCTCGACCTGCCGGAAGGCCCAGACCACCGCGAAGGTGATCGCCATGTAGAGCGCCGCCGCCGTGAGGAACCCCTCATAGGCCACGTAGTGCCGCGCGTTCAGCGTGCGCCCCGCCCCGAGGATGTCCTGAATCGTGATCACGCTCGCGACGACCGAGCCATGCAGCATGAACACGATCTCGTTGCCGTATTGCGGCAGCGCGCGCCTGAGCGCCGAGGGCAGCAGCACCAGCCGCGTCACCTGCGAGGGGTTGAGGCCCAGCGACTTCGCCCCCTCGATCTCGCCCTTGGGAACCACGCTGAGCCCACCACGCAGGATCTCGGCCTGATAGGCGCCCGAGTTCAGCGAGAAGGCGATCAGCGCGCACCACCAGGCCGACTTGAGCGACGGCCAGACCCCGGCGAGCCACGAGTCGCCAAGAAAGGCCGGCGCGCCCCACAGGTAGCTCGACCGCACCCAATCGAACTGGCTCAGGCCGTAATAGATGAGGTACGTCTGCACCAGCAGCGGCGTGCCCCGGAAGACGTAGACATAGGCGCCCCAGACGCGGTGGAAGCGCCCCTTCTGGTGCAGCGACAGCGCTGCTGGCAGCGCGATCACGAAGCCGACCGCGAGCGCGAGCACGGTGAGATGCAGCGTGATCCACACCCCCTTGGCGAACATCGGCCAGGCGGCTGCGATGATCTCGAAATTCATGCCGCGATCCCCCGGCTCACGCGCGCATCGACCCGCCTCAGCGCCCAGCCGGAGACGGCGGTGATCGCCAGATAGACGAGGATCACGGCGACGAAGAACAGGAACGGCTCGCGCGTCGACTTGCCCGCCTTGTCGGCAAGACCGACCAGATCCTCGAGCCCGATCACCGACACCACGGCGGTCGACTTCACCAGCACCATCCAGACATTGCCATAGCCGGGCAGCGCATGGCGCAGAAGCTGCGGCAGGGTCACCAGCCACAATGTCTGGCCGCGGTTCAGACCCAACGCATAGGCGGCCTCGGCCTGGCCCCTAGGCACGCTGAGATAGGCGCCGCGGAAGGTCTCGGTCAGGTAGGCGCCGTAGATGAAGCCGATCGCGGCCACACCCGCCCAGAACTTCGAGACCTCGACATAGTCGAGGCCCAGGCCGCGGCCGATGTCGTTCACCAGCCGCTGCCCGCCGAAATAGATCAGCAGGATCAGAACGAGATCCGGCACGCCGCGCACGATGGTGGTGTAGACCCCGGCAGCGGCGCGCGGCGCCATCGCGCCCGCGAGCTTCGCGATCGCGCCCATCCCGCCCAGCACGGTGGCAACCACGAGCGATAGAAGCGCCACCTCGATCGTGACCAGCGCCCCCCGCCCCAGCAGGGGCGCATATGCAAAGAGCTGTTCCAGCCGCAGGCCCCTTTGGATCCCGGACGCGGGCGGCGCACCGCCCGCGTCTGACAAGCGCAGTGGGTCAGCTGCCGTAGACGTCGAAGTCGAAGTACTTGTTCGCGATCGCAGTGTATTCGCCCGAGGCGCGAATATCCTTGATCGCCTTGTTCAGAGCGGCCTCGAGCGCGTCATCGTCCTTGCGGACGGCGATGCCCGCGCCGGGGCCGTGAAACGCCGGGTCGTAGTGGTCGCCGCCGAAGAAGGCGAAGCCCTTGCCCGCGTCGGTGCGCAGGAAGCCGTAATCCATCGCAACCGAGTCTGCGACCACCGCATCGACGCGGCCGGCCTGCAGGTCGAGATAAGCCTCGTCCTGCGTGCCGTAAAGCCGCAGCTCGACGCCGGGGAACTTGCCTTCCATGTAGTCCTGATGAATCGTGCCGCGCTGCACACCCACGACCTTGCCCTTCATCCCTTCCGGGGTGTCGGACAGGCCCGCGCCCTCGCGGCCGATGAACTTTGCCGGCGTGTAGTAGTACTTCTCGGTGAAGTCGACTGCCTTCTTGCGCTCCTCGGTAATCGACATCGAGGCGATGATGGCGTCGCACTTGCCCTCGATCAGCGCGGGGATGATGCCGTCCCATTCGGTCTGCACCATCTCGCAGCTCTTGCCCATCGCGCCGCAGAGCGCGTTGGCGATGTCGATGTCGAAGCCGACGATCTCGCCGGAGGGGGTGACCTCCGAGAACGGCGGATAGGCGCCCTCGACGCAGATCTTCAGATCGGCCGCTGTGGCGGTCGTGGCGAACCCCGCCAGCGCGGCGGCGAGCACAAGACGCTTCATTTTCGAAACTCTCCCTGCGAGATTGTTTTCCACGGTATTTTCTCTGCGGCGATATTGGACAGCCCCGCGCGCGGGCGTCAACTGCTGTCACACATCCTTACGGCACGTCAGACCGCCCCTTCGGCCGCCCCGACGGCCAGCTTCCCCTTGTGCGCCGACACCCGGCTGTGCCTCACTTGGGCAACGACCGGAACCGCGCGCGGCACACGCGGCACTGGGAGGTACGCCCTGGAGTTCGACACCATCATCGATGCGATCTACGGCTCGGTGCCGCGGGCGCAGAACGCGCTGGCCGAGTTCGCACAGCCCTGGCGGCTTTACCAGCTCGGCATCCTCGCGCTGGCCTTCTTGATCGCCCATGTGGTCAGCAGGCTGATCGAGCCGCGCCTCGAGGCGCGCATCCGCGCCATGGAATCGGTGCCGCGGCCGCGGATGCGTCTGTTCGTGACCATCCTGCGGCGGCTGCGCCCGATCATCTTCGTGGCGCTCTCGTGGATCGCCGTCTTCGCGCTCAGGGCGACCACATGGCCCAGCCGCAGCTACCTCGTCGCGCTTGTCGCCTCGCTGGTGCTCGCCTGGGTGCTGGTGGGCGTCAGCGGGCGGCTGATCCGCAACCGGGCGCTTCGCACCGTCGTCACCTGGGGCGCCTGGACCTTCGCGACCCTTGCGATCCTGGGCCAGCTCGGCACTGCGGCCGATGCGCTCGACGCAGCCGCGCTCTCGTTCGGCGAGGTGCGCATCTCGCTTCTGGTGGTGCTCAAGGGGGCGATCACCGTGGCGCTGCTGTTCGCCGGCGCGGGGCTGCTCGCGAACGCCGCCCACCGCCGGATCGTCGGCATCGAGGACATCACCCCCGCCTCGAAGGTGCTCGCCGACAAGGGGATCCGGCTGTTCCTCTACGGCGCCGCCGTGGTGGTCGGACTTCAATCGGTGGGCTTCGACCTCACCAGCCTCACGGTGCTGTCCGGCGCGATCGGCCTCGGCATCGGCTTCGGCCTGCAGAAGGTTGTCTCGAACCTGATCTCGGGCGTGATCCTGCTGCTCGACAAGTCGATCAAGCCGGGCGACGTGATCTCGCTGGGCGAGACCTTCGGATGGATCTCCGAACTCGGCGCGCGCTATGTCGCCGTGGTCACCCGCGACGGGCGCGAATACCTGATCCCGAACGAGGACCTGATCACCGGACAGGTGGTGAACTGGTCGCATTCCTCGGATCTGGTGCGGCTCGACCTGTTCTTCGGGGTCGCCTATGCCTCGGATCCGCACAAGGTCCGCCGCCTCGCCCGCGAGGCCGCCGCAAAGGTCCGGCGCGTCGTGCCCGAGCCGGCGCCGGTCTGCCACATCACCGGCTTCGGTGACAGCTCGATCGATTTCGTTCTGCGCTTCTGGATCCGCGACCCGGTCGGCGGCATCACCAATGTGCGCGGCGACGTGTTCCTCGCGCTCTGGGACGCGCTCAAGGCCGAAGGCGTCGAGATCCCGTTCCCGCGGCGCGACGTGACGATCCTCGGCGGCCCGCAACCCGCCGGACCGCACGCGGCCGAGGGCTGATCACATGGCCGCAAGCTGCCACCGCAGCGCACACGTTTTTCGCATCTGCGGCATTTTCACGTTTGAATGCGACGGGCGCGGCCCGTATGACAGAGAAAATACCAGAGGCACGAAAGCCTGGGGGACGACATGGCAGACGTGAACCGCGGCGACCGGCCGCTTTCGCCGCATCTTCAGATCTATCGCCCGCAGATCACCAGCGTCATGTCGATCCTGCACCGGGTCACCGGCGTGGCGCTCGGCTTCGGCGCGCTTCTGGTGGTCTGGTGGTTCCTCGCGGCGGCGAGCGGGCCCGGCTACTTCGCCTTCGTCGATGGGCTCCTGACCTCGTGGCTCGGCACGCTGGTCATGGTCGGCTCGCTCTGGGCGCTCTGCTATCACTTCTGCAACGGCATCCGGCACCTGTGGTGGGACACGGGCCGCGGCTATGGGCTCGACGAGGTGACGCGCTCGGGGCAGGCCGCGGCGGTGGCCTCGGTCGTGCTGACGCTGATCGTGCTGATCGCGGCCTGAGGGGAGAAGGACCATGAGCTTCAAGACCCCTCGCGCGCGCGCCTCCGGCCTTGGCACGGCGCATTCGGGCACGCATCACTGGTGGGTGCAACGGCTCTCCTCGATTGCGCTGATCCCCCTCACCGTCCTGTTCGCGCTTCCCTTCGCCGGCGCGCTCGGGCAGGGGCACGAGGCGGTCGTGGCGCTCTACGCCAGTCCCTTCCACGCTCTGGTCGCGGTCCTGACGATCGCCGTCGCCTTCCAGCACCTGCACCAGGGCCTGCAGGTCGTCATCCAGGACTATGTGCATCACAAGGGCTGGCTCACCGCAGCGCTGACCGGCGCGTGGATGCTGAGCGGCGCGGCCGGCCTCGCCGGCGTGTTCGCCGTGCTCAAGATCGCCTTCGCGGGCTGACGGCTCGCCGCCAGCCGAAGCTGAGAGAGAGACGGACCACAATGGCCGCATACACTTACGTCGATCACAAGTACGATGTCGTCGTCGTCGGCGCCGGGGGCGCGGGCCTGCGCGCGACGCTGGGCATGGCCGAGCAGGGGCTCAAGACCGCCTGCATCACCAAGGTCTTCCCCACCCGCTCGCACACCGTCGCGGCGCAGGGCGGCATCGCCGCCTCGCTGGCCAACATGGGCCCCGACAACTGGCAGTGGCACATGTACGACACCGTCAAGGGGTCGGACTGGCTGGGCGACTCGGACGCCATGGAGTACCTGGCGCGCGAGGCGCCCAAGGCGGTCTACGAGCTCGAGCACTACGGCGTGCCCTTCTCGCGGACCGAAGACGGGCGGATCTACCAGCGCCCCTTCGGCGGCCACACCACCGAATTCGGCGAGGGCCCGCCGGTGCAGCGCACCTGCGCCGCCGCCGACCGCACCGGCCATGCCATCCTGCACACGCTCTACGGCCAGTCGCTCAAGCACAGCGCCGAGTTCTTCATCGAGTATTTCGCCACCGACCTCGTGATGTCCGAGGACGGCCGGTGCCAGGGGGTGATCGCCTGGAAGCTCGACGACGGCACCATCCACCGCTTCGCCGCCAAGATGGTGGTGCTGGCGACCGGCGGCTATGGGCGGGCCTATTTCTCGGCCACCTCGGCACATACATGCACGGGCGACGGCAATGGCATGGTGGCGCGCGCGGGCCTGCCGCTTCAGGACATGGAGTTCGTGCAGTTCCACCCCACCGGAATATACGGCGCGGGCTGCCTGATCACCGAGGGCGCGCGCGGCGAGGGCGGGTATCTCACGAACTCGAAGGGCGAGCGCTTCATGGAGCGTTACGCCCCCACCTACAAGGACCTCGCGTCGCGCGACGTGGTCTCGCGCTGCATGACCATCGAAATCCGCGAGGGCCGCGGCGTGGGCCGTGACGGCGACCACATCCACCTGCACCTCAACCACCTGCCGCCCGAGGTGCTGAAGTCGCGCCTGCCCGGCATCTCGGAATCGGCTCGAATCTTCGCGGGCGTCGACGTGACCAAGGAACCGATCCCGGTCCTGCCGACGGTCCACTACAACATGGGCGGCATCCCCACGAACTACTGGGGCGAGGTGCTGAACCCCACGGCCGACAGCCCCGACGCCGTGGCCCCCGGCCTGATGGCGGTGGGCGAGGCCGGATGCGCCTCGGTCCATGGCGCGAACCGGCTGGGCTCGAACTCGCTCATCGACCTCGTCGTATTCGGCCGCGCCGCCGCGATCCGCGCGGGACAGGTGGTCGACCGCGCCGCGGCCATCCCCGACCTGAACCCTGCTTCCGTCGAGCGGGCGATGGAGCGCTTCGATGGGCTTCGCCACGCCAAGGGTCAGGCGCCTACGGCCGAGCTGCGGCTCAAGCTCCAGAAGGCGATGCAGGAGGACGCCGCCGTCTTCCGCACCGCCGAGACGCTGCAGCAGGGCTGCCAGCGCGTCTCGGCAGTCAATGCGCAGGCCGCCGACATCCGCGTGACGGACCGCTCGCTGATCTGGAACTCGGACCTGATGGAGACTCTCGAGCTCACCAACCTGCTGCCCTGCGCGCTGGCGACCGTCTACTCGGCCGAGGCCCGCAAGGAGAGCCGCGGCGCCCATGCCCGCGAGGACTTCACCGCGCGCGACGACACGAACTGGCGCAAGCACACGCTTGCCACGGTGTCCGACGCGGGCGAGGTGGCGCTCGACTACCGGGCCGTCCATGTCGACCCCCTGACGCCCGAGGATCGGGGCGGCATCCCGCTCAAGAAGATCGCGCCCAAGGCGCGCGTCTACTGAGGCGATGGGCGGGCGTCGGACATGGTTGGCGATGGGGCGGGGGCGATGAGCCTCGTGGCGCCCGTCGTGTCCGCGCCCGGACAGCGCTCGCCTGACGAGATCGCGGCGCTGCACCGCCATCGGGTCGACAAGGCGATCGCCTGGTTCCGCGAGGCGGCCGAGGGCCGCACGCCGCGGCTCTGCCCGATCTGCGGCTATCGCGGCGTCTTCTCGCCGGTGCGCTTCAAGGTGGAAACCTGGTGCCCGTCCTGCGACTCGCGCCCGCGCCACCGGCTGCTGAAACTTTGGATGGAGCGCGAGATGCGCCTCGCGCCCGGCGCCGAGGTGATCCATTTCGCCGCCGAGCCCTGGGTGCGCGGCTGGCTCGAGGCCAGGGGCGCGCGCTACCGCACGGCCGATATCAACGACCGCTTCGAGCTGCGGCTCGACATCACCGCGATGGACCTGCCCGACGCCTCGGCCGACATGGTCATTGCGAACCATGTGCTCGAACATGTCGACGACGCAGCGGCGCTGGCCGAGATCGCCCGCGTCCTGCGCCCCGGCGGTCAGGCCGTGCTCACGGTGCCGATGATCGAGGGCTGGGAGGCGACCTACGAGGCGCCGGACCTCGACGAGCCGCAGCGCCGCCTGCGCTATGGCGACCCCGACCACCGCCGATTCTACGGCCGCGACATCCGCGAGCGCATCCGCCGGGCGGGCCTCGCGCTCGCGGAATTCGCCGCGGTCGAGCCCGACGTCTCGGCCCATGCCCTGCAACGGGGTGAACGCATCTTCATCGGAACCAGGCTCTGACGCCGCCTCGCGGCCAACGGAGAAGAGGACGACATGGTTGAACTCGCGCTGCCGAAGAACTCGCGCATCACGGTCGGCAAGACCTGGCCCAAGCCGCAGGGGGCGAAGAACGTCCGCGCCTTCCGCATCTACCGCTGGGACCCGGACACGGGCGAGAATCCGCGGGTCGACACCTATTATCTCGACCTCGACGACTGCGGGCCGATGGTTCTCGACGCGATCATCAAGATCAAGAACGAGATCGACCCGACCCTTACCTTCCGTCGCTCGTGCCGCGAGGGCATCTGTGGCTCGTGCGCCATGAACATCGACGGCATCAACACGCTGGCCTGCACCTACGGCATCGACGAGGTGAAAGGCGACGTGAAGATCTACCCGCTGCCGCACATGCCGGTGGTCAAGGACCTCGTGCCGGACCTGACGCACTGGTATGCGCAGCACGCCTCGATCAAGCCGTATCTCCAGACCTCCACGCCCGCGCCCGAGACCGAGTGGCGCCAGTCGATCGAGGACCGCGCGAAGCTCGACGGCCTCTATGAATGCGTCATGTGCGCCTGCTGCTCGACCTCCTGTCCCAGCTACTGGTGGAATGGCGACCGCTATCTGGGCCCGGCGACGCTGCTGCATGCCTATCGCTGGATCATCGACAGCCGCGACGAGGCGACCGGCGAGAGGCTCGACGACCTCGAGGACCCGTTCCGGCTCTATCGCTGTCACACCATCATGAACTGCGCGAAGACCTGCCCGAAGGGGCTGAACCCCGCCAAGGCGATTGCCGAAATCAAGAAGCTGATGGTCGAGCGCCAGCTCTGAGCGCAGCGGTCCTCGCGCGGGCAGGGCCTGCGCGCAGACGTGCGCTAGCGTGGCCCCGCCCCCGCCCGGGTCATCGCCAGACGCGAACAGCTCCGGACTGCCCGCCCCGAGCGCGCGCCGCCCGGCGGGCCGGCGTCTCGCGGCGGCGCCGTGCCGCAAGCGTGATCGGGCGCCGCGGCGGAACCGCCTTCCCCATCCGCCGTTAAGGATTTATTCACCATCCCGGCCACACGCTGTTTGCAAAACGATTTTCTTCGGGAGGGGGACATGATCGGCGGACCCTTCGGCTTTGCCGAGGCCCAGTCGGCGATGCGCGACTGCGTCGAATGCCACGGGGTCGCCATCCCGCTCGACACGCCGCTCGCCCGCCGCGTCATCACGCCGCCGATCCTCGCGGCCATCCTCTCGGGCCGCTACGAAGCTAACGAGGCCCGCTTCCTCGGCGAGATCGTCGAGCCGGGCGACCGTGTGCTCGAGATCGGCGCCGGCATCGGCGTGATCTCGACGCTGCTCGCCCGGCGGCCCGAGGTCGCGCACATCGTCGCCGTCGAGGCCAATCCCCGCCTCATACCGATGATCCGCGCGGTGCATGCCCAGAACGGGGTCGAGGGCGTGACCCTCCTGAACACGATCCTCGGCCGCGGCGCCGGCAGCGCGCCCTTCTACCTGCGCCGCGATTTCTGGATGTCGTCGCTCTCGCCCGGACCCGAGCCCTATGACGAGCGCATCGAGGTCGGGATGAGCGATCTCGGCGCGCTCCTGCGGCGCGAGCGCATCAGCCTCGTCATCTGCGACGTGGAAGGGGCCGAGACCGGGCTCTTTTCGGGCACCGACCTTGCCGGCGTCGATCGCGTCTACATGGAACTGCACGACCACCTGACCGGCATGTCCGGCATCGCCCGGGTGTTCGGCGACATGGCGGCGCAGGGGCTCGCCTACGACCCGCGCGGCTCGTCGGGGCAGGTCGTGCTGTTCCGCAGGCTGCGCGCCGACGAGGTGCTGCGCCCTTACCGGGGCTGAGCCGCCCGCCGCCTCACCCCCCGAAGGCCGCGTCCTCGCGCGCGGCGATCCGCATCCCGAACCCCTCGATTGCCGCCCGCTCGGCCTCGTCCGCGGCGAGCGCCGCAAGGTGTCCGACAAGGCGCTCGAGCCGCCCCCGCACGCGGTAGTCGCCCTGTCCCGCCACCGCGACCGGCAGCACCGCGCCCTCGAGGAAGTCGACCGCGCGCTTCGGCGGAAGCACCAGCCGCGCGACCCGGCCGCCATCGCCCAGCACCTCGGGCGGCGGGCCGTCGGCGGCGAGGATCGCGATCCCTTCGGCCAAACGGTTGATGCAGGAGATCGCGCTCGCCGGATCGTTGATGCCGGGCGAGAGCGCCCTGAGCGCCGCCTCGGACAGCGCCGCCGCCTCGTAATCCGCGCCCCAGGCCGGGACGCGCCGGTCGGTCAGCGCGATCCGCGCCGCCACGTCGCGCGGCCCCGCCGCGCCGTCGGGATGGAACCCCAGCACCCGCGCCACCGGCATCCCCGGCAGCACGTGGTCGTTCTCCCGCACCGCCAGCGCAATCACCAGGTCGTGCCCCTCGGCCAGACGCACCAGCCCGGCATGGTCGATCCGCGCGACATAGCCCGCCTCGCCCGCGCGCACCACCTCGGCCGCGCCCATCTCGGCCTCGATCACCGCCCGCGCGCCCGGCGCGAGCCGCACGGGCGTGCAGCCCGCCGGCCCCTCGGCCAGCCCGCGGACCGCGCGGGCGAAGGCGTCGCCCAGCCGCGAGATCATCTCCTCGCTGCGCATCACCCTCGTCATGCGGTGGGCGAAGATGACCACCATGCCCAGCGTCCCCGCCGCCAGCGCCAGCGCCATCGGCACCGACACCGCGAAGCGCGCGCGCGCCTCGTCCGAGCCCAGCCCCAGCGAGATCGCCGCGAACAGGAAGGTCGCCAGCGCAAGCCCGATCAGCAGCTGCGTCGCCCGATCCCGCAGCACGTAGTCTAGGATGCGCGGGCTCAGCTGCTGCGCCGTGATCGAAAGCGCGACGAAGGTCAGCGAGAACACGATCCCCGTAACCGACATGACCCCGCCCGCGACGGCCGAGAGCGCCGCCCGCCCGCCATCGGGATCGATCCAGGCGCCGCCCAGCGCCCCCGCCATCGGGCCCACCGACAGCGCCAGCAGGACGCCGCCAAGTCCAAGGCCCAGCGGCACCGTCCAGAACCCCTCGAAGACCCGCATGATCCGCGTCGGCACGACCGCCGCGGCCAGCGCGAGCGCGTGCCGCGCGCCCTTGTCGCGCCCGCCGCTCACCGCGGCCGCGCGGCGTAGTCGCCCGCCATCATCTCGTTGAGGCGCGAGGCCGTGCGCGCGAACTCGAAGGCGCCCTTGCCCTCGACATAGAGGCTTTCGGGCGGTCCGTCGGCCGAGATGTAGAGGCGCGTGCGCGCCTCGTAGAGCGTGTCGATCAGCGTCACGAACCGCTTGGCCTCGTTGTTCTGCGCCCAGGCGAGGCGCGGCACATCGTCAACGAACAGCGTCGCGAAACGTTCCGCGATGGCAAGGTAATCCGACGGCCCAAGCGGCGCCTCGCACAGCGCCTCGAAGCTCGCGCGCCCGGCTTCCTCGGTCGCGCGCTCGATCCGTACCCGCCGGCCGTGGATCGAGAGCGTGACGGGCGCCACCCGCTCGCCGCGCGTGACCCCGGCCCAGGCGGCATCCATGCCGGCCCGCGCATCGGGGCCCAGCGGCGAGAAGTAGCGCCGCTCGCCCGCCGCGCGGCCCTGCCGGTAATCGGTGCCGCCGTCAAGCTCGACCAGGTCCACCCGCTCCTTCAGCATGGCGATGAACGGCTCGAAGAGCTGCCGGTTCAGCCCGTCCTTGTAAAGATCGTCAGGCGGCCGGTTCGAGGTCGCGACCACGACCACGCCGCGCGCGAACAGCGCCTCGAACAGGCGCCCCAGAATCATCGCGTCGGTGATGTCGGTGACCTGCATCTCGTCGAAGCACAGCAGCACCGCGCCCTCGGCGACCTCCTCGGCGACATAGTGGATCGGGTCGCGCACGTTCGATTCGCGCGCGATGTGGATGCCGACATGCACCTCGGCCATGAAGGCGTGGAAATGCACCCGCCGCTTGCGCCGCACGGGGGCTGCGGCGAAGAACAGGTCCATCAGCATCGACTTGCCGCGCCCCACCCCGCCATAGAGATAGAGCCCGGTGAGCGGCTTGTCGGCCTTGGCGGCCTTGCGGCCGAAGCCCAGCCAGCCCATCGCGACCTTCTTGCCGCGCGCCGGGTCGTAATCGCCAAGGCGCATGTGCAGAAGCTGCAGCTTCTCGACGGCGGCGCGCTGCGCGGGGTCGGCGGTGATGGCGCCGTCCGAGACGAGGGCGCGATAGCGCTGCATCGGTCCGTCGAGCATCGGCGGTCTGGCCCCGGGGCTTGCGGTTGCGAGCGGCGCTCGCCCCCAGGGCAGGCCACCGCTGTGGCCCCTCTCTACCCTTCGCAAGTGCGGCACGACAAGCGGCGCCGTGCGCGGCGGGGCGTCGAAGATGCCGCGGACGCTTCAATCACGTTGATGCGAGGCCGCAAGAAATTTCGTTTGCCGCGCCTGGATCGGCCCTCCATCTTGCCGCCGAACGAGGCAGGAGACCCCCCAGATGCGCCAGCTTGCGCCCGGCACCGTCATCATCATCGCGGGCGCGGTGATGCTCTCGCTCAGCTTCGGCGTGCGCTCGGTGTTCGGGGTGATGATGGACCCGATCTCGGCCAACCATGGCTGGCCGCGCGAGGTGTTCTCGATGTCGCTCGCGCTCCAGAACATCTTCTGGGGGCTTGGCCAGCCGCTGTTCGGATGGATGGCGGACCGCTTCGGCGACCGACGCGCGCTGTGGCTGGGCTTCGCGGTCTATCTCGTCGGCATGCTGATGTCGGCGTATGGCCAGACGCCGCTGGCGCAGCACGCAGGCGCGGGGCTGATGGTCGGCCTCGGCATCTCGGGCACGGCCTTCGGCCTGATCCTCTCGGTCGTCGGCCGCGCGACCCCCGAGGCGAGGCGCAGCCAGGCGCTGGCGCTGACCGCGGCCTTCGGCTCGCTCGGCCAGATGACGATGCCTGCGCTGGCAGGACTCATGGTCGAAGCGATCGGCTGGCAGACGACGCTGCTCGCCTTCACCGCGCTGCTGCTGCCGATGGCCGCCTGCATCCCGTTCATGAAGGCCGAGGTGCCGGCCTCGAACGCCTCGGCCTCGGACGCGCTGGGCACCGGGGATGTGATCCGGCGCGCCTTCAGTCACCGCTCATACCTGCTCCTGACCGCGGGCTTCTTCGTCTGCGGCTTCCATGTCGCCTTCATCAGCGCGCATTTCCCCGCCTTCGTGGCCGAGATGTGCGCAACCCCCGAGGGGCCGGCGACCGAGCTCGGGGCGCTCACGCTGTCGATCGTCGGCATCGCGAACTTCGTCGCAACGCTGATAGTCGGGCGGCTCGGCGCGATGTTTCCCAAGCCCTACATCCTCAGCACGATCTACGCGCTCAGGGCCGTGGTCATCCTCGTCTTCATCTCGCTGCCCATCACCCCCGCCTCGGTGATCGTGTTCTCGGCGGTGTTCGGGATGCTGTGGCTGACCACGGTGCCGCTGACCTCGGCGCTGGTGGCGACGATGTTCGGGCCGCGAAACATGGGCACGCTCTACGGCTTCGTGTTCCTCAGCCACCAGATCGGCAGCTTCGCGGGCATCTACCTGGGCGGCCGGGTCTACGACATGACCGGCAGCTACGACCTGTTCTGGTATGCCGCCATCGCTCTGGGGATCTTCTCGGCCATCGTGCACCTGCCGGTCGAGGACCGGGCGTGGAGGCCCGCGCCCGTCCCCGCCTGAGGGCGTGCGCCTTCAGCGCACCACCAGCACCGAGACCGGCACGTGCAGCGCGACATGCGCGGCATTCGAGCCGATCAGGAAGTCGCTCATCCGCGGGTCGTGCGAGGCCATCACCACCAGGTCGGCGCCGGTCTCGTCCACGGCCGAGATGATGCGGCCCGAGACCGAGCCGCCCATCCGCACGATCACGCCTCCGCCGATGCCTTCGGCATGGCGCGCGCGCAGCGCATCCATCGCCGCGGTCGCCTCGGCGGGCGCATCGGTCATATCCTCGCGCCAAGCCGGGACGACGGCGAACAGTGTCAGCCGCGCCCCTTCGCGCCGGGCCATCTCGGCGGCCCGCGCCAGCGCCTTTTCGGAAGCGTCGGGCGCGTCGGGATCCACGGGCACGAGGATATGGCTGATGGGTTCGGCCTGCATCGGCACCTCCGTTGTCGTCATGGCGTGCGTATCGATTTCGGACTTGGGCGTCTCGCGCGCCGTCGTCAAGCTTGCCCGAGCGCCTGCGCGCGACTGCCGCGCCCACGCGCGATCGCCACGCCTGCCGGCGAGACCTGTCGAGCCCGGCAGAGCTTGACACCCGGCCCGAGCTCGGCAATATCCCCGCAGTCCCGGAAGTCTCAGCGCTTCCGGTCCCGGGCACGGCCCGGGATCGCCGCCGGTCAGCGCGTCGCGCCCACCGGCGCCCTTGTTGTTTTCGGGCGTCACCGCGGCGCCCGGGCGGAGCGGACCAGGAGCATCGTATGTTCGAGTCCCTGTCGGAACGCCTCGGCGGCGCCCTCGAGAAGCTCACTGGCAAGGGTGCGCTGACCGAGGCCGATATCTCGTTGGCGCTGCGCGAAGTCCGGGTGGCGCTGCTCGAGGCCGACGTCTCGCTCCCGGTCGCACGCGGCTTCATCAAGCGTGTCGAGGAGGCGGCGCAGGGCCGCCATGTGGTGAAATCGGTTACCCCGGGCCAGCAGGTCGTCAAGATCGTCCACGACGAGCTGGTCAAGGTGCTGGCCGGCGAGGACGCCGAGCCGGGACGCCTGCGCATCGACAACCCGCCCGCGACCGTGATGATGGTAGGCCTGCAGGGCTCGGGCAAGACCACGACCACCGCCAAGCTCGCCAAGCGCCTGAGCGAGCGCGAGGGCAAGCGCGTGCTGATGGCCTCGCTCGACACCCGTCGCCCGGCGGCGATGGAGCAGCTTGCCATCCTCGGCACCCAGATCGGCGTCGACACCCTGCCGATCCAGCCCGGCCAGACCCCGGTGCAGATCGCCAAGCGCGCGAAGACGCAAGGTGCGCTCGGCGGCTATGACGTGGTGATGCTCGACACCGCTGGCCGACTGCACATCGACGACGAGCTTATGGCCGAGGTCGAGGCGGTCCGCGACGAGACCCGCCCACGCGAGACCCTGCTGGTGGTCGACGGCCTCACCGGCCAGGACGCGGTCAACGTGGCCGAGCAGTTCGACGGCCGCATCGGCATCACCGGCTGCGTGCTCACCCGCATGGACGGCGACGGCCGCGGCGGTGCCGCGCTCTCGATGCGCGCGGTCACCGGCAAGCCGATCAAGTTCGTCGGACTCGGCGAGAAGATGGACGCGCTCGAGGAATTCCACCCCGAACGCGTGGCTGGCCGCATCCTCGGCATGGGCGACATCGTCTCGCTGGTGGAAAAGGCGCAGGAGCAGATCGAGGCCGCCGAGGCCGAGCGCATGATGAAGCGGTTCCAGAAGGGCCGCTTCGACATGAACGACCTGCAGAGCCAGTTCGAGCAGATGCTCAAGCTTGGCGGCATGCAGGGCATCATGGGCATGCTGCCGGGCATGGGGAAGCTGTCGAAGCAGCTCGACGAGGCGGGCTTCGACGACAAGGTGATCCGCCGCCAGATCGCGATCATCCAGTCGATGACCAAGACCGAGCGCAAGAACCCCGACCTGATGCAGGCCAGCCGCAAGAAGCGCGTGGCCGCGGGCGCGGGGCTCGAGGTGCAGGACGTCAACAAGCTGCTGAAGATGCACCGCCAGATGGCGGACATGATGAAGAAGATGGGCAAGATGGGAAAGAAGGGCCTGATGCGCGGCGCGCTTTCCCAGATGTTCGGCAAGGGCGGCATGCCCCCCGGCATCGCCGCGCCCGGCGCGGGCCCGGCGCTTCCGCCCGGGGGCTTCCCCGGCCTCGGCGCGGGCAAGGGCCCGGCCCTGCCGCCCGGCCTCGGCGGGCTTTCTGGGCTCGCGAAGAAGAAATGATCGACGCGCCCGGCATCGAGACCGACCGCCTCAGCCTGCGCGCGCCCCGCGCCATGGACTGGGACGCATGGGCGGCCTTCGCCCGGTCGGATCGCGCCTGCTTCGTGGGAGGCCCCTTCGCGCCCGGCATGGCCTGGCGCGCCTTCGCGCATGTGGTCGGCCATTGGGTGCTGCGCGGCTTCGGCATGTTCGTCGTGACCCCGCGGGGCTCGGACAGGCCGCTCGGCATGGCGGGCCCGTGGTATCCCGCCGACTGGCCCGAGCCCGAGATCGCCTGGAGCCTCTGGTCGGCCGAGGCCGAAGGCAAGGGCTATGCCTTCGAGGCCGCACAGGCCGCCCGCGACCATGCCTGCCGCGCGCTGGGCTGGTCCACGGCCGTCAGCTACATCGACCCCGCGAACACCCGCTCGATCCGCCTCGCCCAACGCCTCGGCGCGGTGCACGACCCCGAGGCGGCGGCGCCCGCGGGCAGCGCTTGCCTCGTCTACCGGCACTCTGCGAGGGGGGCTGCGGCATGACCGGGATCCCGACGCTCGTCACGGAACGCCTGCGCCTGCGCGCGCCGCGGGTAGAGGATTTCGAGCCTTACGCCGCCTTCTACGCCTCGAACCGCTCGATCTGGGAGGATGGCCCCTTCGACCGCGCCCGCGCCTGGCGCGACTTCGCGGCCAGCGCCGGGCTCTGGGCGTTGCGCGGCTATGGGGCCTGGTCGATCGAGGATCGCGAGACCGGCGCCTACCTGGGCGAGGCGGGCCTGTTTCACCCGGCCCATTATCCGCAGGCCGAACTCGGCTGGATGGTAGTCCCAGAGGCCGAGGGCCGCGGCATCGCGCACGAAGCAGCGCTCGCCGCACGCGACTGGGCATGGCACCAGGCCGGGCTGACCCGCCTCGTGAACTACATCGACCACGGCAATGTCCGCTCGATCCGGCTCGCCGAACGCCTCGGCGCCGTGCGCGACGACACGCTGCCGCTGCCCGAGGGCGAGAACTGCCTCGCCTTCCGCCAGCCGCTGCCGCCGCAAGCCGACAGGCGGCGGGCATGAGCGATCCGTTGGACAGGAGCGGCCCCATGAACGACGCCGACGACAGCGCCCGCGCCGAGGAGATCCTCGCCGAGTTGCGGCACTCGATCGACAATCTCGACGCGATCCTCGTCCACACGCTGGCCGAGCGCTTCAAGTGCACGCAGGAGGTGGGCCGCCTCAAGGCGACCTTCGGCCTGCCGCCCGCCGATCCCGCGCGCGAGCAGCGCCAGATCGCGCGGCTCGAGAAACTGGCCCACGACGCGGGCCTCGACCCCGTCTTCGCCAAGAAGTTCCTGCGGTTCATCGTCGACGAGGTGATCCGCCACCACCAGCAGATGCAGGACTGACCGGCCCCGCGGGGCCACCAACGCCATAGACAGGAGAACGACCATGGCAATGAAGATCAGGCTCGCCCGGGGCGGCTCGAAGAAGCGCCCCTTCTACCGCATCGTCGCGGCCGACAGCCGCATGCCGCGCGACGGCCGCTTCGTCGAGAAGCTGGGCACCTACAACCCGCTGCTGCCGAAGGATTCGGAGGAGCGCGTGAAGATCGATGTCGCACGCGTCCAGCACTGGCTCGACCATGGCGCCCAGCCGACCGACCGCATCGCCCGCATGCTCGAAGCCGCGGGCCTGCGCGCCAAGACCGAGCGCGCGAACCCCAAGAAGGGCGAGCCCGGCAAGGCCGCGCGGGACCGCGCGAAGAAGCGCGCCGAGCGCGAAGCCGCCGCGAAGGCCGCGGCCGAAGCCCCGGCCGAGTGAGTCGAGGCGCGTGGGCCTGCGACGGGACAGCGCGTCGCAGGCCGGCGCCCCGCGCCGCCTCCCGCGGCGCGGCCATGCCAGTGCGGACACAGTCCGCAGCCCGGCCGGACCGCGCCGCGATCTTGCTGCCCCGCACGTGACCCGGGGCCCTCGCGGGGCCATGGCTGCATTACGCAGCGGCCTGCCGCGCCTGCCCCGCCCGACCGGGCTCCGGCCGCACCGGAGGCCACTCCACGATGCCACATGCCACTGAGGCCCGACGCCGAGATGACCCGCCGCGCCCAGGACATCGATGACCTGATCTGCGTTGGCGCCATCGCCGGCGCCTTTGGCGTGCGCGGCGAGGCGCGGGTCAAATCGTTCTGCGCCGACCCCGCGGCCATCGCCGACTACGCCCCCCTCGTCACCGGCGACGGCCAGCCGGTGGGCCTTCGCATCACCCGTCCGCTCAAGGGCGCCTTCGCCGCGCGCCTCACCATCGCCGCGACCCGCGAGGAGGCCGAGGCGTTGAAGGGCACGCGCCTCTATGCCCGGCGCGACCGGTTGCCGAGCCTGCCGGACGACGAGTTCTACCACGCCGACCTGATCGGCCTGCCAGTGCTCGACACCGGCGGCGCAACCATCGGGCGGGTGCGGGCGATCCACGACTTCGGCGCCGGCGACATCCTTGAGGTCGAGCGCCCGGGGGGGAAGCCGGTCATGCTGCCCTTCACCTGCGCCGCCGTACCCACGGTGGACCTTGCGGCCGGGCGCATCATCGCCGACCCTCCGGAAGGCGCGCTCGACGAGGCGGAGCCGGGCGAGTCGGCGCCGGAGGACGGGACATGACCAGCGAGGCCGCGCGCAACGCGCTGACACGGGCGATCCGACGCATCCTGCTCGAGCACTGGGACCCCCACGGCCTCGCCGGCACGCCGGGGGCCGGGGACGCTTATGGCGAGGAAGTGCGGGAAATCCTCGCGCTCCTCTCCGACCCCGCGATCACGGCGGGCCGCATCGCCCACTACCTCGAATGGGTCGAGCGCAATGCGCTCCACCTCCAGCCCCGCCCCGGCGCGGCAAAGGCCGCCGCCGCGCGGCTTGTGGCCCTGCCGCACCCCGACGCGGACGTGGCCGAGGACTGAACGCCGCGCGCGCAATTCTCACGCCTCTTGTTTTTGTAAATTATTCAATCACTTGGATACATCCACACGCGCGAACCACTGCCCGCGCACGTCGCCCCTTGCCGTCCCGGGCACGGCTGCACTAGACAGCACGGGCCATGACCGACACTCCGAAACCCCGCTCGCAGGGCATGTTCCAGCCGCGCGTGACTGCCCGGCCCCGCCCGCTGATGGAGGATCTGCATCGCCCCGGCGCCTTCACCGCCCGGGTGCTGACGCTGTTCCCGGGCATGTTCCCGGGCCCCCTCGGCGAGAGCCTCATCGGGAAGGCCCTGACCGAGGGGCTTTGGCGCCTCGAGCCTCTGGACATTCGGGAATTTGCGCGCAATAAGCACCGCACCGTCGACGACACCCCAGCCGGGGGCGGACCGGGCATGGTCCTCAAGCCGGATGTGGTGGCGGCGGCGATCGACGCGAGCATGGCTGATGCGGCCCCTGACCGGGCGCGTTGGCCATTGATCTATGTGTCGCCCCGCGGCCGGGTGTTCGATCAGGCCATGGCGCGGCAGATCGCGGCGGCGGAGGGGGTCACCCTGCTCTGCGGCCGCTTCGAAGGCGTGGACCAGCGGGTGCTGGACGCGCGCGGGGTCGAGGAGGTCTCGATCGGCGACTACGTCCTCACCGGGGGCGAGTTGGCCGCGATGGTGATCCTCGACGCGGTTCTGCGGCTTCGCCCCGGGGTTCTGGGCAACGAGGCCAGCACGGCCGAGGAAAGTTTCTCGCGGGGGCTCCTCGAGCATCCGCAGTACACGAGGCCCCAGGTCTGGGAGGGGCGGGCGATACCGGAGGTTCTCCTCTCCGGCCATCATGCCCGGATCGCCGAGTGGCGCCACTCCGAGGCCGTCAGGCTGACGAAGGAAAGACGTCCCGACCTCTGGCGGGCATGGGTGCAGGCCACCCAGGGCGACCCGGCAGGAGAAGCAGAGCTCTCGGACGCTGAAACCTCCGCCGCGACAGGCGGGCACGAGAAGGACTGAGACCATGAACCTGCTTCAGCAGCTCGAGGCCGAGCACATCGCCGCCCTCGGCAAATCCATCCCCGACTTCGCGCCGGGCGACACCGTCCGCGTCGGCTACAAGGTGGTCGAAGGCTCGCGCTCGCGCGTGCAGGCCTATGAGGGCGTCTGCATCTCGCGCCGCGGCGGCAACAACCTCAATGCCTCGTTCACCGTACGCAAGATCAGCTTCGGCGAGGGCGTCGAGCGCGTCTTCCCGCTGCATTCGCCCAACATCGATTCGATCACCGTGGTGCGCCGCGGCAAGGTCCGCCGCGCCAAGCTCTATTACCTGCGCTCGCGCCGCGGCAAGTCGGCCCGCATCGTCGAGAAGACGAACTACCGCGAGCGCAGCGAGGCTGCCGCGGACTGAGGCGGCTGCACGCGACCGACGCTTGGGGGGCGGCCGATGGGCCGCCCTTTCGCGTTTTCGGGTCGGCGGAACGTGCGGGGACGCCCGCACGGTGGCGGTGCGCTCACTCCTCGAGCTTGCGCGCCTCGTCGATCAGCATGATCGGGATGCCCGACCGGATCGGGTAGGCAAGGCCCGCCGCCTTCGAGACGAGCTCGCCCCGCGCGCCGTCGTAGCCCAGCTTACCCCCGGTGGCGGGGCACACGAGCGACTCGAGGAGCTTTGGCGACACGTCGCCCGCGGGCGATGCCGGCGAGGGGCCATCCTCGACCTCGGCAGGCCCGGTCATTGCACCTTGCTCCCGTCCGAGCCGCCCGAGGCGATGGCGAACTGCATCAGTGCCACCAGCGTGTCGCAACGATCCGACAGGCGCGGCGCCTCGAGCAGCGCCTGCCGCTCCTCGACCGAGAAGGGACACATCATCGAGAGCGAGTTGATCAGCATCTCGGGCTCGGCGTCGCGCATCGCGTCCCAGTCGGACGACAGGTGCGCCGCCTCGAAATAGCGCCGCAGGATGCCGAGGAACGCGTCGCGATCGAAGGCCGGATCGCTCTCGGTCCGGCCCAGATCACCGGCGAAATCGGTCCAGTCCGCACGCACGCGCCGGTAGGGAGTGAAGCCGTCGAGCTCACCGCGAATGCGGAAGCGGCTGATGCCCGTCAGCGCGATCAGGTACCGCCCGTCCTCAGTCTCGGACAGCGAGGTCACGCGCCCCGCGCAGCCGATCGAATGGAGCCGCGGCGGCTGTCCCGATCCCTCGTAGGGCTGCACCATCCCGATCAGCCGGTGATCCGAGCGCAGCGCGTCGTCCAGCATCGCCAGATAGCGTGGCTCGAAGATGTTGAGCGGCAACCGCGCCCTCGGCAGTAGAAGCGCCCCCGGCAGCGGAAAGACCGGGATGACTTCGGGGAGGTCTGCGAGGGCGAAGCGCCGGGTCAAGCGGGCATCCTTCTCAGGCGAAGATCATCGAGGAGAGCCGGCGGCGCCCCTTCTGGGTGAGCGGGTCCTTGGGGCCAAGCGTGTCGAACAGCTTGAAGAGCTGCGTCCGCGCCGCGCCGTCGTTCCACTCGCGGTCGCGGCGGAACAGTTCCAGCAACTGGTCGATCGCCCCCTCGTTGTCCCGCGCGGCGATCAGCGCGAGCGCGAGGTCGTAGCGCGCCTGGTGGTCGGCAGGGCTGGCCTCGACGCGGGCCCGAAGCTCAGCCGCCTCGCCGGTCTCCTGCGTCATCTCGGCCAGCTCGATGGCCGAGCGCGCGGCCTGGATGGCGGGGTCCTTCGCGACAGTCTGCGGCGCGCGGTCGAGCGTGGCCTTCGCCTCGGCGAGGTCGCCGGCCGCCAGCAGCGCGCGCGCCAGCCCGCCGATCGCGCGGGCATTTTCGGGGATCTCGGCCATCACGGCCGCGAAGGTCTGCGCCGCGTCCTGAAGCTGGCCGTCGGCCAGCATCGCCTCAGCCGCCTCGAGCGCCTCGTCGATGCCGCCGCCACCCGCCATCTGCACCAGCCGCTCGACGAAGGCCTTGACCTCGGATGCGGGGACCGCGCCCTGGAAGCCATCGACCGGCTGGCCCTGGAAGAAGGCGTAGACGGTGGGGATCGACTGGACGCGAAGCTGGCCCGCGACCATCTGGTTCTGGTCGACATTGACCTTGGCCATGCGCACCGCGCCGCGCGCGGCAGTCACCGCCTGCTCGAGCAGCGGCCCCAGCGTCTTGCACGGCCCGCACCACGGCGCCCAGAAATCGACGATGACCGGCACCTCGCGCGAGGCCTCGATCACCTCGTTCATGAAGGTCTGGTCGGTCACGTCCCGGATCAGGCCCTCGGCAGCCGGCGCGGCTGCGGTCTTGCCAAGCTCGATCATCGTCTCACCCCGAAGATTGCGGTCGTTCGGCCCCCGATGGGCTTCCGCCCCACATAGAGGCTTGCGGGAAGCGCCGCAATCACTCGCCTTGTCCCCCTGCCGTCGCCCGCTCGCGCGCCAGCGCCTCGAGCCGATCGAAATCGACCACCACCGCCTCGTGGCCCGTGAGGGCGACGAAGCGCATGAGGTCATCCCGTGAGATAGCGGTCGTCGCCTGGTTGTGTAGCGGGTGGGCGTTGATCGTCTCGAATTCCATCAGGCGCGCGTCGATCGCGAAGTTCACGCGGCCCTCGCGATCGTTCAGGAGGCCGAAGGGCGTAACCGCGCCGGGCTTGACGCCCAGGCAGTCCCACAGCAGGTCGGGCTTGCCGAAGCTGAGGTTCTTCGCGCCGATCTCGCGCTCGAGGTCTCGGATACGGAGCTCGCGGTCCTCGAGGCAGGTCGCGAGCCATATCGCGCCCTTCTTGTCCTTCATGAACATGTTCTTCACATGCGCGCCCGGCAGGTCGCCGCGCAGCGCGCGGCTTTCCTCGACCGTGTGTAGGGCGGGATGGATGTGGTGCCGAAAGCCGATGCCGTGGTCGTGCAGAAAATCATAGAGCTCGGCTTCGCCCGCAGGCCCGTGCGCGGTCATGTAGTCCCCCTGTCGCTTCCCCGAAGAATAACGCTCGCGGACGCCCTGCCAAGGGCGCTGCCCGGCGTCAAGCCGTCGGCCCGTGCCGGGGTGCGCCCGACCGGCCCGTCGAGGGCCGTTCAGCCGCCACGTGCCTCGCGGCACGCGATCCGACAGCCCCGATGGTCAGGCACGGGCGGCCCGGCGGGTCTCGGACGGCGCCTCGCCATGCATGCGGCGATAGGCCCGCGCGAAGGCGGCGGCCGAGGCGAAGCCCACGGCCCCGGCGATCTCGACCGCCGGGATGCCTGTCTCGATCAGCAGGCGCCGCGCGTGGTTGAGCCGCAGCGCGAGATAGTGGGCATGAGGTGCCACCCCCAGATGGCGGTGGAACAGCGTCTGCAGATGCCGCGCCGAGACGCCGGCCGCGCGCGCGATGCGCTCGACGGGAACGGGCGCATCGAGCCGGGCCTCCATCTCGGCGAGCGCGGCCGCCAGAACCGGGTTGCGCGGGCGGGCGAGCGCGAGCGCGGGCGCCTGGTCCTCGCGGCCCGAGGGCTCGTAGATGAAGGCCTTGGCGACCTCGAGCGCGAGCGGGTAGCCGAGACGGCGGCGGATCAGCGTAAGCATCAGGTCGAGCGCGGGCCCCGCCCCCCCGGTGGTGAAGCGGTTGCCGTCGATCACGAAGCGGGCGGGCTCGACGTGGATGTCGGGAAAGGCGGTGGCAAAGGCATCGAGGTCCTCCCAATGCGTGGTCGCGCGCCGGCCGGTCAGCAGGCCCGCACGCGCCACAGCCCAGGCGCCGCCCTCGATGCCGCCGATCACCGGCCGGGCACGCCCGGCGCGGCCCAGCCGGCGGATCAGCGGGCCCGTCGCATGGCGGTCGATGTTGTAGGACGCGAACACCAGAAGCGGCGCGCCCGATGCGAGCGGGTCGAAGGCGCGCGCGGCGGGGATCGGGATGCCCGACTGGGTCGGCGCGGGCGCACCGTCGGGACTGGTGATGACCCATCGGAACTGCGTGCGCCCCAGCAGACGGTTCGCCGCGCGCATTGGCTCGATCACCGCCGCGACCTGGATCAGCGTCGTCTCGGGCAGGACGAGAAGCTCGATCTCGAGGGGGGCTGGATCGGGTGTGAACATGTGAGTTCCGAATGTGCATATCATCGTTCCGTTTCTGTAAAGCATGGGCGGGCGGCGCCGTGCAAGCTGGCGCTCGGATCAGGGAGGAACGCCATGCCGCTCGCCATGAATCGCGAGGTCTTCATTACCTGCGCCGTCACCGGATCGGGTGGCACGCAGGACCGCAGCCCGCATGTGCCGCGCTCGCCCAAGCAGATCGCTGACAGCGCGATCGAGGCCGCGAAGGCGGGTGCCGCCGTGGTGCATTGCCACGTCCGCGACCCCGAGACCGGCAAGCCCCGGCGCGACGTCGCGCTCTACCGCGAGGTGACCGATCGCATCCGCGCGGCGGAGGTGGACGTGGTGCTGAACCTGACCGCCGGGATGGGCGGGGACATGATCTTCGGCGATGTCGAGAAGCCGCTGCCGCTGAAGGACGCCGGCACCGACATGGCGGGCGCGACCGAGCGCGTCGCCCATGTCGTCGAATGCCGGCCGGAGATCTGCACGCTCGACTGCGGCACGATGAACTTCGCCGAGGCCGACTACGTGATGACCAACACGCCCGGCATGCTGCGCGCGATGGCGAAGCTGATGGCCGAGAGCGGTACGCGGATCGAGATCGAGGCCTTCGACACCGGGCACCTTTGGTTCGCGAAGGAACTGGTGCGCGAGGGCGTGATCCCCGAACCGGTGCTGGTCCAGCTCTGCATGGGCGTGCCCTGGGGCGCGCCGGACGACCTCAACACCTTCATGGCGATGGTCAACAATGTGCCCCCGGACTGGCACTGGTCGGCCTTCTCGCTGGGGCGCCACCAGATGGCCTACGTCGCGGCGGCGGTGCTGGGCGGCGGCAATGTCCGTGTCGGGCTCGAGGACAATCTCTGGCTCGACAAGGGGGTGCTGGCGACGAACGCGCAGCTGGTCGAGCGCGCAGTCGGCATCGTCGAGCGGATGGGCGCGCGGGTGATCGGACCGGCGGAGGTGCGCGAGCGCCTGAAGCTCGAGAAGCGGGCGCCGCTCGCCGCGTGACCAGGGTCGACCCGCCGGGGGCATCGAGCCCCCGACGGCCCGGCGGCGGCGCCGCCGCCGCGATGCGCTCAACCGGCAGCCGGCCCGCGTGACAGCGGCGCTGCCTCTGGAGACCGGAACGAGATGATCGAGAAAGCAGCCATCCTGGGCGGCGGCGTGATCGGTGGCGGCTGGCTCGCGCGCCTGATCGAGAACGGGGTCGAGGTTTCGGTCTACGACCCCGACCCGGAGGCCGGGCGCAAGCTGGGCGAGGTGCTGGCCAATGCAGAGCGCGCCTATGGCAAGCTGACGCTGGCGCCCCGGCCGGCCAAGGGCGCGTGGCGGCTCGCGGGATCGGTGGCCGAGGCGGTCGAAGGCGCCGAACTGATCGTCGAGGCGGTGCCGGAGCGGATCGACCTCAAGCACCGCGTCTATGCCGAGCTGGAGGCCGTCAACACCGGCGGGATCATCGCGTCCTCGACCTCCGGCTACAAGCCCACGGACCTGCAGGCGCCGCTGAAGCACCCGGGTCGCCTGATCGTCGCGCACCCCTTCAACCCGGTCTACCTGCTGCCGCTGGTCGAGATCGTGGCGGGCGCGCGGACCGACGCGGGTGTGGTCGAGCGGGCCAAGGCGATCTATGCCGCGCTCGGCATGAAGCCCCTGCACATCCGCAAGGAGATCGACGCCTTCATCGCCGACCGCTTCCTCGAGGCCGTCTGGCGCGAAGCGTTGTGGCTGGTGAAGGACGGGATCGGTACGACCGAGGAAATCGACGACGCCATCCGCTTCGGATTCGGGCTGAGATGGGCGCAGATGGGGCTGTTCGAGACCTATCGGGTGGCAGGCGGCGAGGCGGGGATGCGCCATTTCATCGCCCAGTTCGGACCCTGCCTGCAATGGCCCTGGACAAAGCTCACGGACGTACCCGAACTGACCGACGAGCTGATCGACATGGTGGCGAGCCAGTCCGACGCGCAGTCCGGCGCCCACTCGATCCGCGAGCTGGAACGCATCCGCGACGACAATCTGGTCGCCATCATGCAGGCGCTGAAGGCGAACGACTGGGGCGCGGGCAAGGTGCTGGCGGCCTATGAGCGCCAGCTCTATGCCGCGGCCAAGACCGCCGCGCAGGATTTCTCGCGCCCCTTCGTCACGGTCGAGACCCGCGTTCCGGCCGAATGGACCGACTACAACGGCCACATGAACGTCAGCCGCTACGGGCAACTCTTTTCCGATGCCGCCGACGGCGCGATGCGTGTGATCGGCGCGGATCAGGACTATATCTCGAAGGGGCTCAGCTATTTCACCGCCGAGACGCATATCCGCTATCTCGACGAGGCCCATGCCGGCGACGCGGTGACGGTGACCACGCAGGTGCTGGACGGGGCAGGCAAGAAGCTCAAGCTGTTCCACCAGATGCACCACGCGGACGGACGGCTGCTCGCGACCAGCGAGGAGATGCTGATCCATGTGAACCTCGGCACCCGGCGAGCCTGCGACCCCGCGCCCGAGGTGGCCGCGCGCCTCGCGCCGATCGCCGCCGCCCATGCCGCCCTGCCGCTGCCCGAGGGCGCGGGCCGGGCGGTGGGGCAGCGGCCGTGACCGGCCAGGGCGCCGCGTCGGCCGTGCCGCCCACGGCACCGTCGCGCCCGCGGCGCGCGGCAGGCGGCGCGGCCGTGGCCATCGCCGCCCCGTGGCGGGCCGCGCGATGAGCCTGCCGGCCGGCCATCGGGTTCTGATCACTGCGGGCGCCTCGGGCATCGGGCGCGCGATGGCGGAGGCCTTCTCGGCCGCAGGCGCGCGGGTCTGGGTAACCGATGTCGACGAGGCGGCACTGGCGGTGTGCCCCACCGACTGGGGCCGCACGCTGCTCGACGTGCGCGACGAGGTGGGAACGGCGGCGCTGACGGACCGGATCGCCCGGGAGTGGGGCGGGCTCGACACGCTGTGCGCCAATGCCGGGATCGCGGGGCCCACGGCGCCGATCGAGGACATGCCGCTCGACGGCTTCCGCGCCTGCGTCGCTGTGAACCTCGAGGGTGCCTTTCTCGCGGCCAAGCACGCGGCGCCCCTGATGAAGCGGCAAGGGGCAGGCGCGATGATCCTGACTTCGTCCACGGCCGGCCTTCATGGCTACCCCAACCGCGCGCCCTATGCGGCGGCGAAATGGGCCGTCATCGGGCTGATGAAGACGCTGGCGATGGAGCTTGGCCCGTTCGGCATCCGCGCCAACGCGATCTGCCCCGGCGCGGTCGAGGGGCCGCGGATGGAGGGCGTTGTCGCCCGAGAGGCCGCCACCAAGGGCATGACGACCGAGGCGGTGCGGGCGGGCTATGCCGCCGGCACCTCGATGCGGTCCTGGGTGACGGCTGAGGATGTCGCGGCGATGGCCGTCTTCCTCGCCTCGCCCGCCGCCCGGCTCGTCTCGGGACAGGCGATCGCGGTGGACGGGCACACCGAGAACCCGGACCCCAAGGTCTGACGCAAGACGACGGAGAGCGATCATGCATTTCGGCCTCACCGACGAGCAGGAGATGATCGTCTCCACCGTCCGCAGCTTCGTAGAGAACGAGATCTACCCCCACGAGGACGAGGTCGAGCGCAGCGGCGAGGTGCCGCCCGCGGTGGCCGAAGCAATCAAGGCCAAGACGCTGGAACTTGGCTTCTACGCCTGCAACTTTCCCGAGGAGGTGGGCGGCGCGGGGCTCAGCCACCTCGAATTTGCGCTGGTGGAGCGCGAGCTTGGCCGGGGCGCGATGGCGCTCACGCATTTCTTCGGCCGGCCGCAGAACATCCTGATGGCCTGCAAGGGCGAACAGCGCGAGCGGTATCTCCTGCCCGCCGTGCGCGGCGAGCGGATGGACGCGCTGGCGATGACCGAGCCCGACGCGGGGTCGGACGTGCGCGGCATGAAGACCTTCGCGCGGCGCGACGGCGGCGACTGGGTGGTGAACGGGACCAAGCATTTCATCAGCGGAGCCGATCACGCCGATTTCGTCATCGTCTTCGTCGCGACCGGCGAGGACGCCACGCCCAAGGGGCCGAAGAAGCGGATCACCTGTTTCCTGGTCGATCGCGGCACGCCCGGCTTCACCATCCGGCCCGGCTATCGGTCCGTCAGCCATCGCGGCTACAAGAACATGATCCTCGACTTCGACGACTGCCGCCTTTCGGACGCGCAGGTGCTGGGCGAGGTCGATGGCGGCTTCGACGTGATGAACGAGTGGCTCTACGCCACCCGCATCACGGTCGCGACGATGTGCGTGGGCCGCGCGCGGCGGGTGTTCGAGCACGCGCTCGGCTATGCCGCCGAGCGGCGCCAGTTCGGCCAGCAGATCGGCAAATTTCAGGGCGTGAGCTTCCAGTTGGCCGACATGATCACGGAAATCGACGCGGCCGATCTCCTGACGCTCGCCTCCGCCTGGCGGCTCGATCAGGGCTTGCCTGCAAATCGCGAGATCGCCTCGGCCAAGCTCTATGCCTCCGAGATGCTGGCCCGCGTGACCGACGCGGCGATCCAGATCCATGGCGGCATGGGTCTGATGGACGACCTGCCGCTCGCCCGCTTCTGGCGCGACGCGCGGGTGGAGCGGATCTGGGACGGCACGTCCGAGATCCAGCGCCACATCATCAGCCGCGACCTGCTGCGCCCGCTCGGCGCCTGAGAGGGCTGCGCGCCCGGTCCGCATCTCGCAGGCGCGAAAGGATCATTGACCCGGCGCGCCGCGCTGGTATACCAGAAAGCGTTTCGGAGTTTCGGCGGCCGGAACCGTCCGAACCGCGGGGGCTCCGGACTGCCGCGCCGCCCCGAGCGGGGGAGCCAGAATGCGACGCCTGTCCACTGCGCTGATCGGCGCGGCCCTGTTCATCCCTGCGGCACTGGGGGCCGCGCCCGCACAGGCGGCCTGCGACCCCGGCGAGCGGGCGATCCGCTTCAGCCATGTTGTCGCCGACAAGGGCCACCCCAAGGGCGAGGCCGCGGCCGAGTTCGCAGCACGGGTGAACGCCGCGTTCGAGGGACGCTACTGCGTCGAGGTCCATGCCTCCTCGAGCCTCTTCTCAGACGACGAGGTGCTCGACGCCATGGTGCGTGGCGATGTCGAGATGGCGGCGCCCTCGCTCTCGAAATTCGAGGCCTACACGCTCGCGTTCCGCATCTTCGATCTGCCCTTCCTGTTCCAGGATATCGCGGCGGTCGAGCGCTTCCAGACCTCGCCCGAGGGCCAGGCGATGAAGTCCTCGATGCGCGACAAGGGCATCCTGGGGCTTGCCTACTGGCACAACGGGATGAAGCAGCTCTCCGCCAACCGCCCGATCAAGGCGCCGGCCGACGCCGCGGGGCTGAAATTCCGCATCCAGGCCTCGGACGTGCTGGATGCGCAGTTCCGCGCGTTGGGCGCGGAGCCCGTCAAGCTCGCCTTCAAGGACGTCTACGACGCGCTGGGCGACGGACGGGCCGACGGTCAGGAAAACACCTGGACCAACATCTACACCAAGAAATTCTACACCCGCCAGGACGGCGTGACCGAGACCAACCACGGCATCATCGACTATCTCGTGATCGTTTCGCGCAGCTTCTGGGAGGGCCTGCCCGCCGCCGACCGCGCCGGGATCGAGCAGATCCTGATCGAGGTCACGCACGAGTACAATCGCTTCTCCTTCGAGCTCAACGAACTGGCAAAGATGCGCATTCTGGAGAATGGTGGGACGGTGCGGCGGCTGACGAAGGGCGATCGCGAGAGATGGATCGACGCGCTGACACCTGTCTGGCGCCAGTTCGAGGGCGAGATCGGCGCCCGGCTGATCGAGGCCGCCCTGGCCGCGAACCGCGGCTGATGCGCGCGGCGCCCGGGCCTCGGCCCGGGCCGGTGGCGGGACCAGGGCAATGAGGCGCCGGCTGCTGGCGCTCGCGATCCTCGCGCTGCCGGTCGCGGTGGCGGCGGGTGCAGCGTGGCTCTGGGCCTGGGCCTCGGGCATCGACGCCCTGCGCCGCGACGCCGAGTCCGAGATCACGCTGGCCGTGGCCCGGATCGAGACCCCGCTTGCCAAGTTCAAGGAGCTGCCCCGCGTCCTCGCCGACACGGGCCGGTTCGCCGAGACGCTCGCCGCGCGCGACGAGCTGTCGGTCGAGGCGTCGAACCGGCTGCTCGAACGCCTGGCCAGCGTTACCGGCGCCTCGGACATCTACCTCATCGACACCGCGGGGACGACGGTCGCGGCCTCGAACTGGAACGAGCCGCACAGCTTCGTCGGACAGAACTTCAGCTATCGCCCCTATTTCACCCGGGCGATGGAGGGTGCGCTAGGCCGCTACTACGCGCTCGGCACCACGTCGAGGCGGCGCGGCTTCTACTTCGCCGTCCCGGTCGAGGCCCAGGGCGCGCGCCTCGGCGTCCTCACGGTCAAGGTCGATGTCGACGAAGTCGAGGCCGCGGCCCTGACCGGCGAGCGCGTGGTATTCCTCACCGATCCGCATGGCGTGGTGTTCCTCGCCTCGGAACCGGGGATGCTCTACCGGACCCTCGCGCCGCTGCGCGACGAGGCGCTGACGGCGATCCGGCGAGACCGCCAGTATGACGGCACCGCGCTGGTCGCCCTGCCGGAGCTGCCGCGCCGCGACCTTGCCGGGCGCCAGACCGTCGATGCCGGGGCCTGGGCGCCGGTGGGCGTCGCGATCGGCGCATCGGTGCTGACGCGGCTCGACCTTCCGCGCCTCGACCTCACCGCGCACATGCTCACACCGCTCGCCCCGGTCGCCGCGCAGGCGCGCACCGCCGCGGCGGTGGCGGCCCTCGGCGCGCTGGTGATCGCGCTGGTCATCGCGCTCCTGATCCAGCGCCGGGCGCGCCTTGCCGAGCGGCTGGCGATTGAGGCGCGCGCCAAGGCGGGGCTCGAGACCCGCGTCACGGAACGCACGGCCGAGCTGATGCAGGCGAACCGGCAGCTTTCCGCCGAGATCGCCGAGCGCCGCGCGGCCGAGGCCGCCCTGAGACAGGCGCAGGACGACCTGATCCAGGCCTCGAAGCTGTCCGCGCTGGGCCAGATGTCGGCCGGGATCAGCCACGAGCTCAACCAGCCGCTGGCCGCGATCCGCTCCTTCGCCGAGAACGCGCAGGTCCTGCTCGCGCAAGCGCGCTCGGACGAGGCCGCGGCCAATCTGGGCCAGATCGCCGAACTCACCGCCCGGATGGCGCGCATCATCCGCAACCTGCGCGCCTTCGCCCGCAAGGAGGGCGAGCCAGCCACGGATGTCGCGCTCGACGCCGTGGTGGGGGAGGCGCTCGAGCTGATGGCGCAGCGCATCGCGGCCGAGCGGGCCCGCATCGACTGGTGCCCGCCGCCGGCGCCCGTGATCGTGCGCGGCGGCCAGGTGCGGCTGGGACAGGTGGTTATGAACCTCGTGGCGAACGCGCTCGACGCACAGGCCGGCCAGGCCGAGCGTCGCGTCGAGATCCGCGTCCAGCCAATCGGCGAGGGCGGCCTGCTCACCATCCGCGACGGGGGCCCGGGCCTAAGCGAGGAAGCCCGCCGGAACCTCTTCGACCCATTCTGGACGACGAAGGGGGTGGGCGAGGGGCTGGGCCTCGGCCTCTCGATCTCGTTCGGCATCATCGAGAGCTTCGGCGGCCGGATCAGGGCCGCGAACCACCCGGACGGCGGCGCGGTGTTCAGCGTCGAGCTGCCGCGCGCCCGGCTCGAGACCGCGGCATGAGCGGGATGCCGCGGATCCTGCTGGTCGAGGACGACGCGATGGTGCGCGCGGCGCTGGCGCAGACGCTCGATCTTGCCGAGATCGCGGTCGAGACCGCCGACTCGGCCGACGCCGCGCTCGGGCGGCTCACCCCCGACTGGCCGGGGGCGGTCATCTCGGACGTGCGGATGCCGGGCAAGGACGGCCTTGCCCTGCTCGACGCGGTGATCGCGATGGACCCCGAGCTGCCGGTGATCATGCTTACCGGCGAGGGCGACATCCCGATGGCGGTCCGGGCGACGAGCGCCGGGACCTACGATTTCCTCGAGAAGCCCTGCCCGCCCCAGCGGCTGATCGAGGTTGCCCGGCGCGCCTGCCGGACCCGCACGCTGGTGATGGAGAACCGGGCGCTGCGGGCCGAGCTTGGCGCCATGCCGGGCGTGCCGAGGCTGATCGGCGAAAGCGGCCCGGCTCGGCGGCTGCGCGAGCGGATCGACAAGATCGCGGCGACCGGGCTCGACGTGCTGGTGCTGGGCGAGACCGGCGCGGGCAAGGAGGTGGCGGCGCGCCTGCTGCACGCCCGCTCGGCGCGGGCCCCGGCCCCCTTCGTGGCCATCAACTGCGGCGCGCTGTCGGCGGAATTGGCGGGCTCCGAGCTGTTCGGCCACGAGAAGGGCGCCTTCACGGGCGCTGCGGCCCGGCGGATCGGGCGGTTCGAGCAGGCCAATGGCGGGACCATCTTCCTCGACGAGATCGAGTCGATGCCGCTCGATCTGCAGGTGCGGCTCCTGCGTGTCCTGCAGGAGCGCGAACTCGAGCGGCTCGGCGCCGAGCACGTCATTCCGATCGACGTGCGGGTCGTGGCGGCGACCAAGACGGACCTGCACGCCGCCGCGGCGGCCGGGCGCTTCCGCGAGGACCTCGCCTTCCGCCTCGATGTCGCCCGCCTGGTCGTGCCGTCACTGGGCGAGCGGCGCGAGGACATCGGCCCGCTGTTCCGCGCCTTCGTGGCCGAGGCGGCGGGACGTGCCGCGCAGACGGCGCCGGAGATCCCTGACGCGCTGGTCGCCGAGCTCGAAGCGCGCGATTGGCCGGGCAATGTCCGCGAGCTGAGGAATGCCGCGCAGCGCTTCGCGCTGGGGCTCGACTGGCAGGCAGCCGGCGCGCACGGCGAGGCGACTGCTGGCGGCGCAAGCCTCGCAGCGCGCGTGGCGGCGTACGAGCGATCGGTTCTGAGCGACGCACTGCGCGCCGCGGGAGGGCACATCCCGACCGCCTGCGAGACGCTGGGCACGCCCCGCAAGACGCTCTACGAAAAGCTCGCGCGCCACGGCCTTCGCCCCGACGATTTCCGCTGAAGCGGCGGCGCGGCCCGTCCCTCGTGCCGGCTCGGCGCGGGCCGTGGGAAGGCCGCCGCCCGCCGCGGCCGTGCGGGAATCCGCACACGGGACCTCGCCGCCGTGCGCCCTTTCGCACAGGGACGCGCCGGGTTTCTTTCCTTCCCCGCCCGGCGGGGCGGGCGAATGCGCTAATCCGGCGGAATTTCCTGCTTGCCGCCTTTTGCTTGCATTCTGGCACGCATCTTGAAGAGAGTCGTCACGTCGCGCCACGGGGCGCGCATACAGACAACCGACCGGGAGGAGACAGATGCAGTTCCGCAAGATCGCCGCGACCGCCGTCGCCATCAGCTTTATGGCCGGGGGCGCAGCCTTTGCCGCCTGCGATCCGGGCGAGATCGTCATCAAGTTCAGCCATGTGACGAACACCGACAAGCACCCGAAGGGCATTGCCGCCGCCCTTCTGGCCGAACGCGTGAACACCGAGATGAACGGAAAGGCCTGCATGGAGGTCTTCCCGAACTCGTCGCTCTACGACGACGACAAGGTGCTCGAGGCAATGCTGCTCGGCGACGTGCAGCTCGCCGCGCCGTCGCTGTCGAAGTTCGAGAAGTTCACCAAGAAGTTCCGCATCTTCGACCTGCCCTTCATGTTCGAGGACGTGGCGGCGGTGGATCGCTTCCAGCAGGGCGAGTTCGGGCAGTCGCTGCTCGATTCGATGCAGAAGCGCGGGCTTCAGGGCCTCGGCTACTGGCACAACGGCATGAAGCAGTTCTCGGCCAACAAGCCGCTGGTGATGCCCGAGGACGCGCGCGGCCTGAAGTTCCGCGTACAGGCGTCGGACGTGCTGGTCGCGCAGATGGAGGCGATGGGCGCCAATCCCCAGAAGATGGCCTTCTCCGAGGTCTACGGCGCGCTTCAGACCGGCGTCGTCGACGGGCAGGAGAACACCTGGTCGAACATCTACGGCCAGAAGTTCTTCGAGGTGCAGGACGGGACCACCGAGACCAACCACGGCATCATCGACTATCTGGTGGTGACCTCGGCCGAGTGGTGGAACGGCCTCGACGCGGACGTGCGCACCCAGCTCAAGACGATCTTCGACGAGGTGACCGCCACGCGCAACGCCGAGGTCAACAAGGTCGACGAGGACGCCAAGGCCGCGATCCTCGCGGCCGGCGGCGTGATCCGCACCCTGACGCCAGAGCAGCGCCAGGCCTGGGTTGATGCCATGAAGCCCGTCTGGGCGAAGTTCGAGGGCGAGATCGGCGCCGACCTGATCGCGGCGGCGCAGGCCGCGAACGCGTCGAACTGATCGACGGGAACGAGGCCGCGGGCCGGGCGCAGCACCGGCCCGCGGCGCAACTCATGACGACCGACGCGGCGCCTTGCCGCGCGCAACAACGGGCCGGAAAGGCCCGAAACCTCGCAGGGGGGATGCCCATGTCCGGCCGCTACCACGCGCGCACCGCCGTCGGGCGCGCGGTCAACGAGATCGAGGAGACGCTGATCGCCGTCTTCCTCGGCGCCATGACGGTGATCACCTTCGTCAACGTGGTCGCCCGCTATGTCTTCAACGCGAACGTGCTCTGGGCGCTCGAGGCGACGGTCTTCCTGTTCGCCTGGCTCGTGCTGTTCGGCATCAGCTACTGCGTGAAGATCACCGCGCATCTGGGCGTCGACGCACTGGTCAACCTGTTCTCGCCGGGCGTGCGCCGGATGCTGGCCTTGCTCGCGCTGGCCGCGAGCCTCGCCTATGCCGTCCTGGTGCTGAAGGGCTCGTGGGATTACTGGTACCGCTTTGCCAGCACGGCGTCGTTCCTCGAGGTGAACGACGTGCCGTTCCCGGCCTCGATCCAGATCGCGCTCGGTCTCACCGAGGATGGCGCGCCGCTCTATGACTACCTGCCGCGCTACATCCCCTACTTCATCCTGCCCTTCGGCATGGCGCTGTTCCTGTTCCGGCTTCTCGAGGCCGGCTGGGAGATCTTCACGGGACGCCGGACCATGCTCATCGCGAGCCACGAGGTCGAGGATATGCTGGAAGAGGCCGCGGCCTCGCGCAAGGAGAGCTGAGACATGGATGTCGTCTTCCTCTTCGTCCTGGTCATCGGCTTCCTGCTGATCGGCGTGCCGATCGCGGTGTCGCTCGGGCTCTCGTCGATCATCTTCCTCGTGCTCTACTCTGACAGCACGCTGGCCTCGATCGCCGGAACCCTGTTCAACGCCTTCGCCGGGCATTACACGCTGCTCGCCATTCCGTTCTTCATCCTCGCCTCGGCCTTCATGTCGACGGGGGGCGTGGCCAAGCGCATCATCCGCTTCGCGATCGCCTGCGTGGGGCACCTGCGCGGCGGGCTTGCCATTGCCTCGGTGTTCGCCTGCATGCTGTTCGCGGCGCTGTCGGGGTCGTCCCCCGCGACGGTGGTGGCGATCGGCTCGATCGTCATCGCGGGGATGCGGCAGGTCGGCTACACGCGCGAGTTCGCGGCCGGCGTGATCTGCAACGCGGGAACGCTCGGCATCCTCATCCCGCCCTCAATCGTGATGGTGGTCTACTCGGCGGCGACCGATGTCTCGGTCGGTCGCATGTTCCTCGGCGGCGTGATCCCCGGCCTGCTGGCGGGCTTCATGCTGATGGTGGGCATCTATGTCGTCGCCCGCATCCGGAACCTGCCCGCGCAGCCCTGGGCTGGCTTGGGCGAGGTCCTCGACTCGGCGCGCGACGCGGGCTGGGGGCTGTTCCTGATCGTCATCATCCTGGGCGGCATCTATGGCGGAATCTTCACGCCGACCGAAGCGGCGGCGGTCGCGGCGGTCTATGCCTTCCTGATCGCGAACTTCGTCTATCGCGACATGGGGCCGCTGACGGACGGCGCGGGCGGGCGCCCCACCTCGCTCATGCGTCGGCCCTACGCGCTGGTCACGGTCTGGTTCCACCGCGATACGCGGGCCACGCTGGTCGAGGCGGGCAAGCTGACGATCATGCTGATGTTCATCATCGCCAACGCGCTGATACTCAAGCACGTGCTTACCGACGAGCAGATCCCCCAGCAGATCGCCGAGGCGATGCTGTCGGCCGGCTTCGGGCCGATCATGTTCCTGGTGATGGTCAACGTCATCCTGCTGATCGGCGGGCAGTTCATGGAGCCCTCGGGACTGCTCGTGATCGTGGCGCCGCTGGTCTTCCCGATCGCCATGCAGCTGGGAATCGACCCGATCCATCTGGGCATCATCATGGTCGTGAACATGGAGATCGGCATGATCACACCGCCGGTCGGCCTGAACCTGTTCGTCACCTCGGGCGTCGCCGGCATGCCGGTGTTCGACGTGGTCAAGGCAGCGCTGCCCTGGGTCAGCATCCTGTTCGTGTTCCTGATCATCGTGACCTATGTGCCGGCGATCTCGACATTCCTTCCGACCCTGCTGATGGGGCCCGAGATCCTGATCCGCTGACCCTTCGCACGGGTCGATCGACGCGGCGCGGCAGGACATCTGCCGCGCCGTCTTTCGTGACATTTGCATCATCGGCAGGCTCTGGCACCGCCACGGGGCTGCGCTAATCTCGGCTGTCGAACCTTGGCGCAGCGGCCTGCGGCCCGCGCCGCACTGCACGGGAGCCAAAATGCGCCGTCTGAGCTTCGCCGTCGCCATCGCCGCCGCGCTCTGCGCCCGGCCCTCGTCGCCCGCAGCCGGAGCCGGGGCCCCCTCCTGCGGCGAGCCCGAGGGCATGTGCATGGTCGAAGGCGGCTTCTATCGCCTCGCCCTGCCCCCGGACGCTGCCGGCCCGGTGCCGGCGGTGGCCTACCTGCACGGCTGGGGCGGCAATTCGCTCGCGGTGATGCAGGGCGCGAACGGGCTGCGCGAGGCGCTGGCCCTGCGCGGCTATGCGCTGATCGTGCCCGAGGGGGTGCCGAAACCCGGCCGCGAGCAGCGCGACTGGGCGGTGCGCGACATGATGCGCAACCACCCTCGCGACGACATGGCCTATCTCGCGGCCGTGCTCGAAGATGCGGCGGAGCGCGGGGTCGACCGCGGGCGCATCCTGCTCGCGGGGTTCTCGCGCGGGGGCTCGATGGTCTGGGACGCGGCCTGCCAGGCGCCGGGCCTCGCGCGCGCCTATGCGCCGGTCGCCGGCGCCTTCTGGGAGCCCTTGCCGGCCGACTGCGGCGGACCCGTCGACCTCTTCCACACCCACGGCTGGACCGACCGGGTCGTGCCGCTGGAGGGGCGGGCGGTCGCGCAGGGACGGCTGATCCAGGGCGACGCCTTCGCAAGCCTCGCCATCATGCGCGAGGTGACGGGCTGCAGCGCGCGCATGCCCGACACCGCACCGATGGAAGCGGATGGCGACATCTGGTGGCGGCACTGGACCAGTTGCCCCGGCGGCCGGCTCGACCTGATGCTGCATCCCGGCGGGCACGCCCTGCCGCAGGGCTGGGTCGCGCGTGCGATCGAATGGTTCGAGACGTTAGAACGCGAATAGGCCCCGTCAGAGCCAGCGCCGCACCCGCGCGAGATAGGCGCGATAGGGCGCGCCGAGATGGGTGTCGAGCATAGCCTCCTCGGGCCGGATGAAGCGGCGCTCGAGTACCCGCGCGAAGGGCCACAGCAAGACGAGGCCCAGGGGCTGCCCGGTCGTCAGCACCCAACCGGCGAGAATCAGGAGATCCGCGACGTAGATGGGGTTCCGGCTGAGCCGGTAGGGCCCGCTGTCGACCAGCGCCGATGGCGTCTCGCGCGGCACGATGGTGGTGCGGGCACGGCGGAACTCGATCGCCGCCCAGGCCGCAAGTGCCACGCCTGCCGCGATCACAAGCCGCCCCGGCCAGAGCAGAACACCCAGAGGCGCCCAGACCGCGCCCAGCGCCCAGCCGGCCGCCATGAACCCGGCCAGCCATACCGGCGGCCAGTCGAGCCAGCGCGGCACCCTCATCCTCCGGTCCCGATGGGCACGTTGTCGATGAGCCGCGCGCGCCCCAGCCTCGCCGCCGCAAAGATGCGCGCAGGCCGGCCGGGATCGAACCGGTCGATCGGCCGGAGCGTCGCGGCATCCCGCGCCTCGATGTAATCGACAGAGGCGAAGCCTGCGTCGAGGACCGCCGCCCGCGCAGCCAGCGTCGCGTCCGCCGGATCTGCCCCTGCCGCGATACTCGCGGCCGCGGTCGCGATGGCGCGATGGAGCGCCGGCGCCACCGCCCGCTCGTCCGGCGTCAGGTAGCGGTTGCGCGAGGACATGGCGAGCCCGTCCGGCTCGCGCAGGATCGGCGCGCCGAGAATGCGGGTCGGGATGTCGAGATCGGCGGCCAGACGGCGGATCACCGCAAGCTGCTGCCAGTCCTTCTCGCCGAAGATCGCCACATCGGCCTGCGCCTGGTTGAGCAACTTGGTGACGACCTGCGCCACGCCGTCGAAATGCCCGGGCCTGACGGCGCCGCACAGCACGTCCGTGAGCCCATCGACGATCACCCGCGTCACGAAGCCCGGCGGATACATCTCCGCCACGGGCGGCGCGAACAGGAGATCGCAGCCCGCCCCCTCTAGCATCGCCGCATCGCCCGCCTCGTCGCGCGGATAGGCGGCGAGATCCTCGTTCGCCCCGAACTGGGTGGGATTGACGAAGATCGTCGCGACCACCCGCCGGGCATTGGCCTGACCGAGCCGCACGAGGCTGAGATGCCCCTCGTGTAGCGCGCCCATGGTGGGGGTCAGCGCCACCCGCTCGCCCTGCCTGCGCCAGGAGGCGACACGGGCGCGTAGCTCTGCCACGGTGCGGACTGTTTCCATGTGCGGCCTTCCCCAGCGCTCAAGCCTGCAATCGCTAACCGCATTTCACGCCGAACGGAAGAACCCGGGCGATGCGATCAGGCGGCCCGGTCGTCGTCCAGTCGGAAGTCGCGATCGACGCCCGGCACATGCTTCTGACCCCAGGCGCAGAGCGCGCCGACCGTGGGGATCAGGTCGCGCCCCGCGGGCGTCAGCGAATACTCGACCCGCGGCGGCACCTCGGGGAACACCTCGCGATGCACGATCCCGTCGGCTTCCAGCTCACGAAGCTGATTGGTCAGCATCCGCTGGGTGCATCCGGGCAGGCTGCGCTGCAATTCGTTGAAGCGCCAGGTTCGCTCGATCAGGCGGAACACGATCAGGCCCTTCCACTTGCCGCCGATGCGGTCGAGCGCCGCCTCGACCGGGCAGAGGATGGCGCGGCTGTGGCGCGGCTTGCGCATCGCGGCCTCCATACAGTCTTTTTTGATACTACCCGCGAAAATAATGCGTACTTGCTGATTTGCAATCAACATTCAAATTCTCCGTCACCTCACCACCCCGATGCGGAGACCCCGGATGCTGACCCGACCCCTGATGCCGCCCGCCCTGATCGCGGGCCTCGCCTTTCCCGCCGTCGCGGGCGAGGCGCCGATCCTCGGCCACGAGATCCACGGCGCGGGGCCCGCGCGGGTCATCGTGCTGCACGACTGGATGGGCGATCAGTCGACCTACGACGCGATGAAGCCCTGGCTCGACGGCGACGCCTTCACCTATGCCTTTGCCGATGTGCGCGGCTACGGACTGTCGAAGGGCCTCGAGGGCAGGTTCGACAGCGCCGAGATCGCGGCCGATGTGAGCCGCCTCGGCGATCATCTGGGCTGGCCGCAATACCATCTCGTGGGCCACTCGATGACCGGCATGGCGGGGTTCCGCGCGATCCTCGACGACTGGACTGGACCGCGCCGCATCCTCGGCTATACCGCGATCACGCCGGTGACGCCTGACGGCTATCCGGCGAGCGCGGACGAGCGCGGCTTCCTCTCCGCCGCGATGCGCGATGATGGGGTGGCCGCCGCCGCCTTCGGCGCCCTGACGGGAGGCAAGCTTACGGCGCGCTGGACCGAGGCCAAGACCCGCCACAACCGCACCGGCGCCCGTCCCGCGGCGATGGCGGACTATTACGAGATGTGGCTGAACGAGGATTTCTCGGCCGCCTTCGCCGCCGCCGCAATCGGCATCCCGGTGCTGGTGATCGGCGGGCGCAACGACCTGCCGGGGTTCCAGGAGGCGCACTTCGCCGCCACCCTCGGGCAATGGCTGCCGCAGGCGCGCTTTGTCTATCTCGAGAACGCCGGGCATTACCCGATGCAGGAGGTCCCGATCCTGACCGCGACGCTGATCGAGGGCAACCTGAGCGGCGCGAACTGAAGTCGCCGCGATCCCGGGCCAGTCCTGCAGGACTGGCCCTGCACCGCGCCGTGTGGTGTTACAGCCAGCCCTGCGCCTCGCGCCGGACGATGCCCTCGATCATGTCGATATGGGCCTCGTCGTCGTTGAGGCAGGGGATGTAGTCGAACCGCTCGCCGCCCGCTTCCTCGAAGCTCTCGCGGATTTCCTCGTTGATCTCCTCGAGGGTCTCGACGCAGTCCGACGAGAAGCCCGGCGCCATGATGGCGATGTGCCTGTGTCCCTCGCGCGCGAGCTTGGCGACATATTCGACGGTGTAGGGGGTCAGCCACTCCTCAGGACCGAAGCGGGACTGGAAGGTGGTGTGGACCTCGCCTTTCTGCCAGCCGAGCCGCTCGGCCATCAGGCGAGAGGTCTTCTGGCAGAAGCAGTGATAGGGATCGCCCTTCATGAAATAGCTGCGCGGCAGACCATGGTAGGACGCCACCAGCGCGCTCGGCCGCGTGTCGAGCCCGGCATAGGCGCGCTCGACCGAGCGGGCCAGTGCCTCGATGTAGAGCGGGTCGTCGTGATAGCTTGGCACCGTGCGGAAGGCAGGCTGCCAGCGCAGCTTCATCAGGGTGCGGAAGGCGTGGTCGTTCGCCGTACCGGTCGTCGCGGCCGAGTAATGCGGGTAGAGCGGGAAGAACAGGATCCGCTCGCAGCCCTGCGCGGCCATGCGCTTGATGACGCTGTCGGTCGAGGGGTTGCCGTAACGCATGCAGAAATCCACCACCACGGAATCGCCGAAGGCGTCCTCCATCCGGCGGCGCAGCTTGTCGGTCTGGCTGCGGGTGATGGTCAGCAGCGGGCTTTCATCGAGCTCGCGGTTCCAGATGCCGCGATAGGCCTCGCCCGACGAGAAGGGGCGCTTCGTCAGCACGATCGCCTGCAGGATCGGCTGCCATATGAAGGGCGACCACTCGATCACCCGGCGATCCGACAGGAACTCGTTGAGATAGCGACGCATCGACCAGTAGTCGGTGCCGTCGGGCGTGCCGAGGTTGGCCAGCAGGAGGCCGACCCGCGCGGGGGGCACGGGCGGATGGTCGAGGGCCGCATGCGCCAGCCGGCCCGTTCCCGCCATCACCTGCGTCGCCGTCGTCCTGTCGAGCATTGCCCTCTCCGTCCGCCATCGCGGCCGGGCCGCGCGCCATCCCGCTGCAAGGTAAGCCATGGGTCGCGCGGATCAAACCCGCGCGCTGCGGCGAATTCGCCTGCGCCGCTCAGCCGGGCCCCGCCTTCTCGCCCGCCTTGCGCTCGGTGGTGCCAAGGGCATCCGCCAGCCGCGCGGTGGCCGAGCCCGGGCGCTTCGCCACCGGCTGCCCCGGCCCCGGGGCCCAGCCGGTCAGAAAGACGACCTCGAACGTCGCCCGCACGCGGCCCTGCCCCGCGGGGAAATGTTCGGCGTAAAGCGCGCAGGCCCGGGCCAGCACGTCGCGCCGCAGCGGCCGGCGCCCGGCCAGGATCCCGCTCTCGCCCATCGCCCGCAGCTCGCGCATCAGGTGCAGCGGCGTCTCGTAGGTCACTGTGAGCCGCTCGGCATCGGCCACCGGCATCGCGAAGCCTGCCCGCTGCAACAACGCGCCGAGGTCGCGGATCTCGCCCATCGGCGCCACGCGCGCGGCCAGCGTTCCGGTCAGTTCCGCCTCGGCCTGCGCCAGCGCGGCCCGCAGTTCAGCCAGCGTCTGTCCGCCGAACAGTGCCGCGATCATCAGGCCATCGGGCCGCAGCGCATGGCGCAACTGCACGAGGTGGCCCACCGGGTCGTTCAGCGCGTGCATCAGGAGCGCCGACACCGCGAGATCGTGCGCCGCGGGCTCGAAGGGCAGGACGCCCTGCCCCCAGGGAATGAGATCCGCCCCCCCCTGGGCCGGGTCGCCCGGCACCGGATCGGTGGCGACCATGCGCTCCACCCCCGCCCGCGCGAGCGCCCGCGGCACCAGCCCCGCGCCGGTGCCCGCAACTGCCGCGCGCCCGAACGGGCGGCGCACATCGGCAATGCGCTCGCCGATCAGGTCCGCGACCTCGCGCATCAGGAAATCGGCGCCATCCGCGTAGCCGAGCCGCATGGCGCGCATGCGGCGGGTCACAAGGCCTGCCTCGTCGAAGATGTCGGGACGCTCTTGATTATTGGCCATCACGCGACGCCATATAGGCGGAACGGGCAAGCGGGGCGAGGGGTTTTCGGGACATGCTGGCTTCGGCACTCGGCCGGATCGCGGGCGCGGTGGGCGGCGCGCTGTTCCCGCCGCTCTGCCCCGCCTGCCGCGCCGAGACGGCCGAGGCGCACACGCTCTGCCCCGCCTGCTGGCGCGACACGCAGTTCGTCGCGGGTGCGGTCTGCGACTGCTGCGGCCGCCCGGCGCCGGGCCTGCCCACGACCGAGCCCGGCTTCCGCTGCGACGAGTGCCTGCGACATCCTCCCGGCTGGGATCGCGCGCGCGGCGTGCTGGTCTATGGCGGAACGGGGCGGCGGTTGGTGCTGGGGCTCAAGCATGGCGACCGGCTCGACATGGTGCCGATGCTGGGGCGCTGGGCCGCGCGGGCGGGCGCCGAGCTGATCGCGAGTGCCGATCTCGCCGTGCCCGTACCGCTCCACTGGACGCGGCGGCTTGGGCGGCGGTTCAACCAGTCGGCCGAGATCGCCCGCGCGGCCCTTGCCGCGGCGGGGCGGCCCGAGATCCATGCCCCCGACCTGCTGAGGCGTGCGCGCCGCACCGCGAGCCAGGACGGCCGCGACCGCGACGGGCGGGCCGGGAACGTGGCTGGCGCCATCACCATGGCGCCAGACATGGCGGGGCGGGTCGCGGGGCGGCGGGTTTTGCTGGTCGATGACGTGATGACCACGGGGGCCACGCTCTCGGCCGCGGCCGCGGTGCTGCGCGGCGCCGGCGCGAGCGGCGTTGACGCGATCGTGATCGCACTGGTGCCCGCGCCGCGCGATGACTATCTGCGCGCCGGACTGCGCAGCGAACACACCCCGAGGGAGAGCGAGGCATGAAGCCTGTCGAGATCTACACCACCCCGATCTGCCCCTACTGCTCGATGGCCAAGCGCCTGCTGCAGAAGAAGGGCGTCCCGTTCACCGAGATCAACGTGATGGGCAGCAACGAAAAGCGCGCCGAGATGGTGAAGCGCGCGAACGGCCGCAACACCGTCCCGCAGATCTTCATCGGCGACCGGCATGTCGGCGGCTGCGACGACCTTTATGCGCTGGACGAGCGGGGCGGGCTCGACCCGATCCTGACCCCCTGAGCGCGATGGAACTCCGCGCCGCCCTCGTGCAGCTCAACGCCTCGGACGACCCCACCGCCAATCTGGGCGTGACCGAGCGTCTGGTGCGCGAGGCCGCCGAGGGCGGCGCGCAGATGGTCCTGACGCCCGAGGTCACCAACATCGTGTCGGCAAGCCGCGCGCGTCAGCGGGCGATGCTGAGGGCCGAGGGCGAGGACCCCACGCTCGCCGGCCTTCGCGAGGTGGCGCGCGCGAGCGGCATCTGGCTGGTGATCGGCTCGCTCGCGCTGAGGTGCGAGGCGGACGAGCGCTTCGTCAACCGCAGTTTCGTGATCCGCCCGGACGGCTCGATCGCCGCGCGCTACGACAAGATCCACATGTTCGACGTCGACCTCGAGGGAGCCGAGAGCTACCGCGAGAGCGCGGGCTACCGGCCGGGCGAGCAGGCGGTGACGGTGGACACGCCTTGGGGCAGGATCGGGCTCGGCATCTGCTACGACATGCGCTTCCCCGCGCTCTACCGGGCGCTGGCCGAGGCGGGGGCGGTGATCCTGACCGCGCCATCCGCTTTCACCGTCCCGACCGGGCGCGCGCACTGGGAGATCCTGCTGCGCGCCCGCGCCATCGAGACCGGCTGCTTCATGCTGGCCCCTGCGCAGTGGGGGACCCATGACGCAAGCGAGGGGCGCGTGCGCGAAACCTGGGGGCATTCCATCGCCATCGACCCCTGGGGCCGGGTGCTGGCCGATGCGGGCGAGGGGGTGGGGGTCACGCAGGTGACGCTCGACCTTGCCGAGGTCGCGCGGGTGCGGGCGAGTATACCGTCGCTGGCCAATGCGCGGGTGTTCCGGCTGCCGCGACCCGATACCGGCACACCGTGATCTGAACCTCCCGCCGAGAGCTGCGCTTTCCCGGCTCCCAAGCCGGGACCCGATCCGCACAGTGTCGGGAGGGCTGCAGACGGGCCTCCGCCGATGCATGCAAAGCTCAGTCCGGGATCACGGCGCCCGGGTTGAGGATTCCGTTCGGATCGAGCGCCGCCTTGATCGCGCGCATCGCCGCGAGCTTGGCGGGGTCGCCGAATTTCGCGAGGTCGGCGCGCTTCAGCCGGCCGATGCCGTGCTCGGCCGAGATCGAGCCGCCGAGCCGGTGGGCGGTCTCGTGGATCGCGGTCTTGACGGCGGGGCGGACGGGGTCGTGGTCGGCGCGGCTGCGGCCCGGCGCGGGGAACACGTTGAAGTGCAGGTTGCCGTCGCCGACATGGCCGAAGCAGTTGACGGTCAGCGCGGGGTCGATGGCGGCCACCGCGCGGCCGGCTTCCTCGATGAACGCAGGGATCGAGCTGAGCGGCACCGAGATGTCATGCGACGATACCGCGCCCACCTTGCGGTTGGCCTCGGGGATGGTCTCGCGCAGCCACCACATCGCGTCGCGCTGCTGGCCGGACGAGGCGAGGATGCCGTCCTCCGCCAGCCCCTCCTCGAACAGCCCCGCCAGCACCGTCTCGGCGCGCTCGGCCAGCCCCGCGTCGGCGGGCCCGGTGATTTCGACCAGCACGCGCCAGTCGGGCTTGCCCGCCAGCGGGTCGTGCCAGTCTGGATGGAAGCGCTGGATGAAGGCCGGCCCCTGCCCGCCGATCAGCTCGAAGGCGGTGACGCCATCGCCGAGCCGGTCGCGCAGGGCATGCAGAAGGGCCACGGCGGCGGCGGGAGACGGAACGGCCAGCATTCCGGTCACCACCTCGCCGGGCGCAGGAAACAGTTTCAGGACGGCCGCGGTGATGATGCCGAGCGTGCCCTCCGAGCCGATCAGCAGGTGGCGCAGGTCGTAGCCGGTGTTGTCCTTCCTCAGCGCCTTCAGCCCGTGATGCACGCTGCCGTCCGCCATCACCGCCTCGACCCCGAGGCAGAGGTCGCGCGCGTTGCCATAGCGCAGCACCTGCACGCCCCCCGCATTGGTGGCAAGGTTCCCGCCGACGCGGCACGCCCCCTCCGAGGCCATCGAAAGGGGGTAGAGCCGCCCCGCGGCCGCGGCCGCGGCCTGCACCTCCGAGAGGGTCACGCCCGCCTCGGCAATCAGGGCGCCGTCCTCGGGCAGCACGGCGCGGATGCGGGTCATCCGCTCGAGCGACAGGATCACCGGGGTCGCGCCCTTGTCGATGATCTGGCCCGCCACGAGGCCGGTGCCGCCCGAGACCGGCACGATGCCGATGCGCCGGGCGTTGCACGCGGCGACAAGCCCTGCGACCTCCCCGGTGGTGCGCGGGCGCAGGACGCAGGCGGCGCGGCCCCGCCAGCGGTCGCGCGGCTCGTGCAGGTAGCGCTCGAAGCCGTCGTCGCCGGGCATCAGCGCACCGCCCGGCCCGAGGGGACCGGCAAGTGCCGGTATGTCGTCGGGGCCGGGCTCGATCAGGGGGCGGGCGGTCATGTCCATGCGCCAACAGCTAGCGGATCGGCGCCGCGTCTTCCAGCCCCATCGGGGCGCGCGGGGGGCGGGTCCGCGGCCTGCAAGGACGGCGCTCTCGTCGGGCGCCCAGGCCGCGGATTGGTGCGCGGCGCGTGATCCCCTCAGGGCCGGGGCGCCGCCGCGCGGCGCAGGCGGTCGTTAATCGCGCGGCCGAGGCCCCGCTCGGGGATCGCGGCCACGGCGACCGTTCCCTGTCCGCCCATCGCCGCGTCGATGGCGCGCAGATGGGCGAAGAGGTTCGCCGCGGCCTCGACCATGTCGCCCGAGGGGGAGAGGTTGAGGCATGGCCCGCAGCAGCCCTCGGGATCGGGGCCGAAGCCGAGCCAGCCCTCTCCCGCTGCGGGCGCCGTGGCGCCGAGACGCAGGCGCACGCCCGGCGCGTAGTGGCTGGCAAGCTGGCCCGGCGCGGTGATGGCGACCCCTGCCCGGCCCAGCGGGCGGCCAAGGCAGTCCTCGATCGCCTCGGCCGGCAGGCCGCCGGGGCGCAGCAGGACCGGGACGCCGCCTTCGATGCCGACGATGCTCGATTCGAGCCCGACCGCGCAGGGGCCGGCGTCGAGCACCGCGGCGATGCGCCCGCCAAGCCCCTCCAGCACGTGATCCGCTGTCGTAGGGCTGACCTTGCCCGAGGGGTTGGCCGAAGGCCCCGCCAGCGACCCGCCAAAGACCGCGAGCAGCCGCTGCGCCACCGGATGGGCGGGCACGCGGATTGCGACGGTCGCGAGCCCCGCGGTCACGAGGTCGCTGAGCCCCGCGCCGGGCCGCAGCGGGGCCACCAGCGTGAGCGGGCCGGGCCAGAAGGTGGCGGCAAGACGTTCGAGATCGCCCGCGATTTCCGCGATGTCCTGCGCTGCGGAAAGGTCCGGCAGGTGGACGATCAGCGGGTTGAAGCGCGGCCGGCCCTTGGCCTCGAAGACCCGCGCGACCGCTTGGCCGTTGCGCGCATCGGCGCCGAGGCCGTAGACCGTCTCGGTCGGGAAGGCGACGAGTTCGCCCGCCGCCAGCAGCGCCGCCGCGCGGGCGATGCCGTCTGGGTCGGCTGAAAGGCGCTCGGTCTCGGGCATCGTGACGCGGGGTCCGGGCTTGACGGGGCGGCGGGGGCGAAGTGTCTTGGCTGACGGCTGCCCCCCGCCTTACCCCGTGGTCGTGGCGGCACGCAAGGAGCGGCCCGACGGGCAGGAGAGCCAGAATGACCTATACCGCGCCGGTGGACGAGATGATCTTCTGCGCCGAGCAGGTGGTGGGCCAGTCGCGCCTGGCCGCGACGGATCGCTTTGCCGAGGCCACCGCAGAGATGCGCGCGGCGATCCTCGCCGAGGCGGCGAAGCTGTGCGAGGGGGTGCTGGCACCGCTGAACCGGGCGGGCGACCTGCACCCGGCGAGGCTGGAAAACGGTGTGGTGCGCTGCACGCCGGGCTTTGCGGACGCCTATCGCCAGATCGCCGAGGGCGGATGGGTCGGCATGGCGGCCTCGCCCGAGTTCGGCGGCATGGGGCTGCCGCAGTCGCTTGCGGTGATGGTCAACGAAATGATGGCCTCCGCCTGCCTGTCGCTGTCGCTGAACCCGCTGATGACGCAGGGCCAGATCGAGGCGCTGGAGCACCACGCGGCCGACTGGATCAGGGCGCTCTACATCCCCCGGCTGGTGTCGGGCGAGTGGACCGGGACGATGAACCTGACCGAGCCGCAGGCGGGCTCGGACGTGGGCGCACTGGCGACGAAGGCCGCACCCAGGGGCGACGGCTCCTATGCGATCACCGGGCAAAAGATCTACATCTCGTGGGGCGATCACGACGTGGCGGAAAACATCTGCCACCTGGTGCTGGCGCGGCTGCCGGGGGCGCCGGCAGGGACCAAGGGGATCTCGCTTTTCCTGGTGCCCAAGCTCATCCCCGACGGGGCCGGCAATCCGGGGGTGGCGAACGCGGTCAGGCCGATCGGGCTCGAGCACAAGATGGGGCTGCACGGCTCGCCCACCTGCGTGATGGCCTTCGAGGGCGCGACCGGCTGGCTGATCGGGCCCGAGGGCGGCGGGATGGCGGCTATGTTCACGATGATGAACAACGCCCGCCTCGGCGTCGGCGTCGAGGGGCTGGCGGTGGCCGAGGCCGCATCGCAGAAGGCCGCCGCATGGGCGCTGGAGCGCCGGCAGGGCCGCACGCCGGATGGCAGCGCCACCATCGCGGGCCATGCCGACGTGCGGCGGATGCTCATGCGCATGCGGGCCCAGACCGCGATGGCGCGCGGCGTTGCCTATGACTGCGCATTCTCGCTCGACATGGCGCGGGCGGCCGAGGATGGGGCCGAGCGCGACCGGCACGCAGCGCGCGGGGCGTTCCTCACGCCGATCGCCAAGGCCTTCGGGACCGACACGGGGATCGAGGTCGCAAGCCTCGGCGTGCAGGTGCATGGCGGCATGGGCTATATCGAGGAGACCGGCGCCGCCCAGTTCAGCCGCGACGTGCGCGTGACGGCGATCTACGAGGGCACGAACGGCATCCAGGCGATGGACCTCGTGGGTCGCAAGCTCGCGATGGACGGCGGCGAGGCGGCGCGGAGCCTATTGGCTGAGGTGGCGACGACGGTCGATTCGGCACGCGACGGCGGGCTGGGTGAGGTGGCCGCGGCGCTGGGCGAGGCGCAGGCGGCAGCCGGGCGCGCGACCGACTGGATGCTGGCGCAGACCGACATGACCGAGCGGCATGCGGGCGCGGCGGATTACCTGCGGATGTGGGCGCTCATGCTGGGCGGGCATTACCTCGCGCGCGGGGCGCTCGCATCGGGCGAAACGGAGCGGGCGGCGCTCGCGCGCTTCGCGGCGGGGCGGATGCTGCCCGAGGCCGTGGCGCTTTCGGCAGCGGCGATGGCGGGGGCGGCGGACCTCTACGCCATCCCGGCCGGGCGGCTCGGCGGGTGAGCGCGGTCCCGGCCACGGCGCGCGAGACGGCCATCCGGCACCCCTGGCCCGAGCCCCCCGGTCCCGGCGCGGCGGTCGAGGTGGCCGAGGGCATCCTGTGGGCGCGGCTGCCGCTGCCGATGGCACTCGACCACATGAACCTCTACGCGCTGGACGAGGGGGATGGCTGGACGCTGATCGACACCGGGCTCGACTGGGCCCGCGGACGCGAGGCGCTGGCGGCGCTCAGGGCGGGGCCGCTGGGCGGGCGGCCCATCCGGCGCGTGGTGCTGACGCATCACCATCCGGACCATATCGGCCTCGCCGGCCCGCTCGCGGACGAGGGCGCCGAGGTCGTGGCCACCCGGGTGGCGTGGCTGACGGGCCGGATGCTGACCCTGGACCGGCAGGAGCGCCCGACGCCCCAGCAGGTCGAGTTCCGCAGGCGTGCGGGTGTCACCGGCGCGGCGCTGACGGCCTACATGGCCGAGCGGCCGTTCAACTTCGCCGACTGCGTCTCGCCGCTGCCTCTCGGCTTCCGCGCGATCGGCGAGGGCAGCGCGCTGCGCGCCGGCGGGCGCGACTGGCAGGTGCGGCTGGGCGAGGGGCACGCGCCCGCGCATGCGACGCTGTGGTCCCGGGACGGGCTGCTGCTGGCGGGCGACCAGGTCCTGCCGGGGATCTCGCCCAATATCGGAGTCTACCCGACCGAGCCCGAGGCCGACCCGCTGGCCGGCTGGCTCGAGACCTGCCGGCGCTTCCTGCCACTGGCCGAGGCAGCCGACCCGCTGGTGCTGCCCGGCCATGGACTCCCCTTCCGGGGCGCGCCATTCAGGCTTGGGCAACTGATCGAGAACCACGAGGGGGCGCTGAGGCGCATCCTCGGCGCGCTCCGTGAAGGGCCGCTGACCGCGGTCGAGCTGTTCCCCGCCCTCTACAAGCGCGAGATCGGGGCGCGCGAGTTCGGCCTCGCGCTGGTCGAGGCGGTCGCCCATCTGAACCACCTCCACCATGCCGGGGACGTCGTGCGCGAGCGCGATTCCCTTGGCGCATGGCGCTATCGCGCGGCATGAGCGGGCTGCGGCATTTGTGACGCGCTCGCGGCAATTGCGCTCGCGTCGGCGGTGGGTATAGTGCGGCGGCAGTACAGCCATCAGCGAGGAATGCGACCCATGGCCAGCCACGAGCACGGGACGATGGACATCAGCGCCCATGAAAGGACCTTCGCGGGTTTCCTGAAGGTCTGCGTCGGCGTGGCGACGGTGAGCGCGGCCATCCTGATCTTCCTCGCCTTCGTCGGCACCTGAGGCGTCGCGCTGCCCGCTTTCGCCATGCGCCCGCAGGGCGCGAAGGCGGCGGCCTTGGCGCGCGCCTGACCGAGACGGGCCGGATGCGGCGCCCCCCGTCGCGCGGGGTGGATCGGGGCCGGATGCGGCGCCCGCTGTCACGCCGCGATGGGCTCGCAGCGGTTCAGACCGGCAGATCCAGCGGTGTGACCCCGTCGGGGCCGAGCAGGGCCGCCTTACCGCCTTCCAGCACGAGACAGCTCAACGGCCCTCCGAACACGGCGCCGGTGTCGATGCCGATCCGGTTGGGCCGGACCACCACCTCGCCGGAGGGCGTGTGGCCGTGGACGACCACGGCGCCGTGGTCGTCCGGCGACGACAGGAAGGGCTCGCGAATCCACAGGAGGTCGCGCGGCGCCTGCGCGTCGAGCCCAACGCCCGGGCGCACCCCGGCGTGGGCGAAGAAGTAGTCGCCAAGGCGCAGGCTATGGCCCAGCCCGTCGAGGAAGGCGCGATGGGCGGCGGGCATCGCCGCCACCAGACGTTCGTGCAGGGCGCGGCGCCGGCTGGGGCCGACGAGCACCGCCTCGCCCGCCTCGGCGCCATAATCGCGCAGCGTCGTCTCGCCTCCGTTGAACAGCCACGCATCGAACGAGCCGCAATCGGGATCGTCGAGGAAGTCGAGCAGATACTGGTCGTGATTGCCGCGCAGGCAGACCACGCGGTCGTCGGCATCGAGAGCGGCGAGCGCCTCGACGGCGCCGCGGCTGTCCGGCCCACGATCGACATAGTCGCCGACATGGACGATCCGCCAGTCCGCCACGGGATGGGCCGCGAGGTGCGCACGCACCCGGTCATGCAGGGCCAGCATCTCGCCGACGCAGCCATGCACGTCACCGATGGCGTAGATGCGCATCCCCTTGGGCGCGCGGGCTTGAGGCAGCATCACCATGCCTTTCCTTTCCGGGGGTCCCCGGGACGCGAAACCCCCGCCGGTTTCCCGGACGGGGGCTCAATGACTAGGCTGTGTTCCGGTCCGTTGACCAGCGAGCCCGTCGCGCCTCAGACGAGACCTTCGCGCTGAGCCTTCTTCCGCGCGAGCTTGCGCGCGCGGCGGATGGCTTCGGCTTTCTCGCGAGCGCGCTTCTCCGACGGCTTTTCGTAATGCTGCCGGAGCTTCATCTCGCGGAAAACGCCTTCACGCTGCATCTTCTTCTTCAGAGCACGGAGCGCCTGATCGACGTTGTTATCGCGAACCAGTACCTGCACCTAGGTCACCACCTTTCCAGTTCGATTTGCGTCGAGGTGGCCTATATACTCATCGATGGGGGGCCTGTCCACAGCCAGCGCACGCGGCACGAGGGAGTAAGTCATGGAAATCGCGCCGAAATCGGAAGGCGACCACATTGCCGCGGCACGCGCGGCGCTGATTTCGGCCGCGCTGCCGCATGTCGCCTTCGACGGATGGTCGCGCCGGACGCTGGACGCCGCCATCGCCGATTCGGGGGTGGACCGCGGTCTCGCCGCGCTCGCATTCCCGCGCGGGGGCGTCGACATGGCGCTGGGCTTCCACCGCATGATGGACGTGCGGCTGGCCGACGAGCTGTCGCGCGTCGAGCTCTCGCGCATGAAGGTGCGCGAGCGTGTGACGTTCGCGGTGCGGCGGCGCATAGAACTGGTCGAGGGCCAGCGAGACGCCGTGCGCCGGGGCGCCACGCTGCTGGCCCTGCCGATCCATGCGCGCGACAGCGCCGCGGCGATCTGGGGAACGGCGGACCTGATCTGGAAGCTCTGCGGCGACACGTCGACCGACTACAACTGGTATTCCAAGCGCGCGATCCTCGCCTCGGTCTACTCGGCCACCGTGCTCTACTGGCTGGGCGACGAGAGCGCGGGGTCGCAGAACACCTGGGGCTTCCTCGACCGGCGGATCGACAACGTCATGAGCTTCGAGAAGCTCAAGGCGCAGGCGCAGGCGAACCCGCTGGCGCGCGCGGCCTTCTGGCTGCCGGGGCAGGTGCTGGGCCGCATCCGTGCCCCACGCGGGGCCGGCGGTAGCGGCGGCGCATGAGGCAGGCGCGCGGCGCTCAGCGCCGCGGACCGATGCGGGTCACGTGGCCCATCTTGCGGCCGGGACGGGTCTCGGCCTTGCCGTAGATGTGCAGGCCCCCGCCCTCAGCGGCGAGGCGCGGCCAGTCGTCGATCTCGTCGCCGATGAGGTTGGTCATCACCGCGTCGGAATGGCGGCTGCCATCGCCCAGCGGCCAGCCCGCCACGGCGCGGATGTGCTGCTCGAACTGGTCGACGACGCAGGCCTCGATCGTCCAGTGCCCGGAATTGTGCACCCGCGGCGCGATCTCGTTCACCATCACCGGCTTGCCTGGGACGTGGAACATCTCGACCCCCATCACGCCCACATAATCAAGCGCGTTCAGGATCTTGCCGGCCACCAGGACGGCATCCTGCAGAACCCCCCTCGGCAGGCCCGAGGGCACCGTCGTCTGGTGCAGGATGCCGTCGCGGTGGACGTTGCGGCCGGGCTCGTAGCAGACGACCTCGCCCGTCGTCCCGCGCGCGGCGATCACCGAAAGCTCGGCCGAGAAGGGCACGAAGCCCTCCATGATCGCGGGCTGGGCGCCGATGCGGTGCCACGCCGCCTCGGCATCGGCCGGGCCCGAGAGCCGAGCCTGCCCCTTGCCGTCATAGCCGAGCCGGCGGGTCTTGAGGATCGCCGGCGCGCCCGTGCGCGCGAGCGCGCCGAGCAGGTCCGCCGCGCGATCGACCTCGGCCCAGGGCGCGGTGGCGATGCCGAGGTTGTGCAGGAAGCGCTTCTCGTCGACCCGGTCCTGCGCGATCTCGAGTGCCCGCGGGTTGGGCCGCATCACGGTCGAGACGGCGAGGGTCTCGGCGGTCTGGGCCGGGACGTTCTCGAACTCGCAGGTCACCACGTCGCAGTCCGACGCGAACGCCCTCAGCGCCGCCACGTCGTCATAGCCCGCGCGCGTCACCGCGGCGGCAACGGCGCCCGCGGGCGGCAGCGGGCCCGGCTCGTAGATGTGCACGCGAAAGCCGAGGCGCGCCGCGGCGATCGCCAGCATCCGGCCGAGCTGGCCGCCGCCGAGAATGCCGATGGTCGCGCCCGGCCCGAGCGGCCCAGGGACGCGCGGCCTGATGGGCCGGCGCGGCTCGCCGGCGGCGGAGGTGGTGTCAGTCACGGTCGGGCTCCTCGGCCACGGCGGCGGTCTGGGCATCGCGCCATGCGTCGAGCCGCGCGGCCAGCGCCGCATCGGCAATCGCGAGCTGGGCGCAGGCGAACAGCGCGGCATTGGCCGCACCCGCTGCGCCGATGGCGAAGGTCGCGACCGGAATGCCCTTCGGCATCTGCACGATCGACAACAGGCTGTCGAGCCCCGAGAGCGCCTTCGACTGCACGGGGACACCCAGCACCGGCACGCGCGTCTTGGCGGCGAGCATGCCAGGCAGATGCGCGGCCCCCCCCGCCCCGGCGATGATCGCCGCAAGCCCGCGCGGCGCCGCCGCCTCGGCATAGGCGAACAGCCGGTCGGGCGTGCGGTGGGCCGACACGATCCTGACCTCGTGCGGCACCCCGAGCGCAGCCAGCACCTCGGACGCCGCCTGCATGGTGGGCCAGTCGGACTGGCTGCCCATCACGATGCCGACCCGTGGCGCGGCGGATGACGACGGGGCGGGACTCTCGCTCACGGGGACGATTCCTCTTCTTCTCGGGGAGCGGGACGGCGCCGCGCCCTGCAAGCCGGATGCGCGCCTGTCTTAGCTCAGGCGATGATGTCGGGATAGAGCGCATCCTCGATGCGGGTGATCTGGTCCTTGAGGCTCAGCTTGCGCTTCTTGAGGCGTCGCAGCGCGAGCTGGTCCGGCCTCGGCGTCCCGGACAGCGCCGTGATGGCATCGTCGAGTGCGCGATGCTCCTGCCGCAGCTCGTCGAGCCGGGCGCGGAGGGTGAGTTCCTGGTCCACGAGATCCATGCGGTCTCTGAGCCCGTCGGCCTGATGAGGAGCCTCCTTATACACAATGCCCGCGCCGCTCGGAAAGCCTTTCGCGCGGGCGCGGCGGGTGCCGCCCTTGCCCCTGTGCCGGCGGGCGTCTAAGTCAGTCGGCAGGATGCGCCACGAGGCATGCCGGACCAAGCGAGGCCAGAGTGCTGACCAAGATCCTTCTGACCGCGGCCGTAATCGTCGGCGCCATCGTCGTGGTGCCCTGGATCCTGCGCGCGCGCAAGGCGCGCCCCGGACCGACGCCGCCCGCCCGCGTCGAGGACCTGATCCGCTGCCCGCGCTGCGGCGTCTATCGCGGGCTGCACGATCCCTGCGAGTGTGGCCTGCGCTCAACAACACGGCAGTGACTGACGCGGCCCCTTTCGCGGGGGCCGGGCCGTGCTATATCGCGGGCACCGGGCGACGGCCCCGATGCGTGGCGGGACGAGGGAACTTTACGCGGCATGGACTTCCTGTTCATCATCGCCGGCCTGGTGCTTCTTCTGGCCGCCGGCGACGCCCTGGTGCGGGGAGCCGTGGCGGTGAGCCTCAGGCTCGGCGTGCCCGCGGTCATCGTGGGGGCCACGATCGTCGCCTTCGGAACCTCGGCGCCGGAGCTGCTCATCTCGGTGCAGGCGGCGCTCGAGGGCTCGCCGGGGATCGCGCTCGGCAACGTCGTCGGATCGAACATCGCCAATGTCTGGCTGGTTCTGGGGCTGCCCGCGCTGATCTCGCCCATCGCGGGCTGCGGGAAGGACGCGCACCGGAACCTGTGGTTCATGATGCTCTCCACCGCGATCTTCACGGCCCTGATCCTGCCCGGCACCATCTGGTGGTGGGGCGGACTGATCCTGATCGGCGTCACGGCGCTGATGGTGGCGGATTCGGTCCGGCACTCCATGACCCTGCGTGCCGCCAATGGCGAGGCGGCGGAGGAGCTGGCCGAGCTCGAAGACGTCGATCCCCACATGGCGCCCTGGAAGATCGGCGGGCTGATCGTCGCCTCGCTGATCGGCCTGCCGGTCGGCGCGCAGCTCCTGATCGACGGGGCGCGCGGGGTGGCGATGGCGTTCGGCGTCTCGGAGACGGTGATCGGCCTGACGATCGTGGCCGTAGGCACCTCGCTGCCCGAGCTTGCCACGACGCTGATGGCCGCGGTGCGCGCGCAGGCCGACGTCGCGATCGGCAATGTCGTCGGCTCGAACATCTTCAACGTCACCTTCATCATCGGCGCCGCCGCGCTGGTCGGCCCGATGGAGGTGCCTGGCGAGATCCTCATGCGCGACAACTGGGTGATGATCGCGGCCGCGCTGACGCTCGCGCCCTTCGTGCTGATGTGCCGCCGGATCTGCCGCTGGACCGGCATGGTCTACCTGCTGCTCTATGTCGGTTTCGCGACGGCCGTGGTGCTGGGCTGAGGGGGAGGACGCCATGACCGAGCGGCGCCGTGCGCTGGTGACCGGGGGCGCGCATCGCCTCGGCCGCGCCATGGCGCTGGACCTGGCCGCGCGCGGCTGGGACGTGGCAATCCACTATTCGAGCTCGGAGGCGGGCGCGCGCGCCGTCGTGGCCGAAGCGCAGGCGATGGGCGCCAATGCCGCGGCCGTCCGCGCCGACCTCCTGCGCGAGGAGGAGACCGCGACCATCGTTGCCGGCGCGGCCGAGGCGCTGGGCGGCCCGCTGGGCCTGCTGATCAACAACGCCTCGATCTTCGAGAACGACCTCGTCGAGACGATGACGCGCGAGAGCTGGGACCGCTCGGTCGAGACCAACCTGCGCGCCGCCGTCAAGCTGACGCAGGACTTCGCCCTGCAGGCGCCCCGCGTGGTGGTCGATGACGCGGGCGAGCCGGTGGCGCGGGCCTGCATCGTCAACATGATCGACCAGCGGGTCTGGAAACCGACGCCGTTCTTCCTCAGCTACTCGGTGGCGAAGGCCGGACTGATGGCCTTCACGCGGACCTCGGCACAGGCGCTGGCGCCCCATGTCCGCGTCAACGGCATCGGACCGGGGCCGACGCTGAGGGGCGTGCGGCAGTCCGACGAGCATTTCGCCCGCCAGCGCGCGGCCTGCATCCTGGGCCGGGGCGCGGATGCCGCCGACATCGTGCAGGCGCTGCGCTTCATCCTCGAGTGCAAGGCCCTGACCGGCCAGATGCTGGCGATCGACGGCGGGCAGCACCTGGCATGGCAGACGCCCGACATCCTGATGGCAGACGAATGATTCGTACCCGCAACGTTGCGCGGGAGCCATTTGTCCACCACATTCCGGAGACCGTCGCCATCGCGTTAAAATTCTTTAACAATCCCATATGGATGCCGCAGGAATTTATTTTCTTGAACAAAATCAACGCATTGAACTTCTGCTCAAATTTTGGGCAAGGTGATGAAGGCCCCTCAGACTCCACGGAAAAACGCCCCTCGCCACAACTTACCGACAGAGATATCCACAGATTCCGGGGACTCATTCGCGCTTGAAACCGGGTTCCGTTCCAGCTAGCCGCCGACCGAATCTCATGACGCCAAGACCGACGACATCCGGCAACCCGGTACAGCCCGTCATCGAGACGGGGCCCGAGGTGATCCGCCGGCATCTCGCGACGCTCGACGATCGTCCGGGCGTCTACCGGATGCTGTCGGCGCGGGCCGAGGTGCTCTATGTCGGCAAGGCTCGGGCGCTGCGCCGGCGGGTCGCGTCCTATGCCAAGATGGGTGGCCACACCAACCGCATCGCGCGGATGATCTCGGAAACCGCGTCGATGGAGTTCATCACCACGGCGACCGAGACCGAGGCGCTGCTGCTCGAGGCCAACCTCATCAAGCAGCTCAAGCCGCGCTACAACGTGCTGCTGCGCGACGACAAGAGCTTCCCCTACATCCTGATCGAGGATGGCGAGTTCCCGCTGCTGACCAAGCACCGCGGCGCGCAGCGCGCCAGGGGTCGGTATTTCGGGCCCTTCGCCTCGGCCGGCGCGGTCAACCGGGCGCTCAACCAGATGGAGCGGGCCTTCCTGCTGAGGACCTGCTCGGACACCATGTTCCGCTCGCGCACGCGGCCCTGCCTGCTGTTCCAGATCAAGCGCTGCTCGGGCCCCTGCACGGGCGAGATCTCGCGCGAGGACTATGCCGCGCTGGTCGAGGACGCGACCGCCTTCCTGCGAGGCCGCACGACGCGCGTGCAGGCGGATCTGGCCGAGCGGATGCGCGCCGCCGCCGCCGGCATGGATTTCGAGCGCGCGGCGCTGTTCCGCGACCGGATCCGGGCGATGTCGCATGTGCAGGGGCACCAGGGCATCAACCCGCGGCTGACGGCCGAGGCCGACGTCTTTGCCCTGCACCGCGACGGCGGGCAGGCCTGCGTGCAGGTGTTCTTCTTCCGCAACCACCAGAACTGGGGCAACCACGCCTTCTTCCCCAAGGTCGCGCCCGAGACCGAGGACGCCGAGGTGATGGAGAGCTTCGTCAGCCAGTTCTACAGCCTCTCGCGCGTGCCGCCGCGCATGGTGCTCCTGAGCCATCCGGTCGAGAACGGCGACATGCTGTCCGGCGCGCTGCGCACCCTTGCCGGACACCGCGTCGCCGTCGCAGTCCCGCGCCGGGGCGAGAAGCGCGAGCTGGTGGACCATGCGCTGACCAATGCCCGCGAGGCGCTGGGCCGCCGGCTGGCCGAGACGATGAGCCACGGCCGCAACCTCGAGGGGCTGGCCGAGGCCTTCGCCCTGCCCGAGCCGCCGCGCAGGATCGAGGTCTACGACAACAGCCACCTGATGGGCACGAACGCGGTCGGCGCCATGATCGTCGCGGGGCCCGACGGCTTCGAGCGCGCGCAATACCGCAAGTTCACGATTCGAGGCACCGAGCTGACCCCCGGCGACGACTTCGGCATGATGCGCGAGGTGCTGACGCGCCGCTTCGGCAAGCTGATGCGCGACGACCCCGGCCGCGAGACCCTAGCCTGGCCCGACCTCGTGCTGATCGACGGCGGGCAGGGCCAGGTCTCGGCCGCGGCTTCGGTGCTCGACGGGCTGGGGGTGACGGGCGTCGCCCTGTTCGGCGTCGCCAAGGGCGTCGATCGCGACGCCGGCAAGGAGGTCTTCCACAGCCCCGGCCGGCGCCCCTTCGCCCTGCCACATCGCAGCCCCACCCTCTATTTCCTGCAACGCCTGCGCGACGAGGCGCACCGCTTCGCGATCGGCGCCCACCGTGCGAAGCGCGCGCTGGCGACGACGCAGACGCCGCTCGACGAGGTGCCGGGCGTCGGGCCCGCGCGGAAGCGCGCGCTGCTTGCGCATTTCGGCTCGGCCAAGGCGGTGACGCGGGCGGGGCTTGCCGATCTCAAGGCGGTCGAGGGCATCTCGGACGCCATGGCCGAGACGATCTACGCCTTCTTCCATGGCGAGCGCTGACCCCGGCCCCTTGCCAACCGGCGTAGCGCCCGATACCTCGGGCGTCATGCGCTGGACCGTGCCCAATGTCCTGACCGTCTCCCGCGTCCTGGCGGCGCCGGGCGTGCTGTTCGCGTTCCTGCTGCTCGATTCTCCCTATGCGGACTGGATCGCGCTGATCCTGTTCACCGGCGCCGCGATCACCGATTATTTCGACGGCTGGCTGGCGCGCCTGTGGCGGCAGGAGAGCGCCTTCGGGCGCATGCTCGACCCGATCGCCGACAAGCTGATGGTGGCCATCGGGCTGCTGGTGCTGGCCACCTTCTCGGTCGGCGCGACGCCGCTCTACCTGATCCCGGCCAGTGTTATCCTGACGCGCGAGATCCTGATCTCGGGCCTGCGGGAGTTCCTGGGCGAGGTCAAGCTGCATGTCACCCGGATCGCCAAGTGGAAGACCACGGCACAGCTGGTGGCGATCGGCGTCCTCCTGTCGGCGGTGCCGCTCGCGCATCTGACGGGGGCCGAGCCGCGGCCGGTGCGGCCCGGCGCGCTGGCGCAACCGATCGGCGCCGCGGTCGCCTGGGGCGGGCCCGAGGCGCTGCCGGTCTGGAACTGGGTGGTGGCGTCCGGGCTTGCGCTGTTGTGGATCGCCGCGATCCTTACCGTGGTGTCGGGCTGGGATTACTTCCGCAAGGCCTTGCCCTATATTCACGGGCGGGAGAGGTGACGATGCAGGTTCTCTACTTCGCCTGGATGCGTGAGCGCGTGGGCGCCGCCGCCGAGGAGGTCGATCCCGAGGGCGCGGCCACCGCGCGCGAACTGGTCGAGCGCCTGAGGGCCCGCGAGGAGCGGTATGCGCTGGCTTTTGCCGACCTCGCCGCGGTGCGGGTGGCGGTGGATCAGGAGATGACCGACCTCGACGCCCCCATCTCGGGGGCACGCGAGATCGCCTTCTTCCCGCCGGTGACGGGGGGCTGAGGATGGCCGATGGCGCCGGTGCCCGCCCGCAGGTCTCGGTGCAGCGCGAGGATTTCGACATCGCCGCCGAGATCGAGGCCCTGACCGCCGGCAACCGCGACATCGGCGCGGTGGTGAGCTTCACCGGGCTCGTGCGCGAGATGACGGGAGAGGGCGCGATCGCCGCGATGGAGCTGGAGCACTGGCCGGGCGGCACCGAGAACGCGCTCGGCAAGATCGTGGCCGAGGCGGAGGCGCGCTGGCCGCTGGATGGCGTGCGGGTGATCCACCGCTACGGCCCGATGGCGCCGGGCGAGCGGATCGTGCTGGTGCTGGCCGCGAGCCGCCACCGCGCCGCGGCCTTCGAGGCGGCAGCCTTCCTGATGGACTATCTCAAGACGCGCGCGCCCTTCTGGAAGAAGGAGCATGGACCGGGCGGCGGTCGCTGGGTCGATGCGCGCGAGTGCGACGACGCGGCGGCCGAACGCTGGCGGGACGGGCGCCGCGGCTGACCGGCGACAGCCGTGCCGGCGACCGCTGCGGACTAGGTTCCATCCCCATCACCATCCTCCGCCGCACCCGCAGACTTGCGCTTGCGCCCGCCCGACCCGGCGGGCGTCCGTGCCTTGGCCGGGGCCTTCCGCCTCGGGCGCTTGGCCGCTGGGGCGGCCGCCGGCGCCGGCTGGTTGCGCGGCTCTTCGGCCTCTCCAGCGGGCGGCGCTTCCAGAGCCGGCGCCGCAGCGGCTACCGGGTGGGGCTCGATCCCGCTGGTCGTGGCCGGCTCCGCCAACACCTGCGCGGCGCGGTCGGTGGGGCGCACAGCCTCGAGTTCGAGGATGCGCGCGCGCGCATGGCGCAGGCCCTCCATCGAGGCGTCGCGATCGGCGGTGACCTCGCGCAAGGCACGCTCGAGTTCGGCCTCGTGCCGGGCAGCGGCGGCGGTGAGGCGGGCCTCCTGCTCGGCCAATGCCCGCTGATGCTCAGCCGTGCGGGCGTCGAGCGCGGCCTCGGCCTCGAGGCGCGCCTCGATCGCGGCATCGCGCGCCTCCTCGGCCTCGTGCAGGTGGCGCGCCATCACCGCGATGCGCCCCGCATGCGAGGTCGGCACCGGCGACAACCTGCGCCACAGCGCGTTCAGGAGCCACCCGAGCAGGATGGCCGCCGCGAGCGTGACGCCGATGGCGATCTCGAGCTCGGCGCGGTCGAACATGGGCTACTCCCTCAGCTGGAAGGCGATGCGGCGGTTGCGCGCCCGACCCTCGGGCGTGTCGTTCGACGCAACGGGCTGGTGCTCGCCATAGCCCCGGGCCTCGAGGCGGCCCAGCGCGATCCCCTGGGCAACGAGGGCATCCAGCACCGCCTCGGCCCGGTTCTGGCTCAGGCGCTCGTTCAGCTCCTCGCGGCCCTGGTTGTCAGTGTGGCCGCCGATCTCGACCGCCGTGTCGGGGCAGCGGCGCAGGATGGCGGCGAGCTCCGAGATGGCCTCGCGGCTGCGATCGTCCATCCGGGCGCTGCCGGGGTCGAACAGGATGCCACGCGCGGTGGCGACCTGGTCGAGCTCGGCCACGCACCGTTCGGGGCCGAGCGGCAGCGCCGCGACGAGGGCCGGCATGTCCACGACGAAGCGTGTCTCGAGCCGCACCTCGCCCGGCAGCTTCGCCGCGACGCGATCATGCAGGCGCCGCGCCTCCCGGGCGCTCGGCACGCGCGCGCTCACGCTGAGGCCGCGCGCGGTCAGCTCGGCGCTGCCCGGCGCTTCGGCGAGCAGGTCGACCGCGGCGAGCGCGGCCTCCTGCCAGCCGGGCGGCGGAAGCACGCCGGCGAGCTCGAGGTCGGACGCGACCCTCTCGCGCCCCAGCCGGGCCGCGGCGACCGCCGAAAGGGCAGCCCCCGCCGCCGCATCCTCGACACGGCCTGCGAGCGCGAGGCGGTCGCCCAGCCGGACGATCTGCATCCAGTAGCTCTCCTTCTCGCGGGCGGCGCGCTCGGCCTCGCGCCCGGCCGCGACGGCGCCCGCGAGGTCGAACCCGGGGGGAATGTCATTCGACAGTCTCGCAAGCGCCGCCTCGAAGGTCTCGACCCGCGTGGGCGGCGCGGCGTCCAGCGTGAGCGAGCCATAGGTCACCTCGAGCCGGCCGGCCGGCAGCGCCGCCAGCGCCTTCAGCCCCGCGCGGATCGCGCCCTCCCAGTCGCCATGCGGCCCGCCAAGGCCGACGGAGCAGCGCAGGGGTCCCCCTTCGATCGCCATCTCGCGCCGGATGCGGTCGATCCCGACGCCCTCGGCCTCGGTCCGTGCGGCGCAAGCGACGAGCGCGAGCGCGCCGTCGCGGGTCTTTTCGGCGATGAACGAGAACGGTGCGATGATCCGGCCGGGAACTCGGATCGCGGTGACGAGCGTGACATTCGGGCCCGCGAGGCGGATCAGCTCGGCCTCCATTTCGTCACGCGCCTGCGGGTCTGCCGCGACGCCCTCGACCAGAAGGCTGCCCGGGGTGATCCGCACGAATGCGCGCGGCATCATGTGCACGGCCGCGAGCGCCACCGCGACCTCGCCGGCCCAGTCCTGGGACGGCCGTGCGGCGTCGAGCCCAGTCAGGTCATGGACCACGAGACCCGGCTCGGCGGCCTCGATGGCCCCGAGAAGCGAGGCCCGCATCGCCTCGTCATGCAGCCGGCCGATCAGGGTCAGGCCGTTGTCGTCGCGGTGGAATTCCACCTCGACCGGCTCGCGCCGCTCGGGCGGCGCAAGGCGCGCGGTGGTGCGGTCGATGACCCGTCCGGGGCGAGCGAGCGAGCGGCTGGCCTCGACCGCCAGTGTCTGAGCATCGACATCGGGCGCGTCGCCCGCCAGCTCGATCACCAGCCCGTCCGCCCGCACCCGCGCCCAGTCGAAGCCGAGGACGCCGAGCCCGTTCTCGACGCGCATCTTCAGCATGCCCTCGAGCGCGACGGCGCCGCGCCGGCCAAGGTCCGCGAGACCGAGGCCGATGAGCGGGAGGATCGCGATGAAGACCAGAAGGCGGCGCATGCCTGTCATGCCTCAGCATCCAAAGCGCGTCCTCAGGCCGCGCGGTGCGCGCGCCCGCATCGCGGCGGATCGGCCTGCGCCGCCATCCGGCCGCTGTGGCGCGCAGGTGTCGCATGGACGGGCCGATGGCGCAAGCCGGGCGCAGGCCACTGGCGCGGGGCACGCCCAGATGCGAGAAGGGGGGCGCCCCGCCCTCCGGAGGGGCTCTGCGCCATTGCCCGAGCCGGAACTCCTCGCCATGCATCAGTCGACGTCCGCCACCGGCGCCCGCCCGGACACGCCCCGCCCCGATGCCTTCGCGCGCGTGATCGCGCATCGCGGCGCGAGCGGCTCGGCGCCCGAGAACACCCTCGCGGCCTTCCGCCTCGCGGCAGAGTTGGGCGCGCGGGCGATCGAGTTCGACGTCTCGCTGCTGGGTGACGGCACGGCGGTGGTCTGTCATGACGGCACGCTCGATCGCTGCACCAACCGGGCGGGGCCGCTCGCGGCCATCGGCCTGCGGGATCTGCCCGGCATCGACGCGGGCAGCTGGTTCGGAGCGGGTTTCGCGCGCGAGGCGTTGCCGACGCTGGAGGCCGTGCTGGACCTGATCGAGGCGCTGGGCCTGCAGGCGAATCTCGAGATGAAGGCGCATGACGCGGCGCCCGGGCCGCTGGCCGCAGCCGTGGCGGCGGCACTGGCGCGTCGCGACTGGGCGGCGCGGCGGATCACGGTGTCAAGCTTCGACCATGGCGAGCTTGCGGCCCTGCGCCGACTGGCACCGCGATGCCCGCTGGCCGTGCTCTACGAGGCGCCGGCGCCCGACTGGCGCGAATTCCTCGCGGCTCTCGACGCCGAGGCGATCCATCTCGACCACACGGCGCTCGATGCGGCGGTGCTGGATGCCGCCCGGCGGGACGGCCGCGCGGTGCGGGTCTACACGGTCAACGACCCGGCTGCGGTGCTGGGCTTGCGCGACGCGGGGCTCGATGGGCTGTTCACCGATCACCCGTCGCGGTTCCTGTCCGATCCGGGCTGGGCCGCATGGGACCGGCGCGGCGGTTGAGCCCGCCGCGACGCCGCGCGGGACCGGCCTCAGGCGATCCGGCTGGAGAGGTCGAGACCCAAGAACAGGACGATGGTGAGCCCGAGCGCGACGCCCGCCGGCAGGTAGACCTTCTGGTCGAGCGACTTCCATCCGGTCTCGCGCCGGCGCACCACCATGCGGGTGACCTGGTGGAATGCCAGCAGCGCGAACACCGAGACGGCGAAGATGAACAGCACGAGGCTGACGGAACTGCCCGGCACGAAGGGCGTGATCGCGGCGATCAGCTTGAGATCGCCCGCCCCGATGCCCCCGCCGGCAAGGCTGAACAGGACGAACCCGGCCAGGAGCGCGATCACCGCATGGCCGATGCGCCACAGATAGACGTCGAACGGCAGGCCCCACAGCCCGGTCACGAGGAACACCGCGAAGGCCGCGAGCACCGCCCAGTTCGGGATCTTCATCGTGCGCAGGTCGGTGAAGATTACGAAGGCCATCAGTGGAAGCATCGTGGCGAAGGCGAGGATCAGCGCAGGCGTATCCATCATCGGGCGGTCCGTCCTCAGTTCACGATGGCGGAATCGAGCTGCGCCAGCCGGTCGGCCGCCGCCTGGTAGTGCATCGGGTGCGATTGCAGCGCCGCGGCATAGAGCCCGCGCGCGATGCGCAACTCGCCCTTTTCCTGCGCGATGATGCCCATGTTGTACTGGATCATCGCGCGCTCGCTGTCGGTCATCGGCACGATGGGCAGGCGGAAGTCGCCCTGGAGCGCGCGCGAGATGGCGAGGTTGTTCTTGGCGCTGAAGAGGCGCGAATCATAGCTCACGGCGCGCTCGAAGGTCCGGGACGCCTGGTCCAGTTCGCCCCGCGCCATGCGGCTGACGCCCCAGTTGTTCAGCACGTCCGCCGGCGCGGTGCTCAGCGCCTCGGCGCGCGCATAGGCGCGGTCCGCCGCCTCCCAGTCCTTGGCGTGATCGGCGATCATCGCGTCGAGCAGGTGGCGCCGCGGCGTGTCGAGCGATTGCGGCAGCGAGGACGCAAGCGCTGTCGCGTCCTCCCAGCGGTCGAGCCGGACCGCGACATAGGCGTAGTCGAGCCGGTCGACGAGTTCCTCCTGCCGGAGCGCGAGGAGCTCCTGGTAGACCCGCGCGGCCTCGGGGTAGCGCCTGGCCCGGGAATAGGACTGCGCCAGGCCGCGGCGGAAATCGGCGCGCTCGGGCTCGCGGGCCACGGCGTTCTCGAAGTAGCTGACCGCCTCGTTCGGGTCGCCCGCCTGCAGCATGAGCTGGGTGAGATTCGCCTCGTCGATGATGTCGCCCTTGAGCGGATCCTGCTTGTTCGACACGGTTGGCGTGTCGCATCCGGCCAGACCGGCCGTCAGGATCAAGATCAGCGCGGCTGTCCCGCGTCCTGCCCGCATTGCCTCTCCTCCATCAGCCCGGTGTTCCGGTGCCTGTTATGCCCGCGGCGTCGTCCAGTTCGAGCAGGCGGTATTCGCTTGCCCCCACCCGCTGGAGCCTGTGGCTGATCGCGGGGTCCGGCTGATCCTGCTCGCTGGCGAGCGCGATCGCCGTCTCGGCCTTCGCCAGGTTCAGGGCAGCCACCTCGCTCGCCCCGCTCGACAGGAGGAACGCGGTCTGGAACGACTGCCTCGCGGCATGATACTCGCCAAGATCATAGAGCACCACGCCCAGATTGTTGTGCACGGTGATGTCTTCAGGCGCGAGATCGCGGGCTTGCTCGAGATGCGCCCGTGCACGCGCGAGCTGTCCCTGCTGTGCGGCCGCGATGCCGAGGCCGGTCAGCGTCTGGGCTTTCATCCCTTCGAGGGCGATCGAGCGGTTGAAGGCGCGCTCGGCCTGCGAGGGCTCGCGCGTCGCGAGGAGTTGCACGCCAAGGAGGTACCAGCTCTGGCCCTGTTCCCGCGTGAGGGTCGTGGGCGACTCGAGTTCCGCCAGCGGACCCTTCGTCTCGCAGCCGCCGAGCAGGGCAATGGATGCGGCGAAAGCAGCGGATCGCGCCGTCGCGCGCAGGATCATGGGCCGGCGCCGGACATCTGCGCGAAGGACCGGAGGATCATGATGAACGACGGGCCGACAAGGATCAGCACCAGCGGCGGCACAGTGAAGACCATGGTGCCGAGCGTCAGCTTGGTCGGCAGGACGTTCGCCTTTTCCTCGGCGCGCATCAGGCGCTTGTCGCGCATCTCCGAAGCATAGACGCGCAAGGCATCCGCGACCGAGGTGCCGAAGGCGATCGACTGGATCATGACCGTCACGAACGACTTGACGTCGTTCACGGCCGTGCGCTCGCCGAAATCGCGCAGCACGGCGACCCGGTCCTTGCCGACACGGAACTCCTGCGTGACGATCTGCATCTCGCTGGCAAGGGGGCCCGCGCTGTTCTGCATCTCCTTGCCGACGCGGGCCATCGCCTGGTCGAGCGACTGCCCTCCCTCGATGCAGACGAGGATCATGTCCATCGCATCGGGGAAGGCGCGCTCGATCTCCTGGCGGCGATGCTCGATCTTGCGCTTGATCCAGAAGGTCGGGAACAGGAAGCCGGCGAGGCCCAGGAGGCTGCTGAAGATCAGGGCGACGCCCATCTTCGGCTCTTCGGGGATCAGGAAGGTGATCACGACGCCGAACAGCAGCAGGCCGAGCCCGAGGCCGATCCGCAGGAGAACATAGACGCGGACGGCCGACGCGCCCTCGTACCCCGCACGCTTGAGCTTGGTGCGGAGCTCGTCCATCTCCTTCTTCTCGGTGGGCTCGAGGTAGCTCTTCAGCCCGCCCAGGGTTCCGTCGTCGCGGTCGCTGCGCAGCTTGACCAGCTCGCCCTTGAGCCGATCGTCCTTGAAGTTGAAGCGCTCGAGCGGGTCCTTCTTCTTGCGAAGGACGAGCGGAATCGCGACCAGCAGCAGCAGGATCGACATCGCGGCGAGCGCGTAGAACGGCCCCGCTGGCCCGTAGTTCTCCACGAGCGCCGCAACCACGCGGTCGAAGAAGCCTCTGAGGAACTCGAGCAGCCCAGCCATGTCTCAGACCTTGATGTTGACCATGAGGCGCATGAAAATGATGTTCAGGAACAAAAGGATGAACGTGAGGATAGCGCCCGGCATGAACAGCGGGTGATCTGACACGTTGTCATAGTAGTCAGGCTTCACCACCTGCACCATCAGCAGCGCGAAGATCGGGAAGAAGGACAGGAACCATCCCGACCAGCGGGCCTCGGCGGTGATTGCCCGGACCTTGCGGAACAGCTTGAAGCGCGCCCGGATCACCCGGCTCAGGCCGTCCAGCACTTCCGCGAGGTTGCCGCCCGAGGTGGACTGGATGTTCACGGCGATGGCGAAGAAGCGCAGATCCGGCACCGGCACCCGCGCGGCGAGCCGGTCGAGCGCGTCGTTGATGTTCATGCCGTAGGTCGCCTCGTCCGCGATGAGCCCGAACTCGGAGCCCAGCGGGTCGGGCATCTCGCGCGCCACGATGGCAATCGCCGCGGTGATCGGGTGGCCGACGCGCAGCGAGCGGACCATCAGGTCGATCGCGTCGGGGAACTGCTCCTCTAGCAGCGAGATCCGGGCCTTGGCCTTGTTGCGCAGCCAGATGAAGAGCGCGCCATAGCTGATGATGATGGCGACCAGGATCCGGATCGGCAGCGAGGCGGACGTGAAGCCCGTGAGCATCGCGAAGGCGACGATCATCAGGAAGATCAGCGTCCCGACGATCCAGAGCGGCGTGATCGCGATGTTCGCAAAGCGCGCCTGTTCCATCATCGAGCCGATGATGGGGATGCGCATGTCGTATTTCTTGCCGTCGCGTTCCGCGCGCAGGATCGAGAGGACCTCCTCGGTGTCCTTTCCTTCCTGGAGCAGCGCGAGGCGGCGGTTGATCTTCTTCTCGCGGCGCAGCGTCTTGCCGAAGACGATGAGATAGACGCCCTCCACCATGAGGAGGACGCCCACGAAGATCAGCGCGTAGACGATCGGCTGGAAGAGCATTCTTCTGCGGCTCCCGCTGCTGCGTCAGATATCGGGGCGGAACAGGCTTGCAGGCAACTCGTAGCCCCACTGCTTGAACCGCTCGGAGAACTTGCTGCGAATGCCGGTCGCCATGTAGCGGCCGCGGATCGCGCCGCCCTGGTCCGTGCCGAGACGCTCGAACTTGAAGATCTCCTGCATGGTGATGATGTCGCCCTCCATGCCGACGATCTCCGAGATCGAGGCCATGCGGCGCTTGCCGTCCGACATGCGGCTGACCTGCACGATGAGCTGGATTGCGCTGGCGATATTGGTGCGCACCGCCTTCAGCGGCAGCTCGATACCCGACATGCCGATCATGTTCTCGATGCGGCCCATGGCGTCGCGCGGGCTGTTCGCGTGGATGGTGGTCATCGAGCCGTCGTGGCCGGTGTTCATGGCCTGAAGCATGTCGATCACCTCCTCGCCGCGGACCTCGCCGACGATGATGCGGTCCGGACGCATACGCAGGGCGTTGCGCACGAGGTCGCGGATGGTGACGGCGCCGTGCCCCTCGATGTTCGGCGGGCGCGATTCCATGCGGCCGACATGGTCCTGCTGGAGCTGAAGCTCGGCCGTGTCCTCGATGGTGACGATGCGCTCGTCATTGGCGATGAAGCTCGACAGCGCGTTGAGCGTGGTCGTCTTGCCCGAGCCCGTGCCGCCCGAGATCAGCACGTTGAGGCGTGTGCGCACGCAGGCGTGCAGGAACAGCGCCATCTCCTCGGAGAAGGCGCTGTTCTCGATCAGCTTGTCGACCGTGTAGGGAATCTTCGAGAACTTGCGGATCGAGAGCAGCGGGCCGTCGACCGCGCAGGGCGGCACCAGCGCGTTGACGCGGCTGCCATCTGCTAGACGTGCGTCCACCCAAGGGTTCGATTCGTCCACCCGCCGGCCGACCGCCGAGACGATCTTGGTGATGACGCGCATCAGGTGCGCATTGTCCTTGAACTGGACGGCAACGCGCTCGAGCTTGCCGCTGCGCTCTACATAGCACTGCTCGTAGGTGTTGATCAGGATGTCGGTGATCGTCGGGTCCGCGAGCAGCGGCTCGAGCGGGCCGAGGCCCATCACCTCGTCCATCAGCTCGCGCGTGAGCTGCTCGAACTCCGGCCGGCTGAGGACCAGGTCGCTGTCGACGAGCGCCTCGCGTACGATCTCGCCGACCTCGTAGCGCAACTCGCTCTCGCTGACCTTGTCGAGCGCCGAGAGGTTGAGGGTGTCTAGCAGCTTGCGATGCAGCTCGTCCTTGAAGTTCAGCAGACGACGGCGGCGCTTCTGGTCCGCGTCGTTCGTCGGCAGCTTGGCGCGCGCCGCGTCGACGCCGATCTGGCGCAGACGCTCTGACGTCTCGGTCGGACGCGGCACCGAGCCGTTCGTCTCGGCGCGGGGTGGGGTTTCCCGAACGGCGTCGGCGCTCAAACCGCCGCCCGCGACGGTGGTGTCCTTCTGATCGGTCCTCGAACGACGAAACATTCACACGCTCCCGTGCTGTGCGGCCGCACTCATGTCGCTTCGGCCGTTGCCTCGGTGTTTACAAGGGTGATCGCGCGCTGTGCGACCTTGGCGATCTCACGGCGCAGCGGGTTGTTCCTCGCGACCTCCGCGAGGGGTGCCCCCTGATCGCAGCAGCTTACCACCTGCTTGCCGCCATCGGGAAGAAGATGCGCGAACTCGATCCCGAGGCTTTCGGCCACCCGCTTTACGCGGGTCTTGCCGGAAAGATCGGTGAGCCCCGGCGCCCGGTTCAGAACGAATTGCAGCTTGCCAAGTGGCAGGTCCTCGGCCTTGAGCGAGCGCACGAAGCGAAACATATTCTGCGCCGAGCGCATGTCCGTCTCCATCAGCGCATAGAAGACGTCGGCAGCCGTATAGACCGACTCGGACCATCCCATCAGGGCCTGGGGCATGTCGATCACGACATAGTCGAAGGCATCCCGGGCCAGGGTGAGGATGTTCTGCACGTCCGACGGCGACACGATGTCGAGCGGCAGCGCATCGCGCGGCGCCGTGAGGACATGCAGGCGGTCGCGATAGGACGAGAGCGCCTGCAGAAGGGCCGTCTGGTCGAGGCTCCCGGCCTCTGACACCAGCTCGTAGACCGCTTCGCGGCGCGGCACGTCGAGGAAGGTGGCGATCGAGCCGTACTGGAAATTGAAGTCGAAGAGCGCGACCCGGCGCCCCTCCGAGCGCACGATGCTCGCAATCTCCCAGGCGAGGTTCACGGCGAAGGTGCTCGCGCCGACGCCGCCCGCCACGCCGTAGACGCCGATGATCTTGCCGCTGCGATGCGATTTCGTCTTCGCCGGGCCCAGAATCCCCCCGCCCTGCGTCCGCGCGACACGCAGGCGGTTGATCGCCTCCTGCAACGCGCCGGGAGGGTCGGGATAGGGCGCGAACTCGACGGCGCCCGCGCGCATCACGTTGTGCATCGTCCGCGGCGAGACGTCGCCGATGACCAGGAGGACCAGAAGCTCCGCGTTGTTCGCCTTGCGAATCAGTTCCGCGCAGGCCTCCACCTCGGTTGTCTCGTCGGAACCGAGCGTCAGGATGACGAAGGTCTGCTCCTTCTTGATCTCCTCGAAGACCTCGTCGGCCTCGGCATTCGTGACTTCGACCCAACGTTCGGCGCCGATCTCTCCGTCAAGATCCTCGGCGAGAGCATCCATTGCGGCAAAATTGTCCGAGAACACCATCGCCTCGGGCGTCATCTCCGACTCTTTGCGCATGAAGGAAAGCGCCATCACTCTTCACCCTGCTTTTACGCGACGGAACCCGGGCTCCGCGGGACTGCGCTTGCCCGCATTCGCTGCCCCGGTCCTGCCCCGTCCTGCTGCCGCCTCACCCACTTGACCGACCGCTGCCCGGCTGGATGGCCCGTACGATACCTCCGACAGCCAAGCTTCCGCTGCCCTGGTACGCCGTACATGGGTCCTCGGGAATGCCGTCTCCTCGGAACTGTTGCCCGAAATCCGGACCACATGGGGCCCACGTCCCCGCACGCTGAACATCATGCTCACCACTCCGGACGCCCCGCCCGTCCGCACGCGCAAACAACAGATCTCATTGCTCAACGATACTTAAACATAAAGGCGTTGTCGTGGCGACAACGCGGTCTGCGGCATCGAAACAAGGCGATGTGCGCGCGCGTCGTGGCGCGCGCACATCAGGCCCGACGATCAGTTGCTTTCGACGTCGGTGCTTTCGGTCTCCGTCGTGACGTTTCCGCCGGCTTGGTAGCGGTCGTAGACGCGCTGTGCGTATTCTCCGTCGAGTCCCGTGCCGACGAAGCTGAAGTCAAAGCCCACGACCTCGGTGACCGAGCGGCGGTTGCGGCGCTCGCGCTCCGCGGTCTCGATAACGGGCTCCCGCTCGCCGCGCGACTCGACAACATCGATCCGCTTGCGGGCGACGCCCTTCGAGACGAGGTAGTTCGCCGCCGCCTGGGCGCGCCGCTTTCCAAGCCGGTTGTTGTAGCCCTCGCCGCCAACGAGATCGGTGTGACCGATCACGGCGATGCGGACCGACCGGTTCGCCTTCAGCCAGGCGACCTGCTGGTCGAGGGCGCTGCGCGCGGTCTGATCGAGGCCGGACTGATCGAACTCGAAGGTCACCGTGTCGGGTGCCGCGGCCTTGAAGGCCGCGTTGAGCGCCCGAAGCCGCTCGACCGGGTCGCCATAGGCGATCTGGACGCGCTCGTTATGCGCGGCCGCGAGGCCATAGACACCCTGGTTGGGCGAGTCGCCGGCGATCTGGTTGGCACAGCCGGCCACGCCGAACGCGGCGACGACGAGAAGGGATGTCGAGATTCTCTGCATCGTCCTCACTCCACCACGTAGCCGAATGCGCCATCGAGACCCTGCGAGACACCCCCGCCGGCAAACTCGTTCGAGGGCCGCCCCATCAGGAACAGGTCGAACTCGTTCGGCAGGGCAACGCGGTCCATCGGCATCTGCAGCTGCTCGATGCTGTCCACCGGGACCACGAGGTTCGCCGTGACGATGATCACGAGCTCGCTCTCGCCCCGCTGGAAGTCGGTCGAGCGGAACATAGTGCCCAGGACCGGCACGTCACCGAGCCAGGGGATCTGGTTGATGTTGTCGGCGAAGTCCTCTTGGAAAAGGCCCGCGATCGCGAAGCTCTGTCCGTCACGCAACTCGACCATCGTCGTTGCCCGCCGGACGGTGAACCCGGGGACAGTGACGGGCTCGCCCCCGATATTGCCAACGAACGCGGAGTTCGTCGGATCGACGGCCGACACCTCGGCCGACACCGAGATGTTGATCAGGTCGTCATCGAGCACAGTCGGGATGAAGTTGAGCCCCACGCCGACCGGCTTGAACTCGACGCTCGAGTCGCCGTCGTCGTCGATGACCGGAATCGCGACCTCGCCGCCGGCAAGGAAGCTTGCCTGCGCGCCCGAGAGCGCGACGAGGTTGGGCTCGGCCAGCAGCCGCGCGAAGCCCTTGTCCTCGAGCGCCGTGATCGTGATGTCGAGCAGGAAGCTGTCGGCAATCGCGAAGATCGCGCCGAAGGTTCCGAAGCCCGTTGCCGCCAGCGCAGCAGGCCCGACGACGCCGGTGCCGAGGCCCTCCTGCGGCGAAACGACGGCATTGCCCCGCGGATTGACGAGTGCACCCGTCCGTCCGGTCGAGCCGCGCGCCCCGACATTGATGCCAAGCTCCTTCGAAGCCGCGCGGCTCATCTCGGCGATCCGCACCTTCAGCGAGACCTGCTGGGTGCCGCCCACCGACATCATGTTGGTGACCTCGGCGCCCGTGTAGGCCCGCGCCAGGCTCATTGCCCGGTCGATCTTGGCCTTGCCCGAGACCACGCCAGAAAGCACGATCCCGCTCGCCGCCGAGCGCACCTCGATCGGCTCGCGCGGCATGACGGCGCGCAGCCGCTCCTTCAGCTCGGCCAGATCCGGCATGACGCTGATCGTGACATTCGCGATCAGCGCGCCGTTCTCGCCCAGAAGCGTGAGCGTCGTGACGCCACGCGAGCGTCCGAGCACGTAGATCGCCCGGTCGGAAAGCGGCGAGACGTCCGCGATCTCGGGCTGTGCGACCGAGACCTCGACGAATGGCTGAGACGTCTCGACGACCACGGCGCGATTGACCAGCACCGAGACATTGTCCGATGCCAGCCCCCGCGCGATGCGCAGCACCGACGGCCCCTCGGCCGAGGCGACCCCCGGCAAGCCCATTGCAAAGACGCAAAGGCAGACCGCGAGGCCCGCCGGAAGATATCTGTTAAGTCGACCCCACATAGCGTTCATCGCCCCCAACGTGCGCTGTGACACCATATTCGTGTGCGAAGATTAAACACGCGAATGGCGCCTTGCTCAACCATTTATGTCGTGAAGCTACAGTCACCCGAAAAGATCGTGGCAGAAGTGCAAGCAATCACTCGATACGCGTTGTCTCGACCGCGATACCCTTGCGCACGCGGATGTCGGTCCCCGTATCCACCGGCGCCGGCGCCTGTTCCCGGCCGATCAGGTCGTCGAGGCTGACGGGCTGCGACGATCCGGGCTCCTCGGCCACCCCCTCCTCGTTGAAGCCGCGGAGGGTCAGGGAAAGGCGCCCGACCTGCTGCGCGAGCGCAAGGATCTGCGCCTGGCGCGAGTCAACCTCGACGGTCGCAGTGCGCCCCAGGCGTGGCGACGCGCTTTCCTTGCTCGACCGCTGGTCGACCGCGATCACGAGGATGTCCTGGAGGATCACGCGCGACGCAAGCTGCTCGCCGCGGCTTTCGGTCAGGATGATGTCGACCCGATCGCCGGGCGCAAGGAAGCCCGCGACGCCGGACACCGCGTCGATGGGCAGTGAGTAGGCGCGCTTGCCCTCGCCGAGGCGCATCGCCATCCCCATCTCCTGGCCGAAACCTGTGACCTTGGCCTGCAGAACGGGTTCGCCCGGCTCCATGGCGCGCAGGACATAGCGCTTCTCGCGCCCCGCGGCGTCGACCAGCGACTCGACCTTGTCGAACGTGCCCGCGGGAACGGACGCCTTCGGCCAGTCGACCACCTTCAGTGCGCCGGCCTCGAGTTCGGCCCCATAGGCGAGCGCCGACTTCGCGACCACGACCTTTACCATCGCCGGCCCTTGGGGCGCACGGTTGCGGGCCTCGATCTGGGCGAAGTACTGCTTGGAATAGAAGAGGGCCCCGCCCGCGAGAGCGACGCCGAGCACGAGGACGAGGATTCCTATCAGGCGCATCGGCTCAGCTCTCACTCCTCATGCCACTGCCCTCGAGACATGCCCTCGCCGAAGCATCCGGTCCCAGAGCGTCCACCGTCTCAGCCTGCCCCGGGGCGCGGCTCCGCGCAAGCATGGCCGGAATCTTTCGGCGGAAGAACCGGCTGGCCGTGACACTTACGCCGCGGAACCCTTGGACGGCGCCACCGGCAACCGGTGTCTCGCGCCTTCGATGCGGTATGTCGCACCGGATCAGAACGAATGCCGTGGTCTGAAGCAGGCGCCCGATCCCCGGGGCGCCCCGCAGGGATCTCACTCGCTCTGAGCGATCGCCTGGGACAGAAGGTTGTCCGTCGCAGTCGTAATCGACGAACCGATGGCCACCGCCACCCCTTCGACAGGATCCGAAAGCACGGCGATGACGCCAAGTGCGAGTATGATCACCCCCGCCGCGAGGGCCACCCATTCGATCGTGATGGCGCCACTCTCGTCCTGGAGAAATTCGCTGAAACGCATGGCACTCTCCGCTCTCAGAGAACCCGACGCGAGAGAGTTGTCGGCTCTCCCGAAATGCGTTCCCCACCTCGGCGGGGAACGCGGTATCCAATCCGTCCGCGCCCGCGGCGCGACCGCGGCGCCTCGCCCGTTATCAGCCGCCGGTCGACTGGCTGAGCGCCTGGCTCAGAAGGTTGTCGGTCGAGGTCTCGATCGTCGAGGCGATGTTCCCTGCCACGGTCACCAGGGCATCGTCGAGCACCGCGATGACGCCAAGCGCCAGGATGATCACGCCAGCAGCAAGCGCAACCCACTCGATGGTGATCGCGCCGTCTTCGTCCTTCAGGAACTTCACGAACTTCGTCATGTCTCTCTCCTACGGTTTACAATCCGGCCGGCAGTCGGGCCCTCGCCACACCCACCAGCCACCGGACGCCCTCGCGATACTCGCACCATCACCCCACCGGCAGCGCCCTTGGAAATACGAATACCACCACGGCCGGAGACTCTCAAAGAACTTTTAAAGAAATCCTTTGAAGATCTTGGTTCCCTTGCTTATCTTGATTGCAAGGGGATGAAATAATGGCAACGGCGCCACAATTCACGGCTGGGGGATGCCAATTGCGGCGGAAATGTGGCAAAGCAGTTCTCTCGATGATTCTCGCAATTGGCGGGATCATCCTGCCGCACGGAATCAGTTGGGATGGTTCTGCCGCTGCCGGCACGCTGCCGAACAGTGTCCGCGTGGGCGACCGATCGAAGATGGCCATCATCGGACTGCCGAAACCGGGCGAGCGCCGCATCGTGCTGCGCCCCCCGCCCGCCGCCGCGCCGCGCGAGCGCGGGGAGCCGTCGCGCGCCACCCGTCCTTCCGATCTCGCCTGGTTCTGGGGGCGGCACAGCACAGCCGCGGCGGCGGCGGGGCCGGAGCGTTGGTCGGACGCGCTCGGTAGCCTGCGCGAGCGGCGCGACGGCGGCGGCGGGATCGTCTCGTCGCGCGTGCTGCGCGATGTGGTGACCCGCCATGGCGCGGCGATCTCGGCGGCGGCCGAGCGGTCGGGCATCTCGGGCGCGCTGATCGCCGCGGTGATCGCCGTCGAATCCGCGGGCCGCGACCGCGCGGTCAGCCACAAGGGCGCCCAGGGCCTGATGCAGCTGATCCCCGCAACCGCGCGCCGCTTCGGCGTCACCGACAGTTTCGACCCCGCCCAGAACATCGGTGGCGGGGCGGCCTATCTGCGCTGGCTGCTGGACCGCTTCGGCGACGACATCCTGCTCGCGCTGGCGGGCTACAACGCGGGTGAGGGCGCCGTCGACAAGCACGGCGGCGTGCCGCCCTACAGCGAGACGCGCGATTACGTGGTGAAGGTGCTCGATGCCCTCGCCGCGGCCGAGGGGATGTGCCCGCTCGAGCTATCGGGCCCGCGCCAACCCTGCGCCTTCGTGCTGGCACAGCAGTAGGACACGAACGGGCGCCCCTTGGGGCGCCCGCCTGCATCCGGCCTCGCGGCGGTGTCAGCCGACGAGCGTGGCCTCGGTCAGCTTGCGCACCTCGTCCATCGTCACGCCCTCGGCCAGCTCGACCGTCTTAAGCCCGCCATCGACCACGTCGAAGACGCCCAGGTTGGTGATGATCCGGTCGACCACGCCCTTGCCCGTCAGCGGCAGGGTGCATTCCTTGAGGAGCTTGGACTCGCCCTTCTTGTTCGCGTGATCCATGACGACGATCACGCGCTTGACGCCCGCGACGAGGTCCATCGCGCCGCCCATGCCCTTCACGAGCTTGCCGGGGATCATCCAGTTGGCGAGGTCGCCCTTCTCGGACACCTCCATCGCGCCCAGGATCGCCATGGCGATCTTGCCGCCCCGAATCATGCCGAAGCTCTGCGCGCTGTCGAAATAGGCGGTGCGGGCAAGCTCGGTCACCGTCTGCTTGCCGGCGTTGATGAGGTCGGCGTCGACCTCGTTCTCGGTCGGGAACGGGCCGATGCCCAGCATCCCGTTCTCCGACTGCAGCGTCACGTCCACCCCCTCGGGGATGTAGTTGGCCACCAGCGTCGGGATGCCGATGCCGAGATTGACATACATCCCGTCCTCGAGCTCGCGCGCCGCGCGGGCGGCCATCTGGTTGCGATCCCAGGGCATGTCAGACCTCCTCGCCAGTCGCCGACGACCCGGTTGCCGTGGGCCGCGTGGTGCGTTGTTCGATGCGCTTCTCGTGATCGCCCCGGATCAGGCGGTGCACGTAGATGCCGGGCAGGTGAATGCAGTCGGGGTCGAGGCTGCCGCGGGGCACGATCTCCTCGACCTCGGCGACGCAGACGCGCCCGCAGGTCGCCGCCGGCGGGTTGAAGTTGCGCGCCGTCTTGCGGAACACGAGGTTGCCGGTGTCGTCGGCTTTCCACGCCTTGACGATCGACAAGTCCGCCACGATCGCGCGTTCGAGGATATAGGTCTCCCCGTCGAACTCCTTGTGTTCCTTGCCCTCGGCCACCGCGGTGCCGACGCCCGTGCGGGTGTAGAAGCCCGGGATGCCGGCGCCGCCCGCGCGCATCCGCTCGGCCAGCGTGCCCTGCGGGTTGAACTCGATCTCCAGCTCGCCCGACAGATACTGCTGCATGAAGAGGTCGTTCTCGCCGACATAGGACGAGATCATCTTCCTCACCTGCTTGCCCTGCAGCAGCAGGCCCAGTCCGAAATCGTCCACGCCCGCGTTGTTCGACGCGATGGTGAGGTTCTTCACCCCCGATGCCTTGATCGCCGCGATCAGGTTCTCGGGGATGCCGCAGAGCCCGAAACCGCCCGCGGCGATCAGCATTCCGTCGCGCAGGAGGCCGTCAAGCGCCTCGGCCGCGCTCCCGTACACCTTCTTCATCCGATTGTCCCTCCAGACCTTGCCTGCGCGAGTGCCGCGCTCCCAGGCTCTTGCCGCGGCGCACCATAGAAAGTCGCGCTCCGGCCAGCAAGCGCGATGTCATGGCGCCGCCGCGACGCGCGCCAGCAGGTCGGCGATCCGCGCATTCACCGCGTCCGGGGCCTCGAGCGTCGCGATATGGCCGATGCCCGGCAGCTCGGTCAGCACTGCCGCGGCGCAGGCCTCGGCGATCGGCGGGTGCAAACGGGGCGGACAGATGCGGTCGGCCCCGCCCACGATCACCTCGACGGGCGCACCAAAGCCTGCGATCGGGCCAAGCATGTCGCGGCGCCGGTCGAGCGCCCGGGCCTGCGCGCGCACCACCTCGGGCGGCGTCTCGAGCGCCATCGCCCGGACAAGCGGGCCGAGCCGCGCCGCCACTTCGGCGTCATGGGCGAAGAAGCCGGGGACGAAGCGGTCGACATAGGCGGCGATGCCCTTGCGGCGCGCCTCAGCCAGCAGGCTTGCGCGCCAGTCCCGCTCCTTCGGCCGGGCGGGGGTCGGGTCGGTGTCCATCAGCACGGCGCCCGCGACCCGCTCCGGCGCGCGCGCCATCGCCTCCATCGCCACCATCCCGCCCATCGAGAGCCCGACGACGATGAAGCGCGCGGGCGCCGCGTCCAGCAGGCGGACGGCCATCGCGCCGATGTCGTCGTCCCGCGTGGTATCGGCGATCACGGTGGGGTGCTCGGACCCGAACCGCGCAAGCTGCGGCGCATAGAGCCACGCCCCGCAGAGATGGCCGGGCACCCAGACGATCGGGATGCCGCGGGGCTGCACCTCGCCGGGGCCGGGGGCGGTCACACCCGCCGCCCCCACAGGTCGTAGTCGTCAGCCTGCTCGACCTCGACCATGGCGATGTCGCCGGGAGCCAGCCCCTCGAAGCCCGCGTCGATATAGAGATTGCCGTCGATCTCGGGCGCGTCGGCCTGGGTCCGGCAGGTTGCCCCGTCCGAGTCCACCTCGTCGACGATGACCTGAAGCCGGCGGCCGATCTTGCCGGACAGCCGCTCGGCCGAGATGCGCTGGGCCACCTCCATGAACCGGTGCCAGCGCTCCTCCTTCACCTCGTCCGGCACGTGGTCGGGCAGGTCGTTCGCGGCGGCGCCGGCGACGTTCTCGTACTTGAAGCAGCCGACGCGATCGAGCTGCGCCGCCTCCAGCCAGTCGAGCAGGTGGCGGAAGTCGTCCTCGGTCTCGCCCGGGAAGCCGACGATGAAGGTCGAGCGCAGGGTGAGGTCGGGGCAGATCCCGCGCCAGCGCGCGATGCGCTCGAGGACCTTCGACTCGTTCGCCGGGCGTCGCATGGCGCGCAGGACCGAAGGCGCCGCGTGCTGGAACGGGATGTCGAGATAGGGCGTCACCAGCCCCTCGGCCATCAGCGGAATCAGTTCGTCGACATGGGGGTAAGGGTAGATGTAGTGGAGCCGGACCCAGGCGCCGAGGCTGCCCAGCCCCCGCGCGAGATCGGTGATGTGGGCCCGCCACTCGGCCCCCCGCCAGGGCGTCGCGGCGTGCCGGAGATCGACGCCATAGGCCGAGGTGTCCTGGCTGATGACCAGAAGCTCGCGCACGCCGGCCTCGACCAGCTTTTCCGCCTCGCGCAGCACCGCCGCCGCCGGGCGTGACACCAGCCGCCCGCGCATGCTGGGGATGATGCAGAAGCGACAGGCGTGGTTGCAGCCTTCGGAAATCTTCAGGTAGGCGTAATGGCGCGGCGTGAGCCGCACGCCCTGCGGCGGGATCAGGTCGACGAACGGGTCGGGCGCGGGCGGCACCGCGACATGCACGGCGTCGAGCACCTGCTCGTACTGGTGCGGGCCGGTGACGGCCAGCACCGACGGGTGCGCGCCACGGATATACGCCTCCTCCGCTCCGAGGCAGCCGGTGACGATCACGCGCCCGTTCTCGCTCAGCGCCTCGCCGATCGCCTCGAGGCTCTCGGCCTTGGCGCTGTCGAGGAAGCCGCAGGTGTTGACGATGACCGCGTCGGCGCCGGCGTAGTCGGGCGAGATCGCGTAGCCCTCGGCCCTCAGCCGCGTCAGGATGCGCTCGGAATCTACCAGCGCCTTGGGACAGCCCAGGCTCACCATGCCGATGCGCGGCTGGCCGGGCCGGGCAGGCGCATCGAGCGGCCAGACGCGCGGCGCGAGGTCGGGGCGGAGGTCGGGCGGGTTCTGGGTCATCCGCGCGCATCTAGCGCAAGCCGCATCCCGCGCCAAGCGACGATCGACGCGGCGCGCGCGGCAATGCCGCGCGTCCGGCGGGGCCGGGGCTCGATGCCCCGGCCCCGCCGTCCTTGCTCAGAGGTTCATCTGATACGCCGCCGCCACGTAGCGGAAGCCGTCGCCCATCGGCTCGACGAAGCCGACCGAGGGGGCCGGCATGTGGTAGCCGATGAAGGGAATCCGGTCGGAAGCGATCATGCCGAACACGCTCCGGCGCGCCGCGGCCGCCTTGTCCTTGTCCATATCGAAGCGGACATGCCAGTCGGGCCGCTGCAGCGACATGACATAGTGGTTGGCGACGTCGCCGGTGACCATCAGGCGCTTGCCCTCGCTCTCGAGGTGATAGCTCAGGTGGCCGGGCGTGTGGCCGAAGCTCTCGACCGCCTCGATGCCCGAGACGACGGCGTCGCCGCCCTTGATGAAGCGCGCCTTCTCCGCGTGCGGGACGACGTTGTTCTGAATGAGCTCGACCCGCGGCTTCATCTGCTCGTTGGCAAGATGCGACGGGTCGGTCCAGAAGTCGTACTCCGCCTGGCCGAAGACGTAGGACGCGTTCGGGAAGGCGGGCTTGCCCTCCTCCATCAGGCCGCCGATGTGGTCCGGGTGGAAATGCGTGATCGCGACGATGTCGACCGCCTCGGGCGCCACGCCGATCTCGGCGAGCACGGCCAGCAGGCGCCCGGCATTGGGCCGGCGCGCGGCGCCGTTGCCCGCGTCGATCAGGATCAGCTGCGAGCCGGTGTTCACCAGCGTGACGGTGAAGCCGATCTCCATCCGGTCCGACGGCAGGAAGTTCGCGGCGGCGAGTTCGGCCACGTCGGCGGCCTCGAGGTTCTGGCCGAAGATCGGGTGCGGCCCGTCGAGCTGGATCGCGCCATCATGGACTGCGGTGACCTCGAAGGCGCCGAGCCTGAAGCGGTAGAGCCCGGGGCGGTGCAGGCCCTGCATCGGCAGTGCGGCATGTGCCCCGGTCGCCGGCAGCGCGGCCGCGACCCCGAGGCCGGCGGCGCCGATCAGCAGGGCGCGGCGGTTGAAGACAGGCTGATACGTCATCCCTCTCCCTTTCTGCAGTTTCACGAGTCGATCCGGCGGACACGCCCGCTGGGCACGGGTGCGGGAACACCGCCGCAGCATGTCGAGAGTTGCGGCAAACATCCGCCGGGGAAAGCCCCGTTCAGCGCAAATTGAACGCCTGACAGGTCCGGATCGTCCCGCGGAACGGAAAACCGCCGCGCGGGGGATGCCCGCGCGGCGGTGGATTGCTGCAGCGAACGATCGGGCTCAGAGCACGAGGCGCACGCGCTGGATGTCATAGGGGATCGTCGTGTCGGCTGCCGGGCAGCTCGGGTCGAAGACTGCGCCCGCCGTGAAGCTGATGCCCTCCTTGGTGCGGATGTCGAGCGCCCCGGTCGTGCTGGGCCCCGCCGTGAAGTTCACGTTCTTCATGGCATAAATCCTCAGAGTCGAGAAATCGCCCTGCGCTGTGAAGTTCACGCCACCCAGCGAGAAGATGTTGAGGCCGCTCTCCCAGGTCGTGACGTCGTCTACGCAGCCCCCGTTGACGAAGGGCTGGCCGTTCAGCTTGACCGACACGTTGTCGGTCGATGCCGAGGCCGAGTTCCCCGGATCGACGATGCTGCCGCCCTTCGGGTTCGTGGACGCGATCGTCACCGCCTCGAAGTTGATGTTCGAGCCGACGAGCTCGCACGCTTCGCCCTCCGCGTTTGCCCCCGGCGAGGAACGGCCGGTGTAGATCGTCACGTTCTTCAGCCCGGTCACGGCCGGAAGTCCATTGTCGGTGGCATACTGCGCAGCAGCCGCAACCATCTGCCCCAGATCGACCGAAACGTTCGACGTGTTGCAGGCAATGTGGAAGTATTTCGCTCCCTTTGCCAGCGCCTGGCCCATCTGCTCCTCGGCGCTGTCCTTGCCGCCGCCGCCCTTCGCCTTGGTTAGGCTGAACTTCTGAGCGGCCGGGATCATATTATCGGCGAGTACCGCAATAACGTCGTCGCGGGTGTCGTAGACCATGTAGTCAATCAGGCCGATCAGCGCGGACTGCTCCGTTTCCGGAATCTCCAGCTGCCCGCGCTGCGAGCAGTTGGTGCATTCCATCACGCTCCAGCCATAGACGTCCGGATCGTCCTCGTCGCCCCAGCCGAAGACCACGCCATCGGCCGCGAGGTTGTTCATGTTCCCGTCGATGCCGTTCTTGCCGTAGACGCAGAGATCACCGCCGAACTCGTTGCCCGAGGTGAACTGCACGTCGTTGAGCGCGATCATCCAGTTGGACTTGCCGCTGCACATGCCGCCGCCCTGGGCGGCGATAGCCTCGACCGTGATGTTCCAGCTGTTGAAGTCGATGATCCGCAGCAGGCTGGTCGGCAGGGGAACCTTGGTGAGTTCCCCCTCGACGGTGGCGCGCTGCGCGATGACGCGCACGGCGTTCTTGTCGGGCATGGCGGTGTATGCCTGGCCCTTCCCGGGATTGTTCGGGTCGGGGATATAGGTGACGAGCGTCACGTCGTCGGGCAGCACGACCGTCCCGTTCCTTGCGACCGGCAGGTTGGTTTGCGCGTAGGAGATCGCCTCCGCGTCCACCTCGGCCTCGGTTCCGCCCCCGGCAAGCTTGATCGCCCCCGCATGGGCCGCCGCATCGGCCGTCGCCTGCAGCATCGCGCGCGTGCGGTAGGCGTTCGACACGTCCACCGCGAGGCCGGCGAAGCCGATGAACAGGATCGACCACATCAGCAGCCAGATCGTGACGGCTCCGTCCTGGTCGCGAAGGAAACTCCGGGTACTCAACATGACGGCCTCCTGCAGTTAGAAGGGCTCTTTGTGAAGACGAACATAAGTCGCCACGGTGGGATCATCGCTCAAGAAGGTCCCGAAGAAATTGAAGATGCTCATCGCCCGGACATCGGCGGTGACCAGCAGCCCCGGATCAAACGACCCCCCGTCGATCAGCTGTGCGGTGAAGGCGCCGCCGAGCCGCTGCTGAACGTCCGCGTTCAAGCTTGCAGTCACAGCGGTATAGGTCTCGGTGCCGATGATGCCGTACCGGCCGATCGAGATGTCGCGCGCGAGGTCGCGCGTCATGTCCCACATGGCGGTGTAGCGCCAGTAGAAGGTCGACGCGTCGATGATCACGAACAGCATCAGCATGAAGAACGGAATCCAGACGACCAGCTCGACGGTCGCCGTGCCGCGCTCCTCGGCGACGAAGCGCGCGGCGAGGCGCCGCAGTGTCACGACCGCGCTCATGGCTCGACCCGAAACACGACCTCGGCCGCGATATCGCCGCCGATCAGGTTCGAGAAGATCGAGAAGGTGGTCAGGAAGTCGGGGTTGCGCTCGACCCGGACGATGATCCCCTGGCCGTCGAGCGTGGGCGCGGTCTGAACGGTCGCTTCCGTGATGCCGAGACGATCCGTCAGGAACGCCTGCACCGCGGCATTGTCCGTCCCGTCCAGCGAGCCCGATGCGATCGTGCGCGCGACATCGCGCGCGATGTTCCACATCTCGCCATGCCGCCAGTAGAGCAGCGAGGCATCCACGGTCAGGAAGACGAGGAGCAGGAAGAACGGCATCCACAGAACGATCTCCATGGTCGCGCTTCCGCGCTCGTCGCGGACGAAACGCGAGATCGCCAATCCCCCCATGTCTCGGAAATGATCCAACTCACCCCTCATGCGCGACCGATCGACAACGCTCCGGGCATTTAATGCACACAGACGAACTGGACAATATGTGGTCCGTTCGTCCCGTATCCCGGCCGGGCCAGCGCCGCTCCAAAACGCTTCCCGTTGTTAATATCTCAGAATTTCGCCCTCGCGGCGAGTCATTTTGGCGCTCGGCCCCGCCACCGGATGCAGTTCGTATTATTCTGGCACAGGCGTCCCGCGGTCAGCCACGCGGCTTCCTGCCCGTGGCCGGCCCGGGACGCGAGGCCTGCCCGGCCAGCAAGGCGCTCACGCCATGGCGCGTCTTGTCCCAGTAGTAGGGTGCGACCAGAACCTCGGCCACCGCCTTCCAAGCCGCGATCGAGCCGAGCGTCCAGTAGAACGGCAGCACGGGCACCCACCAGAGCAGCGCCGGCGTTCCGCGCCGCATCATCGCCAGCGCCGCGCATCCGAGCATCACGGCCTGCCCGAACCCGAGCGAGACGCCGAGCGGCACGAGCAGCCAGTCTGGCACGAGCCCGGCCCAGATCCCCTGCCCGCTCGCCGCCCATATCCCGACCGAGACCCAGAACAGCGGCATGGCAAGATAGGTCACCGCCCCGCCCATCAGCAGGAGGTTGAGCCCGAAGAAGCCGGCGGCGCCGAGGTCGCGCCACAGCACCAGCGGCCGGCGCATGTGGCTGAGCCATGTGAGGATATAGCCCTTGAGCCAGCGCGAGCGCTGCCGCACCCAGGGAAGCGCGCGGCAGTTCGCTTCCTCCTGCGTCGTCGAGTCGAGCACCTCGCAGCGCAGACCGCGCCGCGCCAGCCGCATCCCGAGGTCCGCGTCTTCGGTCACGTTGTGCGCGTCCCACCCGCCCAGCCGCTCGAGCGCGTCGCGCCGGAAATAGACCGAGGTCCCGCCCAGCGGGATCGGCAGGCCAAGCCGCTGGAAGCCGCGCAGCAGCACGTCGAACCAGATCGAGTACTCGACCTGGAAGCAGCGTGTGATCCAGTTCTCCGCCGCGTTGAAGAACGAGAGCTGGCACTGCACGCAGGCCACCTCGGCCTGCGCGGCGGCGAGATGGCGGGCGACGCGCCGGAACTGCGCGGGCTCGGGCCGGTCCTCGGCATCGAGGATGCCGACGATCCCGCCATGGCAGAAGTCCAGCGCATAATTGAGCGCCCGCGGCTTGGTCCGCGGCGCGCCGCCCGGCACGACCAGCACGCTGGCCCAGCCGGGCAGGCTGGCGCCCGAAAGCGCATCCTGCGTCGCGCGGTCGTCCGCCTCCACGATGAACTTCACGCCCAGCAGCTCGCGCGGGTAGTCGGTCGCGTCGATCGCCGCGAGGATCTCGGGCACCATCCGCCCCTCGCGGTAGAGCGGCACGAGGAGGTCGATCCGCGGCCAGCGAATCAGCTCGACATTCGGCGCGCGGTCGAGGCGCTCGCCCCTGCGCTCGCCCGCCAGCATCGCGGCAAGGCGCAGCAGCGTGGTGAGGGCGTTGAGCACAAGCAGCGCCGCCGCGGCAAGCCCCGCGAGAGCGCCGCCCAGCAGCCACGCGGCGGAGGCCGCCGCCGCGAGCCCGGCGCCGGTGGCCGCACGCGCGAGGCCGAGGCTGCGTACGCTCTCGCCCGCCGCGGTCCGCCGCGCCGCACGCTCGGCAAGCGCCGGCGCGCAGAGCCGCTGCACCGCCACGTCGAACTGCGCCGCCGTCGTGACGACGAGATCGGCGGGCTCGAACTTCCCGTCCGCGAGGGCGCGCACCGGGTCGTCGGTCACGTGCAGGATACGACCGGCAAGCCGCCGCCAGGGAAGACGGCGGGCGGCGAGCCAGCCGCCCAGCTCCTCCGCCGCCGCGAGGAGGTCGGGGTCGGGCGGCTCGGCGGCGAGATCGACCGGCGCGAGGCCCCATTGCTCGGCGAGCGCGGCAGCCACGTCGCCCGCCCCCGACCAGCCGTGCGCGCAGACGAGCTCGCCCAGCCGGCAGCCGCGCTCGGGCATCAGCGCGAGCGCCGCCGCCAGCTCGCGGTCGCCGAGCGCGCCGCGCGCGACGAGGATCTGTCCGATGGCAGGCCCCGGCCGTCGGGAAGCGACAGGCGCGCCCTGCCCGCCCATGAAGGTCGCGACGGTCACCCCGCCACCTGCTGACGGCTCGACCGGCCGAACCGGCGACACAACGACACCCGGACGCCCTCCGACACAACACCGGAGGACAGCGTTACGGAATCTCAGGTTAACGCGGCCTTAACCATGGCGCGGCGGCCGCGCCGGCGCCGTCACGCCATCGCGGCGACGAAGCGGTCGAACAGGTAATAACTGTCCTGCGGCCCCGGGCTCGCCTCGGGGTGGTACTGCACCGAGAAGACCGGCCGCCCCTCCATCCGGATGCCGCAGTTCGAGCCATCGAAGAGCGAGACGTGGGTCTCGACCACGCCCGCCGGCAGGCTCGCGGCGTCGACGGCAAATCCGTGGTTCATCGAGGTGATCTCGACCTTGCCGGTCTCGAGGTCCTTGACGGGATGGTTGGCGCCATGATGGCCGTGGTTCATCTTCACGGTGCGCCCGCCCAGCGCGAGTGCCAGCATCTGGTGGCCCAGGCAGATCCCGAACACGGGTTTGCCCGCCTCGATCACGCCCCGGATCATCGACACGGCATAGGCCCCGGTCGCCGCCGGATCGCCCGGGCCGTTCGACAGGAACACGCCGTCGGGATCATGCGCCAGCACGTCCGCGGCCGTCGCCGTCGCGGGCAGCACCATCACGTCGCAGCCGGCCGAGGCGAGACAGCGCAGGATGTTGCGCTTGGCGCCGTAATCGACCGCGACGACTTTGCGGCGCGCGCCCTCGACGCGGGCGTGCCCCTCGCCCCAGGCCCAGCGTCCCTCGTCCCAGCGATAGGGCTGCGGGCAGGTCACCTCGATCGCCAGATCGCTGCCGTCGATGCCGGGAAAGGCCCGCGCCGCGGCGACAAGCGCGTCCGTGTCGAAGCGCCCAGCGGGATCGTGCGCGATCGCGACATGCGGCATCCCCCGGTCGCGGATCAGCCGGGTGAGCCGGCGCGTATCGAAGCCGGACACGCCGATCCGCCCGCGCCGCGCCAGCCAGCCCGACAGGTGATCGGCGGCGCGCCAGTTCGAGGGATCGGTCACGTCCCACTTGACCACCATGCCGCGCGCCACCGGATCGGCGGTCTCGTCGTCCTCGGCGTTCGTGCCGACATTCCCGACATGCGGGAAGGTGAAGGTGACGATCTGCGCGGCATACGAGGGATCGGTCATGATCTCCTGGTAGCCGGTCATCGCGGTGTTGAAACAGAGTTCGCCCACCGCGACCCCCTCGGCGCCGAAGCCGCGGCCGAAGATGAGCGTTCCATCGGCCAGCGCGATGCAGGCGGTCGCACCCGGCGGCGTGGCGGTTTCGGCGGCGGCGGTCATGGCACTCTCCCAGGATGCGAGTCGCACCGGGATGGGGTCGCACCCGGGGCGGCAGGAACCTAGTCCCGCCGCAGGGACAGGTCAAGAATTCTCAAGAGATTGAAATACATATGGTTTCCGGAATCGCGCTGGCTGCGTTGGCCATTGCCCGGTTCGTGACGCTCGTGTAACGTCGCAACTTCGCGCGCCTTGAAGGCGTGCGACTGCAAGGCGTTCAGGGTCGTTCAGGGTAGCGAGCGATGATCAGAGACCGGATTGCATCCGCACTCGGCGACGCGGAGGAGGCCGGAGACGACGTCCGATGTTGCATGATGCGGCTCATGCTTGCCGCCATCCGTGACCGTGACAGGTCGCTGGGCGGCGACGAGGGGCGGCGGCTGGACGAGCCCGAGACGATCGCGCTGCTCGCCCGCATGATCGCCCAGCGCGAGACGTCGATCGCCGACTACGAGGAAGCCGGCCGGATGGAGGAGGCCGAGCGCGAGCGCGACGAGATCGCCATCATCCGGCAGTTCCTGCCCCGCCCGCTGACGGGAGAGGAATACGACGCCGCCATCCGCAACGCGATCGCCGAGACCCAGGCCACGTCGATCCGCGACATGGGCAAGGTGATGGGGCTGCTGCGCAACCGCTATCCCGGCCGCATCGATTTCTGCGACGCCAACGCGCGGGTGAAGGCCGCGCTCGGCTGAGCCTTGCGGCGGCCCGCCCGCTTGCCCCTCACCCGCCGATCCGCTAGGGAACCCCCGCGCGCGTGCCGGACGTGCGGACGAGGGACCGGTCGATGGCCAAGGACAAGGTGAAGAAGGCGCCCCGCCCCAAGGCGGAAACGCCGCGTGGCTTTCGCGACTATTTCGGCCAGGAGGTGGTCGAGCGCCGCCGGATGCTCGACGCGATCTGCGAGGTCTATCACGCTTACGGCTTCGACCCGCTCGAGTCCTCGGCCGTCGAGACGGTCGAGGCGCTGGGCAAGTATCTGCCAGACGTGGACCGCCCGAACGAGGGCGTCTTTGCCTGGCAGGACGACGACGAGACCTGGCTCGCGCTGCGCTACGACCTGACGGCGCCGCTGGCGCGCGTCTTTGCCCAGCACCGGATGGACCTGCCGCAGCCCTATCGGCGCTACGCCGTGGGGCCCGTCTGGCGCAACGAGAAGCCGGGGCCCGGGCGGTTCCGGCAGTTCTACCAGTGCGACGCAGACACCGTGGGCAGCCAGACGGTCGCCGCGGACGCCGAGATCTGCATGATGCTGGCCGACGCGTTCGAGGCGATCGGCATCCGGCCCGAGGATGTCGTCATCCGCATCAACAACCGCAAGGTTCTGAACGGCGTGATGCAGGCGATCGGGGTGCTCGACCCCGCCGATCCGCAAGTCCGGGCGCATGAGCGCGGCATCGTGATGCGCGCCATCGACAAGCTCGACCGGCTGGGCGAGGACGGGGTGCGCGCACTGCTGGGCAAGGGGCGGCTCGACGAGTCGGGCGACTTCACGAGGGGCGCGGGGCTCTCGGACGAGCAGGCCGCGATCGTGATGGGCTTCGTCTCGGCCCGGCGCGAGACGGGGGCCGCGACCTGCGCGCGGCTGCGCGAGTTGGTCGGCGGCTCGGCCATCGGCGCCGAGGGGGTGGACGAGCTCGAGGAGATCGCGGCGCTGATGGACGCGCAGGGCTATTCGCGCCGCGCGATCCTCGACCCCTCGGTGGTGCGCGGGCTCGGCTATTACACCGGCCCCGTGTTCGAGGCGGAGCTGACCTTCGAGATCGTCGACGAGGACGGCCATCGCCGGCAGTTCGGTTCGGTCGCCGGCGGCGGACGCTATGACGATCTCGTCAAGCGCTTCACCGGGCAGGCGGTGCCGGCGACCGGCATCTCGGTCGGCGTCGACCGGCTGCTCGCGGCGCTGCGCGCCATCGGCCGGGCGGGCGCGGCCGAGGCGTCGGGGCCCGTGGTGATCCTCGCGATGGATCGCGAGAGGATGGCCGACTACCAGACGATGTGCGCCGAACTGCGCCGCGCCGGCATCCGCGCGGAGGTGTTCCTCGGCGGCGGCAACATGGCGCGGCAGCTCAAGTATGCCGACCGTCGCCAGTCGCCCATCGCGATCATCGAGGGTGGCGACGAGCGGGCGCAGGGCGTCGTGCAGCTCAAGGATCTCGACCTCGGGGCGCGGCTCTCGGCCGAGATCGAGACGCGCGAGGAATGGCGCGAGCAGCCGGCGCAGCAGACTGTCGCCCGATCCGACCTGGTGGCGGAGCTGCGCGCGATGCTGGCGCGGGCGGATGCCCGCGGGCCCGGCGCGGCCCGTGGCGGAGACGGCGCGGCGTGACGCCCCCGACGCGGCTCGGACCCGACCTCGCGGCGCTCGAGCGGGCGCTTGGCGGGCTCGCCCGCCTGTTCACCGGCGCGGGCTACGAGGCCGTGTCGCCGCCGCATCTCTTTCCCGCCGACCTGATGCTCGACCTCTATGGCGAGGATATCCGCGCCCGCGCCTTCCTTTTCCCGGGTGGTGGTGGCGACGAGGTGTGCCTCAGGCCGGACTTCACCGTCCCGGTCGTGCTGGCTCATGGCGAGCGGGGCTGGGGCAGACCGGCACGCTACGCCTACCAGGGCCCGGTGTTCCGGCGGCAGGCCGCCGGCTCGAGCCGCCCGGTCGAGTATCTGCAGGCCGGCGTCGAGAACCTCGGCGCCGCCGACCCTGCCGCGGCCGAGGCCGAGGTGCTCGATCTCACGCTGCGCGGGCTCGGCTTGCTCGGGGTCGGCGCGCACCGCGTGACCACGGGGGATCTCGGCATCGTCTTCGGCCTCCTCGACGCGCTCGAGATGCCTGCGGGACGCCGCGCCCGGCTGCGCCGGCACCTGTGGCGGCCGGCGCGCTTCCACGCGCTGGTGGCCGGGGCGGTGGCGGGCGCACCTGCCCCCACGCCGCGGCGCGCCGCGCTGATCGCGGCCGTTGCAGCACCAGACCCGCTCGCCCGGATCGAGCGCCTCGCCGCAGCGGAAGGCGAGATCATCGGCCTGCGTGAGATCGAGGACATCGCCGAGCGCGCGGCCGCCCTGGCCGAGGCCGCGGCCGAGCCGCCGATGCCAGCGGCGCAGGCCGATCTCATCGAGGCCGCCCTGGCCGTCACCGGCCCCGCCGAGCAGGCGCTGGCGCGGCTCAGGGACCTCACCGCCGCAGCCGGGGTCGACCTCGGCCCGCAACTAGACGCCTTCGCGCGCCGGCTCGACGCGATGGCGGCGCGCGGGCTCGACGGCGCGACGCTGGCCTTCGATGCCGATTTCGGGCGCAATCTCGAATACTACGACGGCTTCGTCTTCGAGATCACCGGCCCCGACCCCGCCCTGCCGCTGGCGGGTGGCGGGCGCTATGACAGCATGACCGCGCGGCTCGGCGCAGGCCGCGCGATCCCTGCCATCGGCGCGATGATCCGCCCCGAGGCCGCGCTCGCCGCGGCGGGGGGCGCGTGATGGGCGCGCTGACGCTGGGCCTGCCGTCGAAGGGGCGGCTGATGGAGGCCACGGTCGAGTGGTTCGCCGCCCGAGGCGTCAGCATTCGCCGCAGCGGCGCGGGACGCGAATACGCAGCCCTCGCCGAAGGGGTCGAGGGGCTCGACGTCGTGATGCTCTCGGCCGGCGAGATCCCGCGCGAGCTGGACCGCGGTCGCATCCACCTCGGCGTGACCGGCGAGGACCTGATCCGCGAGAAGATCGCCGGCTGGGAGGCCCGCGTGCGGATCGTCGCCGCGATGGGCTTCGGCCATGCCGACCTCGTCGTCGCCGTCCCAGCCTGGTGGATCGACGTCGAGACGATGGCCGATCTCGACGAGGCCTGCGCCCAGTTCCGCGCCCGCCATGGCGCGGCGCTCAGGATCGGCACCAAGTATCACACCCTGACGCGCGAGTTCTTCCGCCGCAGGGGCGTCGCCGACTACCGCATCGTCGACAGCCAGGGCGCGACCGAAGCGGGGCCGAAGAACCAGAGCTTCGAGGCGCTGGTGGACATCACCTCGTCGGGCGAGACGCTCAGCGCGAACCACCTGCGCGTGCTCTCGGACGGGCTGATCCTGCAGAGCCAGGCCAACCTTTGCCTGAGCCTCGCGGCCGACTGGAGCGCCAAGGCGGCGGCGGTGCGCGACCGGCTTGCCCGGACGCTGGGCCTAGCACTCGGCTGAGCGCGCGGAGCCATGGCTCGGAGACCGGGGCAGCGGGCCGCGACCGGCCCCTGTCCCGAAGCTTCCCCTTCAGCGCCGTCCCGGGCTTGACCCGGGACCTCGCGGGGAGTGGCACGGGGTTCAACGAGGCTCGTGTCCATTCCGGCGCCGGCCGGTGCTCAGAGCGTCACGCTCTCCATCACCTCGGGCGCGTGCACCGTGAGAGGCGCGACCTTGGCGCGGAACTCGTCGGCCGATTGCGCCAGCAGCGGGAAGGTGCGGTAGTGGCTGACGATCACGCCCTTGAAATCGAAGAACTTCCTGCACGCATAGGCCGCGCGGGTGGCGTCCATGGTGAAATGCCCACCGATCGGCACGATGGCATGGGTGGGCGCATGCAGGTCCTGGAACACGCCCATGTCGGCCATGACGTCGGTGTCGCCCATCACGTAGAGGGTGACCGCGCCGCTTTCGACCATGAAGCCCGACTCGGTCCCCGTGTAGACCGGCGCCCCGTCGGGCCCGGTGGCCGAGGCGGAATGGACGGCATTGACCATCGTGACCCTGACCCCGCCCAGGTCGACCGTGCCGCCCTTGTTCATGCCGATGCCCTCGACATCGCCCGCCGCGGTGATCCAGCTCACCCAGTCGTAGATGCCGACGAGGGTCGCGCCCGTCTTGCGCGCGATCTCGGGCGCGTCGGCGGCGTGGTCGCCATGGCCGTGGGTGACCAGGATATGCGTGGCGCCGGCCACCGCCTCATTGAGACGGCTCTCGTCGAAGGCGGGGTTGCCGCGCAGCCAGGGATCGAGCAGCAGCACCTTTCCCGCGGTCTCGATGCGGAAGCTCGCGTGACCAAGCCAGGTGACTTTCATCGTGGGCCCTTCCGTGTTGTTCCGGTCCGGCGCCAGAATGGCGAATTCCGCCCGATCCGCAAGGCGCATGGCGCTGGTCCCGCGCGGCCTTGCGGCGGCCCGGCACGCCCGCTAAACCACGCAACGTCACGACCCCAAGCCCGGAGGCCGCATCCATGACCATCGACGCCGCGACAGCGCGCAAGGTGGCGCATCTCGCCCGCATCTCGGTCGCCGAGGACGAGCTCGAACAGCTCGCGCGCGAGCTGAGCGGCATCCTCGGCTGGGTCGAGCAGTTGCAGCAGGTCGACGTCGACGGCGTCGAGCCGATGACCTCGGTGACCCCCATGAAGCTGAGGGCCCGCGAGGATGTCGTCACCGATGGCGGCATCCGCGACAAGGTGCTGGCCAATGCGCCGGACGCGCGCGAGGGCTTCTTCGCGGTCCCCAAGGTGGTGGAGTGACGTCGATGACCCTGCCCGTCCCGACGATCTCGGACGCCCGCGACGCCCTGCGCAGGGGCGATTTCAGCGCGCGGGAGCTGACTGACGCCTGCCTTGCCGAGATCGAAGCGGCAGCCCCCCTGAACGCCTTCACCACCGTCGCGGCCGAGCGTGCGCGCGAAATGGCCGACGCCGCCGACCGTGCCCGCGCGGCCGGACAGAACGGCGACCTCCTAGGCATACCGCTGGGGGTGAAGGACCTCTTTTGCACCGAAGGGGTGCGCAGCCAGGCGGCCTCGCGCATCCTCGAGGGCTTCGTGCCGCCCTACGAGAGCACGGTGACCGCGAAGCTGTGGGACGCCGGCGCGGTGATGCTGGGCAAGCTCAACATGGACGAGTTCGCCATGGGCTCGTCGACCGAAAGCTCGGTCTACGGCCCGTGCATCTCGCCCTGGCGGCGCTCGGGCGACGCGACCCCGATCGTGCCGGGCGGCTCGTCGGGCGGATCGGCGGCGGCGGTTGCGGCAGGGCTCTGCCTCGGCGCCACGGCCACCGACACGGGCGGCTCGATCCGCCAGCCCGCGGCCTTCTGCGGCGTGACGGGAATCAAGCCGACCTATGGCCGCTGCTCGCGCTGGGGGATCGTGGCCTATGCCTCGTCGCTCGACCAGGCGGGGCCGGTGGCGCGCTCGGTGCGCGACGTCGCGATCCTGCTCAGGCACATGGCCGGGCACGACCCCAAGGATTCGACCTCGGCCCAGATCGACGTGCCCGACTTCGAGGCGGCGCTGACCGGCGATCTGCGCGGCAAGCGGATCGGCCTGCCGGCGGAATATGCCGAGGGGCTTGGCGAGGAGACCGCCGCGCTGTGGCACAAGGGCGCCAAGATGCTGCGCGACGCGGGCGCCGAGGTCGTCGAGATCCGGCTGCCGCACACGAAATACGCGCTGCCCGCCTACTACATCATCGCGCCGGCCGAGGCGTCCTCGAACCTCGCGCGCTATGACGGCGTGCGCTATGGCCACCGGGCGAGGCTCGACCAGGGCGACGGCATCGTCGAGATGTACGAGAAAAGCCGCGCGGAAGGCTTCGGACCCGAGGTGCGCCGCCGCGTCATGGTCGGGACCTACGTGCTTTCGGCGGGCTACTACGACGCGTACTACCTGCGGGCGCAGAAGGTGCGGACGCTGATCCGGCGTGACTTCGAGGCGGCCTTCGGGATGGTGGACGCGATCCTCACGCCGGTCTCGCCCGGGCCCGCCTTCGGGCTTGGCGAGGTCACCGGCGACCCGGTGCAGATGTATCTGCAGGACGTGTTCTCGGTCACGCTGAACCTCGCCGGGCTGCCCGGCGTCGCCGTGCCGGCGGGGCTCTCGGCCAACGGGCTGCCGCTGGGGCTCCAGCTCATCGGCAAGCCCTGGGGCGAGGCGGAGCTGCTGAACGCGGCCCATGCGCTCGAGGCGCGTGCCGGGTTCGACGCTCGCCCCCGGCGGTGGTGGTGAGGCGGCGCCCGCCGCCTCAGCTCATGTTCTTCAGCATCAGGTACATCGCGCCGCCGAAGAAGTAGAGCAGCGCGAACTTTCGCGCGCCCAGCATCACCATCAGCAGGGCCGGCACGGTGATGATGAACATGTTCGCGTGGCCCGGATCGAAGAGCGTCGCGATCCATCCCGACCCGTCAATTCGCTGCGTCTGCATGTTCCCTGAGCTCCCCGAAGCGTCCTGCCCGACCGCCACCGCGGGCAATCTCGCCATCTTTCACCGTCGAAGGCAACTCTTGCGCGAAGAATTCGGGCGGTCGCCGGATTGACACGGATCATGGCGCGCCGGCCGCGCGCCTGCAATCCTTACGCTTGGGAGGCCGGGACTGGGGAGAGCGGAGGAACAAATGATCTCGATCGAGGACTGCATCGGTCTCACGGGCCTCACGCGCGAGGAGATCGACGCCATCGCCGAGCACGAGCACATCCCCGAGGCGGCGGCGGCCGCGCTGGCCGGATATCTCATGTCGACGACCGAGGGGCCGGCTGCGGTGCGCACGATGATCCGCGACGACATCCGCGCGGCCCTCGCCGCGGGCAAGCGCGAACATGCGGCCGAACTTCTCGCCGCGCTCCGCCATTTCCTGGCGGAGCACCCGACCGAGCCCTGACGCCGCCGAGTTGCGCCGGGCGCGCCTGGTCAAAGGACCGAGATGGACCCCGCGGACATGCGACCGTCACGGCCGGACTGAAGCTCGAAGGACACCTTCTGGTTCTCCTTGAGCGCCTCGATCCCTGCGGCGCGCACGGCCGAGATATGGACGAAGATGTCCTTCCCGCCGTCGTCCGGCGCGATGAAGCCGTAGCCCTTCTCGGTGTTGAACCATTTCACGGTTCCAGTGGCCATGACTGCAAGTCCTTCGCGTTGCGGGGCTTCCCGGCCCCCAGGTCGTCGCATGTGAGGCATCGCCTCGGTTCAGATGTCGCCGAGGCATCTACCCCACGAGGACACCCCGTGAAGGGACGAAGTCTTCAGGCCAACATGCGCCCCTGATGGACGCAACGGGACATTACACCGGATCGGGCCTTGGCACAACGAAGCTGGGGTGGCGCGCGCGCCTGCCGGCGGGCGACGGCTTGCATCCAGCGCATGGCTGCCTTGCATCAAAGGGCTTTCATTCACCGAAGTTTCACACTATTTCCCCTTAATCCCGCGCGTTGCCCCGGCTGCGCGCCGCATCCCATGATCGAGACGAGGAGGCGCGAGATGTTTCGCGACACCGATGGCATTGCCTTCGACAACGAGCAGGGCGACCGCGCCCGCCGGCTCTTCGCGGCCGTCGTGATGGCCGTGATGGAGGACGCCGTGAAGGAAGAGAGGAAGACCGGCCGGGGCGCCAGCGACCTCGCCAGCTGGGCACGCTCGCGCGACGGGCGCACGGTGCTGAGCTGCGCCGGCATCGACCCCAACGAGCGCACCGTCCAGGGCATGCTCAGCTATGTCCGCTCGGGCGGGCGGCAGGGCCTGGGCGACGAGAGCGGCATGGCCGCCGCGGCCTGACACGCGGCGCCCCCGCGGCTGAGCCACCATCGCCGCCGCGCCGCAGGCCGCGGGGGTTTTCCTTGCCGCGGCAGGCTTGCTCCCGGCCACCGGGCGCGGCACAGTCGGCCCGACCACACGGCCCCGCGCGGAGGATGCGATGCCCAGACCCCTGACCCTGCTGGCAGCGCTCGCCGCGCTTTTCGCCCTTGCCGGGTGCGAGATCGACCGCGAGCTGCCCTGGGGCGGCAGCTTCACGATGAGCCCGACCGAGGCCTTCCCCGGCGGCGGCAGCCTCGGCGCCTCGAACGCCGAGGCCTGCGTGGGGATCGACGAGCGCGGGCGGCGGCACCTGCTGCCGCGCTCGCGCTGCGCGGGCGACTCGGACGGGGTGGTGCGGGACTGAAGCCGCCCGGCATGGACGCGCGACAGGGCCGCCGTGCCGTGGCAGGATGGCCGCCGCCCGCCGCGAGAGGACCCGCCCGATGCTCGAGCAACACCGCCTGCCGATCGACCGCATCCACGTCCCCGTCAAGCGGGTCCGCACGCTCGACCCCGCCAAGGTCGCGGCGCTGGCCGAGGACATGCTCGAGCACGGCCAGAAGGTCCCGATCCGCTGCCGGGTCGACGGCAAGGGGCCCGAGATGCGCTATGTGCTGATCGAGGGCTACCATCGGCTCGAGGCCGCTAAGGCGCTGGGGGAGAAGACCATCGTCTCCTACCTCGCGCAGGCGCGGGTGTTCTGATGCGCGGGCCGCACGCCCTGCGGCTGGCCGCAGGGATCGCGCTGGCGCTGCTCGCCGGCTGCGAGACGCGCTATCCCGGCGAGCCGCCCCTGCGCGAGGTGCGCACGGAACGCGACCGGCTGTTCATCCGCTGCACCGTCAACGACCCGGCCTTCGTGACACCGCCCTGCCGCCAGTTCGCGGGCAAGGACCGCTGAGCCGCGCCGCGAGGCGTCAGGCGCGCTGGCGGGCGGCGGCAATCTGCACCATCACCTCGCCCTCGGACACCATGGGCGGATCGACGCGCAGGTGCCCGGCATTGGCCTTGATCCAGTCGCGCGCGACATCGACGGATGCGTCGGTCCCCTCCTTGCTCTCGCACAGCGTGACCGAGACGCCGCCCACGCGCGTGCGGATCATCTCGTAGGACACGAGCCCCGGAACCTTGCGGATCAGCGCCTCGATCTCGGCCCGGCGGCTGTCGAGCAGATCGAACAGCGCGACCGCGCCATGGCCATTGTAAGTGCGGACGACGGCGTGCATGGGACCCTCCCCCGGCTGCGGTTGGGGGCGTCCCCGGGATCGGGCAGGCGCGCGGGGGCGCCCGGTGGTGGTGGGGGGAGTATAACGTGATTCCCGTCTGGCCCGATATGTCCGCCACGCCGACCCTGCGCCGGCGGGTCGCGCCGATCCCTTGACAGGCGTTCGGCACCGACGCGAAGAATTGCGGACCCGAGAGCGGAGGCGGCCGATGAACGTGAACGTGCGCCTGCGAAACCTTCCCGGCACCGAGGCCGCCGTCGGCTGGGCGGGCGGACACACGATCGTCGCCGACCGGCCCGAAGGACGCGCGGGGGGCCTGGGCCTCGGCTTCAACGGCGCGCAACTGCTCGCGCTCTCGCTCGGTGGCTGTTTCTGCAACGACCTGCGCTATGTCGCCGACGAGCTGGGCGTGAAGCTTGGCGACATCTCGGTGGATGTCTCCCTCGAACTGTCGGGCGAGCCGCTGGTCGCCACCTCGGCCCGCATGTCGGTCGCGCTCTCGACGCTGGACGGGTCCGATCCCGCGATCGTGGTGGACAAGGCCAGATCGAGTTGCATGGTCAGCAACTCGCTGACACGTGGCGTGCCGGTGACCATCACGCATTCGGCCTAGCCGGCAGCGCCGCCCCGGCGCACCTCAGCCGAGCGCGAGGATCACCTCGCCCTCGGCAATCGTGGGGCCGGCGAGGTTGAGATCGGCGGCGTTGCGCGAGATCCACTGGTGCGCGAGCTGCATGCTCTGGTCCGTGCCGAATTGTCCTCGCATCAGGTGACCGAGGCGCCGCCCGTGGCGGTGCGGATCAGCGTGTAGGAGCGGAGATCGGCGACGCCGCGCATGACCTCCTCGACCTCGGCCTTGCGCGCCTCGAGCATGTCGAAGAGCGCGCGGGCGCCCTCGCCGGAATAGAGACGGATGACGGCGTGCATGGGACCCTCCCCCGGCTGCGGTTGGGGGCGTCCCCGGGATCGGGCAGGCGCGCGGGGGCGCCCGGTGGTGGTGGGGGGAGTATAACGGATTCCGGAGATCGCCGCTGCGGAGAGTTGGACGAGCGATCAGCGCTCTGCCAATTCGTAGTGGTGGATGAAGCGCTCGCGGACCAGCACGGCTTCCTCGGGCAAGATGTGGGGGTTGCGCCAGTCCTGGCCCGCGAAGGCCTTGAGCGCGTCGAGATCGCGCCAGACCATGACCATGCAGAACTCGTCCGGCGTCTCGGGCCGGGGCGTCCCTGCGGTGACCGAGACGATGCCGGGCTGCGACTTCACGAGCGGCATGGCGGTGTTGCGAAAGAAGTCCTCGAACTCGGCCCGCTTGCCGGGCTGGGTGATAACGCGAAAGACGCGGACGATCATGGGTCGGCCCTCCCTTATGAGGGAGGGGAGGCTAGCATGGGTGGCGGTGAAGCGGTGTGGGGGCATGGCGGGGTGAACCCCGCCCTACGGTTGCACGGGCAGCTGTGTAGGGTGGGAAAAACCCACAATTCGGCGGCGCGCGAGGCGGGACGGCGGGTTTGTTTCCACGATATCCTAGCGATCCTCCGAGGGCTTCGGCTACGCCCTCTAAACTAACACCCAGCAGCAGGCTCAATATCAACCCACCAATCACCGTCACTACGACTCCGACAAGGAGTTGATCTCGGTGTTTCGAAACCCATTTTACCCAGACACGTCGCTGAACAGCGCTCAGGCTCAACAGCGGTTCATTACTATTTTCTACTCCAGAGCTACCATAAGCTGCGTCCATTTCGGAATATATGCGCTTTAATCTCGACAGAAAGCTGGCGTCAGAAGGATTCCTGATGGAGAAAACCATCGCCCTCCTCTCAAATATATAAACCTCAATATAATTTGGATCTTCGAAATCTGCGTTTATTCTAATTTTTCATGAAACGATGTTCCAGTGGTCTAGTAGCTCTTGAATTCCATTAAACTCAATATCATCTGTATGAATTTTTAATTCGCCGCCGTGAAATTGCTCTGCAATTAAACCGATTACATCTTCACGCGGAATTTCGGACGGAGAAGACCAGCTTTTATTCTCCGAAATTCTGTTTTTCTGCGTAACCAATGGAAGCCTCACCCATCCATCTTCAACGCATTAATAAACGCCTCCTGCGGGATCTCGACCTTCCCGAACTGGCGCATCTTCTTCTTCCCCGCCTTCTGCTTCTCCAGCAGCTTGCGCTTGCGCGTCACGTCGCCGCCATAGCATTTCGCGGTGACATCCTTGCGTAAAGCCGAAATCGTCTCGCGCGCGATCACTCTTCCGCCAATCGCGGCCTGGATCGGCACCTTGAACATGTGCTGGGGGATCAGCTCCTTCAGCTTCTCGCACATGCTGCGCCCGCGCAGCTCGGCCTTCTCGCGGTGGACGATGGTGGAAAGCGCGTCCACCGGCTCGTCGTTCACCAGGATCTGCATCTTCACGAGGTTGCCGGGCTCGTAGCCGTCGAGCGCGTAGTCGAAGCTCGCATAGCCGCGCGTGACCGATTTCAGCCGGTCGTAGAAGTCGAACACCACCTCGTTCAGCGGCAGGCGATAGACCACCATGGCGCGCGAGCCCGCGTAGGTCAGGTCCATCTGCACTCCGCGGCGTTCCTGGCACAGCTTCAGCACGTCGCCGAGGAACTCGTCGGGCACGAGGATGGTGGCCTTGATCCACGGCTCCTCGATATGGTCCACGCGCACCAGGTCGGGCATGTCGGCGGGGTTGTGCATCTCGCGCATCGTCCCGTCGGTCATGTGCAGGTGGTAGACCACCGACGGCGCGGTGGTGATGAGGTCGATCTCGTATTCGCGCTCCAGCCGGTCGCGCACCACCTCGAGATGCAGGAGCCCGAGGAAGCCGCAGCGGAAGCCGAAGCCCAGCGCCGCCGAGGTCTCCATCTCGTAGGTGAACGAGGCGTCGTTGAGCGCGAGCTTCTCGATGGCGTCGCGCAGGTCCTCGAACTCGTTCGAGTCGACCGGGAACAGGCCGCAGAACACCACCGGCACCGCGGGCTTGAAGCCCGGCAGGGGCGTCGAGCAGCCGCCGCGCTCGGTCGTGATCGTGTCGCCCACGCGGGTGTCGCGCACCTGCTTGATCGAGGCGGTGAGGAAGCCCAGCTCGCCCGGGCCCAGCACGTCGGTCTCGAGCATCTTGGGCGTGAAGACGCCGACGCGGTCGGTCTGGTAGATCGCGCCCGTCTGCATCATGCGGATGCGGTCGCCCTTGCGCAGCACGCCGTCGATGACGCGCACCAGCACGATGACGCCCAGGTAGGCGTCATACCAGCTGTCGACCAGCATGGCCTTGAGCGGCGCCTTCGCGTCGCCCTTCGGCGCCGGCAGCCGGGTGACGATGGCCTCGAGAACGTCCGGGATGCCAAGGCCCGTCTTGGCCGAGATCAGCACGGCCTGCGAGGCGTCGATGCCGATCACGTCCTCGATCTGCTCGCGGATGCGCTCGGGCTCGGCGGCGGGCAGGTCGATCTTGTTGAGGACGGGGACGATCTCGTGGTCGGCGTCGATCGCCTGGTAGACGTTCGCCAGCGTCTGCGCCTCGACGCCTTGGGAGGCGTCCACCACCAGCAGCGAGCCCTCGACCGCGCGCATGGACCGGCTGACCTCGTAGCCGAAATCCACATGGCCGGGCGTGTCGATCAGGTTGAGGACGTATTCCTCGCCGTCGCGGGCCTTGTAGATCAGGCGCACGGTCTGCGCCTTGATGGTGATGCCGCGCTCGCGCTCGATGTCCATCGAGTCGAGGACCTGCTCCTTCATCTCGCGGTCGGTGAGGGCGCCGGTGGCCTGGATCAGACGGTCGGCAAGCGTCGACTTGCCGTGGTCGATATGGGCCACGATGGAGAAATTGCGGATGTGCGCGAGATCTTTCATGGCGTGGCGTTATGGGGTGCGGCCCCGGGGCCGTCAAGCGGCGCCGGCGAGCCGGGCGAGAAGGTCGCGCGCGGCCGCCTCGATCATGTCGAGGGCGTGCTCGTAATCGGCCGCCGTGCCGCCCCATGGGTCGGGGATGTCGCGCCCCTGCGGGTCGAACAGGCGGATCGCGGTCCGAGCCTCCGCGGGGCGGCGGGCCTCGAGCGCCGCGAGGTTCGAGGCGTCCATCGCGACGATCAGGTCGAAGTCGCGGAAGTCGGCCGGCTCGACCATGCGCGTGCGCTGCCCGCTGGTGTCGTAGCCCCGCGCGGATGCCGCGGCGAGGCCCATCGGGTGGGGGGGCTTGCCGACATGCCAGGCGCCGAGCCCCGCGCTGTCGATCTCGACCGCCAGCCCCGCCTCGCGCGCCAGCGCCTCGAGCACGCCCTGCGCCATGGGCGAGCGGCAGGTGTTGCCGAGGCAGACGCAGAGGATGCGGGTCATGGGCAGGCTCGGCGGCAGATGGATCGGGCGCTGGCCGAGAGTTACGCGACCGCACGCGGCGCGTAAAGCGGGCCGATTGGGCCGCGTGCCGCGAGGCCCCGGGACGAGCCCGGGACACGGCGGACGGGACCGGGCGCGGCGCGGGACGGCGCGTCGTGGCGCGCCGGGCGCCTCAGGCCATCACGGCCGGGTCGTCGAGGACGATGTGCATGCCGCCCATGCCCTGCCGCCCGCCAAGGTCGTAGTCCTGCAGGAAGATGTCGAAGGCCAGCGTGATGCGCTCGGACCCATCGGTGTAGAGCGAGGTCTCGTGCAGGATGGTGCTGGGAAAGAGCGTGAGCAGGCCCCTCTCGTTGCGGATGGGGATCGAGCGGTCCTCGCGCGGGGCGCCCTGGTAGAGGAAGGGCGGGTAGTAGATCGTGCTGGTATCGGTGCAGGCCACCGTGAAGTTGCCCGAGAGATAGGCGTAGGGCGACTGGTCGTGGCAATGGGGCGCGAACTTCTCGCCGCCGCGCACCACGTTCGCCCAGCCTTGTACGTAGCAGCGCGCCCGCGGCACCCCCATGGCAGCGAGATAGGCGCGGTAGCTGCGGCGGATGAAGCCGTGGAAGGCGCGCATCGCCGGCTCGGGCCAGGTGAAGATGTTGAAGCCGTGCCAGCGCGAGGTGAGCCCGTCGTCGATCCCGGCGATGGGCTTCGCGGGGATCTTCTGCTTCAGCTCGCCCTCGCGCGCGAGGACCGTGCTGCGGATCTCGGCGAGGAGGGCCGCGTCGTCGAGCTTCTCGAGGAACAGCGGGATCTCCCAGACCGGCGCGAAGGGGGATTTCGCGGGGGCCGACTTGAGGCGCTTGAGCGGCATTCCTGGCCTTTCTGTCCGGCTGCGGCGGGGGTGCCCTTCGCCCCTAGGTGCCGCCCGCCTCCTGCGGGCTCAAGTCACATCGCGCGGAAGTCACGAAGCTATGATCGCGAAGCACCCGGCCGAGGCGGCCCGGTTGCGCGGCGGGCGCGGCACGCGGCAGAATGCTGTCGCGGGGATGGCTGGGAGGGCCCGAGGCACGATGATGCGTGCAGCAGGAGATGCGGCGGGCCATGGCATGTGGCGGCGCGGTCGCTGCGGGCGCCGGGCATGACGCGGCGGGCGGCCATCGTGATCCTCACCGGGGCGGGGGTTTCGGCGGAATCCGGGCTCGGCACCTTCCGGGACGTCGGTGGCATCTGGTCGCGCTACGATCTCGCCGAGGTGGCCACGCCCGAGGGGTATGCCCGCAACCCGGACCTGGTGCTCGGCTTCTACAATGCCCGGCGCGAGAACGCGGCTGCGGCCGAGCCAAACCGCGCGCACCGCGCCATCGCCCGGCTGCAGCGCGACTGGCCGGGCGAGGTCACGCTGATCACGCAGAACATCGACGACCTGCATGAGCGCGCCGGCAGCCCGGACGTGGTTCACATGCATGGCGAGATCATGAAGGCGCTTTGCGCCGGCTGCGGCCACCGCTGGGGCTGGCGGGGCGCAATGAGCCGGGCGGACGCCTGTCCCGCCTGCGGCCGGGCGCAGGGCGTGCGGCCCGACGTCGTCTGGTTCGGCGAGGTGCCATACGAGATGGAGCTGATCGGCGAGCGTCTGGCGCGGGCGGACCTGTTCGTCGCCATCGGCACCTCGGGCGCGGTCTATCCCGCGGCCGGCTTTGTCGCGGAGGCGGCGCGGGCGGGCGCGGCGACGGTCGAGATAAACCTCGAGCGATCCGAGGTCGCGGGCATGTTCGGTCGCCACATCCTCGGCCCGGCGGGCGAGACGGTGCCGCGATGGGTCGGGGAAATGCTGGCGCAAGTGCCGTAGGGCGGGGGTCACCCCGCCATCCAGACATACACGCCGACGGGGCAAGCTCCGACACCGGGACACTTGCCACGGCGGGGTGAAACCCACCCTACGGCTCGCGATGGCCTCGACCACGACGTTGGGTCGCCCAAAGGCCCCCGAAAACACGAAGGGCGCGGCCCGGTGGGGCGCGCCCTTGGTCGTCCCTGCGATGCGGGCCGGATCAGGCTGCGGAGGCCGCCGTCTCGAGCGCCGCGGCCTCGATGTCGCGCTTGACCTTGAGGGCCTTCGGGCTCAGCTCCTCATCGCGGGCCTTGGCGAGGAAGGCGTCAAGCCCGCCGCGGTGGTCGACCGTGCGCAGCGCCGAAGCCGCGATGCGGAAGCGGAACGAACGGCCGAGCGACTCGCTCTCGAGCGTCACGGTGTTCAGGTTCGGCAGGAACCGGCGCTTGGTCTTGATGTTCGAATGGCTGACATTGTGCCCCGAGAGCACGGCCTTGCCGGTCAGTTCGCAGCGGCGCGACATGGGTCTATCCTCATCCGTCTGATGGGGCCGGGCGCGCCTTGAGGCGCGGGCCCCGCCCGCCGAAATCCGAGAGCGCGTCCTTACGCGCTCGGAGCGTCGCAGTCAAGCGCGGGCGCGCCGCTTGCCCCCGGTCAGGCGGCGCGGCGCGCGAGGGCATACATCATCGCGCCCCCAAGGCCGCGCCGCGCCGTCAGCCGCGCCCAGAGGCGGTTCGCGTGCCGCCTGAGCCGCGGCAGGCGGTAGGTGCCGCTGTCATCGCGCTCGAGCGCGGGGCCGTAGCGGTATTCGAACCGGCCGATACGCCCGCCGCTGAGGGCGATGGCAAGCCGCCGGGCCTGCAGCTCCCACGGCGTGTAGGAGCGCTCGCCCACCACCTCGAAGCCATCGAGCCCGGCGATCAGGCGCCTCAGGCTGGCCGGCGCGAAGCAGCTCACATGCTGGTGCGGGATCCATTTCGGAAAGCCCGCGCCAAGCGCGCGCGCGGCCGGCGACTCGAAATTGTCCGTCGCGAGCAGGAGATATCCGCCCGGCCGGACCATCGCCGCAAGCGCCGCGGCGAAGGCGGCGGGCTCGGGGACGTGCTCGATCACCTCGAAGGCGGTCACGATGTCGAAGCGCTCGCCGGGGCCGACCGCGTCGAGGCTCGGCGCAATCGCAAGCCCGAGCCGGTCGCGGGCATAGGTTGCCTCGGCGACCGACAGCTCGACGCCCGCGACCTCGAGCCCGAGCGTCCGCCGCGCCGCGTCGGGGAAGAAGCCGTAGCCCGTTCCGACATCGATCAGCCGCCCCCGCGCGGCGGTCCCGAGGAGGTCGCGGAACAGCCCGAGATTCACGCCCGCATTGACAATCTGGCCAAGCCGCATGCGCTCGTTGCCATAGCCCGCCCGGTAGAATGCCTCGAGCCGGTCGTCCGGCAGCACCTCGCGGACATAGCGAAAGCCGCAGTCGGCGCAGCGCAGATTGGTGAAGACATCGAGCCGGAGGGGGTCGCCGGTCCGGTCGGAACCGCAGAGCGGGCAGACCCCGCGCACGCCATGGTCGCGCAGTTCCGACACGATCATGGCCCCCCGCAGCATCGCCCCATCGCGGCGCGGACACTAGGCGGCGGATGGGGGGGCGTCAATCGCCGCCGATTCGGCCAAGCAGCAGCGAGAGAAGCTGGTCCGCGCCGTCCTCGGGCACCATCTCGCCCCGGGCGACCGCGCGCTCGACCTCGGGCAGGCGTGCCGCAACCGCCTCATCCGTATAGAGCCGCTCGATCAGGCTGCGCTCGAGCGCCGCGCGCAACCAACGGACCGCCTGCCGCGCGCGGCGCCGGTCGCGCCAGCCCTGCTCGCGCCGCCAGAGGTCGAGGGCGCGGATCTCGTCCCACACGCCGGTCAGTCCCGCGCCGGTCGCGGCCGAGGCGGCGAGCGCCTTGGGAAAGCCCGGGGCGTCGCCCTCGCGCGCCCGCATCAGCCTCAGCGCCCCGGCATAGTCTGCACGGGTGCGCTCGGCCACCTCGCGCAACGGGCCATCGGCCTTGTTCACGACGATGATGTCGGCGATCTCCATGATGCCGCGCTTGACGCCCTGCAACTCGTCGCCGCCCGCGGGGGCGAGAAGCAGGACGAAGAGGTCGGTCATCTCGGCCACCATGGTCTCGGACTGGCCGACGCCCACGGTCTCGACGATCACCGTGTCGAAGCCCGCGGCCTCGACGAGGCGGATCGCCTCGCGCGTGCGCCGCGCGACGCCGCCCAGCTCGCGCCCCGCGGGCGAGGGGCGGATGAAGGCGCCGGGGTGGCGCGAGAGGCGGTCCATCCGCGTCTTGTCGCCGAGGATCGAGCCGCCCGAACGGGCTGAACTGGGGTCGACCGCCAGCACCGCCACCTTGTGGCCGGCCTCGACCAGCATCATGCCGAACGCCTCGATGAAGGTCGACTTGCCCACCCCCGGCGTGCCCGACAGGCCCAGCCTGAGCCCGCCGCCGGCATGGGGCGCAACCGCCGCCATCAGCGCGCGGGCGGCCGCGCGGTCCTCGGCGCGGGTCGATTCCACCAGCGTTATGGCCTTGGCCAGCGCCCTGCGCTCGCCCGCGATCAGGCGGCCTGCGAGCGCGTCGGTGGAACCCTCTGGCATTCTTCGACACCTGCGATATTGTTGCGTCGCAAATGGGGTGGCGCCCGGCCCCTATAGCGGCCGGGACAGGTGCAGTCCATGAGGAGCGTCACGCGCCATGCTGTTTCGACCGACGATCGCGATCGCCGCGACCCTCGCGGCGCTGTTCTCTCCTCCGGTCCTGCGCGAGGCCGGCGACGCCGCCGTGGCGCGCGGGGTGCCGGGCAGCTTCGCAGGCATCTACGACTTCCACCTCGGCGGCGTCTGGGGGGGCGAGCTGATGCTCGAAGCGCGGCTCTCGGAGGGGCGCTATCGGGCCGAGGCGGCCGGGCGCACCGCGGGGGTGGTGAGCCTCGTCTGGAACGCGGGTTTCGCCGCGGCCACCGATGGCGGGCTGGCGGAAGCGGGTCTGATGCCCGAGCGCTACGAGGCCGACGCCTACACCGCGCGCCGCAGCCAGAAGGTGGCCGTGCGCTTTGCCGACGGCGTGCCGCGCGAGGTCTCGGCCGAGCCACCCTTCGAGCCGCGCCCCTGGGCGATCGAGCCGGCCGAGCAGGTCGGGACCGCGGACCCGCTCTCGGCGGTGCTGGCGGTGCTGGCCCTGCAGCGCGCGGACGCGCTGTGCGAGCGGACGGTCGAGGTGTTCGACGGGCGGCGTCGCTACTCGCTGACCCTGGGCGCGCCGGTGGCCGATCAGGGCATGATGCGTTGCACCACGATCTATCGCCGCATCGCGGGCTTCAAGCCCCGGCAGATGGAGCGGCCGGAATGGCCGCTGGAGCTGTGGTTCGCGCCCGACGCCGGGGGCCTGTGGCACCTCAGGCGGGCGATGGGTGAGATGACCTTCGGGATGGCGGCGCTGAACCTGCGCGAGCAGTGACGCGCGGCGGGCGGGCGGCTCGACGCCGCCGGACGGGCGGGCTATCACGCCGCACATGACCCGCGCGCCGCTTCCGATCGACGAGGCCCTGCCCCGCCTGACCCGCGCCCTGCGCGTGGGCGCTGCAGCCGTGCTGGCGGCGCCCCCCGGGGCTGGCAAGACGACGCGGGTCCCGCCGGCGCTGGCCGCCGAGCCCTGGGCCGCGGGCGCGCGCATCGTGATGCTCGAGCCGCGCCGGCTGGCGGCCCGTGCGGCGGCCGAGCGCATGGCTGCGGAGGCGGGCGAGCCGGTCGGCCGGACGGTCGGCTACCGCATCCGGGGCGAGACGCGGGTCTCGGCGGCCACGCGCATCGAAGTCGTCACCGAAGGGGTGCTCACGCGGATGCTGCAGGCCGACCCGGAGCTGCCGGGCATCGCCGCGGTGGTATTCGACGAGGTGCACGAGCGCTCGGTCCACACCGATCTCGGCCTCGCGCTGGCGCGCGAGGTGCAGGCGGCGCTCAGGCCCGACCTGCGGCTGGTGGCGATGTCGGCGACGCTCGAGACCGCGCGCTTCGCCGCGCTTCTGGGCGGCGCGCCGGTGATCGAGAGCCCGGGGCGGATGTTCCCGGTCGAGACGCGCTGGCTCGACCGGCCGCTCGCGCCCGGCCTGCGTTTCGAGGACGCGGCTGCCGATCTCGTGGTGCGCGCGATGGCCGACGGGGGCGAGGGCGACGCGCTGGTCTTCCTGCCCGGCGCGGGCGAGATCGCGCGAGTGGCCTCTCGGCTGGGGCCGCGGCTGCCGGGGGTCGCGATCCGAACGCTCTACGGCGCGATGGATTTCGCAGGGCAGCGCGCGGCGCTCGCCCCTGCCCCCGGCACGCGGCGGGTGGTGCTGGCCACCTCGATCGCCGAGACGTCGCTGACGGTCGAGGGCGTGCGCATCGTGGTCGATTGCGGCCGCGCGCGTCGGGCGCGGGTGAACCCCGCCACCGGGCTCTCGCGGCTCGTGACCGTCCCCGTGAGCCGGGCCGAGGCCGAGCAGCGCCGGGGCCGCGCCGGGCGGCTCGGCCCCGGCATCTGCTGGCGGATGTGGACGCGGGGCGAGGAGGGCGCCCTGCCCGCCTTCGCGCCGCCCGAGATCCTCGAGGCCGACCTCGCGCCGCTCGCGCTCGAGCTTGCCGCCTGGGGTGTCGCGGACCCGGCCGGCATGGCCTTCCCCGACCCGCCGCCCGCCCCCGCGCTCACCGAGGCGCGCGCGCTGCTGACGCGGCTTGGGGCGCTGGACCGGCACGGCGCGATCACCCCGCATGGCCGGGCGATGGCGGGCGTGGCCGCGCATCCGCGGCTGGCGCATATGTGGCTGGTGGCGCGCGGGCGGGGGCTGGGGCCGGAGGCCGCGATCATCGCCGCGATCCTTGCCGAGCGCGACCCGTTGGCGGCGGATGGCCCCGCTCCCGCCGATCTCGCGCTGAGGATCGAGGCGGCGGCCGATCCGCGCCGCTTCGCAGCCGCGCATCCCCTGCGCGTCAACCGCGGCGTGGTCGAGCGCATCCGGGCCGAAGCCGCGCGGCTTGATCCGGGCCGGGCCGATCCACGGCGCGCGGCGGACGAGGCAGGCGCGCTGGTCTCGCTGGCCTATCCCGATCGAGTGGGACGGCGCCGGGCGGGCGACGCGGCGCGGTATCTGTTGGCCAACGGGCGCGGCGCCGAACTTTCGGCGGGCGATCCGCTGGGCGCGGCGCGGCTGATCGTGGCGTCCGAGGTCGAAGACACCGGGCGCGATGCGCGCATCCGCCACGGCGCGGCGCTGGCCGAGGACGACCTGCGCGCGCTGCATGGCGACGCGATCTGCTGGCAGGCGCATATCGGCTGGTCGCGCCGCGCCCGCGCGGTCGAGGCGGTGCGCCGCGAGACCTTCGGCGCCATCGTTCTGCGCGAGGAGCCGCTGAAGGATGCCGCCCCCGACGTGCTGGGCCACGCGCTGGCCGGGGGCGTGCGCGACCTCGGCCTCGGCGTGCTGGACTGGACGGAGGCCGCGCAAAGCCTGCGCGACCGGGTGCGGTGGCTGAGGGATCAGGGCGGCGCGCTGGCCGCGCGGCTGCCGGACTGGTCCGAGGCGGGGTTGCTGGAGACGCTCGACGACTGGCTCGCACCTTATCTCGCCGGGATGCGGCGGATCGAGGACGCCGTCCGCGTCGATCTGGCCGCCGCGCTGCGGGCCGCGCTGGGCCACGATCTTGCGGCCGAACTGGACCGCGCCGCCCCCACCTTCTTCGATACACCGCTGGGCGGGCGCGCGCGGATCGACTATGGCCGCGAGGTGCCGACGGTCGCGATCCGGGTGCAGGAGCTGTTCGGCCTCACCCGGCACCCCTGCGTGGGCGAGCCCCCCGTGGCACTGTCGCTCGAACTGCTCTCGCCCGCGCACCGCCCGGTGCAGGTCACGCGCGACCTGCCGGGCTTCTGGGCGTCATCTTATGCCGAGGTGCGCAAGGAGATGCGCGCGCGCTATCCCAAACATCCTTGGCCCGAGGACCCGGCCGGGGCCGCGCCCACGCGCCGCGCCAAGCCGCGGACGGGGTGAGGCGCGCTGGGGCGTGGGGGTGCGACCGAGGGGGCGCGCGGCCCCAGGCCCGGGCTCGGGGGCCGGAGCAGCGGGGGCGTGGGACGGCGCTGGCGCAGGGGTGCGGCCAAGGGACGCGAGGCCCCGGCGCGGGAGCCGGGGACGCCGGGCGCAGTGGCGCCCCCCGGCGCCGTCTCAGCCCGTGATGCTGCGGAACTGCGACGAGGCGACGGCGAGCTTGGCGACGGAAAGCTCGCCGCCCTCGTTGAGCTCGCGCACCAGCCGCTCGGCCCGGGTCACCGCCTCGGCATGCACGCCGCACCAGCCGTCGATGCAGTCGGCGCCGGTCGATGTCGCATCCGCGTCCAGCGCCGCCGCCGCGATCAGCGACTGCTGCGAGCGCAGGTCGGCGACCAGCCGGCTCACCGCGATGCGCTCCCAGTGGTCGGTGGCGGCGAGCCCGCGGGCCGAGGCGCGCAGCCAGTCGAGGCCGAAGCGGGCGCCGGCGGCGAAATAGGTCTCGGCCACGTCGATCACGCCGCGCTTTCGGGTGCGGGCCACGTCGACGATGTCGAGCGCGCCGCCGAGGAACTCGAGCCCGCTGATGCGCGCGGCGAGGGGCTCCGGCACCCCGGCCTTCACGAACTCGGCCGCGCGGTCCTGCATGCGCTTGCGCGAGAAATCGCGCAGCAGCTCGCCGACATTGCCGGCGATCTGGAGGACGCCGGGCTTGTAGGCCTCGATCACCTCGGCCACTGTCCGGTCCGAAGCGCGCGCGAGGATCGCCTGGCTCTGCGAGGCGATCATGTCCGACAGCGCGAGGTGCATGGCGTTCTGCGCCTCGGCCGGGACCTTGTTGTCGAGCGCGTTGATCTCGTCGCGGATCTGCTCGATCTCGAAGATGTCGCGGCCGATGACGAAGGCCTTGACGATCAGCGCCGTGCTGGCGCCGGTTTCCTCGCCGATGCGGTTGGTGAGCGCGGGGCCCGCCTCGTTGACCACGGCATTGGCCAGAACCGTCGCGATGATCTCGCGCCGCAGCCGGTGGCCAAGGATCGCCTCGCGATGGGCCTTGCGCAGCGGCGTCGGCATGTATTCGACGAGGAAGCGGGTGCAGTAGTCCTCGTCCGGCAGGCCCGAGGCCACAAGCTGGTCGAAGATCACGATCTTGGCATAGGCGATCAGCACCGCGATCTCGGGCCGGGTGAGGCCGAGGCCGCGGGCGCGCAGGTCGGCGATCGCCTCGTCATTCGGCAGAAGCTCGATCTCGCGGTTGAGCTGGCCGCGCTGCTCAAGCGCGCGCATGAAGCGGGCATGGTCGTCGAGCAGCAGCCGCGCGCGCGCCTCGGCCATCGAGAGGGCGAGCGTCTGGTTGTAGTTGTCCTCGAGGACGAGGCTGCCCACCTCGTCGGTCATCTTCGCGAGCAGCACGTTGCGCTGCTTGGCGGTCATGTCGCCCGCCTCGACGACGGCGCCCAGCGCGATCTTGATGTTGACCTCGTGGTCCGAGCAGTCCACGCCGGCCGAGTTGTCCACCGCGTCGGTGTTGAGCTTGACGCCGCGTCGGGCCAGCTCGACCCGGCCTCGCTGGGTGACGCCGAGATTGGCGCCCTCGCCGACCACCCGGGCGCGCACGGCCCGCGCATCGACGCGGATCGGATCGTTGGTGCGGTCGCCCGCATCCGCCTGGCTCTCGTCCGAGGCCTTGACGTAGGTGCCGATGCCGCCGAACCACAGAAGATCGGCCGGGGCCGCGAGGATCGCCTTCATCAGCTGGAAGGGCGTGACCTTGTCGGCCTCGAGCCCGGTCAGGCGCCGGATCTCGGGCGTGAGCGCGATCGATTTGGCCGAGCGCGGAAAGACCCCGCCGCCCTTCGAGATGAGCTTGGCGTCGTAGTCCTTCCAGCTGCTGCGCGGGGTCTCGAACAGCCGCTTGCGCTCGGCGAAGCTCTTGGCCGTATCCGGATCGGGGTCGATGAAGATGTCGCGGTGATCGAAGGCCGCGACCAGGCGGATCTGGTCCGAGAGCAGCATGCCGTTGCCGAACACGTCGCCCGACATGTCGCCCACGCCGATCACGTCGAATGGCTGGGTCTGGGTGTCGTGGCCCAGCTCGCGGAAGTGGCGCTTCACGGCCTCCCACCCGCCCTTGGCGGTGATCCCCATGCCCTTGTGGTCATAGCCGTGCGAGCCACCCGAGGCGAAGGCATCGCCAAGCCAGAAGCCGTAGTCCCCCGCCACGCCGTTGGCGATGTCCGAGAAGGTGGCGGTGCCCTTGTCGGCGGCGACGACGAGATAGGGATCGTCGCCGTCGCGGCGCAGGACGCCCTCGGGCGGGACGACCTCGCCGCCGACGAGGTTGTCGGTCAGATCGAGCAGACCGCACAGGAAGGTCTTGTAGCAGCGGATCGCCTCGGCCTGGATCTCCTCGCGCGTGCCGCCCGAGGGCAGCTTGCGCGGCAGGAAGCCGCCCTTCGAACCCACGGGCACAATCACCGCGTTCTTGACCTGCTGGGCCTTCACCAGACCCAGCACCTCGGTGCGGTAGTCCTCCTTGCGGTCGGACCAGCGCAGCCCGCCGCGCGCGACAGGGCCGCCCCGCAGGTGCACGCCCTCGACCCAGGTGGCGTAGACGAAGATCTCGCGCCAGGGGCGCGGCAGCGGCAGCTCGTCGAGCCTCGCACAATCGAACTTGAACGAGACATAGGGCTTCGGCGCCCCGTCCGAACCCGGCTGGTAGAAGTTCGTCCGGAGCGTCGCTGCGATGGCGTTGCGGAAGCGGCGCAGGATCTGGTCGATGTCGAGGCTCGGCACCGCCTCGAGCGCCGTCTCGATCGCGGTGCTCGCGCGCTCGGCCTCGGCGGCGCGGGCCTCGGTGTCGAGGCCGCTTGCGGGGTCGAACTGCGCCGCGAAGAGCTGGACCAGCAGAAGCGCGATCTCGGGATACTGGGCGAGCGCATCCTCCATGTACTCGACCGAGTAGGGGATGCGCGCTTGCCGCAGGAAGCGGCTGTAGGCGCGCAGGAGCGCGGTCTCGCGCGCGCTGAGGCCCGCGAGCAGGACCAGCCGGTTCAGCCGGTCGTCGTCCACCACGCCGTGCCAGGCAGAATCGAAGGCGTCCTCGAGCTTGGTGCGCAGCCGCGAAAGGTCAATCTCGACCCCCGCGGCCGAGAGCATGTGGAAGTCGTGGATCCAGCTGTCGATCTCGCCCAGCTCGACCCGGTAGGGGTGCTCGTTGAGGATGCGGAAGCCCATGTTCTCGAGCACCGGCAGCGCGTCCGACAGCGGCACCGGGTCGCCGAGATGGTAGATCTTGAAGCGGACCGAACGCTCGTCGTCCTCGAGCTTGCGGTAGAAGCTGAGCGCGAGCGGGCTCGCCTCGGTCAGCGTGTCGAGCTTCTCGATGTCGCCGATCGCCGCGGCGACGGGCACGTCCTCGCGGTAGCTCGCGCTGAATCCCTTGCCATAGCGGGCGTGCAGGCGGTGGCCTGCGGCCTCGCCGAAATGGTCGATCAGCTCGTCGAGCAGCATGTCGCTCCACGAGCGGACCGCGTCGACGATCTCCGCCTCGAGCGCCGCCGCGTCGTAGCCCGGCACCCCGCCCGAGCGCATGGCGATGACGAAATGGACGCGCGCGAGCCCCTCCGAGCCGAACGAGGGCTCCCACGACGCCACGCGCCCGTCGAGCCCGGCGCTAAGGATGTTGCCCAGCCGCACCCGCAACTCGGTGTTGTAGCGCTCGCGCGCCACGTAGACGAGGCAGGAGACGAAGCGCCCGAAACGGTCGGGACGCAGGAACAGGCGCGTGCGCGGGCGGGTCGAGAGGTGGAGCACGCCCATCGTGCTCTCGAAGAGCTGCGCCTCGGTGGACTGGAACAGCTCGTCCCGGGGGTAGGTCTCGAGCACGTTGGTGAGCGCCTTGCCGTCATGGCTCGACGGCGCGAAGTTGGCGCGCTCGATCACCCGGGCGACCTTGGCGCGCAGCATCGGGATCTCGCGCGGGCTCCGGTTGTAGGCGGCCGAGGTGAACAGGCCGATGAACACGTGCTCGCCCGCCATCTTGCCCTTGGCGTCGAACTCCTTCACCGCCACCACGTCGAAATGCACCGCCCGGTGCACGGTCGAGCGTCGATTCGCCTTGATGATGAGAAGCGGCGAGGGATCGCGGGTGAAGTCGGAGAGCTGCGGCGACCAGTGGGCGAAGTTCCCCTCCGAGTCACGGATCACGGTGTAGTCGGGATCGCGCATCAGGCCGAGGCCGCCGGCCGTCTCCGGCGCGAGCGCCGACTTGCGCGGGACGACCTTGAAATGGCGGTAGCCGAGGAAGGTGAAGTGGTTGTTCGCCAGCCAGTCGAGGAACTCGCAGCATTCGCCGGTGGCAGCGGCCGCGTCCTTCGGACCGCGCTCGCGCAGTTCGGCCGAGACCTCGATCAGCTTGTCCAGCATCCCCCGCCAATCGGCGACGGCAGCGCGCACGTCGGCGAACATCGAATCGATCTCGCGGCCGAGATCGGCGAGCGTCTCGGGGTCGGCCACCTGGTCGATCTGGACCTGCATCACCGATTCGCTGGTGGCATCCTTCTCGCCCGATGCGGCGACCTCGACCAGCGCGCCCTTCGCGTCGCGCTTCACGCGGATCACTGGGTGGACCAGCGCATGTATCCCGAGGCCCTTCTCGGTGATCAGCACGGTCAGCGAATCGACGAGGAATGGCATGTCGTCGTTGATCGCCTCGATGATGGTGTGGCTCGATTCCCAGCCATGCTCGGCGATGCGGGGGTTGTAGATGCGCAGCCTGGTCGTGCCCGGCTCGCGCTTCTGGCAGAACTTCCACAGCGCGAGCGTCGCGCCATAGATCTCCTCGGCCGGCTGCTCCAGCAGCTCGTCCCGCGCGGCGGTGGCAAGGAAGGCCCCCAGCACGGCGGCGAAGGCGCGGCCCTCGGCGCCTTCGAGGCGCTCGGCTGCGATGGCGCGGACGTCTTCGAGCCGGTTGGCGATCCGGTCGTCGAGGCTGGTAGACATGGCGTGACTTCCCCCAGAAACCGTTCCCGTCGCGTCCCGAAACCGGACCCGCGCGGTTCTTCTCATTGTCGGCGCCGGGTTGGGGAGACGAGGGCGGGGCGCGCCCGCCGCATGCCCCGACGCGGTGCCGGTGCCGCCCCGCTCCGCGACGCATCACGGCATGGGCGCACCCCCGACCCTACAGTTCCGCGGGGCGGAATGACAGTGCCTCGGCCATCACGGCGCCGACAGGCGGGCCGGGCCGCCGCGGGCGGTGGTATCAGGCAGCGAGCGTCCCGGCGAAGGCCACGAGGCGCGCGAGCGCGTCGCGCAGCACGGCCTCGGGCCGCGTAAGCGCGACGCGCAGGTGGCCCGCGGCGGCGGTGCCGAAGCTCTCGCCCGGCATCACCGCGATGTACTCCGCCTCGAGGAGGCGGTGGGCGAAGTCGAGCCCCGATAGGCCCGTGGGACGGATGTCGAGCATCACGTACATGCCGCCCGCGGGCGCGTTCGCGCGCACGGCGCGGGCATTGCCCAGCGATTCGAGCACCGCGTCGCGCCGGCGGCGGTAGCGCGCGGCGATTGCCGCCTCGATCTCGGCGCCCTCGGTCATGGCGAACTCGGCGGCATCCTGGATGTAGCCCGGCACGCCGTAGGTGGTGGTGGTGGCAAGCTCGCCGATCCGCGCGATGGCCGCCTCGGGCCCCAGCACCCAGCCGATGCGCGAGCCGGTCATGGCGTGGCTCTTGGACAGCGAGTTGACCACCAGCGTCCGGTCCGCCATGCCCAGCAGGTCGCGCGGGCTTGCATGCCGCCCCTCGTGGACCTGCACGTCATAGACCTCGTCCGAGATCAGCCACAGGTCGCGGCGGACGCAGAGATCGGCAATCGCGGCAAGGCGCTCGGGCGCGTAGACCGCCCCGGTGGGGTTGTTCGGCGTGTTGATCAGGATCGCGCGCGTGTCGGGCGCCAGCGCCGCCTCGATGCGGGCGGCATCGGGCTGGAAGCCGTCCTCGGCCGATGTCGGCACGACGATGGCCCGCCCGCCGGCGGCGCGGACGGTCTGCACATAGGTGGCGTAATAGGGGTCGAGCACGATGCAGGATTGGCCCGGGTCGAGCACCGCCGTGAGCGACGCGAACAGCCCGGCCTGCCCGCCGGGGACAACCAGCACCTGCGCGGTCGCGGCGGCGAGGGTGGTGCGCGCGCTCACGCGCCCGGCGATAGCGCGGCGCAGCGCGGCCGAGCCTGGCACCGGCGGATAGCCGAGATTGCCGCGCTCCTGGCTCGCGCGCATCGCCGCGAGGATGGCGGGGTCGGTCTTGATGTCGTGGTCGCCCACGGTGAGCATGACCACCGGCGCCCCCGCTTCGGCCAGCGCGCGGGCGCGGTAGTAGACCGACCAGCCGTCGTCGCCGCCCGCGCCCACGATCCCCGATATCCGCTCCGACAGCCGTGCCATCCGATCCTCCGCAAGTGAGCGGGCCGCCCCCGGCTGGGGGCGGCCCCGTTTCGTCGCAACTGGGGCAGTCGAGCCACGCGGCGCCCCCCGCGTCGCGCCATGGCGCGACACCGGGCGTCGCGCGGGATGCGTCAGCCGCCGACGCCGAGCGGCACGAAGCGCGGCATGTCCGACCCGGTCTGGACCAGGAACAGCGCCGACTTGCGCCCGGCGGACTTGGCATCGTTGATGCGGGCGGTGACGTCGGCCGGAGTGGCGACCGGGACCTGCTGCACCTCGATGATGACGTCGCCGGGCGCGATGCCCTTCTTCGCCGCCTCCGAATCGCGCGCGACCTCGGCCACCAGGACGCCCTCGATGCCCTCGGGCAGGCCGAACTGCTGGCGCGCGACGTCGGTGAGGGGCGCAAGGCTCAGCCCGATCTCGGCAAGCTCGGTCGCCGTGGCGGGTTCGTCCGGCGCGGTCTCGCCGGGCGCGGCTGCTGCGGCCTGTTCCTCGAGCAGGCCAAGCTCGACCTTCAGCGTTTGCGTCTTGCCGTCCCGGAAGATCACCACGCGCACCGACTTGCCGACCGGCGTGTCGGCCACCATCCGCGGCAGCGAGCGCATCTCGGTGACGTCGCGGCCGTCGAAGTTGAGGATCACGTCGCCGGCCTTGATGCCGGCCGCCGCGGCCGGCCCGTCCGGCGCCACGTCGCTGACCAGCGCGCCCTTCGCCGCGTCGAGGCCGAGCGCCTCGGCGATCTCGTCCGAGACGGTCTGAATATGCACGCCCAGCCAGCCGCGCCGGGTCTGGCCATGTTCGCGCAGCTGCGTCACCACGGTCGCCGCGATGTTCGACGGCACCGAGAAGCCGATGCCGACCGAGCCGCCGGTGGGCGAGATGATCGCGGTGTTCACGCCGATGACCCGGCCCTGCATGTTGAACAGCGGCCCGCCGGAGTTGCCACGGTTGATCGCGGCATCGGTCTGGATGAAGTCGTCATAGGGCCCGGCATTGATGTCGCGGTTGCGCGCCGACACGATGCCCGCCGAAACCGAGCCGCCAAGGCCGAAGGGGTTGCCGATCGCCAGCACCCAGTCGCCCACGCGGATCGCGTCCGAATCGCCGAACTCGACGAAGGGCAGCGGCGCCGACGGCTCGACCTTCAGGAGCGCGATGTCGGTCTTGGGGTCTGTGCCCATCAGCGTCGCCGGCAGGGACTTGCCGTCCGAGAAGTTCACGGTGATCTCGTCGGCGTCCTCGATCACGTGGTTGTTGGTGACCACGAAGCCCTCGGGCGACACCACGAAGCCCGAGCCGAGCGACTGCACCTCGCGCGGGCCCGGGGGCAAGCCGCGCTCGAAGAAATCGCGGAACAGGTCCTGGAACTCCTCGGGCACCGTGCCGGGCGGCAGGCCCGGGATCTGCCGGTCGGGCTGATCCATGGTCTGCGAGGTCGAGATGTTCACGACCGCGGGGCTGAGCTTCGCGGCCAGATCCGCAAAGGTCTCGGGCGCGCGGGACTGGGCCGCCGCGGGCGAGGCCATCGCCACGGCGAGAGCGAGCATCACGGCGACGGTCGCGCCGCCTCTGAAGACCGCCCGGATGCCTTGAACCATCATGTCTCTGCCTCTCCCGTTGTTGCGCCGGTCGCGGATGGGCCCGGCGGAGCCTTGATCAACAAACCCGGACATCCGCCCGGACATCACCCGCGGATCGCAAGATAGGCCGCTGCGCCGCAGACCACCATCACGATCCCGAGCACCCGGCGCTGCGCGTCGGTGGTTACGCGCATCGCCGCGAGCATCTCGGGCAGCGAGCCCGCGAAGATCGCGACCGCGAGCCCCTCGATCACGAGCACGAGGGCGAGGGCGGCCAGCAAGTCCACGTCGCACCTCCCTGCGAATCCCGGCCGCCGTGGCGGCCTCAGGGTGTCGGACGGCCCTGAGGCGCCTTGAGGTAGTCGAAGAACTCGCTCTCCGGGGTGATCACCATCGTCGAGTTCTCGCCGCCGAGTGATTTCTCGTAGGCCGCCATCGAGCGGTAGAAGGTGAAGAACTCCTGATCCCGGCCGAAGGCGTCGGCGAAGATGCGGTTGCGCTCGGCGTCGGCCCGGCCGCGGATGATATCCGCCTCGCGATTCGCCTCGGAGGTCAGCTCGACGGCCTGGCGGTCGGCCTCGGCGCGGATGCGCTGGGCCGCCTCCTTGCCACGGGCACGCTCGTCGGCGGCCTCGCGCTGGCGCTCGGCGTTCATCCGGTCATAGGTCGCGCGCAGGTTCTCGACCGGCAGGTCGGCACGGCGGATGCGCACGTCGATGATCTCGACGCCCAGCTCGCGCGCGTCCGAACGCGCGTCCTCGGCGATTCGCTGCATCAGCGTCGTGCGCTCGGCCGAGATGATCTGGTCCGAACTCACGGTGCCCAGCACCTCGCGCAGCGAGGCGTTGAGGATGCGCTCGAGCCGCGAGATCGCCGCAAGCTCGGTCTGCACCGCCTGCCGGAAGCGGACGACATCGGTGATGCGCCAGCGTGCGAAGGCATCCACGACGAGGCGGCGCTCGTCGGCGGGCGTGACCTCGAGGGGCGAGGTGTCGAGCGGCAGGATGCGGGCCTCGTAGAAGGCGACCTCCTGGATCAGCGGCACCTTGAAGCCGATGCCGGGTTCGGTCTTGACCGCCTTGACCTCGCCGAACTGGAGCACGATGGCCTGCTGGCGCTCGTCCACGATGTAGATGGCCGAAAGCCCCGCGAAGACCGTGACCGCAAGCAGGGCGATGATGACCGGAATGAGCCGCATCAGTTGGTCCCTCCCCTGCGAAGTTCGTTGAGCGGCAGATAGGGCACCACGCCCTGTCCGCCCTGGCCACCGCCGACGCCTTCATCGATGATGAACTTGTCGACGCCGCCCAGCACGCGCTCGAGCGTCTCGATGTAGAGGCGCTTGCGCGTGACCTCCGGGGCGTTCGCGTATTCCTCGTAGATCGAGATGAAGCGCGCGGCCTCACCCTTGGCCTCGTTGACCACGCGCGCGGCGTAGCCCTCGGCCTGCTGCACGACCTGCGCCGCCTCGCCGCGGGCGGCGGCGAGCGTCTGGTTGGCATAGGCCTCGGCCCGGCGCTCCTCGGTCTGGCGGTCCTGCGAGGCGGCCTGCACGTCGCGGAAGGCTTCGATCACCTCGCCCGGCGGGTCGGCGCGGTCGAAGTTCACGCGCACGATGTTCACGCCCGACTGATAGCTGTCGAGCGTGAACTGGATCAGGTCCTGCAACTCGGCCGAGATCGCCGCGCGCTCGCGGCTGAGGATCGGCTTGAGGTCCGATCGGCCGATGATCTCGCGCATCGCCGATTCCGACACCGCCCGGATGGTCTGGGCCGGATCGGCAATGTTGAACAGGAACTGGTCGGGCCGCGCGATGTTCCAGACCACCGAAAAGTCGATGTCCACCACGTTCTCGTCGCCGGTCAGCATCAGGCCCTGATCGTCGCGCCGTCCCTGACCGGCGATGCCGATGTCGATGGTGTTCTCGCGCGCGACCGGCAGGACCTCGTAGGTCACGACGGGCCAGGGCGCGAAGTTGAGGCCCTCGGTCCCTATCTGGCTGAACTCGCCGAGGAACAGCTCGACCGACTGCTCGCCAGTGTCGACGCGGTAGAAGGACTGGAAGGCCCAGCCGGCAACGAGCACGACGGGAACGATGAAGGGCAGCGCCTTCTGCACGGCGGGGCTGGGACCGCGTCCGCCGCCGAAGCCGCCACCGCGGCCCGTGCGCCCGCCGCGCCCGCCCAGCACCACCTTGAGCTGGTCGCGGCCCTTGCGCAGCAGGTCGTCGAGGTCGGGGCCCTGCCCGCCTCCTCCCCCGCCACCACCGCCGCCACCGCCGCTGCCCCACGGGTTGCGGCCGCCGTTGTTCTTGCCACCCCCGCCACCCCAGGGGCCGCCACCGCCACCCGAATTGCTGTTGAAAGGCATGCTCTCCAGGATCCTCCGGTTGGGAATTTGCCGCGAGGGCAAGCTGTCACGCGCGGTTCTAGCAGCAGAGACGGCCCCCGCGCCATACCCCAAGACTTGGTGCCTCGGCGGGCGCGTTCAAGGCCGCCTCTGCGCCGGGACCCGGACCAGGCGCGGGGCTGTCGGCTCAGGCCGCGCCAGCCGGCTCGGGCAGCGGGGTCCGCATGGTCACGAGCTCCTCCGACGCGGTCGGGTGAACCGCGACGGTGCGGTCGAAATCCTCCTTGGTCGCGCCCATCTTCACCGCGATCGCGGCCATCTGGATCATCTCGCCCGCAGCGTGGCCGGCGATGTGCACGCCCAGCACCCGGCGGGTGTCCTTCGCCACGATCAGCTTCATCAGCATCCGCTCGTCGCGGCCCGAGAGCGTGTGCAGCATCGGCCGGAAGGTCGAGCGGTAGATCTCGACCTGCCCCTCGGCGCGGGCCTGGGCCTCGGTGAGGCCGATGGTGCCGATCTCGGGCTGGGTGAAGATGGCAGTCGCCACCAGCACATGGTCGGCGCGGGTGGGCTGCGCACCGAACACGGTGTCGGCGAAGGCGTGCCCCTCGCGGATTGCCACGGGCGTCAGCTGCAGCCGGTCGGTGACATCGCCCACCGCGAAGATCGAGGGCACCGCGGTCTGCGACCATTCGTCCACCGGGATCTCGCCGCGCCTGCCGAGGCTCACGCCAGCGCGCTCGAGCCCCAGCCCTTCGGTGTTCGGCACCCGGCCGGTGGCGGCAAGGACGAGGCCCGCCTCGCGCGTCTCGCCATTGGTCAGCGCGACCGTGAGGCGCTCGCCATCGCGCTCGATCCCGGCGACATCCGTCTCGGTGAGGATCTCGATCCCCTTCTTGCGCATCTCGTCGGTCACATGGGCGCCGAGATCGGCGTCGAAGCTGCGGAGAAGCCGCTTGCCCCGATAGACCAGCGTCACCGTCGCGCCCAGCCCGTTCAGGATGCCCGCGAACTCGCAGGCGATGTAACCCCCGCCCATCACCACCGCGCGCTCGGGCAGGCGCGGCAGGTCGAACATCTCGTTCGAAGTGACGGCGTGGTGGCTGCCGGGGAAGTCGGGAACGAAGGGGCGCCCGCCCGTGGCGATCAGGATGTGCTTCGCCCGGATGCGGTGGCCATGGGTCGAAAGCTCGACGGTGTGGGGGTCGATCAGCGTGGCGCGCGAGCGGAAGATCTCGACCCCCGCGAGGTCGAGGTTGCGGGCGTAGATCTCCTCGAGCCGGGCGATCTCGAGGTCCTTGCTGGCGATCAGCCGCGCCCAATCGAAGCGCGGCTCGGGCACATGCCAGCCGAAGCCCTCGGCGTCCTCGAAGGACTCCGAGAAGCTCGACGCGTAGACCAGCAGCTTCTTGGGCACGCAGCCGCGGATCACGCAGGTGCCGCCGAAGCGGTATTCCTCGGCGATGCCGACCCGGGCGCCATGGTTCGCCGCGATCCGCGCCGCGCGCACGCCGCCCGAGCCGCCCCCGATCACGAAGAGGTCGAAGTCGAAGTCGCTCATGGGCTGCCCCCTTGCCGTTCCCTGCCGTGCGCGGCCCCTCAGATAGGATCGGGCCGTTGCGATTGCACGCGCCCCGCCCGCGCTCGCGAAAGCGTGATGCGCCTCAGGCCCCGATCACCTGCGCCGTGCCGTCCTCGCGCCCGATCACGATGACCGAGGCGAGGCCGCAGAACAGCCCCGTCTCGACCACGCCGGGGATGAGGTTGAGATCGGCATTGAGCCGCTCGGGGTTGGGGATCGCGCCGAGATGGAGGTCGAGGATGTGGTGCCCCTCGTCGGTCACCAGCGCCCCGTCGGGCCCGCCGCGCAGCGCCACCCGCCGCCCGCCGAGGCCGTGGTCCTCGAGCACCCGCGCCACCAGCCGCGCCGTGGTCTCGTAGCCGAAGCGGACCACCTCGACCGGCAGGGGGAAGGCGCCAAGCCTGTCCACCTGCTTCGAGGGGTCGGTGATGACCACCATCCGGTCCGAGGCGGCGGCGACGATCTTTTCCTGCAGGAGCGCGCCACCGCCGCCCTTGATCAGCCGGCGCGCGCCGTCGAACTCGTCCGCGCCGTCGATCGTGAGATCCAGCCAGCCGGCCGCGTCAAGCGTGGACAGTGGGATGCCCAGCGCCGAGGCCTGCGCCGCCGTGCGCGTCGAGGTCGGCACGCCGATGATCCTGAGCCCCTCGGCCTTCATCCGCTCGGCAAGCAGGCGCACCATCCAGTCGGCGGTCGAGCCGGTGCCAAGGCCCAGCGTCATGCCGGTTTCGACGAAGTTGAGCGCGCGGGCGGCGGCGGCGCGTTTGGCGCGGTCGGCGGGGGACAGGTCGTGGGTCATCGCGGTGGGGGCTCCGTCGTCTGGCCGCGCGCGCGGCGCCGGGGGGTCGCGCGGCACTATACCCGCCGCGCGAGGTCGCGCCAGAGCCATTCCCGGTCGAGATTGAACGGCCCCGGCGCAGGGGCCACTCTTACAAGGACCACGGTGAACGCGGGATTGAGAGAGCATGTTCCTCAGCGTCTTCGACATCTTCAAGATCGGCATAGGGCCGTCGTCGTCGCACACCATGGGGCCCATGGTGGCGGCCGCGCGGTTCCTCGATACGCTGGCCGGGGGCGAGAAGATCCCTGGCGCCGGGCGGCTCGCGCGGCTGGGCTGCCGGCTGCATGGCTCGCTCGCCTTCACGGGGCGCGGGCACGCGACCGACCGGGCGGTGATCCTGGGGCTCGCGGGCTTCCGGCCCGACACGCTCGACCCGGCCAAGGCCGAAGCCGCCGAGGCCGCGATCCGCACGAGCGGCCGGGTGAGCCCGCCGGGTCTGGGGGAACTGGCCTTCGACCCGGCGACCGACCTCGTGTTCGACTACGGCCCCGCCCTGCCGCTGCACGCGAACGGCATGGTGCTGTCGGCCTGGGACGAGGCGGGGAACCTCTACCAGAGCGAAACCTATTACTCGATCGGCGGCGGCTTCGTGCGCACGGCGCGCGAGATGCAGGCCGACGACAGCGCGCCCGGCACGCATGGCCACGCGGTGCCCTACCCCTTCGACTGCGCCGCCGCGATGCTGGCGATGGCGCGCGACAGCGGCCTTTCCATCGCCCGGATGAAACGCGCGAACGAGGAAGCGCGGCTGTCGCGCCTCGACCTCGACCGCGGCATCGACCGGGTCTGGGAGGTGATGAACGCCTGCATCGACCGCGGGATGGCCAAGGGCGGCGTCCTGCCGGGCGGGCTAAACGTGCGCAGGCGCGCCAAGGGCATCCACGACCAGTTGATCGCCGAGCGCGGCCTGAACCGCCAGATGCCGCATGTCGCTAACGACTGGCTCAGCGTCTATGCCATGGCGGTGAACGAGGAGAATGCCGCCGGCGGGCAGGTGGTCACCTCGCCCACCAACGGTGCAGCGGGCGTGTTCCCGGCGGTCTGCCGCTACTACCTCGACCACATCGTGGGCGCCTCGCGCGAGGGGTTGCGCGAGATGTTCCTCACCGGTGCCGCGATCGGCGGGATCATCAAGCACAACGCCTCGATCTCTGGCGCCGAGTGCGGCTGCCAGGCCGAGGTCGGCTCGGCCTCGGCGATGGCGGCGGCGGGGCTCTGCGCGGCGATGGGCGGCAGCCCCGAGCAGGTCGAGAACGCCGCCGAGATCGCGCTCGAGCACCATCTGGGCATGACCTGCGACCCAGTGAAGGGGCTGGTGCAGGTGCCCTGCATCGAGCGCAACGGGCTGGGCGCGATCAAGGCGGTCTCGGCCGCCTCGCTCGCACTGAGAGGCGATGGCGGGCACGTCGTCTCGCTCGACGCCTGCATCAAGACCATGCGCGAGACCGGGCGCGACATGAGCGAGAAGTACAAGGAGACCTCGCTGGGCGGCCTCGCCGTCAACGTGCCCGATTGCTGAGCGCGCGAGGGTTTCAGGCCCGCGCGGAACCGTGAACTCGGGGGCGATTGACGGCGGGCGCTGGCGGCGGCATATGCGGGGCGCACCTGTGCCCCATGGAGCCGTGATGATCCCGTCCCGCCTCGCCCCCGTCCTGTTCGCCCTGATCCTGTCGGGGGTCATGTCGTTCTGGTGACGGGCGTGGCCACGCTGCGCACGCAGGGGCTGGTGCCGGACTTCCACGCCATCTGGCTCGGGACATGGGTCGCGGCATGGGCGGTGGCCTTCCCTACCGCCTTCCTCTTCGCCCCGGTGGCGCGACGGCTGGTGGCGCGGATCGTCCGCGCGGACTGAACTGGACCGCGGCCTCAGCCCGCGGGGCGTCCCGCCACGGCATGCACCAGCGCCGCGAGGAAGGGCCTCTCGACCATTACCAGCGCGCCGGGGCAGTCGAAGCGCATCTCGACCATCGAATGCGCCGCCTCGTTCGAGGTGCCGACCCGCTCGCCCGGCGCGAGCCGGAGCCCGTCGAGCGGCCAGACCAACCCGCGAGAGTGCCCCCCCGTCACGGGCAGGAGCGGGTAGACCGACACCCGCGCGCCGGGACGCAGGCGCAGCCGAATGACCTGCCCGGCGGGCGCCAGCGCCATGACGTCCTCCTCGCCCAGCAGGACGACGGGCTTGGCCGGATAGCGCAGCATGGCGTGGAACACCGCCAGCATGTGATCGACGCGGCCCGCGGTGAAGCCCACGCCAAGGTAGAACGGCGCCTCGGTGGCATAGAGGCATTTCTCGAAATCGGTGGTGTCCTGCTCGGCCAGATGCACGACCGCGATGCTGCCGTCGTCGTAGGCGGCGGGGTCGGGCAGAGAATCCATGTCGCCGATCACCGCGCGCGGGCGCTTGCGCAGCCCGGCCAGACGATGCGCGCCACGGTCCGCGGCGACCAGGTCGGCCGCGATCGCCTGCGCCTCGGCCAGCATCTCGGCCGAGAACGGGCCATTGCCGACCAGTGTGACAGGGCCGGGAAAGCGCAGGGGAAGCTCTCTCATGCCTCAGAGGCTTGGCTGCCCCCGCACGGCGCGTCAATCCCGCGCGTGCATCAAGGGGGGCGTGGCGGCCGGGGCTCGCGCTTGACCCTACCGGGCAAATACGCGACCCTCGCTCGCGCAACTTGCGGGGGATGGGCAGAATGCGCGGGAATTCGAGACGGCTCGATGTCTGCCTCGGGGATTTCGCGGTCTCGATCCAGGGTTATGACGACCCGGTGGGCGTGCTCGAGGATGTCCTGAACGTGGCCCGTCGCGTCGCGGCCGAGAGCCCCGACCTGCTGAACAGCGAGGCCGTGTTCGACGAGGCCACGATCGCCAAGGTGATCGAGCGCGTGGCCCGGCGCGCCGGCGTCGACGTCGAGAGCCTGGGCGCCGTGCCGGGCCTCGTGCTGGTGCATCGCGGCGAGGAAACCGATGGCGGCCTTTCGGCGATCCGCGAGGGTGCTGCCGGCGACGCCGACGAGCCCGCGGCGTCCGAGCCGGCCGAGGACCGCTTCGCGGCGCTGCGCCGGCGATTCGAGGCCGCCGACGGGGACGAGCACGCGGCCCGCGGTGGGGGCGAACCCCAAGCTGGGGACGCCGCCGGCATGACTGCGACGATGACGCTGGGCGATGACGAGATCGAGGGCGAGCGCGACCAGGACGACCGGCACGAGAGCGCCGAAGCGCACGAGGGCGCCCTGCAAGGAAGCGACGCGGGCGAGGACGGGGACGACGGGACCGACCGGGTGGTGAACATCTTCGGCGCCCCTCCCACGCCCGAGACGGCGGGGGACGAAAAGCCCGCCCGCCGCCCGCTCTTCACCACCCGCGCCGCGACGCCCGCCGCCGCCGAGGCGGCACCGAGCGCGCCGCCCCGCCGCCCGGCCGAGGGGGTCGGGCTCGGCGACCGTTTCGAGAGCCTGCTGGCCAAGGTGCATGGAAAGACCGCGGATCCCTCGGGCCGGCCGGCGCCGGCCGCGTCGGCCGCGCCGTCCGTCTCGCCGGTCGCGGTCGCCGGCATGACGCCCGCGCAGGTCGCCGCCGCAGCGGGCGCCGAGGACGCGCAGGACGCGATGCTGAGCGCCGCGGCCTACCTGACCATCGTGCGCCGCCAGCCGAAATTCACCCGGCGCGAGCTGATGGCCGTGTTCGACGAGATCCCCGGCGAGTTTCCCCGCACGCTCGAGGTTCAGATCAAGGGGATCGGCAAGCTCACCCGCGCGGGCTCGCTGCGGCGCGTGGACGACGACCATTTCGGCCTGAGCCGCGATCTCACCGAGCAGTTCGAGCCCCTGCTGCGGGGTTGAGCCGTCACGCCCCGCCGCCGCCGTGCCCCGGCCCGCCGGCATCCGATCCACCATCCGGATCGGGCCTCCCGAGGCCAAGGAAGACGCGGCGGAACGGGATCGCCCAGAGCACGCCGAGCCCGACATAGATCGCGAATTCGAGGGCGAGCGGAGGGCGCTCGAACATCCCCACGACGCTCAGCGCCACGACGACATAGGCGGGCAGCCCAAGCACGAGGATGGCGATCGCAAGCCGTTTTCGGGTTCGATAGGTCATGCCCCGCGACTTAGCCCGCCGCGCGGCCGCTGCCAAGGCCGGCGCGTCGCGATGCGCGTCAATCCACCTGCTGGGCGGTCAGGAACATCGCCTTTTCCAGCGCCGCGAAGAACTGCTGATAGGGGCCCGGCTCCTCGACCGGCGTGACGTTGTACTGTGCGTTCGCGCGGACGATCATCTGCGTCTCGCCCCGCGGGCGGACTGTAACGGTCATGCGGAGCTGATAGCCGTCGAGCTTGGTGCCGCTGACCGTGCCCAGCACGTCGTCCGCCTTGTCCACGACGAAGCCCAGATCCTGCAGCGTCGCGATGACCGAGCGCATGGTCTGGATCTTGTCGGTCGTCTCGAAGGCGCGGCTCTGCATCGAGCGCAGGGCCACCTGGCTCTCGGCCGAGGCGAGGATCTGGTCCTCGGAATTCGTCTGGCAGCCGGCAAGGACGGCCAGCGCGGCCATGCTTGCGGCGAGGATGCCGGTTCTCATCATGCTCCCCCTCCCCTAAGATCACTTGCGCCTCGAGGAACACCGATTGCGAGAGCTTCTCGAAGAACCCCTGGTAGAGTTCCGGCTCGTTCAGTCCCTCGATCTTGCTGAGGTGCCCCTGAGTGTTCCACACCAGCCGCTGGAAGGTCGCCCGCACCGCCGTGCGGCCGCGCCCGTCGTCGAGCGGACGGGTCACCACCGAGACGCGGATCTTCTGGTTCTTGTCGGTCGGCACATAGACGCCGAACAGGATCGCCATCACCACCGCCCCGGCGATCTGCCCGGCCTCGGTCGCGTCACGGTCCTTGGTCGCGAGCAGAACGCCGAGGTCGGTTTCCGATTCCTCCAGCGTGAAGCCGAGATCCTGGAGCACCGAGACCGAGGCGTTGAGCAGCATCGGCTCGTCCTCGGTCTCGAAATAGCGGGTCTGGAGCTGACGCTTCTCGATCGACACCTGGCTGATCGCCAGCGCCTCGGGCGGAATCGTCGGCTCGCAACCGGCCAGCAGGAGGGGCGCGGCCGCGAGGGCCGCAAGGGCGGATCTGCGCATCCGGATCTCTCCCTCAGAATGCCGACTGGCGATAGGCGAAGTCGCGCACGCGGCCCTCGTTGTCGTACTTGATGACGACCGTCAGGGTGCGCTGCGAGGTCGACGACGCGCCCGCGCTCTGCTGCACGCCGAACAGGATCAGGCCTGCGCGGGCGCCGCTGGTCGAGACGACGCGCTCGGTCGAGATCTTGTCATAGACCCATACCTCGCGGCGCTGCTCGTCCGTGGTGACGAGATTGGGCGAGCCGAGCGCCTCGACCACCTCGGCCGAGGTCATGCCGACGCGGATCTCGCGCTGGACCTTGCCGGCAGTCAGGTTCTCGGTCGCCTGGGTCGAGCCGACCGCGGCCTGATGCTCGCCGGCCGACACGCATCCGCCGAGGGCGAGCGCCGCGACGAGCGGCAGGAGAGGGGAAATGCGATACGCTAATGTCGTTGCTCCCTGAGGCTGTATCTCCCGGTCGGAGTGGGCGCGCCGCGCGGGTCACGCGGCGCCGCCCGATCACACTACATCGGGGATTATGGAAGGATTAAGGCCGACGCGCTTCCCGCCTCAGTCGGCGAAGGGGTCGGTGACGAGGATCGTGTCGTCGCGCTCGGGGCTGGTGGAGAGCAGCGCCACCGGGCACTCGATCAGCTCCTCGACCCGCTTGACGTACTTGATCGCTTCGGCCGGCAAGTCGAGCCAGCGCCGCGCCCCGTGCGTCGACTGCTGCCAGCCAGGCAGGGTTTCGTAGACCGGCTCGCAACGGGCCTGCTGTTCGGAGGCCGTGGGCAGATGGTCGATGACCTCGCCGTCGAGCCGGTAGCCCGTGCAGATCTTCAGCTCGTCGAGCCCATCCAGCACGTCGAGCTTGGTCAGCGCGATGCCCGACACGCCGCTCGTGACGCAGGTCTGGCGCACCAGCGCGGCGTCGAACCAGCCGCAGCGCCGCTGGCGCCCGGTGACGGTGCCGAACTCGCGACCACGCTCACCCAGACGCTGGCCGATGCCGTCGGTGAGCTCGGTCGGAAAGGGGCCCGAGCCCACGCGGGTGGTGTAGGCCTTGACGATTCCAAGGACGAAATCGACCGCCGCCGGCCCGAGCCCCGTGCCGACCGAGGCCATGCCCGCCAGCGTGTTCGACGAGGTCACGAACGGGTAGGTGCCGAAATCGATATCGAGAAGCGCGCCCTGCGCCCCCTCGAACAGGATGCGCCGCCCCTCGCGCCGCTTGCCGGCCAGCACCTGCCAGACGGGCGCCGCGAAGGGCAGGAGGCGCGGAGCGACCTGCATCAGGCGCGCCTTCAGCTCCTCGCGGTCCACCGGCTCGGCGCCGAGGCCGCGTCGCAGCGGTTCATGATGCGCCATCAGCCGGTCGAGCCGGGTGTCGAGCGTGGGCTCGTCGGCGAGGTCGGCCACCCGGATCGCCCGCCGGCCCACCTTGTCCTCGTAGGCCGGGCCGATGCCGCGCCCGGTGGTGCCGATCTTCGCGGCGCCGGCCGCCTCCTCGCGGATCCGGTCAAGATCCTGATGGACCGGCAGGATCAGGGGCGCGTTCTCGGCGATCATGAGATTATCGGGCGTGACGCTGACGCCCTGCGCCGCGAGCCGGTCGATCTCGGCCAAAAGCGCCCAGGGGTCCAGCACGACGCCGTTGCCGATCACGCTGAGCTTACCCTCGCGCACGATCCCCGAGGGCAGCAGCGACAGCTTGTAGACCTTGCCGCCGATCACCAGCGTGTGGCCGGCATTGTGCCCGCCCTGGAAGCGGCAGATCACATCGGCCCGTTCGGAGAGCCAGTCGACGATCTTGCCCTTGCCCTCGTCGCCCCACTGGGCACCGACCACCGCCACATTTGCCATCTCGGGGCTCCCTTCGCGCGAAACCGCGCCCTTATAGAGAGGCGGGGGGCGGGGGGACAAGGGCCGATCGGCCCGCCTCGCGCGCGCCGCGTGGCGCAACGGCGCGGGCCGCACTGACGCGGTGTGGGCGCGACGGTGGCGTGGCGGCGCGCCGGATACCGCTCAGGCTGCGACGGGGGCGAAGAGGCCAAGGATCTCGTCGCGCTGCGCCAGCGCGTCGGCCCGGCCCAGCTCGATCAGCTCGGCGCAATAGCCTGCGTCGAAGTTGAGATAGCTGGGCAGCCGCCAGTCGCCGCCCCAGCCGCCGATCCCGCGCAGCAGCGTTCGCATCGTCCAGGGCAGCGCGCGGGCATGGCGCCCGGCGATCTCGCGCAGGTCGCGCGAGGGGCGCAGCACGACGACCTCGACGGGCCTGAGCTCGGTCGCAGCCATCTGCTCGGGGGTGAACACGCCCAGAGTGCGGTTGATCCGCGTCAGCCGTTCGAGATCGGTGTCGAGATGGTCGTTGAACACGATGTCGAGCATGTGGCCCGCGATCTCGGCCAGGCTCGGATAGGGCGAGGGCGTCATGCCGGTCACCGGCGGCACCTCGGGGTCGCGCGCCGCGATCACCAGGAGCCGCCGCGCCCCCAGCCGGATCGCCGGGCTGAGCGGCGCCGTCAGCCTGAGCGCGCCATCGCCGTAGAATTGGCCCTCGATCTCCTGCGCCGGGAACAGGAAGGGTAGCGCGGCCGAGGCCATGACATGCTCGGGCCCGATCCGGCGCCTCAGCCCGCAGCGGCGCATCCGGAACCACTCGCCCTGCTGCGGCTGCCCGGCGAAGAAGGTGACGGCCTGGCCGCTCTCGTCCGAATAGACCGAAGCCGTGACGGCGAGGGCCCGCAGGTGGCCGCGCGCGATCGACGCATCGATGCCCGCGAAGTCGATCTCGCGCGCCAGCATCTGCGCGAGGGGCGCGTTGTCGAAGAACGAGCGCGGGTTCTCGACCAGCCATCCGCCGCTCGCCGCCGTCAGCGCCCAGACGAGCGCGCGCCGCCCCGTGGCCGGCACGTCGGTGCGGATCACGTCCGAGATGCGAAGGCGCGACCATGCCGCGACGAGACTGGCGGCAGCGCCGACGAAGTCGCCCGCCCGGCAGGCGAGCCCCGCCGCGTTGATCGCCCCCGCCGACTGGCCCGCGACCACGGCGAAGGGCGATGGGCCCGGCGGCAGCATCGCCGAGATGGCGCTGAGCGCGCCCGCCTGGTAGGCCGCCCGGGCGCCGCCGCCCGGCAGCACCAGCCCGACCGGCGCGCCCGGCTCAGGGCGCATGGTGGATGGGCGCCCCGGGGTTGAAGGCGCGAAACGCGAAGGCGAAGGGGACGTGGTAGACCACGTCCTCGCGCCCGCCGCCGGGCTCGACACGCTCGACGGTGACGGTCCCGACATCGCGGCCGTCGGCGATGCGCGGGGCGTCCAGCGCCGAGGCCTGTCCGGGCTTCCATGTCAGCACGAGATCATCCACCTCCAACCTGCCGGCGGCGCGCAGCAGATCGAGGCTCCACGCCTCCTGCCTGCCCTCGACCGCCACGACCCGCATCAGGGGCGAGCCGGGGCCATCATAATCGCCGCCGAACAGGAACGGAACGGGAAGGCTGTCATAGCCGACATAGGGGTTGCGGCCGTAGTCGCGCATCCGGCCCGGCGGGACGAGCACCTTGCCGGCGGGGTGGCGCGCGCGGAACTCGGCAAAGCTTTCGAGGCGCGACGGGATGGTCTCGAGCGCGTCGCCCATGCGTGCGCCGAGGATGGCGCGGCCCTCGAACTGCTGCCACCAGCTCTCGGTTGCGCGGTCATACATCACGAGGTCCGAGTTGCGCAGCTTGCCGGTGGTGCCGAAGGTGGTGGGCTCGCCCGCCACGACGCGGCGAAAGACGATGCCGGAGTTGCAGAGCGGGCAGTAGGTGACGGCGACCGGCTGCCCCGCCACGGTGTCGTTGACGATCTCGTGCCACATCAGCACGGACAGCGGGTAGGCACGGGCGTCGCCTGCGATCTCGATGCTCATCACCGGCTCGTTCGGCGTGGGAGCGCCGGTCGTCTCGCTCGCCGCCTCGAAGCGCGGCGCGTCGATCGCGGGGATTCCGTCCTTCGGCGGGCCGCCCGAGAGGATCTCGCCGAAATCGACCGCGCTCTGCGAGAAATCGGTGCGCGGCCATTCGCGCAGCCAGCCCGCGGGCGGCTCGGCGACTGCGGCTGCGGCTACAGCCCACAGCAGCACGACCACGATGAAACCTGAAACCGTGATCGGTCGCATCGCGTTCTCCCTCTCGGCTCGGCGGGCGGGCGCGGCGGGGGGGCGCGGGGTCGTGCGCCCCCTTCGGGCCGCGGTCAGCCCGCGGGGAACAGGTCGCCCGTCAGGATGAAGCGCCGGTCGGTCTGGTTCACCGCCTTGATGTGCAGCGTGCCCGCGCCCTTCAGCCCGGCGAAGCGCCCGGTGCCGCCCGCGACCTCCCAGAAGCCGTTGTCGAGCAGCATCGGTTTGCCGTCCGTGCCCGGGACGAACACGGCGCGGACCTGCCACTTGATGTAGGCGATTGCCCCGTCCGGCGCCGTCACCACCAGATAGCCGCGCGGATCGCCCCCGACGCCGGGGACGATGTCATGCGCGCCGAACTCGACGACGGATGCGCCGTCGAACAGCCCCTGCCCGGCGGCCGATCCCTCGCGCCGCACCATCAGCAGGAAATGCTTCGAGCCGTCCTCGAAGTCGAGGCGCATCTGCTCCTTGGGCGACATCACCGCCTCGACCGCGAGCGGCTCGGCGAGGGCAGGCCCCGCGAGGCCGATCGCGACGAGGAGGGCGGCAACCGCGCGGCAGGACATGGCCGGGATCATTCGGCAGCTTCCAGCCGGTAGCCCGCGAACATCCCGTCCACCTCGGTGTGCAGCAGGTGGTTCGAATAGTTGCTGAGCGTCTTGACGGCGATGGCGAGCACGATCTCGAGGATGTGCCGGTCCGTGTAGCCGGCGGCGAGAAATGCCTCGGCGTCGGCACGGTCGGGCAGGCCGCGGCTCTCGACCATCCGCTCGGTGAAGGCCGCGAGCGCCGCAAGCTTCGGGTCCGGGATGGGCGTGCCCGAGCGGATCGCCTCGAGCGTGTCGGCAGGGACCTTCGACTTCATCGCCGCGATCATCGAATGCGCGGCCATGCAGTAGGAGCAGCCGTTGAAGCGGCTGATCACTAGGAACACCACCTCCTGCTCCGGCACCGTGAAGCCCGAGGACGCACGGAAGCGCGCATAGCCGTCTAGATAGGTCTCGAGCAGGCCGGGCGAGTTCACCATGCCGGCATACATGTTCGGGATGAAACCGACCTGCGCCTTGGCCTTCTCGAGCACCGGCCGCTGATCGGCATCCGCGCCGTCGAGGGTGTGGTGGGGCAGGTTGAGCCTGTAGTCTGCGGTCATGGGTCGCCCTCCTGAAAACTGGCGGCGCCGACCCGCCCTGCAGCATGGGGGGCATCGGGCAGATCGGCGCCATGGGGCCCGGCCCGCCAGCGGGGCCGGGGATTCTCCGGTATCGGGGTCAGCGCGAGATGCGCGCCTCCTCGACCGGGTAGCCGAGGCCGCCCTGGTGGCCGAAATTACCCATGTGGCAGTCGCTGCAGGCGCTGACGACCTCGACCGCCATCGGGGCGCCGTTCGGGGCGACCATCATGTAGTACCATTCGTCGGCCTGGGGCGAGACGCCCGCCTCGACCTTCTGCATTAGGAACAGCGGGCCCTTCTCGACCTTGCCGGCGGCGTTCACGCCGAAGGATTCCTTGGCGATGACGGTGCCCGCCGGGATCGACGGATCCTCGGCATACTTCAGGTATTCGTCGGCGCCCGCCGCGTTGACCCAGGTCACCAGGAAGCGCTCGCCATGGAAGCCGGGCGCGGCGGGAAAGCCGCTCGCGAGGGTCCAGCCACGATAGTCGTTGACGAACTCGGCCGGGATCCAGCGCTTGTCGCCCGTGGCATAGCCCTTGTGCAGGTCGGCCGCGATGCACTCGTAGACGGCCTTGGCCTCATCGCCCGTCAGGTCGGACCCCGGCTTGCCGGGATCGCACGCCGCATGCGCTGCGGGCGCCGACACCGTCACCGCGCCGAGCGCGAAAAGGACGGCGGCGAGACGCTCTGCCTTGATCATGGTACCAGCTTCCCCTTCTGTTGTTCCCAAGCCCGCTTTCCCGGGATTGCGCGCAGAAGGTTTCACGCGCCTCGATCGCGTGCAAATCATGCTCTCTCAACAATTCTTGAACTTCGCGACGGCGCCACGGAGGGCCGCCGCACCACGGGCGGGCCGCCCGGTGGCCGCGGACGCCGGGATCAGGCCGCGGACGCCGTGGCCGCGGCCGCGTGGCAGGCGACCCGCCCGGCGCCGCAGCGCGCGGTCTCGGCGGGCCGGTCGGTGCGGCAGACCGGCATGGCGACCGGGCAGCGCGGGTTGAAGGCGCAGCCCGGCGGGGGCGCGAGCGGGCTCGGCGGCTCGCCGCCCGGCGCCGCGCGGCGGCGGCGCGGCGCGTGCAGGTCGGGAATCGTCTCGAGCAGGAGCCGCGTGTACGGGTGCTGCGGCGCGTCGAACAGGGCCTCGGTCTCGGCCTCCTCGACGATCCGGCCCAGATACATCACCGCGATCCGGTCGGACATGTGCCGCACGACGCTGAGATCGTGGCTGATGAACAGGTAGGTCAGCACCAGTTCGTCCTGCAGCCGCCGCATCAGGTTCAGGATCTGCGCCTGCACGCTGACGTCGAGCGCCGAGGTGGGCTCGTCGCAGACCAGGAATTCGGGCTCGGAGGCGAGCGCCCGGGCGATCGAGATGCGCTGGCGCTGCCCGCCCGAGAACTCGTGCGGAAACTTGGCCATGTCGTCGGGCGAGAGCCCCACCGTCCGCAGCAGGTCCGCCACGCGGTCGGTCACGTCGGCCTCGGTCTCGCGCAGGCGCAGCTCGCGGATCGGCTCGGCCACGATGTCGCCCACCCGCCAGCGCGGGTTAAGGCTGGCATAGGGGTCCTGGAAGATCATCTGGGCGGCGAGCGGCGCGCCGTCGCGCCCCGGCGCGAAGGCGACCGTGCCCGAGGTCGGCCGGTAGAGCCCGGTGACGAGCCGCGCCACTGTGGACTTGCCGCAGCCCGACTCGCCCACCAGCGCGAGACAGCCGCCGCGCGGGACCGCGAAGGTCACGTCGTCGACGGCGCGGAGATATCGCCTTGGCTTGCGCTCGACCACGCGGTTGAGCCACGAGGCCGAGACGTCGAACACCATGCCGAGGCCCTCGACCTCCAGCGCGTTGCGGGGATCCTTCATTCGACGCCTCCCTGTTCCAGCCAGCAGGCTGCGAGCCCCGCGCCCGAGGCGGCGAGCGCCGGGCGCTCGCGCCGGCAGCGCGGGCCCGCTTGCGGGCAGCGGGGGTTGAACGAGCAGCCCGACGGGATCGCGTTGAGCCGGGGCATCGAGCCGTCGATCTGGGTGAGCTTCGGCACGCGGCGGCGCAGCGCCGGGATCGAGCCCATGAGGCCCCTGGTGTAGGGGTGGCGCGGCGCGCGCAGCACCTCGGCCACCGGGCCCACCTCGACCACGCGGCCCGCATACATCACCGCCACGCGGTCGGCGGTCTCGGCGATCACGCCCATGTCGTGGGTGACCAGCATCACGCCCGTGCCGTGCTCGTCGCAGAGCCGCCGCAAGAGCGCGGTGATCTGCGCCTGGATCGAGACGTCGAGCGCAGTGGTGGGCTCGTCGGCGATGATGAGGCGCGGCTCGGCGGCCAGCGCCAGCGCGATGACCACGCGCTGGCGCATGCCGCCCGAGAACTGGTGGGGGTGATGATCGACCCGCTCCTCGGGCGCCGGGATGCCGACCTCGCGCAAGAGCGCGATGGCCCGCTCGCGCGCCGCACGGCGATCGAGTCCTAGATGGATGCGGATCGTCTCGACCAGTTGCGCGCCCGCCGTGAACAGCGGGTTGAGCGAGGTGAGCGGATCCTGGAAGATCGCGCCGACCTCGCGGCCGCGGACCCTTTCCATCTCGCGGTCGGGCAGGTCGTCGACGCGCCGCCCGCCGATGCGGATCTCGCCCGCGGCGATGCGGCCGGGCGGCTCGAGCAGGCCGAGGACGGCGAGGCCGGTCATCGACTTGCCCGCGCCCGACTCGCCGACCACGCCCAGCACCTCGCCCGGCGCGATGGAAAGCGAGACATCCTCGACCGCGGTCAGCGTGCCGCGACGGCTGGGAAACTCGACGGTGAGGCCGCGCACCTCGAGAGCGGGTGGCGCCTCGCCAGCTTCGGGTCTGCGGTCCCGGAAGCCCCTGGTCTCGTGCATCATGCGTGCCCTCCTTCCATCGGGGGGTAGCTGGGCGGGAAGATCTCGGCCAGCGGCGGGTGCCCGTGGGTCCGCTGCGGGTATTTCGCGAGAAGGCCGTCGAACTGCGTCTGCGCCCGGGCGCGCGCCGAGGCGAGGTCGATGCCCGCCACCTGCCCGTCGCGCATCGAAAGGCGCCCGTCCACCACGGTCGCGCGCGTCACGCGCCCCGTGGCGCCGAGGATCAGCGTCTGGATCGGGTCGATCCGGGGCGTCATGTGCACGTCGTCCATGGCGAACACCGCGATGTCGGCGCTCGCCCCCGGCGCGAGGCGGCCGAGGTCGGGGCGGCGCAGCGCATCCGCCCCGGCGATGGTGGCCGCGTCATAGAGATCGGCGGCCGAGCAGGCGGTGGCGTCGCCCTCGACCACGCGGCACAGCATCGCGCCCAAGGCCATGTTCAGCACCATGTCGGGCGGCGTCGTGTCGGTGCCCATGCCGACACGGATGCCCATGCGCTTGAGCCGCGCGAATGAGCGCAGCACGCCCCCGTGGCGGCCCGCGACCAACGGGCAATGAGCGACGGTGACGCCATGCGCGGCGTAAAGGGCGAGATCGTCATCAGTCGCCACCGTCGCATGGGGCGCGATCAGGCGGTCGCTCAACAGGCCGTGGCGGCCCAACCAGCCGGGCGCGGTCGCGCCGTGGAGACGCCGGACAGTCTCGACCTCCATCGCGCCTTGCGCCATGTGGAGCCGCACCGGACAGTCGAGGTCCCGCGACGCGGCCATCGTCTCGGCCAAAAGCCCCGCGGTGCAGGTCTCGACCCGGTCGGGGGCGAGCAGGGCACTGACGAGGCCGCCCTCGGCGCCATGGCTGCGGCGGGCGAAGGCCACGGCCTCGGAAAGCCCCGCAAAGCCGCGCGCCTCGTCGAACACCGGCTCGAGCCGCCCGTCGGGCTCGACCACCATGCCGCCAGCGCGGTAAGCGGGACCGAGCCAGACCCTCAGGCCAAGCGCACCCGCAGCCTCGGCGGCGGCGTCTAACTCGGCAACCGTCTCGCCCCATTCGCGGTAGAACAGGGATGCGATGGGCAGCGCCGAGGTGATGCCGTTGAGGAGCAGTTGCGCGAAGGCGAACCGCTTCTGGAAGGCGAGCTCGTCGTGGGAATACATCTCGTAGGGCCCGCGCTCGACATAGCTGCGCGGCCATACCCGTCCTTTGCGCCAGGCGGGTTGGTTGTCGAAGGCGAGCACTGTGGTGTCGAGGTCCGCGAGCGCATCGAGATCGACGAATCCGGGGCCGATCAGCGCCTCGCCCATGTCGTAGCGCGCCGCGACCTCTCCCGCGAAGGGGCTCCCGGCGTGGATCACCCGGTCGTCCTCGACCACCACCTCGCCATGCTCGACCAGCCGGCGCCCCGCGGGCGTATCGGCCACCACCCAGCGGGCGGCGAGCGCCCAGCGCCCCGGCGGGCGTGCCCCGAGGGGCAGGCGGGTGAAGGCCGCGTCCATCAGGGCGCCTCGACCAGCGCGCGGCCGTCGCGGGCGACGACGCGGCCGCCCTTGACGACCAGCGGGCGGGCCGCGTGGCGCGAGACGGCATCGGCCGGCGTCTCGCCCTCGACCAGCACCACGTCGCCGGCGCAGCCTGCCGCCAGCCCATGCCCCGCGATGTCCATCACCTCGGCCCCCCCGGTCGTGCAGACCGCGAGCGCGCGCTCTACCTCGTCGTCGCGGCGGAAGTTGTTGCGCATCCCCACGAACATCGCGCGTTCCAGCATGTCGCCGGTGCCATAGGGGCCCCAGGTGTCGCGGAAGCCGTCATTGCCGGCGCCGACCTTCACGCCCGCCGCGTCGAGCCGCTTGACCGCGGGCACGTCGCGCGAGGCGGGGGCAGTCGTCAGGATGCGGATATCCAGTTCCGCCAGCCGGTCGATCAACGCCTGCGTGCGCTGCCAGTCGGGCGCGCCCAGGCAGAAGGCGTGGCTGACCGCGACCCTGCCCTGCATCCCCAGCGCCGCCGTCCGCTCGAAGATCATCTCCATCGAGAAGGCGCCAAGCTCGCCCGGCTCGTGCAGGTGGATGTCGATGGGCTTGCCGTGCTTCTGGGCGAGCCCGAAGATCGCGTCGAGATGTCCCTTGGGGTCCTGATCGATACCGCAGGGGTCGAGCCCGCCGACCAGATCCGCCCCCATCGCCATCGCCTCGTCCATCAGCGAAAGCGTCCCGGGCCGGCGCATCAGGCCCGATTGCGGGAAGGCGACGATCTCGATGTCGATGAGGCCCGCGAGCTTCTCGCGCGTCGCCAGCACGCCTTCGACCGCGCGCACGCCCTGGTCGGTATCGACATCGACATGGCTGCGGATATGCGTGGTGCCGTGCGAGAGCGAGAGCACCGACTGCCGCATCGACTGCACATGCGGGTCGAGCCCCAGATCGCGCTTCACCCGGCGCTCGTTGTCGATCTTGTCGAGGAGCCGCGGCCCCACCTCGTTGCGATACCAGGGATGGCCCAGCAGCGACTTGTCGAGATGGGTGTGCGCGTCGATCAGGCCGGGGATCGCGATGCGCCCGCCCGCGTCCTCGACCGGGACGCCGGGGGCCACGAGGCCCGCGCCCATTTCGGCGATGCGTCCCGCGCGGATCAGGATGTCGGCGGCGGGGCCACCGTTCGGGCGGGCGTTCTTAATCATCAGGTCGGTCATGGGCCTCGTCTCAGCGGAGTTTGGGGTTCAGCGCATCGCGCAGCCAGTCGCCCAGCAGGTTCACCGCGACGACCAGCAGGCACAGGTGCAGCGCCGGGAACAGCACGATCCACCAGAGCCCGGAGAACAGATACTGGTTGCCGATGCGGATCAGCGTGCCCAGCGAGGGCTCGGTCGGCGGCATGCCGACGCCGAGGAACGACAGCGTCGCCTCGATCAGGATCGCGAGGCCGAAGTTCAGCGTCGCCGCCACCAGGATCGGCGTCATGGTGTTGGGCAGGATGTGGCGCAGCATGATCCGGCGCGCCGGCACGCGGATCAGCCGCGCCGCCTGCACGTATTCCTTGTTGCGCTCGACCATGGTCTGGGCGCGCACCGTGCGGGCATACTGCACCCAGGCGGTGAGCGAGATCGCCAGCACCAGAACCGCCGCCGCCCCCGCCTCGCGCAGGCCGGGCGGCAGCATCTCGCGCGCCACCGCGCTCACCAGGATGGCGATCAGGATGGTGGGGATCGACAAGAGGACGTCGCCGATCCGCATCAGGACATTGTCGACGATGCCGCCGAAATAGCCCGCGACCAGCCCCAGCGACAGGCCGACGGCGAGCGAGACGATGACCGAGGCGATGCCGATCACGATGGATATGCGCGAGCCGTAGAGCATGGCCGACAGCACGTCGCGCCCCTGCAGATCGGTGCCAAGCACATAGGGCCACTGGCCACCCTCGACCCAGACCGGCGGGAGTTCCGCGTTCCACAACTCGAGCGCCGCGAGGTCGTAGGGGTTCTGCGGCGCGATCAGCGGCGCGAGCAGCGCGGCCAGCATCATCAGCCCCAGCAGCACCGCCGCGCCCACCGCCGTGGGGTGCGAGGTGAAGCTCCACCACAGGTCGCTGTCGCGCAGCCGCGCGAGGCGCGAGGGGGTCGCGGGGCGGGCGGGGCAAACGGGCGTGTCGGTCACGCGACCCTCCTCAGCCGTTCGCGCCGCGCAGGCGCGGGTCGATCACCGCATAGGCGATGTCGACCATCGTGTTCAGCGCGACGAAGATGAAGGAGACGATGCACAGATAGGCCGCCATCACCGGGATATCGACGAAGGTGACGGCCTGGATGAACAGCAGGCCCATGCCCGGCCACTGGAACACCGTCTCGGTGATCAGGGCGAAGGCAATCAGGTTGCCGATCTGCATCGCGGTCATGGTCACCACCGGCATCAGGCAGTTCCTGAGCGCGTGGCGGAAATGCACGATCCGGGCGGGCACGCCGCGGGCGCGGGCGAACTTGATGAAGTCGGCGCGCAGCACCTCGAGCATCTCGGCGCGCACGAGGCGCATGACCAGCGTGATCTGGAACAGCGAGAGCGAGACCGCGGGCAGTAGGATCGCGGCGCGCCCCAACTCGGTCAGGAGCCCAGTGCTCCACCAGCCGATCTGCACCGTCTCGCCCCGTCCGAACGCAGGGAACAGGCCCAGCGTCACCGAGAACACCAGGATCAGCACGATGCCCACGACGAAGCTGGGCAGCGAGACGCCGATGATCGAGAGGAACTGCAACGCCTCGGAATACCAGGCCCCGCGCCGGATGGCGGTGACCACGCCGAGGGGGATGCCCACCGCGAGCGAGATGATGGTGGCCACGATCACCAGCTCGAAGGTCGCGGGGAAGCGCTCGGCGATCAGGCCGATCACTTCCTGCTGGTTGCGGTAGGAGATGCCGAAATCGCCCTGCGCGGCGTTCGTGACGAACCGGCCGAACTGCACGAGGAAGCCGTCCTCGAGCCCCAGTTTCGCGCGCAGATCGGCGCGCTCGGCCTGCGTCGCCTGCTCGTTCAGCATCATCTCGACGGGGTCGCCGACGAAGCGGAAGATCATGAAGGCGAAGAAGGCAACGGCCAGCATGACCAGCATGGCGTTGGCGATGCGCTTGATCAGGAAGGCGATCATCGGTGCCGGCTCCTCTCTCGCCGCAGGCTGCGCGGACGGATTGGCGGGCGGCCCGGACCGGGATGGCCCGAGCCGCGGGGCGTCACTTCTTCACGAACCAGAGCCGCGGCTTGTTGTCCGGGAACTGCGGGATCTCGTCCACCTCGGCCGAGGCCGCCCAGGACATCGGCTGCTGATGCAGCGGGATGGCGATCACCTCCTCGCCCACGATCCTCAGCGCCTCGGTCTGCATGGCGAGGCGCTTGTCGCGGTCGAGCTCGACGCTCGCCTTCTGCACCAGCGCGTCGATCTCGGGATACGACCAGTCGCCCCAGTTGAACACGCCCGCATTGCCATCGCGCGAGTGGATGATCTGGATCAGCGGGCTGTAGCTGTCGAGCATCGGCAGCGTGGCCCAACCCAGCGTCCAGACATCGGCCTTGGCGCCGGTGCGCTTGGGCGTCTGCACCGGGCGCGGCGCGATGTCGAGCTTGGGCTCGATCCCGATCCGCGCCCACATCGAGGCGATCGCCTGGCAGAGCTGCTCCTCGTTCACGTAGCCGTCGCTCATGCAGTTGAACACGAAGGCGAAGCCGTCAGGGTAGCCCGCCTCGGCCAGAAGCGCCTTCGCCCCATCGAGGTCGTAGGGGGTGAGCTTGTCGAGCTCCGCATCATACCCGGGGATCTCGGGCGCGATGATCATGCCGGCGGCGCGCGACTTGCCGCGCATCACCCGGTCGCGCAGCAGTTCGAGGTCGATCGCCTTCTGCATCGCCTGGCGCACGCGCAAGTCGTTGAGGGGGTTCTTGCCGCCCTCGGCCAGCTCGTCGCGCCGGTTCATCATCAGGAAGATCGTGCGCAGGTCGGTGCGCTCGAGCACCTTGACGTTCGGCGCGGCGGCAAGGCGCGGCAGGTCCTGCACCGGCGCGTCCTCGGTGAAGTCGATCTCGCCCGACAGGAGCGCAGCGACTCGCGTGGCGGCCGACGAGACGGGCGTGAACTCGATCCGGGTGAGGTTGTGCTGCGGCGTGTCCCACCAGCCGGGATTCACGACGAACACGGTCTTCGCGTCGGGCTGGCGGCTCTCGACCTTGAAGGGGCCGGTGCCATTCGCGTTGAAGGTGGCGAAGCCCTCGATGCCCTTGGCGATGTCGGTCGGCACCTCGGCGTTGTGCTGGGCGAGCCACTCGGCATCGAAGATGTGGATGTTGGTCAGGTCGTTCAGCAGCAGCGGATAGGCGCCGTTGAGCTCCACATCCACGGTGAAGTCATCGACCCTGGTAGCTGCCTTGTAGGCGGGCAGGTTGCCCTTGAGCGGCGAGTCGGCATGGCTCACGCGCTTGAGCGAGGCGATCACGTCGTCCGCCGTGAAGGGGTTCCCGTTGTGGAAGCTCACCCCCTCGCGCAGGCGGAACCGCCAGACCGTCGGCGAGAGGACTTCCCACGATGTCGCGAGCGCAGGCTCGATGGCGAGGTTGCGGTCGTAGCGGACCAGCCCCTCATAGACATGGTTCATCACGTTGATGGTGAAGCTGTCGCCGTAGGAATAGGGGTCGAGCGAGCCGATGTCGCGCGACGATCCCCAGCGGAAGGTCTCCGCCGCGGCGGCGGAGGCGAGCGCGGCCGACATGACGCCGGCGAGCAATGCGTATCTGAGTGCGGCCATGAAACCGATACCTTCCCTGTCAATTTCTGTATCCGATTTTGGGATGATCCCGTATCGGATGGGGACTCACGGATGGAAACAGACCGGTTTCACGGCGGTTTCATGATCCACCGAGCCGAATCGGCACCGTCATCGCCCGTCCCCGTATGTGATTCCTTAACGCAGAGTCGCGACGCGATCCAGAAAAATTGTATCCAATCTTGACAGAACGACGGATGCACATTAAACGAGCATCAAGTGCATGTTTCGGGAGCGGTTTTCGCCATGTCGACGCAACAGAACCGAGGCGACGCGATCTATGCGTCGCTGCGCCAGGCGATCATCGAGCAGGCACTGAAGCCTGGCGTGAAGCTGCCCGAGGACCAGATCGGCGAGGCCTTCGGGGTGAGCCGCACCAGCGTGCGTGGCGCCCTGATCCGCCTCTCGGCCGAGAGCCTCGTCGAGATGCGCCCGAACCGCGGCGCGGCGGTCGCGACGCCCACGCTCGAGGAGGCCTGCGACGTGTTCGACATGCGCCGGACGCTGGAACGCGAGGTGGTGCTCAGGCTGTGCCGGAACCTCTCGACACGCGCGATCGACGCGCTCGAGACGCATCTCGGCGAGCAGGAACGGGCGCTTATGGCGGGGGGGCCGCGCTCGATCCGGCTCACGGGCGAGTTCCACATCCTGCTCGCGGAACTCACCGGCTCGGCCACGCTGGCGCAGTTCGTCAACCAGATCGTGTCGCGCTGTTCGCTGATCCTCGCCCATTACGGCCGGCCGCATTCGGGCGAGTGCGGCTGCGAGGAACATGCCCGCCTCGTCGCCGCCCTGCGCGAGCGCGACGCCGAGGCGGCGACGCGAATCATGGAGCACCATCTGGGCGCCGTGCAGTCGCGCGCGCGCCTCGACGGCGGGGAGAACGACCCGGACGTCACCGAGATTCTCAGCCGCTACGTGCGGGCCGCGTCGTGACGCTCGCGCCCCGGAGATGCCCCTGCGCCCCTGCCTGCCGCCGACCGGACGGTGCCCCGGATCAGCGCCGCGCCCAGCGCCCGATGGCGACCCGGCGAAGCCCGGCGCCGCGCCGATCCATGAGCACGCCATGCGCCTCCTGATCGTCAATCCCAACGCCTCCGAGGCGATGACCCACCGGATCGCAGCGGTCGCGCGCGCGCAGGCAGGCCCCGGGATCGAGGTCATCGCACGCACCAACACGGCCGGCCCGCAGGCGATCGAGGGCGCGCGCGACGGCGCGATGGCGGTGCCGGGCCTGCTCGCCCTGCTCGAGGCCGAACCTTTCGATGCGGGGCTGGTCGCCTGCTTCGACGACACCGGCCTCGACGCCGCGCGCGAGCGTGCAATCGTGCCGATCCTCGGCCTCGGCGCCGCGAGCTTCCACCTCGCCGCGGCCGTCGCGCGGCGCTTCACGGTCGTCACGACGACCGCCGCGTCGGTCCCGGTCATCGAGGAGAACATCCTGCGCCTGGGCCTTGGCGGGCGCTGCGCGGGGGTCGCGGCCGCCGGGATCCGGGTGCTCGATCTCGAGACCGACCGCGCGGCGGCGGTGACGCGGATCGTGGCCGTGGCGCGCGAGACGGCGCGGCGCGGCGATGTCGTCGTGCTCGGCTGCGCCGGCATGGCGGGACTGGCGTCCGAGATCGCCGGAGCCTGCGGCATCCCGGCGATCGACCCCGTGATCGCGGGTGTCGCGCTGGCGGTTGGCGCGATGGCGGCGGCCGCCGTGCCCGGAGCCGAGCCGGCCGAGGCGCGCGCAGCGGCCCGGTCCTGAGATCCCGACAGGCCGGCGGGGATCGCCGCACCGGGTCACGCTGTTTCTGGCGGGGCGCGGTCTCAGGCCAGCTCGCCCATGGTCGCGGCGAGGCCCCCGCAGCAGGCCCGGGCAGCCGCCGCGAAGCCCGCGAGCGCGTCCCAGGGCGAATGGTGATCTTCGGCCCGGAGGCGGCGCAAGCCCGACGCGATGGCGCCGCGATCGGCCGCGAGCACGGCGTCGATGACAAGGTGGAGGTCCGCGCGCAACCGGCCACGGAGCGCCGCCGCGAGATGCGCGGCGCTGATCTCGTTCGTGCATTCGCCGGCCAGAGCGGCAACCGCCTCGGCGAGACGCGCATGATGACGGTGCGCGCCAAGGCTGCGCAGCCCAACCGCGACGCCCGCGAGAAAGTCGTCACCCGACGGCGTGAGCCCCGGCCCGAGCCCCAGAAGCGACCGGGCCGCATCCTCGGGGAATGCCTGCGCGCAGCCCACCCCATCGCCCAGCCAGGCCGCAAGCCGCACGACCGCCGGCGCGGCGGCGCGCGCGACGTCGTCCTCCGCCGCACCGTCGGGCGCAAGCAGGACGCCGAGCCCCCCCGCCGGCAGATCGGGCGGGAGTTCCTCGGCGAGCGCCGAAAGCCCCGCAGCGAGCGTCACCGCGTCGGTCCGCGGCGGGGGCCGAGGGGACCAGGTGCCGGCCGGCGTCAACGCCGCCTCCACGCCGGGCAGAAGGAGGAGATCGCCCGCGATGCTCGCCTCCGCCCCGACCTCGACAATTTCGCGCCAATCGCGCCCCGGCGCCGCCTGGCAGAGGATGTTGATCGGACCCTCGCCGATCCAGGTGTCGCCGATGCAAACCACCCCGCCGGGCAGGCGAAGACAGGCCGAGCGCCGGAAGGCGGCGATCACGACGCCATGCGCGCCGGGCCATAGCGCCGCCCGGGCATCCACGCCGATGCTGAGGGCTGCGGCCCGGACGCGATTGCCCGTCATGGGACCACATGCGTGCCGGTCTCGCCCCGCAACGCCGGGACGGCCTGCTCGAGATGCCCGATGATCGCGCGCCGGCCGCCGCCCTCGATGAAGCGGATGGCCGCGTCGATCTTGGGGCCCATGCTGCCGGGGGGGAACTGTCCCGCGGCATGGAGCCGCTTGAGCTCGTCGAGCCGGACCTCGGCGAGGTCGCGCTGATCCGGCTTGCCGAAGTTGATCGCGACGCGCGGGACGGCAGTCAGGATCATCATCTGCTCGATACCGAGCACGTTTGCCATCTTCGCCGAGGTCAGATCCTTGTCGATCACCGCCGGCAGGCCCGAGCGGACCCGCGTCGCGGCCTGACGCATCACCGGAATGCCGCCGCCGCCGCCCGCGATCACCACCGTGCCGCGCTTGACCAGCTCGTCGACCAGCGAGATGTCGCAGATGTGCCGGGGCCTCGGCGAGGGGACGACATGGCGCCAGCCGCGGCCGGAATCCTCGCGCATGAGCCAGCCGAGCTCGGCCTCGATCTTCTTCGCCTCGGGCTCGGAGAAGAAGGGGCCGACGAACTTGGTCGGATTGGCGAAGGCGGGGTCGTCGGGGTCGACCTCGACCTGCGTCAGCAGCGCCGCGACATGGCGCGGATTGCCCGCCGCGCGCAGCGCGTTCTCCATCGCCTGCATCAGCAGGTAGCCGATGCCGCCCTGGCTGTGCGCGACGCAGATGTCCATCGACATCGGCGGGATGCGGTCCATCGTCAGCATCTGGCGCATCATGATCTTGCCGACCACCGGCCCGTTTCCATGCGTCACGACCAGTTCGGGCACGCCCTGCAACAGCGGCAGCAGTGACTCGGCGGTGCGCCGCGCCACCTCCTTCTGCTCGCTCGATGTGCCGGCGATGTCCTCGGGATGAGTCGCGTTCCCGCCGATCGCAATCACGAGGCGGGCGGGCATAGCGTCATGGGCCATCGTCGCGGATCCCTCTCCCGGCCCCGTAGCCTCAGCGGGCCGTGGCCAGCGCGAGCGCGAGCCCGCAGGCATGGTGGTTCGAGGGCGCGACCGCGATGCCCGCTTGCGCCAGCGCCGCGGCCTGCCGTGCGCGGTCCTGCGGGTCGCCGGCCGTGCCGGTGACCGACGCGACGACCGGCGCGTGCCCGGGACCTGCAGCCGCGACGATGGCGGCGAGGTGCCCGGCCGGGTCGGGATGCGCGCCGAAGCCGATCACGAGATCGACCAGCACGACCGCCACCGCGGGATCGTTGAGCGCCGCGCGCAGCATGTCGTCGCGCACGGATGGGTCGATCATCGGATGCGGCCGGCCGCGGGTGTATTCGTCGTCGCCGAGGTCGATGATGCGGTCGTGCCCCGCATCGCCCTGCCCCGGCTCGCCCACGCCCGGCACGGGCGCGTTCGAGACGACCTGCCGCCCCGCCGCGCGCAGCACGAGCTGCGCCTCGGCCGCCAGCGTGCCGCCGGAAAAGAGGCCCTCGATCCTGCCCGCGCGCCGCGCGCCGCTCGCACCGCGCGCCGCTGCCGCGTTGTCGAACCCCGCGCCCACGGGCCGGCCCAGCGCGAGCTCGGCCGCATCGCGCAGGCTCGCCGCCTGCCGCGCGTTCGGGGGCAGCGCGAGTTTCCCTGCGCCGAGGAAGCAGACCACCCAAGGCTTGGCGCTCGCGGCGATGCGCGCGACCACCTTGCGCGCCACCTCCTCGTGAGGGGGTTTCGAGATCAGCACGACGGACGTGGTCGCGGGATCGGCGTCGAGCAGGTCCATCGCCGCCATCGTGGTGAGGCCGCCGATCTCGCGCTTGAGGTCCCGCCCGCCCACGCCGATCGCGTGGCTGATGCCGCCGCCCGCTTCCGAGATCAGGCACGACACCTCCTGCGTGCCGGTGCCCGAGGCGCCGATGATCCCGATCCCGCCGCGGCGCAGGCGGTTCGCGAAGGCGAGCGGCACGCCGCCGATGATTGCGGTGCCGCAGTCGGGCCCCATCATCAGGAGGCCGCGCTCGCGCGCCTCCCGCTTCAGCGACAGCTCGTCCGCAAGGCCGACATTGTCGCTGAACATCATGACGTTGAGCCCGCGGCGCAGCGCCTTGCGCGCCTCGGCCGCGGCGAAGTCGCCCGGCACCGAAATGAGCGCGAGATTGGCCGCGGGCAGCGCGCCCACCGCCGCCGCAATGCTGCGCGGGCGCCACGCGTCGGCGCCGCCAGCCGCGGCCTTCGGACGGTCGAGCCCCGCGAGCGCCGCGTCGCGCGCGGCCGCGGCGCTCGCCGCGTCACGGGCCTTGATCGCCAGCACGAGGTCGTTCGGACGCGCGTCGCAGTCGGGCCCGATCAGCCCGGCATCGCGCATGATGGCGAGGTTCGAGGGCGAGCCCATCATCAGCGCCGCCTCGACCACGCCCTCCATCGCCGCGACCTCGCGCGACAGGCGCATCAGCGCGACCGAGTCGAGGTAGAAGCCCCTTCGGATCTCCGTGACCACATGCCCGCTCATGCGACGCCCAGCTCCTCTGCGATGGCCATCACCGCCTGCTCGAAGCAGGCCATCGGCGCCTTGACGACGCCCGCGCCGACCTGCCCGATGCCGGGCTCGCGATGCGCGATGCCGGTGTTGATGGTCGGCGCGATGCCGGTCTCGACGACGCGGCGGATGTCGATGCCCGAGGGCACGCCGAGGTAGTCCGCCGCCGGAATGGTCCATTCCGGGTTCTGCGCCAACGTGATCTCGCCCATCGCCCGGGTGAAGGTCGCAGCCGACGACGGCGCGCCCGCTCCCACGAAGCCCGCGACCGCCGGCGCCGCCGCCATGGCAAAGCCGCCGAGGCCGATCGTTTCGACGATCGCGGAATCTCCCATGTCGGGGTTCGCGTCCGCCGCCGAGAAGCCGGGGAAATAGAGCCCCTCGGGCATCTCGACCGGGGCGGTAAACCACCGATCCCCGGTGCCGCTCACGCGGATGCCGAAATCGGTGCCGTTACGGGACATGGCGGTGACGACCGTCGAGCCCGCGATGCCGCGCACCGGGTCCATGATCGCCTTGCCCATCGCCATGGCGATGTTGAGGAAGAACTGGTCGTTCGCGGCGATGAAGGCCAGCGCGCGGGCCAGCGCCTCGCGGTCCCCGCAGGTGCGCGCAAGGCTCGGCGCGATCTCGCGCAGAAAGAGGCCCGAGCAGGCGACATTCCTCTGGTGCATCTCGTCGCCCATGCCGAGACCGCGGGCGATGATCGCCTTTAGCCCGACGCCGCCCTTCTCCCGGATCGCGGCGCCCAGCGCGGGACCGAAGGTGTCACGCAGCCAGCGCAGCCGGTCCAGCACCTCGGCGTCGTTGCCGCCAAAGCGCATGACCTTGCCCAAGCCCTCGTTGATCGCGCAGAAGGCCCGGTTCCCGAAGGCGCGGTTCTCGACGACCATGACGGGCTGCGAGACGGTGGTCATCCCGGTCATCGGGCCGACCGCGTCGAGGTGGTGGTTGGGATGGAACTCGACCCCGCCCGCGGCCGCGAGGCGCTCGGCCTCGGCAAGGTCCGCCGCCCAGCCCTCGAACACGATGATGCCGGCGACCGCGCCGCGCATCGGGCCGCACATCCGCTCCCAGCCGATCGGGGGGCCTGCGTGCAGGATCATCCGATCCTTCAGCCCCGGCATCGCCTCGCGCGCCGGGATCACGTCCGCCAGCACCGGCTCGGCCGCGAACATCCGCGCGAGCGCCTCGGCATTCGCCGTCTCGATCCGCTCCATCGCCCGCCTCACACGCCGAGTTTCGAGAGGATAGCCGCCATCTTCGGGTCGCCGCCGGCTGGGGGAGTCCAGTCGACATGGATCGCCTCGACGCCGTTCTGCCGCAGCTCGGCGGCGAAGCCCTCGAGCCCGACATTCACGACCGCGACCGGCCCGGACAGAAGGCGCTGCGCCCCCGTCATCGCCTCGTCCTGCGCTTCGCCCATCTCCGGCCTCCTGTTCCCGTCCCACGGCGTTGACAAATTAGTAAGTGAATTTTTACCTTGTCAATCGCTCCCGCGTCCGAGCGCTCCCAATTCTTCACCCGACCCATGACACGAACAGCCCGCGAGGGGTCCCGCGGGCTGCGCTTTCGCTCGTGGCGGTGCGATCGGGCGGGGTGGCGCCCCTCTCAGCGCGCGGCGACCGCGCCGTTGCTGCGCGGGTCGGTGGCGCCTTCGAGGAGGCCGCCGGGGTGACGCAGGATCGCCCCGGCATGGCCCATCATCTCGGCATAGGGGCCCACGACCTCGACATCGTGCCCGGCCGCGCGCAGGTGTGCGATCACCCCTTCGCCGATCCGGTCCTCTATCTTGAGGTTGGTGGTCGCGGCACCCCAGGTGCGCCCCAGCAGCCAGCGCGGCGCGGTCACCGCCTGCTGCAAGGGCATGCCATGCAGCACGTGCCGCGCGAACACCATCGCCTGGGTCTGCGGCTGTCCCTCGCCGCCCATCGTGCCATGGACCATCATCCGCCCGTCCGACAGCTCGGCCATTGCGGGCTGGATGGTGTGGAACGGCAGCCGCTTCGGATCGAGGCGGTTCGGATGCGCCTCGGCGAGGCTGAAGCTGGTGCCGCGGTTCTGCCAGGTGACGCCGCTCGTCGGCAGCACGATGCCCGAGCCGAACTCCCAGTAGACGCTCTGGATGTAGCTGACCGCCAGCCCGTCGCGGTCGATGGCGCCCAGCCACACCGTGTCGCCGGGCTGCGCCGGGTGCGGCCAGGGGGCGGCGCGCGTGGTCGAGACGCCGGCGGCCAGCCGCTCGAGACTGTCGGGCGCAAGGAAGCTGTCAGCGGTCACCGTCATGTAGGCGGGATCACCGACATGCCGGTCCCGCACCCGGAAAGCGGCCTTCGTGCATTCCACCAGCCGGTGGACGAAATCGAAACCCTCCGCCTGCTCCGGCAGGATCGGCGCATAAAGCGCAAGCAGGAGGAGCGAGGCCAGCCCCTGCGTCGGCGGCGGCATGTTGTAGACCCGGTGCCCCGCCACACCAGCCGAGAGCGGCACCACCAGTTCCGCCCGGTGGCCCTCAAGATCGCCGAGCCGAAGCGGGCTGCCCGCGGCCTCGAGCTCGGCCGCCATGCTGCGCGCGAGCTCGCCGCGGTAGAAATCGTCGAGCCCAGCCTCGGCGAGCCGTGCGAGCGTCTCCGCCACCCGCTCCTGCCGCAGCCGCGCGCCGATCGGCAGTGGCGTCCCGTCGCGCAGGTAGGCATCGGCAAAGCCCGGCACGTCGCGCAGCTCGGCAAGCTTGGCGGCCGCGTTCTCGTGCAGCGTGCGCGTGACCGCGACGCCCTCGCGCGCGTGGCGGATCGCCTCCTCCAGCAGGCGCGCAAGCGGCAGGCGCCCACCATGCCGCGACCGGCTCAGCTCGTGCGCCGCCTGCCAGCCGGACACCGCCCCCGCCACGGTGAGCGCCGCGAGCGGCCCGCGCCCGGGAATCGCTGCGAGGCCCTGCCCATGATACCAGTCGCGGGAGGCCAGCGCCGCCGAGCGGCCGCAGGCCTGAATCCCCTCGACGCCCTCGCCATGGCGACCGACCAGCCAGAAGCCGTCGCCGCCCAGCCCGTTCATGTGCGGATAGACCACCGCGATGGTGGACGCCGCCGCGATCATTGCCTCGATCGCGTTGCCGCCGTCGCGCATCACCTCGAGCCCCGCCTGCGCGGCGAGGTGATGTGGCGCCGTCACCATCCCGGCATAGGCGCGTGTCGTGTGCAGCATGGCGCGCGGGCTCCTCTTGCAATGCAGGAGTAAGTGTATTCTTACTTGTGGAAATGCCTGTCAAGGGGCCGACCCCGCGCGCGGGGCGGGCAGGCCGGGAGTGCTGGTCCATGGCGCAAGCATCGAACACCGGGCGGGCGGGCGCAACCGCATCGGGCGCCGCCCGCCCGGCGCGGCCACGCGACCCCGAGCGCACGCGGCGCGCGATCCTCGACGCGGCGCGGTCCGAGTTCTGCCAGCACGGCCTGACCGGCGCCCGGATCGAGCGCATCACCCGCCGCAGCCGCACCAACACGCGGATGATCTACCACTATTTCGGCAACAAGGAGGGGCTCTATCTCGCCGTCCTCGAATCGGTCTACGGCGAGATCCGCAAGCAGGAGCAGGCGCTCGACCTCGGACGGGCCGAGCCGGTCGAGGGGATCCGGCGGCTGGTCTTGTTCACCTTCGACTTCTTCGCCGCGCGCAGCGACTTCATCGCGCTGATCATGAACGAGAACATCCTGCGGGCGCGCTTCCTCAAACGCCTTCCCAGCATCCAGGCGATGACGGTGCCGCTGGTCGAGGCGATCCGCGACCTGCTGGCGCGGGGCGAGGCAGAGGGCGTGTTCCGCGGCGGCGTCGATCCGGTCCAGCTCTATGTCTCGATCGTGGCGCAGAGCCAGTTGCACATCTCGAACCGCTTTACCCTGTCGGTGCTCTTCAACGCCGATCTCGGCGATCCGGGCTGGCTCGCCGCGCGGCGAGCGCACGCGCTCGAGATGATCCTGAGCTACCTCGCCGTCCCCGGCGCGAGGCCGGGCCGGGTGGGCTGAGGCGGCGCTGCGGCGCCTTCCCTCAGGCCGCCGACACCGCGCCGCCCGCGCGCGCCGCGCCCGGCGCATGCAGGACCGCCGCCGGCCGGGTGAAGGTCCGCCGCCCCGCCTTCAGACCGAACAGCGGCGCCGCGAGTTCGGCCACCGCCATGCCTTCCGCGCGCGCGTCCAGCACCACGAGGTCGGCGGGGTTGCCAGGCTCGACGCCGTAGTCCGCGAGGTTCATCAGCCGCGCGGGCGCCGCCGTCACCATGTCGAGGCAGAGCCGCATCTCCTCGAGCGAGCCAAGCTGGGCCACGTTCGCATAGAGGTTCGCCATCCGGATCAGCGAGCAGTCGCCGAACGGCGTGAACGGGTTCAGCACGTTGTTGGTCGAGATCGAGCAGGTCACCCCCCGCCCGGCGAGCCGGTGCGCCGGGGCGACCCCGCGCGGCACGAGATGGGTGCTCGCGCGCCCCATCAGGAACAGGTCGGTCGAGGGCAGCACGGTCAGCGCGACGCCCGCATCCGCCATCATCCGCTCGGCGGCCGCAAGGGCCTCGGGCGCCAGCGCCGAGAGGGTGGTGACGTGGCCCACCGCGACCCGCCCGCCCCAGCCGCGCGCCCGCGCCTGCCGGCACACCTCGGCGAGGTCGCCACGCGCGGGGTCGAGATGGAAGTCGAGATGAAAGTCGATGTCGAGGTCGTGGCGCCCGGCGATGTCGAAGATGCGGGCGATATGCCCGTGCGGGTCCGAGTCGGTATAGGGGCAGCCGCCGATGAGGTCGGCGCCGCGCTCGATTGCCTCGATCAGCAGCTCCTCGGCGCCGGGGTCGTTCAGCAGGCCCTCCTGCGGAAAGACGCAGATCTGCAGCTCGATCGCCCAGGCGTAGTCGGCCTTGAGCCCGCGGACGGCCTCGAATCCTCGCAAGCCCACGCGGGGGTCGATCTCGACATGGGTGCGCATCCGCGTGGTGCCGTGCAGGATCGCCTTCTCGAGCGTGGCGCGGCCGCGGCTGTAGACATCCTCGACGGTGAAGCCGCGCTTGGCGGCGGCGACCGCGCCGATCGCCTCGGCCAGCGTCGGCGCATGGCCGCAGCGTTCCAGCAGGCAGGACTTGTCGAGATGGACATGGCTCTCGACGAAGCCCGGCACGACGATGCGGCCGTCGAGATCCTCGACCGGCGCGTCCGAGGCGATCACGGGCGAGATCGCCGCGATCCGCCCGGCTGCGATGCCGATGTCGGCCAGCGCGTCCCCGCGGCCGGCGATGCGCGCGCGCCGCAGGACGAGGTCGAGTCCGCTCATCGCGCGGCCGCCCGCGGGGTGGCCCCGTCGTCCTGCGCGGCGCCGCCGAGATAGGCCTCCTCGAGCGACGCGTCCTCCGCAAGCTCAGCGGCCGGGCCGGCCCTGACCACGCGCCCCTGCTCCAGCACATAGGCACGGTCGGCGACGCCCAGCGTCATCTTGGCCATCTGGTCCACGATCAGGATCGTCGTGCCCTCGTCGCGCAGGTCCGCGAGCACGGCGAACAGCTCCTCGATCATCGCCGGCGCAAGGCCCAGCGAGGGCTCGTCCAGCAGCAGCACCTCGGGCTTCGCCATCAACCCGCGCGCGACCGCCAGCATCTGCTGCTCGCCGCCCGACAGCAGCCCCGCGCGCGAGCCGATCCGATCCTTCAGCCGCGGGAAGCGTTCCAGCAGCCGCGCCACCTCGGCCGAATAGTCGCCCGCGCCCCGACGGCAGGCACCGATCAGGATGTTGTCGAGCACGGTCAGTTCCGGGAACACCTGCCGCCCCTCGGGCACGAGCGCGACGCCGCGGCGCGCGATCTGGTGCGCAGCCTCGCGCTGGATCTCGGCGCCCCCCAGCGCGATGCGCCCCTCCACAGGTCGCAGGAGACCCACGATCGCCCGCATCGTGGTCGACTTGCCCGCGCCGTTCGCGCCGAGGATGCCGACCATCTCGCCCCGCGCGACCGAAAGCCCGATCCGCTTGAGCACCGGCGCCGCGCTATAGCCCGCGGCGAGGTCCGCGACCTCGAGCACGGGTTCCCCGGACGCAGCCCATGCGCCCGCGCGGGGGCGGGCCTGCATCTCGCCCGCGCCGAGATAGGCCTCGATCACGGCGGGGTTCGTGCGCACGGCGTCGGGCGTGCCGGCGGCGATCGGGCGGCCGGCGTCGAGCACGACGATATGGTCCGAGATGCCCATCACCATGCCCATGTCGTGCTCGACGAGCACCACCGCGAGGCCGTGATCGGCGATGATGCGCACGAGGGCGGCGAGCTCCTTCTTCTCGCTCTCGGCAAGGCCAGCCGCGGGCTCGTCGAGCAGCAGAACCCGTGGGCGCAGCGCCAGCGCGCGGGCGATCTCGACCAGCCTGCGATCGACATGCGGCAGGTCGCCCGCGAGCGCCATGACCGAGCCGCGATATCCCACGAAATGCAGGAGCGCCGAGGCGAGACGCGCCTCCTCGGCGCTGCCAAGCCGCGCGGTCGGGTTGCCGAGCCGCCCGCGCCGCAGTCCGATCAGGATGTTGTCGAGCACGCTCAGCGTCTCGAACAGCCGCGTGGTCTGATAGGTGCGCGCGATGCCGGCGCGCGACACGTCGGTAGGCGTGCGGCCCGCAAGCTCGTCCTGCCCTAGCCGGATCGAGCCCTGCGAGGGGCGATAGAACGCGCCGATCATGTTCAGCACGGTCGTCTTGCCCGCGCCATTGGGGCCGATGATGCTGGTGATCCGTCCCGGCGGCGCCTCGAAGCTCACCTCGTCCGCCGCCCGGATGCCGCCGAACGAGATGCCGATCCGATCGGCCACCAGCGACAGCCCGTCGCGCGCGCGCTCGATGAAGGCAACCGCCTCGGCGGGCGCCGGCACGGGCGGAAGGGCCCGCGCCTCGCGCCGCAAGACCCGCGCAAGCGCGCCGACGATGCCCGACGGCGCGAGCCACAGCACCAGGATCAGCGTCACGCTGAAGAACAGCAGCCGGTATTCCGCAAGGTCGGCCAGCAGCTCCGGCAGCAGCACGGTCACGATGGCGCCCGCCAGCGGCCCCAGCGTCCAGCCGACGCCACCCACCATCACCGCGAACAGGAACAGGATCGACTGCGAGAACATGAAGGACGACGGCGCGATGAACATCATCAGCGGCGCGAACACCGCGCCCGCAAGCCCCGTCAGCGCCGCCGAGAGCGCGAAGGCCGAGGTCTTGACCAGGATGGGCGAGAGCGCGGTCGAGCGCGCCGCCGTCTCGCTGTCGCGCACCGCCAGCATCGCCCGGCCCCAGCCGCTATAAAGCAGCCGCTGGAACAGGACGAGCGCCGCCCCCGCCAGCAGAATGGCGAAGATCGCGATCTGCCGGTCGTCGAAGTCCGCGCCGCCCAGATGCGGCCCGGCGAAACCCATCAGCCCGTTCTGGCCGCCGGTGAGACCCCGCGCCTCGATGGTGCCATGCTCGACGATGAAGCCGAAGGCGATAGTGACCATCGCGAGGTAGGGCCCGCTGACCCTGAGCGCCGGCAGCGCCAGCAACCCGCCGACGCAGCCGGTGATCAGCCCAGCCAACACGAAGGCCACCCAGTAGTCGAGGCCCGCGAGCGTCAGGATCGCGACCGCATAGGCCCCGAGCGCGTAGAAGCCGACATGGCCCAGCGAGATCTGCCCGGTGAGCCCCACCAGCACGTTGAGGCCGACGCCCACCACCGTGGTGAGCGCCACCAGAGCCGCGACGAACGAGAAATAGCCGCCGACCGTCCAGGCGAAGGCGGCGCCCGCGGCCGTCAGCGCGACGATCCCCAGCGTGAGCGGAAGCTGCGAGGCGGAACCGGACTGGCGCATCCCCTGCCCCCCCTCAGACCTTGTTGACCGCGGCGCGGCCCAGAAGGCCGTTCGGCATCAGCGTGAGCGCGAGGATGATCACGGAAAAGACCACGATCTGCGTATAGGTCGAGCCCAGATAGGCGGTCACCAGCGCCTCGATGACGCCGTAGAGCAGACCCGCGATCACCACGCCCGGCGCCGAGGTGATGCCGCCGAGGATCGCGACCGCGAAAGCCTTGAGGCCGAACAGCATCCCCATCTCGGAATGCACCGAGTAGAGCGGCGCGATCAGCAGCCCCGCGATCCCCGCGAGCACCGCGGCAAGGGCGAAGGAGGTCGCGACCACCGCCTTCGCGTCGATCCCCATCAGCCGCGCGGCATCGCGGTTCTGCACCACCGCGAGCAGCACCTTGCCCAGCCGCGTGCGCCGGAACACGAGCTGCAACACCACCGCGATGGCGATGCCGACCACGGGGATGACCAGTTGCAGCGGATAGACCCCGGCGCCGAACAGCGACACCGGCTCGGAGGCGAGCGGCGAGGGCAGGCTGCGCGGCTCCTTGCCGAAGGTGAACAGCACGGTGTTGTCGAGCAGGATGCCACCCGCCACGGTCGCCATGAGCCACGAATCCGAGCCGCGGCTGACGAAGGGCCGCACCAGCGCCCGCTCGACGACGAGGCCGAGCAGTGCGCAGCCCGCAAGCGCCGCGGGCACGGCCGCCCAGAACGGCCAGCCCAGCGTCACCATGAAGGTGTAGCCCAGCACCGCGCCCAGCATCACGGCGCTGCCCTGCGCGAAGTTCACGGTGTTCGAGACCGAGTAGGTCACGTGGAAGCCGAGCGCGATCAGCCCGTACATCGCCCCGAGGCCGAGCCCCGATATCAGTGCCGAGGTCAGGAGCATGTGCGTCCCCTCCGGATCATCACGTCGGCCGTCATCGGGCCTTCGGCATCCGGGCCCCGCCGCGTGGCGGCGGGGCCATCCGTCAGCGTCGCGCCGCTCACTTGCCGAGCGGCAGGATCTTGCCCTCGACGAAGTGCGAGAAGACGTAGTCCTCCGGCCCCAGCGCATCCTGGTTCTCGGGCGAGAAGGGCTTGCGGTAGGTCTTGATCAGCCCCTCGTGCTCCTCGATCCCGTAGAGCGCCTGCCGGATCGCCGGACCGTCGGTCGAGCCGGCATTGCCGATCGCAACCGCCAGCAGGTGCATCGCGTCATAGGCGTTGGCGATACCTGTCGCGGGGGTGACATCCGCGATCGTCTTGATCTCGGGATACTTCGCCTTGAGCTTCGCCATCAACTCGGCCGACCTGCCGCTCATGTCCTCGGTGAACACGAAGGTCTGGATGAAGTGGACACGGCTGCCGCTCGGCCCCGCGAGCTCGGTGAAGCGCCCGCCGGCCGGGCCCCAGTGCGAGACGATCGGCACGTCCCAGCCCATCCGGTCGAGCGACTTGACGACCTGCGAGGACGGCGCGACGTTCGCGACCATGAACAGCGTGTCGGCCCCCGCCTCCTTCAGCCGGGTGAGCTGCGGCACGACATCGACATCGTTGGTCTCGAACTTCTCGACACCGGCAGTCGCCATGCCCCGCGTCTCGAGTGCATGGTGCAGCGCGTCCTCGTTCGACTCGCCCCAGGGGTTGTTGATGAGGATCATCCCCGGCTTCTTCGCGCCGTACTCGTCCACGGCATATTCGACCAGCGCCTCGCCCACATAGGCATCGACGGCCGAGACCCGGAAGATGTAGTTCTCGGCGGCGCCGTTGCGGGTGATCGGGGTCCCCGCGGCCCAGGGGCCGATGAAGGGCACCTTCGCGTCGTTCGCGAAGGGCACGATGGCCAGCGAGACCGGCGTGTCGAGCCCGCCGATCAGGGCGACCACGCCCTGGCGCTGCACAAGTTCGCGCGCGGCCAGAAGGCCCTTGCCCGGGTTGCTCTCGTCGTCGCGCGACACCAGCTCGAGCGGGCGCCCCAGAACGCCGCCGGCGGCGTTGATCTCGTCGATGGCGATGCTCAGACCCCGCGTGATCGCCTCGCCCGACTTCGCGGACTGGCCCGAAAGGGCCGCGACGAGGCCGATCCGGATCGGGTCGGCCGCCAGCGCCCCGCCGCCCGGGAGCCATGCGAGCCCCGCGGCAATGCCGGCGGCGAGGATCGACCGGCGCGTGAGAGAAGTCAGAATGCGTGTCATGTCGTGTCGGCCTCCGTGTCTGCGTCCGGCTTCGCGGCAGCGGGGCCCGGGGTCTCCCCTGCCGCGGCCGGGCACTGTTGCGATCCGGCTCGCGCGCGCCCCGTGAGCTCTGATTTTGAATGCAAAGATTGCATGCAATTTTGAGACTGTCTACTCTTTCATCGCGAGTCGGCGGTGGGTGCGTTCCGGCACTCCTCGCCGGCCCCGCGATGATCAAGGCAAGCAATCCGCGTGCCAGAACGGCCGGCCACCCGAGAGTCAACCCCGGCGGAGGAGCAGGAATGAACGATGCAAGCACGACGACGACCCCGGCGGCGGCCCGCGCCGAGGCCGACCGCGAGACCGTCCGCGAGTTCCTCGAGGCCTCGATGGTGCCGGACCCCGAGCGCGCGTTCACCTTCATGGCCCCGGGGGTCGAGATCACCTTCACCGGCGGCCGGCGCTTCGCCCATCCGGGCGAGAGCGCGGCGCTGAACGCGCGCCGCTACAAGTGGGTGAAGAAGAAGTTCGAGCGCTTCGACGTCGTGCCCGGCGCCGAGGAGACCATTGTCTACAGCCTGGGAACCCTCTATGGCGAGTGGCCGAACGGCGATCCCTTCGAGGGCAACCGCTATGTCGACCGCTTCGTGGTGCGTGGCGGCAAGATCGTGAAGATGGACGTCTGGAACGACAGCGCCGAGCGCCTGCTCGGGCGTCACGGCCTCGACGTCTGATCGCGGGCGCGGGCGCCGGGCGCCGCGCTTCACGCCCGCGCGTAGGACGCCAGAATCGCCGTGAGATCAGGCACGGCCTGCTCCGAGGGCTCGATCAGCGCGCGCTTGGCGACCGATTCGAGATGCTGCTCCATCGAGCGCGTCGCGGCCTCGGTCTTGCCTTCGCGAAGTGCATCGATGATTTCCAGATGCTCGTTGATCGCGCATTCCGACGAATGCGGGCGCCCGTGAAGCGCAAGCGTGAGCCCGCAGCGCAGGCAGAGCTCGCGGACATAGCGCACCAGCACCGGGCTCTCGGTCATCTCGGCCAGCAGCAGGTGGAACTCGGTCGCGAGGCGGATCGCGATCGGGTCGCTCTGCCCGCGCGCGGCTTCCTCGGTGCGGACATGTTCCTGGAGGCGACGGATCTGGGCAGCCGTCAGCCGCCCTGCGAGACGCGAAATCACGGTCCGCTCGAGCCCGATGCGCACGTCGAACAGGTCGCGCGCATCCTCCCAGCTCGGTCTCGCCACGGTTGCGCCCCGGTTGCGCCTGAGATCGACCAGCCCCTCGGCAGCGAGCTGCCCCAGCGCGTGGCGCGCGATCGTCCGGCTCACGCCGAAGCTCTCGCCAAGGGCGTCCTCGGGCAGCTTGGTCCCCGGCTTGAGGGCCTGTTCGAGGATCGCGCGCCGAAGGGCGTCGCAGATTTCGTCCGTGCGGCTCTGGCGCGGTGTCATCCCGGGTTCCCGATATTTCCCCCCGGCGTTCCCCGCGGGGGCGCATCGAAAGCGCATCCGATCCATCGGATAGCATGCATGCAGTGAACTCGGCCAGAGCCTCTCTCTCTGCGCGTGGCGCGCAATGCGGCTCAGGCGACCTGACGGTGCCGCGTCGCAGGGGCTCGCCTGCGGCGGCGGCGATCAATGCTTTTTCCCGGTGACGCGAGCCGGTAACGTGATGCCGTCGGGAATGAACGAGAGGGGGGCGACCGTGCAGCGTGCCATCTATCAGCACTACAGGAACAAGCACTATTACGAGGTGATCGCGGTCGCGCTCGACACGTCGACCCATGCCAAGACCGTCGTCTACCGCGCGCTCTACCCGAACGCGGACCTCGAGGCCGAGTATGGCGCCTTCGCATACTTCACGCGGCCCTATGACGTGTTCCACAGCGAGGTGGACTACGAAGGCGTCCGGCAGCCGATGTTCACCTTCGTGGGCTCGATGGACTGATCGCCGTCCGCCCGTGGCATCAATCCGCGGGCTGCAAGCTCCCGGCGAGACGGCACGCCATGCCAAGGCCCGCGCCCTTCGCCTTGTGGATTGCCGAGGCGAGCGCCGCCTCGCCGGCTTCGTCCCACCCCGACAACGCCCCGGTCGCCTGGCAGCGGGCGAGAGCGATGTAGACCTCGCACCAGCCAAGCGGCTCGGCCGCGGTGTAGGCCTCGAGCGCCGCGGCATGGCGCTGGGCCGCGTCCCAATCGCCGGCCAGCAGCGTGGCCTCGATCGCGTCGCGATGGAACCAGAGCGAGTTGTGGCTCACGCATCCGCCGGCGAGGATCGCCTCGCCCTCGGCCAAAGCACGCGCGCGCGTCGCGGCATCGGTCGCGACGACCGCGAGCGTCCCGAGCGCCCAGGGCCCGCTGAAGCTGCGCCCCGCGTCGCTCTCGAGGCTGATCGCTACGGCCTCCTCGGCGGTCTCGACCGCCTCGGCGCGACGGCCTTCGACCATCAGGATCTTGGCGAGGAAGATAAGGCATTCGGGCAGGAAGCGCCGCGCGCCAAGGTGCTCGACCAACTCTGTCGCACGCTGGCATTGCCGCCTTGCGCCGTCGAGGTCAACCATCTCGATCTGCGCATGAAGGGCGGCAGTGCGGGCCACCAGTTCGGCCCGCTGCTGCTTGGCGCGCACCGCGGCGTCGATCGCGGCGGTGCAGTCGTCGACGCAGGCGCGCGGATCGGGCGCGTAGAACCGCGTGAGGCCCCTCAGCGCAAGGTTAGGCGCCTCGATCCGCGCGAAATCATGCGCGCGGCAAAGTGCGACGCAGTCGGCGAAATGGCGATGCGCCGTCTGCATCCGTCCGCGGGCATACTCGGCATCGCCGAGCCCGCTGAGCGCCCGCGCTTCGAGCATCGGCGACGAGGCGCGCTTGGCATGTTCGAGCGACAGCTTCTGCTGCTCGAGGCACGCCTCGACCCGGCCCATGGGGAAGTAGAGATTGCCGCGCTGCCCGTGGATCTGGGCCAGTTCCTCGACGAGGCCGAGCTCGCGCGCGACCGCCTCGGCCTCGGCGAGGTAGTCGAGCGCCTCGGACAGCCTCTGGCCGTCGCGCATCCCCTCGACCATGCCGATGCGGGCGCGGCAGCGATCGGCGTCGGTCGGCGCGGTGTCGAGCGCGCGGCCATAGGCGGCGATCGACGCCTCGGACTCGCCCAGCGCCCGCAGCAACTCACCATGCGCGCTGTGCAGCGCATACCGGATCGTGGGGTCCTCGGCGATCTCGATCGCGCGCTCGATCAGCAGGCGCGCGTGCACGTAATGGTAGCTCGCCTGCTGGGCACGCGCGGCGCTCAGATAGGCCGCGGCCGCCTGCGGATCCCTTGCCTTGTCGAGGTGTTCGGCCCACAGCACCGGATCACGAGCGCGGTAATACTCGGCGGCGCTGAGATGCAGCTCGCGGGCGCGCGAGTGCAACAGCGAGGAATAGGCGCCCTCTCGGATCAGCGAATGCATGAAACGATAGCCGTCGCCATCGGCGCGGATCAGCTGGCTGTCGATCAGGCGCGCGCCGTCGAAGGCGGATCGGCCCAGCAGGTGACACAGCGCGGCCGCGCCGAAATGCTGGCCGATGACGCACGCCGCCTGCAGCGCCTCGCGGTCGGCGGGATCGAGGCGGTCCATGCGCGAGAGCACGAGGCTCTGGATCGTGGCGGGCAGGCTCTGGCCGCGCTGTTCCTCGGCATTGCGCAGGAGTTGCTCGAGAAACAGCGGGTTGCCGTCGGCACGGTCGATGCAGTCGAGGACGTACTGGCTCGATCGCTCGACGAACTGCGCGGCCAGCGCCTCGGAATCGGCGCGGCCCAGAGGCGTGAGGTTGATCGCGACCAGCGAGACGCCACGCAGCCCGCCGCGCCAGCTTCGGCTCATGGGGTCGCCCTCGGTGCGCGTCGTCATCACCAGAACCACCGGGCAGTCGGAGATGGCCTCGAGCAGCCCGCGGAGATAGTCGAGCGTCACGGTCTGCGCCCAGTGCAGATCCTCGACCGTCACGAGCAGCGGCGCCGCCATGCTCTGGCGGCGCAGAAGATGGGCCACCGCGGCCTTCTTGCCCTCGAACCGGGTGGCGTTGTCCATCGCTTCATAGGCACCGCGCAACCGCGCCGGCGCCGGCAGGTTCACCAGGTCGTAGAGAAAGACCTCGTGCTCGGGATGGACGAGGTTGCAGCCGATCGCCGTGGCGATCGCTTCGGCGCGGGCGTCGGGACCATCCGACATGGCGATACCGACGAGGCTGCGCACCAGCACGCGGATCGCGTCCTGCCCCTCGCCCGCGCCGAAGTCGAGCACATGCGCCGCGTGGTGACGGAATCCGTTCGCGCGCGCGATCGAGCCGAACTCCTCGACCAGCCGGGTCTTGCCGATCCCGGCCTCGCCGCGCAGCAGGATCGCCTCGCCGCGCCCGACGCGCTGCGACGCCTTGGCCACGGCGTCGAAGTGGCGCAGCTCCGACTCGCGCCCGACGATGGGCGAGCGCGGGCGGTCCGCGCGCAGCGCCTCGATCGCCAGCACGCGCCACGAGGTCATCTCGCGACCCGGCGCCGTCGGGTCGGGGACGGTGACCGGCTCGCAGGTCACGACCCCCGACACGGCCTTGAACACGGCGTCCGAGATCAGCGTCTCGCGGCTCTCGGCATGGGACTCGAGCTTGGCCGCGAGGTTCACCGAGTCGCCGATCACGGTGTATTCGTCGCGCCCCTCGGGGCCGAGGCCGCCGGCGACGACCTCGCCGCTGGCGATGCCGACATGCACGGTGAAGGCGTGCGGGCCGCGCTGGCTCAGCGCCTCGACCGCGCGATGGATCTCGACCGCGGCGCGGACCGCGCGCAAGGGGTCGTCGCCATGGGCGATCGGGGCGCCGAAAAGGCCCATGACCGCGTCGCCGATATGCTTGTCGACGGTGCCGCCAAAGCTCTCGATGATCCCATCGACGGTGTCGAAGAAGCTCTGGATGACGGCGTGGGTCTCCTCGGGGTCGAGACGTTGGGAGAGGCGGGTGAAGCCGGAGATGTCGGCAAACAGGATCGTGACCTGTCGCCGTTCGCGCAGGCTCGCCGCACGCCGGGTGTCGGGTGCAGCAGGAGGCGGCGGCGCCATGACGGGCGCCGGGCCGGATCCCAGCGCCGCGCCGCAGCCGCCGCAGAACCGGTCGCCGGGCTCGTTCGCGAAGCCGCAGGCCGCGCAGGGCGCGGGCAGCGCCGCGCCGCAGGCCGCGCAGAACTTGCGGCCCTCGCGGTTGTCGTGGTTGCAGCCTGCACACAGCATCAATCAAGCCTTCCAGAAAACGCCGCCGCGACCCGCGGCCGCGCGCGGGTCCCCTCGTGATCCGCGTCCCCGCTAGAGGACCGCGTAGACATCATAGATCGGCCCGGCCGCGACGCGATGATAGCCCGATGCGACCGCCACGACCCGGTTGAGGAAGTCGTATTTCGGGGCCGCGGTGCGGAAGCGGGGGGTGGTGCGGAAATAGTATCCGCCCGCGTCGCGCACCCCGTCCATGGCGGGACGTTCGGCGACGCCGGGATGGTTGAAGCCGACACCCGCATAGCGCATCTCGATCAGGCAGGCGGGGCTGTCGTCGGTCTCGATGATCACGCGGCAGTCGAGGTCGGTCACATCGAGCGCCGCGCCCTCGCCCTGCCGCGTGACCAGCCCCCAGTCGGCGCCGATGTTCAGAAGCACGCCGTTGATCTTCGGCCCGGTGACCGTGCCACCGGCGACGGCGACATCCATCGCCGTGCCCCACGGCGTCGCTTCGAGCTTCCGGATCCGGCTCCTGTCGGTCTGGATCACCACGCGGAACAGGAACTCGGTCTCGATCGGCAGGCGGGCGGGGTCCGGGGTCATGTCATCTCTCCCGTCGCGCGGAAACATGGGCCATAGGTGCCCGAAGCCGGGTTGCTCGGGTCGATCGGGATCCGCATCAGGGCGCGCGCGTCCGCCTCCAGCGAGAACATCGTCTCGATCGCCTGCACCAGCTTGCCCTGATCGCCCTCGGCCCAGACCGCGCCAAGCTGGGCGAGCAGCGTCGTGTAGCGTTCATCGAAGCGCGCCAGCATCGTCCCAACCTCGGGCGGCACCGTCCTGCCCGGCGCGGGATGGCCACCCGGGGGCACCGGTGCCATCGGCCGGATGGCGGGACGCTCGAGCGGCTCTGCGCCAAAGCCCCAGACGCGGCGCTCGGGGCAATAGGCGATCCGCCGCCCCGCGCGGATCTCGAGGAAGCGGTAGTAATGCGCAAGCTCGATGTCGCCGGGCCTTATAGGGTCGTGCTCGAGCGGCGCGAGCGCCGAACCCTCGCCCTGGTGCTTGATCAGCGTGATCGCCTCGTGGACGTCATCGAGATCGCGCACCGGGAACCAGGCGAGCGGCCCCGCGATCTGCCGGTCGGTAGAGAGCGCGGGGCGGAGGCACGTGAACGCCCGTTCGAGCCGGTCGTAGAACTGGCCGATGGTCTCGTGCCCGGCAAGATCGTGGTCGAGCCTGAGCGCCCAGGCGGCAAGCTCGTCGGTCTCGTGCGCCGCGGGTTTCTCGGGCAGCTCGATCACCATGAAGGCTTCGAGAACAGCATCGGAAAGGCCCGCCAGCCCGACCTCAAGCCCGGCATGCACGCCCCCCGCGAGCGGTCCCGGATAGACCGGCGCGAAGCCCGGCTCGGCGATGCGCGGCGTGCCGCCGATAGCGACCAGCATGTTGCAGGCCAGCGCCATGTGCAGCATCTCCTCCTGCACGATGCGCCGGATCGCGTCGGCCACGGGCGCCGACTGGTCCTCGATAGACCAGAGCGCGCAGAGATAGGGCGGGATGGTCGAGAACTCGAGCTTGATGGCCGCGTCGAGCGCGTCGTGCAGCCACGCCATCCCCTCGTCCCGGTCGGCCGCGAGGCGCGGCGCGAGCGCATCCCAGCGGGTGACCAGATCGCCGAAGTCCCGCCGCGCGGCGGTGTCGCCCAAGCCGGTCATGCCACGCCCTCCCGCGATGCGGCGACAGGCGCGGGGCGGCCACCCGCAAGATGATCCGCGAGGCGGAAGGCCAGCGCCGTAAGCGTGAGCGTGGGGTTCACCGCACCGACCGACGGGAAGACCGCATTCGAGCAGACATAGAGGTTGTCCATGCCATGCACCCGCAGGTCGCCGTCGGTCACGCCGTCCTCGGGCGTCCGCGACATCCGGCAGGTGCCCGAGGCGTGGAAGCCGGCCGCGCCCTCGAATTTCGAGCCTTTCTCGTCCAGTACGTAGTCGGGGATCGCGCGGAAGATCTCCTCCATCTCGGCCAGCCGCAGATGCGCGTTCTTCGTGACTTCGGTCGTCCGGTCGAAATGGATCTCCATCAGCGGCAGCCCGAACCGGTCGAAGCGCCCGGCGATCGGCCTGAGGTAGTTTCCGCATACGCCGAACTCCTCGTAGAAGGCGCTGATGCCGATGTGGCGCGGGCCGGTGGCGATGGCATCGATCTGGGCGCGCGTCTTGCCCGCCTGCATCAGCCGCGCCCAGTTCCCGCCGGGCGTGTTCTGGTTGCGGAACATGAAGATCTTGCCGGTCGCCTGCCGCGTCTCGTCGTCGAGGCTGCGCGACATGAGCGTGGGGAAGCCGTACTCCGAGGTCACGCGGTCGGGGTTCGACGGTGCGGTGCCGCTGACCGACAGGAACGAGTGCGAGACCAGGTAGCGCCCGACATTGCCGGCATCATTGCCGATGCCGTGATCGTAGAACGGCCTGCCCGACATCATCAGCAGCTTGGGCGACTCGAAGGCGCCAGCGCAGATGATCACCTTGGCCGCGTCGACCTGCCGGACCTCGCCATTGCCCCTCGCCGAGCGGTCAATATAGCTGACGCCGCGCGCACGCCTGCGGCTGTCGAGCCTGATCCCGGTCACCGTGGCCTGGGTGCGGATCTCGAAATTCGGATAGCCGCCCGCCCTGAGATCGTCGTTCACGTACTGGCCGGAAAAGCGCGCGCCCAGCGGGCAGTAGCGGCAGGTCCCCGTCGTCATGCACTTGCGAAACCGCGCGAGCGGCATCCGCGCCGGGGTTGCGCCGCTGGCCGCGAAGCCCTCGAACATCTCGAGATCGGCCGCAAGCCAGGGATAGGGCGGCAGCGGAAAGGGCTCGCTGCGCGGGACCGAAGTGTCGGCCGGATCGCCGCAGACCGAAAGATGCCGCTCGGCCTCGCAGTAATAGCCTTCGAGCTCGTCATAGCCGACCAGCCAGTCGCCGCCTTTCCCCGTGTTCGTGCGCAGGCGGAAATCCTCGGGCTTCATGCGCAGCGCCCAGCCGCCCCAGTGCATCGTCGTGCCGCCATAGGCAGTGACGCGCGAGCCGTTCATCCGCCAGGGCGTGTTGCCGGTGTAGGAGACCTGCGCATCGTCGTCATAGGTGTAATCGTAGGGCAGCGCGCCGGTGACGACGAAGTCCCACCAGGCCCGGCGGTCCTTGGAGGGGATCTCGTCGCCCGCCTCGAGCATCAGGATCGAGGTGTCGGGGTCATGCGCGAGCAGGCGCATGGCGACGGTCGAGGCCGCGACGCCCGAGCCGATCAGCAGGTATTCGACATCCGCGACCGCGCTCATGACCGCACCCCCGGGATCGGCAGGTCCACATGTGCTGCGATCTTCGTGACCCGGTTGAAGCGCGAGCCGCCGAGGAAGCCATTGTAGTTGCGCCCCCCGAATTCCTTGAACCCGCTTGCGATGACCATGACCGAGATGAACTCGTCGACGACGTAATCCTTGGCATGGGCCGCCCGCGTGCTCATCGGCGCGGCCTCGTGCGCGTTCGGGGACGCACCGACCAGGTCGCGGTCGAAGAACAGCCGCTCGAAGGGATCGCCATCCCCCTCGGCCCTGAGCGCGGCGACCACGCGGATCGCGTTCTCGTATTCGCCGACATAGCTTGGCTGCGAGGTGGATTCGGCACGCAGGCGCACGAATTCTAGCCAGGTCGAGCGCAGGTTCGACGCGTCGAGCACCGTGTGTGCCGGATCGCGGGTGTGAAACAGGCTCCACGCCCGGTTGATCGCCGTGAAGATCTCCCAAAGCGCGTCGATCTCGGAGGCGGCGAGGGCTCGCGGCTCACTGTAAATCAACGAAGCGGGCAATGGTTCCGTGTAATAGGCGCGCGAAATCAAGAACGATCCCCCCGGTCGCTTGACGATGGGTTAACCGTAGCGCATTCCCGGCCGATCGCTAAAAGATTCTGTTGAGGCCCTGGCGGATGCGGCGCAGGGCAAGAACGTTCCTGCCCTGATGCTCCTCGCGGACCTCCCGCTGCGAGATCAACCCGGCCCGAACCCGTTCGATCCTGATCGTCAGCCCCGGACTGATGCTCGCCCGGCGCGGCCGGACTTGCGGCACGCGACCCCTCGCTTGCGCCGTGGGGCCGCCCGGTGTGCGGGCCGAGACATCGGCGATGACCGGCCTCATGCCGGCGCGAAGCCGCTCGCGCCCTCGCGGGCCGGCACGCTCCCGAGTAGGTCGGACCCGGTGCGCTCCCGTCAGATCTCGCCGCGGCGGCGGCGCTCGGCGTCGTCCCAGGCGGTGAGCGCCTGATAGTCGGGGACGAAGCCGAGGCCCTTGCGCGCATCGGACGACACGGCATCCTGCGAGGTCACGACGTCCACAACGGCGGGCGCGTTCGCGATCGCGCGTCGCAGCGCGTCGGCGAGGTCGGCCGGGTCCTCGACCCGCTCGCCATGTGCGCCAAGAGCCCGCGCCATCGCGGCATAGTCCGAGTGGCGCAGGGTCGTGCCGACCACCCGGCCGCCATAGTTCGACTCCTGATCGAACCGCTCGATGTTCCACGCCGCGTTGTTCGAGACGATGAAGACCGCCTTCGCGCCGTGACGCACGGCCGTGTCGACCTCCATGGCGTTGAGCCCGTAGGCGCCGTCGCCATTGACCGAGATGACCTGCCGGCCTGGCTGCGCCAAGGCGGCTGCGATGGCGAAGGGCACGCCGACGCCGAGGCAGCCGAAGGCGCCCGCGTCCATGTAGCTGGTGGCCGCGAGGCCAACCCGCGCGAAGCTGAGGAGGTCGCCGCCATCGGCGACGGCGAAGTAGCCGGGATCGGCGACGTCGCGGATCGCATCGAAGATCGCCATCGGGTGGATGCGCCCGTCGCCACCTCTCACCGGCCCCCGGACGGCATCGCCTTTCGCCACCCGCTCGCGATGCTTGCGGCGCAGGCCGTCGAGCCACCCGGCGTCGCGCGCGCCCGCGTCGTTGCCAAGCGCCTCGGTCAGGGCGTCGAGGGCGAGGCTGACATCCGCGAGGATCTCGGGCTCGCCCCGTCGGTTGTCGATCAGCTCGCCCGCCGTGTCGGCAATGCGCACGAAGCGGGCCGCGGGGAAGACGGCCGGCGAGCCGAAGGCCAGCTGGTAGTCGAGCTTGCGCCCCAGCGTGATGACGAGATCGGCCTCGGCCATCGCCGCGGCGCGCACGGCGCCCACCACAGACGGGTGGCCGGCCGGGACGAGGCCCCGGCTCTCCTGCGTGTCGAGATAGAGCGCGTCGGCGGCATCGAGGAACCGCACCAGCGCTGCGCCCGCGCGCTGCGCCCCGCGCCCGCTGACCACGAGGGGCCGGCGCGCGGCACGGATCGCGGCCGCGCCCTCGGCGATTCGCTCGGGCGCCGGGACGGGGCGGCGCGGCGGCTTGGGCGCGAGCCAGTCCGAGGGCACGAGCGTCTCGGGCAAGTGCGCGCGCAGCACGTCGGTCGGCACCTCGAGATAGACCGGCCCCGGCTCGCCCATGTCGCCCATGGCGCGCGCGATCGCCTCGTCGAGCTCGCGCAGCACCTGTTCCGGCACCCGCGCGGTGCGGGAATGGCGTGTCACGGGGCGCATGATGTCGACATGGGGGATATCCTGCAGGGGCCCCATGTTGGCCTGCGGGCGCGAGGTGCAGCCGCCGATCAGCAGAACCGGCACGCGGGCGAGCGAGGCGTTCGCCATGGCGGTGACGGTGTTCGTGACGCCCGGCCCCGCCGTAACCATGGCGACGCCAAGACCGCCGGTGATTTCGGCATGGGCGTGGGCCATGTGCACGGCGGCACATTCGTGGCGCACGTCCACGATGCGGATCCCGTTGCGCGCCGCGTGGTCCCAGATCGGCTGAATATGCCCGCCCTGCAGGCCGAAGACGCGGTCGATCCCGCGCCGCGCCAGCGCCTTCGCGATCCAGGCGGCGACGCTGAGGGTGTCGGCGTTCAGGTCCTGTGTCTCGGTCATCGGGTTTCCTCGCGGATCGGTGGGTTTCTGGTCGGTCACGACGACGGCTCACGCCAGGCGATCAGGTCGCGCAGCAGGCCGTGCTGGATCTTGCCGGTGGCGGTGCGCGGCATCTCGTGGGCCTCGATGAAGGTGATCCCGCGCGGGCGCTTGTAGCCGGCAAGCCGGCCGCGCGACCACTCGATCAGCTCGGCCGCGGTCACGCTCGCACCCTCGCGCAGGACGACGGCGGCGATCACGCGCTCGCCCCAGCGGTCGTCGGGCCGGCCGACCACGGCGACATCGCGCACGTCCGGGTGGCGCGCCAGAACCGCCTCGACCTCGGTCGGGTAGACGTTCTCTCCGCCGGTGATGATCATGTTCTTCTTGCGGTCGATCAGGCGGATGAAGCCGTCCGCCTCGCGCACCGCGACGTCGCCCACGGTAAGGTAGTCACCCCGGAAGGCCTCGGCGGTCTTGTCCGGGCGGTTCCAGTAGCCGTCGAAGGCGTAGGGGCCGCAGCTGTAGAGCTCGCCGGGCGTGCCGTCCGGCACCTCGTTGCCGTCGTCGTCCAGCAGGCGGATCGGGAGCGACCCCGCCACCTCGCGCCCGACGCTGCCCAAATGGTCGAACTGTTCGTCGGGATGCAGCATCGTGACCCAACCGGCTTCCGTCGAGCCGTAAAGCTCGAAAAGCCCCGAATTCGGGAACATCTCCATGACGCGGCGCTTGGTCTCGACGCGCGCGGGAGCGGACGAGACCATCAGCTTCTCGACTCGGCCGAAGTCGCCGGGCGGACGTGGCGCGTCGAGCATCATCTCGTAATGCGTGGGCACCAGCGAGGTGAAGGTGGCCCCGGTTTCCGCGAAGCTGCGCAGGCAGAGCTCGGGATCGAAGCTCGCCCGCGAGAACACGCTGGTCGCGGCCCCGCAATAAAGGAAGGAGGTGAAGAAATTCAGCGAGTTCGCATGGCCGAGCGGCATCACCAGCAGCGCCTCGTCGCGCCGGCCGAGGCCAAGCTCGATCTCGGTCATCAGCGCCAGCATCCCCATGCCGGCATGCCCGCGGATCGCGCCCTTCGGGTTGCCGGTGGTGCCCGATGTGTACATCAGACACCACGCCTCGTCCGGCGAGACCCGCGTGCCGGGCTCCCGGTCGCCTGCCTCGGCGATCAGCGCCTCGTAGCCCCGCCAGCCAGCGGGCGTTCGCGCGCCACCCAGATGGATGAACCGGCCCTGCGGCAGGTCGAGATCGCCGCGGATTTCCTCGATCGCGCCGTGCAGGCCCTCCTCGGCGATCACGGCCGAGACCGCGCAATCAGTCAGGATGAACCGGATCTCGGGCGCCACCAGCCGGAAATTGACCGGCACCGCGACCAGCCCCGCCTTCGCCGCGGCCGTGTAGATCTCGAGCCATTCGACCCTGTTCCAGGCGAGCACACCGACCCGGTCGCCCCTTACGAGGCCAAGGCCAAGCAGCGCGTTGGCCAGCCGGCAGGCCCGCGCGTTCCAGGTGCGGAAGGTCATCGACCGCTCGAGATCGCGCGCGCCCACGCGATCGGGTTGCAGCCGCGCCTGGGTGGCGAGCATCTGCCCGGCGGTCGGAATCGGTGTCATCGCTCGCCTCCCCTGGGGCTCTGGTTCCGCAGGACCGCCGCGAGAAGGGCTGCCGCGCGTTCGACGTGGGTTACGGCCAGCCGCTCCGCCGCCTCGGCGTCACCGGCAGTGATCGCGGCGAAGATCTCGCCATGCTGGCGCCAGATCTCGGCCGGCGCCTCGGCCTCGCGTAGCACATCGACCATCGCGCGACGCAGGAACCGCCAGTGCGGCTCGGCCGTGGTCGCGACCATCGCGTTGCCGGACGCGCGGTAGACGAGGAAGTGGAACGCATCGTCGCAGCGCATGAGCGCCAGCACATCGCCCGCGGCAACGGCACGTCTTGCGGCCTCGAAGATATCCCGCCCCTCCTCGGCGAGAGCGCCCTTGAGGGCGGGTTCCGCAGCGATCCGCCGCGCCGCCGCGCGCGCCGCCCAGCCGTCGAGCGCCGCGCGGATCCCGTAATGCTCGCGCATCCGCGCGGGGTCGAGGGCCGTAACGAACAGGCCCCGCCGCCCGCATTCCTCGACAAGGCCATCCGCCCTGAGCCGCGCCATGGCCTGCTGGATCGGCTGGCGCGACACGCCGAAACGCTCGGCCAGCCGCTCCTGCACGAGATGCGTGCCCGGCGCGAGGCGTCCGTCGCAGATCTCCGCCACGATGGCGTCGTGGATCTGATCGGTGAGGCTGGGTGCGGTCTCCAACATCGCGCTTCTTTCGAACTCTGAATTCAGAGTTCAGTACATGGATTCGCGCCGCAAGACAACCCATGTCGTCGGAGCATGGCGCATCACCCGGCAACCAGGCGGCTCTGCGGGCTTCGGCCCACCGGCATCGCTCGGCATGTCCCCAAGCAGGCGGACGGTGCGGTGTATTCGGCGCTGTTCCGATGCTAGACTGGCATCCCGTGATGTCGCCCGAAGCAGAAGCAAGGAAGGCCAGCTTGGCCAGGGGTGTCGTTGTGCTCGCCATGATCGCCGCGATGCTCATGCCTCGCGGCGCCTTCAGTGCGGGCGAGCCACAGGCAAGCGACATCGTGGGTCGCATGGCCGTCCACGAGGTGCGCCACGAGGAAACCATTCCGCGGCTCGCGCAGCGATACGGGTTGGGCTTCGTCGAACTGATGGCGGCGAACCCCGGCGTCGATCCATGGCTGCCGGGCGAGGGCCGCAAGGTGATGCTGCCATCGGCTCACATCCTGCCCGACGCCCCGCGCGAGGGCATCGTCATCAACCTCGCCGAGCTCCGCCTCTACCATTTCCGGCGCGACGGCAGTGTCGCGACCTACCCTGTCGGGATCGGCCGGGATTACTGGGAAACGCCGCAGATCTCGACGGCCATAACCCTGAAACGAAAGAACCCGGTGTGGACCCCGCCGGCATCCATCCGGGCAGAGAAGCCCTACCTCCCCGCCCAGATCGGACCGGGGCCTGACAATCCACTCGGCGATTTCGCGATGAATCTCGGCTTCGATTCGTACGTCATCCACGGAACGAACAAGCCCCTCGGCGTTGGCCGACGGGTCAGCCACGGATGCATTCGCCTCTACCCCGAACACATCGCGATCCTGTTCGACGAGGTGAGCCCCGGCACGCCGGTGCGGATCATCAGCCAGGAGATAAAGTTCGGCTGGTCGGACGGCGCGCTCTTCCTCGAGGCGCATGCGAGCCAGGAGCATGCCGACGCGATCGAGACAGGCGCGATCGCGAACTACCCGATGGACGTGTCGAGCATCGCGGCACTGTTGGCGACCGTCCCGGGCGCCGCCGACGCCGACCTCGACTGGCCGCTGATCGAAATGACGGTGCGGGAACGGCGCGGCGTGCCGATCCAGATCTCACGCCGCCCCAGGCCCGAGTTCTGACAGCGACGGAGCGGCTACTTCCGCAGCGACTCGCGATAGATCCGGTCGGCGCGCTCCTGCGCCGCGAGCGCAGCCGCCTCGGCCGCGGCGGCGCGCTGCTTGGCCTCGGCCGCGTCCGCCTGCGCTTGCGCGACGTCCGCTCTCAGCGCCTCCACGTCGGATTTCGATGCGCAGGCGCCGACGAGGGTCAACGTCGCGATGGCAAGGACTTTCGGCAGCGCGCTCTGAAAGGTTCGCATTCCTTGTTCCTCCGGGGTCAGTTTCGCCGGTCACGCTGGTCCGCGCAGCAACGGCGACAGGCTACGACAGTCGGCGGCCAAGTTGAAGCCGGTCGGACCGCCACGGCAAAAATCCTTCAGGGCCGGATCTCGATCGGGGTGCCGTCCTGAACCATTGCCCAGATCTCGTCCATCTCGGCATTCGTCACGGCAATGCATCCCTCGGTCCAGTCGAAGCGGGCATGGTCGCTGCCGATCCACTCTCGACCGTTCGGCAGCCCATGGATCATGATATCGCCGCCCGGATCAACGCCCATCTGGCGCGCGCGCTCGCGGTCTGCCGGCCCCGGATACGAGATGTGAAGCGAGCGGTAGAAGCTGCTCTGCGGGTTCCTCCGGTCGATGACGAAGCGTCCTTCGGGCGTCCGCCCATCGCCGGCCTGACGCTTCGGCCCCTCGGGCTCGGAGCCGAGTGCGATCGTGTAGGTCCGAAGCGTCTGCGCCCCGGCGAGCAGATGCAGCTCCCGCTTGCCCTTCAGGACAAGAACCCGGTCGGCCGCGACCGGCTCTGGCACCAGCGGAGCGATGGGCACGGCGTCCGGCGGGGCGCAGCCTGCAAGAAGTATCAGCGCCGAAAGGCGAAGAACGAACTTCCGTCGTGACATGCGACGTCCCCAAGCGCCCTGCAATGCAGCGCAAGATTATCTTGGTTGAGGGCTCCAGTGAATGGAGCCGCCTTCCCCGAACCAGTGAGGCTGTCTTCCCGGTCACAGCCGAGGGGCTGCGATACCACTGGGAACAGGCTCTCGCTCGAGCTGGCATCACAGATCTGCGGTTCCATGACCTGCGCCACGAAGCTATCTCACGTCTGTTCGAACTGGGGCTTTCCGTTCCTGAGGTCGCCCTTATCTCAGGTCATAAGACGATCTCGGCCCTCCAGACCTACGCCAATATGAAGCCTATGCAGGTGGGTCAAAAGCTCAGGCGGTTAGTTCATACGGGCTAATTTTGGATCACAAGATGGCAGCGGCTCTCGCAAGTAAGTCGTCGAACTTACGCGGGAGCCGCTCCGAGCTAAAAGTAGAGCATCATCCGTGATCTAGGGCGTCAGCGACTTCCCGAAGCTTGGCCGCCGTGAACCTTCTAGGCGTGCCAAGACGATCCGCCTCTTCGGCGGACGCGATGGCAATGACACTGACAAGTTGGGTTGGGGAAAGTCTCTTGCCGACATCGGACCCGGCAAAGTCCTTGACCACCTCAAAGGCACTCAACACAGCGCGATCGATATCGCGCATCTCCACGCAAAGCATACGACACCTCCACGAACAAAGCCTGACACACACACTGGACTGACTCAGAATGGCACAGTCTTTGTGTTGTTTTTTTATGTCGGGAATGTGGCTTTATGACCGCTATGTCAGACCCCGATATATTCGGCCTCGGGATGTGAGTATATGGATATCTATGCTCGAATATCTACTAGATGCGGATTCCGACTCTCCCAGCACCGCGCGACCAACGTCGCATACATAATCCCGCACAAGTGAAAGCTCCCGAAGGCTGGTCTGGAACAACCTTCGAATCGCCGCATTCGAGTCGGAAGCTTTAATTTCGGACTCGACATGAGGGGGGGGGGCTTCACATGTCCACAGCCAGTTTCGATAGGCTAACTGACCTTTCCGTTCTCTTCGGCGACACCTTTTTGCTGGTGGATGCTCCCGAAGAAACTCCGATAGACGATGGGCAGGAATTCGGATTCGACTTAGCCCTCGATAAGGCCGTCGAGGGAGCGTTCGCTCTTGATTGGGCATCGAATGCGCCGAGCGGATCGGCGCCGGAGTTCGAACTACCAATTCAAGGGAACTCTGCGAGCAATACTCCCGACCTCATCATGCCGAACGAAATCGCTTACCTTGATGACTGGGGGCTCGCAAAGCCTGATGGCACCGGAGGCGGCGGTGGCGGTGGTGGAAAATCAGGCGGCGGTGGCGGTGGCGGTGGCGGTGGCGGGAAGAACAAAAACACCGATACGACGGATCCGGGAACCACCGACCCGACCCCATCGGACCCGCTCCTCAGCAGTTACACCAGCAAAGAGGGCAGCGCGGACTCAAGCTTCAACGTCACAGTCGATTTCCTCGGCGACGGTTGGACCGTCGCGCTTCAGGAAGACTTTGTGGCGGCGGCAGATTTTATCAGTTCGATCATTCTCGCTGACATCCCGAATGTCTTCGTGCCGGGGATCGGCACGGTAGATGACATTCTTATCCAGGCTCAGATCGTCGACATCGACGGAAGCGGCGGCGTCTTGGGGCGTGCCGGCCCCACAAGTTATCGGACGTCAAGTTATCTCCCCGCTACCGCAATCATGGAGTTTGACGTCGCTGACGCTGAGTACTTCGACAGCCTCGGCCTGTTCGACGACATCGTGTTGCACGAGATGATGCACTCCATCGGATTCGGGACCATGTGGAGCTACATGGGACTAACGTCGGGTTCGATTGCCGGAGGCAACCTGAGATTCACCGGGGATCTCGCGACGGCATATTACAACACGGAGTTATCGGACATCGCGACGAAAGACGCACTTTCGGACACAGGGGTCCCGGTCGAGACCGACGGTGGCTCTGGAACTGCGGGCGGACATTGGGACGAAACGACCTTCAAGAACGAGTTGATGACAGGGTACATCAACAGCTCGAACTACCTTTCAATGATGAGCGTGGCTGCGCTGGAGGACATGGGTTACGACACGATCATCGACGACCCGAATGATCCGAACGACCTCTCCGGGACCTTGCTACTCGCTTAATGTATGCGCCGAAGCGGCAACCGAGTCGTTGGCTTGGCAAGCCGATATGTAAATGAGAAGTGAGCGACATCGATGACGGGGCGAAGATCAATCTGCCCCGTCTTTCTCTTGGACGTCTCCGCCTCTGGCCGCCAAGACACACGCGGATGGCTGCAGGGGATTTGCCCCGATCTTCGGTCACAAGACGATCTCGGCGCTGCAGTTTTGCGCAGACATGAAGCCAGTGCAGGTGGGCCAGAACCAACGACTGCGCTAATCTGCCCATCGCGCCTCTTCACGCGAGCGGAGGTGTTGCAGTCGGACTGCCCCGTCCCGAGAGGAGCCGGGATCTACGCTTGGTACTTCGGAGCGATCCCACCGCGGGTACCGACAAAGGGCTGCCATTCCATCGACGCGCTGACCCTGCTCTACGTGGGTATCTCACCTGACGGTCTTCGCAAGCCAAGCAGCCGATCCAATCTGCGGGTGCGGATCAGGAACCACTACCAAGGCAATGCTGAGGGATCGACGCTGAGGCGGACGCTCGGGATCCTGTTGGCTGAGGTTTCAGGCTTTCCGCTGAGAAGGGTTGGATCGGGCAGACGGATGACGTTCACGCATCTGGGCGAGCAGTGGCTCGACAGTTGGATTGCAGAGAATGCCTTCGTAACGTGGCTTGAGCATCCTCACCCGTGGGAGCCAGAGAAAGAACTGATCCGGAAGCTGTCGCTGCCGCTCAACATCCAAGGCAACGCTGCACACCCGTTCTATCCGGTCTTGAAACGCCTTCGCGCAGAGGCGATAGCGACGGCTCGCGAGACGCCAATTGCATCAGAGAGCAACCAGCAACGCCGCATGCCTCTTGCTGGAGTGCCGCCTCAGTAGGCAGCCTTACCGGGGATGACGCCCCTCACACCGCCTCTTCACGCGCTACGGGGTGCCAATCCTCACGATCCACGACAGCTACGTGGTGCCGATACGGTATCGTCCGGTCTTGCTCAAGAGGATGGAACTGGCCTTCCAAAAGGTCATGGGGCTTGGTCGCCCGAGGGTTAAGACCGCCAGCTTCAATCTACAGGAGTTCGAGTTGCTACTCGACAGAGGCAACAGGGAAGCTCTGAGGATGATGTCTCCCGCTGAGTTCCAATCAGCGGATGAAGTCAAGCGGAGGCAGGATAAACGGACCAAGGGGTACGCTCGGAGATATGAACGCTTCTGCGCTTGGCGGAACGAGAATTCTCAGACGCTAGGTATTTCTGGCGATCAACGACTTTCGGCATGACAAGTCGTGAAGACGAGGTCGGATGATCGACGATCTCACATAATTGAACTACAACTTATCAGTCCATCTGTCTGTCCTGTCCATAACTGGTACCGGTTTAGACGGTGAGCCAATCAGCGGACGCGGTTGACGGCCTCGGTGGTTAACAAACATGACGGGAGAAATTATGTCGAGGCCAAGCACACATACCCCCATCGGTGCCGTGGTCCAGCCCCACCCCCCTCCGTGCTTGAATCGGGCTTGCTGCAATAATGCTGCAACTGTGCTTACGCGGACCGGCAATGAAACCCAGCTCCGTGATGCAGATTCTTGACGAAATGTGCGGTTTTCTGCATGGTTCAGATAGAGGGCTTTGGGACGGAAACCGTTCTCGATCATCGGCTTACGTGATCAGGCTTCGTTGGCGACCCCGGCAGGACTCGAACCTGCAGCCGTCGGATTAGAAGTCCGGTGCTCTATCCAGTTGAGCTACGGGGCCGTCGGCTTCCCGATTAGTCGCAGGCGCGACCGCGCGCAACATGTCTACGTGGGTGCGGCGTGCGACTGGCGCGGCGCCGCCACGGGCGGCCGGGTTCGGCTTGCGCGTGCCGGTCGCGGCCCGCGGCTTCACCCCGGGGGCGATCCGGCGCCTCGTCTGGCCGTCGGGGGGAACGATTCCCGACTGGCGGAGGCAGACCTGATGCCCGGCTAACGGGCCGGCGCGAGCCACGCGGCCAGCCGTCCGTCGATCGCGGCGAGACCTGCGAGGATCAGGCCAAAGCCCGCCAGGTGGTGCGGCTCGAGCCGCTCGCCCAGCACCAGCCAGCCGAGGCCGATCGCCGACGGCGGGATGAGGAAGATCACGAGCGAGATCGCCGTGGCACCCGCGGCCTGGAGTACGTTGAAGAACAGCACATAGGCGAGCGCGGTCGACAGAAGGCCCAGCGCGATCACCGCGCCAACGGCTTCCACCCCGGGGGCGGATAGCGTCCAGGGACGGTCCACCACCAGCGCAAGCGGCAGCAGGATCGCCGAGGAGGCCGTCACCTGCCCCGCCGCGGTCGCCAACGGATCGACGCCGAGCCGCCGGAAGCGCCGCCCGAACACGCTCGCGAACCCGTAGGAAAGTGCGGCGCCCACGATGGCGAGCTGGCCCAGCACCTGCCCGCCGATGCCGCCCAGCGCCTCCCACCCCACCATCACGACGACGCCCGCGAAGCCCAGCACCACGCCCGCCGCGCGCGCGGGGGTCAGCCGCTCGTCCGCGGTCAGGGCATTGGCCACCAGCACCGTGAAGATCGGCGTCATCGCGTTGAGGATCGAGGCGAGCCCGCCCGCGATCTGCGTCTGGCCGAAGGCGATCAGGCTGAAGGGGATCGCGTTGTTCAAGAGCCCCATGCCGAGGAACGAGGCCCAGACGGCCACCCCCAACGGCACCGCGCGCCGGCCGGCAAGAATGACGAGCCAGAGCGCCAGGGCCGCCATCACGACGCGCGTGGCCACCACCGTGAAGGGCGGCAGCGTCCTGACCGCGATGCCCACGAACAGGAACGACCCGCCCCATAGAATGGAAAGCACCCCCAGCAGCAGCCATTCGCGCCGCCCGATCGCTGTCACCTCCCGCCCTCCACAAGACGTGCTCGGCCCGATGCGCCGCGCCGGGCACGCTAGCCCAGGCCCCGGCGGGGGCGCAGCCCGTTTCTTGCGCGGCCGTCCTGCGCACCGCATGCGGCCCGCCCTCACTTGCGAATGGCGCCGCCGCGCCGTAGAACGCTCGCGCATTCCGCCAAACGCCGATGCGCACGCCCCCGAGGACCCCATGACCGAGCTTTCCTACCGCGAGCCCGAGCCGAAGATCATCGCCGGCGTCAAGGGCGACTGGGAGATCGTGATCGGAATGGAGGTCCATGCCCAGGTGCAGGCGAAGTCGAAGCTGTTCTCGGGTGCCTCGACCCAGTTCGGCGCCGAGCCCAACACCAATGTCAGCCTCGTGGACGCCGCCATGCCCGGCATGCTGCCGGTCATCAACGCCTTCTGCGTCGAGCAGGCGGTGCGCACCGGGCTGGGACTGAAGGCCGCCATCAACCTGCGTTCGGTTTTCGACCGCAAGAACTATTTCTACCCCGACCTGCCGCAGGGCTACCAGATCAGCCAGTACAAGCACCCCGTGGTGGGCGAGGGCGAGGTGCTGGTGGACATGGCGCCCGGCGTCGCCCGCAAGGTGCGGATCGAGCGCATCCATCTGGAGCAGGACGCCGGCAAGTCGGTGCACGACATGGATCCCGCCATGTCCTTCGTAGATCTCAACCGCACCGGCTGCGCGCTGATGGAGATCGTCTCGATGCCCGACATCCGGGGGCCCGAGGAGGCGGCGGAGTACGTCCGCAAGCTCAGGCAGATCATGCGCTACCTCGGCACCTGCGACGGCAACATGCAGGAGGGGTCGCTGCGCGCCGATGTGAACGTCTCGGTCCGGCCCAAGGGCTCGCGCGAGTTCGGCACGCGCTGCGAGATCAAGAACATGAACTCGATGCGCTTCATCCAGCAGGCCATCGACTACGAGGCGCGCCGCCAGATCGCCATCCTCGAGGACGGCGGGACGGTGGTGCAGGAGACGCGGCTCTATGACCCCAACCGGGGCGAGACCCGCTCGATGCGCTCGAAGGAGGAGGCGCACGACTACCGCTATTTCCCCGACCCCGACCTGCTACCGCTCGAGATCGAGCCCGCGCTGGTCGAGCGGGTGCGCGACAGCCTGCCGGAGCTGCCGGACGAGAAGAAGGCGCGCCTCGTCACCGCCTATGGCATCACCGAATACGACGCCGCGGTGCTGGTGGCCGAACGCGCGAACGCCGATTTCTTCGAGGCGGTCGCGAAGGGCCGCGACGGCAAGCAGGCGGCGAACTGGGTGATCAACGAGCTGTTCGGGCGGCTCAACAAGGAAGGCCACGGCATTGGCGAGAGCCCCGTGTCGGCCGTCCAGCTCGGCGCGATTCTCGACCTGATCGGCTCGGGCGAGATCTCGGGCAAGATCGCCAAGGACCTGTTCGAGATCGTCTACACCGAAGGCGGCGAGCCCCGCGCGATCGTCGAGGCGCGCGGCATGCGGCAGGTCACCGACACGGGCGCGATCGAGGCTGCGGTGGACGAGGTGATCGCCGCCAACCCCGACAAGGCCGAGCAGGCCATCGCCAAGCCCGCGCTGGCCGGCTGGTTCGTGGGCCAGGTGATGAAGGCGACCGGCGGAAAGGCCAACCCGCAGGCGGTGCAGGCGCTGGTCAAGGCGAAGCTGGGGGTCGAGTGACGACGCCTCGGCCGCGCCCGAGCTGGCGGTCGTAGTCGGCCGCGTCAAAGAAGCCAAGCGAGGCCTCCACCTCGGCGGCGTCCGTCAGGGTCCAGAACTCCCATCCGCTGATCCTGACGCGATTGCCCGAGCCGCCGGCGCCCGAATTTGTGCCCTCGAGCGTCCAGAGGAAGATTGCGGTGTTGCCGGACGACCGGACGCCATCGCAATGCACGACGAGGTCGGGGAAATCGCCGTAGAATGCACGCGCCACATCCGCGATCGCGGCCCGGCCGACGGTCGGCTCGCCATGGTTGATCGAGATGCGCCCGCCCGGCGCGTAGAAGGCGGCAACGCCGTCCGGGTCGTGGGCGCTCCATGCCGCGGCATAGCGCTCGGCCATGGCGCGGATCTCGGAAGGTGACGGTGGCATGGCGGCTCCTTTCGCCGGGATTTCTCGCCCCCTTCCACCCGACGATCACGCTAGACGACCGTCGCGGGCATTTCCACCCGTGGATGCAAGCGCCATGGCCATGCGCCAGCCGATGCGGCACCTGCGGACAAGGCCGCCATACGCGTCACAACGCCGGCACTGATGGCATCAAAAGACTGAAAGAATCCTCAGAATCGACCAATAACTTGACACAACAGGGCAATAAACGGCACCATTTCGACAACGTATAAGCTTAGAGACTGTCGCGTTCGCGCGTGAGGCACCTTCATCCCGGCATTTTGCCTGCGAGCTTCCTGAGCGGGGGGCGTGAAGATGGCAAAACCGGATCGTGCTGGCGGAGGAAATGGCGGCGGCGACACCGCGAGCGGCGACCTCGTGATCCTCGGTCTCGTGGACGAGACTGACATCACCGACGGACTCGATGACGACGGCATCACGCAACTGGCCAGCGGGTTCTCGGTAAAGGGCACGCTGTCGACATCCGTCAATACGATCACCTTCCTCGTCACCCTCAGCGACGGCAGCATCGCCCAGCTGACATTCGGCGACACCGATGCCGACATGCTCACGGCCGAGGCGACTCTCGCCGGCGGCACCTCCACCACGACGCTCGACAGCGATCCGCTTGCCGCGGGCGACGAATGGGAATTCACGGTGACGTCGGACGGTGACTGGACCCTGACCTACATTGGCGCCGACCTGCCGGACGGCACCGTGCAGATCGGCGCGGAATACACCGTGCAGAATGCGCGGAACGGCAAGCTCCAGACCAAGACGGCAACCGGCGTGAGCTTCGCGATCGATGCGCCCGCAGACCCCGATGTCAACGAACCCGTGGTGATCGGCACCGCCGACCTCGCGGGCGCTGCGACCGAGGATGGCATCCTCGCCGACAGCGGCACCATCGCCTTCTCCGATGCCGATGGCTCGGATCTCCACAGCGTCACCGTCTCGTTCGTCTCGAGCACGCACGCCACGCAGCTTGGCGCGCTCAGCGCCACGGTGAGCACGGCGACCGACGCGAGCGGCCAGGGCGGCGTCGTGACATGGGACTATGCGGTCGCGAACGAGGACGTACAGTTCCTCGGCGAAGGCGAAACGGTGACCGAGGTCTTCCGGGTCGAGGTTTCGGACGGCAACGGCTCGACCGAGATGCGCGATGTCACCGTGGTGCTGACCGGGACCAACGACGCCGCCCTCATCACGGGCACCGACAGCGGCGCCGTCACCGAGGATGCAACGCTGATCGCGAGCGGCACGCTCGCCGTCTCAGATGCCGATGCGGGCGAGGCCGCGCTGCAAGCGGTCGCGAACGCGGCCGGCACGTATGGCAGCTTCACCGTCGAGGCGGACGGCGACTGGACCTACACGCTCGACAACGGCAAACAGGCGGTGCAGGCACTCGGCGCGGGCGAGACACGCACCGACACGCTCGAGGTGCGCTCGCTGGACGGCAGCGCGACGCGGACGATCACCGTCACCGTCCACGGCGCCGACGAACCCACGCCGCCCGGCGGGTCGAACGACAGCACGCCGCTGGTCGGCGTCCCCGACCTTCTCGCCGCCTTCGACAGCGGCACCTCGGACACGGACGACATCACGGGGATCGGCGTGGTGTCGTTCTCGGTCGCGCTGGTCGCCGGGGTCGAGGCGGGCGACACAGTCACGCTGCGGATCGACGGCACTGAAGTCGCGAGCCACGCGGTCACGGCCTCCGATCTCGACGCCGGCGCGGTGGTGTTCAGCGACGTCTCGCTCGGTGCGACCGGCACCAAATCGGTTCGCGCCGCGGTGTCGGACGGCACGGGCACCGAGACGGTCTCGGGTGCGCGCGCGGTCACCTTCGACGCTGCGGCGGCCGGGCTCTCGACCATCGACCTTGCCGCGGCGTCGGACAGCGGCGCATCGGACAGCGACCACCTGACCAATTCGACGCGGCCGGTGCTTCGCGTCTACTTCGATCCCAACGTCGCCGCCGGCGAATATCTCGGCTTCTACATCGACGGCATCGAGGATACGGTGATCCACATCCTCGAGCAGTCCGACATCGACCTCGGATATGTCGATCTGCAACTGGGCCGGACGCTCGCGGATGGCGCCCACACCATCGAGGCGCGAATTGGCACTGTCGATCAGCTCTATGCGATGTTCGGGCTGATCCGATGGAAGAGCTTCGACACCAGTGCGACGCTTGCCCTTACCATCGACACCGTGGGCAACGGTCCGATCTCGATAGACGCGGTGACGGCTGGCGGCGCTGCAATGGTCTTTGGCGGCGTCACCGACGATGCGGCACCCGTGTTCAGCGGCACCGCGGGGGCCGGCGCGACGGTCACGCTGCGTCAAGCCGATACGGTCTTTGGCACCGCCACGGCCGACGCCTCGGGCAACTGGACCATCGCGCTCGAGACGCCGCTCCCCGACAAGCTCTACTACTTCTTCGCCGAGACATCGGACGAGGCTGGCAATGTCTCGCGCGACCGCTTCCTGCTGCGCGTGGACGCGGTGGCCGAGCCCGCGCCGGTCTTGACCCCCGAGAGCTATGCCGGAATGTGGCACCTCGCAGCGCTGGGCGGCGTAGCGGCGGACTGGACCGACTTCTCGGCCATCGAAGCGGTCTGGGTCGATTACAGCGGCGCGGGCGTCTCCTACGGCATCTTCGACGACGGGGTCGAATACGACCATATCGATCTGGACGACAATTACGACTGGCTCAAGCACCTGGTCATCGACGGAGCGGCGCTCGACGCCTACCCCGTGTTCACGCAGGAGGGCGTCCACGGCACCGCGGTCGCGGGCGTGATCGGGGCCGAGGCGAACGAGCTTGGCACCGTCGGCATCGCGAACGGCGCAACGCTGACCGGCGTCAATATCTTCAGCGGCCCGGCCTATGTGAACGCGGCCGGCACTGACCCCGATCACGGGTTCTACCAGGCGATCGACCAGCAATACCGGTTCGACATCGTCAACCACAGCTGGGGCGGCGCGCCGCTGTTCCTCGACGACGACCCCACGATCATCGGCAGCAATGTCGGCCTTGCGACGGTCGCGGGGTTCCAGAAGGCGGTCGAGACCGGGCGCGGCGGCCTCGGCACGCTGATCTTAAAGTCGGCCGGCAACTGGGCCGACAATTCCAACGGCAATGTCGCCGACGCGAGCCGCTATTCGATCACCGTTGCGGCCTTCGACAGCGACGGCGACGCCTCGTTCTACACCAGCCGCGGCGCGAACGTGCTGATCTCGGCTCCGTCGAGCGGATACACAGCCATGGGCGACCTGCGCATCCCGACGACCGACCGGCAGGGCCTGAACGGCTATGTGAGCGGCGACTGGTCGACCTCGGGCACGGGCGGCTTCGGGGGCACGTCATCGGCCGCCCCCACCGCCGCGGGCGTCGCGGGGCTGATGCTCGAGGCCGCGCCGACGCTGGGCTGGCGCGACGTGCAGGACATCCTCGCCTACTCCGCCAGCATGATCGGCAGCCCCGTGGGCGTGGACAACACGACCGAGGAGATCGTGCCGGTCGATGCCGACAACAACGGCTCGTACGAGTCGACCGACCTGCGGCGTATCGAGTACTTCGCCAGCACCTGGAACGGCGCGACCAACTGGAACGGCGGCGGGCTGCACCATTCCAACGACTACGGTTTTGGCGCCATCAACGTGCACGACGCCGTGCGCATGGCCGAGGTCTGGCACCTGTTCGGCCCGGCGCAGACCTCGGCCAACGAGGGCAGCGCGACGCATGCCTTCGCCAATGCCGACCCTGCCAACGATCCGCTCATCTCGGTCAGCGGCGACGGCTCGAGCATGACGGCGAGCTTCACCGTCTCGGGCGCGGCGATGGAGCTCGACACAATCGACATCCGCCTCACGCTCGCAGCAAAGCTGCTCCAGGAGGCCGAGATCACCATCACCTCGCCCTCGCAAACCACGGTGACGCTGATGCGGCCCGACATCGGGGACTATATCCCGGTGTTCACGCTCAATGGCTCGCCCCAGACAAACGTGCTGAGCTGGACCTTCGGGGCGCATGCCTTCAAGGGCGAGGACCCGAACGGCACATGGACGGTGACGCTGACCGAGCGCGACGTAACCTATGACGTCGACAATTTCGGGCAGGAGCTCGACGGCATCGCGCTCCGCGACATCGCCTTCACCTTCTACGGTACGATCGACGGGACGGCGGGCGTCTCGCTCGCGGACGATGTCTATCACTACACCGACGAGGTGTTCGCGGTCATCGGGGACGATGCGGGGCGAAGCGTTTTGAGCGATACCGACGGGACCGACTGGCTCGACATGGCGGCGATGACCCATGACGTGAGCCTCGACCTCGGCGCCGGAACAGCGCGCTCGCTGACGACCGGCGTAAGCTTCATCACCTCGGGCGCCGGCACAATCGAGAACGCGGTCACCGGCGACGGCGACGACGTGCTGACCGGCAATGCCTTCGACAACCACCTGATCGGGATGCGCGGCAACGACACCCTGAACGGCGGCGGCGGGACCGACATCCTCACCGGCGGCGAGGGCGTCGATACCTTCGTCTTCGAAGCGGGATTCGGCACGGTGACGATCACCGACTTCATCGGCGACCTTTTCGCCGGCGCGGGCTCGGGCGATGTGCTCGACTTTTCGGGGGTGGGCGAGGTGACGAGCTTCGCCGAGTTCTCGCTCTCTCTCACCAAGACCAGCGACGGGGTCGTCTACGACTACGGCGGCGACATGCTCGACATGGTGATCTTCGCAGGCCTCACCGACACGTCCCAGATCGGCGAGAGCGACGTGATCTTCGGCATGACGGCTTGACCCTCGGCGCGGCGGCGGGGGCTCAGGCCCCCAGCCGCTCGGCGTGCCAGGCGACATGGTCGCCCGCGAAGGTCTCGACGAAGAAATAGCTGTGGTCGTAGCCCGGCTGCATCCGGAACACGAACGGCGTGCGCCGCGCCGCAAGGGCTGCGGCAAGCGCCTCGGGCCGCAGCAGGTCGATGAACTGGTCGGCCGCCCCCTGGTCGATCAGGATGTCGGAATGCCAGCCATGCTCGGCGACAAGCAGGCTCGCGTCATACCCCGCCCAGGAGACGCGATCCTCGCCCAGATAGGCGTTGAACTGCTTGCGGCCCCAGTCCGACTCGGTCGGGTTCGCGATGGGCGCGAAGGCCGAGAGCGAGCGGAACCGCTCTGGGTGGCGCAGCGCCAGGGTCAGCGCCCCGTGCCCGCCCATGGAATGCCCGGTGATGCCCTGCCGCTCCATGTCGAGGGGGAAATGTCCGGCCAGCACCTCGGGCAGCTCGTCGAGCAGGTAGTCGAACATCCGGAAATGCGGCGCCCAAGGCGCGCGCGTGGCGTTCAGGTAGAAGCCTGCCCCCTGCCCCAGGTCATAGGCCTCGTCATCCGCCACGCCCGGTCCCCGGGGGCTGGTGTCTGGAAAAACCAGCGCGAGGCCCGCCAGCGCGGCATGCCCCTGCAGCCCTGCCTTCACCATCGCGTTCTCATGCGTGCAGGTCAGGCCCGAGAGATACCACAGCACCGGCACCCGCGCCGCGCGCGCCTGCGGCGGCAGATAGACGGCGAAGGTCATGTCGCAGGCGCAAACCGACGAGCGGTGCCGGTACACGCCCTGCACGCCACCATGGCTCGCATTCTCGGAAATCGTTTCCATCGACCGCTCCCTTGCCCGGGCCGGCGCCTCACCCGGCGCGCCCTTCCAGCGCGTTCTCCCCTCGGGCGCCCCTCAGCCGCCGAAGCGACCGGCCAGCGCCGCGAGGCCCGCATCATAGATCCCCGCGATGACCGCCTCGGCCCCCGGCTCGGTCGGCACGAAATGCGACGACCACACCAGCCGCGTACCCTCGGTGAGCTGATCTGCCTCGAACAGCGCATGGTAGCGCGCGACCGGCAGCGGCCCGCGCAGGATCGCGTAGCGGTAGAAATGCGTGCCCTCGGCTTCCAGGTGCTCGACGATCCGCCCCCCGTCCGCCAACGTGAGCAGGCGGAACACCTCGCTTCCCACCGCTTGCGGGGTCGAGGCGATTACACCGGGATGCCACTTGTGGAGCCCGTGAAACTCGCCCGCCACGCCCCAGGCGTCGTGGATCGGGGCCGAGAGCGTCACCGAGCGGGAAACCGAAACGATGTCGTGCTCCATGCGTGCCTCCCTTGCGTCACTGCGCCGCCGCCTGCGCGGACCGGGCGGCGGTGCCAACTCAGTAGGTGACGACCGCCCGGATCGACTTGCCCTCGTGCATCAGGTCGAAGCCGTGGTTGATCTGCTCGAGCGGCATGGTGTGGGTGATCATAGGGTCGATCTCGATCTTCCCGTCCATGTACCAGTCCACGATCTTCGGCACGTCGGTGCGCCCGCGCGCGCCCCCGAAGGCCGTGCCGCGCCAGACGCGGCCAGTCACCAGCTGGAAGGGGCGCGTGGCGATCTCGGCGCCCGCCGGGGCCACGCCGATGATGATCGACTCGCCCCAGCCCTTGTGCGCGCACTCCAGCGCCGTGCGCATGACCTTAACGTTGCCCGTGGCATCGAAGCTGTAGTCCGCGCCGCCCTTGGTGAGGTTCACGAGGTAGGGGACGAGATCGCCCTCGACCTCGGCGGGGTTCACGAAATGGGTCATGCCGAAGCGCTCGGCCATCGCCTTCTTGCCGGGGTTGACGTCGACGCCGACAATCTGGTCGGCTCCCGCCAGCCTCAGCCCCTGGATCACGTTGAGCCCGATACCGCCGAGCCCGAACACCACGCAGCGCGAGCCGATCTCGACCTTGGCGGTGTTGATCACCGCGCCGATCCCGGTCGTCACGCCGCAACCAATATAGCATATCTTGTCGAAGGGAGCGTCCTCGCGGACCTTGGCCACCGCGATCTCGGGAAGGACGGTGTAGTTCGAGAAGGTCGAGCAGCCCATGTAGTGCCGGATCGGCTCGCCATCGAGCGTGGTGAAGCGCGACGAGCCATCCGGCATCAGCCCCTGCCCCTGCGTCGAGCGGATCGCCTGACACAGGTTCGTCTTGGGATTGAGGCAGTAGTCGCATTCGCGGCACTCGGGCGTGTAGAGGGGGATCACGTGATCGCCCTTCTTCACCGACTTCACGCCGGGCCCGACCTCGACCACCACGCCCGCGCCCTCGTGACCAAGGATCGCCGGGAAGAGCCCCTCGGGGTCGGCGCCGGAGCGGGTGAACTCGTCGGTATGGCAGATGCCGGTGGCCCGGATCTCGACCATCACCTCGCCCGCCTTCGGGCCGTCGAGATTGACCTCGGTCACCTCCAGCGGCTTGCCCGCCTGGAACGCCACGGCTGCACGGGTTCTCATCGCACGGTCCTCCCCTTGTCGTCGGTGGCCAGCGCGCGTTGGGCGCGGAGCATCCACCCTGTCGCTGCGCAGTTGGCCGAGAGGGAGGGCCGATTTCAACCGCAAATTTCCGCCAGGCGGCAGAGGCACACCCGGCGCATCGAAAACCGCCGCGCGCGGCCCGCTGGTCGGGCCCGCGCGCCGAGAAAGGTATTGACGCCGGGCCGCGCTGCGTCATCCTGTCCGGCACGGCATCGGGCGAGTCTGCCGGATGCGACGACCGTGACAACCGGAGGAATCGAGAATGGCCTGGACCGCGCCGACCATCGAGGAAGTGACCTGCGGCATGGAAATCAACATGTATTTCCCGGCCGACGAGGACGGCACCCTCTTCTGAGACGAAGCGGAACCGGCGCGGAGGTCGCATGACCGCCCTTCGCGCTGTCATCCTCGGCGCCGCCGCGGGCGGGGGCCTTCCGCAGTGGAATTGCGGATGTACCAATTGCGCGGCTGCGCGGCGAGGAGAGATCCCGGCGCAGTCGCAATCATCCGTTGCCATTTCGGCCGACGGGGATGGCTGGGCCATCCTCAACGCCTCGCCCGACATCGGGCGGCAGCTGTTCGCGACGCCCGCGCTTCATCCCACGGGACCGCGCGACGTGCCGATCCGGTCGGTCGTGCTCACGAACGGCGATATCGACCATGTGGCAGGGCTGCTCACGCTGCGCGAGAAGCAGCCGTTCACGCTCTGGGCGACGCCGGACATTGTCGGGGTGATCGCCGCGAACCCGGTCTTCGACGCCTTGGACCGAGAGCTTGTCCCCCGGCACAGCGTGCGGCTCGGGGACGCGTTCGAGCCCGCGCCGGGCCTCGAGGCACGGCTGTTCGCCGTGCCGGGGAAGGTGCCGCTCTATCTCGAAGGCCCCGAGGCCGAGGTCATGACCGATCTCGAGGGCGAGCAGACCGTGGGGGTCGAGTTGCGCGCGGGCTCGCGCCGCGCCCTCTACATCCCGGGCTGCGCGCGGATGACGCCGGCGCTTCGCGGCCGGCTGGAGGGCGCCGATCTCGTCTTCTTCGACGGCACGCTCTGGCGCGACGACGAGATGATCCGGCTGGGCCTTGGGCGCAAGACCGGCGCGCGGATGGGGCACATGTCGATGGACGGCGAGGCGGGCTCGATTGCCGCATTTCGCGACATCCGCGTCGGGCGCAAGGTGTTCGTGCACATGAACAACACGAACCCGGTTCTCGACCCCCGCTCGGCCGAGCGGCGGGCGGCCGAGGCGGCGGGCTGGATCGTGGGACAGGACGGGATGGAGATCGTGACATGACCGCGCAACCGCTCTCGCGCGAGGCCTTCGAGGCACGGCTCCGCCGGATCGGCGCCGAGCGCTACCACGACAAGCACCCCTTCCATCATCGGCTGCACGGCGGACAGTGCACGCCCGACCAGGTGCGCGCCTGGGTGATCAATCGCTACTACTACCAGTCGCGCATCCCGATGAAGGACGCGGCCTTCATGTCCCGCGTCGAGGACCCGGCGTTGCGCCGCGCCTGGCGCTCGCGCATCGAGGACCATGACGGCGCCGAGGGGCGCGAGGGCGGCATCGCGCGCTGGCTGAAACTGGCCGAGGCCGTGGGGCTCGACCCTGCCTACGTCGCCTCGGCGCGCGGGGTGATGCCGGCCACCCGCTTCGCGGTCGATGCCTATGTTCGCTTCGTGCGGGAGAAGACGCTTCTCGAAGCGGTCGCATCCTCGCTGACGGAACTCTTCGCGCCCAAGATCCATTCCGATCGGATCGAGGGACTGCTGAAGCACTACGCCTTCGCCAATGACGTCTCGATGAGCTATTTTCGCAAGCGGCTCGACGAGGCGCCGAAGGACGTGGCCTTCGGCCTCGCCTGGGTGCTCGACCATGCCGACACGGCCGAGAAGCAGGACGCCGCCGCCGCCGCGCTCGAGTTCAAGACCGACGTGTTGTGGGCCCAGCTCGACGCCCTGTGGCATTCTTACGTCGAGCCCGCGCGCATCCCCCCCGGCGCCTGGCAGCCCGGGGAGGGGCTGCAGGCCGTGGCGGCATGACCGGGCTCGCGGAACAGGCGGTGCCGAGGCTTCTGCGCGGGGTGCGGACCAAGTTCGATGGGGTGCGCGGCATCTGGGTGCTGCTGGCGCCCGAGCGCACGCTCAAGCTCGATGCGGTGGGCGCAGCAATCCTTGCCGAGACCGACGGTACGCGGTCCTTCGGCGAAATCGTGGACCGGCTGGCGGCCAGGTACCAGGCGCCGCGCGAGCGGATCGCCGCCGATGCGGGGACCTTCCTCGCCTCGCTGATCCAGCGGCGGATGGCGGAGGCGGAATGAACACGCAAGCTCAGACCACAGCCGCCCGGCCCGTCGCGGTCCAGCCGCCGATGGCGATGCTGGCCGAACTCACTCATCGCTGCCCGCTCGCCTGCCCTTACTGCTCGAACCCGCTCGAGCTCGCGGCGAAGGCGTCCGAGCTCTCAGCCGCCGACTGGGCGCGGATCTTCGGGCAGGCAGCCGAGATCGGGGTCCTGCAACTGCACCTGTCGGGCGGCGAGCCCGCCTCGCGGCGCGATCTCGAGGAGATCGTGGCCTCGGCCCATGCGGTCGATCTCTATACCAACCTCATCACTTCCGGCGTTGGGCTGACCGAGCGGCGTCTCGACGCCCTCGTCACGGCCGGGCTCGAGCACATCCAGCTCTCGCTGCAAGGGGTGGATGCCGCGACGGCCGACCGGATCGGCGGCTATCGCGGCGGCTTTGCGCGCAAGATGCAGGTGGCCGGGTGGATCGGCACGCGCGGCATTCCGCTGACACTCAACGCCGTGATGCATCGCCAGAACCTCGACCGCCTGCCCGAGACGATCGAGATGGCGGTCGAGATGGGCGCCCGGCGGCTCGAAGTCGCGACCGTCCAGTTCCACGGCTGGGCCACGCTGAACCGCGCGGCCCTGATGCCCACCCGCGCGCAGGCGCGCGAGGCTAGCCGGATCGTGGCCGAGGCCCGCGAGCGGCTCAGTGGCGTTCTGGTGATCGACTACGTGACGGCCGACCATCATGCCGACTATCCCAAGCCCTGCATGGGCGGCTGGGGCTCGACCGGGCTCAACGTCACGCCGGACGGGCGGGTGATGCCCTGCCACGCGGCGCACACGATCCCCGGCCTCGACTTCCCGCGCGCGCCGGAGACCCACCTGGGCGAGATCTGGCGCGACTCGGCGGCCTTCAACGCCTTCCGCGGCTTCGACTGGATGCAGGAACCCTGCCGCTCCTGCGAGCGCAAGACGCGCGATTTTGGCGGCTGCCGCTGCCAGGCGATGGCTTTCGCAGGCGACGCGCGCGCGACCGACCCCGTCTGCATCAAGTCGCCGCTGCACGCGCGCCTGCAGGAATCGGCCGAGGCGGACGCGGCGGCCGAGGGGGTCGCGCTGGTCTACCGCGAGGGCCCCGCCTGACGCGGGCTGCGCTCAGGCCGGGCGCGAGCGCATCGCCATCGCGGCGCCCCAACCCAGCATCCCCGCGATCATCGAGGCCGCGAAGATCCATCCATTGGCGTCGGTGAGCCCGATGATCGCGAGCGCAGGACCCGGGCAGAGCCCGACCAGCCCCCAGCCCAGGCCGAACAGCGCCGCACCGCCGATCAGCCGCCCGTCGATCCGGCCCTTGGGCGGCCCCGGCATCTCGGCCCCGCAGAGCGCCCGGCCCCGCCGCGCCGCCACCCGCCAGGCGACTGCCATCGGGATGAGCGCCCCCGCCATGACGAAGGCGAGCGTCGGGTCCCAGTCCCCCGCCACGTCGAGGAAGGCCAGCACGCGGGCGGGGTTCACCATGTCCGAGACATAGAGGCCGAGGCCGAACAGGGCACCCGAAAGCCCCGCCGTCAGACCGCGCATCTCAAAGCCCCCCGATCACGTGCCGCGTCACGAACACGGTGAGCGCGGCAACGACCATGAATGTTCCCGTCGCCGCCATCGAGCGCGGCGACAGCCGCGACAGGCCGCAGACGCCATGCCCCGACGTGCAGCCGCTGCCGAGCCGCGTGCCGACCCCGACAACGAGTCCGCCCGCGATCACGAGGCCGAGCGGCGCCGCGGGTGCGATCACCGGAGCGCGGCTTGCGAGCCCGACGAGGCCGGGCGCCGCAATCAGCCCCGCGAGGAACGGAAGCCCCTCGTCCAGCCGGCGCCCCGCCAGCGCCTCGCCCAGAATGCCGCTGATCCCCGCGATGCGGCCATTCGCAAGCAGCAAGAGCGCTGCCGCACAGCCGATCATCAGCCCGCCGAGCAGGCCGAAACCCCAATCTGGCATGGTCGTCTCCGTTACAGCCGGTTGAGCGGGACCTTGAGATAGACGGTCCCGTTGTCCTCGGCGGGCGGCATCCGGCCCGCGCGCATGTTCACCTGGATCGAGGGGATGATCAGCCTCGGCATCCCCAGCGTCTCATCGCGCGCCTCGCGCATCGCCACGAAGTCTTCCTTGCTTCGGCCGGCGATGTGGACGTTGCGGGCACGCTCCTCCGCCACGGTGGACTCCCAGGCGTAGTCCTCGCGCCCCGGCGCCTTGTAGTCGTGGCACATGTAGAGCCGCGTCTCGTCGGGCAGGCTCAACAGCTTCTGGATCGAGTCCCACAACTGCGCGGCCGAGCCGCCAGGGAAGTCGCAGCGCGCCGTGCCGTAATCCGGCATGAACAGCGTGTCGCCCACGAAGGCCGCATCACCGATCACGTAGGTCAGGCAGGCGGGCGTGTGCCCAGGCGTGTGCAGCACGGAGCCGGTAAGGCCGCCGATCGCGAAGCGGTCCTGCTCGCGGAACAGCCGGTCGAACTGCGAGCCGTCGCGCTCGAACTCGGTCCCGGCGTTGAAGATCTTGCCGAAGGTGTCCTGAACGACGCGGATGTTCTCGCCGATGCCGATCTTGCCGCCCAGCTCGCGCTGCAGGTAGGGCGCGGCCGACAGATGGTCGGCATGGACATGCGTCTCGAGCAGCCATTCGACCTTCAGGCCATGCTTGCGGACATGGGCGATGATGCGGTCCGCCGAGGCCGTCGAGGTCCGCCCCGCGGCATTGTCGAAATCGAGCACCGAGTCGATCACGGCCGCCGCAGCGCCTCCGGGATCGCGCACGACATACGAGACCGTGTTGGTCGGCTCGTCGAAGAAGGCCGTCACGTCCGGCGTCATCGCGTCCTCCGCATCTGTCCTCCACTGGTCGAGATGGGCATGCGGTCAGCATACTACAACAGACGGCTGTGCAAAGTGCCGGGGTTTCAGGCACAGGCCCCAACCACGGACAGCCTCAAGCCGCGCGCGTGGCGCCGACGACGAAAGGCGCGAGCGCCGCGAAGTCATCGAAGCTCAGAACCGTCTCGAAGCTCTCGACGGGGCTCTTGCGATAGCCGCGGGTGAAGAGCGCGAACGGCAGCCCCGCGGCACGCGCGGTGGCCGCATCGGTCTCGCTGTCGCCGACATAGAGGCCGTCGGCCGGCGCCGCGCCGAGGCGTTCGAGGCAGAGCTCAAGCGGCGCGGGGTCGGGCTTCATCACCGCGAGCGTGTCGCCGCCCACCACCGCGCCGAAATGCCGCGCGAGGCCGAGCCCCTCGAGCACCTGCCGTGTCGGCCCTTCGGGCTTGTTGGTGCAGAGCCCGAGCGCGCATCCCGCCCCGGCGAGCGCGTCGAGCGCCCCCTCGACCCCCGGATAGGGGCGGGTGAGCACCGCGGGGGCCGCGTGATAGGCCTCGCGGAAGATCCCGAAGGCGCGAGCGCCCAGCGCCTCGTCTGCGCCTCCGGTCGCGGCCAGACAGCGCTCGACCAGCTTCGCCACGCCGTTGCCCACGAACGAGGTCACCTGCGAAAGGTCGAGCGGCGCGCGGCCGAGCGCGGCCAGCATCACGTTTGCCGCCGCGTGAATGTCCGGCGCGCTGTCGACCAGCGTCCCGTCGAGATCGAACACCACCGCACGGGGGCGCGCCGTCATACCAGCACTCATCAGCCTTGTTTCCACTTGATCGAGCAGCCCACCGACGCGACCTGCCCAGCAGGACCGCGTCCGGTCTCGGCGACCTGCTTCATGGCGAGGAACAGGTCGCGGCGCAAGCCGGGCGGCCCCGCCTCGCGCCGCGAGGCATCGAGCCTGCCCCGATACTGCAGCCCGAGGCCCGCGTCGAAGCCAAAGAAGTCCGGCGTGCAGACCGCGTCATAGGCGCGCGCAACCGACTGGTCGGCGTCCACGAGATAGGGGAAGCCGAAGCCGGCGCGCTGGGCCTGGGCGCGCAGGCCATCGGGGCCATCATCCAGGTAGGCGGCGGCGTCGTTCGAGCAGATCGCGACGGATCCGACGCCCAGCGCCGCAAGGTCGCGGGCGTCGCGCGCGATACGCGTCTCGACCGCGCGCACATAGGGGCAGTGATTGCAGAGGAACATCACCAGCAATCCCCTTGGGCCGGCGATCGCGTCACGGCGGTAGCTGCGGCCGTCGATGCCCGGCAGATCGAAATCCGGCGCGGGCCAGCCGAAGTCGCAAAGCGGTGTCTCGTTCGCCATGGTGCCCGCCCTCACTGGATCGGTCGCTCCGTTCGCCGTGACAGCTTGGCGCGGCGCGGCGCACCCCTGTCAACCCCGCAGCCGGTCCTTGCTCCACGCGCATGCCCCACGCGAAAGTCGCGAGACCGATGTTCGAGGCCCGCACGCGCGGCGCACGCGCGCATGCTCGTTTGCGCCGCCCTCGGTGCGGGCGCGCACCGCTTCCGCCCGCCGGAGGGGTGGCGTGGTCGCGCCATCCGCACACACCGCCACACGGCGCCGCGCTTCAGGCGCAAGGCCCTCACCGCCCGCCCTGCCAGGAGTCATCCGGGCGTGTCGAGCGGCGTCGCCGGCCGGACGCTTCCCTGTCACACCTCGCGCGGTATCCGGCGCCGGCAGGCACCCCCTCAGCCAAAGACGAAATCATCCGCGTCAAGCAAGCCCGGCGTCACTCCGGCGATGAACACCGTCACCGCCCCGGCAACGACCAGGCTGCCGAAATCCTGCTTGATGATCACGAGATCCGAGAAGCCCGAGACCCCCGTGATGCCGCTGAAATGGACGAGATCGATGCCCACCTCGAAGCGGTTGATCCGGTCGTTGCCGTCAAGATCCGAGGTGAAGAGGAACCGATCGACGCCAAGCCCACCGTCGAGCGTGTCGTCCCCGGCGCCGCCGATCATCAGGTCGTCGCCCTGCTGACCGAAGAGCATGTCGTTGCCCTCGCCGCCCTCGAGCCGATCGTCGCCGAGCCCGCCGCGAAGCTCGTCGTCTCCCGCATCGCCCATCAGGTGGTCATTGGCGGCATTGCCATGCAAGACATCGGCGCCATGACCACCCGAGAGCACATCGTCCCGCTCGCCCCCCTCGAGCCAGTCATCGCCGTCGCCGCCATAGAGCCGGTCAAACCCAAAGCCGCTGAGAAGCGTGTCGTTGCCCTCGCCGCCCTCGATGAGGTCGTTCCCGCCGATGCCCTCGAGCATGTCGTCGTCGGCGCCGCCCAGCAGCGTGTCGTGCCCGGGGCCGCCAAAGAAGCGGTCGTTGCCCGCGCCACCGTCGAGCAGGTCGGCGCCACCATTGCCGCGCAGAACGTCGTCACCGTCGTCGCCGAACATGGTGTCGTTGCCGAGCCCGCCCCAGATCACGTCGTTGCCGGCGCCGCCGTCGATCCAGTCGTGGCCCCTGTCGGCGAAGAACGTATCGTTCCCGTCATCGCCGAAGAGCCGATCGTTGCCGGCGCCAGCCCAGATCCGGTCATTCCCGCCGCCGCCGTGGATCTCATCGTCCCCTCCGGCCGCGACGACGGTATCGGCCCCGCCGCCCGCCTCGATCAGGTTGCCCGCCGACGCGAAATCCTCGGTCGCCGTGATCGTGTTCGCCCCGTTCGTGCCAATGACGCGCGCCGAACCCGAGACGGTGACGTTCTCGAAATTCCGGATCGCCTGCACAAGGCCCGTGCCCGACGACAGGCTCCCGAGAGCGAGGTCGAAGGTCGCGGCCGTGGTCCAGGCAGCGATAGCGATCAGCGTGTCGACGCCATCGCCCCCGTCGAGGCTGTCGGCGGCGCCGAGCACGCCGAGCCCGTCGCCGTCGATGACGATGTCGTCGCCCGCGCCCGCATCGACCGTGTCGCGACCGTCGCCCGCGTCGATCCGGTCGTTCCCGGCGCCCGCAAGGACGATGTCGTTGCCGCCGCCCGTCTCGATCGTATCGGCCTGCGACGAGCCGACCACGCTCTCGTCCGAGTCGTCGCCGACGATTTCGATCGCCTCGCCCTGGCCGCCCCAATCGACGAAGGTCCAGCCCGAGAGGTCGAGCGTCTGGTTCACGCCGAGCCGGATCACAATCCGCTCGGTCGCGCCGGCGGCGTCCTCTCCCCTCACGACCAGCTGCGGCGCGAACTCGCCCGGCGCGTCGAATTCCTGGCCCTCGAAGATCACGCTGCGCGGCTGGGCCGCGCCACCGGGGGCGAAATGCAGTTCCTCGATCGACAGCATGTCCGCGCCTGAGAGGTCAAACACAGCGCCGCCGGGAACAAGCTGGCCAGGCGCGTCGAGGACCAGCGCGTCCCTGCCCTCACCGCCGTCGAACAGCGCGCCCGACGCGGGCGCGAGCCCGGCAGCGACGATCAGCCGGTCATCACCCCGCCCGCCGCGCAGCACGTCCGCCCCGCCATTGCCGCGCAGGATGTCGTTGCCCCGTCCGCCCACCAGCGTCTCGGCGCCGGCCGTGCCGGCCAGGATGTCGGCGCCATCGCCGCCTAGAACCGCCTCGATCGACGACAGGGTGATCGCGACGCCGTCGATCACGCCGGTCCCGGCGGCGAGATCGATCGTGACGTCCGATCCCACCGCCGACGCGTTGATCGTGTCGTGGCCCGAGCCGCCCGCGAACACGGTCTGGTGCGCGCCATCCCCGGCGACCTCCGAGAACTCGCCGGTGAAGACCCAGAGGTCATCCTCGCCGGCGGCCGCGCCGGCCAGCCTCAGCACGATGTCGCTCAAGGTGATCGCGTCACCCATACCGGCATCCACCACCGTCACGGTCCAGGCGCCGGCCGACGCCTCGCCCATCAGCGCGGTGGTGCCGAAGACCCAGCGCCCCGCGAACATTCCCGCCCCGCCGGTGGCCGCGACGAGCTGCACCCGCGTTCCCGAGGGCGAGGTGAGGTAGACCTCGAGATCGGCGAAAAATCCCACCGTCATCGCAAGCTCGACCTCGGCATGCTCGACCCGGATCGTCCCGGTCTCGAGCGCAGTGAAGCTGCGCCCGGCAGCATTCCCGTCCGGGATCGTCTGCGTCGTGTTCAGCAGATCACGCGCGAGCACGGTGCGGTTGGCCGAGGTGGATTGCTGCGTCCAGCTCTCGGCCAGCCGGACGGCGGCCAGCGCGTCGACGAGGCCGAAGCCGTAATCGTTCGAGAAGTGCAGCCCGCCGCCGTTCCACTGCGTGCCGCCGTTCCAGAACCAGCTTGCGCCGTTCTCCTGGGTTGCCTGCTCGTAGCCGCCACCCGGCGGCGCACCGTCGTTCGCCGCCGCGCCGACGGCCGAGCCGACATGGCGCGCCGAAAGCGCGAGGATCTGCTGCACGTCGCGCCAGCCGAGGCCAGCGTTCGCCTCTAGCATGAGGGCGATCACGCCGCTCACCTGCGGCGCCGATGCCGAGGTGCCGCCAAAATCCTGGATGAAGTCGCCGCCTCCGAAGCCGAGGCTGCCGGTGCGATCGGTCGTGGTGATCGCCGTCGCGTTCGAGATGTCGTTCGAGAAGGCGCTGACCAGGAGGTTGGCGCCGGGCGTCGAGAAGTCGGTCACCCAGCCATCGGCGCGGACGGCGCCGACATTGATGGTGAAGGCGCTGGTGTCCATCACCTCGGCGGTGCCTTCGTCGCGGAAGGCGTTGCCGGGGACATCGCGCCCGTTGCCGGCGGACTTCACGAAGATCGTGCCGAGCCCATTGCGGCCCTGCGCCGCGGCGGCCTCCATCGCGTCGAGGATCAGGCCGAACGAGCTGTCGGTCAGAAACAGCGGGGCGAAGCCGAAGCTCATGTTGACGACGTCGGATCCGTTCCCGCCACCGGCCGTGTTGCCGATCCCGTCGCCCAGCCCCGCCGCGTCGAGAATGGCATCGTCCAGCGAGAGGTTGGAGGCGTTGCGATAGCCCACCAGGGTGGCGTCCCACGCGACGCCCACGCCGCCGACGCCATTGCCCGCGGCGGCCCCGATGATGCCGGCGACGGCCGTGCCGTGATGCTCGCCCGAGCCGGGCTGCGGCACCGTATCGAAATTGATGTAGTCGTAGTCGATGTCCGTGCGGAAATTCACCGCGAGATCGGCATGGCTCAGGTCGAAGCCGTCATCGATGATGGCGACCTGAACGCCTGCGCCGGTATAGTCGTCCCAGACGCCGGCAAGGTTGAGGTCGAGCCCGCCCGAGCCGTTCAACAGATACCACTGTTGCGCGAAGAGCGGATCCGTCGGGATCATCGCCATGCCCTCCCCGTCCCTGACCACGGGCGTCGCGCGCGAGGCGCCCTTTCGTTCACCTAGGGGGTCATGCTGAACGATTGGTTAAGGCCGGTGGCTCGACTTGCGTCGCGCCGTCATCTCCGGTCGGACTGTCAGCGCCGGGCCAGCGCGATGCCCTGCCCCGCCTGCTCGGGGGCCGGCAGGTCCGCCAACTCGGCTGCAAGCGCGTCCAGCCGCGCCTTGACTTCGGGTGCGAAGCGCTCGATCCGCCGGGCGCCAAGGTCGAAGGCGATGAGCTTCACCTCGTTGGTGGCCGACAGCACGGGGCCATCGGCATCGTCGCGCCAGACCCGATGGAAAATCACCGCGCGCTTGTCGTCATGCGCCACAAGCTGCGTGGTCACATGGATCGGCGCGTCCAGCGGCAGTTCCGAGATGTAGTGGACATGCGTTTCCAGAACGACGTACTCGTGCCCGCCGCGCGCCGCCATGTCGCGCCCGCCGTTCATCAGGTTCCAGAAGCCCCATGTGCCCTGGTCGCAGATGGTGATGTAGTGGGCGACGTTGACGTGCTCGAACTCGTCGATCCACTCGGGCTTGACGCGGGTCTCGTAGAGGCGGAGCGGCCCGGCCATTCTCAGCGCCCCTTCCAGACCGGCGCGCGGCGCTCGGCGAAGGCGGCCATGCCTTCGGCCGCGTCCTCGGAGGCATACACCCGCGAGTAGATGGGCAGGCCGCCGCGCATGACGCGGTAAGCCTCCTCGACCCCCAGCCCCTCGGTCGCGGCCACCACCTCCTTGGTCGCCATGAGCGACAGCGGCGCCGAGGCCGCCACCCGGTCGGCCAGCGCGCGCGCGGCGTCCATCAGGCGCTCGCCCGGCACCACCTCGTTGATCAGGCCCCAGCGGGAAAGCTCGGCCGCCCCCACGCGCCGGCACGTGAACATCATCTCCATCGCGATGGCGCGCGGCATGCGGCGCGGCAAGCGGATCATGCCGCCCGAATCCGCGACGATGCCGAGGCCGGGCTCGGGCAAGCCGAATTCGGCGTGTTCGGCCGCGACGATGAGGTCCGCGGCGAGCGCGAGCTCGAAGCCACCGCCCAGCGCCATCCCGTTGACGGCGGCGATCACCGGCTTCTTCAGGCCCCAGTATTCGGTGAGCCCGGCGAAGCCGCCGATGCCCTGATCGGCATCCGGCCCCTCGCCCGCCGCCGCGGCCTTCAGATCCCAGCCGGCCGAGAAGAACCGCTCACCGCCCCCGGTGACGATGGCGACCGAGAGGCCGTCATCCTCGGCAAGCTCGCGGAACGCCTCGCCCATCGCGCGGCTGGTGGCGGCGTCGATGGCGTTGGCCTTAGGGCGGTCGAGCGTGATCTCGAGCACGCGGCCTCGGCGGGCGCGCCTGACGGGTCCGGTCATGGGTTGTCTCCTCTGTCTCGGCCCCGTTCTGCCAAGGGCGCACGTGGCGGGGCAAGGGGTCAGGCGACCGCGGCCTCGGCGCGGGCGAGCGACATGACCGCATCGACCGCCAGCACCCCCTCGCGGCCCACCAGGATCGGGTTGATCTCGACCTCGGCCAGCCGCCCGGCCTCGGCTTCCGCAAAGCGCGCGAGCGCCATCAGCGCCTCGACCAGCGCCGAGCGGTCGCCGGCGGGCCGGCCGCGCCAGCCTGCGATGCGCTTCGCGACCTTGAGCCGGTCGAGCGCGCGCTCGACCTCGGGCCGCGTGACGGGGAAGGCGATCAGGGTCGTGTCGCCCCACAGTTCCGCCTCGACGCCGCCGCCCGCGATCATCATCAGGGGGCCGATCACCGGATCAATGCTGACCGAGGCCATGACCTCGGCCACCACCTCGCCAGCCATGCGCTCGACCAGCACCCGGGTCAGCGGCACCTCGGGCGCAAGCCGCGCCATGTCGAGGCGCATGGCCGCGACCGCCGCCTCGACCTCGGCCTCGGAGCGCAGGCCGAGCCGCACCGCACCGGCTTCGGTCTTGTGCAGGAGGCGCGCGTCGAGCGCCTTCACCGCCACCGGGAAGCCCAGCGCCGCTGCCGCCCGCCCCGCCCCCTCGGGCGTGGTGACGCGCGAGGCCGGCACCGGCACGCCCGCGCTTGCGATCAGCGCCTTGGCCTCGGCCTCGTCGAGCCGCACCGGCGCGGGCGGGACGGCGGCGGCGGATGCCGCCAGCGCGTCCGGCCCCTCGGCCATCAGCGCCGCATGCCGCTCGCGCCATGTCACGCCCGCATTCAGCGCCGCCATGCACTCCTCGAGCCCCTGCATCGCCGCAAGCCCGTGGCTTTCGGTCTGCGCGCGGGCATGGGCCGGGAAGCAGTCCGCGAGCGGCGCCACCTGCATCCCCGCCACGTCGCGCCCGCGGCAGGCGGCGGCGATGGCATCGACCTGGGCGGCGTATTCGGTGATGTCCCACATCCCCTCGCGCGGGTAGTTCTGCAGCAGCATGGCGACGTCGTAATCCTCCTCGAGCAGGGTCGAGTAGATCGCCCGCTGCCGCTCGAGATCGTTCCACGCGGCCATCGTGATGTCCTGCGGATTGCCGGGGGTCGCGATCCCCGGCAGGTGCTCGCGCAGGCGCGCGGCAACGGCGGGGCCGGGTTGCGGCATCTCGAAGCCCGCGGCCGCCAGATGGTCGGCCAGCATGATCCCCATCATGCCCGAGGCGGCCGTCACCATCACCCGCCGGCCCTTTGGAACCTGGCCGGAGTCGAACAGCTTCAACGTCTCGATGAAGGTCGATTCCGAGTTCGCCGTCACAATCCCCAGCCGGTCGAAGAGCGCGTCCCACGCCGCCCCCGCGCCGGTCATCGAGGCGGTGTGCGACGCGGAGGCCCGCGCGCCCGCCTCGCTGCGGCCCAGCTTGAAGGCGACGATGGGCTTGCCGAGGCGCAGAGCCTTCACCGCCGCGCGCCTCAGCGTCGCGGTCTCGGGCAGCCCCTCGAAGGTCAGGCCCACCGCCGTGACGCGCGGGTCGTCCAGCACGTAGTCGAGGCAGTCGGCCACCGTCGTCCTGGCCTGGTTGCCGCAGCCTACCAGATGCGTGACCCGCAGGCCCCGGTCGGCGAACACCACGTCGCAGAGCAGGCCCCCGCCCTGGCTCACCACCGCCACCCCGCGCTCGACATGTGCCACGCCGAAATGGTCCATCATCGCGGCCATGGGGTCGGCGAAGTTCGCAAGACCGATGGAATTGGGACCAAGCGCCGCCATATCGCCCACGGCGTCGAGATAGGCCGCCTGCAGGGCCGCCCCGACCTCGCCCAGTTCGGCAAAGCCCGCGGCGTTGCACACCACCGCCCGGCAGCCGCGCGCCCGAAGCGCCGCGATGGCCTCGATCGCCGCCTCGCGCCGGATGGCGACGAAGGCGAGATCCGGGGCCTCTGGCAGCGCCTCGATCGATGGCGTGCAGGCATAGCCGCCGAGGCTTTCGTTCTTCGCATTCACCACATAGGTGCGGCCCGCAAACCCCTGGTCGCGGTGATAGCGCAGCGCGGGCTTGAGATTCGAGCCGCCGACGAAGGCGATCGAGCGGGGATTGAACAGCGGCCTCAGCGGGTGGTCGGCGGTCATTCGGGCAGGCTCCGGCGATGGGAACTGGGGCGATGCTAGCGTGGGTCACGCGGGCTGACGCGCCGAAAACGGCCGCGACCTGCCGCGTTTGGACCTCGGTCGCGGCCGCGCCAAGGGGCTCAGGACGGGGTGGCAGCGCCTTCTCGCGGGGCATAGGCGGCGGGGTCCACCATGTCGGGCCGGCCGTCGAGCCTCAGCGCCGTGACCTTCGGCATGGTCTCGGCGATCACGCGTCCGCGGCGGATGACGGCAAGGCGCACCGGCTTCATGCGGATCGCCTCGATGGGGTCGGCCGCCTGCAGGATCACCATGTCGGAATGGCAGCCGGGCGCGAGGCCGTAATCCGCCAGCCCCAGGATCGCCGCGGGCACGGTGGTGACCGCCTCGAACGAAGCCCGCATCGCCTCGCGCGAGGTGAGATGCCCCACATGCACCGCCATCGAGGCCACTTCCAGCATGTCCGCCTGCCCCAGCGAATACCAGGGGTCCATCACGCAGTCGTGCCCGAAGGCCACCGGGATGCCCATGTCGCGCAGTTCCGCCACCCGCGTCATGCCGCGCCGCTTGGGATAGCTGTCGTGCCGGCCCTGGATGCAGATGTTGATCAGCGGGTTGGCAATGGCGGCCACCCCCGCCTCGACCATCAGCGGCATCAGCTTCGAGACATAGTAGTTGTCCATCGAGTGCATCGAGGTCAGGTGCGACCCCGCCACCCGCCCCTGCAGCCCCAGCCGCTGCGTCTCGAAGGCCAGCGTCTCGACGTGGCGCGAAAGGGGGTCGTCGGTCTCGTCGCAATGCATGTCGACCAACAGGCCCCGCTCGGCCGCGATCTCGCAGAGCGCCCGCACGCTGGCCGCCCCATCCGCCATGGTGCGCTCGAAATGCGGGATGCCGCCCACCACCTCGACGCCCATGTCGAGCGCGCGGGCAAGGTTCGCGGCCGCCGTGGGCGAGCGGTAATAGCCGTCCTGCGGGAAGGCCACCAGTTGCAGGTCGAGGTAGGGTCGGACCTTCGCCTGCACCTCCTTCAGCGCCTCGACCGCCAGCAGCCGGTCGTCGCAGATATCGACATGGCTGCGGATCGCGAGCAGACCCTGCGAGACCGCGAGATCGCAGTAGCGCAGCGCCCGCTCGATCACCGCCTCGTGCGTCAGCAGCGGCTTCAACTCGCCCCATAGCGCGATGCCTTCAAGCAGCGTGCCCGACACATTCATCCGCGGCAGCCCCAGCGAGAGCGTCGCGTCCATGTGGAAATGGCAATCGACGAAGGGGGGCGAGACAAGCTGCCCGCCCGCCTCGATCTCGCGCGCCGCCTGCGCCTCGATCCGTGGCTCGATGGCGGCGATCCGGCCGGCGGTGCAGGCGATGTCCTGCCCGGTGCGGCCATCGGGCAGGGTTGCGTTGCGCACGATCAGGTCGAAGCTCATCGGGGCTCTCCGCATCGGACCGGGGGGGCAGGCCCCGGCAAGGTGTGCAAAAAAACCCGATGGGGGCAAGGGGGTGTCAGCCGGGGATGACGAAGATCGTCGAGGCTCCGGCGCGGTTGCGCAACTCGTGCACCGCCGCAAGCTCGGCGTCCTCGCGCCATGCCCGCGCCGCCTCGACCGAGGGGAAGGCGAGCAGGGCCGCCACGGTCGGCGCGTCGTTCGCAGCCTCGAGGATGTCGGCCACAGGGCCGCCCGCGACGACGCTGCCACCGTGCCTGGCAAGGGCCGCGCCGGCCTCAGCGCGATAGGCCGCCAGCGCCTCGCGGTCTGTGACATGGATCTGGGCGATGACATGGACGCTCATTCTGTTCTCCTTCGGGGGTCTGGATGGCGCCTTGCCTAGCGGATCGCGGCCTTGTGGAAAATTGATGGAAGGCGCACGGCTGCCGTGCATATCTGCACAGATGACCGACTGGGACGATCTGCGCTTCGTTCTCGCCGCCGCGCGGGAGGGAGGCTTCAGCGGCGCGGCGCGGGCGCTCGGCGTCAACCACGCCACCGTCTCGCGCCGCATCGCGGGGCTCGAGGCGCGGCTGGGCGTGCGGCTGTTCGACCGGCTGCCGCGCGGCATCGTGCCCACGGCGGCGGGCGAGCGGGCGCTGGAAACCGCCCGGCGGGCCGAGGCCGAGATGCTCGGGCTCGCCCAGGACCTTGCCGGGCGCGACCGGGCGCTGGCGGGGCCGCTGACGGTGACCGCGCCGCAGCTTCTGATCGCCGTGCATCTGGCGGGGGTGTTTGCCGCCTATGGCGCCCGACACCCCGGCGTCGAATTGACGGTCAACGCCAGCAACGTGCCGCTCAACCTGCACCGGCGCGAGGCGGACGTGGCGATCCGGGTCTCGAACGCGCCCGAGGACACCCTGGTCGGCCGGCGCGCCAGTGGCCAGCGCCGCGCCTTCTACCTCGCGCGCGGCTATCTCGACGCGCATCGCGCCGCCATCGAGGCGCCGGGGGCCGAGACCGGGCTCGACTGCCTCGCCTTCCCAGTGATGGGAGGACGGGGTGCCAGAGGCATTGAGGGCGCTTCACCCGCGTTCGCGGGTGGCGATGCGCTTCGACGACATGGTGGCGCTTCACGCCGCGGTGCGGGCAGGGGCGGGCGTGGGCTTTTTGCCCTGCTTCCTCGGCGACAGCGACGCGGACCTTATCCGCCTGCCGGGGATCGAGCCCATTCCCTATCTGGACATCTGGGTGGTCACCCACCCCTCGCTGCGCCGAGTGCCGCGCGTGCGTGCCTGCATGGCCTTCGTGGGCGAGGCGATCCGGGCTCGCGCGGCGCTTTACACCGGCGAGAGCTTCACCGCTGCCCCTTGAACCACGGCGTCAGCATGGCGCGCGGGTAGTCGGCCTTGCGCGCCACCGCGACCAGCGCCGCGATCGACAGAAGATAAGGCAGCATCAGGAACACCTGGCTGGGCAGAAACGCCCCAACTTCGGTCTGGAGCCGCACCTGGAAGGCATCGAAGGCCCCGAACAGCAGCGCGCCAAGCAGCGCCTTGCCAGGCCGCCACGACGCGAACACCGTCAGCGCGATGCAGATCCAGCCCCGCCCGTTGACCATGCCGAAGAAGAAGGCGTCGAAGGCCGACATGGTGAGGAACGCGCCCCCCATCGCCATCAGGCCCGAGCCCGCGACGACGGCCCCCATCCGCAGCGCATGGACCGACAGCCCCTGCGCCTCGACCGAAGCGGGGTTGTCGCCCACCGCCCGGATCGCGAGGCCCAGCGGCGTGCGGTAGAGCACGAAGGCCACCACGCCCACCAGTACGAAGGCCAGCAGCGTAAGCGGCGTCTGCTGGAACAGAACGGGGCCAATGAACGGCAGGTCCGACAGCACCGGGATATCGACGGGACGGAACGGCGCGATCCGCGGCGGCGTGGTCACGTCGGGCAGCGCGGTGCGGTAGATGAAATAGCTCAGGCTCGACGCAAGCAGCGTCACGCCGATGCCCGAGACGTGCTGCGAGAGCCCCAGCGGCACGGTCAGAATGGCGTGGATCAGGCCGAACAGCCCCCCCGCCGCCGCGGCGACCGCGACCCCGGTCCAGAGATCCGCACCCGCCCAGACCGCCATCCACCCCGCCATGGCGCCCGCGGTGAAGATCCCCTCGATCCCGAGGTTCAGCACCCCCGCCCGCTCGCAGACCAGCGCGCCAAGCACGCCGAAGATCATGGGCGTCGCGATCCTGACCGACGCCGCCCAGAAATTGACGGTGAGAAGGATGTCGAGGACCTCCATCACCCCCTCCCCAGCCGGATGCGGAAGCGGGTGAGGAAGCCCCCCACCAGCACGCATAGGAGCGAGGTCGCGACCACCAGATCGGCGAGGTAGTTCGACACCCCCGTCGCCCGGCTCATGGAATCGGCGCCGACAAATACGCCCGCGATGAAGATGGCGGCCGCGATCACCCCCAGCGGCGAAAGCCCCGCCAGCATCGCCACCACGATCCCCGCATAGCCGAAGCCGGGCGAGAGGTCCGAGGTCAGATACCCCTTCAGCCCCGCCACCTCGCCCACGCCCGCGAGCCCCGCCAGCGCGCCCGAAATCAGTGCGACCCGCACCATCGTCGCCGTCACCGGCACGCCGGCATAGCGCGCCGCGGCCGCGTTCTCGCCCACCGCGCGGATCTCGAAACCCCAGACCGTGCGCCGCATGAGGATCGCCACGGCGACCGCCAGAACGAGGCCGATGATGAGCCCGGCATGCAGTCGCGTGCGCGCCATCAGCCTGGGCAGGCTCGCCTCGTCCGTCACGGGCATCGACTGCGGCCAGCCCAGCCCCATCGGGTCCTTCATCGGGCCTTCGAGCATCATCTGCACGAACAGGAGCACGACGAAGTTCAGCAGCAGCGTCGTCACCACCTCGTCCGCGCCGAACCTGAGCTTCATGAGCGCGGGGCCGATCATCAGCAGCGCCCCGGCCAGCGCTCCCGCCACCAGCACCATCGGCACCATCACCGCGGCAGGGGCCGAGATCGCACCGGACCCCACCGCCACGGCCGCCAGCGCCCCCGCGTAAAGCTGCCCCTCCCCCCCGATGTTCCAGAGCTTCGCGCGGAAGGCGACCGCCGCCGCCAGCCCCGTCAGGATCAGCGGCGTCGCCCGCGTCAGCGTCTCGGATGCCGCGAAAACCGAGCCGAAGGCGCCCTTCGCCATCAGCGCATAGGCATCGAGCACGCCGACGCCCGCCGCCGCGATCGGGATCGCCACCAGCACCAGCGCAGCCACGCCCGCGCCTGCTGTCGCGGCAAGCCTGAGCCAGCCCGGCACGGATTGGCGCGCCTCGAGCCGGATCATGCCGCGTCCTCCCGCCCATGGCCCGCCATCATCAGCCCGACCGTGCCGCGGTCGAGCGCCTCCGGCGGCCCGGCCTCGGCGAGCCGCCCGGCATGGATCACCACGATCCTGTCCGAGAGCGCGAACAGCTCGTCCAGATCCTCCGAGATCAGCACCACCCCGGCGCCGCGCTCGCGCGCCGCCAGCAGCCGGCGGTGCACCTCGGCTTGCGCGCCCACGTCGAGGCCGCGCGTCGGCTGGTTCGCGAGGATCAGCCGAGGGTCGCGTTCCAGCACGCGGGCGAGGATCAGCTTCTGGATGTTGCCGCCCGACAGGAGCCGCGCCGGCGCGTCTGGGCCGGGACAGCGCACGTCATAGTCCCGGATCGCGGCTTCGGCGCGCGAGCGGATCGCGGCGAAGTCGATGAAGCCCCAGTGCTGGAAGCCCTTCGCGCGGATGTCCTCGATCGCGACGTTCTCGGCCACGCTCATCGCGCCCACCACGCCGTCGTGGTGGCGGTCCTCGGGCACGCGCGCGACGCCCGCCTCGACGAAGGCGCGCGAGTCGTGGCGCGCGACCGGCCGGCCATTGAGCCGCATCCGGCCCCCGTCCGGCGCCGCGAGCCCCGCGATCAGCGCAGCCAGCGCCGCCTGGCCGTTGCCCGAGACGCCGGCGATGCCGACGATCTCGCGCGCCCGCACCAGAAGGCTCGCGCCGTGCAGCGAGCGGCGCGCGTCCTTACCCGCCACGTCCACGCCGTCGAGTTCCAGCACCGGCGCGCCGGGCTCGAGCGGCGAGCGCCGCGAAGCCGCCACCTCGCGGCCCACCATCAGGTCGGCAATGGCGCGGCGGTCGGCCTTCGCCGTTTCCAGCTCGCCCACCTTGCGCCCCGCACGCAACACGGCAATCCGGTGCGAGACCGCCAGCACCTCGCCCAGCTTGTGCGAGATGAACACCACCGCGAGGCCCTTCGCCGCCAGCAGCCGCAGCACAGCGAACAGCCCCTCGGCCTCCTGCGGCGTCAACACCGCCGTCGGCTCGTCCAGCACCAGCACCCGCACGTCGCGGTAGAGCGCCTTGAGGATCTCGACCCGCTGTCGCTCGCCCACCGTGAGCTGGTCGATCCGGGCGTCGAGATCGACCTCGAGCCCGGACTCGCGCATCAGTCGCGCGGCCTTGGCGCGCGCCTCGGCGCGCCCGCCCCAGACGCGCAGGACCGGCTCGGTGCCGAGCACGATGTTCTCGAGGCCGGTGAGGTTCTCGGCCAGCGTGAAGTGCTGGTGGACCATGCCGATCCCCGCTGCGAGCGCCGCACCCGGCGAGCCGGGCTCGAGATCGCTGAGCCCCCCCGCGCCGTCGGCCACCCGCACGCGGCCGGCATCGGCGGTGTAGTGGCCGAACAGGATGTTCATCAGCGTCGTCTTGCCCGCGCCGTTCTCGCCCAGGAGCGCCACGATCTCGCCCGGCGCGAGCGTGAGCTCGATGCAGTCATTCGCCACCAGCGGACCGAACCGCTTGGTGATGCCGTCGAGCACGAGAACGGGGGGGCGATCGGTCATGGGATGTCCGTCAAGGGCGCGACGCGCGGGCCGTGCGCCCCGGGCGAAGACCCGGGGCCACCTCAGGGCCGGCAAGCGAGAAGATGGTCCCGGCTCGGGGGCCGGGACCCGCGGCGCCGGCGCGCACGGGGGCCCGCGCGACTTCCGCTCACATCGTCGACTTGGGCTCGGCGTCGTTGACGTTGACGCGGAACAGCCCGCCGAGGATCTCGGCCTCCTTGGCCTTTGCCGCCTCGAGGGCCTCGGGCGAGACCAGCGCGGGATCCGCGACGAAGCTGCCGCCGCCATATGCCATGAAGGAATACTGGCCGTAGTCGGCAGGCTCGAAGGTCCCTTCCGTCACCGCCTTGATGGCCCGGTCGATGGTGGGCTCCATGTGCCAGAGCGCCGAGGCGAGGATCGTGCCCGCATAATCCGCCGAGGTGTCGATCACGTTGCCGATGGCCTTGACGCCGCGCTCCTTGGCCGCGTCCGAGACACCGAAGCGCTCGGCATACATGATGTCGGCGCCCTTATCGATCATTGCGAAGGCCGCTTCCTTGGCCTTGGGAGGGTCGTACCACGAGTTGATGAAGGTCACGAGGAACTTCACGTCCGGGTTGACCGACAGCGCCCCTTCCATGAAGGCGTTCATCAGCCGGTTGACCTCGGGGATCGCATAGCCGCCGACCATGCCGATCACGTTCGACTTGGTGGACATGCCGGCGATGATCCCGGTCAGGTAGCTCGGCTCGTGGATCCAGTTGTCGAAGACTGCGAAATTGGGCTGCGCAGGGCCGAAGGACGAGCCCATCAGGAAGGCGGTCTCGGGGTATTCGGCGGCCACGTTGCGCGCGGCGCGCTCGACGCCGAACACCTCGCCGACCACGAGGTCCATGCCTGCTTCGGCGTATTCGCGCATCACGCGCTCGTAGTCAGTGTTGGCGGTGTTTTCGGACCAGGTGTAGGTCACGTCGCCGCGCGCCTCGGCCGTCTTCAGCGCCTTGTGGATGCGGCTCACCCACTGCTGCTCGACGGGGACGGTGTAGATCGCGGCCACCTTGATGGGCTTTGCCTTCTGCGCTTCGGCGGTGCCGGTCGCCAGAGGCGCGGCCAGCGCGACCGCAGCCGCCGCGAGAACAGCGCGGCGGGTGAGAGTTGCTGCCTTCCTGATCATGTCGTCGTGCTCGCATGCTTGTCGTCGTTGCGGGAGGCGCGCCGGTCGAAGGGCGCCCGGGCGGGAAAGATCAGGCATCATGCCAGATCACGCCAGCGGGTCAATCGAGGCGCGGGCCTCCCTCGGCCCGCGACCTGCGGCCGGTGCCGAGGAGGTCTCAGGCCAGCACGACGGGGCCGTGACAAAGTCGGGCGAAGCCGGATGGACTCGCCGTGAAAGTCGTGTTCAGAATGAAGCGTTCTGCATCAAGCAAGAAAATCTCATAATCGAAATGATGGGGAGATCACGATGAAACATGTCACGATGCTTGCGGCGGCACTCGCACTTGGCCTCGGCGCGGCTGCGCAGGCGGAGGAGAAGTTCATCACCATCGGGACGGGCGGACAGACCGGCGTCTACTTCGTCGTCGGCCAGTCGATCTGCCGGCTGGTGAACCGCGGCACGGCCGAGCACAACCTGAAATGCACCGCGCCCTCGACCGGCGGGTCGATCGCCAACATCAACTCGATCCGTGCGGGCGACATGGACATGGGCGTAGCCCAGTCCGACTGGCAGTTCCATGCCTACAACGGCTCGTCGAAGTTCGAGGAGGGCGGCGCGTTCAGCGACCTGCGCGCCGTGTTCTCGGTACATCCCGAGCCGTTCACGGTGATCGCGCGCAAGGACGCCAACATCAAGACCTTCGACGACCTGAAGGGCAAGCGCGTGAATGTCGGCAATCCCGGCTCGGGGCAGCTCGCGACGATGGAGGTCGTGCTCGCGGCCAAGGGCTGGACGATGGCCGACTTCGCGCTCGCATCCGAGCTTAAGCCCGCCGAGCAGGCGCAGGCGCTTTGCGACAACAAGGTGGACGCGATCATCTACACGGTCGGCCATCCCAACGGCTCGATCCAGGAAGCCACCACGTCCTGCGAGTCGAACCTCGTCGCGGTGGATGGCCCGGCGATCGAGAAGCTGGTGAACGAGAACCCGTTCTATTCCTGGGCAACCGTCCCGGGCGGCATGTACACCGGCACCGACAGCGACACGGCGACCTTCGGCGTGCGGGCGACCTTCGTGTCGTCGGCCTCGGTCGACGACGAGACGGTCTATCAGGTCGTGAAGGCGGTGTTCGACAACTTCGACCGGTTCAAGAAGCTCCACCCCGCCTTCGAGATATTGAAGGAGGAGGAGATGGTCTCCGCCGGCCTGTCGGCGCCGCTGCATCCGGGCGCCGAGCGCTACTACAAGGAGCGCGGCTGGGTCCAGTAATCCGTGCCACCTGACATGCCCCGCCCGTCCGATGCCGGGCGGGGCGCTCCCCATCGCATCCGCCCGGCCCGCTTGCGGCGCGACGATGCCCCGCCATGCGGGTCCTCCCGGAGGGCCTGAGCCATGACCGATCAGCAGACGCCCGCAACCGGACGCGAGGGCCTGAGCCAGGCCGAGCTCGACGAGCTGGTCGCCGCGGCAGACACCGGCGCGCGCACGCCGGGGGGCGCGGTGGGGACGCTCATCCTCCTCACCGCGCTCGCCTGGTCGCTGTTCCAGCTCTGGTTCGCCTCGCCCCTGCCGTTCATGGTCAACTGGGGCGTGTTCAACGACACCGAGGCGCGCTCGATCCACCTCGCCTTCGCGCTGTTCCTCGCCTTCGCGGCCTATCCGGCGACGCGCACGCCGGTGCAGATGGCGCTCGGCCTCGGCGTGCCGGTCGTGCTGGGCCTGCTGTTCGCCTACGGCGCCGAGGGCAGCATTTCGACCGTCACGATCCTGGCGATCGTGGCGGTGTCGCTCGCTGCTATCGCGCTCGGCTCGCCGCGCGACCATGTGGCGCCGTGGGAATGGGCGCTCGCGCTCGCCGGGGCCGCGACCGCGCTTTATCTTTTCGTCTTCTACCGCGAGATCTCGGACCGCGTCGGCGCGCCGATCACGCAGGACTTCGTGGCCGGCATGATTGGCCTGATCATCCTGCTCGAGGCCACGCGCCGGTCGCTGGGCCCTGCCCTCATGATCGTGGCGACGCTGTTTCTGGCCTACACCTTCCTCGGGCCGCACATGCCGTCGATCATCGCGCACAAGGGCAACTCGCTGTCCGAGGTGATCAACCACCAGTGGATCACGACCGAGGGCGTGTTCGGTATCGCGCTGGGCGTGTCGACCTCGTTCGTATTCCTGTTCGTGCTGTTCGGCTCGCTTTTGGACAAGGCGGGCGCCGGCAACTACTTCATCCAGGTGGCTTTCTCGCTGATGGGCCACCTGCGGGGCGGCCCGGCCAAGGCGGCTGTGGTGTCGTCCGCGATGACCGGCCTCATCTCGGGCTCGTCGATCGCGAACGTGGTGACCACCGGCACCTTCACCATCCCGCTGATGAAGAAGGTCGGATTCTCGTCCGAGAAGGCGGGCGCGGTCGAGGTGGCAAGTTCTGTCAACGGCCAGATCATGCCGCCGGTGATGGGCGCCGCCGCCTTCCTCATGGTCGAGTATGTCGGCATCCCCTATTTCGACGTGGTCAAGCACGCCTTCCTGCCGGCGACGATCTCCTACATCGCACTGGTCTACATCGTGCACCTCGAGGCGATGAAGGCCGGCATGCAGGGCATGGAGCGTGCCTACGAGCCGAAGCCCATCGTCCAGCGCCTGATCGGCATGGCCTTCGGCATCATCGTTATCTGCGCGCTGAGCTTCGGCGTCTATTACGGCATGGGCTGGATCCGGCCCGCCTTCGGCGCCTCGGCGGGCTATGTGGTGTTCGGCCTGCTCACCGCGGTCTATCTGGGCCTGCTGTGGCTCTCGACCCGGCATCCCACGCCCGAGATGGCCGACCTCGACAAGCCGGGGGCGAAGCTGCCGCTGCCGGGGCCGACGGTGAAGTCGGGGCTGCACTTTATCCTGCCAGTGGTCGTGCTGGTCTGGGCGCTGATGGTGGACCGCCTCTCGCCCGGCCTTTCGGCCTTCTGGGCGTCTGCCTTCATGATCTTCATTCTGCTCACGCAACGGCCGCTCGCCGCACTGATGACCGGGCGCGCGGGGGATCTCGCGGCCGAGATCGGCGCAGGCCTGAGGGACCTGATCGACGGCCTCGTCGCCGGCGCGCGCAACATGATCGGCATCGGCATCGCCACAGCAACCGCAGGCATCATCGTGGGCGCGGTCAGCCAGACGGGCGTCGGCTCGGCGCTCGCTGACGTGGTCGAGGTGCTCTCGGGCGGCAACCTCATGGCGATCCTGCTGCTGACCGCGATCCTCAGCCTGATCCTGGGCATGGGGCTGCCGACGACCGCGAACTACATCGTCGTCTCGGCGCTGCTCGCGCCCGTGATCGTCACGCTGGGCCAGCAGAACGGGCTGATCGTGCCGCTGATCGCGGTGCATCTGTTCGTGTTCTACTTCGGCATCATGGCCGACGTGACGCCGCCCGTTGGCCTCGCCTCTTTCGCCGCGGCCGCGGTGTCGGGGGGCGACCCGATCCGCACCGGCGTGGTGGCGTTCTTCTACTCGCTGCGCACGGCGGCGCTGCCGTTCCTGTTCATCTTCAACACCGACCTACTGCTGATCAACGTGGACCTTGCGCATGGCGTGTTCATCTTCGTGATCGCGACCGTTGCGATGCTGCTGTTCGCGGCGGCCACGCAGGGCTGGTTCATCGCGCGCAACCGGGTCTGGGAGTCGGCGGCGCTGCTGCTGGTCGCCTTCACGCTGTTCCGCCCCGGCTTCTGGATGGACATGGTCTCCGCCCCCTACATCGAGCGCGAGCCCGCTGCGATCGTCGAGGCCGCCGCCAACACGCCATCGGGCGAGAAGCTGCGGCTGCGCGTGGCCGGCGTGAACGACCTGGGCGATCCCATCGAGTTCGTGGCCCTCGTGCCCATCGGCAACGAGGCGACGGGCGAGGAGCGCCTCGCCGCCGCAGGGATCACGGTGGCCGAGCGCGACGGCAAGATGTTCCTCGACGACGTGGCCTTCGGCAGCCCCGCGGCCGATGCCGGCCTCGACTGGGATCAGGAGGTGCTTCGCGTCCTGCGCCCGGCCGACCAGCCCAGCAAGTACCTGATGTTCATCCCCGCGCTTCTGCTGCTGGGGGGCGTCGTGATGCTCCAGCGCCGGCGCGCGGCGAACGGCGTGGCGACCCGCGCCGCGACCGCCTGAAGGGAGGCCACGCAGATGCCCGACATCCTGCTCGCCGTCGATCTCAACCACGACGCCTCGTGGACCCACGCGCTGCCCGAGGCGGTCTCGCAGGCCCGCCTGCGCGGCGCGGTGCTGCACCTGCTGGCCATCGTGCCGGATTTCGGCATGACCATGGTGCAGGACTACTTCCCGGCGGACTTCGAGAAGAAGGCGCTGGCCAAGGCGCATGAAGAGCTAACCGCCTTCGGGACCGCCCATGTGCCGGGCGACGTCGCGTGGAAGGCACATGTCGGCCATGGCGACATCGACCGCGAGATCCTTCGCGCGGCCGAGGCGACCCAGGCCTCGCTCATCGTGATGGCCTCGCATCCGCCGTCCGAGTTGCGAACCCTGCTGATCGGCAGCCATGCCGACCGGATCGTGCACCGCGCGCCGGTCTCGGTTCTGGTGGTCCGGGGATAGGCTCTGGTGCGGCGCAGCAAAGGGTATATGAAGGGAGCCCGAGTCCTGGCAGTTCCGGAGGCACCCGCCAAATGACCCCCTTCGCCATCGCCGGCGTGCAGATGCATGTCGCAGCCCTCCACGACAACGTGGAAGGGATGCGCCACCGGCTCGACATCCTGATGGCGCGATTCCCGTGGACGCAGATGGTGCTGTTCTCGGAGCTTGCGCCGTTCGGGCCGCTGCCGCGCTTCGCCCAGCCCTTCCCCAACGCCGTGCTCGACCAGTTCTGCGTCGATGCGCGCCGCCACGGCGTCTGGCTGATCCCCGGCTCGATGTTCGAGAAGACGCCCGACGGGCGGATCTACAACACCTCGGTCGTCATCAACCCCGAGGGCGAGATCGTCGCCAAATACCGCAAGATGTTCCCCTTCCGGCCCTACGAGACCGAGGTCGAGGCGGGGACCGAGTTCTGCCTGTTCGACGTGCCCGGTGTCGGCCGCTTCGGGCTATCGATCTGCTACGACATCTGGTTCCCCGAGACCACGCGCCAGCTCACCAGCCAGGGTGTCGAGGTGCTGCTGCACCCCGTGCTGACCGGCACCACCGACCGCGACGCCGAACTCGCGATCGCCCGCGCCACCGCCGCGCAGTTCCAGTGCTACGTGATCGACGTGAACGGCCTCGGCGCCGGCGGCGTCGGGCGTTCGCTGGTCGTGGACCCCTCGGCCACCGTGCTGCACCAGTCGGCCGGGCAGGAGGACATGTTCCCGATCGAGATCGACCTCGACCTCGTGCGGCGCCAGCGCGAGACCGGGATGCGGGGTCTGGGCCAGGTGCTGAAAAGCTTCCGCGACCGCGAGGCCGAGTTCACCGTCTATGACCGCGAGAGCGGGGCGGACGCCTATCTGCACGGTCTGGGCCCGCTCGAGATGCCCGGCAAGGGCAGCCGCGCGGGGCTGCGCCGCGCCGACCCGCGCCCGGCGCCGGAGCTGCGGCGCGCCGATTTCGACAAGGACGCGGGGGGCGACCATGCGCCCCCGCTGACCGGACGCATCGCCTCGGGCTGAGCGGCCCGTGGCCCGGCGACGCCGCCGGGCCCGGCCCCTCCCGTGGCGGCAGGACAGCGGCGATCGCGCCGCACTGGCAGGGAGGACGGCCCGATGACGGCAATCAGCGACTATTACAGCGCGGTGCAACTGCGCTTCGACCGCTGGAGCGCGCTGCGGCAGCTGACCTCGGAACTCGCCCGCACCGGCCGCTCGGCCCGCGGCGCGGCGGGGCTGGCGAAGAAGATCGGCGCCGTCTTCGACCAGCTCGCGCCGATCGAGACCTACTGGGCGTTCCCCGGTTCCTCGGCCTTCGACTTCCTGCGCCGCCAGTTCGAGCATGGCAACGACGAGGACCTCGCCTTCTCGGTGCGCCGGGTCGCGCGGGCGCTCACCTCGGGCGCCTATCGCCGCCGGCGCATCACGCTGGCGCGCGAGGACGCCGACATCGAGGAGGTCGAGGACGAGCAGACCCAGCCGATCGAGGCCCGCGCCCTCTCGCGCCCCTATTTCGAGGTGCTGATCGTCGATGACCTGACCGAGGCGCAGGACCGCTTCCTGCGCCACAGCCTCGAGCGGATGCGCCGTCCCGAGGACGCCTTCATCTACGAATCCGTCGTGGTTCCCAGCCTCGAGGACGCGCTGATCGCGATCCTGTTCAACCACAACATCCAGGCCGTGGTGGTCCGACCCGGTCTTACGCTCAAGTCCGAGAATACGCTGCCGATCCTCACGCGCTACCTCAACCGCGTGGGCGAGGAGGACGTCGATACCCTCTCGCCCGAGGACTACGGGCCCGAGCTTTGTCGCCTCATCGCCAAGGTGCGGCCCGAGCTCGACGCGTATCTGGTGACCGACCGCTCGGTCGAGGAGATCGCCGGGCGCGACCTCGGCGGCTGCCGGCGGGTGTTCTACAACCAAGAGGACTTCCTCGAACTCCACCTCAACATCCTGCGCGGCATCAGCACCCGCTACAGGACACCCTTCTTCACCGCGCTGAAGGAGTATTCCAAGCAGCCCACCGGCGTCTTCCACGCCATGCCGATCAGCCGCGGCAAGTCGATCTCGCGCTCGCACTGGATCCAGGACATGGGCGCGTTCTACGGCTCGAACATCTTCCTCGCCGAGACCTCGGCCACCTCCGGCGGGCTCGACAGCCTGCTCGAGCCCCACGGACCGATCAAGGAGGCGCAGGAGAAGGCGGCCCGGGCCTTCGGCTCCAAGCAGACCTTCTTCGCCACGAACGGCACCTCGACCTGCAACAAGATCGTCGTGCAGGCGCTGGTTCGGCCCGGCGACATCGTGCTGGTCGACCGCGACTGCCACAAGTCGCACCATTACGGCATGGTGCTGGCCGGGGCCGAGGTGGTCTATCTCGACAGCTATCCGCTCGATGCCTGGTCGATGTACGGCGCGGTGCCGCTGCGCGAGATCAAGCACATGCTGCTGACGCTCAAGGCCGCGGGCAAGCTCGACCGGGTGCGGATGCTGCTGCTGACGAACTGCACCTTCGACGGCATCGTCTACAACGTCGAGCGGGTGATGGAGGAATGCCTCGCCATCAAGCCCGACCTCGTGTTCCTGTGGGACGAGGCGTGGTTCGCCTTCGCGCGCTTCGGCCCCACCTACCGCCAGCGCACCGGGATGAATGCCGCCAATGTCCTGCGCGAGCGGCTGCGCAGCCCCGAGCATCGCATCGCGTGGGAAAAACAGCAGGCCAAGCTCCAGGACGCGGACGACGAGGCGCTTCTCAAGGCCCGGCTTATCCCGCCGCCCGACGCGCGGGTGCGGGTCTACACCACGCAATCGACCCACAAGACGCTGACGGCGCTGAGGCAGGGCTCGATGATCCATGTCAACGATCAGGACTTCAAGGGCGAGGTCGAGCAGGCCTTCCATGAGGCCTACATGACCCACACCTCGACCTCGCCCAACTACCAGATCATCGCCTCGCTCGACGTGGGCCGCCGGCAGGTCGAGCTCGAAGGCTTCGAATTCGTCCAGCGCCAGGTCGAGGCGGCGATGTCGATGCGGCGTGCGATCGCGACCCACCCGCTGCTGAAGAAATACTTCAAGGTCCTGACCGCCGGCGACATGATCCCCGAGCGCTACCGCGAGAGCGGCGTCAGTTCCTACTACGACCCCGACCAGGGCTGGGCGGACATCTGGGAGTCGTGGGCGCGCGACGAGTTCGTGCTCGACGCCACGCGAGTGACACTGGCGGTCGGCGGCACCGGCTGGGACGGCGACACCTTCAAGACCCGGATCCTGATGGACAAGTACGGGATCCAGATCAACAAGACCTCGCGCAACACCGTGCTGTTCATGACGAACATCGGCACGACGCGCTCGTCGGTCGCCTACCTCATCGAGGTACTGGTGGGCATCGCGCGAGAGCTCGACGACCTGCTCGACGACGCCTCGCGGATGGAGCGGCTGAGCTTCGAGAACCGCGTCAAAAGCCTCACGGTGGACCTGCCGCCACTGCCGGACTTCAGCCGCTTCCACACCGCGTTCCGCGCCCGCGACAACAGCGGCACGCCCGAGGGCGACATGCGCTCGGCCTTCTTCCTCGCCTATGACGAGGCGAACTGCGACTACATCGACCTGCACGGCGCGCTGTCCGAGGAGATCCGGCACCGCGAGGTGGTCTCGGCAAGCTTCATCATCCCCTACCCGCCGGGGTTCCCGATCCTGGTGCCGGGGCAGGTCATCAGCGAGGAGATCCTCGCCTTCATGCGCGCGCTAGACGTCAACGAGATCCACGGCTACCGGCCGGATCTGGGCCTGCGCGTGTTCACCGACGAGGCGCTCTCGCGCCATGCATCCAAGGCCATGCCGCGCGCGGCGGAATGAACGACAGGGAGGGACACATGCCGAAGAAGACGCTCAAGAACATCTCCGAGATCCGCCGCTACTTCCACCGCAACGAGGAGCCGATCTATTTCGTCTCGGCCACCAACTTCAACCTGCTCGGGCTCGACGAATGGGTGAAGAACTTCAAGTATATCAACTATCTAGACTGCTATGACGGCCGCCATCCCAACGTCTTCGTGCCGCCCGAGATGCCGCATGACGAGTTCCAGTCGATCGAGGATATCAACAACTACCTGCTCAGCCACAAGCAGGTGATCGACTTTCTCAAGCGCCGTGGCGGCAAGCCGAAATTCGTGTTCCTGATGTTCGACCAGACGACCGAGAAGCTGGCCAAGGAGCTTGGCGCCGAGGTCTGGTTCCCCAAGGCCAAGCTGCGCGAGAAATGCGACAACAAGATCGAGACCGTGCGCATCGGCAACAAGGCCGGCGTGCCTTCGGTGCCGAACACGCTGTCGGAGGTGAAGGACTACAAGCACCTCCAGACGGTCTGCGAGAAGGCCGGGCTCGGCCACGACCTCGTGCTGCAATCGGCCTTCGGGGACAGCGGCCACACCACCTTCTTCATCAAGTCCGAAGCCGATTTCCGCCGCCACGAGCACGAGATCGTGGGCCAGGGCGAGATCAAGATCATGAAGCGCATCGACTGCCGCGGCTCGGCGATCGAGGCTTGCGCCACCAAGAAGGGCACGATCGTGGGCCCGCTGATGACCGAGCTCGTGGGCTTCAAGGAGCTCACCCCCTATCGCGGCGGCTGGTGCGGCAACGAGATCTTCCCGACCGCCTTCGCCCCCAAGGTCCGCCAGCAGGCCCGGGATCTCACCTTCAAGTTCGGCGAGCAGCTCAAGAAGGAAGGCTATCGCGGCTACTTCGAGCTCGACTTCCTGATCGACAAGAAGACGGGCGATCTGTGGCTGGGCGAGCTGAACCCGCGCATCACGGGCGCAAGCTCGATGACCAACCACGCGGCCTTCGCCCATGCGGACGCGCCCTTGTTCCTCTTCCATCTGCTCGAATTCTCGGGCAAGGACTTCGATCTCGATGTCGAGGAGCTGAACGCCCGCTGGGCCGACCCCGACATGATCGATTCCTGGTCGCAGATGGTCATCAAGCACACCGACGACAGCGTGGACATCCTGACCGGCGCGCCCGAGAGCGGCATCTACCGCATGCTCGACGACGGCCGCGTGGTGTTCGACCGCTTCGACTATCACCGCCGCGCGGTCGAGTCGGAGCGCGAGGCGTTCTTCCTGCGCATCCTCAAGCCCGGCGATTACCGCTACGAGGGCGCCGATCTCGGCATCCTCGTCACGCGGGGCCGGTCGATGACCAACAACTTCAAGCTGACCGACCGCGCGCAGAAGTGGATCCACGGCATCAAGCAGGCCTTCTCGGCCCGCCCGCTGCCGTCAGCCGCGGCGCTGACCGACCCGGCCTTCAAGATCCTCTGAGGCGATGGAGCTGCTGTTTCGCGCGATCGACGACGGGGGCCGCCGCGATGGCGGCCCTCATGACGCATGGGCCGCGCAGTTCCGGGCGCACTGGCCGGGCTATCGCGCCTGGTGGACGCGCGAGGGCGTGAAGGCGCGGCCCACCTATCTCGCGAGCCGCACCGCCATTGCCACCCACATGCCCGAGATCCTGGGTCTCTACGACGAGATGGCCGAGCGCGCGGGCGGTGGCGACACGGAGGCACGCTTTCTCAGCTTCTGGTGCCCGCCGCCCTATCTCTCGGGCTGCTCACAGGCGATCTGGCCGGGGCCCGAGCCGATGCTGGTGCGCAACTACGACTACAATCCCCATGCCTTCGACGCCGTGGTGCTGCGCACGGACTGGCAGGGGCGGCGGGTGATCGGCACCTCGGACGGCATGTTCGGGCTGGTGGACGGGATGAACGATGCGGGGCTCGCGGTCTCACTCACCTTCGGCGGGCGGCGCGTGGTGGGGACCGGATTCGGCGTGCCGCTGATCCTGCGCTACGTGCTCCAGACCTGCGAGACGGCCGAGGAAGCGGGCCGCGCGCTCGCGCGGCTGCCCACCCACATGAGCTACAACGTGACCGTCGTGGATGCCGAGCGGCGCTATCTGACCGCCTTCCTCTCGCCCGACCGGGGCACCACGATCACCCATGCGGCGGTCGCGACCAACCATCAGGAGCGGGTCGAGTGGTCGAGCCATGCCCGCTTCACCGCGACCGTCGAGCGCGAGCGCTTCCTGCTGCACCGCCTGACGCTGCATGTCGAGCCGGCCGAGAAGTTCATCGCGGCCTTCCTCAAGCCGCCGCTCTACTCGCTCGCCTATGGCGCGGGATTCGGCACGCTCTACACGGCGGTCTATCAAGTGGCCGGGCGGGAGATGGCGCTGCACTGGCCCGGCACCTCGTGGCGACTGCCGCTCGACGGCCCGGTCGAGGGCGCGCGCGCCGTCGCCTATCCCGAGGCCGCCTGACCGCGGAACGGAGAGTTGGACCCATGCGCATCCTCGAGACCGCGATCTACGCCGCGAACCTCGCCGAGACCGCCGCCTTCTACGAGACGGTGCTGGGGCTCGAGCGCTTCTCCGAGGTTCCGGGCCGCCACGTGTTCTTCCGCGTCGAGGGGGCCGTGCTGCTGATCTTCCGGCCCGAGGCGACCCGGCAGCCGCCCGCACCGGGCGCCCTGCCCGTGCCGCCGCACGGACCCGAGGGTCCGGGCCATGTCTGCTTTGCCGCGAGCCTTGCCGAGATCGGCCGCTGGCGCGATCGGCTCGAGGCCGCGGGGGTCGGGATCGAGAGCGACTTCCAGTGGCCGCAGGGCGGGCGCTCGATCTATTTCCGCGATCCCGCCGGCAATTCGGTCGAGCTCGCCGAGCCGCGGATCTGGGGGCTTTGACGCGAGCCCCGTGAATTTCTCCTGATCCCCGGGCTCGCGCCCCGGGGTCTCGCGATCCTCTGCCGGCGCCGCAGTCCCGCGCTTCCCCGGCCCTCGAGCCGGGGCCTCCTTCACGAAGGCCCCCGAGGCCCCGGGGCGCGACCCCGGGGCAGCGGCAAGCGCCGCCGTACGCACTCGCCCCCCGATTTCCGTTGCACACCCCCTGCCCGCCGGGGCAATCAGGGCGGGCCGAACAGCCGAGGGAGGAGATGAGATGACCGGCAGGATCGAGACGCGCCTCGCGGAGATGGGGCTGACGCTGCCCGCACCGGCCAAGCCCGTGGCGTCCTATGTGCCTTACGTCCAGACCGGGAACCTCCTGTTCATGTCGGGGCAGGTCCCGTTCGGCATCGATCCCCTGCCCACCGGCACGCTGACGGCCGCCGACCACGCGCAGGGCGCGCCGGCCGAGGGCTCGCGGCTTGCGGCGGCGCAGGCAGCGGCCCGGCAGTGCGGGCTCAACCTGCTCGCGCAGGCAAAGGCAGCGACGGGCGATCTCGACCGCATCCGGCGGGTGGTCAAGCTCGTGGGCTTCGTGAACTGTGATGCCAGCTTCACGCAGCAGCCGGTGGTGGTGAACGGCGCCTCGGACCTGATGAAAGCGGTGTTCGGCGAGGCGGGCGAGCACGCCCGCTCGGCCGTGGGCTCGTCCTCGCTGCCCTTGGGCGTCATGGTCGAAGTCGAGGCGGTGTTCGAGATCGGGTGACCGGGGCGGCCTCGGGTCGATCTTCGGGGCACCGGCTCGAAGGCCAGGGCTGCGGTGACAGGTGCTGGTCGAAGCGGTGAAGCGCCGCTGTCCCGGGCCTGATCCGGAGCCTCACTGATCTCGCGTCGCTCCGCGAGGTCCCGGCTCGGAGGCCGGGGCTGCGAGGCGAGATGCGAGCGGACCGCACGTCCCTCGCTGTCCCGGGCTTGACCCGGGACCCAGCTCAGCCCGAGCCCTTCAGCGCGCCGCCGCCTCGGCCCCGAAATAGCTCTCGGCCGGCAGGAACTTGGCCATCCGCGCGGCGTCGGCCCAGGCCCGTTCAGCGCCGCGGGTGCCGATCATCACCACCGCGTCCGAGGGCAGCTTCAAGGGATCGAGCACAGCACGGATCGCGGCGCGCCCCTCGGGCAGGGGCGCGCGCGGCATCGGCGCGCGCCCCGCCGCGGCGAAGCCCAGCCGCACCTCGGCGGTCAGGGCGGCGCGCAGCGCCTCGGGGTCGCCGTCCGGCTCGGCCAGCAGGAGCCGCTCGCAGCGCGCGAGATCCCGCAGCTTGGCGGCGGTTCGATCCGGCAGCTCGACGGTGCGCGCAAGCCTCAGCCCGATCGCCTCGCAGGTGAACAGGAACCCCACGATGTCGCGCCCCGAGCCGAGCAGGATCGAGGCATAGGCGGGATAGGCGAGCCCCAGTTCGCGCGCCCGTGCCACCCGGCGGCGGATGATCTCGAGCGGCAGTTTCGGCAAGAGCTCCTTGCGCGCCACCGTCCAGGCGTGGCGGCGGAACCTGCGCCCGGCCTCGATCGGCGGACCCTGGTTGTGGCCAATGCCGGCGATCCGCTCGCCCGCGAAGCTGGAAAAGGGTGAATGCATCATCGCCCCTATGCGCTGCCGATCAGGATGCCCGCGGCGAACACCAGCGAGCCGCCCACGATCACCTGAAACGCCGCGCGAAGGAAGGGTGTCTCCATGTAGCGATTCTGGATCCAGGCGATCGCCCAGAGCTCGAACACCACGACGATCATGGCGATGATCGTGGCCGTCCAGAAGTCGGGGATAAGATAAGGCAGCGCGTGGCCCAGCCCCCCGACCGTGGTCATCACCCCGCAAGCGATCCCGCGCTTCACCGGCGAGCCGCGGCCCGAGATCTTGCCGTCGTCCGACACCGCCTCGGTGAAGCCCATCGAGATGCCAGCCCCCACCGACGCTGCGAGCCCCACGAGGAATGTCGAATGCGTGTCCATGGTCGCGAAGGCCGCGGCGAAGATCGGCGCGAGCGTCGAGACCGATCCGTCCATCAACCCCGCAAGCCCGGGCTGCACATAGGTCAGCACGAACTGTCGATGCGCGGCGCGGCCCTCCTCCTCGGCCACCTCGCCGGGGACGTGGCGCTCCTCGAGCCTGGCGGCCGTGCGCTCGTGTCCGGCCTCGGCGGCGGCGAGGTCGCCCAGCAGCTTGCGCGTCTCGGCGTCTGTGGCCTGCTTGGCGGCGGCGACGTAGAAGTCATGCGCCTCGCGCTCCATGTTCCCGGCTTCCTCGCGCATCCGCTCGACGCCGAGGTTCTCGACCAGCCAGACCGGGCGGCGCGTGTAGTAGCCCGAGACGTGCTCGCGCCTCAGCGGCAGGATCACCTCGCCGAAGCGCTTGCGATAGACCTCGATCAGGCGCTGGCGATGGCGGTCTTCCTCGGCCGCCATCTCCTCGAACATCGTCGCCGAGGCGGGAAAGGTTTCGCGCAGGCGCTCGGCGTAGAGCCGGTAGATGCGCGCATCGTCCTCCTCGGCCGAGATCGCGAGCGCGAGAATCTCGCGCTCGCCCAGCTCCGAGAAGCGGCGGCGGTTGGTGAAGCGAGTGAGAATCATCGGAACCCGAGTTTAGAACAATTCTAAGCGAGAATTGTCCGTTGCGGCTCCGCGCGCAACCCCCTGCGTCGCTCGGGCCGCTCAGCCCTGATACCCGCCCATCGCGCAGATGATGCGCCATTCCTCGTCCGAGACCGGCACCACCGACAGGCGCGACTGGCGCACCAGCGCGAAGTCCGAAAGACGCGGCTCGGCCTTGATCTCGGCCAGCGTGACCGGCCGGGGCATCGGCGCGACCGCCCGGATGTCCACGCATTCCCAGCGCGGATCGTCGGTGGTGGTGTCGGGATGCGCGAGCGCGCAGACCTCGACGATGCCGACGATGCGTTTCTCGTCCACCGAGTGGTAGAAGAAGCCGAGGTCACCCAGCTTCATCGCCTTCATGTTGTTGCGCGCCTGGTAGTTGCGCACGCCGTCCCACTGCTCGCCGGCGGCGCCCTTCGCGAGCTGATCGTCCCAGCCCCACGTGCCGGGTTCGGATTTGAACAGCCAGTAGGCCATGGATCGCTCCCTGATGTGGTCAATCGTTCCGGGATATGGCGGTGCGCGCCGTCTCGGCCACCCGGGCGGGGCCGTCATCTGCCCCAAGCCGCGTCCAGCAGATCTTGCCAAGGTCGTAGCCGGCCTGCATCGCCACCACGCGGGCATCGGCGTCCGACACGTCGCCCGCCCGCGCTTCGACCCGCGCCGTCAGCGTGGCCTTCGGCGCGTCGAGCCAGAGGCCGGTGAAGGCCGCCCCCGCCTCGGCCGCCAACGCCGCCACCGCCTCGCGCTCGGCCTCGCGCAGATGGGCTGCGTCGAGGATCACCGTGGCGCCCCCCGCCAGCGCCATGCGCGCGCGCCGGGCCATCGTGGCGTAGACTTCGGTCGAGACTTCCGGCGCATAGGCGTCTTTCGGCAGGCGCTCGGCCTCCTCCGCCCCCCACATTGCCTTGCGGATCGCGTCAGAGCGCAGCACCACGGCGTCGAGGGGCCCTGCGAGCGCGCGCGCCAGCGTCGACTTGCCCGAGCCCGAGAGGCCCCCGACCGCGATCAGCCGTGGCCGGCGGGGCGCTTCCAGATAGCCGCGCGCCAGCTCGGCATAGGCCCGGGCTTCGTCCGCCGCGCCCTCGCCGCCGCAGGTCTCGACGGTCAGTCCCGCCACCTTCGCCCGGATCGCGGCGCGGCAGGCGCGGTAGAGGGGCAAGAGGCCGAGCCCGCCATATGCGACCTGCTCGCCCTCCCCGTCCGCGGCCATCCGCTCGGCCCAGGCATTGAAGGTGACGCTGGCCAGATCGCGCCGCCCGCGATGATCGAGGTCCATCATCAGGAAGGCCAGATCATAGAGCGGGTCGATGTCGGTCAGTTCGTCGTTGAAATCGATGCAGTCGAAGGGCGCGGGGCGGCCCTGCCACAGCACGATGTTGCGCAGGTGCAGATCGCCATGGCAGCGCCGGGCCGGGCGGGCCGCGGCCGCGGGCGCGAGCCGCCGGCCATGCTCGCGCAGGAGCCGGGCGACGGGGGCGGCGGCATCGCCGATGACCGACGCAAGGCGGTCGATCGCGCTCACCTCGGCCAGCGCAAGCTCGGGCAGCGGGCGCAGGCAGGGGCGGGCGGGGGCGCTGCGGTGCATGTCGGCCACGGCCTTGCCCGTCGCGTGCATCAGCCCCGCGTCGAGCCGCCCCTGGGCCGCCATGCGGTCGAAGAGGCCCGCGGCGTCGAAGCGGCGCATCAGCACCACGGGCTCGGCGCTTTCGGGCGCGGGCGGCGGGATCAGGCGCGGCGGCGCGTCCCCGATCCCGGCGAGCCCGAGATAGAGCCCCGGTGCGGTGCGCGAATTCTCGGCGATCTCGCGCAGGGCCGAGGCGCGGCGGCGGGCCCGCGTCGAGTAATCGAGAAAGCCGTAATCGACCGGGCGGCGCAGCTTGAAGGCGCGCTCGCCGGCGAGGAACACGGCCGCGGTGTGGGTGTCGATCCGCTCGGGGCGGGTGCCCCCATGGGTGGCGGGGTCGGCGAGGAATGCGGCGAACCGCTCGAACTCCGCGCTGTCCCCCTCACCGGCCATGGTTTCAGCCGACCACCCGCTTCCAGTCGCGGATCTCGACCGACTGGAACAGGCCCGCCGTGGCGTAAGGATCGGCCGCGCACCAGGCCTCGACGGTCGCGCGGTCGGGGGCCTCGAAGATCAGGAGAGAGCCGCACATCTCGCCTGCCGCGTCGAGGAAGGGTCCGGCCTGCTGGATCGCGCCGTCGGTCCCGCGGATATGCGCGAGATGCGCCTCGCGGTTGGACTTGCGGATCTCGATGGACCCAGGCTTGTCGATGCAGATGACGGCATAGAGCATGGCGTTCCTCCCTCGCGTGCGGGGCTCTCAATGCGCGATCGGCGCGCGGCCCGCAAGCCCGGACGTCAGGCCTTGGCGCCCTTCCTGCCCGAGCCGATGACGGGCGCGGCACTTTCGTCCAGCGGCCAGCGCGGGCGGGCGCGGACCTCGCCCGGCGCCTCGCCCGCGATCAGCCGCTCGGCACCCGCCCAGGCGATCATCGCGGCGTTGTCGGTGCAGAGCGCGAGTGGCGGGGCGACGGCCCGGAACCCCTCGGCGCGCGCCGCATCCTCGAGCGCGCCGCGCAAGGCCCGATTGGCGGCGACGCCGCCCGCGACCGCGATCACCGGCGCCTCGAGCCCCGGATGCCGCGCCCGGAAGGCGCGCATGGCGCGGGCGGTCTTGGCGCCCAGCACCTCGGCCACCGCCGCCTGGAACGAGGCGCAGAGGTCGGCCACGTCGCGCAGGAAAAGCCCACCCTGCGCCGCCACCAGCCGGTCGCGCGCCCGTACCACGGCGGTCTTGAGGCCCGAGAAGCTCATATCCGCACCCGGGCGGTCCATCAGCGGGCGGGGCAGGTCGAAGCGGGCAGGGTCGCCCGATGCCGCCCGGCGCTCGACCTCGGGGCCACCGGGAAAACCCAGGCCCAGCATCTTCGCCACCTTGTCGAACGCCTCGCCCGGCGCGTCGTCGATGGTCGAGCCGAGGCGGTGATACCGCCCGAGCCCCTCGACCGCGATCAGCTGGCAATGCCCGCCCGAGGCGAGCAGCAGCAGGTAAGGATAATCCACTCCGTCCGTCAGCCGCGGCGTGAGCGCGTGGCCCTCGAGATGGTTCACCCCGATCAGCGCCTTGCCCGCGCCCGCGGCGATGCCCCTCGCGGCCATCACCCCCGTCAGCACCCCGCCGATCAGCCCCGGCCCTGCCGTCACCGCGATGGCGTCGATGGCGTCGAGGCCGAGCCCCGCCTCGGCCAGCGCGCGGCGCACCACCAGATCCAGCCGCTCGGCATGGGCGCGGGCGGCGATCTCGGGCACCACGCCGCCAAAGGCCGCGTGCAGGTCCTCCTGCCCGAACACGGCGCTCGACAGGATCGCGCCCGGCCCCTGCGCCACGCCGACCTTGCCGCGCGCGCGCACCACCGCGGCCGCGGTCTCGTCGCAGCTCGATTCGATGCCAAGGATGGTCAGTTCCGTCGTCATGCGCTCTCCGCGCCCGCGCGGGCGTTGCGCGCCCGGGTCCCGCCTCTTACTAAGGTGCCGATGCCGCCACAGAAAGAGCCAAGATGACCGCAGGCCTGCCCAGCCCCGACCGACCCTTGCGCATCGGCACGCGCGGCTCGCCGCTGGCGCTGGCGCAGGCGCACGAGACGCGCGACCGGCTGATGGCGGCGCATGGCCTGCCCGAAGCGGCGTTCGAGATCGTCGTCGTCTCGGTGATGGGCGACCGGGTGCAGGACCGGGCGCTGTCCGAGATCGGCGGCAAGGGCCTGTTCACCAAGGAGATCGAGGACGGGCTTGCGGATGGCAGCCTCGACATCGCGGTCCATTCGATGAAGGACATGCCGACGGTGCTGCCCGACGGGCTCGCCATAACGGCGCTCCTGCCGCGCGAGGACGTGCGCGACGCCTTCATCAGCCACCGTCATGGCGGCATCGCCGACCTGCCCGCGGGCGCGGTGGTCGGCACTTCGTCGCTCAGGCGCCGGGCGCAGTTGCTGCATCGCAGGCCCGACCTTCGGGTAGTCGAGTTTCGCGGCAACGTGCAGACCCGGATGCGCAAGCTGGCTGAGGGCGTGGCCGAGGCGACATTCCTCGCCTGCGCGGGACTGCGGCGCCTGGGCCTCGAGCACGAGATCCGCGCCGCCATCGAACCCGACGCGATGCTGCCAGCGGTCGCGCAAGGCGCCATCGGGATCGAGAGCCGCGCCGATGACGCGCGTGTGCTCGGCCTGCTCGATGCCATCCACGACCGCCCAACGGGCACTTGCCTTGCCGCCGAGCGCGCCTTCCTCGGCGCCCTTGACGGCTCGTGCCGCACCCCGATCGGCGGTCTTGCGATGATCGAAGGCGCGGACCTCTGGTTCCGCGGCGAGATCATCCGCCCCGACGGCGCCATCCGCCACGCCACCGAGCGGCGCGGGCCGCTCTCGGACGCCGCCGCCATGGGCCGCAACGCGGCCGGCGAGTTGCGCGCGCTGGGCGGCGCCGGCTTCTTCGACATTTGATGGTCGACCCGGTCGTCCTCGTCACGCGGCCCGAGGCGGAAGCGGCCCGCGTGGTCGCCCGGCTTGCGGCGCTCGGGATCGCCGCGCTCGCCTGGCCGCTGACCGCGATCCGCTTTCTGCCGGGGCCCGTCGCGATCCCGGACGGAACGGGCGCGCTCCTGTTCACCTCGGCAAACGGCGTGGCGGCCTTTGCCCGCGCCTCGGCCCGGCGCGATCTGCCCGCGCTTTGCGTGGGCGAGCGGACCGCCGAGGCCGCGCGTCAGGCCGGATTTACGGATGCCGAATCAGCTGATGGCGACGTCCGTTCGCTTGCCCGCCTCGCCGCGTGCCACGGCGCGCGGGCCATGCTGCACCCGCGTGGCGAGGATGCGGCGGGGGATCTTGCGGGGCATCTGGCGCGGCACGGCATCGCGGTCGCCGAGGCAATTCTCTACGCTGCCGAGGAAACCGGCGCCGTGCCTCCGCCCATTTGCCAGGCGCTGGAGAGCGGCCGCCCCTGCGTCGTCACTGCCTGGTCGCCGCGGAATGCGGCGATCCTGGCGCGCCGATTCGCCGCGAATCCCGCATGGAGGCGCGAAAACCTGCATGCGGCGGCCATTTCCGACCGCGCTGCCGGTCCGTTGCGCGACGGGGGCCTCGGCGCCGTGACGGTGGCCGCACGCCCCGACGGCGACGCCATGCTCGACGCCATCGTGGCGGCGTGGCACGCCGCGGGGGACGTACAGGCACGGGACGGTGACAATCGGTCCTGACTTGGCACGTTGCCCCGAGGCGCCGGGGTTCCTAGTCTATAGAACACCTCTCCCGCTCGCGGGGGACGGGCTGCCACCGGACCGGGATTCGACAGGAAGGGGCCAAGAGCAATGAACCGCCCAAAGGACGACCAGAGGCCCTCGGACCCGAAGGACGACACGGCCGCGGCACAACCAAAGAACGAGTCCGACGCACTCGCTTCGCCCGAAGCGGCGGCGCCGCGTGAAACGGACAAGCCCACGGCCAACAGCGACCCCGCCGTCGAGCCGGCCACCGCCGAGGCGGACGAGGGCACCGGCGACGGCCGCCCGGCACCCGGCGACGATCCGGGCGTGAACGACGAGTGGCGAGAGGACACCGAGCCCGCAGCCGAGGTCCGAGGCGAGCCCGAACCCGAGCCCGAGCCCGAGCCCGAGCGCCCTGCCCCGGCGCGTGACGAGCGCGACGAGCGCGAGGTCCCCGACGAGGAGGAGGAGCACGGCATGGGCGTGGCTGCACGCATGCTGGTGCTGCTGCTGGTCTCCATCATCGGCGGGGTCGGCGCGCTCTACGCGGCGCCGAAGCTCGCGCCGCATGTGCCCGCAGGGGTCGCGAGATACCTCGTGCCCGGCGAGGCGGATGCGCAGGCCCGGATCGACGCGCTGGGCGAGGATCTCGCCGCCACGCGCGCCCGGCTCGATGCAGTCGAGGCCGCGCTGTCCGAACGCGCCGCGCAGGAGGCCGTCGTCGGCGTGGCCGAGGCGGTGACCGCGCTGGAGGCCCGGATCTCGGATCTCGAGACAGCGACGGCGACGCTGGGCAACGGGCTCGCGGCGCTGCGCGATGCGCCGCCCGCCGCCGCACCCTCGGTCGTTGCAGGCGAGACGCCCGAGGCGGTCGCGGACGCGCTTGCGGCGCTCACGGCCCGGCTCGACGCGGTGGCCGCCACCGCAGGGGCCGCCGCCCCCGCCGAGGCGCTGGCCGGGCTGCGGGCCGAGCTCGATGCGCTGGCCGGGCGCGTGGCAGCCGTCGAGACCAGCCGCGACGGCGAGCTCGCGCAGCTCGAGCAGGCCGTGCGTGCCTCGGCGCTCGAACGCGCGATCGGCGCCCTGGCCGAGCGGGCCCGGACCGGCCAGCCCTTCGAGGCCCAGCTTTCCGAGGTCGAGGCGATCTCGGGCGAGACGGCGCCCGCGCCGCTGGCCGGCGCGGCCGCGGGCGGCGTGCCGTCCACGCTCGAACTTGGCCGCACGATGCCGGATGCCGCGCGCGCCGCGCTGGCGGCCGACATCCGAGCGTCGGCCGAGCCGGGCCTGCTCGGCCAGCTCGGCGCCTGGGCGCGCAGCCAGGTGATCATGCGCCCGACGGTGGCGCGAGAGGGCGAGGACGTGGCCTCGGTGCTGAGCCGCGTCGGCGCGAAGCTCGAGGCCGGCGACGCCGGCGCGGCCGAGGCCGAGGTCGCGGCGCTGCCCGAACATGCCCGCGCGGCTATGGGCGGCTGGCTCGAGATGCTCGCCGCGCGCGCGGCGGCGGACAAGGCGCTGGCCGACTGGCTCGGCGCGCTGGGCGCCAGGGGCTGAGGTTAGGGGAGAGACGCATCATGCTGGGTTCGGTCATCAGGATCTCCCTCTTCATCGCGGTCGTGGCCGCGATCACCTTCGGCGTGAACCACCTGATGCAGACGCCGGGCGGCATCAGCATCCGCTTCGGCGAGTGGGAATTCGCGCTGACGCCGCTGATGTTCGTGGCGATGACGCTCGCGGGCTTTCTGGGCCTGTGGCTGCTGTTCAAGGTCGTGGGCCTCGCCATCGCGCTCCTGCGCTTCGTGATGGGCGACGAGACCGCCATCAGCCGCTTCTTCGACCGCAAGAACGAGCGCAGCGGCCTGCGCGCGTTGACGCAGGCGCTGGTCGCGCTGCAGAGCGGCGACGCGCGGCGCGCGAAGGCCAAGGCGCAGAAGGCCGAGCGCCTGCTGCAGAAGCCCGAGCTCACGCGCCTCGTCAGCGCCCAGGCGGCCGAGTTGGCCGGCGACCGCGACCGGGCGCGGATCTACTACAAGGCGCTCGCGGACGGAGAGGGCACCGAGTTCGTCGGCGTCCGCGGCCTGCTGCGCCTCGCCATGGAGGACGGCGACAGCGAGAAGGCGCTGGTGCTCGCGCGAACCGCGGCCGGGCTGAACGGCTCGGACGCCGAGGTGCTCGACGCGCTCTACACCCTGCAGAGCCGCAAGTTCGACTGGGCCGCCGCGCGCACCACGCTCGCCGCCCAGCGCCGCGCCAAGGCCCTGCCCGAGCCCGAGGCACGGCGCCGGGATGCCATGCTCGCGCTGGCGCAGTCCGAGGACGCCGAGGCGGCGGGGAATGCCGAGGCCGCGATGCGCTTTGCCGTCGAGGCGGCCAAGACCGATCCCGCGAACCCCGAGGCCGTGGGCTCGGCAGCGCGGCTGCTCGCGGCGGCAGGACAGGCGCGAACCGCCGCCAAGCTGATCACGGATGGCTGGAAGGTCGCGCCCTCGCCTGGCCTCGCCGCCGCCTTCGCCGCGCTTGAGCCCGACGAGGCGCCCGCCGCCCGGCGCCGCCGCTTCGAACGCCTGCTCGAGTCGAACCGCGACCATCCCGAGGGGCATTTCATCCGTGCCGAACTTGCGCTTCTGAACCGCGACTGGGCCGAGGCTCGATCGCAGATCCAGCGCATCGACGCCAACGAGCCGACCGCACGCTACTGCGCCATCATGGCCGCCATCGCGCGCGGCGAGGGGCGGCCCGAGAACGAGGTTCGCGCTTGGCTCGCCCGCGCGGTGGGCGCCCCGCGCGACGACGGCGCCGACGCGATCCTCGCCAACGCCGCCATGCTGCCGCTGATCATCGGCGACGATCCCGCGCCCCACGACACGGCGCCACGGCAGGGAACGAACGGCAGCGGCACCAAGGGCAGCGGCGACGGCGCAGCCGCCTCGACGGCCGAGGGCAATGGCGGCGACGCCGCCCGCGCGACCGTCCTCTGACCCCGCTTGCCAAACGGCGGGCCAGACACTATGGTCCGCCGCGTCCGGGGCGAGGGCTGCCGGTCAGCGTCGGGAGATGCACGTTCCGCGTGGTGCTCCGGAGGGTTGACGGGCAAAGCCGAGACCGCCTCCGTGACAGGCTGTTGAGACCGAAGACGACGGAGTTGCCGCAGTAGCTCAGCTGGTAGAGCAACGCATTCGTAATTAGCGGGTCCGCTCGCAAACTACGTTTGAGACCAGTTGGTTAGGCGCGGCGCGCTGTAACTAGTAGGGCCATAGTAGGGCCACGACAGAGAAGGATGCCGGTGTAGCTCAGCTGGTAGAGCACGTCATTCGTAATGATGGGGTCGGGGGTTCGAGTCCCTTCACCGGCACCATCCTTCTCAAGAAATGAGCCTCCCCAGACGATTTGGTCCACCTCTATGATGAAGCAGAGGAGGATCGAGAATGGCGAACAAGCACCACAAG
>NZ_JAMFKN010000040.1 GCF_023487995.1 Thermohalobaculum sediminis
AAAGGGCTGCGTCTGCTCATGCTGCGAGGGTAGGGAGGGCGGCATCCCGCCTCAAGCGGGATTGCCCTGACAGAACCATCTCGACCACTGGCTCCAGATAATAGGAAACATGGACGCACGCACGATCAGCTTGCCAGTTGAAGTCGGCGGCATGCCGCGAGCGTAGGGAGGCGGCTACCGCGCCTCGACACAGTTTGCTATGACAGAGCCTGCGGGAGCGATAGCAATAGGACGGCGGCCGATGTCGGAGAAGGATCCTGTTATGCTGAGTCTCGACGAGGCCGCCGCCGCGATGCGTGCTGCCATGCGCGAGACGATCCGGCGCAATTCCACTTGGTATCTCATCCAGGCGGCGCTGATGGTAATCGCTGGCGTCGCGGCGATCCTCGCGCCGCTTGTGGCGTCGACCTTTCTGGTCGTCTTCCTCGGCTGGACGCTGGTGGCCGTGGGCGCGGTGCAACTCATGGGGCTGATCGGGGCCGACAAGGTGCCGCATTTCTGGTTGCAGCTCGTCTCGGTCATCTTGGCGATGATTATCGGCTTTCTCTTCCTACGCGACCCGGCAGCCGGGATCGAGACGCTCGGCCTCCTGCTGATCGTCTTCCTGATGGTCCAGGGGATGGCGCGCGTGGTGTTCTCGCTGACGATCCGCCCGCTTCCGAACTGGGGCTTCGTGCTGGCGAGCGGCATGCTCGGCATCCTCCTGTCGCTCTTCCTGATCGCGAATCCGGTGCTGAGCGTGGTCGTGCTCGGGCTTCTGATCGGGTTCCAGTTGCTCGGTGAGGGGCTCGCGCTCGGCTACCTCGCCTGGCACGCCCGCAAGGGCTGAAGGCGTTCTCCGCAGGTTCGCAGCGCGGCGCTTGGCCGATCCTGCCGCGAAGGTCGGGCCTTCTAGGCAGTGTGGACAAACCGTATCCATAGCGGCGCTGGCAAGTTAACGGCGTTCTCGTGCAGGGGGACCCGGTTACTTTCGGCTTTCAGGCAGCGCTGGTCGCCTGAACTCCAAAGGCGACCGGACGTCCTTCTGCGAGAACCGGGTTAACATGCCAATACATTTGACGCGGCGCTGCACCGTTGTGTGCGTATTTTCAGCCACGATCGCGTGCCCCCCCCTCCCCCCCCAGTGGCGGCGGATCTTTCTTGCGCCACGACGATTTATTTGTACTTTCTCTCAGAGCGTTACGTCCAATCTAGGGAGAGATTCATGCGATTTTTTCGGGTGGTGGGCATCGGCCTTGTCCTGATGTTCCCGATGGTGGTGGCGGCGTGCGGTGGTGGGGGAGCCAAGTCAGAGACCGCCGTCACTAACACGACCGTCTCTAAGGGACAGCAGTTGATCGATCTGAAGTCCGCTTTCGACGCCGGTGCGATCACGCAGGATGAGTACGAGCGTGAGCGCAAGCGGATCCTTGATGAGTAGGGGGGGAGGCGTGAAGCGAATGATCCACCTGATCGTCGCTGCCGCTGTCGCGGGCTGTGGCGGAAGCGAAAAGACGACGATCAACAACGTGATGGTCTCACCCGAGCAGCAGCGCTCGGATCTGCAGCGCGCTCGCGATCTCGGGATTATCACCGAGAAGGAATTCCTTCAGGAAGTTTCCGAGATTGGGCGCTGAGCGGGGCGCGTTGGGGGCTAGCCATGTGCGGAAATGGGTAATCACGACGTTGGCATGAAGGTGGTGTCAGACGAATGCGAACTCGTCTTAGTTTGCCGGCGAGCGCCGGATATCAGGTCGCGCCGAGCTGACGCCACTCCTCAAGTGCGGCGGTTCTGTTGACCTT
>NZ_JAMFKN010000041.1 GCF_023487995.1 Thermohalobaculum sediminis
GACGATGAGGCAATATTTAAACGGCCGGTCCGGCACCTCGATCAGGCCCTTCCACAGTTGTCGCTGACCGCAGGTTTCGCTTGCCCGGCTCAATGACCGTGCGACACTGCCGGTGATCCGAAACGGGGGCCACGCCATGCGCCGCAACGAACGGACGGAACGTTTCCGTGCCCAGCATGTCCCAGGCCGACCGGTGGTGATGCTGAACCCTTGGGATATTGGGTCGGCGAAGATTATGGCGCGGCTGGGCGCGCGAGCGCTGGCGACGACGTCGGCCGGGCATGGGTTCACGCTGGGTCTGACCGATGGCGGGCAGGTATCGCGCGACATGGCCCTGCAGCACGCCGCCGCCATCTGCGCGGCAGTCGACGTGCCGGTGAATGGCGATTTCGAGAACGGGTTTGGCGAAGACCCCGAGACTGTTGTCGAGACCGTGCGACTAGCGGCGGAGGCGGGGCTCGCGGGCGTCTCGATCGAGGACACCGCCGTCCCGACGACGGACTCCTATCCTTTCGATCTGGCTCTGGCCCGGATCGAGGCGGCGGTCGCCGCTGCCCGTGCCGTGGGGATCGTGCTGACCGCCCGCGCCGACGGCTGGATCTTCAAGAACTATGATCAGGCCGAGGCCTTGCGCCGCTGCAGGGCGTTCGCCCGAGCAGGCGCCGACGTGATTTACGCGCCGTTGGTGGATGCCGACACCACCCGTGCGCTGGCCGCGATCGGGACACCGGTCAACCTGCTGGCTGCCGGCGCGATGCGTGATCTGACGGTGGATCAGATGGGGGCGCTGGGAGCCGCCCGCATCTCCATCGGGGGTGGACTGGCTCGGGTCACACAGCAGGTGATTATCGACAGCGCCCGCGCGATGCTCGAGCGAGGCGATTTCACAAGCCTGAAAGGCGCCGCGAACCCGGCGGAGGTCGAAGCGCTGTTAACCGAATGAGCCGCAGGACAGTCGACGCCGTGCTGCTCAGCAAAGTCATGCCCTGAACGCTCCAATCGAGCTGTCGCGACAAACACGTCGGCCTTGAACTCCAGACGGCTGCCCGGTGGGTCGAAGCGGCTCTGTGCAGATGCAGCACGATCCGTTGCACTGGCCAACGCCGGAGCCACCGGAGCGCTGCTCGCCAATCGTGCTCGCGTCGGATGTTTTGGAAAAAACAGTGACAATCGCATTTCGAGGATCACACATTGGCTAGTCCGTGCATTCTCGGGTCGCCAACTGAAGCCCGGCGCCGCGTGCACATCAGGAGATCTGCCGTGAAGCTGATCGATCATAACAACCAACCCTGTCGAGACTGGCGTCCGGGCGTGTCGACGCGTATGCGCATCTCAGCACTGACCGGAGCCTCGGCGCTTTCGATCTTTGAGCAGTGGTGCGAGCCAGGGCTCGGCGCTCCGACCCATTGGCATCCGGTCGAAGAAGTGCTGACCGTGCTGTCAGGCGAAGCGGAGATCTGGATCGACGGCGAGCGGTTCAGAGCGTCGGCAGGTCATTCAGCACTGATAACGGCAAAGCGCCGCCACGGATTCCGCAACTCCGGGGACGGCGAACTGCACATGTTGGCCGTCCTCGCCTCGCCCATCTTCGAGGCGCAATTCGACGACAGCCCAGAGGTCACACGTCGCTGGGCGCTGGGAGATGGGTTGTAATCGACTCGGCTTGCAGCCTCTGGGCGACTTGCCCGTTTTGGCAGTTTGTCCCGATCTCCAGAACTCCGCGCTCTGCGCGGCGAACGCGCACTCCGAGCCGTCTTGGCCTTGCTCGGCAT
>NZ_JAMFKN010000042.1 GCF_023487995.1 Thermohalobaculum sediminis
ACTTCAATCAGGAACGCAGCCTTTCAAGCCGGCACATCTTCAAGGTCAACAGAACCGCCGCACTCGAGGAGTGGCGTAAGCTCGGCGCAGCCTGAAGGCCGACGTTGACAGCCAATCTGAGACTGGTTCGCATTGGTCTGACACCACCATCATCGGCGCAGAAGGGGCGATCCAGCGCATCCCGGGCTGTCTCATGGCAAGAGGAGTGATCGCAGACATGATCGTACGGTTGTCATCCCTCACCCGCATGGCGGCGTTTGTCGCCGTCGCTTCGGCCTTCTCGGCCACCTCTGGCGGGCGGGCCACTGCCGAGGCGGACGGCCCCGATTATTTCCGCGTCACTGGCGTCGAGGCCAACGATGTGCTCAACATCCGCGCCGACGCTGGGGCGAGCCATCCGAAGATCGGCGAGATCCCACACGACGCTGACGGCATCCGCAATCTCGGGTGCATCGGCGGCCTCAGCTTCGCCGAGTGGGAGAAGGCGAGCGATGCCGAGCGTGAGGCGGCGCGCAACACGCGCTGGTGCCGCATCGAGTATGGCGGGACCGAGGGCTGGGTCGCAGCGAGGTTCCTCGCCGAGGGCGCCGCGCCCGCGCCGGCCGCGCGCGGCAGCAAGTGGCGGATCACCGAGATCGACGGCGCGCTCGCGGCGCCCGGGGCCGAGCTCGGGTTCGAGCCGGACGGCAGCTTCTGGGGCAGCGTCGGCTGCAACCGCTTCATGGGCAGCGCCCGGATCGATGGCCAGCGCCTCGTCGCCGACGGCCCCATGGGGGTGACCATGATGGCCTGCGCCGATCCGCTGATCGATGGGCAGGAGCGCCGGGTGCTCGCCCTGCTCGAGGAGGGGGCGCCGCTCGCCTACGACCCGGTGACGGACGGGATGGCGCTGTTGCAGGCGGACGGCACCGTGGCGGTGCGGCTCGAGCGGCAAGCCGACTGAGGCCTGGGATTCGGCGCCGCGAGAGGGGAAGGAACGGAGCATGATCTGCCGGATCGTCGTCGTGGGCTTCGCGATCGCCTGGATCGGCGCGCTCGGCCTCTTCCTCATCGGCCGGTTCGGCCTCTTCGGGCAGGAGGCCGACCCGCTCTCGGGGGTGTTCCTGATTCCCCTCGGGTTCCCGTGGATCTGGCTCATCGACCTCGCGCCCGAGGCCGCCTGGCCCTGGCTCGGCGCCCTCGCGCCGGGGGTGAACCTCGCGCTGATCGCTGCCCTCTGCCGCTGGCTCGGCCCGGCACGCGCGTGAGGGGGCGGGCGACGGGGATCGTGGTGCGGGTGCTCGCCGCGGCGGTGGGACTTTTGGCGCTCGCCACCTGCGCGCCCCTTAAGGGCGATGAGCCGGCCGCCGGGGCGCCACTGCCGCCTGACCTCGCGTCGCTGGTCGCTCCGGCGGCGCTCTCGGCCAAGGCGGCGGCCGAGGTGCCGCGCATCCTCGAGCGGCGTTGCGTCGTCTGCCACGGCTGCTACGACGCGCCCTGCCAGCTCAAACTCTCCTCGCCCGACGGCGTCGCGCGCGGGGCAGCGAAGTCGGATGTCTATGACAGGCAATGTCAAAGGAACTTGGCTTGAGGCGGAATAGCCGCCTCCCTACCCTCGTGGCATGAGCAAACCCAACCCCTT
>NZ_JAMFKN010000043.1 GCF_023487995.1 Thermohalobaculum sediminis
TCGGTATCGATCTTGAGTTCAAGCCGAACCAGCAGCTCGTTTGGGCCGTCATCGCGCCGACGACCGACCTGAAGGGCGGCGCGCTCGCGGGCGAGTATGCCGGGGTCTCGGCTTCTGCCTCGCTCGGAGCCGGGGCCGGCGCGAAGGTCCTCGTCGGGGGGTTCGAGAAGTCGATCACGCTGCAGCCGGTCTCGATCGCAGGCAGCACCGGTGCCGGCGCGTCGGCGGGCATCGAGACCTTCACGCTGACGAGCGAGTGAGGCGGAGCCGGGGAGCATGGCGAGCGGGCGGCGTGACCGCGTCGCGTCGCGCTTCGCCCGATCGCCGCTGCGGCGACGGGTGACGCGCAAGCGGCGGGGTCGCCGGCCGCTGGCCCCGTGCCCGGATCGTGGAGGGTATCGGCGACACCGGCCCGCGAGCGGAGGCTCTCGTCCCCGACGCGGAAGGCTCCCGACGGCCAACGGCAAGGATCGAACCGAGTTGCCCGGCCCAACCGTCCATCCGAGGGAAGGTTCGGTCGGACACTTATGGCCTGACGATCGGCGCATGAGAGGCGGGGCACGCAGATGACGCACGCACTCGATTTCGACCGCGAACGCCGGCTCGCGCTGCCCGAGGGCGGCGTGGTCCGGTTCAGCCTGCGCCAGCTCGCCGTTGAGCCCGGGACGCAGGTCGTTCTCGGCAGGGATTTCGACCCGGCCTTCTCGGGCGCGCTCACGGACAAGGAGAGCGCCCGGGAGTATGTCGCGCACAATGTCGGCCGCCTCGCCGCGTTGCAGGAGAAGCTTTACGCGCAGGGGACCCATGCGGTGCTTCTCGTCCTTCAGGGCATCGACAGTTCGGGCAAGGACGGGACCGTGCGCCACGTCCTGTCCGGCGTGAACCCGCAGGGCTGCCGCGTCAGCAGCTTCAAGGCGCCATCGTCGGAGGAGCTTGCGCACGACTATCTCTGGCGTGTGTCCCGGGCACTTCCGGCGCGCGGTATGATCGGAATCTTCAACCGGTCGCACTACGAGGAGGTTCTGGTCGTTCGGGTCCACCCGGAGTTTCTGGCGCACCAGCGGCTTCCCGGCGATGACGACGGAGCGGGTCCCTGGAGGCGCCGCTTCCGCGAGATCAACGACTTCGAGCGCTACCTGGTCGACAACGGCATCTCCATCGTCAAGGTCTTCCTCAACATCTCGAAGGAGGAGCAGCGCAAGCGGCT
>NZ_JAMFKN010000044.1 GCF_023487995.1 Thermohalobaculum sediminis
AGGGAGGGGAAAGATGGCCCCCGCCGCTTAATCTGACAGTGCCCTCAACGACACCTACCCTGGCACATCGATGCCGCCGGGGGGCGTCCACCCCATCATCATCACAGCCAAGCGGATGATCTCGGGCGACGTCTTGAAATAGCGGAAAGGGCTGCGTCTCCTCATGCCGCGAGGGCAGGGAGGCGGCTACCGCGCCTCAACCCAGTTTGCTCTGACAGAGTCGCCAGAAGTTGCTTCTAACGCGGAAGCCGATCACTGGAGGGCTTTTCATCGGTGGGCGGCCCCCCCATCATGGTGCTGTGATGGAGAGCTAGACCGATGATCGAAATCGATCTCGTAAGAAGCAAGGAGCAGGCGGCCGCGGTCTACCGACTTGCGTATGAATTCATAGACTGGCTGCGCGATCGATATCCAGAGATGGCAAAGGAGATCGATGACTACCTCGAGCACCAAAAGTTCGACGAGCAGATCCAGGAGGTCTTGACGCACTTTAATCCGCCGAAGGGGGAATGCCTGCTGGCAATGCACGGCGGCGAGGCTATCGGCATTCTTATGCTCAAGGATATCGGGGGCGGCGTCTGCGAGATGAACCGGATGTTCGTCCGTGAGAGCGCCCGCGGCCTTGGAGCGGGCCGAGCCCTTGTCGAAGAGCTGAAGCTACGTGCTCGGAACATGGGGTTCGAGACCATGACCCTGAGTGCGCTGCCACGCCACTACGAAGCCTTGTCTCTCTATCGGTCGTGCGGTTTCAAGCATGATGATCGAGAGCGAGAGGCAGGTAACTCTGAGAACGCGCTGCTCATGAAGATTGAGCTGGGGGTGGTGTCAGACCAATGCGAACCAGTCTCAGTTCGGCTGAAGGCGGCGACCTTCAGGCCGCGCCGAGCTGACGCCACTCGGCAAGTGCGGCGGCGCGATTGAGCTTGAAGATGTCCCTGCTTGAGAGGTTGCGATCCTGGTTGAAGTGATTGTGGACGGAGGCATGGACGGCGGCGAAGAGCTGCAAACTTCGCATCCGCCGTAACCGCAGCATGGCTCTCTCCCGTCGTCGCAAAGGCAGGTGTGAGTTCTCCGCCCGATTGTTGCGCCAGCGACCAGTGTCCTGTCGGCCGGTGAGCAGCCCAACTTGATTGGTCCACGGTGATTGTTAGTTCATGGTCGGCCTTCGGTCCATCCGGACGATGCT
>NZ_JAMFKN010000004.1 GCF_023487995.1 Thermohalobaculum sediminis
CCGCGACGAGTTCCTCAACGGCGAGATCTTCTACTCGCTCCGCGAGGCCCAGATCCTGATCGAACAATGGCGCCGCCACTACAACACCGTCCGGCCGCATAGCACTCTCGCATACCGGCCGCCAGCGCCGGAGGGCATCACTTCAATCGACCGAGCGCCTGCCATGCACTAACAATCAACTTGGACCGACCAATCTGGGCCACTCAGCGCGTCGCAGGCCCGCGCTCCGCCTCTCAACCTTCACCAACCGGAGGGGGAGCGATAGGACACCGAACGATTGCGGGCGTGATGCAATGGTAGCCTGTCAGCCTTCCAAGCTGATAAGCTAATATTCACAGGCTTTTCTGGTGTTGCCAAGATTTTCATTTTAATGAATAATTTCATTCATGATCATCTATCAGGTGTCCTGGTCTTTCCTTCTTTCGCCGACAAAATTCCGACAGAATTCCCCATGCCCAAGCTCACCGAAACCTTCGCCCGGAAAACCCCTTTCGCCACGGCCGGCACGGCCAAGCACTGGGACACCGAGATCAAGGGCCTCGTCCTCTTCGTCGGCAAGCGCTCGAAGACCTGGTACTTCCAGAAGGACGTGGGCGGCCAGACCAAGCGCATCCTGATCGGGCGCTACCCCACGATCTCGGCCGACGCGGCAAGGCAGACCGCCATGGGCCTCGCGCTCGACATGTCGCGGGGCGCGGGCAAGGTCATCCAGGCCGGCGCCCCTACGCTTGGGGTGGCGATGGAGGCCTACCTCTCCCGGCCGAAGCTGCGCTCGGACGAGCACAAGCACGACATCGAGGGCCAGTTCCGCAAGCACCTGAAGGACTGGCTCAGGCTGCCGCTCGACGAGATCACCAAGGCGATGGTCGTGGCCCGGCATGCCGAGATGGCGACGGTCCCGTCCTCGGCGAACCATGCCTTCCGCCGCTTCCGCGCGGTGTGGAACCACGCCCGGCGCACCCAAGATCTGTCGGAGTGCCCGACGATGGCGATCGAGTGGTACGAGGAGCGCCCGGACGGCCGAACCATCGAGGACCTCGGGGCATGGGGCAGGGCGGCCGATGCCCTGCCGAACCCGATCCACGCGGCCTATTACCGGCTCCTGCTCTTCACCGGCCTTCGTAAGACCGAGGCGCTGACGCTCGAGTGGAAGCACGTCCATCCTGACCGCATCCACCTGCCGATGACCAAGAACGGTCGGAGCTTCGACCTGCCGGTCGTCGAGATCCACCACGAGATCCTCGAGCCGTTGCGTGGGCTCAGCAGCCGGTGGGTCTTCCCCTCTCCGAAGTCCCCCAAGGGGTACCTGACCTCGCCGCAGCCGCTCGCCTGGTCGCCGCACGCGCACCGGCGCACCTTCGCGACCGTGGCGATGGAGGCCGGCATCCTCGAGGAGATCGTTGGCCGGCTGCTCAACCACACGCCGCTCTCGATCACGGGCCAACGATACGCCAAGCCATCGCTGGACGCGCTGCGCCCGGCGATGCAGACCGCCTGTGAAGAGATCAGGCGGCGTGTCGAAGTAGGGCGATGCGAGAACCATCTCTTGAGTGCGACAGGCGGATCCTGAACCACGCCGCAATACATGATGCCGGCAACGGCTCCCTCGGTTGCCATGATGCGGTTGGCGCATTTCAAGAGCAGGTCGAGCCTCGTGCGTCGCTCCGTGCTCAAGCACCACACGGGGCGGTGCGATCTTGGTTAGATTGCGCCGCACGAGGCTCTCGCCAATTCGCATATCTTCGGAAAATCCGCTCGAAGCGGTCTTTCACTTGCTCGGCCTGTCGTGAAACCTGGGCTTCATGATCGGCGCGTCACTGGCGGGGGCGGTGTTCTCCATCGCCGCGGGCGCCGAGCAGATCTCGCAGGCGACGCCTCAGGTCGTGGGCCGGGCCTTCTCCGCCACTTTCCTGCTCGAGGCCGGACTGATCCTGATGGCGGTTGCGCTGGCGCTCGGGAACCGAAAGCCGAGGCGGACGGATCAGTAAAGTGCTTCTACGTGGGCCCGCCACCTCGGGCGCGGCACGGCCGTGACGCACGCTGCGGAGAGCGCTGGGTCACGGCCCGCCCGAGGCAATCTTGACGGGTCCAGTCAAGCGATATACCACCGCTGGCGCGTCGCGGGCGTGATGTAATGGTAGCCTGTCAGCCTTCCAAGCTGAACGCGCGGGTTCGATTCCCGCCGCCCGCTCCAGAAAAACTGAGCCGACAAACTGCCGACAAAACTGAATGAGAGCGTGGGGCAACGCGCTGGAAGACTGGATGAAATGGGCATGTGCCCACGAGACTTCCAAGCTGAACGCGCGGGTTCGATTCCCGCCGCCCGCTCCAAGACATGCCCGCCGGCAGGTTCCCGGCGGATTTGCGGTGCAGGCCCGCAGTCGAACATGAAGCATGAGCGGGCGCCCGGCTTGGTGCTGCGGGTGCCTCTGCCGCGGGGCAGATCCCCGCAGAACGTCTCGCGCCCCTTGCCGGAGTAGTGCCGCCAGCCACCTCCGTCCCTTTTAGCCACCGAAGCCCAATGCCCGCCGACGCCCCCCTCAAGCTCGTGATCTTCGATGTCGATGGCACCCTGATCGACAGCCAGAACTTCATCGTCGCCGCGATGGACCGTGCCTTCGCGATAACGGGGCTGCCGGCGCCGGCGCGCGAGGCGACGCTCGGGATCGTCGGCCTCTCGCTCCCGCAGGCCATGATGGCGCTGGTCCCCGGCGCCACGGCCACAGTGGTCGATGGCCTCGTGCATCACTACAAGGAAAGCTTCGTCGAACTGCGCCGCCAGACCGGAGGCGAGGCGGGCGCTCCGTTCTACCCCGGCGCGCGCGACGCGATCGAGCGGCTAGACCGCGCGGGGTGGCTGCTGTCGATCGCCACGGGCAAGGCGCGGCGCGGCCTCGACCACATGCTCGACAGCCACGGGCTCAGGCGCTTCTTCGTCGGCACGCAGACGGCGGACGACGCGCCCTCGAAGCCGCATCCGGGGATGGTGCTGAACTGCCTTGCCGCCACGGGGGTCGAGGCGCGCCGCGCCGTGATGGTGGGCGACACCGAGTTCGACATCGCGATGGCCCGTGCCGCCGGTGCGCGCGCCGTGGGGGTGGCCTGGGGCTATCATGCGCGCGAGCGCCTTGCCGCCGCCGGGGCCGAGGTGATCGTCGACGACTTCGCTGCGCTCGACGCAGCCCTCGAGGCGGTGACCGCGGCATGAAGCGGTTCTGGAAGGAGGCCCGCGCGGTCGAGCTGGAGCAGGGCTTCGGCGTCGTGCTGGATGCCCGCCCACTCCGCACGCCCGCGAAGGCGCCCATCGTCGTGCCCACGCGGGCGATGGCCGAGGCGATGGCGGCTGAGTGGGACGCGCAGGGCCCCGAGGTGAAGCCCGCCACCATGCCGGTGACGCGCGCCGCCAATTCCACCATCGACCGCGTGATCGCCGCGCGGGCCGCGGTGGCGGCAAGCCTTGCGGCCTTCGGTGGGAGTGACCTTCTGTGCTACCGCGCGCCCTTCCCGCCCGAGCTTGCGGCCGGGCAGGCCGCGGCCTGGGACCCGCTGCTGGACTGGGCCGCGGCCCGCTTCGGCGCGCGGCTCGGCGTGGCGGTGGGCGTGATGCATGTGCCACAATCCGACGCGGCACTGGCGGCGCTGGCCCGCGCGGTCGAGGCGCATGATGCGTGGGAACTCACCGCGCTCCACGACCTCGTCACCATCTCGGGCAGCCTCGTGCTCGGCCTCGCGGTCAGCGAGGGCCGCCTTACCGCGCCCGAGGCGTGGCGCGCGAGCCGGATCGACGAGGACTGGAACATCCGCGAATGGGGAGAGGACGAGGAGGCAGCCGCGACCTCGCGGCTACGCGAAGCCGATTTCCTGGCCGCCGCGCGGCTTCTCGACCTCATCAGAGGCTGAGGCCGGGGCTCGTGCCGCGTCGGATTGCCGGCACCTGATGTCCCGCTGACCGACGCTCGAACCCTGGACGACGACGTATCAGGCGGGGCAAATGTCCAGCGAGGTCACGGCTCGGGACCGGGGCCGCGCAGTGCTCCACGATGGGCCCCGGGTCGTGCAGGCGTCAATCACCGTGCCCGCCTGCGCCTGCGCCCGCCGTCCTCTCCGCCCTGCTCGAAGCGCACCGCGGGCAGGCTGACCAGCGTGCCGAGATGCGGGAAGGGCGCCGTCTTGTGCGGCAGCGCCATGGCGCTCACGAAATGCTCCTGGAAGCGCGGCTCGACGGCGGTTTCGACCTTCTCGATGCGGCGGACCACGGCCTCGATCTCGCGCCGCGCGCCGGCGTTCAGAAGCGCGATGCGCGCGCCGGTCCCGGCGGCATTGCCGGCCGACGACACCTTCTCGAGCGGGCAGTCCGGGATCATGCCCAGCACCATCGCGTGCAGGGGCGAGATATGCGCGCCGAAGGCGCCGGCCAGCACCACGCGGTCAACCGCATCGACGCCCATCTGGTCCATCAGCAGCCGCGCACCGGCATAGAGCGCGGCCTTGGCCAGCTGGATCGCCCGCACGTCGCCCTGCGTCACGGTGATCAGCGGCCCCCCCGCGGCGCGGCCGTCCCACAGCACGTAGGACCAGGTCCGCCCCTCCTGCACCAGCCGGGGCGTGCCCACGGCCTCGGCCGAGCCGATGGCGCCGTCCTCGTCGATGATGCCGGCGATCCGCATCTCGGCGATCACCTCGATGATCCCTGAGCCGCAGATGCCGGTCACGCCCGTGGGCCCGGCCGCCTCGACGAAGCCCAGATCGTCCGACCACAGCTCGCAGCCGATCACCCGGAAGCGCGGCTCGCAGGTTTCGGGGTCGATCCGCACGCGCTCGATGGCGCCCGGCGCCGCGCGCTGGCCCGACGAGATCTGCGCCCCCTCGAAGGCGGGCCCGGTGGGCGAGGAGCAGGCCAGCACCTTCTCGCGGTTGCCCAGCAGGATCTCGGCATTCGTGCCCACGTCCACGACCAGCATCAGCTCGTCCTGCGCGTGCGGGCTTTCCGACAGCGCGACCGCCGCGGCGTCGGCGCCCACATGCCCCGCGATGCAGGGCAGGATGTAAAGCCGCCCGCTCGGGTGCATCGAAAGCCCCAACTCGCTCGCCCAAAGCGTCATGGCGTCGGACGTCGCCAGCGCGAAGGGTGCGCCGCCCAGCTCCACCGGGTCGATGCCCAGCAGCAGGTGGTGCATCACCGGGTTGCCGACCAGCACGCCCTCGACGATCTGGCTGCGCCCGACGCCCGCCTCGTCGGCAACCTGTCCGATCAGCGTGTTCAGCGCCTCGCGCACGGCGGCCGTCATCTCGGTGTGTCCGCCCGGGTTCATCATCGAATACGAGACCCGGCTCATCAGGTCCTCGCCGAACCGGATCTGCGGGTTCATCAGACCCGCCGAGGCCAGCACCTCGCCCGATTGCAGGTCGCACAGATGGCAGGCGATGGTGGTCGAGCCCACATCCACCGCGATGCCGTAGATCGAGCCCTCGAAATATCCCGGCCAGGCCTGGATGATCCGCCCGTTCGAACGCCTGCGCCCCTGATGCACCGCGACGGTGACGCGCCAGTTGCCCTGCCGCAGCACTGGCTGCAGGCCCTGCAGCGTGCGCAGGTCGCAGACCAGCCCCTCCAGCCCCCATTGGTCGCGCAGCGCGTCCAATAGACGCTCCAGATCGCCGCGCGGGTTGTGCATGTCGGGCTCGGTCACCTCGACGTAGTGGAGCCGCGTGGCGGGGTCCATGACGATCTCGCGCGCCTCGACGCGCTTGCGCACGACCTGCTTGTGGACTTGGCTCTCGGGCGGCACGTCGATCACCACGTCGCCCTGCACGGTGGCCTGGCAGCCCAGCCTGCGCCCCTCGATCAGTCCGCGCTTCGACTTGTAGCGCTCCTCGACCGCGTTCCATGGGCTCAGCGCATCCGGCGCCGAGGCCACGCCATGCTTGGGGAAGTCGCCATACATTGGTGTGATCTGGCACTTCGAGCAGATTCCCCGCCCGCCGCAGACCGAATCGAGATCGACCCCCAACTGCCGCGCCGCCGTCAGGATCGGCGTGCCGACCGGGAAGCGCCCGCGCTTGCCCGAGGGGGTGAACACCACGAGTGGGTCACGCGGCGTGTCGCTCATCGGTCTCTCTCCTGCTCCTGCCCGGGCACGGCGGCCTGCGCCCAGCACCGCGCCCTCATGCAGATGTAGCGCCTTTTGCGCAAGGGAGCCGCGCGGCTGCGTCATTCGCCGCGCCGGATGCGTCGTTTTGGGGAGGCGATAATGTACACTATAATAATGGAAACTTGACGAATTACATTTAAGGATCCATTTGTTCCTCGAACCCCGAGCTTGAGGAGTGATCTGATGACCCGTTTCGCGATCCTGCTGGCAGCGGCACTGGCATTCGGCGCGCCCGCCACGGCCGATACCTGGACGCCCCTCGTCACCCCCGCCGAGGCCGAGGCGCTGATCGAGGATGAGGCGGTCGTGATCGATATCCGCTCGGTCAAGGACTACGCCGCGGGGCATCTCGAGACCGCGGTAAACCTGCCCTACCACGCCTGGCGCGGCCCCGAGGACAACCCGGGCGCGCTGATCGACGACGCCAAGGTGTCCGCGCTTCTGCGCGAGGCGGGGATCGAGCCGGCGACCCCGGTGATCGTCACCAATGCCGGGCGCGACTCGCTCGATTTCGGGGCTGCGGCGCGCGTCTACTGGACGCTGAAATCGGCGGGGGTCGAGCGCGTGGCGATCCTCAACGGCGGCCTTGCCGCCTGGACGCGGGACGGGCGCGGCCTCTCGAGCGCCGAGTGGTCGAACATCCCCTCGGACGCCAACTTCACGCTCGCGCCCGACTGGACCATCGACCGTGCGGGGGTCGAGGCGGTGCTCGACGGGTCCGCCGATGCGATCCTGATCGATGCGCGGCCCGAGGATTTCTTCACCGGCAAGACGAAGCACAAGCTCGCGACCTGGGCGGGCACGCTGGCGGGAGCGCTCAATCTCGACCACGACACGCTGTTCACGGCGCCGGGAGTGCTGAACGCCGACCCTCAGGCGATTCGCGCCCGTGCCGAGGCTGCGGGCTGGACGCCCGGCCGCACGGTCGTGAGCTTCTGCAACACCGGCCACTGGGCCGCCACGAACTGGTTCGCGCTGAGCGAGCTCGCCGGGATCGAGGGCGTGAAGCTCTACCCCGAGTCGATGGTCGACTTCACCCGCGCCAGCCAGGTCTCGACCGGCGGCTGACCGGGGATCGCGGGCCGGGCTGCCGTCACATCGTCGGCAGCTCCGTTGTCTCCTTGATCTCCTCCATCACGAAACTGGCCGAGATGTCCGTGAGCGCGATCCGCCGGATCAGCCGCTGATAGAGCCGGTCATAGGCGCGCACATCCGCGACGCGGGCCTTGAGCAGGTAGTCGAGATCGCCCGACGTGCGGTAGACGCCCTGGATCTCGGGCATGTCGCGCACCGCGCGGCAGAACGCATCGAGCCATTCGGGGTCGTGCCGGTCGGTCCTGACCGCGACGAACACCGTCAGCCCCAGCCCCAGCGCCTCGGGGTCCACCAACGCCACCCGGGCGCGGATCACCCCCTCCTCCTCGAGCCGCCGGATGCGCCGCCAGCAGGCGTTCCGCGACAGGCCCACGCGGGCGCCCACCTCCTCGACCGCAAGCGCCGCGTCGCGCTGAAGCTCCCGCAGGATCCGGCGGTCGATGTCGTCGAGTTCCGTCATTCCAGCCTCTCGTGGGAAATCCTCCCATCATCTTGCCGGATCGCCGCGCAATTCGGGAACATTTCCTGCGCCGCCTGCGGCATATCTTCGCGAGCATCCGTTCCTAAGGGAGAGCAAGCCATGATCACCACCGCCCGCGACCTGTTCCTCAACCACCCGCGCTCGGTCGATGAGTCCTACGTCCAGCACCTCGCCTTCGCGGCGCGCTTCTCGGGTCTCCTGTTCGCGGCGGGGGCTGCGGCGCTGATCCACGCCATCCTGCCCTTCATGTTCGAGCGCACCGCAAGCCGGATCGTTGCGAAACTCTACGCGCGGACGCATAATCGGGGCGTCGCGCCCCACTGAGGGGCGGCGCCGCGGACGCAGCCCGCAAGAGGCCGCGCCGCGTTGCGAGGCAGAAGGAGCAGGCCACCATGTGCCGCTGGGCCGCCTATATCGGCGAGCCGATCTTCCTTGAGGACATCGTGAGCGCGCCGGGGCGGTCGCTCACGGTCCAGTCGCTGGCCGCGCGCGAGTGCAAATCGGGCACGAACGGCGACGGCTTCGGCGTCGCGTGGTATGGCGAGCGGCCCGAGCCGGGGCTGTTCCGCGACGTCCTCCCCGCTTGGTCCGACCCGAACCTGAAAAGCCTCGCGCAGCAGGTGCGCTCGGGGCTGTTCCTTGCCCATGTTCGTGCCTCGACCGGCACGGCGACCAGCCGCAACAACTGCCATCCCTTCGCCTGCGGGCGCTGGAGCTTCATGCACAACGGCCAGATGGGCGGCTATGACCGCCTGCGCCGGCGCATCGACATGCTGATCCCGGACGAGCTCTACGAATGCCGGAAGGGTGCGACCGACTCCGAGGCGCTGTTCCTGCTGGCGCTGGCCGAGGGGATGGAGGCCGACCCCTACGGCGCGATGCTGCGCGCGACCGCCCGGCTCGAGGGGCTGGCGCGCGAGGCCGGGGTCGCGCCCTTCATGCGCCTCACGGCCGCCTTCTCGGACGGTGAGCGGCTTTTCGCCGTGCGCTACGCCTCGGACGACGAGGCGCCCACGCTCTACCACCGCTTCTCGCGCTCGCGCCGCGGTCGGGCGGTGGTCTCCGAGCCGCTCGACGCCGACGAGGGCGACTGGGAGGCGATCCCGCCCGGCCACTTCGCCGAAATCACGGCCGAGGGCGTGCGGCTCAGGCCCTTCGCGCCGATGGAGACGGCAGCCTCGGCGGCGTGACGGGCGGCTTCGCGAGTGTGGGGGCTTGGCGACGGAAGCCACGCTTGGCCGCTGGCGGAAAGTAAAAAGGGGGCGCGACCTGCGCCCCCCCCAATCGCCGGGTGCCTTCGATAACCGGGCCTCAGCCCTTCAGCGCCCGGTTCAGGTTCTGGTCGATCCGGTCCAGGAACCCGGTGGTGGTAAGCCACTTCTGGTCCGGACCCACCAGCAGCGCGAGGTCTTTGGTCATGTCGCCCGCCTCGACCGTCTCGACGCAGACGCGCTCCAGCGTCTCGGCGAAGTTGGCCAGCGCCGCGTTGTCGTCGAGCTTGGCGCGGTGCTTGAGGCCGCGGGTCCAGGCGAAGATCGAGGCGATCGAGTTGGTCGAGGTCTCCTTGCCCTTCTGGTGCTCGCGGTAGTGGCGCGTCACCGTGCCGTGCGCGGCCTCGGCCTCGACGGTCTTGCCGTCCGGCGTCATCAGGACCGAGGTCATCAGCCCCAGCGAGCCGAAGCCCTGCGCCACCGTGTCGGACTGCACGTCACCGTCGTAGTTCTTGCAGGCCCAGACATAGCCGCCCGACCACTTGAGCGCCGAGGCCACCATGTCATCGATCAGCCGGTGCTCGTAGATGATGCCCTTCTTCTTGAACTCGGCCTCGAACTCCTCCTCGTAGACCTTCTGGAACAGGTCCTTGAAGCGGCCGTCATAGGCCTTGAGGATGGTGTTCTTGGTCGAGAGATAGACCGGGTAGCCGCGCGACAGCCCGTAGTTCATCGAGGCGCGCGCGAAGTCGATGATCGACTCGTCTAGGTTGTACATCGCCATCGCGACGCCCGAGCCCGGCGCGTCGAACACCTCGTGCTCGATGGTCTGGCCGTCCTCGCCCACGAAGCGGATGGTGAGCTTGCCCTTGCCGGGGAAGCGGAAATCGGTCGCGCGGTACTGGTCGCCGAAGGCATGGCGCCCGACGATGATCGGCTGGGTCCAGCCCGGCACCAGGCGCGGCACGTTGCGGCAGATGATCGGTTCGCGGAAGATCACGCCGCCCAGGATGTTGCGGATCGTGCCGTTGGGCGAGCGCCACATCTTCTTGAGGCCGAATTCCTCGACGCGCTGCTCGTCGGGCGTGATGGTCGCGCACTTGACCCCCACGCCGTGCTTGCGGATGGCGTTCGCGGCGTCGACGGTGACCTGGTCGTTGGTCTGGTCACGATACTCGATGCCGAGATCGTAGTACTCCAGCTTGATGTCGAGATAGGGGAGGATCAGCTTCTGCTTGATGAAATCCCAGATGATCCGGGTCATCTCGTCTCCGTCGAGTTCGACGACGGGGTTCTCGACCTTGATTTTCGACATATCTCTGTCCTCCACGGGCTGCGCGACGGGTCCGCTTGCGCGGAATCGCGGCGGACAGTAGCGAGAGGGGCGGGGACAGGCAACGCGACTTAATGGCCCTTAAGGCAAACTTTCGGCATGGCAAGAATCGATGAGACCCGCCCGGAGGGGCCCGAGACCCCGAAAGGCGGTGCCAGGCTGCCGCTGCGCGCGCGGTGGCGGCGTGTTTCGATGGGGCTGACTACGCTTGCCGGACGGCCGCGCGGGTTCTTCAGCCCCTACCGCTATGCCGCGGATGTCGAGGCGCCGGAGGGGTACCCGGAGCTCGAGGCGATCATCGGCGCGGCCTGGGACGAGATCGAAAGCGTGCTCGGGGTGATCGGCGAGGAGGCGGCGACGCTTGCGGCCTTCCGAGGCCCCGCGCCGCGGCCGCGGTGGGACCAGTCGTGGTTCCCGCGGCTGGACGGAGCGGCGGCCTATGTGATCGCGGCCGGGTCCGGCGCGGGGCGCGTGGTCGAGGTGGGCTCGGGCCATTCCACGCGGTTCCTCGCGCAGGCGCTGGAGGATGCCGGGCAGGGCGGGCGGATCACCTGTATCGACCCCGCGCCGCGCGCGACGCTGCACGGGCTCGAGGTCGACTGGCGGCGCGAGGTGCTGGCGTCGCGGCATCTGCCCCTGTTCGACGCGCTCGAGCCCGGCGACATCGCGTTCTTCGACAGCTCGCATCTTCTGTGGCCGGGGACGGATGTGGACATGATCCTCAACCGCATCCTGCCGCGGCTGGCGCCCGGCGTGCTGGTGCATCTGCACGACATCTTCCTGCCCGACCCTTATCCCGCCGACTGGGCCTGGCGGGGCTATACCGAGCAGTTGGGCCTCGCCGGTTGGCTCGCGGGCGGGGCGTATCGGCCGATCTGGGCCTCGCACTACGCGCTCACGCGGATGGGTGCGGCCGAGGCGCCGGGCATCGCAGAACTGCCGCTGCCGGACGGCGCGCGCGAGTCCTCGCTTTGGCTGGTGCGGGCGGCGCAGTGAGGGGGCAAAGATGACCGACCCGAGACAGGCCGCCCTGGGCCCCTTCACCATCCTGGTCGAGCCGCAGATGGGCGAGAACGTGGGCGCTGCGGCGCGCGCCTTGTGGAATTTCGGCTGGCGGCGGATGCGGCTGGTGGCGCCGCGCGATGGCTGGCCCAATCCGAAGGCCGTGGCCACGGCCTCGGGGGCGGGGGGCCTGCTGGACGAGGCGCAGATCTATCCCGACACCACCGCCGCGATTGCCGACCTGCACACCGTCTATGCCACCACCGCGCGGACGCGGGAACTGACGAAGCGGGTGCTGACGCCCGAGGCGGCGGCGCGCGAGATGCAGGGGCTGATGGCGGCGGGGCAGCGGGTGGGCATCCTCTACGGGCCCGAGCGGTCGGGGCTTCTGAACGAGGATATCGCGCTCGCCTCGGCCATCGTGTCGGTGCCGGTGAACCCGACCTTCCCGTCGCTCAATCTCGGGCAATGCGTGCTCCTGATGTCCTACGAGCTGCGCCGCCTCGCCGATGCCACACCGCCCGAGCGGGTGGTCGGCGACCGGCCCGAGCCCGCGGAAGCCGGCGCCATCGCGCGGCTGATGGATCACCTGATGGCGGAACTCGATGAGGCGCATTTCTTCTTCCCCGAGGAGAAGCGCCCGCATCTCGAGGCGAGCCTGCGCAACATGTTCCACCGCGCGAACCTGACCGATCAGGATGTCCGGACGCTGTGGGGCGTGATCCGCACTCTGGTCGAGGGGCCCAAGCGCCAGCGCCAGCGGCGGGCGCGGGGCGAGGCCGGGGGGCGCGGCCCCGTGCCGCTTGTCCGGGGGAACGACGGGGAATAAGTCTTCGCCCGACCTGGGCACCAGCGGGGACGGCGATGTCGAAGCGCGCGATTTTCGAGGACGTGACGGGCGGAAAGGCCCCGGCCCCGGCGGCCCGGGCCCGCAGCCGCGAGGCGCGCGGCGCGATCGCCGTGTGGCTGTGGCTGCTGGCGGCGCTGGTGGCCGTGATGGTGCTGGTGGGGGGGCTGACGCGGCTGACCGACTCGGGCCTGTCGATCACGGTCTGGGATCCGGTCATGGGCGCGCTGCCGCCGCTCAGCGAGGCCGACTGGATCGCGGCCTTCGAGGCCTACCAGACCACCACCGAGTTCCAGGTCCAGAACCACTGGATGACGCTCGAGGACTTCAAGCCGATCTTCTGGTGGGAATGGGGGCATCGCTTCCTCGGGCGTGTCATCGGGCTGGTCTGGGCGGTGGGGCTGGCCGGGTTCCTGATCGCGCGCGCCGTGCCGCGTGGCTGGCTGGGTAGGCTGATCCTGCCGGGGCTGCTGGGCGGCGTGCAGGGGGCGGTTGGCTGGTGGATGGTCGCCTCGGGGCTGACCGGGCGGCTCGATGTCGCGTCCTACCGGCTTGCGCTGCACCTTGGGCTCGCCTTCGTGATCTTCATGCTGCTGGTTTGGCTGGCGATGCGCATTCGGCTCGACGAGGTCGAGGCGCTGAAGGCGCGTCGCCGCCGGGTGGGTGGCATGGGCTGGGCCGGCAGCCTCATGGCGCTGGTCTTCGCGCAGATCCTGGTGGGCGCGCTGGTCGCGGGCATCGACGCGGGGCGCGGCTATGTCGACTGGCCGCTGATGCAGGGCCAGTTCCTGCCGTCCGAGAGCTTCGATCTCGTGCCGCTGTGGCGCAACTTCTTCGAGAACCCGGCGCTGGTGCAGTTCGTCCACCGGATGCTGGGCTATCTGGTGCTGGCCTGGGCCATCGCGGCGGCGGTGGGGCTGGCGCGGCGCGGCCATGCCGGGATCAGGGCGCGCGGGCTCTGGGTCGCGGGCGCGGTGCTGGCGCAGGTGGTCGTCGGCATCGTGACGGTGATGCACGCCTCGCCCGCCCATATCGCGATCTTCCATCAGGCGGGAGCGCTGGTCGTGGTGTTCCTGCTGATGCGCGCGAAATTCGCGCTGTCCTTCCCCGCCGAGGAGCGGATCGCGCGGGGGCGCTGAGGCGTCAGTCCTCCCAGTTCGGGCTGCGCTTCTCGATGAAGGCCTGCACGCCCTCGGCGGTCTCGGGCTCGAGCATGTTCTCGGCGATCACGCGGGCGGTGTGGGCATAGGCCTGGTCGAGCGGCATCTCGGCCTGCTCGTAGAAGGCGCGCTTGCCGTGGCGGATGGCGGTGGAGAGCTTGCCCGCGATGGTCTCGGCCAGTTGGCGCGTCTCGGCGGCCAGGGCTTCGGGGGCGACGGCGCGGTTGATCAGGCCATGCGCCTCGGCCTCGGGCGCGCTCAGGAACTCGCCTGTGGTCAGGAGCTCGAACGCCTTCTTGCGGCCGATGTTGCGGCTGAGCGCGACCATGGGCGTCGAGCAGAACAGCCCGATGTTGACGCCGTTGACGCCAAAGCGCGTGTCCGAGGCCGCGACCGCGAGGTCGCAGGAGGCGACGAGCTGGCAGCCGGCGGCCGTCGCGATCCCGTGCACCTGTGCGATCACTGGCTGGGGCAGGCGCGGGATCGAGGTCATCAGCCGCGAGCATTGCGCGAACAGCGCCTGGTAATAGGACCCCCCGCCATCGGGCGTCTGCCGCGCCGCCTGCATCTGGCGCAGGTCGTGCCCGGCGCAGAAAGCGCGCCCCGCGCCCTTCAGGATCACCGCCTTCACGCGGCGGTCCGCAGCGATCGCGTCGAGCGCCGACTGGAGCGCTGCCATCAGCTCCTCGGACAGCGCGTTGAGCGCCTCAGGGCGGTTGAGCGTCAGCGTGGCGATCCCGCCCGAGTCCTCGCGCAGAAGAATGTCGGCCATCGCGCGTCCTCCCCTTGCCATCGGCATGGCTTCTCCATGACATGGGCGCGCGAGCCGAGGCAAGCGCGGGAGGGGCGGCGATGGCGACGAGCGGCGTGAAGATGAGCCCGGCGGAACTGACCGCCTTCCTCGACGAGGTCTTTCCGCAGATCCGCGGCGAGATGATCATCGAGGATGTCGGGCCGCTGACCGCGCGGCTGCGGATGCCGGTGGCCGAGCGGCACCTGCGGCCGGGCGGCACAGTCTCGGGGCCCGCGATGTTCACGCTCGCGGACTGCGCCTTCTATGTCGCGACGCTCGCGCAGATCGGGCCCGCGGCGCTGACGGTCACGACCAATGCCGCGATCAACTTCCTGCGCAAGCCCGTGGTGGCCGACATGATCTGCGAGGCGCGCATCCTCAAGCTGGGCCGCGTGCTGGTGGTTGGCGATGCCACGATCACGCAGGCGGGGCAGGGCGGGCCGGTGGCTCATGCGACGCTGACCTATTCGATCCCGCCGCGCGATATCGTTTGAGGTATCTGAATACCTCACACAGAACCTCCATGTTTTTGCTTGGGAAATCCCGCCGTCATCGGTGCGGACGGTCTTGACACGGCGCGCGCCCCGCGGCATACCCCGCGCACCCGGCCGGGAGCCTTGCCCCCGGCCTAGTCAGTTTCAGCGGGTAGGGCGCGGCTGTCGCGCAAGGCCCGAGGACGGGATCGGAACGGCTATGAAGACCTTTTCTGCGAAACCGGCCGATATCGAGAAGAAGTGGGTGCTGATCGACGCCGAGGGCGTCGTGCTGGGCCGGCTCGCCTCGATCATCGCCATGCGCCTGCGCGGCAAGCACAAGGCGACCTTCACGCCCCATATGGACATGGGCGACAACGTGATCGTCGTGAACGCCGACAAGGTGCAGATGACCGGCAACAAGCGCCGGGACAAGACCTACTACTGGCACACCGGCTATCCCGGCGGGATCAAGAGCCGCACGGCGAGCCAGATCCTCGAGGGCCGCTTCCCCGAGCGCGTGCTCATGAAGGCGGTCGAGCGGATGATGCCCGGCGGGCCGCTGACCCGCAAGCAGCTCACCAACCTGCGCGTCTATGCGGGCGCCACGCACCCGCACGAGGCCCAGACCCCCGAGGTCGTGGACGTGCGCGCGATGAACCCCAAGAACACGCGGAGCGCCTGAGCATGGCTGAAGAGATCAAGTCGCTGGATGCGCTGAAGGACGCCGTCGCGGGCGGTGCCGCCGAGGTCGAGGCCGCGGTCAAGCGCGAGCCTGTGCGCGATGCGCTGAACCGCTCCTACGCCACCGGCAAGCGAAAGGACGCGGTCGCCCGCGTCTGGGTGAAGCCGGGCTCGGGCAAGGTCGTCGTCAATGGCAAGGACGTGAGCGAGTACTTCGCCCGTCCCGTGCTGCAGATGGTCATCGGCCAGCCCTTCCGCATCGCCAATGTCGCGGGCCGCTTCGACGTGATGGCCACCGTCAAGGGCGGCGGCCTGTCGGGTCAGGCGGGCGCGGTGAAGCACGGGATTTCCAAGGCGCTGACGCTGTGGGACCCCGAGCTGCGCCCGGCGCTGAAGGCCGCGGGCTTCCTGACCCGCGACGCGCGCGTGGTCGAGCGCAAGAAGTACGGCCGCGCCAAGGCCCGCCGCAGCTTCCAGTTCTCGAAGCGCTGACGCGCCCTTGCGACCGAATCGGGAAGGGGCCCCGCCGGGGCCCCTTTTTCGTTGCGCGCCACTCAGCCTCGGGCGCCTGCGCCTGGAATGACCTGTGGGTTGAGGCGCCAGAGCGTCCAGTTGAGATACGCCGCGAAGCTGACCCAGGCGAGATAGGGCACGAGCAGCCAGGCCGCGGTCACGCTGACGGGCGCGAAGACCGCGATCGTGGCAATGATCGACAGCCACAGGGCGATCACCTCGAAGAACGCCCAGTCCGGGCGGCGCGCGCCGAAGAACAGCGCGCTCCAGGCGAAATTCAGCACGAGATGCCCGAAATAGACGGCAAGCGGCATTGCGCCGCCGCTCCAGCCGGCCGCACGCCAGACCAGGAAACCTGCCGCTGCGATCATGCAGTAGAGCACCGTCCAGACCGGCCCGAACAGCCAGTTCGGCGGGCGGAACGAGGGATGGTTGAGCTCTTCATACCATGCGCCGGGCCTGAAGAATGCCCCCGACGCCGCGGTCGCGACATTCGCGCCGACGAAGACGGCGAGGGCGAAGGCGGTCCCGAGATCCATGGCGTCTCCCCGTCGGTGGGCCCGGCCGGGCTGGCCGGTGGCTCTTCATCAGGTGGTGCGCGGGCCAGCCCTTTCAATCGGTCATCGGGACGCGGCCAGCGCCGCCGATTGCGATTCGCCCCCGCGCCCCGTATTTTTGCGCCGTCATCGGCCAGCCGGAGATCAGGCGATGCAGACCACCGGCGCGGCGCCGCGCGAGATCAGCTATTCCTTCGCGGCGCAGACGCGGGCGGGGCGGGCCGTGATCCGCTCGATCGAGAACATCACCGGCCGGCCCCGGCTGCTGCGCATGGCGCTGGGCTACGAGCACGAGGTCGCGGCGGGCCGCGACTTCTGGGAGGTGATGCGCGAGCGCTATGGTATTGGCGTCGAGGCCACTGGCCTCGGCAACATCCCGCGCGAGGGGCCGCTGGTGGTGGTGGCGAACCATCCCTACGGCATTCTCGACGGCCTCGCGCTGGGAAACATCCTGTCCACGGCGCGGGGTGGCGACTTCCGCATCATCGCGCACGTGGTGTTCCGCCGGGCGAAGGATCTCGAGCGGGTCATCCTGCCGATCGACTTCGGCGCGACCAGGGAGGCGCAGCGCGTCAACCTCGAAACGCGGCGGGTGGCGCTCGACTACCTGGCACAGGGCGGCGCGATCGGGATCTTTCCGGGCGGCACGGTCTCGACGGCGGCCACGCCCTTCTCGCGGCCACTCGACCCGCACTGGAAGACCTTCACGGCCAAGATGATCGCGAGATCGGACGCGGCCGTTGTCCCGGTCTTCTTCGAGGGGCAGAACAGCCGGCTCTTCCAGATCGCGAGCCACCTGAATCCGACGCTTCGGGTGGCGCTCCTGATCAACGAGTTCGGCAGCCGCGTGGGCGGGCCAATCCGCGTGCATGTGGGAAAGCCGCTGCCACGGGCCGGGATCGCCGCGCTCAGGGGCGATGCGCGGGCGCTGATGGACCATCTGAGGCGCGCGACCTATGCGCTCGACCCCTCGCCCGAAAAGGACTTCTCGCACGGGCTCTATCTGGGGTGACGCGGTGCCTATCGGGGTGTTCGACTCGGGCCTCGGCGGGCTCACGGTGCTTGGCGCGCTCCGCCGGCGGCTTCCGGGCGAGCGCTTCGTCTATTTCGGCGACAATGCCAACGCGCCCTACGGGACCCGCAGCGACCCCGAGATCATCGCGCTGACCCGTGCCGGGATCGAGCGGCTGTTCGCCCGGGGATGCGATCTCGTGATCCTCGCCTGCAACACCGCGTCGGCCGTGGCGCTGAGAACCCTGCAGGAAAGCTGGCTGCCGGCTGCCGCGCCGGGCTCGCGCGTCCTCGGCGTGTTCGTGCCGATGATCGAGGCGGTGACGGGCCGCCCCTGGGGTTACGCCGGGCCGCCCCTTCCGGCGCGCATCCGCGACGTGGCGTTCTTCGGCACGCCCGCGACGGTGCGAAGCGGCGCCTTCACCCGCGAGCTCGGGCTTCGCGCAACGGGTCTCGCGGTGCGCGAGATCGCCTGCCCGGGCCTCGTGGACGCCATCGAAGGCGGCGACGCTGAGGGGGCGCGCCGCATCGTCGGCGCTTGCGTGGACCGCCTGATGGCCGGTGGCGCGCCCGAGGCGGCGATCCTTGGCTGTACGCATTATCCGCTGGTCGAGCCCGATTTCCGCGCGGCGCTGCCACCACGCACCCGCATCCTGTCGCAGCCCGAGATCGTGGCCGAGAGCCTTGCCGACTATCTGCGCCGCCATCCGCGCCTTGCCTCGACGGACGGGCCGGGTGGCGTCATCGCGCTGACGAGCGGCGATCCCGTCCGTGTCGCCGCGGGGGCTCGGCGCTTTGCCGGGACCGACCTCGCGTTCCGCGCGGCGTGAGGGACTGGCGAGGGGGGCGATTGTTGCACCGACTGGTCCATTGACGTAGACCGCGCGCGGAATGACGCTGCGGAATGCCGCGGTTGAGAAGGATTGGCGATGCCCGGCCCGTTGCGACAGGCGGCCAAGGCGGCGAGCGGCGGAACCGGCTCCGGGCCGGCGGCTACGCCGTTACGGCCGTGAGGCGGATCGTCGCGCCGATGGGCGGGGCCGCACGCTTCGTGGCGGCCGTGGCCTGGCGTTACTCCAGCCACGAGGGCAGCGTGCTGGCGGGGAACATCGCTTTCTCGGTGATGCTCTCGCTGTTGCCATTCCTGATCTTCGCGACCGCGCTCGCGGGCTTCTTCGTGGGGCCCGAGGGCACGACTGCGGCGCTCGACGCCATGTTCGAGGCGCTGCCCGAGCACGTGGCGCTGACGCTCAAGCCGGTGGTGCTCGAGGTGATCGGCCAGCGGCGCGGCGGGGTTCTGACGATCGCGGCGCTGGGCTCGATCTGGGCCGCGTCGAACGGGGTCGAAGCCGTGCGGGTCGCGCTCGACAGGGCCTACGAGGGTGATATCCGGCGGCATTTCACGCTGAACCGCGCCTTCGCCGTCGGCATCGTGCTTTCGGCGATGGTGACCTTAATCCTGCTGGGCGCGCTGGTCGTGCTGGCGCCGCTGGTCTTCCGCCTGCTCGAGAGCCGGATGGGGCTGGTGATCCCGACATCGGCGGATGTGGCGCGCTACGCGGTCTCGACGGCGGTGCTGTCGCTGTTCTTGTGGAAGGTGCACCGTGTGCTGCCCTCGCGGCGGATGCGCGGCTTCCGGCTGTGGCCGGGGATCGCGGCGACCGTTCTGGCGCTGGTGCTGGCGGGCGCGGCCTTCTCGCAGTATCTCGCGCTCGCGCCCAACTTCTCGGTCACCTACGGCACGCTGGGGGGCGTCGTTGTGACGCTGCTGTTCTTCTATATCGGCGGTGTAGCCCTTATTCTCGGGGCCGAGGTGAACGCGGTGGCGAACTCCGCCCGCCTGCGCGCGCCCGACCCGGAGGACTGAGACATGGCGACCAGAAAAACCCGGCGCATCCAGATGCTGATCTTCGGCGCCGTGCTGCTGGCGGGCGCGGCGGGGCTGGTGTCCTTCGCGTTCCGCGACACGATCGTGTTCTTCTTCTCGCCGACCGAGCTGATGGCCGAGGGGCGCAGCCCCGACCAGCTTCTGCGCGTGGGCGGGCTGGTGGCCGAGGGGTCGCTCAGGCGGGGCGAGGGCGAGACGGTGAGCTTCGACGTCACCGACGGCAATGGCACCCTGACGGTGGCCTACACGGGCGTCCTGCCCGACCTGTTCCGCGAGGGGCAGGGCGTGGTGGCCGAGGGTTACCTGCGCGGCGGCCGCTTCGAGGCCGTCGAGGTGCTGGCCAAGCACGACGAGAACTACATGCCGAAGGAGGTGGCCGACGCGCTGAAGGAGCAAGGCCACTGGCAGGATGGCGAACCCGCCGCCGGTGCGGCCGGCGGCAGCGGAAGCTGACGGGCGTCATTCCCGGACGTGATGCATCGCACCAAGATTCATCGTTTGCCGTGACGGTCCGCGGGCGGCAAACCTGCTCGCCCGATGTTCCCGATGTGCGAGGCCAAGCGATGCGAACCCGTCCGGCCTATTGGGTCGATGCCTTCACCGACCGCCCGATGGGCGGCAACCCCTGTGCCGTGGTGTTCGAGGCGGATGACCTCGCCGAGGCCGCGCGCATCGCCTTCACGCGCGAGGCACGCCTGTCGGAATGCAGCTTCGTCGTGGTCTCGGACAGGGCCGATTTCGGCGCGCGGTATTACCTCGCGAGCGGGCCGATAAAGATGGCGGGGCATCCGACCATCGCGACCTGCGCGGCGCTGGAGCGCGCCGGGCTGATCGGGGATCGCAAGCGTTTCACGCTCGAGGTGGCCGCGGGCGTCGTGCATATCGAGGTCGACCGTGGTGGTTCGCTGCCCCAGTTCACCATGACGCAATACGCCCCGGTGTTCGGGCAGGCCCATGAACCGGGAACGATAGCGGCGCTGTTCGGGCTCGATGCGCGGGACGTGGTGGGGACGCCGCAGACGGTCTCGACCGGCGGCCCGAACTTCTGCGTCACCGTGTTGCGTGATCTCGGGGCGCTGGGGCGTGCGCGGCTCGACATTCCGGCGCTGAAGGCGTTGCGCGGGGCGGTCGATTTCTGGGAGCCGTTCCTGTGCGTGACGCAGGGCTTCACCGAAGCGGGCGACACGGCGGCGCGGCTGATGCTGACCCCGCCCGAGCCCGAGGAGGACCCCTTCACCGGCTCGGCCACCGGCTGCATGGCGGCCTATCTGTGGCGCCACGGGCTGATCTCGCGCCCGCGCTTCACCGCCGAGCAGGGGCACCTGATGGAGCGCCCCGGCAGCGCGCGGGTCGAGGTGCTGGGGCCGGCGGACGCGATCACGGGGGTCAAGGTCGGCGGGACGGGTGTCGTGCTGATCGAGGGCACCGCTCATTTCTGAGCGCGGGTACGCCGCCGGCGCCCTACCCGGCCGCGTCTCAATCCAGCCTGCATCGAGCGGACACATTCGTCGGGACCGCCGCTGCCCCGGCCCCCGAGCCGGGGCTTCGCACCGCACCGCTTACGATGCGAGGCCCCGGGTCAAGCCCGGGGCGCGCGGCACGGTCGGGACGGAATGAGTCGAACTCAAGGAAATTGGCGTCATCCGCCGCTGATGGCGGTGAGGATGCAGACCTCGTCGCCCGGCTTGAGCCGGGTTCTCAGCGTCGCGCGCTCGCCGTCGATGAAGACGTTGATGTGCTTGCGGATCGCCGGGCGCGTGTCGGCAAGGCGCGCGCGCATCCCCGGCCAGCGGCGGTCGAGCGCATCAAGGGCCGCGTCGACGGTGACGGCCTCGACCTCGGTCACGGTCGCAGCACCGGGGAAGAGATCGACCAGCGCGCGCGGCAGAAGCACGCGCACGCGGGGAACGGGCTCCCGGGCGGCGTGCGGCGCCGCCGTCATGGCCGCATCGCCTCGACCGACGAGATCATCGGCAGGTGGCGGGCGACGCACTGCCAGCTCTCGCCCTCGTCGCGGCTCGCATAGACCTCGCCCGAGGTGGTGCCGAAATAGAGCCCCGCGGGTGCGCCGCCATCGGTCGCCATCCCCTGACGCAGCACGGTGACATAGGCGTCCTGCTGCGGCAGGCCCTCGCGCAGCGCCTGCCATGTTGCGCCGCCGTCACGGGTGCGCCAGACCGCGACCTTCCCGTCCGGGGCGAAGCGGCCCTTCTGGTCGCCGTTGAGCGGGAACAGGAACAGGGTGTCGGGATCCGAGGGATGGGCGACCGCGGGAAAGCCGAAGGTCGAGGGCAAGCCCGCCTCGATGCTCTGCCAGTTCCGCCCGGCGTCGTCGCTGCGATACATGCCGCAGTGGTTCTGCTGGTAGAGCCGGTCCGGCATCCCCGCCGCCATGGTCAGCGAGTGGACGCATTGTCCGACCTCGGCATAGCGGTGCTCCTCGGGCGCGTAGTCCTGCCGGGTGCCGTCGTTGCGCGGCGCCCATGTGCGCCCTCCATCCTCGGTCGCGAACACGCCCGCCGCGGAGATCGCGACCCAGAGCCGCGCGGGATCCTCCGGGTGGCCGACGATATGGTGCAGGATCAGCCCCGCCGCCCCCGGCATCCAGCGCTCGCGCGTCGGGTGGTGGCGCAGGGCATCGAGGGGAGCGAAGCTTTGGGCCCCATCCTCGCTGACGAAGAGGCCCGCGGGCTCGACGCCCGCATGGACGCGCCCGTCGCGGGCCATCAGGCTCCAGACCGATTTCACCGGGTCGGCGCCCTCCTCGTAGGCGAGCCCCGCGCTCGAATGGCTCCAGCTTGCGCCGCCATCGCGCGAGGTCCAGACGGCGGGGCCGAACCATTCATTGCCGCCGCCCGCATGGATCGCCCCGGTCACGGGGTCGGCAACGGCATGGTTGATCGGCCAGGTGGCGCAGTGCGGCCCGGACAGGCGCCAGCCGTCGCGCCCGGAGTCCGAATCGAGGAAGAACAGACCTTTCTTGGTCCCTACAAGCAAACGAATGGCATCCGTCATGGCTGGCCCCCTTGCAGCTTCTGGTCCGGTTGAGGGTGCGACTCGGCGCCGCTGGACGGGGATGGTCCTTGCCTGTTACGTTGATATCAACATAATTGAGGCGTGGTGATGCGTGACGACCTACCCCTGAGCGTAACGCACGAGGTGCGGGATGGCTGCCTCTGCCTGCATCTGCAACGCGCTGCGCGCGCGGTGGCGCGGCGCTTCGACCTGGCGCTGAAGCCCTTCGGGCTGACCAACGGGCAGTTCTCGGTGCTGATGTCGCTCAACCGCCCGGCCCCGCCGCGGCTGGGCGACGTCGCGGCGCTGCTGGCGATGGATCGCACCACGCTGACTGCGGCGCTTAAGCCGCTGGAGCGGCGCGGGCTGGTGCGCATCGAGCCGGACGAGCGCGACCGGAGGGGCCGGCGGCTGCGGCTGACCGACGCCGGGATCGACGCGCTGGTCGCGGCGATGCCGGTCTGGCGCGCGCTCCACGCCGAGATCGACGCGGGGCTGGCCCCCGCCGACCCGGAGGGGGTGAGGGCCACGCTGCGCGCGCTTTCGTGAGGGCGCGTGCCTGCGGCGCTGCGCCGCCCGCCCCTTGCCGGGGCGGCGGGTGGTATATACACCCGGACAGGGCCACGAGGACGGACCGATGATCGTCGAGATCGGACATTTCGCGCTGACGCTCGCCTTTGCCGTCGCGCTTTTCCAGATGACCATCCCGCTGGTGGGCGCCGCCCGCGGCTGGAGCGACTGGATGCGCACCGCCGCGCCAGCGGCGCTGGCGCAGTTCCTGCTGACGGGCATCGCCTTTGCCGCGCTCACGCATGCCTTCGTGGTGTCGGACTTCTCGGTCCGGCTGGTGGCGACCAACTCGCATTCGCTGAAGCCGCTGCTCTACAAGGTCTCCGGGACGTGGGGGAACCACGAGGGCTCGATGCTCCTGTGGATGCTGATCCTGACGCTGTTCGGCGCGATGGTGGCCGCCTTCGGGCGCGACCTGCCGCTGGGACTGAAGGCGCGCGCGCTGAGCGTTCAGGCGATGATCGGGGCTGCGTTCTTCGCCTTCATCCTGTTCACTTCGAACCCCTTCGAGCGGCTGGTGCCGCCGCCCTTCGACGGCAACGACCTAAATCCGCTGCTGCAGGACCCGGGGTTGGCGTTCCACCCGCCGTTCCTCTATCTCGGCTATGTCGGGCTCTCGATGTCGTTCTCCTTCGCCATCGCCGCCCTGATCGAGGGGCGGGTCGATGCCGCCTGGGCGCGCTGGGTCAGACCCTGGACGCTGGCCGCCTGGATCGCGCTGACGCTGGGCATCGCGCTCGGGTCCTACTGGGCCTATTACGAGCTTGGCTGGGGCGGCTGGTGGTTCTGGGACCCGGTAGAGAACGCGTCCTTCATGCCGTGGCTGGTGGCGGCAGCGTTGTTGCACTCGGCCATCGTGGTCGAGAAGCGCTCGGCGCTCAAGACCTGGACCATCCTGCTGGCGATCATCGCCTTTTCGCTGTCGCTGATCGGCACCTTCATCGTGCGCTCGGGGGTGCTGACCTCGGTCCATGCCTTCGCGGTCGACCCCGAGCGCGGGGTGTTCATCCTCGCGATCCTGGCCGTGGCGATCGTGGGCAGCCTCACGCTGTTCGCCTGGCGCGCGCCCACGATGAAGGCCGAAGGCGTGTTCCGCCCGTTCAGCCGCGAGGGGGCGCTGATCTACAACAACCTGATGCTGGCTGTGGCCTGCGGGGTGGTGTTCACCGGGACGCTGGCGCCGCTGGTGCGCGAGTTCGTGGACGGGGCCAAGATCTCGGTCGGCGCGCCGTTCTTCAACCTCGCCTTCACGCCCTTCATGGTGATGCTGTTCCTCGCCATGCCGCTGGGATCGATCATGGCATGGAAGCGCGCGGATTTCGGGCAGGTGGTCACGCGGCTCTGGTGGGCGTCGGCAGCGGCATTGGCGGTGGGCGGCATCGTCTGGGGGATGCAGTCGGGCGATGCGCATCTGGCCCCCGTGGGGCTCGCGCTGGGCGCGTGGATGGTGCTGGGCTCGGTGGTCGAGATCATCGAGCGGGCGGGCTGGCCGCGCACCGGGCTTGACGGGTTCCGCAGGCTCGCGCGGCTGCCGAGGGCCGACTGGGGGAAGTGGCTGGCGCATTCGGGGCTGGCGGTGACGGTCTGCGGCATCGCCGCGATCACGGCGTGGGAGCGCGAGGACATCCGCCTCGCGCGCCCCGGCGACGTGATCCCGCTGGGCGGCTACGAGTTGGTGTTCGAGGGGGTGGCGAGCCTGCCGCTGGGCGCGCCCTTCGAGGTGCCCGCCTGCGGCGCCGGGCAGGAGAGCGTGCTGAAGGGGGGCGAGGGGCGCAACTTCACCACCGATCTCGGCCGCTTCCGGCTGATGCGGGACGGGCGTGAGCTGGCGATGCTGTGCGCCGAGAAGCGCCTCTACCCGGTGCAACGGATGCCGACGACCGAGGCCGCGATCGACTCGACCCTGTTGCGCGATGTCTATGTGGTGCTGGGCGACAAGCAGACGCAGGGCGACGCCTGGGCGGTGCGGGCCTATGTGAAGCCCCTTGCGGCGTGGATCTGGCTGGGCGCGGTCATCATGGGGCTGGGCGGCATCGTGAGCCTCAGCGACCGGCGCTATCGCGTCGGCGCGGCTGCGAAGGCGCGGCCTGCCGGCCCCGCCGTGCCGGCGGAGTGAGCGCGATGCGGCTGGTCCTCGCGGTGGTGCTGATGCTGGTGGCGCTGCCCGCACACGCGGTGCAGCCCGACGAGATGCTGGCCGATCCGGCGCTGGAGGCGCGGGCGCGCGAGATCTCGAAGGAGATCCGCTGCCTCGTCTGCCAGAACGAGTCGATCGACGACTCGAACGCTGAACTTGCGCGTGACCTGCGGATCCTGGTGCGCGAGCGGGTCGCGTCGGGCGACAGCGACGCGGCGGTCAAGCAATACCTCGTCGACCGCTATGGCGAGTTCGTGCTGCTCAAGCCCACCTTCGGGGGGTTCAACCTGGTGATCTGGCTGGCGGGGCCGGTGCTCTTGATCCTGGGCGGGGCCGTCGCGCTGATCTACCTGCGCCGCCGCGCGCCGCAGGCCCGGCCCGCCGACGCGCCCCTGAGCGCCGAGGAGCGCGCGGCGCTGGAGCGGGTGCTGAAAGACGGCTGAGGCGGGTTCAGGCGGCGCGGTGGCGCTGGACGCCCCGGAATTCGACGAACTTCGACGACCATTCCCACAACTTGTCGCCATAGACGAAGGGCTCGGCGCCCCCGAGGGGCACGATGCGGGCATCGACCGCGGGCTCGAAGAAGAAGGGAATCGAGCAACGCTCCTTCAGGCCGCCCAGCACGCGGTGCTCGGTCGCCTTCACGTGGCCGCCCGACCAGTCGGACAGCATCCGCCCGAAATTGACCGCGAGCCCGCCTGGAATGGGCGGCACGTCGAGCCAGCCGCCATCGGGGCCGCGCGCCTGCAGCCCGCCGGTCGGGTCCTGCCAGAGCAGCGTGACGAAGCCGCTATCGCAATGGGGGGCGCCGACGACCATGCGGGTCTCGCCCTCGACCCGCACGGTGGCGAGGTCGGCGGGCAGAGTGTCGGGCGTGCGCTCGGGGTAGCGGATGAGCCTCAGCGTCGAGATGCCGCGATCGAACAAGGGCTCGAGCGCGCCCGCAGGGGCGCCGAGCCCTTCCGTGAGCGCCCGGCAGAGCGCGCTGCCGAGACGTTCCATCGCTCCGTAATACGCGATCGCATCGGCGCGCCAGCCGGGGAGCGCGGCTTCCGGCGGCAGCGGCGTGGGCTCGGTCAGCGGGTCGGCGCCGTCGCCCGCGCGGGCCGGGTCGATCAGGTCAGGGCCGATGTCGATCCCCTCCTTGCAGGTGGTCTCGCCCTTCTGCACCGGGAAGAGGCCGCGATAGACGTTGCGGTTGCCGGGCACGAATTTCTGGCGCGCGAGGGCGAGCTTGGCGTCGTCCGGCAGCGTGAAGAAGCGCAACAGGCGCGCATGCATGTCGGCGGGCAGGCAGAGCGCATCGCCAACGTCCCCGAGCGTCATGAAACCCGAGCGGGTCGCGGCCCCGGTGATGGCGGCCACGGTCTCGCGCCATTCGGCGTCCGAGGCGGGGGCGATCAGCGGGCGGGCAGGGATGCGGGGGATCTCGGTCATCGCGGGCCTCCGGGCGGGGATGGCTGAACCGCGATCATGCTGGGGCAGGCCGGGCGCCCTGGTCGCCCGGGTTTGCGACAGGCGGCGTCGGTTATCTGACAGGCGCGCGGGGGTTGACGGGGCGGCCCGCCGACCAGACCTGCCCCACGGCGCGGTCGTCGGCCAGCACGATGAGCGCGAACATCAGTTCCGACGGGGTCGTCGCTCGTGCTGTGCGGGCAGCAAGGATGGGGGTGGAGGCAGGGTCGATCAGGATCAGGTCGGCCTCGCGCCCGGCCTCGAGGTTGCCGACATGCGCGCCGAGGCGCAGCGTGCGTGCCGCGCCCTCGGTCGCTAGCCACCAGAGGTGGACGGGCGAGAGCGCCACGCCCCGGCGCTGGCCGATCTCGTAGGCCGCCTTCATGGTGTCGAACATCGAGAAGGACGAGCCGCCACCCACGTCGGTCGCCAGCCCCACCGGGATGCCGAGTTCCTTCAGCCCCGCCACGTCGCATTCGCCCGACCCGAGGAAATGGTTCGAGGTCGGGCAATGCGCGACGCCCGCCCCGGTCCCGGCCAGCGCCGCGCGCTCGCGCGCCGTCAGGTGGATCGCATGGCCGAACACCGCGCCGGGGCCGGCGAGGCCGAAGCGCTGATAGACGCCGAGATAGTCGGCGGCCTCGGGGAACAGCCGCGCCACCCAGTCGATTTCCGCGTGGTTCTCGCTCAGATGCGTTTGCATCAGGCAGTCCGGGTGCTCGGCCCACAGCGCGCCCGCGGCTTCGAGCTGCGCGGGCGTCGAGGTGGGGGCAAAGCGTGGCGTGATGGCGTAGGTCGCGCGGCCCTGCCCGTGCCAGAGGGCGATCAGCGCCCGCGACTCTTCGTAAGCGGCCTGCGCGGTGTCGCGCAGCGCGTCGGGCGCATTGCGGTCCATCATGGTCCGCCCGCCGACGACGCGCAGGCCGCGCGCTTGGGCCTCGCTGAAATAGGCGTCCACCGACGCCGGATGGATGGTGCAGTAGCTCGCGGTCGTGGTGATGCCGTGAGCGAGCGTGAGGTCGAAGAAGGCGCGCGCCACCGTCGCGGCATGGGCGGGGTCGGAGAAGCGCGCTTCCTCGGGGAAAGTATAGGTGTTCAGCCAGTCGAGAAGCTGCGCGCCCCAGGACGCGATGATCCCGGTCTGCGGGTAGTGCAGGTGGCAATCGACGAAGCCGGGCGCGATCACGTGGCCGCCGGAGGTGGTGACTTCCGCGCCGGGATGGGTGGCGATCACTTCGGTGGCCTCGCCCACCGCGGCAATCCGCCCGCCTTCGATGGCCACCGCGCCGTCGTCGAGCCAGCCGAGCGCGGCCTCGGCCCCCTCTGCGAAGGGGTCGGCGCGAAAGCGCAGGACCGGCCCGCGCAGGATGCGGGTCATGCGCCCCTCGCAAGCCGCAGGGCCGCGGCGCGGTCGCGGAGCAGAAGGTCGGCGGCCACCGAGGCCGCGATCACGGCGGGGCGCTTGTCCGAGAGACCCGGCAGGCCAATCGGGCAGGCAAGCCGCGCGATGGCGGCGGGTGGCAGGCCGTGCTCGGCGAGGCGTCGCGCGAAGGTCGCGCGCTTGGTGGTCGAGCCGATGAGGCCCAGATGCCCGAATTCGCCGCGCCTCAGCACCGCCTCGACGATTTCCAGATCGACGGCATGGGAGTGGGTGAGCACCAGGTGGAAGGCGTCCGCGTCGGCGGTCGCGGCTTCGGCCTCGGGCAGCGGCGTGAGGCGGGTCTCGATGCCGGGCGGTACGGGGTCGGGGAACGTGCTGGGGCGGGTCTCGATCCAGACGAGCCGGAACGGCAGGGGGGAAAGCGCCGCGACCAGTGCCTGCCCGACATGGCCCGCGCCGTAGACCACGACCTGACGCGCGCGCCCGGGAGCCGCGAGTTCCGGGCCGCCCGGCCAGAGCACAAACGGGGTGGGCGCGTCGAGGCGGCCTGCGTCCGCCGCATCGAGCCGGGCAAGTGCGAGCGAAAGACGCCCGCCGCAGCACTGGTCGAGCGCGGGGCCGAGCGAAAGCGCGATCTCGGCCCGCGCGCCGGGCGGCTGGCCCAGCATCTCGCGCGCGGCCGCGATGGCGCGGTGCTCGGCGGCCCCGCCGCCGATGGTGCCGAGGGTGCGCGATGGCGTCACGAGCATCGCGGCCCCCGCCTCGCGCGGAGTTGATCCGCGGGCGGAGGCGATCAGGACGAGCACGCCCCTGCCGTCCTCGCGGAGCGCAGCGGCGAGGGTGGCCCGGCCCATGTCAGCCATGGCGCACCCGCTCGACGGCGGCGAGGATGCGCTCGGGTGTCGCGGGGGCGTCGAGCGCGGGATAGGCGCGGTAGTCCCCCGCCGCCGCCACGGCATCCGACAGCGCATGCAGCGCCGAGATCGCAAGCATGAGCGGCGGCTCTCCCACGGCCTTCGAGCGGCGGATGGTCAACTCGCGGTTCATCCCCTTCTCCCACAGCGCCATGTTCAGAACGCGCGGGCGGTCCGAGCAGGCGGGGATCTTGTAGGTCGATGGCGCGTGGGTGCGCAGGCGGCCCGAGCCGTCCCACCACAGTTCCTCCGAGGTGAGCCAGCCCACGCCCTGCACATAGCCGCCCTCGATCTGGCCGAGGTCGATCGCGGGGTTCAGCGAGCGGCCGACATCGTGCAGGATGTCGGCGCGCAGGATTCGGCTCTCGCCCGTCAGGGTGTCGATGGCGGCCTCGGTCACCGCCGCGCCATAGGCGAAGTAGTAGAACGGGCGGCCGCGGGCATTGACGCGGTCCCAGTGGATCTTGGGCGTCGCGTAGAAGCCGGTGGCCGACAGCGGCACGCGGGCGAGATAAGCCTCGCGGATCAACGTCTCCCACGCCACCACCTCGCCGCCCGCGCGGATCGCGCCAGGGAGGAAGTCGATCGCATGTTCGGCCACGACCCAATGGCGCGCGGCGAAGGAGGCGAGGCGCGCCTTCAGCTTGCCGCAGGCGTCCTTGACCGCCATGCCGTTCATGTCCGAGCCCGACGAGGCCGCGGTGGCCGAGGTGTTCGGCACCTTGTCCGTGCGGGTGGCGGTAATCTTCACGCGCTCGAGGTCGAGGCCGAGTTCGGAGGCCGCGACCTGGGCCACCTTGACGAACAGACCCTGGCCCATCTCGGTCCCGCCATGGTTCAGCATGACCGAGCCGTCCTGGTAGGTGTGCACCAGCGCACCCGCCTGGTTGAGGAAGGTGGTGGTGAAGGAAATCCCGAACTTGACGGGCGTGAGCGCAATGCCGCGCTTGATGATCGGGCTTGCGGCATTGGCTTCGCGGATTTCGGCGCGGCGACCTTCGTAACCCGCGCGGGCGGCGAGATCGTCCACGATCTCGGCGATCACGCAGTCCTCGACCTCCATGTGATAGGGGGTCGTGCTGCGCCCGCGCGGGCGGCCCGGCGGGTCGTAGAAGTTGGCGCGCCGCACCTCCAGCGGGTCGCGGCCGAGCGCAAAGGCGATCTCGTCCATCACTCGCTCGATGCCGACCATGCCCTGCGGGCCACCGAAGCCGCGGAAGGCGGTGGCGGATGCCGTGTTGGTCCTGAGCCGGTGCGAGACGATCTCGACCGCCGGCAGGTGATAGCAGTTGTCGGCGTGGAACATCGCCCGGTCGCAGATGGCGTTGGAAAGGTCCAGCGACCAGCCGCAGCGCGCCATCTGGGTGAAGCGGATGCCGTGCAGGCCCCCGGTGTCGTCGAAGCCGGCCTCCCAGTCGATGACGAAGTCGTGCCGCTTGCCGGTCGTCACCATGTCGTCGTCGCGGTCGAGTCGGACCTTCGCCGGGCGCCGCGTGCGGTGGGCGATCAGGGCGGCGGCTGCGGCGGTCTGGTTGCCTTGCGTCTCCTTGCCGCCGAACCCGCCGCCCATGCGGCGCACCTCGACGGTGATGGCGTGCGCGGGCAGGCCGAGGACGTGGGCGACGACGAGCTGGCATTCCGAGGGGTGCTGGTTCGAGGTCAGGATGTGCAGGTCGGCATCCTCGCCCGGCGTGGCGAGCGCGACCTGGCCCTCGAGGTAGAAATGCTCCTGCCCGCCGATCGCAAGGCGGCCAGCGAGGCGGCGCGGCGCTGCGGCGATGGCTGCGTCCGCGTCGCGGCCCTGTGCGTCGGGGCGGGCCATACGGTAGGGCTCGGCCACGCGCGAGCCTGCGGCCATGGCCTCGTCGACGGTCAGGATCGGCGGCTCCTCGGCATATTTCACGCGGGCGAGGCGGGCGGCGCGGCGGGCGGCGTGGCGGGTCTCGGCCGCGACCAGGAACAGCGGCTGGCCGTGGAAATTCACCTCGCCGGATTGGGTGGCTTCGGAGGCCGCAAGGAACACCTCGTCATGGACCACGGGGCCGGTGTCGTTCAGCCCCGGCACGTCGTCGGCGGTCAGCACCGCCACCACGCCGGGGGCCGCGTGGACCGGGGCGAGGTCGAGCGCGGTGACGCGCCCCCGCGCGATGGTGGCGAGCCCGAAGGCGCCGTGCAGCGTGCCCGGCGCCTCGGCCACGTCGTCGGCGTAGAGTGCGCTGCCCGCGACGTGCTTTTCCGCCGAGTCATGGCGGCGCGGCGTGTGGACGCCGTCGCGGACCGCGGGGGAGGGGTCGGGGGCGTCCATCAGACGGGCTCCGGCGCGAGGCGGGTGGCGAGGTCCGGCCGGGTGCGCTCGAGGAAGTCGCGCATCAGCAGGTTCTGCGCGACCTTCAGGCGATAGGCGGCGCTCGCCCGCATGTCGGTGAGGGGGGTGAAGTCGCGGGCGAGGGCGGCTATCGCGGCCTCGACCGTCTCGCGAGTGTAGGGCTGGCCCAGCAGCGCGGTCTCGGCGGCGCGCGCGCGTTTCGGGATGCCCGCCATGCCGCCATAGGCGAGGCGTGCGTGGGTAACGCGGCCGCCTTCGATCCCGATGACGAAGCAGCCGAGCACCGCGGTGATGTCCTGGTCGAAACGCTTCGAGACCTTGTGGCAGGAAAGCGCGGGGCCGCCAGTCGGCACGCGCACCGCCTCGACGATCTCACCCGGCGCACGGTCCTGTTTGCCGTAGTCGAGGAAGAAATCTTCCAGCGCGATCTCGCGCTGCCCGTCGCCCCGGCGAAGGATCAGCCGCGCGCCCAGCGCGATCAGCGCGGGCGGCATGTCGCCGATGGGCGAGCCGTTGGCGATATTGCCGCCGATCGTGCCCATGGCGCGAACCTGCGCGCCGCCAATGCGCGCGATCAGGCGCCCGAGGTCGGGCCAGAGCGCGGCGAGGCGGACATGCGCCTCGGCATAGGTCGCGCCCGCGCCGAGGACGAGCGCGCCCGGCTCCTCGCGGATCTCGCGCAGCGCGGCGACGCGCCCGGTCCAGACGATCGTCGCTGGGTCGAAGTCGCGCTTGGTCACCCACAGGCCGACATCGGTGGCGCCGGACAGGATCGTGGCCTCGGGGTGCCGCGCCGCAAGCGCGGCAAGCGCGTCGAGCGTGTCGGGCGCGAGGAAGCGGCGGCCCTGGGCCGCGTAATCGAGCGGCCCCGCAGACAGGGCCCCGAGCCGCGCGGGCGCTGCAGCCGCGTCGGCGTTGTCCCAATCCGGGCGCGGCAGGTCGTGCGCGGCGCGGGCGGCCGCGACGATGGGGCCGTAGCCGGTGCAGCGGCACAGGTTGCCCGCGAGCAGCGCGTCGGCGCGCTCGGGCGAGGGCGGCCCTTCGGTGTGCCAGGCGCACCACAGGCTCATGACGATGCCGGGCGTGCAGAAGCCGCATTGCGCGCCGTGCCCCTCGGCCATCGCCAGCTGGACCGGGTGCAGGCGGCCATCGGGGGCGGCGAGGCGCTCGACGGTGACGACCTCGCGGCCGTGAACCATGGGCAGGAGTTGGATGCAGGCGCAGACCGGCCGGGTTGCGAGGCGCCCGTCCGGGCCGATCTCGCGCAATCCCACGGTGCAGGCGCCGCAGTCGCCCTCGGCGCAGCCCTCCTTGGTGCCGGTGAGACCCTGCGCGCGCAGCCAGTCGAGCAGCGTGGTCGTGGGTGCGGCGTCGGCCACCGACTGCATCGCGCCGTTGAGGATGAAGCGGATGGCGCCCGGCATTGCCTCAGCTCCCGCGATAGGTCGAGTAGCCGAAGGGCGCGATCAGCAGGGGCACGTGGTAATGCCCGCCCCCATCCTCGATGCGGAAGCGGATCGGCACCTCGTCATAGAAGCAGGCGGCGCCGAAATATGCGCCGACCGCGAAGCTCAACTCGTAGAGCCCCGGCGCGAGCGCCCCGCCCTCCAGCAGCGGCGCATCCGTGCGGCCATCGGCGTTGGTGACCGCCGCGGCCAGCGCCACGCGCCCGTCGGGCCCGATCCGGCAGAGCGTGATCTTCACGCCCGCCGCCGGGCGCCCCATCGCGGTGTCGAGCACATGCGTCGTCAGCCGGCCCATGCCGTTCTCCCCTTGCCCGGATGCCAGTCTAGCAGCCGGGCGGGGGGCGGGTTTCAAGAAAATTCGACGCGCGTCGCAGCCCCCCCACCGATCACGCCCGCGCGAGTTTGGCGGGTCCCATCACCTGGGCCGGACATGACCGCGGTGTCGTCCCCCATCCGGCGCGCCGCGCCGACATCTGATCGGGCGCAGACCGGGCCTTAGCATGTTGCAGAACGCCTTTTCGCCGTCGCCCGCGCGGCGCCGAGGCCACGCCCGGCGTTCCATCCTGTCGACGGGGATATGGTCTTGTGCTCGAAAATGTTCGGGAATCTGCATTCACCAACATTTTATTTTGTGGAGAAATCCGCCGAGTAAGGTTAGCGTCGCTGGCAGCCGGGCGTCGAGCGGGTTCGCGCGGTGACGCAAGGTCAGGGTGGTATTTCGCACCCGGCCAAGCGGCGAGGGGGGTGATGATGATCGACGTCGAGGCATTGCTTCGCGAATTCGATTCCGACGCGCCGAGCGGCGAGGATCTGCAATACGATCCCGATTTCGCCGCGATGGAGCTCGCCGCCCAGCCGGGCGAGGAGCGCCAGATGGGCGACGCGGTCATCGAGGCCGAGGAGCCCGATTATGCCGACGTGATCGAGAAGGCGGTGGCGGTGCTCGACCGCAGCCGCGACCTGCGCGCAGCCGTGATCCTGGCGAATGCCGCGCTGCGCACCGAGGGGCTGACCGGCTTCGAGGAAGTGCTGCGCTATGTGCGTGGCTGCCTCGAAACCTACTGGGACAGCGTGCATCCCCAGCTCGACCCCGAGGACGACGACGACCCCACCATGCGGGTCAACGCCGTGCTGGGGCTGACCGACCAGGGCGGCGTGCTGCGCGCCCTGCGGCTTGCGCCGCTGGCCATGAGCCGCGGGCTGGGGCGCGTCAGCCTGCGCGACATCCAGGTGGCCGAGGGCGAGATCTCGCCCCCCTCGGACATGGAGCGCGTGCCCGACACCGCCTATGTCTCGGCGGTCTTCCAGGACACCGACCCCGACACGCTGGCGGCACTGGCCGAGGCGGCGGGCAAGATCCTCGAGCACGTCAAGGCGATCGGGGCGATCTTCGACGACCGGGTCGGCGCGATGGGGCCCGACATGACGCCGCTCGAGAAGATGGCCTTCGACATCCGCAAGCGGATGCAGACTTATGCCGGCGCTGCCGCGGGCGACGGGGCGGACGACGAGGCCGCGATGGGTGACGGCGAGGACGCGCCGGCGGCGACCGGGCGCGGCGGGCCCGCCGGGGGCGGCGCGCGTGCCGGCGGGGGCGCGATCAACAGCCCCGAGGACGTCATCGCCATGATCGACCGGATCAACGACTATTACGCACGCAACGAGCCGTCGAGCCCGGTGCCGCTGCTGCTCAATCGCGCGCGGCGGCTGGTCTCGGCCGACTTCATGACGATCGTGAAGGACATCGCCTCGGGAGGCCTCGACCAGGTGATGACGATCGGCGGCATAGAGAACGAGTACTGACGAGCCCCGGCAGGGCCGTGAGGCGTGCCGCGACCGCGGGGGCTGCGCCCCGCCGAGCGGTCCCAAGTGGGAGAGGAGCGGAAAGATGGCGTCCAACAGCAGTCAGAAATTCATTGCGCGCAACCGCGCGCCGCGCGTGCAGATCGAATACGACGTCGAGCTTTATGGCGCCGAAAAGAAGGTGCAGTTGCCCTTCGTCATGGGCGTCATGTCGGACCTGAGCGGCAAGTCGGAGACGCCGCTGCCGCCGGTGGCCGACCGCAAGTTCCTCGAGATCGACGTCGACAACTTCGACGACCGGCTCAAGTCGATGAAGCCGCGTGCGGCGTTCTCGGTGCCCAACACGCTGACCGGCGAGGGCAACCTGTCGGTCGACATTACCTTCGAGAGCATGGACGACTTCTCGCCCGCGGCGATCGCGAAGAAGGTCGAGCCGCTGCGCAAGCTGCTGGAGGCGCGCACGCAGCTGTCGAACCTGATGACCTACATGGACGGCAAGACCGGGGCCGAGAACCTGATCGCCAAGGTCATGCAGGATCCCACGCTTCTCAAGGCGCTAGCCTCCGCGCCCGCGCCCGAAGACAAGACCGAGGAGTAAGAGATGGCCGAGACCGAAACCCAGGCCGCTGCCGCCGAAGGCGCGACCGCGTTCGCCGAATCCGACTTCGCGAGCCTCCTGCAGAAGGAGTTCCGGCCGAAATCCGACCAGGCGAAATCCGCGGTCGAGGAGGCGGTAAAGACCCTGGCCCAGCAGGCGCTGGAGAACACCGCGATCATCTCGGACGACGCGCTGCGCTCGATCGAGGGCATCATCGCCCAGATCGACAAGAAGCTGACCGAGCAGATCAACCACATCCTGCACCACGAGGACTTCCAGAAGCTCGAGAGCGCCTGGCGTGGCCTGCATTTCCTGGTGAACAACACCGAAACCGACGAGATGCTGAAGATCCGCGTCCTCAACATCTCGAAGAAGGACCTCTCGAAGACGCTCAAGAAGTTCAAGGGCACGGCCTGGGACCAGTCGCCGCTGTTCAAGAAGCTCTACGAGGAGGAATACGGCCAGTTCGGCGGCGAGCCCTATGGCTGCCTGGTGGGCGACTACCACTTCGACCACAGCCCGCCGGACGTCGAGCTGCTGGGCGAGATGGCGAAGGTCGCGGCCGCGGCGCACGCGCCGTTCATCACCGGGGCCGCGCCCACGCTGTTCCAGATGGACAGCTGGGCCGAGCTCGCCAACCCGCGCGACCTGACCAAGATCTTCCAGACCCCGGAATACGCGCCGTGGCGGAGCCTGCGCGAGAGCGAGGACAGCCGCTATCTGGGCCTCGCCATGCCGCGCTTCCTCGGCCGCTACCCGTATGGAGCCAAGACCGACCCGGTCGAGGAGTTCGCCTTCGAGGAGGACACCGAGGGCGCGGGCTCGGAGAAGTACTGCTGGGTGAACGCGGCCTACGGCATGGCGCGCAACATCACCCGCTCGTTCAAGTCCTATGGCTGGTGCACCCGCATCCGCGGCGTCGAGTCGGGCGGCACGGTGGACGGGCTGCCGACGCACACCTTCCCGACCGATGACGGTGGCGTCGACATGAAGTGCCCGACCGAGATCGCGATCTCGGACCGGCGCGAGGCCGAGCTTGCGAAGAACGGCATGATGCCGCTGATCCACCGCAAGAACTCGGACATGGCAGCCTTCATCGGCGCGCAGTCGCTGCAGAAGCCGGCGGAATACGACGACCCGGACGCGACGGCGAACGCCAACCTCGCGGCGCGGCTGCCGTATCTGTTCGCGACCTGCCGCTTCGCGCACTACCTCAAGTGCATCGTCCGCGACAAGGTCGGCTCGTTCAAGGAGCGCGCCGACATGCAGGAGTGGCTGCAGAACTGGATCAACAACTACGTCGACTTCAACGCAGACACGTCGCCCGAGGAGGTGAAGGCCCGCCACCCGCTGGCCGCCGCCGAAGTCGTCGTCGAGGAGGTCGAGGGCAACCCCGGCTATTACAGCTCGAAGTTCTTCCTGCGTCCCCACTACCAGCTCGAGGGCCTGTCGGTGTCGCTGCGCCTCGTCTCGAAGCTGCCGTCCCAGAAGGGGGGCTGACCCTCGGGGCCGGGGCGCCCGCCGCGCCGGCCCGCGTTTTTCCATCACCAGCGTTCAAACCGTTGAAAAGGAACCCAGACCATGTCCTTCGACGCATTCCTCTACTTCCCCGGCCAGTCGCTCGTGCAGGGCGAGACCCAGGACGACGCGATGTCGGCGCATAAGGCGTTCGAGCTGATCTCGTTCTCGTTCGGTGCCGAGAACAACATCAACATCGGCTCGATCTCGGCCGGCGGCGGCGCCGGCAAGGCGACCTTCAAGGAATTCACCGTCACCAAGAAGACCGACACCGGATCCTGCGGGCTGTTCGCGACGCTGTGCACCGGCAACCACTTCGACGAGGCGATCATCGAGCTGAGGCGCTCGGGCGGCTCGACGACGGCGTCGGGCGCGACCTTCATGAAGTTCCACTTCAAGCTGGTGATGGTGCAGGACATTTCCTGGTCCGGCTCGGACGGCGACGACGTCTGCGAGGAGGAGGTCATCTTCCAGTATGGCGCGATCAAGATCGAGTATTTCACCCAGGGCAAGGACGGCAAGATGACCAAGGCCTCGGGCGGCATGGGCGAGGCCAAGTGGAGCCGCGTCAAGAACAAGGCCGACTACGTGGTCTGAGCGTTCCGCCGGGCGGGTGCGAGGCCGCCCCGCCCGGCGTTTCCTCGCGATGAACGCGGCCCCTTCCGGGCCGCGGCGGCAAGGGGTGGCGTATGCACGCGGAAGAGCTGCTGAAACAGGGTGATCTGTCGGGCGCGCTTGCCGCTCTGCAGGACGCGGTGCGCAAGGCGCCGTCGGACGCGAAGCTGAGGATCTTCCTGTTCCAGCTTCTCACCGTCACGGGCGACTGGAAGCGCGCGGTCACGCAGCTCAAGCTGTGCGCCGAGCTCGACAAGTCGGCGCTGGCGATGGCGCAGACCTATCGCGAGGCGATCATCTGCGAGGTCTACCGCGAGAAGGTCTTTTCGGGCGAGAAATCGCCCCTCGTGTTCGGCGAGCCCCCCGAGTGGCTCGCGCTCCAGATGGAGGCGCTGAAGGTGCTGGCGGCGGGCAGGCCCGCCGAGGCGGCAGACCTGCGCGCCCGCGCCTTCGACGTGGCTCCGGCGATCCCCGGCACGATCAACGGCACGCCCTTCGAGTGGATCGCGGACGCCGACATGCGGCTGGGCCCGGTGCTCGAGATCATCGTGAACGGGCGCTATTTCTGGGCGCCGTTCGGCGCGATCCACAAGCTGGAGATCGACCCGCCCACCGACCTGCGCGACCGCGTCTGGACGCCCGCGCATGTCGTCTGGTCGAATGGCGGCGACGCGGTGGCGCTGATCCCGACGCGCTATCCGGGCACCACAGCAACCACCGACGACGCGCTGAGGCTTGCCCGCATGACCACCTGGGAGGACGCGGGCGCCGAGACCTATGTCGGCCTCGGCGGGCGGCTCCTGGCGACCGATGCGGGCGACACCGCACTGATGGACCTTCGCGAACTCGTCATCGGGGACGCGCCCGAGAGCGCCGCAACGGACGCCGCGGGCGAGGGCGCAGATGGTTGACAAGACGCTGTCCGAGAAGCTCCAGCCGTCGCTGCTCGACCGGCTCACCGACGACGCCCCCGGCGAGAAGCAGGAGGCGCGCGACGCGCGCGTGATCGACATCCGGCGGCTGCGCGAGATCATCCAGCGCGACCTCGCCTGGCTGCTGAACACCGGCAATCTCGAGAGCGCGCACGACCTGAAGACCTTTCGCGAGGTCGCGGCCTCGACCGTCAACTACGGCTTGCCGGACGTCACCGGCAAGGTGTCGAATGCCCAGCGCGCGGTCGAGATCCGCCAGGCGATCCGGCGCGCGATCGAGGTGTTCGAGCCGCGCATCCTGCCGGGCACGCTGAGCGTCGAAGTGCATCAGGAGAAGGTCGGGCAGGGCGCCGTGATCTCGTTCGACATCCACGGCGATGTCTGGGCGCAGCCGCTCCCGCTCGAGCTCTACCTGCGGACGGCGCTCGATGTCACGACCGGCGAAGTCACGGTCTCCCGCCAGGGCTGAGGGGAGCCGATGGATACCCGCCTGCTCAAGCGCTACGACGAGGAACTCGCCTTCATCCGCGAGATGGGGGCCGAGTTCGCCGAGGCCTATCCCAAGATCGCCGCGCGCCTGGGCATGGAGGGGCTGGAGGTCGCCGACCCTTACGTCGAGCGCCTGCTCGAGGGCTTCGCCTTCCTTGCCGCGCGCGTGCAGCTCGAGCTCGACCTGCAGTTCCCGGTGTTCACGCAGAACCTGCTCGAGATCGTCTATCCGCACTATCTCGCGCCCACGCCCGCGATGATGATCACGCGCTTCCGGCCCGACCCCGCGCAGGGAGGGCTGAAGGACGGCTTCACGCTTCCCCGCGGCACCGTGCTGCGCAGCCGCCTGCGGCAGGGCGAGCAGACGCCCTGCATCTTCCGCACCTCGCAGGACATCACGCTCTGGCCGATCGAGGTCTCCGAGGTCGAGTATGTCGATGGCCGGGGCGAGCTGGTGGCGGCAGGGGTGGCGAAGGGCAATTCCGCGCGCGCCGCGATCCGGCTGCGGCTGCGCCGCTTCGGGGGCGAGAAGATCGCGGCCCTGCCGCTCGACCGGCTCACGCTCTTCCTGTCGGGGTCGGCTGGCGAGCCGTGGAAGCTCTACGAGGCGCTGTCGAACGACGCGGTGGGGCTGGCCGGACGCTCGACCGACCGGCGCGCCGACTGGGTCGAGATGCTGCCGGGGGCCGGCGTGCGCCCCCGAGGCTTCGGGCGCGACGAGGCCCTGCTGCCGACGCCGGCGCAGTCCTTCGACGGCTACCGGCTGCTGCAGGAATATTTCGCGATGCCGGAGCGCTTCTTCTTCTTCGAGCTCTCGGGCCTCGGCCGCGCGGTGCGGCGCGCCGAAGGGGCGGACCTCGATCTCTACATCCTGCTTGAACAGGGCCACCCGGAGCTGAAGGGCGCCTTGGGCACGGCCAGCTTCGAGCTGTTCGCGGCGCCGTCGGTCAACCTGTTTCCCAAGCGCTGCGACCGGGTGATGGTGCGCGGGCGCGAGATCGACCACCATGTCGTTCCCGACCGCACGGCGCCGATGGATTTCGAAATCCACTCGATCACCAGCGTGACCGGCATCAGCGGCGAGGGCGCCGACGACGTGGCCTTCCGGCCCTTCTACAGCGCGAGCGACCTCACCGCCGCGGGCGAGCGCCATCCGGCCTACTACACGCTGCGGCGGCGGATGCGGCAGCGGTCCGAGAAGCAGCGGCTGAAGGGCGTGCGGACCTCGTATCTCGGCTCGGACGTGTATCTCACGCTGGTGGACCGGGCGCAGGCGCCCTATCCGGGCGATCTCGAGCAGCTTGCAGTCACGGCGATGTGCACCAACCGCGACCTGCCGATGCTGCTGTCGCTGGGCGGCGGCGAGAGCGAGTTCCACCTGCCCGATGGCGGCCCGGTCAGCGGGATCGGCATCCTCGTCTCGCCCAGCCGGCCGCGGCCCAGCCTGGGGCAGGGCGACAGCGCCTGGCGCCTGGTGAGCCATCTGAGCCTCAACTACCTGTCGATCGCGGACGCCGACCGCGGAACCGGCGCCGAGGCGCTGCGCGAGCTTCTGGGGCTCTATGCGCCACTCGGCGACCGCTCGATCGAGAAACAGCTCGAGGGCGTGGTCTCGGTCGCGAGCCGGCCGATCGTGCGGCGCCTGTCGGACGAGGTGCTCTCGACGGCGGTGCGGGGCCTCGAGGTCCGGGTGGGCTTCGACGAGAGCTTCTTCGAGGGCACGGGCGTTTACCTCATGGGCGCCGTGCTGCAACGCTTCTTCGCGAAATACGTGACGCTGAACAGCTTCACCGAGACCGTCATCGAGTCGCAGCAACGGGGGGAGATCGCGCGATGGCCGGCGATGAGCGGGCAGCGGCGCCTGATCTGAGTCGCCTCGCGGCGCTCGGCTCGGACCCGCAGTCCCATCACATCTTTCAGGCCCTGCGCCTGATCGAGGCGGCCTTCCCGGACCGTCCGCGGCTGGGGCGCTCGCGCCGCCCGGCGCAGGATCCCGTGCGCATCGGGCAGGAGGCGGAGCTGGCCTTCCCGCCCTCGACGATCTCGGCCTTCGCGCCACCCGCGGGGGACGCGCCGGGGCGGCTGGTGAACCGTTTCTTCGGCCTGTTCGGGCCGAACGGGCCCTTGCCGCTGCACCTGACCGAATACGCCCGCGACCGGCAGCGCAACGTGCACGACCACACGCTGGTGGCCTTCGCCAACCTGTTCCACCATCGCATGACGAGCCTGCTCTACCGTGCCTGGGCGGCCGGCGAGCCGGCGCCGTCCTTCGACCGGCCGGACGACGACCCCTTCGCCGCAAAGGTCGCGGCGATCTCGGGCCGGATGGGACGCGGCATGGAGGATCGGGACGCCATGCCCGACCTTGCCAAGCTGCATTTCGCGGCGCTGCTGGGGCAGGGCCCGAAGAACGCCGAGGGGCTGCTCGCCATCGTCTCGGCCTTCTTCGCGGCGCCCGCGCGGATCGAGGGCTTCGTCGGCACCTGGCTGCATCTCGAGCCGCATGACCGCTGGCGGCTGGGCGAGGCGCCGCTGGGGCGGGGCACCAGCCTCGGCGCGCGCGTCTGGTCCCGGCAGTCGAAGTTCCGCATCCGCCTCGGCCCGGTCGGTTTCGACGCCTACAGCCGCCTGCTGCCGGGCGGGCAGAGCCTCAAGCGCCTCGCCGCCATCGTGCGCAACTACCTCGGCGACACCCTGGAATGGGAAGCCAACCTGGTCCTCAAGGCGGACGAGGTGCCCCGGATGCGCCTGGGCCATCAGGGCCGACTGGGCTGGACGACCTGGCTCGGCGAGCGCGCGCCGGGCCGCGATGCCGACGATCTTCGCCTTCTGCCGCCCTCGCGGCACGCCTTCTAGTCCTGCAATCGCCGGGCCCGGCCTCGGGCTCCGCCAAAACGTGAGAGATGACCATGACCGAGATCAGCCGCGTCGCCCTCTTCGGCAAGCTCAACAAGCTCGGCTACCAGGCGATCGAGGGCGCGACCGTCTTCTGCAAGATGCGGGGCAATCCTTATGTCGAGCTGGTGCACTGGCTGCACCAGATCCTGCAGGGACAGGACAGCGATCTCCACCGGATCGTGCGGCACTTCCAGCTTGATCCCGGCAAGGTGGCGGCCGACATGGTGCGCGCGCTGGACGCGCTGCCGCGGGGCGCGACCTCGATCTCGGACCTCTCGTCGCATCTCGAGGAGGCGGTCGAGCGGGCCTGGGTCTATGCCTCGCTCCTCTACAATTCCAGCCAGGTGCGCACCGGGCACCTGATCCTCGGCATGATCAAGACGCCGAGCCTGCGGCGCGCGCTCGAGGCGATCTCGGGCGAGTTCGCCAAGATCAAGAACGACGAGCTGACCGAGAATTTCGGCAAGATCGTGGGCGGCTCGCCCGAGGACGCGCTGCGGGCGCAGGATGGATCCCAGGTCGGCGGCGGCGCCGTGCCGGGCGAGGCCTCGGGCGCCATGTCGCCCGCCCAGATGGGCAAGCAGGAGGCGCTCAACCAGTTCTGCACCGACCTAACCGAGAAGGCGCGGGCGGGCGAGATCGATCCCATCGTCGGGCGCGACGAGGAGATCCGGCAGGTCGTCGATGTGCTCATGCGCCGCCGCCAGAACAACCCGATCCTGACCGGCGAGGCGGGGGTGGGCAAGACCGCGGTGGTCGAGGGCTTCGCGCTGAGGATCGCGCGCGGCGATGTGCCGCCCAGCCTTCACGACGCGCGGCTCCTGTCGCTCGATGTGGGGCTGTTGCAGGCCGGCGCCTCGATGAAGGGCGAGTTCGAGAACCGTCTGCGCGCGGTGATCGACGAGGTGCAGGCGAGCCCCGTGCCGATCATCATGTTCATCGACGAGACCCACACGCTGGTCGGCGCCGGGGGCGCCGCGGGCACCGGCGACGCCGCCAACCTGCTCAAGCCTGCGCTCGCGCGCGGCACGCTGCGCACGATCGGCGCGACCACCTGGGCGGAATACAAGAAGCACATCGAGAAGGACCCCGCCCTGACCCGCCGCTTCCAGGTGGTGCAGGTCGACGAGCCCGACGAGACCAAGGCGATCCTGATGATGCGCGGCATCGCCTCGATGCTGGAAAAGCACCACAAGGTGCAGATCCTCGACGAGGGGCTCGAGGCGGCCGTGCGGCTCTCGGCGCGCTACATCCCGGCGCGGCAGCTGCCCGACAAGTCGGTGTCGGTGCTCGACACCGCATGCGCGCGCGTGGCGATCAGCCAGCATGCCGTGCCCGCCGAGGTCGACGACAGCCGCAAGCGGATCGAGGCGCTTACGACCGAGCTCGAGATCATCGCGCGCGACGAGACCGCGGGCTACGAGGTCACCGAGCGCCGCGCCGCCGTGAGCCACGCGCTGGAGCAGGAGGAAGCGCGGCTCGCGGGCCTGACCGAGCGGTGGGAGGCGGAGCGGGCCGTGGTCAAGGAGATCCTCGACATCCGCGCCAAGCTGCGCGAGGGCGGCGGCGCGGTCGAGGGGCCGAAGGCGGCGGAAGTCCCGACCGGTGAGACCGCGAAGCCGCCCCTCACCGCCGAGGAGCGGGTGGCGCTTCTGGCCGAGCTCAAGGCCAGGCAGGCCGAGCTCGAAGCGTTGCAGGGCGAGAACCCGCTGATCCTGCCGATCGTCGACCGCCAGGCGGTGGCCTCGGTGGTGGGCGACTGGACCGGCATCCCCGTGGGCCGGATGATGAAGGACGAGATCAACACCGTCCTCAACCTCTCGACGCATCTCGCCAAGCGCGTGATCGGGCAGGACCACGCGATGGAGATGATCGCCAGGCGCGTGCAGACCAGCCGGGCGGGGCTCGACAACCCCTCGAAGCCGATCGGCGTCTTCATGCTCGCGGGCACCTCGGGCGTCGGCAAAACCGAGACGGCGCTGGCGCTCGCCGAAGTGCTCTATGGCGGCGAGCAGAACGTCATCACCATCAACATGTCCGAGTTCCAGGAGGCGCACACCGTCTCGACGCTCAAGGGCTCGCCCCCGGGCTATGTCGGCTATGGCGAGGGCGGGATTCTCACCGAGGCGGTGCGTCGCAAGCCCTATTCGGTGGTGCTGCTCGACGAGGTCGAGAAGGCGCACCCTGACGTGCACGAGATCTTCTTCCAGGTGTTCGACAAGGGCCGGATGGAGGACGGCGAGGGGCGGATGATCGATTTCCGCAACACGCTGATCCTGCTGACCTCGAACGTGGGCTCCGAGATGATCATGGACCTCTGCGCCGACCCCGAGCTGATGCCCGACCCCGAGGGCATCGCCAAGGCGCTGCGCGAGCCGCTGCTCAAGGTCTTTCCCGCCGCGCTGTTGGGCAGAATCGTCACCATCCCCTACTATCCGCTGAGCCCGACGATGATCGCCGAGATCACGAAGCTGCAGCTTGGCCGCATCCAGAAGCGGGTGAGGGAGAGCCACGGCGTCCCGTTCGAATACGACGACGCGGTGGTCGAGACGATCGTCTCGCGCTGCCAGGAGCTGGAAAGCGGGGGCCGCATGATCGACGCGATCCTGACCAACTCGATGCTTCCGGCGATCTCGGCCGAGTTCCTGCGGCGGCTGATGGAGGGGGGCGCGATCTCGAAGGTGCAGGTCGGCGTGGCCGACGGCGACTTCACCTACGCCTTCGACTGATCCGCGCCGGTGCTGCGGGCGGCCGGACGGCCGCCCGACGCGACGGCAAGAGGAGGACGACCACGTGGCGATCGCGGTCAAGAAGACGAAAATGAATGCCGTTCTCGACGTCTCGCCCTTTGCCGAGATGTCGAGGGACAACCGCGCGTGGTGCGAGAAGAACCGCTTCCTTCGCGGCAAGATGAAGAACTACACGGCCAGCGAGACGGTCAAGCTCGACCCGCGCAAGTGGAACGAGAAGATCCTGAGGAAGGCGCTGGTCTCGCTGGTGCGCTACGAACTCAAGCTGCTGGACGTCAAGATCGGGGACATCATCAAGGACGCGTCCGCCGACGGGCTGAAGGGCGAGATCGAGGCGCAGCCAAAAGTGCTCAAGCTCTACGAGAAGTTCGGCAAGGAGATCGAGAAGAAGGTCTCGCTCGCGCTCGAGGAGATCGAGGAGGACAAGGGCGACAACGCCAAGGGCCTGCGCGAGGGCAAGAAGGCGATGAAGGCGATGGCCTCGGTCGACTTCAAGAAACTGTTCACGGGTCCCGGCGACAAGGCGCAGGCCGCCCTCGACGCGCTGTCGCGCAGCCTTGGCCGGGCGGGGGACGACGACGCCGCGCGCGACAAGGCGATGGATGCCGCCGACCGCGCGCTGGATGTGGCGATCACCGAGTTCGACAAGGGCCGGGACGCTGCCGAGGCCGCGATCATCCTGCTTCAGAAGACCGCCCGCAAGATCGTCAAGAACGATGCCGCCGGGCCCGAGCTCGTGGCCTTCGGCAAGGAGATCGAGGACGCGAACGGGGTGTGCGAGGCGATGATCGACGCGATCCACACCTATTCGGGCGAGTTGATCGACGCGATGAACGCGATCCGTGGCGACAAGCTCGACCAGATGAAGGCGCGGAAGCTCGCGGCCGACCTGGGCGCGACGTCGCGCTTCACCAGCAGCGCGGACAAGATGAAGAACATGCTGGCGAAGCTCCAGAAAAGCTTCGCCAAGGTGCAGCAGGCCCTCAAGTGACCATGCAGCCGAGAGCAGAGCGGGGCCGCCATGCGCGCCCCGACCCGACGGAGGAACGAGATGCCCGCTGAGACGGCCCCCGCGATCGACGGTGCGCGCGCGCGGATGCGCCGCTTCCTCGAGCGCGACAACGTGCGCAACGCCATTCTCGCGGTGATCGTGCTGAACGCGATCACACTTGGGCTCGGGACCTCGCAGCGCATCTCGGCACAGTTCGGCGGGCTGCTCGAGACGATCGACGCAATCGTGGTGATGATCTTCGTGATCGAGATCTCGGCCAAGATGATCGCCTACGGGATGGGCTTCTTCCGCTCGGCCTGGAACATCTTCGACCTCGTGATCGTGATGATCTCGATGGCGCCGCGGACGCCGGACCTCACGGCGCTGCGCGCGCTCAGGGTGCTGCGGGTGACGCGGCTCCTGTCGGCCGTGCCGCAGATGCGGGCGGTCGTGCAGGCGCTGTTCGACGCGCTGCCGGGCATGGGCAGCGTGGTCGTCATGCTGATGATCGTCTATTACGTCTTCGCCGTGATCGCGACGATCCTGTTCGGCAAGGAGTTCCCGCAGTGGTTCGGGACGCTGGGCGAGTCGCTCTACTCGCTCTTCCAGATCATGACGCTCGAGAGCTGGTCGATGGGCATCGTGCGCCCGGTGATGGAGAAGTTCCCCAACGCCTGGGTGCTGTTCATTCCGTTCATCATGTGCACGACCTTCGCCGTGCTGAACCTGTTCGTCGGTCTTCTGGTCAACACCATGCAGGCCGCCGTCGAGGCCGAGGCCGAGGCTGAACTCGATAAGATGCGCGTCGTGCTCCAGGAGGAGAACGCCGCGCTCTCGACCCAGATCGCGGCCCTGCACGACGAGATCAGGGCGATCCGCGCCGAGCGCGGGGGCGGCGCGCCATGAGCCTGCGTGAACCGTTGAACGGCGCCTGGGGCGCCCTTTCCGGAGGATGAAGTGATGGGTCTTGGCTTCGGATTCGATCTGCCCACGCGCTGCCTGGCGCCGTCGGACGATGGCGGCTTCTCGTCCGGCACGCTGAATGCGCCGGCGCCGGAGGGTGGCGCGGAGGCGCGCAAGAAGTTCCGCATCGCGATCCTCGGCGACTTCAGCGGACGCGCCAGCCGCGGCGAGCTGGAGATCGGCGCGGAGCTGGGCGGCCGCAAGCCGATCCGCTTCGATATCGACAATTCCGACGCGGTGATCGAGCGCTTCCGCACCACCCTGACACTGCCGATCGGCGCCGATGGCGGCGCGGTCGAGGTCGAGCTGGGCGGCATCGACGACCTGCACCCGGACGAGCTCTACGGCAATGTCGAGATCTTCTCGGAGCTTGCGAACCTGCGCCGCCGGTTGAAATCGGGCAGCGGCATCGACCGGGTGATCGCGGACATGAAGTCCTGGGGCGAGGAGTTCGGCAACGTCCTTCCCATGCCGCGCCGCCGAGCGAAGGGCAGCGCCGTGCCGGCCGACCGCAAGCTCAGCGATTTCAAGCGCCTGATCGGCGACGCGCGGGGGGCGGCGGTCGAGGCCACGGATGCCGACGAGCTGATCCAGCGCATCGTGGCACCCCATGTGGTCGCGGCCCCCGACCCGCGCGCCGAGTCGATGATCGCGGCCGTGGACGCGGCCCTGTCGGACGCGATGCGGCGTGTCCTGCATCACCCGGATTTCCAGGCGGTCGAGTCGACCTGGCGCTCGCTCGACCTGATGGCGCGGCGGATCGAGACGGGCGGCGGGCTCGAGATCGTGCTCTACGACGTCTCGGCCGAGGAATGGGCGGCGGACCTCTCGGCGCAGGACGAGCTGTCGGAATGCGGGCTGTTCGAGATGCTGGCCGAGGCGCCGCGGCTCGACGCGCGCGAGGGGCCGCTCTCGGCGATCTTCGCGCTCTACACGCTCGAGGAGACGCCGCCCCATGCCGAGTTGCTGGCGCGGATGGCGCGGATCGCCGCCCATATCGGCGCGCCCTTCGTCGCCTCGATCGCGGCCGGCAGCCTCGACACGAAACCCGAGGATCGCCACCACTTGGTCAAGGAGGCCTGGAGCGAACTGCGGGACATGCCCGAGGCGCGCTACATCGGCGTCGCCGTGCCGCGCTTCCTGCTGAGGCTGCCCTACGGCAAGAAGACAGATCCGGTCGATCCATTCGACTTCGAGGAGTTCACCCTGCGCGACGGGCTGAAGGGCATGCTGTGGGCGAACCCGGTCGTGCTGGCCGCTATCCTGCTGGCCGAGACGGCGCGGCAGGGCGGAGCGAAGATGAGCCTCGGGCAGGTCATGTCGATCGGCGACATGCCCTTCCACTACATGACGGACGCGCATGGCGACCAGGTGGCGCTGCCCTGCACCGAGCGGCTGCTGACCACGCGCACCGCCGCCGAGGTGGTCGAGCGCGGCTTCATGCCGGTGCTGTCGATGAAGGGACGCAACGAGGTGCGCCTCGGCTCGTTCCAGTCGCTGGGGCGGTCCGAGCTTGCCGGCCCCTGGGGCGATGGCGGATGGACCGGCGAGGGGATGCGCGGGCGCGTCCGGATGGAGACGAGCATCGGCCTGAGCGCAAAGGGCGCGCCGAGGCCCGCGGCGGCGGCGGCCGCGGCAGGGGCGGGCGCTGCGGCGGCGGCCGCGGACGGCGACGAGGATCTCGACGATCTGCTGTCGGGCATGGGGGACGATGACGCGGGCGGGGGCGACGACGACCTCGACGCGCTTCTCGCCGATGTGGGCGGCGGCGACTCGGGCGGCGATGACGATCTCGACGCGCTGCTCGCCGGCTTCGGCGACGACGCGCCCGCCGACGACGGCGGCGACGACGAGATGGATCCCGAACTGGCCGCGCTGCTGGAGGGCCTGTAATGCGCGACACCGAACGACCACCGCCTGACGATGGTCCCGGAGACGAGCCCGAGGACGTGATCGTCATCGTCCAGGTCAGGAACAACTTCTGGCTTCTGGAGGGCGAGGAGTATCTTGGCGCCATGCTGTCGGGCCAGAAGCCCTATCCGACCCCGGTCCGCTGCCTGAAGTTCGAGACCGAGATCGAGTTCAAGCTTCACCTGCCCGATTGCGTTCCGCTTGGCGAGCTCTGGGGCATCAACCCGCTGATCGTCGAGCGACTGCGCAAGCAGCGGCATCTGCTCGAGATCACCCCGCCCGAGTGAATTCGCCCGCGCGCAGCCCGCGCGTGTCGCCGCAAACGAGGACCGAGCCGTGACTTCGACGACAACCAACGTCCAGTTCGAGGGCCGGAAGATCAAGATGACCGGCCCGCTTCCCTCGGGCGAGATGCAGATCCTGCGCGCCCAGGTCGACGAGGGGCTGAGCCGCATCACCGAGATCGCGGTCGAGTACCTGTCCACGAACCACACGACCAGCCTCGAGGATGTCGTGGGACGGCCGATCACGGTCTCGGTCGAGGTGGAGGACGAGAGCTGGCGCCACTTCGTCGGGCATTGCATCGAGGCCGAGTTCGTCGGCGAGTATCAGGGGCTGGCGCTTTATCGCGCCGAGCTGAGGTCCTGGCCGTGGTTGCTGACGCGCCAGCAGGGAAGCCGGATCTTTCAGGACATCTCGGCCATCGACATCATCAAGCAGATCCTGAACGAGCGGGGCTTCGCGGACTACGAGGACAAGAGCGCGGGCGCCGGCGCAACGGTGCGCAAGTTCTGCGTCCAGTATCGCGAGTCCGACTGGGACTTCATCTGCCGGCTCATGGAGGAGGAGGGGCTCTACTATTGCTTCAACCATGCCGAAGGCGTCGCCACGCTGCTGCTGGTGGGCGACGCGGGGCAGCTTACCTCGCTCGATGTCCGCAGCGAGGTCGAGTTCCACTTCAAGGAGGATGTGGCCCGGAAGCGCGCCGACCACATCTACGAGTGGTCGGGGCGCGAGATGCTGACGCGCGGCAAGGTCACGCTCAATGACTTCAACTTCGTCACTCCGGGCGCGGACCTGAAGGTGACGAAGCAGGACGCGAAGGGCACAAACAGCTACAACCAGTTCGAGCTCTACGACCACCCGGGACGATACGCCGACACCGAGTTGGGCGACGCGCGCACGCGGGTGCGGATGGAGGCGCTGGCGGCGCAGCACCTGCTGAGCCGGGGCGCCGGAAACCATCGCACGCTGGCGACCGGCCGGCGCTTCACGCTGACCAATCACCCGCGCGAAGCGGAGAACCAGGAATACCTGATCGTCTCGGCCCGCCACATGCTGCAGATCGAGGCGGACTACGACCTGACCGAGATCGACAAGGCCATGGTCGGACGGGGGCTGCGCTTCGACTTCCGCGAGAATCGCGACGACTACACCTGCGTCTTCGACGCGATGCCCTCGTCGGCGGTCTACCGCGCCCCGGTCGTGACGCCGAGGCCGGTGATCCCGGGCATCCAGACCGCGATCGTCGTCGGCCCCGATAACAATGAGATCTATACGGACGTCTATGGCCGGGTGAAGATCCAGTTCCACTGGGACCGCGAGGGCAAGGACGCCGACCGCAAGGAGAACTCGTCCTGCTGGGTCCGCAAGGCCGAGCCCTGGACCGGCGCCGGCTGGGGCATGCAGTGGATCCCGCGCGTCGGGCAGGAAGTGGTGGTGATGTTCGAGGAGGGCGATCCCGACCGTCCCCTGATCGTCGGCATGCTCTACAACAACGCCAAGACCTATCCGCCCTTCGGCGGCGCCGACGGGGCTGCGCCGACCCTGTCGTCGCAGGACGATGACGGTGTCAGCCTGAGCTCGCCGCTCACAGCCAACAAGAACCTCGTCGGGCTGATGTCGCGGTCGAGCCAAAACGGAGCCGCGAGCACCTACCACGAGCTCGTGTTCGACGACACCAAGGATGCCGAGTTCGTCCGCTTCCAGTCCGAGAGGGACTACAAGCAGATCATTAAGAACAACGCCGAGATCACGATCGGTGTCGAGCATGCGAGCGACGGCGACCTCACCCAGACGATCCAGAACAACGCGACCGAGAGCATCGGCAACGACCATTCGTTGACGATCGGGAACAACCGCACGCTCAGCGTCGGCAACGACCAGACGGTCGATGTCGGCAACAACGAGACGGTGACGATCGCCACCGACAAGACCGACGATATCGGTTCGAACTACACGATCAGCGTGGGCTCGAATCTCGAGATCACCGCGACGTCCATGATCAAGCTGGTCTGCGGCAGCTCGACGGTCGAGATCACGTCCTCGAAGGTGAGCATAAATTCGCCCACCATCGAGCTCACCGCCAGCGGCGAAGCCAAGATCGTGTCCAGCGGAACGGCCAAGCTCGAAGGCTCGGGAATGACCGAGGTGAAATCCGGCGGCGTCCTGATCGTCAAGGGCTCCACCACCATGATCAACTGAAGGCAGACGGGAAATGGGCGAGCCCAGCCGTTTCGAAGGACTGAAGAAATTTCCCGCCGAGCCGGTGGCCGCGATCCTCGGACGGGCGCGCGTCAAGCTGCGCACGCCGCTCGGGGCGGGCCCGAAGGCGGGCGTGTCCGAGGTTCTGGCCGAGCTCGACGCCAAGGGGGCCGTGCTCGACATCCTGCAGCTCATCGCCCACGCACTGCCGGCGCGCGAGGCGACCTGGTGGGCTTGCCTCGCGGCGCGCGACCTGTTGCCCCCCGATGCGGCCGAACCGCCCGCGCCGCTGGCCACGGCCGAGGCCTGGGTGTTCAAGCCGGGCGACGAGACGCGGCGCAAGGCGCGCGCGGCGATGGAGGGGGCGGCTCTCGACGACGACACCGTGTTCTGCGCCATGGCCGCGACCTTTGCCGACGGCACGCTCGGCCCCGACCAATTGTCGGACTTCGCGGCGCCGCCTGGCGTGGTCGGCAACGCGGTCTATGGGATGGTCCTCAAGTCGCTCTATGCCGATGGCGAGAACAGCGAGGCGCAGGGCCGGCTGCTCGTTGCGCGCGGGCTCGACATCGCGCGCGGCGGGAGCGGCCGGGTCGAGGCCAAGGATGCCACGTCTGGCGCGGCGGCGCGTGGCGGGGCATGATGGAGCGGCCATGTCTTCCCGAGCGATCGCAGATGGATAGGAGGCGCCGATGACCATGCCAGCGGCACGCGTCCTCGACATGCATGCCTGCCCGATGCAGACCCCGGCGCCGGTGCCGGTGCCCCATGTCGGGGGCCCGATCGTGACGCCGTGCCCGACGGTGCTGATCTGCTCGATGCCGGCCGCGCGGGCGACCGCGATGGCGGTATGCGTGGGGCCGCCGGACACCGTGGCCAAGGGGTCGGGCACGGTGCTCACGGGCTCGATGCCGCAGGCGCGGCTGGGCGATACATGCGCGCATGGCGGCTCGATCGTCGCCGGCGCGCCGACGGTTCTGGTTGGCGGATGAGGGGCTGCGCGTGACACTTCGCCTGCGATTCCAGAGTTCCGGCAGCCTGCCGGGCGGGCGCGACCGCATCGAGATGCTGGGCGGCGCGCTCACCATCGGGCGCGGCGAGGAGAACGATCTTGCCCTGCCGGACCCCGACCGCACGATCTCGAAGCGCCACTGCGTGATCGAGGACCGTGGCGGCGATTATGTCCTGATCGACATCAGCACCAACGGCACCTTCCTGAACTATGCGCCCGAGCGGATCGGCGAGGCGCCCGCGCCGCTCAACGACGGCGACGTCATCACCCTGGGCGCATACGAACTGGTGGTCGAGATCCAGCAGGCCATGGCCGCCGCCGACCCCTTCGCTTCGATCCCGCCACCGCTGGGCGAGGAGCGGGTCTCGCCCGGCCGCGCCGCGGATGCGCGGGTGCGGGACGACTTCGTCGGCACGCTGGACGACCCGGCCGGGACCGATGGCGGGGATTTCCTGGACGACCTCCTCGGATCGGGGCCCGCCGCGCCCGTGTCCCCCGGAGCCGCGCCCCGGCCGGCCTGGGAGCGCGCCGTCATCCCCGAGGACCCGCTCGAGCCGGCCGCGCCGCTGCCCGAGGATCAGGACCCCTTCTTCCGCGCCGAGGACGCCGATCCGCTGCGCCAGGGCGGGGCGAGCGAGGGCGACCACCTGCCGTCGGCCCAGGATCATTTCGCGCCGCCCGCGGCAAGCCAGGGCCTGATCCCCGACGACTGGGACGAGGAATTCGCCGGCAGTGCGCAGCCGGATGCGCCCGCGGCGCCCCCGCCGGCTGCTCGGCCGGGCGCCCCCATGATCCCCGACGATCCGTTCGACGAGCCCTTCGCGCCGGTGCCCGAGCCGAGCGCTCCGGCGGCCGCTCCGCCGCCGCGCGACGCCGCGGCGCCGGTGCCGCCTGCGCCCGCGCCCACGCCCGCCCCGGTGCCGCCCGCGCGTGCCGAGGCGCCGCCGCCTGCGGCACCGCCCGGTCCGGCCGCCAGCGGCGCCGGCTCGGAGGCGGTCCACGCCTTCCTGCGCGCCGCCGGCGCCGAGCGGTTGAACATCCCCGACGAGGAACTGGTCGAGGTCATGGCGCGCATGGGCGCCGTGTTCCGCGCCATGGTCGAGGGCATGCGCGAGGTGCTGATGACGCGCGCCTCGATCAAGGGCGAATTCCGGATGAACCAGACCATGATCCGGGCGGGCGGGAACAACCCGCTCAAGTTCTCGATCAGCCCCGAGCAGGCGGTCGAGGCGATGATCCGCCCGGCCGTCCCCGGCTACCAGGAGGCCCAATCGGCCGCGCGCGAGGCGCTCAACGACATCAAGGCGCACGAGGTCGCGATGATGACCGGCATGGAGGCCGCGCTCAAGGACCTGCTGCGGCGCCTGAGCCCGGAGCAGCTCACCGAGAAGATCGACCCCGGCTCGGGCCTCGGCAACCTGCTGGGCGGGCGCAAGGCGCGCTACTGGGAAGCCTACGAGAGAATGTATTCCGAGATCGCGCGGCAGGCCGAGGACGACTTCCAGTCGATGTTCGGCAAGGAGTTCGCACGCGCCTACGAGAACCAGCTTCGCAAGCTCTGAGGGGGGAAAAGAGGATGAGATCCGCGTTTCGCACAGTTGCCGCGCTGGCCCTGGCCGGGTTCGTCGCCGCCTGCGCCTCGCCGCCGCCGCCGACCACCGTGGCGCTGACGATCACCGGGGGCGAGACGATGAACGGCGGCGCGCCCGCCAAGGTTAAGGTCTACTACCTCGCGTCGACGGCGAAGTTCGAGGCAGGCGACTTCTTCGCGCTGTTCGACACGCCCGAGGCGACGCTGGGGCAGGACCTCGTGGCGGTGGACGAATACCTGCTCGCGCCCGGCAAGACGGTCGAGGATGCGAAGTCCTTCCCCGCGCCGCCGGCGGCGGTCGGCGTGATCGCGGCCTTCCGCGATATCGGCCAGCCCGGCTGGCGGGTGTCGAAGCCGCTGGCGCCCAATGCCGCGAACGACGTGGCGGTCACCCTCGATGGGCAGACCGTGACGCTTGGACAATGACGGGCCGAGAGCCGCCATACGGGAGAGCGTGAGCGTGTCCTGGGAGAGCAAAGTCATCTGGAGCGAGGGGCTGTTCCTGCAGCCCCACCACTTCCAGCAGCACGACCGCTATGTCGAGGCCCTGGTCGCGCATGTCGCCCGTGGCCTCGCACCCTATGCTTGGGGTGTGAGCGAGCTCACGCTCGACGACGAGCTCCTCAAGCTCGGCAAGATCGCGGTCAAGTCGGTGGCGGGGCTCACGCCGGATGGCGCCCCCTTCCGTGCGCCGCAGGCCGAGGAGCATCCGCCCGCGCTCGACGCGCCGGCGCAGGCGAAGAACTGCGTCGTCTACCTCGCCATGCCCACCCGGCGCCACGGCGCGGTCGAGGTGGACCTGAGCGGCGCCGAGAAGTCGGCGTCGCGCTTCATGCCGTCCGAGATCGAGATCACCGACAGCATGGGATCCGACCGCCGCCCGGTCACCGTGGCGGTGGGCAAGATGCGGCTGAGCTTCGCGCTCGATCTAGATGACCTCTCGGACCAGCTGGTGATCCCGATCGCGCGCATCATGGAGGTGCGGCCCGACGGCGAGGTCGTGCTGGACCGCGCGTTCATCCCCTCCTGCCTCGACGCCCGGGCCGCGCCCACGCTGCACGGCTTCCTGCGCGAGCTCGAAGGCATGCTGAGCCACCGGGCCGAGGCGCTGGCCGGCCGGCTGTCGCAGTCGGGCGCGGCGAAGGGGGTGGCGGAAATTTCCGACTTCCTGCTGCTCATCTCGGTCAACCGGGCGCTGCCGCGCATCCGGCACCTCTTGTCGATCGAGAACGCGCATCCCTGCGCGATCTACGGGGCCTGCACCGAGCTGGCGGGCGAGCTTGCGACCTTCATGACGCCCGAGAAGCGTGCGGCCGAGTTCCCGGTCTACCGCCACGACGACCTCACGGCGGTGTTCCAGCCGGTGATGCGGGCGCTCAGGCAGTATCTGAGCGCGGTGCTCGAGCAGAGCGCCGTCGCCATCCCGCTCGAGGCGCGCAAGTATGGCGTCAGCGTCGGCATCATCCCGGACAAGCGGCTGCTGACGGGCGCGACCTTTGTCATGGCCTGCAAGGCCGACGTCGCGGCCGAGAGCGTGCGCCGCCATTTCCCGACGCAGGCCAAGCTGGGGCCGGTCGAGGGGATACGGCAGCTCGTCAACTCGGCCCTGCCGGGGATCGGGCTGAGGCCCCTGCCGGTGGCGCCGCGCCAGATCCCCTATCATTCTGGCTATGTCTATTTCGAGCTCGACCGCGACAGCCCGTACTGGAAGCAGATGACCACCTCGGGTGGTCTGGCGGTGCATGTGGCGGGCGAGTTCCCGGGGCTCGTGATGGAGCTCTGGGCGATTCGGCAGGGCTGAGAGGCCCGGGAGGAACGAGATGAGCCGCGACGATCCCTTTGCCGAGCCGAGCGACACCGAGAAGACGGTGATCCGCCCGAATCCCGGCGGGCGCAGGCCGGCCGCGCCGCAGCCTGCGCCGGCCGCGGCGCCTTCGGCCCCGCCCCAGCAGGCCGCCGGTGGCGCTCTGCCGTTGGGGCAGGCCGCGACCGGGCTCAACCCGCTGAACGCCGCCGCCTCGACGCTGTTCTCGCTGGTCGGGCGCATCCGCAACCGCGCCCAGCACGCCAATCCCGAGGCGCTGCGCGAGAGCGTTATCGCCGAGATCCGCGCCTTTGAGAGCCGCGCGCTGCAGGCCGGCGTGCCCGCGCAGACGGTCAAGGTCGCACGCTACGCGATCTGCGCGACGGTCGACGATGTCGTGCTCAACACGCCCTGGGGCGGCACCGGGGTCTGGGCGCAAAGCTCGATGGTCGGAACCTTCCACAAGGAGACCCATGGCGGCGAGCGCTTCTACGACCTGCTCGCGCGACTCGAGCAGGAGCCGGGGACCAACCGCGACCTGCTGGAATTCCTCTACATGTGCCTCAGCCTCGGCTTCGAGGGACGGCTCCGGGTCGAGCCGCGCGGCACCGAGAAGCACATCGCCATCCGCGACGGGCTGGCGCGGCTGATCCGCTCGCATCGCGGCCCGATCGAGCATGACCTCTCGCCGCGCTGGAAGGGGGTCGATGTCGCGCATCGCCCGATCTCGGCGCTGGCGCCGGTCTGGCTGATCAGCGGCGTCACGCTGCTGGTGCTGTGCCTGACCTATTTCGGCTTTGCCTTCGCGCTGAGCGGCGACACCGAGCGGCTGCAGGGCCAGCTCTCGGCGCTCGACCTGCGCGGGCCGATCGAGCTTGCCCGCGCGGCGCCGCCGCCCCCCCCGCCGCCGCCGCCGCCCGCCGCGGTCGAGCGGATCGAGAAGATCCGCAAGTTCCTCGAGCCCGAGATCAACGAGGGGCTGGTCACGGTGTTCGAGGACGCCAACACGCTGACGGTGCGCATCGCGGGCGAGGGGATGTTCGGCTCGGGCTCGGACGTGCTCGAGCCGAAGTTTCGTCCGATCGTCGACCGCGTGGCCGAGGCGCTGAACGAGGAGCCCGGCAAGATCATCGTCGCGGGCCATTCCGACAACGTCCCGATCCGCACGGCGCGCTTTCCGTCGAACCTCCACCTCTCGCTCGCGCGCGCCGAGGCGGTCATGCACAAGATCGCCGAGCGGCTGGAACTGGACGACCGGCTCAGCGCCGAGGGCCGCGCCGAGAAGGAGCCGATCGCGCCCAACGCGACGCCCGAGGGCCGGGCCAAGAACCGGCGGATCGAAGTCATTCTTGTGAAGGCGGGCTGAGCCCATGCTGATGAAATTCTTCCGGCCGGTGTTCATGTCGACGATCGGCGTCGTGACCATCGTCTTCCTGATCACCAGCATCTGCGTCTGGTTCTTCGGGTCGGCGCTCGCCTGGGGCGATCTGCGGCCGCTCGACAGCGTGATGAACCGGCTTGTCGTGATCGGCGTCTTCGGGCTGTTCACGGCGCTGGTCATCGGCATCAGCCTGTGGCGCCGCCGCAGGCGCGACAAGGTGATGACCGAGTCGATCGTCAGCGCGGCGGGGAAGGAGGATGCGGGCGACGCCGCCGTGCAGGCCGAATTGCGCGAGATGCAGGGGCGGATGCGCGAGGCGCTGAATCTGCTGCGCAAGTCGAAGCTGGGCGGGCGCTTCGGGCGCAAGCATCTCTACCAGCTTCCCTGGTACATCATCATCGGGCCGCCCGGCGCCGGCAAGACCACCGCGATCGTCAATTCGGGGTTGCAGTTCCCGCTGTCCGAGCGGCTGGGCAAGGGCGCGATCGGCGGCGTGGGCGGCACGCGCAACTGCGACTGGTGGTTCACCAACGAGGCCGTCCTGCTCGACACTGCCGGGCGCTACACCACGCAGGACAGCGACGCCGACGCCGACAGCCGCGCCTGGGGCGGCTTTCTCGAGATGCTCAAGGGCCAGCGTCCCCGCCAGCCGATCAACGGCGCGCTGGTGGCGATCAGCCTCTCGGACCTCTCGCTGCAGGACGAGCAGACGCGCAAGGGCCACGCCCGCGCGGTTCGCACCCGCCTGCACGAGCTGCGCCAGAAGCTGGGCGTGCGCTTCCCCGTCTACATCCTGTTCACCAAGGCCGACCTGATCGCGGGGTTCGCCGAGTTCTTCGACAATCTCGGCAAGGAGGACCGCGAGCAGGTCTGGGGCTTCACGCTGCCCTACGAGAAGGGGAGGACCGAGGGCTCGGCCGTCGAGGGCTTCGGCGCCGAGCTCGACGCGCTGCTCTCCCAGCTCAACAACCGCGGCCTCGAGCGGATGCAGGCCGAGACCGACTACCAGCGCCGCAGCCTGATCGCGGGCTTCCCGGCGCAGGTGGCCTCGCTCAGGGGCGTGGCCGAGGAATTCCTGTCGGACGTCTTCCAGGACAGCCGTTTCGAGGACCGCCAGCTTCTGCGCGGCGTCTACTTCACCTCGGGCACCCAGGAAGGCACGCCGATCGACCGGCTGATGATGGGCATGGCCCGCACCTTCGGGATCGGCCGCCAGGCGATCGGCTCGGGGCAGGGGACGGGGCGCAGCTTCTTCCTGACGCGGCTCCTCAACGGGGTGATCTTCCGCGAGGCGGGGCTCGTCTCGGCCGACGACCGGGTCGAGCGGCGCTATCGCTGGGTGCTGCGCGGCGCGGTCGCGGCGGCGGTGCTGGTGGTCGGCGCCTTCGGCACGCTCTGGACCATGAGCTTCCTCGGCAACCGCGAGCTGATCGCGAACGCCTCGGGCAAGGTCGGCGAGTACCGCGAGCTGGTGGCCGGCATTCCCGGCAGCCCGATCGCGGACGCAGACATCCCGCGTGTCGTGCCCGCGCTCAACATCCTGCGCGACATGCCCGGCAATCCTGCGCAGGGCGACCCCGAGCCGCCGACCGAGCTGACCTGGGGCCTCTACCAGGGCGGCGCCGTCGGGACCGAGGCCGCGCAGACCTATCGCGGCGCGCTCAACCAGCTCCTGCTGCCGCGCCTGCTGTTCCGGCTGGAACAGCAGATGCAGGCCAACATGAACAACACCGACCTGCTCTACGAGGCGCTCAAGGTCTACATGATGCTGGGTCTCCAGGGTCCGATGGATCAGGGGCTCGTGCGCAAGTGGATGTCTATCGACTGGCAGCTCGGCTTCCCCGGCCAGGACCGGATGCGGGCCGATCTCGAGGGCCATCTCGAGGCGCTGCTGTCCCAGCCGATGCGCGAGATCGCGCTCAACGGCCCACTGGTCGAGCAGATCCAGGGCCTTTTGTCCGAGACGCCGCTGGCGCAGCGCATCTACAACTCGATCACCCAGAGCCCGCGCGCCCGCGCCCTGCCGCAGTTCCGACTGACCGAGGTGGGCGGCCCCGCGACCTCGCGCGTCCTGGTGCGCTCGTCGGGATCGCCGCTCAGCGAGGGGGTCGAGGGGATCTGGACCTATGACGGGTTCCGCCAGGTGTTCCTGCCCGAGGCGCTGGAGGTGGCCGCCCGCATCCAGAGCGAGAGCTGGGTGCTGGGCCCGCGCGGCCAGACCGAGACGACGCCCGCGGCGCTCGCGCGCCTCAGCCGAGACGTGCTCGATCTCTACTACAACGACTACGTGGCCAAGTATGACGCGCTGCTCGCGGACATCGATATTGTGCCGATGGAGAGCCTCGGCCACGCCGTCGATGTCACCAATGTCCTGTCCGGGCCGACCTCGCCGATCCACAACATCCTCGAGGCCGTGTCCGACGAGACCAAGCTGACCCAGCCCAAGCGGGGCAGCATCGACCTGTCGAACGCGACCGAGAGCGCGACCGGCTTCGCCGCCGACGAGGCATTCTCGGCCCTCGATTCGCGCACGCAGGCGCTGTTCGAGGCGATCGGCTCGGCCACGCCCACCGTGGCGGGGCAGGCGCCAGCCAAGCCCGGCGCCTATGTCGAGGAGCGCTTCGCCTGGCTCCACGCCCTCGTCGACGGGGCCGAGGGGGCGCCCTCCGAGCTCGACCAGCTCATCGAGATGATGACCGAGGTCTATCGCGAGTTGAACCGCATGTCGCTGGGCCAGACCAGCGGCGCCAGCGTGCTGAACCAGGCGGGCGTCGAAGGCGGGGCCGCGGCGCGACTGCAGGCGGCGACGGGCCGCGTCGAGGGGCCGATGCAGCGATGGGCCAACCAGGTGGCTTCGGGCTCGTCCGGCATCGCGGTGGGCGGCGCGCGCTCGGGGCTCAACGCCCAGTGGCAGGCCAAGGTCTACCCGTTCTGCGAGAAGGCGCTGAATGGGCGCTATCCCTTCGACCGCGCCGCCACCGCCGATGTGACGCTGCAGGATTTCGCGCGGCTGTTCGGCCCGAACGGGCTGATCGACAGCTTCTTCAACGAGAACCTGATCACCTTCGTCGACACCGCGTCCGACCCGTGGCGCTGGAAGCGGGTGAACAACACCGATCTCGGCATCTCGGCCTCGGTTCTGGCGCAGTTCCAGGCGGCGGCCGAGATCCGCGACAGCTTCTTCCTCGCGCCGGGGATGCCGTCGATCACCTTCGACCTCACGCCCGTGGCGCTCGACCCCAACGCCGAGCAGGTGGTGGTCGAGATCGAGGGGCAGGAGCTGAGCTATGCGCACGGCCCCCCGCAGGTCACGCCGCTGACCTGGCCGGGCAAGGCGGGCGGGCGCACGCGCGTGGCCTTCGTGCCCGAGAACGCCGGGATCGAGAACACCATGAGCCGCGAGGGTCCGTGGGCATGGTTCCGGCTGCTGGACGCGGCCGAGATGCGGCGAACCAACGTCTCCGACCGCAGCCGGCTGATCTTCAACATCGGTGGGCGGATCGCGGTGTTCCAGCTGAGGGCGGGATCGGCGCTCAACCCGTTCTCGCTGCCAGCGCTGCGCAGCTTCCGCTGCCCCAAGTCGCTCTGACGCGTCGGGGGGGGGCGGTTGGGGGGCTTCGGATACTACGGCAAGATCCCGGCGCAGGGCGACTTCCTGCGCCGGGGCCTCTCGCCCGCCTTCGTCGAGCCCTGGGACCGCTGGCTTCAGGAACTGCTGCTCAGCGGGCGCGAGACGCTGGGGGCGGGCTGGCAGGACGCCTATTTCTCGGCCCCGATCTGGCGCTTCGCGCTGCCGAAGGGGCTCTGCGGCGGCGCCGCCGTCGCCGGGGTGGTGATGCCCAGCGTCGACCGGGTGGGCCGACAGTTCCCGCTGACGCTGGCGGCCGAGGCGGAGACGGGCTCGGCCTGGGAGGCTTACTGCGCGGCCGAGGGGGTCTTTGCCGCGCTCGAGGACGCGGCCCTTGCGATGCTCGAGGAGGACGCCTCGCGCGAAGGGCTGGAGCGGCGGCTCGAGGCCCTGCGGCTGGGGCCCGCGCCTGCGCCGATCCGGGTGCTGCGCGCCTGCGGGGCGGCATGGCTCAGCGCCGCGCGGGGCTCGCTCGGGGCGCTCCTTGCGGCGGGGGCCGCGGGGGCCGAGGGGGCGTCGACCACGCTCTGGGCCTCGGAACTTGCGGAGGGCGTCCGCGCGATGGTCTCGCCCGGCCTGCCGGCGGGGGCCGAGGCGCTGCGCGGGCTGGTCGATCTCGACGCACCCGTGTGGGCGGGGGGGGCAGAGGCCACGACGACAGGGGGGCTGCGGACATGATCCTTCCACCGGCTGCGGGCACGGTGCGCTACAGCGCACGCACCCATGTGGGCAATGTGCGCCGCGTGAACGAGGACTCGCTGATCGCGCTGCCCGAGCTTGGCCTCTGGGCGGTTTCGGACGGCATGGGGGGGCATGACGGCGGTGACTTCGCCAGCCAGACCGTGACCGAGGCGCTGGCGACCCTGCCGCCCGACTTGCCGCCAGGCGAGCTGATGCGGGCGGCGCGCGACGCCATCCAGGCGGCGCACCGGACCATCGTGGCCGAGGCCGAGCGCCGCGGCGGCGTCACCATCGGCGCGACGGTCGTGGTGCTGATCCTGGCGGGCGAGCATTTCGCCTGCCTCTGGGCCGGGGACAGCCGGCTCTACCGCTGCCGCGGCGGCCACGTCACGATGCTGAGCCACGATCATTCGGTGGTGGCGGAACTCGTCGAGGCGGGACGGCTGACATGGGCCGAGGCCGAGCGCCATCCGCAGGCCAGCGCCATCACCCGCGCGGTGGGCGTGGGCGACGAGATCGACATCGACAAGCGCCGCGGCGACGTGTTGCCGGGGGACCGGTTCCTGCTCTGCTCGGACGGGCTGAGCCGCTATGCCGACGAGGCGATGATCGCCGAGGTGCTGGCCGCGACCCCGATCGAGACGGTGGCAGATGCGCTGCTGCAACTCGCGCTCGACGGGGGCGGCGCCGACAATGTTTCCGTGATCGTGGTGGACGCGGCCTGACCGGCCGGGCGGCGGAGGTGTGAGGAATGGCGTGCTTCTGCCACATGGCGGCCGAGTCGGTGCGCCAGCGCTTCACGCCCTCGGCCGTGATGGCGTTGCCACCGACGCCCCTTCAGATGCGGATGGCGGCGGCGATCCCCAATCTCGGGCCGGCCGACCGCCCGGATCTGGAAATGCGCGCGGCCGTGGCGCCGATCGCGGCGCCCTCCGTCAATCTGGGCGGCGGTCCGCTCGCGCAGATGGCGGTGACGCTGGGCATGGCGGCGGGCAACTTCTCGCTCGATGACGTGCCGGCGCTGGAGGCGGAACTCGAGCAGGCGGCGCAGAGCTTCCAGCGCAATGTCTGGCCGCGCCTCGCACCCCTAGCCTCGCTGAAGATGCAGCCGCTGCTGAATTACGCGATCGCGGCGCGGCTGTGCCTCGATCTCAACGCGATGGGGCTCGACCCGATGACGGCGACAGCGGGGGATATCCCCCCGCCGCCCGCGACCTCGGACACGCGCTTTGCCCTGACGCCGCCGCAGCTTGCGAAGGCGCGCCTTCTGGCGGGGCTGCCGCCCGTCGCCAAGCTGAGCGAGACACTGAACACGCCGCCGCTTGGCGACACCGGCGCGATGCAGGCGCTGAACAACCGGCTTGCGAACCTCTCGCGGGTCTCGCCGCCCAGCATGGCGGTGCCGCTGCCGATGGTGCTCAAGCTTGCCATGGTGCTCGAGTCGCTTGCCAAGATCGAGGAGGCGTTCGGCGACGATCCGCTGTCGCCCAGCACCATGGGCCGGGTGGATGCGATGATGAAGACCTGGGCGACCTTCCCGGTGCCGATGCCGGTGTCCTCGCTCGCGCTCAACGAGAAGCTTGCCGCCCTGCCGCCGCTCGAAGCGGTCAAGCTGGGCGAGCATGTGGCCGGGCAGAGCTGGGCTACCGGCATGGCGGCCTATGCGCCGCCGAAGCTTGCGATCGCGCCTTTCCTGAACGCCATGCTCGCGCTCAACGCGACGCTGCACGCGACGGCGGCCTTTCCCCCGCTCGGCCCCTGCGGGGCGTGCAACTCGTGACCCGGCCGTCGCGCGGCGCGCTCAGTTCTCGCGCGTCGTGAAGAACTCACGCGAGACGATGTATTCGGTGGTTTCCGCCCGGCTCAGCGAGGCCACGAGGTCCTCGAGGAAAAGCTCGGCCGCATCGTTGCGCGGCAGCATCTGGTCGAGGAAGGCGCGGGGGCTTGCGACCGCGACGAAGATATTCGTCCCATAGGGCGGCCCCACGAGGAAGCCCCGGCGCCCGACCGCGACATCCTTGGCAGGGAAGAGCACGCGCACCGCGTAGTGGTCGCCGTCCCGCGTCCCCGCCTTGTCCACACGGTTCTCGGGGCGATCCTTGTAGGGCAGGAGATGGATCACCTTGCCGGTGTTGCCATCGACGTAGAAGACGTAGAGATACGCGTCCGCGTAGCTCTGATCGACCCTCACGTCGATCACCGGGTTGTCGCCCGAGACGAAGTATCCGGCGGTCGGCGCCCCCTCCTTCTGGCCGTAGCTGAAGGCGAAGCTGAGTTGCGGGGCGTTGCCGCGCGGCAGCAGGCGCTCGACCTTGCAGACCAGCTCGCTGGTGATCGTCAGGTCCGCCTCGATCGCCCGCGCGCCGTCGAGATCGCCCAGCGCGCCGCGGATCGCATCGGCATCGGCCTGCGATGCGACGGGGCCCGAGACCAGGACCGGCGTGCCAGGCGGCAGCGGGTCGGGGCCCTGGAAGCGCAGCGGGCCGCATTTGGTGAAGCCCGCGACCGCCGCGTTCATCGCCGCATGTGCGAGCGGCTGGGGTGCGAGCGCGACCTGCAGGTCGAGCGAGAGCGCCCGGGCATTCGCGACGGCCGCGCTCTGCTCCTCGACCAGCGAATAGACCACGCGGTCGGGCGCGGTACCGCGCAGGACGACGTTGGTGTCGGCGACGCTGAGCGACCAGTTCTCCAACAGCTTGGCGGCCGCGGCGAGTTCGGTCACCGCCGCGGTCCAGTCCTGCGTCGGCATCCCGGTGGCTGGCGTGAGCGTGCCGTCGACCGACTTTCCGTCGAGCGCCTGCGACAGTCCGCTGCGCAGCGCCACGGCCTCCTCCTCGGACGGGGCGTTACCCGCGACCGACGCGGTGCCGTCCTCGACCTTTAGGTCGAGCTGGTAGGGCGAGGCCACCGGCAGAGGCTCCTCCATCAGGCCGGGCAGGAGGAAATAGCCGCCGGCGCCGAGGCCCGCGACCACGGCTATGCCGGCGATGAGGGCGAAGGCGCCTCCCTTCTTCTTGGCGGGCGGCGCGGCCTCGGCGCCTCCCCGCGCCGGGCTTCCGCCCGACGTTGTCTGCGCCGCCGGGGCCGGGCGCCCGGCCGGGCGGATCACGGTCTTCTCGCCCGCGCCCGCACCGCCGATCAGCGCGTCGAGGTCGTCGACCTGGCCCATGCCGTCGATCAGCAGGCGCACATCCGCCGCCGTCCTCGGCCGGTCGTCCGGGTTCGGCTGGAGCAGCGCTTGGATCAGCGGGCGCAGCACGCCGGGCAGGTGCTCGGTCTCGGGCGTCCGGGTCTTGCCGCCGATGATCTGCTCGAGCGTCTTGCCCTCGCCCGCGCTGCGCCCCTCGCAGGCGGCGAGCAGCGTGGCGCCGAGGCTGTAGAAGTCCGAGCGCGGATCCAGCGGCCGGCCGTCGATCTGTTCCGGCGAGGCATACTGGTAGGTTCCGGCGAACCCCCCACCGATCACCGAATGCTTGGTCTGCGCGAGGTCCTTGGCGATGCCGAAGTCGATCAGCGTGGCCTTGGCGGGATCGCCGTCGCGCAGGATGACGTTGGCGGGCGTGAGGTCGCGGTGCAGCACCTTGTGGCCATGCGCGACCTCGAGCCCGTCGATCACGCGCCGGGCGATCTGAAGGATTTCCTCGGGCGGCACGGGGCCGCGCCTCAGGCGCTCGCCCAGGCTCTCGCCGCGGATGAACTCCATGACGAGGAAGGTGATCCCGCCTTCCATCTCGGTGCGCAGAAGCTCGTAATAGCGCACGACGGCGGGGTGCATGATCTCGTGCAGCGCGTTGGCCTCGCGCTGCATCAGCTCGACCAGGGTCGGGTCGGCCGCGAATTCGCGCTTGAGCAGCTTGATCGCCACCTCGCGCCCCGTCGCCTTGTTGCGCGCGAGATAGACCTCGCCCGTGCCGCCCTCGCCGACCAGGTCGACGATCTCGTAGGTGTAGTTGAGGACAACGCCGGGCGCGAGCATGCCCTTCTTCGGGTTCGTCATTCCTCGTCTCCCCTCGCGACCTGCCGCGCCGTCACACCTTGCGCCGTCCGGCGCCCCCGGGGCAAGCGGGCCAGACCCGGCCCGCGTGCCGGCAGATCAGCGGATCGCAAGATCGCGCTGCGCATCGCCGATCATGACGAAGGCCCCCCAGAACACCGGGTCCGAGGTCGCGGGGTTGCGCCGCAGCGCCTCCTGCGCTTCGCGCAGCGCCGCCGTCATCGACTTGCCGGCACGAAGCCCGGTGTAGAAGTCGCGCACGATCCGCGCGGTCGTGGCGTCGCTGACAGGCCAGTGCGTCGCGAGGATCGCCCGGCTGCCCGCGTCGAAGAAGGCGCGCGCAAGCCCCGAGAGCGCCTCGCCCCCCGCCGCGTTGAAGTCGCCGCCCGCCGAGCCCGCCGTGTCGCAGGCCGACAGCACCACGAGGTCGGCGTCGAGCGAAAGGCGCCGGATCTCGACGTCGGTCAGCAGCCCGTCGCTGCCCTCGACCCCCGCGGCCGACACCGACAGCGCCGGACGGCGGATGCAGTCGCCCATCGGCAGGATGCCGTGGGTGGCAAAATGCAGGACGCCGTACTCGCGCAGCTCTCCGGCTTCCGAGGCCTCGGCGATGCGCCGCTCGTTGAAGGCCTGGCCCTCGATGATCTCGCTCGACTCGGCGCCGAATATCTGGCCGACGGTCGCGACCTCGGTCCTCGTGCCCTCGAGCGGGGGAAGCTGCGCGATCGCCTGGGCGATGGGCAGGCATTCCTCGGGCAGGAAGGACTGGGTCAGGATCTCCTGGACGTCCGCTCCCGGCTGGAAATCACCGAAGGCGACGATCCGGCGCCCATCGGCCTCGCGCGCCGCCGCGGCCCTGCGCAGGTCGATGAGGTTGCGCGGCGCCGGGACGTAGCTCACCTCGTAGGCGGCGCCCAGCCACGCGACATCGGTGAAGTCCTCGAGCCGAGCCAGATCCGGGATCTCGCTGCGCCGGGTGGCGAGGATCTCCATCGGCAGCGCCGTCAGCGCGTCGGAGAGCGAGAAGACGAGCTTCCCAGCCCCCGCGAGTTCGGGTTCGGCGGGGGCGAGGAAGGCCTCGTAGATGCGGTGCGACTCGTTGGGCGTGTAGATGAACTGGGTCCGCAGGATGTCCCTCAGCTGGGCCACGATGGCGGTGGTCTCGGCGGCCGAGAGCGACGAGACCGTAAACATCCGGAAGGCGTCCTTGCGGATCACGAAGACGAGGCTTTCGGGCTCGCCCAGCACGATCTGCACATAGCCCTCGTCGGTGCCCAGCACCTCCTGCAATGCGGCGATCGAGGCCGAGCCGCTGATGCGTTCGAGATATTCGGGGTCGAGCGAGAGCACGCGCTCGAGCGCCGCCTGCTCGCGTTCGTTCGCGGCCTCGAAGCGCCGCGTCACCTCGGCCACCAGCCCGGGGCTCGACAGCGAGCCTCGGCCCTCGACCATCAGCTTCTGCGCGACGATGAGGGCGAGCTCCTCCGAGGCCCGGTTGAGCTCGCGCACGGCCTCGGCCAGCGGGCTCGTGCCCTCGGCGAGGCTTGCGGCGGCCAGCGAGACCGACGACGCGGTTGTCTGGCTGCGCACCACCTGCGCCGCGACGAAGAGATCGCCCGTCAGCTCCTCGCGCCGCGCCGGCTTCTCGGCGATCACCTTCTGCACCAGTTCGACATACGGCCAGAGCAGGTCGTAGGAGATCCGCACGGGCACGCCCTTGAGGATGCCGAAGCCGCGCTTGAAGGCGGCAAGCGCGTCGTCCTCGCGCCCCATCGCGGCCAGGATGCGGCCCTGCACGACCTCCGCCCGCGCCATCAGCGCCGAGCGGCGCATGTCTGCGCCGTAGGTCCGGATCGCCTCGCGCACGGTGGACAGCGCTGCGTCGGTCTGGCCGCCCGCAAGCTGGACCTCGGCCTTGGTCACTAGGAACCGCGGCACGTAGCTCGACGCCGCGCCGTCGATCGGGGCCACGCGCGCCAGTGCCGCGTCGACCGCGACCATGGCGTTGTCGATGCGTCCGCGCGACATGTAGGCGAAGGCAAGCGCGGCGAGGTTGACCGATTCCTCGATGAGCTGGCGCTGCGCCTCGCGCGACAGTTGCAGCACCGACGAGCTGAGGTCGCGCTCAAGCAGCGCGAGGCCCTGGCTTTCGCCAGCCGAAACGGACGCAAGCTCGGCCTGCTCCAGCGTGCCCGCGCCCACAGCCGAGCGGTTCAGGTCATGGAGTGCGCGGTAGATCTTGGTGCGCGAGGCCACCGCTTCGCCGCCTGTCGCGGCGCTCGCGTCCAGCATGCCCAGCGCCGCGGTGAAATTGCGCTGGTTCGAATAGACGAGGCCGAGATTGGCCAGAACGATCGACCGGGGCGGGATGTCCTCGCAGGCCGCCACCTCGTCGGCGCGCTGGTCGTAGATCGCCAGGATGTCGGTCCAGGCACGCTCGGCGCGGTCGTATTCGGTGAGGAAGTTGCGGCGGAACGCTTCGTTCGCACGCCCCTCGATCTCGGCGCAGAGCTCGGGCGAGCCCTGCACCACCGCGCCGTCCTCGTCGACCGCGCAGCCCGCGAGCGCGAGCGCAATGCCGGAGGCGGTGAGCATTCCCGCGAGGCGGGGTCGGAACCAGGCGGTCATTGCGTCGCTTCCTCTTCGGCGCCACGCGCGCCACGCTGCCAGAGGTTCTCGTTGCCGGTCGCCGAGTAGAGCGTGGCGAAGTCGATCGGCGGCAGTTCGAACAGCGGCCGCTCGAGCGCGAAATAGGGCAGGACCAGCCGCACCTCGTCCTCGAGCACGCCATTGCCCATGATGTCGCCGATGAAGGGGCCGATCAGGACGACGATGATCTCGTCATCGGTGCAGTCCTCGAGGGTCGAGATCGTGCAGCCGGTGGTCGTCGGCGCGAGGAAGGTCACGTCCGGCAGTGCGGGGCGGACGCCCAGGGCGGGCAGCCCCGGCGCGCCGGCGGCGCCCGCAACCGGGTCGACGGTTGCGGTGATTACCCCGCCCGGCGGGTCGCCCAGCGCTGCCGAGATGTCCTTGCCGATGACGACGCTTCCGCCTGCTCCCGGCCCCTCGATGTCGGCGAGCCCGGCGATCGCTCCCGGCAGCACCAGTTCGCCCGCGCCCCGGATTGTGAAATCCCTGAAGCCCGGACCGCTCAACGGCACTATGTCGCCGGATAGCGCGTCGAGCACGAGCGTTCCCGCGAAGACGTCATTCACGAAGATGTTCCCGCCCGACGACGTTGCGGCGAGCAGGCCGGCGGTCTGCACGCCCGAGAGCGAGACGTCGCCAAAGGCCGCGACATCGACCGAGCCGGCGACGAGGTTGGTGATGCTGACCTCGCTCGGGGTCATGCCCCCGGGTGTCGTGTTGCCCGCGCGCCCGTCGGACAGGACGAGGAACGCCCCGGCCGAGAGGCTGTAGTCGCCGATGGCGAAGCGCGCGAGCGACAGCGTTCCGCCCGCGGCGAGGCTGGTCGAGCCCCCGACCTGCAGGTCGGTGAGCGACAGATCCCCGCTCGCGCTGCCCCCGAGCGGGCCGGCGATGAACAGGCGCTGGCCGCCGACAGTGCCCTGCGTGCCGAGGTCGAGCGCACCGCGGAACACCGCATCGCTCATCGTGAGGCCAGCGGAATCGGCGAACGTCGCCGCACCGTTGATGTCGATGAAGGCGAGGTCGTAGCTCGTGCCCGCGAAGCTCGCGCCCGCGGTGGTCGAGAGGTTGTCGATCGAAAGTGCCCCTGTCGAGGAGGCCGTTAGCGCGCCCACCACCAGCACGCGCGAGAGGTCGAGCGACGAGGTGAGCCCGGTGTCGAAATCGGCGAGGACCGAGACATCGGTCATCGCCAGCGCCGTGCCGTCCACGAGCGAAAGCCCCCCGACGAGGTTGCCGCGCGTAAGCGTGACCACCGGGGCGGTGAGGCTCGCGATCCCGCCAATTACGAAGTCGGTGAACCCGATGACATTCCCGGCTGCGAGCGTCGCACCGCCGCCCACGCGCAGCCTCTCGGCGCTGATTGCATCGAGAGCATCTGCCGAGAGCGCGCCGCCGACCGACGTATCGAGGATCCGGAGCTGGACGAGTGGCCCTGCGCTGCCGTCCGTCAGGGTGTCGAGATCGCCACCGAAGACGGCGCGCTCAAGATAGATGTTCTGCCCGCGCAGGTCGCCAGACCCGCCAACCTGCACGTCGGTCAGGCCGACATTCTCGGTTCCGTTGACGATGAGATCGCCGCCGACTGCAACACGCGTGAGTTCGACGTTGTCGCCGGGAGGCAGCGCAAGCGCCACGATCGGCCCCGCGGCGGCGGGGCTAGGAAGTCCGGACATCTGGACACGCAGGTAATCCCCGGTCGCGGTATCGGTTATTGCGATACCTTCCGTTCCGTCGCCGTTGCGCCGGACGAAGAGATACTCCGAAAGCCTGCTGTTCACGATGTTGATCTCGGTCGACATCTGCAGGTTGGCGTTGTCGCCGAACAATTCGATGCTGCCGAGGCGGCCCTCGTCATAGGTCTCGATTCGCAGCCTGTCGCCTATCAGCGTCGCGCGGTCGAATGTGCTGTTCGTCTCGAGGAACAGCGTGAGGTCGCCGTCGTCGCCGATCCCGTCCGAGTTCGCCCGAAGCAGCACGTCCCCGACCGTGCCGATCGCGCGAGGCGCGCCGTAGCCGGTGATGACGTAGAGATCGTTGGCGTCCTCGAGCGCGAGCGTCTCGACAGCGCCGATTAGCGGGCTGCGCTCGAAGTCGTTGTGATAGACGCCGCTGCTGGTGACGCCACGCGGGAGCAGGATGTTCCCCGCCTGATCGAGTTGGAGGTTCAATTCGGCATAGCCGATGCGCGCCAGATAGGTGAACGGCTCGCCGGTGTTGACGTCACGATCCGCGAGGGCGCCGCTCCCGGCGGGAAGCTCCGGCGCGGCGATGGTCACAGTCCCGCCCATGCCAGCATCGAGCGCGCTGTTCGGCAGCTTGTAGATATCGCCGGGCACGTTCACGAACATCGAATTGGTGTCGATGAAGCCGAGCGCGAGGTTTGGGACATCGGCAGTGAGCGTCGAGGTCCGCACGCCGTTCAGCGTGAGCGTGCCACCGTCCCGGATCGACCCCGCGGAGAAGGTGAGCGGATCGGCGCCGATGATATCGACGCTGGTCAGGCTGAGGTTGTCGGTCGCAAACGGAAGGACCTCATAGGACGCATAGGAATAGCCGCCCGAGAATGTCAGAGTGTCGGTCGAGCCGTTCGCAAGCGCGACGCTGCCGCCTGCGACTGTGCCGTAGATCGTCAACAGCCGGGCGTCGAAGCGGTCGAGCGTCACGTCTCCGCCGACCTCGGCAAAGCCCACCTCCGCTCGCGGCCCGCCGATCAGCAGGTCGTCGGCGACAATGTCTGTCGCGGTCACGCTGCCCTGGCCCGCGAGGAGCGTGGCCGTACCCGGCCCGGACACGGTGACACCGCCTGGCCCGCTCGTGTCGAAGGCACCGACAACGAGGCGCGAGACCACGAGGTCGCCACCGGTCGATTCCACCTCGAATTCTGTCTGCGCATAGCTGTCGACGACATCGAGTGACGATCCGGCGCGGAACTCGACGGTGCCGCCGACGATCTGCAGCGTTCCGCCAAAGCTGTTGGACGAGTCGCCCAGCAGGACGTTGGCGAATGTGTCGTTCAGCGGGTCGGCATCGCCTTGGTCATCTGTCGCGCGGAAGCTGGCGTTGCCTCCGACGGCCATGGACACGTCGAACGCGTCGGTGATCGCGCCCTGGGCGCTGAAGACGGCATTGCCGAGGATGTCCACGTCGCGGTCACCGAAGACCGAGAAATCGACGTCCGCGAACACTATCGGCCCGTCGGTCGTCACATCGACATCGCCGCTGGCAAAGAGCCCTCGGATCGTGAGGTCTGGCGTGAACGAGCCCTCGTTGGTGTGCCCGAGGACGATGTTCCTGCCGGTCGCCCGGAACTCGGAGAAATTGTTGTTGGCCGACGGCAGGAGGATGTCATAGCTGCCGGCGTTGACGGCCAGCGTCGCCGAGTAGCTGCCCTCGCTGTAGCCCTCGCGGATCGAGGTGCCGGCCTCCTGCGTGACGTCGCCGCCATTGGCGGTGATGCTGGCATAGCCGCCGACCTCGGTCTGCGGCAGAACCAGCCCGGCGCCCGAGGTCAGGCTGGACCCGTAGTTGAGGAAAAGCGTCGTGCCCGGCGCCATCTGGAAGTCCAGCAGACCGCCCGCGCTGGCGCTGGCGAAATAGTCGAGAATGATCGACTGCCCCGCGCCCGAGCGCATCGTCAGATCGCCGGTCGCACTGACCGCCGCATAGCCCACGATGATGCCGTTGCCATACCCCGCTAGCGGCGGCGTTCCGAAATCGACGCCTGAGTCGAGCGTGATCGAGCCGTCGATGATCAGGTTGGCGCCGATGAAGATCTCGCGTCCCGCCTCGATCGTCAGTGCTAGCGTGTTGCCCGTGGCGGTGTTATCGACATCGCTGAGGATGTTGACTTCGCTGTTCGCCTGCAGCGTCAGCGTGCCGTTCACGCTGGTGATGAAGTCGGGGGTGATCGTCGTCGTCAGCCCGTCGCCGTCGAGGGCCAGGTCGTCGAACAGGATGTCGAAGCCCGGCGCGCCCTGCGAGATCGTCGCGGTACTCGAGACGTTGATGATCTCGGGATCGAGCAGCAACTCGCCCGCCTCGCCCTTTGGCGCCGCCAGGTCGACCCCGCCCTCGATCCTGAGATAGCCGCCCGAGACCTCGGCGAAGCCGCCGTCGCCGCCCTCGGCGCCGCCGCGCACGCTGAGGCTGCCGAAGAAGCCGGTCGCGTTCTGGGACCAGATCACCGCGGTGCCGCCGTCGCCCGAGGTGATGGCGTCGGCGCGGATCGTGGCGCCTTCCTCGACGACCGTGACGCGCGCCTGGCGCAGGTCGCCCCCGCCCTTCACGTCGCCGCCTATGCGGATGTCGCCACCGCCCGCCGCGCCCGAGGCGTCGATCTCGGCGGTCCCGGTCACGCGGGTCCGGTCGCCGGTCGCGGTGATCTTTCCGCCGGTCAGGTCCTCGCCGCCCGTGGCGTCGAGCCGGCCGGAGATCTCGACCGTGTCGCCGCCAGACAGCACGATCCGCCCTTCCGAGCCGGACACGGTCGTGGCCTCGATGACGCCGCCGGCCGAGACGGTGGATTCGAGCACCCCTTCCGCGGTCGCCGCGTCGATCAGCACGAGCCCGCCGTCATTGCGGATGGTGCCGGTGTTGACAGCCGCGAGCTGCGTCGCCTCGCCGGTCGGCAGGGCGAGAATGCCGTCGCCCGCAAGATCGATCGCGAAGGCGTCGGTGCCCGCGATCACCACGCGCCCCACGCTGCCGACGATCACGCCCTCGTTGCGCGCCCGCGGGCCCACGAGGCCCACCAGCCCCGCCTCGCCGAAGGTGATCTGGCCGCGGTTCACCACCGTCGCGTCCGGATTGCCCGGCGTGTCGAAGCGGTCCCGGCCGGCCATGAAGGCGTCGTTGCCGATGTCGGCCGTCGTGGCGATGAAGCCGCCCACGTCGATGCGGGCGCTCTCGCCGATCACGACGCCGTTGGGGTTGACGATCCAGACATTGCCGGGCGCGTTGATCGCGCCCTGGATGTCCGAGGCGCCGCCCGCCCGCACGCGGTTGAGGGTCACCGCGCTGGCCGAGGGCTGCTGGAAGTTCACCGTCTCGGTGGCGCCCACGTCGAAGCTGCGCCAGTCGATGATGGCGCGCTGGGTGCTCTGGCTGATGTCGGTGACGCTGCCCGCGCGGCTGATGCTCGCGCTGCCGCCGACCACCACGCCGCCTTCGGGCCCCGCTTGCGCGGGGTGCGCGACGGCCGCGAGCGCAAGCGCACAGGCCGTGCTCGACATGAAGCGCCGGGCACGCCGGCGGCTGATGCTGGCTTTCGCCGTCATTGTCCGGGTGCTCATCGCGCCCCTCCCCCCGCCACGCATCACAGGAACCACACGAGCGAGCCGAACACCCGCAGGTCACGCTCGCCGGTCCGCAGCAGCGGCTCGGCCAGCGGCACCGCCATCTCGATCTCGAAGCGCGGACCGGCCGGAAGCTGGAACCGTACCCCGCCGCCCGACGAGGCTAGATCGGTCGAGTTGTCGCCGGGCAAATCGGTCTGGAACACGATGCCGTAGTCGGCGAAGCCATAGAACTCGTAGCCGAAATCGACGCCGCGGAAGGTCACCTGGTCGGTGTAGCGCAGCTCGCCATAGGCGGCGAAGCCGCTGTCGCCCAGCGCTTCGGACGGGTCATAGGCCTTGAGATACCGCGCGCCGCCCAGCGCGAACCCCTCGTTCGCGAGCACGGTGTCGGGCGACCATTGTCCCGCGATCCGCACATGCCCGCTGACCTCGCGCCAGATCGGCTGCTCGCGCGCGATCTCGCCGCGCAGGAGGAAGAAGTCGCCCGTGCCGTCGAACCGGCTGAGGTTGGTGTCGCCCTCCTCGCTCGCGCCGAGGATGTCGAGGCCCTTGCGCAGCGTGATGTCGGCCGAGGTCGCCCCCCAGGCGTCCGCCATGCCCGCGCGCGCGCCAAGGTGGATCACGCGCAGCGAGTCGTCCGTCAGCGTGGCGACGTTGCCCGAGAAATCGACCGTCGAGTCGATCCAGTCGAAGCCGCCGTTTACCCAGAGCGAGAGGTCGCGGCTGCGGAGCACCGGGTGCTCGGCGCCGAGGCGGAACTCGTACTGGTCACCGCTGAGGTCAAGCGGCTCGAGGAAGTCGCCTGGCTTGGTGTGGCTGTAGAGCGCGCTCGCCCAGAGCTCGGTGCCCCAGTCGAGGAAGCCGCGCTGGGTAAGCTGGACCGTGTTGCGCTCGTCGAAATCCGGGAAGCCGTCGAAGCTCCACGAGTTGAAATAAGCCAGCTCGGTCGAAGCCGCGAAGGAGGTGTAGCTGTTGAGATAGCCGATCCCGCCAATCACGCCGGGCCCGATCACGGGGCTGTCGTGGTGGGTGACGAGGCCGACGGCGTTCCACACGTCGCGCTCGACATTGAGCGAGAGCACGATGGTGTCGGGCGTCGAGCCCGGCCCCGGCACGAAGGTTGCCCGCGTGATGCCGGGCAGATCGGTCGCCAGCAGCGAGGCGCGCTCGAGGTCCTGGATGCGCGGGTTCGACAGGCCCTCGAGCGGCGCGGCCAGCTTGGCGATCAGCTCGCTCACCGGCCCCACGGCATCGGCCGGCTCTTCGATCACCACCTTCTCGACCGAGACGCCGAGGAGCACGATCTGCACCCGCGCTGCGGCCTGGTCCAGTTCCTGGCGCGGGACCAGCACGCGCGTGAACACGAAGCCATCGGCCTTGAGGCCGACCTCGATCTCGCGCGCGGTCGCGTAGACCTGGGCGAGCGTCATGCGCTGCCCCGCCTGCGCGGCGAGGCGGGCGCGGATCGGGTCGAGCGGCAGGCGCCTGTCGTCGGCAACCGGCGCGCCGTCCCGGCCCACCAGCGCGATCTCGACGATGTCGAGCGTGATCCCGTCGGCGCCCTGGGGCGCCACGATCGAGGCGCGCGGCACCTCGACGCGCGCGGGGCCGGGGCGCGGGCCCGCTTCCTCGATCTGGCTCTCAATGTCGCGCAGCCCCTGGGTGGGCGTCTGCGCCGCGGCCAGTCCGGCGGCAAGCAGCATCGGAAGCGTCACGGCCGCCCGCACGGGCAGCATCAAGGCATTCTTTGCGGTCGGCACGCGCTTTCCCCCGTCAGCGGTGCCCCGCGCGGCGCCCTCGGCCGTGCGGGACTGGATCGTCTGTCTCCGTCAGCTCCCGCCTTCGCCCTCGAGCTTGACCTGGATCTCCACCCGGCGCTGCGCCGCGGCGCGCGGATCGGCGCTCGCCAGCAGCCGCTCCTTGCCCATGCCCACGGCCTCGATCTGGGCGGTGGCGATGTCGCAGTTGCGGACGAGGAACTCCTTGGTCGCCTCGGCGCGGCGCTGCGACAGGCGCTGGTTGTACTCGGCCGAGCCCGCCGCATCGGTGTGGCCGATCACGAAATAGCTGGATCCCGGGTTCAGCTGCAGGTCGGCCCTAAGTGTCGAGCACAGGCCGCTGAGGATCTCGCGTGCCTCGTCGTCGAGATAGGACGAGTCATAGGCGAACTTGATCGGGCGGAAGAGCTGGTCCTCCTGCGCGAGCTCGAGCGGCACGGGCTCGGTCGCGGCTTCCTTGCGCGACTGGCCGGCCGAGGCGGTCGCGGTTTTCTGGCCCGAGGCCGACGGCGTGGCAGAGAGCACCGTCGAGTCGCCCTTGGCGGTCGGTGCCGCCTCGGTCGTGCCGGTCTGCGGGTTGATCTCGAGCAGCGTGCGGGTCTTTTCCTGCTCGCGCCGCTTCTGCATCAGAAGCTCGCGCTGCTTCTGCAGGATCTGCTGATCCGAGGGCAGGCTCTGAGCGAAGGCGGGAACGGCCAGAGGCAGCGACAAGGCGACGAGGATCGCGGCCAAGGCAGGCCCTGTGACATGGATGTTCCGCATCTCGGGCTCCTTCCCATGGAATGAAGTCTCACAGCGTAATCACTTTAAGTTGTATATGTAACGGGGGCTTGCGCGCGGGTCCAGAAAGATTGCGGGAAGTGCGGGCCGATGCGGCGCGCGGCACGCGCGGGCGCGGGGGCCCGATTTTCCGTGGCCCGACGGCGAAGCAGGCCTTATTCTCGTGCGGATCGCGGGTTTTCGCGTATCTCGGGGGCGTTCGGCATGCGCTATCTTCCAAGTATCCTCATCGCGCTGGCGATCCTGCTCGCACCGCTGGTCTGGCACCTTTCCGGCGCGCTGTTCGGCGAGCCGGCAGCCGAGCCCGAAATCGTTCGGCTGCGGGCCGAGATCGACGAGATGAAGGGCGATCTGAAGCGCCTTGCCGAGCGGGTCGACGGGCTTGATTCGCGGACGGCGCGCGCGCTCGACCCGGTCGACCAGGGGCTGGCGGCGGCGCCGAACGCCGAGGTCTCGGACTCGCTGCGCGACGCCTTCGCGCAGGTCGTGCTCATCGCCAACCGGCGCAACTCGAACGACGGCCTGACGCCGGCGACGCCCGCCTTCCTCGAGGAGATGTTCGGCAAGCCGCGCGACGATCTTGGCGACGACTGCCAGCCGGCGACGAACCCCAAGCTCACCGCGCTGCTGGCGCTTGAGGACGTGGGGCCGATCAAGGCGCATCTGATCCAGCCGGCGCTGATCTCGCTCAGGCAGATCTTTGCCAATGTCCAGTTCTACGAGCCCGAGCTCTACGCCCGGATCAAGAGCGCGGGCTCGCTCTGCGTGCGCACCATCCGGGGCGCGGCCGAGGCTGCGTCGGCACATGCCTACGGGCTTGCGGTCGACATCAACATCGACGGCTATCTCGACACCCTGGGCGACGGCAAGACGCAGCTCGGCCTCACGCTGCTCGCGGACTTCTTCAAGAAGGAGGGCTGGATCTGGGGCGCCGCGTTCGGGCGCGAGGACTCGATGCATTTCGAGGTGAGCCGCGAGAAGCTCGAGCAGTGGAGCCGGCTCGGCCTGATCTGAGCGCCTCCCGTCCCCGCAAGGCTGCGACCGCCCGCCGTCCCGCTGGCGGCTGGTTTCGGACCCTTAACCTGCACTATATGTCCACGCGGATGCGGAGAGACCCCCGCCGTGCCCGAAGGAGACTTGCGAATGCGCCGAGACGCGACCCCCGAGGCAGCGCGGCTGTCCGTGGCGCCGATGATGGACTGGACCGACCGCCATTGCCGGATGTTCCACCGGCAGTTCTCGCGGCATGCGCTGCTCTACACCGAGATGGTGACCGCCTCGGGCCTGGTGATCGGCGAGGCGGACTGGCTGCTCGACCACGATGCGGCCGAGCATCCGCTGGCGCTGCAACTCGGCGGCTCGGATCCCGACATGCTGGCGCGCGCCGTCGCGATGGCGCGCGGGCGCGGCTTTGCCGAGATCAACCTCAATGTCGGCTGCCCCTCGGATCGGGTGCAGTCGGGCCGCTTCGGCGCCTGCCTGATGCGCGAGCCGGGGCTGGTCGCGGACTGCGTCGCTGCCATGATCGGGGCGGCGGGCGAGGGCGGGCCCGAGATCACCGTGAAATGTCGCATTGGCGTCGACGATCAGGACCCGGCCGAAGCGCTGCCCGCGTTCGTCGACCGGGTGGCTGCGGCGGGGGTGCGGCGTTTCATCGTCCACGCCCGCAAGGCATGGCTCGAGGGCCTGAGCCCGAAGGAGAACCGCGACGTACCGCCGCTCGACTACGATCTTGTCGCGTGGGTGCGGGCGGCGCGGCCGGATCTCAGTGTCAGCCTGAATGGCGGCATCGCCACGCTGGCCGAGGCGCGGGCGCATCTCGACCGCTTCGATGGGGTGATGATCGGGCGCGCTGCCTACCACGACCCGGCGGCGATCCTCGGGCGGGCCGACGAGATCGTGACCGGCTGCGCCTGCGAGCCCGTCACGCCCGAGGCGGCTGTACGGGACATGTATCCCTACATCGAGGATGCGCTGGTGCGCGGCGTCCGGCTCAACCAGATCGTGCGCCACATGCTCGGCGCCTTCGCGGGGCGGCCTGGCGCGCGGGCGTGGCGACGGATCCTATCGACCGGGGCGGTGCGCCCGGGGGCGGGGCTCGAGGTGATCGAGGCCGCCCTGGCCGCCGTCGAGCCCGGCCGCGCCGCCGCCGAATGACCGCTCGCGCGCGCGACGTCCTCGCCCGAGGCTGGGCCGTGCTGCCACCCGATCCCGCGATGGCGGCATGGGTTGCGGCGGCGCGCCCGGTCGCGGACCGCCTGCTGGCCGACCCGCGGTTGCGCGCCCGCTGGATGCGGTGCGGCGGCACCTGGTTTGCGGGCGTGAACGTCTTTCCCAACGACGCGACCGGCGCGGTGCCGGCAGAGGGGGTGCCGCCGCTGGCCGGGCCCGTCCTCGACGTCATTGCGGACGTGCTGGGCCTCGGCGGCTTCGCCTGGGACCCCGCGCAGATCTCGGTCTACCTGCCGGGCTACCCGGCGGCGCCGTCCGAGGGCGAGAGCGAGGCCGCTTTCGCGTATCGCCGCAAGCGCGACGCAGCGCATGTCGACGGCCTCGCCCGCGACGCTTCGCGCCGGCGGCAGCTGGGCGAGCTGCACGGCTTCATCCTTGGCATCCCGCTCACCGCGACGCCGCCGGGCGCCTCGCCGCTCGTGGTCTGGGAGGGCTCGCACGAGATCGTGCGCGCGGCTCTGCGAGCGCGCCTCGCCCCGGTTGCCCCCTGCGACTGGCTGCGCGAGGACATTACCGACGCCTATGTCGCCGCCCGGGCACGGATCTTCGACAGCTGCCGCCGCGTGGCGGTGCATGCGGCGCCCGGCGAATGCTACCTGATCCACCGGCTGGCCCTGCATGGCGTCGCGCCGTGGGGCGCGGACGGTGGAGAGGCGCCCAGACCCATCGCCTATTTTCGCCCCGACCCCTTTCCGGGAGCGTCGCCGGAGTGGTGGCTGGAGCGGCCGTGACGGGGCGATGCGTGCCTAGCCGTCGACCGGCGGCTTCTTGAACAGGGGCGAATTCGCCGGAACCCCCTGGCGCAGGAAGAGGCGGTCGCCCTGGAAGCTGGTCTCGCCCAGCTGGTCGAGAAAGCTCATGCCGAGGAGGCCCGTCTGCAGCCGGCCCGGCTGGGCCACCGCCGCCGGGACATCGCGCACCATGATCTGCCCCACGCCGATCGAGGCGATCCGGATCGGCGCCACCGTCGAGCGTCCGTTCGCGGTCATCACCGGGATCGAGAAGTCGAGCGCGCCGGTGTCGATGCCGATGGCCGAGGCCTGCTCGTAAGGGATCAGCACCATCGTCGCGCCGGTGTCGACCATCAGGCGCATGCCGACGCCGTTCACGATGGCGTCGGCCCGATAGTGCCCGTCCCAGCCGCGCCGCAGCTCGGTCTCGATCCCTGCCTGGCTCAGCGCGATGGACTGCAGCGGCACGCCCCGGGCCTTCGCGAGTTCAGTCTGGATGTCGCCGCGGAACGAGTAGGCGATCAGCATCCCCGCGAAGACGCAGGACCAGACGAGGCCGTAATGCACGGTGCGCCAGCCCTGATGCATGATCATGCGCCCCGCCGCAGCGACGACGACGCCGGACGCAAGGATCAGCGAATAGACGACGCGCATCAGCGCGTCCTCGTCCCTCAGGTCGAGCGGATACCCGGCCCACGACAGAAGTGCGGCCGCCGAGATGACGAAGATCAACAGGATCGGCCAGAAAACCATTCGCTTGCCGCCCCAACTCTGCTCGGGAGCACGTCGTTGTCCGATGTCGTGCGCGTGCTCTCACCTCAACGCTACGCAACCTCGACGAAGTGTACGCTAGTCCCGTCCTGCCTTCCGTTCAAGATCGTGTCAGGCAAGCGTGGCGGCGATATGGCGAAAGCGGGTCAGCCCCCGGCCTGGCGCGCGGCGCGCCCGCCGCGCCTGCCGGCCGGCGCGGGGTTGCGCGAGGGCAGCTCGGCCATCACGACGCGGCGCGCGTCGGGCGTCATGCGCGACCAGGCCGAAATCTCGTCGATGCTGCGGCTGCAGCCGACGCAGAGTCGCGTCTGCGGGTGGATGACGCAGATCTTGACGCAGGGGCTCTCGATCTCGTCGCGCTTCCAGATGTGGTCCGTCATGGCTCCCCGCGGCTGCGATGCGCGGCCAGGCGGTCCAGCGCGCCTTGCAGGATATAGGCGGCGGCAAGCTTGTCGATCACCTCGGCGCGACGTTTTCGCGAGGAATCCGCCGCGATCAGTGTGCGCTCGACGGCGACCGTCGAAAGCCGCTCGTCCCAGAACGCGATCGGCACGGCCACGAGCGCGGAAAGGTTCCGGGCAAAGGCGCGCGTCGACTGGGCCCGCGGTCCTTCGCTGCCATCCATGTTCCGTGGCAGGCCGAGCACGATCCCGGCGATGCCCCGCGCCGCGATCAGCGTGCCAAGGGCCTCGGCATCGGCCGTGAACTTCTTGCGCGCGATCGTCAGCACCGGCGTCGCGCTCATCCGCAGCCCGTCCGAGACCGCGACCCCGATGGTCCGGGTGCCGAGGTCGAGCCCCATGAGCGGTCCGCGTGTCGCGTCGAGTTCGGTCACGTCCTCGTGGATCGGGGCGCGCGGCGGGCGGGGGGCATCGGTCATTCCGCGATCAGGCCCATGACCAGCGCCTGCTCGCGGATGAACGAGGCTTCCGAGCCCTCGAGCTTCTGCTGACTCATCTCGTAGGCGCGCCGCGCATCCTCCTCGCGGCCCAGCACCCGATAGGCATTGATCAGGCGCAGGAACTCCTCGGGCTCGCCGCCCTCAGCCGCGAGGCGCTCCTCGAGGCGTCCGACCATGCCCTCGATCATCGCGGCGCGCTCCTCGGCCGACATCTGCCCGGCCTCGGCCATGTCGGCGGCGCCGGGTCCCGGCGTCGTCGCCGGCGAGGGTGCTGCCCCGCCGTCGCGGATGCGTTCGGCCTCGGCCAGCATCTCGGCCACGAAGTCCCGCCACTCGGCGCCGGCGGGGGCCTCGTCCAGCATTGCGCGCCAGGCCGCGATCGCGCCCTCGAGCTGGCCCGACTGCAGCATGGCGAGGCCGGCATAGTAGCGCGCCATCGGCTGCGCGGGGTCGCGCGCCAGGGCCTCGGCGATCACGGCCTCGGCCTCGGGCGAGACATAGCCGTCCGCGGCCAGCGCCATCGCCTCGGCCTGCCGGCCGTAGAGGTCGGCCGAGGCGGCGGAGCCCTGGATCTCGATCAGGCGGGCGATGACCTTCCAGGCCTCGGCATGGCGCTGCAGCTGCATGTAGGCATTGGCAAGCAGCCGGTTGCCCTCGGGGTCGCGCGGGCGCTCGGCCACGATCTCCTCGAGCCGGGCGATCATCGAGAGGTATTCCTCGGGGAAGGCGGATGCGACCTCGGGGCCGGGCGGCGGCACCTGCGCCTCGGCCTGCGCCTGGCTCGGCCGCATCGCCTGCGTCCCGGCCGGGCCGCGGTCTGCCAGCGGCAGGTCGGGCAATCCCGGCGCGCCCACCGAAAGGTAGACGCCCGCGGCCACGAGCGGGGCCGCGAGCAGCGTGATCCCGGCGACCAGCCCGGTGACCGCGCGTGGCGCCGGCGCCCCGCCCGCGCTGCGCCGGGCGCGCTCGGCCGCGCGCAGCAGCCGGCGCGAGACTTCGGCGCGCGCGCCCTCGGCCTCGGCCTGCGAGATCACCCCGCGCGCAAGATCGCGGTCGAGCTCGTCGAGCTGATCGCGGAACACGCGCGCATCCGCCGCGTCGCGGCTTTCGGCCTGCGTGCCGCCCCGCAGCAAGGGCAATGCGATGGCCGCGGCAGCAAGGACCGCGAGCGCGCCGGCGACGATCAGGAACAGGGTCATGCGTGAGATCTCTTCCAGCCCGCTTCCACCTAAGCCCGCCGCGCGCCCGCCGCAACCGCGATCGCGCAATGCGCGGGCGCCCTGCGACAAGCAGCCCGCCGCCCCCGAATGTCGCGGGGTGGCATCGAGGTGACGGATTCTCCCGCACGCCGGGCGGCCCGCCGCGCTACTCAGGGCCAACCGACCCGCCATGGGAGCCGCGCCGCCATGAGACGCTATTCCGCCTTCGCCGTCGCCCGCGAGGCTGCCCGCTTCCACACCGGCTGGGAGCGCGCGTGGGGCAACCCCGAGCCGAAGCGCCATTACGAGGTGATCGTGATCGGCGGCGGCGGCCATGGCCTGGCGACGGCCTATTACCTTGCCAAGAACCACGGCATCACCAACGTGGCGGTGCTGGAGAAGGGGTGGCTCGGCGGCGGCAACACCGGGCGCAACACCACGATCATCCGGTCGAACTACCTGCAGGACCCCTCGGCCGCGATCTACGAGCTGGCGCGCGGGCTCTACGAGGACCTCAGCCAGCAGCTCAACTTCAACGTCATGTTCAGCCCGCGTGGCGTCATGATGCTGTGCCAGACCGAGCACGAGTTCCGCGCCATGCAGCGCACGGCGCATGCCAACCGGCTTGCCGGCATCCAGACCGAGATGGTGAGTCCCGCCCGGGTCAAGGAGATCTGCCCGATCCTCAACATCGAGGGGCCGCGCTACCCGGTGCTGGGCGGCCTCTGGCAGCCGCGCGGCGGCACCGCGAGGCACGACGCGGTCGCCTGGGGCTATGCCCGCGCGGCCTCGGATCTTGGCGTCGACATCATCCAGCGCTGCGAGGTCACGGCGATCGACAGGAACGGCCCCGGCGGGCGCGTCTCGGGCGTGCAGACCTCGAAGGGGCCGATCACCTGCGACAAGCTCTGCATCGTGGTCGCCGGCCATTCGGGCGTGCTGGCCGAGATGGCGGGCTTCCGCCTGCCCATCGAGTCGATGCCGCTTCAGGCGCTGGTGTCCGAGCCGATCAAGCCCTGCATGGACATCGTGGTGATGGCCAACACCGTGCATGGCTACATGAGCCAGTCCGACAAGGGCGAGATGGTGATCGGCGGCGGCACCGACGGCTACAACGCCTACACCCAGCGCGGCAGCTTCCAGCACATCGAGGAGACGGTCCGCGCGCTGTGCGAGACCTTCCCGATCATCTCGCGGCTCAAGATGCTGCGCCAGTGGGGCGGCATCGTCGACATGACCGGCGACCGCTCGCCCATCATCGGCAAGACCCCGGTCGAGGGCATCTTCATCAACTGCGGCTGGGGCACGGGCGGCTTCAAGGCGATCCCGGGCTCGGGTTGGTGCACCGCGGCGACGGTGGCGAGGGGCGAGCCCGATGCGGTGGCCGGCCCGTTCGGGTTGGATCGCTTCCGCGCGGGCCGGATGATCGACGAGAGCGTCGCCGCGGCGGTGGCGCACTGACGGTGCCCGGCGCCCGCGGTGCGGGTCGTGGTGAGCAAATAAAGTAAATGTTCACATCTGTTCCGTATCACGGGCCGATGCTTCGTGTGCGACAGACAGGTGTGTTCGTATGGCCGTCTTTCTTCCGGCGCCTGGCGCCGATCGTGTCAGCCTCGGCGATGTTGTCGGAGCGGTGGAAACGTTGCGGGCCATGGACTGGTCGCCAAGCGCCGAGGCCGCAGCCGCCGTGCTGCTGCTTGCCGCACTGACCGCCGTCGCCCGCGTTGCGGGCAATCTCACCTCGCGCGGATAGCCGGCGGGGCAGAGGCCGCGCGCTCTTCGGGTCAGTGACTCCTGCCCCCCCGGGCAGTGAGGGGCTGGCCCCGCGTCAGCGCCGGCCCGCGGCCCGCCGTCGGCGCCGTCGCCAGGCGAGCACGAAGCCCGCAAGCAGCATCAGCGCCGAGATCGCCATGCCGGTCATGGCGATGATGAACCACTGCTCGAGCGTGAACAACCCTGAGGGCGGATGCTCGATGGCGACCTGATTCGCGTGAAGCTGGAACATCTCGCCGGATGCCGCCGCCTCGACGCCGGGCGCCTGCTTGAACTGGGCCATGTCGTGTCCCCGTGCTCCCGGGCGGCGCGCCGTTCCCCACGCGCGTCCACCCCACAGTGTCACGCTGCCACAGATCGCAGGCCTGCGGAACCCCGTCATGGCGCGCGGCGCGGCTGTGCCCTGCCGTCCAACCTGCCACGCATCGAGCCGCGTTCGGGAACCGGCGCGGCCGGGCCGCTGCGACGCTCGCGCCAATTGCGCGCGCGGGCTCAAGCGCGCAGTCTCCCTCCCATGTCGTTCGACCTTCCTGGCCCGGGCCGCGCCTTGGCGATCTTGATCCTGCTTAGCTGGGCGGGCGTGACCGCGGCCGCGCTGATCCACGGCTGGCCCGAGCTCTTCTCCGCGATGGGGGCGTTGCTGCTGTGCCTCGGCTTCGCGGTGTTCCTCACCGAACGCTATCGCGCGACGGAACTGAGGCGGCTCTGGGACAACCAGGTCGAGGTGCAGCTCCGCTTCATCTGGCGCTATGTCCGGCGCCTGCGGCCCGGCCATCAGCAGTTCGGCCCGCCGCAGCACAGTCTCGACGAGATGGAACGCATCCTCGACGAGAGCTTCGATGACCTGATGGCCGCGAAAAGCGCCGAGCGCGGGCTCGACACCTACCGCGTCGAGATGGTGTTCTCGATCTTCGGAACCCTGCAATGGGGCTTCGGCGAATTGTTCATCGGCCTCATCCACGGCTGAGCCGCGCCACCCTGCGGCGATCCGTCCGCGGCCCGGGCACGGTGCTGTCGCTTCCGGACCCAGTTGTGACGGGTCCGGCGATGAGGCCGGCCCCGCTTCATGCGAGGAAGACCGGCAATTCCCGACAACCCCGCCCCTGCGAGGGAACGCCCGAGATGCTGATCCTGACCTGCCCCAACTGCGGCGCCGACTGTGCCGAGACCGAGCTCGCCCCCGGCGGCGAGGCGCATCTCAAGCGCTTCGGCCCGGGCTCGTCGGATGACGAGTTCACCGGCTACCTGTTCGAGCGCAAGAATCCCAGGGGCGTGCATTTCGAGCGCTGGCGCCACGCCTATGGCTGTGGCAAGTGGTTTCACGCCGCGCGCTGCACCGTCACGATGGAGGTGTTCGGCACCTATTCCGCACAGGTGAGCGAGCCGCCAGCCGATATCCTCGACTCGATCCGGGCGCGCCGTCCGGGCTGGGAGGTCTGAGCCATGGCATATCGCCTCGCCGCCGGCGGCCGGCTGATCGACCGCACCCGCGCCGTCACCTTCACCTTCGACGGCAAGCCCGCCGAGGGCTTTGCGGGCGACACGCTGGCCTCGGCGCTTCTGGCGAACGACCACGTCATGGTCGGGCGTTCCTTCAAGTACCACCGCCCGCGCGGCATCCTCGCGAGCGGGGCCGAGGAGCCGAATGCGTTGGTAGGTCTCGGGACCGGCCCGCGCTTCGAGGCGAACCAGCGCGCGACCACGACCGAGCTGTTCGAGGGCCTTGCGGCCGAGAGCCAGAACCGCTGGCCCTCGCTGAAATGGGACGTGGGCGCGGTGAACGCGGCTGTCGCCTCGGTGATGCCGGTCTTCCCGGCCGGGTTCTATTACAAGACCTTCCTGTTCCCGCGCGTCGCGTGGAAGCATGTCTACGAGCCCGTCATCCGCCGCGCCGCGGGGCTCGGCCGCGCGCCGACCGAAGCAGACCCCGACAGCTACGAGCATTTCCACGCCTTCTGCGACGTGCTGGTGATCGGCGGCGGGATCGCGGGCCTGTCGGCCGCGCGCGCTGCTGCTGAGGCCGGCGCAGAGGTGATGCTGGTCGAGCAGACCGCCCAGTGGGGCGGCCGGGCGCTGTCGGAGACCGACACGACGATTGCGGGCGAGCCCGCCGCCGACTGGGCCGAGGCCGAGGCCCGCGCCCTCGCGGCCATGCCGAATGTCAGGATGCGCACGCGCGCCATGGCGGCCGGCCTCTACGACCACGGCTTCGCGCTCATCTACGAGCGGGTGGCCGATCATGCGCCAGGCCGCGCCGGCGCGCCGCGCCACAGGCTGTGGAAGGTGCGCGCCGGGCGCACCATCGTCGCGACCGGCGCGCTGGAGCGTCCGCTCACCTTCGCCAACAACGACCTGCCCGGCGTAATGCTGGCGGGGGCCGTGCGCGACTACATCCGCCTCTGGGGGGTCTGCCCCGGCCGCACGGCGGTGGTGTTCGCCAACAACGACGACGCCTACCGCACCGCCATCGCGCTGCACGAGGCGGGCGCGAAGGTGAAGGCGGTGGTCGATGTCCGCCCCCGCGCCGACGGCGCGCTGCCCGAGCATGTCCGCGGCCTCGGCATCGCGGTGCGCGAGGGCATGGGCGTGGTGAAGGCCGAGGGCGGGCAGCGGCTCGAGTCGGTCAAGATCGGCCGTCTGACCGCCTCGGGGCAGGTGGGCGGCGCGCTCGAGACGGTCGTGGCGGAAACGCTCGCCATGTCGGGCGGCTGGTCGCCGGTCGTCCATCTCTACAGCCATTGCGGCGGCAAGCTGCGCTGGGACGAGGCGCAGGCCATGTTCCGCCCGGCGCCCGATCGTGGCGCGCCGCTCGGCGCAGACGGGGCGGTCAATACGCTCTGCGCGGGCGCGGCGAATGGCGAGATGACCACCGCCGCCTGCCTCGCCGACGCGCTGCGCGCGGGGGCCGAGGCGGCGGGCGCCGCCGGCGCCAAGCCCCGCAAGCCGAAAGCGCCCAAGGTCGAGGAGCCGGCCGAGGCGGCGCTGCGCGCCCACTGGTTCACGCCCTCGGTCGGCAAGTATGCCCATGGCTCGAAGCATTTCGTCGATTTCCAGAACGACGTGACCGCGGCCGACGTGATGCTGGCCGCGCGCGAGGGCTACGAGAGCGTCGAGCACACCAAGCGCTACACCACGCTCGGCATGGCGACCGACCAGGGCAAGACCTCGAACATCGCTGGGCTCGCGATCCTCGCCGACCAGTTGGGCCTGCCGATCGAGCAGGTGGGCACCACGACCTTCCGTCCGCCCTACACGCCGATCTCGTTCGGAGCGATCACCGGCCCCGCCAAGGGGCCGCTTTTCAAGCCCGTGCGTCAGAGCCCGATGCACGAGTGGCACGCCACCCACGGCGCCGATTTCGAGCCGGTGGGCGACTGGCGCCGCCCCTACTGCTTCCGCCGTGCGGGCGAGGACCGCCACGCCGCGGTGGCGCGCGAGGTCACCAACGCTCGCCAGTCGGTTGGGATGCTCGACGCCTCGACGCTGGGCAAGATCGTGGTCACGGGGCCGGACGCGGGCAAGTTCCTCGATCTGGTCTACACGAACGTGATGTCCTCGCTGCCGGTCGGGCGTTGCCGCTATGGGCTGATGTGCAACGAGAACGGCTTCCTGTTCGACGACGGGGTGGTGGCGCGGCTGTCGGAGGACAGCTTCCTCCTGCATACCACTACGGGCGGCGCCGACCGGGTGCACGGGCATCTCGAGGAATGGCTCCAGACCGAGTGGTGGGACTTCAAGGTCTTCACCGCCAACGTGACCGAGCAGTGGGCGCAGATCGTCGCCGCGGGCCCGAACGCGCGCAAGCTGCTGGAGGTCGCGGGGTCGGACATCGACCTCTCGGCCGAGGCGCTCCCGTTCATGGCCTTCACCGAGGGGCGGATTGCCGGGATGCCGGTGCGGGTCTATCGCATCAGCTTCTCGGGCGAGCTCAGCTACGAGATCGCCACCCCCGCCCGCCACGGCCTCGCGCTGTGGCAGGCGCTGCTGGAGGCCGGCGGCCCCTTGGGCGTGATGCCCTATGGCACCGAGGCGCTGCACGTGATGCGGGCCGAGAAGGGCTTCATCATGATCGGCGACGAGACCGACGGCACCGTGACGCCGCAGGACCTCGGCCTGTCCTGGGCCGTGTCGAAGAAGAAGGCCGACTTCATCGGCAAGCGCGCGCAGGAGCGCTCGGACCTCACGCGTCCCGACCGCAAGCAACTGGTGGGGCTGCTCACCGAGAACCCGGCCGAGCGCCTGCCCGACGGGGCCCACGCGGTGGCCGATGTCAAGGCGGCGAGCCAGAAGATGAAGACCATCGGCCATGTCACCTCGACCTACATGTCGCCCACGCTCGGCCGCTCGATCGCCATGGCGCTGATCGAGGGGGGGCGCGACCGGATGGGCGAGACGCTGAACTTCCCGCTTGCGGGCGGCAAGGTGATGACCGCGCAGGTGGTCGACCCGGTCTTCTACGACAAGGAAGGGGCGCGGCAGAATGTCTGACACGCAAGGGGTGAGCGCCGCCACGGGCGTCGCGGGCCGGGTCATCGAGCGCGGCCACATGATCCGAATCCGCGAGGCGGGGCTGACCGGCATGATCGCCCTGCGCGGCGACCTCGCCTCGCCCGCGATGGCCGAGGCGGTGCGCGCCGTGACTGGCGCCCCCGTCCCCGCGCCGTTGCGGGTCGAGAGCGGGGCCGAGGGTCGCGCCGTCTGGATGTCGCCCGACGAGCTGCTGCTGATCACCGCGATCGGACGCGCGCCCGAGGCGCTGGCGGCGGCCGAGGCGGCCCTTTCCGGCCAGCACGCCATGGCGCTCGACCTCTCGGACGCCCGCGTCGTGTTCCGGCTGAGTGGCGCCACTGTGCCCGAGGTGCTGGCCAAGGGCTCGCCTGTCGATCTGCGCGAGGCGGCCTTCCCCGTGAGCACGGCGCGTCGCACGCATCTGGGCGGCATCGCGGTCGGCATCTGGCGGCTCGAGGCCGAGGAGTGGGAGGTCGTCTGCTTCCGCTCGCTCGCCCATCATCTCGCCGACTGGCTGGCGCAGGCATCCGCCTCGGGCTCCGAGGTCGGCCACTTCTGAGACGCCCGAGCGGCTTGAACCCGGGGCGGCGTCCGCAGGGCGCCGCCTTTTCCGTCTCAAGGCTTCTTCGCATCTGCGAAAAGCCGCTATGCAAAATCATGCAGTCAATTCCGCGGCTTGTCTCCCTACGTTGTGCGCATGCGAAACAACAGAGGCTGCGCATCCCCGGCGGGCACCGCGTCCCCGGCGCGCAGAGCAGAAAGATGACCGAACCGACCTCCTACATGACCGCCCGTGTCCCCTCGGCGGACGAAATCGCGCGCATCGTCGCGCGCTCGCGCAAGCTGCGCGCCGAGGCGCTGCGCGACCTGGGCCGTGCCGTCTGGGCACGCATCGCCGGGCAGCGGACTGCGCCGCAGGCGCCTGTCGCACGGGCGCGCCACGCCTGAGCGCGTCGCCCGAAACGGTCGAGGCAGGAGAGGGGCAGGGCCTGGAAAGGTCCTGCCCCTTGCCATTTGCGCCCCCCGCGCGTGAAATTGTGGCGCGATTGCGGCGCCCCACAACCCGTGGGGTGAACCCACAAGAAAATGTTGCGAGGGGCATCACTCTGCGGCATGCTTCCCTCACTGGCGCAACTTTTGAAAGGAGGTGATCCGATGTCGAGTGGGCCTACGGAGCTTTCGGATCGGAATGCACGATTCGGCCTGGGTTCGGAGCAGCCTCCTTTCCCCGTCTGAGTCGTGAGGGCAGGCCCGTTCCGGCCGAACACGCTCGAAGCTCACGGAGGGGTCGCCATGAGGCGACCCCTTTGCTTTTTCCGCGCGGCGCTTTACCGATGGCCCCGCCGCCGGCCGGCGGCAACCAGCACCTGCTGCCCGACGGCGGCAGCCAGACCCCGCCGGAGCGCCCGAGATGACCGACACCGCCCCCCGCCCGACCGTAAAGCTGCGCCCCGGCAAGGGCCGCCGGCTGGCCGAGGGCGCGCCCTGGGCCTTCGCCGACGAGATCGCGATGGACCGGCGCACCAAGGGGCTTGCGCCCGGCACGCTGGTGCGCCTCGTCGAGGGCGAGACGGCGCTGGGCCTTGCCGCCTTCAACCCCGAGAGCAAGATCGCCGCGCGCCTGATCGACTGCGACACCGAGGTCGAAGTGGGGCGCGACTGGTTCGCCGCGCGCCTTGGCCATGCGCTGGCGCTGCGGGCGCGGCTGTTCGACGCCCCGTTCTACCGACTCGTCCATGCCGAGGGCGACGGCCTGCCCGGCCTCGTGATCGACCGCTTCGGCGAGGCGGCGGTGATCCAGCCCAATGCCGCCTGGCTCGAGCCGCTGCTGCCGGATCTCGAGGCCGCGCTGATGGCGGTCACCGGCTGCACCATGGTGGTGGTGAACGCCACCGCGCGTGTTCGGCGGCTCGAGGGTCTGGACGAACGGCTCGAGGTCACGCATGGCAGCCTCGACGGGCCGATCCCGGTCACGATGAATGGCGCCACGTACCTTGCCGACCTCACCGGCGGGCAGAAGACGGGGCTTTTCTACGACCAACGCCCGAACCATGCCTTCGCCGCGGGTCTGGCGCGGGGCGGGCGGGTGCTCGATGTTTTCACCCATGTCGGCGGCTTCGCGCTGGCGGCGCTGGCGGCGGGGGCGGAGAGCGCGCTCGGCATCGACAGCTCCGCCCCGGCGCTGGAGCTGGCCGAGGGCGGCGCGCGGCTGACCGGCGTGGCGGAGCGTTTCGCCACCCGCCGCGCAGACGCTTTCGCGGCGATGGAGGCCTTGGCGGGGGAGGGCTCGCGCTTCGACCTCGTGGTCTGCGACCCGCCCGCCTTCGCGCCGTCAAAGGACGCGCTGCCGCAGGGTCTGCGGGCCTACGAGCGGCTCGCGCGCCTTGGCGCCGGGTTGGTCGCGCCGGGTGGGTGGCTGGTGCTCTGCTCGTGCAGCCACGCGGCCGATCCCGAGAGCTTCCACCGAGCCAACGCGAAGGGCATCGGCCGCGCGGGCCGCACCGCGCAACTGGTCAATTCCGGGCGCGCGGGGCCCGACCACCCCAGCCATGTCGCGCTGCCCGAAACCTCGTATCTCAAGGCCATGGTCTACCGGCTTGACTGAGGCCCGCCCCGCGCCGGTCTTTCTCGATGCCTGCGTGCTTTACCCGCAGCTCCTGCGCGCCATCGCGCTCGGGGCCGCGCGCGCCGGGCTCTACGATCCGGCCTGGAGCGCGCGCGTGCTGGGCGAGTGGCGCCTTGCCGCCGCGCGCGACGGGGGGCTTGCCGCCGAGGCCGCGGTCGAGGCCGAGTCCGCAGCCATGCGCGCGGCCTTTCCTCACGCCGAGGTCGCTCCCGATCCCGCGGTCGAGGCCGCCATCGACCTGCCCGACCGGGCCGATGCCCATGTCGTTGCCGGTGCCGCCGCCGCGGGGGCGCGGCTGATCCTCACGCTGAACCTGCGGGACTTCCCGGGCCGCCGGCTCGCGCCACTCGGCATCGAGGCGCGCCACCCGGACGGCTTCTTCTGGGAGCTGCTGTCGCGCGAGCCGGGGCGCATGGCGCCCGTGATCCGTCGCGCCTTCGGCCCGCTCGCCGCCACCGGCCCGCGGGCCGAGCGCAATGCGCTAAAGCGCGCCGGGCTCTCGCGGCTCGGCAAGGCGTGGGAATCGATCGCCTGAGGCTCAGCCCGCCAGCGGGTTGGGTCCGAGGAACTCGATCTGGTGGCGCTCGCCGATCGCGGTGATGCGGCCCATGTCCTCGGCGGCGTCGAGCCCCGCCTCGAACACCTCGGTGAAGAACCGCTCGAACCCGCCGGGGCGCATCGTGACCAGAAGCCGCCCCCGCCCGTCGCCGGTGTTGAGGAAGGTGTGGCGCGCGCCACGCGGCACCAGCACCGTGTCGCCCACCCCGGCGTCGAGCGTGCGCCCGCCGCAGAAGAAGCGATACCGTCCCGCCAGCACATGAAAGATCTCGTCCGCGTCGTGATGGACATGCAGCGGCGGGCCGTAGCCCGGCATCCCGCTGTCCTCGAACATCGAGAGCGCGCCGCCCGCGGCCTCGGCCGGCAGCAGGATCGCGATGCGCGCGCCGAACAGGTCCATCGGCGCGACGGCCGCATGCGGTCGGTGGAAGGGCAGCGCCATGCGGGCCTCCATCTGCGCGGGATGCGCGGAGGGCAGTCTATAACACCCGCATGTGTCGCGCGAGGCGGCTCAGGCCTCTCCCATCAGCCGTGCAAAGCCGGTCTCGTGCACCTCGCGCAGGCGCGCGAGCGCGACCGCCGAGGCGCCGAGCCGGACCATGTCACCCCCCGTGCGCCCGACGCGCCGCGCGGACACGCCCGCGGCGATCGCATCGGCCAGGATGCGCTCGACCGCCGCCTCGGGCGCCGCGAGCAGGTAGCGCCCCTGATCTTCGCCAAAGAACCAGGCGAGCGGCGCGAAGCCCTCGGCCGCCTCGACGGCGACGCCGGTGCCCGCGGCCAGCGCCATTTCGGCCGCCGCGACGGCGAGGCCGCCGTCGGAAAGGTCATGGGCCGCGGTGATCAGCCCCTCGGCCTTCAGCGCGCGCACCAGCTCGCCCGCCTTGCGTTCGGCCCGCAGGTCGACATGCGGCGCGTCGCCGTCAGACCGGCGCCAAAGCTCCCAGATCAGCGCCGACTGGCCCAGATGGCCCTCCGAATGCCCGATCAGCACCAGCGCCTCGCCCTCGCCGGGCGCCATCGGGATGATCTCATCGAGCGAAGCCAGCAGGCCGACCGCGCCGATCGAGGGGGTGGGCAGGATCGCCTCGCCGTTGGTCTCGTTGTAGAGGCTGACATTCCCCGAGACGACCGGCATGTCGAGCGCCTCGCAGGCCGCCCCGATGCCTTTGATGCAGCCCACGAACTGGCCCATGATCGCGGGCTTCTCGGGGTTGCCGAAATTGAGGTTGTCGGTCACCGCCAAGGGCCGTGCCCCGGTGGCGCTGAGGTTGCGGAAGGCTTCCGCCACCGCCTGCTTGCCGCCCTCGAAGGGGTTGGCCTTGCAGTAGCGCGGCGTCACGTCCGAGGTGAAAGCGAGCGCCTTGGCCATGCCGTGCACCCGCACCACTGCGGCGTCCGAGCCCGGGCGCACCACCGTGTCGGCCAGCACCATATGGTCGTATTGCTGCCAGACCCAGGCGCGCGAGCAGAGATTGGGCGAGCCGACGAGCCGCTCCAGCGCCTCGGCCGGGTCCATGTCGGGCACGGGGGCGAGCGCCGGGGCAGGGGGGCTCTCGACCCAGGGGCGGTCGTATTCCGGGGCCGAGCCGGACAGCGCCTTGAGCGGCAGGTCGGCCTTCACCGCCCCGCCGTGGCGGACGAGGAAGCGATCCTCGGGGATCGTGTGGCCGACGATGGCGAAGTCGAGGTCCCACTTCTCGAAGATCGCCCTCGCCTCGGCCTCCTTCTCGGGCCGGAGCACCATGAGCATCCGCTCCTGGCTCTCGGACAGCATCATCTCGTAAGCGGTCATCGCCTGCTCGCGGCAGGGCACGGCGTCGAGGTCGAGCTCGATGCCGAGGTCGCCCTTGTCGCCCATCTCGACCGCCGAGCAGGTGAGCCCCGCCGCACCCATGTCCTGGATCGAGATGACCGCGCCCGAGGCCATCAGCTCGAGGCAGGCCTCCAGGAGCCGCTTCTCGGTGAAGGGGTCGCCCACCTGCACGGTGGGGCGCTTCTCCTCGGCGTCCTCGCCGAACTCCGCGCTCGCCATGGTGGCCCCGCCCACCCCGTCGCGCCCGGTCTTGGCGCCGAGATAGACGACCGGCATGCCGACGCCCGAGGCCGCCGAGTAGAAGATCTTGTCCGCGTTCGCCAGCCCCGCGGCGAAGGCGTTGACGAGGCAGTTGCCGTTGTAGGCCGGATGGAAGCGCACCTCGCCGCCCACGGTGGGCACGCCGAAGCAGTTGCCGTAGGCGCCGATCCCCTCGACCACGCCGGCCACAAGGCGGCGGGTCCTGGGGTGCTCGATCTCGCCGAAGCTGAGCGCGTTCATCGCGGCGATGGGGCGGGCGCCCATGGTGAAGACGTCGCGCAGGATGCCGCCCACGCCGGTGGCCGCACCCTGGTGCGGCTCGATGTAGCTGGGGTGGTTGTGGCTCTCCATCTTGAAGACCACCGCCTGCCCGTCGCCGATGTCGACGACGCCCGCGTTCTCGCCCGGCCCGCAGATCACCTGCGGCCCCTTGGTCGGCAGGGTGCGCAGCCATTTCTTCGAGGACTTGTACGAGCAGTGCTCGTTCCACATGGCCGAGAAGATGCCGAGCTCGGTGAAGCTCGGCGTCCGGCCCAGGAGGTCGAGGATGCGCTGGTATTCGTCCGGCTTCAGCCCGTGATCGGCAGCGAGCGACTGGTTGACTTCGGGCTCTGTCATGGCGGGCCTTGGCGGATCTCGGGGGACTTCGGATGGGTTCAGCAGGCGGCGGCGCCGGCGGCGACCGAGCGCGTGAGGCTCGACTTCATGCGCTCGTAACGGCCGGGCGCCTCGACGGCGGCGCCGATCAGGCGCACCTCGGTGACATTGGCGCGCACTGGCACGATGTCGGCGGTCATCAGCTTGCCGGCGTCGGTGAAGAAGCTGACATCGCCGGTCTGGCGGTCCACCAGCATGTTCGCGGCCTGAAGCTCGGCGTCGAGCCAGCAGACCGCGCCGACCTGTTCGAGGCCCGTGCGGACGGCGGCATAATCTGCCTCGAGCACCACGGCGCGGAACGGCTCGGCCGGCGCATCGGGCTGGCGATAGCCATACGCCTCGGGAGGCCTGCTGGGCGCGCAGGCCGCGAGCGCCAGCATGAGGGCAGGGGCCGTGCGGCGCATCAGGCAGCCACCGAGACCGCCTCGACGAGGCTGCGGAACAGGGGCGCACCGTCGGTACCACCAAGGCGCGGGTCGGCCAGCCGTTCGGGATGCGGCATCATGCCCAGCACCCGGCGGTTTTCCGACAGCACCCCCGCGATGTTGCCGACCGCACCGTTGGGATTGGCCTCGAGCGTCGCGCGCCCTGCGGCGTCGGCATAGCGGAAGGCGATGCGATCCTCGGCCTCGAGCCGCGCCACCAATGCCGCGTCGGCGACATAGGCGCCGTCGTGATGCGCGACCGGCACGCGGATAAGCCGCTGGTTGCCGTAGGCCGAGGTGAAGGGACTGTCGAGTGTCTCGACCGACAGCATCACGTCGCGGCAGACGAATTTCAGCGTCTGGTTGCGCATCAAGGCACCGGGCAGCAGCCCTGCCTCGATCAGGATCTGAAAGCCGTTGCAGACCCCCAGCACGATGCCGCCGCGATGGGCGAAGTCCACCACCGCCCGCATGATCGGCGAGCGCGCGGCAATCGCCCCGCAGCGCAGGTAGTCGCCGAAGGAAAACCCACCCGGCAGCGCCACCACGTCGAGCCCGGGGGGCAGGGCCGCGTCCTTGTGCCAGACCATCTGCGCGGGGCGGCCCGCGGCGGCGCCGAGCGCGACGGCCATGTCGCGGTCGCAGTTCGAGCCGGGGAAGACGATGACGGCGGACTTCATGGCAACCCCCTCACATCGCGAAGATGACGTAGACTGCGGCGGCGAGCGGCGGGATCAGGAAGGCGGCGGCGATCTTGGCGATCAGCCAGTTCCGCGCGCGGGCATGGCGCTTTGCGGCCTCGCCCCTCACGTCATCCCACCAGCTCGACGCGGTAGTTCTCGATCACCGTGTTCGCCAGCAGCTTCTCGGCCATCCGCGCCAGCTCGGCCTCGGCCGCCGCGCGGTCGGTGCCGCTCAACTCGATCTCGATGACCTTGCCCTGGCGGACGCTCTCGACGCCCTCGAAGCCCAGCGTGCCCAGCGCGTGGCGGATCGCCTCGCCCTGCGGGTCGAGGACGCCGGTCTTGAGCGTGACGAAGACGCGGGCTTTCATCGGGCGCACCTCTCGCGGGTCGGGCTGTTGGGCCCCTCCATACAAGCGCGGGCAAAGCGGGGCAAGGCCGCCTTCGCGCCCGCGACACTCAGGCCGGCTGCAGGCGCCTCAGCGGCTCGCGCCCGTACCGGATCAGTGTGGCGATCAGCAGCCACAGCAACAGCCCGTTCATGAGGTGCCAAACGAAATGCGTGCCCACCGGCCAGGCCCCACAGACCGGACCGTCCAGCGTCCGGAAGGTGAGCGAGACCGCGAACACGCCCGCCCCCAGCATCAGCCCCGAGCCCGCCGCATGGCCGCGAAGATGCAGCCAAAGCCCGATGCCGCCCAGCGCCATCAGCGCGGGCAGGTAGCTCACGCTGCGGCCGATCACCGGCATCAGCACCTCGCGCAGGACCGCCGAAACCGCGAACATCGCGACCAGGAAGCCCAGCATCACCAGCGCCGACCGCCCCCAGCCGAGGCCCACGTAAGCGCGCATCGCGATGGTGAAATAGGCGAGGATGAAGATCAGGATCGGCCCGGTATCCGCCATCGCCGCCCAGACGGTGGCGAAGGTGTGGAACAGGAACGAGCCGATGCCGACGATGATAGCATTGGCCGTCAGGAACATCACCGGCCCGTCGAGCCGGTCCATCCGCCGCGCCATCGCGATGGCGGCAATCCCGGCCAGGATGAAGGCGATGTTGGTCAGCGCGTTCAGCGGCTCTGCCCAGAAGGCATCGCCGACCCGCTCGCAGTAGCCGTCGATCCGCCGCAGAAGAGGGTGCATCCGTCCGTCCCGAGCCGCCCGTTCCCTGTCGCCGATATGGGGCCTTGCGCGCCGATGCCAAGGCGCGCTTGCGCCCGCCGCCTCAGCCCGCGCCGCCGTGCAGCAGCGCCAGCGCGCCGATCAGGCAGAGCCCGGCTAGGCCGAACCCCGCGCTCGCTCCCTCGAGCCGCGTGAGCGCCGTGCGCGTGTGCGTGCGCGGGTGGTGCATGATCTCGATCCGGTCGCCGCGCTTGAGGGGGCGGCGGGCGATGTTGACCGGAACACGGGTCGTCACCTCGCGGCCGTCGGGCGCGGTGAAGACGACCTCGACCGACCACTTGCCCGAGGCGAGCGAGCGCCGCGTGGGGATGTCGGTCACCCGCGCCCCGACCTTCGGCCAGCGCGCGCGGGCGAACCAGGCGAGAACCGGCTGCAGCGCCGCCACCAGCGCCAGCGCCAGAAGCGCGGCCGCCACCGGCCCCTCGCCGAAGCGCGCGATCAGCCCGCTCATTCGGGGTCGGTGCCGTGTTCGAGACGATAGCGCGCGCGCCCCACCCGCTCGAGATGGCGGAACAGCCAAATCAGCCCGAAGGTGAAGAGCCCGCCCACGGCGGTGAACGCCATTGGTCCCAGCCAGTGGTCCCAGAAGCCGCGGTCGAGCCGCACCCGGTCAGCCGCCTCATTGTCATAGCGCACCCAGACTCGCTCGCCCATGGCGCGCTCGCCGAAGCCCAGGGCGATGGTGACCTCGCTATCGCGCCATGCTCCATCCGGCCCGGCATAGCGCACGGTCGGCCATTCGGTGATCACGGTCTCGCTGAAGCCGTCGCGGTTGCGCCGGGTGCTCTCCTCCAGCCGGATCGAGACGATCTCGCCGATCGTCCGGCTGCTGTCGGCAAGAAAGCCCCATGTCTCGATCGCGAGCGCGAGGCCGAGGGCTAGGAAGCCGACCGGCACGAGCAGCGCCACCGCCCGCATCCACAGGGGAAACTCGGGCTGGTAGGGCGGCGGTGTCGGCTGTGTTGCCATCAGTGGACGAGCTTGGGGCCCTTCTTGCCGTTCCCGCCTTCCGGCAGGATGCCGAGCCGCCGCGCCACTTCGGTGTAGGCGTCCGCGAGCGAGCCCAGGTCCCGGCGGAACACGTCCTTGTCGAGCTTCTGGCCGGTCTTGATGTCCCACAGCCGGCAGCTGTCCGGGCTGATCTCGTCGGCGACGATGATCCGCTGGAAATCGCCGTCCCAGATCCGCCCGCACTCGATCTTGAAGTCCACCAGCCGGATGCCGACGCCGGTGAACAGGCCCGAGAGGAAGTCGTTGACCCTCAGCGCCAGCGAGATGATGTCGTCGATGTCCTGCTGGCTGGCCCAGTTGAAGGCGATGATGTGCTCCTCGGTCACCATCGGGTCGCCCAGCGCGTCGTCCTTGTAGTAGAACTCGATGATCGGGCGGGGCAGGGGCGTGCCCTCCTCGATCCCGAGGCGCTTCGACAGCGAGCCGGCGGCGACGTTCCTGACCACCACCTCCAGCGGCACGATCTCGCAGGCGCGGATCAGTTGCTCGCGCATGTTGATGCGGCGGATGAAATGGTTCGGCACGCCGATCGAGGTGAGCGCCGTCATGATGTGCTCGGAGATGCGGTTGTTCAGCACCCCCTTGCCGTCGATCACGTCATGCTTCTGCGCGTTGAACGCGGTGGCGTCGTCCTTGAAGTACTGGATGAGCGTTCCCGGCTCGGGCCCCTCGTAGAGGATCTTGGCCTTGCCTTCGTAGACCATCCTGCGCCGCGCCATGAGTCTCTCCAAATCTCGCAAAGACGGATCGCGCCCCGGAGGCTCCCTCCGGCGCGCGCCGCGTTTCTATATGCGCGCGGGGCGCCTTCCACAAGGGTGCCAGTGCCGCATTGCCTCGGGGGCAGGGGATTCCCTATATCGACATTGAGTTCGCGATGCCCGAATCCGTGGCGCAGGGAAGGAAGAGCTGATCCATGACCACCTTCGATGAGCGCGAGAGCGCGTTCGAGAACAAGTATGCCCACGACGCCGAGATGCAGTTCAAGGCCGAGGCCAGGCGCAACCGGCTGCTAGGCCTGTGGGCGGCCGAGAAGATGGGCCTCTCGGGCGACGAGGCGGCCGCATATGCCAAGGCCGTGGTGATCGCGGATCTCAAGGAAGCGGGCGACGAGGACGTCTACCGCAAGGTCAAGGCGGATTTCGACGCCAAGGGCATCGCGATCACCGAGGCCGAGCTTCGCAAGCGCATGTCCGACCTGCGCGCCGAGGCCAAATCGCAGGTGATGTCCGAGGCGGGCGACTGACGTTGCACCCCGGCCCCGGTCCGGGGCCGGCTTGACGCCACGCCCTCCCGTCCCATCTCGCGGGGCCGGAGGGAGGGCGCATGGCGACAGGCATCGTCTGGTTCAAGCGCGACCTGCGGGTGGACGACCACGCGCCGCTGAACGATGCGGCGCGCGAGGGCCCTGTGATCCCGCTCTACATCGTCGAGCCCGGATTGTGGCGCGAGCCCGTTGCTTCGGCTCGGCAGTGGCGCTTCGTCGCGGGAGCGCTCGAGGCGCTGGCGGCCGAGCTTGCCGCGACCGGCGCGCCGCTCGTGATCCGATGCGGCGATGCCGTCGAGGTGCTCGAGGCGCTGCGGGACCAGCTTGGCCCCTTCACGCTCTGGTCGCATCAGGAAACCGGCGACGCCTTCACCTACGCCCGCGACCGTCGGGTCGCGGGCTGGGCCCGCGCGCATGGCATCCGCTGGCGCGAGCTGCCGTCGGGCGGCGTGATCCGCCGGCTGCGCAGCCGCGACGGCTGGGCCGCGCGCTGGGATGCCACGATGGCCCAGCCTCTCGGCCCCGCGCCCCGCGCCCTGCCGCCGCATGGCATCGACCCCGGCCGCCTGCCGTCCGAGGCAGATCTTAGCCTCGCGCCCGACCCCTGCGCCCCCACGCCCGCGAGCCCGTCGGACGCCCGCGCGTTGCTGGAAAGCTTCCTTGCCGGGCGCGGGCGGCAGTATCGGCGCGAGATGTCCTCGCCCGTCACCGCCTACGACGCCTGCTCGCGGCTCAGCCCGCATCTGGCCTGGGGCACGATCTCGTCGCGCGCGGCGTGGCAGGCGGCGCGCGCGGCCCGGCCCGGCGCCGACCCGGCGCTGCGCGCGTCGATCGACAGTTTCACCGCGCGGCTGCACTGGCGCTGCCATTTCATGCAGAAGCTCGAGGACGAGCCCGCCATCGAGACCCGCTGCATGCACCCGCTCTACGAGGGCCTGCGCGAGCCCGATCACGACGAGGCGCGCCTTCGGGCCTGGCTCGACGGGCGCACCGGGCTGCCGATGGTCGATGCCTCGATGCGCGCGCTGGCCGCTACGGGGTGGCTGAACTTCCGGATGCGCGCCATGGTGGTCTCGGTCGCCGCCTATCACCTGTGGCTCGACTGGCGGCGCTTCGGACCGGGGCTCGCGCGGCTCTTCACCGATTTCGAGCCCGGCATCCATTGGAGCCAGTGCCAGATGCAGTCGGGCACCACCGGCATCAACACACTCCGCGTCTACAACCCGGTCAAGCAGTCGTTCGACCAGGACCCCGAGGGGTTGTTCCTGCGCCGGTGGCTGCCGGAACTCGCGCACCTCCCCGCCGCGCTGATCCACGAGCCGTGGAAGATGAGCCCCACCCGGCAGGAGGAACTCGGCTGCCGCATTGGGCACGACTACCCGGCGCCCATCGTCGATCACGTGGCTGCCGCCCGCGCGGCGCGTGAGCGGGTCTACGCCCGCCGCCGCGCCGAGGGCTTTGCCGAGGCGAAGCGCGCCGTGCTGGCTCGCCACGCCTCGCGGCGCCCCGCCCGCCCGCGCCCCGACCGCGCGCGCAAGCCGGGACCGCAGACGAGCTTCGATTTCTGAGCCCCGCCGCAGCGAGACCGCCATGCCCCGGATGCGCCGCAAGGCCGACCTGCCCGTGAAGACCTGCGCGACCTGCGGGCGGCCCTTCGCCCGGCGGCGCAAATGGGCGAAGGTCTGGGAGCAGGTGCGCCACTGCTCGGACCGCTGCCGGGGGCGGAGGGCGCGCCGGTGACATATCGCCGCCTGATCCTGATCCTCGGCGACCAGCTCGACCACCGGGCGGCCGTGCTCGACGGGCTCGATCCCGCGCGCGATGCCATCGTGATGACGGAGGCACGCGAGGAGGCGTCCTACCTTCCGCAGCACAAGAAACGGCTGGTGCTGTTCTTCGCGGCCATGCGCCACTTCGCGGCCGAACTGCGCGGGCGCGGCCTGACGGTCCATTACCATGCCCTCGACGGCGAGGCGCCCGCGGCGACGCTGGCCGAGGGGGCGGCGCGTCACGCAACCGAATCCCTCCATGTCACCCAGCCCGGCGACTGGCGCGTGCTGGCGGGGCTGAGAGCGCGCTTTCCCGGTCTCGTCGTCCATGACGACCGCCATTTCCTCAGCACGCCGGCCGAGTTCGAGCAGCTCGCCGCCGGCCGACGGCGCTTCGTCATGGAGGATTTCTACCGCGCCATGCGCCGGCGCACCGGCTGGCTGATGGAGGGCGACGCACCGGCGGGCGGGCGCTGGAACCTCGATGCCGAGAACCGCAAGCCCTTCGGCCGCGAGGGGCCGGGCCTCGTGCCCCCGCGGCCCACGGCCGAGCCCGACGCGATCACCCGCGAGGTGATGCGCATGATCGAGCGTGAGTTCCCCGGCGCCCCCGGCTCGACCGCGGGTTTTGCCGAGCCGGTGACGCGCGCCGACGCGCTCGCGCATCTTCGCGACTTCATCGACCACCGCCTGCCGGGCTTTGGCGATCATCAGGACGCGATCGCCACGGGGCAGCGAACGCTGTGGCATTCGCGCCTGTCGGTCGCGCTCAACCTCAAGCTCCTCGACTCGCGCGAGGTCTGTGCCGCCGCCATCGAGGCCTGGGCCGACGGGCGCGCGCCGCTCAACGCGGTCGAGGGCTTCGTGCGCCAGATCCTCGGCTGGCGGGAATTCGTGCGTGGCATCTACTGGACGCGGATGCCCGCCTATGCCCGGCTCAACGCGCTTGGGGCCGAGGCGGATCTTCCCGGCTTCTTCTGGACGGCCCGGACCGACATGGCCTGCCTCGCCGATGGGCTGGGCGCTGTGCTGGAGGAAGGGTACGCCCACCACATCCAGCGGCTGATGGTGATGGGGCTCTTCGCAATGCTGTGGGGCGCGCATCCCTTGCGGGTGCATGACTGGCACATGGCGCTCTATCTCGACGCGGTCGACTGGGTCAGCCTGCCCAACGTGCTGGGCATGAGCCAGCATGGCGATGGCGGCATCGTTGGGACCAAGCCCTATGCCGCCTCGGGCGCCTACATCTCGCGGATGTCCGACTGCTGCCGGGGCTGCCGCTACGATCCGCGCGACGCCACTGGCCCGCGCGCCTGCCCCTTCACCACGCTCTACTGGGACTTCCTCGCGCGCCACGAGGGCCGATTCCGCCGCAACCGGCGGATGACGATGCAGATGGCGAATCTTGGGCGCAAGAACGGTGCCGAACTCGCCGCGATCCGCGCGGCGGCCGATAGCCTGCGCGCGCGGCTCGGCTGACGCGGCTCAGCCCTGTGGCAGCAGCGCCTCTATGGCCGCGGTCAGGCGCGGATCGCCCGGCTCGACGCGGGTCGGAAAGGCATCGACGAGCGACCCGTCGGGAGCGACGAGATACTTGTGAAAGTTCCAGCCCGGCGCCTTTTCGGCCCCCAGAGTGGCGCGCGCCCATGCGTAGAAGGGATGCGCCCCCGTGCCCTTGACCGTGGTGATCGCGGTCATCGGGAAGTCGAGCCCGAAATTGACCTCGCAGAATTCCTTGACCTCGGCCTCGGTCGCCAGTTCCTGCCCGCCGAAATCGTCCGAGGGCACGCCCAGCACCACGAGGCCCCGGTCGCGATAGCGGTCGTAGAGCGCCTGCAGCCCGTCATACTGGTAGGTGAAGCCGCAGCGCGAGGCGGTGTTGACCACCAGGACCGGGCGCCCGGCGAAGTCGGCGAGGCGGATCTCGCCGCCCTCGATGCCGGGGAAGCTGAAGTCATGCGCGCGCATCTCGCCTGCGTGCAGCGTCACCGGGCTCAGCGCGAGCGCGGCGATGAGGGTGCGGCGGGTAAGCATGTTGATCCTCCGGCGGCCGTGATCCCGCCTTGAGATATCGCGCCCGGGCCCCTCTGCAAGGCCGCCGCCCGTGGCTCAGCCCGCGCCGAAGACGCGCGCGAAGATCGTGTCGACATGCTTGGTGTGGTAGCCGAGGTCGAACTTCTCCTCGATCTCGGCCTCGCTCAGCGCGGCGCGCACCTCGGGATCCGCCTTGAGTTCGGCCATGAAGTCGGCGCCGTGCTCCCAGACCTTCATGGCGTTGCGCTGCACCAGCCGATAGGCATCCTCGCGGCTCACGCCCTTCTGCGTCAGCGCCAGCAGCACCCGTTGCGAATGCACCAGCCCGCGGAACTGGTTCAGATTTCGCTCCATGTTCTGCGGGTAGACCAGCAGCTTGTCGATGACGCCTGTGAGCCGCGCCAGCGCGAAGTCGAGCGTGACCGTCGCATCCGGCCCGATCATCCGCTCGACCGAGGAATGCGAGATGTCGCGCTCGTGCCACAGCGCCACGTTCTCCATCGCGGGCAGCGCATAGGCGCGCACCATGCGGGCTAGGCCCGTCAGATTCTCGGTCAACACCGGGTTGCGCTTGTGCGGCATTGCCGACGAGCCCTTCTGGCCGGGGCTGAAATACTCCTCGGCCTCCAGCACTTCGGTACGCTGGAGGTGGCGGATCTCGATGGCGATGCGCTCGATCGACGAGGCGATGACGCCCAGCGTCGCGAAGAACATCGCATGCCGGTCGCGCGGGATGACCTGCGTCGAGACCGGCTCGGGGGTCAGCCCCATGGCCTTGGCGACATGCTCCTCGACCGCCGGGTCGATGTTGGCAAACGTCCCCACCGCGCCCGAGATCGCGCAGGTCGCGACCTCGGCCCGCGCCGCCACCAGCCGCGAGCGGTTGCGCGCCATCTCGGCGTAAGCCTGCGCCATCTTCAGCCCGAAGGTCACCGGTTCGGCATGGATGCCATGGCTGCGGCCGATGCAGACCGTGTCCCTGTGCTCGAAGGCCCGGCGCCTGAGGGCCGCGAGCAGCGCGTCGAGGTCGGCGATCAGGATGTCGGCCGCGCGCACGAGCTGAACGTTGAAGCAGGTGTCGAGCACGTCCGACGAGGTCATGCCCTGATGGACGAAGCGGGCCTCGGGGCCCACGAATTCCGCCAGATGCGTGAGGAACGCGATCACATCATGCTTGACCTCGCGCTCGATCTCGTCGATGCGCGCCACGTCGAATTCCACGTCCCTCGCCTTCCAGACCGCCTCGGCCGCCGATTTCGGGATGACGCCAAGGGCGGCCTGCGCGTCACAGGCATGGGCCTCGATCTCGAACCAGATGCGGAAGCGGGTCGCGGGCTCCCAGATGGAGGCCATCTCGGGGCGGGAATAGCGCGGGATCATCGGCGGCGGTCCTCGGCGGCGTTGCGGGGAATGCGCGGCGTGGGGTAGCAGACGGGCATGACGGTGGCAACCGAACTGGCGACGGCCGCGTATTTTCTGGGACGCTGGCAGATGGTCCGTCTGATCGACGACCGCGCCGCCGGCGTCTTCGGTGAATTCTGGGGCGAGGCCGTGTTCGAAGTCGCGGCGCTGCCGGCTTCCGATGCGCCCTCCGGAGCCGCGCGGCTGGTGAAAGCGGACGCGTCCCCCGCATCGGAGCAGGCCGCGGCGCCGCAGGGGCAGGGGCAGCGCGACGCGCCCTCGGGGCAGGGCGCGGCCGCCCAAGATCCTGCCGCGGCGGTCGGCCATGACTCCGGGCATGACGCGGGCGTCGCTGCGTCGCGCGACGACGCGCTGTTCGGGGGCGGCGCAGGGCCTGCCGCCCGCGACGCCGCCGCTTCGGCAGAGCTTGCCCCCGCGGCGCCCTCGGGCACCGCGCCTCGCGACCCGCGGGGTGCGGCCGAGCCCGGCACGGGTGCCGGACCGCAGGCCGCATGCGCGCCGGGAGGACCCGGTGATCTGGCCTGCCGAGAGAGCGGCGTGCTGCGCTTCGGCGGCAGGGACTTTGCCGCCGGGCGGGTGACCTTCTGGAGGTTCGGGCCGCGGGGCGCGATCCACGTCGCCCATGACGACGGGCGGCCGTTCCACAGCTTCCATCCGGCGGAAGCTCAGGCCCTGCATCTGTGCGGCGAGGACCGCTACGAGGTCGACTACAGCTTCATGCCAGATGTCTGGACCAGCCTCTGGCGGGTCTCGGGGCCGCGCAAGGATTACACCATGACCACGCGCTATTGCCGCATCACCGGGGGCTGAGCGGCACGCGGTGCGCCGGTCCGCCTCAGCCCGCGCGACGGCCCGTGACCGCCGAGGCGAGCCTAACCGGGTAGTGCACGTCCAGATAGACCTGCGCGTCTGGGTGGAACCGGAACAGGCCTCGCCCCTGGGCCTTGGCGGCATAGAGCGCGGCGTCGGCATGGCTCAGCAGCCGCTCGGAATCCGCGTCGAGCGGCGGGGTCAGCGCGATCCCCACCGAGGCGCCGATCGCGCAGCGCTGCGCGTCGATCTCGATCGGCTCGCCCACCGTCTGGATCAGGCGCTCGGCGAGATGCTCGAGTCCCCGCGGGTTGCGCCCCTCTGCGGCGATCACGACGAATTCGTCCCCGCCCGTGCGGCCGAGGAAATCCGACCGCCGGATCGCCTTCTGCATGCGCCGCGCGACCGAGGCGAGCGCGGCGTCGCCGACGGCATGCCCGAAGCGGTCGTTGATCTGCTTGAATCCGTCGAGGTCGATCTGGAGCACGGCCACCATCTGGCCAGTGCGCCCGGCGGCAGCCAGCGAGCGGCGCAGATGTTCCTCGACATAGCGTCGGTTGGGCAATTCGGTGAGATGGTCGTGCAGGGCCGAATGCGCGAGCTTCTCCTGCGTCTGCTCGAGCGTGCGCGTCACCCGCGTGACCTCGCCCAGCATCGGACGCATGATCGCGAGCGCCACGACGACGAGCCCCCCGATCCCGCAGAGAAGCCCTGTGAGGCGTACCGCCGAGGCGGCCCGCGCCGCGTCCCGTGCCGCCCCTTCGGCGCGCGCCGCGGCGGCATCGAGCTCCCGGCCCAACGCGAGGGCATCGGCGCGCAGCCGATCGGCTGGCATCGCGTCCCCCGTGGCGAGCGCGCGCGCCATCCGCGCAAGTTCGGCGAGCCCCGGCGCCCCCGCCCCCTCGAGCGCCGCTGCCGCGGACAGTGCCTCGGCCGCTTCGCGCAACGCCTCCCGCGCGGCCGCGTCGCCCCCACGCGCGACCTCGATCCCGGCAAGTGCCACCCGCGCGACGAGGGCACGCTCGGCCTCCCGCGCGTGGCGTTCCTCGATTCGGGCGCGTTCCTCGGCCAGCAGCGCCGCGCCGAGCCCGTAGCCCGCCACCTGCAGCCCGCCGAGCAGCGCGAGCGCCGCGGCGAAGCCGCGGACCATCCGGCGCGAGAGCTGTAAGGCGTTCGTCATGCGGAAATCCCGAACTGAGTGCCGTGCGACGCTAGCGGGGATTCCTTTACGAAGGATGACCAGGCTGGACGCCTGCCGCCCGAGGCCCGCGGGCCTTGCCGGCGGTTGCCCCGATCACGCCCTCGCGTTGCCCGAAACAGACCAAACTGTCGACAGATATTCCCAACATGCGTAGGATCCGCTCCGAGGGAAATGCTGGGGAAGTGCCGATGTCAGCGGGAGCGGAAAAGCCCTTCGTCGCACGCGGACAAGCGGCGGCCACGCCCGGACGCGCCGGGCGGGCAGCAGCCATCTCGCCGCCGCCGAAGCCGACCCCGACGGGTGCGGCGCCGGGCCGTCCCGCAAGCTTCTGGCTGGAGCCGATCATGAAAATCTCGACCGCCGCCGCGCTCGCGCTGCTTCTTCACGGGGCCTCGGGTGCCGCTGCGCAGAGCGTTCCCGACTTCGCCGAGGACGTCAAACGCGTCGCCGAGGGCGACCTGCAGAGCTGGATCAGCGATCCCGTCATCATCTATGCGATCCGCGAGCAGAACGAGACCTACAAGGGCATCCGCCCCGGCAAGATCAAGTTCCTCGACGAGACATGGATCGCCGAGGTCAATGAATCAGGCGGCGGGCCGATGATCTTCGACCTGCTCGACCGGCAGGCCTCGGTCATCGTGCGCGACCGGCGGGAACTGGCGAAGGGCGTGATCACCGAGATCATCCTCATGGACCGATACGGCCTCAACGTCGCGATCAGCGACCCGACCTCGGACTTCTACCAGGGCGATGAGGCCAAGTATCAGGAAACCTTCCTCAAGGGCCCCGGCGCGGTCCATGTCAGCGAGATCGAGCTCGACGCCAGCACCCAGAAATACCAGACGCAGGTCAGCATGACCGTCACCGATCCCGAGAACGGCGAGCCGATCGGCGCGGTCACCTTCGGCATCGACCTCGAAATGCTCAAGGCGCAGCGTCCCAGTCAGTGATGCGGCCCGCCCGGCATCGCGGCATCCGGCAAAAGGATCCGCCGCGCCAGCCGCGCGGCGCTCATTCGACCAGAGGGTCGCGCGGGGCGGTAAAGCGCGTGGCGCGCCACCTGCGGAATTCCTCGACATCCGCGAAGCGCCGCCAGTTGGTCCCGTCGCAAAGTTCGAAGGGCCGATAGCCGATCTTGTAATGCATCTTCGGGCTCTGGGCGACCCAGTAGCCGAGATAGACGAAGGGCAGCCCCATCTCGCCCGCGAGCCGGATATGGTCGAGGATCATGTGGCTGCCGGGGCTGCGGCCGCTCTCGTCGGGATCGAAGAACGAGTAGACCATCGACAGCCCGTCGGCGAGCACGTCCGACAGGCAGGCCGCCACCAGCCGCGGGGCGCCGTTCTCGGGGTCGGCGAGGCTGTATTCGACCACAGTCGAGTTCACCGGGGTCTCGTCGACCATCGAGGCGTAGTCGAAGGCGTCCATGTCGGCCATGCCGCCATCGGCGTGGCGGCTGTCGAGGTAGCGGCGGAACAGGCGGAACTGCGTCTCGGTCGCCCAGGCCTCGCAGGTCCGCCGCTCGAGATCGGCGTTGCGCTCCATCGTCCGGCGCTGCGCGCGCGAGGGGCGGAACGCATCGACCGGAATGCGGATCGACATGCAGGCCGAGCAGCCGACGCAGGCGGGGCGGTAGATCACCGACTGCGAGCGTCGAAATCCCCTCAGCGACAGCGCGTTGTTGACCGCGACCGCGTTGGCACCCTGCAGCGTGGTAAAGACCTTGCGCTCCTCGCGTCCGCTTAGATACGCGCAGGGCTGCGGGGCGGTCAGGTAGAACTGTGCCTTGAGCGCGCTTTCGTGGTGCGACATCGCTGCGTGATCCGGATTCCCTGGTCCGAGCCTCTCCTCCGCCTGTCAGGTTATCACCGAAAAATGGCGAGTCACTGGCGGAGTTGCCCACTCTCGAGGAAAAGCCTCGCAGTTTCGTTAAGGCCGCGCAACCGGGCGGGCGCGCGCCCCTCACTCCGGCCGGTTGATCATCGCGGTGCCCAACGGCAGGTCGTGCAGCAGCTGGCGGCGCGGGTTGAACGCCATGAGCGCGACGCCGATGAGCATCGCGAGCGGGATGTAGAGCGTTGCGAAATAGGCGAGCGTGTGCACCGCCGCGAGCGGCCCGTCCAGCCGCTCGCCGTCGGGGCCGCGCAACTCGATCCCCGCCGCCAGCATCCCCAGCGTGGCCGAGCGCTCGCGCAGCATGGTGAAGCGGTAGATGAAGCCCACCAGCGCGAAGGCCGGCACGATCAGGAGCCAGCCGAGCCCCATCGTCACGAACCCCATCAGCAGGCCGACCAGCCCGACCGTCGCCATCAGGAGCAGCGTCACCAGCGCGTCGATCACGAAGGCGACCAGCCGGCGCAGAGGCACGCCGTCGTAGAACTGCGGGTCGCGGTCGGGGTCGGGCAGGCCCATCGGGGCACCTCGCGTCTGGCGGCCGGGCGCCTGATGTGGCGCCGCCCGCCGCCGGCGTCAAGCTGCGGCGGTCAGGTCTCGCCGGCCGGCATGATCTGCGGGCCGTCGACGATCAGCGAATCGGGCGGGCAGGCCACCTTGCGGTCGCGATGCGCGTAGTCGATCGCGCTCAGCACGATGCGCTGGGTCGCGATGCGCGCGCGCCGCTTGTCGTCGGCGCGCACCACCCGCCAGGGCGCGTGCGCGCTGTGGGTCCTGCGGAACATGTCCGCGATCGCGACCGAATAGTCGTCCCAGCGGCGTAGTCCATCGACGTCGATCGACGACAGTTTCCACTGCTTCAGCGGGTCGGCCTCGCGCGCCAGCATTCGGCGCATCTGCTCGGCGCGGCTCACCGTCAGCCAGATCTTGAAGAGCCGTACGCCGTCCTTGACCAGCATGTGCTCGAACTCGTTGACCTGCTCGAAGAACAGCTCGCGCTCGGCATCGGTCGAGAAGCCGAACACCCGCTCGACCACCGCGCGGTTGTACCAGCTCCGGTCGAAGAACACGATCTCGCCGGGGCCGGGCAGGTGCTGGATGTAGCGCTGGAAATACCACTGGCCGCGCTCGACGTCGGAGGGCTTGGCAAGCGCCACCACGCGCGCGCCGCGCGGGTTGAGGTTCTCGGTGAAGCGCTTGATCGAGCCCCCCTTGCCGGCCGCATCGCGCCCCTCGAAGACCAGAGCGACGCGCGTGCCCGTGGCCTTGGCCCATGCCTGGAGCTTCACCAGCTCGATCTGCAGCGCGGCCGTCTCGGCGTCGTAGGTCTCGTGGTCGAGCCGGCGCTCGTGCGGGTAGGTCTCGGCCAGGATCTCGCCCTTCTTCGCGTCCTCGATGCGCTGCCGCAGCGCCTTCGGGAAGCCCTTGGCGTAATAGGCCGAAATGGCGCCGTCGAACGGCTTGCCGAACACGCCCCCGCTCATCCGCTCGCCTCCTCCGCACCGGTCGGTCCGCCGGCCAGACTAGGGCGGCCCGGCGCGGGCGTCGAGACGGCTCAGGCGGCGGTCTTGCCCTCGGCCTCGCCCGCCGCGCGCGCGATGGCCGTGGCGAGGGTTCCGGGCGCGGCGTGGTGGGCCATGTGGCCCACGCCCTCGAGGATCGTCAGCCGGACCTCGGGCAGCACCTCGGCCAATCCGCGCGCGTGGCGCTCGGGGTCGATGAAGTCCTCGGCGCCATGAATGATCTCGACCGGCAGGCGCAGGCCGGGATAGCGCGGCGCCATCCGGCGCAGCGCAGCGTTCAGGCCCGAGATGTCGTCCGAATTCGCCGCGAGCGTCGCCTCGCGCAGTGCGAGCGGCCCACCGACATAGGCCGCGTAGCCCTCGGGTGGCTGCTGCGGGCGGAAGACGCGGTCGATGAAGCGGTCGATGCCGTCATCCTCGGCCACCGACTTCATGTACTCGGTGTAGGCCCAGGTGATCGCGCCCGAAATCCCCAGCGCCTCGAACACCCGCGCCATCCCCGAATAGGGCATCGTGACGCCCGAGACCGAGACGACACCCGCCGTCCGGTCCGGCGCGTCCAGCGCCCAGGCGAGCGCGAGCGCCGCGCCCCAGCTGTGGCCGACCACCACCGGGCGCCCGGCCCCCAACTTCGCCGCCGCCGCGCGCAGGATCGCGGCCTGCACCGCCGGGTCGGCGGCGTCCGCGCCTTCGGGCCTGTCGGAATGCCCGAAGCCGGGGCGGTCGAAGGCGATCACGCGCCGCCCTGCGGCGATGTGCGGCGCGATCGAGAAGGTCCAGTCCCGCAGGTTGCCGCTCGCGCCATGCACCAGCACCGCGGGCACGCCGCCCGGCGGCCCGGCCTCCCAGGCATGGATGCGCAGCCCCTCGACCTCGACGAACATCCCGATCGGCGGAAAATCGCGCTCGGCGTCCTCGGTCGGGAAGGGGGCGGCGCAGCCCGCGGCCAGCGACGCCGCGCCTGCGCCGGCCAGGAAATCGCGTCGTCTCAAGCCCGGTCTCCCTGACTGCCCGCCCTCGACCTAGGGCGTCGCGCCCGCCGCGCAAGGCCCGCGCCGGGAACGCGCTTGGCTTTCGCGCCATGGGTCGATTATTCTCGTAAGGGCAATCGCCGGGCTGGCGAGGTCGCAGGGGAGCGGCATGTCGAAAACGCTCTACGAGAAATACGGCGGCTTCCGCACCGTCAGCCGGGTGGTGATGACCTTCTACGACAAGGCGCTCGAGTCCGACCAGATCGGCGACTATTTCGAGGCGGTCGACATGAAGCGGCTGATCGACCACCAGACCAAGTTCATCTCGGCGATCCTCGGGGGCCCCGCCAGCTATTCGGACGAGCGCCTGCGGCAGGTGCACGCGCCGCTGGAACTCAGCCACGCCGACTACGACGAGATGGCCGCGCTGCTCGCCGAGGCGCTGGCCGAGCACGGCTTCGCGCCGCCCGACATCCAGATGGTGATCGCCGAGATCGAGGCCCGCCGCGCCCCCATCATCGGCAAGGGCAGGGGATGACGATCGCGGCCATCAACGAGCGCTTGCTGCGCGCGATCGGCGTGGGCGTCGCCATTCTGCGCGAGCGCGATCTCGCGGTCATCTTCCACAATGGCGCCTTCGCCGAGTGGTTCGGCGAGCCTGCCCCGGACGCCACGGTCGCCGACGCGCTGCCGGGCCTCGACGCGGAGGTGCTGCGCGAGGCCATCGCCACGGCCGGGCGCTATGACGCCGAGATTTCGATCAAGCCGCGCCGCCGCAGCCTCTCCATCGCGCTCGCCGTCTCGCCCGCCGAGGCCGATGGCGAGCGGCTCCTCGTGATCGAGTGCCAGAACGTCACCCGCATCCGCGAGCTCGAGTCGATGATCGACAGCTATTCCAGCATGGTCGAGCGCAACACCCGCGAGTTGGAGCGCGAGAAGGAGCGCGTCGAGCGGCTGCTTCTGAACATCATGCCCCGCTCGGTCTACGAGGAGTTCAAGAGCTTTGGCGTGGTCACGCCCCAGCTCTATCCCTCGGTCTCGGTGCTGATGCTCGACTTCGTCGGCTTCACTGCCTTCGCGGCGCAGACCGATCCCACCGTGACGCTGCACGAGCTCAACGACGTGTTCACCGCCTTCGACCGGATCTCGGAGCAGTATGGCTGCGAGCGCATCAAGACCATCGGCGACGCCTACATGGCGGTTGCAGGGATGCCCGAGCCCACGCCCGACCACGCCCGCGCCGTCACGCAATGCGCGATCCGCTTCATCCGCTACCTCGAGCGCCGCAACCAGAGCCACCCGCACAAGTGGCAGGCGCGCATCGGCCTCGGCACCGGGGCGGCGGTGGGCTCGGTCGTCGGCATCCAGAAATACGTCTACGACGTGTTCGGCCCGGCGGTGAACATGGCCGCCCGCCTGCAGGCCTTCGCGAACCCCATGGCGATCGTGGCGCCCGACGAGATGAAGGCGGCGCTGATCGACGACTTCCACCTCACCGATCTGGGCCTGCACGAGATCCGCGGCATCGGCGAGATGCGCCTGATGCGCGTGGCACCCGGCAACGAGACCGCGCGGCGCGGCGTCCCGGCCTGAGAGCCGCCTGTTCCGAGCGGAACCCTCCCCGGTGGCACCCGCTGCCCCGGCCTTCGAGCCGGGGCCTCGTCCATGCTGTCGAAGGCGGGGGCGGGACAGCCGGGAGCCGCCACGCCGAGAGGGCGCCATCACCGATCTTCGGATCGGCACGAACCCCGATCAACCCGCCTCGTCCGTCCCGATCGCGCCGAGGTCGTAGGGCGTGGTCTGATAGACCTCGTTGATCCAGTTCCCGAACAGCAGGTGCGCGTGGCTGCGCCAGCGGTTCTCGGGCGGGCGGCTCGGGTCGTTGCCGGGGTAGTAGTTCACCGGCACCTCGATCGGCTCGCCCTTGGCCACGTCGCGGTCGTACTCCTCCTTGAGCGAGGTCGTGTCGTACTCGATGTGGTTGAACATGTAGAGCGCGCGGTGCGCCGGGTCCTCGATCAGGCAGGGCCCGGTCTCGGGCGCGCTCATCAGCACCGAAAGCCCCGCGTCGCCGGGCAGTTCCGCCTCGCGGATCTCGGTCCAGCGGCTCACCGGGATGATGAAGTCGTCCGAGAAGCCGCGCAGATAGGGCGAGGCCGGCGCCCGGTTGCGATGGCGGAAGCAGCCGAAGGCCTTCTTCGCCAGCGCGTGCTTCCGGACCCCGTGGAAGTGGTGCAGCATCGCCTGCGCCCCCCAGCAGATCGCGAAGGTTGAGTGCACGTTGGTCTGGGTCCAGTCGAAGATGCGCGTGAGCTCGGCCCAGTAGGTCACCCTCTCGAAGTCCAGAAGCTCGATCGGCGCGCCGGTGACGATCAGTCCGTCGAACTTGCGCGCCTCGACCTCGGGGAAGGGCTGGTAGAACGCCTCCATGTGCTCGGGTGCGGTGTTCTTCGAGCGGTGCTCGGACATCCGCACCAGCGTCAGCTCGATCTGCAGGGGCGTGGCCCCGATCAGGCGCGCGAACTGCGTCTCGGTCCGCGCCTTGTTAGGCATCAGGTTCAGGAGTGCGATCTGCAGCGGGCGGATGTCCTGCCGCGCCGCCGTCTCCTCGGACATCACCATCACGCCCTCGGCACGCAGCACGTCGTGGGCGGGCAGCTCGGCGGGGATCTTGATGGGCATCGGCGCAGGTCCGTCTCGATGAGGCGTCGGGAGGCGATACATAGGGGCAAGCGAGGGCCGCGCGCAACCATGCGGGCGCGGGCGGCGGGCGGCTCAGCCCCGCCGGTCCAGCGCCGCGGCGATCAGCCGGTCGAAATCCGCGGGGGTCGCGACACCCGCGATCTCGGCCGCCTCGACGGTGATGCCCCAGTTGCGCGCGATCGCGGCATAGCGCGGGATGCGGTGCGCCAGCAGCCTGCGGAAGCCCCAGGCGATGAAGTGGTCTGGGTCGACCGCGCATTCCTCGACGCCCTGCTCGGCGAGATATCGCGCCCAGGCCGCGCGCAGGAAGTCCTCGGGGTAGTACATCGGCTTCGGCGCCTTCTCGAAGCGGCGCACCAGCTCGTCCTCCAGCGCCTCGGTGCCGCGGATCTGCACCATCAGGACGGCATCCGACAGCGCGCGCAGCACCGGGTCGGCGGGGTCGTCCGGGTCCACCACCTCGCAGATCGAGCCGCCCGTATCGCACATGAAATGGGCATAGCCATAGATGTCGCGCGCCTTCTCGATGAAGCGGGCCGTGTCCATCAGGGCCGCGATCTCGGCGTCGCGGTGCTGGCGCTGGCGGCGGACATATTCCTCGAAGGGGATGCCGCCCTTGTCAGGGTCGCCCGGCTTGCCGAGATAGGTCGAGAGCGGCGCGAGGTTCTCGAACGAGATGTTCGAGGCGATATAGATCGAATCCGAGCGCAGGAGCTGGCGCAGGAATGGGTTGCGCATCGCCTCGCGCTTGAAGTTGTCGACGATGTGCTCGCCCATGTAGCGCGTGCCGATGCGGAAATCGATCGAGTAGTGGAACCAGTCGGCCTCGGCCCGCAGCATCGCCGCGATGCGGGTCTTGCCGAGGCCCGACATGCCGAACAGCGCCACCGCCTTCTGCGGCGCGCTCAGGTATTCCTCGGCCGTTTGGTAGATCATGGCTCGCCCCCGCGCGTTGCGGCTCCGTCTCTAGCGGGCGGCGCGGGCCTTGCCAAGCGCGGGCCTCAGCGGGTTCCGGCGCAATGCACGCAGTAGGGCGCCGCCGGGTCGAGCTGCAGCCGTCTCAGCCCGATTTCCTCGCCGCAGTCGAGGCACCATCCGAAATCGCCGCCTTCGATCCGCGCCAGCGCCGCGTCGATGCGCTTCATCTGCGCGGCGCGGCGGCGCGACTGACCAAGCGCCATCGCCTGGACCTGCATCGCGTCCATGCGGCTGAGCCGTCCGACCGATTGCTGGTCCAGCTCGACCGGCGCGCGGTCGCTCTCGGTCGCGGCCTCCTCCGCTGCCAGCGCGGCGCGCATGGCCTCGAGCTTCTCGCGGAACCCGTGAGCCGTCCTGTCGTCCATCGCGCCACCTCCGCGCCCAGTGGAGCAGGCGCGCGCGCACCTTGCAAGGACGCGAAAAGCCCTGGCGCGGGGGCCGGGGCTTCGGGTTCGGGTTCGGCGCGGCTTACTTCGCGGCCTTGGCGCGGTCGATCGCTTCCTGGATCATCTTGCGCGCGCGGGCGGCGTCGCCCCAGGTCTCGACCTTCACCCACTTGCCGGGCTCGAGGTCCTTGTAATGCTCGAAGAAGTGGTTGATCTGCTCGCGCGTGATCTCGGGCAGGTCCGAGAAGTCGTGCACCTTCTCCCAGCGCCGGGTGATCTTGGAGGAAGGCACCGCGACGATCTTCTCGTCCTTGCCCTTCTCGTCCTCCATCACAAGGACGCCGATCGGGCGGCACGAGATGACGCAGCCCGGCACCAGCGGACGGGTGTTGGCGACCAGCACGTCGATCGGGTCGCCATCCTCGGACAGGGTGTGGGGCACGAAGCCGTAGTTCCCCGGATAGCGCATCGGCGTGTAGAGGAAGCGGTCGACGAACAGCGTGCCCGACTCCTTGTCCATCTCGTACTTGATCGGCTCGCCGCCGACCGGCACCTCGATGATGACGTTGATCTCTTCCGGGGGGTTCTTGCCGACGGGAATGGCGTCGAGTCTCATGATATCTGTCCTGATCCGCAGGTTGATGGCCGACTGGCCGCGCTTATAGGTGCGGCGCGGCCATGTTGCAATGCACAATCAGGTCGCAGCGGCGCCGCGCCAAATGCGAGGGGCCCGGGCTTGGCCCGGGCCCCGGCTCGTGCGTCAGGCCGTCAGAGCAGCGGCGCGATCACCAGGCTCACGATGGCCATCACGTTGATGAGGATGTTCATCGACGGGCCCGAGGTGTCCTTGAAGGGATCGCCCACGGTGTCACCGACGACCGTCGCGGCATGGGTCGGGCTGCCCTTGCCGCCGAGGTTGCCCTTCTCGACATGCTTCTTGGCGTTGTCCCAGGCGCCGCCGGCATTGGCCATCATCAGCGCCATCAGCACGCAGCCCAGAAGGCCACCCGCCAGCATGCCGCCCAACGCCTCGGGGCTGATCAGGAAGCCCACCGCCGGCGGCATCAGGACTGCGATGGTGCCCGGCAGGACCATGCGCTTGAGCGCCGCCTGCGTGGCGATGTCCACGCATTTCGCCGTGTCGGGCTCGGCCTTGCCTTCCAGCAGCCCGGGGATCTCGCGGAACTGCCGGCGGATCTCGTTGATCATGTCGAAGGCGGCATCGCCCACCGCCGTCATGGTCAGCGAGGCGATCAGCAGCGGGATGGTGCCGCCGATGAACAGGCCCACGATCACCTGCGGGTTGGACAGTTCGAGCTCGAAGCCCTCCTTGTGGTGCGAGACCGTCTCGACGAAGGCCGCGATGATCGCCAGCGCCGCCAGCGCGGCCGCGCCGATGGCGAAGCCCTTGCCGATGGCGGCGGTGGTGTTGCCCAGCTCGTCCAGCGAGTCGGTGATGGCGCGCACCTCCTTGCCCATGCCGCCCATCTCGGCGATGCCGCCGGCGTTGTCGGCGACGGGCCCGTAGGCGTCGATCGCCATCGTGATGCCGACCGTCGCCAGCATGCCCACGGCGGCGATACCGACCCCGTAGAGGCCCGCGAGCGAGGTCGAGACATAGACGATCCCGGCGATGGCCAGCAGCGGCAGCACCACCGACTGCATGCCGACGGCAAGCCCGGTGATCATCACCGTGGCAGGCCCGGTCTCGCCCGAACGGGCGATCTTCACCACCGGCGATCCGCCCGTGTAGTGCTCGGTCACGAGGCCGACGATCACGCCGCCCACGGCGCCCGAGACCACCGCGAGCCAGATCTCGGTCCCCAGGCCCAGCGCCTTGATGACGACGAAGGCCAGCGCCACGAAGATCACCGGCGCGCCCAGCGTTCCGGTTCTCAGCGCCGCCGCGGGCGCCGCGTCCGACCGCTTGCGGACCACGAAGATCATGGCGATGGATGCAAGCAGTCCCACGCTCGCCAGGATCAGCGGCAGGATCAGAAGCTCGGCCTGCCCGGCCACCCCGGCCATGGTGCCGGCGATGGCCATGGTCGCGATCATCGCGCCGCAATAGGATTCGAAGATGTCCGAGCCCATGCCGGCCACGTCGCCCACGTTGTCGCCCACGTTGTCGGCGATCACGCCGGGGTTGCGCGGGTCGTCCTCGGGGATGCCGGCCTCGATCTTGCCGACGAGATCGGCGCCCACGTCGGCGCTCTTGGTGAAGATGCCGCCGCCGACGCGCGAGAACAGCGCGACGCTGGAGGCGCCCACGCCGAAGCCCTCGAGCGAGTGCACCTCGCCGCCCAGGAACCAGAACAGCCCGCCGAGGCCCAGCAGGCCCAGCGAGGCCACGCATAGCCCCATGATCGAGCCGCCGAAGAAGGCCACCGTCAGCGCGCTCGCCGCGCCCTCGCCCTTCGCGGCGGTGGCGGTGCGCACGTTCGCCTTGGTCGCGGCATACATGCCCAGCCAGCCGGCGATCGAGGACGACAGCGCCCCGGTGATCACCGCGATGGCGGTGGACACGCCAAGGAAAATCCATGCCAGCGCGACGATCGCGGCCACGAAGAACACGAGGATGGAATACTCGCGCTTCATGAACACCATGGCGCCCAGGTGAATCTGGTCGGCGATCTTCTTGATGCGGTCCTCGCCCTCCGGGTACTTCATGACCATCGTGAAGAGGAGGTAGGCGAAGCCGAGCCCGACCACCCCGAGGAGGGGCGGCAGGGGCATGAGTGCGCTTGAGGCCATGATCGTCCCTTGCTGTTGTTTCGTCCCGGACATGCGGTGATTGTGGTCGCGAACGCGGCCATGGGGGTCGGTCGCTTGCCCCCGGATCCTGCCTCGCGCGCCCGGTCGTTCGGTGCCGGGCCGCAACTTGGATAAGCCGCGCGGTGGGGGCTGTCCAGCGTCTAGGGTGACGCGCCGCGCCGCTCGGGCACGGCGCGCACCATGCCGGCGCCGTCGTTCCGGGATCAGAAGTGGGTCAGGCCGCGCAGGCCGCGTCGATCGCCGCCAGCGTCGCGTCCCAGGCCAGAAGGATCGAGGCGTGGCGGTTCTTGTAGTCGCGGGCGGGTAACAGCGCCTCGAGCCCGTCGAAGGGCGCGTCCGGCACCGGCCCGCCTTCCTTGAGCATGGCATGGAGCTGCTCGCGGCCGCGCGCGATCTCGGTCCGCGTGCGCCCCACCGCAGCCGCCCCCAGCACCGAGGCCGAGGACTGGCCCAGCGCGCAGGCCTTCACGTCCTGCGCGAACGTCGCGATCCGCCCGTCCGCCATCGTCACGTCGACCGTGACCGTCGAGCCGCAGAGCGGCGAGCGTTTCGACGCCGTGCCGTCGGGCGCGTCGAGCCGGCCGACATGCGGGATCTCGGCCGCAAGCGCGAGGATCCGGTCGGAGTAGAGCTTCATCAGGTCCGAGGTGACGGCGGTCATGGGCAGGCTCCAGGTCTTACCGGGGCTAGATAGCGCCTCGCCGCCCGGTGTAAAAGCCCCCGCGAAGCCGCAGGAAGGGATGCCCGATGACCGAGACCGACACCGCGCAGGTTCCCTTCGACCCCGTGACGCTCAGCTACGACGCGCGCGGCCTGATCCCCGCCATCGCGCAGGACGCGGGCTCGGGCGAGGTGCTGATGCTGGCCTGGATGAACGCCGAGGCCGTGGCCGAGACGCTGGCCACGGGCCGCGTCACCTACTGGTCGCGCTCGCGCCAGTCGTTCTGGCGCAAGGGCGAGAGCTCGGGCCATGTCCAGCGGCTGGTGGAGATGCGGGTGGACTGCGACCGCGACTGCCTGCTCATGCTGGTCGAGCAGACCGGACCCGCCTGCCACACCAACCGCCGCGCCTGCTTCTTCACGGCGATCCGCGAGGGCCGGGAGGTCGAGATCATGGCGCCCGAGGGGTGAGGCGGCGCGCTCAGCCCAGCCTCGCCAGCAGCCGGTCGAGCCAGCCGCGGCCCGCCGGAGCGTCGGGCTCCAGCACCACGCCGATCTCGGCGACCCGGTCGTCCCCGCCCAGCTTGCGCACCACCAGCTCGATTGGCCCGAAACGCATGCGGTCGCCGATCGCCGGTTGGTTGTTGAACTCGTTTGCCAGCATCTCGCCCAGCGTGATGGCGGGTGTCTCGACCTCGACGGCGGGGGCGTAGAGCGCGGCCAGCTCGCCAAGCGTGGCCTCCTGGGTTAGCACGAAATCGCCCAGTTCGGCCAGCTCCTCGGGCCCGGCCGGGCTGCCATAGACCCTGTCGAGCAGATCGACCTGCCCGTGCGAGGCGAAGAGATAGACACGGTCGTCGCCCTGGAGCGGGCCCGCGTCGTGCACCGAATGGGTCCGCTCGCCGCGCAGGATGACCAGCGGGCGCGCCCAGCGCGGGATTCGTGCGCCGCGCGTCAGCATGTTGTCGGGGTGGATGCGATAGCCCACCAGTTCGACATCGGCCTTGCCCGGCAGGTCCAGCTCGATCCGGTCCACCAGCCCCGCCGGCGGCGGCACCAGCAGCTTGAGCCGCCGCGCTGCCGCGCGGATGGTCCAGCCCTGCACGATCAGCGAGGCCAGCACCATCATGAACACCACGTTGAACACGAGCTGCCCCTGCGGCAGGCCCGAGAGCGAGGGCAGGATCGCGAGCAGAATCGACACCGCGCCCCTCAGCCCCACCCAGCCCGTGAAGGCGATCTCGCGCCCCGTGAACCGGAAGGGCATCAGGCACAGCCACACCATCAGCGGCCGTGCGACGAAGATGAGATAGAGCCCCAGCGCCACCGCAGGCAGCGCGACGGCGCCGAACTCGCTCGGCGTCGCCAGCAGACCGAGCGTGAGGAACATGCCGATCTGCGCAAGCCAGGTCATGCCGATCTGGAAGCGTCTCAGACTCGCCGCGCGCCGCACCCGGCTGTTGCCCGCCACCAGCCCGGCCAGATAGGCGGCGAGGAACCCGCTTCCCCCCAGCATCCCCGTCGCGGCAAAGACCATCAGTGCCACGCTCAGCGCCGTGATCGGGTAGAGGCCGGGCTCGAGATCGCCCAGCCGGTTCAGCAGCCAGGCGATGAAGAAGCCGCCCGCGACACCTGCGGCTGCGCCGATCCCCATCTGCCGGGCGAAGGCCGAGGCCAGTTCGAGCCCCGCCGCCTCGAATCCCGCCCCTGTCGCGGCGAGGCCCGACAGCGTAATGGTCAGGAAGATCGCCATCGGGTCGTTCGTGCCCGACTCGATTTCGAGCGTCGATTTCACCCGGTCGCGCAGCGTGATCCCGCCCACGCGCAGCAGGAAGAACACCGCCGCCGCGTCGGTCGAGGCGGCGATTGCCCCCAGCATGAGCGACTCGATCCAGCCGAGCCCCAGCAGGAGGCGCGCACCGACGCCCACCAGCCCCGTCGTCAGCACCACCCCCAGCGTCGAGAGCACGATCGCGGGGGCCGCCGCGATGCGGTAGCTGCGCAGCGGCGTCTCGAAGCCGCTGTCGAACAGGATGATGGCAAGCGCAAGCGACCCGATGAAATAGGCGGTCGGCCCGCTGTCGAAGTCGATGCCCAGAAGCCCGTCCTCGCCCGCGAGCAGGCCGATTCCCAGGAACACCAGCAGCAACGGCGCGCCCAGCCGCTGCGAGGCAAGGCTTGTCAGCGCGCTGGCGGCGATCAGGCCCGCGCCGATCAGGATGGCAAGGCTGATCCAGTCGAGCATGTCGCGTCGAGGGTCCGTTCGGTGTGTCGGAGAAACGGGCGCGCGGACACGCCCCATCGATCATTCTCCAAGCTGACCGAGGGATCAAGCGCGGGGTCGGACCACGCCGTCGACCGCGCGCACCCGGCAGCCTCACAACCCCGCTTCCAGCCTCTCCACCAACCGTTCCAGCATCGCGTCGCAGCGGGCGAGCTGGTCGCGGCTCACGAACTCGTCGGGCTTGTGGCCCTGGCTCATCGAGCCCGGCCCGCAGATCGCCGTGGGCACGCCGAGGCGGGCCGAAAACAGGCCCCCCTCGGTGCCGAAGGCCACCTTGATCGTGGCGTTCCCCCCGGTCAGGGATTGGACAAAGCGCACCACCTCGGCCTGCCGGTCGGTGCCGAGGCCGGGGTAGGAGAACAGCTCCTCGAACTCGATCGCGGCCTCGGGGGCCTGGGTGCGCGCCTCGTCCACGATGGCGTCGGCCGCTGCCCGGATGCGGCCCACGATCTCGGCCGCGTCATCCTCGGCGAGGTTGCGCACCTCCCAGTCCAGCACCGCCCGGTTCGGCACGATGTTGAGTGCGACGCCGCCCTCGATCCGCCCGGCATGGAGTGTGGTGTAGGCGATGTCGTAGTCGCCGTCGCGCGTCCCTTCCGCCTCGATGCGCGCCTGCTCGGCCCGGATCGCGGCGACGAGGTCGCAGGCGAGGTGGATGGCGTTGAGTCCGGTCGGCGCCAGCGCCGAATGCGCCTCGCGCCCGCGACAGGTGGCGCGGATCGCGACCTTGCCCTTGTGCCCGGTCGCGACGGTCATCGAGGTCGGCTCGCCAACGATGCAGAAGGCAGGCTTGACGGGCGCCGCCGCCAGCATGTCCACGAGGCTGTGGACGCCGAGGCAGCCCAACTCCTCGTCATAGGAAAAGGCGAGGTGCAGGGGCGAGGCCAGCCTGCGCCCCGCTGCCCGCCGCGCCGCCGCCAGCGCAGACGCGACGAAGCCCTTCATGTCCGCCGTGCCGCGACCGTAGATCAGGCCGCCGCCTTCGGTCAGCTCGAAGGGCGGGCGGGTCCAGTCCTGCCCGTCCACCGGCACGACGTCCGTGTGTCCCGACAGCATCACGCCGGGGCGGTCGGCTGGGCCGACGGTCGCCAACAGGTTCGCCTTGTGCCCGCATGGCGAGGGGATGATGCGGACCTCGATCCCGGCCTCACGCAGTTGCCCCGCCACCCAGTCGATCAGCGCCCGGTTGGGGTCGCGCGACACCGTGGGAAAGGCGATCAGCCGCGCCAGCAGCGACTCGGTCTCGGTCATGCCTGTCCCTCCGCGCCAATCAGCGGGTGCCGCCGGTCGCGCTCCGACAGGATGCGCGGTTCCGCCGGCCAGTCGATGCCCAGCGTCGGGTCGTCCCACCTGAGCCCGCCCTCGGCGCCCGGCGTCCAGGGGTGGTCGGTGATGTAGAGAAGCTCGCTTCCGGGCTCGAGCGTCAGGAAGCCATGCGCGAAGCCCTTCGGGATCAGTACCGCGCGCCGGTTCTCGCCCGACAATTCCACCCCCACCCAACGCAGGCGGGTGGGGCTGCCGGCGCGCAGGTCCACTGCCACGTCCCAGACCCGGCCGCGCAGGCAGCGCACCAGCTTGGCCTCGGCATGGGGCGGGTGCTGGAAGTGCAGGCCGCGCAGCGTGCCGGCCTCGGCATTCATCGACTGGCTGATCTGGCAGGGGCGGAAGTCGATGCCGGCGGTGGCAAAGGTCTCGGCGCACCACAGCCGCGCGAACCAGCCGCGGGCGTCGCCGGCCGCGTCCGTCTCGACCACCGCGACATCGGGGATCGATTGCGGCAGGACTCGCATCTCAGTCCCCGCCTGCCATATAGGCCGCGATCTGGCCACGGCTCACCGCGCCCATATCGGCGCCCCTCAGCCAGGCGCGGTACCACTCGGCCGTCCATTCCAGACCCTTGCGCCCCGGCAGCCGCTCGGCCCAGCCCAGCGCGCGGCGCGCGAGCGCGCTGTCGAGCGCCAGCGCCCGCGCCTCGACCGAGCCCGGAACCGGCTCGTGCCGCCAGCCCATGCCCCCAAGTAGGCCCGAGATCGTCTCGGCCGCCTGCGCGACCGTCGTCACCGCCTCAGGCGCGGGGCCGATATTGAGCGCGGGCAGTTCGGCGCCGCCCGCCAGTTCCTCGAGATGCAGGAAATACCCCGCGAGGCAGTCGAGAACATGCTGCCAGGGCCGCGTCGCCTCAGGGTGGCGCAGCACCACCTCCTCGCCGGCCGCCACCGCGCGCACGATGTCGGGCACGATCCGGCTCTCGGCAAAGTCGCCCCCGCCGATCACGTTGCCCGCCCGCACGGAGGCAAGCGGCGCGCCGGGGAAGCTCGCGCGCCACGAGGCCACCAGGATCTCGCAAGCGGCCTTCGAGGCCGAGTAGGGGTCCTTGCCGCCCAGCGGGTCGGCCTCGGTGAAGGGCCGCCCGGTGTCGTCGTTGCGGTAGACCTTGTCCGAGGTCACCACCAGCACCGCCGCGCCCGGCGCATGGGCGCGCAGCGCGAAGAGGAGGTTCGCGGTGCCCGAGACATTGGTCTTCCAGGTCTCGACCGGCTCGCGCAGCGACCGGCGAACCAGCGCCTGTGCGCCCATGTGCAGCACGAGGTCGGGCCTCGCCGCGATCACGGCATCGGCCACCTCGTCGGGGCCGCGCAGGTTGGCCAGCCGATTGTCGATCTCGCTGCCGACGCCGGCGAGGTCGAAGTGGCTGGGATCGGTCTCGGGCGCGAGCGCGAGGCCCTGCACCTTCGCCCCCATCGACGCGAGCCACAGCGCCGCCCACGACCCCTTGAAGCCGGTCTGCCCGGTCAGCAGCACGCGCTTGCCCTCCCAGAAGGCCGGATCTGGCAGGCGGCTCATGCCCAGACCTTCCAGGGCGCGCCGCCGCGCTCCCACAACTCCTCGAGCTGGCGCTTGTCCCTGAGCGTGTCCATCGGGCGCCAGAACCCGGTATGTCGGAAGGCCATCAGCTCACCATCCGCGGCAAGGCCCGTCAGCGGCGCGGCCTCGAAGGGCGTGTCGTCCGCAGTGATGCGGCCGATGACCGACGGGTGGAGCACGAAGAAACCGCCATTGATCAGCGCGTTGTCGCCGGGCGGCTTCTCGATGAAGCGCGCGACGCGCTCGCCCTCGAATTCCAGCGCGCCATAGCGGCCGGGAGGCACCACGGCGGTCAGCGTGGCGGCCCGGCCATGCGCGCGGTGAAAGGCCACCAGCCGCGTGATGTCGATGTCGGCCACGCCGTCGCCATAGGTCATGCAGAAGGGCTCGTCGGGATCGAGGAACCCCGCGATGCGCCTCAGCCGCCCGCCGGTCATGGTCTCCAGCCCCGTGTCCACCAGCGTGACCCGCCAGGGCTCGGCGGCGGTCGCGTGCCAGCTGACGCTGCCGTCCGCGAGGTCGACCGTCAGGTCCGAGTTGTGCATCCGGTAATTGGCGAAATATTCCTTGATCATGTAGCCCCTGTAGCCGCAGCACACGATGAAGTCGGTGATGCCGTGATGGGCGTAGATCTTCATGATGTGCCACAGGATCGGGCGGCCGCCGAGCTCGATCATCGGCTTGGGGCGATGGTCCGATTCCTCTGCGATGCGCGTCCCCAGCCCGCCCTCCAGAAGCACTGCCTTCATCGCTGGTCCCCCCGTCGCCTGACGCCCCCGTGATAGGGCGCGCGGCGCGGGCGCGCAACCGGGCGCGATCGCGCGCCCCCCGCGCCTTGGCTATCACGGGCGCCGTGCAGGCATCGGTGGAGGGCGGAACATGACGGATCGAGGCGCGCGCACGGCCTGCCGCTTCTGCGGCGCGGGGCTTTCGCTCTCGCTGATCGACCTTGGCGACCAGCCGCTTGCCAATTCCTACCTGCCCGACGATCCGGCCGCGGTGGCCGCCGAGCAGCGCTTTCCGCTGCACGCGCGGGTCTGCCAGTCCTGCTGGCTCGTGCAGCTCGACCACGACGCGCCGGCCGAGAGCATCTTCGCCCACGACTATGCCTATCTCTCGAGCTACTAGGAATCCTGGGTCGCCCATGCCGCGCGCTATGCCGAGGCCATGGCGGCGCGGCTCGGGCTCGGGACGCAAAGCCGTGTGATCGAGGTGGCCTCGAACGACGGCTACCTGCTTCAGCATTTCGTGAAGGCCGGCGTCCCGGTGCTGGGCATAGAGCCCGCCGGCCATGCCGCCGAGGTCGCGCGCGGCCGCGGGGTCGAGACCAGGGTGGCCTTCTTCAACGCCACGACCGCGGCGGGGCTTGTCGCCGAGGGCATCTCGGCCGACCTGATCGCGGCCAACAACGTGCTGGCGCATGTCCTCGACATCCGCGGCTTCGTCGCTGGCTTCCCGCTGGTGCTGGCGCGCGAGGGCGTCGCTACCTTCGAGTTCCCGCACCTCCTGAACCTGATCGAGCGCGTGCAGTTCGACACGATCTATCACGAGCACTACAGCTACCTCTCGCTTCTGGCGGTCGAGGCGGTGCTGGCCTCGGCGGGCTTGCGCGTCTTCGACGTCGAGGAATTGCCGACGCATGGGGGCTCGCTCAGGGTCTTCGCCTGCCACCGGGCCGCGGCGCATGCCGAACGCCCCGGCCTCGCCGCCGTGCGGGCGCGCGAGGCGGCGGCGGGGCTCGCCAGCCCCGCGCCCTATGCCGGCTTCGCGGCCCGGGCCGGGGCGCTGCGGTCGGGCTTCCTCGACTTCCTCGGCCGGGCGCGGGCCGCGGGGCTGACGGTCGCGGCCTATGGCGCGGCGGCCAAGGGCAACACCTTCCTCAACTTCTGCGGCGTGGGCCGGGCCGATATCATGGCCGTCGCCGACCGCAACCCGCAGAAGCAGGGGCGCCTCCTTCCCGGCTCTCACATCCCGATCGTCTCGCCCGAGGCGCTGATCGCCGTGGCGCCGGACCGGGTGGTGATCCTGCCGTGGAACCTGAAGGACGAGATCGCGGCCCAGCTCGCGCCCCTCGCTGCCCGCGGCACGCGCCTCGCGGTAATCGACGCGGGCGCGCCGGGGGGCATCGTGCTCCTCTGATCCCGCCCGCCGCGGCCGATCGGGCGGTTTGCTTCTCCGGCGGGCTGGGTTAACTGTTCCGTGATCGCGCCGCGCCACACGGCGCCGCGAGCGGGAATCGGACCTGGGCGAGTGACCGAGCCAAGACGCATCCTCCGCGCCGCATGGGCGCTCGCCCTTGCCGGCGGGCTCTCGGCCGTCCTTTCGGGTTGCGCCTCGGACCCGCTGGCCGATCCCTTCGCCTTCGATCGCCCCGAGACCGGGATCGACTACACCCCCGTCGTGAGCGGCGCGCCCAGCGAAGAGATCGCCGCGCTGATGGAGGAATCGCTCCTTATCTTCCGCCGGCAGGACCAGGGCGCGCAGAGCGTGGCCTTCCTGCGCCGCCGGGCCGAAGGCGACATCCCCACGGCGCAGAAGATCCTGCGCTCCTACGGCTATTACGGGGCCAGCGTCGAGGCGCGGGTGAGCGAGGTCGCCCCGCCCGCCGGCCAGGGCGGCAATACGTCACCCGCCGCCGAGGGCGGCGAGCCCGCGCCGGCGGCCGCAATCGCCGAGATCGCGATCGACGCGGGCACGCCCTTCACGCTGGTGCGCCACGACGTGATCCTTTCCGACACCGGCGCGGGCCCGGCGCCCGAGCTCGGCCCGGCCGCGAGCTTCGGCTCGCCGGTCGGCGGCCCCGCCGAGGCCGCCGCGATCCTCGAGGCCGAGCGGGCCATGGTCGCGCGCCTGCGCGGCACGGGCCGGCCCTATGCCGCGGGCCGCGGGCGCGAGGCGGTCGCCGACCGCGAGGCCGCGACGCTCGAGGTCGACAGCCGGATCTCGGCAGGGCCGCACCACGTGTTTGGCCCCATCTCGTTCACCGGGGCGCCCGACGTGGACGAGGAATACCTTCGCACCTACCTGCCTTGGGCCGAGGGCGACGTGGTCGATACGGCGCTGCTCGCCGCGTTCCAGCGCCGGCTGATGGGCACGCGGCTGTTCCGTGCAGGCACCGTGACGCTGCCGGACGCGCCGCCGCCGGGCGAGGCCGCGCAGGTGACCGTCGCCCTCGAACAGGCCCCCTTCCGCACCGTCCGGGCCGGCGTGCGCTACAACACCGATGAAGGCCCGGGCGTCCGCGCGGGCATCGAACACCGCAACCTCTTCGGCGCGAACGAGCAGGTCGAGGTGTTGGCCGACGCCTCGCTGGACGTGCAGCGCCTCACCACCACCTTCCGCAAGCCGCAATACCTGCGCCCGTTGCAGGACCTCATCGCCGGCATCGAGCTGCGCCGGGTCGAGGAAGACGCCTATGACGAGCTGGGCGGCACCGTCACGGCGGGCCTCGAGCGCAGGCTTGGGGAGCACTGGACCGTCGGCGCGGGGGGGCTGGCCGAATACAGCTCGATCACCGACCAGGGCGTCACCGACGATGCCTTACTGGGCGGCATCCCGCTGTTCGCCGCCTATGATGGGTCGGACGACCTGCTCGACCCCAAGACCGGCGAGCGGTTGCGGGTTGACCTCACGCCCTTCGGCGGCATCTTCGCGAACGACCCGGTGACATTCCTCACGATCGATGCGCGGGCCTCGGCCTACCGGCGGCTCACCGCCGAGGGCGACGTGGTGGCGGCCGTGCGCGGGCGCGTGGGCTCAATCATCGCCGATGCGCTGTCGGACGTGCCGCAGACCCGGCGGCTCTACTCGGGCGGCGGCGGCTCGGTCCGCGGCTATGCCGAGGATTTCGTGGGCCCGCTCGACGCCGCGGGCGACCCGGTCGGCGGGCGCTCGGTGCTCGAGGCGGGGGGCGAGCTGCGCGGCCGGGTCTGGGGCGATCTGTGGCTCGCGGCCTTCGTCGAGGCGGGCAGCGTCTCGACCGGCACGATCCCGAGCCTCGAGGAGGGGGTGCAGGTCGGCACGGGCGGCGGCATCCGCTACGCCTCGCCGGTCGGGCCCATCCGGCTCGATGTCGGCGTGCCGCTGAACAAGCGGGACGCGGACGACAGTTTCCAGGTCTACATCTCGATCGGGCAGGCATTCTGATGCGCGCGCGGGCTCTCATCGCGGTTCTCGGCGTGGCGCTCGTGCTGGCGGGGGCGCCGGCGCTGGCGCAGTTCTCGCTGCTCGGGCTCAAGAACAGCCTCGTGCAGTTCGCGCTCGAGCGCATCTCGGTGCCGGGCGAGCTCGAGATCACCGCGGCCGGCGTCGAGGAGAGCGAGGACGGCTCGACCGCGCTGGTGGGCGTGGCCTTCGCCGACGCCGACGGCGTCTGGATGCGCATCGGCGCGCTCTCGCTCAGGTGGAACCCGCGGCGTATCCTGCGGGGCGAGCTCGACATCGAGAGCATCGTGGCCGCCGATGTCGAGGTCCTGCGCCGCCCCGGCGCGACGCCCGAGGTCAAGGAGGACGCGGTCCCGGCCGAGGAGCGCGGCCTGTTCGAATGGCCGCGCGCGCCGCTGACGCTGCACCTGCGCGAGATGCGGCTCGACCGCGTTCGGGTGGCCGAAGGCGTGATCGCGGGCCAGTCGCTCGCCTTCGACGCCACGGGCGCGCTGCGGGACGAGGGCGACGAGCAGTCGCTGCGGCTCCAGCTTCAGCGCGCCGACGCGGTGGCCGGCCGCATCGCGCTCGACTACCTGCGCACCTTCGAGGCGAACACGCTGAAACTCGACCTCGCGGCCGAGGAGGCGGCGGGCGGGCTTGTGGCCGAGCTTGCAGGCTTCCCGCCGGGCAGCGCGAGCCGCGTGAGCGTGGCCGCCGACGGCCCCCTGACCGACTGGCGGCTTTCGGTCGATGCGGCGGCCGAGCAGGTGTTCGAGCTCGACGGTCGGGCGGTGGTCGAGGCCAGCGGGAGGCTTCTGGTCGACGGCGATTTCGTGCTGGTGCCCGGCCCCGCCATCGACCCGGCCGCGGCGAGCGTGCTGGGCGAGCGGGCCGAGCTTGCCTTCCGCGTCGCCGAGGCCGAGGACGGCAGCGGCCTGATCCGGGTCGAGCGCGGCAGCCTGTCGTCGCCGCACCTGACGCTCGACGCCTCGGGCACCTATGCCCTGCCGACCGGCGCGGCCGATCTCGCGGTGAACCTGCGCGGCGGCCCCGGTCTCGCCGTGCTGGTCGAGGGCGTCGATTTCGGCGGCTTCGGCTTCGAGGGCCGCGTCGCTGGCGTCGTGCCGGGCGACTTCACCGCCGAGGGCGCGCTCAGCCTCGACGGGCTGGAAACCGAGCCCGCCGATGTCGGCCGCGCGCGCCTCGCCACCACGGTCTCGATGGCGGGCGAGCGCGTGGGCTTCGACGTCGATGGGGGCGTGGCCGGGCTCAGGCTAGACCGGCTGACGTCCGACCTGCTGGGCGAGACCGGCCTGCGCGCGGCGGGGGCCTTCGACGCGGGCGTGCTCACGCTCGAGGCGCTCGCGCTCGACTCACCGCTGCTCGCTCTGGAGGCGCGCGGGCAGGCCGACACGGGCGCGGGCCGCGCCGCGCTCGACTATGCGTTGCGCGCGCCCGAGCTTGGCCCGGTCGCGCGCGCCTATGACGTCGTGGCCTCCGGCGGGCTGGATGTCGAGGGCCGGGTCGAGGGGCCGTTCGAGGCGATCGGCATCAAGGGCTTCGCCCGCCTCGCCGATCTGGTGTTCGAGGGCGAGGGCTATGGCACCGTCACGCTCGACCACGACGTGACCGTGGTCAGCCCCCCGCCCCCCGCCCCCGGCGCCGCGGCGCCCGAAGGCAGCGTCGCGGGCCGCGTGGCGGTGACGGCCGACGGCTCGCGCTACGGCCCGGCCGAGGTCGCGACCGACTTCCTCCTCGCCGGCCAGACCCTGGCGCTCGAGTCGATGACCGCGCGGGCGCTGGGCCTGACGGCGCGAGGCGAGGCGACCGTCGATCTCGCCACCACGCTGGCCGAGGGCGCGCTCGACCTCGCCGTGCCAGATCTCGGGACACTGGCGCCGCTGACCGAGCAGCTGGCGGGCCAGCGGCTCGCGGGCGCGCTCGACGGCCGGGTCACGCTCGCGGCGCCCGGCGGGCGGCAGGATGCCGGGCTCGACCTGCGGCTGCGCGACTTCGCGGGGTTCGAGGCGCGCCTTGCCCGGCTCGGCATCCGCGGCGGTATGCGCGACGCGCTGGGTGCGCCCGAGGCCGACGTGACACTGACGCTGTCGGACGCGCGCCACCCTCAGGCGAGCCTCGCGACGGGCGAGGTCACCGCCGAGCTCACCGACCTCGTTGCCGCGCCAGCGGGCCGCGTGACCTTCGCGCTCGACGGCATCGAGGCGCCGGGCACCGCCAGCCTCGCGCGGCTCACCGGCACTGCGGATCTTGCCGACCTTGCCGCCGATCCCTCGGGCCGTGTCGAGTTCCGGGCCGAGGGGCTCGACGCCGCCGGCGCCGCCAGTGTCGCCGCCATCACGGGGCAGGGCAGCTTCGCGGGCGTGACCACGACGCCCACCGGCCGGCTCGACGCCTCGGCGCAGCGGGTCGAGGCGGGCGGCATCGCCGTGCGCGCAGCCGACCTCGCGGCCAGCCTCGATGCCGCCGGGACGCTCGACGCCCGCCTCGCGGCGCCCTCCGTCGCTGGCGACGGCCTTGCGGTTTCGGGCGCCGAGGTGACGGCCCGCATCGGCGACGCGCTGGGCGAGGCGCCGGTCCTCGACGTCCGCGCCCGCGCCGCCCGTGCCGAGGCCGCGCCGCTTGCCCTCGCGCCGGTGACCGCCAGCCTGCGCGGCCCGCTCGGCGCCCTCGCCATCGCCGCCGATGCGAGCGGCGAGGCGGCGCTGGGCCGGGGCGATCCGAAGCCCGCCTCGCTCATCCTGCGCGTCACCGCGAACGCCGCCACCCCGGACCTGAGCGCGCGCGTCTCGGAGGCCCGCGCCCGCGTCGGCGAGGCCGAAATGGCGCTGCGCGCGCCGCTCGCCATCGGCGTCGCGGGGGGCGTCACGCGGCTCCGGGGCATCGACCTCGGCCTGCCGGGCGGCGGGCTCACGGGGGCGCTCGCGGTCCATCCGGCCGGGCTCGGCGGCGAACTCGTGCTGCTGATGGACGACCTCGCGGCGCTGGCGGCGGCGCTCGGCGATCTCGACATCGCGCTGCCGCTGGCCGGGGGCCGCGTCGATGCGCGCGCGGCCTTCGACACCCGCCCAGGCGCCGCCCGCGCGGACGCCAGCGTCACCGGGCGCGACCTGCTCCTCGACAAGGCGATCGCCGACATCGGCGGCCTCGGCCTCGACGCCCAGGCCCGCTGGGACGGCCGCCGGGCCGAGGCCGAGGCAGCGCTGTCGGGCCCGTTCGGCGACCCGGTGCGTGCGACCGCCGCCCTGCCGCTGCGGCCGACCCCGGGGATCGTTCCCCAGATCCCGCGCGGCGGCGAGATCGACGGCTCCCTGCGCTGGCAGGGGCGGCTCGGCGATCTCTGGGCGCTCGTGCCGGTGCCCGACCACATCCTGGACGGCAATCTCGACATCGACCTCGCGGTGTCGGGCCCGGTGGGCTCGCCCGCCATCGGCGGATCGGTCGCGATGACGGACGGGCAATACCAGAACCTCGAGACCGGCACGATCCTCACGAATCTGACGCTCGGCTCGAGCCTCGACGGTCAGGGCGGAATCGTGCTCGACCTCGAAGCCCGCGACGGAGCCAACGGCACGGTCGAGGCCCGCGTCGCGCTCGACGCCGAGGCGGTGGACGCGACGCTGACCGCCCGCGAGGCGGTGCTGGTGCGTCGCGACGACGTGCGGGCGCAAATCTCGGCAGACATCGCGGCCAGGGGGCCGCTTGCGGGCCCTGCCGTCACCGGCCGCATCAATGTGGACCGCGCCGAGCTGCGGCTGGTGAACGCGACGCCGCCATCGGTCGCCGATCTCGGCGAGGTCCGCTTCAAGGGCGACCCCGTTCCGGAGCCCGTCGAGCCCGCCGGTGACGCCGTCACGCTCGATCTGAAGGTCGAGGGGCCGCGCAACATCTTCGTCCGCGGCCGCGGCCTCGACAGCGAATGGCGCCTCGGTCTCGACGTTGCAGGCACCGCCGCCGCGCCGCGCATCACCGGTGCGGTCGAGCGCATCCGCGGCCAGCTCGACCTGCTGGGGCGCGACTTCGAGCTCGAGACCGGCGAGGTCCGCTTCACTGGCGGGACCGAGATCGACCCCATCCTCGCGGTGGTGCTGGCGCATGAGCGCGACGGCTTCATCGGCCGGATCGAGGTGCGCGGCAACGCCTCGAACCCGCAGATCGGCTTCACCTCGGATCCGCAGGTGCCCGAGGAGGAGGTGCTGCCCCGCACCTTGTTCGGCCGCTCGCGCCAGTCGCTGAGCCCGACCGAGGCGATCCAGCTCGCGAACGCGCTCGCCACGCTGCTCAGCGGCTCGGGCGGCGTGGTCGACAGCCTGCACGGGGCCGCCGGCATCGACGTCCTGCGGATCGACGACGACGGCGACGGCGCCTCGGTGACGGTGGGCAAGAATGTCGCCGATGGCGTCTTCGTCGGCGCCAAGCAGCCGATCGACGGCGGCTCGGCCACCGTGCAGGTCGAGGTCGAGGTGTTCGACGATTTCAGCGTGGACGGCGAGGTGGGCGAGGAGCACGGCTCGTCCATCGGCCTGAACTGGCGCAAGGATTTCTGAGCCCGAAGCCTCCCTGCCAGGCGGGCTTCAGGCGGCGTTCGCTCTTGCGGCATGCCTTTGTTGCAATGCACCTATGCGCCCGGCACGGAAACTTGACGTTGCGTCGACCCGCGACAGCTTCACGCACGTCGGCTATGGTCCGCGCCGATTCCGACCCGAGGGCGGCCGTCTCCCACGGCTGCCCACGCTCTCGCGATGGGAGGCTCCGTCCATGTCCGTCCCCGGCCGTCCGGCCTTCCGCAAGGGCCGCTCAAGCCCGGTCTGGCGCATCGCGCCTGTCATCCTGCTCGCGCTCGCGTGCCTCCCCGCGCGGGCGCAGATGCCCGCGAGCCCGCCCGTCGAGGTCGCGCGGCCGCTGAGCGACCGCGTGATCGACTACACCGTCTACACCGGGCGGTTCGAGGCGCTCGACCGGGTCGAGCTGCGCGCCCGCGTGTCGGGCTATCTCGAGAGCGTGGGCTTCGAGGACGGCTCGACGGTCGAGAAGGACCAGCTCCTCTTCACCATCGACCGCCGTCCCTTCGAGGCCGCGGTCGCCCGCGCCGAGGCCTCGCTCGCCTCGGCGAAGGCCGCGCGCGAACTTGCAGTCCTCGAACTCGACCGCGCGACCCAGCTTGCCCAGCGCAATGTCGGCACGGTGCAGGAGGTCGACCGCACCCGCGCGACGCTGGCGCAGGCCGATGCCGATGTCGGCATCGCCGAGGCCGAGCTGCGATCGGCGAAGCTCGACCTCGACTTCACCGAGATCCGCGCGCCCTTCGCCGGCCGCATCTCGGCCCGCGAGGTCGACCCCGGCAACCTGATCGTCGGCGGCACGACGCAGGCGACGCTGCTTGCGACCCTGGTCAGCATCGACCCGATCCATTTCGTGTTCACCTCGTCCGAGGCCGACTACCTGCGCTACCCGCGCGGCACCCGCGTGGCCGCGGGTGCCGCGTCGGACCTGCCGCCGATCGCGGTCGCGATCCGCCTGATGAACGAGGAGAGCTACCGCCATCCGGGCGTGCTGAACTTCATCGCCAACGAGCTCGATCCCAACTCGGGCACCCTGATCGGCCGCGCGCTGGTCGAGAACCCGCAGCGCGTTATCCTTCCGGGCATCTTCGGGCGCGTGCGCATCCCGGCCTCGCAGGAATACGACGCGCTCCTCGTGCCCGACGAGGCGATCCTGTCGGACCAGGCGCGCAAGATCGTCATGACCGTCGACGTCGAGGGCACGGTCGTGCCCAAGGCGGTCGTCCCCGGCCAGCTCCACCGCGGGCTCAGGGTGATCCGCGAGGGCCTCACGGCCGAGGACCGCGTGGTGGTCACGGGCGTCCAGCGCGCCCGCCCGGGCCAGACCGTGACACCCACCGAGATCACCCTGGCGCCGGGAGACGAGTGAGATGCGCTTCTCGCATTTCTTCATCGACCGGCCGATCTTCGCGACGGTGCTGTCGATCGTCGCGGTGCTGATGGGGCTGGTCAGCTACACCACGCTGCCGGTCGCCCAGTATCCCGAGATCACGCCGCCGACCATCCAGGTCCGCGCCTCGTTCCCCGGCGCCTCGGCCGAGACGGTCGCGGACACGGTGGCCTCGGTGATCGAGCAGGAGGTGAACGGCGTCGAGGGCATGCTCTACATGCTCAGCCAGTCGACCGGCGACGGCAACATATCGCTCTCGATCGTGTTCGCGCTCGGCACCGACATCGACACCGCGCAGGTCCTGGTGCAGAACCGCGTGGCCGCCGCCACCGCCCGCCTGCCCGAGGAGGTGCGCCGCCTCGGAGTGACCACGCAGAAGTCGTCGCCCGACCTGATGATGGTCATCCACATGCTGTCGCCCGACGGCTCGCGCGATCAGCTCTACATCTCGAACTACGCGCGCAGCCAGGTGGTGGACCAGCTCGCCCGGATCGAGGGCGTGGGCCGCGCGACCGTGTTCGCCGAGCGCGCCTATTCGATGCGGGTCTGGCTCGACCCCGACCTCGTCGCCGCGCGCGGGCTCACCGCGTCCGAGGTCGTGCGCGCGCTGCGCCAGAACAACGTTCAGGTGGCCTCGGGCATCATCAACCGCCAGCCTCTCGAGACGCAGTCCGCCTGGGAGCTGCAGGTCACCACCGAGGGCCGGCTCGCGCGCCCCGAGCAGTTCGCCGACGTGGTCGTCGCCAGCACGCCCGAAGGCGGCCTCGTGCGTGTGCGCGACATCGGGCGGGTCGAGCTGGGCGCCCAGGACTACGCGATCAACGGCTATCTGGACCGCGACGTGGCGCTGCCGATCGGCGTCTTCCAGCGCCCCGGGTCGAACGCGCTCGAGACCTCGGAGGCGGTGCTCGCCAAGATGGAGGAGCTGTCGGCGAGCTTCCCGCCGGGCGTGGAATACACCGTCGTCTACAACCCGACCGAGTTCATCCAGGCGTCGATCGACGCCGTCATCACCACGCTGCTCGAGGCGGTCGTGCTGGTGACGCTGGTGATCGTGGTGTTCCTGCAGTCGCTCAGGACCGCCATCATCCCCATCGTCGCGATCCCGGTGTCGCTGATCGGCACCTTCGTGTTCATGCAGGCCTTCGGCTTCTCGCTGAACACGCTCTCCCTGTTCGGCCTCGTGCTCGCCATCGGCATCGTCGTGGACGATGCGATCATCGTGGTCGAGAACGTCGAGCGGTATCTCGAGGAAGGCTTCTCGCCCCGCGAGGCCGCGCACAAGACCATGGACGAGGTCGGCACCGCGCTGATCGCCAGCGTCCTCGTCATGCTCGCGGTGTTCGTGCCGGTCGCGGCGATCGAGGGCATCTCGGGCCAGTTCTTCCGGCAGTTCGCGCTGACCATCTCGGCGGCCGTGTCGATTTCGGGCATGGTCTCGCTCACGCTCTCGCCCGCCCTCGCGGCGCTCTTGATGCGGCCCAAGCACCGGGGGGACCGGGGCGGGGTGCTGACGCGGCTGTGGAGCCTGCTGACATGGCCCTTCCGCCAGGCTGGCGCCGCCTTCAACTGGGGCTTCGAGCGGGTCGCGGGCGGCTATGCCTGGCTGGTGCGGCGGCTCATGCGCATCATCGTGGTGATGCTGGTGGCCTATTGCGGACTGATCTACCTCGCGATCGACCGCTTCCAGTCGGCGCCGACCGGCTTCATCCCGCCGCAGGATCAGGGCTATCTGATCACGGTGGTGCAGCTTCCCGCGGGGGCCTCGATCTCGCGCACCGACGCGGTGGCACGGCGTGCGGCGGACATCGCGCTCCAGCATCCGGGCGTCGCCCATGCGGTGCCGATCGTCGGGCTCGACGGCGCGACCTTCACCAACGCGCCGAACGCGGCCGCGATCTTCCTGCCGCTGAAGGCGTTCAAGTGGCGCGCCGAGAACGGCTGGACCGCCGGGCGCATCCAGGGCGAGCTGATGGGCCAGCTCTACCAGATCGCCGAGGCGAATATCTTCATCGTCCAGCCGCCCTCGGTGCGCGGCGTGGGCTCGACCGGCGGCTGGAAGATGTATGTCCAGGACCGCCGCGGGCGCGGCCTCGCGGCGCTCGAGGAAGCCGCCACCGCGATGATGATCGAGGGCAACCAGACCGAGGGGCTGCAGGGCGTCTTCTCGCTGTTCAACACACGCACGCCGCGCATCTTCGCCGACATCGACCGGGTGAAGGCGGAACTCATCGGCGTGAGCCCCGAGGCGGTGAACCAGACGCTCGAGATCTATCTCGGCTCGGCCTTCGTCAACGACTTCAACTTCCTCGGCCAGACCTACAGGGTGACGGCGCAGGCCGATGGCCCGTTCCGCGACGATCCGGGCGACATCGCCGACCTGCGCACCCGCTCGGCGGCGGGCGCGATGACGCCTATCGGCGCGGTCGCCACGCTGTCCGAGACCACCGGGCCATGGCGGGTTGCGCGCTACAACCTGTTTCCGGCCGCGGCCGTGCAGGGGGGTGCTGCGCCCGGAACCTCGACAGGCGAGGCGCTCGACCGTGCCGAGGAACTGGCCGGGCGCGTCCTGCCAGCGGGCTTCGGCTTCGAGTGGACCGAGCTGTCGCTGCAGGAGAAGATGGCCTCGGGCTCGATCGCCCTCATCTTCATCCTTGCCGTGGTATTCGTGTTCCTCGCGCTGGCCGCGCAGTACGAAAGCTGGCTGCTGCCGCTCGCGGTGATCCTGATCGTGCCGATGTGCCTGCTCGCGGCGATCACGGGAGTCACCTATCGGGGGATGGACAACAACATCCTCACGCAGGTGGGCCTTGTCGTGCTGGTGGGCCTTGCCGCCAAGAACGCGATCCTGATCGTCGAGTTCGCCCGGCAGGCCGAGGAGGACCGCGGCCTCGGCCGGGTCGACGCCGCCGTCGAGGCCGCGCGGCTGCGCCTGCGGCCGATCCTGATGACCGCCTTTGCCTTCATCCTGGGCGTCGTGCCGCTGGTGATCGCGACCGGCGCGGGCGCCGAGATGCGCCAGGCGCTGGGGACGGCGGTGTTCTCGGGCATGCTTGGGGTAACCGGCTTCGGCCTGATCTTCACACCGCTCTTCTACGTGCTGTGCCGGTGGATCGGCGTGGTCGCCCGGCGCGCGGCGGGATGGGAGAAAGCCGGGCAGGGGGGCTGATGACCCCCGCTGCCCGGCCCGAGCGGCCCGCCGCGCCCGGAGATTGCCCGGCGCGATAGGTGCGTACCACCATCAAGCCCCCCGGCCCGGTGCCCACCCTTGGCCCGCCGCGTCAGCGCGCGGCCAGCCGCTCGATCTCGGCGTGCCGGGCCACGATGGCGGCCCAGGCCCCGTCCGTCCGCATCTCGACCAGCGCCGCGTCGATCGCGCGCAGCGCCGCCACGGCGGTCTCGTTCGTCTCGAGCGCCACCGCGTGCAGGGTCAACTCGGTGCCCAGCATCTCGGCCTCGACCACACGCTCGCCCAGTCCGGCGGCCGTGATCTCGGCCTCGGCCACGGCGGTGCTCACCGACACTGCGTCCACGCGGCCTGCTGCCAGCAGCGCGAAGCACTCGGCCGCGCTCGGGGGGGCCACGCGCTCGACATTCGGCGCGACCAGCGCCTCGGCTTCCAGGTCGGCGTCATAGGCGCCCGCGGGCCGGCATAGCCGGCGTCCGAACAGCACGCCCGGATCGGAGGCGAGCGCGGTTTCGTCGCCCGCGCGGAAGTAGTAGCCAAAGCGCAGCTCGTAGAGCGGGGCGCTGAAGACGAAGTCGCTGCACTGCCATTTCGTCTCGCGGTCGAGCGAGACCGCGCGCGCGCAGTCGGGCCGGGGCCAGGGATACGCGATGTCGTGCTCGCCCTGCGGCAGCATCTGCGTGAGATGCGCGGCGCGGTCGCCGTCGAAGGTCACGGGGTCGGCGCGCCCGATGCCGGCGCGCTGGAGCGCGGCGGTAAGAAGCTCGGTCAGCATGCCGCCGCCGGGCCGGCCGGCGCCGACGAAGGGCGCGAAATCGACAGCCGCGAGGAGGCGCAGGTCCGCTCTGCCCTCAGCGCCCGCAGGCGTGCCCGTCGCGCCGCTGCTCGCCGCGGGGGCAAGTGCGGGCTGGAAGGCGATCGAGGGGCGCGCGGGCTCGGCCGTCGCTGGCGCGGCGGCAAGCGAGGTGCCGGCATCGACCCGCGCCAGCGGGCTTGCCGGCGTATCGCCGAGGCACGGGATCGCAATCCGCTGACCCACCCGCAGCAGCGAGGGGTTCGAGAGGGTGCCGCGGTTCGCCTCGAAGATGGCCGAGAAGTTCCCCTGCCCATGGGCTCGGATGGCGATGGCGCGCAGCGTGTCGCCCGACTGGATCGTGTAGGGCTCGCCGCCGCAGGCGATCTGCGTGCTCTGCGCCGCCGCCCCCGGCGCGGTCAGCGCGACGGCAGCCGCGGCGAGCAGCGCCGTGAGCCCGCCGGTCCTTGCCGCCCTTCGCCAACAGGTTGAGTTCATTGCCTTCTTCCCCACTCTCACGCGCCAAGGCCGTTGCCGGTCCCGCCGCGTGCCATCCTCCCACGCGCGCAAGCTATCGGCCAATATTGACCGAAATCAGGACGAAACTGCCCGTTGCGTCCCTGTCGTGGTCAGATTTCAGCCATCGTGCCGCGCGAGGAAGTCCCGGATCAGCGCCCGGTGCCGCGCGGCGCCGAAGCTGGGGAAGTGGCCTGCATGAACGATCCGCACGGGCAGGTCGAGAAGCCGCTTCATCGAGCGGACATAATCGCCGATGTCCGAGTGGTAGGTGCCGGTGATGAGTTCCCCGTCATAGAGGATGTCGCCCGCGATCAGCGTGCCGGTGGCCTTCTCCCACAGCGCGATGCCGCCGGGAGAGTGGCCGGATGTGTGGATCACCTCGAAGGCCCGGTCTCCGGTGGTCAGCACGTCGCCGTCCTCCAGGAGCCGCGTCGCGGGCGCGGCCTTCACCGCGTAGGTGGCGGATTGGTAGGGCAGGGGCGGCAGCTTCTCGAAGATCGCGTCGGTCACGTAGGGCTCGGCCAGCGTGTTGGCGCGGGTGGGATGCGCCAGCAGCGCCGCCTCGGCGCGGTGGACGCAGCGGTCGGCGAATTCATGGTGGCAGCCGATATGGTCGAAATGGGTGTGGGAGGCCACCGCCGTCAGCGGGCGTTCGGTCACCAGCGGCACCCATTCGCGCAACGAGACCACGCCCATGCCGCTGTCCACCATCAGGTCGCGCTCGCGCCCGCGGACGTGCCAGATGTTGCAGCGGAAGAAGGGGTGGATCAGCGGCTCGTGGATCAGCGTGATGTCGTCCGCGAATCTGATGGTCTCGTACCAGTCTTCGGGGCGTGCGCGGTCCATCTCAGTCCTCCGGCAGCAGGATGGCGGATGCGGGCGCGAAGCTCAGCACGACCTCGTCCCCCGGCGCGACCCGCGCCGCCTGCGGCAGGTGCGCGACCAGTTCCGGCCCAGCCGGGCGCGGGCGGGCATGGATGCGGTGATGCGTGCCGAAGAAGGCCGCCTCGGTGACGATCGCGGGAATGCGCAGGCCCTCGGCGTCCGGGCGCAGATGCTCGGGCCGCACCCCCAGCGCCAGCCGCGTCCCCGGCGCGACCGCCGAGAGGTCCCCCCTGAGCGCGAGCCGCACCGGCCCCAGCGCCGTGTCGAGCAGGAGGTGCCCATTCTCGGCGCCGCCCACCCGCGCCGGGATCAGGTTGATCTCGCCCATGAAGGCCGCGGCGAAGCGGCTGCGGGGCCGCAGATAAACCCGCTCGGGCCGGCCCTCGTCCTCGATGCGGCCCGCGTTCATCACCACGATGCGGTCGGCGATGGCCATCGCCTCCTCCTGGTCGTGGGTGACGTGGACGAAGGTCGTGCCCACCCGGCGCTGGATGGCCTTGAGCTCATCCTGCATCTGGCGCCTGAGCTTGAGGTCGAGCGCGCCAAGCGGCTCGTCCAGCAGCAGCACGTCGGGCTCGACCGCCAGCGCGCGCGCCAGCGCCACCCGCTGGCGCTGCCCGCCCGAAAGCTCGTGCGGCCGCCGCCCGCCCGCGCCTTCCAGCCCCACCAGCGCCAGCATCTCGTCCGCCCGCGCCCGCCGCGCAGCGCGCCCGATGCCGCGCATCCTCGGCCCGAAGGCCACGTTGTCGGCGACGCTCATGTGCGGGAACAGTGCATAGTCCTGAAACACCGTCGTCGTCGGCCGCCGCGCCGAGGGCAGGGCGGTGACATCCTGCCCGCCGATCAGCACCGCGCCCGCGCTGGGCGCGAGGAACCCGCCCAGGATGTTGAGAAGCGTGGTCTTGCCGCAGCCCGACGGCCCCAGCAGCACCGCGAACTCGCCCGCCTTGAGATTGAGCGTCACGCTGTCGAGCGCCAGCGTCGTGCCGAAGCGGCGGCTCACCGCGCGGATCTCGACCGGCGCGGTCATGCGCGCCTGCGGGCCACGACGATCTCGGCCACCAGCACCACGGCGACCGAGATCAGGAACACCACCGACCCCGCCGCATTCGTCTTGGGATTGAGGCCCGAGCGCAACAGGCTCCAGATCTCGACCGGCAGCGTCACGTCGAAGCGGCTGAGCAGGAAGGCGATAATGAATTCGTCCCACGAGAAGGTGACGCTGAGCGCGAAGGCCGCGAGGATTGCGGGCATCAGCATCGGCGCCGTCACCAGTCCCAGCACCTGCCATTCGCGCGCGCCAAGGTCGCGCGCCGCCCGCTCGATGTTCACCTGATGGTCGCCCATCGAGGCGAAGCAGATCGCAAAGCACAAGGGTGTGTTGATCACCGCGTGCCCGATGCCCACGGTGACGAGTGACGGCCCGATGCCGGAGAGGTTGAACGAGATCATGAGTCCCAGCCCGATCAGCAGGTAGCTGACCGTCAGCGGCGCCGTTATCAGCCCCTGCATCGCCCGCGTCCCCCACAGCCGCCCGCGCGCCAGCCCCCAGGCGGCGAGGAAGCCCAGCGCCACCGCGACGCCCGATGACAGCATCGCCACCGCGAGCGAATTCCCCAGCGCCGCCATCAGCTTGCGATCGCCCCAGACCTGCGAATACCACTTGAGGCTGGGCCCGTCGAAGGGCGGGATCGGCAACCGCCCGTCCTGGAAGCTGAACAGCACCAGCACCGCCACCGGCAGGAAGATGAAGCCGTAGAGCGCGAGCGCATAGCCCCAGGCAGCGACGGGCAGCAGCCGGTTCATGCAACCGCCCTCCGCCGCCCGTCCCCGCCGCTGTCCCGGGCTCGACCCGGAACCTCGCTCGACGGGGTGCGTTTCCCGGCCCCGGGAGGCCCCGGCTCGGGGGCCGGGGCAGCGGGCGATGACTGCATCCCGCTCATGCCCGCTCGAGCCTCAGCCACCGCGCGCAGCCCAGCCACGCCAGCGTCACCACCGCCATCAAGACGATCGACAGCGCCGCCGCCATCGGCAGGTCGGCCCCCCGCCCCAGTTGCAGCATGATCACCTGCGGCAGCACCAGTTCGGAGTTCCCGCCCAGTATCTGGGGTGTGATGTAGTCGCCGATGCACAGCACGAAGGTCAGGAAAGCCCCCACCATCACCCCCGGAAGCGTCAGCGGCAGGGTGATGTGCCAGAACACCCGCAAGGGCCCGGCCCCCAGGTCGGCCGCCGCGCGTCGGTAGTTCGGCGGCAGTTGCAAGAGGTTCGCATAGATCGTCAGCGTCAGCAGCATGACGAAGAAATGCACGAAGCCGATCACCGTTGCCGTGCGCGTGGCGGAAATCTCCAGCGGCTCGGCAATCGCGCCCATGCCGAGAAGCACCTGATTGAGCACCCCGTTCTTCGCCAGCACCAGCGTCCAAGCGTAGGAGCGCACGACATAGGACGTCCAGAACGGCAGCACCGCCAGCATGAGCGCCAGCCGCTGGAACCGGCGCGGCACAAGCTCGGCGATGATCCATGCCAATGGGTACGCCAGCGCCACCGAGATCGCCGTCACAGCGAGCGTGATCTCCAGCGAATTCCACAGTGCCCCCACCAGATGCGGCTTCGAGAAGAAGGCGTGGTAGTTCGACAGGTCCCAGACGCGCACCACCTCGCGCCCCTGCCGCTGCCACAGGCTCATCGCCGCCATGATCGCGAAGGGCACGACGAAGAAGGCGCAGGTCCAGACCAGCGCTGGGGCCACGGCGGCCCAGGCCCGGCGCCGCTCGGCCCGCTCGGCGCTCATCCGATGCCCCGGCGCCGGCGGGTCACTGCTGCAGCATCTCGGTCCAGACGTCCTGCATCGCGGCGTCGAGATCGCCGTCGGGGGCGGGGTAGAGCTGCGCGCGCTTGAGGTATTCGGCCTGATCGTCCCAGCGAAGCGCCGCCTTCTGCTGGTCGCTCAGCACCGCGCCCGCCTTCGCGTTCGCCGGCATCGCCCAGTAGCAGGACGAGGTGGCCAGCCGTGCCTGACCCTCGGGGCTCAGGATGTATTTCACGAACTCCAGCGCGAGGTCCTTCTTCTCGCTGTCCGCGAATATCCCGATCGACTGCGACCAGCGCACCGCGCCCTGCTCGGGGATCATCCAGTCGAGTTCGGGCTGCTCGGCGGCGAGGATCGCCGTCACCCACTCGCCGCCGCCGACCAGCACATCCACCTCGCCGGTGGCGAGCACGGTCTGCGACGAGACCACGTCCACCACGCTGCGGGCGTTCCTCTTCATGGCGATCAGCGCCTCGCGGATGGCGGGCAGGTCGTCCGCGGTCAGCTCCGCGGTCTCCTTCCCCAGCCCCATCGCCACGAGGCCGATGACCGGCAGGTAATAGTCGTAGATCGCGATCCGGCCCTCGAACGCCTCGTCGGTCCAGAGCGCGGTGACGTCGGCGAGCGCGGCCGCATCGACCTTCGCCTTGTTGTAGGAGATCGTGTTGTAGCCGAACTTCTCGGTCACCGCGTAGGTCTTGCCGTCGCGGGTGTGGTTCTCGGCCATCACCAGCTCGGGGAAGATGTCGGCCATCGGCAGTTCGGCCTCGGGCAGGGGGGCCAGCAGCCCCGCATCGATCGCGCGCGGCACGTCGATGCCGTCGATCACGAACACGTCCCAGTCGCCGGGGCGGCTCTGTTCCACCAGCGACAGAGCGGTGCCCGTGCCCTCGTATTCCTTGAGGTTGACCTTGACGCCATGCGCCTTCTCGAAGGGCTCGATCAGCGCGGGGTCGGTGTGGTCGCACCAGACGAGGGCGTTCAACTCAGCCGCGCGCGCGCCGGTGACGGCAAGGGCTGCGACGGTGGCGAGCAGGATGGTGCGCATGTCTCTCTCCCTGTCTTGTCAGCGCGCCCCGTGGGGATAGGCCACCCCCGGCAGCACGCACAGCATCTCGTAGAGCAGGTTCGCGCCGATGAGCGCGGTGTTGCCCGACGGGTCGTAAGGGGGGCTCACCTCGACGAGGTCGCCGCCGACGAGGTTGAGCCCCCGCATCCCCCGCACGATCTCGAGCGCCTGCCAGGTGCTAAGCCCGCCCACTTCCACCGTCCCCGTCCCCGGCGCGAAGGCGGGGTCGAGGCTGTCGATGTCGTAGGTCAGGTACACCGGGTGGCCACCGATCTTCGCACGCACCTCGGCCATCAGCGGTGTGAGCGAGCGGTGCCAGCACTCCTCGGCCGTGACCACCGTGAAGCCCTGCTTGCGCGGCCAGTCGAAGTCCTCGGGGCTGTAGCCCGAGCCGCGCAAGCCGATCTGGAACACCTTGTTGGTGGCGAGCAACCCCTCCTCGACCGCGCGGCGGAAGGGGGTGCCGTGGGCGATCGCCTCGCCGAACATGTGCTCGTTGATGTCGGCATGGGCATCGACATGGACCATCGCGACGGGGCCGTGCTTTCTTGCCATTGCCCTAAGGATCGGCAGCGTCAGCGTGTGGTCGCCGCCCAGCGTCAGCGGGATCGCGCCTGCGCCGAGGATCGCGTCGAAGGCCGCCTCGATGATCCCGACCGACTTCTTCAGATCGAAGGTGTTGATCGCCACGTCGCCCACGTCGGCGACCTGAAGGCTGTCGAAGGGCGCGGCACCGGTCGCCATGTTGTAGGGCCGGATCATGCAGCTCTCGGCCCGGATCTGGCGCGGCCCCAGCCGCGTGCCGGGCCGGTTCGAGGTGCCGATATCGAGCGGCACGCCGACGAAGCAGGCATCGAGCCCCGCGGCGGTGACTGCCGCGGGCAGGCGCATCATCGTGGCAGGTCCGGCGAAGCGCGGCATCTCGTTGCCGCCCAAGGGCTGGTTGAAGCGGCTCATGATCCTTCTCCGGCTGATCCGACGCGAACGGGTGCGGCGTCAGCGCCCGCGTCCAGACCCTAGCACCGGCGCAGTCTGCCGCCAGCCCTTTTACCGTCACCTTGCGCACGCCGCTTTGCTCGGCGGGCGCCGCCTGCGCGCGGATGCCGCGCGCCTGCTCGCAGCCTTCGGTGACCTCGTCACAGACGCACCCGGCGGCCCGATGCAAGGATCGGGAGAACACAGGCGCGTGCTGCAGGCCGAGCCGCATGGCTCGCGCTCTGGCCCGTTCCGCGACGAAAAGGAGAAGCCCCATGCGCAAGACCGCCCTCGCCCTCGCCGCCGCAACCGCCCTCGCCCTGCCCGCGCTTCCCGCTGCGGCCGACGATATGGCGCGGCTCGTGACCATCCTCACCGCGCCCGAGCCGCAGACCCAACTCATGGCCATGGTGCTGACCATGCAGGCGGTCCAGCAGGGCGCACGGGCGCGCATCCTGCTCTGCGGCCCGGCGGGAGACATCGCGCTGAAGCATGCGCCTGCGGGCGCCACCGCGCCCCAGCCGCCGCGCGACATGAGCCCGCAGGGCCTGATGAGGAAGATCATGGAGACCGGCGCCCCGGTCGAGGTCTGCGCGATCTACCTGCCGGGCAAGGGCGTGGGCCCCGAGGCGCTGATCGAGGGCGTTACCGCCGCCAGACCCGACGCGATGGCGGCCGAACTGCTGAAGGAGAACACCCGCATCCTCAGCTTCTGATCGGTTCGGGCGCGAACGCCGGCCCTGTAGGGGGCCGGCGTCATTCCTCGCGCATCGCCACGCCAAGCGCATTGCCCGAGTTGCGTTGGGTTCACTTCGGCAGGTCGCCCTCGACGCCCTCTACGAACCAATCCATGCCCAGTAGCATGCCATCGTCGGCCACGGCGCCCGCGGCGATGCGCTCGACCCCGTCACGGTCCTTGATCGGCCCGGTGAAGGGGTGCACGGCGCCCGAGGCCACGGCGGCCTCGGCGGCCTTGGCGGCGGCCACCACGTCGTCGGGCATGTTCGCGTAGGGCGCCATCACCACTTCGCCGGCGGCAAGGCCCTTCCACGAATCCTGGCTCTCCCAGGTGCCTTCCAGCACTGCGCGGGTGCGTTCGATGTAATACGGCGCCCAGTCGTCGATGATCGCGGTCAGCTGCGCGTTCGGTCCGAACTTGGCCATGTCGGACGCCTGCCCGAAGGCCTTGACCCCCGTCTCCTCGGCCACCTGCACGGGGGCCGGGCTGTCGGTGTGCTGCATGATGATGTCGGCGCCCTGCGCGATCAGCGCCTTGGCCGCGTCCGCCTCGCGGCCCGGGTCGTACCACGAGTTCACCCAGATCACCTGCGTGGTAATGTCCGGGTTCACCGCGCGCGCCGCCAGCGTGGCCGCGTTGATGCCGCGCACCACCTCGGGGATCGGGACCGAGGCGATGTAGCCGATCTTGTTGGTCTTCGTCATGTGCCCGGCGATGGTGCCGATCACGTGGCGCCCCTCGTAGAACCGGGCCGAGTACGTCGAGAGGTTCGGCGCCCGCTTGTAGCCGGTCGCGTGCTCGAACTTCACGTCGGGGAACTGCTCGGCCACCTTCAGCGTGGGGTCCATGAAGCCGAACGAGGTGGTGAAGATCAGCCCGTGCCCCGAGGCGGCAAGCTGGCGGATCACCCGCTCGGCGTCCGGGCCCTCCGAGACGCTTTCGACATAGGTCGTCTCGACCTTGTCCCCGAACTCCTTCTCGATGGCGAGCCGCCCCTGGTCGTGCTGATAGCTCCAGCCGAAGTCGCCGATCGGTCCGACATAGATGAAGCCCACCTTCAGCTTGTCCTGCGCCTGGGCGGGCAGGCCGAGCCCGGCCAGCGCCAGCGCGCCGAGGGCGAGGAATGTTCTGCGGATCATCGGAGACTCCCTGTTCGTGGTCATGCGCCAGTTGTGTGCGGCCCGCCCGGCGAGTCGGGCATGCCTCCTCTCGCGCCCATGTTTCGCGGATTGCGTGAAAAGTCCACGCCTTGCGAGGCTTCAGCCGGCCTCCCCGTCGATGCCGCCGCGAAACCCGCGCGGCGAGACTCCGCTGTGCTGCGTGAAGGCGCGCGCGAAGGCGCTGCGGCTGGCGAAGCCCGCCTGCTCGGCGATCCGCTTCACCGGCAGTCCGCTGTTGGCGAGCAGGTCGGCCGCGTGACGCATCCTGAGCTCGCGCAGCAGCTCCATCGGCCCGCTGCCATAGGCCGCGGCGAAATGCCGGGCGAAGGAGGCGCGGCTCATCCCGGCCTCGCGCGCCAGGCCCTCGACGCTGTGCGCGGCGCCCGGCGCGTCGAGCATGCGCCTCAGCGCCGCCCAGAGCCGCTCGTCGGCCAATGCCGCCATCCACTCGAGCGCCCGGTCGCGCGCGGCGAGGCGACGGCGGATCAGCTGGATCATGCATTGCAGCAGCAGGGCCCGGATCATCGCCCGGCTGCCGAGCCCCGGCGCGGCAAGCTCGGCGAGCAGCCGCTCGACCGTCCCCGCCACCACCGCGTCCTCGGCCACGTCCAGCACGATCGGCTGGCGGATCAGGTCCACGAGCCCCGAGGTGCCCCTGAGCGCCACCTGAACATGGCTGCAGATCGCGCGCAGGCTGCCCGCGCCGGCGTCGGCCGGCTCGCCGCCGATGTGCTCGACCAGCTCGACCTCGGCGGGCCGGCAGTCCGGCAGTGGCGGCCCCGGTTCGCCCGCGCCGTGGAGCGCGTGGGGCATCAGCGCCGGCATCAGCACGAGGCTGCCGGGGCCAACTCGAAGCGCAGGTCGGTCGGGGATTCGGATTTCGCCCCGCCCGCCCAGGATGTATTGCAGCGTCGTGCCCGCCGGGCGGCCCAGCGGCAGGGTGCAGCGCCCGTGCAGGGTGCAGAGCGCGAAGGGCTCGGCCCCCAGCTCCATGGCATCGAAGACATGCTCGAACGACATGCTGCCATCCTGCCGGCCCGAGTGGCGATCGGATACCAATTCTCCCCCTTCAAGGCCATATTTGAGACGCAAGGGCACATCGTATCGCCCATCGTCCGGCTTGGGGGAAGCCCCGGGGAAAGCCCCGGCGGGCACCCGATCCACGGAGGAGACGACGATGAGTGATGATTGCTGCAACCACGGCATCAGCCGCCGCGCGGCGCTGACCGGCGGTGTTGCGGCCGCCGCTGCGGCCGTTGCCGCCGCCCGGCCTGCAATGGCCCAGGCCGCCGATCCTTACGCCGACCCGGCCGAGCCCGCGCTGCCGCCCAGCGACATGAAGCTTGACCTCAGCCGGGCGGCACTCGTGGTGACCGACCCGCAGAACGACTTCCTTAGCCCGAACGGCGTGACCTGGGGCGTGGTCGGCCCCTCGGTCGAGAAGCACAACACGGTCGCGAACATCGAGAAGCTGTTCAAGGCAGCCAAGGCGCGCGACATGACCGTCGCGGTCTCGCCGCACTACTATTACCCGACCGATCACGGCTGGAAGTTCGAGGGCGCGCTCGAGAAGCTGATGCACAAGATCGGCATGTTCGACCGCAAGGGGGCGCTGAGCCTCGAGGGCTTCGAGGGCTCGGGCGCCGACTTCCTCGAGCTCTACAAGCCCTACATCAACGACGGCAAGACGATCGTCACCTCGCCGCACAAGGTCTATGGGCCGGAATCGAACGACATGATCCTCCAGCTTCGCAAGCAGAAGGTGGACCAGATCATCCTGGCTGGCATGTCGGCCAACCTGTGCACGGAATCGCACATGCGCGAGTTCCTCGAGCAGGGCTTCGAGGTTGCCGTGGTCAAGGACGCGACCGCTGCGGCGATGCTGCCCGAGGGCGATGGCTACCTCGCGGCGCTGGTGAACTTCCGCTACATGGCCAACGCCGTCTGGACCACCGAGCAGGCGGTCGAGCTGATCGCCAACGCCTGATCCGGCCCGAACGAGGGACAGCGGGCTCCCCGCCGCGCGCGCCACGGAAACGCGGCGCACGGCGGGGGCGGGGTGCCGGAGCCCGGAACGGGCCACGCATCCCGCGTTCTCGGCGCGCATCCCCCAGCGCGCCGGCCGCGCCGGGCGCTCAGCGCTCGGCGCGGAAGGGCCGGCCGATCGCGGCCGGGGCGTTGGCGCGGGTGAGGTTCACGTCGCGCGAGATGACGACCAGTGCCACGATCGTGGCGAGATAGGGCGCCATCGCCAGCATCTGCGAGGGCAGTCGGATGCCCCAGTCCTGCCCGTAGAACTGCAACTGCGTGACCGCGGCGAACAGGTAGGCCCCCGCCACCAGCCGTCCCGGCCGCCAGGTCGCGAACACCACCAGCGCCAGCGCGATCCAGCCGCGCCCCGCGGTCATGTTCTCGCCCCACATCGGCGTGTAGGCGAGGCTCAGATACGCGCCGCCGAGCCCCGCGCAGGCACCGCCGAAGAGGGTCGCGAGCACCCGCACCCGCACGACGTGGAAGCCCAGCGCATGCGCGCCCTCGGGGTTGTCGCCGACCGCGCGCAGCATCAGGCCCGCACGCGTCCGCCCCAGGAACCACGCGACCGCCGCCGCGAGCGCGAGCGCCAGGTACACCATCGCGTCGTGCCCCAGCAGGATGCGCCCCAGCATGGTGGTGTCGCTGACGCCGGGGATGCCGAATTTCCCCAGCGGCCGGATCGTCTGGCCGACGAAGCCCTGTCCGATCAGCCCTGACGCTCCGACCCCGAAAATCGTGAGCGCGAGCCCCGTGGCCGCCTGGTTCGCGAGCAGGCCCAGCGCCACCAGCGCAAAGACGGCCGCGAGCGCCGCCCCCGCCGCCGCCCCCGCCACCATTCCCGCCGCGGACGAGCCGGTCGAGAAGGCCACCGCGAAGGCCGCGACCGCCCCCATCAGCATCATCCCCTCGACGCCGAGGTTGAGCACGCCTGCGCGCTCGGCCACCAGCTCGCCCAGCCCCGCCAGCAGGAAGGGCGTGGCCGCGATCAGGACCGAGATGAGGAAGGCTTCCATCGCGCTGCGCCGCCTGTCAGATCCGCACGCCCTGCGGCGCGGTGAAGTCGGGGTCGTCCACATTCCCGGTGTTCTTCACGCCCGCGGGCTCGAACAGCAGGACCTCGGCTTCCTCCGCGGCGACCGGGCGGTGCTCGACACCCTTCGGCACCACCAGCGCCTCGCCGGGCCCCAGCGTCACCGCATGGTCGCGGAACTCCAGCCGGATGGTGCCGCGCCAGACCAGGAACATCTCGTCCACCTCGTCGTGGCGGTGCCACGGGAAGGCGCCCTTCAGCTTGGCGAGCTTGACCTCCTGCCCGTTCAGTTCGGCCACCACCTTGGGCCGCCAGTGTTCGGCGATCAGCCCGAACTTCTCGCCCAGTGCGATCTTCGCGGTCATGCCGCGGCCCTCCTTCGCCAGATGATGCGGTGCCGGATCAGCGTGTCGCAGCCCAAGAGGAAGAACAGCAGCATGCCCTGGAAGATGCCGGTCACGTTCTTGGGCAGCTTCAGCAGGATCTGCGCGTTCTCGCCGCCGATGTAGCTGACCGCCAGCACCAGCCCGCCGAACAGCGCACCCGCAGGGTTGAGCCGCCCAAGGAACGCCGCGATGATCGCGACGAAGCCATAGCCCGCCGAGATGTCGGGCTGCAGCTGGTGCACAGTCGCCGAGACCTCGATGGCGCCCGCAAGCCCCGCGAGCCCGCCCGAGAGCAGCAGCGCGAACCACACCGCGCCCGCTTGCGAGAACCCCGCGAAGGCCCCGGCGCGCGGCGCCGCGCCGATCACCCTGAGCTCGAAGCCGCGCATCGTGCGGCCCATCATCAGCATCAGCGCGACCGCCACGACGACCGCCACGATCACCCCGGCATGCAGCCGCGTGCCCTCGAGGATCACCGGCATCTGGAAGGTCGCCGTGAAATCCCGGCTCTGCGGAAAGCCGAAGCCCAGCGGGTCGCGCCAGGGCCCGCGCACCGCCCAGTCCAGCATGAGCGCCGCGACATAGGTCAGCATCAGCGACACCAGGATCTCGTTCGCGTTGAAGCGCGTCCGCAACAGCGCCGGCACGGCCGCCCAGACGAGGCCCCCGGTCACGCCCGCCGCAAGGTAGAGCAGGAACCATGCCGTCCCCGTGGCCTCAGGCGCGCCCAGCGCGACCAGGCCCCCCGCCATCGCGCCCGCCACGTATTGCCCCGCCGCGCCGATGTTCCACACATTCGCCCGGAACGAGACCGCGAGCCCCGCGCCGATCAGCGCGAGCGGCACCGCCTTCACCACCAGCTCGGCCCGCGAATAGCCATCCATGAAGGGCGAGACGAAATAGACCCACAGCGCCTCGGCCGGATCACGCCCCATCAGCGCGAACATGACCGCGCCCGCCACCAGCGTGAGCCCGATCGCGATCACCGGCGAGGCCAGCGTCATCAGCGCCGAGGGCTCGGCGCGCGCCTCCAGCCGGGGGATCATGCGTGCGCCTCCGCGGGATGGCGGTCGTCGCGGTCGGCGCCCGGGTCGGCGCCACCCATCAGCAGGCCCACCGTCTCGGCGTCGAGCTCGCCCACCGGCCGCGGGGCCGACAGCCGCCCGGTGTGGATCACCGCGACCCGGTCGGCGATGGCGAACAGTTCCTCCAGATCCTGGCTGATGACAAGCACCGCCGCACCCCGCCGAGCGAGGTCGATCAATGCCTGCCGGATCACCACCGCCGCCCCCGGGTCCACCCCCCATGTCGGCTGGTTGACCACCAGCACGCCCGGCTCGCGCAGGATCTCGCGGCCGACCACGAACTTCTGGAGATTGCCACCCGAGAGCGAGCCCGCCCGGGGATGCGCCCCGCCCGCGCGGACATCGAACGCCGTCCGCACCCGCGCGGCCCACGCCGCCGTTCGCCCGGCCCTGATCCAGCCCGCGGGCCCCGACAGCCGCTCGGCGCGGTGGTGCGAGAGCAGCACGTTCTCGGGCAGCCCCATCTCGGGCACCGCGGCGTGGCCCGCGCGCTCCTCGGGCACGAAGGCGGCACCCGCCAGCCGCCGCGCGTCGGGGCCGAGATGCCCGACCGCGCGGCCGTCCACGGCGATCGCCTCGGGTCGGGGCGCGCGGCGCTCGCCGATCAGCGCCTGCATCAGCTCCGACTGTCCCTCGCCCGCGACGCCCGCGATGCCGAGGATCTCGCCGCCCCGCACGTCGAGGCTCACCTCATGCAGCGCCGTGCCGAACTGCGAGGGGGCGGGCAGGCTCAAGGATCGGATCGCGAGCCGCACCGGCCCCGCCGCCGCCCCGTCCGCGCGCCCCACCTGCGCCACGTCGCGCCCGACCATCAGCGCCGCGATCTCGGCCGAGCTGACCGCGCGCGGGTCGCATTCGGCCACCACCTCGCCCGCGCGCAGCACCGTCGCGGCCTCGCAGAGCGCGCGCACCTCGTCGAGCTTGTGGGAGATGTAGAGGATCGCCACCCCCTCGTCCGAGAGGCGCCTCAGCGTGGCGAACAGAAGCGCGCCCTCCTGCGGCGTCAGCACCGAGGTGGGCTCGTCCATGATCAGAAGTCGGGGCGCCTGCAAGAGGCAGCGGATGATCTCGACCCGCTGCTTCTCGCCGGCCGAGAGCGAATGCACAGCGCGGTTCGGGTCGATCGCCAGCCCATAGGCGCGCGACACCTCGGCGATCCGGGCGCCGAGGCCCCGCATCCTCTCGCCCGGCAATGCCAGCGCGATGTTCTCGGCCACCGTGAGCGCGTCGAACAGGTTGAAATGCTGGAACACCATGCCGATGCCCATGTCGCGCGCGGCGGCGGGCGAGGCGATCTCGACCGCGCGCCCCTCCCAGCGGAACTCGCCCGCGCTTGGGGCCAGCACGCCGTAGATCATCTTCACGAGGGTCGATTTGCCCGCCCCGTTCTCGCCCAGGAGCGCGTGCCGCTCGCCCGCCCGGATGGCGAGGCTCACGTCGCGGTTCGCGGCAAAGCTCCCGAACAGCCGGGTGATCCCCCGCGCCTCGAGAAGCGGCACTGCGGCATCGGTCATCGGCGGCGGCCCCCCGCGGCGCGGACGCGCCATTCCATCCATCGGGCACGGACGGGCCATGAAAGCGCGCCGCCCGCCGGCCCGCAAGCCCCGCGCGCCGCGATCACGCCGAGGTCATCTCGATCATGGTGGTGAAGCCGCCGAAGATCATGCGCCGGCCGTCGAAGGGCATGGCCTCGCTCTCCATGATCCTGGCCATGCGCGGGTCCTCCATCACCTTCTTGACCACGGCGTCGCGATGGCGGCGGTTGCGGTAGGTGATCCAGGCGAGGATGACGGTCTCGTCGGCCTTGAGCTTGACCGCGCGCGGGAACGAGGTCGTCTTGCCATGTGGCGTGTCCTCGGCCCGGCATTCGACGTAAGTGAGCGCGCCGTGCTCGATCCACAGCTTGCCGGCCTTCCGCGCGATCCGCTTGTAGGCGTCGAGGTTCTCCAGCGGCACCGCCAGAATGAAGCCGTCCACATAGGCCATGCCCGCCCCTCAGCTGCCCGCCGCTCAGCTCGTGCCGCGATAGGGCTCGACATACATGAGCGCCATGTCCCAGGGGAAGAAGATCCAGGTGTCCTGGCTCACCTCGGTCACATAGGTCTGGACCATCGGCTTTCCCTTGGGCTTGGCATAGACGGTGGCGAAATGCGCCTTGGGGTAGAGCCGGCGGATCACGTCGAGCGTGCGGCCGGTGTCCACGAGGTCGTCGATCACCAGCACCCCCTCGCCGTCGCCCATCAGGTCGGCGTCGGGGGCCTTCAGCACCTTGGCGTCGAGCTGGCTCTGATGGTCGTAGGACTTCACGCTGATCGTGTCGACGATGCGGATGTTGAGCTCGCGCGCGAGGATGCAGGCGGGGACCATGCCGCCGCGCGTGACCGCCACGACCGCCTTCCATGCGCCATCCGGCCCGGGCCCGTGCTTGTCGAGCCGCCAGGCCAGCGCCCGGCTGTCGCGGTGCATCTGCTCCCACGACACGTGAAACCCCTTCTCGTGCGGCAGCCTGTCGCTCATCGTTCCACCTCGGATGACCTCCGGCCCGGCCGGCCGGATGGGGATCGTGCATAGCCGATCGCGCGGGCAAGGCAAAGCGTGTGGGTGGGGCAGGGCATTCGGCCTCGCGGTCCATGTCGTGAAAGCGCCTGCCGAGGTGCGAAATCCGGCGCATGGGGGCTCGCCCGCCCGCGGTCCGGGTCTACCTGCCACTTCGCGCGAACGGCTTTCCGTTGGTGGGGACGAATGCCGCGGGAGCCCGGTTCGACGTTGCGGTGCACGAGGAGGTGACGATGACGGATTGCGCCGCGGCTGCGCCGCCGGAGCCGGGACACCCCCCTTCATGGGGTCCTGCGCCTTGCGGCGGGACTGGCGCGGCGGCCACTTGGTCCCCGTTGCGGCGGTCCGCGCTCGGCCGGCTTGCTCGGCGCCTGTGCGCGGCGCTTGCCCTGGCGGTGGTCGTCGCCATGCCCGCGCCGCAGGCCGCCGCCGATGGCTGGGAGGCGTTGCGCCAACCCGGCGCCGTCGGGCTGATGCGCCACGCCATCGCGCCCGGCACGGGCGACCCGCCCGGCTTCCGGCTGGACGACTGCGCGACCCAGCGCAATCTCGACGCGCGCGGACGGGCGCAGGCCCGCGCTGCGGGCGCGGCGATCCGCGCGCGCGGGATCGAGATCGAGGGCGTCTTCACCAGCCGTTGGTGCCGGGCGCGCGAGACCGCCGAACTCCTCGCCCTCGGCCAGGTCGAGGACCTGCCCGCGCTCGACTCGTTCTTCGCCGAGCGCGGCCGGCGCGATGCGCAGACGGCGGCGCTTGCGGCCTTCATCGCCGCCCAGCCGACCGGCGCGCGGCTGATCCTCGTCACCCATCAGGTAAACATCACCGCGCTCACCGGCCGGGTGCCGCGGTCGGGCGAGATCGTCGTCGTCCACCGGCTGCCGGGGGGCGGGGTCGAGGTCGCGGGCTCGATCCTCGTCGCCCCCTGAGCGGGCCGCGTCCCCGCCCTAGCCGAAGCGGGCGCGCAGCGCCTCGAGGCCCGCGTCGTAGATCCCGCCGACCACGTCGTCGGCCGACGGGTCGAGCGGCTCGAAGGTCGAGCCCCAGTAGACATGGCAGCCGCCATCGGGCTCGGCCACCACGCTCAGCGTCGCGCGGTAGTCGTCGACCGGAAGCGGGCTCTCTTCGATGCGGTAGGTGTAGTGGTGCGGGCCGGTTTCGATCAGCCGCTCGAGCAGCCGCCCGCCGTCCGCGGTCGTGAGCACCCGGTAGGTGTCGCCGTCGATCTCGTCGATCTCGCATTTCGCGACCACCGGGTGCCAGTCCGCCAGCGCGCCGAAGTCGCCGACCGCCGCCCAGACCTCGGCCGGGGGCGCCGAAAGCCGGAGAATTCGGCTGACCCTGTCGTGCCTGTCGGAAAAGCTCATCTCCGGTCCTCCCTCTTGCCGCATCCGGCCGCCGGCGCGGCCGCAGTTCACCGCGGCGCGAGCAGGGCCTCGACGGCCCGCGCCAGCGCCGTGACCTCGGCCGCCGCCTTGCCGGCGCGCGCCAGCTCGTTCACGCCTGCGCCGCGCATGAACGCCTCGACGAAGGCCGAGCGCTGGCCCAGCCGCGCATCGATCATCGGCGCGCCCGAGCGGGCGAGCCGCGCCGCCGCCTCGTCCGCCGCCCGGCCGCGCGGGGGCACCCGGTTCAGCACGACGGCATGCGCGAGCTTTTCGCGCCGCGCCATCTCCAGCGTCGCCTCGCTCGCCCAGACATCGGCCATCGAGGGCTGGCAGGGTATGAGCGCGAGATCGGCCGCGCGCATCGCGATGCGCCCCAGAGTGTCGGCCGAGCCGGGGGCGTCGACGAACACCCAGTCCGCCGATTTCGCGGCCTTGTCGATGTCGCTGCGGGCGCGCCACTCCGCGCTCTCCAGAAGCGCGATGCCGCCACCGTCGCCGCGCCGCGCGAGCCGCTCGCGGAACCAGCCGGTGGTCGAGCGCTGCGGGTCGAGGTCGAGGATCGCGACGTTCGCGCCCGCGGCCGCCCGCTCGGCCGCAAGCTGGGTGAGCAGGGTTGTCTTGCCTGCGCCGCCTTTCTGCTGCGCCAGCAGGATCACATGGCCCATCGCCGCCTCCCTCGGTGCGCGTCGCGCCGATGCTAGAGGGTTTTGCGCGAATGTGGAGTCCCGTTTGCGTGCCGAAACCGCGACATAACAAGCGGATAGGGATGCACCTTTCGGCACGCCCGGCGTGGCGCCTGGATCGCCTTTGCTTGACGCGGCGCGCCTGCGATGCAAGCTGTTCGTCAATCAGAACAGTTCCAGGGGAGGAGCAACCATGAAGCCAACCGCATTGCTTGCGGGCGCGGCCCTTTTGCTTGCCGCGGTCGCCCAGGTCCAGGCGGCGGATCTGACTGCCAGGATCACGCTGCAACTGCCGCTCAAGAGCCATCTCGGCCAGAACCTCCTGCTGTTCAAGGAGGAGGTCGAGAAGAACTCGAACGGCACGATCGCGGTCGAGATCTACGACTCGGCCCAGCTCTACCAGGACAAGGAAGTCCCTCAGGCCGTGGGCTCGGGCGCGATCGAGATGGGCGTGGCCTCGCTCACGCGCTATGTCGGCGACATCCCGGCGGTGGACGTCTTCTACCTGCCCTTCCTCTTCAACACCGAGGAGAAGGTGCGCAAGGCCGTCGAGCCCGGCAGCGCGGTGCGCGCGCCGATCGACGAGGCGATCGCCGGCACCGGCTCGACAGTGCTCTGGTGGCAGGCCTATGGCGGGTCGGTCTTCCTCTCGAAGGGCGGCCCGATCCGAACGCCCGAGGACATGAAGGGCAAGAAGGTCCGCGTCTTCGGAAAGACGCTGGGCGATTTCGTCGAGGCGACCGGGGGCGCCGCGACCATGGTGTCGGGCTCGGAGCAGTATCTCGCCTACCAGCGCGGGACCGTCGACATCGGCATGACCGGCGTGTCGGGCGTGCAGAGCCGCAAGCTCTGGGAGGTGATGGACACGATCACCGTGACCAACAACGCCGATATCGAGTTCCTCGTCATCGCGAACACCGAATGGTGGAACGGCCTCACCGACGAGCAGCGGCGCATCATGGTCGATGCCGCGCGCAAGGCCGAGCTCGACGTGCGCGGCCGGATGTCCCAGATCGAGGCCGACGCCTATGCGGCGGCGAAGGAGAACGGGATGACCGTCTACGAGCCCACGGCCGACGAGATCGCGGTCTGGAAGGCCGCGGCGCAACCGGTCTATGACGCCTATCTTGCGAAAACGGGCGAGCTGGGCGCGAAGCTGGTCGAGGCGGCCTCGGCGTACTGACGCGCCGCATCCGAACCCCGCGAAGGGCGGCGGCGCCCTTCGCTTCATCCCCTCCCCGCTTTCCCCATGCGCCACCGGCCTCGCGGCGGGCGGGCGCGAGCCCAGGGCAGACATGCGCGCCTTCGCTTTCCTCGTCACCTCGCTCGCGATGCTTGCGGCCGTGCTCTACGTGGCCGCCGGCGCGATGCTGAGCTGGGAGGTCGCCGCGCGCTATTTCTTCACGCGCCCCACCATCTGGGCGGCCGAGCTGAGCCAGCTCTGCCTGATCTGGGGCACCCTGATGGCGATGGCCTGGTGCCTGCGAGAGCGGCGCCACATCCGCATCACGGCACTCACCGGCCTCATGCGCGAGGGCGGGCAGCGGCTGGCCGAGGCAGGCGCGATGCTGGCGGTCGCCGGCTTCGCGGTCGTGGTGACGTGGAAGGGGTGGGAGATCTTCTGGGACAGCTTCTCCCGCGGGCGGACCAGCGGGACCATGCTCGACCTTCCCGCAGCGCTGTCCGAGGCGGCGGTACCCGCGGGCTTCGCGCTGCTGGCCGCGCAGGCGCTGATCGAGGCGCTGGGCGCGCTGCGCGGCGAGCTTCGGGCTGAAGGAGCGCATGGCGAATGACGGTGGCGCTGATCCTCGCGGCACTGTTCGCGCTGCTGCTCGCCGGGGTGCCGGTGGCCTTCGCGCTGGGCGGGCTGGGGCTCGGGATGCTGATCGCGGGCGGCTTCTCGTCCCTGATGGCGCCGCAGGCGGTGCTGTCCACGCTCGACGGCTTCATCTTGCTGGCGGTGCCGCTGTTCCTGCTGATGTCCAACATCCTCCTGAAAGGCGGCGTAGGGCGCGACCTGTTCGCGGCGGTGCAGGCCTGGGTGGGCCACTGGCCGGGGGGGCTTGCCGTGGCGACGATCCTGAGTTGCGGGATCTTCGCGGCGATCTCGGGCTCGTCGGTCGCGACGGCCGCGACGATCGGCACCGTCGCGATCCCCGAGATGCTGGCGCGCGGCTACGAGCGGCGCTTCGTCTACGGCCTGCTGGCCGCGGGGGGGACGCTGGGCATCCTGATCCCGCCGTCGATCCCGATGATCGTCTACGGCTTCGTGACCGAGGAATCGGTGATCGCGCTGTTCCTCGCGGGCGTAGGGCCGGGGCTCGCGCTGGTGGGCTTCTTCATCGTCTACTCGATGCTCTACGCGGGCATCCGCGGCATGGCGCGGGCCGAGGCGGCGGGCTGGGCGGAGCGTCGGGCGACGACGATCCGCGCGCTGCCGTCGATCCTGCTCGCGGTCATCGTGATCGGCGCCATCTACTCGGGCGCGGCCACGCCGACCGAGGCGGCGGCGATCGGCTTCGCCGCGTCGCTGGTGATCACCGGCCCGCTGCTGCGCACGCTGACATGGAAGGGCTTGCGCGAGGCGGCGGTCGAGTCGATGGCCACCACGGCGGCGATCCTGCTGATCGTCGCGGGGGCGAAGATCTTCGGCAAGGCCATCGCGCTCTATCGCCTGCCGCAGGAAATCTCGGCCTTCATCGGGCAGGCGGTCGAGACGCCGCTTGCCTTCATCGTGCTCGTCGCGGCGGTGCTGCTGCTGATGGGGCTGGTGTTCGAGGCGCTGTCTATGGTGCTGATCATGACGCCGGTCCTGCTGCCGGCCGCGCAGCACCTTGGCCTCGATCCCATCTGGTTCGGCGTGTTCATGGTCATCATGGTGGAATGCGCTCTGATCACCCCGCCGGTCGGGCTCAATCTCTATGTCATTCAGGCCGTCGCGCGGGTTGCGCTGGCCGATGTCGCGCGCGGAGTGCTGCCGTTCCTCGCGCTGATGTTCCTGACGGTGGCGCTGATCTACATCTGGCCGGATCTCGCGCTCTACATCCCGTTCCGGCTGTGATGGCCGGAAGCCGACCGGAGGACCGAATGACCCCCGCCAACCGCCTGCGGGCGCTGCTCGCCGAGGAACGCCTGCTCACCATGCCCTGCTGCTTCGACGCGCTCAGCGCGAAGCTGATCCAGCAGGCAGGCTTCGATCTCACCTTCATGTCGGGCTTCGCGGCCTCGGCCAGCCGGATCGGGGCGCCCGACCTCGGGCTGATGAGTTATGCGGAGGTGCTCGACCAGGCCCGCAACATCGCGGGCGCGATCACCATTCCGCTGATCGCCGACGGCGACACCGGCTATGGCAACGCGATGAACGTGCGCCGCACGGTGACCGGCATGGCGCGCGCGGGCGCCGCCGCGGTGATGATCGAGGACCAGCTTGCGCCCAAGCGCTGCGGCCATACCCCCGGCAAGGACGTGGTGGGCCGCGAGGAGGCGTTCGACCGCATCCGCGCCGCTGTCGATGCGCGCGAGGAGGGCGCCGATATCCTGATCCTCGCCCGGACCGATGCGCGCCATACGCTGGGCCTTTCCGAGGCGATCGCCCGCGCCGCGCGCTTTGCCGAGCTTGGCGCCGACATCCTGTTCGTCGAGGCCCCGAAGACCGAGGCCGAGATGCGGACGATCTGCGCCGAGCTGCCGCTGCCGAACATGGCGAACATCGTCGAGGGCGGCGAGACGCCCGACCTGCCGCCCGCCCGGCTCGAGGAGATCGGCTACCGGATCGCCGCCTATCCGCTCAGCCTGATGGCGGCGGCCATGAAGGCGATGGTCGAGACGCTCGACTGCCTGAGCCGCGGGGTGCCGCGCGACCATCACCTGATGGACTTCGCCGAACTGCGCCGCCGGATCGGCTTCGATGCCTATTACGAGGCGTCGGAGCGCTATGCCACATCGCGGCGCGGCTGAGCGCTGGAGGGCTGCGCCGCTCTGGCGTCGCGCCGGCGCCGCGCCTAAGGTGGAGCCGGCCGACCGTGTCACCCGGAGGGATCGCCATGCCCGAAGCTCTGATTCCGACCGTTCGCCTGATACCCCTGAGCGCCGCCCGCGCGCGCTGGATTCTGGCCGCGGCGCTCATCGCCGGCGGTTGGAGCGGCGTGGCGCCGGCGGCTGACGATGTTGCCGAGCTGGTTGCGCGTGGCGGCTGCCCTGGCTGCGACCTTCGGCTGGCCACGCTGCGCTCGATCCAGATCGAAGGCGCCGACTTCACCGGCACGGTGTTGCGCGAGGCGGACCTGAAATACGCCACCCTTCCCGATGCCCGTTTCGCCAAGGCCGACCTGCGCCGCACCGAGATGGAGAACACGACGCTCCCGCGCGGCGATTTCACCAGGGCGAACATGCGGGGCGTCGATCTCGAGAAATCCGATCTCGGCGGCGCCATCCTCGTATCGGCCGACCTGCGCGAGGCGGACCTTGCCGACACGGTTCTGGACGGCGCCGATCTGCGGGACGCGGATCTGCGCTCGGCGCTGCTGCGCCGCGGCTCGGCCAAGGGGGCGGTGTTCCGCGACGCGAAGCTCGAGGTCGCGGACCTCGAGCGGATGACCCTCGACGGCGCCGACTTCACCGGCGCCCGGCTCAGCGGGGCCGATCTCGACCGCGTAAAGGCGCCCGGCGCCATCTTCCGCGGGGCCGATCTTCGCTCGGTGCGGCTGGCCAGCGCGGACCTCACGGGCGCCGACCTGACCGGCGCGGATCTCGAGGACGCCTATCTGCGCCGCACGAACCTGTCGGGCGCGGATCTCTCCGGGGTGAAGAAGCTCGATCAGGGGCGGCTCGATCTTGCCTGCGGCGACGCGGCGACGCGGCTGCCGGAAGGGCTGACCATCAAGCCCTGCGGCGCCGAGAACGCACCCGATCGCGACGGCTGACGGGGCGCAGTCCGGCGGCGCGCGGCGCGCTCGCGCTGGTCAGGCGACCCGGATCCAGCTCATCATGCCCGCGGCCATGTGCTCGGCCATGTGACAATGCAGCATCCAGTCGCCGGGATTGTCGGCGACGAAGGCGATCTCGGCCGACTCGCGCGGCCCGATCAGCAGCGTGTCGCGCAGGGGGCCGCCGGTCCGGCCGTCCCGGACCTCCTGGAAGTGGTGGCCGTGCAGGTGCATGGCGTGCGGCCACGCGGTGTCGTTGACCAGCGCGATGCGCGCGGTGCGCCCGCGTTCGAGCGCGAGAAGGGGCTCCATGGGCATGCCGGCAACGCCGTTCATCGCCCAGGCCATGCCCTGCGCGACCAGTTCGCGGATGTCGAGCGTCTGCTCGCCCAGGCGCGCCTTTGAAAGCCCGCCCATCGCGCCGCCCTCCATGCGCAGGCGCGCGGTGGCGGCGCCGGCGAGCGAGCCGGGCAGGTTGACGGGGTTCGGCGCGAGCGCGGTCGGCGCCAGGGCAGGGGCCGGGCGCGCGACGCCCGAGACCGGCATCAGCACCGCCGCATAGGCGCCCTGCCGATCGAGAATCGCGAGCGCCGCGTCCTCGCCCTCGGGGGCAGTCACGTCCACGATCAGGTCGATCCGCTGCGCGGGCCCGAGCACCAGCCGCGGCGGCAACGGCTGTGGCGCGAACGGCATCCCGTCTTCAGCGATGATCCAGCCCTCAAGCCCGTCCACGGCCAGGGTGTAGATCCGCGCCGTCGCGGCGTTGATCAGGCGCAGGCGCAGGCGCTCGTGGCGGCGGACGGCCCATGTCGCCTCGCCCTCGCCATTCACGGTGGTCCAGTTCCCCATCCGCCCGGCATGGCTGAAATCGTGCATCGAGCCGAGGCCGCGGGCGTCGAAGGCCCCGGTCTCGTCCAGCCGCCAGTCCTGGAGCAGCACCGGCATGTCGTGGTCGACCGCGGGCGGCTCGGGCTCCTCGACGATGAGCGCGCCGGCAAGACCGCGGGCCTGCTGCTCCCAGCTCTGCCGATGGGGGTGATACCAGTAGGTGCCCGCATCCGGGACGGTGAAGTCGTAGAGGAACTCGGCCCCCGGCTCGACGGGCGGCTGCGAGACGCCGGGCACGCCGTCCATTGCATGAGCGATGCGGATGCCGTGCCAGTGGATGGTGGTCGGCTGCGCGAGGCCGTTGCGCAGGAGCGCCCTCACCCGGCCGCCTTGCGGCACGCGGATCACCGGGCCGGGCGTCGTGCCGGAATAGGCCCAGACGGCGGTCGGCGCCATGTCCGGGGGTGCGAGCTGCGCCCGGCCCGGCGCCGCCGAGAGGACGATCGGCGTCCCGGCCGCCGCCGCAATGCGCCACGGTCCGGCCACCGCCGCCGCTCCGGCGCCCATGCCCGCGAGGAACTGCCGCCGTCCGATCCGCATGGGGCGCCTCCCGGCTCAGGCGACGCGGTCGCCCGGCTCGCGCCCCGCGAAGACCGCGTCGATGTTGTCGAGCGCGCGAAAGCCCATCGCGTCGCGCGTCTCGGTGGTCGCCGAGCCGATATGGGGCAGCAGGAAGACGTTGTCGAGCGCGGCGAGCGCGGGATTGCCGCCCGGTTCGGTGCGGAAGACGTCGAGGCCGGCGGCGAACAGCCTCCCCGAGGTCAGCGCCCGCACCAGCGCCTCCTCGTCGACCAGCGCGCCGCGTGCGGTGTTGACGAGGATCGCGCCGGGCTTCATCCGGGCAAAGGCCGCATCGTTCATCATGCCGGTGGTGTCGGACGTCGACGGGCAGTGCAGCGAGACGACGTCCGCCGCGCCGAGCAGGCTCTCGAGCGTCTCGTGGAAGATCGCGCCCTTCTCGAGCGCCGGCTCCAGCCGCCGGCGGTTGTGGTAGTGGATCTCCATGCCGAAGCCGCGCGCGCGCTCGGCCGTCACCTGTCCGACGCGGCCCATGCCGACGACCCCGAAGCGCTTGCCGCTGACCTGCCGGCCGACCATGAAGGCCGGGCTCCAGAAGGTCCAGCGCCCCTCGCGCACCATGCGGTCGCCTTCCGAGCCGCGCCGCGCGGCGCCCAGCATGCACAGGATCGCGATCTCGGCCGTCGCGTCCGACAGGACGTCGGGCGTGTTGGTGACGACGATCCCGCGCGCCTTCGCCGCTGCGAGGTCGACATGATCGACCCCCACGGAATGGTTCGCGATCACCTTGAGCCGCGCCGGCAGGCGGGCGATCACCTCGGCCGAGAAGATCTCGGAATGGCAGGGCAGCACCGCGTCGACGGACTGGCAGGCCTCGATCAGCTCGTCGCGGGTGAAGACGCGGTCCTCGGGATTGAGGATCGCGTCGTAGTCGCGGCTCACCCGCTCGTGGACGGCATCGGTCAGCCGCCGCGTCACCAGCACCACCGGCTTCATTTCGTCAGTCCTTCCGTCTTCGCCCGCCCGGCACCGGCACGGCTTACTTGCCGTTCGTCGTGCCGTTACGGAGGTCGCGGAGGAAGTCGATCGCGGCGAAGACGACCACCGCCACCAGCACGATCATCAGGTCGGGCACGGGGACGAAGACCGCGATAATGCCGAGAAACGCCGCGAGGGTTCCGACTGCCAGGAAGGCGATGATCCAGTCGCTCATTCGGTTTCTCCATGCTCGGACAGGGTGGAGACGATCCAGCGCGCGGTGCGCAGAAGGCGCGCGTCGTCATCGGCGGCGCCCACGACCTGCACGCCCAGCGGCAGCCCCGCGCCACCGGTCAGGAGCGGAAGGGTGAGCGACGGCAGGCCCGTGTAGGACCACAAAGTGCAGAAGGCGGGGTCCCCGGTGCTGCCGAAGGCCGGCGCCTCGCCGGGTGCGGCGGGGGTCAGGATGGCGTCGTAGCGCGACGTGAGCTCGGCCAGGCCCGCCGCGAGCGAGGCGCGCATCCGGCGCGCCATCAGGTAGTCGGGGGCGGGCGTCGCGCGGCCCTCCTCGATCAGGGCACGCAGGTCCGGATCCGCGTCGGGCATCCGGTCGAGATAGCCGCCGAGGTGATGCGCGCCCTCGGCCGCCATCAGCGTCCGCGTCCAGCGGAACGCCTCGGCGAACACCTCGGGCAGAGCAATCTCGTCGACCGGGGCCAGCGCCGTGCAAAGCTCGGCAAAGGCCTCGCGCGTGGCGGCTTCGGGCTCGGCGGGTCCCATGATGCAGCAAAGCGCCGGGCGCACCGGCGGGCGGCCTGCCGCGACCTCGGCGAGCGGCCCGCGGAAGCCACGGCAGTCGGGGTCGCGCCCGTCCTCGCCCATCAGCAGCGCGGCGAGCGCCATGTCCTCGACGCTGCGCCCCATCAGGCCGACATGATCGAGCGACGGCGCGACCGGCAGGATGCCGCTGCGGGGTATCGCGCCGAACGAGGGCTTGAAGCCGACGACGCCACAGAAGCTCGACGGCCGGATCACCGAGCCGTTGGTCTGCGTGCCGAGCGCGATCGGTACCATCCCGGCCGCGACCGCCGCCGCCGAGCCGGCCGACGAGCCGCCGGGCGAGCGCCCGAGATCGTGCGGGTTGCGCGTGGCCGCGGCTGGCGCGCCCTGCGCGAGCGGCGTCGTCACGGTCTTGCCGAGGATGATCGCCCCGGCACGCCGCAGGCGCCGCACGACGGTCGCATCCTCGCGCGGGCGCCGCCCGCGATCCGAGGACGCGCCGTTCTCGCCAGGCATTCCGGCCACGTCGATGATGTCCTTCACCCCCACCGGCACGCCGTGCAGCGGGCCGCAGGGCAGCCCTTTGCGCCGGTGCGCGTCGAGCGCCTCGGCCGTGGCCAGTGCCCCCTCGCGGTCGACATGGGCCCAGGCGCCGATCTCGCCGTCGGCCGCGTCGATGCGGGCGATGCAGGCCTCGACCAGCGCGGTCGCGGTCACATCGCCCTCGGCCACCGCCCGCGCGGCGTCGCGGGCGCCGAGATCGGCCGGGTTTCCCCTGCCGGACGTCTGCGCCATGGCATCAGCCATAGACCAGCTCCGGCAGGTAGAACACGAGCGACGGGAAGACGTAGATCATGACCATCGCGATCAGGATCAGCGCCAGATAGGGCATGACCCCCGAGAAGATGTGCGTGAGCTCGACCCCCGGCGGCGAGACGCCCTTGAGATAGTAGGCCGACATGGCCATCGGCGGTGTCAGGAACGAGGTCTGCAGGTTCAGCGCGATCAGGATGCCGAAGAACAGCGGGTCCACACCGAAATGCGGCAGCAGCGGCAGGAAGATCGGCACGAAGATGATGATGATCTCGGACCATTCCAGGGGCCAGCCCAGCAGGAAGATGATGATCTGCGCCATGATCAGGAACATGATCGGCGACATGTCGAGGCCGAGCACGAACTCCTCGACCACCGACTCGCCGCCCAGGTAGCTGAACACCGACGAGAAGGTCCACGAGCCCACGAACATCCAGCAGACCATCGCCGAGGTGCGCACGGTGAGATAGACCGACTCGCGAAGGCGGTCCCAGGTCAGCGAGCGGTAGGCCAGCGCGAGCAGGAGCCCGCCCAGCGCGCCGAGCGCCGCCGCCTCGGAGGGCGTCGCCAGCCCGAACAGGATCGCGCCCAGAACCGACAGGATCAGCAGCGCCAGCGGGAAGAACGACGTCAGCAGCATGACGACGATCTTTCCCGTCGAAAGATGGCCGGTCTCGTCGACGGTGGGCTTCGGCGCGAGGCGCGGGTTCAGCGTCGCGCGCGTGACCACGTAGACCATGTAGAGGCCCGCGAGCATGAAGCCCGGGATCAGCGCACCAGCGTAGAGCTTGACGATCGAGACGTTCGACGACGCGGCATAGACGATCAGCATGATCGAGGGCGGGATCAGGATGCCGAGACAGCCGCCCGCGCAGATCACGCCTGAGGCAAACGACGTGTCGTAGCGCGCCTTGAGCATCGAAGGCAGGGCGAGCATCCCCATCAGCGTCACCACGGCGCCGACGATGCCCGTGGCCGTGGCGAACAGCGCGCAGGTCGTGAGCGCCGCCACCGCCATGGCGCCCGGCAGCCGCTTGGCCGACACATAGAGCGTGTCGAACAGCGCGTTCACGATGTTCGCGCGCTCGACGACATAGCCCATGAACAGGAACAGCGGGATCGCCGTGAGCACGTCATTCGACATGACCGAATAGGTCTGGTTCACGAACAGGTCGAAGATGCGGTTGTTGAAGAAGCCTTCGAACCAGGTCGAGACGATGTCGAACGTGCCGGGGTCGTCCGAGGCCATCAGCTTCTCGTAGGCCCGCCACTGCCGGCCGGCATCGAAATACGCATAGTAGCCGAAGCCCACGCCCATCGCCATGAGCGTGAAGGCGATCGGGAAGCCGAGGAAGATGCTGAGGATGAACGTCGCCAGCATCAGGATGGCAATCTGCGGGTCGGTCATGATGCGGAGGCTCCGCTTTTCGCCTTCTCTTCGGCGGCCTGTTTCAGGAGGATCTGCTCCATCTCCTCGACATCGGCGTCCGCGCGCGGCCACTCGCCCGTGCGGATGCACAGGAGGCAGCGCAGCACCTGCGCGATGCCCTGCAGGAACAGCAGGATGCCCGCGGCGACGATCAGCATCTTGAACTGGAAGATCGGCACGCCGGCGGGGCTCATGACGCTCACCTCGGTGTAGCGGTACGAGCGCTCGGCATATTTCGCGCCGGCGAAGATCAGCGCCAGCACGCCGGGGAAGAAGAACAGGAAGTAGAGCGTCAGTTCGACCCGCGCCTGCGTCCGAGGCCGCCACAGCCGGTAGACGAAATCGCCGCGCACATGGCCGTTGCGGCTCAACGTGTAGGCGCCCCCCATCATGAAGAGCGCGCCATACATCATGTAGCTCATGTCGAAGGCCCACGAGGTCGGCGAGTTGAGGACGTAGCGCACGAACACCTCGTAGGCGATGCCGAAGGTCATGCCCAGGATGCACCATGCGAACGCCTTGCCGAACCAGGCGGTCAGGCGGTCGATGAAGCGGATTGTTCGTTCCATGTCCTGTCCGGGGAAGGTGCTGCGACAAGGGCGGGGAGATTCCCCCCCGCCCGCTTGGCGTGCCATTGGGCCCGCGACGCCCTGCCGCGGGCTCGCTGGATCAGAACGGGAGCTTGCCCGGGAAGTAGTGGTCGTAGGCCAGCTTGTAATCGGCCGCGTTCAGGATGTCGTAGTAGGCAACCCGCTCGGACCACGCCTTCTGGCTGTCGACGACCTTCTTGAAGAACGCATCCTTGTTGAGGTCCTCGAGCACCGTGTCCCAGGCCGCAAGCTGAGCCTTGAGGATCGACGGGTCGGTGCGGTGGACCTTCACGCCGTCGTCGTTGATCAGGGTCTGGAGATCCGCCGAGTAGCGATCCATCGCGAGGCCGTAGTTGGCGGTGTTCGCCGCCTCGGCCGCGTATTCGAGGATCGCCTGCTGCTCGGGCGACAGGCTGTCGAAGAGATCCTTGTTGAAGATGATCTCGAAGAACTCGGCCGCCTGATGGTACGAGGACATGTAGTAGTCCTTCACCACGTCCTGCGCGCCGAACTGCCGATCCGAGGTCGGGTTGTTGAACTCGAAGGCGTCGATCACGCCGCGCTCGAGCGCCGGGACGATCTCGCCGCCCGGAAGCTGGGTCACGTTGACGCCCGCCGCCTGCATGACGTCCGCGGCGAGGCCGACGGTGCGCCACTTCAGGCCCTTCATGTCGTCGATCGAGTTCACGTTCTTCTTGAACCAGCCGAGCGGCTGCGTCGGCATCGGCAGGGCGAAGAAGCCAACAAGGTTGAGGCCCAGGATGTCCTGGATCAGCTCCTGATAGAGCGCCTGGCCGCCGCCGAAGTGGATCCAGGCGAGGATCTGCGACGCGTTCGAGCCGAACACCGGGCCGGTGCCGAACAGCGAGGCCGCCTTGTTCTTGCCGTACCAGTAGGCGGTGACGTGGTGGCCCGCGTCGAGCACGCCGTCGTTGACCGCGTCCTGGATCTGGAAGGCCTTCACGACCGCGCCGTCGGGGAGATACTCGATCTCCATCCGGCCGCCCGACATCTTGTTGACGCGCTCGACATACTGCTTGGCGAAGTCGGAGAACACGTTGGCGTCGGGCCAGGCGCCCTGCATCTTGATCTTGACCGTCTGGGCACGGCTGACCTGGGGCGCCGCGAGCGTCGCGACGGCGGCGCCGCCGGCCACGATGCCGCCCTTGAGGAACTTGCGGCGCGAGGTTCTGGTCTCGGCTGTGTCTTTCATTGGGGTCCTCCCTTGGAACACATCCCGGCGTCTCACGCTGCCGGGCGTTTCGGCCATCTGTCGGACTGGTCGGCCTCGTGGGGCCGCCGGCGACTTCTCGTTGCTCGCCGGAACGCTTTTGGGGGCGCGGGCGATTTCGCCGGCACCCCGCCGCGCCGAGGCGCCGCGTCCGTGCCAGCCGCAGGCACAATACCCATGCGACGGGGAAAGGCGAGAGGGTTTGGCAAAATATTTTGACCACATTAACGAGTCTTGACGAAAATTTCATGAGATCGGCGCCGTCGTGAGGCAGGTTGCCGCCTCGACGGGGCTTGGCGAGCCGCGGCGCGCGGCCCTTGGCGCGGGCGCGGGGTGGCAGATTCGCTAGACGTCCGCGCGCAGGCCGTGGGCCTCGGGCGCGAAGCTTGCCGGCAGCGGGTCGGGGGAATCCGCGCCCGTCGCGATGGCGGCAAGCGCGTCGCCGACGAGATGCGCCACGCTGAAGCCGATCTTGTAGCCGCCGGTCGCGAGCAGGAGCCTTGGCGCGCCGGGCAGCGGGCCTGCAAGCGGCTCGCGCCCGGGTGCCCGCGGGCGGATGCCGGACCATCGCTCGAGGATCGGCGCGGCGCGAAGTGCCGGGGCAAGACGGCGCGCCTCGGCGATCACGGCGTCGAGGGCGGCATCGGGCCTCTCGTCCTCCCAGGTCTTCTCGGTGGTCGAGCCGACCGCGATCCCGCCCGAAGCGTGGGGCACGATGAAGAGGCCACCCGCCTGCACCAGTGGCGCACCTGCTTCGGCGCGCGCGGCCAGCAGCGCAGCCTGTCCCTTCACTCCCGCGCCCGACAGCGCCCCCGGCGGCAGGCAGCCCGCGGGCAGTAGGCCGAGGCTGTGCCAGCCCGCCGCGACGACCACATGCCCCGCGGTGATCTCGCCACGGTCGAACCGGGCCACCATGCGGCGATGGTCGAGCCCGGCGAGCCGCCAGCCAGTCCGCAGCTCGGCCCGCGCCGCGACCGAGGCGGCGAGCGCGGCGATTACCCCGCGCGGCTCGACCCGTCCCGAAAGCGTGTCGCGGATCACACCGAAAGGTGCCGCCGCCGGGTCGAGCAGCCCATCCGCCTCGCCCGGCGGCGCGTCGAGGACCTCGAAGGTTGCGCGGCCGCCCCAGGCGTCATGCGCCGCCGCGGCCTGCGCGAGCGCCCGCCCGCGTGCCGCGGCGTCGGCGATCGGCGTGATGCGGCCGCAGCGGGCGTGGCCAGCGTCGATGCCCGTCTCGCCGGCAAGCTCGGCAAGCCGCGCGCCGAGGGTCTCGAGCCCCCGCATCTGGAACGCCTTGAACGGCCGCCACCGGGTCGGGAGATGCGGGGTCAGGGCGCCGACGAGGCCGCCGCTCGACCCCGCGCCGGGTGCGGACGCCTCCGCCACGATCACGCGCAGGCCGGCCGACGCCGCGGCGCGTGCCGCCCAGAGCCCGAAGACCCCGGCGCCGATCACCAGAACGTCCGTCGTCTCGGCCACGCGTTCTCCTTGCCTCGCCTGCTCTTGATCGCCGACCGCCGGCGCGCAAGAACCGACCACATGACGACCGCGAAGGCCAGTGACGATCTTCTGTGGGAGCCGGGGCCGCGCGGCGAGGTGCCGGTGTCGCGCCGCCATGGCGATCCCTTCTACGCGCGCACCGACGGGTTCGCCGAAGCCCGCCACGTCTTTCTCGACGGCAATCGCCTGCCCGGGCGCTGGCACGGGGGGCTGCGCTCCTTCCGCATCGCCGAGCTGGGCTTCGGGACTGGCCTCAATGTCCTCGCGGCCTGGCACCTGTGGCGAGAGCGGGCCGCGCCTGGGGCCGTGCTCACGGTCACGTCGTTCGAGCTCGCGCCGCTCGCGCCGGCCGACATGGCCCGCGCGCTTGCTGCATTCCCCGAGCTGTCGGACCTCGCGGCCCGGCTCCTCGCGGTATGGGACGGCAGGGGCGGGGTGTTCGACCTCGGCGGGCTTGCGCTCGAGGTCGTCGAGGGCGACGCCCGCCGGACCGTGCCACGCTGGACGGGCTGCGCCGACGCGTGGTTCCTCGACGGCTTCGCGCCCTCCCGTAACCCGCAGATGTGGGAGCCCGCGCTCCTGTCCGCCGTGGCCGCCCGGATGGCGCCGGGCGCGACGCTTGCAACCTACAGCGCCGCGGGGGCGGTGCGCCGCGCGCTGGCGGCGGCGGGGCTCGTGGTCGGCAAACGGCCGGGCTTCGGCGCCAAGCGCGAGATGTGCATCGCCGCCCGGGCCGCTGCCTGAGCCATCCCCGGCTGGCCCTGGTGGGCCGGATCGCCCCCGCCGCCATTTCCGGCGCGGAAACCGGGCGCGGCGTCGCAAACCGCGTTGCGGGTCGGTGCGTCACGTCCTACGAGAAGCCCGCGCCCGCCGCGTCCGCGCGGCGCGAGCGGATTGCATGCCGGAGGCGATCAATGTCCGAGCCGACGACCGGGACCGCTGCCGCCACAGGCTTCGCAGGGGGGGCTGACGTCCCACGCCCCGCGGGGGGCGACGCGCTGCTGCTTGGCGTCGACACCGGGGGCACCTACACCGACGCGGCGCTCCTCGACGCCGCGCGCCTGCCCGAGGGGGCGGCGGCCGTCATCGCCAAGGCCAAGGCGCTCACGACGCGCGACGACCTGGGGCGCGGCATCGCGGCGGCGGTCGACGCGGTGCTGGCGGCGGGACACGTCCCGCCCGGGCGCATCGGGCTCGTCTCGCTCTCGACGACGCTGGCCACGAACGCCCTCGTCGAAGGGCAGGGGGGACGCGCGGCGCTGATCATGATCGGCTTCGATCCCGCCGATCTCGGCCGGCAGGGCCTCGCCGAGGCGATCGGGCAGGACCCCCTCATCGCCGTCGCCGGCGGCCACGACCCGCATGGCACCGAGCGCGCGCCGCTGGACCGCGAGGGGCTAGCGGCCGCGCTCGACGGCCTCGCGGTCGAGGCGGTCGCGATCTGCGGCCATTTCGGCGTCCGGAACCCGGCGCACGAGCTTGCGGCGCGCGACATCGTGCGCGCCCTGACGGGGCTGCCGGTGACCTGCTCGCACGAGCTTTCGGCGCAGGTCGGCGGGCCGCGGCGCGCGCTCACAGCGCTCTTGAACGCGCGGCTCGTCGGCATGATCGCGGGGCTGGTCGCCTCGGCCGAGGCGATGATGGCGGCGCGCGGCATCGCGGCGCCCCTGATGGTGGTGCGCGGCGACGGCGCGCTGGTCTCGGCCGAGTTCGCGCGGCTCCGGCCGATCGAGACGATTCTGTCGGGCCCCGCCGCGAGCCTCGTAGGCGCCTCGTTCCTCACGGGGCTGGGGGATGCCATCGTCTCGGACATCGGCGGCACCACCACCGACATCGCTGTGCTGCATGGCGGCCGGCCCCGCCTCGACCCCGCGGGGGCCGAGGTGGGCGGTCTGCGCACCATGGTCGAGGCGGTTGCTATGACCACGCATGGCCTGGGCGGCGACAGCGAGGTGGCGCTCGACGAGCGGCAGACGGGCGCCGCGGTCCTGCTTGGGCCGCGCCGGCTGGTGCCGCTCGCGCTCCTGGGGGCCGAGCATGGCGCCGCGGTGCCGGCGGCGCTGGAACGCCAGCTGAGCCGGGCGGTGCCGGGCGAGCTCGACGGTCGCTTCCTCCTGCGCGTGGGTCCTGCCGAGGCACCGGGCCTCGGCCCGGCCGAGGCCGCGCTGCTCGCCAGCCTCGATGCGGCTCCGGTCGCCGCCGACGAGGCGCTGCGCACCCGACCGCGCCGCATCGCCCTGAAGCGGCTGGTCGAGCGCGGCCTCGTCCGCGTCGCGGGGTTCACGCCCTCGGACGCCGCCCATGTCGTTGGCCTGCACGCGGGCTGGGATGCGCGCTCGGCCGAACTGGGCGCGGCGCTGATGGCGCGCCGGCGCGGCGTGGATGGCCGCCCGGTCGCCGCCGACGGCCTCGTGCTCGCCCGCGCGGTGATCGAGGCGCTGATCGCGCGCTCGGCCGAGCATGTGCTGGACGCGGCATTCGCGGCCGACGGTTTCGGCGAGCCGGGCCTCGCGCGGGCGACGCTGGCGCAGGCCGCGCTGCGCCGGCACGCGGGCCTCGTCTGCCCCCGGCTCTCGCTCTCGGTGCCGCTGGTCGGGCTCGGCGCATCGGCCCCGGTCTATTATCCACGGGTCGCCGAGATGCTCGATGCCCCGCCGGTCATCCCCGGCCACGCCGATGTCGCGAATGCGGTGGGCGCGGTCGCCGGGCAGGTGCGGATCACGCGCCAAGCGACGCTGACCCAGCCGGCCGAGGACCGCTTCCGGCTGCACCTCGCCGCGGGCACGCGCGACTTCGCGGGGTTCGAGGACGCCCGCCGCGCAGCGGAGACGGCGCTCGAGGCCGAGGTCCGCGCCGCCGCGACGCTTGCCGGCGCCGCCGAGGTGGCGCTGACCCGCCGCTGGGAGGTCCGCGAGGCCGAGATCGAGGGCCGCCGCGTGATCGTCGAGGCCGAGCTGATCGCGACCGCCACGGGCCGCCCGCGCATCGCCGCGGGCTTCGCACCGCCCGGCCTGCCGCCGGGCTTCGCCGGCCTCTGATCCCGGGGTGGCGCCCCCGGCGCCGCCGCAGTAGAAACCCGCAACCACGCGGCCGGGCCCACCTCCGGCCAGGACCGGAGACCGCAGATGACGCCGACCGAGATCGTCACCGCCTATTACGATGCCTTCAACCGGGGCGACGCCGAGGGGATGCTGGCGCTGCTGGCCGACGATGTGCGCCACGACGTGAACCAGGGCGGCCATCGCACCGGCAAGGACGCCTTTGCCGCGTTCTCGGCCCACATGACGCGCTGCTATCGCGAACGGCTCACCGACATCGTGGTGATGGCGAGCCCCTGCGGCACCCGCGCCGCGGCCGAGTTCACCGTGAACGGCGCCTACCTGGAGACCGACGAGGGCCTGCCGGAAGCCCACGGCCAGCGCTATGTGCTGCCCGCCGGCACCTTCTTCGCGCTTCGCGACGGCAAGATCGCGCGGGTCACGACCTATTACAACCTCGCGGACTGGATCGCGCAGGTCTCGGCGTGACGCTCACGGTCGGTCCCATCGCGGCGGGCGACCTGCCGGCAATCCTGCCGGAACTCGCCCGCCTCAGGATCGAGGTGTTCCGCGCCTTCCCCTATCTCTACGACGGCGACATGGCCTACGAGCAGCGCTACCTGCGCACCTATGCCGCGAGCCCCGGCGCGATCGTCGTCGGCGCCTGGGACGGCGGCCGGCTGGTGGGCGCAGCCACCGGCGCGCCGATGGAGGACCACGCCGCCGAGTTCGCCCGCCCTTTCGCCGGGCGCGGCTTCGACCTCTCGCAGATCTTCTACTGCGGCGAGTCCGTTCTGCTGCCCGAGTATCGCGGGCAGGGCGCGGGCCATGCCTTCTTCGACCATCGCGAAGCACGGGGCCGGGCGCTGGGCCGGCGCTGGTCTTGCTTCTGCGCGGTCATCCGTCCCGAGAGCCACCCGGCGCGTCCTTCCGGCTACGCCCCGCTCGACCCGTTCTGGCGCAAGCGCGGCTATCGCCCGGTCGAGGGCCTTGTGACGCGCTTCGCCTGGCGCGATATCGGGGGCGAGGCCGAAACGGAAAAGCCGATGCAGTTCTGGATGCGTGAGTTCTGATGGCCGGGATCGCGGTGGCAGCCCCGGGGATGGAACGGTGTGACGGCAGGCATCCCCGCGAGGCGGCGCTCGCGTGGCGGGCGGACGAGACCACCGCGCACGCGGCCGCGCGGGCAGATGCACGTGCACGGGTCTGACGGGCGATGCTGTCCTACCAGCACGCCTATCACGCGGGGAATGCCGCCGACCTGCACAAGCACATGGCGCTTGCGGCGCTTCTCGATCTCCTGACGGCCAAACCCCGCGCGATCAGCTATATGGAGAGCCATGCCGGGCGGGGCCTCTATGATCTCGGTGCGCCCGAGGCGCTCAAGACCGGCGAGGCGGCGGCGGGCATCGGCCGGCTCACGCCCGGCAAGGGGCCGTTCTGGCGCGCCCTCGACGCGGCGCGCGCGCGCTTCGGGCCCGCCGCCTATCCGGGCTCGCCGCTGATCGCGCGCCTGCTCACGCGGCCGCAGGACCGGCTGATCCTTTGCGAGCTTCACCCGGCCGAGAATGCTGCGCTGCGCGAGGCGATGGCCGGCGAGGGCGTGGCCATCCACCGCCGCGACGGGCACGAGGGCTTGCCGGCCCTCGCGCCACCGCGCCCGCGCCGTGGGCTTGCGCTGATCGACCCGAGCTACGAGGTCAAGGACGAATACGCCCGCAGCGCCGAGACGGCGCTGGCGCTGCTGCGCCGCTGGCCCGAGGGGATCGTGATGGTCTGGTATCCGATCCTGCCCGCCGGACGGCATGTCGAACTGACCGGGCCCGTCGAGGCCGCCCGGCTGCCCGGCTTCCTGCGACACGAGGTCGGCTTCACCGCGCGGCCGGAGCGGGGGATGACCGGATCGGGCCTGCTGTTCGCGAACCTTCCCTTCGGCGCAGCCGATGCCCTGCGGTCGGCCTGGGCCGAGGCCGCGACGGTCTTTCACGCCTGACGCGAACGGCCCTCAACTGCGCCGGGGCGCGGGAGCGGCCCGCGCATGTCATGCAGGTTTGGTCGATGCTTCGCCCGGTGCATGTCGCTCGGATCGCCTCGGGCGTTCCGGCGTGATGGGGACGCGGTGCGCGCGCCGCTCAGCCTGCTCGGAAAAGTGTCGGCGCCGCCGGCTCGGCAAGCTGGTCACGCATCATCTGTGCCGTCAGTTCCTCGACCCTCGCCTCGGCGCGGCGGGCGCGCTCGAGGTTGCGGGCGCATTCGTGGAGCGCGAGATCGAGGGCGCGCTCGATCACCCTTGCACGCGCGACCGCTGCGCCCGGCTCGGCACCGGGGCGCGACCGGCGCGCCGGGAAAGGATGCTCGGGGTCAAAGGGGATCACGCTCATGCCTTGCTCCACCACACACGACTCCACCCACACGGCGAGAGTTGATGCCGATTCGGGCGAAAAATTGTTAAGGAAGCGTTGATCTCCCGGCGGGTCGCGCCACGTCCCGGGCGGAACGGGGGCGAGAATGTCAAGCGTCCTCGGCCACGAAGTCACCCGGACACCCGCACGCCGATGCCCGCCACGCCGACGCCGACGCCTCCGACCCCGCCGACGATCCTCTGGCTGCGCCGCGATCTCAGGCTGGGCGACCATCCGGGCTGGGAGCTGGCTCTCGCCGCGGGCGGGCCGGTCATTCCGGTCTTCATCCTCGACCCGCTGACCGAAACGGCCACGGGCGCGGCGTCGCTGTGGCGCTTGGGGCTCTCGCTCGACGATCTCGGGCGGCGCCTGTCGGCGCGCGGCTCGCGCCTCGTGCTGCGCCGGGGCGATGCGCTTGACGTCCTGCGCGCGCTGGTGGCCGAGACGGGCGCGCGGCGCGTGGTGTGGTCGCGCCTCTACGATGCCCGCGCGCGAGAGCGGGATTCGGCGGTCAAGTCGGCCCTGCGCGAGGCGGGCATCGAGGCCGCGAGCGCGAACGCCGCGCTCATGCACGAGCCCTGGCAGGTCGAGACCGCGCAGGGCGGCTTCTTCAGGGTCTACACGCCGTTCTGGCGCGCGGTGCGCGACCGCGAGGTGGCGGCGCCCCTGCCCGAGCCGGGCGATCTTGCGCCGCCCGCCGCATGGCCGGCCTCGGAGGCCCTTGCGGACTGGCACCTGGCGCGCGCGATGAATCGCGGCGCGGAGGTGGTCGCGCGCTTCGTGGGCGTCGGCGAGGCGGCGGCGCGCGACCGGCTCGATGGCTTCATCGCCGACCGGATCGGCGCCTACAAGGCCGAGCGCGACCGGCCCGACATCGAGGCGACCTCGCGCCTCTCCGAGAACCTTGCGTTTGGCGAGATCTCGCCGCGCACGATCTGGCATGCGGGCCTCGCGGCCATGCAGCGCCTCGGGGGGCGCGCCGAGGCGGGCGCCGAGCACTTCCTGAAGGAGCTGGTGTGGCGCGAATTCGCCTATCACCTGCTGTTCCACACCCCGCAGATCGAGACGCGGAACTGGCGCGCCGACTGGGACGGCTTCCCATGGCGCCCGGACAATCCCGACGCCGAGCGCTGGCGGCGCGGCATGACCGGCATCCCGATGGTCGATGCCGGCATGCGCGAGATGTATGTCACCGGCACCATGCACAACCGGGCGCGGATGCTGGTGGCCTCGTTCCTCACCAAGCATCTTCTGACCGACTGGCGAGTGGGCGAGGCATGGTTTCGCGACTGCCTGATCGACTGGGACCCGGCCTCGAACGCCATGGGCTGGCAGTGGGTCGCAGGTTCTGGCCCGGATGCCGCGCCCTATTTCCGCATCTTCAATCCCGACCTGCAGGCCACCCGATTCGACCCCGATGGCCGCTATGCCGACCGCTTCATCGCCGAGGGGCGGGCGCGGCCGCACGCGGATGCGCTGGCATTCTTCGAGGCAGTCCCGCGGCGCTGGAGGATGTCGCCCGCTCAGGCCTACCCGGCGCCGGTCGTTGCCCTTGAAGAGGGGCGGGCGCGCGCGCTCGCGGCCTTCGGGTCGCGTCACACCGACAGCTGAAGTCTTGGCCGAGCCACGATTTTTCTGGCCCGGCCCCGCCGTTCTGCCTTATTTTCCGAGAGAACGTTGTCAGGGAGACCGACATGCGGTTGACGAGTGTCGAGGGCCAGAAGGATCTTCCGCGCTGGTTCGAGACCTTCTTCGGCATCGCCCTGAAGATCGAGACCGGCACATTCGAGGTCACGTTGCCGGACGGGCGCTGCTTCTTCGCCGAGGGGGTACGACCCGGCCCCGCCGGACGGATCATGGTGCTGAACCGCGATTTCTTCGCGCGGCTGGTGCGCGAGGGGGACCTCGGCTTCTCGGAGATGTATCTCGACGGCTGGTGGGAGACGCCCGACCTGCAGGCGCTCCTCGACGTCATCCTCGTCAACAACGACAGCCTCGGCCGCGGCTTCCCCGGCATGGCGCTGGTGCGGGCCTACGAGCAGTTGCGCCACTGGCTGCGCTCGAACACCCGCCGCGGCGCGCGGCGCAACATCGCCTACCACTACGACCTGGGGAACGAGTTCTACGCGCGCTGGCTCGATCCCTCGATGACCTATTCCTCGGCGCTGTTCACGGGGCAGGGCGAGGACCTGGCGCAGGCGCAGGCGAACAAGTATGCCGCGATCTGCGACCGGATCGGGGTGCAGCCGGGCGACCACATTCTCGAGATCGGCTGCGGCTGGGGCGGTTTCGCGGAATACGCGATCCGCGAGCGCGAGGCGCGCGTGACCGGCCTCACCCTCTCGCGCGAGCAGCAGGCCTATGCCCGCCGGCGGCTCTTTGAGGCCGGGCTGGCCGACCGGGCCGAAATCGTCTTGCGCGATTACCGCGACGAGCGGGGCGTCTATGACGGCATCGCCTCGATCGAGATGTTCGAGGCGGTCGGCGAGCGCTACTGGCCCGCATATTTCCGCACGCTGCGCGAACGGCTGCGCCCGGGGGCGATGGCGGGTCTCCAGATCATCACGATCGCGGACGGGCTGTTCTCGCAGTATCGCCGGCAGACGGATTTCATCCAGAAGTACATCTTCCCCGGGGGCATGCTTCCCTCGCCCGCGGCGCTGCGGTCCGAGGCCGAGCGCGCGGGGCTTGCCCTGCTGGGCTCGATCGAGTTCGGCGAGAGCTATTCGCGCACCCTGCGGGAGTGGCGCGAGCGGTTCCAGAACCAGTGGGACGACATCCGCGCCCTTGGCTTCGACGAGCGTTTCAGCCGGATGTGGAACTTCTACCTTGCAAGCTGTGCCGCCTGTTTCATGGCCCGGACGACGGACGTCACGCAAATTTCGCTGCAAAGACCTGCATGAATCTTGCGCTGATATGCCAAAATGGGGCATTCTTGCGTCGGGGTGTTGATGTGAGAGCGCGTTATTCCGCTCGGCTTGCATAGCGAAGGCGCGACATGCTGGTATTTCGTCTGATCTGCGCGGTGTTGATGGCGTGGGCCATCAACTGGGTGCTGTCGAATCCCGAGGCTCGGCCCGTGCTCGAGCAGCTGCCCGTCATGGCAATCATCAGCCCGATTGCCGGGGCGCTCGTCGGGTTCTTCAATCTTGCCACACGGCAGGGCTGGGGCCTCATCGTCGCCGTTGCGAACGGCGTCTGGGCCGGGCTGCTGTCGATCATCGTGGCGGGGACGGTCTATGCCCTGGTCGTGGCGATCCAAGTCTGGAACGGCCCGTCCGACGACTACGAGAGCTTCGTGAGGAACATGGAGAGCGAGATCACGCCGCTGTTCGATCTCGTGATCAATTTCCCGCTCCTCACGCTGACAATCACGACCACCGCCGTCCTGGGCGTCGTCACCGAACTGCTTCACTGGTTGCTGGTGCGCTTCCGCAAGAACCGCGACGTGCCGTCCGACGGCACGACCTGAGGGCCCGTCGGCCCGGCGCTCGCAAGCTCCGGGCCGAGGCTGAGCCGTTCACTCGGCGAGAAAGTTGAGCGCGCGCGAGAACCTGCCCGTGAAACGCAGGCCGCCCGACATGACGATCAGGCAATAGCAGGTCTCGTCGCCGATGATCTCGGGGCGGTGGTCGTCGTCCTCGGTGTTGATGGCGACATCGCCCGCCCGATAGACCTCGTCGCCATCCTGAAGCACGCCCGCGAGCACCAGCGTCAGCTCGCGCCCTTCGTGGGTATGCTGCGGCATGCGCGCGCCCGGGCGGGCCCGCAGAAGGCTCACCTTCTCGCCGGGATAGCCGTCGAGCTCGCATTCGGCCACCCCCGGAAGGCGGAACTTCCAGGCGATCTTGTCGAAATCGCGTCCCACGGCCTCGATCACCGGGCCTGGCAGGGGGCCCGGATCGTGCCGGACCGGCGCATCCTGCGCGTCATCGCCGTCGAGCCGGGCGAGCACATCGTCCAGCGCGGCCGCCGACATCGGCAGCGGCTGCTCGTCGGCCAAGAGGGCGCCGCCCACGGCCTCGAAGGCACCCACCCGCGCCCGGCTCTCGGGCGCATGGGTGAGGTGCGCGGCAATCAGCAGCGAGACGCCGGGCGAGGCCGCGCCGCTCGCGTAGTCGGCCAGCATCTCGGTCGTCGGCATGTGCTTGGGCATCGCCTGCATCTCAACCTGCTCGCCGGGGCCCGCCGGGCCGCGCGGCATCTCGTCCGTTGTGGTCATATACGCGGTTGCGCCGCCTTCGGATCACCATGATAGTCCGTCCCGAGGGCAGGAAAAGGCCGGGTGCCGCCAGAAGGCCCGCGATGTCGCGTCCCGCCGGAGCGGCGGCACCGATGCGCCCGGCCGCGTCCGGGACAGGTGCCGCATTGCATGGCGGTCCGTTGGGGGCGCCCGGCTGCTTGGGTGCGGGCATGAAACCGATCTTTCTCTATGGCTCGCTGCGCGATCGGGGGCTGCTCGAGGTGGTGCTCGGCCGCCCCCTCGGCCCGGCCTGCATCCTGCCGGCGCGGGCGGAGGGCTTCGTGGCCCTGCGGCATGCGCGCGCGGATTACCCGCTGCTATGGCCCGCGCCGGGTGCGGCGGCGGAAGGCACGCTGTTCCGGCCTGCGGGTCCGGCCGAGCGCGCGCGGCTCGAATTCTACGAATCCGCCGAGTATGAGCTCGCGGGCATCGAGGTTCTGACCGCCTCGGGCCTCGTCGCGGCCGATTATTTCCGGCCCCGCGAGGGCGCGCCGGCAAGCGCCGAGCCGTGGGACCTCGCCGCGTGGCAGGCCGAGCATGCCGCCCTTGTGATCGAGGCGGCGCGCGAGTTGATGGAGCATCACGGCCGCCTGCCGCCCGGCGCGCTCCACCGGCACTGGCCCGCGATGCTGACGCGTGCCCGCGCGCGCGTTCTCGCCGCGCAGGGGGGCGCCGTGGCCGGAGACGCGTTGCGGACGGGCTTCTCGGCGGCGCGCGATGTCGAGTGGCTCGAGCGGCGTCCCGCATGGACCGGCTATCTCGCCGTCGAGGAGCATCGCCTGCGCCATCGCCGCCATGACGGCGGCTGGACGCAGCCGCTGGCGCGCACGACCGTCTCGTGGGGGGATGCGGTAACCATCCTGCCCTACGACCCCCGGCGCGACCGGGTGCTCATGATCGAGCAGTTCCGCCCCGGCCCGGCCGCCCGCGGCGATCCCACTCCGTGGTGCATCGAGGTCATCGCCGGCCGGATCGACGCGGATGGCAATTCCGAGGCGACCGCGCGGCGCGAGGCGATGGAGGAGGCGGGGCTGACGATCGGCCGCATCATCCGCCTGCCGGGCTACTACCCGACGCCCGGCCTCGCGTCGGAATATCTCGCGGCATTCGTGGGCGAGGCGGATCTGGCGGGCGAGGGCGGGCTGCACGGGCTGGCCGCCGAGGGCGAGGACATCCGCACCATCGTCCTTCCGCTCGACGCCGCGCTCGACGCGCTGGAGAGCGGCGGCGTCAACACCGGGCCCGCGATGATCCCGCTGCTCTGGCTCGCCCGCCACCGCGAGAGGCTGCGCGCCGCCTGGGCCTGAGCCCCGCGCCGCACGGGGTTGAGCGCCGTGAGCATTCCGCTTAAGTGGGGATTCGGTGTGGAACGCGAATTTCTGCGGCTGAGGAGTGTGGAAAATGCATGTCTTCAAGGATCTCCCCGACGCGGTCGGCCACACGCCGCTGATCCGCTTGCGGCAGGCGTCCGAGCTGACCGGTTGCGAGATCCTCGGCAAGGCCGAGTTCCTCAATCCGGGCCAGTCGGTCAAGGACCGTGCCGCGCTCTGGATCATCCGCGACGCGGTGGCGCGCGGCGAGCTGCGGCCCGGCGGCACGATCGTCGAGGGGACCGCGGGCAACACCGGCATCGGCCTCAGCCTTGTCGGCGCGGCGATGGGATTCCGGACCGTGATCGTGATCCCCGACACGCAGAGCCAGGAAAAGAAGGACATGCTGCGGCTTGCCGGAGCCGAGCTGGTCGAGGTGCCGGCGGTGCCCTACCGCAACCCCAACAACTACGTCCATTACGCCCGCCGGCTGGCCGAGGCGCTGGCCCGGACCGAGCCGAACGGCGCGGTCTTCGCGAACCAGTTCGACAACGTGGCGAACCGCCAGGCCCACATCGACTCGACCGCGCCCGAAATCTGGGAGCAGACCGGCGGCAAGGTGGACGGCTTCATCTGTGCCGTGGGGTCGGGCGGCACGCTTGCGGGCGTGGCGATGGGGCTAAAGGCCCGCAACCCGCAGATCAGGATCGGTCTCGCCGACCCGATGGGGGCGGCACTCTACGAATACTATCGCAACGGCGCGCTCAAGGCCGAGGGCTCGTCGATCTCGGAAGGTATCGGGCAGGGCCGCATCACGGCGAACCTCGAGGGGCTGGAGGTGGATCATCCCTACCAGATCCCGGACGCCGAGGGGCTGCCCGTCGTGTTCGACCTGCTGCAGCGCGAGGGGCTGTGCATGGGCCTCTCGACCGGGATCAACGTGGCGGGCGCCATCCGCATGGCGCGGGACATGGGGCCCGGGCACACCATCGTCACCGTGCTGTGCGACTATGGCTCGCGCTACCAGTCCAAGGTGTTCAACCCCGCCTTCCTGCGCGAGAAGGGGCTGCCGGTTCCGGCCTGGCTCGACCGCGGGCCCGACGCGGCGATCCCCCGGGTCTTCGAGGACGCCTGAGGCGGTCGCGGCAACAGTGCACTGGCGCAGCCGCCGGGCGCGCGCTAAGCCCTGTCGCATGAGAGCTTCCATCCTCGGCGCCCTGATCGGGGCCTTTCTCGCGCTCGCCCTCGCCGGCCCGCTCCACGCGCAGCGGCCCGAGAAGGAGCCGGAGCCGCCGCGCGTCCTGCTCGAGCAATGGGAGCAGCGCGCCGAGGCGGTCGCTCGCGAGATCGACGATGCCGAACTCGATTTCGAGCGCATCGACAAGCTGCGGGGCCAGCTTTCGGCCGAGATCGGGCGCATGGGCGAACTGGCCGCGCGCCTCGAGACCGAGCTTGCGCCGCTATTGCGGCAGCGCGAAGCGCTGGGCCCGGCACCGGCCGAGGGGGCGTCCGAGGCGCCCGACGTGGCGAAGGAACGCGCCCGGCTGAACGCGGCCATCGAGGAACTCGAGGGCGCCAAGCGCCGCACGCAGCAGGCGTCCGCCCGCGCTGCGGCCCAGATCGACCGGTTGCTCGCCCAACGCAGGCAGATCTTCAGCGAGGCGCTTCTCAACCGAGGCCCCAGCGTGCTCGAGCCGCAGACCCTCGCGACGGCCGTCTCCGCGGTCGGCCGTGGCGTCGGCGTGCTGTTCGCCGAGAGCCGGGAGCGGATTGCCGAGCAGGGCCTCAAGGGCGGCGAGGGCCTCGCCGTCCGGATCATCACGCCGCTCATGGTGATCGTCGCCGCGTTTTTCGGATTCCGACGGGTGCGGGATGTGCTGATCGGCGGCCTCTCGAGGCGGATCAGTCCGAACGTGACGGCGTCTCGCCGGCTTGCGATCGCGGCGGGGCTGACCGCGACGCGGCTGTTCCTGCCGATCCTCACGCTCGCCGTCGTCTTTCTGGCCGCGGCGGCATCGGGACTGCTTGGCGTCAAGGGGCTGGGAATCCTCATGGCGCTGGGCATCGCGACCAGCCTCGCGGTCGGCGCCTACGCGCTGGGCAGCGCCTATTTCTCGCCCCACGCGCCGGAGCTGCGGATCTCGGCGCTGGGTGACCGGGACGCAACGCGGGCGCATCGCTGGCTGATCGCCCTTGCGGCGATCTACTCGGTGGACTGGATCCTTGTCGTCGAGGGCAAGAGCATCGGCGTCGGCATCGAGCTGCTGACGGTCTACAACACGACCCTGCAGATCCTTGGCGGGGTCGCCCTGTGGAACCTCGTCGGCATCATCCATCGCCGGGACGGCGGGGACACGCGTGAAGGCGCCGAGGGGGGGCATGACTTCGACGATGGCGGCGCCGAGGCCGAGGACACCGACGCCGTGCTGGTACCGATCCTGCTGCGGCTGGCGGGCATCGTGATGCGCGCCGTCGCCGTGCTTGCGCCCAGCCTCGCGCTGGGCGGGTATTTCGCGGCGTCGCGCTTCGTGTTCCATCCCCCGATCGCCTCGTTCGCGCTGATCGGCTTCTTCGTCCTGCTCTACTCGGTGGTGCGCGAGATCGTCGAAGGCATCTTCGCCCCCTCGGCGGCGGCGACGTCGACGCAGCGGCGACTGCGGCTCATCCCCGTCGCGGTTGGCTTCCTTCTGACGGTGCTGGCGATCCCGCTGCTCGCGATGATCTGGGGCGCGAACACGGTCGATCTGGTCACCATCTGGCGGCAGATCGGCGAAGGCTTCATGGTGGGCGACCTGCGGCTCTCGCCGGTCGAGTTCCTGTCCTTCTGCATCGTCTTCTCGATCGGCTTCCTCCTCACCCGGCTGCTGCAGGGGGTGCTGCGCCATTCGGTGCTGCCGCTGACGGCGCTCGACACTGGCGCGCGCGCCGCGATCATCGCCGGGGTGGGCTATATCGGCATCCTGATCGCCGCGCTTGTCGCGATCTCGACCGCCGGGCTCGACCTGTCGAACCTCGCGATTGTCGCGGGCGCGTTGTCGGTCGGCATCGGCTTCGGCCTGCAGAACATCGTCAACAATTTCGTGTCCGGGCTGATCCTGCTGATCGAGCGGCCGATCAAGGCCGGCGACTGGGTCGAGATCCCGTCCGGCATGGGCTATGTCAAGCAGATCAACGTGCGTTCAACCGAGATCGAGACCTTCGACCGCTCATCGCTGATCGTGCCGAACTCGGAGCTCATCTCGAGCACGGTCACCAACTACACCCACAACAACCTCCAGGGGCGGATGATCGCCAAGGTGGGCGTGGCCTATGGCAGCGACACCCGCAAGGTCGAGGCCATCCTGCTCGAGATCGCTCGCGCCCACCCGATGGTCCTGCGCCGCCCGGCGCCGTGGATCAATTTCGCGGGCTTCGGCGACAGCGCGCTGAACTTCGAGATCCGGGCGATCCTGCGCGACGTGAACTGGGTGGTGAATGTCCGCAGCGACCTCAATCACGAGATCGCGCGCCGCTTCGCCGCCGAGGGGATCGAGATCCCCTTCCCGCAGCGCGACCTGCACCTGCGCAACCCCGCGGCCATCTCGGCGGCGCTGGCGCCGCAGGCCGCGCCGCCCGCGCCCCGGCGCCGCAAGGGCGCCGCGCAGGGCGACGCGCCGCCGCATCCGGCCAGCGACGACGCATCGGGTGGCGACACCGATGCCGGCGACGGCCGCTGACACGCCCGTGCCCGAACATTCAGCAAGCCGAGGAGCCCGCCGATGACCGAACCCCTGTTCCGCGACGACGCCTATCGCGCCGAGTGCGAGGCGCGGGTGACGGCCATCACGCCCGAGGGCGGGATCGTGCTCGACCGCACCGTGTTCTACCCGACCGGCGGAGGCCAGCCGGGCGACAGCGGCACGCTCAGCTGGGACGGGGCCGAGTGCTGGATCGTCACCGCGGTGAAGGGCGAGGCGCCGGGCGAGATCGTCCACACCCCGCGCGAGGGCGAGCCCCTGCCGCCCGTGGGCGCCACGGTGCGCGCGGCGCTGAACTGGCCCCGTCGGCACCGGCACATGCGCGTCCACACCGCGCTGCACCTCCTGTCGGTCATCATCCCGCTGCCGGTCACAGGCGGCTCGATCAACCACGAGAAGGGCCGTCTCGATTTCGACATGCCCGACCCGCTCGACGACCGCGAGGGGATCGAGGCGCGGCTGCGCGAGTTGATCGGGGCAGACCACCCGGTGACGACCGAGTGGATCACCGACGCCGAGCTCGAAGCCAATCCCGGCCTCGTCAAGACCATGGCGGTGAAGCCCCCGATGGGACAGGGCCGTGTTCGACTGGTGCGGATCGGCGCGGGCGAGGGGACGATCGACCTCCAGCCCTGCGGCGGCACGCATGTGCGCTCGACCGCCGAGGTGGGCGCGGTGAGCCTCGGCAAGATCGAGAAGAAGGGCAAGCAGAACCGCCGGGTGACCGTGCTCATCGACGCCTGAGCCGCGGCCGCGCGCTGGGTGCGGTTGATTCCGTCCGGCTGCGCGTCTACGACGAAGAACATCCGCACGATCCAGGAGACGGCCCCGAATGTCCGCGAGTGATCCGAGCCCCCTCGTCTCGACCGCCTGGCTCGAGGAGCGCCTCGGCGCCCCCGACATCCGCATCCTCGATGGCTCGCTCTACCTGCCGGGCGATCCGCGCGACGCGCATGCGCTCTACGAGAAGGCGCATATCCCAGGCGCGCGCTTCTTCGACATCGAGGAGATCTCGGATGCGCGCTCCGACCTGCCGCACATGCTGCCGCCGGTCGAGAAGTTCGTGGCCCGCGTCCGGCGCATGGGCATCGGCGATGGCCACCGCGTCGTCGCCTACGACCAGCAGGGCCTGTTCTCGGCGGCTCGGGTGTGGTGGATGTTCCGGGTGTTCGGCCACAGCGATGTCTCGGTGCTCGACGGCGGCCTGCCGAAATGGCTGGCCGAGGGCCGCCCCGTCGAGGACGAGGCGCCCGAGCCGCGCGAGCGCCATTTCACCGGCCGCAAGAACGCCTCGATGGTGCGCGACGTGACGCAGATCGCGGGGCACGCCAAGCTGAGGGACGAGCAGATCGTCGATGCCCGTTCGCCCGGACGCTTCCGCGGCGAGGAGGCCGAGCCGCGGCCCGGCCTGCGGGCGGGCCACATCCCGGGCTCGAAGAACGTGCACTACAGGTCGCTCCTCGAGGACGATGGCACGATGAAGCCGGTGGCCGAGACGCGCGCAATCTTCGAGGCCGCGGGAGTGGACCTGTCGAAGCCCGTCGTCACCACCTGCGGCTCGGGCATCACGGCGGCGATCCTGACGCTTGCCCTGCACCGCATGGGGCACGGCAGGAACGCGCTCTATGACGGCTCCTGGGCGGAATGGGGCAGCTACCCGGACCTCGCCGTCGAGAAGGGCTGAGGCATGGCGCGCGCGGACGCAGGCGACCGCATCGACTACGTGGTGACCTATCTCGAAATGAACGCGCGCCCCGTCGCGCCGATCCCGCACATGCCGGTCGGCGGCTCGCTCGCGCTGATCCGCGCCGAGGCGCCGCCCGCGGACTATTTCCTCTACCTCTACGGCCAGGTCGGCGCGGCCTATGAATGGACCGACTGGCTCCGCCGCCCGCGCGCCGAGCTCGACACCTTCGTGTCCGACCCAAGGACCGAGCTGTTCACGCTGATGCTCGACGGCTGGCCCGGTGGCTTCTTCGTGCTCGACACGCGCGAGGACGGGGTCTGCGATCTCGCCTATTTCGGGCTGGTGCCGCAGGCGGTGGGGCGTGGCCTCGGGCACTGGCTGCTTGCCACCGCCGTGCACATGGGCTGGGACCGGCCCGGCGTGCAGCGGATGACGGTGAACACCAACACGCTGGACCATTCCCGCGCGCTCGGCCTCTACCAGCGGGTCGGCTTCGTGCCGGTGCGCCGCGAGGAAGCAAGCCGCATCCTCGGCCGGACGCGCGAGGTCTGAGCGGCCATCAGCCCAGGGACTGCGCCACCCGCGCGAGCGCGAGGAACTCGTCGATGCTCAGGGTCTCGGCCCGGCGCGTGGGGTCGATGCCGGCCGTCTCGAGCAGGGGCGCGGGGTCGCGTCCCAGCGCCTTGAGCGACTGGCGCAGCATCTTGCGCCGTTGCGAGAAGGCGGCGGCGACCACCCGCTCCAGCACCTTCGGGTCGATCGCGGCGCGCGGCTCGACCGGCCTGAGATGGACAACCGACGAGGTGACCTTCGGCGGCGGCACGAAGGCCGAGGGCGGCACGTCGAAGACGATCCGCGCCGTCGCGCGCCACTGCGCGAGGACCGAGAGCCGGCCATAGGCCTTGCTCCCCGGCGCTGCCACGATGCGCTCGGCCACCTCGCGCTGGAACATCAGCGTCAGGCTCTCCCAGAACGGCGGCCAGTCGGGCGGGGTCAGCCACCGCACCAGCAGCTCGGTGCCCACGTTGTAGGGCAGGTTTGCCACGATGCGCGCGGGGCCCGTGAGATGCGGGCGCGGGTCGACCTCGAGCGCATCTCCCTCGATCACGATCAGCCGGCCGGGGTAATGCGCCGCGATCTCGGCCAGCGCGTCGAGGCAGCGCGCGTCCCGTTCGATCGCCACCACGCGCGCGGCGCCCTGCGACAGCAGCGCGCGCGTGAGGCCGCCCGGACCGGGCCCCACCTCGATCACCTCGGCCCCTTCCAGCGGCCCCGAGGCCCGCGCGATCCGCGCGGTCAGGTTCAGATCGAGGAGGAAATTCTGGCCCAGAGACTTCTTCGCCGCGAGCCCGTGCCGCGCGATCACCTCGCGCAGCGGCGGCAGCCCGTCGGGGGCGAGGCTCACGCCGCGCGCGCCCGGTTGTCGGCGAGCAGCCCGGCGAGGTTCATCGCCTCGATCAGGCTCGTGGGGTCCGCGCGCCCGGTGCCGGCGATGTCGTAGGCCGTGCCGTGATCGGGCGAGGTGCGCACGAAGGGCAGGCCCAGCGTCACGTTCACGCCGCGCTCGAAATCGAGCGCCTTGATCGGGATGAGGCCCTGATCGTGATACATCGTAAGCGCCGCGTCGTAGCGCGCCCGGGCGGCGGCGTGGAACATGGTGTCGGCCGGGTAGGGACCGGCCGCGTCGATGCCCTCGGCGCGTAGCCTCTCGATGGCAGGGGTGATGATCTCGATCTCCTCGCGCCCGATCGAGCCGCCCTCGCCGGCATGGGGGTTGAGGCCCGACACCGCGAGCCGCGGCGCGGGAATGCCGAAGTCCCGGCGCAGGCCCTCGGCGGTGATGCGCGCCGTCTCGACGATCAGGTCGGCGTCCAGTGCCGCGGGCACGGCGGCGAGCGGAATGTGGATCGTCACCGGCACGACGCGCAGCGAGGGACCTGCCAGCATCATCACCGGCCGCCGGACGCCGCCCAGATGGGCCAGGAACTCGGTGTGCCCCGGAAAGGCGAAGCCGGCGCCGTCGTAGAGCGCCTTCTTGTTGATCGGATTCGTGACCACCGCCGCGGCCTCGCCCGCCATCGCCAGGGCCACTGCGCGCTCGATCGCCCTGACCGTGGCGGGCGCGTTCGCCGGCAGGGGCTTGCCGTGAGGCGCCGGCGCGGCCAGCCGTTCGGGCAGCACGGGCAGCGCCCAGGGGTAGATCGCCGCCACCTCGGCCGGCGAGCCGATCGTCTCGATCCGCACCCCCACCCGCTCAGCGGGCATGGCCAGTGCGTCGGGGTCGCCCACGAGGAAGAAGTTCCGGCGCAGCGCGCCCGAGGCATAGGCGCCGACCGTGATTTCGCCGCCGATGCCGGCCGGATCGCCCATGCTGACGGCAAGCGGGAGCGCGGTGCTGCGGCTCATCGCAGCTCGATCAGCGCGTCGCGGCGCAGCTCCTGCAGCAGCCCCTCGGAGAGCCGCGCGCTCTGCTGCGCCATCAGACCGCGGCGCACCCGCTCGCGCAGTTCCGGGTCGCTCGGATCGAGGCCCTGCGGCGTCTCGACCCGCCTGTCGACCACCTGCAGGATCGAGAAGCCGCCCGGCACCGGCAGCGGCGCGGTGACGCCGCCCGGCTCGAGCCCCGACAGGGCGCCGGCAAGCTGCGGCGGCAGGTTCCGCTCGGTCACCCAGCCGACATTGCCCCTCGACTGCGCGCTCGGCGCCCGCGAGTAGCGCTGCACCAGCGTCTCGAAATCCGCGCCGGCCCTGACCTCGGCGATGATCCGCTCGGCCAGCTCGCGCGTGGCCTCCTCGCCGCGCTGGTTCTCGGCCGAGGGCAGGCCGATCTCACGGACCTGCCATGAGGTGACGCCGCGGCCCTGCAGGAGTGAGAGTTCGGCCTCGATCTCGGCCTCGCCGGGCTCGAGGCGCCGCGCGAAGCGGGCGCGCACCACCTCGCGCCAGACCGCGTCGGCCGCCAGCATGTCCTCGACCGCTCCCTCGCCGATGCCCTGCGCCGAGAGGAGCGCGCTGAGCGCGTCCGGCGTCGTGCCCAGGCGCTCGGCCATGTCGGCGCGCGCCTGCTCAATCGTTTCAGGGTTGGCGCTCAGCCCGAGCCGCTTGCCCTCCTGAAGCTTCAGCCGGTCCTCGATGAGCTGGTCGAGTGCCGCTGTCCGCAGCGCCTCGGGGCTGGCGGTCGAAACGCCCAGGGTCTGCAGGATCTGCATGCGCTGCTGAAGGTCGTAGCCGGTGATCGCCTGGTCGTTCACCACGGCCACGGGGCGAAAGATCGTCTGTTGCGCCGCCGCCGGCTGGCCCAGCCCCACGAGGAGGGCGAGGCCGAAGACGAGCGGCAGCATCACGCGATGGGGCATTCCGTGTCTCCACATGTCAGTCCGCGCCGATCTGGGCGAATTCGGCTTTCCGCTGATCGCGCACTCGGGCCCTGAGGCGCAAGCCTCGATCCGACTTGCGCGCGTGTGTCGGTGTCGCGGCGCGCACGCGTCGGTGTGCGCAGCGCCCGGCCCTCGATCGGCGGTCTTCGGCAGGTTCGATCATCTTGCGCCCTTCGCATGCGCGGTTTGCGGTGAGCCTTCAGCAATCGCGCCGCATCAAGGCGGATCCGTGGCCGCAGGAACAGTCTGCGGCATCATCGCCAGCCATGTCCCTGCACCGAACAAGAAGGCCGGTGCGAGGATGTCGGCATTCGGCGATCCGAGTCTCATCGGTGCCCTGCTCCCTCTCGCCGGCTCCTGCGTCCACATCAAGCCATCTCTATATTTCAGTAGTCCCGGAATTTCCGCGGCATGCCGCGGGGATTCGATACCATTCAGCGGTTTTGCAGCCCATGCCCCGATCAAGCGGCACGGGGCCGTGGTGTCCGGAACGGACGTGCCCAGCGCTGGAACCCGTGGTCACGCCGTGCATATAGAGATTGAGTTGCTGATAAATTCAATGTTAACGGACGTGATAATCTTGCGAGTCCGGCTGCCGACAGTGTGCTTGCGCGTTCTCATTGAGGATACGGGCGCCCGGGCCACTATGCGGTGAGAGCCGACGAGGTGTCGTTTGTTAGAAGTCATTCAGACCAAAATTCCAGACGTGAAGCGGATAACGCCGAAGCGTTTCGCCGACTCCCGAGGCTTTTTCTCTGAGACCTGGAATCGCCGCGGCATGGAAGAAGCGGGGATATTCATTGATTTCGTGCAGGACAACCACTCGTATTCGGCCGCGCCGGGAACGGTGCGCGGCCTTCACTATCAATCTCCGCCGATGGGACAGACCAAGCTGGTTCGCGTCGCGCGCGGAGCCATTCGGGACGTTGCGGTCGATGTGCGGCGCGGATCGCCGACCTTCGGGCGCTGGGTTGCCGAGGAGTTGTCGGCGGAAAATGGCATTCAGCTGTTGATCCCGGTTGGTTTCCTGCACGGGTTCATCACGCTCGTTCCCGACACCCATGTTCTCTACAAGGTCGACAATTTCTACGATCCCGCGTGCGACCGGGCTGTGCGTTTCGACGACCCCCGGCTCGCCATCGATTGGGGGATAGATCCGGCAGATGCGATCCTTTCCGGCAAGGATGCGTCTGCGCCGGCTTTCGGCGACTTCGCGACCCCCTTCGCATACGAGGCGGTATGATGCGGCTGATGATCACGGGCGGTCTCGGCTTTATCGGTTCGGCGGTCGTGCGACTTGCGGTCGCGAAGGGACACAGCGTCCTGAACCTGGACAAGCAGACTTATGCCGCGAACCCGGCAAATGTCGCCTCAGTAGCCAGTGAGGGCGGGTATCGCTTCGAGCGTGGGGATATCTGCGACAGGGCGCAGATGGTGGCGCTCCTGGCAGATTTCAGGCCCGATGCCGTGATGCACCTCGCGGCCGAGAGCCATGTCGACCGCTCGATCGACGGACCGGCCGAGTTCATCAGGACCAATATCGAAGGGACGTTCCAGCTTCTGGAAGCCGTGCGCGCATATCTGTCCGGTCTTGAGGATGACGCGCGCGCGTCCTTTCGCTTCCACCACATCTCGACCGACGAGGTCTATGGAAGTCTCGGCCCCACCGGGGCGTTCACCGAGACGACGCCCTATGCGCCGCGTAGCCCATACGCCGCATCGAAGGCTGCGTCCGATCACATCGTGCGCGCCTGGGGCGAGACCTATGGTCTTCCCGTGCTGATCACGAACTGCTCGAACAATTATGGACCGTTCCACTTCCCCGAGAAGCTGATTCCGAAGACCATCCTTGCCGGCCTCGCCGGCCAGCCCATCGACGTTTATGGGCAGGGCGAGAACGTGCGAGACTGGCTGTTCGTCGATGATCACGCCGTGGCGCTTCTTGGCGTCGTCGCAAAGGGGCGCGTGGGCGAGACCTACAACATCGGCGGCAACGCCGAAGCGCGAAACATCGATATCGTGCGGGCGATCTGCCGCCAGCTCGACAATCGGCGCCCCCTGCGGGCACCGCACGAGCGGCTGATTCGGTTCGTCGCGGATCGTCCGGGTCACGATTTCCGATATGCGATCGACGCCACGAAGATTCGCCAGGACCTGGGCTGGTTGCCGCGCGTCACGCTGGATGAGGGGCTGGCCCGGACGGTGGACTGGTATCTCGAGAACGAGGCCTGGTGGCGCCCCCTGCTTCAGCGCGACGGCGTCCGACAGCGTCTCGGTCTCGGAGCGCGCGCATGACGTTGCGGCTGTTGATGTTCGGCCGGAGCGGACAGGTCGCGACCGAGGTGCTGCGCCATGCCGGACCCGGGGTTGCCGTGACGGCGCTCGGGCGGGCCGACGCGGACCTGAGCGATCCCGCCGCCTGCGCCGAATGCGTGCGCCGCGCGGACGTGGAGGTCGTGCTGAACGCCGCCGCCTACACCGCCGTCGACCGGGCGGAAAGCGAGGAAGGCCTCGCGACCGTGATCAACGCCGAAGCCCCGGGTGCGATGGCGCGCGCGGCCGCCGAGCGGGGCCTGCCTTTCCTGCACATCTCGACCGATTACGTCTTCGACGGCCGCGGCGATCGTCCCTGGGTCGAGGATGACCCGGTCGGCCCGCTCAGCGCCTACGGCCGCTCGAAGCTCGCAGGCGAGCGGGCGGTGGCCGCAGCCGGTGGGAGGCATGTGATCCTCCGCACCTCGTGGGTCCATGCCGGGCATGGCGCCAACTTCGTCCGGACGATGCTCCGGCTTGGCGCGGAGCGGCCAAGGCTTTCCGTCGTCGACGACCAGTTCGGAGGTCCGACGCCAGCAGGCCATGTCGCAAAGGCGCTGTGGCGGATTTCCCGCGCCTTCATGGCCGGTCAGGGGCAGGGTGGCATCTTTCATTTTTCAGGCGCCCCGGCGACGACATGGTGCGGTTTCGCGCGGGAGATCTTCCGGCAGGCTCCATTAACGACCCGCCCACAGGTTGTCGCCATTGGCACGCAGGACTGGCCGACGCCCGCGGCCCGGCCGCGCTACGCGGTGCTCGATTCCAGCAAGATCGAGCGCGTCTATGGAATCGCCCAGCCGGATTGGCGCAGCACGCTCGGGGGCATTCTGTCCGAACTTGCGGAAGGAAGCAGATCATGAAGCGCAAGGGAATCATTCTCGCCGGCGGATCGGGCACGCGCCTCTATCCGATCACCCGAGCGGTCTCGAAACAGCTGCTCCCACTCTACGACAAGCCGATGATCTACTATCCGCTCAGCGTTCTGATGCTGACCGGGATTCGCGAGATCGCCATCATCACGACGCCCCATGATCAGGCGCAGTTTCGGGCGCTTCTAGGTGACGGGGCCGATTTCGGCCTTTCGCTGGAGTGGATCGTGCAGCCGTCGCCGGATGGGCTCGCGCAAGCCTACCTCCTGGCCGAGGAGTTCCTTGACGGTGCTCCCTCGGCTCTGATCCTTGGCGACAATATCTTTTTCGGTCACGGCCTCTCGGACCTTCTGCTCGCGGCAAACGCACAAGCACAGGGCGGCACCGTGTTCGGATATCAAGTCTCGGACCCCGAACGCTACGGCGTCGTCGAGTTCGACGACGCGGACGGCGTGGTCAGCCTGGAGGAGAAGCCCGCGGTTCCGAAGTCGGACTATGCCGTCACGGGGCTCTACTTTCTCGATGGCCAGGCGCCGGAACGCGCCCGGCAGCTTCGGCCCTCTACCCGAGGCGAGCTCGAGATCATCGACCTCCTAGACCTTTACCGCGTCGATGGCATGCTGACCGTGGCCCTGATGGGACGCGGCTTTGCATGGTTCGACACGGGCACACATGACAGCCTGATGGAAGCAGGGGAGTTCGTGCGCACGCTCGAGAAGCGACAGGGCCTGAAGGTCGGCTGCCCGGAAGAAGTCGCCTACCACATGGGATTTATCGACAATGAAAAGCTGGTCAGCCTCGCGCGCCCCATGATGAAGACCGAATACGGCCAATATCTATTGAAGCTTGCCGATGAGACCATGGGCTCGCCGCGTAAAACTTCGGAGCAACCAGCACAAGCTGAATCGCCGCGCTCCTGAGCCAGCCTCGTCCGGATCAGCTCTGGACCGAGAACTGAACCTGATAGAGGTGCGCGTAGAGCCCGGCCTTGTTTAACAGGTCATCGTGGGCTCCACTCTCGACGCACCGGCCTTGATCGATGACGTGGATCATCGAGGCGTTGCGGATGGTCGACAGCCGGTGCGCGATCACGACCGTTGTGCGCCCTTCCATCAGTTGCTCGAGAGCTGCCTGGACCTTACTCTCCGACACGCTGTCGAGCGCTGAGGTCGCTTCGTCGAGCAGCAGGATTGGGGCGTCCGCGAGCATCGCGCGCGCGATCGCGATGCGCTGGCGCTGTCCTCCCGAGAGCCGCGAGCCTCCTTCGCCGACCTCGGTATCATAGCCGTTTGGCTGCTCAAGGATGAAACCATGCGCATGTGCAGCCTTCGCCGCCGCAACGATCTGCTCGTCTGTGGCCGCGAGGTTCCCCATCCTCAGATTCTCGCGAATGCTCCCCTCGAAGAGGAACGAGTCCTGCGTGACCAGCGACACGGACTCCCGCAGCGAGCGCGCCGAGACGTGCCGAATGTCGGTCCCGTCGATCAGGATGCGTCCAGATGTCGGGTTCCAAAGACGCGTGATCAAGGCGATAATTGTTGATTTGCCTCCGCCGGACGGTCCGACGAGGGCTGTCACCTTCTTCGCGGGGAAGGAGATGTTCAGACTATTGAGCGCCGGTGCGCTGCCATACGAAAAGACGACGCTGTCGAAATCGATCCTGCCTTCGGTGAGCCCCAGCGCAGGTCCGTCTTCCCGCTCGGTCTCGCCCTCGGCGCGGTCGAGGATCTCGTAGACCATCGTGACGCCGATCATGGATTGCTGGAACTGGACGTTGAAGCGGGCGAGCCGCCGCGCCGGCTCGTACGCAAGGAGCAGGGCGGTAATGAACGAAAACAATGCGCCCGGATCGCTCCGCCCGCTGATCACAGACGACCCGCCATAGAGGATGACCGTCGCGATTGCCAAACCCCCGAGGGTTTCCATCAGCGGGATGGTGAGCGAATTGATGCGCGCCATCCGGTTCTGCAGGCGCTCGACGGCTGCGACCGCGCTGTCCATTTCGCCCGTCAGGTAGCCCTCGAGGCGAAAGCTCTTGACGACCTTCACTCCGAGGAAGGTCTCCTTGACGAGGCCCATGATCCGCCCGAGCGAGGCGAACTCGCTTTGGGCGACCTTCTTGACCTGCCGCATCAGGTGCATGACCCCAAGGACGGCAGGCGGGCCGATCACGAGCGACAGGAGCGACATGAACGGATCCTGCACGACCATGACCGCGACAAGGCCGATCAGCGAGAACACGTCCCGCCCGATCGACAGGACGAGGGTCTCGATCGCCGCGCGCGCCCCCTGCACGCCGTTCTGGAAGCGGATCAGCACATTGCCGAGCTGGCTTGACTGGTAGTAGGCGAGATCTTGCGAGAGGATCGCGTCGAAAAGCCTTCGCTGTAGGCGCGCTACGATCGCATTGCCGGCACGTGCAAGGATGATCGAGCTCCCGTATGCCGCGGCGCCCTTCACGCCGAAGATGATAGTCACAGCCAGCGCGATGTAGATGACCATGTCCTCGCGCCGGTCGACGAAGATCTCGTTGATCACGTCGCGCATGATGTAGGCGCTCAGCGCGGTCGCGCCCGAGACGACCATGAGGAGTGCGAACCCGGTCGCGTAGTTCTGCCACTTGTCGGCCGCGTTCTCCTTCATCAGCCGATAGATGAGGGACCACGAATCCCGCTTCACGAGTACGCCGACGGCTGACTGGGGCATCGTTCAATCCCGCGGTTGGCCTCAGGGGTGCGGCCGCTGCCGGCGCCGCTGCGGACGGGTTTGCGCACAAGAGCCCCAGCTTGCAAGCATTCTTTCCCCCGCTGCGACACTGACGGCCGGCCAAGCCCGACAGCCTCTGCCGAGCAGCTTCCCAAGCCCCTGCGCCGCGTCTACACGAGTGGCAGTCCCTGCAGCGCCATCAATCGACCGGCGTTCTTGGCGAACCTGACCCGGTCCAGCGTGATCGCTGCCCAGATCAACCGGCGGAGGGCCTTCAGCCTGAGGCGAGCCAGATTTGTGGCTCGACTGTGTTTCTCGAGGAGATAAAGATAGGAGCGGGTGGCATGGTAGTTCTTCAAACGTATCACCCGCGAGGAGGTTTGGGACTGATCCTTCTCGAAATGGAAGACCTGCGCTTTCGGCACGAGCACCGGGGGGCGCCCGATGCGCCGCAGGCGGAGACAGAGATCATCATCCTCGAGATAGAGAAAGATTTTCTCGTCGAACCCGCCAAGTTCGAGGAAGAGTTCGCGCTCGATCAGCAATGCCGCCCCGGACAGGAAGTAGATGGCACGCGGTGCCTCGCCGGGGTCGGCGATATAGGTCGATCCGCCGGTATCGAGCATGGTGCCCGCGCGAGGCGGGATGGGGCCCTCCGGCCCGGTGAGGCACGGCCCGTAGGCACCACCGGACGCTCCCATCTCTTCCGCCGCCCTCAGCAGCTCCTCTAGTGCGCCGTCGGTCAGCCGTGCATCCGGGTTCATGAAGAAGATGTAGTCCGACCGCGCCGCCTTGGCCGCGATGTTGCATGCCGCGCCAAAGCCCGCGTTGCTCGGGTTCTCGATGACCCTGACATCAATATCGGTAAGATAGTCGGCAATCCTGCGATCGCTCGCATTGTCCACGACGATCTTCTCGGCCCAATCGGGCACCGATTGGAGCGCCTCACGGATGAGCAGTTCGCTGTTGTGCGTGATGATTGCGACGCAGACGCTGTGATGTTCTGGCGAAGTGGTGATGCTCATGCCAACGCTGCCCTACTCAGTCCGAAGCCCAGATGCGCGCAAATAGCTCGAGGAGTCCACTCTGTGATCGGAGACAAAGAGATTCTAGGACACGTGGGCCTCGCTGTTCGACTAAACGCTCCAACTGGGCCGACGCAAGGGGGGCTCTAAGGGCGAAGAAGGGGCAGGGTCACTTTAAATCGACGCTCAGGAACGAGCTGACCAACTATGAAATCGTCTAGTCGCAGAACGAAGCCTAGGCTCCGTGGACAAACCTTGGCCTGCTGCCGGTCTCGTGGACACCGAGCTAGGGTGTTTCAGGGAACCGGAGGATTGGAATGCGATGAAGGAAGTTCAGCCGCGAGTTCAAGCTTGAGGCGGTGAGGCTGGTAAGGGAACGGGGCGTTGCCGTTGCGCAGGCGGCCCGAGATCTTGATCTGCACGAGAACGTGCTGCGCAAATGGATCAGGAGTTCGCTACCGATGCGCAGCACGCCTTTCCCGGCCATGGTCAAATGAAGCCGGAGCAGCTCGAGATTGCTCGGCTCCGGAAGGAAGTCGCGAAGCTGAAGGCGGAGCGCGACATCCTAAAAAAGGCCGCGGCCTTCTTCGCGAGGGAAGCGACATGAAGTTCGCCTTCATCGCGAAGCACCGGAACATCTGGCCGGTGGCATGGCTATTCGACGCGCTGGATGTCTCCCGGTCGGGCTTCCATGCTTGGCTCAACCACAGTCCCAGTGCCCGCTCCTGGCACGATGAGGGGCTCCTCGGCGTTATCGACCGGAGCTTCAGGAGCAGCGACCGCACCTACGGTGCTCGACGCGTCTGGGACGACGTTCTGGCCGAGGGGCTTTCCTGCGGCCTGCACCGTGTCGAGCGGCTGATGCGGGAGAATGGGCTGCGTGCCCGACCGCGGCGGCGTGGGCTGCCGAAGGACACAGGCGAGCGAGCGGCAGTGTCGGACATCATACTTCGGGACTAAACATCTAGGTCCCTGCATCGTCCGGTTTCGCGGGCGCAGATCCCGGGCCGCCCGGACAGTCAGGGACGCGACGCGACGGGTCTCCTGCGGACGAACCGGTGCAACTTCATCATCGGCTGTTCAAGCCAGTAGAAGCTCGCCGTGGCCGCGACGCCAGTGACCAAAAGCACGGCCGCGATCGTGATGGAGGCCGCGTCCGGTCGGGAGAACCCGGCCTCTCCGAGAGCGGTGAAGAGAGGCTTGCCGATGACGAGGATCACGAAGGGATGAATCAGGTACAGACCGTAGCTGATCTCCCCGAGGAAGACGGTGACCCGATTCACGAGCACGGGAAACGGCTTCAGAGCGAGCGCCACCACCATGACCGTCAGAATGAAGCCGATGAGCGGCCGCAACGCGGGCCAGCCCCCCACCCTGACCTCGAACAGGCCGTGGCGCGTTCCGAAGACGAGCGCCAGCGCGCTGGACGCGAGGAGGACGCCGGTGACCAGGGACGTCGCGCTGGCGTCCATCGACCGCACGCCAAGGTAGGAGTGGTAAGCGAGGATTCCGCCCGCGAAGAAGGCGAACTGGGTAGGGAAGGACAGCCAGTAGAAGTTCGTTTCGGGCAGTATCCGAAAGAAGACGTAGCCCGACGCAGCCTGAACGAGGACAGCCGCCACGAAGAACACCAATGCGCGCTTCAGGCTGGTCGTGCGGGCGACGATCAGCGGGAACATGGCATAGAAGATCATCTCGAGCCCGAGCGACCATCCCGCCGCGACAAGGCTTTCGTTCTTCGCGGGATCGAAGGGAAAAAGGAACGTCAGGTTGAGAAGGATGTCCTCGACGGGAGGCAGGCTCCATCCCTTGATGATGCGGCGCGCGATGTAGGCGAAAAGCATCAGGTAGAAGAGCGGTGCGATGCGGAGATAGCGTCGCCAATAGAAGTTCCCGACCGTATCCGTGACGCCGAGCCGGCCACTGTACCGCAGGCAAAGCGAGAAGGCGCTCAACGCGAAGAACAACGGCACGGCCATCGAGAAATAGCCCGTCCAGGCCGGCCACATCTCGAGCGCAAGGAGCGCGTGGAAGTGGTAGAAGATCACTGCCACGGCCGCGAAGCCCCTGAGCGTGTCGAGGCCGGTGATCCGCTCTGGCAGGCGGGGCTGCGGTGCCGAATGTGCGGAGCACTGCGAAGCGCTCGACGCCGTGTCAGTCACCGAGCGCCCGGCTTCTGGACGATTACGAACGCCTGCCAGAACTTCGACGGGTCGTCCACGTAGTCGACGAGAGCAAAGTGTTCAGACCACGCGGTCCGGATGTAGGATTCGGGAATGCAGGCCTCACCGTAGACGTCTTCGCTGCGGTACGCGCCGCCGCCCGTAGGGATGTAGACGAACCGCCCCTGGTCGAAGATGTCGCGATACTCGGGAACCCGCGCCTTGTGCTTTGCCAGCGTGAAGTGCCAGTTTGATCTCGAGGTGTCCTCTATTCTCTCGATGAAGTCGAGAAAGCGGCGCGCTTCCGTCGTGAAGCCCATCATGCCGCCGGGCTTCGTCACCCGGGACAGTTCGCTCATCCAGTGGCCCGCGATCTCTTCGGGCAGGTGGCTGAAGACAGAGTAGGCACTGACGAAATCGAAGTGACCGTCGTCGAAGGGCAGGCGCCCCCTCGGCTCGATGCGGGTATAGGTTCCGGGACAGCCAAGCGCGCGACACACGGCCAGGATTTCGGGATCCACGTCGACGCCGTGGATGTTCGCGGGGTCGAAGTCATACCAGAAGATTCGCGGGAATCGGCCCCATCCGCAGCCGAAGTCGAGATATCGTGCATCCGGCGCAAGGCGCAGTCCGTGTCGGTCGAAGTAGGATCTGCACTTGCGATAAAAGGCGAAACCCTCATTCAGGGCAGCGCCATCGGCCGAGCCGATGAACTGGCGCTGGACCCGCCCGTGCGGGAATCTCGGCATCTCGAACCCATCGATCAGCGGTTCATGCACGCTGCGCGACAGCAAGGCGAGCCAGTCATCGTCTTTGGAGAGCTTGAAGCGTTCCCTGGCGTTCTGGGTCATGTCGCACCTCGGCATGGAGCGTCGTTCCCGCAGCCGGGTGGTGTTCCGCGCGACACGGGTAGAACAGGTAGTGAGGTTGTTATCTGGACGGGCGCGGTGCGGCAAGTGCCGATGCACAGGGGGAACCGCAGCGTAGCGGCTCACACGGGCCGCTCCCCCCTCGCGATCTGGCGGGACATGAGGAACTCCACGATCTCCCAGTCGTGCGGATTGTCGATGTCGACCCCCCGCTCGTAGGGCAGGACCAGCGGGATGACCCGGCCCTAGTAAAGCGACCCGGCCCTCGTAAAGCGACCCGGACCGCTTCAGGTAGTCGGGCGCCGCGTCGTAGACGACGCCCACATGCTCGTAGACGACCGGCGCCTGCTGGCGGGCGAGCACGCCGCCCGGGAGCGGCTTCGAGACGTGCAGCGCGCCCGAGGCATCGGATTCCACGAGGTTGAAGTAGGGGTTCTTCCGCGCCTCGGTGCAGGACTCCACCATGTCCGGCCGCTCCCGCGCGAAGAGGTCGAGCGCGGCGTCGATGTCGCCCTGGAGCCTAAGCGGTTTCGTGCAGTCGAGGTCGAGGAACGCGGTCTCAGGCCCGACCCGCTTCTCCGTCTCGTCGAGCGCGTGCTGCCAGACGCCCCACTTGCCCGCCGTGTCGGTGGCGAGATGAGCCGGGCGGAGCCCGGTGTCCAGCGCCCCCCTTTGCCAGCGCATGGTCGCGCAGCACCTCGTCGTCCATGGAGACGACCATGACGTCCATGCGCGGGCAGGCGAAGAGCTGGTCGAGCGATCAGTCGACGAGCGGCTTGCCGAGCATGGGGCGCGTGTTCTTGCCCGGCACCCCCTTCGACCCCTTCCGGGCCCCGATGTGTCCGATGATCATGCGGCTCTCCCGCTCGACGATCCGGCGATCCCCACCCCGCTCTGGCTTGCGGTGATCGCGATCGCGTCGGGGAACCGTAGGGTGTGGAACCGCACGCTCCCGAAGCCCGCCTCGAAGGGGTATCGCCAGGCATCCGCGCCGAACTCCGTCACCACGAGATAGTCGTCCCGGAGGCCCTCGGCCTTGCCGTGATAGCTCGGCGGCAGACCCGCGCGGCTTCTCGTCAGGCGATCCACGATGATCGGCACCGTGTAGCAGAGGCTCCCGGTCGGCTTCAGCACCCTGCGGCATTCGCCCAGCGCGTGGACGAAGTTCGGTACATGCTCGAGCGTATCCGAATGCACGACAATATCGAAGGTGCCGTCCGGATAAGGAAGGCTGTGCATGTCCACATCCGGATACCGTGCGTCGACGTAGTTCGGCAGGCCTCGGAAGGAGGAGGAAATCGACGTTACGTTCATGTCGAGGACGCGGAGAGCGGCCACCGCGGGGTCCTTGACCAGTTGCGCGATGGGCGCATCCTTTCCGATCGCGTCCTGCACGGCGAGCGCAAGCGCCATTCCCCGAAGGTTCGCGCCGCAGGACAGGCAGTGCATCCCCTGCTGGCGGTCGACGTACTCCCGCTCCCGCGGCGAAAGCTGCCACTCGTTCACCAAGGCGTCCCAGAGCACCTTGCGCTGGCCGAACTGGTCGTGGCCGCAGATCGAGCACCTCGTTTCCATAGCTCTCCCCCGGGAATTCGCGCGGTCACGGGCGCCTCCGTCCCGGCGGCCACCTAGCACCGGGAGGCCGTCGACACAACGCGGAACCGGTCGCGCGGATTGTCGAGAGCAAGAATTGACAAGTTTGTCAAAAAATGGCGTGCGCTCTGGCCCGACCCCCTTGAACGGATCCACCTGCAATGTCGGCTGAGCCGAGAAGGAGGATCCATGCCGAGGAAGAGACACAAGCCCGAGGAGATCGTCCCCAAGCTGCGGCAGATCGACGTTATGACGGCGCAGGGAACGCCATTGACCGAAGCGATCCGGTCGATCGGCGTGAGCGAGGTGACCTGGGCCTGCCGGCTCTCGCTCAGTCGGCGCTTCTGTCGCTGGTCGCGCAACTGGAGAGCCTGGCGGATGAGATCCGCAAGATCGAACGCCAGCTCATGTCGTGGCACCGGCAGAACCAGACAAGCCAGCGGCTCGAGACGATCCCCGGCGTGGGCATCATCACGGCCACCGCGCTCGCGGCCAGTGTGCCGGATCCGTCCGTCTTCCGATCCGGTCGTCAGTTTGCAGCCTGGCTGGGCCTCGTGCCGCGGCAGAACTCGTCGGGCGGCAAGGAGCGACTGGGGCGCGTGTCGAAGATGGGGAACGGCTATACGTCAGCAATCGTGACACCCGACCACAACCAGCCAAACCGTTGCAATGAGGCGGGGTCCATATACGTCCACACATGACAGGGCCGTTCGAGAACGACGGCAGCATCGCCTTGAACTTTATGAAGGCTGTCAAGCGGGTGATGGCCGGCGAGTACATCGCGTGGCGGGCGTAGTCGCGGATCCGCGCACTGGCCCCGGAACGGCGCGATCCGAGCGGCGCCGGCGCGGCCGCGCGCGCTCTCCAGCGTTGTGCCGAGGGGCGGAAACTGCTAAGCGGAACCGGTGGTCTTGGGGGCTCTGACTGCTGGTGGTGATATCGACTATTTGTCGCGTTCTCTTGCAGGAAAATAACAGAAAACGAGAGTCTCCGAAGTCGCTGCGGTGCAGAATGAAAAGAACGCCTGTTGAATTTCCGAACCCCGATGAAAAACTCACGTTCACCGGGGAAAGATATGTGTCCGGGCACGAGGGGCCCACGCAGCACGCGCATTACCACCGATATTTGTTCGCTCTACAGTTTTGCTCGGGCAAGGATGTTCTGGACGTTGCCTGCGGCGAGGGATACGGCGCGAGCTTGCTGGCCTCCGCCGCGTCCTCGGTTGCCGGGCTCGACGTCGATGGAGAGACGATCGCCTTTGCTCGCCGGAACTACGACAGAGACAACCTGACCTTCAGGCAGGGCGACGCGACGCGCATGCCGTTCGACAATGGCAGCTTCGACGTCGTCGTCAGCTTCGAGACGATCGAGCACTTTGCAGAGCACGAGGCGTTTCTGGCCGAGATCCGCCGTGTCCTCCGGCCGCGCGGGCTCTTGATCATATCGTCCCCGAACCGGCCGATCTATTCGGACAAGCCCGGATACGATAACCCGTTCCACGTTCGGGAGCTCGATTTCGGGCAGTTCGATGAATTGCTGAAGACGCATTTCAAACATGTCCAGATGCTTGGGCAGCGCAAGATCTGCGGCTCGTATCTGGTGCCGCAGGAAGCGGATGGTTCGGATCTCGCGCTCTTCGACACCGAGGATGGCCTGCGATACGCCCACGAAGACGGGTTCTGGTCCTCGGAGTATTTCGTCGCGCTGGCCTCCGATTCCGCCCTCGAGCAGACCGCGGGTAGCCTCCTCTCGAATGACAGCTATGTCGGCACGCTGCATTCGGCTGCGCGATATTATGAGAGGATGCACAATGAGGCGTCCTCGCGAGCGAACGAGATCGAAGCGCGTCTGCGGCGGAGCGTCGAGCGCGAAGAGCAGCTCCAGGCGAACATTGTCGCGCGGATGGGCGATCTCGAGGCGCGGCTGGAAGCGGGCGCCGAACGCGATGAGCGCCTCTACGGGGCCGCGCTCGAGAGGATGGGCGACCTCGAATCCATGCTGCGACAGGCAGCCGAGCGCGCCGACGGGCTTCAGAGAGATGTGGTTCGCGGCGTTCAGAGCCTCGAAGCTCGTCTCAGGGAAGGTTCCGAGCGGGAGAAGCGGCTCCAGAGCCGGCTCGAGGAGGTCCAGTCGTCGATTCAGACGCTGAATTCACAGGTGGAGCGATCCCTGATGCTGCAGATTCCGAGGCTTGACGGTGGTTACATGAGGTCGCTTCGCGTGCGCCTGGAACCGGCGCTGCGACACCCAGTGAACGCCGCCAAGCGGCGCGCCTTCAGGGCCGGCCTGAAGGAGACGCTGGCGAAAGCCCCGAAGTCTCGCGGAACGTTGCGCCTTGGCGAGCAGCTCGAGCGTCTTGCCTGGCGGAGCGAGGCCGCTGTGCGGCATCCCTTCTCCAGCAAGAAACGGCGGAAATGGCGGGCCGCCAACCATCCCGAGGTGCGCCCCGCGGTCGCGCCGGCGCGGGCGTCCCAGCGGGCCGCCGCGGCAACTTCCTCCGAAGTCGTGACCGCACCCGCAGGCGGCGAGACGACGCTGCATGCCCGGCTGTTCGACCAGTGGGTGCACAACGCGATGTGCGAGTATCCGAAGTCGGACTTCGTCCCGCTGGCGCGAACCGCGCCCGCGGTCGCGAAATCCGACGTCTGGCTGATCGCCTATTATCTTCCCCAGTTCCATCCGATCCCGGAGAACGATGCCTGGTGGGGCAAGGGCTTCACCGAATGGCGCAACGTGACGCGGGCCTATCCGCATTTCGAAGGGCACTACCAGCCGCGGATGCCGGGCGAGCTCGGCTATTACGACCTGCGGGTGGTGGACGTGATGCGCCGCCAGGTCGAGCTGGCGAAGCTCTATGGCATCAGCGCATTCTGCTTCCACTTCTACTGGTTCGGCGGCAAGACGCTGCTCGAGACGCCGCTGAAGAACTACCTTGAGAACAAGGACATGGACCTGCCGTTCTGCCTGTGCTGGGCGAACGAGAACTGGTCGAGGCGCTGGGACGGCAGCGAGCACGAGATCCTGATCGCGCAGTCGCATTCGCCGGAGGACGATCTCGCCTTCCTGCGATATGTCGACAGGTACTTCCGCGACGAGCGCTACCTGAAGATCGACGGCCGCCCCGTCCTCACCGTCTACCGGCCGTCGCTGCTGCCCGACGCGGCCGCGACCGTGGCGCGCTGGCGCGACCTGGCGCGCGAACTCGGCTATCCGGACCTCTATCTGATTGCGACCAACTCCTTCGCCTTCACCGACTACGAGAGCTTCGGCTTCGATGCCTTGTCCGAGTTCCCACCGCACCATGTGCGGGCGTCGAACGTGCAGGACGAGTTCGAGCTGTCCAAGTTCCGGACCGGCTGGCGGATTCGCTCGTACGCCGAGATCGTCGAGACGGAGAAGTCGCGCAAGGTCGTCGGCGCGACCGTCCATCCGGGGATCATGACCTCGTGGGACAACAGCGCCCGGCGCCCGGCGAACGGCGAGATCATCCACGGCGCCACGCCCGCGCTCTTCAAGGAGTGGATGAAACAGTGCTTCTCGCGCGCGCAGGCAAATCGCGCTGGCGAGCGGCTCGTCTTCGTCAATGCCTGGAACGAATGGGCCGAGGGCACCTATCTCGAGCCGGACCGGAGATATGGCTACGCCTTCCTCGACGCCTGCGCGTCCGTCGTGCGCGAGCATATCCAGAACCTGCCCGTTCCGGTCGAGATCATCCCCGGCGCCCCGGAGTGGGACGAGGAAGCGAAGACCGTGCTGTTGTGCTCCCACCATGCGGGCAAGCAGATCTTCGGCGGAGAGCGGAGCTTTCTCGATGTGCTCCGCGCCCTCAGGGGGAACGGGTTCAACGTCGTCGTGACGCTGCAGGAAGCCACCAACGAGGCCTATGTCGACACGATCCGGGGCCTGGCGCAGGAGATCCGCGTCTTCCCCTACAACCAGTGGACCGCCGACATGGCGGCGTCCCTCGCGTCCGAGCCCGTCTTCCGGGCGATCATCGAGGAGGCCCGCCCCGACATCGTCTACGTCAACACGCTGGTCGTGGTCGCCCCGCTTCTCGCCGCTCGGATGTGCGGGGTGCCGAGCGTCGTGCATGTGCGCGAGATCATCAGCGAGGACAAGGAGCTGCAGCGCCAGATCGGCCTCGATGCGGCGGCGATCGTGGCCCGGGTCGCCCGGTCGGCCACGCGCCTCATCGCCAACTCGAAGGCGACGGCCGGGTGCCTCGGCAGCTCGGCGGAGACGGATCTGGTGCCTAACGTGGTCGACGTGGCGGCGTTCGAGATGCCGAACGAGGTGGGAGAGAACGTCGTCTTTGGCCTGATCAGCAGCAACTATGCCAAGAAGGGCATCGAGGACGTGGTCGAGCTGGCGCGCCTTTGCCGCGACCGCGCGCCCGCCGCGCGCTTCCGGATCATCGGCCCGCTCTCGCGGCCGCTGGTCCAGGACTACCTTGGCGGGACCGCGCCGGTGCCGGACAACCTGGAATTTGTAGACTACACGGCGTCTCCGCAGGAGGCGCTGGCCGGCGTCAACGTCGTGCTCAACTTCTCGCACTTCAAGGAGTCCTACGGGCGCACGGTCCTCGAGGGGCTGGCGGCGGGCCGCCCTTGCATCGTCTATGACTGGGGCGCTCTCCCGGAGCTGGTCGAGCACGGCGTGAGCGGGTTCCTGGTACCCTACAGGAAGACGGGCGATGCGGTCGAGTTCGTCAATGCGCTCTGCGACCCGAAGACCATCCTGCGGATGGGCAAGGCGGCTCGCGAGCGGGCGCAGTCGATCTCCCGCTGGGAGGCCTTCTCGCAGGGGATCGGCGATGCCGTCCGCGCGGCGGTGGCGGCCGGCCAGACCGATGCCCGTCCCTATTCGCAGCTGCGCGAGGAGCGGCTCGCCCCTCTCCGCGACCGGCAGATCGACATCGTGATCTGCGTTCACAATGCGCTCGAGGATGTCAGGCGGTGCCTCGACTCCGTCGTCCGCCATCGCGGTCCGCAGCACCGGGTGATCCTGGTCGACGACGGCTCGGGCGAGGAGACGAAGGCCTATCTTGCCGACTTCGCGCGGTCGAACGACTTCGCGACGCTCCACCGGAACGAGACCGCCCAGGGCTACACCCGCGCGGCAAATGCCGGTGTCGGTCTCGCGACGGCGGAGTTCTTCGTCCTCCTGAACAGCGACACGGTGGTGACCGCCGGCTGGGCCGAGAAGCTCCTCGACGCGGTCTCGTCCGTGCCGGGAGCGGGCGTCGTTGGACCGCTCTCGAACGCCGCCAGCTACCAGTCGATCCCGGGCGTCACCGGCACCTCGACCCAGACGGCGGTCAACGAGCTCCCGGACGGGTTCTCGGCCGACGACATGAATGCGTGGTGCGAGGCTCGCAGCCCGGCGTCGCCGCCTTGCGTGCCGATGGTGCACGGCTTCTGCTTCGGCATCACGCGCGAGGCGTGGAACGCCGTCGGCCCGTTCGACGAGGGCGCGTTCCCGCGCGGCTATGGCGAGGAGAACGACTTCTGCTTCCGGGCCGTCGATGCGGGCTTCGCCCTCGTGGTCGCGACGCACACCTACGTGTTCCACGCGAAGTCCAAGAGCTACTCGGAAAAGAAGCGCCACGAGCTGTCCGAGATTTCCCAGGAGAAGCTCTACGAGCGCCACGGGAGGGACCGCTTCATGAGCGCGATCGAGGTGCTCGCCGAGCAGCCTGTCCTCGAGCGGCTCCGCGGCGAGTCGGCCGAGTTGTGGCGGCGGGAGCCGGAGGCGGACCGTTCGGGATCGACCGCGGTCGCTTGAGGTCGGCGAGGCCGTCACGTCGGCGAGGTCGACGAACGGTCCGCGTCGCGGCGCCACTCGCCGGCGCTGTCATGTGTGGACGGCTCCGGTTGTGAAAGGGTTGAGTTGAGCGGGTGGCGATCGGAGCGGGGAGCGGTCATGTGTCCGGCCTTTGTGCACGGTGCATTTGACCGCTGGCCCTGATGAGGTCCGCGTACCGAGTCCCGATCAGACAACCGAGCTTTGACGCCCTCACAGCACCTCGGGGTGTCCCGGCAGCGATCCCGGTCGATCATCATCACTCACGTCTGCCCTTGCATCCTTTCGCCGCGGCCTGTGGCGCCGCGGTTCGTCGCGCCATCTCAGGCCGCGGTCGGGGCCTCGTAACTTTCACCTCGGGTCAGCAGCGCCCATGCCGTCCGAGCGGTCTTGTTGGCGATCGCGACGGTGAAGAGCCGCGGTGGCTTGCGTTCGAGGAGCGATCGCACCCAGGCGCCGGTTCGGGTGTTGATGGTTGGCGCTCGTCGGGTGACGGAGGTGGCGCCGACGACGAGCAGGCGGCGCGTCGCCTGGCACTACATCGCGCCCGGCAAGCCTACTCAGAACGCGTTCATCGAGAGCTTCAATGGAAGGCTCAGGGACGAGCTGCTCAACGAGGAGATCTTCGAGACGCTCGCCGACGCAATGCGCCGGCTGCAGCTCCGGCGGCACGACTACAACCACGTCCGCCCGCATTCCTCCCTGGGCGGGCTGACGCCCGCCGCGCGCGGTGCGCTCGAGCTGGATGAAGGCTTCAAGCCCGGCGCGCTCGCAAAGACCAACAGTCTGGACTATCAACCCGCAGGACTCTCCATTTGATCGAGAGACCCTGAGGGCTCAGGTCAGTCGAAGGAGCCTGTCGTAGCGCGGGAGGACCGCGGACTTCGAGAAATGCTCGTGCGCGACACGGTGTCCCGAAACGGCGTACCAGTCGCGCGCGGACGCATCATGCATCAGCCCGTGGATCGCTTCGGAGAAGGCCCGAACGTCGGTCGGATCGACATACACCGCGAAATCGCCGCTGACTTCGCGCAGGCCGCCCCGGCCGGAACTGATGACCGCCGCCCCGCCCGCATGTGCTTCGAGCGCCGTCCGTCCAAAAGGCTCGTTCCAGAGAGACGGCACGAGCGCGATGGCGGCGTGCTCCATAGTGCGTTTCACGACGTGAAAGGGCTGCTCGGTCAGAACGTCGATTTTATCGTTGTGGGCGATCAGCCGACGGGCGGTTTCGGCGTAGTCGGGTTGCTCGGCGCATCTCGACAGGATGAATTTCGCGCGCCATTCCGTTTGTTCCTTCAGAATCTCGAGGGCGCGAACGGCTTCGAGCACGCCCTTCTCTGGCACACACCGGCCGGCAAAGACGATTTCCTTCCTGCGCTCGGGGTTAGGGTTCCACTCGGAAAAATCAAGAAAGTTGTGAATCGTGATCGACTTGGGCCCGAGTTTGCCGAAGTGCTCGGTGAAATTATCTCTTACTGAGTCACTCACAAAGACAAAATGATCCAGGCAATTGAGCAGGTAGCTTTTGTAGATGCGCTTGAAGAAGCTCAACCGCTTATGCCGGATGTAGTTGTGACGGTGCAGTATGATGGCCCTGTCCCGGACCGCCCGGCAAAGGCGCACGGCAGTCGGAATATGCTGATGGACGACGATGACCCGGGGATCGAAACGCCGCACGAGGTCCACGCAGAATTTCACGCCGTCTCTGGACGACATCCCCGCCGGCATCTCGACAAAATCTATGCCGGGCAGGCGCGTCCCGCTAGTCATGCCGCAAACAACAGTTTCGGCTGAGAAAACACTGTGACGCGCGAAATCATACGCCACCAAGTCGATCGACGATGCGTGCTCAATACTGAAGTCCATATTGCGTGGAAGAATGATAAGGACTTTATATTTTTGGTTCATGCCGGCCTCTGTACAGCATTCTATGGCGTTGGGTCCGATGCTGCGATGTGGGGTTCCACCAACGTGTCGGCGGCGAGGCGCCGCTTCCGCCGCAGCGCGTTGATGGTGACCGAGTTTGCGTCACGCGTTTCGGGGATTGCAGGACGCCCACTCGCGACTGGGATCATCACCTTCTTCCACCGTTTGGTTGCGGGTTCAATCCTAAGCTGTGCCGCTGCGGCGGGTTTTCCGATGGGCCGAACATCATGGACGCGAACTAGATGTTCGGTCCCGGGATGAGATGGTCTGGATGACGTCTGAAGCGGTGCGGCTCTGATGTCCATTTCTGGGAGACGAACTCGAACGGCGTGAGGCCTCGAAGCGTCTTCAGGCGCCTGGCGAAGTTGTAGGCGTCAAGGAAGGTGCTGAGATGCGGACGCAGCGCGTCGTGCGTCTCGTAATCGTATCTGCGCACGGTCGCCTCCTTGAGCGTTCGGTTCATCCGTTCGACCTGGCCGTTGGTCCACGGGTGGTTCGGCTTGGTGAGCCGGTGCTCGATCTCGCGGTCGGCGCAGGCGAGCTCAAAGGAGTGGCAGCGGAACAGCTCGCCGGCGGCTCTCATGCGCCTGATCTCCGCGGGTCGCCAGCCGTCGCCCGTCGGCTCGGTGAAGTGCGTGCCGTTGTCCGTGAGAACGGTATGGATCCGAAAGGGAACTGCCCCTGCCAGGCGGCGCAGAAAGGCGGCGGCGGCGCGACGCGTCACCCTCTCATGCAACTCGGCGAAGGCGAACTTGCTGGTCCGGTCGATGGCGACGAGCAGATAGAGCTTGCCCTCCTCGGTCCGGACCTCGTCAATGTCGATATGGAACAAGCCAATGGGATAGGCCTTGAACGCCGCCTTCGGCTTCGTCCCCTCCAGCTCCGGCAATCGGCTGATCTCGTGACGCTGGAAACAGCGATGAAGCGAGGAGCGGGTCAGATGCCGGATGGTCGCCTGGAGCGCGTAGAGGCAGTCATCGATCGGCATAAGCGTATGGCGGCGGAAGGCAACGACCAGCGCCTCTTACTCCTTGCTGAGAACCGACGAGCGGCCTTCCTTCGGCCCCATCGGCGCATCGTCGACGATCTCGCGCTTGCGCCACTTCCCCACCGTCTTCGGGTTGATCCCGTGCCGCCGGCTCAGCTCCGAGATCGAAGACGACGGTCGCTGTTTCGCAGTTCGGACGGCGTGCGTGGTCGCGGCGCTTCCGTGGAGTGTCTCGCCCATAGCCCCTCGCTGGAGTGACGGCAGAACGATACCCCATTATACTCCGGGACTAATACCAGCGCTCATTGATCAGAACTCATGCGCCCAAGTCCGTCGCCCGATCGACGAGATGCGCCACGGCTGCTCCATGAGCTTGTTCCAGCTGTCGCAGCAGTGGGCAATGATGTCGTCGTCGTTCCTGAAGACGCGGTTCGAGAGCCAATTGTCCCGGAGGAACTGCCAGACGTTCTCGACGGGGTTCAACTCCGGCGACCTCGGCGGGATCGGGACGAGGGTGATGGTGTCGGGGACGGCGAGTTTCGATGACGTATGCCAGCCAGCCTGATCGAGAAGCAGAATGGCGTAGGCGCCTGGCGCGACCTCGGCATTGATGAGCTTCAGATGCTCTGCCATGGCGTGGGTGTCGCACCAGGGCATGACGAGGCCTGCGCCCTTTCCCTGCGCCGGGCAGATGGCGCCGGAGACGTAGGCCCATTTCGTGCGCTGATCGTGAGGCGCACGAGGGCGGGTCCCGCGTCGCGCCAACCGTCTCGTCAGCTTGTTCTTCTGGCCGACCCTTGCCTCGTCCTGGAACCAGATCTCTATCGGCGGCCAGCCATGCTCGATACGGATGGCGGTGACGACGCTGCGGAAGTTTTTTTGAACTCCGCGAGGGCGTCCTCGTCCTGGGCGTAGTGCTGCGGGCGGGCCGAGAGCTTCCGGAATCCCATGGCGCGCAGCCCCCGCCCCAGAGTCTGGCGGCTCACTGAGACGCCCATCTCATCATGCGCCCATTGGGCCAGATCGACCAACCGCCAACGCACGACGCCGTCCAGATAGGGTTTCGGCCCTGCCTCTATCGCCGCGGCCAGCTTCGTGCGCTGTTCGTCCGTCAGGATCGGCCGCTTGCCCCGCGCCTTCCGCGTCCTTAGCGCCTCCGGGCCGCCGACGTTGAAGCGCAGCACCCAGTCCCGGACGACCTGGAGCCCGACCCCGCCCGTCCGGGCCGCCTCGCCGCGCGACCCGCCGTCGAGGATCACCGCCAGCGCCAGCAGCCGCCGCGTCTGATCCGCGTCGTCACTGTCGCGCGCAATGCGCCGCAGATCATCTGCAGAATGATCCGATCGCAAGGGAAGCGCTGCCGCCATGGAAAACCTCCTCCGTTTTCCATGGTGAATCACCCTCGCGACCGGCGGAGAACCCCTTCCGGAGAGTCTGAGTCAATGAGCCGCGGTATAAACATCTGAGCGGGCGCGCCACAACATTGCGGGCACGACGCCTTGGCCGGTGAGGCGAAGGCGGAGCCGACCGCGCGCGCGTGCGGAATGTTCGCGGCCTTTCTCGTCCGCGGCTCGGGGACGCCCGCCGCGGCGGTTCATTCGCCCCTGATCTTGGCGAATTCCGTGGTCGTGCTGCGCGGCCCTGAGAAGCGAGGCGACGGATCGCGCGGCTGGAGCGAGCGGCCGCTGCCCAGCGTGAGCAGCTCGATCTCGATGCCAAACGTTGTCGACGCGAGCGCGTTCTCGGAGTTCGTGAAGCGGCGATTGACGAAAAGCCCCACCGCGCAGCATTCGTTCTGGTACAGGAGGCTGCCACCGACCTGCACGAATTCCTTCACTTCCAGATCGCGCTGCACATAGCCGCGCGCGCGCCACTCGGGGGTAAGCTGGACACCGACGAACCCCGCGACTTCCTCGCGATCGTCCGGCGTTCCGGAGGCGGGGTCCGCCCTCAGGAACGCATAGCGCGCCGACACCGAGTGCCCCAAGTAGGACAAGTTCGCCGAGAGCTCGTTGCGGTTGACGTCCAGGTCGTCATCGACGCGCAGCCTCTGCCGCAAGGTGAAGGCGCTGCCGAACGACATCGACCACGCCCCGACCCAGTCCGACCGCAGGCCGTCGAGGCCAGTCCCGGCGTCGAACTCGTCGGCCTCTTCGAACCGGAGGATGCGTCCGAGGGTGGCATCGACGCGCACGCCGTCGTCGACGATCCGCTCGTATCGCAGCCCCAGCGTCGCGCGCGAGCCCTCCTCGAAGCCGTCGATGCCCGAGAAGCGGCTGGTGTCGAACAGGTTGGTCTCGTCGAATTCGGTCTGCTGGCTGTCCTCGTTCACGTATTTGGCGTCGTTGAGACCGGTCGGGGCGACGACGATCTGGGCGATCGGCTCGACGATATGGGCGCTGCCGCCGTCGGCTTCTTCCCAGATCAGCGGGTAGCGCGCCTCGGCGCCGATCAGCGGCGCGAGGCGGACCGAAGTCTCGTCGCCCACGGTGGGATCGTCGTTGACCACGAACAGGTCGCCCCGGACCTCGGCAAACCCTCGCAGCGCCAGGCCCACGGGCAGGATCTCCTCGCGTGCCCAGTCGGCGCCGACCGATAGGCGCGTGACGTCCCGTCCGTTGTTGCGGAACAGGGTCTGGGTGTCGGCGAAGAAGCCGACCTCGCCGCCCAGATAGGGGTCGGGGTATTCCTTTCGCGCCTCGACCCGCGGCAGGACGCGCGGGATCTGGCCTGCCGGGTCGTTGTCGCGCAGTGACTGGAAATAGATGCCCGAGAGGTCGTAGAAGCCCGAATTCCAGTAGTTCCGCACGAACGCCTCGCTGGTCAGCGTGTCGTCGTCGCTGAAGTCGAATCGGCGCAGATAGGCGTCGTCGGAGGTCGTCCGCACGTCCCAACCCCAGCGCGCGCCTTGGTCGAGCCAGTCCGCCCGGAAGATCCCGCGGGTGTCGACGTGACCCTGAAAGCCGGCATCTCCCGTGTAGTCGGTATGTGTCAGGCTGCCCGAGAAGAGCATCGAGCCCTGCTCGAACGCCCGGCGATACTCGAACTCACCGATGGCGCCGTCTTTCGTGGTGAGGAAGGGGGTGAGGGTCATGTCCGACTGTTCGTCGATCACGACGTAATACGGCAGCTTCGCGCCGAAGCCGTAGTTCCCCGATTGCCTGAACGAAGGCATGAGGAAGCCCGACGCGCGCTCGACGGTCGGATCGGGGTGCTGAAAGTATGGAAGCCAGGCGACCGGCACGCCGAACAGGTCGAAGGTTGCGTTCTCGTAGTGGATGGTCTTCTCGACCTCGTCGTGGATGATCCTGCGCGCCCGGATCCGCCACAGCGGCGTCGGGTCCTCCTCGCAGACGTCGCAGGGGCTGTAGACCGCCTTCGAGAGGGTGTTGTAGCGCTCCTCGATCCGGCGTGCCTCGACCGCCGAGAGGCGCACCCGCTCGCCCAGCACCGCGCGGGCGCCGCGCACCAGGCCGTCGCGCAGGTTGGCATCGAGATCGGCGAGATCGGCATAGACCGTTGCGCCCGTGGGGTCGCGCAGGATGATGTTGCCGGTCGCCTCGATCCGCTCGGCCCGGCTGTCGTAAATGAGCTCGTCGGCGGTCAGCGTGCGCTCCCCATAGAACACCTCGACATTGCCGCGCGCGATCACGCGGCCAGTGTTGGCGTCGTATTCCACCGCGTCGGCGATCAGCGCGACCGGCAGGTCGCGCTCGATCGCCACATCTCCGAGCGCAGCGATCGGGGATTGCGCCAGCGCCGGAACATGGCCGGCACCCGTCGCCGTGCAGATGGCAATGCCTGCCGCGGCGAGGCTGCTCATTCGGCGCGTCATCGGCATACCCATCCCCCCGGATTCTGCGGCGGCCGCGCCGGGCCGCGCCCCCTTTTAGCCATCCTCGAAATGCAACAGCAAGCTGAGAGCGAGCAGCATCGCGGATGCCGGCGGGGCCCAGGCTGCGAGCGTGACCGGCACCACGCCCGATGCGCCCAACGCGCGGGCGATGTCGGACAGGAAGAAGTAGCCGAACCCCGCGATGACGCAGCCCAGTGCCATCATCCCGAGGCCGCCGAAGCGCACATGCCGCATCGAGAACGCGGCGCCCACCAGCACCATCGCGACGAAGGCCACCGGCACCGCGAGCAGCACGTGCCAGTGCAGCCGGTGCCGTGCCGAGGAGAAGCCCGAATCCTCGAGCACGGCAATGAACTCGGGCAGCTTCCAGAAGCTGATCGTCTCGGGCGGCGCGAAGCTTTCCTGGATGCGCTCGGTCGTGAGGTCGGTGGGGATTGTCATCTCGTCGGTCACGACGGCCACGGTCTCGCGCTGCATTGTCTGGGTGTCGTCGATCGCGCCATCGGTCCCGAAATCCCAGCGATGCACGCCCGAGAGGCGCCAGACACGGTCCCCCAGCGCCGCCGAACGCGCGTCGATCCGCCGGATCAGCCGGTCGGAGGTGTCGAACTGGAAGATCGAGACGTCCCACAGCCGGTCGACCGGGCCCGAGGCGCGGGCGGCATTGATCACCGTCTGCCCAACCTGGTCGCCCTGCCGCAGCCAGAGCCCGTCGGCCGAGACCGACAGCGACGAGGACGAACGGCCGAAGAACCGCTCCTCGAGCTGCATGAAGCGCCCCGCCAGCGCCGAGGCAACCGGGTTGTAGACCGCGAACGACAGGACCCCCAGCATCACGCCCGCCGTAACCACCGGCGCGAGGATCACCCACACCGACACGCCCGCGCCGCGCATCACGACGAGCTCGGAGCTGCGCGCGAGCCAGGCGAAGCAGGCCATCGACGCCAGAAGCACCGTGAAGGGCGCGGCGGTGATGGTGATCGCGGGCGCCCGCATCGCCGCCATCATCACCAGGTCGGCGAAGCTCGCGCTGCCCGCCCGGTTCGCCCGCATCAGCTCGACCAGATCGACGATCGCCACGAGCGCGAAGACCGCGAGGAACGCCGCGAGCGCGATGCCGAGGAAGCGCCGCAGGATATAGAGCGAGAGGGTCTGGCTCATCGGCGGCTCCTTGCCGCGAGGCCGGTTGACTGGGCGGCCTGCAATTCGGCCCCAGGCATCCGCGCGCCGTGCCGCGACATCAACCAGATCGCAGCCGCGATGCCGGCGAGCGGCGGCAGGTAGAGCAGGGGCCAGAACGCCGCCTGGGCCGCGACCATGCTCTTGATCGCGAGGCCGCTGACCCGCAGCAGCAGCGCGAGCCCCACCGCCACGACGACGCGGCGGCTGAAGCCGCGCCGGCGGAAGCCCGCGACCACGACGACCGCGACCGCGAGCAGCATCAGCGCCGGCACGTAGAGGGGCGAGGATAGCGCCTCGTGCCCCTCGGCCCGGAACTCGCCGAGCGTGCGTCCCCCGGTCTCGTCGGCGCCGATGGTCAGCAGGCGGCCGACATAGAGCTCGCTCGGCTTGCGGTCGCGTTCGGGGCCAGTGTCGGTGAATTGCGACAGGTCATAGCCGAACTGGCTGAAGCGCAGGACCGAGAGGGCCTCCTCGGTCCCCTCGCGCGCGATCTGTGCGACGCCGTCGAACATCACCAGCCGCAGCCCCGACCCGTGGTCCAGCAGCACCGCCCGCTCGGCCGTGTAGGTCGCGATCTGCGAGGGGTCGCGTTTGTCGTGGACGAACACGCCCAGAAGCTCGCCGCGCCGGCCGATCTGGCGGATGTAGACGGTGACGCCGCGCGAGGGTGTCAGGAACGCGCCCTCGCGGATGAAGGCGGCGGCAACGTCGCCCCGCACCTGGCTGATGCGGTCGCGCAGCTCACCTTGGGTCGCGGGGACCAGCCACAGCGTGATCGCCGCGGCCACCACCATCAGCGCGCCCGACGCGATCGCCACGGGACGCAGCAAGCGCAGCCGCGAGACGCCGGCGGCGCACATCACGACAAGCTCGCTCTCGGCGTCGAGCCGGTTGATCGCGTAGAGCGTCGCGGCGAACGCCGCCACCGGTAGCACGATGGTCATCACCCGGGGCAGCAGCAGCGCGGTGAACTCGAGGAACACCAAGCCCGACTGGCCGTTGTTCACCACCGTGTCGATCACCCTGAGCGACTGGCTCAGCCAGATCACGCCGGTGAAGACCAGCACGAAGAACAGGAACGGGCCGATCATCTGGCGGATGATGTAGGTGTCGAGGCGCGCCACGCGGTCGGGCTCCGGTCAGGTCTGTTCGGGTCGCGCGGATCATGGTGCGCGGACCCCCGCAGGGCAAGGACGAATGGCGTCCGCGCCGCTCATGCGAAGCGCCGCGCGGCGGTGCCGCACCCTCTGGTCAGAGCCGGCGCGACAGGCTAGGTCTGGTCGCGAGGCAGACCCCGAGGAGTTCCCATCATGACCACGACGCCCCCCGCCATCCGCTTCGCGCCCGAGGCCGATGCCGATCTCGCCGCAGCCGAGGGCACGGTCGTCGTTTTCGTCGATGGCGAGGGCGCGCTCGCGCCGGGCGCGGTGCGGCTCGACAAGGCGATGGGCGGGGCCCTCGCGCGCGCCATCGAAGACGAGGACTTCAAGGCCAAGGCCGGCATGGCGGTAACCTTCGCCTATCCCGGCGGCGTGGCCGCGCGTGCGGTGATCCTGGCCTCGCTGGGGGGCGAGCCGGGCGGACAGTCCGCCCGCAAGACCGGTGGCGCCATCGCCAAGGCGCTGTCAAAGGGGGCGGTGACGATCGCCACGGGCGGCATCGCGGACGACGCCGTGGTCGCGGACCTGGTGCTAGCGGTGGCGCTGCGCCTCTACGACTTCCGCGAATACAAGACCGCGAGCGACGACGACGCCCCCAAGGCGCCGCGCGAGATCACCGTGCTGGCCGACCGGCCCGAGACTCTTGCGCGCCTGTCAGCGCCCCACGCGGCGCTGGCGGAGGGGATCTATTTCACCCGCGACCTGGTGAACGAGCCCGCGAACCGGCTGACCACCGACGAGTTCGCGGCGCGGCTCGCGGCGATGCAGGGGCTGGGGCTCGAGGTCGAAATCCTCGGCGAGGACGAGCTCGAGAAGATCGGCGCGCGGGCGCTGCTCGCCGTGGGGCAGGGCTCGGCGTCCGAGTCGAAGATCGTCGTGATGAAATGGCAGGGCGGTGCGGCCGACGAGGCGCCGCTCGCTCTGGTCGGCAAGGGTGTCGTGTTCGACACCGGTGGCATCTCGCTCAAGCCCGCCGCGGGCATGGAGGAAATGACGATGGACATGGGCGGCGCAGGCGTCGTTGCAGGCGTCATGCGCACGCTGGCACTGCGCAAGGCCAAGGCCAATGTCGTCGGCGTCGTCGGTCTCGTCGAGAACATGCCCGACGGCCTCGCCCAGCGGCCCGGCGACATCGTCAAGTCGATGAAGGGCGACACCATCGAGGTGATCAACACCGACGCCGAGGGCCGCCTCGTGCTGGCCGACGCGCTCTGGTACACGCAGGAGACCTTCCAGCCCAAGGGCGTGATCGACCTCGCGACGCTGACGGGGGCCATCATCATCGCGCTTGGCCACCATCGGGCGGGCTGGTATTCGAACGACGACGGCTTCGCCTCGGCCTTCGCCGCTGCCTGCGAGGCCACCGGCGACGACGCCTGGCGGATGCCGCTGGGCAAGCCCTATGCCGAGCAGATCAAGTCGCGCAAGGCGGACGTCAAGAACACCGGCGGGCGCCCCGCAGGGTCGGTGACGGCGGCCGAGTTCCTCGCGCGATTCATCAAGGACGGCATGCCCTGGATCCATATCGACATCGCCGGCGTGGCCGAGACGTCGAGCGGGACCCACCTCGCGCCCAAGGGCGCGACCGGCTGGGGGGTGGCAGCGCTCGACGCCCTGATCCGCGCCGAGCACGAGGGCTGAGGGGCCGCGTGGCTGAGGTCCGCTTCTACCACCTGACCGAGCAGCCGCTCGACGCGGCGCTGCCGGTGATGCTGGAACGTTGTCTCGAGCGCGGCTGGCGGGCGGTGGTGCGCGGCACGCTGCCCGAGCGGATCGAATCGCTCGACACCCGGCTCTGGACCTGGCGCGACGACGGCTTCCTGCCGCATGGCCGGGACGGCGACCCGATGGCGGAGCGCCAGCCGGTCTGGCTCACCTGCGGCCCGGCCATCCCGAATGGCGCCGTGGCGTTGTTCCTGATCGACGGGGCCGAGGCGCCCGCCGACGAGATGGCCGCGCTGGAAAGCGTCGCCGTGCTGTTCGACGGCCACGACCCCGGGGCCGTGGACCGCGCCCGGGCGCAGTGGAAGGCAGTCACCGGCGCGGGCCTCGCCGCAGTCTACTGGGCGCAGGAGAGCGGCGGGCGCTGGGTGCGCAAGGCCGCCTCGGGCGGTTGAACCTTGCCCGTCAGCAGCCGATCTCGCAGGCGCCGAGGCTTCGGATATAGGCCGAGATCTCGTCCACCGCCCGCGCCGAGATGTCCATCTGCGGCATCGGCGGATGCGGCTCGGCGATCCATGCCCTCAGCCCCTCGTCCGAGCGCTGGCGGGCAAGCGTCGCGAAGGCGGGGCCCGCGTCGCCGCCCGGGGCGTCGGCGCCGACCAGATGGCAGTCGGAGCACCAGCGGACCGCAAGCTCGCGTCCGCGACCGATGTCGGGCTCCTGCGCCATCGCGGGCGCTCCGGCAGCAAGGGCGAGCAGGCAGGCGATGTGGTGCGTGACGAGTCTCATTCCGCCTTCTCCAGCAATTCGTAGCCCTCGAGCGTCCAGCCGCGCATGATCTCGGGGATCTCGGCCTCGGTGAACCTGCGCTGAATCTCATGGTTCTCGGCGAAGGCCGCGAGATCGGCGATGTCGTTCGCCGTGAGGTCGATCTGGTAGCCGAACTCGAGCGCCTGCAACTCGATCATCATGGGCGCGCCCCGCCACATCCGGGCGGCGAAGTCGAGCGGGTCGAACACCCCCGCGGGCTCGCTGGCATCGAGCGCAGGCCCCGCCTTGCCGCCGACGCCGTTGACGGCGTGGCAGACCACGCAGCCCTTGGCGACGAAGATGATCCGGCCGCGCTCGGCATCGGGCACGGGAATGCTCATGGCGCGGGCTGGCTGGACGCCCTCGGCGGCGGCTTGGAGGGCGGGCAGCAACGTCGCGGCGAGAGCAAGGAAAAGGGCGGGCCTCAGGCGCATGGCGGTCTCCGTCTGGGGTGGCTTCAGAGCAGGATTGCCGCGATCCGCGGGGCCGGGCCATGATTCACGTCAAGGCCCGCCGCGAGAATTTCGCGCCCGGAGATACGCCCGACCCGCGGGCTGCCGCACCGGGGCTTTGCGGCGGCGGGCGGGCGCGCTATCCCTGAGGCAATGACCCATCTCGCGCATCTCGCCCGTTTCGACCTGACCGGCCGCACCGCGCTCGTGACCGGCGCGGGGCGCGGGCTCGGCTTCGAGATCGCCCGCGCGCTGGCCGAGGCGGGCGCCCATGTCTGGCTGAACGGCCGCGATGCGGGGCGGCTGGAGGGGCGCGTCGAGGTGCTGGCGGGCGAGGGGCTGTCGGCAGCCGCGGCACCGTTCGACGTGACCGACCATGCCGCGGCCGCGCGCTGGTTCGAGATGGCGCATTCGGCGCCGGACATTCTCGTCAACAACGCGACCCTGCGCGACCGCCGGCCGACGCCCGAGCTTTCGCCCGAGGATGTCGACCGGCTGGTCGCCGTGAACGCCACCGCCGCCTATGCGCTGACCCGCCTCGCCGTGCCCGGCATGATCCGGTCGGGTGGCGGTGTGGTGCTCAACATCGCCTCGATCGCGGGGCCGCTCGCGGGGGGCGGCGATCCCGGCTACACGCTGGCCAAGGGCGCGCTGACCGCGCTCACCCGCAGCCATGCGGTCGAGTTCGCGGCCCAGGGCATCCGGGTCAACGCCATCGCGCCCGGCTTCTTCGCGACCGAGGCGAACGAGGCATGGGTCGGCAATGCCACGGTCGGCGACTATCTCGCCACCCGCTCGCCGATGCGCCGCTGGGGCCGGTCCGAGGAGATCGCGGCGGCCGCGGTGTTCCTGTGCGCGCCGGGGGCGAGCTATGTCACGGGCCATGTGCTCACGGTCGATGGCGGCATGTCGGTGAAGATGTGAGACTTATCGGGTTCGACGAGATCGCGGGGCTGGTCGGGCAGGAAATCTGCCTCTCGGGCTGGCTGACCGTCGATCAGGCGATGATCGACGCCTTCGCGGCGGCGACGGGCGACCACCAGTGGATCCATGTCGACGTCGCGCGCGCGACCGCCGAGATCGGCGGCACCATCGCGCATGGCTACCTCACCCTCTCGCTGATCCCGCGGCTGGCCGAATCGCGCTGGCGGCTGCGGGGCGAGGGGCGGCGGATCAACTACGGGCTCGACCGGCTGCGCTTCGTCACGCCCGTCCCCGCGGGCGCGCGGGTGCGGCTGCGCCAGACGCTCGCGTCGGTCGAGCCGGCGGGCGAGGGGCTGCGCCTCGGCATCGACAGCGTGATGGAGCTGGAAGGCGCCTCGCGCCCCGCCTTCGTCGCGCGCAACGTGCTGCTGGTCTATCCCGCCTGACCGGGTCCGCGCGGCAGCACGCGGCGGTCGAAGGCCACCGACTTGATCAGCGCGAAGGCGGGTTGGCCGACCCCGAGGCCCAGTTCCTCGACCGAGAGGCGCGTGAGCCGGGCGCGCAACGGCCCGCCCGGCGTCTCGAGGACGACTTCGGCAAAGGCCGTGTCCGGTTCGAGCGCAATAGCGGCGACCCGACCCTCGATCACGTTGCGGATCGAGAGGCCGCGCGGCCGCTCGGTCGCCACCGACACGTCGCGCGCCCGCGCCCTCAGGCGGATCTCGGCGCCGAGCGGCAGGTCCAGCATCGGCATGACCAGCGGCTGCCCGCCGAAATCGACATGGGTCAGCCGGTGCGCGAGGTCCTGCGCCGTGACCCGGACCTCCAGCACCACGCCCGCCTCGAAATGCCCCGTCAGGGGCTGGAGGTCGAGCCGCTCCAGCGCCTCGGGCAGATCGCCGGTCGCCGCGACGCGCCCCTCGGCCAGCACGACGATGCGGTCGGCCAGGTGCGCCACCTCGTCGATCGCGTGGGTGACATAGATCGCGGGCACGCCGAATTCATGCACCACGCGCTCGATGTAGGGCAGGATCGCGGCCTTTCGGCGGTTGTCGAGCGCGGCCAGCGGCTCGTCGAGCAGCATGAGGCGCGGCGATGACAGGAGCGCGCGCCCCATCGCCACCCGCTGCCGCTCGCCGCCCGAGAGAGCGCCCGTCCGGCGCGCCAGCAGCGGCCCGAGGTCGAGCGCCGCCGCCACGGCCTCGAGACCGGGCGCCGGGCCGTTGCGGCGTGCGCGCCGCAACGCGTAGCGCAGGTTCCCTGCCACATCGAGATGCGCGAACAGCCGCGCGTCCTGGAACACCACGCCGACGCCGCGCCGGTGGGCGGGCACGCGGATGCCGCGCGCGGTGGCAAGCCAGATCTCGTCCGCGAAGGAGACCTCGCCGTCGGCCGCGTCCTCGAGCCCCGCGATGATGCGCAATAGCGTGGTCTTGCCTGACCCGCTTGCCCCGAAGAGGGCGGTCACGCCCGACAGCGCAAACGCGTGCGCAACGTCGAGCCCGAACCCCCCGAGGCGCGCCCGCACGTCGATGCGCAACCCCGCCGCCATCAGCGCGCCCGCGCCAGCCGCCCGCCGTTCATCGCGTAGACCGCGAGCAGCACGACGAAGGAAAAGCCCAGCAGGATGGCCGAAAGCCCGTGCGCGGCGGCGTAGTCGAGCGTCTCGACATGCTCGTAGACCGCTATCGAGATCACCCGCGTCTGGCCGGGAATGTTGCCGCCCACCATCAGCACGACGCCGAATTCGCCGATCGTATGCGCGAAGGTCAGCACCATGGCGGTGAGATAGCCGCGGAAGGCGAGCGGCGAGGCCACCGTCAGGAACCAGTCGAGCGGCCCCGCGCCCAGTGTCGCCGCGGCCTCGACCGGCGCGCGCCCGACCGCCTCGAAGGCCGATTGCAGGGGCTGGACCATGAAGGGCAGGGAGTAGACCACCGAGGCGACCACGAGGCCGGTGAAGCTGAAGCTGAGCGTGTCGCCGGTGAGCCGCACCCACGCGCCGCCCAGCGCCGTGTCGGGGCTCATCAGCACCAGCAGGTAGAAGCCCATCACCGTCGGCGGCAGGACCAGGGGCAGCGCAGTGACCGCCTCGACCGCCGGGCGGATGCGCGCCCGGGTGAAGGCGAGCCACCACGCAAGCGGCGTGCCGATCACGAGGAGCGCGAGCGTCGTGACAGCCGCGAGCCGCAGGGTCAGCCACAATGGCCCGAGGTCGCTCAGCTCCATGCCGCGCCCCGTCCGTTCAACCGCCGTAGCCGAAGCGGGCGATCACGGCGCGCGCCTCGGGGCCCTGCAGGTGGTCGAGGAACGCCCGCGCCGCGGGGTTCTCCGCACCCCGGGCCAGCAGGACCGCGTCCTGGCGGATCGGCGCGTGCAGGTCCGCCGGCACTTCCCACGCACTGCCGCCAAGCGTCGAGCCCGGCGCCCGAAGGGCTGCGAGCGCGACGAGGCCAAGCTCGGCATTTCCCGTCGCGACCAGCGCCAGCGTCTGTCCGATGTTTTGCCCCATCACCACCCGGGGGCCGAGCCTGTCCCAGAGCCCCAGTGACTGCAACGTCTCGCGGGCCGCGATCCCGTAGGGCGCAAGGTCGGGATTGGCGATGGCGAGCACCCGGAAGTCGCCCGCCTCCAGTACCGCTGCGCCGTCCGGGCCGACCCGCGCGGGATCGGCGCTCCACAGCGCAAGCCGTCCGGTCGCGTAGGTGAAGCGCGAGCCGGCCACTGCCCGGCCCTCGGCCTCGAGCAGCGCCGGCCGCGCCTGATCCGCCGCGAGGAGGACGTCGAACGGCGCCCCCGCCGCGATCTGCGCGTAGAGCTTGCCGGTCGCGCCCGCCGTGAAGGTCACGCGATGCCCGGTCCGCGCCTCGAACCCCTCGGCCACGGCCCGGGCGGTGTCGAGGAAGTTGGTCGCGACCGCGATCAGCGCGTCGGCAGCCCCGGCCCGCTGCGGCACCATCGCGAGCGCCGCCGCCAAGATCAGGGCGCCCGCGAGGTGCAGAAACGGATTGCCGCCGTTGCGGCCCATTGAGCAAGCTCCCTCGCCCTCGATTCCGGGGCCGAGCGTGCCGCGAACCGCAGTCGGGGGCAATCGCTATTTCCATTCGGACATATCGGGAAGCAGCACGCCCAGCGCCCCGATCTCGGCCGCGCCGCTTGCGGCGGCGCTGGCCTCGATCCGGCGGAAGCGCGCCAGCACCTCGGCGCCCATTGGCGTAAGCGCCGCGCCCCCGCCATGGCTGCCCCCCTTCGAGGCTTCGACCAGCGGCTCGCGGAAATAGCCGTTCAGCGTCTCGACGAGCTGCCAGGCGCGCTTGTAGCTCATCCCCAGCCGGCGCCCCGCCGCGGCGATCGAGCCAGTGTCGCGGATGCCCTCGAGCAGGTCTGCCTTGCCGGGGCCGAGCGCGATGCCGGGCGCGAGCACGACGCGCAGCCTGATGCCCGTCCTGCGATTGCCCCGCCTCATTCCCCGCCCGCAAGCGCGCGGATCTCGGCGAGCAGCGCCGAAGGCACGTCGATGCCCGTGCGTCCGGTCTCGCGCCGGTTGCGGTGTCGCCGGGCACCGGGCAGGCGCACCCCCGGCTGGGCCAGCATCTCGGCCAGCAGGTTCTCGACCCGGTCGCGCCAGGCTCCCGCGCCGAAGCGGTCGGGGTCGAGCGCAAGGATCAACTCGCCCCCGACCGGCGGGCCGCCATCCTTGGGGCCGCGCTGCCCGGCCTCGTAGCTGAACACCTCGCCGATCAGCGCGCCAGCCAGCAGCTCGATCATCAGCGCGATGTTCGAGCCCTTGTAGCCGCCAAAGGGAAGCTGCGCGCCCTTCAGCACCTCGGCCGGGTCGATGGTGGGCTGGCCGTCGGGGCCGAGGCCCGTTCCGGGGGGCACCGGCTTGCCCTCGCGGGCATGGATCGACACGTCGCCCCGCGCCATTGCGGCGGATGCCTGGTCGAACACCACGGGTGGCGCGTCGCGCCGCGGGAAGGCGAAGGCGAGCGGGTTGGTGCCGAAGAAGGGCTTCGTGCCCCCCGCCGGTGCCACCATCGGCGTCGCGCAGGTGCAGGCAAGCGCCACGAGCCCTGCCTCGGCCAGCGCCTCGACCTCGGGCCAGAGCGCCGCGAAATGGTGGATGTCGACGAGCGCGAGGGCCGCGATGCCCTGCTCGCGCGTGGCCTCGATCAGCGGCGCGCGGCCCATCTCGATCGCGAGCGGCGCGAAGCCGCCGCGCCCGTCGACCCGCACGACCCCCGGCGCGAGGCGGGTGACGGACGGCCGGGCCCCGCCATCGACCTTGCCCGATTTCAGCGAGGCGACATAGCCGGGCAGGCGGAACAGGCCATGGCTCTCGGCCCGGTCTGCCTCGGCCGCCAGCATGACGCCTGCAACCGCCTCGGCATTCGGAGCGTCGCAGCCGTGCCGGGTCAGCGCTGACAGCGCCAGCTCCCGCGCCTCGTCCAGCGTGATCGTCTCGCGCGCGCTCGCCATCGCCCGACCTCCCTCATCCTGCGCGACCGACTAGACCATTGCCTGCCCGGCCCCGCAAGGATGTGCGCGGGGCCCGGCTTCCATGCGCCGCGCTTCGGCATTACATTGCCCCGAATGGATGCAGGAGCCCCAGCGCGATGCATGGTCAGGCCGAGCCCGCCGAGACCCTGCCCCCCGGCACCCCGGGAGGCGAAGAGGCGCGCCGCGTGCGAGGCCCCGGCTGGGTGAGCCGCAACCGCGAGGCGCTGGCGACGGCGCGTCGGCTTGGCGCCGCGGTGGTGATGGTCGCGCCACCCCCGGCACGCATCCCGCTCGCGCTTGCCTGCCTCGCGATCGACGGGGCGCTCTGGGCCGAGGAAGCCCGGCGCGGTGCGCGCGAGGGGGCGGGGCTCGCGATCGGCGGCGCGGGACTCGCGCTCGATGCGGCCGCGATGGCGGCGGCGATGGCCTCGGCCCCCGCGGCGCTGGCGCGGCAGGCCCCCCGGCTGATCGCCGCACGCCGCATCCTCGCGCAGCTCGAGTCCCGCCGGCGCTGAGCCCACCCGCGACGAAACCCTTGCCAGCGACCGGCGATGCCGCTCACCCTCCCGCAGACGCAGCGGCAGGGAGAGCGGGGGATGCAGGACTGGTCGAAGGGCGCCGCCATCATCCGCGGCGAGATCGTGCCCATTGCCGAGGCCCGGATCGGCGTGACCGACTGGGGGCTGACCCGCTCGGACATCACCTATGACGTCGTGCCGGTGCTGGACGGCGCCTTCTTCCGGCTGCCCGATTATCTGAAGCGCTTTGCCGCTTCGCGCGCGGCGCTGCGGCTCGCGATCCCCGAGGACGACGCGGCGATCCGCGCGGCGCTTCACGCCATCGTGGCGCGGGCCGGGCTGCGCGACGCCTATGTCGCGATGGTTGCCAGCCGGGGCACGCCCGCGATCCCCGGCGCGCGCGACCCGCGCGCCTGCGCGAACCATTTCTACGCCTGGTGCGTGCCTTATCTGCGGGTGATTCCGGCCGAGGTCGAGGCCCGCGGCGCCCGCCTCTGGGTCTCGAAGTCCGTCCACCGCATCCCCGAGGACAGCGTGAACCCGCGGGTGAAGAACTACCACTGGGGCGACTTCACGCAGGCGCTGTTCGAGGCCTATGACCACGGCGCGGACAGTGCCGTGCTGACCGACCACGCGGGCAACCTCTCTGAGGGGCCGGGCTTCAACGTGTTCTGCATCGCGGGCGGGCGGCTGATCACGCCCCGCGGGCACTGTCTCGAGGGCATCACGCGGCAGACCGTGCTCGAGGCCGCCGCCGAGCTCGGCATCCCGGCGGAGGTGCGCGATCTGCCATTGGCCGAGTTCATCGAGGCCGACGAGGTGTTCACCGCCACCACCGCCGGCGGCCCGGTGCCTGTGGTGCAGGTTGATGGCCGCGTCTACGGCAACGGCGCGCCCGGCCCGGCGAGCGAGGCGCTGCGCGCACGCTATTGGGAGATGACGCGCCGCCCCGCCCTGCGCGACCAGGTGGCCTACGCCTGAGACGCCGGCGCGTCAGCCGCCTTGCATCGGGGACCGCTTTCGGACATGGTCCGCGCGACCGCACGCGAGGGGGGGAGAGCCGCATGACCGAGAGCGCCGCAGCCGCCGACACAGCCCCCCTCTACGCCCGCGTCCTGCTCAAGCTCTCGGGCGAGGCGCTGATGGGCGACCAGGGCTTCGGCCTGCACCCGCCCACCGTCAAGCGCATCGCGCTCGAGGTGAAGCGGGCCCATGAGCGGGGTATCGAGCTCTGCCTCGTGATCGGCGGTGGGAACATCTTCCGGGGCCTGTCGGGCGCGGCGCAGGGCATGGACCGGGCGCAGGCCGACTACATGGGGATGCTGGCGACGGTGATGAACGCGCTGGGCATGCAGTCGGCGCTCGAGGGGATCGGCATCCACACCCGCGTCCAGTCGGCGATCCCGATGGACACGGTCTGCGAGCCCTATATCCGCCGCCGGGCGATCCGGCATCTCGAGAAGGGCCGCGTCGTGATCTTTGCCGCCGGCACCGGCAATCCCTATTTCACCACCGACACGGCGGCAACGCTGCGGGCGATGGAGATGAACTGCAACGCGATCTTCAAGGGCACCAGCGTCGATGGCATCTATAACAGTGACCCCAAGCTGAACCCGAAGGCCGAGCGCTACGACAGCATCAGCTATGACGAGGTGCTGGCGAAGAACCTGAAGGTGATGGACGCCTCGGCCATCGCGCTCGCGCGTGACAACACCCTGCCGATCGTGGTGTTCTCGTTGCGCGAGGAGGGGGCGATGAGCGATGTGCTCTATGGCCGCGGACGCTTCACGGTGGTAGGCCCCTGACCGGGCGCGAGGGACGACAGAAGGGGACAGACGGGCATGTCCGAAGACATCGAGATCGACACCGACGACCTCGAGCGCCGCATGGACGGGGCGCTCGCGGCGCTCCGCACCGAGTTCGCGAGCCTGCGCACCGGCCGTGCCTCGGCTAGCATGCTCGATCCGGTCACCGTCGACGCCTATGGCGCGACCACGCCGATCAACCAGGTGGCGACCATCAACGTGCCCGAGCCGCGCATGATCACCATCGCGGTCTGGGACAAGTCTCTGGTCGGCAAGGTCGAGAAGGCTATTCGCGCCTCGGGCCTCGGGATCAACCCGGTGGTCGATGGCACGCTGCTGCGCCTGCCGATCCCCGAGCTGAACGAGGAGCGCCGCCGCGAATTGACCAAAGTTGCCGGCCAGTATGCCGAACAGGCGCGTGTCGCGATTCGGAACATTCGCCGCGATGGCATGGACCAGATCAAGAAGGCCAAGGCGCAGGGCATGTCCGAGGACGACCAGAAGCTGTGGCACGACGAGATCCAGTCCATGACCGATGCGGCGATTAAGAAGGTCGACCACGCGCTCGAGACGAAGCAGGCCGAGATCATGCAGGTCTGACGCCTCGCGCATCGCCCGGCCCTCGCGGTCGGCGTCGGTGCAGGCGGCCGGGCCGGGACCAGGGTGGGCAGGATGCAGCTTGACGAGACCGCGGCGCCGGGCAAGGTCGGCATGCCGGCAAATGTCGCGATCATCATGGACGGCAACGGGCGCTGGGCGCAGCGGCGCGGCCTGCCGCGCTCGGCAGGGCATCTCGCCGGCGTGAACCGCCTGCGCGAGATCGTGCGCACGGCCTCGAACCTCGGGCTTCGCTCGCTCACGGTGTTCGCCTTCTCGACCGAGAACTGGCGGCGGCCCGACTACGAGGTGCAGGTGCTCATGCGCCTCTTCCGGCGCTTCGTCGTGCGCGAGGTGGACGAACTCGACCAAATGCGCGCCCGCGTGCGCTTCATCGGTCAGCGCGACCGCTTGCCCGCGGATCTGCGGCGCACCATGGCGCAGTTGGAGATGCGGACCGCACGGAACCCGGGGCTCGTGCTCCAGATCGCGGTTTCGTACGGCTCGCGGGCCGAGTTGCTCGACGCCATGCGCGCCATCGCCGCCGAGACGGCAGAGGGCCGGCTCGATCCGGAGGCGATCACCGAGGAGACGATCGCGCGCCATCTCTGGACCGCGGGGGTCGGCGACCCCGACCTCGTGATCCGCACCAGCGGCGAGATGCGGATCTCGAACTTCCTGCTGTGGCAGTCGGCCTATGCCGAATACGCCTTCGTCGAGGAATGCTGGCCCGACTTCACGCCCGAGCGGTTCCGCGAGGTGCTCGAGGACTTCGCGGCCCGCGAGCGCCGCTTCGGCGCGGTCAGCGCCGCGGTCTGACGGGGCGCGCGGCCGATGTCCGCCGCCGCGACCGGCCCCGGACCGCGCTTTGCGGACCTCCGGGCAAGGGTTCTCTCGGCCGCCGTGGCGGGCGGGGGGGCTTTCGCGCTGCTCGCGCTCGGCGGCATCTGGTCGGCGGCGCTGGCCTCCGGGCTCGCGGCGCTGATGCTCTGGGAATGGGACGCGATCACGCGACATCGCGGGGCGCCGCCGGGCCTCGGCGCGGCCCTGCCGGCTCTCGGCGCCGCAGGCGCGGTCGCGGCGGGCTATGTCGGGGGGTGGGGCGCGGGACTCGGGGTCCTCGGCCTCGTGGCCGCCGCGTCGGCCGGGCAAGAGATCGTCGCCGGCCGGGGGACGGCCGCGGTCTGGGCGGCGCTTGGCCCGGCCTGTCTCGGGGCTGCCTGCCTAGCCTTCCTGTGGCTGCGGCTGACCGACCCCTTCGGCGTGCTGGCCTGCCTCTGGATCGTGCTGGTCGTTGCCTCGTCAGACATCGGCGGGTATTTCGCGGGCCGGATGTTCGGCGGGCCGAAGCTGTGGCGGCGGGTGAGCCCGGGCAAGACATGGTCGGGCGCGGCGGGCGCGGTGGCGCTCGCGGTTCTCTCGGGCGGCGTCTTTTCCTGGGCGACCACCGGCACCTATTATGGCGAGGTCTGCGCCGTCTCGGCCGCGTGCTCAGTGCTCGCGCAGGCGGGCGATCTGGCCGAGTCGGCGGTCAAGCGCCATTTCGGCGTCAAGGATTCGGGCCGCATCCTGCCCGGCCATGGCGGGGTGCTCGACCGGCTCGACGGGCTGACGGCGGCGACGCTGGTGGTTGCGGCGGTCACGCTGTGGCGCGGGCAGACGGTTTTCATCTGGTCCTGAGCCGGCCCGGATGCGATGAAGATGCATGCCGCTTCGGCGGCGCGGACGGGAACGACGATGGCAGAGCGAAAACGGGTCAGCATCCTCGGCGTCACCGGCTCGATCGGGCGCAACACGGTCGCGGTGATCGAAAGCCTCGGGGTCGAGCGCTTCGCCACCGTCGCAGTCACCGGCAATGGCAACATCGCGGGGCTCGCAGCATCGGCCCGGACGCTGGGCGCCGAGGTCGCCGTCACCGCCGACCCGACCCGCCTCGACGATCTGCGCGCCGCGCTCGCGGGGTCGGGCATCGAGGCGGCGGCGGGGCCCGAGGCCCTTGCCGAGGCCGCGGCGCGCCCGGCCGACTGGGTGATGTCGGCGATCGTCGGGGCGGCCGGCCTTGCGCCGACCCTTGCCGCCGCCCGCACCGGCGCGACCATCGCGCTCGCGAACAAGGAATGCCTCGTCGCCGCCGGCGCCGTCTTCCTCGCCGAGATCGCCCGCTCCGGCGCGCGCCTGCTGCCGGTCGACAGCGAGCACAATGCGATCTTCCAGTGCCTCGCCGCCGATCGCGACTGCCCCATCGAGCGGCTGATCCTCACCGCCTCGGGCGGCCCGTTCCGCAACCACAGCCGCGCGCAGATGGCCGCCGTGACCGTTGCCGAGGCGGTGGCGCATCCCAACTGGTCGATGGGCGCGCGCATCTCGATCGACTCGGCGTCGATGTTCAACAAGGCGCTCGAGATGATCGAGGCCTCGCATCTCTTCGACGTGGCGCCGGACCAGATCGAGGTGATCGTGCATCCGCAGTCGATCATCCATTCGATGGTGGGCTTCCGCGACGGCTCGATCCTCGCGCATCTGGGGCCGCCCGACATGCGCGTCGCCATCGGCCACGCGCTGACCTGGCCCGAGCGCGCGGCCCTGCCGGTCGAGCGGCTCGACTTCGCCCGCCTCGGGCGGCTCGACTTTCAGGCCCCGGACGAGGAGCGCTTCCCCTCGCTCGGCCTCGCGCGGCGGGCGATGGCCCGGGGCGCGGCAGCGGGCTGCGTGCTCAACGGCGCGCACGAGGTCGCGCTCGACGCCTTCATCGGCGGCCAGGTCGGGTTCCTCGACATGGCGGGGCTGGTGGCCGATACGATGGACCGGCTTGACGATCTGCCGGCACCGCACGATCTCGATGATGTCTTTGCCGCGGATGCGGCGGCGCGCCGGGTGGGGCGCGAGCTTGTCGGGCGCTTCGCCGCCTGATGCAGCCTGGGGAGTGATCGCATGGAGCTGCTGTCCGCCGTCCCGTTCGTCGGGGGTGCGCTCGGCGCGATCGTCCCCTTCCTGGTCGTGCTGGGCATCGTCGTCTTCGTCCACGAATACGGCCACTACATCGTCGGCCGCTGGTGCGGCATCGACGCCGAGGTGTTCTCGGTCGGCTTCGGGCCGAAGCTGGTCGGCTGGACCGACCGGCGCGGCACGCACTGGCAGATCGCGGCGCTGCCGCTGGGCGGGTATGTCCGTTTCGTGGGCGACATGGACCCCGCCAGCGCCGGCAAGGCCGACGACGGCGACCTGACGCCCGAGCAGCGCAAGCATGCGTTCCACAACGCGCGACTGTGGCGCAGGGCGGCAACGGTCGCAGCGGGGCCGATGTTCAACTTCATCCTGTCCTTCGTCATCTTCGCTGCGCTCGCGCTGGCGGTTGGCAGGGCCAGCAACGCTCCGGTGATCGGGGAGCTGCGCCCCGAACTCGCGGGCCAGGTCGATCTCCGGCCGGGCGACCGGATTCTGGCTGTCGCAGGCCAGCCGGTCGAGACCTTCGGCGAGATCATCGCAGCCTTCGTCCGCGCGAACGGCGCCGAGGTCGAGGTCGAGGTCGAGCGCGACGGCGAGAAGCTCGCCGTGCCCGTGAGCTACCGGCTCGCGTCGCGCATCGACTACGTCAATCCCGGCATGCCTGCCTCGCGCGCGGGGCTGGTCGCGGGCGACGTGATCGTCGCCATCGACGGCCAGCCGGTGGCGAGCTTCTACGACCTGCAACTCGTGACCGCCGCCAAGCCCGCGGGCCAGGAGATCGTGATCGACGTCACCCGGGACGGCGAGCTGATGACGTTTCGCTTCATGCCCGACATGGTCGAGCGCCCGCACCCCGTGACGGGCGAGACCCAGCCACTTCCCACCATCGGCATCCGCGCGATCGGCCTTGGCGGCATCGACCCGACGCTCGAGCCGCGCGGCCTGGGCGAGGCGCTCGAGTCGGGCTTCGCCCAGACGACCCGCATCGTCACGGGCACGATCAATTATGTCGGCGACCTGATCTTCGCGAACGCCGACCCGGGCCAGCTTGGCGGCCCGATCCGCATCGCGCAGATCTCGGGCGAAAAGGCCGAGGAGGGGCTGATGTCCTTCGTCTATCTCATCGCGATCATCTCGACCTCGATCGGCCTTCTGAACCTCTTCCCGATCCCTGTGCTCGACGGCGGCCACCTGATGTTCTACGCGGCCGAGGCCCTGCGCGGCCGGCCGGTCGGGAACGCGGCGATCCGCGTGGGGACGATGATCGGGTTGTCGCTCGTGCTGTTGCTCATGGTGTTTGCAACGTATAATGACTTGGCGAGGCTCTAGGGCCGCAACGGACCATCGGGACAGGCGCTGACAGCAGGCTCCCCGCACGCATGGGGTGCCGCTGGCAGGGAGGGTGAGAATGCCGCGAGCAAGACTGGGCCTGCGCGCCCGCGCCGTGTTGCGGGCCGTCTTGGGTGCCGCGCTGCCCCTTGTGGTTCTGACGGCCGCGCCCCTGCCCGGCGGCGTCGGCGCGCCGCCGGCCCACGCGCAGGCGCAGGCGCAGTCCAGGTCGCTGATCGTGCGCGGCAACCGGCGGATCGAGGTCGAGACGATCCTCGCCTACATGCAGATCGCGCCGGACTCGGAACTTACCGCCGAATCCCTCAACCGCGGCGTCCGCCGGCTGTTCGAGACCGGCTTGTTCCGCGATGTGCGGGTGTTGCAGGAGGACGGGGCGCTCGTGGTCGAGGTGGTCGAGAACCCCTCGATCAACCAGATCGCCTTCGAGGGCAACGACGCGCTCTCGGACGAGGATCTCCAGCAGATCATCGCCCTGCGCCCGCGCCTGCCATTCACGCCCTCGACCGCCGAGGCCGACGCGCAGGCGATCATCGAGGTCTACCGCCGCACCGGCCGCTATGGCGCCGAGGTCGAGCCCGTGATCATCGAGCGGCCCGAGAACCGCGTCGACCTCGTCTTCGAGATCGACGAGGGCGATCTCACCGGCGTCAACTCGATCGACTTCGTCGGCAACGAGATCTTCTCGGACCGCCGGCTTCGCGGCGTGATCGAGACCGCCGAATCGGGCTTCCTGTCGGCCTTCCTCTCGGACGATGTCTACGATCCGGACAAGCTCGAGCTCGACAAGGAACTGCTGCGCCAGTTCTACCTCGAGCGCGGGCACGCCGACTTCACGGTGCTTTCTGCGACCGCCGAGCTCGCGCCGGACGGCGACGGCTTCTTCATTACCTTCACGGTGAGCGAGGGGCCGGTCTACAACTTCGGCAACCTTGACGTGAGCGTCTCGGCCCGCGGCCTCGATCCCGAGGATTTCCGCGCGCTCATTCCGGCGGATCTCTCGGGCGACACCTACAACGCCACGCGCGTCGAGAAGATCGCCAACGAGATGACCGATCTCGCGGGCCAGAAGGGCTTCGCCTTCGTGCAGGTCCGCCCCCGACCCAGCCGCAATGCCGAGGCGCTGACGGTCGACGTGACCTTCGAGATTATCGAGGGCTCGCGCATCTTCATCGAGCGGATCGACATCGAGGGCAACACCGCCACGCTCGACCGCGTCATCCGGCGCGAGATCGACCTCGTGGAAGGCGATGCCTTCGACGCCCGCCGCGTGCGCGACGCGCAGCGCGAGATCCGCGCGCTGAACTTCTTCAGCGACGTGCAGATCGAGGCCGTGCAGGGCTCGGCGGAAGATCGCGCGGTCCTCAAGGTCAAGGTGACCGAGCGTTCGACCGGCTCGATCAGCTTCGGCATCGGCTTCTCGACCTCGGTGGGGCCGATCGGCAACGTCGCGGTCACCGAACGCAACTTCCTCGGTCGCGGCCAGACGGTGCAGGCGGCGGTGACGGCGGCAGGCGATACCCAGCTCTATGACCTCCTGTTCGTCGAGCCGCGGGTCCTCGACCGCGACCTGTCGGCGAGCATGCGCGTCTTCTACCTCGACGACGACGTCTCGGATGAGTCGTCCTTCGAGCAGGCGCGCGCCGGCTTCACGCCCGGCGTCGGCTTCCCGCTCGGCGAGCGGACAAATATCGGGCTGCGCTACAGCTTCCTCTGGGACGACATCACGGTGGGAATCGACGCCTCGCCGGCAATCAAGGCGGACGAAGGCGACCGGACGACCTCGCTTGTCGGCTATCGCCTGACCTATGACCAGCGCAACGACGTGCTGGAGCCGAGCGACGGGTATCTGCTGACGCTCGACCAGGAGGTCGCGGGCCTCGGCGGCGACTCGCGCTTCCTGCGGACGCGGGCGACCGCAAAGGGTTGGCAGGGCTTCTTCGACAACGCGGTGGTCGCGAGCCTCGAGCTCGAGGGCGCCGCGATCTACAGCTTCGGGCCGGATACCCGCGTGACCGAGCGCTATTTCCTTGGCTCCGACAGCCTCCGCGGCTTCGCGCAGCGCGGCATCGGGCCCCGCGATCTCAACACCGACGATGCGCTTGGCGGTAACTTCCTGCTTGCGGCGCGGTTCCAGGTGTCATTCCCGCTCGGCCTGCCGGAGGAACTGGGAATCTTTGGCGGTGCCTTCGTCGATGCCGGCACGGTCTGGGGACTCGATCGCACGACCTACGGCACCACGGTGATCGACGACGGGCTCGACCTCAGGGTCGCGGCCGGTGGGCTCCTGTTCATCGACACGCCGTTTGGTCCGCTGGAACTGAGCCTGGGCGTGCCGGTGATCGACGAAAGCTTCGACGAAGACGAGTTGTTCCGGCTCTCGGTCGGAACCCGGTTCTGACGTGGCGGGCGGGCCGACGATCGGCTCCACGGCGTCGATCGGCCAGAGGCGCGGCCTTCGGCGCGTCGCGCTCGCGGGCCTGTCGGCGCTGATTCTGCAACTCTCTCCGCCGGCCGGCCTGCCGCTCGCGCCAGCCGCGCGGGCGCAGGAGCCGAGGATTCTCGTGGTGTCGCGCGGGCGCGTGCTCGAGGAAGCCGCTGCCGCGCGGCGGCTCGCCGAGTCCGAAGTCGCCGCGACCGAGGCGCTCCAGCGCGACATCGACGCGGTCAAGGCCGAGCTCGCCGCCGAGGAGGAGGAGCTCACCCGGCTGCGCGCCGCCCTTCCGCGCGAGGAGTTCGAGCGGAGGGTCGCCGCCTTCGACCAGCGCGTGCGCGAGGAGCGCCGCCGCGCCCAGAGCCTCGCGGCCTCGCTGCAGAGGGCCTACCGCGACGCCCGGCGCCAGCTTGTCGATGCGCTCGCGCCAATCCTCGACGAGGTGCGGACCGAGCGCGGCGCGATCGCCATCCTCGACGCGGCGAGCGTGCTCGTCGCAGATCCCGCGATCGACGTCACGGGGCGCGTGATCGAACTCTACGACCAGCGCGTGAGCGTCCCCGTCGTGGTCATGCCGGACGAGCCGGGCACGCGCGGGGGCGCCGATCCGTCGCAGCCCGACGCCGTCGAAGGGACGAGCGGGGCCGGCGCCGGTGACATCCCCGCGGCGCCCGGTCCGGGGCCGCAGGGCTCCGTCGCCGACTGAGGCGCCGTTGCGCCGCGCCCGACACCGCGCCGTGCCACAGGGCGCGCGGCATTGACCCTTGACCTTGTCAGCCCGCCTTGCCATCACCAGAGGCCGGAGCGGGGGTTCGTGCCGAGGAGCGCCATGGAGAAGGATATCAGTTCGCAGGCGGATGGCGTGGCGGATCTGGCGCGGATCAAGCGCATGATCCCGCACAGATATCCGTTTCTCCTCATCGAAAAGGTGGTGGGCATCCGGCTCGGCGAGCGGGCCACCGGCATCAAGAACGTCTCGGCCAACGAGCCCCATTTCGAGGGGCATTTCCCGGTCGAGCCGATCATGCCCGGCGTGCTGATCGTCGAGGCGATGGCCCAGACCGCGGGCGTCCTGGTCGTCGAGACGTTGGGCAAGATCGACCAGAACCTGCTGGTCTATTTCATGACCCTCGACAAGACCCGTTTCCGCCGCAAGGTTGTGCCGGGCGACGTGCTCGAGCTGCATGTCTCGATCCTGCGCGGGCGCGGCAAGATCTGGAAGTTCTGGGGCGAGGCCAAGGTCGATGGAGAGATCTGCGCCGAGGCCGAGTTCTCGGCCATGATCATTGACGAGAACGACGCCCGCCGCGGCGGCGGTGGCGCGTGAGGATCCATCCGACCGCGATCGTCGAGGACGGCGCGCGCCTCGGTGAAAACGTGCGCATCGGCCCCTACTGCGTGGTCGGCGCCGAGGTCGAGCTCGGGCCGGACGTCGAACTGATCTCGCATGTCGCGGTGGCGGGGCGCACCAGGATCGGGGCGGGCACGCGGGTCTGGCCCTTCGCCTCGGTCGGCCACCAGCCGCAGGACCTGAAATACGCGGGCGAGCCGAGCCGGCTCGAGATCGGCCGCGACTGCATGATCCGCGAGCATGCAACCCTCAATCCCGGCACCAGCGGGGGCGGCATGCTCACGCAGGTGGGCGACCGCTGCCTCTTCATGATGGGCAGCCATGTCGGGCATGATTGCCGCATCGGCAACAACGTGATCCTCGCGAACAACGCGACGCTGGCGGGCCATGTCGAGGTCGGCGATTTCGCGTTCCTGGGCGGGCTCTGCGCCGTGCACCAGTTCGTGCGGATCGGCACGCAGGCGATGGTCGGCGGCATGTCGGGGGTCGAGAAGGACGTGATCCCCTTCGGTTCGGTCATTGGCAACCGGGCGGAACTCGGCGGCCTCAACCTCGTGGGCCTCAAGCGCCGCGGCTTCGACCGCGAGACCATCCACGCGATCCGCGCGGGCTATCGGGTGATCTTCTCGGGCGAAGGCTCGCTCACCGAGCGTGCAACCCGCGCGGCCGAGGAATTCGCCGATATCGCGCCGGTGCGGCTGATCACGGATTTCATCCTCGCCGACAGTGCCCGCAGCTTCTGCACCCCGCGCGAGGTCTGAGGTGACGGGCGCGGCCGGGGCAGGGGCGCGCGGCGGCCCGCCCGGTTGCCTCGCCATCGTTGCGGGCAGCGGCGAACTGCCGCGCCGGCTGGCCGAGGCGCGCGCCGAGGCGGGCTTGCCCTACTTCCTCGTCGTCTTTCCGGGTTGCGACGAGCCGTGGATGCGCGACCACCCCCACCAGTGCCATGAATTCGAGCGCGCGGGGCGGCTGTTTGCTGCGCTGCGGCGCGCGGGGGTCGAGGCGGTGGTCTTCGCCGGCGCGATGAACCGGCCGCGGCTCAGGCCGTGGCGGGCGGATTGGACGGCGCTCGGACTCCTCGGCCGGGCGCTGCGGCTGATGGCGCAGGGCGACGACGCCATGCTGCGCGGCTTCGGGGCGGTGTTCGAGGCGCGCGGCCTCAGGCTGATCTCGCCCGCCGAGGTACTGGGCGAGGCGCTGACGCTTCCCCCGGGCCCGCTCGGCCGGAATGCGCCTTCACCCGACGATCTTGCCGACGCCGCGCGCGCCGCCGCCATCGTCCGCGCGCTGGGCCCGCTCGACGTGGGGCAGGGGGCGGTGGTCGCGCGGGGCCTGTGCCTCGCGGTGGAAGCGATCGAGGGCACGGACCTCATGCTCGCCCGCGTCGCCGCCCTGCCACCCGAGCGCCGCAATGCCGCGCCGCCGCCGTCGGGCGTGCTCTACAAGGGGCCGAAGCCGGGGCAGGACCGCCGGTTCGACCTGCCCGCCATCGGCCCCGCGACGGTCGAGGCCGCGGCGCGCGCGGGTCTGCGCGGCATCGTCGCGGCGGCGGGCGAGACGCAGCTCATCGACGCCGCCACCACCCGCGAAGCCGCGGACCGGCTGGGCCTGTTCGTCCACGGCGCGCGGGCGGACGAGCTGGAGCGCGGGCAATGAGCGGCCCGCTGATCTACCTCGTCGCCGGTGAGCCCTCGGGCGACCGGCTGGGGGCCGCGCTGATGCGGGCGCTGATGGCCGAGCGGCCCGGCATCCGCTTCGCGGGCCTGGGCGGGCGCGAGATGCAGGCCGCGGGGCTCGTGCCGCTCTTCGACATCGCCGAACTCTCGGTCATGGGCCTGACCGAGGTCCTGCCGCGCCTGCCCGCCATCCTGCGCCGCCTGGGCCAGGTGACGGGCGATGTGCTGGCGACGCGCCCCGATGCGCTGGTCACCATCGACAGCCCAAGCTTCGGGCTGCGGGTGGCCCGGCGCGTGCGCGCTGCCGCCCCCGCGATCCCGACCATCCACTACGTCGCCCCCTCGGTCTGGGCGTGGCGGCCGGGGCGGGCGGCGAAGATGGCGCGATATGTCGACCATGTCCTTGCGCTCTTGCCCTTCGAGCCGCCCTACATGGAGGCCGTGGGCATGACCTGCGACTTCGTGGGGCACCCGATCGCCGAGCGCCCGCCGGTCACCGAAGCCGAACGCGCCGCCTTCCGCGCGCGTCACGGCATCGCGGCCGAGGCGCCTCTGCTGCTGATCGCCCCCGGCTCGCGGCGCGGCGAGGTCTCGCGCATCCTGCCGGTGTTCGCCGAGACCGCCCGGCGCCTGACGCCGCTGCATGCCGGCCTGCGCCTCGTCGTCCCGGTGGCCGAGACGGTGGCGGACGCGGTAACGCGGGGCCTCGCGGCCCTCGCGCCCGTGTTCGTGATGCCCGAGATGGGCGAGGCCGAGAAACGCCTCGCCTTCGCCGCGGCGGACGCGGGGCTCGTGGCCTCGGGGACGGTGACACTCGAGATGGCGGCGGGCGGGACGCCCCATGTCGCGGCCTACAGGGCTGCCCCCGTGACCGCGATGATCGTGCGCCGGCTGCTGCGGGTCCAGACCGCGAACCTCGTCAACCTTGCCTCGGGCACCCGCGCGGTGCCCGAGTTCTACCAGGAGGCGGCGACGCCCGATGCCCTCGCCCGCGCCGTCTCGCGGCTCCTGACGGACACGTCTGAGCGCGCGGCCCAGATTGCCGCGGCCGACGCGGCGCTCGGGGCGCTCGGCCGGGGCGGCGAGGCGCCCTCGCGGCGCGCCGCGCGCTCGGTGCTCCGCGTGCTCGACCGTCGCGCGGCGCAGCCCGCCTGAGAACGCCAAAAGGGCGCGGGCAGCCCTTGCTGTCCGCGCCCCTGTTTCACCGCGCCGGTCGCTCAGCGCTTCTCGATGTCGATATAGTCGCGCATCGCGGCGCCGGTGTAGAGCTGACGCGGCCGGCCGATCTTCTGCACCGGGTCCTCGATCATCTCCTTCCACTGCGCGATCCAGCCCACGGTGCGCGAGAGCGCGAAGATCGGCGTGAACATCGCGGTCGGGAAGCCCATCGCCTCGAGGATGATGCCCGAGTAGAAATCGACGTTCGGATAGAGCTTCTTCGAGATGAAGTAGTCGTCCTCGAGCGCCCGCTTCTCCAGCGCCTGCGCGGTCTGCAGGATCGGGTTGTCCTTGACGCCGAGCAGGTCGAGAACCTCCTTCGCCGTCTCCTGCATCACCTTGGCGCGCGGATCGTAGTTCTTGTAGACGCGGTGGCCGAAGCCCATCAGGCGGAAGCTGTCGTTCTTGTCCTGCGCCTTCTCGACATACTCGTCCACGCGGTCGGGCGAGCCGATCTCGCGCAGCATCTCGAGGCAGGCCTGGTTCGCGCCGCCATGCGCCGGCCCCCACAGGCTGGCGACGCCCGCTGCGATGCAGGCGAAGGGGTTCGCATGGCTCGACCCCGCCAGCCGCACCGTCGATGTCGAGGCGTTCTGCTCGTGGTCGGCATGCAGCGTCATGATCCGGTCCATCGCGCGCGCGAGGATCGGGTCGACCACGTATTCCTCGCAGGGCGTGGCGAAGCACATGTGCAGGAAGTTCGAGGCGTAATCGAGGTCGTTGCGCGGGTAGATGAAGGGCTGACCGACCGAGTACTTGTAGGCCCAGGCCGCGATCGTCGGCATCTTGGCGACCAGCCGGATCTGCGCAACCTCGCGCTGCCAGGCGTCGGTGATGTCGGTCGAGTCGTGGTAGAAGGCCGACATCGCGCCGACGACGCCGCACATCACGGCCATCGGGTGCGCGTCACGCCGGAAGCCGCGGAAGAAGTTCACCATCTGCTCGTGCAGCATGGTGTGCTTGGTCACCCGCCCCTCGAAGTCCTCGAGCTGCGCGGCATTCGGCAGCTCGCCGAACATCAGCAGGTAGCAGACCTCGAGGAAGTGGCTCTTCTCGGCCAGCTGGTCGATCGGGTAGCCGCGGTAGAGCAGCTCGCCCTTGTCGCCGTCGATGAAGGTGATGGTCGACTCGCAGCTCGCCGTCGAGGTGAAGCCGGGGTCGTAGGTGAAGACATCCATGTCCGAGTAGAGCTTTCGGATGTCGATCACCGAGGGCCCGTGCACCGCGTCGTAGACCGGCAGCTCGATCGACTTGCCATCGAGCGTGAGCGTTGCGGTGCGGCTGGATGCGACTGCCATGGTATCGACCCTCTTTTTCTGGGGGCCGGGGCCGCTTGCGTGTCGACCCCGTGCCGCGTTTTCTCGTGCAGGCGGGCAGACGGCCGTCAGGCCGGAGCAGGCGCTGCATCTCCCAGGCGCGCCAGACTTTCGGCCTTGCCCAGCGTCTCCATCACGTCGAAGACCCCGGGACTGACCGCGCGTCCAGTGAGAGCGGCTCTCAGCGGTTGCGCGACCTTGCCGAGCTTGAGACCTTCGCCCTCGGCAAACGAGCGGACGATTTCTTCCAGTTTTCCTGCGGTCCAGTCGCTAGCATTTTGCAGGTGCGGCGTCAAACGAGCGAGTGTCGCACAGGCATCCGCGTCCATCAGCGCGGCCGCCTTCGGGTCCGGCGCAAGGGGGCGGTCGGCGAGGATGTAGTATGCGAGGTCAAGGAGTTGCGGCAGCATCCGCGCTCGCTCCTTCAAACCGGGCAGGGCTTGGCGCAGCGCCGCGCGCCGCTGCGCGTCGATCACGATGTTTTGCGCCGCACAATAATTGATCAGCTCGGCCATCAGCGCGTCGTCCTCCATCGCGCGGATGTGCTGGCCGTTGAGGTTCTCGAGCTTTACGAAGTCGAACCGCGCCGGGCTGCGGCCGATCGATTCGAGGTTGAACCACTCGATCGCCTGCTCGGTGCTGAAGAACTCATCATCGCCATGGCTCCAGCCGAGCCGGGCGAGGTAGTTGCGCATCGCCTCGGGCAGGTAGCCCATGTCGCGATAGGCCTCGACCCCCAACGCGCCGTGCCGCTTCGACAACTTCGCCCCGTCCGGCCCGTGGATCAGCGGGATGTGGGCGAAGACCGGAATCTCCCAGCCCATGGCGCGGTAGATCAGGCTCTGGCGCGCGGCGTTCGTCAGGTGGTCGTCGCCACGGATGATGTGGGTGACGCCCATGTCGTGGTCGTCGACCACGACGGCCAGCATGTAGACAGGCGTGCCGTCCGAGCGCAGCAGGATCAGGTCGTCCATCTGGTCGGCGGCCCAGGTCACCGTGCCCTGAACCTTGTCCTCGACGGTTACCTGCCCTTCGCGCGGCGCCTTCAGCCGGATCACGTAAGGGGCGTCGGGGTGGGTCGCGGGGTCGGCGTCGCGCCAGGGCGAAAGGAACAGCGGCGGTCGCCCGGCCCCCTTCGCCGCCTCGCGGAAGGCGTCGATCTCCTCCTTCGTGGCGAAGCACTTGTAGGCGGCGCCCCGGGCCAGCATTTCGTGCGCGACCTCGGCGTGGCGCGCGACGCGGCTGAACTGGCTCAGTGCCTCGCCGTCCCAGTCGAGGCCCAGCCAGCGCAGCCCTTCGAAGATCGCCTCGGTCGCCTCGGGCGTCGAGCGGGCGCGGTCGGTGTCCTCGATCCTCAGCAGGAAGCGCCCGCCATGGTGGCGCGCGAACAGCCAGTTGAACAGCGCCGTGCGCGCGCCGCCGATGTGCAGGAACCCCGTCGGCGAGGGCGCGAAGCGGGTGACGACTGGGGCGGCGGATGCGGTCTCGGCGGGCATGGGGCTCTCGGATCTCAGGGCGTGCTTAAGGTTCGGTTAACGCGGCCGGTGCGAGATGGACGCTGGGCGCGGCCGCCTCGGCTGGCGCGGGTGTTATGGGGCAGGCGGGTCGCGTGGGCAAGGTCGCTCTCTGGCGCCGCATCGGCGGGCGCATCGATTGGGGCGCGGCGCTGGCGGTCGAGATGCGCCGCGCCGGGCTGTGGTTCCCGGTCCTTATGGGTGGCGGCATCTGGGTCTATTTCGCCTTGCCCTCCGAGCCGCCCGCGTGGACGGCGGCGCTGGCGCTCCTCCCCGCGGCAGCGGCGGCGCTGCCGGCGATCCGCGGCCGCCTTCTGCCCCGAGCGGTGGTGCTGGCCGCGCTCGCGTTCGCCGCGGGCTACGCGCTGGCGCTGGGCGCCGCCCACCGGATCGCCGCGCCGGTCGTCGAGCGCCCCGCCGGGCTCACCATCGAGGGCAGGGTGCTCGCGCTCGACCGCTCGGCCTCCGAGGCGCCGAGGCTCCTCGTCGACCGCGTGACGCTGTTCGGCGTCGAGCCCGAGGCGACGCCGCGCCGGGTGCGCGTGGCACTGCTGGGCACCGATTTCGCGACCGCCCCGCGGCCGGGCGAGACCGTGCGCCTCCACGCGACGCTGCTGCCCCCGGGCGATCCGGTCGAGCCCGGTGCCTTCGACTTCGGCGAGCGGGCCTTCTTCGAGGGGATCGGCGCGGTCGGCTACACCCGCAACCCCGTCCTGTGCGTGCCGCCGGACGAGGCGGTGCGCGGCGACGCTGGCGGCGTGGCCGATCGGCTCCGCCTCTGGCTCGCCGCGGTTCGTTTCGACCTCTCGGAACATCTGCGCGCCGCGTTGCCGGGTCCCCCCGGGGCCTTCGCCGCGGCGATCATGCTGGGTGATCGCGTCGGCATCGCCGAGGCCGATGCCGAGGCACTGAGGATATCGAGCCTCGCGCATCTTCTGGCGATCTCGGGCCTCCACATGGGGCTGCTGACCGGGCTGGTGTTTGCCGCCGCGCGCCTCGCGCTCGCGATTCCGCCGTGCGTCGCGCTGCGATGGCCCACCAAGAAGCTCGCCGCCGTGGCGGCGCTGGCTGCGGGGGCGGGGTATCTGATGCTCTCGGGCGCGACCGTGGCGACGCAGCGTGCCTTCGTCATGGTGGCGGTGGCCTTCCTCGCCATCCTGTTCGACCGCCCGGCGATCTCGCTGCGGGGGCTCGCGCTCGCCGCGGCGGTGGTGCTGGCGGTCCGGCCGGTCAGCCTGTTCGACGTGGGCTTCCAGATGAGCTTCGCCGCGACGCTGGGGCTGGTCGCGGGCTACGAGGAGCTGTCGCGCCTTGTCCGCGCGCGCCGCGAGCGCCTCGCCGTGGCGGCCGAGGCGTGGGGGCAGGCGGCCTCGGCGCCGTCCGCCGAGGTCGGCGAGTCGGGGGAGGCGCGTTTGGCGGCGGCCGGGGACGACGGGGTGCCGGGCCCGACGGCGGAGGATGACGGCGGCCCACGGTTGCACTTTGCCCGCGCGCTGGAATCGGCCCTCGGCCGCGTCGCGGCGGTCCCCCGCGCCCGGCGCCTCGCGCGGGCCGCGCTGGTCTGGGCTGCGGGGCTGGTCTTCACCAGCCTTGTCGCGGGCCTCGCGACGGCGCCGTTCTCGACCTATCATTTCAACCGGCTCGCGCCCTACGGGCTGGTCGCCAATCTGGGGGCGGTGCCGGCGATGGGGCTCGTGATCGCGCCCGCGGCGGTGCTGACCGCGCTGCTCGCGCCGCTCGGCCTCGCGGCGCTGCCGCTCGCGGTTCTGGGCGCGGGCATCGAGTGGGTTCTGCGCGTGGCGCACTGGACCGCAGGGCAACCGGGGGCCGACCGCGTCGTTCAGGCCGGCGCGGCGGGACATCTTGCGCTGATCGCTCTGGGTGGGCTCTGGCTTGCGCTGTGGCGCGGCGGCTGGCGGCTTGCCGGCCTCGCGCCGCTCGTGGCCGGGACCACGCTCTGGGCCACCGACCCGCCGCCGCGTCCGCCGCTGCTGGTGGCGCCGGGGGGGGCGCTGGTCGGGCTCCTCGGTCCCGAGAGCCGGGCGCTCGACCATCCAAAGCGGCAGTCCTATGCCGCCGAAACCTGGCTGCGGCGCGACGGCGACGCCGCCGAACAGGCCACCGCCGCCGCGCGTCCCGGCCTCGGGCGCACGCGCCGGACGGCGTCGGGCCGTCTGACCAATGGCTGGCGGCTCGAGGTCCTGCACGCCACGCGGCCCGAGCCAGCCGAGATCGCCCGGCTTTGCGCGCCCCGCACCGTGCTGATTGCCCGCGGGGCGCGCGACCGTCCGGTGGGGGGATGCATGTTCTATGGCAGGAACGAACTTGCGCGCGCGGGGGCTCTTGCCGTCTGGCCGGACGGGGAGGGGATCCGCGTCGAGGAAAGCGCGGCCCGCGCCTCGCGTCTGTGGCACCGCCGACGGGCGTCCTCCGGACAGGAGGGAGGCGCGGATGCTCCCTCGGATGCCGAGGCGGAAGGGGATACGGCGGCTGGCCAGTCCTTACCGGCCGCTGGGCACAATGAATCGAAGATATCAGCCTGCCCGGCGCGTGCCCGATGCCGCGGGCCGGCGACGGCAGATCGTCCCCGGCCCGCCCGAAACCCGAGCAGGCCCCGGCGTTCGCTGGTCAGGAATAGGTGCGGATCAGTCCGACCATGCGGCCCTGGATCTTGACCTGGTCGGTGCGGTAGACGCGCGTCCCGTAGGCCGGGTTCGCGGCCTCGAGGGCGATGGCTCCGCCCTTGCGCCGCAGGCGCTTCAGCGTCGCCTCGTGGTCCTCGATCAGTGCCACCACGATGTCGCCGTTCTCGGCGGTGGACTGGCGGCGGACCACCACGATGTCGCCGTCATGGATGCCCGCCTCGATCATCGAGTCGCCCTTGACCTCGAGCGCGTAGTGCTCGCCTTCCCGGCTCAGCATCATCGAGGGCACGCCGACGCGGGTGCCGCCCTGTTCCAGCGCCTCGATCGGCACACCCGCCGCGATCCGCCCGATCAGGGGCACGGTCGATGTGTCGGGGTCGATCTCGTGCGTCTCGCCGATCCGCGAGAGGCTGTGCTCGAAGCGCGCCGCCTCGTCGCGCAGCCCGCGGTCGCCCTCGATCACGGCGGGGCGGAAGTTCCCGCGCACCGGCCGGCCCTCGACGTTCTCGGGCAGGCGCACGACCTCGATGGCGCGGGCGCGGTGGGCTAGGCGGCGGATGAATCCGCGCTCCTCCAGCGCCGTGATCAGCCGGTGGATGCCGGACTTGGATCGAAGGTCCAGCGATTCCTTCATCTCGTCGAACGAGGGCGAGACGCCGTCGCGCTGGATCCGGTTGTGGATGAACATCAGAAGGTCGTACTGCTTTCGTGTCAGCATCAGCCTTACCCCCGGAATTTCCCCCGCCATCTGGCGCCGCGCCTGCCTGCACAAGCGCCCGCCGGTTATGTTCTACAAAAGTTCATGTTTTGTGTCAATGCTGCCGGCTCTGTGGATAATATGTGGATAACTTCCCGCGCGGTCAGTCGAGCGCGACGAACTCCACCGCCTCGCCCGATTGCGCGGCCGGCACATGCGGCGGGCGCACGATCAGCGCGTTGGCCTCCGAGAGCGTGGCGAGCAGGTTCGAATCCTGCCTCGAGAGCGTCGAGAGCCGCGCGACCCCGTCCGCGCCTTCGGCCATCACCGCGCGCATGTAGTGCTCGCGCGGCCCGTTCGCTTCGATCGGCGCGTCCAGCACGCCCAGCCTGCGCGGGCGGGCGCCGCCTGGCAGCCCCATCGCCTTCTCGAGCGCCGGACGCAGGAAGATCTCGCCGCAGATCATCGCCGAGACGGGGTTGCCCGGCAGCCCCACCATCACCGAGCCGCCGATCCGGCCCGCCATCAGGGGCTTGCCCGGCCGCATGGCGACCTTGAGAAAGTCGAGCGACAGCCCCTCGGCACCATAGACCTCTGCCACGAGATCGTGCTCGCCAACCGATGCCCCGCCGAGCGTCACGATGAAATCCGCCCCGCGCGCGGCTTCCAGCGCCGCCACGAGGCTCGCGCGGTTGTCGCACGCGATCGGGCAGAGCCGGGGCACCGCGCTCAAGCCAGTCAGCATCGCCGCCAGCCCGTGATTGTTCGAGCTCACGATCTGGTCGGGCCCCGGGACCTCTCCCGGCTCGACCAGCTCGTCACCCGTCGGGATCAGAGCGACCACCGGTCGGCGGGCGACGGTCACGCGGGGCACGTTCATCGCGGCGATCAGCGCGATGTCGCGGGGCGCCAGCCTGCGCGGCGCTGGCAGGCGGAATCCCGCCGGGAAGTCCATGCCGCGCGGGCGGACATATTCGCCGGGGCCGGGCGCGGTTGCCACGCGAACAAGATCGCCCTCGCGCACCGCGTCCTCCTGGATCAGGATTGCGTCGGCCCCCGCCGGCACCGGGGCGCCGGTGAAGATGCGCACCGCACCGCCCCCGGGCAGGACGCCCGCCCAGCCGCGCCCCGCGGCAGCCTCGCCCACCACCCGCAGCGTCGCGCCCGCCCGCGCCTCGGCCGCGCGCACGGCGTAGCCATCCATCGCCGAGGCGTCGAAGGGTGGCTGGTCGCGCGTCGCAACCGCGTCGGCCAGCATCACCCGGCCGGCGGCGTCCGCCAACGCCACCTCTTCGGCCGGCAGCGGCGCGACCAGCGCCAGCAGACGCGCCAGCGCCTCGGCCACCGGGATCATGCCGCCCCCGCTCACGATGCGTCGAAGGAGCCGGACTTGCCGCCCGACTTGTGGGTGAGGCGGATGTCCTCGATCCGCATGCCGCGGTCGACCGCCTTCACCATGTCGTAGACCGTCAGCGCCGCGACCGAGACGGCGGTCAGCGCCTCCATCTCGACCCCGGTCTGGCCGGTGAGCTTGACGGTCGCCTCGATCTCGACCCGGTCGGGGGCGTGGGGCACGAGGTCCACCGTGACCTTCGACAGCATCAGCGGGTGGCAGAGCGGGATCAGGTCAGCCGTGCGCTTGGCCGCCATGATGCCGGCAAGCCGCGCCACCGCGAGCACGTCGCCCTTCTTGGCCCGTCCCTCGACGATCATGGCGAGCGTCTCGGGCGCCATCACGACGCGGCCCTTCGCGGTCGCCACACGCTCGGTCGCGGGCTTCTCGCTCACGTCCACCATCTGCGCGCGGCCCTCGGCGTCGAAATGGGTGAAGCCGCTCATGCCGCGCCCGCCCGGGGCAGGGGGTTGGCGAGGATCGCCCGCGTCGCCGTCGTTACATCGGCCTGTCGCATCAGGCTCTCGCCGATCAGGAAGCTCCGCGCCCCCGCGCGCGCCAGCCGCGCGAGGTCGGCGGGGGTGAACAGCCCGCTCTCGGCCACCAGATGCCGGCCGGCGGGCACATGCGGCGCCAGTTCCTCGGTCGTCTCGAGCCGCGTCTCGAAGGTCTTGAGGTTGCGGTTGTTGACGCCCACGAGCCCCGATTTCAGCCCCAGCGCGCGGTCGAGTTCCGACCGGTCGTGTACCTCGATCAGCGCGTCCATGCCCCAGGCGAAGGCCGCGTCCTCGAGTTCGGCGGCCTGCGCGTCCGACACGCTTGCCATGATGATCAGGATGCAGTCGGCGCCCAGCGCGCGGGCCTCGGCGACCTGCCACGGGTCGTAGAGGAAATCCTTGCGCAGCGCGGGCAGGTTCGTCGCAGCGCGTGCGGCGCTCAGATACGCATCCGCCCCCTGGAAGCTTGGCCCGTCGGTCAGCACGCTGAGGCAGGTGGCGCCCCCCGCCTCGTAGGCTCGGGCAAGCGCGGGAGGGTCGAAATCGGCGCGGATCAGGCCCTTGGACGGGCTCGCCTTCTTGATCTCGGCAATCAGGCCGTAACGCCCCGAAGCCTCGGCCGCCGCCAGCGCAGCGCGGAAGGGGCGCACCGCGGGGGCTGCGCGGGCGGCGTCCTCGACCGCGGCCAGCGGGCGGGCGCGCTTGCGCGCGGCGACCTCCTCCAGCTTGTAGGCCTTGATCCTGTCGAGAATGTCAGCCATCCGTGGCCTCCCGCGTGAAGCGGGCCAGCGCGTCGAGCCGCGCCATCGCCGCGCCCGAATCGATGCTCTCGCGGGCGAGCCCCGCGCCCTCGCGCAGGTTGGCGGCGCGGCCCGCAACCACCAGTCCGGCAGCGGCATTCAGCAGCACCGCGTCGCGGTAGGCGCCGTGGACGCCGCCAAGCACGGCGCGGAAGGCCTCGGCATTCGCCTCGGGCGTGCCTCCCAGGATCGCCTCGAACGGGTGGGGGGCGAGCCCCGCATCCTCCGGGTGCACCTCGAACGCGGTGATCTCTCCCGCCGCCAGCGCCACCACCTGCGTGGCCCCGGCAATCGAGATCTCATCCGTCCCGTCGGTGCCATGCACCAGCCACGCTGCCTCGGACCCCAGCGCCTTCAGCGTCTCGGCCATCGGCCGCAGCCAGTCGGGCGAGAAGGCGCCCGTCAACTGGCGCCTAACCCCCGCAGGGTTCGTGAGCGGCCCGAGGATGTTGAAGATCGTGCGCACGCCCATTTCGACCCGCACCGGCTGGACGTGGCGCATCGCCGCGTGGTGCATCGGCGCCATCATGAAGCAGATGCCGCATGCCGCCAGCGCCCGCTCGGCCACCGCCGCCGGCACCATAACGTTGACGCCCATCTGCGTGAGCGCGTCCGCGGCGCCCGAGCGCGACGACAGCGCCTTGTTGCCGTGCTTGGCCACCGGCACGCCCGCGCCCGCCACCACGAAGGCAGCGGCCGTCGAGATGTTGAGCGTCCCCTTGCCGTCGCCCCCGGTGCCGACGATATCGACCGCGCCGTCGGGCGCCTTCACCTTCGCGGCCCGGGCGCGCATCGCGCTGGCGGCGCCCGCGATTTCGTCCACCGCCTCGCCGCGCATCCTCAAGGCCATCAGGAAGCCCGCGATCTGCGCGGGCGTGGCCTCGCCCGCCATGATGATGCCGAACGCCTCCTCGGCCTCGGCGCGGGTCAGCGCGCGGCCCGTCGCCGCGGCGATGTAGGGCTTGAGATCGCCGCTCATGCCGCCCGGCGCTCCCGCACCGGCAAGCCCGCGAGGCGCAGGAAATTCGCAATCATCGCGTGGCCATGCTGTGAGGCGATGGATTCGGGGTGGAATTGCACGCCATGCACCGGCCGCTCGCGATGGGCGAGGCCCATGATGACGCCCGATTGCGAGCGCGCGGTGACGCCCAGGCAGGCGGGCAGCGTCTCCGGCCGCACGGTGAGCGAGTGGTAGCGCGTGACCTCGAAGCCCTGCGGCAGCCCCTCGAACAGGCCCGTGCCGTCGTGGGTGATGGTCGAGAGCTTGCCATGCATGATCTCGTGACAGCGCACCACCTCGCCGCCGAACGCCTCGCCGATCGCCTGGTGGCCCAGGCAGACGCCCAGGATCGGCAGGTTGGCCGGGGCGTGGCGGATCAGCTCGACGCAGATCCCCGCCTCGCGCGGCGTGCAGGGGCCCGGCGAGAGCACGATCGCCTGCGGCTTCAGCGCCAGCGCCTCGGGAACGCTCAGTGCGTCGTTGCGTTCGACCCGCATGTCGGCGCCAAGCTCGCCGAAATAGTGCACGAGGTTCCAGGTGAAACTGTCGTAGTTGTCGATCAGCAGGAGCATCGGGGAGATCCTTCCCGCCCGGGCCACGCCGGGTTCACTGTTGGCCGCCGGGCCGGGTTGCGCGTATAGATGCCGTGACAGGCAAGCCGGCGTCAAGGGAAGCGGGCGGCGGCCATGGCGGCAGGACCGCCGGAGACAGGTGGAGCGGGGGCAGCGATGGGTTCGAGACGCGGGGGCGGCATGGGGATCGCCATCGTCAGGTTCCTTGGCGGTGTCGCGGTGGCGGTGATGCTGGCCGCCGTCGCCTTCATCGTGTTCTCGGGCCTCACGGACGTTCCCGAGCGCACGCCCTATGCGGCCCGCGAGGGCGCGCCCGCGCGCGAGGTGCCGGCGACGCTCGGTGCCGCGCTGCCGGGGTCGCTCGACCAGCCCGCAGCCTCCCAGCCCGCGCCGGCGCCCGGCGCGGCGGGAGGCGTCGCCGTGCCGCGGCCCTCGGCGGGTGGCGCCGCCCCGGGCGCGAGCCAGCCGAGCCTTGCCGGCACCGATTCCTCGGGCCTTGGCGCGAGCATCGGCGGCGCGGGTTCGGGCCTCTCGCCCGCCCAGCCGCCATCGCTCAGCCCTGCCCAGCCGCCGGCGCTCGGCGGCGGGGCCGCCGCCGGAGGCTTCGGCGCGCCGCTCTCGGTCGCCGGCGGTGCTCTTCCATCCGCGCCGCCCGCGGCAGCGCCCGCCGATGCCGCGCCGTCCGACGCGGCGCCGGCGGCTTCGGTCGATGACGCGCGCAACCAGCTCGCGGCCCTGCTGGGCGAGGCCCCTGCCACGCCGCCTGCCGGGGCCCCGGCCCCGCCCGCCGAGGTTCCGCCCGCGCCGGCCGCCACGGCCGAGCCCGCGCCCGCGACGAGTGCCGACCCCGCGCCGGCCGCCACGGTCGAACCCGCCGCCACGGTCGAGCCCGCCGCCACGGTCGAGCCCGCCGCCACGGAACCCGCGCCTGCGCCGACGCAGGCGGCGGCCGAGGCGGTGGACCTCCCGATCCTTGCCCTCGCCGGACCGGCGCTCGACGTGAACGCGGAAGCGGCGGTCGTCCCCGCCGGCACGCCCGCCATCGCCTTCGTCGTGAGCGATGCGGCCGAGCCCGGCGCGCTGACGCCCGAGATGCTGGCGAGCCTGCCCTTCAAGGTGACGATCGGCATCGTGCCGGGCGGCGAGGCCGCCACCGCGCTTGCCGAGGCCGCGCGCGCCGCCGGCCACGAGGTGCTGGTCCAGCTTCCGACCGAGACGCTCGGCGGGCGCGTCCCGGCGTCGTCCACTCTCGAGGCGGACCTCACGCCCGAGGCCGCGACGGCCCGCGCGCTGACGCTCATCGCCGCGCTGCCGCAGGGCGTGGCGGTATCGACCTACCCAGCATCGGGCTCGGCCGGGGCCGGCACCGAAGCGCTGATGGCGCTGCTCGCGCAGCACGGCTTCGGCTATCTCGAGAACCGCACCGCGGCGGGCGGGGTGGCCGAGCTTGGCGCCAAGCGCGCGGGAGTGCCCTTCGCCGCCGCCGATCGCACCATCGCGCGCCGCGCGACGCGCACGCAGTTCGCCCAGCAGATCGACGCCGCGGCCGAGGACGCCGCCCGCGCCGGCCCGCAGGTGGTGTTGATCCCCGCGAGCGCCGAGGCATTGCGCGCGCTGGTGGGATGGAGCCTCGCCCGCGGCGGCGCGGTGCGTGCCGTGCCGCTCTCGGCGGTTCTTCGGGCGCGGGGGTGACGCGGCGGCGGGGGCGGCGGCGATCACCGCCTCGCCCCCTCCACAGCGTTCAGTTGAAGCTGCGGGCGACGCTGGCCGCGTGCATCAGGGCCATCGACTTCGAGACGGTCTCCTGGAACTCGGCCTCGGGGTCGCTGTCGAAGACGACGCCGCCGCCCGCCTGGACGTAGAGCGTGCCGTCCTTGATGACGCCGGTCCTCAGCGCGATGCAGGTGTCCATCTCGCCCGCCGCCGAGAAGTAGCCGACGCCCCCGGCATAGACGCCGCGCTTTTCCTTCTCGAGCTCGTCGATGATCTCCATCGCCCGGATCTTGGGCGCGCCCGACACCGTCCCCGCCGGCAGCCCCGCCAGCAACGCGTCGATCGCGTCCACCCCCTCGCGCAGGTCGCCGTCGACGTTCGAGACGATGTGCATGACGTGGGAATAGCGCTCGACCGTGAACTGCTCGTTGGGGTCCACCGTGCCGATCTTCGCCACCCGGCCCACGTCGTTGCGGCCGAGGTCCAGCAGCATCAGGTGCTCGGCCCGCTCCTTGGGGTCGGCCAGCAGCTCCGCCTCCAGTGCCGCGTCCTCCTCGGGCGTGCGGCCGCGCTTGCGGGTGCCGGCGATCGGGCGGATCGTGACCTTGCCGCCGCGCACGCGCACGAGGATCTCGGGCGATGCGCCGGCGATATGGAAGCCGCCCATGTTGAAGAAGAACATGTAGGGGCTGGGATTGGTCCGCCGCAGCGCGCGATAGAGCGAGAACGGCTCGACCTCGAGCGGCAGCGCCCAACGCTGGCTCGGCACCACCTGGAAAATGTCGCCCGCGCGGATGTAGTCCTTCGCGCGCTCGACCATCTCGAGATACTCGGCGTGGGTGGTGTTCGAAACCGGCGCCACCGCCCGCGCCGCCGTGGCCTCGAGCGGCGTGACCGGCGTGTGGCCCAGATCGCGCCGGTCCAGCGACTCGCGCCCCGCCTGGAGCCGCGCCGCGGCCTCGTCATAGGCGGCATCGGCATCGCGCTCGTCATGCCAGGCCGGGGCGCACAGCGTCACGATGTCCTTGACGTTGTCCACGATCGCGATCAGCCGGGGCCGCAGCATCATCGCGTCGGGCAGGCCCAGCGGGTCGGGGTTCGGCTCGGGCAGCCGCTCGACGAGGCGGATCATGTCGTAGCCGAGATAGCCGAACAGCCCCGCCGCCATCGGCGGCAGTTCGCGCGGCAGGTCGATCCGGCTTTCGGCGATCAGCGCGCGCAGGCTGGCGAGCGTCGGCCGCGGCTCGGGGACGAAGCCGTCCGGGCGCCGCGCCGCATCGCGGTTGATCTCGGCGCCCGCCCCCCGGCAGCGCCAGATCAGGTCGGGCTCGCAGCCAATCACCGAATAGCGCCCGCGCACCTCGCCGCCGGTGACCGATTCCAGCATGAAACTCATGGGCCGGGCCGCCGTGAGCTTGAGCATCAGCGAGACCGGCGTGTCCTGGTCGGCCACCAGCTCGGCCCAGAGGATCTGGTTCTCGCCCCTCGCCCAGCCCGCGGCAAACGTGGCCCGGTCGGGCCGGATGCGCATGTCGGCGGTCATCGGCTCACATGCCCCCGCCGCTGCCCGCGCCGCCCGAGATCGCGGAGAAGGTGCTCTCGATCGCTTGCGGGTAGTAGGCGACCGCGTGGCGCGTCTCGAGAGCGCGGGCGAAGAACTCGACCCGGTCGGCCTGCAGCGACTGCGCGAGCGCCCGCTCGACATGCGCCGACATCTGGCCCATCGCTTCGGGCGCCATCGGCTCGATGGCGATCAGCTCGGCCAGCACCACCCCCTCGCCATCGGGCAGGCGGGCGGTCAGGACCGTGCCCGGCTTCGCCTCGAAGACCGGCACGATCAGCGCATCGGGCAGGCTTTCGGGCGGCGTGTCGCGCAGGAAGAAGCCGGTCTCCGTCGCGCTGAGGCCCATCCCCGCGGCTGTGGTTGCGAGCGTCGCCCCCGTGCCGCGCGCGATCGCCGCGGCGATCCCCGCCGCGCGCGCCTCGAGCGCCGCGAGGACCTGTTCGCTGCGCCATGCCGCCTCGACCCGGCCGCGGATCTCGGCCAGCGGCGGCACGTGGCTCGGCTCGACACGGTCGATCATGGCGACGAAATAGCCGCCGTCGCCCAGCTCGATGATGTCGCGCTCCTCGGCGTCCAGCGCGTCCAGCACCTCGGCGCGCACCTCGGGCAGGGCGAGCACGCCCGACGCCGCCGTGCCGCCCGCCAGCGTGCCGTCGGCCGCGAGCCCCGCGATCTCGCCCGCGGTCACGGCGCCGCCCAGCTCGGTCGCGATCTCGGGCAGGGCCTTGCCGGCGGCGCGCAGCTCCTCGACCTCGTTGGCGATCTCGGGCGCGCGCGCCTCGGCGCGCTCGGCGGCGAGCCGCGCGGCGATCTCGTCACGCAGGTCCTCGAAGGGCACGGCACCGCCGTCCGAGACGCCGGTCACGCGCAGGATCGCGCCGCCCAGCGGCGTCGCGACCGCACCGGTGACCCCCGGCTCGGCGAGTGCGAAGACCGCCTCGTCCGGCCCCTCGGGCAGGTCACCGGGCTGCACCACGCCCAGCGTGAGCCCCTCGCCCGCCTGACCCGCCTCGGCTGCCAGCGCGTCGAAATCGGCCTCGCCCGCGGCCAGCCTCGCCGCCGCGGCCTCGGCCTCCGCAAGCGAGGGATAGCTGATCTGGTCGACGGTCCGCGTGGGCTCGGTCACGTTGAGGTCCCGCTCGGCCTCGTAGGCCGCGCGCAGGTCGTCCTCGGACAACGCCGCCGTCTCGGCTGCCGTCAGCGCGGCGATGTCGACATGCAGATACCGCCCAAAGCGCCGCTCCGGCTCGCGGAAGCGTTCGGCCTCGGCCTCGTGGAAGGCGGCGAGCGTCGCGTCGTCCGGCTCGCCCGGATCGGGCGCAAGCCGCGTCCCAAGCGTCAGCAGCCGCAGGTTGCGCGTCTCGCCGCGCCAGGCGGTGATCCGCACCGCAAGGCCCGGCGCGGTCGCCTCGATGCCCGACACCGCGCCTGTCACCAGTTCCTGCCCGATCAGGGTGCGGGTCAGGCGCTCGAACTCGGCCGGCGTCATGCCCTGCTGCGCCAGCAGGAGCCGGTAGGCCGTGTCCGAGAAGTTGCCCGCCGGACCCTGGAAGGCGGGGGTGTTGCGGATCTCCTCGGCCACCGCCCGGTCGGGGGCGGAAATGCCCAGCCGCGCCAGTTCGGCCCGCATGGTGGCGTCGCGCACCAGCCCCGCCAGCACCCGCCGGTCGAGGCCCATGGCGCGCATGTCGGAATAGGTGACGGCGCGGCCCGCCTCGCGGCTCAGCCGGGACTGCGCGCGCGCCAGCGCGTTGGCGAACTCGTCGGCCGTGACCTCCTCGTCGCCCGCGGTCGCAACCGCCGTGCCGCCGCGGAACGAGAAGATGTCCCCGATGCCCCACACCGCGAAGCTCAGCACCAGAAGGGCGATCAGGGTCTTGGCGACCCAGGACTTCGCGCCGCGCCGCAGTGCATGGAGCATGTCTGCCTCACTTCCGTCCCGCCGCGGGACCGCGGCAAACCATTACGCCGCGGGACCGCGGCAATCCGGCTGCGTTGTTATCCGGGCATCCCCCGGCGAACAAGAGCGCAAAGCCCCCGCGCGGCGCGCACGGGCGTCCCTCAGGGCCGGAACGCCGCGAGTCGCGTGGCGAGCGTCTCCAGCCCCGCCGCGTCTGCATTGGCGAAGGCAATCCGCAGCGCCCGCTCGCCGCCCCAGTCGCGGCCCTCCGCGGCAGTGGGGGCGAACATCGTGCCCGGCAGGGTCAGCACCGACTGCTCGGCCACCAGCCTCCGCGCAAGCCGGTCGGAGGCGATGGGGAAGGGTGGCTCGACCCAGGCGAAATAGGCCCCCGCGCCCAGGATGCGCCAGTCGGGCAGGTGTTCGGCGAAGGCGGCCCTCAGCGCGCGCCCGCGCGAAAGTATCTCGTCGCGCTCCTCCGCCACCCATTGCCCGAGATTGCGCAGTCCGTAGAGCGCCCCGAACTGGCCCACCCGGCTCGGGCAGATGGTTACCGTGTCGAGGAACTTCTCGATCTGCGCGAGCCGCCCGGCCCCGGTCACGATCGCCCCCACCCGGTGCCCGGTCAGGCGAAAGACCTTCGAGAAGCTGTAGAGATGCACCAGATGCTCGCGCCAGTCCTCGCGCGCGAACAGCGCGTGCGGCGCGCCCTGGCCCGAGTGGAAGTCGCGATAGGTCTCGTCCACGATCAGCCCGGCGCCATGCTCGCGCGCGAGGTCGTAGAACGCCTCCATCAGCGCGGGAGGGTATTCGGCGCCAGTCGGGTTGTTGGGCGTGATCAGAAGGATCGCCTTCACTGCGGGCGTCATCGCCGCGCGGGCGGCCTCGATGTCGGGCAGCATCGCCGCGTCGCAAGGGATCAGGACCGAGCCGATCCCGCTCATGTCGAGCCACATCTTGTGGTTGAAGTACCACGGCACCGGCACCATCACCGCGTCGCCCGGGCCGCACAGCGCCGTCACCGCCGCGCAGAACGCCTGGTTGCAGCCCGAGGTAATGGCGACCTCACCCGCGTCGATCTGCCCACCGTAATGCACCGACCAGCGCTGGGCGATCGCCTCGCGCAGCGGCGTGTCGCCCAGCACGGGGCCGTAGAGATGCATCTCCGGGTCGTCGGCCACGGCCTCGGCCATCGCCCGGCGCAGCGCCTCGGGCGGGGGGGCGACGGGGGCCGCCTGGGAAAAGTTCAGGAGCGGCCGGTCAGGCGGGAACGCGGTCTCGGCGACCCAGCGGCGGGCCTCCATCACCGGGGGCGGGAACACGGCGGCGAGGTTGGGGTTGAGCGGCATCGGTCTCTCGGGCGTCAGGGGTCCGGGCGCGAGACTAGGGGCGCCGCGCCGGAAAGGCCAGAGGGCCCCGCCCGCCCTTGACGCCGCGCCCGGCCCGCGCGACATGGGCGGGCATGGCGCCCACACCGATCCTCACGCTCACCGACATCACCCTCGGCTTCGGGGGGCGGCCGCTCTTCGCGGGCGTGAGCCTCGCGCTTGGCCCCGGCGAAAAGGCCTGCGTGGTGGGCCGCAACGGCTCGGGCAAGTCCACGCTCCTGAAGATCGCGGCGGGGCTGGTCGAGCCCGACGGCGGCAGCCGCTGGGTGCAGCCCGGCGCGCGCGTGGCCTACCTGCCGCAGGACCCCGACCCGACGGGCTACGCCACGCTGGGCGACTACGTGGCGGCCGACCTGCCAGAGGCCGAGCGCTGGCGGGCCGAGGCCGCAATGGACGGGCTCGAGGTCGAGCCTGGCGCAGACCCCGCCACCGCCTCGGGCGGCGAGCGCAGGCGGGCGGCGCTCGCGCGGCTCATCGCGGGCGAGCCGGACCTGATGCTGCTCGACGAGCCCACCAACCATCTCGACATCGCCGCGATCGAGTGGCTCGAAGAGCACCTGTCGCAGACCCGCGCGGGGTATGCTGTCATCAGCCACGACCGCGCGTTCCTGTCGCGCCTCACCCGCTCGACGCTCTGGCTCGACCGCGGCGAGGTGCGGCGCAACGGCGAGGGCTTCGCCGCATTCGAGGACTGGCGCGAGAAGCTCTGGGCCGAGGAGGACGCCGCGCGCCACAAGCTCGACCGACTGATCGCGCAGGAGGCCCACTGGTCCGTCTACGGCATCTCGGCCCGGCGCACCCGCAACCAGGGGCGGCTGAGGCGGCTTGAGGCCCTGCGCGCCGAGCGCCGCGCGCAGGTCTCGCGTCAGGGCCCCGCGGCGATGGCGCTCGAGGCCGCTGGACCCTCCGGCAAGCGCGTGATCGAGGCCGAGGGGGTCGCGAAATCCTATGACGGCCGCACGATCTTCCGCGACTTCTCGATCCGCATCGGGCGGGGCGAGCGCGTGGCCCTCGTGGGCCCCAACGGCGCAGGCAAGACGACGCTGCTGAAGGTGCTGACCGGCCAGATCGTGCCCGACACCGGCGCGGTTCGGCTCGGCACCAACATCGAGATGGCGGTGTTCGACCAGAACCGCGCCGCACTCGACCCTGAAAAATCGCTGTGGGAGACACTGACCGAGGACAAGCTCACCCGCGTGAGCGGCGCCTCCGATCAGGTGATGGTGCGCGGCCGGCCGCGACATGTCGTGGCCTACCTCAAGGACTTCCTGTTCGACGAGCGCCAGGCCCGCGGCCCCGTGGGCGCGTTGTCGGGGGGCGAGAAGGCGCGTCTTCTGCTCGCGCGCATCATGGCGCGGCCCTCGAACCTCTTGGTGCTCGACGAGCCCACCAACGATCTCGACGTCGAGACGCTGGACCTGTTGCAGGAATTGATCGAGGACTTCGACGGCACCGTGCTGCTGGTCAGTCACGACCGCGACTTCCTCGACCGCGTGGCCACGACGACCATCGCCATGGAGGGCGACGGGCGCGCCACGATCTACGCGGGCGGCTGGTCCGACTACCGCGCCCAGCGGGGCGAGGCGGCGCCGGTCCGCGCCGCGCCCGAGCCGGCTAGGAAGCCCGCCACGCCCGAGCCCGTCCGCGCCGCGAAGAAGCTCAGCTACAAGCAGGAGCGCCGCCTTGCCGACCTTCCCGCCGAGATCGAGCGCCTGACCGCCGAGATAGGCAAGCTCGAAAACCTGCTCTCCGACCCCGATCTCTACAGCCGCGAGCCGGTGAAGTTCGCGAAGGCCACCGAGATGCTGGACGATCGCCGCGCCCGCCTCGACGCCGCCGAGACCGAGTGGCTCGAACTCGAGGAACTGCGCGAGAGCCTCGCGGCCGAGTGAGGGGCGCACGCGATGGACCTGTTCTACGATTCGATGGCGGTCTTCGTCTCGCTGCCATGGCTCGCGGCGGTCCCGGCGCTGGGCTTCGCGCTGCTCTGGTGGCGCAATGGCGGGGTCGTGGTCGCGCTCGCGGCGCTCGCCTGGGCGCTCTACGGGCTCTACGAGGGCGGGATCTACCTGCGGCTCCTCTGCACCGGGGACTGCAACATCCGGGTCGACCTGATCTTCGCCTACCCGCCGCTCGCGGCGCTCACGCTTCTCGCCGGATGGCGTGGTCTGCGCGGGCGGTGGTGAGCCGTCAGCGGTCCTTTTCCTCGCGGAACACCACGACCAGCAGCTGCCGCATTACGGTCGAGAACGCCTCGTAGTCCCCGGGCCGGGTCTCGAGCGCCCGCAGGAATCCCTGCGCCTCGACCTCGGCCCCTCGGCAGAAGGTCACGTTGACCGAGAATCCCTCGGGCGCCGGCGCGCCGGTCGCGGCCTCGGCCGTCAGCGCGCAATCGGCGGGACCGTTCGGCGCGGCCTGCGGGTTGAAGTGCAGCACCATGCGCGCGCCATGCGCGGCGGGGCCGGTGACGTCGCGCAGCGCGAAGCGGATCTGCGCGGCCCCCGCGGGCCCCTTCATTGCGCCGGCGAGCGCCGCGCGGTCCGCCCCCTCCCAGGGTGCTCCGTGCATCTCGACGGGGATGCCCTGCGGCCCCTGCATCGCCATGAGGTCGCGCTCGTGGATGTTCGGCAGGCGGAAGACATGGGTGATGATGGTGGGCTGGTCACAGCCCGTCAGCACGGCCACGAGGCCCGCGATCAGCGTCTTGAGTTTCATGCCATCCTCGCCTGACGCGCGAGCCGGCGCTCGCGCTGGAAGACGTAAATTCCGGCCGCCACGATGATCGCCGTGCCGACCCATGTCAGCGCGTCGGGGAAATCGCCGAAGACGAACAGCCCGATCAGCGTCCCTGACAGGATCTCGAGGTATTGGAGCGGCGCAAGCGCGCCCGCCTCGGCCCGTGCGAAGGCGTGGACCAGAAGCTGGTGGCTCACCGCCGCCGTGAGCCCCATGGCGGCCATCAGCCCCGCCTCGCGCCAGCCCATCGGCCCCAGCGTGATGCCCTCGATCCCCAGGGCCGTGCCGATCAGCCCCGCCATTGCCATGGTGACGAGAGCGAAGATGCCGGTCCAGAACTGCAGCGCCAGCCGCCCGCCGCGCCGCGTCATCACCCGGGTGATCAGCAGGTAGCATGCGAAGCAGACGGCCGTGACCAGCGGCCAGGCCGCCGCCCAGCCGAAGGCGTCGACGTTCGGCCGCAGCACGATCAGCACCCCCACCAGCCCCGCCAGCACCGCCGAGAGGCGCCGCCATCCCAGCCCCTCGCCGAGAATGTAGGCCGAGAGCAGCGTCAGGATCAGCGGCTCGACGAAGAAGATCGCCAGCGCGTTCGCAATCGGCATCACCTTGAGCGCCGAGTTGATCGCCAGCAGGGCCATCGCCAGCAGCACCCCCGCCAGCGCATGCAGCCGCCCCGGCCGTCCCCACTGGCCAAACACCAGCACCATCGGCAGCAGCACCACGGATTGCGCCACGAAGCGCCCCAGCGTCGCCTGCCCGGGGCTCACCGTCTCGGTCAGGAGCTTGGCGAAAAGGTCCATGAACGGCGCGATCAGCATCGCGACCGTCATCAGGGTCACGCCGGCGGTGGGAGTGTCGGGGATGGCGCGCATCGATTTCAAGCTCTTCCGTGGAACCGGCGCGGCCGGCCCGCTCTGGCGTGCATGGCGATGGGACGGGAATTCGTGCGTGGCCTCAACGCTGGCCGGAGATCACCGCGTCGGCCTCGAACTCGACCAGCCATTCCGGGTTCACGAAGCGGCTCACCTGCATGATCGTATCGACCGGCTTGATGGCGCGAAAATACCGCGCGCGCACGTCGATCACGGCTTTCCAGTCGTCGATTCGGGTCAGCAGGATGCGGGTGCGCACGACGTCCTCGAGGCCGGAACCAGCGCGCTTCAGCGCATCCGCGATGATCTCGATGCAACGCTCGGCCTGTGCCGCCGGATCACCAATTCCAACGGTCTTGCCATCGGCGCCGACCGGGGCGGTCCCGCCGACCGAAATGTAAGGGCCGACCCTCACGGCACGCGCGAAGCCGACGATCTCCTCCATGGGGTTCCCATTGAGAACGAGCTGACGGTCCATGCGCGCCTCCGCTGGACAAAAATCGACGATACCCCGAGAGTCAGTCTGCCCTCATCGCGAGCCGGTGTCACGCAAGGGCCTGTGGGTCACACATCCAGATCTTCCGCGAACCTCGCGTTCTCCTGGATGAACTGGAAGCGCATCTCTGCCTTCTTGCCCATCAGGCGCTCGACCAGCCCCTCGGTCTCGTCGAGGTCGTCCTCGATCGAGACGCGGATCAGGGTGCGCGTGCGGGGGTTCATCGTGGTCTCCTTGAGCTGCGCGGGGTTCATCTCGCCGAGACCCTTGAAGCGTCCGATCTCGATCCGGCCCTTGCCGCCCAGCCCGTCCGCCTTCATCCGTTCCAGCTCGGCGTCGTCCCGCGCATAGGCCGTCACCGCGCCTTGCGTGAGCCGATAGAGCGGCGGCTGCGCCAGATACAGGTGCCCATGCGCGATCAGCGGCCGCATCTGCGTGAAAAAGAAGGTCATCAGGAGCGACGCGATATGCGCCCCGTCCACGTCGGCGTCGGTCATGATGATGACCTTGTCGTAGCGCAGCTCCTCCTCGCGGTATTTCGAGCCCATGCCGGTGCCCAGTGCCTGGCAAAGGTCGTTCAGCTCCTGGTTCTGGCCGAGCTTGGCGCCCGCGGCCCCCATCACGTTTAGGATCTTGCCCCTGAGCGGCAGAACCGCCTGGAACGCCCGCTCGCGCGCCTGTTTGGCGGACCCCCCGGCCGAGTCGCCCTCGACCAGGAACAGCTCCGACCCCTCGCGCGTGGCGTCCGAGCAGTCCGCGAGCTTGCCCGGAAGCCGCAGCTTCTTGGTCGCCGTCTTGCGCGAGGTCTCCTTCTCGGCGCGCCGCTTCATCCGCTCCTCGGCGCGTTCGACCAGGTAGTCGAGGATCGCGCCCGAGGTTTTCGGATCGGCCGCAAGCCAGGTGTCGAAGCGGTCCCGGACCGCGCCCTCCACCAGCCGCGCGGCTTCCGTGGTGGCGAGACGGTCCTTGGTCTGGCCAACGAATTCCGGCTCGCGGATGAAGACCGAGATCATGGCGGCGGCGGTGCCGATCACGTCCTCGCGGGTGATCTGCGCGGCCTTGCGGTTCGAGATGAGTTCCCCATGCGCGCGAATGGCCTTGGCGATGGCCGACCAGAACCCGGCCTCGTGCGTCCCGCCCTCGGGGGTGGGGATCGTGTTGCAGTAGCTCGACACCGCGCCGTCGCGCGCGGGCGTCCAGACGATCGCCCATTCGACCGAGCCGGGCGTGCCCGCGCCGAACTTCTCGGCGAACTCGACCTTGCCCGCGAAGGGCCGCTCGCCGAAGAACTCGGTGCCGTTGAGCGTCGAGCGCAGGTAGTCCTCGAGCCCGCCGGGGAAGCGAAAGCTGTCCTCGGCCGGGGTTTCGTCGTTCTCGGCCAGCAACTCCGGCGCACAGCGCCAGCGGATCTCGACGCCGCGGAACAGATACGCCTTCGAGCGCGCCATCCGGTAGAGCCGCGCGGGCTTGAGATGCGCGCGCGAGCCGAAGATCTCGGGGTCGGGGTGAAAGACCACCGTCGTGCCCCGCCGGTTCGGGGCCGCGCCCAAGGCTTGGAGGGGCCCGAGCGGGTGGCCGCGCGAGAACTCCTGCGCCCACAACTGCCGCCCGCGCGCCACCTCGACGCGCATCCGGTCCGACAGCGCGTTGACCACCGAGACGCCGACGCCGTGCAGGCCTCCGCTGGTCTCGTAGGCCTTGCCCGAGAACTTTCCGCCCGAATGCAGCGTGGTCATGATGACCTCGAGCGCCGACTTGCCCGGAAAGCGCGGATGCGGGTCCACCGGGATGCCGCGGCCGTTGTCGGTGATCACGCAGGCGCCGTCGGCCAGCAGCTCGACCTCGATGCGGCTGGCGTGGCCCGCCACCGCCTCGTCCATGGCGTTGTCCAGCACCTCGGCCACGAGGTGGTGCAGCGCGCGCTCGTCGGTGCCGCCGATATACATGCCGGGGCGCTTGCGGACGGGCTCGAGCCCCTCCAGCACCTCGATCGAGGATGCCGTGTAGGCGCGCTCGGCGCCGTCGGTCTGGAACAGGTCGCCCATCCGCCCCGCCTCCGAATCATCTCTTGCCTGTTGGCGCCAGTAAAGCAGGCGGGCAGGGGGCGGATCAACATCTCGCGGGAGGTGGCGGCGCGGGCCGCAACCCCTCGCGGCTCAGGTGATGCGGTCCTGCGCTGCCAGCAGCGCCAGCGCCGCGCCAACATAGAGCGGCCGCAGGCCCGGCAGCGGCAGGCGGGGCGCGGGGCCGCGCATCGGCGCGGGGATCGCCTCCTCCGGCGCGCCGGCGATCAGCCCCGCCGCCAGCGCGCCCCCCAGTGTGCCCATGCCGATGCCGCTGCCATGCCAGCCGAAGCAGCAGGCGATCCGCCGCTCGCGGTCGAGCCAGCCCACCGCAGGCGTGAGCCGGGCCGTCGCGCAGACCGGCCCGCGCCAGAAATACTCCACATCGGCCCCCGCGAAGCCCGGCAATTGCTGCCCGATGCGGCGGATCACCCGCGCGCGCATCTCGCCCGCGTTCGCCTCGGCCCCGGTGATGTCTCCGCGCATCCCGAACAGGAGCCGCCCCTCGGGCAGCAGGCGGAAATAGCTCAGCATGTTGCGCGTGTCCGCCGCCGGGTCCGCGCCCAGCCAGGGGTGGCGTGCGCGTTCCTCGGCGCTCAGCACCCGCGTCACGGCGATGTTCGAGATGACCGGGATCGCGCGGCCGTCCAGGCTGGGATGCAGCCCGTCCGGGGTGAAGCCGTTGGTCGCGACCAGCACGGTGTGCGCGCGCAGGCTGCCCCCGGGTGTGACCAGCCGATGAGTCCGCCCCTCGCGTCGCCATTCGGTCACGGGTGAGCGCGCGAACACCCGCGCCCCCGCATCCTCGGCCGCGTCGGCGATGGCGCGCACCAGCCACAGGGGGTGGATGCCGAAGGCGGGGCTGACGACCGCGCCGCCGAAGCGCGCGACGTCGTGCAGCCCCGAGGGCGCGACCCGCCGCGCCGCGAACCCCTCCGGCACCGCGTCGAGCCCTCGTGCCGCGCGCGGCGAATGCGCCAGCACCAACTCGCCGCTACCCTGCACCTGATCGCTCAGCCCCGCCGCGAGGCAGAAGGCCCGCAGGTCGCGCAGGTGCTCGGCCAGCCGCGCATGATACCGCGCGACCTCGGCCGCACCAAAGCGCCGGACAAGCGCCGCATCGGACAGCTTGTGCCCGCCCAGGCCCGCGATGCCGCCATTGCGCCCCGAGGCGCCCCAGCCGATCGCGCCCGCCTCCAGCACCGCAGCGCCGATCCCAAGCCCCGCCAGCACCCGCGCGGCCGACAGCCCCGCGTAGCCGCCGCCGATGATGGCGACATCGGCCTCCTGGTCGCCGTCCAGCGCCGGTCGGGCGCGGTCCGGGGGCGCCGAGGCCTCCCACCAGCTCGGCACCGGGCGGGTGGCGTCATAGACTTCCGGCGCGAGCGGGCCGCCCAGCGCCATCACGCGCCGTACCGCGCTTCCACGGTCTCGATCCGGGCGCCGCTCTCCAGCGTGCGATGGACCGGGCAGCGGTCCGCGATCTCCATCAGCCGCGCGCGCTGCTCGTCGTCCAGCGGGCCGTCGAGGCGGATTACCCGGCGAAACAGGTCGATCCGCTTCCTGCCCTCCTCGGCGCCGGCGCTGTCCTCGGCATGGGTCTTGCCGTGGCTGACATCGACCGTGACGCCCTCGAGCGGCCAGCCCTTGCGCCGGGCATACATGCGGATGGTCATCGAGGTGCAGGCCCCCAGCCCCGCGGCCAGAAGCTGGTAGGGCGAGGCGCCGAGCCCGCTGCCCCCCACCGACGCCGGCTCGTCGGCGCGGATCGCCAGCCCCGGCGCGACGGCGATGTCCTGCAGGAAGCCGGAGGGGTCGCTCTCGACCGTGCGGACCACGCCCTCGGGCGGCGCGCCCGCGTCCAGCGCCTCGCCCAGATGCAGGTAGCGCGCGGCCCAGGCGGCGATGACGCCGGCGGCGTAGTCGGCATCCTCGGCCCGGCTCAGCAGGTGGTCGGCGTCGTCGAGGCTGACGAAGCTTTTCGGATGCATGGCCGCGCCGAAGATGCGGCCCGCGTTCTCGATGCCCACGACCATGTCGCGCGGCGCGTGCAGGATCAGGAGCGCGCGCCGCAGCTTCGCGACCTTGTCAAGCAGGTCGGTCCCGCGCAGTTCCTCGACCAGCCCGCGCCCGATGGTGACGGGGCGGCCCGCTAGCATCACCTCGGCCGCGCCTTCGGCCTCGATCTCGGCGAGGCCCGGCCCGAAATGCTCCAGCACATGGGCGGGGTCGGAGGGGGCGCCGATCACCGCCACCGCTTCGACCGAGGGGAGCGCGTCGGCGGCAACCAGCACCGCCGCGCCGCCCAGCGAGTGTCCCACCAGGATCTGCGGCGCAAGGTTACGGCTGTCGAGATACCGCGCCGCCGCCACGATGTCCGCGACGTTCGAGCAGAACCCGGTGTTCGCGAACTCGCCACCCGAATGGCCGAGCCCGGTGAAATCGAAGCGCAGGACGCCGATGCCCAGTGCAGAAAGCCGGCCCGCGATCCGCCGTGCCGCCGCGATGTCCTTGCCGCAGGTGAAGCAGTGGGCGAACAGCGCGACTGCCTTCACCCGCCCCTCGGGTCGGTCGAAGCGCGCGGCCAGCGGCTCGCCCGAATGTCCCGCGAACGTGAATTTCTCGCCCCGCATCGTGTTCCGCTCCCGGTGGCTCCCTGTCGCACAATCGTCAAGGCAGGCGGTGTGATTCCCGCATCGCCCGAGTGTCGGCCCCGGGAGGGCCGGGAACAATGCAGTTTCAGGCGATATTGATGGTTCTTTGCCTCGCGCTCGCCGCGGGCTGCGCGCCGGGACAGTCGGTCTTCGAGGACCGCTCGGACCAGGTGCAGATCAAGCGGCGCGTGCCGTCGAAGTGACACGGCGCCCGTGGGCGGGCCGGCATGGAGCGCGCATCGGTGGCGCCTGTGACGCGGCCCGCCGCGCTCAGAGGCCGCCCTTGGGCTCGATCCCCAGCCGGTCCGAGGCCGCGGCCCAGTCGTCGAGGATTCGCAGCGTCGCGTCCGCCTCGGCGGGCGCGAGCGGCTTGCCGCCGGCGGCCTCGGCCAGCCGCGCCAGCGTCTCGCGCCAGGCCGGGATCAGCGCCTTCTGGGCGGGTGGCGCGAAGGGGCTCGCCTCGGCCTGCGCGAGCTCCGCCTCGAAGCCCGCGAGGGCCGTGGCCGCCTCGGCCGCGAAGACCTCGGGCAGGGTGCCGAGACTGGCAAGGCAGGCCATCAGCGCGGCGGTCTCGGCCTTCCAGACATGGCTGAAGGCCGCGAATTCGGCGGCCGTCTGGCCCAGATCTGCCTTGCCGGCGCGGGTCAGCGCGCGGCGCGCGCCGGCATGCAGCTTCTCGACCGCGCCACCGAGGCCGAGATTCACCGCATGTATGCCCGCCATCGCCTCGCCCGAGATGTCGCGCCCGGTGAGGGCTGCGTCGAGCGCGGCGCCATAGCGCCACCACTGGCCGTTGATGTCCTCGATGCTGCGCTCGCCCTGCTTCGCGATGCGAGCGTCGCCCACGAAGGCGGCGTAGTGGGCGCGGAGCTCGGCGTGCGTGGCTTCGAAGCGGCTCCGCGCAGCTTCGGCGCGGGCGCGGTTCTGCTCGGTCGCCGCGCCGCCGGCTGCGAGGCAGGCGCCCAGCCCGATCCGGGTCGCCTGGATCTGCTGCCAGTGCAGGATGCCGAGCGCGGTGACCGGCTCGGCTGTCGCGAAGGCGGGCAGTGCTGCCTCGGGGGCCGTCGCCTGGGCGCGCGCGGCGTCCGGTGCGTTCACGCCCGCCAGCGCCGCGAGCGCAATGGCGATGGCGCCCCCGATCCGAGGTCGGCGCAGGATCCGGCTCATGATGTTCTCCACCCCGTCCCACCGGGCCAGATGCACGAAGGGCGCGGGTCGGGCGCGCAAGTCAACGGCGAGGCCGCTCCTTCGGCCACGAATTTCCACCTGATGGAATACCGCGCCGCCCTCAGCCCATCAGGCGCGCATCGAACGGATATCGCGTCAGGTTTTCGTGCCCAGTCTCGGTGATCAGCACCTGGTCCTCGAGCTTGATGGCGAACTCGCCGCCTTGCGTCTGTACGCAGGCCTCGACGCACAGCATCATGCCGGGCTCGAGCACCCCCTCGAAGGCGCCCTCGCGGTAGTCCTCGGGGTAGGCGATGATCGGCCACTCGTCGCACAGGCCCACGCCGTGCATCCTGCAGCCGTATCGGCCGGGCACGAACTCGTCCGGCAGCCGGTGCCCGCCGAACACCAGCTCGCGGAAGCTCGTGCCGGGCTTCAGGAGCTCGATGTTCCCCATTATGTGCTCATGCGCGACGCGGTAGAGCCGCTTCATCTCGGCCGTTGGCTCGCCATCGCCCACGAACCATGTCCGCGAGATGTCGGTGCACATCCCGTAGCAGCCGATCAGGTCCGTGTCGAAGGCCACGATCTCGTTCGGCTGGATGATCCGTGGCCCGCATTCCTGGAACCACGGGTTGGTGCGGGGCCCGGACGCCAGCAGCCGGGTCTCGATCCACTCGCCGCCGCGCCTGATGTTGCCGGCGTGCAGGTGGGACCACACCTCGTCTTCGGACATGCCGGGGCGGCAGGCGGCCTCCATCTCGGCCACCGCCGCCTCGCAGGCATGGATGGCGCAGCGCATCGCCTTGATCTCGTCGGGGCCCTTGACGGCGCGGGTCCGCTCGGTGACCGGCTCGCCCTCAAGCACCTCGAAGCCCGCCTGCAGCAGCGCGTGGTAGCCCCCCAGCATGATCTTGTCGACCGCGAGCCGGCGGTTGGTGCCGACCCGCGCGCGCATCACCTCGTCCACCTGCGCCACGAACTCGCGGGCATAGTCGCCGCCCCGGTCGCCGGTCGAGAAGTAGAACATGCTCGCGCCGCCCCGCACCTCCCTCACCAGCGGGTTGAAGTCCGACAGGAACGCGAAGGACGCCCCCTTGTATTCCCACAGCACCATATGCCCGTCGGCGGTCAGCAGCACCGCGCGAAAGGGGTTGTGCGTATTCCAGAGCTGCATGTTCGGCGCATCCGTCGCGTAGCGGATGTTGAGCGGGTCGAACATCAGAAGGCCGCCAAGCCCCGCATCCGCCACCGCCTTCGTCAGCCGCGCGTGGCGGTGGGCGCGCATCGCCTGCAGGTCGGGACATTCCAGCCCCGCCGCCGCCCATTCCTGAAAGGCGAGCGCCGTCGGCCCGGTCTCGACCCGGTCGTTGTCGTCGGGGGTGTTGTCGGGCTTCATGCGCCGCTTGCGGCTGGGGTCGATCCTGCGGCGGTCGGCGTGGTGGATTTCCGGGTTCATGCGCGCGCTCCATGGTGCTATCTGCACTCTCGCGATGTTGATCCCGGCCGTCTCGCCGGGAACGCCGGGAAGGCGTCGGTTTCGGACAGAACTCGGACAGGCCCGATGGACGCGGTCAGGCGGCAATACGAGAGCTACCCCTATCCCGAGCGCGATCCCGCCGAGGAAGCGCGGCGGCTGATCGAGGGCTCGCCGTCGCATCCGGTCGAGATCGACCACTTCCTGTTCGGCGGCAGGCGCGACTGGCGCGCGCCCTTCCGCGCGCTGGTGGCGGGGGGCGGCACCGGCGACGGGCTGATCATGCTGGCGCAGAAGCTGGCCGACATCGGCTGCCCGGCCGAGATCATCTATCTGGACATGTCGCAGGCCGCCCGCGCGGTGGCCGAGGCGCGCGCGGCGGCCCGGGGGCTCGGCTCGATCCGTTTCGTCAGCGGCGATCTTCTGAGCGCGCCCGACCTCGGCCCCTTCGACTACATCGACTGCTGCGGCGTGCTGCACCACCTGCCCGACCCCGACGCGGGCTTTGCCGCGCTCGCCGCGGCGCTGGCGCCCGAGGGCGGCATCGGGCTGATGGTCTACGCGCCGCTGGGCCGCACCGGGGTCTATCCGCTGCAATCGGCCTTTGGCGCGCTGTTCGGGGACGACGCGCCCGCGGAGCAGGTGGCGCTGGCGAAATCGGCGCTCGGGGCGCTGCCGCCCACCAACTGGCTCGCCCGCAACCCGTTCGTGGGCGATCACAAGGTGTCGGATGCCGGGCTCTACGACCTGCTCTTGCACAGCCGCGACCGGGCCTACCGCGCGGACGAGCTGATGGCGGCGCTTGACCGCGCGGGGCTTGGCCTCGTGAGCCTGCTGGAGCCCGCCCGCTACGAGCCGATGCGTTACCTGCCCGACACGCCCGACATGCGCGAGCGCGTGGCGCGCCTTTCGCCCCCACAAGCGGCGGCGGTGGCCGAGAACCTCGTGGGCAACATCAAGACCCATGTCGCCTACGCGACCCTCGCCGGGCGCGAGGGGCAGGCGATGGCCACGCCTCAGCGCGCCGGCGCGGTGCCCCGCCTCGCGCGCGCCGAACCCCGGGCGCTCGCCGCCCATGTCGCCAAGGCGGGCGGGTTGCGGCTGACGCTTGACGGCCTGGAATACCGCCTCGCCATCCCGCGCGAGACTGCGCCCCTGATCGCCGCCATCGACGGGCGGCGCAACCTGCGGGCGGTGGCCGAGGCGGCGAGCCTCGACTGGCTCGCCTTCGCTGCGCGCTGGGCGCCGGTGCACCGGGCCCTCGCGGGCTTCAACCTGTTGCATTACAGCGAGGGTGCCGCTCGATGATCCTGATGTCCCGCCCGCCCTATCTGCCCTTCATGGACCCCCGCACCATCCACGCGCCGGGGATCATGCCGCTCGACCCCGCCGACTGGCTCACCGTCCATGACGATTACGCGCTCCAGATGGCCTATCGCGAGCGCCTGATGGCCGAGCGGCCCGAGGTGGTGCTGGGCCTGCTGCCCGAGGGCGAGGCTGCGGCGGGTGAATTGCTTGCCACGCTCCTCGCCGCGCTCTCCGCTCACCCCCGCTGGCAGGTCGCGGGCGACACCGTCCGCCGCCCGGACGGTGCCGAGGTTCGCATCGACCCCGCCCGTCCCCTGGAGACGATGGGGCGGCTGGTGGCCGAGGACCTTTGCCTGATGCTTCCCGACGCCGCCGCCGGCGAATACCGCCTCGTGGCCGCCGTGCTCTGCTTCCCCTCGCGCTGGCTTCTCGCGGAGAAACTCGGCCGCCCGCTCACGGCGATCCACGACCCGGTGCCGGAATACGACGCCGATCTCGCTCGCCGCGTGAACCGGATGTTCGAGGCGATCCGCCCAGGCCGCCCGCTGATGCGCGTCAACTGGACCGTCCACGCGGTGCCCGAGCTGCACCTGCCGCGCGGCCTTTCCGACCGGCTGGTGGCCGAGACAGGGATCGGCGGGCCGTTCTATCTGCGGACCGAGCGCCAGACCCTTGTCCGCCTGCCGCAGACCGGCGCCGTCTGCTTCGGCATCAAGACCTCGCTCACCCCCGTGGCGAACCTCGCTTCCCCCGAGGCGGCGGCGCTTGAGGCCGCGATGCAGACCATTACCGGCGGCATGGTCGGCTACAAGGGCGGCCCCGAGATGCTGGCCGCGGCCTGCGCGCAGCTTCGCGAAATCGCTGGACAGGGAGCGGAGGCTTCCGCATCCTGACTGGAATTGAACGCCCGTTCACTAAATTCGGAGGAATGACCCCATGCCCTCTCCCGCCTCGGACCCCATCGTCATCGTCGGCCTCGCCCGCACTCCCATGGGCGGCTTCCAGGGCGAGCTTTCGGGCGCCACCGCCTCGGACCTCGGCGGCACGGCGATCCGCGCGGCTTTGGCGCGCGCGGGCGTCGCGGCGGCGGAGGTGGACGAGGTGCTGATGGGCTGCGTCCTGCCGGCCGGGCAGGGGCAGGCCCCCGCGCGGCAGGCGGCGTTTTCGGCGGGGCTGGGCAAGGAGGTGCCCTGCACCACGCTCAACAAGATGTGCGGCTCGGGCATGAAGGCCGCGATGATCGCGCATGACCAGCTGAGGGCGGGCAATGGCAGCATCATCGTCGCGGGCGGCATGGAGAGTATGACCAACGCCCCCTACCTGCTGCCCAAGATGCGCGGCGGCGCGCGGCTGGGCCATGCGCAGGCGATGGACCACATGTTCCTCGACGGGCTCGAGGACGCCTACGACAAGGGCCGCCTGATGGGCACCTTCGCCGAGGACTGCGCCGAGAAATACCAGTTCACCCGCGAGGCGCAGGATGACTATGCGCTGGCCTCGCTCAACGGCGCGCTGAGGGCCGAGGCCGAAGGGCGCTTCGCGCGCGAGATCGCCGCCGTGAAGGTCGCCACCCGCGCGGGCGAGGTCGAGGTCGCGGGCGACGAGCAGCCGAAGAAGGCCCGCCCCGAGAAGATCCCGACGCTGAAGCCCGCCTTCCGCAAGGACGGGACGGTGACTCCCGCGAATTCCTCGTCGATCTCGGACGGCGCGGCGGCGCTGGTGCTGATGCGCGAGAGCGAGGCCGACGCGAAGGGCCTGCCCATCCGCGCGCGCCTTTTGGGCCATGCCAGCCATGCGCAGGAACCCGGCTGGTTCACCACGGCGCCGGTGCCCGCGATGAAGAAGCTGATGGACCGCCTCGGGTGGAAGGTGGACGACGTGGACCTCTGGGAAGTCAACGAGGCCTTCGCCGTGGTGCCGATGGCCGCGATGGCCGAGCTTGGCATGCCCCGCGAGCGCCTCAACGTCAACGGCGGGGCCTGCGCGCTGGGCCACCCCATCGGCGCCTCGGGCGCGCGGATCATCGTCACGCTGCTGCACGAGATGGAGCGCCAGAACCTGAAGCGCGGCATCGCCAGCCTGTGCATCGGCGGCGGCGAAGGCACGGCGGTGGCGGTCGAGCGGGTGTGAGGGACAGGGGGTGACGGCCCGCCTCGCCGACCGCCCAGACTGGGGCTACCTGCTGACCGAGTTCGCCGAGCTCTACCGGCGCGGCAAGGCGGGCGGCTCGGCGCGCATCCGGGCGCATCAGCGGGCGGTGCGCGAGGCGGTGTCGCGCACCATAGCCGCCAACCCGCCCGTCATCGACCGCACGCCCGAGACGAAGCCCGTGACCGCGCATCTCAAGCGCGCGCTGGATCAGGGGCGGCGCGAGTCGACCCAGTCGGTCATCCGCGCGATCGAGAGCGTGCTGCCCGACCTCTGTTGGCTCTACGGCTACGAGAAGGTGCCGAAGGGGCTGAGCGCGAAATATGCCTATGCCGAGTTCGCCGGCCCCCACGGCCCGGTTGTGACCGACGAGGTGATCCTTGGCATCGTGCTCTTTGCGCCGAAATGCACCTATCCCGCTCATGCCCATGACGGGCTGACCGAGAGCTACTACACCCTCTCGGGCGCGGTGTCTGAGAACGACGAGGGCGTCTACGCGCCGGGCTCGCTGATCTTCAATCCGCCCGGCCGGATGCACCGGATCACGGTCGGGGATACCGAGCCGGCGCTGCTGAGCTATGCGTGGCACGGGCCGCGCGAGAAGCTGGCCGGCCAGAAGATGACCTTCTCCAAGCCGAAGGCGTGAGCCGAAAGAGCGTTCATTATTTCGGATTCAATTTCGTGACAAAGGCTTATATATGCTTTCTCGCGTGAAATACCGATCGGGGAGGACGAGATGAAACACGTCAAGGACATGGTGGCCGAGGCCAACGCCGTGGTCGAGCACGCGCCTGCGAAGGACCTGCTCGGCCTCCACGACGCCGAGGGCGTCACCTTCGTCGACCTGCGCGACGTGCGCGAACTGGAACGTGACGGGATGATCCCCGGCGCCTTCCACTGCCCGCGCGGCATGCTGGAATTCTGGATCGACCCGGAAAGTCCCTATGCGAAGCCCCAGTTCCAGACCGGCAACCGCTTCGTGTTCTACTGCGCCTCGGGCTGGCGCTCGGCCCTCTCGGCGCGCGTGGCGCAGGACATGGGGCTTGCGAAGGTCAGCCACATCGAGGACGGATTCAAGGGCTGGCAGGCCGCCGGCGGCCCCGTGGGACCGCGGCCCGAGAAGAAGCACGACTGAACCCGGCCACGCGCCGACAGGAGGCGTCCATGTCCATCGAGACCAGCCTGAACCGCCTCGCCCCCATGTTCCTCAGCGTTCTGCGCTGCATGGCGGGGCTGATCTTCCTCGCGCACGGCACGCAGAAGCTGGTCGGCTTCCCCGCGACCGAGAAGGTGGTGTCGGCGTTCTCGCTGCCGTGGTTCGCCGGGGTGATCGAGCTGGCCGCGGGGCTCCTGATCGCGGTCGGCCTGTTCACGCGGCCCGCGGCTTTCCTCGCCTCGGGCACGATGGCCTTCGCCTACTGGATCGCCCACGCGCCCCGCGACTTCTATCCGGTGAACAACGGGGGCGATGCCGCGATCCTCTATTGCTTCCTGTTCCTCTACATCGTCTTTGCCGGGCCGGGGCCGCTCAGCGTCGATGCGCTGCGGCGCGGCCGCGCGGCATAGGGAGCGCCGACGAGACTTAAAGGAGAGGGACGCCATGCTGACCGACGAGCAGGTTATGATCCGCGACATGGCCCGCGACTTCGCGCAGTCGAAGCTCGCGCCCACGGCGGCGAAGCGTGAGAAGGCCGGCGCCATCGAGCCCGAGGTGATCGCCGAGCTTGGCGAGCTTGGGTTCCTCGGCATGACCATCTCGCCCGATTGGGGTGGCGCGGGGGCCGATTACGTCTCCTACGCGTTGGCGCTGATCGAGATCGCGGCGGGCGACGGGTCGGTCTCGACCATGGTCTCGGTCCACAACGCGCCGGTCTGTGCCGTGCTGGACCGCTTTGCCTCGCCCGAGCAGAAGGAGCGCTGGCTGCGCCCCTTGGCGGAAGGCCGCCACATCGGCTCGTTCGCGCTGACCGAGCCGCAGGCAGGCTCGGACGCCTCGAACCTCAAGACCCGCGCGACCCGCATGAACGAGGGCTGGCGGATCAACGGCACCAAGCAGTTCATTTCCTCGGCCCGGATCGGCAAGACGACCGTGCTGTTCGCGGTGACCGATCCCGCGAAGGGCAAGAAGGGGATTTCCTGCTTCGTGACCGGGAACGACCGCCCCGGCTTCAGCATTGTCCGGGTCGAGGAGAAGCTGGGCCAGAAGGCATCGGACAGCTGCGCGCTGGCCTTCGAGGACATGGACGTGCCGTTCGAGGACATGATCGGCGAGGAAGGGCAGGGCTACGCCATCGCGCTCTCGTCGCTCGAGGCGGGGCGCATCGGCATCGCCGCGCAGGCCACCGGGCTCGCGCAGGCGGCCTATGAACGCGCGCTGGCCTATGCCAAGGAGCGCACCGCCTTTGGCGGGCCGATCTTCGATCTGCAGGCCGTGCAGTTCCGGCTGGCCGAGATGGCCACCGACCTCGAGGCCGCGAGGGCGCTGGTCATGAACGCCGCGCGGATGAAGGACCAAGGGCTGCCCTGCCTGAAGGAGGCGTGCATGGCCAAGCTCTATTGCGCGCAGGCGGCCGAGCGGATCACGTCCGAGGCGATCCAGGTCCTCGGCGGCTATGGCTATCTCGCGGATTACGAGGTCGAGCGGATGTATCGCGACCAGAAGGTGTGCCAGATCTACGAGGGCACCAACGACATCCAGAAGCTCATCATCGCGCGGCAGATCGCGTGAGGGGGCCTCTTGCGACCATGGCGGCACTGTGCCTCGCCCTCGCCGGCTGCGTGACGGATGGCGGGCAGGGCACGTCTGCAGCGCCCGCCGGCGCCGCGGTCGAGGCGCTGAGGGCCGAGGCCGCGCTGCGCGACGTTCTTGCCGCCGCCCCAAGGGCCCGCGCCGAGATGCCGCCGCCCGATCCTACGGCGCCGATGGCCGATCCGCTCACCTGCCTCGCGCGCACCGTCTACTGGGAGTCGAAGGGCCAGCCCGTCGAGGGCCAGCGCGCCGTCGCCCATGTGGTGCTCAACCGCGCCCGCGCCTCAGGCTACCCCGATCGCGTCTGCGAGGTGGTGACGCAGGGCGGCCCGTCGCGCCCCTGCCAGTTCAGCTTCTACTGCGATGGCCGCGACGACACGCCGCGCGAGCCCGAGGCCTACGAGACCGCCCACCGCGTCGCCTGGGAGGCGCTTGCAGGCGCGAGCGCCGATCCGACGCGAGGTGCGGTCATGTTCCACAACGGCACCGTGCGGCCCTCCTGGGCGCGCGCCAAGCGGCGGACGGCGACGATCGGCGACCACTTCTTCTACCGCTGACCGGCGGCGCCGGGGCGGGCACAAGCACGCGGCCCTTTACGCGAGCGCGCGGAGCCCCGTAGAACGGCAGCACGGCGGGCGCCATCCGCGCGCCCGGCCGCATCCGCGTCGGGTCAGGCACGGGGTCAGCATGAACGGGACGAGGGGCGCGACCCCGGGCGCCATGGCTGGCTGCGCCACGCGGGCGGGCGCCACCGCATGACGCACTGGGAGATCCCCATCGCGGGCGACCGCTTAGCCCTGCTGCCGCTGGTCGTCACGGTCGCGCTCGGCACGGCCGGGGGTTGGGTCGCCTCGCGGATCGGAACGCCGCTGCCCTGGCTCCTGGGTGCCGTGGTGGCTGTGGGCGGCGCGGCCCTGGCGGGGCTGAGCATCGGCGGCCGTCCGGTGACCTTCCCCGTGAAGGTCCGCATCCTCTTCGTGCCGATCATCGGCGTCGCCATTGGCGGGGCATTCACGCCCGATCTGATCGCGGCGGCGGCGGGCTGGTGGCCGACCCTGATCGGGTTGATGCTCTATGTGCCGCTCGCGCATGTCGTGGGATACGTGATCTACCGGCATCTCGGGCGCTACGACCGCGCGACGGCCTATTTCTCGGCCATGCCGGGCGGCCTGATCGAGGCGATCGCGATGGGCGAGGCGGCGGGCGCCGACCGTCGGATGCTGAACCTCATGCAGTTCTCGCGCCTCATCATGTGCATCCTGATCGTGCCGCTCGCGATCACCGCCTACGAGGGCTTCGCGGTCGGCAGCGCCGCGGGCGTGATGCTGCGGGGCGCGATGAACCCGATCGGCCTCTGGGACGTCGCGGTGCTGACCGCGTCGGGGGCGCTGGGGTTCTTCGCGGCCCACCGCGTGGGCATGCCGGCCGCGATCATCACCGGGCCGATCGTGTTCAGTGGCGCGGCGCATCTGGCCGGGCTCACGCAGGCCGACCCGCCCGCCTTCCTGATCCAGTTCACCCAACTGGTGGTCGGCTGCGGGCTCGGCGTGCGCTTCGTGGGGCTTGGGCGGCGGCAGGCCGGCCGGGGGCTCGCGATGGCGTTCCTCAGCGTGGCCTCGGTGCTCGGGCTCGCCGTCGCGGCGGGGGCGCTGCTGCATGGCGTCGTCGGCGAGTCGGTCGAGGCGGTGGTACTCGCCTTCGCGCCCGGGGGCGTCACCGAGATGTCGCTGATCGCGCTCTCGCTGCGGATCAGCGTGGTCTTCGTGGCGGCGCACCACGTCGCGCGCATCCTCTACACGGTCTTCCTCGCCCGCCTTGCCTGGCGCTGGGTCGAGCGGCTCTAGCCGTCAGGCTTCGTCCGACGCCAGCGCCGCACACACCCGGCCCAGCGCCGGGATGAAGGCAAGATCGAAGGTGTCGTCGGCGGGTTTCGCCTGCGACGAGAGGCGCACGATGGTGACCTCGGCCGCCGGATCGACCCAGAGCCACTGGCCGTGGATGCCCATGGCGGCGATGGCGGTCGAGGGCTCGGGCGTGCGATACCACTGCGAGCGGTAGCTCCCGCCCGGATAGAGATAGGGCATCTCGCCGCGCGCCCAGGCTTCCGGGTTGCCGCCGCCATGGATGTCCGCCACCCAGTCCGCCGGCACCACCTGCGTGCCGTCCGCGGCCCGCCCGCCGTGGCGCATCATCTCGGCGAAACGGGCGAGGTCGTCGAGCGTGGCCGAGAAGCCCCCCGCCGCGCGCGGCGCGCCCAGCCGGTCGAGCGTCACGTCCGCCGGCCCCTCGGCGCCCAGCGGCAGCCAGAGGCGGCGCGAGACCATGTCGCTCCACCGCTCGCCCGAGGCGCGCTCGAGCACGATCCCCAGAAGGTCGCTGTTCGGCGAGACGTAGTGGAAGCGCTCGCCATGCGGCCCCTCTCGCTTCGGCATGGTGGCGAGGAACGAGAGCAGGTCGCCCGTCTCGCCCGCGCGCCGCGGCGGGTTCCAGCCGGTGGCGACCCGGTAGCGCATGTAGTCGCTCTGCGGATCGTCATAGACCTCATCGAAGCCGGTCGCGACCGTCATGTCGAGAAGATCCCGCACCCGGGCGCCGTCATAGGCCGAGCCGGTCACCTCGGGGACGAGCGCGGTCACCGGTGCCTCGGGGTCGAGCCGCCCCTCGGCCGCGAGGCAGCCTGCGAGCACACCCGTGACCGATTTCGTGACGGAAAAGACCAGATGCGGCAGCCCCCGGTCGAAATGGGCCGCGTGCCACTCCCAGACGACGGAGCCGCGGTGCAGCACCATGCAGGCGTCCGTCTCTCCCGCGACCACGAGCCCCGCCCATGTCGTCTCGCCGCCGCCCGGCGCAGGCACGGCGAGCGCGCCCAGCGTCTCGACCGTCCGCCCGCGCGGCAGGGGCTGCGCGCGCCCGGTGCGGATCGCGGCGGTGGGGACGATCTCGCGCACCCGCTGGAAGGAGGTGCGGTTCATCGGTGCCTCGCGCCAGTTGGCGAGGGTGGGGCGGTCGGTCATGGCAGGCTCTCCCTTCGCGGCCGACTTTCTCCGTCAGCGCGGCAGTTGTCGAGGGGGCGTCGGGCGGCGCCAGATACCTTGACTCCGCCGGCATCGCGCCAGCGGGGTGCCGCGGGCCCCGGGGCCGGATGGCTCACGCGGCCGAGGCCACACCCACCGGGAAGCGCGCCGCGCTCAGGCCGCGGCGGCCCCTGGCGCATGCTGTGGCGGGGCTTCCCGGACCGCCGGAGATGTTTCCGCGATGATGCGCAGGTGATGCTCGATGCGCCACAGGTGGTAGGCGACGCGGTGCAGCCAGCGCACCGCGTCGAGCCGGCCGAGCCCCTCCTGCCCGCTGATCGCCTGTTCGGTCACCGCGTCGATGGTGGCGTCGCGGAAGCGGTCGCGCTCGTCGCGCAGGATGCGGCGCAGGCGGTTGGCCTGCCCCTCGGCCACCGCGCGTGGCACGGCGCCGAGGCCGGCGTCGATGCCGCGCGCCATCAGACGCGCGAAGCGGGCGAGGCGTGGCTCGGTCTCCAGCGTCGCGATCCGGTCCGACTGGCCCGCCCGGTGCGAGAGGCGCAACAGGTGGTCGAGTGTGTGGATCGCCGTCTGGTGGCGCCCGTGCCGGTCGGGGCCGTCGCGCCCGGTGCGGATGCTGGCGGCGAAGCGCCGGGCCTCCTCCAGCGCGCCGGCGATCTCGCCGAGCCGGCGCTCGCGCCCCGCCCGGCCACCTTCCCGCCGCAGCGCGCGGGCAAGCTCGCGCCGCAGCGCGTTGGCAATGTCCCCCAGCGTGGCGCCCAGCGCGTCCACCGCGGTGCCGGGGTCCTTCAGCAGCTGGTCGTCGAGCCGGCGTGTGAGCGCGGGCCCGCGCTCGGGAACGAGGCGGACGATCAGTCGCGCGAAGGCCCCGGCGAACGGGATCACCAGGAGGACGCCGAGCACGTTGAACCCGGTATGGAAAGCGACGAGCGCAAGCTGCGCGTCGCCCCGCCCACCATCCGTCAGCAGCGGCGCGACGAAGCCGGTGTAGGGTCCCAGCAGCAGGAACGCCATCGCCCCGGTCAGCAGGTTGTAGACGCAATGCGCCCACCCCGTCCGGCGGGCCGAGGTCGAGCCGCCCAGCGCCGCCAGCACCGCGGTCGCCGTCGTGCCCATGTCCATCCCGATCACCATCGCCGCGGCCTGCGGGAACGAGATCGTGCCCGTCCCCAGCGCCACAAGCGCGGTCGCCACGCCCGCGCTCGACGACTGGGTGACCAGCGTGATCGCGACGCCTATCAGCACCAGCTGCAGCCGCCCGAACAGCGTGTCGGGCGGGAAATCGTCGGGCGTGACCACGCCCTCGAAGGCCGAGAGCCCGATTGTCATCGTCTCGATCCCGACGAACAGCAGGCTGAAACCCGCGAGCGCCCATCCTGCCTGTGCCCAGCGCCCGCCCGCGAACATCCGCAACAGGACGCCGACGAAAAGAAGCGGCATCGCCACTGCGCCAAGGTCGAACTGGAAGCCGATGATGGCGACGATCCAGCCCTTGAGCGTGGTGCCGATATTGGCGCCGAAGATCACCCCCAGCGCCTGTGGAAAGCTCAGGAGCCCCGCGCCCACGAAGCCCACCGCCATCACCGTGGTGGCCGAGGACGACTGCACGACCGCCGTCACCGCCGCCCCCGTCGCCGCCCCCGACAGCGGCGTGCGCGTGAAGCGCGCGAGCCAGCGGCGCAGCGCGTCGCCGGCCAGTGCCCGCAACCCCTCGGTGAGGAGGAGCATGCCCAGCAGGAACAGGCCCACACCGCCGGCGGCGAAGAAGAGATCGCGCATCATCGACGCATCATGTGAGGGCGCGGCCGTGCCCCGCAAGCGCCCGTCATGCCGCGCCGGGCAGGGCGGCCGCCACGCCCGCCGGCGTCATGAAGAAGGGCGCGGGCCCAGTGGCCCGCGCCCGTGCCTCGGCGCCACTTGCGGGCGTCACTTCGTAAGTTCGGTCCAGATCGCCGTGTAGTAGTCCTGCGCCTCCTTCGAGCAGGTCTTGTTGAACTTGCCGGCGCCGGCCAGTTCCGCGGGCATGTTGATCTCCGGCGCGGTCTTCATGTCGTCAGGCATGAACGCCTCCGATCCCTTGATGCCGTTCGCATAGCGCGCGAAGGCCGAGATCATCGCGGCGTTCTCGGGATCCATGATAAAGTTCAGGAACAGCTTGGCGTTCTCGACATTCACGGCGTCCTTGAGGATGGCGGCCGAGTCCATCCAGAGCGGGAAGCCTTCCTGCGGATAGCCATACTCGACATTCGGGTTGGCGAGCCGCGCGCGGAATGTCGAGCCGTTCCAGTTTACGCTCGCACGCCATTCGCCCGAGCCCAGCTTGTCCGTGGTGCCGTAGTCCATCGACAGCCACTTCGGCTTCGCGGCCATCAGGGCGTCGCGCGCGGCCTTGAGCTTATCCTTGTCGGTCGAGCAGGATTCTCCGCCCACATACATCAGCGCGAGCGCCATGACGTCGGCCATCTCGGGCACGACATTGACCTTGCCGACCAGTTCCTCGGGCGGGTCGAGGAAGATCTTCGAGGTGTTGATGTCGCCCTTGTAGTCCTCGCGGTTCACCGCCACGCCGGTCGAGCCCCACTGCCAAGGCACGCTGTAATGCCGGCCCGGATCCCAGTCGACATCGACCCACTGCGGGTCCATGTGCTTGAAGTTCTCCATCTGGTCGGGGCGGCTCTCCATGAGCAGCCCCTCGGCGACGAAGATCGGGATGTAGGAATGCGACGGCACGACGATGTCGAAGCCATGGCCGCCCGCCTTGACCTTGGCGAGCGCGGTCGCGTTCGAGTCGTAGTCGGTGACCGTCACCTCGACATCGTATGTCTTCGAGAACTTCTCGATCAGCTCGGGGCTGGTGTAGTTGCCCCAGTTGAAGATGTTGAGCTTGCCGGCCGCCGCCGCAGGCCCGGCGGCCAGGAACGCCGCAATCGCCGTTGCGGTGAGCATCAGTCCCGTCTTCATGTCCGTTCTCCCTGTGATGTTTCTCGTCGTCGGCTCTCTCGGGCAGTCAGGCCTTCTTCCGGTTGACGACGAAGAAGGCCGAAACGATCGCGACCGAGATGAACAACAGCACGGTCGAGATCGCGTTGATCTCGGGCGTCACGGCGCGGCGCAGCTGGCCCAGCATGTAGGTCGGCAGTGTATCCTGCCCCGCCGATTTCACGAATTCGGTGATCACCACGTCGTCGAGCGAGATGACGAAGGCCAGCATCGCGCCGGCAACGATGCCCGGCATCATCAAGGGCAGCGTCACGCGCCGAAACGCACGCCACGGCGTCGCGTAGAGATCGGCCGCCGCGGTCTCGAGGCTGCGGTCCAGCCCCTCCAGCCGCGCGCGGATCGGCAGATAGGCGAAGGGAATGCAGAAGGCGGTGTGCGCGAGGACCAGGTAGCCGAGGCCCGAATACCCCGTTGCCTGCTTGACGGTCGCGAACACGATCAGAAGCGCCACGCCGGTCACGATCTCGGGCACCATGAGCGGCTGGTTGATCAGCGCGTAGATCGCGGTCTGGCCCCGGAACGGCCTGACCCGCGTGGTGCCAAGTGCCGCCATCGTCGCAAGCACGGTTGCGAAGACGGACGCGAAGGTCGCGACGATCACCGATCTGAGCGCCGCGTCCTGGATCTGCTGGTTCTGCATCGCGGCCTGGTACCAGCGCCACGAGAAGCCTTCCCACATCGCAACCGACATGCCCGAGTTGAAGGAATAGATCACGAGCGTCACGATCGGTGCGTAGAGCACGAGGAAGGTCGCGATCGCGATCGCGACGAATCCCGGCATCTTGCGGACATCGAAGCTCGCGCGCTCACTCACGACTGGCCGCCTCCTTCTGGACGATGCGGACATAGAAGATCAGCGCGACCATCACGATCAGCAGGAGCGTGAGCGACAGCGCGGCACCCAACGGCCAGTTCCGGCCCTGGCCGAACTGCAGCTCGATCAGGTTGCCCAGCATCATGTTCTTGCCCCCGCCCAGCACGCGCGGCGTGACATAGGCGCCAAGCGACGGGATGAAGACCAGGATGGAGCCCGCGATCAGCCCGGGCCTGACCAGCGGCACGACGATGCGGCGCAGCACCCGCCGGCGGCTGGCGTAGAGGTCGTAGGCCGCCTCGATCAGCCGGAAGTCGAGCCGCTCCATCGCCGCGTATAGCGGCAGGACCATCAGTGGCAGATAGACATAGGCCATCCCCAGCAGGATCGCGAAGTCGGTGTACATGATCTGGATCGGCTGCCGGATCACCCCCGCCGCCAACAGTACCGAGTTCACGATCCCCTCGCTGCGGATCACCTCCATGATCGCGAAGGTACGGATGAGGAGGTTCGTCCAAAAAGGAATGGTGATGAGAAAGAGCCAGATGTTCCGGCTCTCGCGGCTGCGGGTCGCGATGAACCATGCGGTGGGAAAACCCAGAGCGATGCAGATCAGGGTCGTAAGCAGCGACAGCCTGACTGAGCGCCAGAAGATCGTCAGATGCGCATCCGCGATGCTGACGGTGTCGTCGAAGATGTCCCGCGCAAGGAACACCTTGAACCAGCCCTCGCCCGAGAAGGACCACACGATGCCGCCGTAATCCCCCGCCGTGAGGAAGGAATAGACGAGGACGATCAGCAGCGGCCCCGAGGCCGCGCACAGCAGGACCAGGAGCGCTGGCGCCGACAGCAGCCACGAGACACGAACCTCGCGCCGCCGAGCGGCCGAGACGAGCGCTCCCTTTCCCTCGCGCGCCGTGATCGCGCGCGCCGGTGCTGCCGCGCTGTCGCCCTGTCCCTGCATGTCAGTCCCTCAGCACCTGTACCGATCCGCGGGGCAGGCGGATCGCGACGTCGACACCCGTCGCCAGAATCTCGGCCGCGTCGCGGCTGTTCTGCCGGCGCAGCACGAAGCGCCCGCCGCCGGACAGTTCGACATGGTAATGGGTGTCGGTACCGAAATAGACGATGCTCTCGACCCGGCCCGCAAGCGCCGCGGGCTCGCCCGGTGCCGCGAAGGCCGCGTGCTCGGGGCGCACCGCGACGGTCACGTGCCGCGGCGCGCGCATGCCCTCGGGCAATGCTGTCGCGATCTCGTGGCCGGTGGCAAGCCTCAGCCTCGCCGTCCCGGCCCCGTCGCTCTCGTCTGCCACCAATTCGGCCTCGATGAAATTGGTGTCGCCGATGAAATCCGCCACGAAGCGCTCGACCGGGTGGTCGTAGATCTCGCGCGGGCTGCCGACCTGCAGGATCGCGCCCTGGTTCATCACCGCGACGCGGTCGGACATGGTCAGCGCCTCCTCCTGGTCGTGGGTGACGAAGACGAAGGTGATGCCGGTCTCGGCCTGCAGGCGCTTGAGCTCGATCTGCATGTCCTTGCGCAGCTTGTAGTCGAGCGCCGACAGCGGCTCGTCCAGCAGCAGGACCTTGGGATGGGGGGCGAGCGCGCGGGCCAGCGCCACCCGCTGCTGCTGGCCGCCCGAGATCTGGTCGGTGCGCCGGTCTGCAAGCGCCTCCATCCGCACGAGGCGCAGCATCCGGGCCACGGTCTCGCGCACCTCGTCCTTCGGGCGGTCCTGCATCTCGAGCCCGAAGCCTATGTTCTGTGCCACCGTCATGTGCGGAAACAGTGCATAGGACTGGAACACCGTATTCACCGGGCGGCGGAAGGGCGCGAGATGCGAGATGTCCTGGCCCTCAAGCTCGATCCGCCCCGCTGTCGGCTGGTCGAAGCCCGCGATCAGCCGCAAGAGCGTGGTCTTGCCGCAGCCGGAGGGGCCAAGCAGGGTGAAGAACTCGTTCTTGCGGATATCGACCGACACGTTGTCGAGCGCGTGGAACGCCGAGGCACCCTCGCCGAAGGTCTTCGTCACCCCGCGCACGCGGATCGCGATCTCGCTCTCGGTCATTCGGCCCCCGCCCGCTGGTCGCCCGCCATCGGGGGATTACGGCGCGTCAGGTCCGGATTTGCAAGGGGTTGCAGGGCAGGGCGGGCCGATTTCGCGCGGGCGCCCGCGCTCAGTCGGCGTCGGGCTCGGGCCGGATCGAGCGCCAGCCCGACAGCGCGACGAAATAGAGCGATGCCCCCACCCACAGCCAGAACACCAGCGGCGAGGCGTCGCTGATGCTCTGCCCCTCGGTGTCGATCAGCACCAGCCGGAACGAGGTCGCGGCCCACAGGACCGTCATCGGCACGGTGACGTTGCGCCAGTCCCGCACCCGGAAGGGGTGGACATATTTCCACGGCACGAAGGTCAGCACGCAGCAAAGCGCGATCACCGCAAGGTTCAGCCACGGATCGGTCTGCAGGATGTGGAAATACAGCACCACCACGTTCCACACCGCCGGGAAGCCCGCGAAATAGTAGTCCGATGTCTTGAGGTCGAGATTGGCGAAGGTGTAGCAGCTCACCGCCATGATGGCCGCGGCCGAGACCGTCGCCCATCCCTCCGGCACGAAGTCGAACCAGTAGACCATCATCGCGGGGACCGCGACGTAGTTGAAGAAGTCGATGACGTTGTCGAGCACCGCGCCGTCGAATTTGGGCGTCATCTCGGTCACCTTGACCCGGCGCGCGAGCGTGCCGTCGATGCCGTCCACGAACAGCGCGAGCCCCAGCCAGATGAACACCGCGATGCGGTCGCCCTCGAGGATCGCGAGCAGCGCGAGGAAGCCCAGCACGATGCCCGACGTCGTGAAGGCATGGACCGCCCAGGCGGCGGCCACCTCGGCCTTCTTCGGGCCCAGCCTCGGGTCGCGGGTCATGTTCTCGTCGTATCGTCCCATGTGCCTTGATTGCAAGCATGGGGGGCGAGCGCAAGGGCCTATGCGAGCGAGGGAGCGGCGGCGGGGGGCCTTGCGTCACGCCAGCCGCGCGACGCGGCAGGCGATCTCGCACGCCGGGCGGGTGGTCAGGCGCGCGACGGGCCGCACCGTTCCCGGCTCGAGCGCCCGGATGTCATAGCGCCGGGTCAGCCGCGCAAGGATCAGGATGCTCTCGACGGTGGCGAAGGCCGCGCCCGAGCAGATCCGCGGCCCCATCCCGAAGGGGAGGTAGGCGCCGGCCGGGATCTCGCCCTCGCGCTCGGCCGAGAAGCGGTCGGGATCGAAGCGGTCGGCGTCGCGCCACAGTCGCTCGTGCCGGTGGATCACCCAGGGCGACACCAGGATCATCGCGCCGCGCGGCACGGCGCAGGGGCCGATCCGGCTCGCCTCGCGCGCGACACGTGCATAGAAGGTGATGGGCGGATAAAGCCGCAGCGCCTCGCGGAACACCGACCGCACGAAGCCGAGGCGCTTGACATGCGCGAACTCGACCGGCCCCCCGTAGGTCACCGCCTCGATCTCGGCCCGCATCCGGGCGACGGCCTCGGGCTGCTCGCCGAGAATGAAGAAGCACCAGGTCAGCACGCTCGCGGTCGTCTCGTGCCCGGCGAGAAAGAACACGCCGATCTGGTCGACGAGTTCCGTGTCGGTAAAGCCTGTGCCGGTCTCGGGGTCGCGCGCGGCGATCAGGTCGGCGGCGATGTCGCCCGAGCGGCCCGCGGCGCGGTGCGTGGCGATCATGTCCGCCAGCAGCGCCCGGATCTCGCCCGCCGCGGCAAGCGCCGGACGCGGCTGCGGGATCCGGGCGAAGGGGCGCGACCAGAGCAGCCGGCGCAGTTCCACATTCGCCACGGTTTTCTGGAAGCGCGCGAAGGCGTCGAAGACGCGATGCGCGGTCTCGCCCGCCAGGTCCTGCGAGAAGATCGTGCGAAACACTATGTCGGCGGTGATCCGGCTCATGGTCTGCTCGAGCGGCACGGGGTGGCCGGCGGCGCTCGCGGCGTCGAGCATGGCCTCGCCCCCGCTCACCGCCTCCGCCATCTTGCCGAAGGCGCGGTGGATGTGCATGTGGCCGAAGGCCGGGTCGATCATCCGGCGCTGCCGCTCCCAGTCGGCGCCGTCGGCGACGAAGACGCCATGTCCGACGAGTGGTTCGAGCGCGCCCACCATCAGGTCGTTCTTGGGAAAGAGCGCGCTGCGCCCCACCAGCACGTCGCGGATGTCGGCGGGGTCCGAGACGAGGAAGATCCCCCGGCGCGAAACCCCCAGCGGCGCCGTCAGGCTGCGATAGGCCGCGCCCGGCAGCAGCGTGATCAGGTCCCGCTCGCCCGACAGGAGCGCCCGCAGAAGGGCGCGCTGCGGGCCCACCGGCCAGGGCGCGGGCGGGCGATAGAGCTGCGCCGGGCCCTCCGCCACGCGAAGCGCCGCGGCCCTCGCCGCGCGCGCCGTGGCGCCGCGAGCGGCCGCGGCGGGCGGGGTCGCGCTGCTGTCCATGCCGACAAGCCTGTGCGCGCCGGCCGGCGTTGTCCAGATGGCGGGATGCACGGCTTTGCAACCCTTCGCGCCGCTTGACCCGCCGGGGCGCAAGGCCTATCCGGCATGGAGATCCCGCGGGGACGACGTCGGGGCAATGCCCCCGAGAGGCACAGAGCAGGCGATCGCCGATGGGCGCGAATGAGACCGATGGCGCAATGCCCCGGCCGCAATCTGCGGCGCTCGGCTATGTCGAGCGCCCCGAAGGGCTCGCCTATGTGCTGGTGACCTCGCGCCGCACACGCCGCTGGATATTTCCCAAGGGCGCGGTCAGCGCGGGCGAGAGCCCGGCCGCCGCCGCCGCACGCGAGCTCGCCGAGGAGGCGGGCGTACTGGGCGATGCCGCGCCCGAGCCGATCGGCGTCTACACAGCGCTCAAGGCCACCCACCGCGGGTTCGTCGAGCTGCAGGTCGCGCTCTATCCCGTCCGGGTGCGAAAGATCCTGGACCGGTGGGAGGAGAAGCCGCAGCGCCGCCGGCGCATCGTTCCGGCCGAGGAGGCGGCCGGGCTGATCGCCACCCCCGAGATGGCCGAGCTTCTCGCCGCCTTCGAGCGGCTGCACGGCGAGGACGGGCGGGGCTGAGGCCGCGCGGTCAGGCGAGGCTGGCCGCGAGCATCGCGCCGCTCATCGCCGCGATGAACAGCCCTCCCGCGATCTGGAGGGCGGGACCCGCGACGCGCGCGGCCCGGCTTCCGCGGCCGGTTGCGGTCAGTGCCGTGCGCCGGGCGCCGACCGAAGCCGCCGCCACCACCATGACGACCGCTGCCGTGCCGAGCGCCATCGCCGTCACCGCGGCGACGCCGGCCGCCGGCACCCCGAAACGCCACGCCAGCACCAGCACGATCACCGCTCCGGTGCAGGGCCTCAGCGCGATGCCGCCGACGATGGCGGCGGCATCGCGCCAGCTCCGCATCGCCTCGACCGCCTCGGCGCTCGGGGCGTGGGCGTGGCCGCAGCCGCAGGCTGCGCCGTGGGCGTGGTGGCCGTGCGGCGCATGCTCGCCGTGGTGGTGGCGGTGATCGCCTGCGCCGTCGCGGGGGGCGCCCGCCGCGATGAGGCCGCGCAGGCCGCGCCAGGCCATCCAAAGTCCGATCAGCGCGACCGCCGCGGCGCTGGCGGGCGCGAGCATACCCTCCACCGTCTCGACCGCATGCGAGGCCGTCATCTCGAAGATCAGGAAGCCGCCATAGACCAGCGCGACCGCCGTTGCCGCCTGCCCGAGCGACGAGATCAGCGCAAGCCCCATCAGCCGCCGCGCCGTGCTGGCCGAGGCCATCCCCGCGCCGCCGATCAGCACCTTGCCGTGCCCGGGCCCGATTGCATGCACCACGCCATAGGCCGCGCAGGCGCCGATCAGCGACCACAGCGCCGCCGTATCGCCCGCCCGCAGGCGGCTCACGGCGGCGGCGATCAGGTCCTGGAAGGCGCGCTGCTGGCGCGCGGCCCAATAGCCGATCTCGGCCCCCGCGCCACTCAGCCACAGCGCGAGACCCAGGGCCGCGAGGGCCGCGACGACGATCGCCGCCGTCAGCCGCACAGCATCACGATCCGGTCGGCGAACAGCGCGCCCACGTCCTCCTGCTCGGGCGTCTCCTCGGTCGAGAGCAGCGCGAGCGAGCCCTGCAGCGCGGCGAGCGCGCTGTCGGGCTCGAACGGCTCGATACGGGCGCGGCACGCCGTGGGCACAGCGCCCTCGAGGCGCGGCTCGTGCGTCGCGAAGTAAGCGAAGTAGTAGGTCGGGTCGTAGAGCTTGACCAGCACCTCGGCCTCGCCCGGCGCGATGGGGGTCTCGAGCGCCCGCTCGAAGGTGACGGTGAGCCTGCCATCGCCCATCGCGGCCGTCCCGTTCGACGGGCCGGTCAGCGGCATCTTTGCGCCGCCGTGCCACAGATAGCTGTCGCCCTCGAAGCCCCCCTCCCAAGTGAGCTGGTCGGTGACGACCTTGGCCGTCTCGTCGTCCGTGAGCACCCCGTCGCCGTCCTTGTCCACCTCGAGCGACTCGAGGATGAACAGCGAGGCGAAGGCGTCATACTGCCAGATCACCCGGATCGCCGCGAGCCGCCCCTGATCGTCGAAGATGAAATGCGCCCCGCCGTCGAGGAAGACATGCGGATGCGCCCCCGCCTGTCCCGCCGCGAGCCCCGCCAGCGCCGCCGCCGCCGCGCACCGACCGATCCGTCGCATTCCGCCCCTCGCGCCTGTCACGTGGTGTCGCCGAGAATATAGGCGATCGCCGCGGGCTTGCAGCCCCTTCCGCTTCGTTTGCGTGGCGGATAAGCCGGGGCGACCGAAGCCACATGGGGGAGACGCGATGACCGCGCAGTGCAGCACCGACATCGACGACGAGATCCGCGCGATCCGCGAGGGCGTGGCCGAGCTTTGCGCCCGCTTCGGCGGCGACTACTGGCGCGAGAAGGACCGCGCGCGCGCCTATCCCGGCGAATTCGTCGCGGCGCTGACCGAAGCCGGCTACCTTGCCGCCCTGATCCCCGAGGAATTCGGCGGCTCGGGCCTCGGACTGCGCCAGGCCTGCGCGATCCTCGAGGAGATCCATCGCTCGGGCGGGAATTCGGGCGCCTGCCACGCGCAGATGTACATCATGGGCACGATCCTGCGGCACGGCTCGGCGGTGCAGAAGGCCGAATGGCTGCCGAAGATCGCGAGCGGGGAGATCCGCCTCCAGGCCTTCGGCGTGACCGAGCCCACCTCGGGCACCGACACGCTCAGCCTGCGCACCACCGCGGTGCGCGAGGGCGACACATACGTCATCAACGGCCAGAAGATCTGGACCAGCCGGGCCGAGCATTCCGACCTCATGCTTCTGCTCGCCCGCACGACGCCGAAGGACCAGGTGACGAAGAAGGGCACGGGGCTGTCCACCTTCATCGTCGACATGCGCGCCGCGCGGGGGCAGGGGCTCGAGATCCGCCCCATCCGGGCAATGGTCAACCATTCCTCCTGCGAAGTGTTCTTCGACAATCTGCGCATCCCGGCCGAGAACCTCGTGGGCGAGGAGGGGATGGGGTTCCGCTACGTGCTCGACGGCATGAACGCCGAGCGCACGCTGATCGCGGCCGAATGCATCGGCGACGCGCGCTGGTTCATCGAGAAGGCCACCGCCTATGCCTCGTCGCGCGAGGTGTTCGGCCGGCCGATCGGCGCCAATCAGGGCGTGCAGTTCCCCATCGCCAAGGCCTACGCCCAGACCGAGGCCGCCGACCTGATGGTGAAGCGCGCGGCCGCCGAGTTTGACGCCGGCCGCTCGATCGGACCCGAGGCCAACATGGCGAAGTATCTCGCCGCCGAGGCGTCCTGGGCCGCGGGCGAGGCCTGCCTTCAGGCGCATGGCGGCTTCGGCTTCGCCGAGGAGTACGACGTCGAGCGGAAGTGGCGCGAGACCCGGCTCTACCAGGTGGCGCCGATCTCGTCGAACATGATCCTCGCCTATCTCGCGCAGAACGTGCTGGGGATGCCGCGCTCGTACTGAGGGCGCTGTCCCGTTACCGCGTCCGCGCCTTAGATGCGGTCGCCGCACGGCCATGCCGGGGGCTTGTGCATGCACCACCCCCGATTGTGTCCGCGCTGCCACGCCTGCGCGGCACGTGCGCGGAAGATGCCATGGCACGGAACCGCCGGGCACCTCTGCGGGTTGATCGCGCAAACCCCGTGAGAGGAGGCAGAAACGTGAACAGCGCCTATCGAGCCCAGGTCCCGCAATCGCTCCCCGCGCATCCGGCGCCGACGCCGCGCGCAGGCACCCCGCGCTCGGACGAGGTGGCGACCCATGTCTCTTGAACTTGTCGGCTTCGGCGCGCTCGCGCTCCTTGCCATCAACACCTGGGCGATCGTCTCGGTGCTGGGATCTGGCCGGCCCGCCGGCGCCAAGGCGATGTGGACGGCGCTGGTGCTGATGCTGCCGGTGGCGGGATTCCTTGCCTGGCTGATGGCTGGCCCGCGGGAGCGCGAATACCGGCTCTGACCGGCCGCCGCCGCGCGCCCCGCTCACTCGGCGGCGTCGCGGCGCTCCTCGCGGTGGCGCAGTTCGAAGGCTCCCGGCAGGGCCGCGGCATGGCTGCCCAGAGGCCCGGTGAGAGTCACCCGATAGACCGTGCCCTCGACCGTCTCGCGCGTCAGCGTGCCGCCGATCTGGCGGGCGAACCCCTCCATCAGCCGTGCGCCGAGGCCCGAGTTGCGGTCGAGTGGCGCGCCGGGCTCGTCGCTTTCGCCCTCCCGTCCGGCGCCGCCGAGATCGTTCTCCAGCGTGATCCTGAAATTCTCGCCGTCGCGCGCGAGGCCTAGGCGGATCTCGGTCGGGCCGCTGGCTCCGACCGCGTGCTTGAACACGTTCGACACCGCCTCGGTCATGAACAGCGCGATCGGGGTCGCCACCTCGGTGCCCACGGTGATGGGCTCGAGCGCCGTCTCGAAACGCACCGTGGCGCGGGCGGGCTTGAGCGAAGTGGTGAGGTGCTCGCACAGGTCGCGCAGCAGGTGGTCGAGCGGGATCGAGTCGAGCCGCTCGGTCGCGTAGAGATTCTGGTGCACCAGCGCGAGGCCGTGGATGCGGTCCTGCACCAGCCTGAGCGAGCGCCGCTCGGCCTCGCTCTCGGACCGGCGAAGCTGCATGTTCATCAGGCTCGACACCATCTGGAGGTTGTTCTTGACCCTGTGGTGCACCTCGAGCAGCAGCGATTTCTGCGACGCCACCATGTCCTGCAGCGCCGCCTCGCGCTCGGCGAGGTTGCGCGCCATGCCCCGGACCGCGTCGCCGAGGTTGCGGATCTCGGTGGGCGCACCGTCGAGCGTATCGATCTCGGTGTCGAGCTCGCCCCGCCCGAGCCGCGCGGTGACGCGCTCAAGATAGCGCACATGCCGCGTCACCAGCCGGTCGATCGCGGCCGCCGCCACCATCACGGCGATGAGCCACAGCAGGATCGGCGCGATCACGAGAAGCCCCTGTGCGCTGCCCACGAGGTCGGCGAACCTCAGCTCGCGCGATGCCGTGACCGCCCAGACCTGCCCGGCGATCAGCGGCACGACGAAGAAGCGCCGCTCGATCCCGTCGGCCGAGCCGAGCAGCATGTCGCCTTCCGTAAAGCTCATCAGGGGCTCGCGATCCTTGGGCAGCCAGCCGCCCCCGCCGGCGCCGCCGATTGCAAGCAGGGCGCCGCCCTGGCCAAGCACGGCGAAGGAGCGCGGCGTCAGGTCCGAGGCGACGAGCCCCCGCAGGAAGGTGAGATCGATCCCCACGGCGATCGCGAAGGCCTCGGCGGCAGCATCGGGCATCGGGTAGAAGGCGGTGACGAAGGGGTGCCGGTCGCCCTGGGCTTCCTGCGGCGGGCCGATCACGAAGCGCGGCCGGTCGAGGAAATCACCCCATGCCGGGTTCCCGGCGATGCCCAGCACCGTTGCGTCCCCGCAGACCGCCCCGCCCCGGGCGTCGAGCAGAGCCCCGCCCGTCAGCCTCGGGTCGCTGCCCAGCGTGAGGTCGAGCGAGCGGGCGCAGGCGCCGGTCTCGTCGAGCTCGCGCTTCAGCTCGCGGGCTGCGATCCGAAGGGTCTCGCGGATCGACAGGAACACCGACTGCTCCTCCTCCGCCGCCTTGCGCACGTCGGCGGCGAGGAGTTCCAGCCGCTGTCCCACCGCGTCGTCGACATTCGACAGCGCCTGGATCACCGCCAGCACGCCGGCGGGAGCCATGGCGACGGCAAGGATCAGCGCGAACTGGAAGCGAAGGCGCCTCAGGCCGTCGCGGTGCGGGGCATCGGCCATCCGGGTGCCCGCGTCACGCCGGCTGCGTGGCGTGACGGGCACGCAACGCAGCCTCGCCGCCGTCCGGGCCATCGGCGCTCGCTCCTCGCCCGTTTGCCTCGCTAGGCGCGCCGTCGTCCTGCGGGGCGTCCTCACCGGGCTCGGCATCGCCGCCCTCGAGCAGCTCGGCCAGGCGGGCGCGGGCGCGGCTCACCCGGCTCTTGATCGTGCCGGGCGCGACGCCGCAGATCTCGGCCGCCTCCTCGTAGGAGAAGCCCGACGCCCCGACCAGGATCAGCGCCTCGCGCTGGTCGTCGCCCAGCGTCGCCAGCGCCGTGCGAAAGTCGCGCATCGCCAGCCGTCCGTCATGCGCGGGCAGGTCGGTCAGCCGCTCGGTCAGCGCGCCGTCGGCGTCCTCGACCTCGTTGCGGGTCTTGCGCAGCTCGGAATAGTAGCTGTTGCGCAGGATGGTGAAGAGCCAGGCGCGCATGTTGGTGCCGGGCCGGAACTTGTCGCGGTTCGCCCAGGCCTTCACCATCGTCTCCTGCACCAGGTCGTCGGCCCGGTCGGCGTCGCGGTGGAAGGTGCGGGCGAAGCCGCGCAACGGCTTGAGCGCGGCGACCAACTCGTCGCGGAACGGGTCGCTCATCGCTTGGCCTCCGCCTCGGCCAGGCGCTCCAGCAGGTGCAGCAGATGCTCGGGCAGGGGCTCGGCGACGGCATCGTCGTAGAGCCGCCGAAGCTGCACCGTGATCGGGTCTTCGGCGGTGCCGTCGAATTCCGTGATCCGCGCTTTACGGGGTTCGGCTGCGGACGTTTTCGTGGTGGTCACGGCCTCGGGTCCTCGGGCTGCCTCGGCTCAACCGGCGGTTGGGCCTGCCTGTCTCGCGGAACGAACGCCTTGCCGGCCGCGTTGGTTCCGAGCATAGCACGGGACGAGCCATGATGGAGAGTCGGATGACCACCACCGTCGGGGGGGCAGGTGCCGCCCGGCCGAACCTGTCGGACCTGATCGCCCCGCAGCTTCCCTACCTGCGGCGCTTCGCCCGTGCGCTCTGTGGCGAACAGCGCGCGGGTGACGCCTTCGTCGCGGCGGTGATCGAGGCGCTGATCGCCGACCGCGACGCGCTCGACCTGAGCCTGCCGCCGCGCGTCGGGCTCTATGCGCTCTTTCACCGGCTCTGGAGCAGCGCGGGCCCCGGCGGCCCGGCCGCGGGCGATGCGGGGGTGGGCGCGGCCCAGCTCAGGATCGCCCGCCTCACGCCGCGCTCGCGCCAGATGCTGCTCTTGACGACGCTCGAGGGCTTCTCGCTCGACGATGCGGCCGAGATCATGGGCGTCGGGCGGGACGAGGCCGAGCGGCTCGCGCGCGACGCCCGCGCCGAGCTCGATCGCCAGATGCGCTCGCGCGTCCTGATCATCGAGGACGAGCCGATCATCGCGCTCGACATCGAGAGCATCGTCGCCGGCATGGGCCACGAGGTCGTGGGCATCGCCGACACGCGCGCGAGCGCGGTCGCGATGGCCGAGGATACTCGGCCCGATCTCGTGCTCGCGGACATCCAGCTCGCCGACGGCTCGTCGGGCATCGACGCGGTAGAGGACATCCTCGCGCGCATGAAGGTCCCGGTGATCTTCGTCACCGCCTTCCCCGAGCGCCTGCTGACCGGCGAGCGGCCCGAGCCCACCTTCCTCGTGACCAAGCCGTTCCGCACCGGGACGGTCGAGGCCGCGGTGAGCCAGGTCCTGTTCCTCAGCGCGGCGCGCTGAGCGCGGGCGGTTCAAAGCTCGCCCGCCTCCTCCAGTACCTTGCGCGCCACGCGGAAGCATTCCAGCGCCTGCGGCACGCCGCAGTAGATGCCGACCACATGGATGATGGCGCGGATTTCCTCCTTCGTGACGCCGTTCCTCAGCGCGCCGCGGCAGTGGATCTCCCATTCGTGCATCTTGCCCAGCGCCCCGATCATCGCGAGGTTCATCATCGAGCGGGTCTTCGGCGGGATCGCGTCGTCGCCCCAGCCGAAGCCCCAGCACCAGGCGGTCATCGCCTCCTGGAACGGGCGGGTGAAGTCGTCGTCGGCGGCGAGATTCTTCTCGACATACTCGGCCCCCAGCGTCGCCTTGCGTTGGGCGAGGCCCTTCTCGAACAGGTCGTCCATCTCTCCCTCCCTCGCGCGCCTCAGCGGCGGAGCACCGCCTGCAGAACGTCGCGCACGCCGATCGCGCCCTTGACCACCTCGTCCTCGCCGAACACCGCGACCGGGGCGGTGTGCGAGCGGTGCATCGCCAGCATGATGGTCTTGAGCGAGGTCCCCGGCTCGGCCCAGAAGACCGCGGGCCGGTCCGGATCGACCTCGTTCACCTCGGCGCAGGAGATCCACTCGGCCGGCCGGCCGCGGCACTCGGCCTCGGTCACCTTGCCATCCGCCCCCAGCCGGAAGCGCGTCGTCTGCCGCCGGTCGAGCCAGAGCCAGCCCTCGCCCGCCGGCTCGAGGTCGCGCCGGTCGCGCATGACGTTCCATGCGGTCAGCACGCTCAGCGGGTTCACGTTGGCGATGAAGTCGCGGACATAGTCGTTCGCGGGGTTCAGCACGATGTCCTCGGGCGGCCCGCTCTGCACGATGCGGCCACCCTCCATGATCGTGATCGTGTTGCCGATCTTCAGCGCCTCCTCGAGGTCGTGGCTGACGAAAAGGATGGTCTTTCGCAGCACCTCCTGCCACTCCAGCAGGGCGTCCTGAAGCTTGGCGCGGATCAGCGGGTCGAGCGCCGAGAAGGGCTCGTCCATCAGCAGGATGGGCGCGTCGGTCGCGAAGGCGCGCGCGAGGCCCACGCGCTGCTGCATGCCGCCGGAGAGCTCGTGCACCTGCTTGCCGGCCCACTGGTCGAGACCGACCAGCTTGAGCTGGGCCTCGACCCGCTCGCGCCGCTGCGCCGCGGGCACGCCGGCGAGCTCGAGGCCGAAGCCCACATTGTCCGCCACCGTGCGCCAGGGCAGCAGGCCGAACTGCTGGAACACCATGGCGACGCATTCGCGGCGCACGCGCTGCAGGTCGGCCGCGCTGCAATGCGCGACATCGGCCGACCAGCCGTTGTCATGCACGATCACGCGCCCCCGCGCGACGCGGTTCAGCCCGTTGACCGAGCGCAGGAGCGTCGACTTGCCCGAGCCGGAGAGGCCCATCAGCACCGAGATCTCGCCCTGCCCGACCGCGAGCGAGCAGTCCGCGCAGCCCAGAACCGCGCCGGTGCGCTCGAGGATCTCGCCCCGCTCCGCGCCCTTGTCCATCATCGCCAAAGCCTCGGCCTGCCGGTCGCCGAAAACGATGTCGACCTTTTCGAACTCGATCGCGGGCGTCATTTCGCTTGTCCTCCGCCGATCCGGCTCATGCGGTCGAGAATGATCGCAAGGATCACGATCGACAGCCCCGCCTCGAGCCCCAGCGGGATGTTGACCGAGTTGAGCGCCCGGACCACCGGCTTGCCCAGGCCGTTCGCCCCGATCAGCGCGGCGATCACCACCATCGAGAGCGAGAGCATGATGCACTGCGTCAGCCCTGCCATGATGGTGGGGAGCGCCGCCGGCAGCTCGACCTTCCACAGCAGCTGCCGCGGCGTTGCGCCGAAGGCCAGACCCGCCTCGATCATCGGCGTGGGCACCGACTTCACGCCCAGATACGTCAGCCGGATCGGAGTGGGCGCGGCGAAGATCACCGTCACGATCAGCCCCGGCGCGGGGCCGAGCCCGAACATGATCAGCACCGGGATCAGGTAGACGAAGGTCGGCAGCGTCTGCATCAGGTCGAGCACCGGTTGCATCATCCGCCACAGCCGCTCGCGATGGGCGCAGAGGATGCCGAGTGGCACGCCGATCGCCATCGAGGCCGCCGCCGCCGCGACGACCAGGACCAGCGTCTCGACCGTCTCCTCCCAAAGCCCCTGATTGATGATGAACAGGAGCCCCGCGAGCACGCCCAGCGCCAGCTTCCACGATCGCTGCAGACGCCAGGCGAGCGCCGCGAAGGCCAGCGCCGTCAGCACCGGCGGGACCGCCAGGATCAGGTCGACCAGCCCATCCAGCAGCCAGGCCGCGGATTTCGAGAAGCTGTTGAAAAGGAAATAGAAATTGTCCGTGAGGAAGGTGAAGAACGCCTTTCCCCACTGGCCGATCGGGATCTTGGTGTCCGCGATCGCCGCGCTCAAGGGATCCATGGATCACGCTCCCCTCGGGTTCGGCCGGGCCCCGCGGCCCGGCCACGCACCTAAGGCCGGCAGGGTCTCAGCCGCCGAGCCTCGCCCTCACCGCCGCCATTGCGTCGCCGCCGTCGAAGGTGGTCACGCCCTCCAGCCACGGCGTCGCGGCATCGGGGTTGGCCTTGAGCCAGGCCTCGGCCGCCTCGTTGGCGTCGGCACCGTTCAGGATCTCGCCCATGATGCTGTTCTCCATCGACAGCGAGAAGACGAGGTTGCCGAGGAACCGGCCCACATTCGGGCACTCGTCGACATAGCCCGCGCGCACGTTGGTGTGGACGGTCGCGGCGCCAAAGCCGGAGTCTCCCATGCCGTCGAGATAGGCGATGTCCATCTCGCCCATCACCGGATGCGGGGTCCAGCCGAGGAAGGCAATCCATTCCTGGCCGCGGATCGCGCGCTCGGCCTGGCTCAGCATGCCGGCCTCCGAACTCTCGACCAGATCGAAGCCGGGAAGCTGGCCGCCGCTGATCATGTCGAGGATGATGCGGTTGCCGTCATTGCCCGGCTCGATGCCGTAGATCTTCGCGTCGAACTTCTCCGCATTCGCGGCCACGTCCGACAGGCTGGTGACGCCCGCGTCCGCCACGTATTTCGGCACCACGATGCCATAGCCCGCGCCCGTCAGGTTCTGGCCGATCGTCTCGACCGAGCCGTCGTCGAGATAGGGCTGCACGTCCGCCGCCATCGAGGGCATCCAGTTGCCGAGGAACACGTCGATGTCCTTGTTCTTCAGCGAGGCATAGGTGACCGGAACCGCCAGCACCTGCACCTCGGGCTCGTATCCCAGCGCTTCCAGCAGCACGGTCGCGACGCCCGTGGTCGCCTGGATGTCGGTCCAGCCGACATCCGAGAAGGTCACGGTCCGGCAGGCGTCGGGATCGGCTGCCAGTGCCGCGGGGGCGACGGTACTGGAGAGCAGCATGGCAAGGAGCAGGCGTTTCATGGCGGAACCTCCGGTTGACGTTTTTGCTGGCGCCCGGCCGAACGGCCGCGCGGATGTTGAAAGATCATTACAATCATGATTTCCCCACCGATGCCAGCGCGACGGGCGGCCCGCCAGGAGCGCGCGGGCGTCATGCCGGGCGTGCAGACCTGCCTACGGATGGCGAGGCTTCCGGGAATCGCGCGGTTCGCCTACAGCCGAGGTCATGGCTCGACGGAAGCATCCCATGGTCGCACGTCGTTACGCCCGCCGCGGACGGTCCCGGCGGGGTGCTCGGGCATGACGCCCGGCGCGCGCGAGGGGCGGATCCTGGCCCTGGCCCTCGCGCTTCTGGCGGCCGTGATGTGGGGCCTCTGGTGGGTCCCGATCCGGATGCTCGAAGGCGCGGGGCTCTCGGGCGTCTGGTCGGGGCTCGCGATGGCGGCGGGCGCGCTTCCGGCATTCGTGCTTGCCGTCGCCCTGGGCGCGCGCCGGGGCCGCGGCGCCATGGCGGGCGCGTCGGCCCTCGCGCCGTCCCGGGCCGTCCGCCGCGCCTTCGCGGGCGCGCTGGCCTGCGGCGCCGCCGTGATGCTCTACGCCGCCGCGCTGGGATATACCGGGGTCGTGCGCGCGGTCCTGCTGTTCTACCTCGCACCGGCCTGGAGCACTGCCATAGAATGCCTGTTCATGGGGCGCCGTTGGGGGTGGCGCAGCACGCTCGCGCTTGGCCTCGGGCTCGCCGGGGTTGCCGCGATCTTCCGGGTCGGGCTGGGCGGCGGGCTCGGCGGCACGGGCTGGGGCATCGGCGACACGATGGCGCTGGGCGCGGGCCTCGCCTGGTCGGTGGGCACGGCGCTGATCTTCACCGCCGCGTCGCCGGGCGTCGCGCGGCTGTCGCTGGCGACCGGGCTCGGGGCGCTCGCGGCGGGAGGTCTCGTCGCCTTTTCGGGCGGCGGCGCGACGGTCGTGCCCAGCCCGGAGGTGCTGTCTGCGGCGCTGCCGCTCGCGCTCGCGACGGGGGTGATCTATCTCGCGCCGATCATCTTCACCACGATGTGGAGCGCCGAGCGCCTGCCGCCGGCCACGCTCAGCTTCCTGCTGACCGCCGAGATCGTCTCAGGGGTCGTGTCGAGCGCGATCTTCCTTGATGAGCCCTTCGGCCCGCCCGAGGCGCTGGGCGCAATCCTCGTCACCCTCGGCGCGCTGGTCGAGGTCCTGCCCGCCCCCCGCGTCCGCCGGCCCGATCGGGCCTGACGGGCGGCGCCGGGTCGCCAGAGGCCCGGACGCGGCGCTGCCGGGCGCATCCGTCCGGCGGTTCGAGCGAGGACGCCCAGGAACAGCATGCCGGTCATCGGGTTGCGCGACAGCACCAGATGCAGCACGATCGGCACGAACAGGCCCGCGAGCGTCCCCGCCGTGCCAGCGCGTCGTCGGGTAACCCGAGCCCTGTCGCGCCGTTGCTGCCCACCACATTGAACATGACGAGCGGCATTTAGGCCAGCACGTGGCAGGTCTCGACCGTGGGGCCCTCGCGGATGGCGCCGAGGGGTGTTCGGGTCCTGTCCGAACATGGCGCGCGAACTCTCGGAACGGATCGGGGCTTCCGGCCAGCGTTTCGACCTCAGGCTGCAAAGAGGTCTCTCCCGCCAGGTCCTGCGCTGCGCGTCCGCCGCTGCGGCCTTGCACCGCCTGCCGACGGGCGCGAAACTACGCACCGGCCGAGCACTGAAGGGAGGCGACGTGACCGACGCGACGGGAAACAGCCATGCAACCGGGTCCGAGGATGAGCCGGTGCGCTACATCGAGCGCACGCGCAGCTATTACGCCGCGCTGGGCTATGGCGCGCCCTATGTCTGGGCGCGGCAGCCCGAGGTTCCCTTCCGGCGCCTTGAAAGGCCGTTGTCGGCGTGCCGCGTCGCGCTGATCACCACCGCCGCGCCCTTCCAGCCCGACAAGGGCGACCAGGGACCCGGCGCGCCCTACAACGCGGCGGCCAAGTTCTACCGGGTCTATTCGCTCGACGCGGCCCGGGACCACGACCTGCGGATCAGCCACGTCGCCATCGACCGCGACCACACCACGGCCGAGGATCCGAACAGCTATTTCCCCCTTCCTGCCCTGAGGCGCGCGGCGGCGGCCGGACGGATCGGCGCGGTCGGGCCCCGCATCCATGGCTTGCCGACGAACCGCAGCCAGCGCGCGACGCTCGACACCGACTGTCCCGACCTGGTGGCCCGCTGCCGGGAGGACGGTGCGGATGCGGCGATCCTCGTGCCGAACTGCCCGGTGTGCCACCAGAGCACGGCGCTCGCCGCCTCGGCGCTCGAGGCCGCGGGCATTGCCACGGTGGTGATGGGCTGCGCCGAGGACATCGTCGCCCATGTCGGCGCGCCGCGGTTCCTGTTCTCGGACTTTCCGCTCGGCAACGCGGCGGGGTTGCCGGGCGACCGGACCTCGCAGGACTTCACGCTCGGCCTCGCGCTCGACCTCATCGAGACGGCGACAGGCCCGCGCACCATCCGCCGCTCTCCGCTGCGCTGGAACGGCAGCCCTGGCTGGAAGCAGGACTACTGCAACATCGCCCGTCTCTCGCCCGACGAGATCGCTCGTCGGCGCGCCGAGTTCGACCGCGGCAAGGACGCCGCGCGCGCCCTGCGCGACGCGGTTGCCGGTCGGGGCTGAGACCGCGCGCCGGCGGACCGGCGGCACGCCTTCAGTCGGCCAGCACCATCAGGTCGCGCGCGGCGATGCTGAGGCTCACCGAGTCGCCCGGCCGCGGCGGCGGCGCGTCCGAGGTGTTGAAGGTGTCGAGCGAGATCTGCGCTTCCACCACCCGCACCCGGATGCGGATGACCGAGCCGAGGAAATGGACATCCGAGATCCGCCCCGCGAGCCGGGTCTCACGCCCCTCGACCGGGTGGAGCGAGACCACCTCGGGCCGCAGCGCCAGCGTCACGCGCGTGCGTCCCGCCAGCGACCGGCCAAGCGCCACGGCCGTGTCGCCGATCAGAACGGTGCCAGCGCCCGCATCGGTCACGCTCGCCTCGATCAGGTTCAGGGTGCCGACGAACGAGGCCACGAACCGCGTCGCGGGGCGGTTGTAGATTTCGTAGGGCGTGCCGACCTGCTCGGCCACGCCGTTGTTCATGACCACGATGCGGTCGGACATCGACAGCGCCTCTTCCTGGTCGTGGGTGACGTAGATCGTGGTGATCCCCAGGCTCTTCTGGATCGCGCGGATCTCGTCACGCAGCGAGACCCGGATCTTGGCGTCGAGCGCCGAGAGCGGCTCGTCCAGCAGCAGCACCTGCGGCCGCCCCGCCAGCGCGCGGGCCAGGGCGACGCGCTGCTGCTGCCCGCCCGAAAGCTGGAAGGGATAGCGCCCGCCCAGATCGGGCAGGTGGATCATGCGCAGCATCTCGGCCACGCGCGCCGCGATCTGCGCCTTGGGCATGCCCTTGACCCTCAGCCCGAAGGCCACGTTCTGCGCGACCGTCAGGTTGGGAAACAGCGCATAGGACTGGAACACCATGCCGATGTCGCGCTGGTTGGGGCGCAGGTTCACCACGTCGCGCCCGTCGATGCGGATCGAGCCCGCGCTGGGCGTCTCGAAACCCGCGACCATGCGCAGCGTCGTCGTCTTGCCGCAGCCCGAGGGGCCGAGGAACGAGATGAACTCGCCCTGCTCGACGGCGAGGTTGAAGTCGCGCACCACGCGGGTGGGGCCGAAGGACTTCTGAAGGTCCGAGATATCGAGAAAGGCCATTGTTTATCGCTTTGCCGCGTTGGTGTGCTTCGAGAACCGGGTCACCAGCTGGATCAGCCCCATGCAGATCCAGGTGATGGCGAAGGCGATCACCGCCAGCGCCGCCGGCTCGTAGGCGCGGTTCGCGCCGATCAGTTGCAGGTAGGGCCCGAAGGCGGGCCGGTTCAGAAGGGCCGCCATCACGAATTCGCCGATGACGATGGCGAAGGTCAGGAACGCGCCCGACAGCACGGCGACCAGCACGTTCGGCAGGATCACCCGGGTCATGATGGTGACCCAGCCGGCGCCAAGGCTCTGGGCGGCTTCGGTCAGCGTGGCGATGTCGATGGTCCTCAGCCCCGTGTCGACCGCGCGATACATGTAGGGCAGCGACAACGTCGCATAGCCCATCATCAAGAGCACGTTGGTGCCCATCGCCGTGCCCGTGAGCGGCAGGATCGACGACGTGTTGTAGAGCCGGATGTAGCCGAACACGATCACGATGGGCGGTATGACCAGCGGCAGCAGCGTGATGAACTCGACCACGGGACGCAGGCGCGGCAGCTTGAGGCGCACCCAGTAGGCCGTGGGCACCACGATCAGCACGCCCACGACGATCGTCGCCAGCGCCATGACGACCGAGTAGGCGAAGGTTTCCTGAAACCGCGGATCGGCCAGCACCACGCGGTAGGCGTCGAGGCTGTATTCGCCGCGCCGCATACGCAGCGAGAATTCCAGCGTGCCGATCAGCGGCAGGAAGAAGTAGGTCACGCCGATGCCCAGCGCGAGCCAGGACCAGATCCGGGCGGGCTTCATTTCATCCACCTCTCGCTGCGGGTCCTCAGCCAGACGTAGAGGAAGTTCGCGATGCCGGTGACCACGATCATGCCGAAGGCCAGCGCATAGCCCAGATGCGGGTCCTGCAGCACGTCGCCGCGGATCTGCGCGAACAGCAGGATCGGCACGATCGACAGCGACGAGCCCGTGAGCGCATAGGCCGTCGCGACCGCGCCGAACGAGTTCGCGAACAACAGCGCCAGCGTGCCCAGCAGCGTCGGCCACAGGATCGGCAGCGCCACGATCCGCCAGTACTGGAAGCCCGAGGCACCCAGGATCTCGGCCGCCTCGCGCCACTCGCGCTTGAGGCCGTCCAGCGCGGGAGTGACGATCAGGATCATCAGGGGGATCTGGAAGAACAGGTATGTCAGCGTCAGCCCCGTGAAGCTGAGCAGGTTGAAGCCCATCGCGTAGATGTTGATGCCGAACCAGTCCTTCAGCAGCACAGTCACCAGCCCCAGCCGCCCCAGCGTGGCAAGGAAGGCGAAGGCCAGCGGCACCCCCGCGAAGTTCGACGCGACCCCGGAGAAGGTCAGCAGCGGTCCCCTGATCCATCCCGGCAGGCCGCCCAGCGTCACCGCCGCCGCGACCGCGAAGCCGATCAGGCAGCCCAGCAGCGCCGAGGCGAGGCTGATGCGGATCGAGATCCAGTAGGCCGCGAGGATCGACGGCTGGAACAGGTTCGCGATGTTCTCCAGCGTCGCCTCGCCCGCGGCGTTGCGAAAGGCGCCAAGCACGATGAACATCGTTGGCAGGATCAGGAACAGCCCCGCGAAGGCGGCAAAGGGCGCGACGCCCAGCCAGGCGAGCGGCAGGCGCCGCCGCGTGGGCGCAACCACGGGATGGGGCCGTGAAGCGGAGGTTTGCATCTGGGGGCGTCCGGTCGGAGGCGCGCGTCGCCTGCCCCGGCGCCGGGCCGGGGCAGGCGAGCGGTCAGAGTTGCGTCACTGGACGTTCGCGCCGACGACGCTGTCCCAGCCCGAGGTCACCTCTTCCTTGTTCGCGGCCTGCTCGTCGAGGCTCGGGAACACCGCCTTCTCATAGGCTTCGGCCGGCGGCAGGCGGTCCATCACCTCCTGCGGGATCACGCCGCGCTTGGCCATGTCGTTGAAGCGGATCGGGTGGCAGTAGCCCTTGAGCCAGCCAAGCTGGCCCTCGTCCGAGTAGAGATACTCCATCCACAGCTTGGCGGCGTTCGGATGCGGCGCATAAGCCGAGATCGCCTGCACATAGACGCCCGCGACGACGCCCGATTTCGGCACCACGACCTCGATCGGCGGGTTGCCGTTCAGCGTGTCGCGCGCCGCCAGCGCGTTGTAGTCCCACATCACGACGATCGGGGTGGCGCCCTGCGCGATCGTGCCGGCCTTGCCGATCACGGGGACGAAGTTGCCGGCCTTGTTGAGCTCGGCGAAGAAGTTCAGCCCGGCCTCGCCCGACGCCTTGCCGGGCGCGCCGCCGGCCGCGACGCCCGCCGCCAGCACGCCCAGGATCGCCTGGTTCGAGGCGCGCGGATCACCCGCCAGCGCTACCGCGTTCGCGTATTCCGGTTTCATGAGGTCCGACCAGTCCTGGGGCACGTTGTCGACCAGGTCCTTGTTCACCGCGAAGGCGAGCACGCCGTAGTAGTCGCCATACCAGTGGCGGTCGGCGTCCTTGGCGCTGTCGGGGATCGAATCCCAAGTGGAGACCTTGTAGGGCATCGTCAGGCCCTCGTCCTTCGCCGCCGGGCCGAAGGCGAAGCCCACGTCCAGCACGTCGGGCGCCTGCGGTCCCTTGTTGTCCTTGTTGGCGCGCACCGCCTCGAGCTCGTCGGCCGAACCCGCGTCGGGGTTCAGCTCGTTGACCGTGAGGAACGGATACTTCGCCTTGAAGCCGGCGATCACGTCGCCATAGCCGCACCAGTCGTGCGGCAGGGCGATGGTGGTCAGCATCCCCTCCGCCTTCGCGCCCGCGATGAGCTCGTCCATGCTCTGCGCCGAGGCGAGAGAGGTCGAACCGAGGAGCGCCGCCGCCGTTGAGGCGGCCACGAGGGACGCACGCAAGAATGTCATCTGAAGGTCTCCCTGACTGTCATGGTGCCGGAGGCCGGGCCGTTCCCCCCAACGGCCTCGGACGCCCCCGGCGCGCCGATTGTTATTTGGCGGCGACAGTAAAAGCCCAAGAAAATTTTATGACAATAGGCCAAAATGTCTAAAAAACGCTGTCGCCTGCATGTTGTCACGGTGCCGTGATGGCGTTTTGTCTTCTTTTCGATCAAGTCGCGCATCCCGCGCCCCGGCGACGCACCGGGCGGGCCGACTCACCCCTCGGCGGCAGCCTCGCGCAGCGCGGTCTTGAGCACCTTTCCGTAGTTGTTCTTGGGCAGCGACTCGGCCACGCGGTAGAGCTTCGGCCGCTTGAACCGCGCGATCCGCCCCAGGCAGTGGCGGTCGAGCTCGGCCGGGTCCAGCCGGCGGCCCGGCTCGGGCACCACGAAGGCCACCACCTCCTCGCCCCATTCGGGATGGGGGCGGCCGACCACCGCAGCCTCGGCCACGTTGGGGTGTTCCAGCAGCACCTCCTCGACCTCGCGCGGGTAGATGTTCGAGCCGCCCGAGATGATGACGTCCTTCGACCGGTCGGTGAGCGTGAGGAACCCCTCGGCGTCGAGCCGGCCGACATCGCCGGTCCAGAGCCAGCCATCCCGCAGCGTGCGCGCCGTGGCCTCGGCGTTGCGCCAGTAGCCCGGCATCACCTGCGGGCCGCGCACCAGGATCTCGCCCGTCTCGCCCGGGGCCAGGTGGCGCCCCGTCTCGTCGGCGATGGCGATTTCGGCGCAGCTTTGCGCGACGCCCACCGAGGCCAGCCGCTCGCGCCAGCGCGGGTGGCTGCGGTCCGCGACCAGCGAGCGCGAAAGCGCCGAGATGGTCATCGGCGCCTCGCCCTGCCCATAGATCTGCACGAAGCGCGGCCCCATCGCCGCCACCGCCTCCTCGATGTCCGCGAGATACATCGGCGCGCCTCCATAGACGATGGTTTTGATCCCCTCGCCCGTCAGGCCCCGCGCCCTTGCCCGCTGCACCACGCGGCGCACGATGGTGGGGGCCGCGAACATCGAGACGCCGCCGAGGCGCGGCGCGAGGTCGAGGATCTCGTCCGCATCGACCCCGCCCGAATCCGGCACCGCGTGGCGCGCGCCCGCGCGGGTGTGGATGAAGGTGTAGAGCCCCGCCCCATGCGACATGGGCGCGGCATAGAGCGCGCAGTCCCCCGCCGTCACCGGGTCGATGTCGACCGGGTAGCACAGCGACATCGCCATCAGGTTCGCATGGGTGATCATCACCCCCTTGGGCCTGCCGGTGGTGCCCGAGGTGTAGAACAGCCACGCAAGATCGGCCCCGTTCCGCGCGACCGGTGCACCGGGGCCGTCGTTCGCGCTCAGGCGGCGCCATCCGGCGTCGTCGGCGGCGATCCGCGGCAGGCCGGGCAGCGCTTGCGCGAGCCCTTCGGACGTGTCACCCGCCACGATGCAGGCGGCGGCGTCCGCGTCCGAAAGGATCCAGGCGGCCTCGGCGGGATGAAGCTTTGCATTGATCGGCACCGCCGCGGCGCCGGCCCAGAGAATGCCGTAGAGCGCCTCGAGATACTCGGTCCGGTTGGCCATGAAGATGCCCACGCGGTCGCCGGGCCGCAGGCCCAGACCTGCCTCCAGCGTCCCGGCGACGCCCGAGGCGCGGCGCGCGAAGGCCGCATAGTCCGCCGTCACGGCCGCGCCCGCGAGCAGGGCGGGGGCGTCGGGCGCGAGGCGGGCGCTGGCCTCCAACCATCGGGCGATATTCATCGGCAAGGCTCCTGGACGGCATCAACACCCGAGGCATAGCCGCTCGAGGCCCCGCGCGTCACCAGCCGCGTTGCGTGCGCGCCGGAGCGGGCCGCCGGATCAGGCGGCGGTCACGGCCAGGGAAGGCTTGCCGGCGGGTCGAGCGCGATCTGCTCGAGCCCCTCGCCGGAGGCGCCGTCGCGCTCGATCAGCAGGAATTCCTGGCTCTGCGTCAGGATCAGCAGGGGGTGGTGCCAGACGCCGGGGGCATATTGCACGCCCTGGTCCCCGAAGGCGTGGAACAGCCGGCAGTCGCCGGCCGTTGGCCTGTCGCCACGCGCGACCACCACGATCCAGTCCTCGGTGGTCATCGGGATGAGCGTCCGGCTCGAGATCGGATGGCGCTCCAGCCGGTCGAGGGTGCGGCCCGGCCAACGGCGCGCACGCAGCACCGACAGGATGGCCGTCCCTCGCGGCCCCGGATCGAGCCGGGCAAGCCGGTGATAGAGCGTCGCATGCCCGTCGCCGAGGCTGTGGCGCTCCGCGTCCTCCGTCTCGATGACCGTGCCGAAGGGCGCGAAGCTCTCGGGGAGCAAGGGTTCGGGTTTCAGAATCATACGGGACGTTCCCGGCACGCATACACACCAAGCCAGATTATCACATCCCGACGCGCCGATCTCGCTGCCAATCCGGGGGCCGGTGGCGCGATCAGCCTGCCGCGAGCGCCTCCAGCCTCAGCCGGGCGATTCGATGCACCTGCGCCATCGCCTCGTGGAACTCGGCCTCGGGCGGGTTGTCCAGCCGCGCCCGGAACCGCGCGAGGATCGCCGCGCGATCGAGCCCGCGGACCGCGACGATGAAGGGAAAGCCGAACCGCGCCGTGTAGGCCGCATTGAGGCGCTGGAACTCGGCGAACTCGGCGGGGCTGCACCGGTCGAGGCCCGCCCCCGCCTGCTCGGCCGCCGACGCGGCCGTCAGCGAGCCCGCGACCGCCAGCCGCCCGGCAAGGTCGGGATGGGCCCGCAAAAGCGCCAGCCGCGCCGTGACGGGCGCGGCATCGGCCACTTCGGCCATCGCGGCGGCAAGGGAGGCGACCTCGTCGCTCGCCCGGCCGGCGTCCCACACGGCGGCGGCGATCCAGGGCGAATGCTCGTAGACCCCGCCATAGCGCGCGAGGAAACCCTGCCGGTCCATCGACGAGGGCGGCGCGGTCCGGAAGTGGCTGGACGCGGCGCTCATGCCTTGCTCCCGCGCGCCTCGACCGTGCGCGCGGCCACCCGCGCCGGTGCGGCGCGCCGGCGGTCGCACGGTGCATGGTCTGAAGGCTGCCTCATCGTGCACACGTCCCTTTGATCGTGCATCGATATGGACAGACCCCGCGCCGCGCGCGCAAGAAGATCCTGCGGGCGACACCGCGCCAAGGGGGAGCGGATGGCATGGGCGGCGTGCTGATCGACTGGCTGGGCCTGATCCTGCGCTGGGCGCATATCGTTGCGGCGATCAGCTGGATCGGCTCGTCCTTCTACTTCATGTGGCTCGACGCGACACTGCGGCGCCGCGAGGGTATGGAGCCGGGGATCAAGGGCGAGAACTGGACCGTCCATGGCGGCGGCTTCTACCACACCCGCAAGTACATGGTGGCGCCCGAGGCGATGCCCGACGACCTCCACTGGTTCAAGTGGGAGAGCTATTCGACCTGGATGACCGGCTTCGGGCTCATGGCCGTCACCTATTACTGGGGGGCGTCGAGCCTGCTGATCGACCCGACGGTGGCCGACCTCGCGCCATGGCAGGCGGTCATCCTCTCGGTCGCCTCGCTTGCCGCCGGGTGGGTGGTCTACGACCGGCTTTGCCGCAGCCGGCTCAGCGCCCGCCCGGTCCTGGTCTTCGGACTGCTGTTCGCCGCGCTCGTCGCGCTGGCCTGGGCCTATGGGCAGGTGTTCTCGGCCCGCGCGGCGTTCCTTCATGTCGGCGCCGTCATCGCGACGATCATGTCGGCCAATGTCTTTCTCGTCATCATCCCGAACCAGCAGATCGTGGTCGCCGATCTCAAGGGCCGGCGCGTGCCCGACCCAGCCTATGGCGCGATCGCGAAGCTGCGCTCGACGCACAACAACTATCTCACGCTGCCGGTCGTGTTCCTGATGATCTCGAACCACTACCCCTTCACCTTCGGGCATCCCCATGCGCCCGCCATCGTCGCGGGCGTGCTGGTGCTGGGGGCCGTGGTGCGCGACTGGTTCAACCGCTACGAGGCGGGCGCGACGGGGGCGGCGATCCGCTGGCAATGGCCGGTCGCGGGGCTGCTCGTCGTGGGGCTCGCGGCGTTCTCGGCGTGGCGGCCCGACCGCGTGGCCGTCGAGGGCGCGGTGACCGGCGCCGAGGCAATGGCGATCGCGCAGTCCCACTGCACCGCCTGCCACGCCTCGCGTCCCATCGCCGAGGGCTTCGACGAGGCCCCGGCCGGCATCACGCTCGAAACCCTCGGCGACCTGCGCCGCCATGCGGCCAAGGTCCGTGCCCAGGCCGTCCTCAGCGAGGCCATGCCGCTGGGCAACCCGACCGGCATGACCGCGGCCGAGCGCGGCCGCCTGGGCGCCTGGATCGAGGCCGGCACGCCCGATTGAGCGGGGCGCGACAGCACGGGACTCGCGTCGCCCGCCGCCGTCGCATTAGATGGCGTGACGGGGCGCGGGCCTGGTGGTCGCATGGGGTGTTGGATGCGTTGCATCGTGATGGGTTGGCTGGTGCTGGGGACGCTCGCCGGATGCGCGTCGCCAAACGGCACCGACATCCGCCTCTTTACCGGTCGGCGCGTCGAGCTTGGCTACCGCGCGGACGGCTCGGCCTATCGCAGGATTACCTTCGACCGCTGCGAGCGGCCCGACCAGATCAAGCTGGGCGCACCGACGCAGCAGCTGCTCGAGCTCGCGGTAATGCTGCCCGACGGCTCGGTCGAGCGCGCCGATCCGCCGACCCTGCGACGGGTCGAGCGCGACGAGGTGCAGATCCGCATCTTCGACGACCGCGTCGAGTACGTGCCGCACGACACGCCGATGCCGGATGTGCCCCTGTTCGGCAGCACCGCCACGGCCGGCGCGCGCGCCACGGCACCGCTGACGGCACCCGGCGCGCCGCCCTGTCCGGCGCGGCCCTGACGCCCGCGCGGCACGCAGATTCCCCTTTACGGGCCCCGCCATGCGACGCAAGGCTGAGCGGCATCCGCAGGAGGACCCCCGCCATGATCCGCACCGGCGAGGAATGTCGTTCCCCGGCCCCCGCCGGCCGGACGAAGCCCGCCGCGCGCGCCGCGTGCCCCGCAAGCTGATGCCGATGTGATCCGCGTGCCCGCGTCGAGGGCCGCGCCCTGACGCGTGTCACCGGGAGATGACCGAGGGAGGACCGATGCGCACCATCCATACCGAGAAGCACCGCCTGAGGGCCTCGCAGACCGAACTCTATGGTGGCCAGCTCGTCCGCCCCTTCGAATGCCCCGAGCGCGTCGAGCACATTCTCGCGCGCATCCGCGAGACCGGGCTTGGCCCGGTCGATGAGCCGCGCGCCTTCGGGCTCGACCCGGTCCTGCGGATCCATGACGCGGGGCTGGTGCGGTTTCTCGCCACCGCCTGGGACGACTGGCGGGCCGCGGGCTACAAGGGCGAGTCAATGCCGACCTCGTGGCCCTCGCGACGCATGCCGCGCATGGTGGTGCCGGACGAGATCGACGGCCGGCTTGGGTATTACGCTCTCGCGGGCGAGACCTCGATCTCGGGTGGAACGTGGGAGGCGGCGCAGGCAGCCGCCGACGTGGCGCTGACCGCGCAGGCGATCGTGGCGGGCGGCGAGCGCGCGGCCTTCGCGCTGTGCCGCCCGCCCGGCCACCACGCGGCGCAGGACATGTATGGCGGCTACTGCTTCCTCAACAACGCCGCCATCGCGGCGCAGGCGTTCCGCGATCAGGGCGCGGCGCGGGTCGCCATCCTCGACGTCGATTTCCACCATGGCAATGGGACGCAGGCGATCTTCTACGACCGGGCCGACGTGCTGTTCCTGTCGCTCCATGGCGACCCGAAATTCGCCTTTCCCTATTACCTCGGCGGCGCCGACGAGACGGGCGAGGGGGCGGGCGAGGGGTTCAACGTCAACTACGCGCTGCCGCCGGGCTGCGACTTCGCCCGCTGGTCGGAAGCGCTCGAAGACGCCTGCGGGCGGATCGCGGCATTCGGGCCGGATGCTCTGGTCGTTTCTCTGGGGGTGGACACCTTCGAGAAAGACCCGATCAGCTTCTTCAAGCTGGGATCGGGCGACTTCACCCGCTATGGCGCGCGGATCGCCCGGCTGGGCCTGCCCACGCTGTTCGTGATGGAAGGCGGCTATGCGGTGGCCGAGGTCGGCATCAACACCGTCAACGTGCTGAGCGGCTTCGAGGGGGCGTGACGGCGCCGCACCAACCTCGATTCGACTTGCGCTTGACAGGATGCCGGGGCCCCGGGCTTCACCCGGGGCCTCCTTCCCGAACCCCGCAAGGTCCCGGCTCAGGGCCGGGGCAGGGTGGAGGCGGCGGCAAGAGGCCCCGGGTCAGGCGCCGGCAGAGGATATGGCTCGGCGAACGGGTGCCTTGCGGCAAGCGCAAGGCCGTTCGGCGAGCGAGGTTTCTCGGCGCCCCGGGGTCGAGCCCGAAGCCCCGCCCTCAGCCCCCCACCATCAGCGGCATCAGCACCACCTCGCTGTCGGGCCTGAGCGGGGTGAACCATGCCTCCTTGTAGACCAGCCCGTCCACCGCGACCGAGACGCCCCGCTCGATCTGGGGGCGCAGGCCCGGATAGGCCTCCGCCAGCTTGTCGAGCATCTCCTTGGTGGTCGCGGCCTCGACCTCGACCTCGGCGCGGCCTTCCGTGAAGCCGCGCAGCGAGCCCCAGATCGCGACCTTGACCACCCGCGCCCCGTTACTCGGCCGCCGCCGCCGGGTGCGCGGCATCGAGCGCGGCGAGGATGCGCGGCGGTGACATCGGCAGCGACGTGAGGCGCACCCCCGCGGCCCGGCTCACCGCATTCGCGATGGCCGCGAGCGGCGGCACGATCGAGGTCTCGCCCACGCCCCGCACGCCGTAGGGGTGGCCGGGGTTCGGGATCTCGAGGATCACCGTGTCGATCATCGGCAGGTCCGAGGCCACCGGCACGCGATAGTCGAGGAAGCCCGGGTTCTGCAGCTTCCCGTCGTCACCATAAATGTATTCCTCGTTCAGCGCCCAGCCGATGCCCTGCGCAGCACCACCCTGCATCTGGCCTTCGACATACGAGGGGTGCACGGCCTTCCCCGCATCCTGGAACACGGTGTAGCGCAGCACCTTGGTGGCGCCGGTCTCGGGGTCGACCTCGACATCCACGAGATGCACGCCGAAGCTCACGCCCGCGCCGTCGGCATTGACCTCGTGATGCCCCGCGATCGGCCCGCCGGTCTGCGACGACACGGCCGCGATCTCGGCCAGCGTCATCGGCGGGAACTGCCCGGCATTGGGGCCCGAGGGACGGGCCGCGCCGTCCTCCCAGACCACTGCTTCCTCGTCGATGCCCCAGATCTTCGCGGCGCGCTGGCACATGACCTTCTTGGCTGCCTGCGCGGCCTTGATGGTGGCAAGCCCCACCGCGAAGGTCACGCGGCTGCCGTCGGTCACCTCGTTGTAGCCCAGCGAGGCGGTGTCCACGACCTGGGTGCGCACCTTGTCGAAGGTCACGCCGAGTTCCTCGGCCGCCATCATGCCGATCGAGGCGCGCGAGCCGCCGATGTCCGGGTTGCCCTCGGTTACGCTGACGGTGCCGTCCGAGTTCACGTTCAGCGTGACGCAGGTGTCGCCGCCGAAGTTGAACCAGAAGCCGCAGCTCACGCCCCGCCCCTGTCCGGGTTTTAGCGGCGCCGTGTAGTGGGGATGCGCCTTGGCCTTCGCGAGGCAGGCCGAGAGGCCGATATCGGTGAAGGTGACGCCGTAGGACGCCTTGGTGCCGGCCTTGGCGGCGTTCTTCAGCCGCACGTCGAGCGGGTCGAGCCCGAAATGCTGGCACAACTCGTCCACCACGCTCTCGACGCCATAGATCGACATCGGCGCGCCGGGCGCGCGGTAGGCGGCCTGCTTCGGCCGGTTCGTCATGGCGTTCCAGCCCTCGGTCCTGACCGCGTCGAGGTCATAGGCCGCGAAGGCAGCCATCGCCCCGAACTCGACCGTCCCGCACGGGAATGCGCCGCCCTGATAGCGCAGCTTCGCGTGGCCCGCGGTGATGCGCCCGTCCTTCGTCATGCCGATCTTGACGCCCATCGAGGACGAGCAGGTGGGCCCGGTCGCGCGCAGCACCTCGGAGCGGCTCATCACGATCTTGACGGGTCGGCCCGACTTCTTTGCCAGCATCAGCGCGACGGGTTCGATGAAGACCGTGGTCTTGCCGCCAAATCCGCCGCCGATTTCCGAGGGCGTCACGCGAAGCTGGCTCGCCTCCATCCCCATGATCTGCGAGCAGAGGTTGCGTACCATGTACTGCCCCTGCGTGCAGCACCACAGGTCCGCCTTGCCGTCCGAGGCGAAGGAGGCGAGGCAGGCATGCGGCTCGATATAGCCCTGATGCGTGGCCTCGGTCTTGAAGCTGCGCTCGATCACGTGGTCGGCCTTCGCGAAACCGGCCTCGAGATCGCCATGGCCGAACTCGCAGTAATGGGTGACGTTCTCCGAGACTTCGGTACCCACCGTCTCGGCTTGCCGGCCGGGCTGGATGACCGGGGCGCCTGGCTTCATCGCCGCGTCCACGTCGGTGACGTGGGGCAGGACCTCGTAATCGACCTTGATGAGCTTCAGCGCGGCCTTGGCCGCCGCCTCGCTGATCGCGGCGACCGCGGCGACCGCGTGACCGTCATAGAGCGCCTTGTCGTGCGCCATGCAGTTCACCAGAACGTCGCGCACCGCCTCGTCGGCCGGTGCGCCGAAGTCGGCGGCGGTCACGACCGCCTTGACGCCCGGCGCTGCCTCGGCCGCCGAGGTGTCGATGGCGCGGATGCGGGCATGGGCGTGCGGGCTGCGGAGGATCCTCGCCACCAGCATGCCCGGCGCGGTGAGGTCGGCGCCGTAGAGCGCCTTGCCCGTGACCTTGTCCACCCCGTCGGGCCGCAGCGGGCGGGTGCCGACGACCTTGAACTCGCGCTTCGCGGCGGTCTGCTTGTCGAGTGCCATGCTCACGCCCTCCTGAGGTCGGCGGCGGTGTCCATCACCGCGCGGATGATCTTGTCATAGCCTGTGCAGCGGCACAGGTTCCCTGCCAGCCAGTAGCGCACCTCGGTCTCGGTGGGGTCGGGGTTCTTCTCGAGCAACGCCTTGGCGGCCACCAGGATGCCCGGGGTGCAGACGCCGCATTGCAGAGCCGCGTGCTCGATGAACTTCTGCTGCAGCGGGTGCAGCGCCTCGCCCTCGGCCATGCCCTCGATGGTGCCGACCGCGCGGCCCTCGGCCTCGGCGGCGAGCACGAGGCAGGAACAGACCAGCCGCCCGTCCAGCGTGACCGAGCAGGCGCCACAGTCGCCAGTCCCGCACCCCTCCTTCGAGCCGGTGAGCCCGAGGCGGTTTCTGAGCGCGTCGAGCAGCGTCTCATCCGGCTCGCACAGGAAGTCCACCGCATCGCCGTTGACGGTGGTGTTGACGTGGATGCGGCTCATGCTTCGGCCCTCGCGCGTTCTGCTGCGATGATTGTGGCGCGGCGGGCCAGCACGCCCGCCACCTTCTTGCGGAACGCGACCGTTCCGCGCTTGTCGTCGATCGGCTTCGCGGCGGCCGCGCAGGCGGCGGCCAGCGCGTCGAGCGCCTCGGTCCCCAGCGTCGTGCCGACCAGCGCCGCGCCCGCCTCGGGCACCAGGACCACCGTGGGCGCGACCGCCCCCAGCGCCACGCGTGCCGCGGTGCAGGTGCCGTCGGCGCCGAGGGTCAGGCTGACGCCGGCCGAGCAGACCGCGATGTCCATCTCGGTGCGCGGGATGAAGCGCAGATAGGCGTCCGAGGATCGTGCCGGGCGGGCGGGCAGGAAGATCGAGGTGATGAACTCGCCCCGCGCCAGCGTCGTCCTGCCGGGGCCCGAGGGAATGGCGGCCACCGGCACGTCGCGCTCGCCGTCCGGTCCCGCCACCCTTGCGACCGCTTCGGCCGCGACCATGGCCGGGACCGAGTCGGCGGCGGGAGAGGCGTTGCAGAGGTTCCCCGCGAGCGTCGCGCGGCCCTGGACCTGCGTCGAGCCGATCAGCTCCATCGCCTCGACCACGCCGGGCCACATCGCGCGCACGCCCGCATGCTCGCCCAGTTCGGCCCCCGAGACGGCGGCGCCGATGCGGAAGCCCCCGGCCTCGGCCACGATGTCGCGCATCCCCGCGATGCGCTTGATGTCCACGACCAGCGCGGGCTCGACCATGCCGGACCTGAGCTGCACCAGCACGTCCGTGCCCCCCGCCAGCACGCGGGCCGTGCCGGGCTCGGCCGCCAGCAGGCGGACGGCATCCGCGACGCTTGTCGCAACCTCGAAACGCATTCGGGCTCCTCCGGTATTTCGCCGCGTCCCGGCCCCCGGCGCGCGCCGGGCGGGGCCGTCCGCAGGCAGTGTGCATGCGTGGACTCTAGACGCGCGCCATGCATCGCGCCAAGCCGCCCGCCGACAGTTGTGCCGCGCCGCAGGACGCATTTCAACCACCCCGGTGGGGTAGCCTGGCGACCTCTTTACAAAACTAGAAATATAGTTACGTTGAGGGCCATGAACGAATCACAGGTTGCAGCGGCGTTGGCCGCGCTTGGGCACGAGGCCCGGCTGGGCATCTTCCGTCTGCTGGTGCGTGCCGGGCCCGACGGGCTCAACATCGGCGAGGTGGGGCGGCATCTGGGCCTTGCGCCCTCGACGCTGGCGCATCACCTCGGCGCGCTGGTGGCAGCGGGGCTGGTCACGCAGGAGCGGCAGGGCCGCGAGGTGATCAACCGCGCCGATTTCGACGCGATGCGCCGGGTTCTGGGGTTCGTGACCGCGGAATGCTGCATGGGCGTCCGCCTCGCGCGGGAGGATGCCGCGTGATGCGCACTGGGGTTTTTTCGCGGATAAACGAAACTACAATTCTAGGAGTTTGGTCATGACTGCCCTCGCCGCACAGCTTCGCCGCCTCCTGCCCTCCGGCCTGCGGCTGGACCGGGTCTGGGCCGCGATCCTCGCCATCCTCGCGGCGCTGGCGCTGGTCGACCCGGTGCAGGCGCAGGCGAGCGCGGTGTTCGCGCTCGAGGCGCTCGCCTCGACCGCGCCGTATCTTGTGGCCTCGATCGCGATCGCGGCCTATGCGGGGGCGACGGGCGCGGATGCGCTGGTGGCCAAGGCGTTCTCGGGGCGCATCGCGGGCATGGTTGTGCTGGCGGCTCTGTTCGGGGGGCTGTCGCCCTTCTGCTCCTGTGGGGTCATTCCGCTGATCGCGGCGCTCATGGCGATGGGCGTGCCGCTGGCGCCGGTGATGGCGTTCTGGCTGGCCTCGCCGGTGATCGACCCCGCGCAGTTCGTGCTGACCGCGGGCACGATCGGGACCGAGTTCGCAGTGGCCAAGACGCTGGCAGCGGTGGGGCTGGGGCTGTTCGGGGGCTTCGGCACGCTGTGGCTGTCGCGCGCGGGGTTCCTGGCCGACCCGCTGCGGCCGGGCGTGGGCAATGGCGGCTGCGGCGGCGCGAAGATGCGCAACCCTAAGCCGCCCGTCTGGGCGTTCTGGCACGAGCCCGCCCGGGTCGCGAAGTTCCGTGCCGAGGCGCTGAAGGCCACGCTGTTCCTGACAAAATGGCTCATGCTCGCCTTTCTGCTCGAGAGCCTGATGCTGGTCTGGCTGCCGGCCGAGACGGTCGCGGCGGCGGTGGGCGGCGAGGGCGTGCTGCCCATCGTCATCGCGACGCTGGTGGGCGTGCCGGCCTATCTCAACGGCTATGCCGCGCTGCCGCTGGTGTCGGGGCTGATGACGCAGGGCATGGCTCCAGGGGCGGGGCTTGCATTCCTGGTGGCCGGGGGCGTGTCGTCGCTGCCGGCGGCGATCGCGGTGTTCGCGCTGGTCAAGCGGCCGGTCTTCGCCCTCTATCTGGGCTTCGCACTATCGGGCTCGCTCATGGCGGGGCTGATCTTCCAGGCGGTGCAGTGAGGATTGCGGGTGGATGGGCGGATGGCGCAGGGTGCCGCGAGCCCTCGGCCCCGCACGCGGAAGGAGCCCGCACCCCGATGTCCACGCCGACCCTCGCCCACGACTCGGCCCTGCGGGCGCTGCTGACGCTGCACCTGAAGCACCATCCGCGCGAGGACTGCGAGGCCGAGGGGCTGAAGCCCGCCGCCGTCTCGGTGGTGCTGGTGCCGGGCGCGGGCGGCGGCTCGGAGCTTCTGCTGACGCTGCGGGCGCCGCGGCTGAGGGCCCATTCCGGCCAATACGCTCTGCCGGGGGGAAAGCTCGATCCGGGCGAGAGCGCCGTGGACGCGGCGCTGCGGGAACTGGCCGAGGAACTGGGCGTCGAGGCGCGGCCGGGCGACATCCTCGGCGCGCTCGACGATCTGCCAACGCGGGCGGGCTATGTGATCCGTCCCTTCGTGGTCTGGCTCAGGGCGGCCCCGACGCTGCGCCCGGCGCCGGACGAGATCGCGGCGGTGCACCGGATCCCGCTGGGGGACCTGTTCGCCGGGCGCGGGCGGGGCGGCAATCGCGGAATCGCGGCCGGTGACGAAGACGCGCCGGGGGTGTTCTCGCTGTTCATTCCGGCGCTGGGGCACGATCTGTTCGCGCCCACGGCGGCGATCCTCGACCAGTTCCGCGAGGTGGCGCTGTTGGGCCGGCCGAGCCGGGTGGTTCGGTTCGGCGAGCCGGCCTTTGCCCGGCGCTGAGCGCGCCCTGCGCGTGCCGGTCAGCCGCGCAAGGCGGCGCGCAGCACGCGCTCCAGCGCGTCGAGAAAGCGCGATCGGTCGGCCTTGCCGAAGCCCTTGCCGCCGCCGCCCGCGCCCAGCGGATTGGCGGCGCGGAGGTCGGCCATCAGGTCCCGCATGGCGAGCTGGGCGCCGATATTGGCACGGGTGAACACCTCGCCATTGTGGCGGATCGCGGCGGCGCCGCCCTCGAGCACCCGGGCCGCGAGCGGGATGTCGCCGGTCACCACCACGTCGCCCGGCCCCGCGCGTTCGGCGATCCAGCGGTCGGCCTCGTCGGGGCCCTCGGGGACGATGACGGTCGAGACCAGCGGGTGCGGGCTGGGCCGGATGCCGCCATTCGAGACGACGACGACCGGGACGGCGTGGCGCTCGGCCACCCTCAGCGCCTCGTCCTTTACCGGGCAGGCGTCGGCGTCGATGTAGAGCGTTGTCATGGCACGAGGCATAGCGCGGCCCGGCGTCGCGGGGAAGCGCCGAGCGGCGCCCGGCCTCAGCGCCCGGCGATCATCCCGTAGGCCGCGAGCCCGTCGAGCACGAACTGCACCGAGAGCGCGGCCAGCAGCATCCCCAGAAGCCGCGTCACCACCAGCACGCCGGTGCGTCTGAGCGCGCGCTCCAGCACCCCGCACATCAGGAGCGAGACCAGCGTGAGCCCCAGCACCAGCGCCAGCACGCCCAGCACCATGGCCTGGCCGGCGATGTTCCCCTCGTGCTGGCCCATCAGCAGGATGACGGTCGCGATGGCGCCGGGGCCCGCGATAAGGGGGGTGGCGAGCGGGAACACCGAGGGATCGGTCGCCGTCGCCTCGGCCTCGTGGCCCTGCTTCTCGCGGCGCTCGGTGCGCCGCTCGAACAGCATGTCGAGTGCGGTGAGGAACAGCAGAAGGCCCCCGGCGATGCGGAAGGCGGGCATCGAGATGCCGATGAACGAAAGCACCGCGTCGCCCGCCAGCGCGAAGACCAGCAGCACCGCCGCGGCGATCACGATGCCACGCACCGCAAGGCGCCGCCGCGCCGCCGCCGCCGTGCCCGCCGTCAGCGCGAGGAAGATCGGCGCAAGCCCGATCGGGTCGATCACCACCAGGAGCGTGACGAGGGCGTTGATCGCGGCGTCGAGCATCGCGGCGTCCATGGCTCAGCCCTCCACCGCTTCGGCCTCGGCGGCCTCGAGCCGCTCGCCCGCTGCCAGCCACAGCGCCTCGGCCCGGGCCTGGGCCTCCACGATCTCGGCGCGCTTGATCTGGAGCGCCTCGATCCTGTCGGCGGGCCCCTCATAGAGCGCGGGGTCGGCGAGCCGCTCGTCGATCTTCGCCAGCATCGCCTCGATCTTCTCGATGCGCTCCTCGCAGGCGCGGAGTTCCGACCGCAGTGGGGCAAGGGCCTTGCGCGCATCGGCCTTGGACTGGCGCGCAGCCCGGGGCTGGGCGGGTGCCGGGCCGGCCCCGTTGCCGGCCCCGTCGCCGCGCCCGAGCAGCAGCCGGCGATAATCCTCCATGTCGCCGTCATAGGCCGCGACGCGCCCGTCGCGCACCAGCCACAGCCGGTCGGCGGCGAGTTCCACCAGATGCGCGTCATGGGTGATCAGGATCACCGCGCCGGTGTAGTCGTTCAGCGCCTCGACCAGCGCGTGCCGGCTTTCGATGTCGAGATGGTTGGTGGGCTCGTCGAGGATCATCAGGTGCGGCGCGTCGATGGCCGCGAGCGCGAGCAGGAGCCGCGCCTTCTGCCCGCCCGAGAGCGAGGCGACCGGGTTGGTCGCGATGTCCCCCCCGATGCCGCCCGAGGCGAGGCGGGCGCGCAGCTTGGCGGGCGGCTCGTCCGGCCGCAGGCGGCGGATGTGGTCGAGCGGGCTTTCATGCGGCACCAACTCGTCCTGCTGGTGCTGGGCGAAATAGCCGATCCTGAGCTTGCCCGAGACCTGCCGCCGGCCCGCGAGCGGCGCGAGCCGCCCGGCGATAAGCTTCGCCAGCGTCGATTTTCCCTGCCCGTTCGCACCGAGGAGCGCAATGCGGTCGTCCTGGTCGATACGAAGGTCGATGCGCGACAGCACCGTTCGGCCGTCATAGCCGGCGGCGGCGTTCTCGATCAGCATCAATGGCGGCGGCAGGTCCTCGGGGTCGGGCAGGCGGATGGGGGCGACGCCGCCGTCGATCTCGGCGGCGATGGGCTCCATCTTCTCGATCATCTTGATGCGCGCCTGGGCCTGGCGCGCCTTCGACGCCTTGTAGCGGAAGCGGTCGACGAAGCTTTGCAGGTGGGCGCGCCGGGCCTCCTGCTTCTTGGCCATCGCGGACTGCAATGCCAGCTTCTCGCGCCGCACGCGGTCGAAGCTGTCGTAGCCCCCGCCATAGAGCGTGAGGCTGCGGTTGTGCAGGTGCAGGATCTGGTCCACCGCGCGGTTGAGCAGGCCCCGGTCGTGGCTGATCAGCAGCATCGTGTAGGGGTAGCGGGCGAGGTAGCTCTCCAGCCAGATCGCGCCTTCGAGATCGAGATAGTTGGTGGGCTCGTCAAGGAGCAGAAGGTCGGGCGCCGAGAACAGCACCGCCGCGAGTGCCACGCGCATCCGCCAGCCGCCCGAGAACTCGGCCGAGGGGCGGGCCTGCGCGGCATGGTCGAAGCCGAGCCCCGCGAGGATCGAGGCTGCGCGGGCCTCGGCCGAATGGGCGCCGATGTCGGCGAGCCGCGTCTGGATCTCGGCGATTCGGGCGGGGTCGGTGGCGGTCTCGGCCTCGGCCGTCAGCGCCGCGCGCTCGGTGTCGGCGGCGAGAACGGTGTCGATCAGGCTGCGCGCGTCGCCCGGCGCCTCCTGCGCCACGCCGCCAATGCGCGCGCGCGGGGGCAGGGTGATGGTGCCGGCATCGGGCGCAAGCTCGCCCCGGATCAGGCGGAACAGCGTCGTCTTGCCGGTGCCGTTGCGGCCGACGAGGCCCACCCGCGCGCCCGCGGGCACGCGCGCCGAGGCCCCGTCGAACAGGGGCACTCCCGCCATCGAGAAGCCGAGATCGTCGATCGTGAGCATGGTCAGAGGCGCCTAGCAGAGCCGGCGCGGCGCGTCCAGCGCGCCTCAGAACGGGCGCCACCACGAGATCTGGAAGCCAAGCCCGTCCGAGGGGGGCGATGAGGTCGTAGCTGAGGCCGACCTGGAGCGTCTTGACGTTCACCGGCCCCTCGGGCTTCTTGCCGTTGCGCGGGATCTCGGGCCAGAAGGTGTAGCCGACCGAAGGGGCGATCCGCAGGCTCGCATCATCGTCGCCCGACAGGGGCGCGGTGGCGTAGAGGCCAAGCATGGCAAGGCAGCAGGACGCGGGGCGATAGCCGCCCGACAGCTCGGCCCGGATCTCGTCGGCCGTGCCCTCGCTGCGCCAGGTCCAGCCGGCGGCGCTCGCCAGCCATGCGCTGCCCCAGTCGCCCCACCAGCCCTTGCCGTGGAGCGCGCGGAAGCCGATCTCCGGCGTCGAGCCGGGGTTCGAGGCGGCGAGGTCGCGCGACACCAGCCGCTCGGCCGGCAGCGAGCCGCCCAGCTCGACCGACACGACATGGCCCCGGTCGTCGCGGTAGAGGCGCTGGCGCAGCACGAGGCCGCCGCTGAGCGTGGCGTCGGTCAGGTCGACGGCCGAGAACTCGGCATAGAGATCGGTCCCGAGGGTCAGCGTCTCGACGAGCCCGATCTCGACATGGATCTGCGTGAAGCTGTCGTCACTGCGCGGCGCGCCGCCGGCGAAGGCGCCGATCGGGGCGACCTTGCGGCCCGACGACATGACGATCTGGCCGCGGCCTGGCTCGCGCGTCCATGCGCCCCCGGCCGCGCCCGGCGGGATGGCAAGGACGAGCCCCCCGCACAGGGTGGCGATCAGGCGCAGGCTACGCGACATCCCGACCTCTGGCACGCGAACGGCCGGAGGCTAGGCGGGATATGGTTAAGGCAATCTTAGCGGGGCGCGCGGCGGGCGGGGCTGTCGAGCCCCTTGCATCGAACCCGCGAAGGCCCGAGGGTGTGCCCGCGACGCGGCAGGGGAGGCGGGGAATGGGCGGGCAGGTGGCGGTTTTCGACGGGCACAACGACACGCTCCTGAAGCTCGAGATCGCCGAGCGGCTTGGCCGCGTGCGCGATTTCGGCGCGGGCGAGCCGAGCCTCGACATCGACCTGCCGCGGGCGCGCGAGGCGGGCTTTGCCGGCGGCCTGTTCGCGATCTACACGCCCTCGCGCGTCAATGCGCTGGACCAGCCTTATGACCGCGACGACCCGCTGAACTTCGCGCCGGTGGACCAGCGCGACGCGCTCGACTTCACGCTGGCGATGTTCGCCCGGCTGCGGCGCCTGGCGCGCGAGCGGCCGGGGGATCTTGCCATCTGCACCGACGTGGCGGCGGTGCGTGCGGCGATGGCCGAGGGACGCCTTGCGATGGTGCCGCATATCGAGGGGGCCGAGTGCATCGACCCCGGCCTCAACGCGCTCGAGGTGCTTTATGCCGCCGGGCTGCGGTCGCTGGGACTGGTCTGGTCTCGGCCCAATGCCTTCGGCCATGGCGCGCCGATGGAGTGCCAGCCGGTCCTCGAACCCGGCGAAGGCCTGACCGAAATGGGCGAGATCCTGGTGCGCGCCTGCGAGAAGCTGGGGATCCTGGTGGACCTCTCGCACCTGACCGAGGCCGGGTTCTGGGACGTCGCCCGGATCGCCACCAAGCCCCTGGTGGCCTCGCATTCCAACGCGCATGCGATCTCGCCCAGCGCGCGGAACCTCACCGACCGCCAGCTCGACGCGATCCGGGAGTCGGGGGGGCTGGTGGGGCTCAATTTCCACGTGGCCTTCTTGCGCGAGGACTGCCGGCTGGACCACGACACGCCGATCACCACGATGCTGCGCCATCTCGACCACCTGGTCGAGCGGCTGGGCGAGGGGGGCGTGGCGCTGGGCTCGGACTTCGACGGCTGCGAGCTGCCGCGCGAGATCGGCGATGTCACGGGGCTGCCGCGGCTGGTGGCGGCCATGCGCCAGTCGGGCTACGGCGAGCCGCTGATCAACCGTATCTGCCGCGACAACTGGCTCGACGTGCTGGCGCGCACGATCGGCTGAGGCTTGCGGCAGCTTGGGGCGGAGCGCCCCGCGCCGCTTGCGTCCTGTCCGAAACCATGAAAAACGCCGCGCCCCGGGGGGGCGCGGCGCTGATGCCGGGGCCGTGAGCAAAGAGCTCAGGCGAACAGGTCGTCGATGTTGCTTTCCCACATCCCCGTGCCGTCGTTGTACTCGGCCGCGTCGATCGAGAAGGCAACCTTGTGCTTCTTGCCGTAGCAGTCCTCGGCAAGGCTTTCGAGACCGATATACTGGCCCTCGCCGTTCGCCTACTTCTTCAGCTGGTCGTTGGTGTATTCGAGATCGAAGTTGGCGCCCGCCTTGGTCGAGAATCCGGCGAACTCCCAGTCGTCCTCCCATCCGGCGTCGCCGCCGAGATCGTACTTGGCGTCGAGCGCGTCGCCGAAGAACTCGTTGAACAGCGCCTTCAGCGTGGCGTCGTCAATCATCATGTCGAAGGTCGAGGTCGAGTCGTAGCCCGGGTTGAGGTTCTCCCAGAATTCGTCGAAATCGTCGATCTTCAGCTTGAGGCAGCCGCCGTCCCCGTCGCTGAAGTAGAACACCATGTTCGAGATGTCCTTGGTGCTGTCGAAGTCGACGACAAGGCTGGCGGTGGCTGAGGTCTGCGAGATGTCGACGCCGTCGTCGGGCGAGTTTTCGGTCGGGATCTGCAGATTCAGCGTGATCGTGTCTACCCCGGCAGCCGAGATCGTGGTCGACAGGCTGGCTGATTCCCCATCCTCGCTGAAGAGTTCGGCTGTCTCGTCGATGATGTCGTTCACGGTGTCGTCGCTGAAGCTGTCGAGACCCCCGCTCTGACCCGGCGGAAGCGTCGAGCGGATCTCGACCCCGTCGCTGTCGATGATGTAGAGATTGCCCTGTGCCGGCTGCGCGCCGGTGGTCGTGGGCCCCACCTCGCCCGACCAGAAGCTTTCGGTCGCCGAGGTGTTAAACAGGACCGAAGTATCCAGGGTTGCCTCGTCGAGCTCTCCCTCGTTGATGACCGTCTCGATCGTCAGCGTCTCGCCGTCGGGATCGTTGTGGTCGCCGATCACCTCGAGATCCAACTGGATCTGACTGCTCGCCGACGCTGAAAGATCGTAGGCCGACAGATCGATGTCCAGCTCGATCGAGTCCAAGACGTCGATCGTGTCGTTTTCGATTTCGGGCGTCACCGGGTTGGTGAAATAATTGTTCGGCGATCCGTTCCAGTCGCCATCGGTCATGATGGCCGAGCCAGAATCCAGCACTCCAAGTGTTACAGCCGTGTCCTACGCTCTCCCCTGAAATTGAGGCACAAAATGCGCCCACACCTTCACGATGACCCTGCGCGCATCAAACGCCCGACGGCCCGCTCGCGGCAAAGTTGGACTACGCGGAAGGTCACAACTATAAGTTGAATACCTTGAAAGCGCCGCACTGTCATCATCTTGCGTGCTGCGGCACCCGCGCGCAGGCCCGATGCGGATCATAGCTCGACCGCGCGCGAGGATGCCGCCGGGCGTCCAAACTCGCGTCTTGACGGGGCAGGCGGTGCGCCGTAATCAGGCGCTCGCCTTGGCGAGGTAGCTCAGCTGGTTAGAGCGCAGGACTCATAATCCTGAGGTCGAGGGTTCGAGTCCCTCCCTCGCTACCAGGCGTCTTCCATGAAAATCCCATGGTCCCCGGGCTTCGTCGGTCGGCGCGAGCCCTGCGCCCGCCGTTGGCACGGCGGTCCGCATGGGGTCATGGCGACCCCCGGAGATTGATGCGAGATCCTCGCGGACCTGCGAGAGCTCGGGAGGGTGTTCGACGTCGGCGCGCGGCGGTCGCATGGCTCGCGCCGCCCCGGTGCACGGGGGAAGGCCGAACGGGATCGCACGGGGATCTGGTCGGCGGTCGCCGAAGGGCCGTCGGTCGCCGCAGCGGTGCCCCGAAGGCGTCGACGGGCGCAATGGCAACGGGTGCCCATCCCGCGCCGCGCGCCGGGCGGCCCCGGCGGACTGCCGCGGCTGGCAACGGCGACCGCCTGCGCGGTGGCGGGATCGGTTGGGGGGCGCGGCCCGATCCCGGCCGTCCCGCGCCGCTTCCCCCGCCACGGGGCCGTGGCGGGGGCGCGCGCGGCGAGGCCTCAGCCCTCGGGCAACACGCCGGACTCGACGGCGGCCGCGAGTTCGTCCTCGGTCACCACGCCGTCCGCGTTGACGTCGGTCGCCGTCCAGATCTCGGCGCCCGCATCCGGGAAGGCGGCCGCGAACTCCTCCTGCGTGATCATGCCATCGGCGTCCGTGTCGATGTCGCCGAACGAGGCGGCGAGGGCCACGCCCGCGATCGCCCCGATGCCGGCCGCGAGGGCGGCGATCCTTTTCACCATCATGTCGGTCTTCTCCTTGCTGCGGCTGGGTCCGGGGGGAGATCGTCGTCCGATCCGAAAGCCCGCAGCATCGCTTCCGTCCCGCAGGAAAGGACCGCCCGAGCCGAGGATTATTCCCTCGTCTCGGGAATCCGCGCGGCTCTCGGGATCCTCGCGGGGCTGGGCAACGAAATCGCGCCCTCGACCGTTTACTACCCGGGATCGGCGTGGATGCGGGCGCGATGGCGCAGCGCATGAGCCGGCCGCTCCCGGCGCCATCGGGCTTCGCGACGTTTGCGTGGACGGCTCAATGGCGCGGATCGGGCGGCGGCGCGCGACGGCATGTCGGATCCGCCGACCGGTGGCGATCGCCAGGCGTCGCATGAGTTCAGCTTGAGAGCATGATCCGCAACAGCGAGGGGAGCTTGGTCCGTGGAGCACGGGAAATGCCCGGCCGGTCTGCGCGAGGTCGATGGCCGCGAGCTTGTCGATCATATCCGGGCGCTTCGCCGCTATGCCCGGGTGCTGATCGGCTCGCCCGCCGATGCCGACGACCTGGTGCAGGAGACGCTGAAGCGCGCGCTTCTCTACATCGACGGCGCCAGCCGGATCGACAACCTGCGCGCATACCTGTTCCGCATCCTGCACAATGCGCGAAACGACGCGCTGAAGCAGCGGCTGGCGGCCGGCACCCCGGTGCCGGTCGAGGAGGCGCGGCTGCTTGCCGTTGAACTGCCGCAGGTCGACCGCATCGCCTGCCGTCAGGTGGTCGATGCGATCCAGTGCCTCAGCGAGGAACATCGCCGGGTGATCCTGCTGGTGGCGGTCGAGGGGATGAGCTACCGCGAGGCGGCCGAGGCACTGGATCTGCCGGTCGGCACGGTCATGTCGCGCCTCAACCGGGCGCGGGCGGCGCTGCGCGCAACGCTTGGCATGGAGGGGGCGCTGGAACTGGGCGCTGGGTCCTGAGCGCTGGCCGCGCCGGCCCCGGCGCCCGTCACGAGGCGCGACGCGCCGCGGCCGGCACCTCGGCCCGGGCGGTCCCGCCGGGGGCCGGGGAGGGCGTGGTGCCCGGCAGTGGCTCGGGGGATGCCCGTGCGGAAGCATGAGCGCCCGGCTCGGCATCCGCCGACATCCTCACCGAGATTGTCGTGCCCCCCTCGCCCGACACGCTCAGCTCGCCGTCGACCTGGCGGGCGAGCGCCTCGATCAGCCGCAGGCCGAGCCCCGAGGGGCCGGGGCCGCCGCCCGCCCGGAGTTCGGCCCCCTCCGGCGTCGACCCGGCAGGGGCCGCAAATCCCACCCCGTCGTCGGCGACGACGAAGGTCCCCGTCCCAGAGGCGCTGCGCTCGAAGGCGATGCGGATGCGTCCGGGACGTCCGCTCGGAAAGGCATGCTTGAGTGCGTTGGTCACTGCCTCACTGACCAGCAGCGCGAGCGGGATCACCCTGTCCGTGGGCATCATCACCTCGGGGATGTCGATTTCGAGCGCGATGTCCTGGCCCGGCTGCGAGAGGCCGGCGAGCGTCCGCCGGCCGAGTTCGGACATGAAGGATGCAAGGTTCACGCGGCCGACATCGTCGTTCTCGTAGAGATGGCGGTGGGCGAGCGCCAGCGCCCGCACCTGCGCCTTGACCTCGTCGAGCGCGGCGCGGCCGGCGCTGTCGGTCAGGCCGCCGCGGCGGATGTTGAGCAGGCTGCTGACGATCTGCAGGTTGTTCTTGACGCGGTGGTGGACCTCCTTGAGCAGGACGCTCTTCTGCTCGAGCGAGCAGCGCAGCTCCTCCTCGCGCAGCTCGATGCGGCGCGCCATCAGCGCCAGCGTCGCGGCAAGCTCGCGCAGCTCGCGCGGGGCCTTCGAGAAGTCGGGCGTCTCGGTGTAGTGGCCGCGGCCATAGGACTGGGCGATGTCGCGCAGGCGGCCGGTCCAGCGCGTCACGAAATGGCGGGTGCCGAACCATGCCGCGCCGATGCCCGCGCACCAGATCGCCGCGAGGCCGAGCACCGTCTGCATGAGATCCCGCTCGAGCAGTCCCACGGCACTGGTCGCGGGCATCCCGTAGAGCATGGTCACGTCGCCATGCGGCAGCACCACGCTCGAGAACACCCGAAGGACGCCGTCATGCCCCACGGCCTCGAAATCGGTCTGCCCCTTGCCGAGCACCTCGGCCGCGGCCTTGGGGCCAACGGCTGCGGCGAGCGTGCCGAGCGCGGCGATCTCGGCCTCGGGGTCGGCCGACAGGCCCAGCGCGGTCTGGGCCAGCACGACGGCGCGGTCGGCGAGGACGTTGCCGTTGCTGTCGACGAGGAAGAAGACGCTCTCGGCGGGCAGGCTCACCTCGCGGATGAAGGCCGACAGCCAGTAGAGCCGGATCGACGCGGCGAGAACGCCCTGCAACTCGCCCGCGGCCCCGTAGACGGCCTGCGCCGCGACGATGATCGGGTAGGGCGAGGTCGGCGTCACCGTGTAGTCGCTGATGGCGAAGCTGCGATAGCGCCGGATCTGTTGCAGCCAGGCGCGGTTGGCGGCGTTGCCGATCGCGTCGTCCGAGCCGCACAGGAGCCGCCCGTCCGGCGCGAAATAGCCCAATGATTCGAACTCTGGCGTGTTCTCGACCGTCTCCGACAGAAGCGCCGCGCAGGTCGGTCGAGACTGGCGCAGGTCGGGTTCGTCGCCGACCGCCTGAAGGATCTTGCGGGTGTCGTCGAAGAATTTGCTCTCGTATGTGGCGGTGAGCGTCGCGAACTGGCGCACCTGCAGCCGCGCCCGCGCGCTCTGCTCGACAAAGGAATCCCAGGCGAGCCACAGGCTCATGATGGTCGGTGGCAGGACCAGCACCGCAAAGAGCAGCGCGAGCCGCCCGGAAAGCGTCTCGGTCGCGCTGCGAAATCTCGAGCCTGGCGCCATGACGGCTCTGCCCCGTACCTGGCCCGCCCGCTGCCGTGCTGCTAGCCCGCCGCCGCCGCGGGCATCGCCGGGTGGAGCAGGAGCGCCTGGCTGATGGTCACCTGCAGCACCTCGGCGTCGAAGGGCTTGGTGATCAGGTAGGTCGGCTCGCCCCGCGCGCCGGTCAGCAGGCGCTCGGGATAGGCGGTCACGAAGATCACCGGCACGTCCGCGAATCGCCGGATCTCGGCGGCGGCGTCGATGCCCGAGCTGCCGTCCCTGAGCTGGATGTCCGCGAGCACGATGCCGGGACGGGCGTTGGCGGCAAGCGAGACGGCGCGTTCGCGCGTGTCGGCAATGCCGATCACGTAATGGCCCATCTCGTTGACGATGCCCGCGAGGTCGAAGGCGATCACCGGCTCGTCCTCGATGATCAGCACACGGGTCGTGGTCTGCGCCCGCAGGTCGTCGCGCGCCCGCGCGAGCAGGGCCCGCGTCTCGCCGGCCGGCCGCCGCAGGATCGTGCCGATCTCGTCGAGCGAGAAGTCGCACAGCGTGCGCAGCAGCAGGACCTCGCGCTCGACCTCGGGCAGAGCGAGGATGCGGGACTCGAGCTTGTCGAGCTCGGCGCGCGGCGCGGTCGTGTCGGCGTCGAGCGGCACCAGCAGGCCGACGAGCAGGTCGTGGAAGGCGCGGAACAGCCCCAGCCGCAGGTTGCCGTCGTCCGCTTCGATCAGTGACGGCTCGGCAAGGATCGCCTCGAGGCAGGCCCGCACATAGCGATCGCCCCGTTCCTGCGAGCCGGTCAGGCAGCGCGCATAGCGCCTGAGCATCGGCATGTGGGCGGTGATGCGTTCGTCGGGGCTCGGCATGGGTGTGATCTCCTCGTTGCGCGGCAGGAGCGCGGGCTGTGCGCCCGCGGCGTCATTTCGAGCGCGGGCCGTCCTGGCCGGGCCGGGCGGCCTTGAGCCGCGCCTCCAGCCGGGCGGCAAGGTCCGTCATCTCGTCGGGCAGGGGCCGGGAAGCCTCCTGCGCATGCAGCGCGGCAAGCTCGCGTGTGAGCCAGCGGTCGAACGCATGGCCGCCCGCGCGATCGGGCCCCGCGCGGTCGTGCCGCTGCGGACGGTCCGGGTGCCTGCTGTCCTTGGCCCTCACGTGCTTTCCACCCTTCATGGCCGGGTCCGGTGTCGGGCCAGCGCCCACACCGCTGTGGCCGCACCCGGAACGTGGGCGCGGCGCGTTCCCTCCCGACCTCTCGACACGGAAGACCGGGGTAAGGGGCGATCTATTCCCGTCCGGCGAGAATTTTTTTCGTCATGCCGTCGAGCGGGCGTTGCGGCGCTGGATGGAATAACCGGCGGGCTTTCCCGGTCTCACTTGTCGAAGCATCGCCCCGAGGGCAGGCGCCCCGAGCGCGCCCGACGGGCGGCGTCCAATCGTGCGGTGTCCGCGAGCGGCGCTCGCCGCCAGGGCCGCCACGTGGAAGGAGGCGAAGATGACCAGTCTGATTGGTGCGCATGACCCCTGTCTGCAAGCGCCGGACGGGGACAGGCAGATTTCCTCCCTGCGGGCTGTGTGCCTTGCGGGCGTAACCGCGATCGCGCTGGCGCTGGCGCTGCCGGCGGCGGCGCAGCAGCAGGCGCCGAGCGTCGAGCCCGACACCCTTCAGCCGCCCGCCAACGAGGGCACGGACGGCGCGTCCGGCATGGCGGGAGGTGACGACGCGGCCGGGATGCCGACGACCGGGGACGCGCCCGATACCGGCACCGCGGGGATCGCCGCGCCGGCCGAGCCGGCAGAGCCGGACGAGCAGCCCGTGCCGTTCGATGGCCAGATCATCGCCCAGGAGGAGGGGACCTTCGCGGTCTCGGAACTGGTGGGCGCCGGCGTGACCGGAATGGATGGCGGGCAGATTGGCAAGGTCGACGATGTGCTGATGAACGATGAGAACCAGCTCGACGGCCTCGTCGTTTCGGCCGGTGGCTTCCTCGGGTTCGGCGCGAAGCGTGTCGGTATCGACATCTCGCGCGTCCGCATGGTCGAGGCGCCCACCGGGGAGAAGACGGTGATGCTCGACATCAACCTCGCCGAGCTCGAGCGCGCGCCGGAGTTTGTGTCGCTCGATGACCAGCGGCGCGCGGACGAGGAAGACGCGGCGCGCCAGGCCGTCGAGCGGGAGGCTCAGCAACGGGCCGGTCCGACGACGCAGCAGCAGCCGGCGACCGAGTGACGGCGCGACCTTGCGGGGGCGCGACGGCACGCCCGTAGCGCCCCTGGCGGGATCCGGGAGGGTGCAGGGCTTCGCGCTCGGCACGTCCTGCCAATCGTCGTTCCGTCGCTCCGGGAAGCCGGGTGGCGCGAGGTTTTCCTGCGCCAGCGATGTAGTCGTTCAATATATTTCGCGACATGGCGTTGATAATATTTAAGATGATGAATTTATGTTACATATTATAGAGATAAATTTTTTATTATCCAAAGAAATTCAAAATATTACAATGATTTTTTTTCGCAGGAATGGGAATTTCCCAGGGTTCGCGCGGTCTGTCTCGATGCCTGACGCCGCCGTGTTTGGCGCGGCGAGGCCATGCGTCGCCGGTCTGCGGACCGCGGCGCGACAGCAATTGATGCAACGACACAGAATGGAGACACCAAAATGCGCTCGAGCAAATCACGCATGCAGCTTCTGGCGGCCACGAGTGCGATCGGGCTCCTGATCGGCACGGCCGGGGCCGATGCGTTCCCGCTTGTCAACGATCGCGGCTTTGCAGGCGGCTTCACCGCGCAGCCTGCGGTGATGGCTGGCGGCGCACCCCCGATCATCCTCGCCCAGGCCGATGGAGGCGACGGTGGCGGCGACGGGGGTGCCGATGGCGGTGCCGATGGTGGCGCCGATGGCGGCGCAGACGGCGGTTCCGACGGCGGTGCGGATGGTGGCGCGGACGCGGGCGCGGACGCTGGTGCTGACGCCGGCGCGGACTCCGGTGGTGGTGCCGGTGCCGACGCCGGTGCCGACGCGGGCGCCGATGCCGGCGGCGACTCGGGTGCCAGCGCGGGCGGCGACGCCGGTGCCGATGCTGGCGCCGATGCTGGCGCCGATTCCGGCGGTGACAGCGATGGCGCCTCGGCCAGCGGCGGCTCCGACGCCTCGGCCGGTGTGGGCGATGGCGGCGCCTCGGCCTCGGCCTCGTCCGGTGCTTCCGCCAGCGCCTCGGGTGACGGTTCCGCCAGTGCCTCGTCCTCGGCCGGCGCCGAGGCTTCGAGCAGCGACACGGGCAGCAGTGCCGGCGCGACGTCAGATTCCTCGGCCGCGGCCAGCGGAACGGACGCGTCTGCGGACACGTCGTCGAGCGCGGGCGTCTCGGGCGACGGGGTCTCGGCCTCGGGCGGCGCCGAGGCGGGCGCCTCGGTCGATGGTCCGGGCTCGGCGGCAGCCGGCTCGGCGGCCTCGGCGGGCGTCGCCTCGGATGGCGACGGCGCGACCGGTCAGGCCTCGGCCACAGGCGCGGCCGGTGTCGATGGTGACGGCAGCGCTGGCGTGAGCGCGGGCGCCGAGGCTGGTGCCGCGCTTGGCGGTGCGGCCGCGGATGCCGGCGCGAGCACGGATGCCGGAGTCGAGGGGCCGGGCTCGGCCGCCGCGTCGAGTGGCGCGGGCGCGAGCGTGGGTCTTGGCGACGACGGTGCCTCCGCCGAAGCCGGCGCCGAGTTCGGCGCCTCGGTCGAGGGTGACGGCGCCGCGACCGGGACGGCCGGCGCGACCGCGGGGGCCGAATTCGGCAATGACGCCGGCTTCGGCTCGGCGGCCGGCGCTGCGGATGTCTCGGCCGGTCTCGATGGCCCGGGTTCGATCGGCGGCACGGCTGGTGCCGGTGCTAGCGCGGGGATCGGCGACGATGGCGGCATCTCTGCGGCCTCGGATGCAGCGGCCGGCGCCTCGGTCAATGGCGAAGGCACGGCCGAGGGCGCCACGAGCACCGGCGCAAGCGTCGGCATCGGCGAGGCGAACGCGGCCGAGGCGAACTCGGCCACCGCGGGCGGCCTGTCGGGCCCGGGTGAACTCGGCCTCGGCTCCGATGCGGCGGCCTCGCTCTCGGACCTCGACGGCACGCAGTCCGGCTCCGCCGCGGCAAATGCCGAGGGCGCGGTCGACGGAGCCGGCGCGGTCTCGGGCACGGCGGGCGCCTCGGTCGGCCTCGGCCTCGACACCGGGACGCCGGGCAACGCCGATGCGACCGCCGATGCGGCGGCCGACGGCGCGTCCTCGGCCGACATCTCGGCCGGCGCGACCGCGCAGGGCACCCGCAGCGAGACGGGCGTGAGCGTCGACGTAGGCACGCATTCCGACGCCAACGCCACCGGCGCCCCGGTCGACCCGGCCGACGACGACGATGCCGCGGCCGACGAGAGCGAGCCCGCGCCCGCCGATGACGACCAGGCGATGGTCGGCGACGACGAGGAAACCGTCGGTAGCCGCGCCTTCTCGAAGTCGCGCAGCAAGGCGATCTCGACGCCGCATATGTCGAAGAGCATCAGCCATTCGATCTCGAAGGCGCAGACCGTCGGCGACGAGGACATGGCCCAGGCCGTCTCGCACGCGGTGGCGCAGGCGATGGCGCTCGACACGCCCGGCACGACCCGGACCGACACGCGGACCAACACCAGCGCGCGGTCGCGGGGCGACGCCGCGGCGGATGCCGAGGCCGCGGCCGATGCCGAGGTGGCCGAGGACGGCACCCGCTCGGCCGAGACGTCGGTGAGCACGGGCGCGAGCGTCGGCCTCGACTAAGCCCGCGGCATCAGCCGCACCGGGGCGGCCTTGCTCGCCCCCATCGCCCGGCCCCCGCACGGGGGGCCGGGTTTCCGACCGAAACGCGGAACCGACGCCCGGGGGGCAACCCGATGCGACCGATCGCAGCGCTGGATGGCCGTCGCGCGGCCGTCGTTCCCACGACAGAGGAATGACGAAAGATGACGCGATTTTCGATCACTCCCCTTGCACTTCTCATCGCCGGCACGCTTGCCGCCTGCGGCGGGGCCAAGTTCACCGCGGGCGGGCGCGACTTGCCGGTGCCTGACGATCCGGGCCTATATGCGCTCACGCGCAGCGGCGAGTTGCGGCGGCTCGACGGCTCCCCCTCGTGGGAGCGCGAGACTTGGGCGAGGCGCTCGGACCTCTCTCCCGATGTCGAGTTCATCGTCCACGAGCCCGGCATCGGCGGGGCCGCCGGCAATGGCGCCGCGCCCGCCGGGTTGTGGCGCGTTGCCTGGGTGCGCAGCGACATCCTGCCCACCGGGGCAGCGGCGCCCGCGCAGGGCAGCGAATGGGTCCAGGCGGGGCTAGACACCCAGTCGCAGCCCGTCGCCGCGACGTGGCACCCGGAGATCAGGGGCCTGTTCCACCTCGCGCCAACCTCGCCGCTGGCGCCCGGGCTCTACGAGCTGAGGCTCGAGGGCGGAAGCGGCGAGCGCGCGCGTATCGGTGTCGCGTGGAGCTCGGTCGACAGGCGCGAATATGCCGCCGCGAACTGCGTCGACCGCATCGTCGGCGAGCCCGTGCGCTTCCAGCCCTGCGGCGCGGCGAGCGGCGCCGGCGTGGTCCAGGCGGCACGCGCGATGGCGCCGCAGCCGATCGGTGCGCCACCTTCGCCGCAACCCGTCGCGGCGGCGCCGCCGCTGCGGATCACGCTGGCCGACCCGGTGCGCGAGGATGACGGGCTGCGCATCCGCGGCACGGTGGTCAACACCTCGGCCCAGGCGCGGCGCGTCCCGATGCTGCAGGGGACCATCCTCGACGCGTCCGGGACGCCCGCCGACCGGTGGTTCTTCTCGGCGCTCGAGCCGTCGGTCGGGCCGGGGCAGGAGGTGAGCTTCACCTCGTGGCGGCGCGCGCCGCCGGGCGCGGCTCGGCTCGATGTCGATTTCGTCGCCCGGTGACCGCACCCCGCGTGGCTGTCGGTGCGTGCGCCCCGACGGCGCCCGACGGCTGCGGAACAACCCGACCGATCCTGAATGGAGGATGCCAGCATGTTCGAACGTGCCGTGATCGTCGCGGGCATCGCGACGCTGCTCGTCGCGAGCCTCGGGCTCGCCGCAGACCCGCCGGTGCCGCCGTCGCGCGATGGCGCTGCGGCTGCGGGGGCCAGGATGGAGGAGGATGCCATGCCGAAAGCTTCGCCCGATGATCGAAAGGCTCCGTCCACGCGTGCCTCGGCCAGCGCCTCAGCCTCGGCCTCGGCCTCTGCGACCGCGCGCGCGGGGTCTGGCGGCACCGATTGCGCCGCCGATGCCGCGGCGAGCGTCGAGCGCGACGGCAAGCGCATCAGCGCCCAGCGCTCGCGGCGCACCGAGGCCAGCGACGGCGGATGCAGTGCCGAGGCCCGCGCAAGCACGGGCGACGCCCCCGGCGAATGACACGAGCCGCATCGCCTGCGCCCGACGCTGATCGGGCGCAGGCGCCCGCGCGCCGGGCGGCAATCGGCGAGCGCGAAGGCGTGATGCCGGGGCCCAGCGGACCTCTCAACCAGGCGGTTGCAGCGAGCCGCGATCGACGAGCGTCGTCCCGAACATGGCGCTCTCGACGCCATCCTCGCCGGCCCGCATCCTCAGCAGCACCCGGGCGGCCGTCTGTCCCATCAGGCGGTGCGGCACACGGACGGTGGTCAGCGGCGGGTCCAGCAGCTGCGCGAGCTCGATGTCGTCGAAGCCGGTGACCGACACGTCGCGCGGCACGCGCAGCCCGGCCACGCGGATCGCGAGCATGGCGCCTGCCGCGAGGACATCGTTGCCGCAGATGATCGCCGTCGGCCGGGGCGCCCGGGCGAGGAGGCGCGCCGCCGCCTCGCGGCCGGCTTCGAGCGTGTAGGCGGCCTCGACCAGGTTTCCCGCATCGAGGGCAAGGCCGCGCGCCGCCATCGCCTCGCGCACGCCGGCGAGGCGCGCCGCCGCCCGGTCGTTGCCGAGGGTGATGCCCGAGATCATGGCGATCCGCCGGTGGCCGAGGTCGAGCACCCGATCGGCCAGGCCGCGCGCCGCGGCGCGGTTGTCGAAGCCGATGCAGGTCCATGGGCAATCGGCGCGCCAGGTCCAGACGACCACGAAGGGCATGCCGCGCCGCCGCAGCAGTTCGTAGCTCTCGGGGTCGCGAGCCTCGCCGATCAGCACGAGGCCGTCGATGCCGCGCCCGAGCAGGGCGCGGATCTGCCGGGCCTCGCGGGCCGGGTCGTAGTTCGAGGTCGCGACCAGGAGCGTGACGCCGGCCGCAGCCAGTTCCTCCTCGAGCGTTTGAAGGCCCCGGGCGAAGATCGCGTTCTCCATGGTCGGGATCACGGCGCCGATCGTGTCCGTCCGGTTCGAGGCGAGCATGCGGCCGCCGAAGTGCGGCGTGTAGCCGAGTCGGGCGATGGCCGCCTCGACCCGCTCGCAGGTCTCGCGCCGCACGCGCGCGGAATCGTTCAGCACCCGCGAGACGGTCGCGGTCGAGACCCCGCTGGCGCGGGCGACATCCTCGAGCGTGGGCTGCGGCTTCATAGGCGGGGGAGGGCTCCGGTGCGGCGCGATCTTAAAGTTAGGAAAGAAAGCGCTTTCAGTCAAAATGTAAGCGCTTGCATATCGAATGAAAGCGTTTACGGTGACGATTATATCGAATCGGGCGCGCATTGGCTGCAAGCTCGCGCGATGATGCGGGGGTGCCGAGATGGTCGCCGTCGCCGTCGCCGTCGCCGTCGCCGCGCCGCGCATCGATCCATTGCCGTGCGCGCCGCCTGCTGCCGGCGATCCCGGCCATCCTTTGCCCCGATATGCGCAAGTGAGGCTCCGATGAACGTCCAGTACCTCAAGAAGGCCGCGAAGAAGTCCACCGACGATGCGGGCGACGTGCGCGCCACCGTGCAGGCGATCCTGAACGAGATCGAGGCCGGCGGCGACGAGGCGGCGCGGCGCTACGCCGCCAAGTTCGACCGCTACGAGGGCAATGTCGTCCTGACGCGCGAAGAGATCGAGGCGGCGGCAGCACAGGTGCCCGGGCGGCTCAAGGACGACATCCGTTTCGCCTGGGACAACATCCGCCGCTTTGCCGAGGCGCAGAAGGACACGATCCGAGACATGGAGATCGAGGTCACGCCCGGCCTGATCGCGGGACAGAAGGCCATCCCCTGCCAGGCCGCGGGCTGCTATGTCCCGGGCGGGCGCTACAGCCACATCGCCTCGGCGATCATGACGGTGACGACGGCCAAGGTGGCGGGCTGCGGCCACATCGCGGCCTGCTCGCCGCCTCGTCCGGGCGTCGGCATCGCGCCCGCGATCGTCTACACGGCCGATCTGTGCGGCGCCGACACGATCCTTGCGCTCGGCGGGGTGCAGGGCATCGCCGCGATGACGTTCGGCCTGTTCGGCCTGCCGAAGGCGGACATCCTGGTGGGCCCCGGCAACCAGTTCGTGGCGGAAGCCAAGCGCATCCTGTTCGGCCGCGTCGGCATCGACATGTTCGCGGGCCCGACCGACAGCCTGATCCTGGCGGACGCGACGGCGGACCCTCATGTCGTCGCCTGGGACCTGGTGGGGCAGGCCGAGCACGGCTACAACTCGCCCGTCTGGCTCGCCACCACGCACCGGCCGCTGGCCGAGAAGGTGCTGGACCTGGTGCCCGGCTACATCGCGACGCTGCCCGAGCTGAACCGCGAGAGCGCGGCCGCGGCGTGGCGCGACATGGCCGAGGTGATGGTCGTGGCCGACCGTGAGGGGCTGGCGCAGGTGGCCGACGCCTATGCGCCTGAGCATCTGCATGTGCAGGCGGCCGATCTCGACTGGTTCCTCGGCCGGCTGCGCTGCTACGGCTCGCTGTTCCTTGGCGAGGAGACCACGGTGGCCTTCGGCGACAAGTCGGCCGGGCCGAACCACGTCCTGCCGACCTCGGGCGCCGCGCGCTACACGGGCGGGCTCTCGGTCCACAAGTACATGAAGGTGGTGACATGGCAGCGCGCGACGCGCGAGGGCGCGAAGCCCGTGGCCGAGGCGACGGCGCGTATCTCGCGGCTCGAGGGCATGGAGGGCCATGCCCGAACCGCCGACATCCGCCTGGAGAAGTATTTCCCGGACGAGTCCTTCAACCTCGCGGCGACGGACTGAGGCGAACGGCGCGGGTGCCGGCAGAGATCGGGTCACGCGGCCGTCCGCGTCGCCTGCCTGCCTCGCGCGTTCGGCGGCCGCGGCGTGCGAGGTCAGGCGTCGCCCGCCGGCCCGAAGGCGCTCGCGGACCACTCCTGGAACAGCTCCCAGACGGCACGCTCGGCCTTGCCCGGCTCGCCCGTCAGGCGCACGCCCATGACGTTCAGCTGGCAGGCGGGCAGCCGGTCCGACAGATCGGCGAGCCTGCCTGCGGCGATCCGCTCGGCCGCGAGCGAGGCCGGCACCCAGGCGATGCCAAGGCCCGCCGCCGCCAGCTCGAGCATCGCAAAGGCGAGGGCCGTCTCGACCCTCGGCACCGGGCTCGCCATGCGACGGAGTGTGGGCAGGATCTCGCGGTCGATGACCTGGCCGAAAAAGACGTCGCCCGGATAGGCGATGTAGGGCAGTTCGCTTCCATCGGGCCAACCCTTGGGCGTCACGTCCGGCCGGCAGACGGGGATCAGCCGGTCCGTGCCGATGGCGATCGTCTGGATGTAGCCGGCCGCAATGGTGAGCGTCTCGTCCGGCAGGCCATAGACAAGCGCGACCTCGGCCTGCCGCGACAGAAGGAGCGCGAAGCATTCGTCGAGATTGGCCGAACGCAGGCGGATATAGATGTCGCCCTGCCGCTCCTGCACGCGGCGGACCAGCCCGGGCGCCATCGCCGCGGTCAGCGAGTGCTGGCTCGCCACCACGATGCGGTTGGCGGCGATTCGCTCGCCGCGCCGCAGGTCCTCGACTAGTTGGCGCAGCGTGCCCACCAGCCGCAGGATCTGGTCGTGCTGCAGCTCGGTCGTCGGGCGAAGCTGCACGGGCTTTCGCGTCCGGTCGAACAGCTCGACGCCCACGAAGTCCTCGATGTTCTGGATGCGGCGCGAGAAGGCCGACTGGGTGAGATGCCGCCGCTCGGCGGCTTCGCTGAACGAGCCGGTCTCGGCGACGGCGAGGATGTCTTCCAGCCACTCGAGTCGCATGCTGCCCTCTATGTTGCAGGATGCGCATCTTAACTCGAGAATTTCGAAATTGTATGCGGATTTCCGCTATGCCAGACTCGCATCATGCAAGTTTGGATAGGACGCGACTCATGCATCTGGCCCGGTTTCCGCGCATCTTCCTCGCCCATCTGCCGACGCCGCTCGAGCGACTCGACCGCCTGAGCCGCGAACTCGGCGGCCCCGAGATCTGGATCAAGCGGGACGACTGCACCGGCCTCTCGACCGGTGGCAACAAGACCCGCAAGCTCGAGTTCCTGATGGCCGAGGCGGCGGCGATGAACGCCGACATGGTGATGACGCAGGGCGCGACCCAGTCGAATCATGCGCGCCAGACCGCGGCCTTCGCCGCCAAGCTGGGCATGAAGTGCCACATCCTGCTCGAGGACCGCACCGGCTCGAAGGACCCGAACTACAACAACAACGGCAACGTCCTGCTCGACCACCTGCATGGTGCCACGACCGAGAAGCGCCCCGGCGGGCTCGACATGAACGCCGAGATGGAGGCGCTGGCCGACACGCTGCGCGCCGACGGCAGGAAGGTCTACACCATCCCTGGCGGCGGTTCGAACGCGACCGGCGCGCTGGGCTATGTCAACTGCGCCTTCGAGCTGGTGAGCCAAGCGAACGACCGCGGCCTCGTGATCGACCACCTGGTCACCGCGACCGGCAGCGCGGGCACGCAGGCGGGACTGATCGTCGGGCTCAAGGCGATCAACGCGGGGATTCCGCTTCTGGGCTTCGGCGTCCGCGCGCCGAAGGCCAAGCAGGAGGAGAATGTCTTCAACCTTGCGCTCAAGACCGCCGAGAAGTTGGGCTGCCCCGGCGTCGTGCAGCGTGCGGATGTGGTCGCCGACTGCGACTATGTGGGCGCCGGCTACGGCATCCCGCGCGCAGACACGCTCGAGGCGATCCGCATGTTCGCCGAGCTCGAGGGCGTCCTTCTCGACCCGGTGTATTCCGGCAAGGGTGCGGCGGGGCTGATCGACCACATCCGCAAAGGCCGCTTCAGGAAGGGCGAGCGCGTGGTGTTCCTGCACACCGGCGGCGCCGCGGCACTGTTCGGCTACGACGCGGCCTTCGCCGGCGACCGCGCGCAGCGCTCGGCGGCCTGAGACATGGCGCGGCCCGGCGGCTTCACCCGGCAGTTGCCGATCCCCGAGGCGGGGATCGGCGCGGCCGGTCCCAAGGGCTGCACCTCGACGCACCGAAGCTGGCGCTACATTGCGACGCAGCGTCTGCCGCGGACCGACCGCATCCTGTCGGGCCTCTTCGACATGCGCCTGCCGCTGACCTTCAGCCTCGAGGATTGCGACCTGATCGCCGGCCACATCCTCGATGCCGTCGCAGGCCTCGACCTTCGGTGGCAGGCGTGAGCCCGCGCCGCGTCGGCATCCTGGGCGGCATGGGGCCCGAGGCGACGGTGCTCTTGATGCAGAAGGTCATCGCGGCCGTGCCCGCGCGCGACGATGCCGATCATGTGCCACTGATCGTCGACCAGAACCCGCAGGTGCCCTCGCGCATCAAGCGGCTGATCGAGGGGACGGGCGAGGACCCCGGGCCTGTGCTCGCCGCCATGGCGCGGCGGCTCGAGGCGACAGGGGCAGAGGCGCTGGCGATGCCCTGCAACACCGCGCACCACTATGCGCCCGCGATCCGCGCGGCCGTGGGGGTGCCCTTCATCGACATGGTGGCGCTGTCGGCCGGACGGGCGCGCGAGCTTGCGGGTCCGGGCGGTGTGGTCGGCATCCTCGCCTCGCCCGCGGTGCGGCGCATCGGGCTGTTCGACGCGGCCTTCGGCGCCCTTGGTCTGGCGCCGCGCTACGCCGCGGACGAGGACGCCATGCTCGCCGCCATCCGGCGCATCAAGGCCGAGGGCCCCGTGACCCCCGCCCGCGTGGCGCTGAAGGCCGCCTCGGCCGCGCTGCTGGCAGAAGGCGCGCAGGTGCAGATGATTGCCTGCACCGAGTTCTCGCTGATCCCCGAGGCCGTGGCGCGCGGGGCGACCGTCTTCGACACGCTCGATGTGCTGGTCGAGCGCATCGTCGGCTTCTCGCTCGGCGCGGACGAAGCTGCAGGGCGGCGGCGGGCGAGCCACTGACCCGGGAGCACGGCGCGCAGTGCCGGACCCGACCGCAAGGGAGGGCGCGCAGAACCACGACCGGGAAACATCTTCCTATGAGCGCCGCGATGCTGGTGCAGACCGCTGGCGTGGCGCCGGCCGACAAGACCGCCGAATGGGGCTTGCCTGCCTTCGGCGGCTGGGTCGTCAAGGAGGGGACGTCGGCGCCGGGAGCACCGATGCCGTCGCCGCCTTCGCCAGCGCGGTGGACGACGCCGATGCCGCCGCCTTGATCGCGGACAGGGCCGAGGTGCAGGCCATCGCCAAGGCCATGGGGAGCCACGCCGCATCGGGTGCCCGGCATCCTCGGGGGCTTTAACCTTAACCTTCGCGCCGCCCCCCCGGCCGGCGCCGACCGCGCCGAGGTGTTCCGGAAAGCACGCGCTGCTGCCCTGGCTCGACGTAATCGAGAGCGTGGCCCTCGGCCTCAAGCTGCAGGGCATGGCCGATCGCGAGCAGGTCGCGATTGCCTCGAAGTTCCCGTCGCTGCTCGGCCCAGACCGTTTCGCGAAATCGCCGGCCCACACGCTCTCGGGCGGCATGCAGCAGCGCGTCGGCATCGCCCGCGCGCTGACCTGCGCCCCCAGGATTCTGCTGATGGACGAGCCGCCGGGCGCACTCGATCCGCTCACGCGCGAGAAGGTGCGGGACCTGATCCTCGGGATCTGACACCGCAGGCGCAAGTCGGCGTTCTTGGTCACCCACAGCGTCGAGGAGGCGCTGTTCACGGGCACCAGGCTCAGCGACATTTCGCCCCGCCCGGGCGGCCAGGCGATCGTGCTCATCGTCGCGCAAACGATCTTTCTCGCGAGTTTCGTCCTTGCCGCCATTGCGCGGTTCGCGTTCTGACACGCGCAAAGACCGGCACGCGCGCGGGGGCTCGGCAAAACCGGAAACCCCGCGCGGCCGCCCGGTCGGGGCGCAGGGACGCACCGTCCGCGGATCGCCAGCGCGCCGCGCCGCCCTGCGAGAGCGTAGCCGAGCCGGCGTCGATTTCGCGGTAGACGGGTTGATCTCTCTGCGGCAATATTCAACCGTGGCGTGTGTGCAGGATGCGAGGTCCCCGCGATGAGTCTTTCCAGTCATCCCATGGACCGCCGGGTCGAGCCCGTGCTGCGCCTCCCCGATCCGACCATGGCGGACACGCCCGAGCCGGCTCATCGTGCCGGACTCCTGGCAGGTGCGCCGTGGCCCAGACCCTGTGTGGTCGCGGCGCCGGATCTCGAGCCCTCGCGTCGGCATTCGATCCGCCGGGGCTTGATCGCGGCGGGAACCTTTCTGGTCGCCGCCGTGGTGCCCGTGGGCGTGTTCGTCTCGCCAGCCGTGCAGGGCCAGACCGCGCCGCCCGCGACGCCACCCGGTTCGGCGGTGGCCGAAGCCCCGGCCGATGGGGGCGGCGCGATGCCGCTCGAGGCCGCGCGCGGCGACTACCGCTGGCGCTACGAGGCGACGCGGTTCCGGTGGAACATCGACCGACATCTCGATCCGGCTCCGGCCGAGGGCCGATGGGTCCGTGTCCCGATCGCGTCCGAGCGCGGCTCGGTCCCGCCGCCCCAGCCCGCCCTGCCGCCGGCAGCGGACGGCCCGGTCGTGGCGGCGGCCCCCCTCTCGCTGCCCGACGAGATAGGCAAGGCCGCGCCCGCCTCGATGATCGACGCGCCAATCGCGCGGCCACCCGAATTGCCGCGCGTGGCCGCGCTCGCGCCAGCGGGTCAAGGCGCGGCGCGCGATGCCGCCGCCCCGCCGCCGCGCGCCGAGGCGCCCGCGGGCCAGCCCGAGGAAGTGGCGGCGCCCTCGCCAGCAACCCCCGCGCCCACAGGGCCCGCGGTCGCGGCGCTCTCACCCGAGGCCGCCGAGGTGGCGGCGCCCGAGGCAACCGCCGAGCCCACCCCTGCGGCGGGTGGTCCGGCAACTGAAGCCGCGCCCGTGGCCGTGCCCGCGGCCGGCGACCCCGCGCAGGGCGAGGGCGCCGAGCGCGTGGGCGCACTGACGCCCGCGCCAGCCACCCCGTCGCTGAGCGCCTCCCCCTGGCCGCCGGAGCGGCCCGCCTTTGCCGAGCCGATGATCCAGGTCGGGCTGTTCGGCGTGCCCGCGAATGCCGCGCGGATGCTCGCGCGCCTCGATGCCGGCGGCTTCGCCGCGCGCGGCATCCCGGTGACGATGGGCGGGCGCGACTTCACCCGCGTCGTGGCCGGCCCCTTCGCGGATCCGGCGGAGTTCGACCGCGCGATGGCGCTGATCCGGGAATCGGGCATCGACGACGCCTATGCCGTCTATCGCTGATCCGAGTTCATGTCGCAGACAATCCGGTGTCGCGCGACGTCGCTCTTGCTGCTATCGTTGTCGTCGTGGACGCGGGTCGTTCCGCCGGTAGGGGTGCCGGCAGGCCCGTGGGTCGAAGGGAGCGAGAGCGATGGATGCGGGTCTGCTGGGACTCCTTGTACGCGGATATCTTCCAGCCATGTTGGCGGGCGTGCTGACAGGAATGTCATGGCATTGGCTGGCCGGGCTTCTCGTATTCTGGCTTGGTGGTGCCGCCGCCGTGCTGGCGATCGCGGCATTCGAAAGGCCGCGAGCAATCGCGCGGTCCGGCCGCGATGCGTTCCCCGCGGGCGCGGAGGACGGCGAGCGCGTCACCTGACCCCACCATCCGCATGGCGCCTCGCACGATTGCACAGCCGGATGGCCCCGCGTCCTGCGCTCGATGAGCCATGCGAGATGCTGATGGGCGGCAACCTGGCGACCGGGAAGTGAGACTCATGCAGGCGGGTGGGTGTTCGTGCATTTTCATCCTCTCGACGAAGTCGGCAGGGTCGAGCGTGTTGCAGGAGACGATCGCGAGCCGCACAGCGCTCCGGCCCGTTGCGCGGACACGCCATTTCGAGAACGAGACGCTTTACTGGACCAAGGCCGCGTCTGTTCTAGGCCTGCCACAAATTCAGCTGCCGATGAGCGAAGTGCCGATCCCGGCAGCGCGGGCGGCGCGTGAACTCGTGGCCTTCCTCTCCGAGAACGGAGTGGCGCCTCCCGGTTCGGCGCTGACGGAACGGTCGATCATTGACGGGTTCCGCGATCTCTGTGCGGCACAGGGCGGCCTGATGCTCGAGAAGTCGCCTCACCACCTCTATCAGATCGAGGCGATCCGGCTCATGGAGCGGTTCGCCGATGCTCATCCGGCACTCGGGGTTCGGTTTCTTGGCCTCGCGCGCAACCCGCTCGACACGTTTTATTCGTCGTGGCGCCGGTTTGGCGTCCCGCCTGATCAGGAAGAGCGCGTCTGGGCCATCGCCTACCGGAATCTGCGGGACCTCGCGGCGCGCCGGCCCGATCAGGTGCGCATCCTGCGCTACGAGGACGTCGTGAGCGGGACGCTGGACGTCGCCACCTTGCTACGCGAGATCGGGATCGACATCGAGGATGATCGAACGGCGCCGGCATTGCACGCCCGCTCGGTCTCGAAATGGCGTGGAGATGCGCATTTCGGTCATGTCCTGTCGCCCGAAACGGCCGAGCTTGCGCGTGCCTTCGGCTACACGACTCAGGAACTCGAGGGCAGGGCGAGGCCATGGGGGTTCCGCGACGAGGCGCGGCATCTCGCGTTCCGGGCTTATGGATGTCTGCCCGAGGCCATGCGGCAGTCACTGAGCCGTGCACGCCGTGCGATGCTGCGCCGGGCCTGACCGGCAATTTCCGCCGCGCGCTGCAAGCGCCATCTGCCGCACACGGCATAGCGACACCGCGCGGGTATAGGGTCTGAAGCGCCCTCGCGGTCGGAGCGATTCCCGGCCTTGCCTCTGTGACGGGGCGCGATCGTCGGACGCGTGAGGTCTTTTGGGGCGGAACTGCGCCATTCCGAGACAGATACACCGCATTCTCTGTGCCGCGCCACCAAGCGGCATCGGCGCGATTGCATTCGAGGAGAAAATGAATAAGGCTATACACGTTAAGCGTGTGCGGCCCGAGGCTGTCGAGGAAGTCGTGATGATCCGCGTCGTTGTCGATAAGTTGTTGTTTTCCCCACATCATCACCGTCCAAGCCCCCGTTTGCTCGGCATGTTTTCCGCTGCCGTTCTGTTCGCGCTGGGTGCCGGGGGCGGCCAGGCGTACGCGTTCTCCTGGTTCTGGGAAAAGGTTCCCGCCGGCATGAACGACGGGTCGAGATTCCGTGCCCTCGAGGTCGTCAGTGCGGCCTATTCGGGAACGAGCGATCGCGAGCGCTCCACGGTACGCGTGCGAAGCGTGCTTGAGCGCTGGCAGCCCGAGATCGAGGTGGCAGCGCGGAACGCACGCATCTCGGAGGCGCTCATCGCCGCGGTCATCGTCGTCGAGTCGGGTGGGAACCCGCGGGCGGTCAGTCCGGCAGGAGCAATGGGGCTGGGACAGCTGATGCCTGGCACGGCACGTCGCTACGGTGTGCGCGACCCATTCGACCCCCAGGCCAATCTCGTGGGCTCGGCAATGTATCTCTCGGACCTCGTGGAAATGTTCCGCAACGACATTGTCCTGGCGCTCGCCGCCTATAATGCCGGTGAAAATGCCGTCCTGCGGCACGCGGGCGTCCCGCCTTACGAGGAGACCCGCGCCTATGTGCCGAAGGTGTTGTCTGCCTTCAACATTGCTGGAAACTTTTGCGAAACGCCGCCACGGACGGCGCGGCGGCAGTGCCAGTTGCCGCAACGCTTCTCCGAACTGGCGAGAAACTGAATAAAAATCAGTCATTTTGAGCGCGCCGGGACAGTAACGAGAAACTTCGAGTGTGCCGTTTGTGCGTTTCTTTATGCGTGTAGGAGGGTAGGAGATGGTCTGTCGAGTAAAGTCGGCTATTTTTCCAGTCGCAGGTTTGGGAACGAGATTTCTGCCGGTCACAAAGTCGATCCCGAAGGAGATGATCTCGCTGGTCGACAGGCCGTTGATCCAGCATGCGGTCGAGGAAGCCCTCGCGGCTGGAATCGAGCGGATCGTATTCGTGACGGCGCCCGGCAAGGTGACACTGGAGGCGCACTTCCAAGCGTCACCCGAACTCGAGAACACCCTCGCGGCAAGGGGGAACGGTGCGGCGCTGGAGGTCCTCCGTGCCACGACGCTGCCGCGCGGTGCCGTCGCTTGCGTCAGCCAGCCCCGACCTCTGGGTTTGGGCCACGCGGTGCTCTGTGCGCGGGAACTGGCGGGTGACGGTCCCGTCGCCGTCCTGCTGCCCGACGATGTGATCGAGGCCGCGACGCCCTGCATCGGACAGATGGTCGAGGCGCATGCCGAGTGCGGCGGAACCGTTCTGGCGACGATGCGCCTGCCGCGGACCCAGATCTCGTCTTATGGCGTGATCGACCCGTCCGACACGCCTGCGGGCGCCGAGGATGGGCGCCTCGTCGCTGTTCGTGGTCTGGTCGAGAAGCCTGCGGCCCAGGATGCCCCATCGGACCTCGCGGTCATCGGACGCTACATCCTCGCGCCGTCCATCTTCGGTCACCTCGCGCGACAGCGGCCCGGCGCCGGGGGAGAGATCCAGCTCACCGATGCAATCGCGTCGGCTGCGGCAGGTGGGGAGCCGGTGTTCGGCTTCTGCTTCGAGGGACGCCGCTTCGACTGCGGCTCGCGGGTCGGGTTCGTCGAGGCGACGGTCGCGTTCGCAATGCAACGGCCCGAGATGCGCGACCGCCTGGGCACCTTCCTGCGGCACGAGATGGCACGGCTGGAAACAACGGTGCTTGCGGCCGAGTGAGCCGCCGCCGCCGCGGACAGGTACGCGTCTTGCGGCGCGCAGATCGAGACCAGAGGTATCTTGATGTCGAGTTCGGACGTTCAGTACGAAAAGTCGCTTCGTCCCGCGGCTGCGGCGCGCGGCTCCGGGACGCACTCCGAAGCGCCCCTTGCCGACATTGTCGCGATGCGGCGCGCCGTGGTCTCGTCGATGATCCTTGCCGATGTTGCCGCGATCATCGTTGCCTTCCTGCTCGCCGTCGTCCTGGCCGATACGGCCCGCTTCACGCTGATCGGTGAAGGTTTTGACGCCACGGAGTTCCTCGTGTCGCGTGCAAGCCATCTCGCGACGCTCGCTCTTCTGCTCATTGGCGTCTTTGCTTTTGGCGGCCTCTATGGCCGGGGCGGGTGGGAACTCGAGGAGGTTCGCCGGATCGTGATGGCGGTGGCGCTGGTCGCCCTGCTGGATGCTAGTCTGCAGTACATCCAGAAGGACCATACGTCGCGCCTGTGGTTTGTCTCCGCGTGGCCCTTAGCGGCGGTCACGATCATCGGCTTCCGCATGGCGCTGCGGTCACTCCGGTCGGTTGACCGCGCAATGACCTCGAATGTTCTGCTGATCGGACGGGGCCTTTCGACGCCCGACTTCATCAGTGACGCCCGCGAGAGCCGCTCGGGCGGCGTAAGGGTGCTCGATGCCGTGTCGGTCGCCGCCCTTGCCGGCCTTGGGCCCGCGGAAATCCGCTCCCGTATCGAGGGGGTTGCCGCCAATCACGGGCTCCATCCGACACGCGTCGAGCTCGTTCTCGCACCGGACATCGCCGAGGGCGCGCTCGCACAGTGCCTGGTTGATACGCTGAACGTCATGGGTCTGCCCTTCTCGGTGGTTCTGAACTACCATGGGATCGCGCGGCGTGGGCTGCGCACGCACCGCGTCATAGGAGCGGATATCGTCCTCGCCGAAGTCGCATCGACCGAAGGGCACCCTGCCGAGCAAGCGCTCAAGCGCCTGATCGACGTGGTTGCTTCGCTCCTGCTCCTCGTGCTTCTCGCGCCGCTGATGCTCGCGATCGCAGCGCTGCTCAAGCGCGAGGGCGGGCCAGTGCTGTTCAGCCAGCTGCGTGTCGGCTATCGGGGCCGGCGCTTCAACTGTCTCAAGTTCCGCACGATGCTTCCGGACGCCGAGGCGCGGCTCGCGCTTGTGCTTGCGACAGATCCCGCTGCCCAGCGCGAATGGGCCGAGTTTCAAAAGCTCGCGAACGACCCGCGGATCACCAGGATCGGGCAACTGCTCAGGAGGACGTCGCTGGACGAGTTGCCTCAGCTCATCAACGTGCTCAGGGGCGAGATGAGCCTCGTCGGTCCGCGTCCGATCGTGGCGCCCGAGGTCCCCGGCTATGATGCCGACCACGCGTATTTCCAGAGCGCGGACGGTGCCTATTACTGCAGCTTCAAGCCGGGCATCACGGGGCTTTGGCAGGTCTCTGGCCGCGCGAGCACAAGTCATGACGAGCGCATACGACTTGACGCCTGGTATGCGCGGAACTGGTCGGTCTGGCTCGACGTCGTGATCCTTCTGAAGACTTTCAGAGCGGTCATCGCAAGGACGGGGGCGTGAGTGTTTTGTATCTCGCAACGACCAGCCGGTCTGACCTGCCGGGCAGCTTTTGCGTTGAGCCCATCATCTGATGGGGCTCTCCGCGCTCATGCGGATGGTGCCCGGTCAGGGTTCGTGTGGTGCCGTCGATGGCTTTTTTCGCATGGTGTCGACCGCGTAAACGCCATCGGAAGCGAGCCCGTCTTTTATGGTGTGTTTCAGCGATGCGTGAATGATTGGAGAGAAGTGTGATCCGCGTATACAAGCAGATCCTCGGGCTATTCGACGTGCATGAGCGGCACAGGTTCGTCCTCGTTATCGGGCTGGTGCTGGTCATGGGCATTTTCGAGGCGGGCGGGCTCGCTTCCGTCGTCCCGTTTCTCAAGGTTCTGTCCGACCCCGGTGCGATTGAAAGAAGTTCCTTGCTATCCGAGCTGTATCATGCAGGCGGGTTTGCCAATTCAAACGAGTTCCTCATCGCGCTTGGGCTCTGCGTTTTCGCCATAATTCTCATTGGAATGCTCGTGAAGATTCTGACGTTTTACGCAGTCACTCGCTTCAGCCAGATGCGCAGTTTTTCGCTGAGCTATCGTCTTCTGCGACACTACTTAGGGCAAAACTACGTTTGGTTCCTGACGCATCACAGTGCGCATCTGGGGAAAAATATTCTCGCGGAGGTCGATGAGGTTGTTCTTCACTCCATTATTCCGGCCGTTTCGATGATCAGTTATGTTGTCATTGCCATGGCGATCACGACGGTGCTTGTTCTTGCTGACCCGCTGATGGCAATCACTGTCGCTGGTGTTATCGGCGGTGCGTACGCAGTGATCTATATCTTTTCCCGCGGCCGGCTGGCGCGGATCTCCAAAGAGACGGTCGCGGCCAATCGTCTGCGCTTCCAGCTCGTCAACGAGACTTTTGGTGGGATCAAGCACATCAAGTTGCACGGATTCGAGCCCGAGTTCCTCGAAAACTTCAGGGCGCCGGCCATTAGATTGGCGAGCAGACGCGCCACGCGTGAGCTGATCAGCGAAATTCCACGGCACGTTCTGGAGGCGGTGCTGCTGGGCGGCATCATGCTTGTAGTTCTCATCAAGCTTTATGAGAGCAAGGGCAATTTCGGCGAGATCCTGCCGATCGTGGGGCTTTACGCCTTTGCTGGGATCCGTCTCTTTCCCGTTACGCAGCATATCTATCGCAGCGTAAGCAAGATGCGCGCCTCGCATGTGGCTCTGGACACGATCTGCGCGAGCCTCAACCCCAAAACGAAAGAAACTCGCCTCCCGCGCCTGGCACGGAGAAACGAAGTCCCTCCGCTGCGTATCCGCGAGGGGATCGAACTTCGAGGCGTGACATTCAGCTACCCTACGAGCGAGCGGCCGGTGATCGACAACCTGTCGCTTTCGATTCGCGCAAATACGACAGTCGCGCTGGTCGGAACGACGGGCTCGGGCAAGACGACGCTGGTGGATATCATCCTTGGCTTGCTGCCCCCGGACCGCGGGCGGCTCCTGGTTGATGGCGCCCAGATCGATCCGCTCACGCTTCCAGGTTGGCAGAGATGCGTGGGTTATGTGCCCCAGCAGATCTTTCTTGCAGACGATACGATCGCGCGGAACATCGCCTACGGCATTCCCGCGGATCAGATTGACACTGGATCGGTCGAGCGCGCTGCGCGGATTGCGCGCGTGCATGACTTCATCGTTTCCGAGCTTCCCGAAAGCTACAATACCATGATCGGCGAACATGGCGTGCGCCTCTCAGGCGGACAGCGTCAACGCATCGGCATCGCGCGCGCGCTCTATCACGATCCGGACATGATCGTCCTCGATGAAGCGACGTCGGCGCTCGACAATATTACCGAGCGCGCGGTGATGGACGCGGTGCATAGTCTTACGAGCAACAAGACGATCATTCTGATTGCTCACAGGCTCAGCACCGTACGGCAATGCGACAAAATCTTTATGATTGAGAGGGGCAAATTGACCGCACATGGAACATTTCGCGACCTATTCGCAAATGATGAATCCTTCAGATCCATGTGTGGAGAGCTTACTTCTTAAATACAAAGCGTAATATTTATAATAAAATCTAAAGATAAATATTTATCGATGCTTTGTAAGAGCGGCGTTGTTATGCGTACAAATAATAAATAATATTTCTTTTTTTTGGTGAGCGTGTCTTTTGCTCTCGAGATCGGGTCTGCTGGCGTGGTGTGTTTGGTTTTGGTCGCTTTTTCTAGCGATGGTCGACTTATAGAGGTTCGAGAAATGCCAAAGCCGGTTTGGTCAGGGAACAACAAAGTTTCCGCGCCAGAGATAACAGGGTTCTCTGCCAATTATTTGACGGGGAAGAGCGACCCCGGAGCGACTGTCAGCATCTATGCGAACGGTCTATGGCTCGGTGATGCGGTCGCGGATGAAAACGGCATTTGGGAATTCAACACGGGCAGCTTGGCGGAGGGCTCCTATAGTTTTACGGCTGAGGTAGGAAAAGGCGCGCACACTAAGGTATCCGCTACATACGTCGTGGAGATCGACAACATCGCGCCGACGATCACCGTGACCGCGAACGCCTTCACCGAAAACTCGGCGTCGACGGGCGACGTGGCGGCGACCTACTCGACCTTCGACGAGGACGGCGACAGCCTGACGGTGGACTTCACCGCGGGCAGCAACACCGAGGGCTACTACGAGATCGTGGGCGACCAGGTGGTGCTGACCGCGGCCGGTGCGAACCAGGTCAATACCGGCGGCACGCTGCCGGCGGTCGAACTGACCGTCAGCGACGGGACGCTGTCCGGCGATGGCAGCGACACGCCGGTGGTGACGCCGGCGAACGACGCGCCGACGATCACCGTGACCGCGAACGCCTTCACCGAAAACTCGGCGTCGACGGGCGACGTGGCGGCGACCTACT
>NZ_JAMFKN010000005.1 GCF_023487995.1 Thermohalobaculum sediminis
TCTAATAGACGGATATCCCCCGACATTCCGGGAGAAGTCCGAGATGTCAAATCGAGACTGGTCTGGGTGGCGGAGAGAGCGGGATTCGAACCCGCGATACCGTTGCCGGTATACACGCTTTCCAGGCGTGCGCCTTCGACCACTCGGCCACCTCTCCGACGCGGGCGGACGCTATCCGCAGTGCGGGGATTTCGCAAGTGTTGCGGGCTGCCGCGCGTGCTGGCAGAAGGCGGGGGCTTGCAGGCGGTTTCTGCGCCGCGGGCATGGCCGGGCGTGGGGGAGGGTGGCGATGCGGACTTGCAGGGTTCTGGGTGTCCTGCTCCTGATCGGCGCGGCGCTCGTCCTCGGGGCCGATGTCACGGCGGCGCTGCGTGACGGAGCCGGTTTCCGGCTGAGCGCGCTGGGCGAGTGGTGGTTCGCGCTCCACCCGGACAGTCTCCAGCTGCTGCAGCCCGCGGTCGAGCGGCATCTGTCGCCTGCGCTCTGGGACCCGGGCATCCAGACGCTGCTGGAGTGGCCGCTGGCAGTCGAGGCGCTGGTTCTCGGCGCGCTCCTGCTCCTGTTCGGACGCCCGTGGCGGAGGCTGTGAGGCTCAGGCTGCCCGGCGCCGGCGCCGGCCGGCGCGCTGGCTCGCGCGCTCGCGCTGCCTTGGGTCGGCCTCGAAGAGCGCGGCCAGCTGCTCGGTCACGGCGCCGGCAAGCTGCTCGGCGTCGGTGATCGTAACGGCGCGCGCGTAATAGCGCGTCACGTCGTGGCCGATGCCGATGGCGAGGAGCTCGACCGCCCGACGCCGCTCGATCATCGCGATGACCTCGCGCAGGTGGCGCTCGAGGTAGTTCGAGGGGTTCACGCTCAGCGTCGAGTCGTCGACCGGCGCGCCGTCCGAGATGACCATCAGGATCTTGCGCTGTTCGGGCCGCCCGCTCAGACGCTTGTGCGCCCATTCCAGCGCCTCGCCGTCAATGTTCTCCTTGAGCAGCCCCTCGCGCATCATCAGCCCGAGATTGCGCCGCGCCCGCCGCCATGGCGCATCGGCGCCCTTGTAGACGATGTGGCGCAGGTCGTTGAGCCGGCCCGGATTGGGCGCACGCCCGGCGTTCAGCCAGTCCTCGCGGCTCTCGCCGCCCTTCCAGGCGCGGGTGGTGAAGCCGAGGATCTCGACCTTGACCTGGCAGCGCTCGAGCGTGCGCGCGAGCACGTCCGCGGTGATTGCCGCGATCGAGATCGGGCGGCCGCGCATCGAGCCCGAATTGTCGATCAGTAGCGTCACCACGGTGTCGCGGAACTCGGTGTCCTTCTCGACCTTGAAACTGAGTGGTGTGGTCGGGTTCGCCACGACGCGCGCGAGCCGCCCGGCATCGAGGATTCCTTCCTCGCGGTCGAACTCCCAACTGCGGTTCTGCTGCGCCTGGAGCCGCCGCTGAAGCCGGTTCGCCAGCCGCGAGACGGCGCCCTTGAGGGGTTCCAGCTGCTTGTCGAGATAGCCGCGCAGGCGCTCAAGCTCGGCCTCGTCGGCAAGCTCCTCGGCGGTCACAACCTCGTCGTGCTTCTGGGTGAAGACCCGGTAGGCGGGATCGGCCTCGGAGGGCGGCGCGGGCGCGCGTTCCTCGGGCGGGGGCATGCCGTCCTCGGCGTCGAGGGCGTCCATCTCCTCGGCATCGTCCTCGGACTCGGACATCTCGACTTCCATGCGGCGGCTGTCGTCCTGCTCGCCGCGCTGGTCGTCGGGCAGGTACTCCTGGTCCTGCTGGTCGTCCTCGCCGCCGTCCTCGCCGTCCTGTTCCTGATCCTCGGCCTCGCCGTCGTTCTCGTCCTGCAACTCTTCGGGCAGGGGCTCGTCGGGGTCGTCACCAAGCTGGTCGCCATAGCCAAGCTCGTCGATCATCCGCCACGCCTTCCGGGCGAAGGCGGCCTGGTCCTCGAGGTTGTCGCCGATCCGCTCGACGCTCTCGCCCAGATGGCTCTCGAAATAGCCGCGCCAGATGTCGAGCAGGTGCTCGGCCCCCCTGGGCAGCGGGCGCCCGGTGATCGCCTGCCGCAGCATCAGGCCGGCGGCCTCGGCCATCGGGGCATCCTGCGTCGAGGCCATCGTGGCATAGCCGCGCTTCTCGGCGATGTTGGCGAGCCGCGCGTCGAGGTTGTCCGCCACGCCCGGCATGGCGCGGGCGCCGATCGCCTCGCAGCGCGCGTCCTCGAGCGCGTCGAAGATCGCGCGGGCCATTTCGCCCCGCGGCGTGTAGCGGGCATGGGTCGTGTCGGAATGGAACCGCTCGCGCAGCGCGTAGGCGTCGGCGGTGCCGCGCGCCAGCATCACCTCGGAGCGCGTCATGCGGCGCGAGACCTGCGGCAGCCGGATGCCGGTGTTGGTGCGGCCCGGCGGGTCGGCCGAGTAGGTGACCTCGATCTCGTCCTGCCCCGCGAGGGCGCGCGTGGCCTCGCCGAGCGCCTTCTTGAACGGGTCTGCCGGGTTATCGGACTTGTAGGTCATGCTTTCCGTGCCGCGTCCGCGCGCCGTCCGATCTCCTCCGGCGCGACATGCTCGAGACGCTGGGCGATCCACCACCGGTTCCCCGCGCAGTCGCGGACGCAGCCGGCGCGGTCGCCATGCGGCATGTCCCTCGGTGTCATCTCTCCCACGGCCCCTTCCGCCAGCGCCTTGCCCATGACCGCGTCGCAGTCCGCGACATCGACGTGGAGGAGGGCGCTCTGCCCGGGAAAGTCCCGATCGGGCGCCCCCATCATCACCACGCTGTCGCCGATCCGGACGGCCACGTGGATGAAGCGGCCATCCGATCCTCGAACCGGTGCCTCGACATCCTCGGCCCCGAACACCGCCCGGCAGAACCGGTGGATCGCCTCGGCCTCGGGATGCACGAGGTAGGCGCTCACGCTCCGGTATCCCTCTGGCGGCTGGCCGATCATCGCGTCTGCGGCCTCAGCCGAGGCTCACGCTCGCCGCGCTCTCCGGCAATTCCTCGCCGAAGCACTTCTGGTAGATCTCGGCCACCAGCTGGCGCTCGAGCTCGTCGCACTTGTTGAGGAAGGTCAGCCGGAAGGCAAAGCCGATGTCGTGGCCGAAGATCTCGGCGTTCTGCGCCCAGGCGATCACGGTGCGGGGGCTCATGACGGTCGACAGGTCCCCGTTCATGAAGGCCTGCCGGGTCAGGTCGGCGACCGTCACCATCTGGCTGATCGTCTTCTCGCGGCCATTGCGGTATTCGGGGCACTTGGCGAGCACGATGTCGCGCTCGGCGTCGTGCGGAAGGTAGTTGAGCGTGGTCACGATCGACCAGCGGTCCATCTGGCCCTGGTTGATCTGCTGCGTGCCGTGATAGAGCCCGGTGGTGTCGCCCAGCCCCACGGTGTTCGCCGTGGCGAACAGGCGGAAGGACGGGTGCGGCTTGATCACCTGGTTCTGGTCGAGCAGCGTGAGCTTGCCGTCGACCTCGAGCACGCGCTGGATCACGAACATCACGTCCGGGCGGCCCGCGTCGTATTCGTCGAACACGATCGCGGTGGGTGTGCGCAGCGCCCAGGGCAGGATGCCTTCCTGGAACTCGGTCACCTGCATTCCGTCGCGCAGCCGGATCGCGTCCTTGCCGATCAGGTCGATACGGCTGATATGGCTGTCGAGGTTGACGCGCACGCACTGCCAGTTGAGGCGGGCCGCGACCTGCTCGATATGCGTCGACTTGCCGGTCCCGTGATAGCCCTGGATCATGACGCGGCGGTTGTGGGCGAAGCCTGCGAGGATCGCCAGCGTCGTGTCGCGGTCGAAGCGGTAGGTCGGGTCGATCTCGGGTACGCGGTCGGTCGGCTCGGCAAAGCCCTTCACCGTCATGTCCGTGTCGATGCCGAAAAGCTCGCGCACCGAATATTCGACGGTCGGAAGCTCCGCGGGGTTCCTGTTGCCGCCGTCTGCCATCTCGTCCTCCATCGTCTCCGCGACGCGCCCCGTGTGAACCATAGACCCGGTCGATGCAAGAGCAAGCGCGACGTCGCGCGCGGCGCGTCGAGGGCTCCTTCGGTCACGGGCTGGGTGATCGGGATGCGCCCGATATAATGCCGAAGGCCGCGTCAGGGAAGCCCGAAGCGGACTGGGCCGCGGATCTTCGCGGGATCGAGCGGCGTGCCGCGCTGTGTCACCACCAGCCGGCCGTCGGCGGCCATGCGGCTGGCGGCGGCGCGGATTTCGGGCATCCGGGCGCGTCAGCCGTCCGCGTCGAGTCGGCGCGCCGCCTGCGACGGGCAGATCGTCGCGCCCGGGCGCCGGCGGGCCAGCGCGGCGAGGATCGCGGCCTCGGCCGCCTCAGCCCAGCAGCCGTGCCCGGAACCGGCCATGGGCGACATCGCCGTTGGCAAGGTCGAACTCCATGCCGTCCTCGCCGACGAAGACGGGCCCCGCGAAGTCGCGCGCGACCTCGGCCAGCAGCGCCGCGCGGTCGAACTCGGGCGGCACGAAATGCGTGAGCGCGAGCGCCCGCGTGCCCATCGCCGCGGCCACCTGGCCCACCTCGTCCGAGCGCGTGTGATAGCTTGCCACCCGCTCGACCGAGGCGGCGCTGCGCTTGCCGGGGATGGCCGGCATCTCGCGATGGATGAACACCTCGTGCACCAGCAGGTCGGCGCCCCGCCCGGCGGCGATCAGCGGCTCCGAGACCCGGGTGTCGCCCGAGACGACCGCGGTGCGCCCGCCCGCGCGGAAGACAAAGCCGAAGGCGGGGGCGACGGGTGCGTGATCGACCAGCACCGGCTCGATCTCGAGATCGCCGATGGTGATGCGGCGCCCCGACTCGATCGGATGCGTCGTCACGTCGAGCCCGGCGGCGGAGGGGCGCTGCTCCCACTCGACCCGAAGCGCCCGCTCGGCTGCCCACAGCGCCATCGTCCCCTCGATCAGCGGCACGACCGTGGCGGGGCAGTGCACCGGCCAGGGCCGCGCCCGCCCCTGGTGCCACGACGAGATCACCAGCTGGTAGAAGTCGACCAGGTGGTCGGAATGGAGATGCGTGACGATCAGCGCGTCGACTGCCGCACCCTCGCGCCCGGTCTCGACCAGCCGCTGCGTGACCCCCGCGCCGCAGTCGATCAGTACCGCCGCGGACGCCGTCGCGATCAGGGTTGCCGCCCCGCCGCGATGGGGGCTGACCCGCGGGCAGCCGGTGCCGAGAAGGGTGACGCGCATGACCCCTCAGTCCCGGAAGTTGCGGCTCTTGCGCAGGATCTGCCAGGCCTTGAGAACACGGGCAAGGCGCTCGGGTTCGGGGTTGCTGCCGCCGTTCATGTCGGGATGCAGGTCCTTGACCAGTGCGCGGTAGCGGCGGCGCACCTCGACGCGCGTCTCGACCTGATGCGGCAGGCCCAGCGTGTCCATTGCCTTCTGCTCCTCGCGCGTCAGGCGCCGGCGCGGACGTTCCTCGGCTGCGCTGCGCGCGGGGTTGATGGTGGCGGCGGCGCCCAGCACGTCCAGCGGGTCGGACATGCCGAATCGCTCCCAGGCGCGGCCGTCGGCATGGGTGTGAAGATACCCCATCGCCGCCGCCGGGCCGTTGCCCATCCGCCATGTCGGGCGCTCCCAGACGGTGGCGTTGCGCAGCCGTTCCTCCAGCGCGCTCTCGTCCAGCCCCTCGAAGAAGTTCCAGGCTGCGTTGTAGTCGCGGACATGGTCGAGACAGAACCAGCGGAACTCGTCGAGCCGCTCGGGGCTCGCCGGGGCGCGGTAGGCGCCCTTGCCGTCGCATCCCGGCCAGTCGCAGGCCCGCTCCGAGCTTTCGAAGGCGCCCGTCATGCCGCGCGCGCGCATCCGCCGCCGCTTGTCCGCGGTGACCGAGACGTCGTAGTCGAGATGGCGGTTCGGCGGCATCGTGGTGCGTTCGCGGTCCTCTGCTCTTGATCTCTCATGTAGGCAGGCGAAGATCATAGCCTAGAGAAATCGAAGTCCAATTCTTGACATGAGGAATCCGCCGATGACCGTCGCCGCCCGGATCGAGCGCAAGCTGCGCGAAGCCTTCGCGCCCGAGTCGCTCGAGCTCGTCGACGAGAGCGAGAAGCACCGTGGCCATGGCGGCTGGCGCGAGGGGGGCGAGACGCATTTCCACCTGCGCATGACCGCGCCCGCCTTCGCTGGCCAGTCCCGCGTCGCGCGCCAGCGCGCAGTGAACAAGGCGCTGGCGGAGGAGCTTGCGGGCCCCGTCCACGCGCTCGCGATGGAGCTGCGAGCGCCGGGCGAGGGCTGAGCCGGTCAGGCGTTGTTGGCCGGCAGGTTCTCGGGCTGCGCCATGCCCAGCGCGTGATAGCCGCCATCGACGAACAGCACGTCGCCGGTGGTCGATGCCCCGAGGTCCGACAGCAGGTAGACCGCCGCGCCGCCGACATGCTCGAGCGCCGCGTTGCGCCTCAGCGGCGCATTCTCCTCGGTCGCCTTGAACACCCGCCGCGCGCCCCCGATCGCCGAGCCCGCCAGCGTGCGCATCGGCCCCGGGCTGATCGCGTTCACCCGGATCCCCTGCGGCCCGAGGTCGTTCGCCAGATAGCGCACCGAGGCCTCGAGCGCCGCCTTTGCCACGCCCATCACGTTGTAATTCGGCATGACCCGCTGCGCGCCGAGATAGGTCATCGTCACCAGCGAGCCGCCATCCGGCATCAGTTCGGCCGCGCGGCGCGAGACATCGACGAAGGAAAAGCACGAGATGTCCATCGAGCGCAGGAAGTTCGCCCGAGTCGTGTCGGCGAATCGCCCGGTCAGTTCTGCCTTGTCCGAATAAGCTATCGCGTGGACGACGAAGTCCATGCGGCCCCATTCCCGCCCCAGCGTCCCGAACGCCTCGTCGAGGCTGGTCTCGCTGGTCACGTCCACGTTCATCACGATGGTCGCGCCAAGGCTTTCGGCCAGCGGACGCACCCGCTTCTCGAAGGCGTGCCCCTGGTAAGTGAAGGCCAGCTCGGCCCCCTGCGCATGAAGCGCCTGCGCCACGCCCCAGGCGATCGAGTGGTTGTTCGCCACCCCCATGATCAGCCCGCGCTTGCCCTGCATCAGACCCGACATGGCCTGCCCTCCGCTCAGCCGTGATACCGGCTGAGCGCGAGTGTCGCGTTCGTGCCGCCGAAGCCGAAGCTGTTCGAGATCACGGTGTCGAGCCCTGCGCCATCGAGGCGCGAGGTCACCACCGGCGCACCGGCGAAGTCGGGGTCGAGATCCTCGACATTGGCGCTCGCCGCGATGAAATCGCCCTGCATCATCAGCAGGCAATAGATCGCCTCTTGCACGCCGGTCGCGCCCAGGCTGTGGCCGGTCAGCGACTTGGTGGACGAGAATCGCGGCTCGGTGCCCGCGCCGAACACCTCGCGGATCGCCTCGACCTCCTTCTTGTCGCCCACCGGGGTCGAGGTGCCATGCGTGTTGATGTAATCCACCTTGCGTCCGTCCAGCGTCGAGATCGCCTGGCGCATGCAGCGCACCGCGCCCTCGCCCGAGGGCGCCACCATGTCGTAGCCGTCCGAGGTCGCGCCATAGCCCGTCACCTCGGCATAGATCTTCGCGCCACGCGCCTGGGCCCGGCCCAGCTCCTCCAGCACGACGACGCCCGCGCCGCCGGCGATCACGAAGCCATCGCGGTCCTTGTCGTAGGCCCGGCTCGCGCGTTGCGGCGTGTCGTTGAACTTCGAGCTCATCGCCCCCATCGCGTCGAACAGGCACGAGAGCGTCCAGTCCAGCTCCTCGCCCCCGCCCGCGAAGACGATGTCCTGCTTGCCCCACTGGATCTGCTCGACGCCATTGCCGATGCAATGCGCCGAGGTCGAGCAGGCCGAGGTGATCGAGTAGTTGATCCCCTTGATCCTGAACGGCGTCGCCAGCGTCGCCGAGTTGGTCGAGGACATGGTCTTGGGTACCGCGAAGGGCCCGATCCGGCGCGGCCCGCCCTTGTGCAGCACGGTCTGATGGGCCTCGAACAGCGCCTTGGTCGATGGCCCGCCCGAGCCCATGATCAGCCCCGTGCGCTCGTGGCTCACCTCGGCCTCGGCCAGCCCCGCATCGGCGATCGCCTGCTCCATGGCGATGTAGTTCCAGGCCGCGCCGTCGCCCATGAAGCGGCGCACGCGCTTGTCGACCATCGCGTCGATGTCGACGTTCGGCTGGCCGTGGACCTGGCAGCGGAAGCCGCGCTCGGCATAGTCGGGCGCGAAGACGATGCCCGAGCGGCCCTCGCGCAGGCTCGCCGTCACTTCCTGCGCGTTCGATCCGATGGACGAGACGATCCCGATGCCGGTGATGACGACACGACGCATGAGCCGCTGCTCCCGAGTTGCGTGGCCCCCTTGGGGCGCGTTCAGCCGGTAGCCTCGGTGAAGAGGCCGACCCGCATGTCGGTGGTGGTATAGATGACCTGCCCGTCCGCTTCCATCTGCCCGTCGGCGATGCCGAGCTTGAGCTTGCGGTCGATGACGCGCTTCATCGTGACGGTGTAGCGCACGAGGCTGGTCGCCGGGGTTACCTGACCCGAGAACTTGACCTCGCCCACGCCCAGCGCGCGGCCGCGGCCGGGCATTCCCGTCCAGCCGAGGAAGAAGCCCGTCAGCTGCCACAGCGCGTCGAGGCCAAGGCATCCCGGCATCACCGGGTCACCCAGGAAATGGCACTTGAAGAACCAGAGATCGGGCTTGACGTCGAGCTCGGCCACCACCTCGCCCTTGCCATGCGCGCCGCCGTCGGCGGTGATCGCGGTGATGCGGTCGACCATCAGCATCGGCGGCGCGGGAAGCTGGGCGTTGCCGGGGCCGAACAGCTCGCCGCGCGCGCAGCTCAGCAGGCCCTCGTAGTCATAGCTGTTCGCACGCGCGGTCATCGGCCTTCCCATCAGCGGTCCCCGTCCGCAGCCTCCCTAGCACCCGTGCCGGGGGCAGACAAGAACGTGATTGCCCATGCGCGCGCCGTGGCGCTTTGGTCTGGCGGTTCCCCGGCGTTTCGGGTTAAAAGGCGGTTCGAGACCATGGGCTGCGAAGGGTTTTGCGCGATGGACGAACGGGCAGCGACGCCCGCCTGGCGCGCGGCAAACTGGCTGGCGAGCGCGGGGCTGAGGCCCACGCGCCAACGCCTGCTGCTTGCCGAACTGCTGATCGGCGACGGCCGGAACCGCCACGTCACCGCCGAGAGCCTGTTCGAGGCGGCCGGGCGCAGCGGCACCAATGTCTCGCTCGCCACCGTCTACAACACGCTCCGCAGCTTCACCGCCGCCGGCCTGATGACCGAGATCACGGTGGACGGAACCCGCTCGTATTTCGACACCGACGTGTCGGACCACGCGCATTTCTACTGGGAGGACGAGGGCCGGCTGACCGACGCGCCCTTTGGCGCCGTGCGGTTCGAGCGCCTGCCCGATCCCCCGCAGGGCGCCGAGATCGCCAAGGTCGATGTGGTGATCCGCCTGCGTCGGAGCTGACGGGTCCGGCTGCGCCGCTTGCGCGCCTGTCAGTCCGGCAGCGTCTCGCCCGGATCGACGCCCCAGATGGCCTCCTTGCGCACCCAGCCGGAAATCTCGCCGGTCTCTATCTCGCACCAGTCGGGCTCGCACTCGATGAGGCTCGCCACGACGCCCTGCTCGGCCCGCGCGGCGACGGGCGAGGCCAGCGTGGGCTCGTCATGCAGCTCGGCGATCGGGGCGGTGATCAGCACCGTGCGGCGCCCCGACAGCAGCGAGTGGAACACCCAGCCACCCGCATCGTCGGAATCGACGATGCGCCGCCAGTCGCGGTATTCGTCGACGATGCGCACGGGCAGCCCGGCGCGGCGGAACACCCAGTCGATACGATAGATCTGTCCCGGCCCGCGCCGCACGTTGATCTTGTTCGACCTGAGCGAGACATAGCGCGGCAGGGGCAGCTTGGTCACGGGCCCGAGCGTGGCGGCGGCGGCCTCGCCGGGGGGCGTCCCGGCCGCGCCCGTATCCGCGGCCGGCACATCGACACCCGTCTGCGCCCGGCCATCGCGCGGTCCAAGGCCCAGCGTCACGCCGACCAGAGCGGCAAGCGCGATCCCCGCCAGCCACGCCAGGCCGCGCCGGGGCCGTGCTCGCCCGATGCCGTCTCGTCTCATTGCCCGCTCTGCCCTCGCGTTCCGCGAACCTGCCCCGCCGCGGCCTGTGCCTGCCACCTGCGCCCGGGTGCCGCGTGAATTGTTGTCCGGGGAGGAAATGACCTCTTCAATCCACCCGCGCAAGAATTTAACACATTGGGCAGACCCAGAGGAAAGGGATTTGGGATGACCCGCAAGCGTCTCTCCGTCGTCGTGACCCGCAAGCTGCCGGATGCCGTCGAGACCCGGATGCGCGAGCTGTTCGAGGTCCGTCTCAACGACGACGACCACGCGATGACCGAGGCGGAGCTGGCCGAGGCGATGCGCACGGCCGACGTGCTGGTGCCCACGGTGACCGACCGGATCGACCAGAAGCTGCTGGCGCAGGCCGGCGAGCGGCTCAAGCTGATCGCCAACTACGGCGCGGGCTTCGACCACATCGACGTCGAGACGGCGCGGGCGCGCGGCATCCTCGTCTCGAACACGCCCGGCGTGCTGACCGAGGACACCGCCGACATGACCATGGCGCTGATCCTGGCCGTCCCGCGCCGGCTGGCCGAGGGCATCCACCTGATGCAGTCGGGCGACTGGCAGGGCTGGAGCCCCACGGCCATCATGGGCCACCGGATCTGGGGCAAGCGACTGGGCATCGTCGGCATGGGCCGCATCGGCCAGGCGGTGGCGCGGCGCGCGCGCGCCTTCGGGCTGCAGATCCACTACCACAACCGCCGGCGGCTGCACGAGAGCGTCGAGGAGGCGCTCGAGGCGACCTGGTGGGAGAGCCTCGACCAGATGCTCGCGCGCATGGACATCGTCAGCGTCAACTGCCCGCACACGCCGGGCACGTTCCACCTGCTCTCGGCGCGCCGGCTCGCGCTGATGAAGAAGACCGCCTACATCGTCAACACCGCGCGCGGCGAGATCATCGACGAGAACGCGCTCACCCGGATGTTGGTGAAGGGCGAGCTCGCCGGCGCGGGTCTCGACGTGTTCGAGCACGAGCCCGGGGTGAATCCCCGCCTGATGGGCCTGCCGAACGTCGTGCTGCTGCCGCACATGGCCTCGGCCACCATCGAGGGGCGGCTCGACATGGGCGAGAAGGTCATCATCAACATCAAGACCTTCGCCGATGGCCATCGCCCGCCCGACCAGGTGCTGCCCTCGATGCTCTGACGTCCCGCCCGGCCCGCGCGCACTGGCGATCTGGGCCGAAGCGGTGTAGAGCCGTCCGAGATGTGACGGAGGGTCCGGGCATGTCCGATGGCGGTGGCGCCGAGGGCGATCTCTTCCGGCTGTGGCTGGAAGGCGCGCGCGCCTTTGCCGAATCCGGGCCCGACGCCGGCGCCGCCTGGAGCCGCGCCGAGGCGATGCACAAGGCCTGGGCGCGGTTCTCCGACGCCTTCGCCGCCGCTGCGGCCGACAAGCACCCCGGCCCGGGCGCCAGCCCGCTCGATCCCGCCGGCTGGCTCAGGCCCGAGGGACAGGGCGGCATGGCGGACCTCTGGCGCTGGATCGAGGGCCCCGACCTTGCCGACATCTTCCGCGAGGAGCGCGCCGCGATCCGCGCCACCCGCGAATGGATCGCCTTCGCCGCCGCGCTCGAACAGTTCCGCGCCGTGGTGGCCGAGGGCTGGATGCGCGCCTTCAAGGGCTTCGTCGAGCGCCTCTCGAACGATCTCGCTGCCGCGCGCGCGGAGAAACGCCCCGATCCCGACTGGAGCGCGATGACCGCGCTGTGGCGCGACGTCGCCGATGCCGAGATGGCGCGCACCCACCGCTCGGACGCCTTCCTCGCGGCGCAGCGCGACCTCGTCGAGGCGCAGATCGCGCTGCGCTCGACGCTGCGGACCAGGATCGACCGGCTCGCGGGTTTCCTGGGCCTGCCGACGCGAGCCGAGCTCGACGACCTGCACGCCACGGTGCACGCCCTGAAGCGCGAGATCCGCGAGCTGCGCGCGCGCGCAGCGCCGCCGGGCATGGATCGCGCGCCGTGAGCACGGGGCAGGGGGGCGGGACGGGCGGCGGCGCGGGCGGGCGCATGGCCGATCTCGCAAGCCGCATGGCGCGCCTTGGCGCGCAGCTTGCTCGCGCCGACCTGCGCGCCGTCGAGATCGCCACCACGCCGCGCGACGAGATCTGGCGCGAGGGCAAGATCACCCTTTCCCGCTACCGTCCTGTCACGGCACCGCGGCTGGGCCCGCTCGTCATCCTGCACGGCCTGATCGGGCGGCAGACCATGACCGACCTCGAACCCGGCCGCTCGCTGGTCCAGCGGCTGCTCGCGGGGGGTGTGGACACCTATGTCGTGGACTGGGGCAATCCGACCCGGGCCGACCGATTCCTCGACTTCACCGACTATGCCGAGATCTTCCTCGGCGAGGTCCTGGCCGCCGTGTCGCGCGAAAGCGGCGCGGCGCGGGCGGCGCTGTTCGGCATCTGCCAGGGCGGGGTCTTCGCGCTGTGCCACGCGGCCCTGCACCCGCAGCGGCTCAAGGGGCTCGCGCTCGCGGTCACGCCGGTCGATTTCCACGCCGATGTCGAGGACCCCGAGCCGGGCCACGGCCACCTGAACCTCTGGACCCGCAACCTCGACCCGGACCTGATCGCGCGCATGGTGGACGACTGGGGCAACCTGCCGGGCGAGCTCACGGGCGCGGTATTCCAGAACCTCGCGCCCGCCCGGACCGTCTCGAAATACGGCGCCGACCTGCTTGAGATCGCCGGGGACGACGACGCCTTCGAGACCTTCCTGCGGATGGAGAAATGGCTCGCCGACCGCCCCGATCATCCGGGCGCGGCGGCGCGCGAATGGCTGGTCGGCCTCTATGCCGAGAACCGGCTGGTCGAGGGCACGTTCATGGTGGCGGGCCAGCCGGTGCGGCTCGGGGACATCGCCTGCCCGGTTCTCAACATCTATGGCGCGCGCGACCACATCATCCCGCCACCCTGCAGCCGGGCGCTCGGGCGGCACCTGCGCCACGCCCCCTATCGGGAGGTCGAGGTGCCCACGGGGCATATCGGGGTCTTCGTCTCGCGCCGCGCGCAGGCGATCGTGCCGCCCGCGGTGATCGAGTGGCTGGAAGGGCTGGACTGATACCACCTTGCGCCGCTCCGGTCCCGCGCAGTGCAGGCTGGGCTGCGCCGGGCTCGACAAGGTGCCTCTCCGCCCCGGCGATGCCGCCGCGGCCCCGGCTCGCCGGCCGGGGAAGCGGGGACTTCGCGGATGGGGCCCGATCGGTGCAGGCTGGCATGACGGCAACGGCGCGCGCCGTGTCACGGCGTCAGCACGCTATATTTCCTTCCCGCGTCCGCGCATTGAGATATGCTGGGGGGCATGCCGGCGCCAGGCGCTGGGAAATCCGTGGCGCGGCACCCATCTGCCGCTTGACGAGACACCGCTTCGAGGAGGCCGCATTGCTCCGCCGCTTCACGCATCCTACCCGCGCGCTCTGCGCTACCGCCATCGCGCTCCTGATCGCGGCGGCGCCCCTGCCGTCGCGGGCCGAGCCGGCCGTCGGCCCCTACCTCGCCGCCGAGCACGCGGTTCGCAACGGCGATGTCGCGGGCGCAGCCATGTATTATGCGCAGGCGCTCGCCGGCGACCAGTCGAACACCACGCTGCTCGAGCGCACGATCCTCGCCAAGGTTGCGGCCGGCCAGGTGGAGACCGCGGTGCCGATCGCGCGCCGGCTCGACGCCATCGAGCCGGGCCATGCCTTCGGCGCGCTCGTGCTCGCCGCCGATGCGATCCGGCGCGGCGCGCCCGATGCAGCGCGCGAGGCGCTCGCGGCCGTGCCCAGCGACGGCAGCCAGTTCCTCGGCCTCCTGCTCGGCGCATGGTCGCATGTGTCGGCCGGCGACGTGCCTGCCGCGGTCAAGGCGCTGGCCGAGCTCGAGGCGGACGAGAAGCTGGGCACGGCCGGGCAGATGATGGCAGCCTATCATCTCGGGCTGGTCGAGGCGTCCGCCGGCAACGACGCCGCCGCGGCCGAGGCGCTGGCGCGGGCCGCCGAGAAGGCCGACACGCCGACGCTGCGGCTGGTTCGCATCCAGGCGGGCGTGCTCGCGCGGCTTGGCCGGGCCGAGGAGGCGCGCGCGCTGATCACGGGCCGCCTCGAGCGCACGCTGGGCGATACCCGGCTGGAGGAACTCGAGCGCGCGATTGCCGATGGCACCCGGCCGGCGCCGGTGGTGACGACCGCCGCGCAGGGCGCGGGCGAGGCGTTCTTCGGCCTTTCGGGCTACCTCTCGCGCGGCGCGAACCGCACGGTGGGGCTCGCCTATGCGCGGCTCGCGAGCTTCCTCGACCCCGACCTGATCGAGGCGAAGCTGCTGACGGCGCAGATGCTGCGCGTCACGCAGCAATACGACGCGGCCATCGCGGCTTATGAATCGGTCCCGCGCGACGCGCCCGAGGCGCTCGAGGCGATGATCGGACGCGCCGAATCGATGCAGCTTGCCGAGCGTGCCGACGCCGCCATCGTCGCGATGCGCGAGGTCGCGGCGCGCTATCCCCGCTCGATCGAGGCGCAGAACGCGCTCGGCGATCTGCTGCGCCGCGAGGAGCGCTTCGAGGAAGCGGCGGTCGCCTACGACGCGACGATCCGCCTGCTGCCGCAGATCGAGCCGCATCACTGGGTCCTGTTCTACCAGCGCGGCATCGCCTACGAGCGCTCGAAGCAATGGGATCTCGCCGAGCCAGATTTCCTTCGCGCGCTGGAACTCGAGCCCGACCAGCCGCTGGTTCTGAACTACCTTGGCTATTCCTGGATCGAGATGGGCCGGAACTTCGCCGAGGCCCGGGCGATGATCGAAAAGGCGGTCGAGCAGCGACCCGAGGACGGCTATATCGTCGATAGCCTCGGCTGGGTTCTCTACCGGCTCGGCGAGTATCAGGGCGCCGTCGAGCAGCTCGAGCGCGCGGTCGAGATCAACCCCGTCGATCCGGTCATCAACGACCATTACGGCGACGCGCTGTGGATGATCGGCCGGCGCACCGAGGCGCGATTCCAGTGGAAGCGGGCGCTCTCCTTCGAGCCCGAGGAGAAGGACCTTACCCGGATCCGGCGCAAGCTCGAGGTCGGGCTCGACACGGTCCTTGCCGAGGAATCTGCAAGCGGCACGCCCGCGGTGCTCGGCGCGGCGGACGCGAAGAACGGCGGCTGAGCATGACGACGGCGACGCCCGCACCCGCCGCGCCCGGCGCGGCGGCCGAGCCGCTTTCGCAGCTCGCGCGGGCCAAGGTGAACCTGTTCCTGCACCTGCGCGGGCAGCGCGCCGACGGCTATCACCTGCTTGAGAGCCTCGCCGTCTTTCCGGCGATCGGCGATCTCCTCGAGGCGGAGAGCGGGCCGGGCCTGTCGCTCGCGCTCGACGGCCCGTTCGCGCGCGAGCTGTCGGCGGACGGCGACAATCTCGTGCTGCGCGCCGCCCGGGCCCTGGCCGAGGCCGCCGGGCTGGCCCGGCCGCGCGCCGCGCTCAGGCTGGTGAAGAACCTGCCCGTGGCCTCGGGCATCGGCGGCGGCTCGTCCGATGCCGCGGCGGCGCTGCGGTTGCTCGCGCGGCTTTGGAACGTCGGGCTGCCCGCGGACCTCGCCGCCCGCCTTGGCGCGGACGTCCCCGTCTGCCTTGCCGCGCCGGGGGCGACGCTGATGGCCGGGGTGGGCGAGCGACTTGCGCCCGCCCCGGCGATGCCGGGGTTCTGGATGGTGTTGGTGAACCCGCTGCGGTCGGTCGAGACCCGTGCCGTGTTCGCGGCCAGCGTCCGGAAGGACCTGCCGCCGGGACCCGCCGCGCCCGCGGGCGGCTTCGCCGGCTTCGCCGACCTCGTCGGCTGGCTGCGCGCCCAGCGCAACGATCTCGAGCCCGCGGCCAGCGCGCTCTGCCCCGCGATCCCCGAGGTTCTGGAGGCGCTTGCCGGCGCGCCGCTCGCGCGGATGTCGGGCTCGGGCGCGACCTGCTTCGCGCTGCACGAGACCGGCCCCGAGGCGATCGCGCAGGCCGAGCGGCTCCGCGCCGCCGCCCCCGGCTGGTGGGTCGCGGCCGCGCCGGTCGGCGCCTGACGCGCCGGCGCTTCAGACCGTCCGCGCCACCACGAAGCCCGCGATGTCGGCGAGCGCCGTCTTCATCTCGCCCTCCGGGAAGGCATCGAGCGCCGCGATGGCGCGGGCCGCTTCCTCGCGCGCGGCCTGCCGCGTGGCCTCGAGCGCACCGGTGGCGTGCAGATGCGCCAGTGCCTGCTCGAGATCGCCCTCGCCCTGCCGCCCCTTCGCGATCGTGCGCTGCCAGAAGGCCCGCGCCGAGGCATCGCCCCGTTGCACCGCCAGGATCACCGGCATCGTGACCTTCCCCTCGCGGAAGTCATCGCCCGTGTTCTTGCCCAGAGACTCGGCCGAGCCGCCATAGTCGAGCCAGTCGTCGGCCAGCTGGAAAGCGATTCCAAGGGCGTCGCCATAGGTCCGCATTGCCGCCACCTCGGCCTCCGGGCGCCCGGCGATCACCGCTCCCACCTCGGTCGCGGCGGCGAACAGCGCGGCCGTCTTGCCCCGGATCACCTGCTCGTAGCGGTCGAGCCCGGTCGTCAGGTCATGCGCGGTGATCAATTGCAGCACCTCGCCCTCGGCGATCACGGCCGAGGCGTCCGACAGGATCCCAAGCACCCGCACCGACCCGGTCTCGACCATCAGCTGGAAGGCCCGGGCGAACAGGTAGTCGCCCACCAGCACACTCGACTTGTTGTCCCACAGGATGTTGGCGGTCGCCCGGCCGCGGCGCTTGGCGCTCTCGTCCACCACGTCGTCATGCAGCAGCGTCGCCGAGTGGATGAACTCGACGGTCGCCGCCAGCTTGACGTGATCCTCGCCCTCGTAGCCGCACAGCCGCGCCGCCGCCAGCGTCAGGATCGGGCGCAGGCGCTTGCCGCCCGCCTCGATCAGGTGGGCCGAGATCTCGGGGATGCGCGGCGCGTGCTGCGAGCTCATGCGCTCGTGGATCAGCGCACCCACGCGGTCGAGGTCGTCCGCGACCAGCGCCACCAGCCGCTCGAACGGGCCGGGCGCAGGATCTGGGCTCATCGCTGAGATGGGGGGCATGCGCGGCGTCCTTCGGCTGGTAGAGGGAGGCTCAGGGAAGGGTGGCATCGACGGGCGGTATCGCCGCGGCCGCGCGCGGCTCGGGGTCCCGCGGCTCTCGACGCCGGGGGGCGCTTCGCGTAACCCTGCCCGGCATGGAAGAACTCGTCCGCACGACCGACCCGACGCTGATCCCCTTCGCGAGGGCGCTCCTCGCCGCCGAGGATATAGACTGCTTCGTGTTCGACCACAACATGAGCATCCTCGAGGGCGGCATCGGCGCCTTTCCCCGCCGCATCATGGTGCACCGCGCCGACCTGTTCCGCGCCCGCGCCATCCTGCGCGAGAACGGCGTCGAGACCTACGAGCCGGGGCCCTGGGGATGAGCGGGGACGCATCGCACGCGACGGGCGAGGCGGGGCTGCGCGAGGACCGCCTGCTGGGCGGGCGGGTGCGGCTCGTGCAGCCGCTTTCGGGCTATCGCGCCGCGACCGACCCGGTGCTGCTGGCAGCCAGCGTCCCGGCGCGCCCGGCCGAGAGTGTGCTCGAGCTCGGCATCGGGGCGGGGGCGGCGACGCTCTGCCTCGCCGCGCGCGTGCCGGGGCTTCTCCATGCGGGGCTCGAGATCGAGCCGCTCTATCTCGGCCTCGCTGCCCGCAACGCCGCGCTCAACGGGGTGGAGGTCGAGCTTTTCGCGGGCGATGTGGCGGCGCCCCCGGCGGCGCTGAGGGCGTGCAGCTTCGATCACGTGATCCTGAACCCGCCCTACCACCCGCCGCCCAGTCCCGCCTCGCCCGTCGCGCATCGCGATCGCGCCCATCGCGAGGGCGATGCCGGGCTGGACGAATGGATCGCGGCGGCGCTTGCCCGTGCCCGGCCGCGCGGGCGCATTGCCATCATCCACCGTGCCGAGCGGCTGTCCGGGATCCTTGGCGCCCTCGCCGGCCGGGCCGGGGCGGTCGAGATCCTGCCGCTGGCTGCACGCGCCGGGCGCGATGCCGGGCGGGTGATCGTCCGGGCGCGCAAGGGGGTGCGCACGCCCCTGCGCCTGCTCGCGCCCCTTGTCCTGCACGAAGGGCCGGCGCATGTTGCCGACCAGGACGATTTCACCGCCCGTGCCCGCGCCATCCTGCGCGAGGGCCGCGCCATCGACTTCGAGGAGACAGCCCCGTGAACGCCCCCCTGAACGCGGCCGTGAAGCCCATCGCGAACTCCATCGCCGCCATGGCGCCCGACCTTGCCGAATGGCGGCAGGATTTCCACCGACACCCGGAGCTTGGCTACCACGAGCAACGCACCTCGGCGAAGGTAGCGGCGCTGTTGCGCGAGTTCGGCCTCGATCGGGTCGAGACCGGTATCGGCGTCACTGGCGTCGTTGGCGTGCTGCATGGCCGCGGGGGCCCGGGCGGCCCCGCCATCATGCTGCGCGCCGACATGGACGCCCTACCGATCCACGAGACGAGCGGCGTCGCCCATGAGAGCATCGAGCCTGGAAAGATGCATGCCTGCGGCCACGACGGCCACACCACCATGCTGCTGGGCGCGGCCAGGCATCTCGCGGCCACCCGAAACTTCGCCGGCACGGTCTATTTCTGCTTCCAGCCGGCCGAGGAGGGCGGCGCGGGCGCCAAGGCGATGCTGGACGACGGGCTGATGACGCGCTTCCCCGTCAGCCGCGTCTTCGGCATGCACAACTGGCCGGGCATGCCCGCCGGCCATTTCGCCTTGCAGGAAGGGCCGGTCCTCGCGGCCGCCGACGAATTCACCATCACGATCACCGGCAAGGGCGGCCACGCCGCCAAGCCGCATCTGGCGCGCGACCCGATCGTCGCGGGCGCGGCGCTGGTCTCGGCGCTGCAGTCGATCGTGAGCCGCGTGGTCGACCCGCTCGAGCCCGCAGTGATCTCGATCACGCAGTTCCATGCCGGCTCGACCCATAACGTGATCCCCGAGAGCGCGATTCTGATGGGCACGACGCGCACCTTCTCGGACGCGGTGCAGCGCCTCGTCCATGCCGAGATGGACCGCATCTGCGCCGAGACGGGGCGCAGCTTCGCGTGCGAGATCACGCTCGAGCGCTCGCAGACGCCCTATCCCGCGACCGTGAACAACCCCGAGGCCACCGATTTCACCGAGGCCGCGCTCAGGGACATCTTCGGCGACGGCCGGGTGACGCGCGGCCATCCGCGCACCATGGGCGGCGAGGATTTCGCCTTCCTCAGCCGGGAGGTGCCGGGCTGCTTCGTGTTCATCGGCAACGGCGACAGCGCGCCGCTGCACCATCCGGCCTACGACTTCTCGGACGAGGCCGCGCCCGCCGGCGTCGCCTTCTGGTCGGGCCTCGTCGAGCGGGCGCTGCCGCTGGGGTGAGTCTTCCACAGGCGCCTGTGGGGAAGCCGGTAAATTCGGGGATAAGCCTCTATGACGCGATCGTTTTCGCGAGAGCCGTGACAGGCGTCGCGAATCCTGCTGTAGTCAAGCTGTCACATCGGCAACAGGAGGACGGATATGAGTCTCACCTCACATCTCGACCAACTCCGGCAGAAGCATCAGGCGCTCGAGAAGATGATCGAGGACGAACAGCGCCGACCGGGATCGGACCCGCTCACCATCGCCTCGCTCAAGCGCCAGAAACTGCACCTGAAGGACGAGATCACGAGGCTCTCTCCCGACTACCACTGAGAGACGCACTTCCAAGGGCCGGGTAACCGGCCCTTTCGTTGTCCCTGTCGGTGCGCGGCGTGGCCCGCAACATCGACGCGCGGAATCGTGCGTTTTGTGACCGTGATCCGCAATGCGTCGCGGCCCGTGCGCGGTTAACCTCGGTCGGCAATCGCCGATCAGAGCAGGAGCCCGACATGTCCCTTCCGAGCCTTGCCCGCCGTCTCGCGACGGGCGCGGCACTTGCGATCCTCGCATCCGCCCCCGCCCTCGCGGCCGACCTCGTGCGAGTGCCAAGCGCCCACCCGGTCGCCGAGACGGCCGACCGCCTCGTCGCCGCCGTCGAAGCCGCGGGCGCGAAGGTCTTCGCCCGGATCGATCACGCCGGGGGCGCGAAGTCGGTCGGGGTCGATATCCCCGCGAACCAGATGGTGATATTCGGCAATCCCGCGCTCGGGACCGGGGTGATCAAGGACGCGCCGGGCGCCGGGCTCGACCTGCCGCTCAGGGTGCAGGTGCTCGACGAGGGTGGCGCGACGGTGCTGATCTATCACGACCCCGCGCAACTGGCGGCCGATCATGGCCTGCCCGCAGATCACCCCGTGATCGCCAAGATGGCCGGCGCGCTCGCCGGCCTCACCGGCAAGGCGGCGCAATAGCCGCGGCGCGGCAGGGCCGGGCACGCCTCCGCTCCGGCGCGCCGCCCGCGTCGTGCATGGCACCTGCCCGCAGGTCCGGAGTCTTCGGACGCCACGAGGCGTGTTGCATGGCAATCGGATGGATGCGCGTTCGCGCGTGACAACACGCGACGCGCCCGCGGCCGGGCACCGCGCTCAGGCCGCCTTCGCGCCCCGCCTGCGGGCGAAGGCCTCGAGATAGTTCACGCACCAGCGCGCGAAATCGTCGGCATGGACCGGGCTGCCATTGCTAGCCATGGCGCGCTCGGCCTCCTCCTCGGTGAAGCGCTCGCCCTTGCCGAGGACGATGAGGTCGTAGCCGTACTCGCGGTCGAACTCGGGATGCGGCTGGATCGAGATCGCGTCCGGCACCTCCGGGTCGCCATAGGCGACGAAGGCGTGTTCGCAGAACGGCGAGGTCGCCAGCCGCGTGGCGTCCGGCGGCAGCGCAACCACCTGGTCCTGGTGGATCGCGTGGAAGGCAAGGCGCGCGGGCGCGTCCGCCATCCAGCCGGGGCGGCGGATCACCTCGTATTCCTGCACGCCGATCCCCCAGCCCTTCTCGGACTTCACGGCCTTGCCGCCCAGCGCCTCGGCTAGGATCTGGTGGCCGAAGCAGATCCCGATCATCGGCCGCCCGGCCTTGCGCGCGGCGCACAGGAACTCCTTGAGCGGCCCGATCCACGGCAGATCGTCATAGACCCCGTGGCGCGAGCCGGTGATCAGCCAGGCGTCGCATTCCTCGGGGCTTGCGGGCAGCACGCCGTCAACGACCGGGTAGGCCCGGAACTTAAGCCCGGGCCCGGCAAGGCCCAGCAACCGCTCGAACATCGGCGGGTAGGCGCCGTGCTTCTCTACCAGCGCCTCGTTGACCTTTCCGGTCTCGAGAATCCCGATCAGCATCCTTCAGCCTCCGCCGTCACCTGCGGCGGGAACATAGGCGAGCGTGCGGGTGCGGGGAAGGGGGTCAGCGCGGGAAGGGCCGCAGATCGAAGCCCGTCCCCAAGGCCGAGAGCGACTCCACCTCCCCCCGCAGCCAGTCGAGGAAGGTCGCGATTCTCGGCTCGCTCTCGGCGCCCTTGCGGCATACGAAGTAATACTTGCCGGGCGTCAGCAGCCCGACCCTGATCGGCGCGACCAGCCGCCCGGCCGCGAGGTCGCGCTCGACCAGCGTGGCGCGCGACAGCGCGACCCCCGCACCCGCGACGGCCGCGTCGATCGCATGCCCCGCGTCCGAGAAATGCGTCCCCCGGGCCGGCGCCGGCGCGGATCCGGCCCCGGCGGCGGCGAGCCAGTGCGCAAGCTCGACCGCGGGGCGGATGATGGCAAGGCTGTCGTCGTGGAGCAGCGGCTCGCGCAGGATGTCGCGCGGGCCCTCGATCCGGGCGGCGACGGCGGGGGCCGCCACGGGGACCACCCAGTCCTCGATCAGGAGTTCGCAGTAGTTCGCCTCGTCCGGCGCGGGCGTGTAGCGGATCGCGGCGTCGATCTCGTCGCGCTCGAGATCCATCAGCCGCAGCGACGCCACGAAGCGCAGCTCGATCTCGGGATGCCTCTCGGCGAAGCCGAAGAAGCGTGGCGCCAGCCACTTGGCCGTGAAGGCGGGGCCCGCCGTCACCGTCAGCGCCCGCGCGCCCTTCTGCCGCTCGACGGAGCGCACCGCCTCGATCATCTCGCGGAACGCCGAGGCAAGGCCCGGTTGCAAGGCGCGTCCGGCCTCGGTCAGTTCGACCGCGCGGTTGAGGCGCCGGAACAGCGCGACGCCGAGGTGTTCCTCCAGGCTCTTGATCTGGTAGCTGAGCGCGGCCGGGGTGACGAACAACTCCTCCGCCGCCTTGGAGAAACTCAGATGGCGGCTCGCGGCCTCGAAGGCGCGCAGCGCGGTCAGGGGCGGGAGGCGGCTGAGTTCGGACAAGTTTACCTTAACCGAAGATCCGGAATTCCTCGTTTGTCGGGGGGAAAAATACTTCGCATATTGGATCGCATCAAGGGCATCCCGCCCTGACCGATTAAAGGGAGCTTGACGATCATGTCGCTGCATGACGAGATCGACATCAGCCGCATCGACCTCGACGCCGCCTATCGGGCCGCGCGCGAGCGGGGCATGGCCGAGCGCGCCCGCGTCGCCCGCGAGCTTGCCCGCGCGGCGGTGGCCGGGGTGCGCCGCCTCTTCACCGCACCCGAGGCCACGGGAAACCCGTGCGAGGCCTGCTGACAGGCGCGCGGCCAAGAAAATGGAACGGCCGGCTGCCCGAGGGGGCTGCCGGCCGCTCGAGCGTCCGAGCGATGGCGTCAGCCGAAGAACTGCCCGCCATTCGCCGAGATGGTCGAGCCGGTGATGAAGCCCGCATCGTCCGACGCGAGGAACACCACGCAGCGCGCGATCTCCTTGGGCTCGCCGAGGCGGCCCACCGGGATCTGCGGAATGATGCGCTCGTTCAGCACCTTCTCGTCGATGGCGCGGACCATGTCGGTGCCGATATAGCCCGGGCAGATCGCGTTGACGGTGATGCCGGCGCGCGCGCCCTCCTGCGCCAGCGCCCGGGTGATGCCGATGTCGCCCGCCTTGGCGGCCGAGTAGTTCGCCTGGCCCGCCTGGCCCTTCTGGCCGTTGACCGAGCTGATGTTGACGACCCGGCCGAACTTGCGGTCGCGCATGCCCGACCAGACCTGGTGGGTCATGTTGAAAACGCCATTGAGGTTGGTCGAGATCACCTCGTTCCACTGCTCGGGCGTCATGCGGTGGAACATCGCGTCACGGGTGATGCCGGCATTGTTCACCAGCACCTCGACCGGGCCGAGATCGGCCTCGACCTTGGCGACGCCAGCCTTGCAGGCCTCGTAGTCGGCGACCGACCACTTGTAGGTCGGGATACCGGTCTCGGCGGTGAAGGCCTTCGCGGCCTCGTCATTGCCGGCATAGTTGGCAGCGACCGTGTAGCCCGCCGCCTTGAGCGCCACCGAGATGGCGGCCCCGATGCCGCGCGAGCCCCCCGTGACCAGTGCAATGCGTCCCATGATGTTTCCTCCTGTCCAACCGTTCCGTCAGATCGATGCGATGGGCCCGCGCCACCAGGGGCGCGGGCGAAATCCGCTCAGGGCCGCTCGACGCACATGGCGACGCCCATGCCGCCGCCGATGCAGAGCGTGGCAAGCCCGCGCTTCGCCCCGCGCCGCTTCATCTCGAAGAGGAGCGTGTTGAGCACCCGGCAGCCCGAGGCGCCGATCGGGTGGCCAATGGCGATGGCCCCGCCGTTCACGTTCACGATCGCCGGGTCCCAGCCCATGTCCTTGTTGACCGCGCAGGCCTGCGCCGCGAAGGCCTCGTTCGCCTCGACGAGTTCGAGGTCGCCGACCTTCCAGCCCGCCTTCTCGAGCGCGCGGCGCGAGGCGGGAATGGGCCCCGTGCCCATGATCTTGGGATCCACGCCCGCGGTCGCGTAGCTGACGATGCGGGCGAGCGGCTCGATGCCGCGGCGTTCGGCCTCCTCGGCGGTCATGAGCAGGGTCACCGCCGCGCCGTCATTGATTCCCGAGGCGTTGCCCGCGGTCACCGTGCCGTCCTTCTCGAAGGCGGGCCTGAGCTTCTGCATGCCGTCGAGGGTCGCGCCATGGCGGATGTATTCGTCGTCCTCGACCACGGTGTCGCCCTTGCGGCCCTTGACGGTGACGGATGCGATCTCGTCCTTGAACCGGCCGGCCTTCTGCGCGGCCTCGGCCTTGTTCTGGCTGGCGAGCGCGAAGGCGTCCTGCTCGTCGCGGCCGATCTGCCACTGGCGCGCCACGTTCTCGGCGGTCGTGCCCATGTGGTAGCCGTTGAAGGCGTCCCACAGCCCGTCGCGGATCATCGTGTCGATGAACTTGACGTCGCCCATCTTGGTGCCCGCGCGCAGATAGGCGGCGTGGGTCGAGAGCGACATGCTTTCCTGCCCGCCGGCGACCACGATCGCGGCGTCGCCCAGCATGATGTGCTGCGCGCCCAACGCGACCGCCCTGAGGCCCGAGCCGCAGACCTGGTTGATCCCCCAGGCGGCCGAGCCCTCCGGCAGGCCGGCCGCGATATGCGCCTGGCGCGCCGGGTTCTGGCCCTGAGCCGCCGTCAGCACCTGGCCGAGGATGGTCTCGGACACGTCCTGCGCCTCGACGCCCGCGCGCGCGAGCGCCGCGCGAATGGCGACGGCGCCCAGCTCGTGCGCGGGCACGCTCGCGAAGGCGCCGTTGAAGCTGCCCACCGGCGTCCGCGCGGCCGAGGCGATCACGATGTTGGTCATGGGCCTTTCCCTTTCTCCCCTGGCGTGAGGCGCCTCTCTGCGGCGCCTTGGGGCGTTGTCTTGCACGTCCTCCGCGTTCGGCACAATGCGACAATTGTGCGGTGCACAATAACGATTCTGCCGTTGCGGCGCCGCATTGCGGTCTGCCGCCGCAGGATGCAACGCCCTCCGCCCGGGGGCAATGGCAAGCTCGCGCCGCGCCGCAGTTTCGCATCTGCAACGAAGTGTTGCCCTCGCCGTTGCGGGATGCAAGATTGGCCCGGTTCGCGCGCGAATTGAGGGAGGAAGGCGCTCGTGTCTGCAGCAGAGAAGGAAGAGCCGGCGGCGACCGAGCGCGTGATCATCAAGAAGTACGCCAACCGCCGCCTCTACAACACGGCGCGCAGTTCCTACGTCACGCTCGACGACCTCGCGAAGATGGTGCGCGAGGGGCAGGACTTCGCCGTCTTCGACGCCAAGACAGGCGAGGACATCACCCGCTCGGTCCTCACGCAGATCATCTTCGAGGAGGAGGCCAAGGGGCGCAGCATGCTGCCCACGAACTTCCTGCGCCAGCTGATCCGCCTCTATGGCGATGCGTTGCAGTCGGTGGTGCCGGGGTATCTCGACGCCTCGATGGACGCCTTCGCGAAGAACCAGGAGCGGATGCGCGCGGCCTTTGCCGCCAATCCCGCGATGCAGAATTTCGAGGCCCTCACCCGCTCGAACATGGAGTTCTTCGAGCAGGCGATGCGCATGTTCAACCCGTTCGGCGCGGCGCAGCAGGGCCGTGGCGGGGCCGAGGGAGCGCCGCCGCAGGGCCCGCGCCCGGTGCCCGACGCCGAGGAGCGCCGGGCCGGCACGGGCACGATCAGCGAGGATCTCGACGCCCTGCAACGGCAGTTGCGCGAGATGCAGGCGCAGCTCGAGAAGCTCACGCGCGGCAAGGGCTGAGGCGAGGCGCGCCTCCCGCGTCTCCGGCGCCGCTTCCGGCGGTCAGCCGTAGAGACCGAAGCGCGTCGGGGTGCCCTCCGTGACATGCGACGTGGACAGCTCGTCCGGCGCCGCGTCCGGCGGGGCGATCAGGCGGCCCTGCGCATGGGATGCGCCGGCCCGCGACAGCCACTCGGCATCGGCCTGCCGCTCGACCCCCGTGGCGACGATCATCAGATCGGCGGCGCGGGCCAGGGTGATGCGATCGCGCAGCCGGATCTGCCGCACCGGCTCGTCGACGATGCCGTGGCAGAGCTCCGGCGCGAGCTTGACGATGTCGACATGGAAGCTGCGCAGCTCCGCGGCGGTCAACGGGCTCTGGCCGTAGCGGTCGAGCGCGAGGGCCGCGCCGCTGCGGCGCACCGCTGCCATGAAGCCCCCCGCCAGCGCCGGCTCGGCAACGAGGTCGCGCTCGGACAGCTCGACGATCAGCCGGTCGCCGAGGCTGAGATCCACCGCGCAGCGCGCGGTGAGCATGCCAAGCCAGCCGGGGTCCTCCATGGTCTGCCGCGAGACATTGACCGACAGGCGCGCGGCGGGGTTGACCGCCATCAACTCGAGCGCGCGCTCAAGCGCCAGGCGGTCCAGCGCCGGCGCCTGGCCCGCCTCGATCAGGCTGGGCATGAAGCGTGCCGCCTCGACCGGCGCCGAGCCGGCATTGGGCAGGCGCGCGAGGCATTCGAGGAAGGCGGCGGCCCGTCCGCTGCCGTCGATCCGGCGGACCGCCTGGAAGGCGAAGGTGACGCGGCCGGCCTCGAGGTCGCGCAGCGCCGCCTCGCCGATGTCGGGCCCCGCAGCGTCGCCCGCGGTTGCCGGGACGATCCGGCAGCGGCCGCGCCCGGCGCGTCGCGCGTCGCCCAGCGCGCGCTCGGCGGTGGGACCCAGCAGCGGCAGCGCTGCGGTGTCGGCGACGGCGCAGCCGGCCGAGACGGTGACGAAGAGCCTGCCGGCCGGGGTATCGAGGCCGTCGCGCGCGACCAGTCGCTGAAGATGGCGGGCCGTCATGCGGATCCCCTCGAGATCGGCGCCGGGCAGGCTCACCGCCAGCTTGCCGCGCCCGGGGCTCCAGAAGCCCGCCTGGGCGGCGAGCGCGGGCATCACGCGCTCCTCGACCGCATGCAGGATCCCGCGTGCCGCCTGCTCGCCGAACAGCGCCTCGTAGGACGGGAAGTCGTCGATTTCGAGCAGCACGAGGCCATGCAGCTCGGCGCTGCCGGTGTCGGGGAGCGGTGGCGGGGGGCGGCTCGTGACCCGCGCGCTGGCCGGGATCGCCGCTCCGGGCCGACCCGGCGGGGGCGTCCGCGCCCCGGGCGCCGCCTTCCGCCGGCTCGGCTCCCGGCCGCACCGGGCGGGGGGTGCCGCGGTTTTCGCCCGAAGGCCGTGAGCCGAGACCCAGACGCCGGAGAAGTTCCTCGATACGCTGCACTCGCCATCCCGCGCCGGTTCCGGTGCGGCCCCTTGCCTGAGTCCCGGTCTCGATCACCAGCCTGCCTGCATTCTACCTGCCAAAGCGTTAACGCACATGGTTGACGGCGGCGGGCGCGGCGCGCGCGGCCGGCCTTGCAAAGGCGGGCGCGGCGCGGCAGGGTCCGGCCAGTGGCGGGGAGGCGGCGGATGGGCGCGACGGCGGCGGGCGAGGGGCGTTGCGGGTGGTGCGGCAGCGACCCGCTCTACGTCGCCTATCACGACACCGAGTGGGGCCGGCCCGAGCCGTCCGGGCGCGCCCTGTGGGAAAAGCTCGTGCTCGACGGCTTCCAGGCGGGACTCGCCTGGATCACCATCTTGCGCAAGCGCGACGCGTTCCGGCATGCCTTCGAGGGCTTCGATCCCGACGTGATCGCCGGCTGGGGCGAGCCCGAGGTGGCGCGCCTGATGGCGGATCCGGGCATCGTGCGGTCGCGCGCCAAGATCGAGTCGACCATCGGCAATGCCCGCGCCTACCAGCGCATCGAGACGCGCGAGGGCTTTGCCCGCTTCCTGTGGCAGTTCGTCGATGGCGCGCCCCGCCAGAACCGCTTCGCCAGCCTCGCCGAGGTGCCGGCCGAGACGCCCGCCTCGCGCGCGATGTCGAAGGCGCTCAAGGCCGAGGGCTTCCGCTTCTGCGGCCCAGTCATCGTCTATGCCTTCATGCAGGCGACGGGCATGGTGAACGACCATCTCGTCGGCTGCCCCGCCCATGCCGCCTGCGCGGCCGAGGCGCAGGGCTTTCGGATGGGCTAGGCCGCCTCGCCGAAGCGAGCGGCCACCAGCTCCGCCAGCGCGTCGAGCAGCGCCTCGGCGTCCGGTCCGTCGGTCTCCACGTGGATCGAGGTCCCGCGCGATGCCGCGAGCATCAGGAGGCCCATGATCGAGTCGCCTTCGACCGACTGGCCGTCGCGGCTGACGCGCGCACGCGCATCGAATCGCTCGACCGTCTCGACAAACTTGGCCGAGGCGCGGGCGTGGAGCCCCTTCGCGTTCACGATCTCGAGGCTTCGGGCCGGCATCGCCGCGGTCATCCGCGCGCCTGCGGGTCGAGCATCCGCGCCGCCGAGTCGATGTATTTCTCGCCCGCCTCGATGGCGAGGCGCACGGCCTCGGCCATCGGGCGCTCGCGTGATTTCGCGAGCTTGACCAGAAGCGGCAGGTTCGCGCCGTAGATCACCTCGATCCCCGGCCGGGTCATGGCGCCCAGCGCGAGGTTCGACGGGGTGCCGCCGAACATGTCGGTGATCAGCACGACGCCTGAGCCGTCATCGACCTCCGAGACCAGCGCGTTGATCTCGGCCTGGCGGGCATGCAGGTCGTCGGAGGGCGCGATCGCCACGGCGCGCGCGTTCGGCTGCGCGCCCACGACATGCTCGGTCGCCTCGAGGAGCGACTGCGCGAGGCTGCCATGCGCGACGATCACCAGACCGATCATGCTGCGATCATGCGGGACTCCGCCCCCTTCACCGGCGCCGCTCGAGCTCGGAGTGCCGCAGCGAGACTGGCCATCCCAGATCCGCCAGCCGCCGGGCAAGGCATTCCGCCACCGCCACCGACCGGTGCTGCCCGCCGGTGCAGCCCAGCGCGACCGAGAAGAACACCTTTCCGTCGTCCAGATAGGCCGGCAGCAGCATCACGATCATCTCGGTCAGTTGGTCGACGAAGGCGCCGAACCGTGGATCGTCGCCGACGTAACCCTGTATAGCCGGATCGCGCCCGTCAAGGGCGCGCAGCGTCTCGTCCCAGTACGGATTGCGGAGGAAGCGGCAGTCCAACACCATTTCGGCGCTTGCCGGGGCGCCGCGCTTGTAGCTGAACGAGGTGAGCCCGACGGTCATCCGCCGGGCCCGGTCGGGCGAGAAGCGGGCCTCGAGCTCGCTTCGCAGCTCGTGCGGTGATAGCATGGTCGTGTCGATCACGATGTCGGCCGCGGCGCGGATCTCGGCCAGCAGATCCCGCTCGCGCGCGACGCCGATGCCGGGCTCCTCGGCCGGCGCGAGGGGATGGCGCCGCCGGGTCGCGACGAAGCGGCGCTCGAGCACCGCGTCGGAGCAGTCGAGGAAGACCAACAAAGGCGCCGCGTCGAGCCGCGCGCGCAGCAGGTCGAGTGCGCCCGCCAGCGCGCGGGCCGAGAAGCCGCGGGTCCGCGCCTCGACCCCCAGCGCGATCGGCTTGCTGCCGCCGCCCGGCTCGAACAGCGTGTCGAGCATCGACAGCGGCAGGTTGTTGACGACCTCGTAGCCCATGTCCTCGAAGGCATGGATCGAGGTCGTCCGGCCGGCGCCGGACATGCCCGTGACCACGACCGCGCCGGGCGCCGGCGCGGGCGTGCGGCCGGGCTCCCCGCTCATCGCAGGCCTCCCGTCGGGAAGAACTCGGGATCCGGCAGGACGCCCGCGGAAAGGATGGCCATCAGCCCCGCCGCCGCTCCCGCCCAGCCTCGGCAGGCAATTGCGGGGATGTCGTGATCGGCGACCCTTGCATGGGTCCGCGGCGGCATCCGCGCGGGCGCCTCGCGATCGAGATCGGCCGCGAGCCAGAGCGGCACGTCCGAGGCGTGCCTCCGCAGGCGCAGGATCCCGGCGCCGCGGATCTCGATCAGCCCCGCAAGATGCGGGACCGGATCGAGCCGCGGCCCGTCCGCGGAGTCGCGCACCGCCACGCGGTCGTCGGCGATGAGCTCGGCGCCCAGCGCCAGCATCGCCAGCGCGAGCGCCGTCTTGCCGCTGCCCGCCGCGCCGAGGATTAGGCAGCCGCGGCCGCAATGACCGACCGCGCTTGCATGGATCACCGCGGGGTCCGTCGCGTCCGGGGCGCCCGGACGTCTGTCGGCGGCCGGCGCGGGTGTCATCGGGTCCGGCTCCCGCTCCATCCGCCCGCATCCGGGCTGCCCGGCAGCTCGACCACGAAGCGCGCGCCGCGTGGCAGGGCATCCGCGGGCGCGCCGGGCTCGCGGATGTTTTCCGCCCAGATGCGGCCGCCATGGGCCTCGACGATCTGCCGGCAGATCGAGAGCCCGAGCCCCGAATGATTTCCGAACCCCTCGGCCGGGCGTTCCGAGTAGAAGCGCTGGAAGATCGACTCGAGGTTCTCCTCGGGGATGCCGGGCCCCTGGTCGGTAATCGCGACGCGCACGGCGCCGTCGGGCAGTTCGCGTCCCTCGACGAGGATGCTGCCGCCCTCCGGCGAGAACGAGAGCGCGTTGTCGAGCAGGTTGGCGAAGACCTGAGCGAGCCGCACCTCGAGCCCCTCGACCGTCAGCGGCGTGGCCGGCATCCGGGTGATGACGGCGACACCGCGCTCGTGTCCCTGCGTCGCGGTGATCGACGTCATCGCGGTGATGATCTCGCCGAGATCGACGGGCTCCATGCGCTCGCGCACCAGCTCGGCATCGAGCCGCGAGGCGTTCGAGATGTCGGTCACCAGCCGATCCAGCCGGTTCACGTCCTTCTGGATGATCCCGAGCAGGCGGTGGCGTTGCTCGTCGGTCCTGGCGTAGTCGAGCGTCTCGACCGCCGAGCGCAGCGAGGTCAGCGGGTTCTTGATCTCGTGCGCCACGTCGGCGGCGAAGCTCTCGATCGCCTCGATCCGGCTGTAGAGCGCGGCGGTGAGCCGGATGAGCGAGTCCGACAGGTCGCCGATCTCGTCGATCCGGTGCGTGAGGTCGGGGATCTCGACCCGGTCCGGGTTGACCAGCCGTCCGCTGCGATCGCCTTCGGGATCGGCGGCCTCGGCAAGGCGCTGTATCGGCGCGGCGATGGTGTTGGCGAGGATGATCGAGAGCACGACGGACACCGCCGCGGCGACGACGAACACCTGGAGGATGATGACCCTCTCGCGCTGGACGATGCGGTTGATGTCGCCGCCCTCGGTCGAGAGCACGAGCACGCCCTGCACCTTCAGCAGCCGCCGGACGGGCATGGCGACCGACAGGATCAGCTCGTCGGCCGAGTTGATGCGGATAGACGAGGCGACGCGCCCCTCGGCCGCCTGACGCACCTCGGCATCCTGCGCGACGGCGGCGCCGGGCACTTCGGAATACCCCAGACGCGCCGCCGAGAGGCCGCGCACCAGCGCGTCATAGGCTTCCTCGGCGCGGGTCAGCACGCTCTCATCGCTGCTCTCGCCGGGTGGCGGCAGGGGCGCGACGGCGATCGGCACCGCGCCGCCGGTCTCGGGGCTGCGCGTGTCCGCGATCAGGTTCAGGTCGGCATCGAACAGCCGCACCCGCAGGTCGAGCGGACGGCCGAGCGCCGCAAGGATGCTGCGGGCCTTCTCCGGATCGAGGGATGGCGGCTCGGTTCCCTCGGCCGCGCCCTCAAGCCCGCCTGCGAGCGCGACGGCGATCAGTTCGGCCTGCGTCCGGATGGACTGCACGCGCTGCTCGATCAGGCTGGTGCGGAACTGGTTGAGGTAGAGGACGCCGAAGACGAGGACGGCGAGGCCCATCAGGTTGAAGAAGATGATCCGGCGTTGCAGCGACGAGAACGGCGCCGACTTGCGCAGCCCCACGACGATGCGGTTGCGTGCTGATGCCGGTCTGCGGCGCCGGTCGAGCCCGATCGGCCCGGCGCCCATGTCGCGATGCCGCCTGCCCGCCTCCAATCGCGCTCTCAGGCCTCCTTGTAGCGGTAGCCGACGCCATAAAGTGTCTCGATGGCGTTGAACTCCTCGGACACGTCACGGAACTTCTTGCGGATCCGCTTGATGTGACTGTCGATCGTGCGGTCGTCGACATACACCTGGTCGTCATAAGCCGCGTCCATCAGCTGGTCGCGGCTCTTGACGAAGCCGGGGCGCTGCGCCAGCGCGTGCAGGATCAGGAACTCGGTCACGGTGAGGGTCACCGGCTCGCCGTCCCAGGTCGTCGAGTGGCGCATCGGGTCCATCTCGAGCTTGCCGCGGCGCAGGATCTTCTCGGTCTCGGCCCGCTCGACCGGGCCCTCGCCCGCGGCCTCGCGGCGGCGCAGCACGGCGCGGATGCGCTCGACCAGCAAGCGCTGCGAGAAGGGCTTGCGCATGTAGTCGTCGGCGCCCATGCGCAGGCCGATCAGCTCGTCGATCTCCTCCTCCTTCGAGGTCAGGAAGATCACCGGCAGATCGCTTTTCAGCCGCAGGCGGCGCAGCAGCTCCATGCCGTCCATCCGGGGCATCTTGATGTCGAAGACCGCGAGATCGGGCGGGCTCTGCTCGAGGCCCTGCAGCGCGCTCGCGCCGTCGTTGTAGGTGCGGACCTCGTAGCCTTCGGCCTCGAGCGCCATCGACACGGAACTCAGGATATGCCGGTCGTCGTCGACAAGCGCGATGATCGCCATGACGGTCTCTCCCGATCGGTGCGGCCCTTTCGGCCGGGCCGTCCTGTCTGCTCGCCTGCCCGCCCGCTCGGCGTCGTCCGGAAGCTTCGGCGGGTCTTGAGGTTGTTCTAAGGACAGGATGATTGCATGGCCCGCCTGTCAACGCAATTTTCCGGCGCGCGCCCGGAACGTTCCGGTTGCGCGCTGCGACCGCCGCGCCACGCCCGCCTGTGCCGCGATGTCGCCGTCGATCGGGGTGGACCTCGATCCGCTCGCTGCTTATAGAGCCTTCGACTCGACCATGCGGGCAGGACCCGCACACCAACAAGAGGGCCGCGCCGGACCGGATCGCGGACGCCGCCCCCCGGGAAGAGCCATTGGGAGAGGATGACCGGCCGCGGTTCGCCGGCACGTCCGGGTGATGGAGATCGAAGAGAATGCAGCGCGGAATCGTCAACCCGAAATGCCGTCTCGAAGACATGGGGATCGGCGGCGTCGGCACCGTCCACTACAACCTGAGGGAGGCCGCGCTCGTCGAGGCCGCCGTCCGGCGCGGGGAGGGTGAGCTCGGGATCGGCGGTGTCTTCCTGTGCAACACCGGCAAGCACACCGGCCGCAGCCCCAGGGACAAGTTCGTCGTCCGCGAGCCTTCGGTCGAGGCCGATGTCTGGTGGGAGAACAACGCGCCGATGACGCCCGACGCGTTCGAGCGGCTCTATCAGGACATGCTTGTACACCTGAAGGGGCGCGAGGTCTTCGTGCAGGACCTCTATGCTGGCGCCGACCCCGCGCATCGGCTGCAGGTGCGGCTGGTCAACGAGCTCGCCTGGCACAACCTCTTCATCCGGCACATGCTGAGGCGTCCGGAGGCGGCCGAACTCGAGGGCTTCGTCCCCGAGTTCACGATCATCAACTGCCCGGACTTCAAGGCCGATCCCGCCCGGCACAGCTGCCGGTCCGAGACCATCATCGCGATCAGCTTCGAGCGGCGCCTCGTGCTCGTGGGCGACACCTCCTATGCGGGCGAGAACAAGAAGTCGATATTCTCGATCCTCAACTTCATCCTGCCCGGCAAGGGCGTGATGCCGATGCACTGCTCGGCCAACCACGCCAATGGCGACCCGTCGCAGGCGGCCGTGTTCTTCGGGCTCTCGGGCACCGGCAAGACCACGCTTTCGGCCGACCCCGCGCGCACGCTCCTGGGCGATGACGAGCACGGCTGGACCGAGCAGGGGATCTTCAACTTCGAGGGCGGCTGCTACGCCAAGACCATCAACCTGAGCCCCGAGGCCGAGCCCGAGATCTTCAAGACCACCTCGATGTTCGCGACCGTGATCGAGAACATGGTCTACGATCCCTACACGCGCGAGCTCGACTTCGAGGACGACAGCCTCACCACCAACATGCGCTGCGCCTACCCGCTGCACTACATCTCGAACGCCTCGGCGACCGGGGTCGCGGGCGTGCCCAGGAACGTGGTGATGCTGACCTGCGACGCCTTCGGCGTGATGCCGCCGATCGCGCGGCTCACGCCCGCGCAGGCGATGTATCACTTCCTGACCGGCTTCACCTCGAAGATGGCGGGGACAGAGAAGGGCGTTACCACGGCGCAGCCCACCTTCTCGACCTGCTTCGGCGCGCCCTTCATGACGCGGCGACCCGAGGTCTATGGCAACCTGCTGCGCGACAAGATCGCCCGGACGGGCGCGACCTGCTGGCTGGTCAACACCGGCTGGACCGGCGGCGCCTATGGCGAGGGCAACCGGATGCCGATCCGGGCGACTCGCGCGCTGCTCTCGGCCGCGCTCGACGGCTCGCTGAACGGCGTCGAGTTCCGCGTCGACCCGAATTTCGGATTCGAGGTTCCGGTCGCGGTGCCCGGTGTCGAGCCCAGCCTGCTCGACCCACGCGCGACCTGGAAGGACGCCGCCGCCTATGACCGCCAGGCGGCCGAGCTGGTCGCGATGTTCGCGAAGAACTTCAAGCAGTACGAGCCGCATGTCGGCGACGACGTGAAGGCGGCCGCCCTGCGCGCCGCGTGACCCAGCGCCCGGCCGACATGCCGGCGACGTCTCCGCTCCGCCGCGCCATGTGCGCGGCGGCTTGCGTTGCGGGCAGGCCGCGGCGATGAGCGGGCGCTTTGCCATCGCCGCGGGCCATGCGCTGACGGCCGAGGCCGGGGCCGAGGTGTTGCGCGCGGGCGGCAACGCCGTCGACGCCGCGATCGCGGCCGCCTTCGCCGCCATGGTCGCCGAGCCTGTGCTGGCGGGGCTGATGGGCGGGGGCTTCCTGCTGGTCCGCCGTCCGTCGGGCGAGATTCGCGTGCTCGACGCCTTCGTGCAGACGCCGCGTCGCAAGCGGCCGTTGGTCGAGCTCGACCTGCGCGAGGTCGAGGCCGATTTCGGCGAGACGCGCCAGCGCTTCGTGATCGGCGCGGGCGCAGTGGCCGCGCCGGGCCTCGCGCCCGCGCTGGCCGAGGCGCACCGGGCGCTGGGGCGGATGCCGCTGGCCGAACTTGCCGCCCCAGCGATCCGCGCGGCGCGCGATGGCGTGCGGATCACCGCGTTCCAGGCCGCCATCGGCCGGATCATCGCGCCCATCCTGACCGCCACGCCCTCGATCCGCGCGCTGATGTGCGACGAGGACGTGCCCTTCGGCGAAGGGGTGCTCATGCGCAACCCGGATCTGGCCGAGGTGCTCGACGTCTTCACCCGCGAGGGTCCGCGCTTCATCCAGGAGGGCGAGGTCGCTGCCGCCCTGCTGGCCCTGATGGCCGAGGGCGGGCACCTGACCGTCGAGGACCTGCGCCGCCACCGCGCGGTCTGGCGCGAGCCGGTGAGGGCCTCGCATGGGCCCGCCACGGTGGCGCTGAACCCCCCGCCCGCGCTCGGCGGGACGCTGATCGCCTTCGCGCTGGGCCTCGTCGGGCGCGACCCCGGTGCCGTGGAGCTCGCGCGCGCCTTCGCGGCGACAGCGCGCGCGCGCCTCGAAGCCGGGCTCGACGGCGACCCCGTCGCGGGCGCGGCGCGGCTTCTCGACCCCGCGCTCCTCGCGCGCTACCGCGGCGGGATCGCGGGCCGGCGCGGTGCCGCGCGGGGCACGACGCATGTCTCGCTGATCGACGGCCAGGGCCTTGGCGTGGCGCTCACGCTGACCAACGGCGAGGGCGCGGGGCTGGTGCTGCCGGGCACCGGGATCATCCCCAACAACATGCTGGGCGAGGACGACCTCGTTCCGGGCGACCCGCTGAATTGGGAGCCCGACCAGCGGCTCGCCTCGATGATGGCGCCGCTTGCGCTTGGCTGGCCGGATGGGCGGGTGGCGCTGATGGGCTCGGGCGGCTCGAACCGCATCCGCACGGCGCTGGCGCAGGTGGTTCTGCGTCTGGCGGGGCAGGGGATGGGCCTCGAGGCCGCGATCGCCGCGCCCCGGCTGCATGTCGAGGGGCGCGAGGCAGGGGTCGATTTCGAGCTCGAGGCCATGCCCGATGCCGAGCGCGAGGCCCTCCTCGCGGCATTCCCCGAGGCGCGGGGCTGGTCAGCGCGCTCGATGTTCTTCGGCGGCGTCCATGCGGTGATGCGCGATGCGCGGGGGCATGTCGACGCTGCGGGCGACCCGCGCCGCGACGGCGTCGCGATCACAGGCTGAGGCTCAGAACAGCCCGCGCCGAAGCAGGTTGAGCCCAGCGAGGCACAGCACCACCAGCGTCATCCGGCGGAAACGGGCCTGATCCATCCGGTCCTGCGCCACCAGGCCCGCCCACATGCCTGCTGCGGCCGGCAGGCACATCAGCGCCGACATCGGCACGGTGGTGGCGTCGAGCAGCCCGCTCTGTAAATGCGCGGCCACCAGCACGACCGAGCCGATCAGGTAGCTCACCCCCTGCGCCCGCACCATCTCGGTCTTCGGCGTGTCGAGCGCGACCAGGAGCAGGATCACCGGCGGCCCCCAGACGCCCGAGACGCCGCCGATCACACCGGCGACGAGACCCGCCACGATCTCGACCGTCGCGCGCCTGCCGCCGTTCTCCGGCACCCTCGGCCGCCAGCCCGAGAGTTGCGCCCCCGCCGCCGCCACGATCACGAGGCCCAGCGCGACGAACAGGTCCTCGGACCGGATGCCGGGCACGAATTGCGCGATCACCCCAATCGAGAGGCCCATGAACAGGTTGAGCCGCCAGAACCGCACCGCCGTGTCGCGGGCCGCGAGCCCGCCCTGGCGGAAGGTCTGCCAGAAGTTGCTGAGGCAGGTCGGCAGGATCAGGATCGCCACCGCCTCCTGCGCCGACAGCAGGCTGCCGAGGCCGCTGAGCGCGATCATCGGCATGGCGAAGCCGACCGCACCCTTGACGAAGCCGCCAAGCAGCATGATCAGCGTCGCGGCGGCGATGATCGCCGGGTCGTAGGCGGCAAGGGGCGAGACGAGATCCAAGGTGTCGGCATCCGGTGGAGTGGCAGCGGGCAGAGGGGCGTGCCTTCCATAGCGGGTCGGGTCGCGCCTGTCGCCCCCATGTGCGATCACCATTGCGCCGGCCGCCGGGCGGCGCGGGGCGCCGTACAGCACTCGCAAGAAATACCCGTTTTCCCCATCCAGCGCGCAATAATCTTTCCCCACGCCTTGACCGCGCCGGGGTCCGGCGCTAGGACAGTTCGCAGCTGCAGCAGAGACGATTCCGCGGCGCAACCAGGCAGCCGCGTAGCCGGTGGAGGAGCCTTGCCGATGACCCAGCCCGCGCTCGCCGATCCCGTGCCGCTCGCCGAGGCGCCCGAGCTCGTGAGCCTCGGCCGCGAGGCCGTTGCGGCGGCCGATGCGCTGCTCGTCGAGGCGCGCGGGCGGCTTGCGCGTGCCGTCAGCGCGCAGGGCCGCGTCTCGGGCCGGATGCTTGACGATCACCAATACGCGGCGCACGCCCTCGCCTGGCTCGCCACCTACGTCGAGGCCCTGCGGCAGATGACCGGCTGGGCCGCGCGCCTGAAGGCCGAAGCGCGGCTCGGCGAGGCCGAGCGGCTGATCTACGCCATCGGCATGGGCGAGTATCTGGCCCAGGTGGCGGGCGGCATCCCGATGAGCCAGGGCGAGATCGCCCGCCCCGCCGACATGGGGCTGACCGACGCTGATCTCGCGCGCTTCGCGACGCCCGCCGTCCGGCGCCTGACCGCCGAGGGCAATTCTGACGCGCACCGGACGCGGCTGGTGCAGATCATGACCGAGCGCGAGGGGGCGGCGACCTTCGGCGACTGCGGGCTCGACGAGGAATTCGAGATGATCCGCGCCCAGTTCCGCCGCTTCGCGGATGAGCGCGTGGTGCCCCATGCCCATGGCTGGCATTTGCGCGACGAGTTGATCCCGATGGAGATCGTCGACGAGATGGCGTCGCTTGGCGTCTTCGGCCTGACGATCCCCGAGGAGCATGGCGGCCTCTCGATGGGCAAGACCGCGATGTGCGTGGTCTCGGAGGAACTGAGCCGCGGCTATATCGGGGTGGGCAGCCTCGGCACGCGCTCCGAGATCGCGGCCGAGCTGATCCTCGGCGGGGGTACCGAGGCGCAGAAGGCCCAATACCTGCCGAAGATCGCCAGCGGCGAGATCCTGCCGACCGCCGTGTTCACCGAGCCCAACACCGGCTCGGATCTCGGCGCGCTGAGGACCCGCGCGGCGCGCGACGGCGACGATTGGATCATCACCGGCAACAAGACCTGGATCACCCATGCCGGGCGCACCGACCTGATGACCGTGCTGGCCCGGACCGTGCCGGGGACCACCGATTATTCGGGCCTCTCGATGTTCCTCGCGCCCAAGACCCGCGGCACCGACGCCGAGCCCTTCCCCGATGCGACCCTCGCAGGCGGCGAGATCGAGGTGCTGGGCTACCGCGGCATGAAGGAATACACGCTCGCGCTCGACGGGCACCGGGTGCCGGGCGACGCGCTGCTGGGGGGCGTCGAGGGGCAGGGCTTCAAGCAGCTGATGCGCACCTTCGAGTCGGCCCGCATCCAGACCGCGGCCCGCGCCATAGGCGTCGCACAGTCGGCGATGGAGATTGCGCTGCGCTATGCGCAGGAGCGGGTGGCCTTCGGCAAGCCGCTCTCGGCCTTCCCGCGGGTGGCCTCGAAGCTCGCCATGATGGCGGTCGAGATCATGATCGCGCGCCAGATCACCTATTTCGCGGCCCGCGAAAAGGACGCCGACCGGCGATGCGACCTCGAGGCCGGGATGGCGAAGCTGCTGGGCGCCCGCGTCGCCTGGGCCGCGGCCGACAACGGCCTGCAGATCCACGGCGGCAACGGCTTCGCGCTGGAATACCCCATCAGCCGGGTGCTGTGCGACGCCCGCATCCTCAACATCTTCGAGGGCGCGGCCGAGATCCAGGCGGGCGTGATTGCGCGGCGGGTGCTCGAGGGGAACTGACCCGCGCGTCGGGCACGGGCCGCGACAGGCAGCTGTCGCTGCAGAGACGGACCGCGCGGGGCATCGAGCCCCGCGCAGCCCGGCTCGCGGCCTTGCCGCGACGGGCGCGAACCCGCCGTTATCTACGAGGCTTCACCCGAAGTTAGAAGGTTCCGGCCAGTGTCGCCGGCGTTCGATCACTTCTGGGAGGGTTGTCATGCCTGTGGAACTTGGGAGGCGGCACGCAGCGGCGCTTTGCGCGCTCAGGGTCAGCCTCGGCCTCTTGCTCGTCTGGTGGGGAATAGGGCGCGTCGTGAACCTCGAGATGGGGCTCAACGTGCAGAACCATTTCTATTTCGGGCTATTCGATTCGACGGAACTGCAGGCAGCCTTTGGCCTCGTCGAGGCGGGCGTCGGTGCGCTGGTGGCGCTGGGGCTGATGCGCGTGGTCGCGGTGCCCGCACAACTCGCGATCACGGGCTTCTCGGCCGCGACGATCTGGTCGGCGCTGCTCGATCCCTTCGGGCTGTGGCTGCCGGTGGCGAGGCTCGCGCCGGTGCAGCACCTGTTCTACCCGTCGGTGATCGCGCTCTGCGCGGCCGCGGTGATGATCGTGTTCGCGGCGCAGGATCGGTGATGCCTCGACCGGGTGGTGGCCGACTGGCGTGCCGCGCGCGGGGCGGGCGGGACGAACAAGCCGTTTCCGGCCGAGTGAGCCGGTGCGCCACCGTGCCAGCGGGGATGCGGGGGACTGAGGGGGAGCCAGCCTTCGCCCGCGTCGCGTGCGGCCCGCCGTGCGGCGCGGTCAGGGCTGCCCGAGCGCGGCAAACACCGATTCGAACATCTCGGGCGTGAGGCGCCCCGTGTTCGTGTTGTAGCGCGAGCAGTGGTAGCTCGCATGGATCGACACCGCGCCGACCCGCGACACCGCGCCATGTCCGAAGGGGTGCGACGCGACCTTCGCGCCGAGGGCCCGCACGGTCGAATCATGCGCGATCCTGCCAAGCGTGACGATGGCGCGGAGGCGGGGCAGCGCGGCGATGCGCGCCGCGAGATAGGGGCGGCAGGCGTTGATCTCGGCACCGTTGGGCTTGTTGAGCGGCGGCACGCAACGCACCGAATTCGTCACCATCGCGCCGACGAGGTTTAGTCCGTCATCCGGTCGCGCCGCGAAGACCCCGCGCGTGAAGCCGAATTTTGCAAGCGTGGCGTAGAGCAGCGATCCGGCATAGTCGCCGGTGAAGGGCCGCCCGGTGCGGTTCGCCCCAGTCACGCCCGGCGCGAGGCCGACCACCAGCAGCCAGGCGTCTGGGTCTCCGAAGCTCGGCACGGCGCCATTGAACCAGCCCGGCTCCGCGGCCCGGTTCGCCGCACGGTAGGCGACGAGTCGGGGGCAGAGCTGGCAGTCGCGCGGGGCTTCGACGGCCGCGTGCCGCGACGGCAGCGGCTCAGCCGTCGGCACCGTTCTCGGCTTCCTCGGCCTCGCGGGCGCTGCGCGCGGCGAAGCGCTCCTCGCGCGGCGGGCGGCCGATGACCTCGCGCAGTTCCTCGAGCTCGATGAAGTTGTCGGCCTGTCGGCGCAGGTCGTCCGCGATCATCGGCGGCTGCGAGCGGATGGTCGAGACCACCGAGACCCGCACGCCCTTGCGCTGCAGCGCCGCCACCAGCGGCCTGAAGTCGCCATCGCCCGAGAAGAGCACGATGTGCTCGACATAATTGGCCATCTCCATCGCGTCGATCGCGAGCTCGATGTCCATGTTGCCCTTGACCTTGCGCCGTCCGGTCGAGTCGGTGAACTCCTTGGCGGGCTTGGTCACCAGGGTGAAGCCGTTGTAGTCGAGCCAGTCCACCAGCGGCCGGATCGGCGAGTATTCCTCGTTCTCGATCAGCGCCGTGTAGTAGAAGGCCCGGACCAGCTTGCCCCTGCGCAGGAACTCGGATCTCAGAAGCTTGTAATCAATATCGAACCCGAGCGCCTTGGTCGCGGCGTAGAGATTGGATCCGTCGATGAAGAGAGCGAGACGCTCGTCACGGTAGAACATTCAAGCCTCGGGCGCTATGCCACATGTCTGGTCGAGATTTCCGAGCGTCTGATCGGCGTCCGGTCGAATCGCAGGCCAATTCTCTATCTCGTCGTGAAACAGGTTTCCATTCCCAAACGGATCGAATAGCCCGATGAGCGTCGCACTGATTGCGTTCGGCGGCAATATCCCGTCAACAACGCGTGATGTCTCCCAGTCGCTGGAGGCTGCGGCTGCGATGCTGGGCGATCTGCCCGGCGTTGCCGGCCTGAGGCGGTCGCGCTGGTTCCGCACGCCCGCGCACCCCGTCGGCAGCGGCCCCGATTTCATCAACGGCGTCGCCCGGGTCGAGACGACGCTGGCACCGGCCGAACTGCTCGAGCGGATGCATGCGATCGAGGCGGCGCTGGGCCGGACGCGCCCCGCGCGCTGGGCGCCCCGGATCTGCGACCTCGACCTGCTGGCGATGGACGACATGGTGCTGCCGGACGCGGCGACCGTGCGCGACTGGATGGCGCTGGACCAAGGGAAGGCACAGTCGCTGGTGCCACCGCGGCTGATCCTGCCGCATCCCCGCATGCAGGAGCGCGCCTTCGTGCTGGTGCCGCTGGCCGACATCGCACCGGACTGGCGCCACCCCCTGACCGGGCTGAGCGTGGCCGAGATGCTCGCCGCACTGCCCGAGGCGGACCGCGCGGCGGTGGTGCCGCTCGAGCCTGGCGGCGCGTCTTGAATTCGCCGCGGTCGCACCATATACACCCCACTTCCGATCTGGATCAGCGACAGGGAGATGCCTCATGGCCCGCGTCACCGTTGAAGACTGCGTGGACAAGGTCCCCAACCGGTTCGACCTCGTGATGCTCGCGGCGCATCGCGCGCGCACCATCTCGTCGGGCGCGCCGATCACGATCGATCGCGACAACGACAAGAACCCGGTGGTCGCGCTGCGCGAGATCGCCGAGGAAACGGTCGAGCCCGACGCCCTGCGCGAGCAGGCAATCGAGGCGAGCCAGCGCCAGATCGAGGTCGACGAGCCGGAGGAGGACAACATGGCGCTCCTGCTCGGGGCGGAGATGGGGGCCCACCCTGTCATGCCGCAGCCCGCGACCGACGACCTTGACGAGGAGAAGCTGCTGCGCGCCCTGATGGCCGAGCAGGACCGCAGCTGAGTGCCATGGCCGGCGCCGGGCCCCGGCCCGGCCCCGGCCCGAGCGGAGCGTGATTGCGGTGATCCGCCAATACGAGCTGGTCGAGAAGGTCCGCGACTACAACCCCAACACCGACGAGGCGCTGCTGAACCGCGCCTATGTCTTCGGCGCCACCGCCCATGCCAATCAGCGGCGCGCGAGCGGCGAGCCCTACTGGGGGCACCCCCTCGAGGTGGCCTCGATCCTGACGGATCTCAGGCTCGACGACTCGACCATCGTCACCGCGCTCCTGCACGACACCGTCGAGGACACCCCCGCAACATCGGACGAGATCGCGCGCCTGTTCGGCGACGAGATCGCGGGGCTGGTGGATGGCGTCACCAAGCTCACCAAGCTCGAGGTGACCTCGACCGAAGCGGCGCAAGCCGAGAACTTCCGCAAGCTCCTGCTGGCGATGGCCAAGGATGTGCGGGTCATCCTCGTCAAGCTCGCCGACCGGCTGCACAACATGCGCACGCTGGATCACCTCAAGCCCGAGAAGCGCCGCCGCATCGCGCAGGAGACGATGGACATCTACGCGCCGCTGGCGGGCCGGATGGGCATGCAGTCGATGCGCGAGGAACTGGAGGATCTGGCCTTCGAGGTGCTGAACCCCGAGGCGCGCACCTCGATCATGCGCCGCTTCCTCAAGCTGAGGCGCGACAGCGGCGACCTCATCCCGAAGATCTCGGCGGAACTGACGCGCGTGCTGCGCGAGGCCGGCATCGCGGCCGAGGTGCGTGGGCGCGAGAAGAAGCCCTACTCGATCTGGCGCAAGATGGAGGAGAAGCAGATCAGCTTCTCGCAGCTCTCGGACATCTACGGCTTCCGGGTGATCGTTCCCGCGGACGAGGACTGCTACTGCGCGCTGGGCGCGATCCACCGGCACTGGCGCGCGGTGCCGGGACGGTTCAAGGACTACATCTCGGGGCCCAAGGCGAACGGCTACCGCTCGATCCACACCACGGTCTCGGGGCCGGGGGCGGCGCGGGTCGAGATGCAGATCCGCACCCATCAGATGCACGCGGTGGCAGAGACGGGCGTCGCTGCCCACTGGGCCTACCGCGACGGCGAGCGGGTCGAGAACCCCTTCGCCGTCGATCCCTACCGCTGGCTGCGCGATCTCGTCGCGCGCATCGAGTCAGGCAACGAGCCGCAGGAGTTCCTCGAGCACGTCAAGCTCGACATGTTCACCGACCAGGTGTTCTGCTTCACCCCCAAGGGCGATGTGGTGGGCCTGCCGCGCGGCGCCACGCCCATCGACTTCGCCTATGCCATCCACACGCGGATCGGCGAGCGCTGTGCCGGCGCGCTGGTCGACGGGCGGCGCGTGCCGCTGTGGACGCGGCTGAGGAACGGCCAGCAGGTCGAGATCATCACCGCCGAAGGCCAGCGCCCCTCGCAGCACTGGGAGGACATGGCGAAGACCGGCCGGGCCAAGCACGCGATCCGGCGTGCACTGCGCGACCGTCAGCGCGACGAGGAGGTGGCGCTGGGCCGCGACCTGCTCGACCAGACCTTCGCCCGGCAGGGCCGCGACAGCGGCGCCAAGGCGCAGCAGGCGGCTGCGGCCAAGCTCGGCCTGCCGTCGGTCGAGGCCATGCTGATCCAGGTCGCGCGGGGCGAGCTTTCCGCCCACCAGGTGGTCGATGCGATCTACCCGAGCCAGGCGGCCGAGCCCAACCCAGCCCCCGAGCCGCTTGCCGACCCGCGCCGCGTCACGGGCGTGAGCCGCAGCGCCGCGGTGATCTTCTGCCAGACCTGCCTGCCGGTGCCGGGCGAGCGGATCGTCGGCCTCGCGCGGCGCGGCGGCGTCGTGGTGCACGAGATCTCGTGCCCCGTGCTGGCGCAGCACGAGACCGATCTCGCGCGCTGGCACGACCTGCGCTGGGCGCCCGAGGCCGCGCGCGTGCCGGGTAACCTCGCGCGCATCGATCTGACGCTGCTGAACCAGCCGGGCACGCTGGGCAAGGTCTGCACGCTGGTGGGCGAGCAAAGCGCCAACATCGACAACATCGGCGTGACCACCCGCAAGCCCGACTTCTTCCTGATGACGATGGACCTCGAGGTGCGCGACTTGCGCCACCTCAACGACGTCCTTACTTCCCTCAGGGCACAGAGCTTCGTGAACCGGGTCGAGCGCGCGCGCCGGCCGCAGCCATCCGGGGCCGAGCCCGCGACCAGCGTCGATCAGCCGCGCCTGCCGCTCGACCCCGTCGGGCCATCCGGGGATTGAGCGCGCGGCGCGCGGCGGTATTGTCCCCGGCGGCGGGGCGTGGGGAGTTCGGCGGCAGATGATCTTCAAGCGGCGTGACAAACCGCCTCTTCTCGAGCGGATGCGCGAGATCATGTACCCGCGCAAGGGTGTCTGGCGTGGCCTGACCTACCTGCGGAAGCGCATGCACCGGCTGCCCGACAGCCCGCACCGCATCGCGCTGGGCTTTGCCTGCGGGGCCTTCGCGTCGTTCACGCCGTTCTTCGGCTTCCATTTCGTGATCGCCGCGGCGCTGGCTTGGCTGATGCGCGGCAACCTGCTTGCCTCGGCCTTCGGCACGGCGGTGGGCAACCCGCTGAGCTTCCCCTTCATCGCGGCGGCCTCGCTGCAGCTGGGCTGGCTGATCCTCGGCGAGAAGCCGCACGCGGTCGACGAGGGGTTCTCGTTCCACTGGCTGGTCGAGAACCTCGAGCTGATCTTCCTGCCCTATCTCGTGGGCGGGATCGCGCCGGGCCTGCTGACCGCCTTCGGCGCCTACTGGTTGATCGGCCCCCTCGTCGAGGCGTATCAGGAGAGGCGGCGGCGGAAGCTCGAGAGCCTTGCCGCGCAGCGGCGCCGAGTCATCGACGCCGAGCTTTCGGCCTATTCGGCGCATGACCGCCGGGAGGGAGACGATGCCTGAGATGACATCCGGCGCGGCCGGGACGGGGAAGCCGACACGGCCGCTGGGGCGGTTGCGGCTTGGCGTGAACATCGACCACGTGGCGACCATCCGCAATGCGCGCGGCGGCGGCCACCCCGACCCGCTGCGGGCCGCGCGCGTGGCCGAGGCGGCGGGCGCTGACGGCATCACCGCGCATCTGCGCGAGGACAGGCGCCACATCACGGATGCCGACATCGAGGCGCTGGTCTCGACCATCTCGCTGCCGCTCAACTTCGAGATGGCGGCGACCGATGAGATGCAGGCGATCGCGCTGCGCCACCGCCCGCACGCCGTCTGCATCGTCCCCGAGAAGCGCGAGGAACGCACGACCGAAGGCGGGCTCGAGGTCGCGGCCGACGAGAACCGGCTCGCGCATTTCATCGCGCCCCTGCGCGAGGCGGGCTGCCGCGTGTCGATCTTCATCGCCGCCGACCGTCGGCAGATCGAGGCCGCCGCACGCATTGGCGCGCCGGTCATCGAGCTCCACACTGGCGCCTATTGCGACGCCCATGCCGACGGGCGGCTAGCCGAGCGCGACGCCGAGCTTGCGCGGCTGCGTGACATGGCGGCCTACGCCCATTCGCTGGGGCTCGAGGTCCATGCCGGGCACGGACTGACCTATGACACCGTGTCGCCCGTCGCGGCCTTCCCCGAGGTGATGGAACTCAACATCGGCCATTTCCTGGTGGGCGAGGCGATCTTCTCGGGCCTCGACAGCGCCATCCGGCGGATGCGCGAGGTGATGGACCGGGCCCGCCGCGAGGCGTTCGGCGAGGGCGCGGCGTGACGGGCGATGCCGCCTTCCTGATCGCGCCCGCGCTCGCCTTCTTCGTCGCGGCGGCCTCGCCCGGACCTGCGACGCTCTCCGTGGCCGCGACCTCTATGGCGCGCGGACGGGCGGCGGGGCTCGCCATGGCGGCGGGGCTGTCGATGGGCCTCGGGTCCTGGGGCGTGGTGGCGGCGACCGGGCTCGGCGCGCTGGTGCTGGCCTGGGCCCCGGCGCTGGAGCTGGTCAGGCTCGCGGGCGGCGCCTTCCTGATCTGGCTCGCCTGGCAGTCGGCGCAGAGCGCGCTCGGGCCCGACGGCGCCGCGGGCGCGGCATCGGGCGCGAAGGGGCCGTGGGGCCTGTTCCGTCAGGGCCTGCTGCTGAACCTGCTCAATCCCAAGGCGCTGCTGGCCTGGGGGGCGGTGATCGCGCTGGGCATGCCCGCGGGGGCCGGGGCGGGCGAGTTCGCGGCGATCGTCGCGGTCTGCTCGGCGCTCGGATGCGCGATATATGGGGGCTATGCTGTCCTTTTCTCGCTGCCGGCGGTGCGGGCGGGCTATGCCCATGCACGGCGCTGGATCGACGGGGCCTGCGCCGCGGTCTTCGGCGCGGCGGGCGGCGCGCTTCTCGCCGGTCGGGCGTGACGGTGGGGGCCGGGCGATGATCGTCGGCATCGGGTCGGACATCGCCGACATCCGCCGCATCGAGCGCACGCTCGAGCGCTTCGGCGAGCGCTTCATCGCCCGCGTGTTCACCGAGATCGAGCAGGCGAAGTCCGAGCGCCGCCGCGAGCGCGTGGCCTCCTACGCCAAGCGCTGGGCGGCCAAGGAGGCATGCTCGAAGGCGCTGGGCACGGGGCTGCGGATGGGCGTGAACTGGCGCGAGATGGGGGTGGTCAACCTGCCCTCGGGCCAGCCCACGATGCAGCTTACAGGCGGCGCCGCTCTGCGGCTCAGGACGCTGATGCCGCCCGGGCTTGAGCCCCGGATCCATGTGACGATCACCGACGACCACCCCTATGCCCAGGCCTTCGTGGTGATCGAGGCGCTGCCGCCCGCCATCGCCGGCGCCTGAGGCCGGGGGTCGGCCGCGCCGGGGCATCGAGCCCCGCCGCGCCCGGCGCCGGCTGCGCCGCCGCGGCACCCGTGGCCGCCGGTGCGCTCCGCCCGCGCAACGATCGCATCCGCACTGGACAGGGTCGCGCGCGCGGGCGATGGTCGCGCCCCAGGGAAGAACGCCCCGGCGCGGCCTCCGTGCCGACCAGGGGGCAACACGTCGGGAGGATCGATCCATGAGTTTCATCCGCAGCGCGATCGCGGCCATTGCCGTCTCGCTGGTCCTCGTGCCCGCAGCCGGGCTGGCCGAGACCCGCGTCACGCTCAAGTCGGCCAAGACCGGCTCGTCCTACTACCAGATGGCGGTGCAGCTGTCGGAGGCGGTCAAGCGCGGCTCGGAAGGGGCGCTGATCCTGACGGTCGAGGAGAGCCAGGGCTCGGTGCAGAACGTGATGGAGGTGGCCGCCCGCAGCGGCAACTACGTCTTCACCACCCCGCCCGCGCTCGTGGGCGCCGCCGCCGCGGCCACGGGGCCGTTCAAGGACAAGGGCAACCCGCGCTTTGCCGAGATCCGTGCGCTGTTCCCGATCCCGTCGCTGACCATGCATTTCGTCGTCGATGCCGATGCCGGTGTCAGCGACCTCGCCGGGCTCGCGGGCAAGACCATCCTGCTCGGCAAGGGCAGCTTCGGCGCGACCGAGGGGGAGAAGTATCTCGAGCTCTTCGGCCTCAAGGACAGGGTGACCATCGCCGATGCCGAGTTGTCGAACGCCGTCGCCGCGCTCAAGAACGGCCAGATCGACGCCTTCGTGACTGCCGGGAGCTGGCCCGCGCCGAACGTGGTCGAGGCCGCGGCGGGCACCGGCGTCACGGTGCTCTCGCTTTCGGAGGACGAGGTCGCCGCGACCAAGCGCACCCGCACGCTGATCCCGGCGGGCACCTATGCGGGCCAGGGCGCGGACATCGTGACCACCTCGCTGCCGGTGGTCACCTATGCAACGACCGACATGGACGAGGCGACCGCCTATGCCCTGACGCGCACCTTCTGGGAGGAGCGCGCGCGGATGGCGGGCGAGGCCGCGTGGTGGACGGGCGTCGATGCGGGGCTTCTTGCCAGCATCGACGGCAAGATCCATCCCGGCGCGCTGAAATACTACGACGAGGCCGGGATGCCGGTCGCCGAGGCCAACCGCTGAGGCGCGCGAGCCCGCGCCGCGCTCGGCGGCGGCCGCACTCGCCGGGCGGGCGCCGCGCCTGCCCGGTGCTCCCGCCGCCGCGGCCCCGCCCGTCCCGGCCCGCCCTTGCCCCCGACCGGATCCGCCGATGACCGCCGAGACCGCGCCGCTGTCGCCCAACGCCCGGCTGCTGTGGGCGGCTCTTGGGGCGCTCACGATCGGTTTCCACCTGTGGCTCGTGTTCTCGGGGATCGTGCCGAACCTGGTGTCGCGGCCGCTGCACATGGCGCTGGCGCTGCCCTGGGCGCTGGTCTTCGCGGCGAGGACGCGGCGCGCGCGGCGCTCGGGCCTGGTGCTCTGCGCCGTTGGGCTTGCGGCGTGCCTCCATGTCGCGGCGAACGCCACGGCGCTCGGCGACCAGTACGGGTTTCTCGCCGGTCCCGGGCAGGTCGCGATGGCGGTGGCGCTGCTCGTTATCGTGCTCGAGATGGCGCGGCGCGCGATTGGCTGGCCGATGCCGCTGATCGCGGCGCTCGCGTTGGCCTACGGGCTCCTCGGCCAGCACATCCCCGGCGAGTTCGGCCATGCCGGCCTGCCGCTCTCGAGCTTCCTCGGCACGCTCACCATCACCGAAGGCGGGATCTGGGGCAGCCTCACCGGCATCTCGGCGGGCGTCGTCGCTATCTTCGTGATCTTCGGCGCGGTGCTCAACGCGGGCGAGGCGGGGCAGGGCTTCATGAACCTCGCCACCGCGGCGGCGGGGCGGCTGCGCGGCGGCGCGGCCAAGGTCGCGGTGCTGTCATCGGCGCTGTTCGGGTCGATCTCGGGCTCGGCCTCGGCCAATGTTGCCTCGACGGGCGCGGTGACACTGCCGGCGATGACGGGGCTCGGCTATCCCAAGCGCCTCGCCGGAGCGGTCGAGGCGGTCGCCTCTTCCGGCGGGCAGATCATGCCGCCGCTGATGGGGGCGGGGGCCTTCGTCATGGTGGAACTCACGGGCATCCCCTACACCGAGATCGTGATCGCCGCGCTGATCCCCGCCGTGCTCTATTTCGCGACGGTCTGGGTGGGCATCGATGCCTTCGCGCTACGCTTCGGCCTCAGCGGCCTGCCGGCCGACCGGATGCCGCCCGCGGCGACGGTGCTGGTCACGGCGGCCTTCTTCGCGATCCCTTTCGGCGTGTTGCTGGGGGTGATGTTCGCGGCCGGGATGACACCGCAATACGCAGCCGCAATGGCGATCCTGGCGGGGGCGGTGCTGCTCATGTTCGGGCCTGCCGGCTTCGTGCGACCGCGTGCCCTGCTGGCGCGGGCCGAGGCGGTCTGCATGGCGGCCGGCAGCCAGGTGGCGATGATCGCGTCGATCATCCTCTGCGCGTCCATCGTGATCGGCGTGCTGGGGATGACCGGGCTCGGGGTCAAGCTCACCTCGCTGATCCTGTCGGGGGCAGGGGGCGCGCTGTGGCCCGCCCTGCTGCTCACCGCGCTGGCCTGCCTGGTGCTGGGCATGGAGGTGCCGACGACCGCGGCCTATGTCATCTGCGTCTCGATCGCGGGGCCGGCGCTGCAGGACCTCGGGCTCGCGCCGCTCACGGCGCATCTCTTCGTGTTCTGGTTCGCGCTGCTCTCGACCATCACGCCGCCGGTCTGCGGGGCGGTGTTCATCGCCGCCGGGATGGTGGGCGAGAACTGGATCCGCGTGGCGTTCACTGCGATGGCGCTGGGGCTGGGGCTCTACATCGTGCCGCTCTGCATCGTGCATCAGCCCGCGCTGATCGAGCTTGGCGCCCAGCCGCTGGCGGCGCTGGCCGAGGGGGCGGTGACGGCCGCCGGGCTCGCGCTGGTTTCGTTCGGCATCATCGCGCCCGGCAGCGTCCTCAGCCGCGCCGCGCGCGTGGCGGCCGGGGCGGGGGTACTGGTGCTGCTGGGCGGGATCCCCTCGGCGCTGCTGGGCGGATGAGGCGCGCGCGCCCGGCGCTCCCTTGACAGCCCCCGGCAAGGCGGTCACATACGCCAGACCCCGCACTCAGGATCGAGTTCCCCCCGATGGCCAAGCGCGACAAGAAGCCGGATGGCGGCATTTGGGAGACTGTCAAGACGGTCTTCTGGGCGCTGGTGATCGCGGCCGTCGTGCGCTCGCTGTTCTTCCAGCCGTTCTCGATCCCCTCGGGCTCGATGAAGCCGACGCTGCTGGTCGGCGACTACCTGTTCGTCTCGAAGTTCTCCTACGGCTATTCGCGCTACTCGCTGCCCTTCGCGCCGGACCTGTTCGAGGGCCGGATCTGGTCAGCGCTCCCCGAGCGCGGCGATGTCGTGGTGTTCAAGCACCCCCGGCACGACGCCTGCTCGGAGGGGCCGGTGCGCTGGACCTACAACCTCGTCCGCGCCGTGCTGGGCCAGGGTCAGCCGGGGGCCAACGACTGCATCGACTACGTCAAGCGGGTCATCGGCCTGCCGGGCGACCGCATCCAGGTGCTGGGCGGCATCCTGCACATCAACGGCGAGCCCCTGCCGACCGATCGGCAGGCCGATTTCATCGAGCCCAAGGTACTGCGCGGCTCGCCGCCCAGCCTGCCGCGCTGCGTGAACGAGCCCGTCCGCCTCGGCGGCGACTGCCGCAAGGAGCAGTATGTCGAGACGCTTCCCGGCGGGCGGCGCCACGCCGTGCTGAACGTCGAGGGCGAGATTGGCCACCGCATGCCGATCGCGGGCCGGGCCGACGACACGCGCGAATTCGTGGTGCCCGAGGGGCATTTCTTCTTCATGGGCGACAACCGCGACAACTCGGTCGACAGCCGCTTCCCAGATGTCGGCGCGGTCCCGTTCGAGAACCTGATCGGGCGGGCGGACGTGATCGCCTTCTCGTCCGACGGGCCGCTCTGGCAGGTCTGGAGCTGGCGCTTCGACCGCTTCTTCAAGTCGGTCGAGTGAGGCGTGGCGCCGTGTCTGGGCCGGGCCCTTTGCGCCGGAGCCCAGGGTTCGGTATAGCCGGAAGGGCACACCCCGCCTGATGACCGGCCCGAGATGACGCGACCCGCCAAGCCCGCCGCCCTGCACGACCTCGAGACCGCGCTCGGCCACCGCTTCGCGCGGCCGGCACTGCTGGCCGAGGCGCTCACCCATCCCTCGGCCGCCGGCCCCGCGCGGCCCGACAACCAGCGCCTCGAGTTCCTCGGGGACCGGGTGCTGGGGCTGGTGATCGCCGAGACGCTGCACGCGGCCTATCCCGACGAGTCGGAAGGCACCCTTGCGCCGCGCCTCAACGCGCTGGTGCGCCGCGAGACGCTGGCGGAGGTCGCGGGCGAGATCGGGCTCGGCGCGCATCTCGCGCTGGGCCGGTCCGAGAACGTCTCGGGCGGGCGGCGCAAGACCGCGATCCTCGCCGACGCGATGGAGGCGGTGATCGCCGCGCTCTATCTCGACGGCGGCATGGCAGCGGCGCGCGGCTTCATCGAGGACCGCTGGACCACGCGCCTGCGCGCCCCGGCCGAGGCGCCGCAGGACGCGAAGACCCGGCTGCAGGAATGGGCGCAGGGGCGCGGCCTGCCGCCGCCCGCCTATCGCGTGCTGGGACGTGAGGGGCCGGATCACGCGCCGCTCTTCACCATCGAGGCCCGGCTCGAGACCGGCGAGAGCACCCGTGCCGAGGCCACCACCAAGAAGGCCGCCGAGCAGGCCGCGGCGGCGCGGCTGCTCGCCCACATCTTCGGGCCCGACGCGTGAGCGCCGCCGCCCCAATGCCGGAGAGAACAGCATGAGCGCCACCCGCTGCGGCTTCGTCGCCCTGATCGGCGAGCCCAACGCCGGCAAGTCGACGCTCCTGAACGCCATGGTCGGGGCCAAGGTCTCGATCGTCACGCACAAGGTGCAGACGACCCGCACCCGCATCCGCGGCGTGGCGCTCGAGGGCGCGGCCCAGATCGTGTTCGTCGACACGCCCGGCCTGTTCCGGCCGCGCCGCAGGCTCGACCGGGCGATGGTCGCCTCGGCCTGGGCGGGGGTCGAGGATGCCGACATCGTGGTGCTGATGGTCGAGGCCCATCGCGGCATCACCGACGGGGTCGAGGCGATCCTCGCCGCGCTCGACACCCATGTGCGGCCGGGCAGGACGGTTGCGCTCGCGATCAACAAGATCGACCGGGTCAAGCGCGACACGCTGCTCGCGCTTGCCGCCGCGCTGAACGAGCGGCGAGATTTCGCGCGGACGTTCCTGATCTCGGCCGAGAAGGGCAGCGGCGTGGCGGACCTCAAGCGCTGGCTGGCCGAAACGCTGCCGGAGGGGCCGTGGCTCTACCCCGAGGACCAGATCGCCGACCTGCCGCTGCGGATGCTGGCCGCCGAGATCACGCGCGAGAAGCTGACCCTGCGCCTGCATCAGGAGATCCCCTACCAACTCACCGTCGAGACCGAGGGTTGGGAGGAGCGCAAGGACGGCTCGGCCCGGATCGAGCAGGTGGTCTATGTCGCGCGCGAGGGGCACAAGGGCATCGTGCTGGGCAACAAGGGCGCCACCATCAAGGCCGTGGGCGCCGAGGCCCGCGCCGAGATCGCGAAGCTGATCGAGCGCCCCTGCCACCTGTTCCTGACCGTCCGCGTGCGCCCCAACTGGCTCGAGGAGCCCGAGCGCTACCGCGAGATGGGGCTCGACTTTTCGGACGGCGGCTGAGGCATGGCCCGGCTCGCCGCGCATGTCTGGGTAGGGGCGTATCTGAGCCGCCTGGGGGCCGAGGGTATCTACGCCCATGTCATCCATCGCGGCGATGCCACCGCGGGGGCGATCGCCGTGAAGGTTGCGTTCATGAATGGGCGTGCATCCTTGTGGTCACGGACATACGGTCTGGAGGGCGGGCTCGGCTGGGACGCCGAGATCGCGGACGCGCCGGAGGCCGAGGTCGACGCGGCGATTGCCCGAGCGCGCGGACGCGACCGCGACCTCTGGGTGATCGAGATCGAGGACCGGCGCGGACGCCACCTGCTCGAGGACCCGAGCCTCGCGGGCTGAGCGCGGCGCCGGCCCGGTTCCGCCGGCGGCGCGGGCTGGGCACGGGTGCGCGGCGGCGGGTGGATGCAGCGGACGGACGGGGCAGGCGAATGGACTGGCGCGACGAGGGGCTTCTTCTCAGCATCCGTGATCACGGCGAATCCTCGGCCATCATCGACGTGCTCACGGCCGGGCATGGCCGGCATTCCGGGCTGGTACGCGGCGGCGCGGGGCAGAAGATGTCGGCCATCCTCCAGCCGGGCTCGCAGCTTGCCGTCGAGTGGCGCGCTCGGCTCGAGGAGCACCTGGGCCATTTCCGGGTCGAGCCGCTGCGCAGCCGCGCCGCCGGCATCATGGCCGACCGCGGCACGCTGGCGGCCTTCAACGCGATGGCTGCGCTGATCCTGACAATGGTGCCCGAGCGCGGCGCCGAGGCAGGGCTGCACGAGGCGAGCACGGACCTTGCCGACGCGCTGGCCGCGCAGGCCGCCGACTGGCCCGCGCGCTACGCGCTGTGGGAGGTCGCGTTCCTCGACGTGCTGGGCTTCGGCCTCGACCTCGAGCGCTGCGCGGTCAGCGGCTCGCGGCACGACCTGGCCTTCGTCTCGCCGCGCACCGGGCGGGCGGTGACGCGCGCCGTGGGCGGGCCATGGGCCGACAAGCTGCTGCCGCTGCCGGGGTTCCTGATCGGTCAGGGCCGGGCCAATCCGGGTGCGGTGCGCGAGGCGCTGCGCATGACCGGCTGGTTCCTCGCCAACCGCGTCTGCCCAGCGCTGGAGCGCGAGGCGCTGCCCGAGGCGCGCGACCGGCTGATCCGCGCGCTCGACCGGCCGCAGACGCCACCCGCCACGGGCGGGCAGGGCAGTCCGGGCGGCGCCGCGGGACCCGGTGCCGGCGGCGGCCCCGGCGCCGTTTCTCATGGCATGTCGCCCCCCGCTCCGCCGCTGGCTGGTCGGCACCGCCCGGTGCCGGGGCATCACGCCCCCTGATCCCCGCGCCGCCGCACCCCGACCGCACCGGCACCGGGCGGGCTGGTTCTTGGCGCCGCGATGCGCTAAGGGCAGCGGCAGGAAGCGGCCGCCGCCGCGTCGGCGCGGCGTTGAGGGGAGCGAGGCGGATGCAGCGGATGCTCGCCGCACTTCTCGACAGGGTGTTGGGGCCGGGCAGCACGCGGCTCATCGCGCGCCTGATCGCCGAGACCGCCTGGGCGCATCGCCGCGGCTATGCGCTCGCGCTGGGGCTGATGGCGGTGACGGGTGCCATGGGGGCTGCCATCGCGCTCCTGATGGAGGACGTCATGCAGGACGTCTTCGTCGAGCGCCGGGCCGAGACCGTGCCCGCGATCGCCGCCGTCGTGCTGGCGGTGTTCCTGATCCGCGGCGCCTCGACCTTCGGCTCGCAGGTCATCCTCACCCGCATCGGCAACCGCATCGTGGCGACCCTGCAGAACCGGGTTTTCTCGCATGTTATGGCGCAGGGCATGGCCTTCCACGCGGGCGAGACCACTGGCGACCTGACCACCCGCATCTCGATGAACGCGGCTCAGGCGCGCGCGGCGTTGCAGCTGATCGCGCAGCGGCTGGGCGCCGACCTCTTCGCGCTGCTGGCGCTGGTGGGGGTGATGCTGTGGCAGGACCTCGCGCTCTCGGCGTTGTCGCTGATCGGGCTACCCGCGGTGCTGGGTGGCGTCGGCTGGCTGGTGGGCAGGGTGCGCAAGCTTGCTCGCGCCGAGGTGACGCTGCACGGCCGGGTGCTGTCATTGATGGCCGAATCGGTGGCCGGCGCCCGCGTGATCCGCGCCTTCGGGCTCGAGGACATCATGCGCGGGCGCATGGACCGCGCGGTGGCCGATGTGCGCGACCGCTCGGACCGCATTGCCGTGTTCCAGGGCCTGGTCGTGCCGCTGATGGAGACCATGGCCGGCATCGCCGGCGCGGCCGTCATCCTCTATGGCGGCCTCAGGGTGATCGGTGGGACGATGGAGGCCGGCACCTTCTTCTCCTTCGTCACCGCGCTCTTCATGGCGGCCGACCCCGCGCGCCGGCTCGCCCAGCTCAACGTGGCGCTGCGCCAGCAGCTTGCCGGGGTCGAGGCGATCTACGCCCTGCTCGACACTCGCGCCGAGATCCCGGAACTGCCGGGCGCGCCGGCCCTGGTCGTGCCGCGCGGCGAGATCGCCTTTCGAGACGTGCGCTTCGCCTATGGCGGGGTGCCCGCGCTCGACGGGATCGACTTCACCGCGCGGGCGGGCAAGGTCACGGCGTTGGTCGGCCCCTCCGGCGCGGGAAAGTCGACCGTGCTGGCGCTGGCCGAGCGTTTCTTTGACCCCGATTCGGGCCGCATCGAGATCGACGGGCAGGAGATCAGGACCGTCTCGCTCGCCTCGCTGCGCGCGAGCATGGCGCTGGTGACGCAGGAAACCTTCCTGTTCGACGCGACGGTGGCCGAGAACATCGCCTATGGCCGCCCCGGCGCCACGCGCGCCGAGATCGAGGCAGCCGCCGCCGAGGCCAACGCCGCGGGCTTCATCGCCGACCTGCCGCAGGGCTACGACACGGCGGTGGGCGAGGGCGGTGGCCGCCTGTCGGGCGGGCAGCGCCAGCGCATCGCCATCGCCCGCGCGATCCTGCGCGACGCCCCCATCCTGCTGCTCGACGAGGCCACCTCGGCGCTCGACGCCGAGTCGGAGGCGCATGTCTCCGAGGCGCTGGCGCGGCTGATGAAGGGCCGCACAACCATCGTGATCGCGCACCGCCTTGCGACGGTGCGCCGCGCGCATCACATCGTGGTCATTGACACGGGGCGGGTGGTCGAGGAAGGCACCCACGATATACTCACCGGCAGGGGCGGGCTCTATGCGAGGCTCGCCGAACTCCAGTTCGGGCCGCAGAAGGAACGGGCATGACAAGGCCGCCGCTCACGCTCTATCTCGCCGACCCCCGCGGCTTCTGCGCGGGCGTGGTGCGCGCCATCGAGATCGTCGAGCAGGCGATCGAGAAATGGGGCGCGCCGGTCTATGTGCGGCACGAGATCGTCCACAACAAGCACGTGGTGGACGAGCTGCGCGCCAAGGGCGCGGTGTTCGTCGAGGAGCTCGACGAATGCCCGATCGACCGCCCGGTGGTGTTCTCGGCGCATGGCGTTCCGAAAGCGGTGCCGGCCGAGGCCGAGCGCCGCAACATGCTCTATGTCGATGCCACCTGCCCGCTGGTCTCGAAGGTGCATATCGAGGCCGAGCGCCATCACGAGCGGGGCTTCCAGATCGTCATGATCGGCCATGCCGGCCATCCCGAGACCGTGGGAACCATGGGCCAGTTGCCCGAGGGCGAGGTGATCCTGGTCGAGACCGTGGCCGATGTCGGCCGCATCGGCCCGCGCGACCCCGAGCGGCTTGCCTTCATCACCCAGACCACGCTGTCGGTGGATGACACCGCCGACGTCGTCGCTGCGCTCAAGGCGCGCTTCCCGCGCATCGTGGGCCCGCACAAGGAGGACATCTGCTACGCCACCACCAACCGCCAGGCGGCGGTGAAGGAGATGGCGCCGAAGATCGACGCGCTCTTGGTGGTGGGGGCGCCGAACTCGTCGAACTCGCAGCGGCTGGTCGAGGTTGGGCGCGCGGCGGGCTGCCCCTATGCCATGCTGGTCCAGACCGCGGCCGACATCGACTGGCGCGCGATCGACGGCGTCCGCGCGGTCGGCGTCACGGCGGGCGCCAGCGCCCCGGAGGTGCTGGTCGAGGGCGTGATCGACGCCTTCCGCGCGCGCTATGACCTCGCCATCGAGCGCGTCGTGACCGCCGAGGAGAATGTCTCATTCAAGGTGCCCCGAATCCTGCGCATGGCGGTCTGACGGCCCGTCGCGACGGGTCGCACGAGAGGGGGGCGGCGCATGGGTCCGGTCGAGGCCATCCAGTCCGTGGTTCGCAACTACGCGAACTTCGCCGGCCGTGCGACGCGGCCGGAATATTGGTGGTGGGCGCTCTTCCAGGTGGTCAGCTCGGTGGTGCTGGGGCAGATCCCGGTGCTCGGCCAACTCTGGAGCCTCGTCATCCTGCTGCCGAGCCTGGCCGTCGGCGTGCGGCGCCTGCACGACGTGGGGCGCAGCGGCTGGCTGATCCTTCTGCCTTGGGCGGGGCTGCCCTTCGTCTTGCTGGGCGGCGCGATCCAGGGCGGCATCCTCGAGCCCGTGGGCTATGTCGTGATCTTCTGCGGGGCGCTTGCGGTGCTGGTCTGGGCCTGCATGGACGGAACCCCCGGCCCGAACGGCTATGGCCCCGACCCGAAGGGGCGCGGGGGGCGGCGGTGAGCCGGGCGGCCACGCCCGAGATCACCGCCTTCACCGACGGCGCCTGCTCGGGCAATCCCGGGCCCGGCGGCTGGGGCGTGGTGATGGAGGCGCGCCGCGGCGGCGAGCTGGTCAAGACGCGCGAGCTGTCGGGGGCCGAGCCTGAGACCACCAACAACCGGATGGAGCTGATGGCCGCGATCATGGCGCTCGAGACGCTCGAGCGCGGCGTGCCGGTGACCGTGGTGACCGACTCGGCCTATCTCAAGGACGGCATCACCGCCTGGATTCATGGCTGGAAGCGCAACGGCTGGAAGACGGCGGCGAAGAAGCCCGTCAAGAATGCCGATCTGTGGCAGCGGCTCGACGCCGCCCGCGCCCGCCACGAGGTGCGCTGGGAATGGATCAAGGGCCATTCGGGCCACGAGCAGAACGAGCGCGCCGACGCGCTGGCGCGCGAAGCCATCGCCGCGCTGCGCGCCGACCGGAAGGCCGCCGGGCGCGCCTGACCCCCGTGGCGCGGCGGCCCCCTGAGCCGCGCGATCGCCCGCGGCGGCATGTGACGGCGCGGGGCCCGCGAAAGCGGCGGGTGCGCCTCAGACCCGGCCGAAGCGGGCCTTCAGGGCCGTCTCGACCCGGGGCGAGACGAAGCTCGAGACGTCGCCCCCCATGCGCGCGATCTCCTTGACCAGCTTCGAGGCGATCGCCTGGTGGCTCGCGTCCGCCATCAGGAACACCATCTCGATCTCGTCGTCGAGCGCGCGGTTCATGCCGACCATCTGGAACTCGTACTCGAAGTCCGACACCGCCCGCAGGCCGCGGATGATGATGCCGGCCTCGACCTCGCGGGCGAAATGCATCAGCAGGTTCTCGAAGGGGCGGACCTCGATGATCGTGCCGCTCTCGCGCGCCACCGGGGCGCATTCGGCCTCGATCATCTCGACGCGGGTCTCGAGGTCGAACAGCGGGCCCTTGTCGCGGTTGATCGCGACGCCGATGACCAGCCGGTCGACCAGCTTGGCGGCGCGCCGCACGATGTCGACATGCCCGAGCGTGACCGGGTCGAACGTCCCCGGATAGAGTCCTGTGCGCAACCGAGCCTCCCCCTCTGCGCGGGAGCCTCACGCAACAGCGCCGCGCGCCGGAAATCAAGCTCGAATCCGGCGAAAGCGGCCGAATCCCGCAATGACGCGTCAGCCGCTCAGCATGCCCGCCATGGCCTGGTTCTCGGCCTCGACCTCCTCGATGCGCGCCTTCACGACATCGCCGATCGACAGGATCCCGGTCATCCGTCCGCCCTCCATCACCGGCATGTGGCGGAAGCGCCCGGCGGTCATGCGTTCCAAAACCGAGGTCGCCGAATCGGCGGGGGCGCAGGTTTCGACCTTGCTGGTCATCACGGCGCTGACCGGCAGCGTCAGCGCGCGCGCGCCGTCCTCGCCGACGCGGCGCACGATGTCGCGCTCCGACAGGATGCCCGCCATCGACCCATCCCGCGCGGTCACCACCAGCGCGCCGATCCGCCGCGCGGCAAGCACGGCCGCCGCATCGCTCAGCGTGACTTCGGAGCGGATGGTCTCGATGGCCGAGGACCCCTTGCTTCGGAGAATCTGGATCACGTTCATGTCGGCTCTCCCAGCGCGTTCGATCAAATCAGCGTGAGACGACATTCGGGGCCTGTCAACATTCGGGGCGTCGGCCAACGCTTGCGGCGTCCTCCCGACACTGGCGCCATCGCGGGGCTCTGGAACCATTCGGGGCTTTGCGGCATTCTCCACGCAAGCTTGCCAAGGAGTGCTGCATCATGCGTCAGACCGCTCTCGTTCTTGCCGCCCTCGCCATCTCGGGCTCCCTGGGCGCGGGGCCGGCGCTCGCCGACCCGTCGCACTGCCCGCCGGGCCACGCCAAGAAGGGCTGGTGCTCGCCGGGGCCGAAATACGTCTACCGCAGGGGCGATTACATCCCGCGCACGCGGTATGTCATCGTCGAGGACTACGACCGCTACGGCTATGGCCGCCCGCCGTCGGGCTATGGCTATGTCCGTGTCGACGGCGACGTGTTCCTGATCGCGCTGGCCACCGGCCTGATCGTCGAGGCGTTGCGCTGAGCGCGCGCCACGCCCGCCCGCTCACCGCGCCGTGAGCGGGCAGCGCGACGGAGATCGCGCGCCCCTCCGTTCGACACGGCATGGATGATGGCCCCGCCGAGAATGCAGCGGGCGGCGCCTCCGCCGCGAAGGCGGCATCCCTAGCGAAGAGCGAGGAGAGACTGCCATGATCCGAGCGCATCGTTTTGCCGCCCTGCCGCTTGCCCTCGCAGGGGTTCTCATGGTTCTCGCCGCGGGCCCTGCTCCGGCGCAGGGCCGCGATGCCGCGATGGGCGTCGCCGCCGACCTTGCGGTGCCCGATCACGCGGACGCCATCCGCATGGCCGCGAAGGACGACCGCGGCCACCGCGGCAGGGATGATCGCGGGCGCCACGGCCGCGACGACCGCGCCTATCGCCGCGACGATCATCGCGACTGGCACAGGGACCGCCGAGACGACCGCCGCGAGTGGCGCGACGACCGCCGTGACTGGCGGGCCGATCGCCGCGACTGGGAGCGCGACCGCCGCGAGTGGGAGCGCGACCGCCACGAGTTCCGCCACGAGCGGCGCGAGGCCTATCGCGACGGCTACCGCGACGGCCGGCGCCATTACCGCAACCGCTGGGGCTATCGCCCTGGCTACTACGTGCCGCGCGAGCGCTATGTCGTCGTGCGCGAGTATCACCGCTACGGCTATGCGCCGCCGCCCTGGGGCCATGCCTATGTCAGCGTCGACGGCGATGTCTTCCTCGTGGCGCTGGCCACCGGCCTGATCGTCAGCGCGATCGCCTACTGACGCGCTCGCCCTCGCGCGTCATCCCCCTGCACCGCGTCGCCATCGGCGCGGTGCATGAGCTTCATGACGTCGCCCGTCAGCCGATGGCCATGGCCTCGCGCGCGAAGGCCGGCGGGCCGCATCACTCGGCGGCCATCCGCCCGGCCTTGACCAGCATCGGCCGCAGGTAGTGCCCGGTATAGCTGGCCTCGACCTCGGCCACCGCCTCGGGCGTGCCCTCGGCCACGATCCGCCCGCCGCCGTCGCCGCCCTCGGGGCCCAGGTCGACGATCCAGTCGGCGGTCTTTATGACGTCGAGATTATGCTCGATCACCACCACCGTGTTGCCCTGGTCCACCAGCTCCTGCAGCACCTCGAGCAGTTTCTTGACGTCCTCGAAATGCAGGCCAGTCGTGGGCTCGTCGAGGATGTAGAGCGTCCGGCCCGTCGCCCGGCGGCTCAGTTCCTTCGACAGCTTCACCCGCTGCGCCTCGCCGCCCGACAGCGTGGTCGCCTGCTGGCCGATCTTGACGTAGCCGAGGCCGACGCGGGCGAGCGTTTCCAGCTTCTCGCGGATCGAGGGGATGGGGTCGAAGAACGCCACGCCGTCCTCGACCGTCATGTCGAGCACCTCGGCGATCGACTTGCCGCGGTACTTGATCTCCAGCGTCTCGCGGTTGTAGCGCGCGCCGTGGCAGGTGTCGCAGGTCACGTACACGTCGGGCAGGAAGTGCATCTCGATCTTGATGACGCCGTCGCCCTGGCACGCCTCGCACCGCCCGCCCTTGACGTTGAAGCTGAAGCGCCCCGGCTGGTAGCCCCGCGCCTTCGATTCCGGCAGGCCCGCGAACCAGTCGCGGATCGGGGTGAAGCAGCCCGTGTAGGTCGCGGGGTTCGAGCGCGGCGTGCGCCCGATCGGCGACTGGTCGATGTCGATCACCTTGTCGAGGTGCTCGAGCCCCCGCACCGTCCGGCAGGGCGCGGGCACCAGCCGCGCGCCGTTCAGCCGGTTGGCGGCGTGCTTGTAGAGCGTCTCGATCGTCAGCGTTGACTTGCCGCCGCCCGAGACCCCGGTGATGCAGGTGAGCGTGCCCAGCGGGATCTCGGCGGTGACGTCGTGCAGGTTGTTGCCGGTCGCGCCTTCGACCGCGAGCCACTTGCCGTTGCCCTTCCGGCGACTGCGGGGGATGGCGATCTCGCGGCGCCCGGCAAGGTAGTCGCCCGTGACCGAGGCGGGCGTCGCCGCGATTTCATCCGGCGTGCCATGGGCGATGATCTCGCCGCCATGCACTCCCGCGCCGGGCCCGATATCGATGACATGGTCGGCCTCGCGGATCGCCTCCTCGTCATGCTCGACCACGATCACGGTGTTGCCCTGGTCGCGCAGCCCCTTGAGCGAGGTCAGGAGCCGCCCGTTGTCGCGCTGGTGCAGCCCGATCGAGGGCTCGTCGAGCACATAGAGCACGCCCGTCAGCCCCGATCCGATCTGGCTCGCCAGCCGGATGCGCTGGCTTTCGCCGCCCGAGAGGGTGCCGGAACCACGGCTGAGCGTCAGGTAGTCGAGCCCCACGTCCACGAGGAAGCCCAGCCGCTCGCGGATCTCCTTGAGGATGGCGGTGGCGATCTTGTTCTTCTGCGCGCTCAGCGCCGCGGGCACGGTCAGCACCCAGTCTCGCGCCTCGCGGATCGACATCTCGGTGACCTGGCCGATGTGGAGCCCGCCGATCTTCACCGCCAGCGCCTGCTCGCGCAGCCGGTGGCCGCCGCAGGTGGCGCAGGGGCGCGAGCCCTGGAAGCGCTCGAACTCTTCGCGCACCCAGGCCGAGTCGGTCTCGCGATAGCGGCGCTCCATGTTCGGGATGACGCCCTCGAAGGGCCGGGCGATCTGGTAGACGCGCCCGCCGTCGTCGTAGCGGAACTTGATCTTCTCGCCGCCCGAGCCGTGCAACATGACGGCGCGCGCGAAATCCGGCAGGTCGCGCCACGGCACGACCGGGCTGAACTCGTAATGCGCCGCCAGGCCCTCGATGGTCTGGCGGAAATATGGCGTCTTCGATTTCGACCAGGGCGCGAGCGCGCCGTCCATCAGGCTCACGGTGTCGTCGGGCACCACCAGCCGCTCGTCGAAGAACAGCTCCTGCCCCAACCCGTCGCAGTCGGGGCAGGCGCCGAAGGGCGCGTTGAAGGAAAACAGCCGCGGCTCGATCTCGGCGATGCTGAAGCCCGACACCGGGCAGGCGAATTTCTCCGAGAATGTGATCCGCTCGGGCTCGGGCGCGGTGCCGTCCTCGACGGGCGATGGCGCCATCTCTATGATCGCGATGCCGTCCGCGAGCTTCAGCGCGGTCGAGAAGCTGTCGGCCAACCGGGGCTCGAGCCCCTCGCGCACCACGATGCGGTCGACCACCACGTCGATGTTGTGGCGGAACTTCTTGTCGAGCTCGGGCGCGTCCTCGATCTCGTGGAACGCGCCGTTGACCTTGACGCGCTGGAAGCCCTGCTTCCTGAGTTCAGCGAATTCCTTGCGGTATTCGCCCTTGCGGTCGCGCACGACGGGAGCGAGCAGGTAGGCGCGCGTGCCCTGCGGCATCGCCATCACCCGGTCCACCATGTCCTGCACCTGCTGCGCCTCGATCGGCAGGCCGGTGGCGGGCGAATAGGGGGTGCCGGCGCGGGCGAACAGGAGCCGCAGGTAGTCATAGATTTCCGTGACCGTGCCCACCGTCGAGCGCGGGTTGCGCGAAGTGGTCTTCTGCTCGATCGAGATGGCGGGGCTCAGTCCCTCGATGTGGTCGACCTCGGGCTTCTGCATCATCTGCAGGAACTGCCGGGCATAGGCCGAGAGCGATTCGACATAGCGCCGCTGCCCCTCGGCATAGATCGTGTCGAAGGCGAGCGACGACTTCCCCGAGCCCGAAAGCCCGGTGATGACCGTCAGCCGGTCGCGGGGAATGTCGACGTCGATGCCCTTGAGGTTGTGCTCGCGCGCCCCCCGCACCGAGATGAACTTCTGCTCAGCCATGCGAATCCGTGCCTCTCGGGGTTCCCCGCAGACATAACGCCTCGGGCGGGATTTGCGAGTCGGCGGAGTGTAAACAAAACATGAACATTTGCAAGCGCGCGAGATTTCGGCGATGCGCCGCCCGGGCCTTGGCGCCGCGCGCGCCGGCATGTGACACTCGTGGCCGGCGCGCATCGGGCGCCGTCGGGCTCGCGGAGGCGGCATGGTCTTCTATCTCACCCTCATTCTCGCCTGCCAGCTTGCCGGCGAGATCGTCGTCAAGGCCGCGGGGCTTCCGCTGCCGGGGCCGGTCCTCGGTATGGTGATCCTGTTCGCGGGGCTGATGCTGCGCGGCCTGCCCGACGGGCTTGCGCGAGTGGGCGATGCATTGCTCGGGCACCTCTCGCTCCTGTTCGTGCCGGCGGGGGTGGGCGTGATGCTCCACGCCGGCCTGCTGGGCCGCGATTGGCTGCCGATCGCGGCGGCGCTGGTGGTATCGACCCTGCTGACGGTCGCTGTCACCGGGCTGGTGATGGCGCGCCTCAACCGCGAGCGCGGGCCGGAGGACGGGCGGTGAGCGGTGACATGCGCGACATCTGGGTCTATCTGGCGCGCGAGCCGCTGGTGCACCTGACGCTGACGCTCGCGGCCTTCCAGGCGGGGTCGTGGGTCTATCGGCGCGGGCGGATGAACCCGCTGCTCAACCCTGTGCTGATCGCGGTGGTGCTGGTGGTGTCGGGGCTGCTGGTCACCGGGACCTCCTACGATGCCTATTTCGAGGGGGCGCAGTTCGTGCATTTCCTGCTGGGGCCGGCCACCGTGGCGCTGGCGATCCCGCTCTACCGGCAGGTCGAGAAGGTCCGCCGTTCGGCCCTGGCGCTGGGGGTGTCGATCGTCACGGGCTCGCTCGCGGCCTCGGCCAGTGCGGTGGCGGTGGCCTGGGGCCTCGGCGCCTCGCGCGACACGCTGATCTCGGTCGCGCCGAAATCGGTCACGGCGCCCGTGGCGATGGGCATCGCCGAGAGCCTGGGCGGCCTGCCCTCGCTCACTGCAGTGCTGGTCATCCTGACCGGCATCCTCGGCGCCATGCTGGGTCCCTGGGTGCTGACGCTGGTGGGCGTGCGCGACTGGGCGGCGCGGGGGCTTGCGATCGGCACCGCCAGCCACGGCATCGGCACGGCTCGGGCATTGCAGGTGAACGAGGTGGCGGGCGCCTTCGCGGGCCTCGCGATGGGGCTCAACGCGCTGGCGACCGCGCTTCTGCTGCCGCTGCTCGCGCGGCTGGTGTTGTAAGGCGCGGCTTCGGACTGGACAGGGCCGCGGCGCCGCGCCACTCGGCGGGGACAGGCGCGAACATTCGGGGAGGAGGCCATGCAGATCGGGCGAATCCTGCGCTACCCGCTCTGGGCGCTCGAGGTGCTTGGCCCGACCAAGTCCTTCGCGCGCAATCCGATCCTGGGCAGCCCGCGGCTCAACCGGATGGGACTGCATGTCTGGCGGCTGTCCACCGCGCACAGGATGGCGGCGATGCGCCGGGCACGGCTGGGCTCGCGCATCGACCCGGACCAGCGCAGGGCGTTCGACCGGGACGGCTTCTTCGTCATCCACGACTTCCTGCCCGCCGACGCATGGCGCAGGCTGAGCGAGGAGACGTCGGCCCTGCGCTTGCCGGCGCGCGAGATTCGCGAGGGGCAGACGGTGACGCGTCAGCTCCTGCTCACGCCGCGCACGCTCGCGCGCCTGCCGCAGACGCGCGCGGTGGTCGGCGGTCGCGGCATCAACGATCTGGTGCGCTATGCCGGCGCGACGGCGAGCGCCCCGGTCTGGTTCTACCAGACGGTGATCGCCGATCCCGCGCGCAGCGAGGCCGACCCGCAGACCGAGCTTCATTCGGACACCTTCTTCCCGACCTCGAAGGCATGGCTGTTCCTGCACGACGTGGGCGAGGAGGACGGCCCCTTCGCCTACGTGCCCGGCTCGCATCGCCTGACGCCACGGCGCCGCGCCTGGGAGCATCGCGCCAGCATCGACGCCGCGGACGACCCGCGCTCGAACCACCGCGGCGGCAGCCTGCGGCTGGGGGCGGAGGACCTCGAGGAGATGGGCTTGCCGGCGCCGGTGCGGATGTGCGTGCCGGCGAACACCCTGATCGTTGCCGATACCCATGGCTTCCACGGCCGTAGTCCCAGTCCGCGTCCCACCGTGCGGGTCGAGCTGCACGGCCATCTGCGAACCAATCCGTTCCTGCCGACCGCCCTGCTGGACGCGAAGTCCTGGCCGTTCATCCGCGACCGCCAGCTCGACATCGACGCGGGGATGCACGAATTCGCCGTCCGCCGGTTGGGCGCGCGGCGCAAGTGGCACTGGACCGGGCCCGTCGCGCTGGACGCGCCCGCCTCGGTCTGAAGCTGGCGCCGCGTCATGGTGTGGCGCCGGCGCGAGGTGGCGGATAAGGTGCGCCCAGAGGCAGATTCGAGGCGCAGGAGGGAGGCCGCAAGATGGCTGGCAGCGTGAACAAGGTGATCCTGATCGGCAATCTGGGCCGCGACCCCGAGGTGCGCTCGTTCCCGAGCGGGGGGCGGGTCTGCAACCTGCGCATCGCGACATCCGAGAACTGGCGCGACCGCGAGACCGGCGAGCGAAAGGAGCGCACCGAGTGGCACTCGGTCGCGATCTTCTCCGAGCCGCTGATCAAGGTGGCCGAGAGCTATCTGCGCAAGGGCTCGAAGGTCTATCTCGAGGGTCAGCTCGAGACGCGCAAATGGCAGGACCAGTCCGGGCAGGACCGCTACACGACCGAGGTCGTGCTCAGGCCTTACCGCTCCGAGCTCACCATGCTGGACGGCCGCGGCGAGGGCGGTGGCGGTGGCGGCGGCTTCAGCGGCGGGCGCGACGACTTCGGCGGGGGTCAGGGCGGTGGCCAGGGCGGCGGCGGCAGCTATGGCGGCGGACGCGGCGGTGGCGGCGGCGGGCGCGGCGATGTCGACGACGACATCCCGTTCTGAGGCGGATCGGCAATGGCGCACGATCACGACCACGATCACGAGCACGGACCCGGCTGCGGCCATGCGCACGAGGCCGAGGATCCTGGCCGGGCCTTCTTCGACATCGCCGACCAGTTCATCGCCGTCGCGAACCGGCTGGCGGACGAGGTGCCGGCGTCGCGCATCTCGGCCGCCATGATGTATGCGACGGCGCGGTTCAACGCCTTCCTCGCGCAGACCCAGGGTGTCGAGGCGGGCGAGATGGACGAGGCGACGGTGGCCTATTTCCGCGACGAGTACGAGCGGATGCTGCGCGAGAATCTGGGCCAGTCGCTGGTCGCGAAGCAGAACTGAGCGCCACGCGGCCCGGTCTCAGGCGATCGCGATCAGCTTGTCCGCGCGACGGTAGCGCCGCTCGATCCGGAGCGTTACGAGCGCGAGGGCGACCCAGCCACCATGGAACAGGATGCCTGCGAGCACCACGAGCTCGCCAGGTACAGGCCCGATCGTCGCGCGCTCGAAGATCTGCGCCCCGTATTCGAGAGGCGTGGGGTGGATCGCGAGCTTGCCATAATAGGCGATCGCCTGCACCATCAGGATATACGCATAGTTCTTCCGCAGCCGCCGGCCTACGGCGCGGAGAAAGCTGATGTGGAAGCGCGGCCGGGCATAGTCCTGCGCGAGGAGCCTGTTCCACTGGCCATCCATCGTGACGCCTTCGCCGCGGAGGAGGGGTGCGTAGATGTCCGTCTCCATCAGCCGGCAACGCGCCCGCCAGACGTTGAAGTAGCGGTAGCGCCGCCCCTCGAACAGAAGGAAGACGACGACCAGCAGCCCGACCAGCACCAGCGGCAGCGGCGATGCCTCGGGGCCGGAATAGGAAATCGTGAGGGCAATCCCCGTGGTCACCACCGCCCAGTTCGTCGTGTTGTCCAGGCGCGAGCGCCAGATCGTCGAGCGGTAGACCTCGCCGCGGTAGAGATGCGCGATGGCGCCCAGCTCGGGGCTCGAGAAGGTCGTCGCCGGTGCCCCGTCCGGCATGCGGTCGTCGGGCATCGTTTCCCCCTTGGTTTCCCCCTTAAGATGTTTTTCCCGCAAGCTTAGCGCAGACGCCGCAGCAGCGACAGATCACCTGCGGACGTTTCGAGATCCGGTGGTTTTTCGCAGCTCTTCCCGCAATATCCTGCGTCTGGTGCTTGCCCGGCCGAAGGCCCGCGTCCTATACTCGGCCGCCAGAGAACGAGACCCGGGCCGGGCAGCCGGGCAAGGGGATTTCCGGTGAGCGACGAGACGACGAACGGCGACGAGAACGGCGGCGAACTCCCCCGCCTCGCGCATGACGGCCCGACCATCGCGGTCGAGGAGGAGATGAAGCGTAGCTACCTCGATTACGCCATGAGCGTGATCGTGAGCCGCGCCATCCCCGACCTGCGCGACGGCCTCAAGCCCGTGCACCGGCGCATCCTGTTCGCGATGCACGAGGCCGGGAACACCCACGACAAGGCCTATCGCAAGTCGGCCCGCACCGTCGGCGACGTGATCGGCAAGTATCACCCGCACGGCGACTCGGCGGTCTATGACGCGCTGGTGCGCATGGCGCAGGACTTCTCGATGCGCCTGCCGCTTCTGGACGGGCAGGGCAATTTCGGCTCGCTCGACGGCGACGCGCCGGCGGCGATGCGCTACACCGAAGTGCGCATGGCCAAGGCCGCGCAAGGCCTGCTGGAAGACCTCGACAAGGACACGGTCGATTTCCAGGACAATTACGACGGCCAGGACCGCGAGCCGGTGGTCCTGCCGGCGCGCTTCCCGAACCTGCTGGTCAACGGCGCGGGCGGCATCGCGGTGGGCATGGCCACCAACATCCCGCCGCACAACCTGGGCGAGGTGATCGACGCGACGGTGGCGCTGATCGACGATCCCGAGCTCGACACCGACGCGCTGATGCAGTTCGTCCCCGCGCCAGACTTCCCCACCGGGGGCGTGATCCTCGGGCGTTCAGGCGCGCGCAAGGCCTATTCGACGGGGCGCGGCAGCGTGATCCTGCGCGCGCGCATCGACGAGCGCGAGACGGAATCCGGCGGGCGCCCGCGCATCGTGGTGACCGAGATCCCCTATCAGGTGAACAAGTCCACGCTGGTCGAGAAGATCGCGGAGCTGGCGCGCGAGAAGAAGATCGAGGGGCTCGCCCATATCCAGGACGAGAGCGACCGCTTCGGCGTGCGCGTCGTCATCGACCTCAAGCGCGATGCCACGCGCGACGTGGTGCTGAACCAGCTCTACCGCTTCACGCAGCTCCAGACCTCGTTCGGCTGCAACCTGCTGGCGCTCAACAACGGGCGGCCCGAGCAGCTCGACCTCAAGACCATGCTGAGCGCCTTCGTCGCCTTCCGCGAGGACGTGATTGCCCGGCGCACGGCGCATCTCTTGGCAAAGGCGCGCGAGCGGGCGCACCTGTTGTGCGGGCTCGCCGTCGCGGTCGAGAACGTGGACGAGGTGGTGGCCACTATCCGCTCCTCGCCCGACCCGCAGACGGCGCGCGAGCGGCTGAAGGAACGGCGCTGGCCGGCGGCCGAGATCGCGGGCTATATCCGGCTGGTCGACGACCCCGCGCACCGGATCAACGAGGACGGCACCTACAACCTGTCGGACGCGCAGGCGCGGGCGATCCTCGACCTGCGGCTCCAGCGCCTCACCGCGATGGGGGTGAAGGAGATCGGCGACGAGCTCGAGGGGCTGGCGGAGAAGATCACCGACTATCTCGACATCCTGCGCTCGCGCGAGCGCATCCTCGGCATCATCCGCGACGAACTGGCGACGATCCGCGCCGATTTCGCCACGCCCCGCCGGTCCGAGATCGTCGAGTGGGAGGGCGACCTCGACGACGAGGACCTGATCGAGCGCGAGGACATGGTGGTGACCGTCACCCATGGCGGCTACATCAAGCGCACGCCGCTGGCCGAGTTCCGCACGCAGGGGCGCGGCGGCAAGGGCCTTGCCGGAATGGCGATGAAGGAGGAGGACTTCGTCACCCGCCTGTTCGTCGCCAACACGCACACGCCACTGCTGTTCTTCACCACCGACGGCATGGTCTACAAGCTCAAGACCTGGCGCTTGCCCCTGGGCGGGCGCAACGCGCGCGGGCGGTATCTCAAGCATGTCATCGAGGCGATCCGCGAGGAGGCGGGGATCGCCGCGATCATGCCCGTGGACGTGCCCGAGGACGAATGGGAAAAGCTGCAGATCGTCTTCGCCACCTCGGAGGGCGACGTTCGGCGCAACCGGCTGTCGGACTTCACCAACGTCATGCGCAACGGCAAGATCGCCATGAAGTTCGAGCCGGGCTCCGAGACGCGCCTGATCGGCGCGCGGATCTGCGACGAGAACGACGACGTGATGCTGGTTACCGCCCGGGGCCGCGCGATCCGCTTCCCGACGACGGATGTGCGCGTCTTTGCCGGCCGTGAGTCGACGGGCGTGCGGGGCATCCGGCTGGCCGGGGGCGACATGGTGGTCTCGATGGCCGTGATCCGCCATTTCGAGGCAACGCCCGAGGAGCGCGCGGCCTATCTCAAGATGCGCCGCGCCGTGGCGGGTTCGGTCGAGGAGGCCGAGGAGGCGCCGGAGGCCGAGGAGGCCGAGGCGGTGGCCGACATCGCGCTTCCCGAAGGCCGCTATGCCGAGATGTCGGCGGCCGAGGACCTGATCCTGACCGTCACCGAGCGGGGCATGGGGAAGCTGTCGTCGAGCCACGACTACCCGGTGCGCGGCCGCGGCGGGCAGGGCGTGGCGGCTATGGACCGAGCGATGCGCGGCGGGCCGCTCGCCGCCGCCTTCCCCGTCGAGATGGACGATCAGATCATGCTGGTCACCAATGCCGGCCAGTCGATCCGCTGCCCGGTCTCGGACATCTCGTTCCGCTCGCGCAGCGCGGGCGGCGTCAAGGTATTCAACACCGCCGGGGACGAGAAGGTGGTCTCGGTCGCCTGGATCGCCGAACAGGGCGAGGACGACGGCGGCGAAGGGTGATGGCGCGCGGGGCGGAACCATGCTGATCGGCGAAGGCGCGAAGGTCTGGAACGTCAATCCGCTGGTCGTGTCGGTCGATGCCTTCCTGTCGGCGGTGGAATGCGAGGCGGTCATCGAGCTGGCGCGCGGGCGGTTGCAGCGCGCGACGGTGATCAACAGCGAGCACCGCATCGAGGTCTCGGAGAAGCGGACCAACTCGCATTGCGTGATCGCTCCGCAATCGGACCCCGCGCTCGCCGCGCTCTGCCTCAAGCTGGGCGTCCTCCTGCGGATGCCGTTCGCGAATGTCGAGGGCGTCTCGGTGCTGCACTACACGCCGGGGCAGGAGTTCACCGTCCACTCGGACGGATTCTCGCTGGCGCGCGGGCCCAGCTATGTCGAGGCGATGGAGGCGAATGGCGGCCAGCGCCTGTTCACCACCATCTGCTATCTGAACGATGTCGAGGAAGGGGGCGCCACCGCCTTTCCGGTGCTGGGCCCCACGGTCGCGCCAAAGCGAGGGCGGCTCCTGATCTTTGCGAACACGCTTGCGGGCTCGCGCGATGTCACGGGCCTCGCCAACCACGCTGGAACGCCGGTCACCCGGGGCGAGAAATGGGCGGCCACCGTTTGGTGGCGCGAGCGCGCCTGGACGCCGCCCGCCTGAGGCCGTGCGGCGCGCGGTCCGCTCAGAACGGCCCCGGCAGGCTCGCGGCGCTGCGGATCCAGCTCTCGCCGTCAAAATGGATGCCGCATTCGACCTTGGCCTGGCCGCGCCAACGCCCGGCGCGGGGATCCTCGCCCTCGCCCACGGGCGAGGTGCAGGGCGCGCAGCCGATCGATGGGTAGCCCCGCGCCACCAGCGGATGGCGCGGCAGGCCGTGGCGGTCGATATAGGCCGCCGCATCCTTCGCATCCCAGAGCGCGAGCGGGTTGATCTTCATCCGCACCGTTCCGGCCTCGACCTCGAAGGGCTCGAGCGCCGCGCGTGTCTGCGACTGGTAGCGTTTGCGGCCGGTGATCCAGGCCGCGAAGGGCTGGAGCGCGCGCTGAAGCGGCAGCGTCTTGCGGATGTCGCAGCAGCCGTCGGTGTCGCGCCGGTGCAGCCTGCCGTCAGGGTCCGCAACTGTGAGGTCGCGCGGATCGGGCCGGATCAGCCGCACGTCCCGCAGGCCGAAGCGCGCCGCGAGATCGCGCTGGTAGGCCAGCGTCTCGGGGAACAGCATGCCGGTCTCGAGGAACAGCACCGGCAGATCGCGCTCGATGTGCGAGAGCATGTGCAGCAGCACGACCGACTCGGCCCCGAAGGACGAGACGAGCGCGACCTCGCCGCGGTCGTGCACGGCCAGCGCCTCGGCCAGCACTTCCTCGGCGCTGCTCTCGCCATGGATCCGGTTGAGCGCGGCGGCGCTCGCGGCGGCGCTCATCCGGCGGATGGGGCGGGAAAGACCGTCAGCCATGATCCGCGCTCCGGGCGTCGAGGATCGAGGCGCGGGCCCCCGTCCGCCCGCGCTGGTAGGCGTGGCCGGCCCGGGCGATCGCGGCGAGCCAGTGCTCGGCCGGCTGACGCGCGGCCAGCGCGTCGGGGATCTCGACCTCGTCGAAGCCGCATTCCAGGAGATAGGCGAACTGGTCCGCGATGACCGGCCCGGCGGCGCGCAGCCGCCCGGTGTAGCCAAGCTCCCGCAGCCGCCGCGCGATCGAGAAGCCGCGCCCGTCGTTGAAGGCCGGGAAGTCGATCGAGATCAGCGCGAGCCGCGAGAACTCGCTCGCCAATGCGGCGGCGTCGGCGGTGTTCGGCAGATGCACGCCGAGAGGCGCATGGTCGAGCCCGGCCAGCCGGTCGGGGTCGACGATCGCCGGGCCGTCCGGCAGGGGCTCGTCCCGCTGCACCCGCACCCACGGGTCGGCGATCGGGCCGCCGCGGTCAATGAGCAGGCTCATAGAGCGCCTCCCTGAACGGCTCCATGCCAACGCGGCGGTAGGTCTGCAGGAAGGTCTCGCGCCGCGACGTGCGCAGCTCGAGATAGCGGTCGACCAGGGTCTCGATGACGCCCGGCACCTCGTCGAATGCGAAGCCCGGCCCGGTGCGCTCGCCCAGCGATGCATCGGCCCCGGCATGGCCGCCGAGTGTGATCTGGTAGCTCTCGACCCCCGCCTTGTCGATGCCGAGGATGCCGATATGCCCGACGTGGTGGTGGCCGCAGGCATTGATGCAGCCCGAGATCTTGATCGCGAGCGGCCCGATCTCGGCCTGCCGGCGCGGATCGCCGAAACGGCGCGAGATCGCCTGCGCCACCGGGATCGAGCGGGCGGTGGCGAGCGCGCAGTAGTCGAGACCGGGGCAGGCGATGATGTCGGTCACGAGGCCGCGGTTCGGGGCGTCGAGCCCCACGCCCGCAAGGCCCCGGAACACCTTCGGCAGATCGCCCAAGCCGACCGAAGGCAGCACGATGTTCTGCTCGTGCGTCACCCGCAGCTCCGCCCCCGAATGGGCCTCGGCCAGATCCGCGAGCACGCGCATCTGCTCGGCCGTGGCGTCCCCCGGCACGCCGCCCACCGGCTTGAGCGAGACCGTGACGGCGCGATAGCCGGGCACGCGGTGGGGGTGGGTGTTCTGCCCGACCCAGGCGGCGAAGGCGGGATCTGCCTTGAGTGCACGCTCGAAGCCCGCGTCCTCCGCGGGTCGCGCCGGCAGGGGGGCGGGCGCGAAATAGGCGGCGATGCGGGCCACCTCGGCCTCGGGCGCGGCAATGGCGGCGCGGTCGAGCCGGGCGAACTCCTCCTCCACCTGCCGGCGATATTCCTCGATTCCGAGCTCGTGGACCAGGATCTTGATGCGCGCCTTGAACTTGTTGTCGCGCCGGCCGTGCAGGTTGTAGACCCGCAGAGCGGCCTCGAGATAGGGCAGCAGGTCGGCCTTCGGCAAGAAGGCGCGCAGTTCCTTGGCCAGCATCGGCGTGCGGCCCTGGCCGCCGCCCACAAGCACGCGATAGCCTACCTCGCCCGCGTCGTTGCGCACGATGTAGAGGCCGATGTCGTGGGTCGCCACCGCCGCGCGGTCTTCCTCGGCCGCGCTGACCGCGATCTTGAACTTGCGCCCGAGGAAGGTGAATTCCGGGTGCAGCGACGACCACTGGCGGATCAGCTCGCAGGTCACGCGCGGGTCCTCAATCTCGTCGGGCGCGACGCCCGCGAGAGGGTCGGAGGTGGTGTTGCGGATGCAATTGCCCGAGGTCTGGATCGCGTGCATCTCGACGGACGCGAGCGCGTCGAGGATGTCGGGCACGTCCCTCAGCTTCGGCCAGTTGAACTGGATGTTCTGGCGCGTCGTGAAATGGCCGTAGCCGCGGTCCCAGCGCTCGGCGATCTCGGCCAGCATGCGCATCTGCCGCGACGACAGCGTGCCATAGGGGATCGCCACCCGCAGCATGTAGGCGTGAAGCTGCAGATAGAGCCCGTTCATCAGGCGAAGCGGTTTGAACTCGTCCTCGGTGAGGCTGCCCGCAAGGCGGCGCCCGACCTGGTCGCGGAACTCGGCCACGCGGGCGCGAACGAAGCCCGCATCGAATTCGTCGTAGCGATACATGGCGAGGCCCTCAGGCGGCGACGTCGAGCAGTGCCGCCGGCCCGACCGGGATCGTGGTCGCGCGCGATGCCTTGATCTGCTCGCGCCGCGCGATGGGCCAGGGCGTGCCGCCGGCGAGGTTCACCTCGACGGCGTAGGCGCCGACCACGAGGTTCGCGCGCTCCGCCGCCACGCCGCGCGCGGCAAGCGCCTCGGCCTCGGCCGGGGTGGTGGCAACGGCCGCCCTCGCGATCTCGCGGACCCAGGTATCGGTGCCGAGATAGACGCTGTCGCCTTCGACGAGATCGTTCGCCGCAAGAACGCTGGGGATGAACGCCTTGGCCATATCGTGGTCTCCCGTGACTGGGGCGCCGGAATCACCTTCCGGGCGGTGCTTGCGCCTTAGGTAGCAATCAAGTTTGTGGAATGCAATAAATTACGAATTATGTAGCATTAATATATTAAATAACTTTTTTTATAAGTTAAAAAGATCTCTTTGACCGTGCGCGTCCCTTCGGGTATCCGCGCGCCATGCCGCCAAGCTCCTACCGCCGCTATGCCCGTCCGGTCCCGTGTGCCGATGCCCGGCCGGGCGCGTGGCGTCTTGCCGGCGGGCCGCTGTGGTTCCGCGAGGTCGAGGTGCTGCGGCGCGGCGCGCCGCCCGAGGTGCTGCCGGTGGATGCGGCGCTCGCGCTGTCACCGTCGCTCGCGCGGGCCGTGAGCCGGGCGGGGGCGCCGCGCCACCCGGTCGCCGGGCTCGACCTGTCGCATCCGGTGATCATGGGCGTGCTGAACGTGACGCCCGACAGCTTTTCCGACGGCGGGCGCCATTCGGCGGCGCGTGACGCGGTCGAACACGGTCTGGAGATGGCCGCCGCGGGGGCCGCGATCATCGACATCGGCGGCGAGTCGACCCGGCCCGGCGCCCTGCCGGTGGCCGAGAGCGAGGAACTCGCCCGGGTCCTGCCGGTGATCGAGGGGCTGAAATCCGCGGGCTGTCCGGTGCCGCTGTCGATCGACACGCGCAACGCGGGCGTGGCGCGCGCGGCGCTGGCGGCGGGGGCCATGCTGTTCAACGACGTCTCGGCCCTGACGCACGACCCCGCGAGCCTTGGGGTCGCGCGCGAGGCCCCGGCCGTCTGCCTCATGCACGCGCTCGGCGACCCGCAGACGATGCAGCAGGACCCGCGCTATGACGATGTGCTGCTGGACGTCTATGACTGGCTCGACGCGCGTGTCGAGGCGGCCGAGCAGGCGGGCATCGCCCGCGCGCGGGTGCTGGTCGATCCGGGCATCGGCTTCGGCAAGGCGCTCGAGCACAATCTCGCATTGCTCCGGCGCCTGTCGCTGTTCCACGGCCTGGGCTGCGGGCTGCTGCTGGGCGTCTCGCGCAAGCGCTTCATCGGCACGCTGTCGGGCGAACCTGAGGCCGCGCGTCGTGCGCCGGGCTCGATCGCCGCGGGGCTTTCCGGCCTCGATCAGGGCGCACATGTGATCCGGGTGCACGACGTGGCCGAGACGGCGCAGGCCGTGGCGGTCTGGCGCGCGCTGAGGGAGGGAGGGCAGAGATGACCCGCAAGCTCTTCGGGACCGACGGCATCCGCGGCCGGGCGAACACCGATCCCATGACCGCCGAAGTGGCGATGCGGCTGGGCATGGCGGCTGGCCGGCACTTCAGCACGGGGACGCGGCGGCACACCGTGGTGATCGGCAAGGACACGCGGCGGTCGGGCTACATGCTGGAATATGCGCTGGCGGCGGGGTTCGTCTCGGTCGGCATGGACGTGCAGATGCTGGGGCCCATCCCGACGCCCGCCGTGGGGATGCTGACGCAGTCGCTGCGCGCCGACGTGGGCGTGATGATCTCGGCCAGCCACAACCCGTTCGAGGACAACGGCATCAAGCTGTTCGGCCCCGACGGCTACAAGCTGTCGGACGAGATCGAGGCCGAGATCGAGCGCCTGATGGAGGCGCCGGTCGACCTCGCCCCCCCCAGCCGGATCGGCGTCATGGAGAGGCTCGACGACGGCCATGCGCGCTACATCGAGTTCGCCAAGGCGACGTTTCCCCGGCGCCGCGGCCTCGACGGGCTCAAGGTGGTGATCGACTGCGCAAACGGCGCGGCCTATTCGGTCGCCCCCCGCGTGCTGTGGGAGTTGGGCGCCGAGATCGTGAAGATCGGCGTGAACCCTAACGGCGAGAACATCAACCGCGGCTGCGGCTCGACCGACCCCGCGGCTTGCCAGAAAGCAGTGCTCGAAGCGGGCGCCGACATCGGCATCGCGCTCGATGGCGACGCCGACCGGGTGCACTTGATCGACGAGAAGGGCCGGGTGATCGACGGCGACCAGATCATGGCGCTGATCGCCACGCGCTGGGCCGCGGCCGGGCGGCTGGCGAGGAACACGCTGGTCACCACGGTGATGTCGAACCTGGGCCTCGAGCGGCTGCTGGCCGCGCAGGACATCGCGCTGGTGCGCACCCGCGTCGGCGATCGCTATGTCGTCGAGGCGATGCGCGAAGGCGGCTACAACCTGGGCGGCGAGCAGTCGGGGCATGTCGTGCTCGCCGACCATGTCACCACTGGCGACGGCCTGCTGGCGGCGCTGCAGGTGCTCGACGCGGTGGTCACCGAGGGGCGCCCGACCTCCGAGGTCTGCGCGATGTTCGAGCCCTTCCCCCAGCTCCTGAAGAACGTCCGCTTCCAGGCGACGGCCCGTCCGCTCGAGGACGCTGCGGTGCGCGCGGCCATCCGGGAGGGCGAGGCGGCGCTGGGCGCGACCGGCCGGCTGGTGATCCGTCCCTCGGGAACCGAGCCGGTGATCCGGGTCATGGGCGAGGCGGAGGACCCCGCCCGCCTCGCGGCCGTCGTCGATTCGATCTGCGAGGCCGTGACGCGGGCGGCCGGTTGAGGGGTCAGAGCCCCTCGGCCTCGTCGATCCCCAGCATCAGGTTGAGGTTCTGCACCGCCGCGCCTGACGCCCCCTTGCCGAGGTTGTCGAGCACCGCGATCAGCACCACGCGCCCCGACGCGGCGTCGCCATGCACCGAAAGCTCGAGCATGTTGGTGCCGTTCAGGTGCTGCGGGTCGATGCGCGCGCCGTAGTGGTCGGGCTCGACCACCGTCACGAAACGGCTCGCGGCGTAATGCGCGCGCAGGGCCTCGGCCAGGTCGCGGGCTCTGGGCGTGCCGGGCAGGGTCGCGAGATGCAGCGGCACCTGCACGATCATGCCCTGCGCGAAGCGACCCACCGAGGGCACGAAGATCGGCGTGACCGAAAGCCCCGAGTAGACCCGCATCTCGGGCAGGTGCTTGTGCGACTGCGCCGTGCCATAGACGAAGAAGTCGCCAGCCGTCCCCGCTGCGAACTCCTCGATCATCGACTTGCCGCCACCAGAATACCCGCTGACCGCGTTGATCGAGACCGGGTGATCCGCGGGCAGAAGCCCCGCATCGACCAGCGGCCGGATCAGCGCGACCGCGCCGGTCGGGTAGCATCCGGGGTTCGACACGCGCCGCGACGCGGCCACGGCAGCGGCCTGCCCGGGGGTCAGTTCGGCGAAGCCGTAGACCCAGTCGGGATCGACCCGGTTCGCGGTGCTCGCGTCGATCAGCCGGGTGCCGAGGTTGTCGCACAGCGCCACCGCCTCGCGCGCCGCCTGGTCGGGCAGGCAGAGGATGGCCACGTCCGCCGCGGCGAAGGCCTCGCGCCGGGCCTCGGGATCCTTGCGGCGCTCGCTTGCCACGCGGATCAGGTCGACATCGGCGCGTCGCTGCAGCCGCTCGCGGATCTGGAGTCCGGTCGTGCCTGCCTCGCCGTCGATGAAGATCCTGTGCGCCATTCCGGACGCCTCCCCTGAGCTGCGCCCGACCGTCGGGCGCGCCCATTCCGTTAGCGCCATCGCGTCGTCCGGGCAAGGATGCGCTGCACCGGGCGGCCCGGGCGGGTGTTCAGGCGGGCATGGCCGTTGCCGCGGAAATGCGGCCGCCCGCGATGCGCCCGGCGGCCGTGTCGGGCGAGACGCCCTCGGCCTCGGCCTCGGCGAGGATCTCGAGCAGGGTGTCCGGAATGCTTTCGAGCCGGGCCTTCGCCTCGGCGTCCGCAAGGCCCGCGAAGGGCCGCGCGACCGAGATCAGGCCGCCCGCGTTCACCAGATAGTCGGGCGCGTAGAGGATGCCGCGCGCCAGCAGCCGCGCGCCGTCGGCGGGCGTTGCAAGCTGGTTGTTCGCCGCGCCGCAGACGATGGGCGCGGCAAGCTCCGGGATCGTCGTCGCGTTGAGCACGGCGCCCAGCGCGCAGGGCGCGAACACGTCGGCGGGCGTCCGGTGGGCGTCGTCCGGCGCGACCGCGCGTGCCGCCCCGCGGGCAAGCGCCGCCTCGACCGCCTCGGGCCGGATGTCGGCGACGCTGACCTCGGCGCCCGCGTCGATCAGGTGCGCGGCAAGGCTTGCTCCCACATGGCCGAGTCCCGTGACGGTCACCCGCAGCCCTTCGAGGCCACGGCCGAGGCGGTAGCGCGCCGCCGCCCCGATCGAAAGGAACACGCCCCGCGCCGTCCATGGCGAGGGGTCGCCGGCGCCACCCGAGACGCCCGAGACATGGCGGGTCTCTCGCGCGATCTCGTCCATGTCGGCGACGGTGGCGCCCACGTCCTCGGCGACGATGTAACGCCCGGCGAGGCGCTCGACCGCGCGGCCCATGGCGCGCATCATCGCGGGCGTCTTGGGCCGATCCGGCGCGACCATCATCACCGACTTGCCTCCGCCAAGCTTCAAGCCCGCCAGCGCGGCCTTGAAGCTCATCCCGCGCGAGAGGCGCAGCACGTCGGTCACGGCCTCGGCCTCGGAGGCATAGCTCCAGATCCGGCAGCCGCCGAGCGCGGGGCCCAGCATCGTGTCGTGGACGGCGATGATCGCGCGCATGCCCGATGCGGCGTCATGGGCGAATACCACCTGCTCGTGATCGTCGAAATCGGGATGGGTGAACAGTTCCATGGGCGACCTCCCCGGCCATTCTGGTGTCGTTGGCACGCAGGATGGCGGGCGCGCGCGATCACATCAAATGACGGTTCGTTCTGTCGCGCCGGCCGCGCGGCATCGGGCTGGACGGGCTGCGGGCCAAGGTGCCGCGAAAGAAAGTTTCGCGTCACGACATGGAGTTTTCGCCATCGCCGGCCGGCGCGCGAATCACCCCTCGGAGCGGCTTGACCAGCAGTACCCAGTCGCGCCCCGCGCCCTGCCAGCGGCCGCGCACCATGGCCCGCCGCGCGCGCTCGGCATAGCCCGTGCGCTCGTAGAGGCGGCGGGCTCCCTCGTTCGCATCGGCCACGATGATGCTCATGGCCGGGCAGCCTTCGTCGCGCGCAATCTCCTCGGCGAGCCCCAGAAGCCGCGAGCCGAGGCCCCGCCCTCGCGCCTCAGGGTAGGCGGCGAGGACGTTCACATACCATGTCGAGGGCACGAGGTTCTCGAGTTCGATCAGGGGCACCACCTCGGGCGGAAGGTCGCCGGTGATCTCTTCGGGCTCGGCGCCGACCGCATAGCCGGTGAGGGCCGCGCGCACGCCGTCCCCCTCGTCTGCCACGACGATGAGGGCGCTCGCGGTCTTGTCGGCCTGACGCCTGCGGCCAACCTCCCACGGATCCTCGCCCGGCGCGGCCATGCCGGTCCAGAGCGTGAGCGGCAGCCCCTCGCCCGCGAAGTTCACGAGATCCGCCAGTGCGGGCGCATCGTCCCGGGTCGCGAGGCGGAAGGGGAAGGGAAGCTCGATCATCGCGCGGCTGCCATCCTGCTGCACCGATCCCGCGATACTGTCACGCAGGCCTCGGCGCGGCCACCCTTCGCGCCCGTTCACGCAATGGCGTCTTGCGCCGCGCCATGCGGTGCTGTTTCGCTGGCGTCGCTGCCCCCGCGCGAGCCGCCCGAGACCGTAGCCGACCCCGGAGAACGCCATGATCACCCTGCACCTCGCCCGCCATACCATCTCGCTCGCGGCGCTGATCGCGCTCGAGGAGGCGGGCGCCAACTACGAGCTTCGCTGGATCGACTTCAAGACGGCCGAGCAGCGCGGTCCCGGCTATCTCGCGATCAACCCCAAGGGCCGCGTGCCCTCGCTGGTGACCGAGCGCGGCATCCTGACCGAGACGCCGGCCATTCTCGCCTTCATCGCGCAGACCTACCCGCAGGCGCGGCTTGCGCCGGTCGATGATCCCTTTGCCTTTGCCGAGGTGCAGGCGCTGAACTGCTATCTCGCCTCGACTGTGCACGTCGCGCACGCCCATCGGATGCGCGGTTCGCGCTGGGCCGACGACCCTGCCGCCATCGCCGAGATGAAGCGCAAGGCGCCCGAGGTGGTGACGCAGGTGTTCGAGTTGATCGAGCGCGACCTGCCCGCCGATGGCTGGGCGGTGGGCGGGGCCTTTTCGATCGCCGACGCCTACCTGTTCACGCTGGCGCAGTGGCTGGAAGGCGACGGCGCCGATGTCGCGAAACTGCCCAAGGTGCTGGCGCATCGCGAGCGGGTGAGGGCCCGACCCGCGGTGGCACGGGCGCTGGCGATCGAGAAGGGCTGACACAGGGCCCGGATGCGACACCTGCGGCTCCGCTTGCGACATCAACCCGGTTGACGCGACCCCCGACCCGCGCGTAAGCGGTTCGTGGGTGCGCCGCCGGCAGGGCGGGTGGCGGCGGACTCAGGAATCCCGCCCTGACGACGGAGCGCGTCCATGACGTTCCCCTCCACGCCCGAGCTGCGTCCTCGGCGTCCCGAATTCTCCTCAGGTCCCTGTGCGAAGCGTCCCGGCTGGTCGGCCGAGACGGTGGCGGCGCGCGCCTTCCTCGGCCGCTCGCACCGCGCCGCGGCCCCCAAGGCGCAACTGAAATCGGTGATCGACCGCACCGCCCGGCTGCTGGGCGTCCCCGCGGGCTACCGCGTCGGCATCGTGCCCGCCTCCGACACCGGCGCGGTCGAGATGGCGATGTGGTCGATGCTGGGCGCGCGCCCGGTCGACATCCTGGTGTGGGAGAGCTTTGGCGCGGGCTGGGCCACGGATGCGGTCAAGCAGCTCAAGCTGGCCGACTGCCGGGTGATCGAGGCGCCCTATGGCGCGCTGCCCGACCTGACCACGGTGCGGCCCGAGGCCGATGTGGTGTTCACCTGGAACGGCACCACCTCGGGCGCCCGGGTGCCCGATGCCGGCTGGATCGCCGCCGACCGCGAAGGTCTGACGATCTGCGACGCAACCTCGGCCGCCTTCGCGCAGCCGCTCGACTGGGGCAAGCTCGATGTCGTCACCTTCTCGTGGCAGAAGGTGATGGGCGGCGAGGGTGCGCATGGCGTGCTGGTCCTGAGTCCCCGCGCGGTCGAGCGGCTTGAGAGCTTCGTGCCGCCCCGCCCGCTGCCCAAGATCTTCCGCCTCACCAAGGGGGGCAAGCTGATCGACGGCATCTTCGCCGGCGAGACGATCAATACCCCCTCGATGCTGGCGGTGGCCGATTACGATGATGCGCTGGCCTGGGGCGAGGGCATTGGCGGGCTGCCCGCGCTGATGGCCCGCGCGGATGCGAACTTCGCGGCGTTGCAGGGCTGGGTCGACCGCGCGCCGTGGGTCGAGAACCTGGTGGCCGAGGCCGCGCATCGCTCGAACACCTCCGTCTGCCTGCGGCTCGTCGATCCCGCGGTCGCAGCACTCGACGACGCGGGGCAGCGGGCCTTCGTCAAGGCGATGGTGAGCGCGCTCGAACGCGAGGGCGTGGCCTTCGACATCGGCGGCTATCGCGATGCGCCGCCGGGCCTTCGGATCTGGTGCGGCGCCACGGTCGATGCGGCCGACATCGAGGCGCTGACGACCTGGCTCGACTGGGCGTTCGAGACCGTGAAGGCCCAGCGCGCCGCCGCCTGAGGCCCCGGCCCCCTCCCGCCAGCGGGAGGGGGCGTCAGCGTCACCGACAGCAGCATTGCGGCGACCGGCGAGAGGCACCGCCCCCGGACCGCCCCCGAACGAAGGACGTAAGACATGCCCAAGGTTCTGATCTCGGACGAGCTTTCCCCCGAAGCCGTCGCCATCTTCCGCGACCGCGGGATCGAGGTCGATTTCCGCCCCGAGCTTGGCAAGGACCCCGCGGCGCTCGCGGACGTGATCGGCGCCTATGACGGCCTCGCCGTGCGCTCGGCCACCAAGGCAACTGCCGCGATCATTGGCAAGGCCGCCAATCTGAAGGTGATCGGCCGCGCCGGGATCGGCGTCGACAACATCGACCTCGCGGCCGCCTCGGCCCGCGGCATCGTGGTGATGAACACGCCCTTCGGCAATTCCATCACCACGGCCGAGCACGCCATCGCCATGATGTTCGCGCTCGCCCGCGAGATCCCCGCCGCCAATGCCTCGACCCATGCGGGCAGGTGGGAGAAGTCGAAGTTCATGGGCGTCGAGATCACCGGCAAGACGCTGGGGGTGATCGGCTGCGGCAACATCGGCTCGGTGGTCGCATCGCGCGCCTGCGGGCTCAGGATGAAGGTCATCGCCTACGACCCCTTCCTGGGCGAGACCCGGGCGCGGGAGCTGGGCGTCGAGAAGATCGAGGAGGTGGACGATCTGCTCGCACGCGCCGATTTCGTGACGCTGCACCTGCCCAAGACCGACAAGACCGCGAACCTTCTCGGCCGCGAGCGGATCGGGCGCATGAAGAAGGGCGCGCGCCTCATCAACTGCGCCCGCGGCGGGCTGGTTGACGAGGCGGCGGTGGCGGATGCGGTTCGATCCGGCCATCTGGCGGGCGCGGCGTTCGACGTGTTCGCGGTCGAGCCCGCGAAGGAGAATCCGCTGTTCGGCCTCGACAACGTGGTGGTCACGCCGCATCTGGGTGCCGCCACCACGGAGGCGCAGGAGAACGTCGCCCTCCAGATCGCCGAGCAGATGTCCGACTACCTGATCGCCGGCGCCATCTCGAACGCGATCAACGCCCCCTCGATCACCGCCGAGGAGGCGCCGATCCTGCGCCCTTGGGTGCGCTGCGCCGAGGTGCTGGGCAGCTTCGCCGGCCAGCTCACCGAGGAGCCGATCACCGAGATCGAGATCGAGTATGTGGGCCGCGTGGGCGAGCTGAACCTCAAGCCCCTGACGGCCGCTCTGACCGCAGCTCTGCTGACGCCGCAAATGGGCGAGGGGGCGGTCAACATGGTCTCGGCCCCGGTTCTCGCCCGCGAGCGAGGGGTCAACATCGCCGAGACCCGCAAGGACGCGCAGGGCGCCTATGGCACCTACATGCGGCTTCTGGTCACCACCCCGGACAAGACCCGCTCGGTCGCGGCCACGCTGTTCTCGGACGGCAAGCCCCGCATCATCCAGATCAAGGGCATCGGCATGGAGGCCGAACCCCAGCCCCACATGCTCTACACCGTCAACACCGACCAGCCGGGCTTCATCGGCGCGATCGGCATGACCACGGGCCGGCTCGGTATCAACATCGCGACCTTCGCGCTGGGTCGGGCGGAGAAGGGGGGCGAGGCGATCACACTGATGGGCGTGGACGAGCCGCTCTCGCCCGCGACCCTCGAGGAGATCCGGGCCCTGCCACAGGTGCGCGAGGCCAAGGCGCTGGCTTTCTGAGCCGGGCCAGATGCCGCCGGCGACCCCCGTTTCGTGCGTGAAGCGGGGGTTATCCATCTCGTTCATGGCGCTTGTCTTGATCGTCCTCAGATCTGGCGTCCCATCGCGCGGACAGCCGAGGATGGCGCGCGCCGCGAGCCGCTGCGATCGACCGGTTGCGGGACTTGCATTCCCGCCGGTCCGCCCCGAGCATCGGGCGACGCAAGAGCCGAGGAGTCGCCCATGCCCGAACAGCCGATCCCCGCGCAGAAAGCCCCGTTCCCGGTCGAGGTCGAGGAGGGCAAGACCTATTTCTGGTGCGCCTGCGGTCGGTCCGCCCGGCAACCCTTCTGCGATGGCAGCCACAAGGATACCGGGCTGGTGCCAGTGAGATACACCGCCCAGAAGGCAGGAAGGGTGTTCTTCTGCGGCTGCAAGGCGAGCGGGAAGAAGCCGCTCTGCGACGGAACGCACAACCGCCTGTAAGGCATCGCGCCCCGGCCAAGTTGCCGGGCATGGAAGTACATCGCGATCGACCGAGCGGCGCGGCGACGACGGCGGCGCCCCTGCGCCGTCAGCCGGCCACGCTCTCGCCCGTTGCCGCAAGTTCCTCGAGCCGCGCGATGTCGCGGACGCGGAAGCGGCGCGGATCGATCAGCTCGATCACGCCGTCCGCCACGAGCCGCGAGATCTGCCGGCTCACGGTCTCGAGCGAAAGGCCAAGGAAGTGCCCGATATCGACGCGGGTGAGCGGCAGCTCGTAGACCGGCCGCGTCCCGCGCAGCGTGTGTCGGCAGCCGAGCTTGTCGGCGCGGCGGATCACGAAGAGCAGGAAGCTCGCCACCCGCTCGATCCCCGACTTGCGGCCCAGCACCACCATCCAGTCGCGCGCAGCGTCGAGCTCGTGCAGCACTTCCGTCAGGAGCGCGTGCTCGATGTCCGGGTCCTTGCGCAGCAATGCCTCGAACGCGGCCTTGTCGAAGCTGCAGAGCTCGGTGTCCCTGATCGCGACCGCCGTGAGCGAGCAGGTCTCGGCGAAGGTGCAGCCGAGGAAGTCGGAGGGGTGCATCAGTCCCACGATCTGCTCGCGCCCGTCGGGCAGGAGCTTGGACAGCCGCACGAGGCCCGAGATCAGGCAATGAACCTCGCGGCTTGGGGCGCCTTCGGACGAGATCACGCGGCCCGCGGGGACCTGCCGTCGGTGCGAGATCCGGCCGAGCGCGTCGATCGACCGCTCGCCGAGCGCGGCGAAGAGCCCGAGGTGATGCACATTGCAGATTTCGCAGGCGGGGGCGGTTCTGAGGGCGCGATGGTTCAACAGCGACAACCTCCCCTGACGGGCGCGCGGCTGCGCCCCGTATCATTGCTTGAAGGTGGGTGTACGGCGCGGGGCTGTCAACCAACGCGCCGGCGCAGCGGTCCCTCGGGCGTTGAGTTTCCAACGCGCCCGACTATGATCGCGCCGCCGCAGCGAGAGAGAGCCGATGAGCGAGACGCGCCCGATCAAGGACTATATCCGCACGATCCCCGATTTCCCGATCCCCGGGGTGCAGTTCCGGGACGTCACCACGCTGTTCAACGACGCGACGGGCTTGCGGCAGGCGGTGGATGCGCTGGCCAACCCGTTCACCGGGGACCGGCTCACGACGGTCGCGGCGATGGACGCGCGTGGCTTCATCCTGGGCGGCGCGGTCGCCTACAAGCTGGGCCTGCCCTTCGTGCCGATCCGCAAGAAGGGCAAGTTGCCGGGCGCGACCGTGGCCGAGGCCTATTCGCTGGAATATGGCGAGGCGATCGTCGAGATCCATCACGACGCCTTCGACGCGGGCGCCCGGGTGCTGCTGGTCGACGACCTGCTGGCGACCGGGGGCACGGCGGTTGCGGGTGCCAAGCTGATCGAGCGGCTGGGCGGGCACATCGTGGCGGCGGCCTTCGTGGTGAACCTGCCGGATCTGGGCGGCGAGGCGCGGCTCAGGGCAATGGGGATCGACGTGCTGACGCTGTGCGACTTCGACGGGGACTGAGCCGGCCGCCGTTGCGATCCCGTTCTCGCGCGGGCGGGGAGCCTGCGAGAGTGACCCAGCCTTCCCGCTCGAGGAGCCGCCCATGAACGCCGCCGAGATCATCGCCGCCCGCCTCCATGCTGCGGGCGTGCGCCACGCCTTCGGCATCCCGGGCGGCGAGGTCCTGACGCTGATTGACGCGCTGGTGCGGGCCGGCATCCGCTTCCACCTCGCGAGGCACGAGAACGCGGCCGGCTTCATGGCCGAGGGGGCATGGCACGCGACCGGGGCGCCGGGTGTGCTGGTCGCGACGGTGGGGCCGGGCATCGCCAATGCCTTCAACGTGGTGGCGAATGCCGAACAGGACAGGGTGCCGCTGATCGTGATCTCGGGCATGGTCGATCCTGCGGTCGCCATGACCTACACGCACCAGGTGTTCGACCATGGCGCGGTCTTCGCGCGGGTCTGCAAGGCGAGCTTCACCGCCGCCTCCGGCGCGGTGGACGTGATGGTCGACAAGGCGATCGGCATCGCCACCTCGGGCCGGCCGGGGCCGGTGCATATCGACCTGCCGATCAAGGTGGCAGCGGGCGAGGAGCCCGCCCCGCGCGGCGTGCTGCGCGGCCCCGTGCTGCCGACCGCGCCCGCGCCGGGCGAGGCGCTCGACCGCGCGCGCGAGATGCTTGCGGCGGCGCGGCGGCCCGTGATCGTCGCGGGGCTCGACGTGCTGAACGAGCCGGGCGGGGCCGAAGCCCTGCGTGCCTTCGCCGAGGCGGGTGGCATTCCCGTGGTGACCACCTACAAGGCCAAGGGCGTGCTGCCCGAGGATCATCCGCTATCCCTTGGCGGGCATGGCCTCAGCCCCAAGGCCGACGCGATCCTGCTGCCCTTGCTGCGCGAGGCGGATGTCGTGATATCCGCCGGCTATGACCCGATCGAGATGCGCATCGGCTGGCGCGACCCGTGGGACCCGGCGCGAGCGATCGAATTTGTCCATGCGCCCAACACCCATGACATGCACCATGCGGGGCTCTCCTGGGTGTGCTCGGTCGCGGGCGGGCTCGCGGCGCTGGGACGGGTGGGCGAGGGGCTGTGGCCATGCGGCACGCCGGGGGCGGTGCGCGCGCGGCTTCTGGAGGCGTTGCGTCCGAAGGCAGACTGGGGCCCCGATGTCGCGATGGCCGAGATGCTGGTCGTGCTGCCCGGGGACGCGGTGGCGAGCGTCGACAGCGGCGCGCACCGGATCCTGCTGAGCCAGCACTTCTTCGCACGTCACCCGCGCGCGCTGATCCAGTCCACCGGGCTCTGCACCATGGGCTGCGCGCTGCCGCTGGCGCTGGGGCACCGGATCGCGGCGCCCCAACGCCCGGCGGTCGCGTTCATGGGCGACGGCTGCGCCGAGATGGTGCTGGGCGAGCTTGCCACCCTGCGCGACTCCGGCGAGCCCGTGGTGGTGGTGGTGTTCGTCGACCGATCCCTCGCGCTGATCGAATTGAAGCAGCGCAAGGAGGGGTTGCATAACGCGGGCGTCGATTTCGGCCGCACCGATTTCGCGGGCCTCGCACGGCTCTTCGGCGGCATTGGCGTGACGGTGCGGGGGCCGGGCGAGGCGGGCCCGGCGCTCGAGGACGCGCTCAGGGCCAACCGCTTCACGCTGATCGAGGTGGAAATCCCGCGCCGGGCCTATGACGGGCTGATCTGATACCGGCTCGCACTGACTGGAACCGAGCCGGGAAGACGCCGCTGCCCCGGTCCCGCGCCGGGGCCTCGATGGGATCACCCAAGGCAGGTGGCCCGGGGGTCAAGCGCGCGGCACGCAGTCTGGCCTGAGCCGCGTAAGCCCGGATCAGCGCAACGTGGCATGAGGGGGCCACCCAAACTCGCGGCGGGTCAAGGATCGCCGCAGGCGACGGTCGCAAGCCGCTTGTCCCCGGATCAGGTCCTGGGCAGCGAGTTGATGCGCCGCGAGCTTCGGATCACCCTCGCCGAGAAGCGACCCTGCCGCTTCCCCCCAGCCACAACAACCGGCTCGCAGAGCGCCGCAAGGCGCTTTGAGAGCGCATGACTCGGTCGCGGGGCAGCGCCCCGCGACGCCGCTGAATTTCAGGGGATCAGGATCGCGCGGAAGTCGTTGACGTTCGTGAGCGTGGGCCCGGTGATGACCTGATCGCCCAGCGCCTCGAAGAAGGCATGGGCGTTGTTGTTCGCAAGCTCGGCGCGGGCATCTAGCCCCGCGGCGCGCGCGCGCGTCAGCGTGTCGGGGGTGGCGATGGCGCCCGCCACCTCCTCGGCCCCGTCCACGCCGTCAGTGTCGCCCGCGAGCGCCCAGACCGGGCGGCCGTCGAGCGCGACGGCGAGGCCCAGCAGGAACTCGACGTTGCGCCCGCCCCGCCCCCTGCCGCGCAGGGTCACGGTGGTCTCGCCGCCCGACAGCAGCACGCAGGGCCGCGGCAGGGGCTGGCCGTGGCTCAGAACCTGCGCGGCGATCCCGGCCATCACCTTGCCCATCTCGCGCGCCTCGCCCTCGAGGCTGTCGCCGAGGATCAGGGGCGTCACGCCGGCTGTGCGCGCAACCTCGGCCGCGGCCTCGAGAGAAAGCTGGGGCGCCGCGATCACGTGGTTCTCGGTGCGCGACAGGCGCGGATCGTCGGGCGCCGGGCAGCCATCGGTGGCGGCCAGGTGCCGCGTCACGCTCTCGGGCAGCTCAAGCCCGAATCGTCGGACGATCGCGCGGGCGTCCTCGGGCGTCGAGCGCTCGCCCACCGTGGGCCCCGAGGCGATCACCGCGGGGTCGTCGCCCGGCACGTCCGAGATCAGCAACCCCACCACGCGCGCGGGCCACGCCGCGGCCGCAAGCCGCCCGCCCTTGATGGCCGAGAGGTGCTTGCGCAGCACGTTCATCTCGCCGATCGCGGCGCCACAGGCCAGCAGCGCGCGGTTCACCGCCTGCTTCTCGGCCAGCGTGATGTCGCCCGCGGGCAGCGTCATCAGCGCCGAGCCGCCGCCCGAGATCAGTGCGATCACGAGGTCGTCCTCGGTCAGCCCCTGCACCGCCGCCAGCACCCGCTCGGCGCCGCGCCGCCCGGCCTCGTCGGGCACGGGATGCGAGGATTCGACGATTTCGATCTGCCGGGTCGGGCAGGCGTGGCCGTAGCGGGTGATCACGACGCCCGAGAGCGGGCCGTCCCAGGCGGCCTCGAGCGCCTCGGCCATCCGGGCCGAGGCCTTGCCGGCGCCCACCACCACCGTGCGGCCCTTCGGCGGGGCGGGCAGGTGGCGGGCCAGCATCGCCATTGGGTCGGCGGCGGCGACGGCCGCGTCGAACATGGCGCGCAGCAGCGCGCGGGGGTCGGCGGGGGGAGGGGCGAAGCTGGTCATGGGCACGTTATTTGCCCTCATCCCCGGCGGCTGTCCACGGGGCATCGGCGGCGGCCTCGGCGGGGCCGGCGACGCGGGGGCGCGCGGCGCGGCCCTCGCGGCGGGCGACGAACGCCCCCGAGACCGCGATCAGCGCCATACCGGCCAATGTCTGCGGCGCCGGCAACTCGTCCCAGAAGGCGAGGTCGAACACCGGCATGATGGCGAGGTAGCTATACTCGAAGGGGGCGATGCGGCTCGCCTCCTCGCGCCGATAGGCCTGGATGCTCGACATCATGCCGCAGACATGGGTCACGGCGGTGCCGACCATCACCGCGAAGACCGCGATCCCCGCATGGTGCCAGCCGGTCGCGATGAAGGGCAGGGCTGCGCGCGTTGCGGCGTCGAGCGGCAGCAGGCTCACCGCCGCGATGCCGGCAAGCCCGATGACGGTGTAGAGGATGTTATGCGTGAAGGTCAGCGCGATCGAGGATTCTCCCACGCAGCGCCAGCGCGTGGTGATCACGCCCAGCGCGTAGCACACCGCCGCCGCCAGCGGCAGCAGCACGGCAAGCTGGATCTCGCCCGACGCCGGCCGGATGATCAGCAGCACACCGCAGAAGCCCGCGATCACCGCCACGATGCGCCGCGGCCCGATCTGCTCGCCCAGGATCAACGCGGCCAACACGGTGATCAGCAAAGGCCCGATGAAGAAGGCCGACACCGCCTGCGTGAGCGTGAGGAACGGCAGCGACGCGTAGAAGAACAGATAGGCGCCCGAGAACACGACGGATCGGATCAGCGGCCAGCGCCACCGCGTGGGCAGGAGCGTCTGCCCGCCAAGGATGGCGCGCGCGACGACAGCGAGGATGAGAAGCGTCGCCGCCGAGCGCACCGTCTGAAGCTGCCACAGCGACACCTCTCCGGCGATCGCCTTGACGCTCGCGTCCTGCACCGCAAAGCAGAGCATGGCGAACAGGATCAGGCCGATCCCGCCCGCGTGCCGCCCGGGGGCGGCGCTCTCCTCGGTCGCGGTCGTCATCGCGGCCCCTCCTCGGGCGTCAGGATGCGGGCAGGGCGCGCGCCCGGTCGCGCGCCTTCGCGGCGGATCGCGTCGCGAAGGCGCGCGACCGGGCGCGCGCCCCCGTCAGATGTCGAGATTGGCGACCGAGAGGGCGTTTTCCTGGATGAAGTTGCGCCGCGGCTCCACCACGTCGCCCATGAGCTTGGAGAAGATCTCGTCGGCATCCGCCATGTGCTCGATGCGGACCTGCAACAGCGTGCGCGCCTCGGGGTCGAGCGTGGTCTCCCACAGCTGGTCGGCGTTCATCTCGCCAAGGCCCTTGTAGCGCTGCAGTGTCAGCCCCTTCTCGCCCTCGGCCATGATGACGTCGAGGAGTTCCGAGGGCGAGCGGATCGCCGTCTCGCGGTCCTTGCGCACCAGCCGTGCGGGCGCGGCATAGGTCTCGGCAAGACCGGGGCCAAGCTCGGCCAGCCTGCGCGCCTCGGCCGCCCGCAGCGCGAAGGCGTCGATCGCGCGGGTCTCGGCCACGCCGCGCAGGACGCGGGTGAAGCGCACGCCGCCATCGGGCGTCGCTTCGCCCTGCCAGCCGCGCTCGGTCTCGGGCGCCAGCGCGTCGAGGCGCGCGGCGACGGCCGCCGCCTTCTCCGGCGTCACCCCCGGCGCCATGGCGCCCGCGATGGCCATCTGCTCGAGGATGAAGCGCGGGTAGCTGGGTGGGAAGGCGTTGAGCACCGCCCTGACGCGACGCGCCTCCTCGACCAGCCGGATGAGGTCGGCGCCGGCGATCTGCTCGCCCGAGCCGAGTACCAGGGTCGCGGCCTCTATCCCCTCGCGGATCAGGTAGTCCTCGAGTCCGCGCTCGTCCTTGCAATAGACCGACTGGCCGCGCCGGGTGACCTTGTAGAGCGGCGGCTGGGCAATGAAGAGGTGCCCGGCCTCGATCAGCTCCGGCATCTGGCGGTAGAAGAAGGTCAGCAGGAGCGTGCGGATATGCGCGCCATCGACGTCGGCGTCCGTCATGATGACGATCTTGTGGTAGCGCAGCTTGCCGAGGTTGAACTCCTCACGCCCGATGCCGGTGCCGAGCGCGGTGATGAGGGTCCCGATCTCCTGGCTCGACAGCATCTTGTCGAAACGCGCGCGCTCGACATTGAGGATCTTGCCGCGCAGGGGCAGCACCGCCTGGTTGGCGCGGCTCCGCCCCTGCTTGGCCGAGCCGCCGGCCGAGTCGCCCTCGACGATGAAGAGCTCGGACTTGGCCGGGTCCTTCTCCTGGCAGTCGGCGAGCTTGCCGGGCAGCGAGGCCACGTCCATCGCGGTCTTGCGGCGCGTGAGTTCACGCGCCTTGCGCGCGGCTTCGCGCGCGAGCGCCGCCTCGACGATCTTGCCGACGATCTGGCGCGCGTCGGCGGGGTTTTCCTCGAACCATTCGGCCAGCTTCTCGGCCATCAGGCTCTCGACCGCGGGGCGGACCTCGGACGAGACCAGCTTCTCCTTGGTCTGGGACGAGAATTTCGGGTCGGGCACCTTGACCGACAGCACGCAGGTCAGCCCCTCGCGCGCGTCGTCGCCGGTGAAGCTGATCTTCTCCTTCTTCGCCAGTCCCGACGAGGCGGCGTAGGCGTTGATCGTGCGGGTGAGCGCGCCGCGGAAGCCCGCGAGATGCGTGCCGCCATCCTTCTGCGGGATGTTGTTGGTGAAGCAGAGCATGTTCTCGTGGTAGCCGTCGTTCCACCACAGGGCCGCGTCGATCGAGATGCCGTCGCGCTCGCCCCGGATCACGATCGGGTTCGAGATCAGCGGCTGTTTCGAGCGGTCGAGGTAGCGCACGAAGGCCTCGACACCGCCCTCGTAGAACAGCTCCTGCTCGACCGCGTCGGCATGGCGCTGGTCGCGCAGGATGATGCGCACGCCGGAATTGAGGAAGGCGAGCTCGCGCAGCCGGTGCTCGAGCGTCTTGAGGCTGTAGTCGACGTTCGAGAAGGTCGAGGTCGAGGCGAGGAAGCGCACCCGCGTTCCGCGCTGGCCCTTTGCGTCGCCCGTGACGGTGAGGTGCTTCACCGTCTCGCCGCGCTCGAAGCGGGCCTGATGTTCCTTTCCGCTGCGCCAGACCGTCAGTTCAAGCCAGTCCGACAGCGCGTTGACCACCGACACGCCCACGCCGTGCAACCCGCCCGAGACCTTGTAGCTGTTCTGGTCGAATTTCCCGCCCGCGTGGAGCTGGGTCATGATGACCTCGGCCGCCGAGACGCCCTCCTCGGGGTGGATGTCGGTCGGGATGCCGCGCCCGTTGTCGGTCACCGACACCGAGCCGTCGGCGTGGAGCACGACCTTGACGTGGTCGGCATAACCCGCCAGCGCCTCGTCGATGGCGTTGTCCACCACCTCGTAGACCATGTGGTGCAGGCCCGAGCCGTCATCGGTGTCGCCGATATACATGCCGGGGCGCTTGCGCACCGCCTCGAGGCCCTTGAGCACCTTGATCGACTCGGCGCCGTAGTCCTCGCCGTTCTGCCCGTTCTCTGCCATCTGTCAGGTCCTGACCCGTATCGTTGTCATGTTGCGCCGCGGCCCGGTCAGGCGGCGGCGAGGTGCGAGCGGCCATCCGACTCGCTCACGGCGATCATCCGGGCGCCGTCCAGCCCGTCGAACAGCTCCGGCCCGGTGCCGGTCATCCAGGCCTGCGCGCCCAACGCCCCGATCTCGGCGTGGAGCGCATGCCTGCGCCCGGCGTCGAGATGGGCGGCCACCTCGTCGAGCAGCAGGATCGGCGCGGCCCCAGTCGCCTCGGCCAGCGCCCTGGCATGGCCCAGCACCAGCGAGATGAGGAGAGCCTTCTGCTCGCCCGTCGAACAAGCCCGCGCCGGCATTGCCTTTTCGGCATAGACGGCCTCGAGATCCGAGCGGTGCGGCCCGTCCAGCGTGCGTCCCGCCGCCGCGTCGCGGGCGCGCCCGAGGGCCAGCGCGCGCGCCAGCCCCGCCGCTTCCTCAGCCTCCAGCGTGTCGGGATCGCCCCCTTCGGCAAGGGCTTGATGAAAGCGGGTTTCCATGTCTCCCAAGATAGCCAGATCGGCGCGCGGAAACAATGTTTGCGCCCCCCGCTGGGCCGCGACGAGACGGATCAGCGCGGCGGCGCGTGCCCGGGCGATCCGGGCGCCGAGGCGGGCCATCTGCGCCTCGATGCCGCCGAGCCAGGCGTCGTCCCAGGGCGGCTCGCGCAACAGGCGGTTGCGGGCGCGCATGGCCTTCTCGTAGCCTGTCGCGGCCTCGGCGTGGCTGGGGGTGAAGCCCATGGTCAGGCGGTCGAGGAAGCCGCGCCGCTCGGTCGCGCCCTCGGTCCACAGGCGGTCCATCGCAGGGGTAAGCCAGACCATGCCGACGAGTTCGGCCAGCCGCGTCTGCGGCGCGGGCTTGCCGTCGATCTCGACCGAGCGCCGCGTCTCGCCCTCGCCCTCGACGCCGGTGACGATCTCGACTTCGGCCGTGGGCGTCTCGACCTCGGCGCGGATGCGCCAGCCGGGCCCGCCGCGGCGCGGGATCTCCTCGGCCCCCGCCCGTCGCAGGCCGCGTCCGGGCGAGAGCATCGAGACCGCCTCGAGCAGGTTGGTCTTGCCGGCCCCGTTCGGCCCGTGGAGCGCGACCGAGGCGCCGCCGGTCTCGACCGTGGCAGCGTCGTAGGAGCGGAACTGCGCGAGGCGCAGGCTGAGGATGGCGGATCGGCTCATGGCTGCGGTCCGGCGGGCGGCGACGTGGCGACGTCCCCGCGCCGGAGGGTGCGCGCCGCAGCATCGGGGCGCATGGCGCGCGCGGGGCCCGTCAGACCCGCATCGGCATCACGACATAGACGGCCGAGAGGTCCTCGCCCTCGCGCACCAGCGTCGGCGCGCCGGGGTCGGCGAACAGGAAGACCGCGTTCTCGCGGTCGATCTGGCCGGCGATCTCCAGCAGGTAGCGCGCGTTGAAGCCGATCTCGAGCGGCTCGTCGTCATAGGCAACCGTCAGCTCGTCGGCGGCCGAGCCTGCCTCGGGCGAGTTGACCGAGAGGCCCAGACGGTCGTGATCGAGGCTGAGCTTGACGGCGCGCGAGCGTTCCTGACTGACGGTCGCGACGCGGTCGACGGCGCGGGCGAACTCCTTCGCGTCCACCTCCATCTTGCGGCTGTTGGCGGTGGGGATCACGCGGGAATAGTCGGGGAAGGCGCCGTCGATCACCTTCGAGGTGAGCACGAGCCCGTCGACCGAGAAGCGGATCTTGGTCTCGGAGACCGAGATCGCCACCTCGCCGTCGTCCGCCTCCAGCAGCTTGCGAAGTTCGCCCACGGTCTTGCGCGGCACGATCACGCCGGGCGCGCCGTCGGCGCCGTCGGGCAGGGGGGCGTCGATCCGGGCGAGGCGGTGGCCGTCGGTCGCGACCGCGCGCAGCACCGGGCCCTCGGCGCCCTCCGCGACATGCAGGAACACGCCGTTGAGGTAGTAGCGCGTCTCCTCGGTCGACACCGCGAATTGCGACTTGTCGAACAGCCGGCGCAGCGTCGGCACCGGCGCGGCGTAGGAGACCCGGTACTCGCTCGAGGCCATCACGGGGAAGTCCTCGCGCGGCAGCGTCGCGAGCGAGAAGCGCGAGCGCCCTGCGATCACGTCGAGCCGGCCCGAGGCCGTGTCGGCGATGAGCTGAAGCTGCGCGCCCTCGGGCAGCTTGCGCACGATCTCGAACAGCAGGTGCGCGGCCACGGTGGTGGCGCCCGCCTGCTCGACCATCGCGGGCAGGCGCTCGATCACCTCGATGTCGAGGTCGGTCGCGCGCAGGCTGACGCTGCCGCCCTCGGCCTCGATCAGCACGTTCGCGAGGATCGGGATGGTGTTCTTGCGCTCGACCACGCCCTGGGCGCGGCTCATGGCCTTCAGAAGCTGGGCGCGTTCGATCGAGACCTTCATCGCGTGATCCATTCCCTCGCGAAGGCGGCCCGCTTGGGGCCGCCCGGCAGATTTTTCGGGACACCCAGACTAGTCAAATCCGGGGCCGGATCAATGCCAGAATGCCACAAGATGCAGGGGTCGGAGGGGCTCACCCCTCCAACATACGCCGCAGAAGCTCGACATCCTCGGAGAGCTGACCGTCGCTCTCGCGCAGGCTCTCGATCTTCTTGACGGCGTGGATCACGGTGGTGTGGTCGCGCCCACCAAAGCCGCGGCCGATTTCGGGCAGGCTCTTCGAGGTCAGGGTCTTGGCGAGATACATCGCCACCTGCCGCGGCCGGGCGACGGCGCGCGCGCGCCGCGCCGACACGAGGTCGGAGAGGCGCAGGTTGTAGTGGTCGGCGACGCGGCGCTTGATCTCGTCGATCGTGACCTTGCGCTCGGCGGCGCGCAGCAGGTCCGCGAGGCATTCCATGGCCATGTCGAGGTCGATCCGCCGCCCCACCAGCGAGGCGAAGGCGACGAGGCGCGTCAGCGCCCCCTCGAGCACGCGGACATTCGAGTTGATGCGGTGCGCCAGCATCTCGAGCACCTTGGGGTCGAGCACGATCTCGGGATGCGTCGCCATGATGCGCTCGGCCTTGGAATGCAGGATGCCGAGGCGCAGCTCGTAATCGGCGGGGTGGATGTCGACCACGAGGCCCCATTGCAGGCGTGAGCGGATCCGCTCCTCGATGCCCTCGATGCGGTCGGGCGAGCTGTCGCCAGAGATCACGATCTGCTTCTTCTGGTCGATCAGCGCGTTGAAGGTGTGGAAGAATTCCTCCTGCGTCGAATCCTTGCCGGCGATGAACTGCACGTCATCGACCATCAGCACGTCGACCGAGCGGAATTCCTCCTTGAAGGAGAGGGTGTCGCGGAACCTGAGCGCCTGGATGAAGCGGTACATGAACTGCTCGGCCGACAGATACAGCACCTTCACCCCGGGGCGCGTGGCCTGCAGGTGCGAGGCGATCGCGTGCATCAGGTGCGTCTTGCCGAGGCCGACGCCGCCATGCAGGAACACCGGGTTGAAGCTCGCGTCCGGGCAGTCGGCCACGCGGCGCGCGGCGGCGTGTGCAAGCTCGTTCGGCTTGCCGACGACGAAGCTGTCGAAGGTGAAGCGCGGGTCGAGCGGGGCCGAGTTCAGGACCCGGTCGGTCTCGGGCAACGGCGCCGGGACGGCGGGCGCCGACGGCGCGACCATCGCGGGCTCGGGGAGCCGGATCGGTGCGCGCAGGACGCGGTCCTGCACCACGACCTGAATGCGGCGCACCTCCGGCTCGGCATGGCCAAGCATCCGGACGAGCGCCTGGCCGAAATTGCGCTCGATCCAGTCGGCAAGGAATCGGGTGGGCGCGACCAGGGTCGCGAGATCCTGGCTGAGGCCGACCAGCGAAACCTGGCCGAGCCACTGCTCGACCGCCTTATCGCCGAACTCGCGCCGCGCCATGATCAGAACGTCGCGCCAGACCCCCTCCAGCCCGCTGACGGAACCAGACATGGCGGCGCTCCTTTCCTGCAAAGGCATCTTCCCACCCCCGACTTGAACCACTCCTCATGCCTGCTCGCCCTCACGAAGATCGACCGGTTCGGTCCCGGTTCTGTCGCCTGCGCCCGGTTGGTCCGGGTCGTCGCCGTTGGAAGTCCCGATCCCCGCCCGGGCCTGTCCGGGGGAGGTTCGGCGGGAAACGCCCAGCCCTCATCGGGTCCGCGCCCGATGATCCACGCCACACATCACCACGCGGCCGCACACGCCGCCAACTGCCGGGCTTGCGCCCCCACTTTGCCACCCGGTGCGCCCTTTCGGGCCCCGCGGTGGCGCAAAGCGTGAGCGGTTCTCGCCCCTCGCCGTCGTCTCGGTCAGGAAAACATTCTCGCCACAGGCCATGCGGCCCGCTTGCGAAGTGCACTGTGCTCCTGACCTCCGGGATCTTGGCGTCCCGTGTCGTTCTGCCGAGTTAACGGGCCCGGCGCCCGAATTCCGTCAGCTCTGCCGCCACGGCAGGCCGCGCGTCTTCCAGCCGTTCAGCGTGCCGCGATGACCGTCCGAATCGAGGTCGCCCTCGAAACCCTCGGCGACATTGGTGCAGTGCTCGAGGCCGCTGCCGGGCCCGATCGCCTCGGCCACGGCGCGGGCCGCGGCCAGCGAGCGTGCCCCCGAGCGGCAAATGAAGAGGATTCGCGACGGCATCCTGCCGCCGTCCCGCCGCAGCGCTTCGGCCACCGAGTCGACGAAGCCGGGATTGGGGGTCATCGCGGGGAAGCTGAGCCACTCGATCGGCCAGACCTGGCGCCCGAGCGCCGAGAGGTCCGGCAGGCCCACGAAGCTCCATTCGGCCCGCGTGCGCACGTCCACGAGCTGGGCGGAAGGGTCGGTCTCGAGAAGGTGCCAAGCCTCGCCTGGGTCAACCACATCGACCGTCACGCCAAGCCCTGCCGACATCATCTCCGCCCTGTCCGTTTCTGTTCTGCCACGCCAAGCCGAACTAAGCTCCGGGCAAGATTCGGGGCAACAGGAATCCGACCCGATCGGGCAAGAAATTCGACCAATTGGGCGGGAAGAATCTCTAACGTTATTTCGGAATGGCAAGTAACGCCGCGTCGTTCGATTGACGCAGCCGCACGATTGATCGGTCATTATTTGTGAGATCGTCCCTGGAGCGCGGGAAGATGAGGCGACACGATTCCACAGAATCGTCTTTTCGACAACCGGTCCGAAACGCGAACATCTCGGTTCGATGACAGTGATGCAAAAACGCCGCCCCGGGGTGAGGCGGCGCCGATGCGTGCCCGTCAGTGCGGGGGTCAGGCCGACAGCTTGCCGATCCGGTGATGCAGGCGCGAGACCTTGCGGCTGGCCGTGTTCTTGTGCAGCACGCCCTTGGTCACGCCGCGCATGATCTCGGGCTGAGCGGCCTGGAGCGCCGCGAGCGCGGTCGCCTGGTTGCCGGTCGCGATCGCCTCCTCGACCTTGCGGATGAAGGTGCGGATCCGCGAGCGGCGCGCCTTGTTGATCTCGGTGCGCTTGAGCGTCTGACGTGCGCGCTTCTTTGCCTGCGGATTGTTGGCCATCTTGATCGTCCGTATCCTCGATTCCGGGTGAGCGGCGTCCTTAGCTCAAAGCCCGCCGCCCGTCAACTGCTGCCCCCGGGCAGTCTCGGTCACTGTCCGCGGAACTGGGGGGTCCGCTTCTCGACGAAGGCGTCCATGCCTTCCTTCTGGTCCTCGGTCGCGAACAGCGCGTGGAAGAGGCGCCGCTCGAAGCGCACGCCCTCGGCCATCGTGGTCTCGTAGGCGCGGTTCACCGCCTCCTTCGTCGCCATCACCGCGAGGGGCGACTTGTCGGCGATCTTGGCGGCGGTGGCGATGGCTTCGTCGACCAGTTCGTCGGCCGGTACGATCCGGCTCACCAGGCCCTTCCGCTCGGCCTCGGCCGCGTCCATGAAGCGTCCGGTGAGATTCATCTCCATCGCGGTCGACTTGCCGACGAAGCGGGTGAGGCGCTGCGTGCCGCCCGCGCCCGGCATGACGCCCAGATTGATCTCGGGCTGGCCGAACTTGGCGGTGTCGGCGGCCAGAATGAAGTCGCACATCATCGCGAGCTCGCAGCCCCCGCCCAGCGCGTAGCCGGCGACCGCGGCGATGACGGGCTTGCGGACGCGCGTCACCGCCTCCCATTCCGAGGTGATGAAGTCCTCGCGGTAGACGTCTACGAAGGACTTGGGCCGCATTTCCTTGATGTCGGCCCCGGCGGCGAAGGCCTTCTCCGAGCCGGTGATGACGATGGCGCCCACGTCCTCGTCCGCGTCGGCCCTGGCGAGCGCCTCGCCGAGTTCGCGCATCAGCGCCGAGTTGAGCGCATTAAGCGCCTTGGGGCGGTTCAGTCGGATCAGCGCGACGTGATCGCGCGTCTCGACGATGATGTTCTCGTAGGCCATCGGGGTCCTCCGGCTGTCTGGCGGGGCCTGACGGCGCCGCGCAGGGTGTAGCCCTCGCGGAACGCCCGATCAAGTGCGGGGCGCGGGCTCAATGCTGGCATTTCGCGCAGTAGAAGGTCGAGCGGCCCGCCTGCACGATGCGCCGGATGGTGCCGGCGCATCCCTGTCGGCGGCACGGCTCGCCGTCGCGATCATACACGAGGAACGCGTGCTGGAAGTAGCCGAGCTCGCCATCCGCCTGCCGGTAGTCGCGCAAGCTCGATCCCCCGGCGGCGATGGCCTCGGACAGCGTCGCGCGGATCTCGGCCACCAGCCGCTCGATCCGGGCGGCCGAGATCGCGCCCGCCATCCGCGCGGGGTGGATGCCGGCACGGTGCAGCGCCTCGGAGACATAGATGTTGCCCAGCCCCGCCACCGTGCGCTGGTCGAGCAGCGCGGCCTTGATGGGCGTCATCCGGCCCGCGAGCCTTGCCGCCAGAACCGGGGCCGAGAAGTCGTTGCCGAGCGGCTCCGGCCCGAGGCGGGCGAGCCAGGGATGCGCGGACAACGACTCGGTCGGCCACAGGTCCATCGCACCGAAGCGCCGGGCATCGTTGTAGACGATGCGCACACCGTCCCCGGTGGTCAGGATCACGTGGTCGTGCGGCCCCGGAGCGGGCGTCGCATGGTGGAACTCTCCCATCATCCGGCCCTCGATCAGCACGCGGCCCGTCATGCCGAGATGGATCAGCCACGTCTCGTCGCCATCAAGGCTCGCGAGGATGAATTTCGACCGCCGTCCCAGCGCCCCGACGCGCCGGCCGGTCAGGCGCTCGGCGAATCGCTCGGGCAGGGGCCAGCGCAGGTCGGCGCGGCGCTGTTCGACCCGCGCGAGCACATGCCCGGCGAGCACGGGCTCGAGCCCGCGGCGCACCGTCTCGACCTCGGGCAGTTCGGGCATGGGGTCCTCGGAGGATCGGATGGCGGATGCCGACCTGTGTCGCCCCTTGCCGCGCCGCGATCAAGGGGCCTGCGCGGGCGCGGCGCCGGGATTGCGACAAAGGGGCCGGCGCGGCGCCGGCGCAGTAGCGCGGGGCGCACATCCGCGCTATCTGTCGGCCCCATGAGCGAGAACAGCCCCCGCGAGACCCATTTCGGGTTCCAGACCATCCCCGAGCACGAGAAGGCGGGGCGCGTGCACGGCGTCTTTTCCTCGGTCGCCGCGCGCTACGACCTGATGAACGACCTGATGTCAGCGGGCGTCCATCGCCTCTGGAAGGACGCGCTGATCGACTGGATGGCGCCGCGTCGCGGCATGCGGCTTCTGGATGTGGCGGGCGGCACGGGCGACATCTCTTTCCGATTCCTGCGCTGCGTTAAGGGCGAAGGCGAGGCCGTCGTCTGCGACATGACCGAGGCGATGCTGCGCGAGGGCGCGCGCCGGGCCGAGGCGCGGGGCATCCACGGGCTCGACTGGGTGACGGGCGACGCGATGCGCCTGCCTTTCCCCGACTGCAGCTTCGACGCCTACACCATCGCCTTCGGCATCCGCAACGTCACGCGCATCGAGGACGCGCTGGCGGAAGCCTTCCGCGTGCTCAGGCCCGGCGGGCGGTTCCTCTGCCTCGAGTTCAGCCAGATGCCCGTGCCGATGCTGCAGAAGCTCTACGATCTCTATTCCTTCAACGTCATTCCGCCGATGGGCCGGGCGGTGACGGGGGACCGCGACAGCTACCAGTACCTGGTCGAGTCGATCCGCAAGTTCCCCGATCAGGAGACATTCGCCGGCATGATCCGCGCGGCGGGCTTCGAGCGCGTGGCCTATCGCAACCTCTCGATGGGGATCGCGGCGATCCACTCGGGCTGGCGTCTCTGAGCGATGGCGAATCCCGTCTCGCACCTCTGGCGCCTGTTCCGCACCGGCGCGACCTTCGAGCGGACGGGCGCGATGCGGGTGATCCTCGACGAGCTCGAGATCACCGGCTGGCCGCGGCTCGCGATCCGCGCCATCGCGCGGCCCTTCGGCTGGTTCGGCCGCGACGGCGATCCCGGCCTGCCGCCGGTTGCCCGCGCGCTGCAGGCGATGGGCCCGGCCTATGTGAAGTTCGGGCAGGTGCTGTCCACCCGCCCCGACGTGGTGGGCGACACCATCGTGGGCCAGCTTCGCTACCTGCAGGACCGCCTGCCGCCCTTCCCGCTGCACGAGGCCCGCGCCGCGATCGAGGAGGAATTCGGCCAGCGCGCCTGGGAGATGTTCGACGACCTGGGCGAGCCGGTGGCCGCGGCCTCGATCGCGCAGGTCCACCCCGCGACCTGGCGGCCTACCGGCGAGAAGGTGGCCGTCAAGGTGCTGCGCCCGGCGATCCGTGCGCAGTTCCGCCGCGACATCGGCGCATTCTACTTCATCGCCCGCTCGCTCGAGCTGGTCGTGCCGCAGGCCCGCCGCCTGCGCCCCACTGCGGTGGTCGCCCATTTCGAGGGCGTGGTGATGACCGAGCTCGATCTCAGGCTCGAGGCCTCGGCGGCGAGCGAGTTTCGCGAGAACGCGGCCGGCGACGAGGGCTTCCGAGTGCCCGCGGTGTTCTGGCCGGGCACCGGGCGGCGGGTGCTGACGCTCGAGTGGATCGACGGGATGCCGCTCGACCCCGTGATCGTCGCGGGTGCGGGCATCGACACGCAGGACCTGGGGGCGCGGATCATCCAGGTGTTCCTGCGCCACGCGCTGAGGGACGGCTTCTTCCATGCCGACATGCACCAGGGCAACCTGCGCGTGGCGCCCGACGGCACGCTGATCGCGCTCGACTTCGGCATCATGGGTCGGCTCGACGCGATCACCCGGCGGCATTACGCCGAGATCCTCTACGGCTTCATCACGCGCGATTACCGCCGTGTCTCGGAGGTGCATTTCGAGGCGGGCTATGTCCCCGCCGACCGCGACGTCGAGGCCTTTGCCCAGGCGCTGCGCTCGATCGGCGAGCCGATCCACGGGCAGGATGTGAGCCAGATCTCGATGGCCAAGCTCCTCGCCTACCTGCTCGAAAACACCGAGCGCTTCGGCATGGAGACGCGGACCGAGCTGATCCTGCTTCAGCGCACCATGGTGGTGGTCGAGGGGGTGGCGCGCACGCTGGACGCGCGCACCAACATCTGGGAGGCGGCGAAGCCCGAGGTGGAGGGCTGGATCCGCGAGAACCTGGGACCCCGCCGGGTGCTGGCCGACCTTGCCGAGACGGCGAAGGTGATAGCGCGCCTCGGGCCCCGCCTGCCGGGCGTCGCCGAGGAGCTGCTGATGCTGGCCGAGGAGATGCGGACCCGCCGCCTGCGCGGGCCGCTGGCCGTCGATGTGCGCGAACTGCCGGCGCAAGGGCTGCTGCGCCCCCGGCTCGTCGCCTTCGCGGCGGGGGCGGCGGTCGCGGGGATCGTCGCCTGGCTGGTCTGACGCCGGGCGCGACCTGCGGCGCCACCCGATCAACCGATTCGCAATCCGGCGCCGCCGCGCGGCGAGCGCGCGCGATCTTGGCGGTTGAACCGCGCGCGGCTTCAAACTACAAAGTTCAGCCGGAATTTCACGCAATCCCCTCGCAGGTTGGCAATCGCGCGAGGGATTAACAGGGCCGGGCAGATGTCGCTGGAAGGCAAGCGTATCCTGCTGATCGTCGGGGGCGGCATCGCGGCCTACAAGTGCCTCGAGCTGATCCGCCTGATCCGCAAGGCGGGCGGCGCGGTGACCCCGGTGCTCACGCGCGCGGCCGAGCAGTTCGTGACCCCCCTCAGTGTCGCTGCGCTGGCCGAGGAGAAGGCGCATACGGCGCTGTTCGACCTCACCGCCGAGGCCGAGATGGGGCATATCCAGCTGAGCCGCGTTGCCGACCTCGTGCTGGTGGCGCCTGCCACCGCCGACCTGATGGCGAAGATGGCGCAGGGGCATGCGGACGACCTTGCCTCGACGCTCCTGATGGCGACCGACACGCCCGTGCTGATCGCGCCTGCAATGAACGTGCGGATGTGGGAGCACGCGGCGACGCGGCGCAACCTTGCCACGCTGGCGGACGACGGGATCGCGGTGGTGGGCCCGAACGAGGGCGACATGGCCTGCGGCGAATACGGGTTCGGGCGGATGGCCGAGCCTGCCGAGATCCTCGCCGCCATCGCCGCGCGGCTCGCGCCCGCCGGGCCGCTGACGGGACGCCGGGTGCTGGTGACCTCCGGCCCCACGCACGAGCCGATCGACCCGGTGCGCTACATCGCCAACCGCTCGTCGGGGGCGCAGGGGTCGGCGATCGCCGAGGCGCTGGCGGCGCTGGGGGCCGAGGTCGTGTTCATCACCGGACCCGCCAGCGCGCCGATGCCGAAGGGCGCCCGCATCTTAGCGGTCGAGAGCGCCCGCGAGATGCTGGCCGCGGTCGAGGCGGCGCTGCCGGTCGAGGCCGCGGTCTTCGCCGCCGCGGTGGCCGACTGGCGGGTCGAGGGGGCGGGGGCATCCAAGATCAAGAAGGACGGCTCGGGCCGCTGCCCGGAGCTGAAGCTGACCGAGAACCCGGACATCCTCAGGACCGTCAGCCACCTGCCCGCGGGCGCGCGCCCCGCGCTGGTGGTGGGCTTCGCCGCCGAGACCGACGACGTGATCGCGAACGCCACGAAGAAGCGCGCCCGCAAGGGCTGTGACTGGATCGTGGCGAACGACGTGCGCCCGACCACGGGCATCATGGGCGGGGCCGAGAACGCGGTGACGCTGATCACGCCCGAGGGTGCCGAGGACTGGCCGAGGGCCTCGAAGGCCGAGATCGCGCGCCGGCTTGCCGCGCGGATCGCCGCGCATCTGGCGGGGGAGGGGGTCGCATGACACTGGAAATTCCGGTCACGCCGCTCGGACACCACGACCCGGCGCTGCCGCTGCCCGCCTACGAGAGCGAGGGGGCGGCCGGCATGGACCTGCGCGCCTCGCTGATGCCCGAGGACCGCGCCGGCGGCATCGCGCTGCCGCCGATGGGCCGGGCGCTGATCCCCACGGGGCTCGCCATGGCCATCCCGTCGGGCTTCGAGGGGCAGGTGCGGCCGCGTTCTGGCCTCGCCGCCCGGCAGGGGATCACGGTGCTCAACGCGCCGGGAACCATCGACAGCGACTTTCGCGGCGAGGTGCGGGTGCTGCTGGTCAATCTCGGGCCGGAAACCTTCCGAGTGCGGCATGGCGAGCGCATCGCGCAGCTTGTCATCGCCCCCGTCACGCGGGCGGCGATGGTGCGGGTGGGGGCGCTTGGCGACACCGCGCGGGGGGCGGGCGGCTTCGGCTCGACCGGGCGGGGCTGAGACGGAACGGGGAGAGGCGCAAGGAAGATGCTGAGACTGTCGCGCAAGACGATGCTGGCTCTCGAGGCGGTGCTGGACGTGGCCTACAACGCCCGGCCCGACCCGGTGCAGTCGAAGGAGATCACCAAGCGGCAGGGCATCCCGCAGCGATATCTCGAGCATGTCATGCAGTGCTTCGTGCGCCACGGCATCCTCAAGGGCGTTCGCGGGCCGAAGGGCGGCTACACGCTGGCGCGAGAGCGGCGGCGCATCACCGTGGGCGACATCGTGCGCGTCGTCGACCAGATCGATGCCGAGTCGGATGCCGAGCCGCTGAGCCAGGCGCCGCTGGGCGAGCAGGTCATCCAGCCGCTGTGGACCGAGACGCGCGACGCGGTGCTGGACAAGCTCGATTCGATCACCATGGAGGATCTTTGCCGGCGCGCGCAGGAACTTGGCGTGCCGCATGGCTCGAAACCGACGCCGGACTTTACCATTTGAGGGATAGACCAACGCTCTTTCTAAGGGGGACGCATGTTCGAGGCGGCGCCGCGCGGGCGGATCTATGACTGTATCACCGAGACGATCGGATCGACGCCGCTTGTGCGGCTGAAGCGTCTCCCGGCCGAGGCCGGGGTCGGTGCCGAGATCCTTGCGAAGCTCGAATTCTTCAACCCGCTGTCGTCGGTCAAGGACCGCATCGGCGTGAGCATGATCGAGGCGATGGAGGCCCAGGGCCGGATCGGCCAGGGCGCCGTGCTGATCGAGCCGACCTCCGGCAACACCGGCATCGCGCTCGCCTTCGTCGCCGCCGCCAAGGGCTACCGGCTGATCCTGGTGATGCCCGAATCGATGTCGATCGAGCGGCGCAAGATGCTGGCCCTGCTGGGTGCCGAGCTGGAGCTGACCGACGCCGCCAAGGGCATGAAAGGCGCGATCGCGCGGGCCGAGGAGCTTGCCTCCACGATCCCGGGCGCAGTGATCCCGCAGCAGTTCGAGAACCCCGCCAACCCGCAGGTCCATGTCGAGACCACCGCCGAGGAGATCTGGGCCGACACCGGCGGGCAGGTGGACGTGCTGATCTCGGGCGTCGGCACGGGTGGCACGCTCACCGGCGTCGGCCGGGTGCTGAAGGCGCGCAACCCCAATGTGCGCATCGTCGCGGTTGAGCCCGAGGACAGCCCCGTGCTGTCGGGCGGCGCGCCGGGCCCGCACAAGATCCAGGGGATCGGCGCGGGCTTCGTGCCGGGCATCCTCGAGCGCGGGCTGATCGACGAGGTGCTGACGGTGGCGAACGAGACCGCCTTCGAGATGGCCCGCCGTCTGGCGAGGCTCGAGGGCATCCCCGGCGGCATCTCGTCGGGCGCGGCGATCGCGGCGGCGCTGGAGGTGGCCGAGCGCAAGGGGATGCAGGGCAAGCGCATCGTTGCGATCCTTCCGAGCTTTGCCGAGAGGTATCTCTCGACCGCGCTGTTCGACGGGCTCTGAGGCCCGCCGCGGCGGGGGAGCCATGCTGTTCCCGCTCATCAAGCTCGCGCTGTTCGGCGTCGGCTGGCTGATCGCCCGCGCGGCGATCCGGGCGGCACGGCGCGCCGGCGCGCTCGACGCCCCCGCGGCCCGGGGCGTGATGCGCGCGGCGCTCGCGCTTGTCGTCGGGCTCTACTGGTATCCCGAACTGGTCTGGGCGGCGGCGCATCCCGGCGCGGTGGCACGGGGCTTGGGCTATCTTGGCTTGACGGCGCTGCCCGTGGGGGGTTTCGTCCTGTTCCTGCGCTGGGCGCATCGCCGCGCGAGGCAGGCCGGGAGGGACCGATGAGCTTCGACCGCGACGAGCTGGAGCGCTATGCGCGCCACATCGTGCTGCACGAGATCGGCGGCCCCGGCCAGCAGCGGCTCAAGCGCGCGCGCGTGCTGGTGGTGGGGGCGGGGGGCCTTGGCTCGCCCGCGATCCTCTATCTTGCGGCGGCGGGCGTCGGGCGGCTCGGGGTCGTGGACGACGACGAGGTGAGCCTGTCGAACCTCCAGCGGCAGGTGCTGCACCACACCGACGAGGTGGGTGCCCCTAAGACCGAGAGCGCCGGGCGCGCCGTGGCGCGCCTCAACCCGCATGTCGAGGTGGTGCCCCATGCCCTGCGGCTGGACGAGGAGAATGCCGCGTCGATCCTCGCGGACTACGATCTCGTGCTCGACGGGTCGGACAATTTCTCGACGCGCTACCTCGTGAACCGGGCGGCGGCGCGGTTGGGCAAGCCGCTGGTTTTCGCGGCCATCGGACGGTGGGAGGGGCAGGTCGCGGTGTTCGACCCCGCGCGCGGCGGGCCCTGCTACGAATGCATCTTCCCCGAGCCGCCGGCGCCCGGCCTCGTGCCGGCCTGCGCCGAGGCCGGCGTGCTGGGTGCCATGGCGGGCGTGGTGGGCGCGATGCAGGCGGTCGAGGCCGTGAAGCTGATCGTGCAGGCGGGCGAGCCGCTGCGCGGGCGGCTGATGCTCTACGACGCGCTGGGGGCCGAGGCGCGCGTGATCCGCGTCAGGCGGCGCGAGGGCTGCGCGGTCTGCGCGGGCGCCGGGCAGAGCTGACGGCCGCTCGGGCGCGGACCCGTGACGGCTTACGCTGCGGGACCGCCTGCCTCGCCGCAGCCCGCACGCATCCGTTACTCGGGCAGGATATCGACCCAAACCAGCCGGTGGTCCGAGGATGCAGGCTCGCGCCCCCCTTTCACGAGGGCGGCAAGAGGATCGCCCTTGCCGGGCCAGAACACGCCCGCGCCCGCGACCGTCAGGTCCGCCGAGGACAGGAGGTAGTCGACCCGCAGGTTGCCGGGGCCGGGCGCATCGCGCCAGTCCGCGGTGTCGGTGGCGTGCGGGCCGCGATGGCGCGCATTTGCGCCGCCTTGCCGCGCCGACGCCTCGGCCGCGCCGGGGCTTTCGGGCGCCGGGTCGCGCAGGCGGGGATGGGCAAGCAGGGCCTCGATCGCGTCGCGCCTTGCCTCGCCGTCAGCGGGGTCGGCATTGAGGTCGCCCGCGACCACGAAGCGGTCGCCGGGGCCAAGCCCGCCGGGGGCGCCCGCATCGTCCGTGAGCCAGCCCGCACCGTCGATCATCGCGCCAAGAAGCCTGATCTCGTCGGCATTGCGCGCGCCGTTGCGGTCCTCGGGGCCGTCGAACACGGGCGGCGTGGGATGGGCGGCCAATAGGTGCAGCCTGTCTCCGCCCGGCAGGGTCGCGGGCACGATCCAATGCGATTTCGAGCTGAGGCGAAGGGCCTGCCACACCGCGTCGTCGTGGAACGGGCGACCGCCGGGGTGCCGGGGGCGGCGTGCCTCGGGCAGCGCCGACCAGAGGAACAGGCGGTAGCTGCGCGCCTCGCCCAGCGGCAGGCGGCTGAGGACCGCCATGCCGTACTGCCCCGGAAACATCCCGAAGCCCCAGGCATCCTCCGCCCCCATACGCCGCCCGTCGCCGTCGAGATCGATCCCCGAGGGCTCGCCCGAATTCACCCGTCCCTGGAAGCGGTGGGGATAGGCGAGGCCCGGCAGGTCCGCGACGCCCCCGGCCAGCAGCGCCGCGAAGGCAGCAAGCGCGCGCCCCTCGGGGTCGCGGTCGAACTCCTGCAGCAACACGATGTCGGGCCGGACCCGAAGCAGGATCTCGGCCACCGCCATCACCTGCGGCGCGCGCTTGAGGATGTCCTGCTCCAGCAGCCCCGCGCCACGGCGCGACAGCGCGGTGTTGAAGGTCGCGACCCGCACCGCGCCCTCGGCGCGCCCAAGGTCGAGCGCCGCCCCCCGGTCGGGCGCGGCGAGGGCGAGCGCGAGCGCGACGGCGGCGCCCGCCCGGCGCATCAGGCTCCCGCGAGCCAGGGGGTCCGGGTCGCGCGCTTCGCCTCGAAGTCCGCGATGGCGTCCGCCTTCTCCATCGTGAGGCCGATGTCGTCGAGCCCGTTCAGCAGGCAGTGCTTGCGGAAGGGATCCACCTCGAAGCCGATCGAGCCGCCATCGGGGCCGGTGATGGTCTGGCTCTCCAGATCGACGGTCACGATGGCGTTGGCGCCGCGCTCGGCGTCGTCCATCAGCTTGTCGACCTCCTCCTGCGGCAGCACGATCGGCAGGATGCCGTTCTTGAAGCAGTTGTTGTAGAAGATGTCCGCGAACGAGGGCGCGATCACGCAGCGGATGCCGAAGTCGAGAATCGCCCAGGGGGCGTGCTCGCGCGACGAGCCGCAGCCGAAATTCTCGCCCGCGACGAGGATCTTGGCATCGCGGTAGGCGGGCTTGTTCAGCACGAAATCGGGGTTCTCGCGCCCATCGCTGTCATAGCGCATCTCGCTGAACAGGCTGACGCCGAGGCCTGTGCGCTTGATCGTCTTGAGGAACTGCTTGGGGATGATCATGTCGGTGTCGACATTGATCTGCGGCAGGGGCGCGGCGACGCCGGTGAGCTTGGTGAACTTGTCCATGGTCTCTCTCCCCCGCCTCAGGCGATCTCGCGCACGTCCGTCAGCCGCCCGGTGATCGCGGCGGCGGCGGCCATGGCCGGGCTCATCAGATGGGTGCGGCCCTTGTAGCCCTGCCGCCCCTCGAAATTGCGGTTCGAGGTCGAGGCGCAGCGCTCGCCCGGCGCAAGCTGGTCGGGGTTCATGCCAAGGCACATCGAGCAGCCGGCCATGCGCCAGTCGAAGCCCGCCTCGATCAGCTTTCGGGCGATACCCTCCTCCTCGGCCTGCTTGCGCACGAGGCCCGAGCCGGGGACGATCATGGCGCGCAGGCCCGCCTTGACCTTGTGGCCCTCCATGACGCGGGCGACCTCGCGCAGGTCCTCTATCCGGCCGTTGGTGCACGAGCCGATGAAGACCGTGTCGATCTCGATGTCCGAGAGCCGCATGCCGGGCGTGAGGCCCATGTAGTCGAGCGCGCGCCGGGCGGCTGCCTGCTTGCCCTTGTCGGCGAAGTCCTCGGGGTGCGGCACGGTCGCGGTGATCGGCAGCACGTCCTCGGGGCTGGTGCCCCAGGTCACAACGGGAGCGATCTTCGCGGCGTCGAGCGTCAGCACCCTGTCATAGGTCGCGCCCTCGTCCGAGAACAGAGTGGCCCAGTAGGCCATCGCCTTGTCCCAGTCATCGCCCTTCGGCGCGTGCGGACGGCCCTTGAGGTAGGCAAAGGTCTTTTGGTCCGGCGCGATCAGGCCCGCGCGGGCGCCGCCCTCGATCGCCATGTTGCAGACCGTCATGCGGCCTTCCATCGACAGCGCCCGGATCGCCTCGCCGCAATATTCGATGACATGGCCGGTGCCGCCGGCGGTGCCGGTCTCGCCGATGACGCTGAGCGTGATGTCCTTCGCGGTCACGCCCGTGGGCAGCGTGCCGGTGACCTCGACCTTCATGTTCTTCGACTTCTTCTGGATCAGCGTCTGGGTCGCCAGCACATGCTCGACCTCGGAGGTGCCGATCCCGTGGGCAAGCGCGCCGAAGGCGCCATGCGTTGCGGTGTGGCTGTCGCCGCAGACGATGGTCATGCCGGGCTGGGTCAGCCCTTGCTCGGGCCCGATGATGTGGACGATGCCCTGCCGGATGTCGGCGACGTCGAAGATCTCGATGCCGAAGTCCTTGGCGTTCTGGCGCAGCGCCTCGACCTGGATGCGGCTCTCCTCGTCCTTGATGCCCTTCGCGCGGTCGAGGTCGGTGGGCACGTTGTGGTCGGGCACGGCGGTGGTCGCCTCTGGGTGGCGCACGCGGCGGCCGGCCATGCGCAGCCCCTCGAAGGCCTGCGGGCTGGTGACCTCGTGCACCAGATGGCGGTCGATGTAGAGGAGGCAGGTGCCGTCCTCGGCCTCGTGGACCACGTGGGCATCCCAGATCTTGTCGTAGAGCGTCTTGGCCATGGGTCTCTTGTCCTGAAACTGGCGGTCGGGTGGGGCGAGCGGGTGAGAACCGCGCTCAGCCGCCCGAAAGGCCGGTCGCCGCGCAGGCGAAGAACCGCCAGGGCAGGCGGGCCCGGTCGCTCGGCGCGAAATCCATCGAGGCGGATGTGGTCATGGCCCGGGTTCTACTCAAGCGCGGGCGTTCCGGCAAGCGGGGGCGGATGGGATGCTTCGCGCTCGCCCGGTGCCGCCGCGCGATGCGAGGGCTGTGGCGCGGGCGAGCGATCCGGGGACCGAGGCCGGTCCGTCCCGGGGAGTTCGATCAGGTGGCGGCGGCGCACGCCTCGCGGCCGAGCGCGCGGTGCTCGAGCGCGGCGAGGGCTGCAACCGCCAGCGCCTGCACGGCGACGAAGCCCTGCCCAAGCGCGTTCGGCGCACCCCAGCCCGAGGCGAGGAGCCCGAGGCTTGCCAACACCCAGCCGAGATTGCCGAGCACCACCATGCGCGCGCCGGTCCTCAGCGGAATGGTGCCGCGCGCAACGAGCACGATGAACGCAGCAACCGGCAGGAGCGCCACACCCGCGCCGATCAGGAGCCCCTCGGGCAGGGCGGTCAGGCGGGCAAGCGGCCCGGCGCCGAGGGCGAGCCCCGCGCCCATGACGGCGCAGGCGAGTGCGTCGAGGCGCAGGAGCGTGGTGAGCGGGATGCGGGCGATGGTCATGTCGGGGGTCCTTCCAGTTCCGGCCGCCGGACGGTCCGGCGAGCCTCCCGCCCCGATGGATGCCGCGCGGACCGGGCCGGGTCGATTACCTCACAGGTCATTCTTTCGCCGCGCCCGGCAGGCTATGGTCGGCCCATGACGGACAGGGGAGACAGCGTCGGCGATCTGATCCGCCACTGGCGCCGAATGCGGCGGCGCAGCCAGCTCGACCTCGCGCTGGAGGCCGGGGTGTCGCAGCGGCACCTGAGCTTCATCGAGACCGGCCGGGCGCAGCCGAGCCGCGAGATGGTGGGGCGCCTCGCGCAGGTGCTGGCTGTTCTGCCGCGCGAGGCCAATGCGCTCTACATCGCCGCGGGGCTCGCGCCCGTTCACCGAGAGCGGCGGGCGGACGACCCCGAGCTTGCGGCGGCGATGGCGGCGGTCGAGCGCATTCTTGTGGGGCACGAGCCCAACCCGGCGCTGGCGGTCGACCGGCACTGGACGCTGATCCGTGCGAACGGGGCGGCGGCGCGACTGATGGGCATGGTCGATCCCGCGCTGCGAACGCCGCCCGTCAACGTGCTTCGCCTCAGCCTGCACCCGCAGGGGCTCGCGCCTGCGATCGTCAATTTCCGCGAATGGCGCGCCCATGTCCTTCACCGGCTGGGCCGCGAGGCCGAGAACTCGGCCGACCCGGTGATCGCGCGACTGATCGAGGAGCTTGCCGCCTATCCCGTGCCGCCGGGGGCGCGTCCGCTTAACCGGCCCTCGGGCCTCGCGGGCGGCGGCATCGCCGTTCCGCTGGAGCTGGCGACCAGCACGGGCGTGTTGCGCTTCCTCAGCACCACCACGGTGTTCGGCACGGCCCTCGATCTGGGGCTGGCGGAGCTCACGATCGAGTCGTTCTTCCCGCTCGACGACTTCACGCGCGGCGCCATGGCGGGGACCTGAGGGATCAGCCGAGATCGCGCGCGAGCACCACCGCATCCTCTCGGCTGCCGTCGGGATGGCGGTAGTAGTCGCGGCGGCGGGCGATCACGGCGAAGCCCCCGCGGGCGTAGAGGGCGCGAGCCGGCGCGTTGCCGTCGGCCACTTCGAGGATCATGCGCGCGGCACCCGCCACGCGGGCGGCGGCGAGCGCCTCGGCCAAAAGCCGGGCCCCGAGACCACGGCCGCGGCCCTCTGGGCGCACGGCAATGGTGAGGAGTTCGGCCTCGTCTGCGGCCACGCGGATCAGCGCGCAGCCCCCCGGGGCCAGCAGCAGGACCGCGCCGTCCCGCGCCAGCGCCGCGACCGCCGCCGCATCCCATGCCTGCTCGCGCGTGTCGAAGCTGGTGGCGAGGATCGATGCGGCCTCGCCCGCCGCCGCCATGTCGAGGGGGTGGGCAAGGCGGCGCAGGGCCGGACTCATGCGTCGAAGATCTCGGGCGGGGCCTCGCGCGGCAGGGCCGCGTCCGCGCCGCGCAGGTAGAGCGGCGCGGGCGGCTCGGTGGCGGTTCGACTGGCGCCGAGGCGGGCGATCACCGCGGGGTCGGGCAGGCCGTGGGCAAGGATCGAGCGCGCCATGCCCGCATCGCCCACGCGGATGGCAAGCGGCGGGATCGCGCCCTCGACAGCGCCTTCGGTCAGCACCTCAGGGCGGCCATGGGCGGCGCCGTCGGTAGCGAACCAATGCAGGAACACGGTGCCGGGACGGCCCGTGAGGATCACCGCGACCGGGTGGCCGGGGTGGTGGTCGCGCGCCTCGGCTGCCAGCGCCTCGAAGCGGCTGACGCCCACCGCCTCGCAGCCGATTCCCAGCGCGAGGCCCCGTGCGGCAGCGATGCCGAGGCGCAGCCCGGTGAACGAGCCGGGGCCGGTGCAGACCGCGACCTTCGTCACATCCCCAAGCCGCGCGCCGGCCTCGGCCAGCACCGCGTCGATCATCGGGAACAGCGCCTCGGCATGGCCGCGCTCCATCGCCTCGCGCCGTGCGACGATGTTCGCGCCGGTGTCGAGCGCCACGGCACACTGGCCGGCCGATGTGTCGATGGCGAGGATCATGGGGCGCGCGGGCTCGCCGAATGCGCAGCGTCAGGCTCAGAGCCCGACGGGGCGCACCTCGACCACCTCGGGGATGTAGTGGCGCAGCAGGTTCTCGATGCCGTGCTTGAGGGTCAGGGTCGAGGACGGGCACCCGGCGCAGGCGCCCTGCATGTGCAGGTAGACCACGCCCTTGTCGAAGCCGTGGAAGGTGATGTCGCCGCCATCCTGCGCCACCGCCGGGCGCACCCGGGTGTCGAGCAATTCCTTGATCTGGCCCACGATCTCGGCGTCCGGCCCGTCATGCGCGGCATGGCCGACGGTCGGCCCCTCGCCCTGCATGACCGGGGCGCCAGAGGCGTAGTGCTCCATGATCGCGCCGAGGATGGCGGGCTTGAGATGCGCCCATTCGGCGTCGCCCTTGGTGACGGTCACGAAGTCGGGGCCGAGAAAGACGCCCGTGACACCCTCGACCGCGAAGATCCGGCTCGCCAGCGGCGAGACCTCGGCCCCCTCGCGGGTCGGGAAATCGGCCGAGCCCTGCTGCATCACCGGCTGGCCGGGCAGGAACTTCAGCGTCTGCGGGTTGGGCGTCGCTTCGGTCTGGATGAACATGTCTGAGGCCTTTCGTCGGGTTGCCCTACAGATGCACCCCGGCCCGAGCGAAATCAAGAATGATTCTAAATAACCCGAGCGGATTGCTCAGTTCATGCGGCGCCAGCGCCCGACGCGGTTGCGCAGCGTGATCGCATAGACCAGCAGGTAGCTGTAGAGGTAGAGTTCGTGCATCTCGGCGTCGCGCGGCGAGATGTAGGGCAGGTGGCCCGCCTTCCGGCCCGCATCCCACGCCATGTAGAACAGCACCAGCCAGCCCAGCACATGGCAGCTTGCGCCCGGCAGGACGAAGCGCAGTCGCCCGATCGCGCCGGACGCCCAGCCGCGCGCGAGCGCGATGGGTACGAGCACGCTGCCCACCAGGACCGCGAGGTTCAGCAGCACCCGGGGCTTGTGGTTGAGCCACGAGGTCGTGTTGTGCAGGTTCGTTTCGTCCTGGCGGTTCACCTCGGCCCAGCCCTCGGGCGTCTCCCAGCCGAAGAAGTGCTGGCCCCAGCTGTGTTCCTCTCCGGCGATGTAGAAGCAGCCGAGCGCAAGCAGCCCGAGCCAGACCTTCAGGGCCGGCGCGGTTCCAGCCGGCAGACGCAGCAGCGTGCGCAGCGCGATCAGCGAGGCGGCAAGGGGGATGACGAAATGCGCAAGCTCGATCGCGCCCCAGCCTTCGGCGAAGAGCCGCCGCCAGGTCCAGTCGGGCGCGGCGTGATGGAGCACCAGCACAGCCACCGCGAAGGCCAGCGGCAGCCACAGCCGCCACACGGCCGCCACCTCGTGGCGGTCCTCGGTCGGGCTCGACAGATTGAGACGCGCGGTCGCGCGCTGCATGGCTCGTCTCCCGGATTTGCGACGATTCCATGTCGCCCGGATGACGCCCCGGTTTCAAGGCCGCTTCACGGGATCGTTCAGCTGATCTCGTCGATGCGCTGGAGGCTGAGTCCGCCGGGCACCACCGTGACGGGCACGCGCATGCGCCCGCCCAGCTTGGCGACGAGGTGGCTGACGAGGGGGCCGGGGCTCTCGCCCTCGCCCGCGCCGAGCACGAGGACGCCGATCTCGGGGTCCTCCTCGATCATGCGCAGCACCTCCTCGGCTCGCTTGCCCTCGCGGATGGCGAATTCCGGGGTGATGCCCGCGAGCTTGCGCAGCTCATCGGCCAGCTCGTTCAGCCGCTCCTCGGCCTGCGCCCGGGCCTCGGCGCGCATCACCTCGGCCACGCCCATCCAGTGCTGGAACTCGTCCGGCTCGATCACGTAGAGCATCAGGACGCCCCCCTCGGTGCGCTGCGCGCGCCGTGCGGCAAAGCGCATGGCGTTCTGGCATTCGGGGGTCTCGTCGACGACGACCATGAACTTGCGCATGGGCGGCCTTCCTCGGTGGTTGCCCAGTGGGCCACTGTGTCGCGTCCGCAACCTGGGCGCAAGCGCAGGCCGAGGCGGCTTGACTCGCGCGACACAACCTACTAGATGGTAGGCATGAACACGAGGGACGCCCTTCTCGACTGTGCCGAACGCGCCGCCCGGGCGCGCGGCTATGATGGCTTCAGCTATGCTGACCTCGCGGACGAGATCGGTATCAGGAAGGCCAGCATCCACCATCACTTCCCGACCAAGGCGGACCTTGCGCTCGAGCTGATGCGCCGCTACCGCGCGAGCGTCTTCGAGACATTGCAGCGGCTTGCGGCTGATGAGCCGCGCGGCTCCGGGCGGATCCGCGGCTTTCTCGCGGTCTATCGCGCGGCACTGGGGGGCGGGCAGAGCGCGTGCCTGTGCGTCATGTTCAGCGCCGGGCGCGAGGCGCTGAGCGACCCGGTTCTGGCCGAACTCAACCGCTTCCACACCGACGCGCTCGCCTGGCTTGCCGACGCCTTCGCCCGGGCGCGCGACGACGGAAGCATCGCGGACCTTGCCGCGCCGGAGGCCGAGGCCGCGGCATGCCTTGCACTGGTCGAAGGCGCGCAACTCATGGCCCGCGCGGCCACGAGGGTCGAGCTGTTCGACGCGGCGGTGGCGCGGCTGCAGGGGCGGCTCGGCTGACCTGCCCTTTTTTTGGACCGAAAACCTACCTATCAGAAGGGAGACAAGAATGGACTTCAGCGACAAGGTGGCGATCGTCACCGGCGGCGGCTCGGGGATCGGCGCCGAGGTGGCGCGGCAGCTGGCGGCGGCGGGGGCGCGCGTGGTGATCAATGGCCGCGATGCCGGCAAGCTCGACGCCGCCGCGCGCGCGATCGACCCCACCGGGGACAGCGTTCACGCCGTCGCCGGCGATATCGCGGATCCCCGGACGGCCGAGCGGCTGGTCGCCGAGGCCGAAGCCCGCTTCGGCGGCGTGGACATCCTGGTGAACAATGCCGGCGTGTTCGAGCCCAAGCCCTTTCTCGAGCTGACCGAGGCCGATTACGATCGCTTCCTCGACATCATCCTGAAGGGCAAGTTCTTCATGGCGCAGGCCGCCGCCAGGGCCATGCAGCGTCGCGGCGGCGGCGCGATCGTGCACACGGGCTCGATGTGGGCGCTGCAGGCGGTGGGGGCGACGCCGTCCTCGGCCTATTCGGCGGCGAATGCGGGCGTTCATGCACTGGTGCGCAACCTGGCGCTCGAACTCGCTCCGCTGGGGATCCGCATCAACGCGGTCGCGCCGGCCGTCGTCGAGACGCCGGTCTACGAGACCTTCATGAGCCCCGAGGAGGTCGCGGCCGTGCTGCCCGGCTTCAACACCTTCCACCCGCTTGGGCGCAATGGGCAGCCCGGGGATGTCGCCGCGGCGATCCTGTTCCTCGCCTCGCCCGCGGCATCCTGGATCACGGGGACGGTGCTGCCGGTCGATGGCGGCGTGATGGCCGGCCGCAACTGAGCGCCCTGCGCGCGGCGGCGGCAGGACGCCGCCGCGGCTCAGTCGCCGGCCATGCCGGCACGCCCGCGCTCTGCGTTGCCGGCTCCCTGGTCGTCGGCTCCCGCGGAGGCATCGGCCCGGCTTGCCGGGGGGGCGTCTTCCCCCCCCGGGCCCTGGGCCGTGCCGCGCCCGGCCGCACCAGGCGGGGTGGCCACGGGCGGCGCATCGCCGCCGCCCCTGTCCCGCTCGTCCGGGTCGCGCGCGGGCGCGGCATCGCCGCGGTCGGCGACTGCGGGGCGCGCCGCGCGTCCGGCGCCCGCGTTCTCGCCACGGAAGCCCAGGTCGAGCTGGCGCGCGGCCGCCGCACGGATCGTCGCCTCGATGGCCGGCTCGCGGCGCACGAGTCGGGTGAAATCGTCCCGCGAGAGGCTGAGCAGCCGCCCGAAGCCCAGCGAGACCACCGAGGTCCGCCGCCGCCGCATCGGGCTCAGCAGCGCGATCTCGCCGAAGAAATCGCCGTTCGAGAGCTGCACGGGCTCGCCCTCGCCGCGGACCTCGAGCGCGCCCGAGGCGATGAAGAACATCGTGTCGCCGCGCACGCCGGCCTCGAGGACGACTTCCTCGGGCGCGACGAGGCGCGTCCGCAGGCGGCGGGCGATGGCCCGGCGCTGGCGCGCGTCGAGCCCCTGGAACAGCGGCACCCGCTCGACGAGGTCGCGCGGCTTGAGCGCGAGGTCGAGCCGCGGCGGGCGCGCCAACGGGCGCTCGCGGCGGTCGAGCTCGGCGGCGAGGTTGTCGTGCAGCTCCTGCCCGATGATGCCGTCGTGCAGCAGGCGGGCGAACTGCTGGCGCTCGCGCCTCACCGCGGCGCGCAACAACAGCACGCGCTCCATCTCGGCGACGTAGGAGGGGTATTGCAGGTTCACCGCCTCGATCTCCTCCTCGACGCGTTCGAGGCGATAGGCGATCAGCTCGCGCAGATTCGCGGCGGCGTCCTCGCCGACCATCGGCGCGAGCGTGCCCTCGGCGAAGCGCAGGAGGTCGCGCAGGATGCGCTCGCCTTCCAGCAGCGCGGTCAGCCGGACTTCGATGCTCTGGCGCAGCGGGCCGTCCCAGCCGGTGAGGCGCTGCACCGCCACGGCGACGCGGAAGGCGCGGGCGGCCCGCAGGTCGCGCTCGAAGGCCGCTTCGTAGCCGTCGCGGCCCTCGGCGCGGGCGGCATCGACCAGGCGCTCGGCGAAGAGGCGCATGTGGTTGGTGACGCGCGGCCCGATCGCGCCTTCCTCGAAGGCGCGGCGCACGAGGCGGCCTTCCTGCGCGCCGAGGATGGCGAGGCCGACCTTCAGACGCTCGCCGAAGGGGATGCGCTGGCTGCCGGCCGCCGCCTCGGCCTCGCGGCGCTGCTCGGCGAGCACGGCCTCGACGACGGCGATCGTCTCCTCCTCGAGCGCGCGCCGCCGGGCGAGGTCGGTCACCACCTGGCGGACCCGCTCGATCGACCCCGCGATGATCCGCTCGCGGATCGCGAGGTCGGTGGACGACAGCCGGTCTAGCCCCAGCCGGTGCGTCACGAAGGCGAGCGTCGAGGCGTTCAGCACCAGCGTAACCAGCGTGAAGGCCGCCGCCAGCGCGCCCACGACGGGGGCGTCGGTGCCCAGCGCGTCGATCTCGGTCAGCGCGAGCGCGAGCACGAGCGTCACCGCCCCCCGCACCCCGCCCCAGAGCACCAGGACCTTCTGCGGCGTCGTCATGTTCTCGGTCCGCGTGAAGCTCTCGATCAGTGGCAGCAGTGCGAACAGGATGAAGGCGCGCGCGACGAAGGCGCCGGCATAGACCGCCGGGACCAGCAGGAGCTTGTCCCATGTCAGGCCCGCGAGCAGCCCGGGCGTCAGGGTGGCGACCAACAGCAGCACGAAGCCGTTGGCCCAGAAGCCCACCTGCGTCCAGACCGCACGCACGGTGGTCCAGTTGCCGGGCCCCATGCGCACGAAGCCGACCGATCCGGTGAGGCCGCCCGCGAACACCACCGCCACGACGCCCGAGACGCCAAGCCCCGCATCGGCGATCAGGTAGGCCCCATAGGCCAGCGCCACGGTCATCGAGGTCTCGGCCACCGCCGAGCGGCCGAGCAGGGGATAGAGCCGCGAGGCGAGATAGCCGACCCCAAGACCCACGCCCGCCCCACCGGCAAAGCCCTTCAGGAACTCGGTCACCGCGCCGCTGGCGCTGGGTGCCCCAAGCTGGGCCGCGACGCCGAACAGCACGGTGAAGATCGCGATGGCGGCAGCGTCGTTGAGCAGGCTCTCGCCTTCCAGGAGCACCATCAGCCGACGCGGCGCGCCGATCTCGCGAAAGGTCGTGACCACCGCGGCGGGATCGGTCGTGGCGACCGCGGCGCCCAACATGAGGCACGCGACGATGCCAAGCTCGGACACGCCCCAGACTGCGAGGCCGACCGCGGCCGTCGCCACCACCACGGCCAGGACCGCGAGCAGCACCACGGCCGCGACGTCGTCGAGCAGCCGGCGCACGTTGATCGCCAGCGCCATCTCGAACAGCAGCGGCGGCAGGAAGACGTAGAGCAGCGTCTGGCTGTCGAAGGCGAGCGACGTCAGGAACCAGAGGTCGAAATTGTCGACGCCGCTGCCCGAGAGCGTGAACCCGGTGGCAAGCGCGACCGAGCCGTAGACGATGCCCGAGGCCGCGACGATGACCGGGAACGGCAGGCCAAGCGCGCGCGCGAGCGGCACGCCCAGGGCGACCAGCGTCATCAGGAGGGCGAACAGCCCGACGGCAAAGACCACGATGTCCATCGTGGCAGCCTAGCCCCCCCGAGGCGGGCGGCGGAAGGGGTATCCGGGGAGCATTGCCGCCGCCGCGGCACCTCGCGGTGCCGGCGGCGGCGGGGTTCCCCGGGCGCTCAGTGCGACATCAGGATGGGCAGGGCCGAGCCGCGGAGCATGTCGCGCGTCACGCCCCCGAAGATCTGCTCGCTGAGCTTGGAATGACCATAGCCGCCCATCACGATCATGCCGGCGCCGAAATCGCTCGCATGCGTCATGATGCATTCGGCGACCGGCTTGCCCATCGCCGGCAGGCGGTCGACGCTCACCTCGATGCCGTGGCGCGCGATCTGGCGGGCGATGTCGGCGCCCGGCTCCTCGCCGTAGCGGCCGCTGCCGGCCTTGGGGTCGATCAGCGTGAGCGAGACCGCGTCGGCCGCCTTGAGGAAGGGCAGGGCGTCATGCACCGCGCGCGCCGCCGTGCGGCCGGCGTCCCAGGCGATCACGATGCGCTGGAAATCGGGGGCCGCGTCGTTGCCGCCCGGCATCACCAGCACCGGCCGGCCCGAGGCGAAGAGCGCGCCGTCGAGCACCTCGGAATGCAGCCGCTCGCTCTCGCTGTCGGGCAGGGGCTGGCCGACGATGGCGATGTCGCAGTAACGCGCGTTGAGCGCCGCAAGCTCGGAGATGCCGCCGATCACGCTGGTGTCGCCGCGGCTGTCGGCGCTGAGGCCGGCCGCGGTGATCTGCCCGGCCGCCTTCCCGGCGACGCCGCTGGCAATACGGCGCATTTCCTGCACCTGCTCGGACCAGACCTCGATGGCTAGCTCGGCGCCCGCGACGTAGTTGAACGGCGGCTCCTCGAGAAGGGCCACGGCGTCGAGATGCGCGCCATGCCGTGACGCGAGCGCGATGGCACGTGCAAGGCGGTTGTCGGAGCCGGGCATGCCGTCGACGAAGACGGCGGCGGATCGGAAGGCCATGGGGTTCTCCTCGAATGCAGGCCGGACGGGCCCGGGCAGAATGCGCCGTCAAGGGGGCAGCCCGCGTTGATCCGTGTCAATCCCGCACGATGCCCGCGCCGCCCAGATCCAGCGCGACATGTACCGTGCCCTCGGCCGGGCGGGGCTCGGCGCGGAAGCCGAGCTCGGCGCACATCCGCAGCATGGTGCGGTTCTCGGGCAGGACCTCGCCGTAAAGCTCGCCGATCCCGCTCGCCCGGGCATAGTCGATGAGCCGCGTCATCAGCGCCCAGCCGAGGCCCTTGCCCTTGAGGTCCGAGCGCACGAGCACCGAATACTCGGCCCGCGCGAGGTCGGGGTCGGCGGCGAGGCGCGACACGCCGAGCAGCCCGCCGGTGCCGGGATCGAGCGCCACGAAGGCCATGGCGCGGGCGTAGTCGATCTGCGTGAGCTGCGCCAGCATCGCCATGGACGGCCGGCCGATCGGGGCGAAGAAGCGAAGGCGCAGATCGTCCGGGTCCATCCGCTCGAACGCCTCGAGATAGAGCGGCGCATCCTCGGGCCGGACCGGCCGGCACAGCGCCGTGCTGCCGTCGGCAAGCGCAAGCTCGCCCTCCCACTCGGCCGGGTAGGGGCGGATCGCGAGGCGCGGGTTCGGCGCCGCCTCGTCGAGCCGGCCGGGGTCGATGAGGATGCGCGCGTCGAGCGCCACCACGCCCGAGGCGTCGGCGATCAGCGGGTTGATCTCGAGAGTGGTGATCATCGGGAGGGCGCAGGCGACCTCGCCAAGCCGGATCAACACCTGCGCGATGGCCGCGCGGTCGGCGGCGGGGCGGCCGGGATATCCGTCGAGCAAGCGCGCGATGCGCGTCCGGCCGATCAGGTCCTGCGCCAGCAGGGCGTCGAGTGGCGGCAGGGCCAGCGCCTTGTCGTCAACCAGCTCGACCGCGAGGCCGCCCGCGCCGAACAGGATCGCGGGGCCGAACGCCGCGTCCTCGGCCAGTCCCGCGATCAGCTCGTGCGCGTGGCGCCGGCGCAGCATCTCCTGCACCGTGACGCCGGTGACGCGGGCGCCCGGTGCGCGCGCCGCGACCTCGGCCAACATGCGCGCCGCCGCCGCCCCGACAGACGCGGGGCTGTCGAGGTCGAGGATCACGCCGCCCGCGTCCGACTTGTGAGCGATGTCGTCGGAAAGCACCTTGAGCGCGAAGCGGGCGACGCCGTCGGCGGCGAGCCGCGTCGCGGCCCGCTGCGCGCCGTCGGGTCCGTCGGCGGTCAAGGTGCGCACGCAGGGGATGCCCGCGGCGGCCAGCACCGCCTTGGCCTCGGCCTCGTTCAGACGGGCCGTGCCGCGCGCCGCCGCCGCGCGGATCGTCCGGCGCGCGGCCTCCCAGTCGGGGCGCGCATCGGGCGCAAGCGCGGGGGGTACGCGCATCAGCCGGTCGAGCAGGCGGCGTCGGCCCCAAGGTCGATGGGGTTGGCCGCCGGCAGGTCGCGCCCGAGGGCCGCGAGAGTCCCGGGCGAGAGCCGGGCGAGGCGCTCGCCCATGTCGGCAACGGCATCCGCCGCCAGCACGCCCGCGCCGGTGCCATTCGCGATGACCGCGAGCCGGTCGCCATCGGCCGCGACGGGGTGGTCGAGGATCTCGGCGGCGTCGAACATCTCCTCGAGATCGCGGATGCGCAGGATCCCCGCGCGATCGAGCGCGGCGCCGACCACCGCGTCGGCCGTCGCGTCGCGGTGGCGTCCCGCCTTGAGCGCGATCACCGGCTTGATCCGCGCCGCGGCGCGCGCCGCTGACATGAAGCGGCGCGCATCAGTGATGCCCTCGAGATAAAGCAGGATGGCGCGCGCCTCGGCGTCGGCCGCGAGATGGTCGATGAGGTCGGCGAGGCAGAGATCCGCCGCCTCGCCCAGCGACACGATATGGCTGAAGCCGACGCCGCGCCCGGCCGCCCAGCCGATCATCGCGCCGACGATCGCTCCCGACTGCGACACCAGCGCAAGCCGCCCCGGCAGCGCCGCGCGGTGCGCGAGCGAGGCGTTTAGGCCGATCGGCGGGCGCAGCAGCCCGACGCTGCCCGGCCCGAGCAGGCGCACACCGTGGCGCCGCGCGGCCGCGAGCAGGCGCGGGCGCAGCCCGTTCGCATCGGTGATGCCGCCCGAGACGACGATCGCGGTGCGCCCCCCCGCCGCGCCGAACTCGTCGATTGCCGCCGGCACCGTGCGCGCGGGGCTGACGACTACCGCGAGCGGGGGCATCGGGTCGAGCGCGCCGACCGAGGCGATCGCACGCCGGCCCAGCACGCTGCGATGGCGGGGATTGACCGGGTGGATGTCGCCGGCGAAGCCGCCCGAGAGGAGGTTCTCGAACACCGCCCGTCCCGGCGAGCCCGTGCGCGCGCTCGGGCCGATCACCGCCACGGACGACGGCGAGAAGGCTGCGTCGAGGTCGCTGGGCGTCATCGGCCGCGGCGCTCCGGTCGCTCGCATTCTGCGCCGGGTGCAGGGCAGGGCTGCCCGGCGCGATCGCGACGCCCTCGGATTCGTGCGAGAGGGTCGCAGGCGCGGGCGCGCGCGGTCAAGGCGGTCAAGTCGGCGCAGTTGCGCCGGGCCGCGCCGGCGCGGGCTCCGCACGGTGTGGCGAGGCGGCGGGGGGTCGGGCCTCGTGGCCGCCGGGGATAGCCGGATCGCGCCACAGCCGCCAGTAGCGCCCGGGACGGCACACGCGGCGCACGATCTCGGCGGCGGCGGCGCGTTGTCCCTCGGGGTGGAACAGCGAGCCGCGAATCTGGATCCAGTCGGCGGCGGCGCGCGCCCAGGCGTCGAACAGCTCCGGGTCGGGCCGTTGCGGCTGGGTCCAGAAGCTGTCGAGCGGGCGTCGATGCGTGAGGCCCGGGATGTCGTAGACCGCGTCGCCCATCACCCGCACCGGGCAGCCCAGCGAGAGCGCGGTCACGCCGCTCGTGGAATTCGTGGTCACGACGCCATGGGCCACCCGCATCATCGCGGCGAAGTTGCCGCCCCGGATCGTCTCGACGCGTCGGGCCACGCCATGGGCGCGCGCGATCCTTGCACCCACCTTGCCCCAGTCGGTCAGTCCCGGGTCGAAAGGATGGACTTTGAGGACCAGCCGCATGTCGCTCGGCGCATGGCGCGCGAAGGAGGCGATCACCTCGCCGAGCATCTCGGACTGGCTCGAATAATCGCTCGAGGCGCGGATCTGGTAGTCGGTTTCGAGCTGGAGCGCGACCAAGGTCACCTGATGGCGGCGGGCGAGGCAGTCGCGCTCGACCCGGCGGGCGTGGTGCCGTGTCGTCCGCGCTCGCCAGAGCCTCGGCAGCCATCCCATGTACTCGACGACCGGCCACACCGCCTTGTCGCTGACGTAGCGCGGGAAGGCGAAGCGGCCGAACACATGGGCGAGGTTGAAGCTCACCTCGCAGGCCGCCTCGAGCGCGAAGGGGTGTCCGAAGGCGGGGGCAAGCTCGGGCGGCGCGGGGTTTGCCGAGCTCGCCTCGGCGGCGAGGCGGCGCAGCGTTTCGGGGTCGCGGCTGAAGCCCGAGTTGCGGCCCATCGCGAAGGGCTCGAGCGTGAGCCAGTCGGGCCGCAGGTAGCCGTTCTCGACCACCCAGACGCGCAGGTCCCGGCGCCGCCGGGCAAGCCGCTGCGCGGCGAGGTGATAGGGCTGGCGGTCGGCGAAATAGAGGATGTCGGTCACGGCCTCGCGCGTCACCAGCTCGTCGAGCCAGCCCTCCCATCGCGCGAGGCTTCCGCGATAGTTCAGCGTCGTGCCGCCGCCGTGCCAGAACAGCCAATCGCCGAGCGAGACATTGACGTGCAGGAGCCGCACGCCCGCGGCCGTGAAGCCCTGGCCGAGCACAGACCAGAAGCCCGAGGCCGGGCCCTGCAGCATCAGGACGGTCTGGCCCCGGTTCCGGCGCGGCCGGGCCTTGGGCGGCGCCGGTGGTTCGGGCATGATCGCGTCGCGCGATCTGAGGGGCTGCGGCAGGTTCATCGGCGGTCTATGCTCCTGCCCGGACAGGGGTCGGAAGAGGTGGCAGGGATGACGGCACCCAAAGGATCGTGGTCATCGGGCGGGCGGCATCGCCGGCCCGCGTCGCGCGGCGGGGTCGGGCGGTGAGCGCGGCCGGCCGCAGCGTCGTGCTGACCGGCGCGTCGGGCGGCATCGGCCGGGCGCTGGCGGTCGAGCTTGCCGCGCCGGGGGTGGCGATGCTGCTGACCGGGCGCGATGCCGACCGGCTCGCATCCGCCGCCGAGGCCGCGCGCGCGCGTGGCGCCGAGGTCGAGGCGGCGGCGCTCGACGTGACCGACGCCGCGGCCCTTGCCGCTGCGCTGGCGGCCTTCGACGCGGCGCACCCGGTCGATCTGGTGATCGCCAATGCCGGGATCTCGTCGGGCCGCCCGCCGGGGATGGCGGCCGAGCCGCCGGGAGCGATGCGCCGGCTGGTCGAGATCAACCTGATGGGCGCGGTCCACACCGTCGAGCCGCTGATCCCGGCCATGGTCGCGCGCCGGTGCGGGCGGATCGCGCTGATGGGCTCGCTGGCCGGGCTGAGGCCGCTGCCGGACATGCCGGCATACTCGGCCACCAAGGCCGCGCTGCGGGCATGGGGGACAAGCCTGCGCGGGGCGCTCGCGCCGCACGGGGTGGGCGTCACCGTGATCTCGCCGGGCTTCGTGACGACGCCGATGGCACAGCGCCACCGCGGCCTCAAGCCGTTCGAGATGGACGCCGCCCGGGCCGCGCGCATCATTGGCCGCGGCCTTGCGCGCGGGCGCCCGCTCATCACCTTCCCGCTGCCGCTGGCCGCGCTGATCTGGCTGGGCAACCGCCTGCCGCCCGCGCTCTCGGACCTCGCGATCCGGGCGTTCCGCGCCGAGATCGAGGCCGAGGGCGGCGCCGGGACGGGCGAGGGGCGCTGACGGCGGACCATGCCCTCAGCCCCTCAGCGCCGCGAGGCGGGCATCCACCTCGGGGATCAGCCGCGCCAGCGTCGCCACGGCATGGTCGATCTGCGAAGGGACGTGCTCGGAGGTCACGAAGAAGCGCAGCCGGGCAAGCTTCTCGGGGACCGCGGGATAGATGATCGGCAGTGCGCTGATCCCCGCCTCGTGCAGCAGGTGCGACGCCAGCGCCGCCCGCATCGAATGGCCGAGGATCACGGGCGTCACCGCCGTGCCCTGCGCGTGGCCCGTGTCGAGCCCCGCGGCGCGCGCGGCAGCAAGGAAGTGCTGGCCGTTCGCCCGCAGCCGCGCGACGCGCTCTGGCTCGCGCAGCATGATCTCGAGCGCCTTCGCCGCCGCGGCGGCGAGCGGCGCCGCGAGGCCGACCGAATAGACGAAGCCCGGCGCGTTGAAGCGCAGGATGTCGATCAGCGCCTGGCTGCCAGCGATGTATCCCCCACAGGCGCCCAGGGTCTTGGACAGCGTGCCCATCCAGATCTCGACGCGCCGCGGGTCGATGCCCTGCGCCTCGGCGATGCCTCGCCCGGTCGGCCCCAGCACGCCGAGGCCATGCGCCTCGTCGACCATGAGCCAGGCGCCGTGGCGGTCCTTGATCTCTACGAGGCGCGCGAGGTCGGGGCTGTCGCCGTCCATCGAGTAGAGCCCCTCGACCGCAATCAGCACGTTGCGATGCTGGCCCCGGACCTGTCCCAGCCGCTCGTCGAGCCAGTCGTAGTCGTTGTGCGGGAAGACGAGGCGGTGCGACCCCGACAGCTTCGCCCCCTCGCCGATCGAGTTGTGCGAAAGCTGGTCCATCAGCACCAGGTCCTCGCGGTCGACCAGGGTCGCGAGGGTCGTCACGTTGGTGGCGTGGCCCGAGACGAAGGCAAGCGCGCTCTCGGCGCCATGGACCGCGGCAAGGGCCGCTTCGAGCGCCCGGTGGCCGGGCCGCTCGCCACCCACCAGCCGGCTCGCGCAGGCCGAGATGCCCTGGGTCCGCATCGCCTCGGCGGCAGCGGCCACGACCTCGGGGTGGCCGTTGAGGCCGAGATAGTTGTAGGACGCGAAATTGAGCCGTGGCGCGCCATCGATCGCGAGCTCCGGCTCGGGTGGCCCGTCATGCAGCCGGAAGAAGGGCGACGTCATGCCCAGCATGTCGGCAGCGGCGCGGTGCAACGTCATGGCCTGGTAGCGCGGGAGCGTCGAGAAGTCGAAGGCTGCCGCCGGGGCCGGCGCGTCCTTCGGCACGTCCGCGCTTGCCGCGCCCCGCTGGCCCGCCCGCCCGCGATGGGCTTCCCGCAGATGGCTGATGAGGGCTGCGCGGGCCTCGCTCACTGCACCCTCCCGATCCGCTTCGCCCGGGCGCGGAGCTCCTCGACCGTGTGCTCGCCCACCTCGGCGTCGCCATGCTGCGCCCGCAGGCGCTCGACGGTGGCGTCCGCGGCGTCCGCCGGCCCGCCCGCGCGGAGCTGGTCGAGCACGCGGCCCGCAAGGTCGGCAAGGCTCATCTGGTCGCCCAGCGTCGTCAGCGGCAGGCTGATGCCCAGCTCCTCCTCGGCCGACATCTTGAGATCGACGGCCATCAGGCTGTCGAAGCCGAGGCTCGCGAGCGGCCGGTGCGGGTCGATCGACCCCTCGGGCTGGCGCAGGATCCGCGCGCATTCGGCCGTCAGCGCCTCGACGATGCGCGCACGCGCCGCGCCATCGTCGAGCCCCGCGATCTCGGCCGCGAGGTCCTGCCGCGCGGCGCCGCCGCCGCGACGGGCACGCTCGACCCGCTCGAAGAGCGGCGTGTCGAGCAGCGCGAGATCGCCGGCAAGGCTCGACCAGCGAATCGGGGCATAGCGAACCACCGGCCCGGCCGCGGGGTCGTCGAGCAGCGCGCCCAGCCCATCGAGCGCCTCGGCAGCCGTCAGCAGGGCGCCGTCGAGGCGACGCTCGATGAAGGCGCGCTGCGCCTCGGCTCGGGCGAGATAGCCGCGGTCCGAGATCGGGCCCCAGCCGATCGCGAGGCCCGGCAGCCCCTCGGCCCGGCGGTTGGCCGCGATCGCCTCGAGCGCCGCGTTGGCCGCGACATAGGCGGCCTGTCCGGGATTGCCGAACGCGGTCGAGATCGAGCTGTAGAGCACGAAATGCCGGGGCGAAAGCGGCCGCGTCAGCCGGTCGAGCAGCGCCGCGCCCTCGGCCTTCGGGCGCATCACCCGCGCGACCCGCTCGGGGCCAAGCTCGGCGAGAGGCGCGTCGTCGAGCACCATCGCGGCATGGATGACGCCCTCGAGCGGGCTGCCCTCGGCCTCGATCCGGGCGATCAGCGTCTTCATCGCCTCGCGGTCCGAGGCATCGACGGCCAGCGCCTCGACCTGCGCGCCAAGGGCGGCCAGCTCGGCCATCACGTCCTCGCCGCCCGCCTGCGGCACGCCCCGCCGCCCGGTGAGCCACAGGCGCCGCGCGCCGCGGCGAGCCAGCCACAGCGCGGTCGCGAGCCCGAAGCCGCCAAGGCCGCCGACGATGAGCCAGCTTCCCTTGCCGGAGACCGCGGGGCGCCGGGCGGGCGCCGCGGCCGGGGCGGCGGGTGGGCGCTCGGGCCGGATCACGATCTTGCCGATGTGCTCCGAGCGCTGCATCAGGCGGAACGCCTCGACCGTCTCGGCCGGCTCGAACACCTGCACGGGCGGCGGCACGAGCGTGCCGTCGGCAAAGCCCTGCATCAGCCCCGCGAAGAGCCGTCGCGTGAGGCCCGGCCGCGCCCGGACGAGCTGGTCGGCATCCACCCCGAAATAGGCGAGGTTCTGCCGGAACGGCCGAAGGCCCAGCCGGCTGTTGGCCACGAAGTCCTGCTTGCCCAGTTCGACGAAGCGCCCGAAGGGGGCGAGGCATTCGACCGAGCGCGCCATCGCCTCGCCCGCGAGCGAGTTCAGGACCACATCCACCCCGCGCCCGCCGGTCGCGGCGCGCACCTCGTCGGCGAAGGCGAGGCTGCGGCTGTCAAACACCGCCTCGGCGCCCAGCAGGCGCACCAGCGCGCGTTTCGCCTCGCGCCCGGCGGTGGCGAAGATCCGGGCGCCGCGGGCGCGAGCGATCTGGATCGCCGCGAGCCCGACCCCGCCCGCTGCGCCGTGGATCAGGACGCTTTCGCCCGCCTCGAGCTTTGCCAATTCCACCAGCCCGTATTGCGCGGTGAGGAAGATCGCGGGCAGGCCGGCCGCTGCCTCGAGCGCGACCGCGTCGGGCAGCGGTGCCGCAAGCCCCGCGTCGAGCGTCACGTGGCTGGCGAAGGCGGCGGGCGCAAAGGCGACGACGCGGGTGCCCTCGGCAAGCCCCGCGCCTTCGCCGGCCCGTCGCACGATCCCCGCGCATTCCATGCCCAGCTTGGCGCCCGCGAAGCCGTCCTCGAGCACCTCGGGCGGCAGCAGGCGCTGTGCCCACATCACGTCCCGGAAGTTGAGCCCGGTGGCCGCGACCTCGATCTCGACCTCGCCCGGGCCGGGAGCGCGGCGCGGCGCGGGCATCCAGCGCAGCGTGTCGAGCGAGCCCTCGCGCGTCATGCCGAGGCGGCGGCCGGCCTCGGCGCCGGCGCGCGCGTCCGCGGCGGCGAGGCCGGGGTCGGGCAGGGCGCAGAGCCTTGGTGCAGCGAGGCCCTGCGCATCGAGAACCAGCTCACGCTCGGGACCCGGCGCCGTGATCAGCCCGGCGAGCTGCGCCGCGGCCGGCGCGAGGTCGAGCCCAGGGTCGAGATCGATCTGCCGGATGGTCCAGCCGGGATGTTCGTTCGCCATGACGCGCCCGAAACCCCACAGCGCGGCATCGGCCGGCTGGCGCGAAGGCGCGCGCATGCCCGGCCCCGCCGGACGGTCGGCCGGGCGGCCGCCACGGGTGATCAGCCAGAGCGCGCCTTCCGCGCGGGTGGAGGCGACGAGCCGGCGGCCGAGCTCGATCCGCCGGTCGGTGCCGCTTGCCCGCGGATTGGCGGGCCAGGCAATGATCCCCACCTCGCCGTCACCAAGCCGCGGGTCCGCCGGGCCGGGTCCGCTCGCCTGTTGCGGCGCCATGCGAACCTGCCAGCCGCGTGCCGTCAGCGCGGCGCCGAGGGCTTCGGCAAGGCCGGGCTCGGCGGCGTCGTGGAAGATCGCGGCCGCCGGCGGGGGCGTGCCGTCGTCGGCCTGCGTTCCTTCCGCCGGCGGCGCGGCCTCGGTCGCCGCGGGCCTCCGGGCAACCGCGATCGTGGCATGCGTCTCGGCCCTATCGAGCGGCCAGCTTCCCGCGAGCCTCAGCCCCGCGCGGATCATCGCGGCGCCCAGCCGGGTCCCGTCGAGGCGGGGGCCGCCCGCCCTGCCGTCGCGCCACCAGTCGGCCGCGAGCCCCGCGGACAGGTCGGCGGCAAGCTCGCCCGCGCCTTCGACGGCGACGATCACGCCGCCCGGTGCGAGCAGCCCGGCAAGGCGCGCCCGCCCCGCTGCATCGCCGCGCCACAGGGCGTCGCCCGCGAGGATGACGTCGAACGGTCCCTGCAACGCCTCCCATGGCGTCACCCGCATCGCCGGCAGCGGTGGGAGCTCGAGCGCGAGCTGATCGCTCACCCGCCGCGCCGGATCGCTGACCGCCAGCGCGGTCAGCGCCGGCAGCGCGGCCAGACGGCAGGCGAGATCGGGCGGAATGTCGCCGAGGACTAACAGCGCGAGCCGTCGTCCCTCGGGCCACGAGCCGCCAATGTCGAGGCCGATCTGTCCGGCGGCGGCCCAGAGCGCCCGGCGCGCCGGCGCGTGCCGCGCGACAGGGGCGGGACCTCCCGCCTCGGGCAGCGCGTCGAGCCCCTCGCGCAGCGCCCGGTCGAGCGTGCTCGCAAGGCGCATCAGCCCCGCGACATCGGCCGCGCGCGCCGGTGCCTCGGCGATCAGCGCCTCGACCAGGGTGGCGAGCGGGGGACAGGGGCATTCGGGCACGAGCCCGAGCGGCGCGTCCGCCGCGCCGGATCGGGCGGGCGGGGCGGCGGCGTCCGCCTCGGGCCCCGGCGCGTCGGCCGGGATCGCGGCGCCATCCGCCTCGAGGGTCGCGACGAGTTGGGCGTAGAGCGCGCGGGAGGCCGGATGGACGCCCGGCATCGCGGCGCGCCCGAGGCGCCGCGCGGGTCCGGCGAGGCGCTCGAGCGCATCCCATGCGATACGACGGGCCGCGGCATCCGCGAGCAGGGCGCCGCTGTCGGGCTCGGCCGGCTCGTCCGCCGCGGCGAGGCCCAGCGCGGCGATCCGCGCGGCCGGCTCCTCCCAGGCGGGCGGCAGCTTCACCGGCCCCTCGGGCACAGCCTCGGCGGCCAGCGGGATCAGGGTCTCGTGCCAGGCGACGGGGCCATCGCGGCGCGCGCGGCTGGCGCGGACGCGGCGCAGCCTCAGCCCCTCGATCCGGCAGAGCGTGCGGCCCGCCGCGTCGCTGAGCGCGAGATCGGCCTCGGCGCCGAAGTCGCTGAGCCGCGTGAGCTCGACCTGCGCCCGCGCCGCGATGGCGGGGCCCCCGCCGTCGCATCCGTCGCCGGAGGTGACCACGCGGCCGAGCCGCACGGGCAGGAAGGTTCCGTCCTCCGCGAGGCCGCGCTCGCGCATCGCGCCCCCGATCAGCGGAAAGAGCGCGTGGAAGGCGGCATCAAGGCTGGCCGGATGCAGCACGAAGTCGCCCGCCGCGCGCGCATCGGGGGCCGCGAGCTCGGACAGGGCGCCACGGCCCTCGGCCCTGAGGCTGCGCACCAGACGGAAGGCGGGGCCGTAGGCGAGCCCGGCCTGCGCCATCATCCGGTAGAGCCGCTCGCCGGTCCAGGACAGCCGCTCGTCGGTGACGGCATCGCCCGGCCCCTCGGCCGATGTCGCGGCGGCGGGCGCGGCGGCGCGGCGGATCGTGCCGCGGGCGTGCAGGCGCCAGTCGTCCTCGCTCCCGGCCGACCGGCTCTCGATCCGCAGGAGGCCCGTTTCGCGCTCGATCTCGGTGCGCACCGAGATGAGGCCGCCCGCGTCGAGCACGAGGGGTGCGAGGATGTCGAAGTCGCGAAGCTCGAGCGCGCCGGTGCCGAGGCTCTCGCGCCCGGCGGCGAGGGCGATCTCGGCGAAGCCGGCCGCGGGCATCACCGCGTTGCCGTCGACGGCATGATCGGCGAGCCATGGCAGCAAGATCGCGTCGATCTGCGCGCGCCATGCGCCCTCGCCCCGCCGCGGGCGCCAGCCGAGCAGCGGGTGATCCGGCGCGTGGCCAAGCACGTCGACCTCCTCCGAGGTCATCGCGGCACGGTGGACGGCGTGCTCCCAGGGGTAGGTCGGGCGATCGTGCCGGGCCGGCAGGACGGGGCCGAAGAAGCGCACGTCATCCACCGGCGCGCCATGCGCGACCGCGCGGGCGGCCATCGCCGCCACGGACAGCGGCTTGCCGGGGCCTTCCATGGTCGCGAGCACCGCACCGGCCCGCCCCAGCGCGCGCAGCGTGTCGGTGACATAGGCCTGGAGCACCGGGCGCGGCCCGATCTCGACGAAGAGGGTGCAGCCGAGGGCGTCGAGCGTGCCAAGCGCCTCGCGGAAGCGCACCGCCGAGCGGGCGTTGCTCCACCAGTGTGCCGCGTCGAGGGTCGCGCCGTCGACCTGCGTGCCGGTGGTGCCGGAGATGAGGTCGACGCCCGCCGCGCGGGGCGCGAGCCCGGCCAGGCCCTCGATCAGTTCCTCGCGGATCGCCTCCATCTCGGGGCCGTGATAGGGGTAGGCGACCGCGAGGCGCCTGAGCGCCATCCGGCGCTTGCGGGCGGCGCGGGCGAACTCGTCGATCGCCGCCGCCTCGCCCGAGATGGTGACGCTGCGCGGGCTGTTGTCGCCGGCCAGCGAGAGCTTGTCCGCAAGACCGCAGTCGGCGATCGCGGCGACGACATCCGCCGCCGGGGCGAGGACCGCCGCCATGCCGCCGCGACCGGCAAGCGGTCGCACGGCGCGGGCGCGCACCCGGATCAGACGCACGGCGTCGTCGAGTGCGATCGCGCCTGCCGCCCAGGCGGCCGCGACCTCGCCGACGGAATGGCCCGCGACCGCGGTGGGGCGCAGGCCGCGCGCGGCCAGCGCCTCGACCAGCGCGACCTGGATCGCGAAGATCAGGGGCTGGGCGATCTCGCTCTCCTCGATGCGCGCGCCGAGGCCGGGGTCCTCCAAAAGCCCCGCGAGGTCCGCCGCCGGCTCGTCGTCGCCCGCTTGCTCGGCGAAACAGCGCGCCACCCGGTCGAAGGCGCGGCGGAACGCCGGATCGTCCGCGTAGAGATCGCAGCCCATGCCGGGCCATTGCGCGCCGTTCCCGCAGAACAGGAACACGGTCCGCCCCGCCCGGTCCGCGGCGGTGCCGCGCACGGCTTGCGCGGGCTGCGCGCCCGCGGCGAGCGCCGCAAGATCGGCGGCGAGCGCCGGCCCGTCGCGTCCCAGCAGAACGGTCCGGTGGCGATGCCGCGGCATGCGGTGCGCAGCCGTGGCGGCCAGCGCCTCGGTCTCGGCCGGCGTCGCCGTGGCAAGGCGTTCGGCCCAGGCCGCCACGAGCCGCGCAAGGCTCGCCTCGCTCGCCGCGCTGAGGATCAGGGGGGGAAGGGCCGCGCCCGCGTCGATCCGCTCGGCCGGCGGAGCCGGGCGCTCGTAGGCCGTCGCCGCGCGCAGGACGGCATGGGCGTTGGCGCCGCCGAAGCCGAAATTGTTGACGCCGGCGATCCAGGCCTCGCCGTCCGCCCGCGGCGCGAGGGGACGCGCCTCGGTGGCGACCTCGAGGCAAAGCTCGTCGAGCGGGATGTTCGGGTTGACCTCGTCGACATGCAGGCTGCGCGGGATCGTGCCGTGCTCGAGCGCGAGCGCAGTCTTGACGAGGCCCACGAGCCCCGAGGCGGGTTCGAGATGCCCGACATTCGATTTGGCCGAGCCGATCGGAAGCGGCCGCGTCCGGCCCCGGCCCAGCACCTCGCCGATAGCGCGCGCCTCGATCGGGTCGCCGACCGGCGTGCCGGTGCCATGCGCCTCGATGAAGGCGATGCGGTCGCGGTCGATGCAGAGGCGGCCGTAGATCTCGCGCAGCAGCGCCGCCTGCCGCGCGCCCGAGGGCAGGGCGAGCCCCATGGTCCTGCCGTCGGAATTGATCGCGGTGCCCATGAGCACGGCGCGCACCGGCTCGCCCGCGGCGCGCGCGGCGTCGAGGCGGCGCAGAACCACGGCGACGGCGCCTTCCGCCCGCACATAGCCGTCCGCGCCGGCGTCGAACGCCCGGCACAGTCCGCTCGGCGACAGCATCGCGGCGCGCGAGAAGCCGACGAAGTTGAACGGCTGGAGGATCGCGTTCACGCCCCCCACGATCGCGGTGTCGATCTCGCCCGCCGCGAGCGCCTGCGCCGCATTGTGCAGCGCGTAGAAGGACGAGGAGCAGGCCGTGTCGACAGTGTAGCTGGGCCCCTTGAGGTCGAAGGCGTGCGAGATCCGGTTCGAGAGGATCGACAGCGTGTTGCCGGTCATGAACTGCGCGCCGATCGCGGCCGGGTCGCTCGCGAAGCGCTGGGAGTGGTCGATCGAGGAGGCGCCGACATAGACGCCGGTGCGGCTCTCGGCGAGCACGTCCGGGGTCAGGCAGGCCGCGTCGAGCGCCTCGTAGGCGGTCTCGAGCAGCATCCGCTGCTGCGGGTCCATCTGCGCCGCCTCGCGGGCCGAGATGCCGAAGAAGCCCGGGTCGAAGCTCCAGATCCCGTCGACGAGACCCGCCGCCATGGTGTAGCTGCGCCCCGTCGTGCGGCGGTCCGGATGCAGGAAGCGCCCGGTGCTCCAGCGATCGGACGGGATCGGGCCGACGGCGCAGCCCTCCTCGGTCAGGAGGCGCCAGAACGCCGCATCGCTGGGTGCACCGGGCAGGCGGCAGGCGAATCCCGAAACCGCGATCTCGACCGTTCCGGCATCAGGCCGCTTCGTCATCCTGGCATGCCCCTCACCGGAAGGCTCCCCCGATCCGCGCGGACGTCGCTGCCCGCAGTGTGGCATTGGCACCAACTCCACACCAAATGCTTAACCGTTTGTGAATGGACGCTCCGCAACACCCTCGAGCGGTTGGATCTGCACTGGGGCCGCGGCTGCCGACGCGCCCCGGTCCTTCATCGTGCCGAACGCCACGCTGCGTCAGTTTGCACCTTCAGCCTAACCGTCGGCCGCGTCGCTTCAAGCACATTATTGCCTGGCGGTGCAATCCGTGACGCGACGGTTGACCGCAGAGCCGCCCCGCGGGTTTACTTCGTGGCGCCGGCCCGGGCGGGGCCGGGAGCGCGCGGAGATCCCATGTCGGACGACACAGATGACCCCGCCGCGGCACCCGCGACGGGTCCATCCGGGCGGGGTCCTCGGGACGGACCGGAGGGGGCTGAATCACGCGTCGGGGAAGTCGTGATGGAGGCGCGCCGCCTGACGCGGGGCTATGGCCGCAAGATCGTGCTGTCCGACCTGGACCTCACGCTGCGCGCGGGCGAGGCGGTGGTGATCCTGGGGCGCCGGAATGCCGGCAAGAGCGTGCTCGCCCGCGTGCTCGCCGGCGTGACGCCGCCGGATGCGGGCCATCTCCGCAGCGCGGCCCCCGTGGCGCCGCTGGTCGGCTCGCCCATGGGCTTCGGATCGACGGCGAGCGTCGAGCGCGACCTCGGGCTGAGGGCCGCGGCCTACGGCATCTCGACGCGCGATCACATGGCCGACGTGGCGGCGCTGCTGGACGATCCCGACGTCCTGCGCCTGCCGTTCAACCGGCTCGACGGCGTCTCGCGGGTCCTGCTGACCTACGGGGCGAGCTACCTCACGCCATCCGACATCTACATCGCCGACGCAGTACCCGTGCCGCAGGTGCCCGCCGCGCAGGCCCGGATCGGCGCGCTGTTCCGGGCAGCGCGGCAGCGGGCGGCGGTGCTGTGGCTGGTGTCGGCGGCGGGCGGGCTCAGGGCGCTGGCGCCGGACCGCTGCTTCGCGCTCGAGGATGGCCGGCTGCACCAGCTCGCCGGGATCGACGAGGCCGAGGCCCGCTTCATGGCGCGCAACAAGCGGGTCGCAGACAAGGCGGAACCCGAGGAGTTCGCTGCTGATGACGATGAAGACTGATCCCGCGCGCCGTTTCCGACGGCGGCCCGGCTAGGGCGTGCGAATCGACGCGAGCAGGATCCGCCCGATGATCCAGATCAGCAGCGCCGCGCCGAACATGATCAGCACCTCGAGCCAGCGCAGCGGTTCGATCGACCACACCGCCGGGCGCGGCGGCACGAAGACGACCAGTTGCGCCATGCTGAGCGTCGCGTTGGCGCGTGCCTGCTGCCGCATCTCGAGCGTCGTGATGTAGCTGTCGCGGGCGATCTCGTACTCGCCCTGGAGCCGCTCGAAGACGCTGAGCTGGCCCGGCAGGGCCGAGCCGGGGCTGCGCCCGCCAAGGGCAGCCCGCTCGACTGCGACCTGCGCCTCGAGGCTGGCGATGCGGTCGGTCAGCACCGGGATCTGCGGCGAGTTCGGGACATTCTGCAGGAGCGAGCGCAGCCGGACCCTCAGCTCGGTGATCTCGGAGGTCAGCGTCGCGATCACCGTCGAGCCGAGCTCGGCCGTTTCGGTGGGCGAGACCACCTCGTTCTCGCGCCGGAATGCCTCGATGGCATCGAGCGACTGGCGCAACCGCTCCTCGGCGACGGCGAACTCGCCCTCGACATAGGCCAGCATCTCGTTGCGGGCCTGCTCGGAGAGATGATCGACCAGGATGCCGAGCTCGGTCACCAGCGCCCTCGCGACGGCGTCGGAATCCTCGGGCGTGAAGAGGGCGATGCTGACGGTGGTGATGCCGGTGACGACGTCGAAGCGCACGTCGACCGCGCCGTCCCAGAACTCGATCAGCTCCTCGGGCGGCAGGTCGGGGCTGTAGCGGCGGATCGGGTCGTTGCCGTCGCGCCCCAGCATCTCGCGCAGCGGCAGCGTCGCCTCGACATCCGAGAAGGCCGCGAACGAGCGCAGGTAGTCCTCGAGGATGAAGCTGTCCGCGGCCGCCTGCAGGGCCGAGCCCGCGCCCATCGAGCGCGAGACGGCGTCGCTGTCGGCCGAGAAGCTCGCCGGCCCCCCGCGCACGGCGTAGCGGAACTCGGTCACGTAGCGGTCGGCCGCGATCAGGTAGTAATAAGCGGCGGCAAGCAACGTCGGCAGCAGGACGAAGGCGGCGAAGCCCGCGATCGGCCAGAAAATCTCGCGCGCGCGGGGGCCCGCCTTGCATGGCTGCAGGCTGCGTTCGGGGAGGATCGCGCCGGCGCGCTCGGCTTTCATGGCGTCTTCCGTCCTCCGTCCCGCCGGTTGGGGCATTTCCCGGCTGGCGCGAGACACCCCCCGCCATCTCGCCGCTCGCCCACATTCTAGTCCTTCGACCGCAACGCTTGAACCGGGCATTTCGTGCCGATATGGATCAGCTCAGGCAATGCGGAACGCCTCGGGGGCACCTCGACTTGTATGGAACCTCGCCAGCCGGATCAATCGCGGTTCGCCTGAACCTGATCTGGACGCTGATGTGGCACAATTTCGTGCCGCGCTCGAGCCGCGAGGGAATGATCCTCTTCTGGGTCTTCATCGAGCCGGCGGCGCAGCTCGCGATCCTGATGGTCCTGTTCACGATCATCGGCCGCAATGCGGGCTATGGCACCAGCTTCGCGATGTTCCTTCTGAGCGGGATCTCGGTGCTCAACCTCTACACCACGACGTCGTCGGCGGTGATGGGGGCCGTCACGAAGCTTGGCAACCCGCGGCGCCTCGCGACGGTGGGCATGTTCGCGCCCGCGCTTGCCGTGGCCGGGTTCCGGCTCACGATCGCGGTGGTCTCTACGATCGTGCTGTTCCACGCGGTACGGCAGGTGCAGCATCTCGAGTCGCTGTCGATCGATATCGTCGCATGCGTCGAGGCGTTCTTCCTCACCGCGGTCATGGGGCTCGGGATGGGCATGGTGCGCGGCTACTCGCGCATGTTCGTCCCGATCTTCGACCGGGTCTATGGCATCGTCTCGCGGGCGCTCCTGTTCATCTCGGGCGTGTTCTACGTGCCCTCGTTCCTGCCGCCCGCGTTCCGCGAGTACCTCGCCTGGAACCCGGTCCTGCACGCGATCGACTGGTTCCGGACGGGGATCTACGCAAGCTATCCCGAACTCGTACTCTCGCGCGGCTATCTCATCGGGTTCGCGGTGGGGTCGGTAGCGCTCGGCATGGCGTTGATCTGGCACGACCGGCGTCGGATCCTGCAATGACGCGGGCGATACGCGGCCCCACCGCCGTCGCGGCGATGCGCGAGGGACATCCGCCTGCAAGGGAAGCGGCGGCGGCGGACCCCGCCGCGCGGGTGGTGGCGCCCGCTGCGCGCAAGTCCCTGCCCGACGCGATGGTCATCGCGGCCTTTCCGCCGGGCGCTGGCGCCGCGGGCGTCCTCGGGGCCGAGGTTGCCGCATCGCTCGCCCTCATTGGCCATCGGGTCCGCGGCGTCTGCATCGCCGAAGCAGGCGGCGAGGCGCATCTTCGGCTCGATTTCGCGACCGCTCGCGGCCTGCGCGGCTTCGAGCGCGACCTGGCGGGCCGACATGCCGAGGTGCTGGTCATCGACCCCGCCGTGCTGATGTTCCGCGTCCCGCGGCGCGCCGTGCATGTCATCGTCGCGGCGATCCAGCTTGGTTTCCTGTGGCGCCTGCTGCGCGGCGCGCGGCGTGTCGTGCTGGTCCGCCGCGAGCCACGCGGCTTCTGGCCCACGCGCTCGCTCGCGCGCCTCGTGCTGGGGCAGCGGCGCGCGGTTGTCCTCGACCCCGAGGCGAGCTTCGCGGCCCGCCATGTGGCGCTCGCGCGGGCGCTGGGGGGTAGTGCCGCCGCCATGCCGTGCGACGACGGCGGCATTGCCGCCTCTCTCGCCGGGCTGGGGCCCGAGACGGCGCCGCCCGCAACCGCCCGGCTGATCGCGGAAGCCGCGGCCATCGCGCGGCGCGAGCATCCCGCCGCCTGCGCGGCGATCGGGCGCGAGGCGGCCCGGGCGGCGCCCCCCGGCGGCGGCGGGCATGATCCGGCGTCCGCCGCGGCGCCGCTCCCGCGAGACCTTGCCGCCATCGCCGAGGCGCCGGACCCGACATGGTCGGCGGGCGGCATCCGCGTCACACGACTGATGGTGCACATGCGGGCCGCGCTGCGGGCGCTGCCCGGGCTCAGACCCGGCCGACCGCGCGCGGCGCGGCGTCTCGTGGCCTGGTCCGAGGGACCCATGCGCCGCCTTGCCGGGCGCGGGCTGCCGCATCTCCTGGGCGGCGCAGGCGCACCCGCCGCGGCGGGTGCGCGCCTGTCGGGCCGGGTCGAGGCCTGGTGGAGCAGGCTGTCCCGGCACGGCGATCTCGCCGCGCCCCTGGCCGCCGCCCCGGCGCCGGACCCCGCCGAGGTCGAGGCGCTTGCGGCCGCCCTCGGCCCAATCGCGGACGCCATCGCCTCGGGCGATGGGCTGCCGGCCATGGAGGCGCAGTCCGACGGCATCCTCGCCTCGCCCGTGGCGGCAGGCGCCGGCGCGCTCTCGGGCCTCGAATTCGCGCTTGGGCTGATGTCGGGGGCGATCGACGCCGCGCCGGACTGCGGCGCGGGCCGACATGCGGCGGCGGCGCGCGAGCTCGTCGCCGGGCTTGCCGCGCGCCGGCCGGGCCTCGCCCGCTTCGCCACGGCCGCGCCCGCTCGCCCTGCGCCCGAGATCACGCTGATCGGCTTCACCGAGGGGGGCTCGGGGCTTGCCGAGAACATGCGGATGACCTGCGCGGCACTGGGCTTTGCCGGACTCCGTCCGGTGGTGCGGAGTCTCGAGCAGGGGCTCGCCCGTGCCGAGGGGCCGCGAACCCATGGTGGCGAAGCCGCGCCCCCGGCGCTGTTACGCCAGGCGCGGCTGGTCCATGTCAATGCCGACCTGGTGCCGCAGGTCCTGCTCGAGCCCAGGATCGCGGCCGGGCGCGACGCGCTCAACATCGGCTTCCTGCTCTGGGAGTTCGGCGCGCTGCCCGAGGCGCACCGCCTCGCGCTCGACATGCTCGACGAGGCGTGGTGCCCGACCGAGTTCGTCGCCGATGCCTATCGCGCGGCGGGCAGGCTACCGGTCCACCGCATCGGCAAGGCCGTGACGCTGGGGGCGGTCGAGCCGGTCGGGCGCGCGGCACTGGGGCTCCCGGAGGGACCCTTCCTGTTCCTCGTGACGTTCGACTTCCACTCCTCGGTCGAGCGCAAGAACCCGCTCGCGGCGGTCCGGGCCTTCCGCCGCGCCTTCCCGCCGGCGCGCCGCGACGTCTGCCTGGTGATCAAGACCACCGATCCGGCGCGGGGCCACTGGGGCGATCCGAACCGGCAATGGCAGGCCATCCTCGACATCGCGCGCCATGACGCGCGGATCGTGATCCTCGCGGGCTTCATGCCGCGCTCACGCTATTTCGCCCTGATGCGCGCGGCCGACTGCCTGGTCTCGCCGCATCGGGCCGAGGGCTTCGGCTACAGCCCGGCGCAGGCCATGCTGCTGGGTCGGCCGTCGATCGTCACCGACTGGTCGGGCACCCGCGACTTCTGCACCGAGGCGACGAGTTTTCCGGTGCCCGCCAGGCTGATCCCGGTGCGGCGGGACGAGACCATCCTGCTAGTCGACGGCGCGGTCTGGGCGGCGATCGACGAGGATGCGCTGGCCGCGACCATGCGCGAGGTCGCCGGCGACCCGGCCACGGCCGGGCTGCGCGCGGCGGCGGGGGGCGACCTGATGCGGCAGGACTATTCGTTGGCCGCGCAGGCGGCACGCTGCCTCGGACGCCTGCGGGCGCTGGGCATCGTGGCGGAGGCGGGATGAGGGCGGCCGACGCGCCACGCACGCTCAGGGTCGCCTCGCCCCGCCTGCTGCGCCAGCGGCGGCTTGCGCGCATCCTCGAGCTTGCCGGCTGGCAGGTGCGCCCTGGCATGGCGACGGGGCAGGGGGAGACGGATGCGCGATGGTGCGGGCAGGGTGCGGCGCGCGGCATCGCGGGGCTTGCCGCCCCGCTGACCGGCGCCGGGGCGTTGTGGATCTGCGACGGCTTCCTGCGCTCGATTCAGCCCGCGGCGCTTGGCGCGGACGCCCTGTCGCTCCTGCTCGACCCGCTGGGCTCGCCGCATGACCCGACGCGCGCGTCGGCGCTCGAGCGGATGATCGAGGCCGGGAGCGGGCTGGACGACGCGCTGCGCGCACGTGCCCGGGCGGGTGCCGCGCGCCTGCGCGAGCTGGGCCTGTCCGCGGTTTCGCCGCTGCCGCGCCGGGCGTGGAACCTGCCCCGGCCCGGACATGTCCTGGTGATCGACGAGGCGCTCGACGACCCGGTCGCCCGCGCCGGCGGAGCCACGCGCGCGGCATTTCGCGCGATGCTGGCCGCGGCGCGCGCCGAGAACCCCGGCGGGCGCATCGTCATCGCGGCGCCACCAAGCGGAACAGGGCAACTTTCCGGTGTCGCACTCGGCGGTGACGAGGTCGTCGTCGAAGACACCAACCCGTGGGACCTGATCGAGGGCGCGGGTCGGGTCTATGCCGTCACCGCGCTCGCGGGCTTGCACGCCGCCCTCGTCGGGCGCGAGGTGGATCTGTTCGGCCTGCCCTTCTATGCCGGCTGGGGCTTCACCCGGGACAGGCTCGGCTGCCTGCGCCGGACTGCGCGGCGCAGCGCCGAGGAAGTGTTCGCCATCAGCCACCTGCTCTACCCGGTCCATTACGACCCCTTCGCCGACCGGCTCACGGGCTTCGAGGAGACGGTCGAGACGCTTGCCGCGCTCGCGCCGCGCCAGCAGACGCGGCCGGGACGCGAGGTCTTCGTGGGCTTCCATCGCTGGAAGCGCCGGGGCGTGCTGCGGTTCCGCCCGGCGCATGCCCGCCCGCCGGTGTTCGAGGCGAGCCTTTCGCGCGCGGCCCGGCTGGCGGCGGGCGAGGGGGCGCGCATCTGGGTCTGGGCCAGCCGCTTCGAGCCCGAGACGCTCGCCGCCCTGCGCCGTCGCGGTACCGTCATCGGCTGTGTCGAGGACGGCTTCCTGCGCTCGGTGGGCCTCGGCGCGCGGCACATCGACGCCGCGTCGCTGGTGTTCGACCCCGACGGGATCTACTACGACCCGGCCACGCCCTCGCGTCTCGAGGCCCTGATTGGCGAAGCGGCGGGCTTCGCGCCGGACGACCCGCGGCTGGCGCGCGCCGCGCGGCTGCGGGCGGCCGTCGTGGCCTCGCGCGTCACCAAGTACAACCTCGCAGCACCTGGCCTGCCCGAGTTCGAACCGGGGCGCCGCGTGGTTCTCGTGCCGGGGCAGGTCGAGGACGACGCCTCGATCCGCCGGGGCACGTCCGAGGTGCGGACGAACCGCGACCTTCTTGCCCGCGCGCGCGCGACGCACCCCGATGCCATCGTGATCTACAAGCCGCATCCCGATATCGAGGCCGGCCTGCGCCGCGGCCGGGTGCCCGAAGACGACGCGAGACGGCTCGCGGACCATGTGGCGCACCGCGCCTCGGCGGATGCGCTGATGGGCGCGGCCGACGAGGTCTGGACGATGACCTCGCTCATGGGTTTCGAGGCGCTGATGCGGGGCAAGGCCGTCACCACGCTGGGGGCGCCGTTCTATGCGGGCTGGGGCCTCACGCGCGATCTGGGGCAGCCGCCCGCGCGGCGGCAGGCGCGGCCCTCGCTCGATGCGCTGGCCTGGGCCGCGCTGATCGCCTACCCGTCCTATGTCGACCCTCGCTCGGGCCTGCCTTGCGAGCCGGAACTGGTGATCGAGCGGCTTGCCGGCGGCACGGTGCCGCCGCTGACGCCGGGCGCGTGGCTCAGCGCACGCGCGCAGGACGCGATGGCGGCGCTCGGCCTCGTCTGGTGGCGCTGAGGCGGCTACTCGACGACGGTGACATAGGCGACGATCGAGCCACAGCGGCTGTAGTCGCTCATCATCCGGACATTGCTGAATGTCTCGCCCGTCGTGCCGGGCGCGAGGCTGCGGATCGGCACCTCGATGCGGCGCAGGTCGAGGCCCGAGTCGATGAAGGGGTCGATCAGCACGACCGCCTCATCCCCGCGCCGCTCGACAGCGACACCCAGCGTGCTGCGCCCGTCGTTCATCCGGGCGGTGGCGCGCGCGGCGCCGGGCCCGAGCGCCACGCGGACCGGATCGATCGTGCCGAGAAGCCGGCAGGACGGGTGAAAGCCCCGTTTCCAGTGGAAGGTGACGCGCAGCCTGACGGTCTCGGCCGCGCGGCTGCCCGTGGTGGGAGGAAGCGCCGCGACCGCGGGCTCGTCGCGCGCCGGCGGGGCGGGGTCTGCCGGGGCGGCTGGCGCAGGCGCTGGGCGGTTGGCTGCCGCGGTCGCGCCGCCGGGATTGAACACGAAGTTGCGCGTCATCGACGAGCTGTCCCACGGCGTCTGCGCCCCGCCCGTGGCCTCGATCACGTCGATGCGGACCTGCTTGAACACCTGCTCGATCTGCACCCCGGGCCGCGTGATGGCGCGCGCGAGTGCCGCCGTATAGGGGCTGTTGCGGCCCGTGCCGTCGGCGGCCACGTCCCCCGGCGCGGTGGCATAGGCGATGAAGCTGCCGGGCGGCGCGCTCATCCGTGCAAGCCCGCGCTCGGCCGAGCGGAAGCCGCGCGAGAAGGGGTTGTTGCGGCAGGCGTCGAGCACGACGATGTTGATCGAGTTGCCCGCGCTCTCCATCTGGCCGAGCACCCAGTCGGCCTCGACCGCCTCGATCGCGAGGTCGGATTCGTCGCGCACATCGACGCCGGTGGGGATCAGGTAGTTCTGCCCCGCTGCCTGCACGCCGTGTCCGGCATAGTAGAACAGCCCCACCGCCTCGCGCCCGGCGTCGCGCAGGCGCCTGCCGAAGTCGCGGATGGCGCGCTTCATGCGGTCCTCGTCCGCATCGATCAGCAGCGTCGTCTCGAAGCCCAGCTTCTCGATCCCGGCGGCGATCAGGCGCGCGTCATTGGTCGGGTTCGGCAGCGCGCCGAGGTTGCCATAGCTGCCATTGCCGATGACCAGAGCGTGGCGCGGCTCGGCGCTCGCGGCCGTCATCGTCCCGAACGCGAATGCGAGCACGAGCAGGAAACGGAACATGGCGCCCCCCGACGCAGCCTGCGGTCGCGGAAAGCTTACCGCATCGGGCGGCCCGGGAGAACCGCGGCCGCCCGGTCAGACGATCTCGACGCCGAACTGTGCCGCGATATGGGTGACGTGCTCGAACAGCGACAGCGCGAAGGTCTGAGGGACGAACATGTCGAAGCCGCCACCCCGTGCCAGCACCGTGACGCCGACGTGATGCAGGCCGCTCGATGCGACGGCGCCCTCGGGGAAGGCCTGCGGGCGAAGGTCGATCGGCAGGAGCCGCGCCATCACGTCGACCGCTCGCGCCCCCTCGATCCGGATCGCGGTGCGGGCGTGGGAGAAGTCGAGGAGCGTGCCGTCCGCCGCGTCGAGCGCCGGGCGCGCGATCTCCGTCCCCGCGACCAGCCACCATTTCAGCGGCTCGACGCGCAACAGCGTCGCGGCCGAGCCGAAGGCAGCCGTGCCCGGTCCCGGCGCCGCGGCGGTGCCTGCCGCGCCGGCCGCTGCGCGGCCCGCCTGTTCCAACCGGTCGGGCCAGGCCGAGACCTGCCAGAGGCTGGCGATTCCGCGCTCGGACAGGCGAATGGCGGGGCCGCCTTCGCCCACCGGGCCGATGATGCGCGGCGCGAGCGCGCGCGCGAGGCTCGAGACGCGCTCAGGCATGCATCCGCTCTCCCTTCGGGTCGAACTGGTGGGGCGAGGCCACCCGCACGCGGGTCTCACGCCCGCGGATCGGGTCGGCGATGACCACGGTCTTGCCCTCCCACGCCGCGGGGCCGCCCGCGACGAAGCCGATCCCGAGCCAGCCGCCGCCCAGCGCGGGCGCGGCCGTCACGCCGGTGATCCAGCCGATGCCGTGGCCGCGCACCTCGCCCTCGCGGCAGACGATGGCGCCGATCGAGAAGGTCTCGCCCTCGGTCACCGGCATGAAATGGGCAACCTGCGGGCGGTCGGGGCGGGCCATCTCGGGACGCCCGCTCAGCGCCTTGCCGATATACGGCTTGGTCTTCGAGGCCATCCGTCCCAGGCCGCAATCCCCGAGCGTGGTGCGCCCGTCGAGTTCGGCGCCCGTGACATGGCCCTTCTCGATGCGAAGCGCGCCCAGCGCCTCCATGCCGTAGGGGCCGCCGCCCTCGGCGCGCACGGCCTCGATGAGCGCGGCCCACATCGCGGGCCCGAAGCCTGCCGGCGCATAGACCTCGAAGGCCAGTTCGCCCGAGAAGCTGATGCGCGCCACCATCACCGGGATCTCGCCATCCGCGACGCGGAGCCGCGCATGGATGATGCCCATGAAGGGCAGCCCCTCGTTCGAGACATCGCCCGCCGCCAGCGCGCGTCCCAGCGCAGCCCGCGCCCGCGGGCCCGCCACGGCCACGCCCGCCCACTGGTCGGTGGCCGAGGCGACGTGGACCCTGAGCGCCGGCCAGCGGAAGGCCAGAAGGTTCTCGAACCAGGCCATCATCTTGGCGGCATTCGCGGTGGTGCAGGTGACGAGGAACTCGTCCTCGGCCAGCCGCCAGGTCACGCCGTCGTCCATCACCACGCCATCGTCGCGCAGGTTGACGCCGTAGCGGCACTTCATCACCGGCAATCTCGCGAAGCCGTTAACGTAAATTCGGTCGAGGAACTCGGCCGCATCCGGCCCCTGCACCGCGATCTTGCCCAGCGTGGTGACATCGACCATGCCGCAGGTCTCGCGCACCATGCGGGCCTCGCGCACATAGGCCGTGTTCAGATCCTCGCCCGGGTGGGCCGGGTGCCACCAGGCGCGCTTCCAGAGGCCTGCGTCGATGAACGCCGCGCCGGCGTCCGCCTGCGCGTCGTGCATCGGCGTGCGGCGCTCGGGCTGCCAGTGATGGCCGCGTGCGCGCCCGGCGAAGGCGCCGATCGGCACCGGAGTGAAGGGCGGGCGGAAGGTGGTGAGGCCGGTTTCGGGCACGCTCTGGCCCAGCGCATCGGCGAGCAGCGCGAGCCCGATGACGTTGCCGACCTTGCCCTGATCGGTCGCCATGCCCAGCGTGGTGTAGCGTTTCATGTGCTCGACGCTGGCATAGCCCTCGCGCGCCGCCTGGCGCACGTCCGCCGTGGTCACGTCGTGCTGCGGATCGACGAAGCTCTTGAGCTTGAGGCCCTCGACGGTGACTTCCCACAGCGGGCGGATCGGCGCTTCCCAGCCGCCGGACGCGGCGGGGGCGGCCGCCTTCGGGCGCCGGCTGGTCAGTGCCTCGACCGCCTCGGCCGCGGCGGCACGGGCGTTGGCGATCACCGCGTCGGTCTGCCAGATGCCGCGCGCGGCACCCGCCAGCGCAACCCCCGCCGGCGTCGCGCCCGGCAGGAAGCAGGCAAGTTCGTCCGACCAGGCGGGCTTCGGGCCACGGTGGCTGACCAGGTGCACGGCGGGCGACCAGCCGCCCGAGACGCCGACGCAGTCGCAACCCAGCTCGCGCTCGGATCGCGCCTCGCCGCCGCGTCCGGTCAGGCGCCCGATCTGGAGCGCGCGCACGCCCCTGCGCCCGCGCGCCTCGATCGGCACGAATCCCGCCATCAAGCGCACGCCCTCGGCCTCGGCCTCGGCGGCGAGCTGCTGGGGGGGCACCTCGCGCGCATCGAGCAAGGTGGTCGAGACACCCGCCCGCGCGAGCGCGAGCGCCGCGGGATAGGCGCCGTCATGGCAGGTCGCCACCACCGCCCGGCTGCCCGGCGCCACGCCGAAGCGGTTGACATATGTCTCCATCGCCCCCGCGAGCATGACGCCGGGGCGGTCGTTGTTGCCGAAGGCGACAGGCCGCTCGATCGCGCCGGTGGCCAGCAGCACGCGGCGCGGGCGGACGATCCGCAGGACGCCGCGCGGCGCCTGCGGGTCGGGATTGGCGAGATGGTCGGTCAGCCGCTGGTAGACGCCGACGACATTGCCGTCATAGAGCCCGAAGGCGGTGGCGCGCTTCAGGACCCGCACGCGCTCGAGCGATTTGCACGCCGCCCCCAGCCATTCCGGCGCGGCCCGTCCCTCGACCGTCTCGGCCGACCCGATCAACCGCCCGCCCAGGCCGAAATCCTGCTCGACCAGCATCACGTCGAGCCCTTCCTCGGCCGCGAGCCTTGCCGCCGCAAGCCCCGCCGGCCCCGCGCCCACCACCAGCAGGTCGCAGAAGTCATGGGCGATGTCGTAGTGGTCGGGGTCGGGGTCGCGCGACGCGGTGCCCATGCCGGCGGCGCGGCGGATCAGCTTCTCGAACTGCATCCAGGCCCAGGTGCCCCGGCCCGGCCCCATGAAGGTCTTGTAGTAGAAGCCCGCCGCGAAGAAGCGGCTAAGGAGGTCGTTGACCTCGCCGATGTCGAAGCGCACGCCGGGCCAGGCGTTCTGGCCCTCGGCCTTGAGCCCGTCGAACAACTCGATCCCGGTTGCCTTCTCGTTCGGCACGCGCCGGGCGTGTCGCCCGGTGGTGACGATGGCGCCGCCCTCCTCGGGCCCCGCCGACATCACGCCGCGCGGGCGGTGATACTTGAAGCTGCGTCCGACCACGCGCACGCCGTTGGCCAGAAGCGCCGAGGCGAGCGTGTCGCCCGCGAGCCCGGTCAGCGTCAGCCCGTCCCAGTCGAACCTCAACGGCCGGGCGCGGTCGACCGTGCCGCCCTCGCGCAGTCGATAGCCGCTCATGCCTCGCCCCCCGACAGGGCCGCGCGGATGGCGGGGTTTGCAAACCGCGCCCCGGTGATCTCGTGCGTGAGCGTGTCGCGCTCGACGATCAGGTGGGCGCGGCAGCCATAGAGATGGTGCCACAGCTCCTCGGCCGGGCCGCGCGGATTCTCGCGCAGGAACACCGCCTCGAACCACGCCTCCTCGGGCGCGTCGAGCGGCGGGTAAGTCACCGAGGCGTCGCCCTCGTAGGAGAACTCGGCATGGTCGCGTGGGCCGCAGAAGGGGCAGGGGATGCGGAGCATGGGCCTTCCTCAGTGCAGCTTCGGCGTCGGGCCGGTGGTCTCTTCGTCGATCAGCCGCCCCTCGCGGTAGCGGCTGAGCGTGAGCCTGGCGTTCGCCCAGTGTGGTGCGTCATGTGCGATCGTGTGCGCGAAGCAGTAACCCGAGCCCGGCGTCGCCTTGAAGCCGCCATAGCACCAGCCGGCGTTGAGGTAGAGGCCGGGAATGTCGGTTATCGTGATGAAGGGCGAGCCGTCCATCGACATGTCCATCACCCCCGCCCACTGGCGCAGCAGCTTGACGCGCCCCAGCGCCGGCAGCACCGCCATGCAGCAGGCCGCCACGTCCTCGTAGATCGGAAGGTTCCCGCGCTGGGCGTAGGACGGATACATGTCGAGATGCCCGCCATAGACCATGCCGCCCTTGTCGGATTGGCTGATGTAGAAATGGCCGACGCCGCCATAGACCAGCACGCAGTCGAGGAAGGGCTTGATCGGTTCGGACACATAGGCCTGCAGCTTGTGCGTCTCGATGGGGAGCTTCCCCAGACCCGCCTTGTGCGCCAGCACCGAGGTGTGGCCGGCCACCGCGAGGCCCACCTTCTCGGCCCGGATGGTGTATTCGCGCCCGCCCTGGACCGCCTCGACACCCACGATCGCCCCGTCCTCGCGCACGAAGCCCGTGACCTCGCATCCTTGGATGATGTCGACGCCGAGCGCGGTGGCCGCCCGCGCGAAACCCCAGTTGACGGCGTCGTGCCGCGCCGTGCCCGCGCGCGGCTGGACGTAGGCGCCGAGCGGGGGGAAGCGGCCCTCGAAGTCGAGATGCGGGATGCGCCTGCGCAGCGTGTCGCGATCCCAGTATTCGCCGTCGATGCCATTGAGGCGCATGATGTTGTACTTGCGCGCCGTCATGTCGCGATGCCCGGGCGAGAACACCAGGTTCACATGCGCGCGCTGGCTGAACATGACATTGTAGTTCAGCTCGTGGCTGAGGTTCTCCCACAGCTTGAGCGAGTGCTCGTAGAACTCGGTGTTGCCTTCGATGCCGTAGTTCGAGCGCACGATGGTGGTGTTGCGCCCGGCATTGCCGCCGCCGAGCCAGCCCTTCTCGATCACCGCGACGCGGCGCACCTTGTGGACCTTGGCGAGGTAATAGGCGGTCGCGAGCCCATGCCCGCCGCCGCCCACGATGATGACGTCATAGGCCGATTTCGGCTGCGGACGGCCCCAGACCGGCTGCCAGTTCTTCTGGCCGGTCAGCCCGCCCCAGAGCACAGAGAGCGCATTGTAGCGTTGCATCAGGCGTGCCTCCCTCGGGCCGGGCCCCGGACCTGATCCGGGGCCACGCCGCATGCCGCCAGCGCCGAAGCTGGACCCGGCTCGGGGCCGGGGCGTCGGCAAACGTCGCGACTCACCCGCGCATCCTCTCGGCGTTCGCGTCCCAGATCGGCGCGTGCTGCACGCGCGCGGGCAGCTTTTCACCAAGCAGTTCGATCTGCCAAGGGCCTTCCGCGTCGGCGTGCGCCGCGGGCACGTAGCCCATCGCCATCGAGACGCCCGAATTGTGCGCGAAGCCGCCCGAGGTGACCCAGCCCACGACCTCGCCGTTCAGCCAGATCGGCTCGTCGCCGATCACGTCGGCGTCCTTCGCCTCGACGACGAAGCTCCGAAGGCGCAGCCGGCCACCGGAGGCCCGCTCGGCCCGGGCGCCTTCCTTGCCGACGAAATCGGCAGGCTTGTCGTAGGCTACGAAGCGGTCGAGCCCTGCTTCGAGAGGGCCATAGATCGGGCGATACTCCCGCCCCCAGCCGCCGAAGTTCTTTTCCAGCCGCATGGCGTTCAGCGCGCGCAGGCCGAACAGCCGCATCCCGTGCGCCTTGCCCGCCGCCATCAGCCGCTCGAAGACCTGGCGCTGGAATTCGGGCTTCATCCAGATCTCGTAGCCGAGATCGCCGGTGAAGCTCACGCGCCCGACGATGCACGGGGCGTTGCCCACATCCATCCGGCGCACGCGCATGAAGGGGAGGGCGGCGTTCGAGACGTCCTCGTGGCAGACCGCGGCCAGCACCTCGCGCGCCTTCGGTCCCGCGATGGAGAGGCCGCACAGCCCGAGGCCCACGACGTCGAGCGTCACCGAGCCATCCTTCGGCAGAAACCGCTCGAACCAGCGCGCATAGAACACCTCGGCCATGCCCGAGCCCGCGAGCAAGAACTCGTCGTCGGCGAGCGCGGCGAGCGAGAGGTCGCCCTGCAGCTTGCCGTTCTCCTTCAGCATCGGCGCGAGCGTCATGCGCCCCGGCTCCGGGATGCGGCAGGCCAGCACCCGGTCGAGGAAGGCGCGCGCGCCGGGGCCGCGGACGAAGAACTTGGAAAAGCCCGAGATCTCCATCATGCCCACGCCATTGCGCACCGCCGCGACCTCGGCCTTGACGTGCGGGAAATCGGTCGAGCGGCGCCACTGGAAGACGTCCTTCGTTCCATCGGGCGAGAACCACAGCGGCGTCTCGAGGCCCCACGAGTCGCCCATCTGGGCGCCGAGGCCCACCAGCCGGTCGTAGATCGGCGTGGTCTTGTGCGGGCGAGCGGCTTGCAGCTCCTCGTTCGGGAACTTGATCGAGAACCGGCGCGAATAATTCTCCTGCACCTTGGGGTTGGTGTAGGCCATCGTCGCCCAGTCGCCATAGCGGGCGACATCCATCGCCCAGACGTCGAAGCCCGGATCGCCATGGATCATCCAGTTGGCGAGTGCGAGACCGACGCCGCCGCCCTGTGAGAACCCTGCCATCACGCCGCAAGCCGACCAGAAGCCCGGAAGCCCGCGGATCGGGCCCACCAGCGGATTGCCGTCGGGTGCGAAAGTGAAGGGGCCGTTGATGATCTGCTTGATGCCGGCGTTCTGGAAGGCCGGGAAATGCGCGAAGCCGACCTCGAGCGAGGGGGCGATGCGGTCGATGTCGGGCTGCAACAACTCGTGCCCGAAGTCCCACGGCGTGGTGCGCTCGGACCACGGCACACAGGCCTTCTCGTAGGTGCCCATCAGCATGCCGCCGCGCTCCTGGCGCAAGTAAAGCTCGCCGTCGAAATCGACCGCATGCAGGACTTCCTTGCCGGTGGTGCGATTGATTTCGGCCACCTCGGGCATGTCCTCGGTGATCAGATACATGTGCTCCATGGCGAGGATCGGGATCGTCAGGCCCACCATCCGCCCGACCTCGCGCGCCCAGAGGCCGGCGGCGTTGACCACATGCTCGGCCACCACGTCGCCCTTGTCGGTGTGGACGACCCATCCGCCGCCCATCCGGCGCGAGATGCCGGTGACCATGGTGTGGGTCTGGATACTGGCACCGAGCTTCTTCGCCGACTTCGCATACGCATAGGTCACGCCCGAGGGGTCGAGATGCCCGTCCACCACCGTCCTCAGCGCGCCCACGAACTGCGCGGGGTCGATCAGCGGCATCAGCGCGTGCGCTTCCTCGGGCGTGATGACCTCGGTCTCGATGTCCTGGTAGCGGCCTTTGGCGGACATCGACTTGAGCCAGTCGAAGCGCGCCTCGGTCGAAGCGAGCATCACGCCGCCGGTCATGTGGAAGCCGGTGGCCTGTCCCGACAGTTCCTCGATCTCGTGGTAGAGCTCGATCGTGTATTTCTGGAGCTTGGCGACGTTGGGGTCGCCGTTGATCGTGTGGCAGCCGCCCGCCGCGTGCCAGGTCGAGCCGGAAGTCAGCTCCGAGCGTTCCAGCAGCAGCACGTCGGTCCAGCCGCCGCGCGCGAGGTGATAGAGCACCGAGCAGCCTACGACACCGCCGCCGATCACGACCACGCGCGCATGGGTTTTCATGGGGCCTCTCCCTGATCCGAAAGCCGGGCGGCATGAAAGCAGGAATCGGGGGGCTTCCCCGGCGCGATCCCGTCGCTTGCGGCCGGTTTTGCGACAGCGTTTGCGACAAGATCGGGCCGGCGGATGGCGCGGCCTTGAATCGCGTCGTCCGTCGGTCGATCTGGAAGGGAGGGCTCGGATCGACGAGCCGTGGGCAGCATGCGGGGCGGAAGGATGGCGACGGGGCGCGACGGGTCGGGACGGGGCGTCGCGGCGCTTGGCCTGCTCGCCGGTCTGCTCGCGGCCTGCGGGACCGGGGGCGGCGGCTTCGACTACGACCGCGCGCACCGTGACCCCTTCAGCTATCCGTTCGCGATGGGCGCATCGGGCGGGATAGGGCGCGACGGGGCGGCCGGATCCGGCACCGGCGGCCAGGGCGGCGGCCTTGGCGCCACGTCGGGACCGGGGCGCGACGCGCTGGCCAACGAGGTCGATGCCGCGCGGCGCAGCGCGGCGAGTGAGGCGCGCGCGGCCCGGCAGGGCGCCGCCGCCTCGCGCGAGGCCGCCAGCCACGAGCGGGCCGAGGCGCGAAGGGCCGATCGGGACGCCCAGGCGCTCGAGGCCGTCCGTCGCGACCTGCGGCGCCTGTCGCACGAGACGCCGGCGCCGGGGCGAAGCGCCGCCCAGATCGAGAGCGACCGCCGGGCCGCGCTGATGCGCGAGCGGCAGCTCAGGCGCTCGATCGAGTTCGAGTCCCAGCGCCGGGCCGCGACCGACAGCCGGCCGGTGAGCGCCGACCGGCCTGGATCCTTCGACTTCGAGGCAAGCGACCGGCTGCACCGGCGCGCCATCGAGGGGCTGACGACCCGTCGCCCCGCGCCGCTGGGTGGGCGGTCGCCGGCCGGCGGGCTGCCCGATCTCGGCCCGGTCGAGCTGCCCTGAGCACGATGTCACCGCGTGGCCGCCGCGCGCGGGAATCGTCGCACCATGCCCCCGCATCGTCGCATCACGGGGTGACAAGCCACGCGCTGTCGGGCGACAAGACATGGGATGATGGCGCGGCGCCGCGCCGGCCGTGACCGGCTGGCGCGACAACTGGGGGGTAAGGCGATGTTCAGGAAGATCCTTCTGCCAATCGATCTCGACGCGGCGGCAAGCTGGAAGAAGCCCGTCGCGATCGCCGCCGAACTTGCCGCCGCGGGGGCCGAGGTCCATGTGCTCGCCGTGCTGCCGCAGCTGCGCTTCTCGATGCTGGGCAGCTATTTCGACAAGGACTTCGAGGGCGCGGCGCTCAAGGACATGACCGGGGGCCTGCGCCGCTGGATGGCCGACAACATGCCGCCCGATCTCAGGGCGGTGCCGCATGTCGCGCATGGCACGATCTACGACGAGATCCTGCGCTCGGCCGACCGGCTGGGCTGCGACGCGATCGTGGTGGGCGCGAGCCGGCCCGATGCGCGGCAATACCTGCTTGGCCCCAACGCCGCGCGCGTGGTGCGCCACGCGAAGCAGACGGTGATCGTCGCGCGCGACTGAGGCGGCGACTGGCGGCCCGGATTGGCCGGAGCGCCAGTCGCGACGGGGCGTCAGACCTTCGGCTTGATCGAGGTGATCGGCGCGATCCCGTTCTCGTCGATACTGGTGGTGACCGTCACCGGCTGGTTCAGCGGCACGGTCGCGAGATCGACGGCCGGGTGGACCGCCATCATCGTATTGTCGTTCAGCGTGATGACACGCTTCTCCGGGTCGATCTTGACGATCCGGCCGGTCACGGTGTCGGCGAAGGCGGGGGCCACGACCGCGAGCGCGGCTGCGGCGAGCACGAGGGTGCGCAGCATGTCAGTCTCCAAAGCTGTCGGTTGTCCGCCTGGATCGCTTGGATCGCACCCCTGTCCCTCGGGACCGGAAGCCGTGTCGGCCGTGTCATCGCGCGGATGGCAATGCGATACCTGACAATTTCGCTCGATTCGCGCCGGATTCCGACAGCGAGGTCGCAATCCGCGTGCCGGGCGCGCGAGAGCGGCAGGTGTTACCGCGCCACCACGTTCACCAGCGGCTCGCCCGCCCGGAAGCGCGCGAGGTTCGCCGCGAAGAAGTCCGCGAACCTCAGCGCCCAGCCGTCGATCTGGTCGGCGCAATGCGGCGTGATCAGGAGATTGGGGAGATGCCAGAGCGGGCTCGCCGGGGGCAGGGGCTCCTCGGCGAACACATCGCACCATGCGCCGCCAAGATGCCCCGAGGCGAGCGCCGAAAGTAGCGCGCTCTCGACGACGCAGCCGCCGCGCGCCGAATTCAGGAACAACGCGCCGCGACGCATCAGCCCTAGCCGTCGGGCGTCGAACAGCCCCTCGGTCTCGGGCGTAAGGCGCAGGTGGCAGGACACGACGTCCGCCCATGAAAGGGCCGCGTCGAGATCGGCAAGGCCGTGCATGGCCGCGATCGGCCCCGCCGGCCGGCCCGAGCGGTTGACCCCCGCCACCTCCATCCCCAACGCCGCCGCGCGTACCGCCACCTCGCGCCCGATTGCGCCCGCCCCGACCACCAGCAGCCGCTGCCCGGCGAGCGGGCGGAAGGTTCCGGGTCGCCAGCGCCGCGCCTGCTGGTCGTCGCGGTAGCGCGGCAGGCCGAAATTGAGCGCGGTCATCGCCCCGATCGTGGTCTCGGCCAGATGGGGGGCGAGCACGCCGGCGGCATTCGTCACGGCAAGCCGCGCGCGATCCCAGCCGCCCAGCCATTCGTAGCCCGAGCCGCCCACCTGCACCCAGCGGATCGAGGGATGGTCGAGCACCCGGCGGCAGGCGTCCGGCGCGATCCCGTCGCTTCGGATCATGAAGGCCGCGTCGGGCGCGGCCGCCAGCGCCTCGTCGAGACCCTCGGCCGAGGCGAGCGCGATGAGCCGCTCGCCCGGCAGGCGCGGGCCGAGATGCGCAGCCACCTCGCGGGCCTCGGCGGCGACGATCAGGACCGGGCCCGGCATCTCACCTCCCCGGCCGGTCCCTGCCGGCGCTCATGCCGCGCGCCGCCCTGAGGGCGAGGGGTAGAAGCGCCCGCCCGCCTCGGCCATCTTCCGCAGGGTCTTGGGCGGGGCGAAGCGCGGGCCGTGCCGGGCGGCGAGCCTCTCGCAGATCCCGACCGCGTGCGCCGCGCCCAGCATGTCGAGCCAGCCGAACGGCCCGCCCGACCAGGGCGCGAAGCCCCAGCCGAGGATGGCGCCGACATCGCCCTCGCGGATATCGGTCAGCACCCCGTCCTCGAGCGCGCGCACGGCTTCCAGCGCCTGCGCCATCATCAGGCGGTTCTGCACCTCCTCGAGCGCGGGCCGCGCGGCGGCGTGCGGCCAGAGTTCGGCCAGCCCCGGCCACAGCCCGATCCGCTTGCCGCGCTCGTCATAGGCATAGAAGCCCTTGCCGTTCTTGCGACCCAGCCGGCCCTTGTCCTCGACCATGGCGCGCAGCACCTCGTCGGCCGGGCTCTTGGGGTAGGCCTCGCCCAGTGCCGCCTTCGTCGCCTGCGCGATCTTCAGGCCCAGTTCCAGCGAGACCTCGTCCGACAGTTGCAGCGGCCCCACCGGCATGCCCATCTGCCGGGCCGCGTTCTCGATCAGCGCGGGCTCGACGCCCTCGGCCACCATGCGCACGCCCTCGTTCACATAGGGCAGGATGCAGCGGTTGGCGTAGAAGAAGCGCGCGTCGTTCACCACGATCGGCGTCTTGCGGATCTGGCGCACGAAGTCGAGCGCCTTGGCGATCGCCTCGGGCCCGGTCTCGCGGCCCTTGATGATCTCGACCAGGTTCATCTTGTGGACCGGCGAGAAGAAATGCAGGCCAATGTAATGCTCGGGCCGCGCCGATGCGCGGGCGAGGTCCGAGATCGGCAGGGTCGATGTGTTGGTGGCGAAGATCGCATCCGGCCCCAGCACATTCTCGGCCATCTTCGTGACCTTTGCCTTCAGGCCCGGGTCCTCGAACACCGCCTCGACCACGAGGTCGCATTTCGCGAGCTTGGAGTAATCGGGGGTGGGCAGGATGCGGTCGAGGATCTCGTCGCGCCGCGCCTCGTCGATGCGCTTCTGCTTGACGGCGGCGTCGAGGATCGCGGCCACGCCGTCGCGCCCCTTGTCGGCCGATGCCTGGTCGCGGTCGATCAGCACCACGTCGATCCCGGCCTCCGCCGCGACATGGGCGATGCCCGCGCCCATCATGCCGGCACCCAGCACGCCAAGCCGCTGGACCTTCATGTCGGGCAGGTCGGCGGGCCGGGCCGCGCCCTTTTCCAGCGCCTGCTTCGACAGGAACAGCGAGCGGATCATCGCCTCGGACGAGGGGTTCATCAGCACATGGGTGAACCAGCGCGCCTCGATGCGGATGGCGGTGTCGAAGGGCACCAGCGCCCCCTCGTAGACCGCCGACAGCATGGCGCGCGCGGCCAGGTAGACCCCTTGCGTCTTGCCATGCGTCATCGCGGCTGCGCCAAGGAACATCTGGAAGCCCTCGACCGTGTAAGGCGCGCCGCCGGGGATCTTGAAGCCCTTGCGGTCCCAGGGCTTGACCGCCTCGGATTCGGTCGCGTCCCGCAGCCAGGCGCGCGCGGCCTTCATCAGGTCCTGCGGCTCGACCACGTCGTCGATCAGGCCGCCCGCCTTTGCACGCTTCGGCGCGGGCGTCTTGCCCTGCAGCAGGAACTCGGACGCGCCCATCAGCCCCAGCATGCGCACGAGCCGCGTGGTGCCCCCCGCGCCCGGGAACAGGCCCACGAGGATCTCGGGCAGGCCGATCTTCGCGCGCGGCGCGTCGGCCGCGATCCGCCGGTGGCAGGCGAGACCGATCTCGGTGCCGATGCCCATCGAGGTGCCGGGGCAGGCCCAGACGAAGGGCTTGCCGCCCTTGTTGGTCTTGGGGTCTGCGCCGGCGCGCTCGATCTTGCGCAGCACGCCGTGGAGCTGCATCACGAAGCCGAAGATCCGCGCCGCCGGATCGCCGCCGGTGGCCGCTGCCTCGGCCTTCATCTTCGCCAGCACGTTGAGGTCCATGCCGCCCGCGAAATCGGGCTTGGCCGAGGTGATGATGACCCCCTTGACCGAGGGGTCGGTGATGGCGCTGTCGACATGGGCGTCGAGCTCGCGGATGCCTTGCTCGTTCAGGACGTTCATCGAGGCGCCCGGCAGGTCCCAGGTGATGGTGGCGATGCCGTCGTCGACGGACAGGCGGAAGATCTCGCTCATCAGTTCTCTCCCTCAGACGCGCTCGATGATGGTGGCCGAGCCCATGCCCGAGGCCACGCACAGAGTCGCCAGTCCCGTGGCCTTGTCCGCCCGCTCCATCTCGTCGAGCAGCGTGCCCAGGATCATCGCGCCTGTCGCGCCCAGCGGGTGGCCCATGGCGATCGCGCCGCCGTTGACGTTCAGCCTGCCGTGGTCGACATCGAAGGCCTGCATGAAGCGCAGCACCACTGCCGAGAACGCCTCGTTCACCTCGAAGAGGTCGATGTCGCCGATCTCCATGCCGCTCTCGCGCAGGATCTTCTCGGTCGCGGGCACGGGCCCCGTGAGCATGATGGTGGGGTCGGTGCCGATCTTGGCGGTTGCCCGGATGCGCGCGCGCGGCTTCAGGCCCACCCGCTCGCCGGCCTCGCGCGAGCCCACCAGCACGGCCGCCGCGCCGTCGACGATGCCCGACGAGTTGCCGGCATGATGGACATGCTCGATGTGTTCCAGATGCGGGTATTTCAGGATCGCCACGGCGTCGAAGCCGGGCATGTTCTCGCCCATGTCCTTGAAGGATGGCTTGAGCCCGCCCAGCGACTGCATGTCGGTGCCGGGGCGCATGTATTCGTCGCGGGCGAGGATCTCTATCCCGTTCACGTCGCGCACGGGGACAATCGAGCGGGCGAAGCGGCCCTCCTCCCAGGCCGCGGCGGCGCGGCGCTGGCTCTCGACCGCGTAGGTGTCCACGTCGTCGCGCGAGAAGCCGTATTCGGTGGCGATGATGTCGGCGGAAATGCCCTGCGGCACGAAATAGGTCTTCATCGCCAGATAGGGATCGACGCCGATCGCGAAGCCGTCCGAGCCCATCGGCACGCGGCCCATCATCTCGACGCCCCCCGCGACGTAGAGCGCGCCCGCGCCTGCCCGCACCTGGTTGGCGGCGAGGTTCACGGCCTCGAGCCCCGAGGCGCAGAAGCGGTTGATGTGGAGGCCAGGCACGCGCTCGTCCCAGCCGGCGTAGAGCACGGCCGAGCGCGCGATCTCGCCGCCCTGCTCGCCCACCGGCGTGACGCAACCCCAGATCACGTCCTCGACCTGAGCGGTGTCGAGGTCGTTGCGGTCGCGGATCGCGTTCAGCATCTGCGCCGAGAGGCTGAGCGCCGTCACCTCGTGCAGGCTGCCGTCCTTCTTGCCGCGCCCGCGGGGCGAGCGCACGGCATCGAAGATGTAGGCGTCGGTCATCGGTCCTCCTTCGCAGCCGCGCCCGAGGGGACGTGCTGCCTGCTCGTGATCGTCGTCGGCCCCCGGCCGGAAAGCCCGCCGGGGCGCGTCTCGAATTCCGGCAGCCCGTCGGCCAGGTGCAGCCAGGCGACGCGACTCTCGATGCCGTAATGCAGTGCGGGCTGCACCGCGCCGGGGTCGTCGAGCGCGCCGATCATCAACTCGACCGCGTCCGAGCCCACGGGCGCGTAGAACAGCGGCGTCCCGCATCTGCCGCAGAAGCCGCGCTCGGCGACGTCCGAGCTTGCGAAGCGCCCCGGCTCTCCCTCGAACTCCACGCCCCGGGCGGTGACGAGCGGCGCGAATGCGTTGCCCGTGGCGCGCTGGCACATCCGGCAGTGGCAGAGATTGGCGCGCCCCAGCGGCTCGGTCACGCGGAAGCGCACGGCGCCGCACTGGCATCCGCCCGTGGCATATGTCGTCGTCCCGCCCATGGCTGCCTCAGCGGCCCGGCACGGGGTGCCCCGGCATCAGGTCATAGGGATGCTTCCAGCGCGGCAGGGCCGCGATGCGCGCGGTCCAGGCGCTGACGGCGGGGAAATCGCCCTGCCAGTCGATCGGGTATTCCTCGGCGTAGAACATGTAGCCGGCGCAGGAGAGGTCGGCGATGGTGGGCGTCGTACCCACGATCCAGTCACGGCCCTGCAGATGCTGATCTAGGACCTTGAGCGCCGTGCGCGCCCGCCCCTCGAGGAAGGCGATGATATCCGGGTTGCGCTTTTCGGGGTCGAGATAATTCGCCATCCAGCGCCAGGTGGCGAGGTTCGCGGTGAGCTTGTGGTTGTCCCACAGGATCCAGCGCAGCACCTCGCGCGCCTGCCCGGGCGCCGGGCGGAAGGTGCCCAGCGCCTCGGCCAGATAGTCGAGGATCGCGCCGGACTGGGTCAGCACCTCGCCGCGATGCTCCAGCACCGGCACCTCGCCCATCGGGTTCATCGCCCGGAAGGCTGGCTCGCGGGTGCCGCCGGCGAAGAAGTCCACCAGCACCGGCTCCCAGTCGGCGTCCGACAGCTCCAGCATCAGGGCGACCTTGCAGGCGTTGCCCGACTGGGCGAAGCAGTGGAGGCGGTATTCGGCCATCTGGCTCTCCTCGATGCTTGGTGCCTGACCCGCCGACTGCGGGGTGGGGCGGTCCGAGGGTGGACGATTCGCCCGCTCCCCGCGAGTCAGAACGCCTCGGCCGGAAGGTCCATCACCGGGTCGGCGCCGGTCTCGATGCGCGCAAGCCGGAGCCCCGTCTCGGGCAGGACGCGGCGCATGTAGTAGCGGCCCGTCACGATCTTGGCCTCGTACCAGGCCCGGTCGCCGCGCCCCTCCTGGATCGCGCGGTGCGCCGCCTTGGCCATCCGCGCCCAGGCCAGCGCCATGCAGACATGGCCGAACAGGTGCAGGAAATCGACCGATCCCGCCAGCGCCGCGTTGGGGTTCTTCATGCCCGCCTGCATGAAGAACATCGCCGCCTGCTGCAGGTCCTTCGACGCCTTCTTGAGCGGGTTGAGGAAATCCTTGGCCAGCGCGAGGTCGTCCTCGTTGTCGCGGATATAGCCCTTCACATACTCGAAGAAGGTCATGATCGGCTGTCCGCCCTTGAGGGCGAGCTTGCGCCCCACGAGGTCGAGCGCCTGCACGCCCGTCGTGCCCTCGTAGATCATGGCGATCCGGGCATCGCGCACGAACTGTGAGATGCCGGTCTCCTCGATATAGCCATGCCCGCCGAACACCTGCTGGGCGTTCGCGGTCAGGCGGAAGCCTTCCTCGGTCAGGAAGCCCTTCACCACCGGCGTGAGCAGCGCCACCATGTCGGCGGCCTTCTCGCGCATCTTCGGGTCTGTGTGACGCTTCTCGGCGTCGAGCAGCATGGTGACCCAGCTGAGGAAGCCGATGCCGCCCTCGACGAAGGACTTCTGGTCGAGAAGCAGGCGCCGCACGTCTGGGTGGACGATCAGGGGGTCGGCAGGCTTGTCCGGCGCCGCCGCGCCGGTCACCGCGCGGCCCTGCAGCCGCTCCTTCGCATAGGACGCCGCCGCCTGGTAGGCCACATGGGCCTGGCTGAGCCCCTGCATGCCGACCAGCAGCCGGGCCTCGTTCATCATGGTGAACATGGCGCGCAGGCCCTTGCCTTCCTCGCCGACCATCCAGCCGGTCGCGCCGTCGTAGTTCATCACGCAGGTCGAGTTGCCGTGGATGCCCATCTTCTCCTCGACCTTGCCGCAGGAGAGGCTGTTGCGCGCGTCGAGGCTGCCGTCGTCGTTCACCAGGAACTTCGGCACGATGAACAGCGAGAGGCCCCGCGTCCCCTCGGCCGCGCCGGGCGTTCGGGCGAGCACGAGATGGATGATGTTCGACGCGAGGTCATGCTCGCCCGACGAGATGAAGATCTTCTGCCCGCTGAGATTCCACGCGCCGTCGCCCGCCGGCTCGGCCTTGGTGCGCACTAGGCCGAGATCGGTGCCGCATTGCGGCTCGGTCAGGTTCATGGTGCCGGTCCACTCGCCCGAGACCAGTTTCGGCAGATAGGTGCGCTTCTGCGCATCGGACCCATGCGTGTGGATCGCCGAATAGGCGCCGTGCGTCAGGCCCGAATACATCATGAAGGCCATGTTCGCGGCCGACTGCATCGTGCCCACCGCCATGTTGAGCACCGAGGGCATGCCCTGCCCGCCGTAATCGGGGTCGCATTCCATCGACGGCCAGCCGCCCTCGACCAGCAGGTTCCACGCCTCGCGGAAGCCCTCGGGCGTGCGAACGACGCCGTTCTCGAGCCGGCAGCCCTCGCGGTCGCCGACCGCGTTGAGCGGGGCCAGCACGTCGCGCGCGATCTTGCCGGCTTCCTCGAGGATCGCGCCGGTCATGTCCTCGGTCATCTCGGGATAGCCGTCGATCCCGGCCTCGTCCTGCACCTTCAGGACCTCGTGCAGCACGAAGCGATAGTCGTCGAGCGGGGGGGTGTAGGCGGGCATTTCGCGTCCTCGTTGCCGGATGGGTCTGCAGGGGCCGAACCGCGCCGGCAATCGCGTGGGCGCGGGGCGCAGGGACGGGGCGGTTGTGTCCTACTCGGCGGCGCGGCGCGACTGGCTGCGTTCGGCCAGCATCTGGCGGATAACGTCCATCTGCGCCTCGAGCTCGCCGATCGCGGTCGCAAGCTCGTCGCGCTTTGCGATCAGGTCGGCGCGGTGGCGCTCGGCCGACTGGAGGGTCGCCGAAAGCTGGGTGACCTGCCCGTCGCCGAGCCGGTAGAGCTCCAGCAGTTCGCGGATCTCGGCCAGCGAGAAGCCGAAGCGCTTGCCGCGGAGGATCAGCTTGAGACGCGCCCGGTCGCGCGGCGTGTAGTAGCGGTTCTGCCCCTCGCGGATCGGGCTCAGCAGCTCCTTCTGCTCGTAGAAGCGCAAGGCGCGCGGGGTGACGCCGAAGCAGCGGCACATCTGGCCAATCGTCATGGTGTCTTCGGTCATGGGCGCCTCATTGGTTCCGCCGGGTGTCGTGCGCGACGATTCCGGAAGTTGACGTGCGCGTCAATCCCCTAACGTGACGCGCGCGTCAAGATTGCGTGAGGCGGGCGGCCATCGACATGCCGCGGTTCGATCCGCTATGGGCGGAGAAGCGACGACGCCGGGAGAGGGTTCGATGACGGGCGAGGACGAGGACGGGCGGCTCGGCGCCGTCATGCGGGGGGCAGGCACGCCCGATCCCGGCGAGGGCACGCTGATGGAGGGCCTGCCCTTCAGCCGCGACATCGGGATGCGGCTGCACAGCGCGGGCGATGGCGTAGCACTCCTGTCGGTCCCCTATGACGCGCGCCTCGTGGGCGACCCGCAGACCGGCGTCATGCATGGCGGCGTCATCACGGCGCTGCTCGACACCGCCTGCGGCTCGGCGGTGATGGCGGCCCCGGCCAAGCTGCGATCGACCGCGACGCTCGACCTGCGCATCGACTACATGCGGCCCGCGCAGCCCGGCAAGCGGGTGATGGCGAGGGCCGAGTGCTACCGCATGACCCGCACGATCGGCTTCGCCCGCGCCGTCGCCTATCACGACACGCCCGAGGATCCGATTGCCTCGGCCGCGGGCACCTTCATCCTCGATCGGGTCGCGCGGGAGACGGGCGATGAGTGAGCTGCCCAGCCACGCCCGCGCCGAGGCCGAGCGCGACGAGGCGCTTGCCCGCCTGGCCGAGACGGTGGCCTATGTCCGCCTGCTCGGGGTGCGGTTCGATCGCATGGGTGACGAACTGACCGCCCGGATGCCCTTCGCGCCACATCTGGTCGGCAACCCGTTCCTGCCGGCGATCCATGGCGGGGTCACGGGCTCGTTTCTCGAGATCGCGGGGCTCATGCAGCTTGCATGGAGCGTCGTGCTCGGCGATCTCGAGCGCGGCGGTGCCGCGGCTGAGGCGGTTGCCCGAGGCGAGTTCGCGCCGATGCCGAAGACCATCGACATCACCATCGACTATCTCCGCCCCGGCCGCCCGCGCGAGAGCTTCGCGCGGGCCCGCATCCAGAAGGCCGGGCGCCGCGTCGCCCACGTGCATGTCGAGGCCTGGCAGGACGAGCGTGCGCGCCCCATCGCGATGATGCGCGGCAACTTCCTGATGCCGCGGGGGTGAGGCGGGCGGGCAGGATCTTGTGCCTGCGAACCATGCGAGGGCGCTGAAAAACAATCGTTTTCATGAACCGGCATACTGCGGGGCGCGGCGACTTCGTTGCCTGCGGCATCGCGCCGCACGGGCGGACGGGGCTGCGCGCCTAGCTCTCGGACGATGACCCATGAACGGAGGCCGGGATGCAGCACGCCACCATCGATACCGCCACGGCCCGGCGCCTCGAGCCGGGGCGCCCGGACTGGAGCCCGAAGGGCCCGCGCGAGGCCGCGATGATCGGGTTCGCCCGGGCGCTGAAGGACGATCCGATGCTGGGACTGGCGCTGAAGGCCACCCGGCCCTGCCTTGCCATCTTTGCTATTTTCGTGGTGATCGCGGCGCCCTTCGCCGGGCTCTGAGGCCGGGCGACGGCGCGGGCGTCGGGCGACGGCGCGTGGGGCTTTCACCGTGTGGGGAGGCCGCCTATCCTGAGCGCGCCCGGATTCGGGCCGCGCCCGCCATCCCCGGATCCCGCGCATGACCGCAGACACGACGACGGCGACCACGACGGCGGCGGCCGAGCCCTCAGCCCCGCGCGAGATCACCTATTCCCGGGTTGCCGCCATCGCGCTGCCGGTGGTGCTGTCGAACGCCACCGTGCCGCTGCAAGGCGCGATTGACACCGCGATCATCGGCAACCTGGGCGACGAGGTGTTCCTCGCCGCGGTCACCCTGGGCGCCGTGGTGATCTCGCTGATCTTCACCTCGTTCAACTTCCTTCAGATGGGGGTGTCGGGGCTGACCGCGCAGGCGCTTGGCGCGGGCGAGCGGGGACGGGTGCTGAACACGCTCCTGCGGGCGCTGGTGATCGCCGGGGCGATTTCGGCCGCGCTGATCCTGCTGCGCTGGCCGCTCTCGGACCTCGCGCTGCGGCTGTTCGAGGGGTCGGACGAGGCCGAGGCCTTGGCCGGCCTCTATTTCCGCATCCGGGTCTGGGGCGCGCCGGCCGAGCTGGCCAACTACGCCCTGATCGGCTGGTTCACCGGACAGGAGATGACGCGGCGCCTGTTCGAGATGCAGATCGTCACATCGGTCGCGAACATCGTGCTCAACCTCGTGTTCGTGCTGGGGCTGGGGATGGACGTGGATGGCGTGGCGCTGGGCACGGTGATCGCGGCCTGGCTGGGGCTCGGCTATGGCCTGTGGCGCGCGCGGGCGCGGGGGCGGGCAATCGCGCCCGCGGGCTGGCGGCCCGAACTGCGCCGCATCCTCGACCCTTCCGAGCTGGGCCAGGTGATGGCGCTCAACCGCGACATCTTCATCCGCACCGCCTGCCTCACGGGCTCGTTCGCCTGGATGGCGCGGCTGGGGTCGCTGCAGGGCGACGTGATCCTGGCGGCGAACGGCGTGCTGATGCAGTTCCTGCATGTCGCCTCCTACGCGCTCGACGGCTTTGCCATGGCGGCCGAGACGCTGGTGGGGCAGGCGATGGGCGCGCGCTCGGGGCCACGGCTGCGGCGCGCGGTGGTGGTGAGCTCGGTCGCGGCGTTGGCGCTGGCGGCGGGGTTCGCGGCGCTGGCGACGGTGCTCGCGATCCCCATCATCCACCTCTTCACCAATGTCGAGGCGGTGCGCGAGGCGGCGCGGGGCTTCGCGCTGTGGGCGACGCTCCTGCCGCTGATCGGCGTGCTGGCCTACCAGGCCGACGGCATCTTCATCGGCGCGGCCGAGGGGCGGACGATGCGCAACGCCATGCTGATCTCGGCGGGCGTCTATGTGCCGGCGAGCTGGGCGCTGACCCACGCCTTCGGCAATCACGGGCTGTGGGCGGGGCTGTGGCTTTTCATGCTGGTCCGCGCGGGCACGCTGGCGCTGGGCTATGGCCGGATCGAGGCGCGCTGCCGGGCGTAAGGTTGAGGGTCGGACGGCGGGGGGCTCTCTGCCGATCGTGTCCTGATGGTCTGAGAGCCGTTCAGCGCCCAGCGCCTCCACGCCATGCGACAACATGGACGGATGGAGCGCGGGCAGCTGTCATCCTCTGCGCGGAACGCGAACGCCTGCTCGCCGGGGACGGCCCGGTCAGCGCATCATCTTCCCCGGATGTCCGCATTCGTGCCGGGGAGACTTTCAGCTTGGGCGCCCGACATCTGGCTCCCCCGAACGTCTCTTGAAGTCCCCGGGCCGGAATTTTCCCGGTCAGGACTGTATCCGGTAGGCCTTTGCCATCACGCGCCACGCGCCCTCGTGCTTCAGCATCGTCAAGATCGTGTCGAAGTGCATTCCCGCCCACTCGTCCTCGACATGCGCGACCGCGATGTCGCCGTGAATCGAGATGTTGCGAATCATCCACCATGCCTCTGCCGAACTGCTGGCTTCGGCTTCGCACATTCGAATGAATTCATCGCGCGTGTTCCAAAGCAGGCCGCCTTCATAATGACCAACTTCGCAAGATCTCTCGAAAAATATCCGCTCCAGTTCGGCGCGATCGCCAGAAGTCATTGCGGTTGCGTAAGTGCGAACAACCTCGGTTATTTCTGCGATGTCAGATGAATTTGTCATGATCGTATGCCCTGTCTGGTCGAGGCTTGGCTGCCCCCTTGCGCTCATCGCGACAATCCTGCGGTCGGCCGACCTGTCGATCAAGCCGGTTCTCTGACCTTGCGGTGCACCCGGCCGCTGGCGGTTGGCCGAGTGTCGAGGTCAGCGCAGTCCGCTGTCGCGCATCGTGGAAGATCGTTGAAGCGGTCGTTCCGTCCAGCGTGCGCGATGGCGAGCCGATCCGCAAAACGGCCGGGGACAGTCTGCCCGGTTGATGCGCCGGGTGCAGGCCCTGTGTGTCCGCGCAAGCCTGCTACTGGTCTGCGCCGACCGCCTCGGCCACCGAGGCGAAGCCGTCGCGGGCGAGCAGGGCGTCGAGCCCCAGCGCTATGCGTCCCGGCAGGCTGATTCCGTCATAGACCATGGCGGTGTAGAGCTGCACCGCGGAGGCCCCCGCGCGGATGCGGGCATAGGCGTCCTCGGCCGAGGCGATCCCGCCCACCCCGATCAGCGGCAGCCGCCCACCTGTCAGCCGCCGCAGGCTCAGCATCACCGCCTGCGCGCGGTTCCTGAGCGGCGCGCCGGAGAGGCCGCCGGCCTCGGCACGGTGCGGGCTAGCGAGCCCTTCGCGCACGAGCGTCGTGTTGGTGGCGACGATGCCCGAGAGGGCGTGCGCCTCGGCAAGCTCGGCGATGTCGGCAAGCTCGGTCTCGCTCAGGTCGGGGGCGATCTTGAGGAACAGCGGCTTCGTCCGGCCGAGGGCCGTCCATTCCGCCGTCACGCGCCCGAGCAGGCGATCGAGCGCGGCGCGGCCCTGCAGGTCGCGCAAGCGTTCGGTGTTGGGCGAGGAGACGTTGACGGTGAAGAAATCAGCATGGGGGTAGAGTTGGCCCAGCACCGCAGCGTAATCCTCGGCCTTGTCGGCGGTGTCCTTGTTCGCGCCGAGGTTGACGCCCACCACCCCCGCCCCCCGCGCGGCGGCGAGCCGGCGGCCGATCGCCTCCATGCCGTCGTTGTTGAAGCCGAAGCGGTTGATCGCCGCGCGGTCCTGCGCCAGCCGGAACAGGCGCGGGCGCGGGTTGCCGGGCTGCGGGCGAGGCGTGACGGCGCCGACCTCAAGGAACCCCGGCCCGGCCGCGAGGATCGGCCGCACGGCGGTGGCGTTCTTGTCGAAGCCCGCGGCGATGCCGACGGGGTTGGGCAGCGCGAGCCCCGCGAGCCGCGTGGCGAGGCGGGGCGACGTGACGGGCCCGCCCCGTGGCCCAAGCCCCGCATTGAGCGCGGCGAGCGCGATCCCGTGCGCGCGCTCGGGGTCGGCAAGGCGAAGTGCTGCGAGGCCCGCACGCTCGACCAGCCTCATGCGATGCCCTCCGGAAACAGGTGGCGGCCGTCGGGCCCCAGCGGCAGCGGCGCGGCCGAGGCCACGTCCGCGAGGCGGAGGGGCGCGTAGAGATGCGGGAAGAGCTGCCCGCCACGCGATGGCTCCCACCGCAGCGCGGAGCCCAGCGCCGCCGCGTCGAGGGCGACAAGCCACAGCCCGTCCTGCCCTGCGAAATGTCTGGCCGCCGTCTCACGCGCCTGCGCGGCCGTCGAGAAATGCACGAAGCCGTCCGCCAAGTCGACCGGCGCGCCGGGGGTCGCGCCGAGGCGTTGCAGCTCGTCCCATTGCGGGGCGGTGAGGATCTTGTAGATCAGCATGGCGCTCCATCGCGCGGGCGCGGGCGCGGGTCAAGCCTCAGCCCTGCGGGGTCATGACCTTGCGCGACTTCGCCCGTTCGAGCCCCAGCCGGCGCTCGCGCCAGATGATGAAGAGCCCGGCCGCGATCACCAGGCTCGCGCCGCCCAGCATCGGCAGCGTCGGCGCCTCGGCAAACACGAACCAGCCGATGGCGAGCGCGAGCAGCATCGAGGTGTAGTCGAAGGGCGCGATCACCGCGACATCGGCGTGGCGGTAGCTCGCGGTCAGGAGGATCTGCGCGAAGCCGCCCAACAGCCCCGCGCCCACCAGCATCGCCGCCTCGCGGCCCGTGGGCACGACCCAGCCGAAGGGCAGCGTCAGCAGCGACAGCGCCGTGCAGGTGAGCGAGAAGTAGAAGACGATGGCGGACGTCTCCTCGGTCTGCACCAGCTTGCGCACGAAGCAGGCGGCGAGCGCCATGAACACGCAGGCCGTGAGCATGATGACTGCGCCCAGCGTCTCGGCGTCCGTCACCCCGTCGGTGGTGAGCACGCTCAGACGCGGCGAGAGCACGATCAGCACCCCTGCCAGCCCCACGCAGACGGCGACCAGCCGATGCGCCCGGATCACCTCGCCCAGGAACATGGCCGCGAGGATCGTGACGATCAGCGGCGTCGCGTAGCCGATGGCGGTGACCTCGGGCAGCGGCAGGAGGCCCAGCGCCGTGAAGCTGAGGCCCATCGCGATGCCGCCCACCAGCCCGCGCCACAGATGGCCCATGTGGTTGCGCGTTCTCAGCCCGGTCCGCAGGTCGTGGCGCCACCACAGCCAGACCAGGATCACCGGGATCGCGAAGAACGAGCGGAAGAACACCGCCTGCCCCGAGGGCACGTGCTCGGCGGTGATCTTGATGAGCGTCGACATCGCCATGAAGACGGCGACCGAGCCGACCTTGAGGGCGATGCCGCGCAGTGGGTTCATGCTGGGCGATGCCGGTCCGTTTCACTCGGGAAGCGCGGTGATGCCGTAGAACAGGATCTCGTTCGCGCCGGGCTTGCCGAAATGCCGCTCGAAGATCTGGAAGATCGCGCCCGAGCGGTAGACATGGCTCAGCGCGCGGTCGAGCACGAGGCGCAGGTCCTCGTCGCCGCGGGGGATGGCGAGGGCGTAGGGCTCGAAGGTGAAGGTGTTGCGCGACAGCGCGAAGCGGTCTGCATCCGCTACCCTGGCCAGCACGCCGGCGAGGATCGCGCGGTCGGCGAAATAGGCCTCGAGATTGCCTTCCGCCACGCCCGCGAGCCCCTCGGCATGGTCGCCGATCGGCACGATCTCGACGCCCTCGATCTTCGCGATGGCGCTCTGGCGCAGCCACTCCTCGGCGGTCGTGCTGGCGCGCACGCCCAGCCGCTTGCCGCCCAGCGCTTCGCGGATCGCGGCGCCCGAGAGCGCGGCCGGGCCGCCGTCGATCAGCACCTCCTGCATCAGCTCGGGCGCGTCCGACGAGACGACCGCGCCCACCCCGGTCGCGAAGATCGGAATGGTGAAGGACATCGCCTCGCGCCGCTTGAGCGTCGCCGTCGTGGCCCCGCACAGCACGTCGATCTGGCCCGACGTCAGCGCGTCGAAGCGCGTGGCGGTGTCGACCGCCTTGAAGGTTCCCGTGATCTCCCGCAGATCCGAGGTCGCCATGACGGCGCCTGCCATCACCCCGCACAGCTCGGTGGTGAAGCCCTGCGGGCGCCCGTCCGCGGTGAAGGAGAAGGGCGGCGCGTCCGTGCGATAGCCGAAGCGGATGGTCTTGCGCTCGACGATTCGGTCGAGCACGGCGCCGGCCTGCGCCGGGATGATCGGGGCGCTGAGAAGGAATGCCGCGGCAAATGCCGCGATGAGATGGATCTGGCGCATGAATGGGGCTCCGGTTCTGAAGCGCGGGTCGGGAAGGTTCTCGCGAGGTTTTAACTGCACAACTCTGACGAAAGCCGGCGCCGTCTTCAATCGGCTTGTCCAATGCGCGCGCGGCGCCTTCGCCGCTCGATCCCGTCCGGAGGGGTGGCCGGCGACGAGGCCCGGCCGGGCCGTCGCCGCCGGCGGAGGCTCATCCCAGGTGCCCTTCCGCCTTCGCCCAGGCGTGGGTCGCGTCGAGGGCGGCCTCCATCGGGGCGAAGATCTCCTCGATGCCGTCCTCGTCGATGATCATCGGCGGGCAGAAGGCGAGGCTGTCGCCGATCGCGCGCAGGATGACGCCGTGCTTGAGGAGTTCCGACATGAGCTTCGGGCCGACCTTGCCGGGGGTCTTGAACATCGCGGCCGACTTCGGGTCAGGCGACAGCTCCAGCGCGCCCATGAGGCCCACGCCGCGGGCCTCGCCTACCAGCGGGTGCCCGGCGAAGGAGCGCAGCCGGGCCTGGAAGGCTGGCGCCATCCGGCGGACGTGATCGACGATGTTGCGCTTCTGGTAGATCTCGATAGCCTTGACGCCCACGGCGCAGCCCAGTGGATGCCCGCCATAGGTGTAGCCGTGGCCCAGCGAGGGGTGCCGGCCCGACTCGGCCTCGATCACGTCCGCCATCTCCTGGTTGATTGCCACGGCCGAAAGCGGCACGTAGCTGGCGGTCAGTTGCTTGGCCATCGACACTGAAGTCGGCTGCATCCCGAAGGTCTCGGCGCCGAACCAGTTGCCGGTGCGCCCGAAGCCGCAGATCACCTCGTCGTCGATCCACAGCACGTCGTGCTTGCGCAGGACCGCACCCACCGCCTCGAAATAGCCCCGTGGCGGCACGATCACGCCGCCCGCGCCCATCACGGGTTCCGAGATGAAGGCCGCGACGGTGTCCGGCCCTTCGGCCTCGATCAGCGCGTCGAGCTCGGCGGCCAGGCGGGCCGAGAACTGCTCCTCGGTCTCGCCGTCGCGGGCCTCGCGCCAGAAATGCGGGGTCGAGGTGTGCTTGACGAAGTCGAAGGGCAGGTCGAACTGGCCGTGGTTGATCGGCAGGCCGGTCATCGAGGCCGCGACCAGCGTGACGCCGTGATAGGCCTTGCGGCGCGAGATGATCTTCTTCTTCTGCGGCTTGCCGCGCGCGTTCATCATGTACCAGATCAGCTTGACCTGGGTGTCGTTCGCTTCGGAGCCCGACGAACAGTAGAACACCCGCGCCATCGGCACCGGGTAGAGCTCCTTGATCTTCTCGGCGAGCTCGATCGCGGGCTCGTGCGTGCGCCCGCCGAACAGGTGGTAATACGGCAGCTTGCCCAGCTGCTCGCGGGCCGAGTCGATCAGCTCGTCGTCGCCGAAGCCGAGGCCCGCGCACCACAGGCCCGCCATCCCCTCGATGTAGCGCTTGCCCGCGTCGTCCCAGACATGGCACCCCCGGCCGCGCTCGATCAGGTGGGCGCCGACCTGGCGGTGCGTGACGGCATTGGTGTAGGGGTGCAGAAGCGCCTCGATGTCGCGCATCTGGGCGTTGGTGAGCATGTCGTTCGCCATGGCGGGTCACTCCGGGTCAACGGGATGGGAGGCTCCGCGCGGACCCGCGCGAGCGCCCGATGGCGCGACAGTATCCAATCGCCGTGGCCGCCGCCAGTCACTGGCCGTGATGGCCGCCATCAGCGCGGCGAATGGTGGTGCCTCGGCGGGCCGGTTTGCTGTCCGCTTGACGGCGCCCGCGCGGGGCGGGAACACTCCGGCGCATGGCATGGCAGCTCCACTTCCTGAACGCGCGCGGGCAGCTCGACCGGTGGCGTCCCGCCGTCGAGGAAGGCGTGGAGAAACTGCGCCGGCGCTGCGCGCGGGTGCTTGGGACTCTGCCCGTCCTCGACATCGTCGTGCGGGCCGAGCCGGGCGGCACGATCCCCGAGATCGGGCATGTCGGCCAGTCGCCGGGGCCGGGGCTGATCTTCCTGACGCTCGACCCCACCAACCCCGCGCTCGTGACCCACATGGGCGCAGCCTTCGAGCGGATGGTGGCGCACGAGGTCCACCATGCGCTGCGCTGGGACGGCCCTGGCTACGGCCAGACGCTGGGCGAGGTGCTGGTGAGCGAGGGGCTGGCCGGGCAGTTCGTGCGCCAGGTGTTCCAGAACCCGCCCGAGCCTTGGGAGCGGGGAACGCGGACCGACGCGCTGCGCGAAGCTGCTAGCCGCGCGCGGGCGCAGTGGGACGCGACCGACTACGGCCATGCGCGCTGGTTCTATGGGCGGGGCGAGATGGGGCGCTGGACCGGCTATGCGCTGGGCTACCGGCTCGCAGGGCTCTGGCTCGCCGAGCGCCCGGGCCGCAGCGCTTCCGGCGCGGCGCAGGAGCCCGCCGCGAGCTTTCGCCCGCTTCTGGACCGGCTGGCCACGCTGGGCTGCTGAGCGCCGCCGTGGGCGGCCGGACAGCTCACTCGTCGTCGCAGACGTGCGGCTCGTCCTCGACGATGCCGCGTGCCGCGTCCATCGCGGCGACGCAGGCGCGCAGCTTCCGCACCTCGGGGTGGGCGGTGTACTCGGCCATCAGGGGCGCGTAGAGCGCGGCAGCCGCGCTCCGCTGGCCGCGCGCGCAGGCGGCGTCGATCGCGGCCGTGATCTCGCTGTGCCGCTCGAGCATCTCGTCCGAGAAAGACTCGATCGCGGCCGTGTCCACCCCGGCCATGCAGGCCTCGAAGGCGGCGATGTCGGCCTCGCTCGGCTCGCCAGGGTCGGGCGCGGCTTGCTGCGCGAACGGGGCGAGAGGAAGAAGGCAGGCAACGAGACTGGCGGCGGCGATGCGCATGATGGATCTTCCCGATGCCGCCCCTTCGCGCGGTGGCGCGCGAGCATTTCCCCAAGGAGCAGCGTCCCCCTGCGATGTCGCAGGGTTGCGCGAAGGTCAACGGGGGACGACGCGGCGTCGGCGCGCAAGCCCGCGGCTGTGGCTTCGATGCGGCATGGCGAGGGGGGAACGGCAAGGCGGGACGCCGCGCCCTCAGGCCTTGCCCGAGACCCTGTCCCAGAACTCGGCCCGATCGTTCGTGCGCGGGAATGGCTCGTCCGGCACGGGCACGCCGAGAAAGGCGCAGAGCGGGGCCCAGCCCTCCTTGACCTGATAGACCAGCAGGCGCTCGGCCGGGATCGTCGCCCGAACCGCCGCGACATGCGCCTCGAACCCCCGGCGAAGCGTCTCAGCGTCGAGGCCGGGCGGAAAGCCGGTGCGGCCGATCACGCCCACGCACATCTCGTGCCAGGGCCGCGCCTCGTCCGGCAGCATGCCGGGCGCGGCGAGCAGGCGGTAGATGGTCTCGGAGAAGCTCGCGAGCCAGCTTTCGGGGCTGCGCACGGTCAGGATGAACTTCGCATTGGGATAGGCCGCGTCGAGTTCCCGGAAGAAGCCGGCGGTGGGCCAGTCCACGGCGCTGCCATAGCCTGCATAGATCGCCGCCCAGTCCGGCCGCCCCTGCGCCGCCGCGGCCCAGAGCGGGACCTGTGTGGCCTGGTCGAGCAGCACCTCCTCCATGTGGTGGCAGGGCCCGAGCCCGAGCCGGTTGATCGCAAGCTTGAGCGAATAGGTGCCGGTGCGTCCCAGCCCGGCGCCGATCACATGCATCTCCGCGACTCCCCCTTCGCACGATCCCGCGCAGTGGCGACGCGCCAGAGCGTGTCGGCGAGGCTAGCAGGTCTGGCGACGGGCGCGAAATCGAAAAGGGCCGCCCCTCGCGGGACGGCCCCTCGGTCTGCCTCGCGGCGGACGGCGCGATTACATCATGCCGTCCATGCCGCCCATGCCGCCCATGCCGGGGGCGCCGGCGGCGCCCTTCGGCTCGGGCTTGTCGGCGACCATCGCCTCGGTGGTGATCAGCAGGCCCGCGACCGACGCCGCGTCCTCGAGGGCGCAGCGCACGACCTTGGCGGGGTCGATGATCCCCTTGGCCACCAGGTCGCCATACTCCTCGTTCTGCGCGTCGAAGCCGAACCGGGCATCCGACGACTCGCGGACCTTGCCGGCGACGACCGAACCGTCGACGCCCGCGTTGTCGGCGATCTGGCGCAGCGGGCTCTCGATCGCGCGGCGCACGATCTTGATGCCGGCGTCCTGGTCGGCGTTCTCGCCGGTCAGGCTGTCGAGCACCTTGCCGGCATGGACGAGCGCCACGCCGCCGCCCGGAACGATGCCTTCCTGCACCGCCGCGCGGGTCGCGTTGAGCGCGTCATCGACGCGGTCCTTGCGCTCCTTGACCTCGACCTCGGTCGCGCCGCCGACGCGGATCACCGCGACGCCGCCCGCGAGCTTGGCAAGACGCTCCTGCAGCTTCTCGCGGTCGTAGTCCGAGGTGGTCTCCTCGACCTGCTGGCGGATCTGCGCGACGCGGGCGTCGATCTCGCCCTTGTCGCCGGCACCGTCGACGATCGTGGTGTCGTCCTTGGTGATGCGGACCTTGCGGGCGCGGCCGAGCATGTCGATGGTGACATTCTCGAGCTTCATGCCGAGGTCTTCCGAGATCACCTGGCCGCCCGACAGGATCGCGATGTCCTGCAGCATGGCCTTGCGGCGGTCGCCGAAGCCGGGCGCCTTGACGGCGGCGATCTTGAGGCCGCCGCGCAGCTTGTTGACGACCAGCGTGGCCAGCGCCTCGCCCTCGACGTCCTCGGCGATGATCAGCAGCGGCTTGCCGGTCTGGATCACCGACTCGAGCAGCGGCACCATCGGCGCGAGCGACGACAGCTTCTTCTCGTGCAGGAGGATGTAGGCGTCCTCGAGCTCGGCCACCATCTTGTCGGCGTTGGTGATGAAGTAGGGCGAGAGGTAGCCGCGGTCGAACTGCATGCCCTCGACCACCTCGGTCTCGGTCTCGAGGCCCTTGTTCTCCTCGACGGTGATCACGCCCTCGTTGCCGACCTTCTGCATCGCGTCGGCGATCTGGCGGCCGATCTCGGCCTCGCCGTTCGCCGAGATGGTGCCGACCTGCGCGACCTCGTTCGAGTCGTTGACCGGGCGGGCCATCTTCTTGACCTCGGCCACCACCGCGGCGACGGCCTTGTCGATGCCGCGCTTCACGTCCATCGGGTTCATGCCGGCGGCGACCGACTTCATGCCCTCGCGGACGATCGCCTGGGCCAGAACGGTCGCGGTCGTGGTGCCGTCGCCCGCCTCGTCATTGGTGCGCGAGGCAACTTCGCGGACCATCTGGGCGCCCATGTTCTCGAACTTGTCGGAAAGCTCGATCTCCTTGGCGACAGAGACGCCGTCCTTGGTGATGCGGGGCGCGCCGAACGACTTGTCGAGCACGACGTTGCGGCCCTTGGGGCCCAGGGTCACCTTCACCGCGTTGGCGAGGATATCGACACCCTTGAGCATCCGCTCGCGGGCGTCGGCGTGGAATTTCACGTCCTTCGCAGCCATGTGGAAATTCTCCGTTAGACTGATGTTCTTGTCAGGGGCGGATGGCGCCGTCTCAGGCGGCCTTGGCCGCCTTCGAGTCGGTCAGCACGCCGAGGATGTCGCTCTCCTTCATGATGAGCAGTTCCTCGCCGTCGAGCTTGATCTCGGTGCCCGACCACTTGCCGAAAAGGATCCGGTCGCCGGCCTTCACCGACATCGGGATCAGCTCGCCCGAATCCTTGCGGGCGCCCTCGCCGACGGCGATGACCTCGCCTTCCTGGGGCTTTTCCTTCGCGCTGTCGGGAATGATCAGGCCGCCCTTGGTCTTGGCTTCGGACTCGATGCGGCGGACGAGAACGCGATCATGCAGCGGTTTGAAGCTCATGGTGGCGCTCCTTACATAGCTGGTTGCGGTTCATATCTGTTGGGGGCGATGCCCTTCCCTTGTGGGTATTAGCACTCGCCTCCCCTGAGTGCTAACATCCGGGCAGGCGGGATGTATTGAACGGCTCTTGGACTGTCAAGGCGCAGATGCGCGTGCGCGGCCGAATTGATGGCGGCGCGCTAGCAGTGGGGCGCGGGAAAGGAAGCGGATGCGGCGGATCTTCTGGACTCTGATCGCCCTGATGGGCGGTGGCGGCACGGCCTGGGCCGCGTGCGGCGGCGAGGACCTGATGGCGCGTCTCGCCGCCGAGCGCCCGCCCGCCCACGAGGCGATCCTCGCCGGCGCGGCCGGCATCGAGAACGGCGAGGGCCGGCTCTGGCGGGTCGAGCGCGCGGGCGTCCCGGCATCGCATCTGTTCGGGACCTACCATGACACCACCGCGATTGGGACGATGACGGCGCAGGTCGAGGCCGCGTTCGAGGAGGCCGGAACGCTGGTCGTCGAGCTGACCGAGGACGAGATGGCGCGGCTTCAGGCCCGCGTCGCCACCGATCCCTCCTTCGTCTTCGCCGCGGAGGGCGCCGGCGTCGCGGCGCGGCTCGCCCCCGCCGAGCTCGCCCGCGCCGAGGCCGTGCTGGCGCGGCGCGGCCTCACGGTCGAGATGGCCGAGCGGATGCAGCCCTGGATGTTCTTCTCGGTGATGGGCATCCCGGCCTGCGAGCTCGAGGCAATGGCGGCGGGCGCCGAGGTGATGGACAAGGCGCTGATGACCCGCGCCGCGGCGGCGGGCATGCCGGTGGTCGGGCTCGAGACCTACGAGGAGGCGCTCGGCGCCTTCGGCGGGATCGACCCCGACCTCGCGGCCGAGCTCGCGGGTGACGCCCTGCGCCTCGCCGAGCACGAGGAGGACATCCGTGCCACCATGCTGGGCCTCTACCGCGAGGGCCGCATCGCCGCGATCGACAGCTTCAGCGACTGGCTGGCGGCCGAGGAGGCCGATCGGCTTCCGGCCGAGGCGGTGCGCGTTGGAGATGCGCTCGAGGCCGAGCTGATCGACGCCCGCAACCGCCGCTGGATGGAACGGCTGGTGCCCGTCCTCGCGGCCGGCGGCGCCTTCGTCGCGGTGGGCGGGCTGCACCTGCCGGGCGACGTGGGGCTGGTTACCCTGCTGCGGGGCGAGGGCTTCACCGTGACGCGCGTGCCCGAGTGAGCCGCTCGATGCCAATGTCCGTCGCCCGCGACCACCCGCCGCGAGGTTGACCGCGCGCCCGTTACCGCGCATATCGGCGCGGCGGCGAGCATCCCTTGCCCCGATTTCCGACCGGAACCGAGCCATGTCCCTCAACCACGCCCCGCGCGCGAGCGCCCGCACGACGCGCCTGATCGGTCGCCTCGACGAGATTGCGGACGGCTATGACGCCGTGCTGTGCGACCTGTGGGGCTGCTATCACGACGGCATCCGCCCCTTTCCCGCCGCGGTCGCGGCGCTGACCAGCTACCGCGCGCGCGGCGGCATCGTGGTGCTGCTGACGAATGCGCCGCGCCCGCCGGCGTCGGTCGCGCGCTTCCTCGACGCGATGGGCGCGCCGAAGGACAGCTACGACGCCATCATGTCGTCGGGCGGTGCCTGCCAGCGGGCGATCGCCTCGGGCACTTTGGGACGCCGCTTCCACTATGTGGGTCCCGAGCGCGACCGGCACATGCTGGCGGAAATCGGCTTCGACGACACGCCGGCGGCCCAGGCCGACGCCATTCTCTGCACGGGTTTCGAGGACGACACGCGCCAGACGCCGGCCGATTACGACCCCCATATCGCGAGCTGGCGCGCCCGCGGCCTGCGGCTCGTCTGCGCCAATCCCGACATCGTGGTCGACCGCGGGCACGAGCGTCTGTGGTGCGCCGGGGCGATCGCGCAGCGCTATGCGGAGGCAGGCGGCGAGGTGATCTGGTTCGGCAAGCCGCACCGTCCGACCTACGAGCAGAGCATGGCGCTGGTCGCCGAACTCGCGGGCCGCGAGATCGCGCCGGAGCGGGTGCTCGGCATCGGCGACGGCATCCTCACCGACGTCAAGGGCGCGCTCGACTTCGGCATCGACGCCCTCTTCGTCTCGGGCGGGCTGGCGGCAGCCGAGGTCGGCGCGGACCCCGACCATCCTGACGCCGCCCGGCTCGGCAACTGGTTGGCCGAGAGGGGCCAGTCGCCGCAGTTCGCGATCGGCCGGTTGCGCTAGCCGCTCCGGGGGCGCGGGCGCGCCGCTGGCGGGGTCGCGTCTCGCCGCTGGGCCATCCGCTCAGTAGGGGTCGGGCTGAGAGAGTTTTGAAATTTTATTTCGATCATGGAATTTGATTGAGAACTATCTTTCGCAAGATTGTTGCGTGGTGCTCCCGAATCCGCTATTGATGCACTGCACAATGACGGAGGACGACTCGATGCTGGACAACATCCCGCGCGGCACGATCTGCATCGAGGACCTGTCCGTGGGCCTCACGCGCAGCCTCTCCAAGCGGATCGAGGATTACGACATCCGCCTGTTCGCCGATGTCTCGACCGACCGCAATCCGGTGCATCTGGACGACGACTATGCGCGCGACACGATCTTCGGCGGGCGCATCGCGCACGGGATGCTGACGGCCTCGCTGATCTCGGCGGTGATTGGCGAGCAGTTGCCGGGGCATGGCAGCGTGTATCTGGGCCAGACGCTAAAGTTCCTCGCGCCGGTCTTTCCCGGCGACGAGGTGACCGCCGAGGTCTCGGTCCGCGAGATCGACCATGGCCGCCGCCGCGTCACCCTTGATTGCGTCTGCCGGGTGGGCGAAAAGGCGGTTCTCAAGGGCGAGGCGCTGGTGCTGGCGCCCTCGAAGAAGTTCGACTGACGGGGGCGCGCGCCCCCGCAAGTCCGGGGGCGAGATGCGGATCAGCCACGGCTTCGAGGATCTCGGGCCAGGTTTGCGGGGCGGTGCGGCTGCCATCGGCAACTTCGATGGCGTGCATCTGGGCCACCGCGCCCTGATCGACGCCGCACGCGCGGCCGCCGCCGCGGCGGGGCCGGGAACGCCCGTCTCGGTCGTGACCTTCGAGCCCCATCCGCGCCGCCACTTCCAGCCCGACGCGCCGCCATTCCGCCTGACCACGCCCGAGGAGAAGGCGCACCTGATCGCCGCGGCCGGGGTCGAGCGGCTGCATGTGCTGACCTTCGATGCGGCCCTCTCCTCGATGTCGCCCGAGACCTTCGCGCGCGAGGTGATCGCGGGCGGGCTCGGGCTCGGGCATGTCGTGGTGGGCGAGGACTTTCGCTTCGGTCACAGGCGCGCCGGCGACGCCGCGCTGCTGCGCCGGCTGGGCCAGCACATGGGGTTCGGCGTGACGATCCTGCACGTGGTGGGTGACGAAGCTGGCGACTTTTCCTCGACCGCCGCGAGGGTCGCGGTCGAGCAGGGCAACATGGCCGATGCCGCGGCGATCCTGGGGCGCTGGCACGCGGTCACGGGACGGGTGCGGCAGGGCGACCGGCGCGGCCGCGAGCTTGGCTATCCCACTGCCAATCTCGAGTTCGGTGCGCAGATCCTGCCGCGCTTCGGCATCTATGCCGCCCGCGTCGAGGTGCGCGACGGGCCGCACCGGGGCCTGCATGACGGCGTGGCCTCGATCGGCGTGCGGCCGACGTTCGGGGTGAACGCGCCCAACTTCGAGGTGCATCTGTTCGATTTCGACGGCAACCTCTACGGCGCGCCGATGGCGGCGGGCCTCGTCGCCTTCCTGCGGGCCGAGGCGCGGTTCGACAGCGTCGAGGCGCTGATCGCGCAGATGGACCGGGACAGCCTCGATGCGCGCGACGCGCTTTCGCGTGCCCGGATCCCGCACCGCGCGCCCGGCGCGCGCAAGCGGTCGGGCTGAAGGCGGACGCATGCGGCCGGTCGTCTTCAACCTGTTCTTCTACGGCTACACGTTCTGGATCGCGCTGAGGATCTGGACGCTGGCGGGCCTCGGCCGGCCGAAGGAGCGGCTCTGGCCCCTGATCCGGCACTGGGGCGAGACGGTCCTGCGCGCGGTCGATGTCATCCTGCGCTCGCGCGTCGAGGTGCGCGGCCTCGACCGCTTGCCGGGCGAGGGGCCGGTCTTCATGGTCTCGAAGCACCAGTCCGAACTCGACATCGTGCTGCTGGCGGCGCTGTTCCCCAATGCCGGAGCGGTGGCGATGCAGGAGCTCGAGCGCTATCCGTTCTTCGGCCGCATCCTGCACGCGCTGGACCTCGTGCTCGTCGCCGTCGACCAGGGTCCGCAGGGCCGGACCGAGCAGACGGTCGAGGGCGCACGGCGCATCATCACGCAGGGCCGCCCGATGGTCATCTACCCCGAGGGCACGCTGATGGAGCTGGGCGCGAAGGAGCGCTACCGCCGCGGCGCCGCCCACATCTACCGCGCGCTCGACTGCCACGCGGTGCCCGTCGCGCTCTCGCTCGGCGTGATCTGGCCGCGGCGCGACTGGCGCAAGCGCACCGGCGTCCAGGGGGTAATCGAGTTCCTCGAGCCGGTTCCGCCCGGCCTCGACCCCGAGACGTTCATGGCCGAGATCGAGCGCCGCATCGAGATCCGCACGATCGAGCTGATCCGCGAGAGCGCACCCCCCGAGGTCCTGGCCCGGGCCGAGGATCGCTTTGCACGCGGTGCGAACAATCACGGCTGAGCCCCATGCCCGGCCCGGTCCGCGCCGCGGCGTCGTTCGGCACTGGCGGGCCGGCGGGGCGGGCGCTATGACTGGCGCGCTGCCCGGTGCGCGCTACCGTCTGTCGGCAGCCCGATGGACATGGCCAGCATGACCGAGCACCGACCGAACCAGTTTGCCCTACTCAGGAGCCGGCGCTTCCTGCCGCTGTTTCTGGTGCAGTTCCTGGGCGCCTTCAACGATCAGGTCTACCAGAAGGCGTTCGTGGCGCTCGTCACCTACCGGCTGGCCGATCAGGTCGGGGTGCCGCTGGCGATGCTCGGCGTGATCGCCTCGGCGTTGTTCATCCTGCCCTTCGCGGTGGTGACGCCGACCGCGGGGCAATATGCCGACCGGGTCGACAAAGCGGTGATGATGCGCTTCGTCAAGGCCTGGGAGATCGTGGTGATGGGCCTCGCCGTGATCGGCTACCACACCCAGAACATCTATTTCCTCTATTTCGTGCTGTTCCTGATGGGCGCGCAATCGGCGGTGTTCGCGCCGATCAAGTATGCCGTGCTGCCGCAATATCTGCGCCCGCACGAGCTTCTGGGCGGCAACGGGCTGGTGCAGGGCTCGACCTTCCTCGCGATCATCTTCGGCACGATCCTCGGCAACGAGCTGATCCTGACCGAGTACGGTGTCAGCATCGTCTCGGGCGTCGTGGTGGCGATCGCGGTGGCGGGCTTCGTCGCCTCGCTCTACACGCCTTCGGCGCCCGCCTCCGCGCCGCACGAGCCGGTGGACTGGGTGTTTCCGCGCGCCATCGCGCGGCTGATGGACATGGCGTGGCAGAACCGCCCGGCCTTTCGCGCGATCCTCGCGATCTCGTGGTTCTGGTTCCTCGGCGCCACCTTCCTTTCGCTGCTGCCGGCCTATGCCAAGGAAGAGCTTGGCGCCGACGAGAGCGTGCTGACCGTGCTGCTGGCCGCCTTCTCGATCGGCGTGGCGCTGGGGGCGGTGGCGTCCGAGCGGCTGGGGCGCGGGCGCGTGGGCGTCGACCTGCCGCCGGTGGGGGCGCTGGGGCTCGCGGTGATGGCGGTGGAGCTGTGGTTCGCGACACCGGTTCGGACGGGGCCCGGCCTGATCGACCGCGCGGCCTTTTTCGCCGACCCGCAGGGCTGGCGCATCCTGGTCGACTTCGTGCTGATCGCGGCCTTCGCGGGCATGTATGTCACGCCCCTGAACGCGGTCCTCCAGTCCGAGGCCACGCCGTCGCGCCGGGCGCAGTTCATCGCGGCGTCGAACGTGATGGACGCGACCTTCATGGTCGTCTCGGCTGGCGTGGTCGCGGTGCTGGTCGGGATGGGGCTGGGCACGACCGAGGTGCTGGTGCTGGTGACCGTGAGCGGCCTGCCGATGTCGATCCTGGTCGCGCGCTACGCGCCGGGCACGCGGCTGGGCCGCGTGGCGCTCGCGCTCTGGCCGAGGGGGCCGCAATGAGCCGCCCGTTCTGGGAGAAGCCGCTTGGCCGCATGACGCTCGCCGAGTGGGAGTCGCTCTGCGACGGCTGCGGGCGGTGCTGCGTCGTCAAGCTCGAGGACGAGGACACCGGCGAGATCAACTACACCGACGTGGCCTGCCGGCTGTTCGACGATGACACCTGCCGGTGCGGGAACTACGCGCTGCGCGCCAAGCTGGTGACGGGCTGCGTCGTGCTCACGCCCGCGACGCTGCCCGAGGTCGCGCACTGGCTGCCGCACAGTTGCGCTTACCGGCGGCTGCACGAGGGGCGCGGCCTCGCGGCCTGGCACCCGTTGGTGTCGGGCGACCCGGCGAGCGTGCACCGCGCCGGCATCTCGCTGCGCGGGCAGACCGTGCCCGAGTGGGAAGTCGCGGAGGAGGAGCTGGAGGACCATGTCGTCGACTTTCCCTGAACCCCGCCCGCCACGGCTGCAGCGCGGCACGGGCCGCGTGCCCTCATGACCACCACGCGGCGGTGCTCGCTTCAGCTCGAGATGGTGCTGGATGCGACCGACGGGCTGCGCGCCGCGGCCCGGCGCATTGTGCAGGCCCTGCCGCCGCGCCCGGCGGCGCGCGACGAGGCCGCGCTGGCCGAGGCCGTCGCGCTCCTGCCCGAACTGACCAACCGGCTGCAACGCGGCGCGGCTCGGGTGCGGCGCAACGCGCCCTCCGACGAGATGCGCGAGCTGCTCGACATCGCCCGCGTCACGGCGCGCGAGGTGCCGCGCGTCGTCTCGGCCCTTGGCCATGTGCTCGAGCGTCGGGCGGAGCCGCTGATGCCGTCGCGCGGGCCGGTCACCGCCGCGACCCGGCGGGCCGAGGTGCTATCGCGAGGCTTCAACCTGCTCGAGGTCGCGGCGAGCGGCGACGCGCAGGCCGAGGAGATGCGCGCCCACGCCTATCCCTTCATCCCGCTCGGCGCCGAGAGCTATGTCGAGCGCATGCAGGCGGCGTGGCGCATCCTGGCGGTGATCGGCGACCCGGCCTGCGCGCGCTTCCTCGAGGTTGGGGCGGGGGCGGGCTCGAAGCTCTTCCTCGCCGCGCAGTTCTTTCCGCAGGTCGATGGCATCGAGCTCGACCCCAACTACCTCGCCCGCGCCGAGCTGATCGGCAACACGTTCCGCCCGGCACGCCGCGTGCTGCCCGGCGACGCGCTCGCCTTCGAGGGGTATGGCGAATACGACGTCATCTACAGCTATCTTCCGTTCAACGACCCCGAGATGCAGGCCGCGCTCGAGCAGCGCATCCTCGGTCAGGCGCGGGATGGCGCCATCCTGATACTGCCGATGCTGCGGACCGACCTGAACACGCGGATGCCGCTTCTGCCCGGCGAGATCGTGGTCAAGGGGCTTGGCGAGGCGGCGCTGTCGGACCTCGCGGGCGAGGCTCAGTTCGTCGGCACCGCCGTGCCCCCGATGCTGCGGCCCGAGGAGCGGGGCGGGCGGCGCAATCTGATGCTCCCCGCCATCGAGGCGCTGGCCCGCGCGGGTTTTGCCGCCTGACCCTTCACAGCCGCGCCGGGGCGGTGCATCCTGCCGCCCCGCCCGGAAAACCCTGCCTGCCGCCGAAGGATCAGCCCCGATGTTCTTTGCCTCAGACAACGCCTCGGGCATCGCGCCCGACCTTCTCGCCGCGATGGGCGCCGCGGCGGGAGGATATGCCATGCCTTATGGCAATGACGACCTGACGCGCGCGGTCGAGGCGCGGGTGCGCGAGGTGTTCGAGGCGCCCGAGGCGCGCGTCTACCTGGTCGCGACGGGGACGGCGGCGAACGCGCTCGCGCTGGGCTGTCTCTGCCCGCCCTGGGGCCGTGTCTGGTGCCACGAGGCCGCGCATATCGAGCAGGACGAATGCAACGCGCCCGAATTCTACATGGGCGGCGCGAAGCTGAGCCTGATCCGGGGCGCGGAGGCGAAGATCGGTGCGGACGCGCTGGCCGCGGCACTCGACGCGGCGCAGCCGGGCGTCGTGCATTCGGCTCAGCCGGGGGCGCTGTCGATCACGCAGGCCACCGAGCTTGGCGCCACCTACACAGCCGCCGAGATCGCGGCGCTGTGCGATCTGGCAAAGGGCGCGGGCATCCCGGTCCACATGGACGGCACGCGCTTCTCGAACGCGGTGGCGCGGATGAATGCGCGCCCCGCCGACCTGACCTGGCGCGCGGGGGTGGACGTGCTCTGCCTCGGCGCCACCAAGTGCGGCGCCATGGCGGCCGAGGCGGTGATCCTGTTCGACCCCGCCCGCGCCTGGGAGTTCGAGCTGAGGCGCAAGCGCGGCGGGCATCTCTTCTCGAAGATGCGCTTCGTCGCGGCGCAGATGCTGGCCTGGCTCGAGGACGGGCTGTGGCTGCGCCTCGCGGGGCACGCGAACGCGATGGCGGACCGGCTCGCGGCGGGGCTGGCTGCGGCGGGGGCGGGGGTGCTGAACCCCATCGACGCCAACATGATCTTCGCGCGGATCACGCTCGCCCAGCACAGGCGCCTGCAGGCGGCGGGCGCGCGCTACTATCTCTGGCCCAAGGCGCAGGTGCCCGAGGGGGGTGGCGACGCGCCGGTCGAGATCCGGCTGGTCACCTCGTTTGCGACGACGCCCGAGGACGTCGACCGCTTCCTCGACGCGCTGCGGGGCTGAGGGGTGGCGCGCGAGATCGAAACGCTCTCAACCGCCTTCGAGGCGGGACCCGCGCGCCGCATCGGGCTCGTCTCGCTCGCTTCCGACGAAACCTCGTCCGACGAGATGCGCGCCGTGCTGGCCGGGCCGGGCGTCGCGATCCACGAGACCCGTATCCCCAACAGCGACACGATCACCGCCGAGAGCCTCTCCGCGATGGCCGAGGGGTTGACCGAGGCCGCCTCGCGCCTGCCCGGCGCCGTGCCCTATGACGCGGTGGCCTATCTCTGCACCTCGGCGGCGATGCTGATCGGTTCGGACGGCGTGGCGGCGCGCATCCGCGCGGCCTGCCCGGGTGCTGCGGTCACGAACCCCATGGAGGCGGGCCTCGCCGCCTGCCGGGCCCTGGAGGCGCGCCGCATCGCACTGGCGACGCCCTATGTGGCCGAGGTGACCGAGCGGCTTGCCCTGACCTTCGAGGCCGCCGGTTTCGAGGTCGCGCGCGCCGCCAGTTTCTTCGTGCAGTCCGACACGAGAGCCGCGCGAATCTCGGCGGCGGCGCTGTCGGACGCGGTTACGGCGCTCTCGCCGGGCGTGGATGCCGTGTTCCTCTCCTGCACCACGTTGCGCACGGTCCACCATGTCGCGGCGATCGAGGCGCGGGCGGGTGTTCCGCTGGTCACCTCGAACCAGGCGTTGGCCTGGCGGATTGCGGCCCTTGCCGGTGTCGCGCCGCGGCCGGGGGCGTGGGGCGCGCTGTGGGCGCGGACGGGTTGAGCCGCATCAGCTGCGCTGGAGCACGATCAGCCGCCGCATCGCCTCGACCCCCAGCGCGGGACCGATGGCCAGCGCCGCGAGCGTTGCGGGCCAGCCGATCGAGGCGGCCACCAGCGGCGTCACCTGCACGGTGAGGATCGTGAGGCCGAAGCCCAGCGCCGTCTGGAAGGTCATCAGGCTCCCCGCCGCCTCGCGGGGCGCTGCGTCGGCCACCAGCGCCGAGAACTGTGCCGAGTCGGGGATCACGGCAAGCCCCCACAGGATCAGGGCGGCCGCCGTCAGCCACACCGGCCCGCCGAAGCTCGCGGCGGTGGCGAGCGCGGCCGCACCGCTGCCGATCATCGCCCATTGCGCGACGCGCGCCTTGCCGATGCGGTCGGCCAACCGCCCCGCGGGCGCGCAGGCGAGCCCGCCCACGGCGATCGCGGCGAAGGCCACCAGCCGCGCCGTCTCGCCCGCAGCCGCGTCGCCCGCGATCGTGAACGAGACGGTCGCCGCCGCCCCGATCCATGCCCAGAAGGCGTAGAGCTCCCACATGTGCCCGAGATACCCGGCATAGGCGAGCCTCAGCCGCCGATCGGACCAGGCGAGGCCGATGACGCGGGGGTCGAACGCGCCGGCCCGTGCATGGTGCGGGCCGAGCCCCACGCCCAGCATCAGCACGCCCGCGAGCGCGGCCAGCGCCGAGGTGACGGCGACCGTCGCGCGCCAGTCCGCTCCGCCCGCGAAGGCGATCAGGTGCGGCGCGGCCGAGCCCACCGTCAGCGCGCCGACCAGCAGGCTCACGAGGAACCCGCGGTCGCGCGTGCCCCAGCCCACCGCGATCTTCATGCCGACCGGATAGACGCCGACGAGGCAGACGCCGGTCAGGAACCGCATCGCGACCTGCCCCGCGCCGCCCGGCGGCAGCACGATCAGCGCCGCATTGGCCGTGGCCGCGACGAGCGCGCACACCAGGAAAAGGCGGCGCGGGTCGAACCGATCCGCGAGCCCCAGCACCGCCGAGCCCAGCGCGCCCGCGACGAAGCCCGCCTGCACCGCGCTCGACAGTGCCGCCCCCGCGCCGGGGCCGAGGCCAGATTCCGCGACGATTTCCGGCAGGATGGCGGCCGAGACGAACCACAGGCTCATAGCCATCACCTGACCGAGCGCGATCAGCACGATGGCGCGGGTCTTGCCCGGCAGCGCGTCCTCCCCGGCCCCCGCGCGCATCGTCCCCGCCCCCGCCGGTCTCAGGCGTCGCGCCGGGCGGTGGCCTCGAAGCCCAGCGTCTCGGGCGCGAACTCGTAATGCGCGCCGCAGAACTGGCAGTCGGCGGTCACGCGGCCGTCCGGCGTCGTCATGTGGCCGATGTCCTTGGCGGAATACTGCGCCAGCGCCCGCTCGACCCGCTCGGCCGAGCAGGTGCAGCCGAAGGCGACCGGCTGGGGCGCGTGGACCCGCGGCGTCTCCTCGTGGAACAGGCGGTAGAGCAGGCGCTCCATCGTTACATGCGGGCCGATCAGCTCGTGCGTCTCGACGGTCGCCATCAGGATCGCGGCGCGGCTCCAGTCCTCCTCGCGGGCGCCCATCGCGGCGACGTCGTCGGCGGTCATCAGCCCTTCCTCGCCCGAGGGCGCATCGGGCGCGTGCCCGCCTGCCGAGGGAAGCTGCTGCAGCATCAGCCCGCCCGCGCGCCATGCCCGCGCGCCGCCGGGGCCCACCTCCTCGGCCGCCTCGACATGGAAGCGCGTGGCGAGCTGCTCGGACTGGGCGAAATAGGTCTCGGCGCAGGCCGAGAGGCTGCCGCCGGTCAGCGGCGTGATGCCCTGGTACGGCCGCATGTCCGCGCCCTGGTCGATGGTCACGCCAAAGACCCCCGCGCCCAGCAGGCCGAAGGGCGCGCCGTCCGCCGTCACGCCCTCGGGGTCGAAGCCCGCATAGGCACGCATCCGCGCGGGCTCGCCGGGCCGCTCGGGCGCGAAGTAGTCGGTCGCGACCAGCCGGATCGCGCCCTCGGCCCGGATCTGCAGGCTGAACTTCCACCTCAGCTTCACCGCCTGGCCGATCAGGGCGGTCAGCACCACGGCCTCGGCCACCAGCGCCGCGACGGGCGCCGGGTAGTTGTGGCCCGTGAGGATGCGGTCGAGCGTGCCGTCGAGCCGCGCGACCCGGCCGCGCATGGCGGATCGGTCGAGCCCGAAGGGCAGGATGGTGTCGTCGCCGGGACGGGGGGTGGGCTGTGTCTGGAACATGGCGCTCCACATAGTCCCTCGGCCCTGCGGTGAAAAGCCCGTTCCCGCGGCCCGCGCGATCTGGCAGAAGGGGCGCCATGAGACGCATCGGCGAGCCTTGGGCGCCCGGACGCCCCTATCGCGACCGGCGCGGCGCCTATGTGCTGGCGCTGCGCGAGGGGCGGCTTCTGGCGGTCTGGCAGGAGGACGAGCTGCAGCTTCCCGGCGGCGGCATCGACCCCGGCGAGAGCCCGATCCGCGCGCTCCACCGCGAGGTGCGCGAGGAGACCGGCTGGCTGATCGCCGACCCGCGGCGGCTGACGGCCTTCCAGCGCTATGCGTGGCTCTGGGATTACGGCTACTGGGCGCGCAAGGTGCAGTCGGTCTACATGGCGCGCGCGGTGCGCCGCCTCGGCCCGCCCTCCGAGCCCGGCCACGTTCCGGTCTGGCTTTCGCCCGACGAGGCCGCGCGGGCCCTGCATGTCGAGGGCGACCGGGAGATGGTGCGCCTTGCCCGCCGGCAGGGGCTGATCTGAGCGGCGTCTTGCAATGCCCCGCGATCGCGGGCATATTTCGCCGGCACTTTCTGCACTGTTGAACTGACCTGTCTGTCTACCGACCGCAGTCATTCGAACCGCTGCCGACTGCTGCCACAGCCGCCGCATCCCGCGGGCGGCGAGACTAGACAGGAGACCTCACATGGCCAAGGGCACTGTGAAGTGGTTCAACGCGACCAAGGGTTACGGCTTCATCCAGCCCGCCGACGGCGGCAAGGACGTGTTCGTCCACATCTCGGCCGTCGAGCGCGCCGGGCTGAACGGCCTCAATGACGGCCAGGCGATCACCTACGAGCTGATCACCGACCGCCAGGGCCGCAGCTCGGCCGGCGAGCTGAAGCTGGCCTGAGGGCTGGTTCGGCCGCGAGAGGGCGGCCTTGGAGACGGGACCCCCGGGGCGCGGGCCGCGGGGGTTTTCGCTTTTTGGGGGGCGTCGCGCGTGAAATTCGGGTCACGGCTCCGATGGGAAAGGACGGCCGTCTAGCCGGATGCGTCAGCGAGCATGTGAACGAGCGACCGACTTGTGCCTCCCGCTGCCCGAGAAAGCGGCGCACCCGGCACGCCGGGGGCAACACGGATATGGGACAGCGCGCGTCGCCGCAGGGCGGGGTTCACCCCGCCACTGGCCGTGCCTCGATTGTTGGGGTGAACCCCGCCCTGCGGTATGAGCCCCGGATTTGATACAGCGCGACAACAACGCTGCGAGTGATGCGGTGATCACGCAGTCGATAGGTTGTGGATGTACAGGTTCGGAGCGAGTGGCGCTTCAGAGGATTTTGGGAAACATAGCGTAGCCCAATAATTGGCCGCCCCCTCACAACACCCCCAGACACCACCGCACCACCCCCTTCTGCACGTGCAGCCGGTTCTCCGCCTCGTCGAACACCACCGACTGGGGGCCGTCGAACACCTCCGACGTGACCTCCTCCTCGCGATGCGCGGGCAGGCAGTGCATGAAGATGGCGTCGGGCTTGGCGTGGGCCATCAGGGCCGCGTTCACCTGGTAGGGCTTGAGCTGGTTGTGGCGGCGGTCGCGGGCGGTCACGTCGTCGTGCATCGACAGCCACGTGTCCGCGATCACGCAATCGGCCCCCACGACCGCCTTCATCGGGTCGCGCTCGAAGGTGATCACGGCGCCCCCGGCGCGGGCGGCCGCCACGATCTCGGGGTCGGGGTCCAGCGTCTCGGGGCCGGTGATGACAAGCTCGTAACCGAAGCGCTCGGCGCCGTGGATCCAGCTTGCGCAGACATTGTTGCCGTCACCGGTCCAGACGATCCGCGCCCCGCGGATCGGGCCCTTCCGCTCCTCGTAGGTCATCACGTCCGCCATGATCTGGCAGGGATGCGAGCGGTTCGTGAGCCCGTTGATCACCGGGACCGAGGCGGCCGAGGCCATCTCCTCGAGCGTTTCCGGCGCGAAGGTGCGGATCATGATGGCATCGACATAGCGCGACAGCACCCGCGCCGTGTCAGCCACGGTCTCGCCATGCCCGAGCTGCAGCTCGTTGCCCGAGAGCACCATGGTCTGCCCGCCCATCTGGCGGATGCCGCAGTCGAACGAGATGCGGGTCCGGGTCGAGGGCTTCTCGAAGATCAGCGCGACCATGCGGCCGGCCAGCGGCTGCTCGGCGTCGGGCGCGAGCCGGGGCTGGCCCGCGCGGGCGTCCTTGAGCGCCTGCGACTTGCCCAGGATCGCCCGCAGCTCGCCCGCCGCGACGAGGTCGAGGTCGAGGAAATGTCTCATGCCCCGGCCTTCGCCTTGACCGCCGCAAGCGCCGCACCGAGGCGGCGCACGCCCTCGGCGATGTCCGCGTCGGGAATGTTGAGCGGTGGCAGGATGCGCACCACGTTGTCGCCCGCCGGGACGGTGAGCACATGCGCGTCGCGCCCGGCCTGCACCACGTCGCCGCAGGCCGTACCCTCGCGGATCTTCAGGCCCAGCATCAGCCCCTCGCCGCGGATCTCCTCGACGATGTCGGCGTGCTCGTCGGCAAGCTCGCCAAGGCGCTGGGCGATGAGGCCCGACTTGCGCCGCACCTCGGCGAGGAAGGGCTCGTTCGCCACCTCCTCCATCACCGCGAGGCCGACCGCGCAGGCCAACGGGTTGCCGCCATAGGTGCTGCCATGCGTGCCGGCAACCATCCCCGAGGCCGCATGCTCGGTCGCGAGGCAAGCGCCCAGCGGAAAGCCGCCGCCGATGCCCTTGGCCACCGCCATGATGTCGGGCGCGATGCCCGCCTGCTCGTGCTTGAAGAGCGTGCCGGTGCGGCCCATGCCGCACTGGATCTCGTCGAGGATGAGCAGGATCCCGTGCTTGTCGCACAGCTCGCGCAGGCCGCGCAGGCACTGCGTGGGCACCGACCGGATGCCTCCCTCGCCCTGGATCGGCTCGATCAGGATGGCGGCGGTCTGCGGCCCGATGGCGGCATGGAGCGCGTCGTGGTCGCCGAAGGGCAGGTGGCGGAAGCCGGGCAGCAGCGGGCCGAAGCCCTTGGTCAGCTTCTCGGCCCCCGCGGCCGAGATGGTCGCGATGGTCCTGCCGTGAAACGAGCCCTCGAAGGTGATGATCTCGAAGCGGTCCTCGCCCTTCGCCGAGAAATGCTTGCGCGCGGTCTTGATGGCGCACTCCATCGCCTCGGCGCCCGAGTTCGTGAAGAACACGGTGTCGGCAAAGGTGGTCTCGACGAGGCGCGCGGCCAGCGCCTTCTGCTGCGGGATCTCGTAGAGGTTCGAGAGGTGCCAGACGCGTCGGGCCTGCGTCTCCAGAGCCGCGATCAGCTTCGGATGGGCATGGCCGAGCGCGTTCACGGCAATGCCGGCGCCGAAGTCGAGATAGGTCTCGCCCCCGGTCGTCATCAGCCACGCGCCCTCGCCCCGCTCGAACTCGAGCGGTGCCCGTGCATAGGTGGGCATCACGGGCGAAATCACCGGGCAGTCTCCCCTCATGGGTCCGCGCGCAACACGCGGATCGGACAAAAGAAAGCGCGCGCCCCGGGGGCAGGTGCCCGTGGGGCGCGCGATGCGGTTTTATCGCGCAGGGCCGGGGGCAAGTCAATCGGACCGGGCTGGCCAAGCGGGCCCGGCCGCGTAGAGTGGCGGGGAGATGGAACGGGAGGACGCAATGCAGATCATGCGCGCGGGCACGCGGCCGACGCGGCGGGCGGCGACGGAGTATTTCACCGGCACGGTGTGGCAGGATCCTGTCGTCGAGGCGCCCGACCCCGCCCGCGTGATGGCCTTGCGCGTGTCATTCGAGCCCGGCGCGCGGACGCATTGGCACACGCACCCGCTGGGTCAGACCCTGCATGTGCTGTCGGGCGTCGGGCGGGTGCAGGAGGAGGGCGGCCCGGTGCGCGAGATCGCGCCGGGCGACACGGTCTGGATCCCGCCCGGCGTCAGGCACTGGCATGGCGCGGCGCCGCAGACGGGGATGGTGCATCTGGCGATCCAGGAGCGCGAAGGCGGGCGCGCGGCGGACTGGCTGGGGCCGGTGAGCGACGAGGACTACCTTCGCGCGCCGGGCGAGGCGGCAGTGGACTGAACCGCACCCGCCGCGATGGCCCGGCGGATCGGTGCCCGGCGCAGGAAGGGGGAGCGCCGGGAGATCGGCCTGCAGCGAACGCCAAGCCCCGCGCGAAGCTCACGCGCGTTGGCCCGGCGCGGCGCGCGATGTGCTCAGAGGGAGCGGCAGCTACCGCTGCTGACCCGCGCGGCGGGCGCGCCGGTGTCGCCGGTGGCGAGCGTCAGGCTGAAGCCGCCATCGGCCCCCGTCTCGATCCTGCGGTCCCAGCCGGAGCAGCGCACCTTCCCGACCGTTACGCCGTCGGGCCCTTGGCTGAACTCCTCGGAGCAGACGAGCGGCAAGTCGGGTTCGCCCGTGCCGGGCGTGCGCAGGGTGTAGCAGCGTCCCGACTCGGGGTCGTAGCGGCCCTTGGCGGCGAGGCCGTCCATCCGGCAGGTCTCGCGCGGGTCTGAGACGAGGAAGAACTCGTCGAGGAAATCCTCGAGCGGTGCGCCCGAGGCGACGCGGAGCTCGGCCGTGCGCTCCTGGCAGAGCAGGGCGTTGGGCGGCGGGTCGAGGCGCACGGCGGCCGCGGTGACGCTGGCCGGCTGCGGCGCCACCAGCGGGGCAGGTTCGGGCGCGGCGGCGTCGAGCGTGATGCGGTCATAACCCGTGAGTGTCAGGGCAGCAGCGGCGATGACGATGGCGGCGCCAAAGGAATAGGTCGTGTCCATCTCGAAGCTCCGAACCCCACGCGGGGAAGCGAGATACGAAAACTCGAGCCGCGCTTGCGGCTCTCTCTCGGAACGCACGGCTCGACCTTGCGCGGGCCCCGCAAAGGATGGTCGACGCAGCAGGCGACACCGGCCACCGCCGGGGTGCGCGGGCTGGTCAACGTGGCAAACAGGGCGACCAGCAAGCAAATACACTCTGCCGCTACACCTGGAATCTGGCGGTCGCGGCTCGATCGACCGGAATCTTGCAAGGGTATCTACCCATTCCTTGCGCCCCGGCACGCAACTTGAAGTGTCATCCTTAATTGATCGTTAATCAACGAAAACGCGGGATACGGCTCGGATTCATGTGCCTCGCCGCCGCGTCGGGCCGGGCCTGCTCAATCTTTGGGCGAAAGATTCCTCGGAGAATCGCGCCATCGGTGACGGGCCGCGAATCACCGCGGGCCATGGGTGGCGCCCTGCGCCGCGCTCGGGCCGCCTGTCCGCGCCACCCATGGCCGTGCCGGTCTAGGACTGTCGGGCCTGGCATCGCGCTGCCGCCGGTGCGCGCCAGGCGTCGGCCGAGTGCCGTGGCGCGGGCGGCCGGCACGCCGCCAACGGGCCTGCTTGTCAGGCCGGGCGGGTTTCGACTAGGTTCGCCGCGCGACCCGGCAGGGCCGGCCCGGAAGCGGGCGCCTGCACGCGGGGGCGGCGCCGGTTTAGCTCAGCTGGTAGAGCAGCGGTTTTGTAAACCGAAGGTCGGGGGTTCGAGTCCCTCAACCGGCACCATAGCCGCCGTTGCCGTGGCGCGGGGCATTGTGGCCGCGCCTGCTCCCCGGCCTCAGGCGAATTCGCCCTGCACCTGCCATGTGGGCCAGTCTGCCTGCGGCGTGTGGAACAGCCACAGGCGCGGCCCCTCGGCGGTGTCGACGCGCCAGTAGTCGCGCGTGCCGGTGCGCCAGGCAGGATCGTCCCACCACCATTCCGGCGCGATCCGTTCGGGGCCGGTGGCCTCGAGCGTCGCAAGCGTGCGGCCGCGCCATCGGAAGCGGGCGGGCGGGCGTGCCGGGAGGGAGGCCGGGCGGTCGCCCGCGGGCAAGGATTGCGGGCAGCCGCCCGCGGGTATGGATTGCGGGCAGCCGCCCGCGGGGGCGAGCTCGGTCACCGGTTCGGGCGGGAACAGCGTGATCGGGCGCGGCGGCGCGTCCGCGCCCGGCCCCGGCCAGCGCGCGGGCTCGGACCAGGCGGCGGCGGCCAGAGTGAAGGCGCGCTCGGGGATGTGGCTCTCGGCCGGCAGCAGGCGGATCACCGCCTCGAAGCCGATGCGGTTGCCGATGCGGGCGATCAGGTCGGAGAGGCGATCGTCCGCTGCGGCATCCCGCCGACCCTGCCGCGCGGATCCCATGCCCAGGTCGGTGGTGGCGTGGGCCGCGCCCAGCGCGGCGGTTGTCTGGGCGGGAGCCAGCGGCTCGGTCTCGACCGCCTCCAGCCGCAGCGCGTCGATGCCGAAGCCCGCATCCAGCGCCTCGACCTGTGGGCGGAATAGCGCGCCCAGCCGCGCGGGGTCGCGCAGCGGGCGGGCGAGGCGGATCAGCGCGGCCTGATCGGCGCCATCGACCCGCCGGGCGCTGAGGCGCATCGCCCTCGCCCCCATCCGGGCCCGTTCGAGCTGCGCGCACACCCGGTCGAGCAGCCGCCCGAGCCCGGCCATCACATCGGGCACGAGGCCGATCGGCTCGGGCAGCGACAGGCGGGCGGCGAAGATGGGCGCGGCGGCGAGCGCCGAGACCGGCTCGGGCTCGGCACCCAGCGCCTGGTCGAGCCGGCGCATCGCCTCGATGCCGAAGCGCCGCGCCAGCGGGCCGCGCGCCACCCCCGCGAGATCGCCCACCGTGGCCAGCCCCGAGGCAGCGAGCGCGCCCGCCGTCGCGGGATCGAGCCGCAGCGCCGTGACGGGCAGGGGCGCGAGCGCCGCGCGGGTCCGGCCGGGGGGCGCGATGGCCGGGCTCTCGCGCCCGAAATGGGCCAGCGCCCAGGCCGCGCCGCGGGTGTCGGCCATCGCCACCCGGGCGGTCAGGCCCAGCCCTTCCAGCCCCTCGGCCAGCGCCACGAGCATCCCTCCCTCGCCGCCGAACAGATGCGCGGCCCCGGTCGCGTCGAGCACGAGAGCGCCCGCCCCCGGCGCGGCCGTGTCGAGCCCCACGAGGGGCGAGAACCGCCCCGCCCACTGCGCCAGCGCGCGGCGGAAGTCGGCGAGGCGCTCGGGCTCGGCCGGCCGGGTGGCGAGGACGGGGCAGATCGCGCGCGCATCCGCAAGCCCCATGCCGGGGCCGAGCCCCGCCGCCGCCGCGGCACGGCTGACCGAGACGAGCCGCAGCGCGCCCCCCTCGGCCCCCGCGATGGCAAAGGGACGCCCGGCGCCCCTCAGCCCCTCGCGCCTCAGGCCGTGCTCGGCGCCGAGATGGGGGAGCGCGACCGAGATGAAGCGCCGCCGCGTCATCGGCGCTCAGGCGGGCGCGGCGTGCCGCCCGAGAACCACCTCCCACCTGCCGGGCTGGCCATGCCGGGATTTGATCCGGGTCCAGCCGTGGCGCGCGCTGCCGCCCGGCGATGGAAGGGGGGCTGCGTGCCAGCGGCTCTCGGCCGCGTTGGTGGCGAGCCCGCCCTCCGGCACCAGGCAGAGCCCGATCCCGCCTCCCGACCCGGCGGCGAGCTGGAGGCGCCGGCTTTGCGTGAGGTCGGCGGCGCGGTCGAGTTCGGCCACCACCAGTGGCGCCGCGCCCGAGCGCAGCGCCTCCTCCATCGTCTGCAGAAGGGCGAGCCGGCCCACCGGCCGGACCAGGATCAGGCGGGCGGGGTCGAAATGCCCGGCGAGCCCCTGCGGGCAGAGCATCTCGCGCAGCCGCGCATCGATCAGCCACAGCACCGGCCCGTCGAGTCCGCCTGCGATGGCCGCGGCGAAGGCCCGCCGCCCCGGCCCCGTCGCCTCGTGCAGCCGCCCCGCCGCGAGCGATGCCTCGGCCAGCAGCGCGCCGGGCGGAAGGGCCGTCGCGGGCCCGGCCGGAGGGGCGGCGCCCGCCCCGCGCCGTAAGGCCGCGGACGCCAGCCCGGCCGGGGCCGGGGGCGCAGTGCGCAGCATGTCGGAAACGGCTTTGTTCATGTTGTGTTCTTATCGCGATTCGACCGCCAAGGTCCAGCGCCGTGGATCCCGGTGGCCCGGTCGTGCCGGTCATCAGTCGACCGACGGGGCGCCCATGATCATGGCCGGCTCGCGATCTTCGGGCTGGTTGGGCGGCGCGGCGAGGGGCGGCCGCGCCGTCTGCCGCTCGCGCCACCGCTCGCCCAGCACCAGCGCGCCGAGGAGGAACGGCGCGAGCACGAAGTTGATGTCGCTCGCGAAATGCATGAGCAGCACGAGATCGACCATCGAGCCCCCGAGCGCGAGCGCAAGGACGAGGCACTCGCCGGGAAAGAAGCCTCTCGCACGGGCGTGGCGGATCTGGAACAGCCCGCCGACGAACAGCGTGAGCATGTCGTAATCGAGCACGCGCGGCGAGATCGCCATGCAGGCATAGGCGATCAGCGCGGCCCGCGCGTCATCGGCCAGGCCAGGCCTGCGCAACGCCCGAAGCATCACCCACAGCACCGCGGCGGACACGAGCCCCTGCACCGCCATCGCCGTCGCGAAGTCGAAGCCGTCGAGGCGCAGCCGGCCATAGACCGAGCCGTAGAGCTGCCACTGCACCTTGCCATCGGCGAACATCTCGGCCGTGCGCCCCATGGCCGCGAAGAAGGCGCGCCAGGTCTCGGCGCCCAGCGCCGCGACCGAGAGCGCCCCAAGGCCGAGGGCCGTTGCCGTCGCCGCGGCGAGAAGGCGCCACCGCCCCTCGGCAAGCGCCGCGACCGGCAGGGCGAGCGCAAGCTGCGGCTTGACGGCGAGCAGGCCCAGCGCCGCGCCCGCCGCAACGGGCCGCTCGTGCCACCACAGCAGCGCAAGCCCCGTCAGCGCGGCCGTGAGGAAGCCGGTCTGGCCGTTCACCAGGATCACGATGGTGGGCCCCGCGAGCAGCACCGCGAGCATCGGCGCGCGTCCGGGCAGGATGCGCCGCACCACCATCAGGAACCCCGCGAGCGTCACGAAGATCCAGACCGCGCGCGCGGGCGCCGGCGCAAGCAGGCCGAACGGGGTGACCAGAAGCTGGAAATGCGGCGGGTAATGCCAAGGCATCCAGTTACGGTACTCGGCCTCGAGATGCGCCGTCTGGATGTCGCGATGCGCCTCCCAGTCATAGGCCAGCGCCGGCGTGCCATCCAGCGTCAGCGCCGCCGCCGCCCAGAAGGCCGAGAAATCGGGGACGAAAGTCTGCAGCATCCCCGGCGTTTTCGCGATCACCACGAGCACGAGCAGCAGCAGGACGACCGTCAGGGTCGCGCCGAAAAGGATCGCGGCATAGGCAAGCCGGTCGCCGAGCCGGTTCGTCCAGCGCAGGAGGTCCAGGAGGACTCGTGCCGGCGCCGGGCGGATCATGCGCGATCCTCGCGATCCGGGTTCATTCGCCGCCTGCGGCGAAAGACCAGCGCCTGCTGGACGGCGAAGTTGACCGCAGGCATCACCACGACCATCAGCACGATGCCGACGCCATAACCCGCCCCCAGCACGTCGAGCGCGAGATGCATGAGCGCCTGGCTTCCCGCGAGCGCCGAGAGCGAAACCACGACGAAGCGCATCGCCGTCTCGCCATGCGGATGGGTCGAGCCGAAGCTCCAGTGATAGTGACCCAGATACGAGACCGGCAGGGCCAGCGCGAAGCCTGCGAGGTTCGCGAGCCGCGGGTCGACGCCGCCGAGTTCGACCAGCGCGGTGAGCGCGAGCACATGGGTGAGCGTCGCCGCGACGCCGACGATGCCGAAGCGCAGGAAGCGCCCGGCAAACCCCGCCGCCGCCGCGCCCCGGGCGCGCCGCACCTCAGCCCGCATCGGAGCCGATCCCCCAGGCGGCGCGCACCAGATAGACCGGCCGGCGCTTGGTCTCGACCAGGATGCGCCCGACATATTCCCCGAGGATGCCGAGCGAGATCAGCTGCACGCCGCCGAGGAACAGCACCGCCGTCAGGATCGAGGCGAAGCCCGGCACGTCGGCGCCGAAGATCAGCGTGCGCAGGACGATGAAGCTGGCATAGAGGATCGCGAGGATCGCAACCGCGAAGCCCAGATAGCTCCAGACCCTGAGCGGGAAGGTCGAGAAGGCGGTGATCCCGTCGAGCGCGAAGTTCCAGAGCTTCCAGAAGCGGAACTTGCTGGCTCCCGCAGTCCGCTGGATATGGTCGTAGGGGAGTGTCGTCACCCGGAACCCTACCCAGGCGAACAGCCCCTTCATGAAGCGGTTACGTTCGGGCAACTGCCGCAGGGCGTCGATCACGGCGCGGTCCATCAGGCGGAAATCGCCGGTTTCGGGGGGGATTGGCTGCTCGGCGATGCGGTTGAAGACGCGATAGAAGGTCCGGCTCACAAAGCCGCGCGCGCGGCTGTCGGCCGAGCGGTCGGTGCGGGTGCATGCCACGACATCGAAGCCTTCACGCCAGCGCTCGATCATTCGGCCAATCAGCTCGGGCGGCTGCTGCAAGTCCGCGTCGATCGCCACGACGGCGTCGCCCTCCGCATGGTCGATTCCGGCCGACAGCGCGGCCTCCTTGCCGAAGTTGCGCGCGAGCGCGATCAGCTTGACGCGCGGCTCGGCTCCCCGGCGGGCGAGGACGCGGGCCACCGTCGCGTCGCGGCTGCCGTCGTCGATGCAGAGCACCTCGAAATCGCCCGCGAGCCCCGCGACGACGGGCAGCAGGCGGTCGAGGAAGGGGTCGACCGCCTCCTCCTCGTTGAACATCGGCACGATGATGCTGAGCCGGAAGGGATCGAGCCGGGCGCCCGCAACGGGCAGCCCGCCGCTCCCGATCGCGCCGCAATCGTCCTCTACCGCGTCCATCGTCGTTTCGCGCCATCCATCGCGACATCGGGCCGGCAGAGTCGCACCGACCTGCCGCCCCTGCAATCCCGGCTGCGCCCTCGGGGCCGGTATCGCGGGGGAATGTGGCAAAGATGCGGGCAGGCGGCGCGCGCGCCTCAGTCGCGCGGAAACAGGTTCTCCCACGCGCGGACGAGGAACTCGGGCCGCAATTGCGGCGAAACCCCCTCGAAGGCGCAGATCGACAGCGTCTGGTCGATCAGGAAGCGGGGGTGGAAGGCCTGATACTTCTTCCCCTGCCGGGCGTAGAGTTCGACCATCACGAAGGCCACCACCTCCTCGGTCAGGTCCACACCCATGCGGCGCGCGGTCTGCAGGAAGATGCGCACGAAGGTCTCCTCGTCGGGACTGTCGACGAGAATCTTGTAGCGCAGCCGCCTCAGCGCGGCGTCGTCCACGAGGCTCGAGGGCGCGATGTTGGTCGAGAAGACCACCAGGCTGTCGAAGGGCGCCTCGAACTTGCGGCCCGACTGGAGCGCGAGATAGTCCATGCCGTTCTCGAGCGGGATGATCAGGCGGTTGATCAGCTCCTGCGGGTGCTGGCGCTGGCGGCCGAAATCGTCGATCAGCATGACCCCGCCCGCCGCCTTCATCTGCATCGGCGCCTCGTAGACCCGGCTTACCGGGCTGTAGCTGAGATCGAGCATGTCGAGCGTGAGCTCGCCCCCCGCGACGATGCGGGGCCGCAGGCAGCGCACATAGCGCGGGTCGGCCTCGTCCCTGCGGCGCAGGGCCTCGGCGCCCTGCGGCCCGTCGTCGATGGCGGCATGCACGGCGGGGTCGTAGACGGTGATCACCTGGCGGTCGACCTCGACCGCATGGGGCAGCCAGACATGGTTGCCGAAGGCGCGCGTGATCGCCTCGGCGATCGAGGACTTGCCATTGCCGGGCGGGCCGTAGAGCAGCATCGAGGCGCCCGAATTCGCCGCGGGCCCGAGCTTGCCGACCAGCTCCGGCGCCAGCGTGAGCCGCGAGAACACGCGCTCGAGCGCCGGGCGCTGCAGCGTCTCCCCGCGGATCGACTGGGCCGCGACTTGCGCCGTGAAGGCCGGCATCGGCACCGGCGCGGGGCCGGCATACTCGCTCTGCGCCAGCGCCTCGAGCGCCCATTCGCGGCCCTTGCCGGTCAGCGCGTAGCGCATCTCGGCGGTCATCTTCGCGCCGAGCTGGCCCAGCGGCTCGATCAGCTTGCGCTCGCGCCCGATCCAGATCAGGTCGTCCACCACCTTGACCGGAAGACAAATCGCGCGCGCGAGTTCCGAGGGCCGCTCCAGCGCGTGTCGGTAGATCACCTTGCAGAGGTGGTCGACCAGGAAGTTCACGTCGAGCCCGGTTTCCGCGACGCTCTGCGGCGCCGCGGGCGCTCGGGGCGCCGCCGCCGCCGCCGCGCGCGCGTTGCGTCGGAGGGCTTCGGCGTCCGCGTCGTCCTGCGTGAGGGGCGCGCGGTCATAGGCTGCGGTGACGGTCATGCGCGGTCTCTCCGGCCTGGCGGGCCGCGCCCGTCGCCGGCGGCCCCGACACGGAGCATGCCGCGGCGTTCCCTTCCCGCCCCTTAACGAGGATGGTGAACCTGGCCGGTGCGCCGCCCGCTTCGGCTCAATGCCCTCCGAGCGCGGCGGATGGTGCGAGGCGCACGCCGCTCGCCTGCATCTCGGCCCGCGCCTCGGCCAGCGAGCCGGCGAGGTCGATGGCGCGGCAGCCGTCCTCGGCCACCGTCACCTGGAAGCCCAGCCGCGCCGCATCGACCGCCGAGTAGCGCACGCAGTAGTCGGTCGCGAGCCCGGCGAGCACGAGGCTGCGCACGCCTCGATCGGCCAGGTAGCCGCGCAGGGCGGTCGCCGTCCGGCGGTCGTTCTCGAAGAAGGCGGAATAACTGTCGATGGCGGGGCGGAAGCCCTTGCGGATCACCAGATGCGCCGGCTCGGTGCGCAGGTCGGGATGAAACTCGGCCCCCGGCGTGCCCTGCACGCAATGCTCCGGCCACAGCACCTGCGGGCCGTAGGGCATCTCGGTCATCTCGAAGGGCGCCTTGCCGGGATGCGAGGCGGCGAAGGAGAGATGCCCCTCGGGGTGCCAGTCCTGGGTCAGCACCACCGTCGCGAAGCGGTCCATCAGCCGGTTGATCACCGGCACCACCTCGTCGCCACCGGCAACCGCGAGCGCGCCACCGGGGCAGAAGTCGAGCTGGACGTCGATGACGATGAGCGCGGTGTCGTCAGGGAAGTGCAGCATCGCGGGCGCCGGGTCAGCCGAGGCGTTCGAGCAGCGCCAGCAGCGCCGCGCGTTCGGGCGGGGTCAGGGGGGCGAGCGTCTCCTCGGTGATTGCCCGAGCGGCCGGGATCAGCCGGGCGAGCGCCGCGCGCCCCTGCTGCGTGAGGCCGACCATGACGCGCCGCCGGTCGTGCGGGCTTGCCGAGGTCTCGGTCAGCCCGCGCGCGCCCAGCCGGTCGATCACCCCCTTGATGGTGGCGGCGTCCATCGCGGTCGCGCGGCCCAGCTCGTTCTGGCTTACCGGCCCGATCTCGGCGGTCTTGGCCAGGGCCGCGAACTGGGTGGGCGTAAGCTCCGGGATGCCTGCGTTGAAGATCGCGATGTGGCGCTGTGAGGCGCGGCGCAGCAGGAAGCCGATCTGCGCGTCGAGCCGGTAGCCGGCGTCCTCGGGGTCGAGCATCGCGGCCGGGTCGCCTGCGGGGCCGTTCACGGCACGCGCCCCGGCGCGCTTGGCCCGGCGAGGCATGCGCGCGCCATTCGTTCGCCCGTGTCAGCGTCTGGTCCGGTCATGCGGCCATGTTGCATGGGTTCCCCGCCGGTGCAAACCCCGCTCGCCCCGCTGCGCGGGTCTGCCGGTCAAGATCGCGTTTGACAGCGCCGGGGCGGTCCATATCATTCGTTTGTGTGCAAACGAACCGGGGTGACGCCCCGGCGGAGCGCGGCGTAATGCTCTACGAGCGGCCCGGAACGCTGGACGAGGCCCTGGCGCTGATGGCGGTCGGGCAATGGCGCATCCTCGCGGGCGGCACCGACCTCTATCCCGCGACGGCGCGGCCGGGGCTGCCGGGCCCGATCCTCGACATCGGCGCGCTGCCCGAGCTTCGCGGCATTGCCCGCACGCCCGAGGGCTGGCGTATCGGGGCGGGTGTGACATGGTCCGAGGCGATCGGCGCGGACCTTCCCCCCGCCTTCGCCGCGCTGGCCGAGGCCGGGCGCGAGGTGGGCTCGGTCCAGATCCAGAACGCCGCGACCGTGATGGGGAACCTCTGCAACGCCTCGCCCGCCGCCGACGGGGTGCCGGCGCTGCTGGTGCTGGACGCCGAGGTCGAACTGGCCTCCGAGGCCGGACGGCGTCGGCTGGGGCTGTCCGACTTCATTCTCGGCAACCGTCGCACGGCGCGGGAGGCGGGCGAGATCGCGGTGGCAATCCATGTGCCTGCCGCAGCCGTGGCGGGCGGATCGGCCTTCGAGAAGCTGGGGGCGCGGCGGTATCTGGTGATCTCGATCGCCATGGCGGCGGCGCGGGTGGTCGTGGCGGACGGGCGCGTCGCCGCGGCGGCACTTGCGGTCGGCGCCTGTTCCGAGGTCGCGCGCCGCCTGACCGCGGTCGAGGCCGCGCTGGTGGGCCAGCCCGCCGACGCGCCGCGGATCGACCCTGCCGCGGTGGCAGCCGCGCTCGACCCCATCGACGACGTGCGCGCCACCGCCGCCTACCGGCGCGAGGCGGCGGCCGAGATCCTGCGCCGCGCCGTCATCCGCGCCTGCGGGGGCACGCCATGAGCTTCGACACCCGCCCCGCCGCCTTCACCGTCAACGGCCGCGCCGTCGAGGTCGAGGCCGGCCCGACCGAGCGCCTGAGCCATGTCCTGCGTGAGCGGCTGGGGCTCACCGGCACCAAGGTGGGCTGCGACGCTGGCGATTGCGGCGCCTGCACGGTGCTGGTGGACGGCGCGCCGGTCTGCGCCTGCCTTACCCCTGCGGCTCGCGTGGCCGGGCGGCAGGTCACCACGGTCGAGGGGCTGGCTGTGGACGGGCGGCTTTCGGCGCTTCAGGCCGCCTTCCTCCGCCATGGCGCCGCGCAGTGCGGGATCTGCACGCCGGGGATGCTGATGGCAGCGGTTGCCCTGCTGGCCGAACGCCCGCGCCCGACCCCCGCCGAGACCGAGGCGGTGCTGAGCGGCGTGCTGTGCCGATGTACGGGCTATCGCAAGATCGTGGCGGCGGTCTGCGACGCCTGGCGCGAGGTGCCCGCGACTGTGCCTGCGCCGTCGGGCCGGGCTGTGGGCGCGCGCATCGAGCGGCTTGATGGCGTGCCGAAGGTGACGGGCGACGACATCTTCGGCGCCGACCGCTGGCCCGAGGGCGCGCTGTGGGTGCACGTGGTCCGCTCGCCCCATCATCATGCGCGCTTCTCGTTCGGCGACCTCGCGGGCTGGCAGGCGGCGACGCCGGGAATTGCTGCGGTGTTCACCGCGGCCGACATTCCCGGGAAGAACGCCTTCGGCGTGATTCCGCCTTTCGCCGACCAGCCCGCGCTGGCCGAAGGCGTGGCCCGCTTTCGCGGCGAGGCGGTGGCGCTGGTGGCGCTCGAACCCGGGGCAGTCGGGGAGTTCGACGGGTCCGGCTTCCCCGTGAGGTGGGAGCCGCTGCCCGCCATCCTCGACCCCGAGGACGCGAAAGCGGCCCCCCCGCTCCACCCCGCGCGCCCCGGGAACCTGCTGGTCCGCGGCCATGTGCGCCGGGGCGACGCCGAGGCGGCGCTGGCCGCCGCCGCCCAGGTTGCCGAGGGCGCGATCGAGACGGCCTATGTCGAGCATGCCTATATCGAGCCCGAGGCCGGGTTCGCCGCGATGGATCGCGACACGCTGGTGATTCAGGCCTGCACGCAGGCCCCGCACATGGACCGCGACGACACCGCCGCCATCCTTGGCCTGCCGCGCGAGCGGGTGCGGATCGTTCCCACCTCGACCGGGGGCGGCTTCGGCTCGAAGCTCGACATCTCGCTGCAACCGCTGGTGGGCCTGGTGGCGCTGAGGACCGGGCGCCCGGCGCGGATCGTCTACACGCGGGGCGACTCGATGCGCTCGACCACCAAGCGCCACCCGGCGCGGATGCGGGCGCGGATCGGGGTGGATGCGGACGGGCGGATCATGGGGCAGGTGTTCGAGGGCGACTTCAACACCGGCGCCTATGCAAGCTGGGGGCCGACGGTGGCGAACCGCGTGCCGGTCCATGCCTCGGGACCCTACCGCGTGCCGGCCTACCGGGCCGAGGCGCGGGCGATCCACACCCACGGCCCCGTCTCAGGCGCCTTCCGCGGCTTCGGCGTGCCGCAGGCGACGATCATGCAAGAGGTGCTGTATGATGAACTGGCCGCGATGGCGGGCATGGACCGCCTCGCCTTCCGCCGGCTGAACGCGCTCAGGGATGGCGACGCCACGGTTTGCGGGCAGGTGCTGGCTGCTGTCGGGATCGCCGACTGTCTCGACGCGCTGGCGGGACCTTGGGAGGCGGCGTTGGCATGGGCCGCGGCGGGGCCCGATGGGCCGGTGCGGCGCGGCGTGGGCGTCGCGTCCTGCTGGTATGGCTGCGGCAACACCGCGCTGCCGAACCCGTCGACCATCCGCATCGGCATCACGGCGTCGGGCCAGGTGGTGCTGCACCAGGGCGCGACCGACATCGGGCAGGGCTCGAACACCGTGATCGCGCAGATCGCGGCCGACGCGCTGGGCGTGCCGGTGGGGGCGATCAGGCTGGTCGGGCCCGACACGGGGCTCACGCCGGACGCGGGCAAGACCTCGGCCTCGCGGCAGACCTATGTCAGCGGGCGGGCCGCCCATGCCGCGGGCCGGGCGCTGCGGGCCGCGATCCTGCGCCATGCCAATGTCGCCGAAAGCTCGGAACTCCGCCTCGAGGGCGCGACGCTCGCGATCCATGACGGGGCCGAGCGGCGGGTGATCGACCTCGCGGCGCTGCCGGTTGGCGAGGGCGGCCATGTCTTTTCGGCCGAGGAAAGCTACGACCCGCCGACCACCGCGCTCGACGCCGACGGGCAAGGCACGCCCTACGCCGTCTACGGCTATGGTGCGCAGATCGTCGAGCTTGCGGTGGACACTCGCCTCGGCACCGTGTCGCTCCACCGTATCACCGCCGCGCATGACCTTGGCCGCGTGATCAATCCCACCCTGGCCGAGGGGCAGATCGAGGGCGGCATCGCACAGGGCATCGGCCTCGCGCTGATGGAGGACTACGTGCCCGGGCGGACCGAGAACCTGCACGACTACCTGATCCCCACCTTCGGCGACGTGCCGGATATCCGCCACATCCTGATCGAGAAGCCCGACCCCGAGGGCCCCTTCGGCGCCAAGGGGCTGGGCGAGCACGTGCTGATCCCGACCGCGCCCGCCATCCTCAACGCGATCCGCCACGCCACCGGGGCGCTGGTCACGCGCCTGCCCGCCACGCCCGACCGGGTACTGGCGGCGATCCGGGCAAAGGGGGCCTGAGCCGATGGACGACACCCCCCGCCGCGACCCGATGACCGACACGCCGAACCCCGAGGCGCCGGTCGAGCCCGACGCGCCGGGCGAGGGCAAGATCCGCTGCGATGCCTGCCCGGTGATGTGCTACATCGCCGACGGTCGCAGCGGCGCCTGCGACCGCTACGCGAACCACCGCGGCCGCATCATCCGCTGCGACCCGGTGACGATCCTCGACCGCACGATGGAAGTCGGCGGGCCGGTCGTGCCCTTCGCCGCGGGCGACTGGGACGGCGGGCTCGGGGGCCACGCGCTGTTCGTCACCGGCATCGGCGCGGGCACGACCTACCCCGACTACAAGCCCGCGCCCTTCATCGTGGCCTCGCAGGTCGAGGGCGCCGACCTCGTCACCGTCGTGACCGAGGCGATCTTCAGCTATTGCGGCGTCAAGGTGAAGATCGACACCGACCGCCACCTGGGCGAGGAGGGCGCCATCGTCCGCGCGGGGACGGAACCCGTGGGCCATGTGACCACCGCCGAATATGGCAGCCAGATGCTGTCATTGGGCGGCGTGCGGCATCTCACCGGCGGCTCGAAGTCCGAGGGCCGGGTGACCTGCGAGACGCTGCTTGCGCTCTGCAACCGCGAGGCGGTGGAACTTGCCATCGACGACGGCTCGACCGTCGTGGTGCAGGCAGGCGCGGCCCCCGTGGTCGATGGCCAGCCCGAGGCGCGGATGCGCGTGGGCTGCGGCTCGGCCACCATCGGCATGTTCGCGACCCAGTGGCAGGGGCTGGTGGACGAGGTGGTGGTGGTGGACGACCACATCACCGGCGTGGTGTCCGAGCATCAGGCCGGCAAGGTGATCGGCTGGGAGGATACGGGGATCAGAATCAAGGGCCGCCGCTCGACGCCCGGGCGGTACTTCCGGGTGGCCGGGCCCGGGCAGGGCTGGGGCGGCACCGACATCGACGACCCGCTGGCGATCCTCGGGCCGTGGAACCCGAAGAAGGGTGCGCGGCCCGGACTGCGGATGCTGATGGTGTCCACCACCGGCGAGCACGCGGCCTATTACGAGTTGGACGACACGCTCGCTCCGGTGCGGCGCGAGATGCCCGAGCGGCTGCTGCCCAGCGTTCGCCTGATCGACGAGAACTGCGAGCCAGCGCTCTGCACCGTCCTGTTCATGGGCGGCGCGGGAGGGTCGCTGCGCTCGGGCGTGACCAAGAACCCGGTGCGGCTCACGCGATCCGTGCAGGCGGGGCGCACGCGGGTGACCTGCGGCGGCGCGCCGGTCTATGTCTGGCCGGGCGGGGGCATCACGCTGATGGCCGATGTGACGCGCCTGCCGGATGGCGCTTTCGGCTATGTGCCCACGCCTGCGCTGGTGGCGCCGCTGGAATTCACCCTGTCGCGGGCGGAATACCTCGCGCTGGGCGGGCATGGCGACCGCATCCGGGCGCTTGCAGACATCCTTGCCGAGGGCGGCGAGTATGGCGCCGATTTCGCCCGTGCGGCCCCGGATGCGGCCAATCCCTGGCCGCTCGAGGATACACCATGAGCGCCTCGGCCCGGATGCTGCCGGACGGGCGGCGGCTGCACTTGCATCACGGCCCCATCGACATCGTGCTCGAGGTCTGGGGCGCGCCGGCCGAGGCGCGGGCCGCCCGCGCGCAGGCTGTGGCGCGCTTTGCGACCATCCTTCAGGAACTGGTGGACGAGCTTCCCGCCCTGCGCCGCCCGGTGGTCGCGGCACCCTTGGGCCTCGTCGGGCCGGTTGCTCTCACGATGGAGGCAGCCGCCCGGGCCCATCTGCCCGCCTTCGCCACGCCCATGATCGCGGTGGCGGGCGCGGTGGCCGACGAGGTGCTGCGCGCGGCGGTGACGGGCCGCAGGCTCGACCGCGCCTACGTCAACAACGGCGGCGATGCCGCGCTGTGGCTGGGGCCGGGCGAGGCGCTGGAGATCGCCATCGCCGCCCGGCCGGGGATGCCCGACCGGGTGCGGATCGGGGCCGACGCGCCGGTGCGGGGCGTCGCGACGTCGGGCTGGCGGGGGCGATCACGCTCGCTCGGCATCGCCGACGCGGTGACCGTGCTCGCCCGCAGCGCGGTGCATGCCGACGCCGCTGCCACGCTGATCGCGAACGCGGTGGACCTTCCGGGGCATCCCGCCATCGCGCGCGCGCCTGCCCGGGATCTCGACCCGGACTCGGATCTCGGCGCGCGGCTCGTTACGGTCGGGGTGGGCCGGCTTTCGCCCGCCGAGGCCGCCGAGGCGCTCGCCGGCGGCGCGCGGGCGGCCGAGGCCATGCGCGCGTGCGGCCTGATCGAGGCGGCGGCGCTGTTCCTTGCGGGAGCGTCGCGCGTAGTCGGAGAACTGGGGACGCGGGCAATCCCCGCGCTGGAGGGGACGCATGCCTGACTTTGCCATCCGCAAGACGGTGCTGATCACCGAGACGATCCTGCACGACGGGGGCGCCCCCGCTCCCCGTCCGCGCCACCGCGCGCTGGCGGCGGCGGTCGTCGCCAACCCCTTCGCCGGGCGGCACGAGCCCGTTCTTCAGCCCGCGATGGAGGACCTCAAGCCGTTGGGCGAGCGCCTGACCGCCATGCTGATCGGGGCGCTGGGCGAGGGCGCGATCGACGGCTATGGCAAGGGCGCCATCGTGGGCGAGGCCGGCGAGATCGAGCACGGTGCGCTGTGGCACGTCCCCGGCGGCTATGCCATGCGCGGTCGGCTGAACCCGTCGAAGGCGATCGTGCCTTCCGCGATGAAGGTGGGGCGGATGGGCGCGAGCCTCGACGTGCCGCTGGGCCATGTGAACGCGGCCTATGTCCGCAGCCATTTCGACGCGATGACGCTCGTCATCCCCGACGCGCCGCGGGCGGGCGAGATCGTTTTTGCCCTCGCCATGGCCTGCGGTCCGCGCATCCATTCGCGCATGGGCGGGCTCGAGGCCTGGGAGGTGACGGGCGAGGACGGGCTGCGCTAGTCGGCGAACATCGCCTTGACGCGCTCGAGGTCGTAGGGCCGCTCGGTCAGGCTTTCGGGATCCCATTCGCTGCGCTCGGCCGCGAAGAAGTCGCCGCGGTAGACGTGGATTGCCCCCGTGAGCTTGTCGATCGGGTTCGTCACCGAGTGAATGATGTCGCGTCCCAGATGCGCGACATCGCCGGTTGCCAGTGCCTTCGCGCCGACGGCCTCGATATGGCCCTCGGGCGCGTCCTTGATCCGGCGCCAGAAAATGTTGTCCTCGCGGCCACCATAGATGCCGATGACCGCCGGCATCTCGTGGTTGTGCGGCATCACGGTGAAGCAGGGCTTCCAGACCAGGTTCAGGATGGTGAGATCGGGCGAGCGGTAGATCGCGACGAGGCCGCTTTGGCGGGGCTCGCCCAGCGCCGCGATCAACTCCGATGGATCCTCGACAGCGCGCGTGACGAGTTCACGCAGCACGCGGTCCCCGTCCTCGGCCCCGGCAGCGCTGCGGCAATCGGCAACGAGATGGTCGAGGTCGAACATTGGCGGGCCTCCCCTTGTGTCGGTTCCGGCACCCTCACCGTTTCGAGGATACCATCCATGCAAGGCGGGGAGAACCGTCTCGCCGCGCCGTCAGCCGAATTGCACGATGGCGAGCCGGCACTCGGCGGCGCTGGTGACCCGCGAGACATGGCCCGCGCCCGCAGTGTCCTCCATCAGCCAGATGTCGCCCGGCCCGATCTCGCGCCGCTCTCCGTCGCCCGCCTCGACCTGCATGCTGCCCGCGAGGCAGAAGGCCACCTGCCGTCGGGGCGAGGGGTGTTGCTCGCCCACCCATCCGGCGGGAAGGGTCAGGAACAGCAGCCGCTCGGCCGGCCAGGGCGCCGACAGGAACAGCGCCTGCGCCGGTGGCGCGAAGTCCCGGAGTTCGAGCGCGATCGTGCCGTCCGTGAAGCGGGATACGCCGTCCGCGTCCTCGGTGAGATGCAGGTAGTCCATCGCCGACCTCCGCTGCGAGCCTCGAGGCGAGGCGGACATACTGCCACGGATCGCGGCCGGTTGGACCTCCTTCCTTCCGTGGTTCGGACGTGACCTGCCAAGGGCAGGCCCCACTCAGCTGCGCTCCAGCGCGTTCGCAAGCTCGCGCAGCTTGGCCGCCGCCTCGCTGGTGCCGACCCCCCGCTCGACAATGTTGTCGAAGGCGACGATCGTGATGACCGAGAGCGTCTGGAGCGGCGTCAGCCGCCGACCATGATCGGAGCCCGTGAAGTCCCGCATGAGCCCTGCGGCGGTCAGAACGGCGCGGTCGATCTCGCGCAGATCCGTCGGCGGACCGGACTTATCATTCGTCAATTCGGCACACCCCTCGAGAATCGCTGCCGCGCTCCATCATGAGCGATGCGTGGGAGCCTTGTCTTTGATGCGCGTCATGGTTGCGCCGGACTGTTGTGTTTCTGCCGCGTCCCGCAGTGTCGCCCGCAGGTCCGAAGTCGCCTTGGCATCGAGCCCGCCGGTGCCGGTCACGACGCCGAACAGGGCGCGCGCCTCATCGGGCGTGTAGTAGCCGAGCCGCACGTCCTCGGCCACCGCGCGGGGGTCGCGCGCCATCGGATCGCCATAGCCCCCGCCGCCCGGCGTGCCCACCCGCACCCGGTCGCCGGGACGGAGGGGGATGTCCTGCTCCTTCGAGAGGTGCGGGGGGATATGGACCTCGCCATCCCGAATCACCCGCACCATGTTGGGCGCGCCGTCCTGCCCGCCCAGCGCGCCTTGCGGGCCGAAGCGGCCGTGGTCCATGACGAAGGAGGCCCGCGCCTCGCCGCGCCTCAGCTCGATCTCGTAGTCGAGCCCAAAGCCGCCGCGCCAGCGCCCAGCGCCGCCCGAGCCCTCCCGCAAGCCGTAGCGGTGATAAAGGACGGGGAACTGCTGCTCCATGATCTCGACCGGCGGCGCCTTGGAGATGCCGATCGTGGAACAGCCGTTGGTGAGCCCGTCGAGCCCCCTCGCGCCCCCATAGCCCCCGCCGGAAAGCTGATACATCACGAAGCCCCGCCCCCGCGCGGGATCGTGCCCGCCCAGCGCGAAATTGCCCGAGGTCCCGGCGGGCGCCGCCGTCACCCGGTCGGGGATGGCCTGCACGAGCGCCGCGAACACGGCTTCGGCGATGCGCTGGCTCACCTCGGCCGCGCAGCCCGAGACCGGGCGGGGGTAATGCGCGTCGAGGAAGGTGCCCGCGGGGGTGATGACCTCGAGCGGCTCGAAGGCGCCGGCGCTGATCGGCACATCGGGGAAGATGTGACGCATGGCGAGATAGACAGACGAGAGCGTGGTCGCCAGCACCGAGTTCATTGGCCCCTGGCATGGGGGCGAGGAGCCCGCGAAGTCGAAGGTGAGCCGCTCGCCCGCCTTGGTCACGGTTAGGCGGATCTCCAGCGGCGCGTCCACCACGCCGTCGGAATCGACATGAGCGACCGAGCGGTAGGTCCCTTCCGGGATCGCCGCGATCTCGGCCCGCATCCGCGCCGCCGCCCGCGCGCGCAGCTCGCTTATGGCCTCGCGCACGGTGTCGTCGCCATAGCGGTCCATGAGCCGCGTAAGCCCGTCCTCCCCCACCATCAGCGCCGCCGCCTGCGCCTTGACGTCGCCGATGCGCTGCTCGGCCACGCGGATGTTCGAGCAGATGATCTGGTAGATCTCCGTATCCATCGCGCCGCGCTTGAACAGCTTGACGGGGGGCAGGCGCAGCCCCTCCTGCTCGACGGCGGTGGCTGAGGCCGAGAAGCCCCCCGGCACGGCGCCGCCGATGTCGGGCCAGTGCCCGGTGTTCGAGAGCCAGCAGAAGATCTGCCCGCCCCGCCAGAACGGCATGGCGAAGCGTACGTCCATCAGGTGCGTGCCGCCCAGGTATGGGTCGTTGACGATGTAGATGTCGCCCGGCTCGGGCGCCGCCGTCAGCCCCTCGCGGATGCGCTCGATCAGGCAGCGGGTCGAGAACTGCATGGTGCCGACGAAGACCGGCAGCCCGCCCGCGCCTTGGGCGATCAGCGACCCGTCCACGGGCGAGTAGATCCCGTCCGAGCGGTCGTTCGCCTCGGCGATGATGGGCGAGAAGGCGGCGCGCGAGAAGGCGAGGTCCATCTCGTCGCAGACCTGCTGAAGCGCGGCCTCGATCACCGTCAGCGTCACCGGGTCGATCATGCCGCCCCCACATGGATGAACAGGTTGCCGTCCGCAGCACCCTCGGCCCGGTCTCCGGGGGGGATCACGATGGTTGTGTCCATCTGCTCGACGATGGCGGGGCCGGGGATGAGTGCGTCCACCGGCAGTCGGGCGCGGGCATAGACCGGCGTGTCGTGCCAATCCGCGCCGAAGCGCACCGGGCGGCGGTGGTCGAGCGCATCGCCAAGCGTCGCGCCCGGCGTGACGGCGGTGAGGGCCGCGAGATCGACCTCGGCCCGCTCGCCGATGACGCTGGTGTTGAGGTTCACGAGGTTCGCCCGGATGGTCGGCAGTTCGACCTTGAAGCGCGCGAAATAGGCGGCCTCGAACAGCGCCTGCAGCGTCTCGCGCGTGGGCGCGGCATCGGGCAGGGCCACGCGGATCAGGTGCGTCTGCCCCACGAACTGCATGTCGGCGGTATGGACCTCGCGCACCCGGCGCAGCGCCGCGCCGTTCTGCACCACCATGGCGCGGCCCGCCGCGGTCTGCTCGGCAAGGATCGCGTGCACCGCCCCCATCTCCACCGCGTCGAGCGGGCGGTTCACCGTGCGCACGAAGTCGTGCCGCAGGTCGGCGACCGCGCAGCCCAGCGCGTTGGTGATGCCGGGCCGGGCGGGGATCAGCACGCGGGGAATTGCAAGCTCGCGCGCCAGCGCCGCGGCGTGGAGCGGCCCCGCGCCGCCGAATGCGAAAAGGGCGAAATCCCGCGGGTCGTGGCCCATCGAGATCGACACCATCCGGATCGCGCCCGCCATCTTCGCGTTCGCCACCCGGATTGCCGCCTCGGCCGCTCCCTCGGCGTCGAGGCCCAGGCCCGCGCCCACCCGAGCAAACGCCGCGCGCACGGCCTCGACCGGGGCCGCGTCCTCGACCGACAGAAGGCGCCCGGGGTTGAGCCGCCCCAGCAGAAGGTTCGCGTCCGAGATCGTGGGCTCGGTGCCACCCTTCCCGAAGCAGATCGGGCCCGGCATCGCCCCCGCGCTTTCGGGCCCCACGCGGATGAGGCCCCCCTCGTCCACCGAGACGATCGAGCCCCCGCCCGCGCCGATGGTGCGCACGTCTACCATCGGCACATGGATCGGCATGGCGTATTCGATCTCGATCTCGTGGCTCACCGCCGGCTCGGCGCCGCGGATCAGCGACACATCGGAGGAGGTGCCTCCCATGTCGTAGGTGATGAGATTGGGGCAGCCAGCCCGCCGCCCGGTATAGGCCGCCGCCATCACGCCCGACGCCGGGCCCGACATGACGGTCTTGGCCGCCTCGCGCCCCGCTAGGCGGGCCGAGACCATGCCGCCATTGCCGTTCATCACCAGCACGTCGCGCGCATAGCCTTGCGCCGCCAGTTCGGCCTGAAGCCGCGCCAGATACCGCTCGAGGATCGGCTGCACGCTCGCATTCACCGCGGCTGTCGCTCCCCGCTCGAACTCGCGGCTTTCCGACAGAAGCGCGTGGCCCATGGTGATGTGCCCGTTCGGCCAGATGCGCGCGGCGATCTCGGCCGCGCGGATCTCGTGCTCGGGGTTCGCATAGGCGTGCAGGAAGTGGATCACCAGCGACTCGCAGCCCATCTCCATCAGCCGTCGCGCCGCCGCCTCGACCCCCGCCTCGTCGAGCGGCACCAGCGCCTCGCCCGTGGCGTCCATCCGCTCGGCCACTTCGAGCCGCAGGTCGCGCGGGATCACCGGGCGGAACTGCCCGGTCATGCCGTAGGGCTGTGGCCGGGTGCGGCGGCCCAGTTCCAGCACGTCGCGAAAGCCCGCGGTGGTGATGAGCCCGGTGCGCGCCAGCCGCCGCTCGAGCACCGCGTTCGTCGTGGTGGTGGTGCCATGCACGATCAGGTCGAGCGCGGACGGCGAAACCCCCGCCGCCTTCAGCGCCGCCAGCACGCCATCCGCCTGATTCCCCGGTGTCGTCGGCGTCTTGGCGATCCGCACCCCGCCGCCGGGGCCCCCGATCAGGATCAGGTCGGTGAAGGTCCCGCCCACGTCGATGCCTGCGATGGTTTCCACAGACTCGCTTGCATCGGCGGCGGACATGCGGCAGACCCCCTTGCGACCATATTGGCCATTGCCTATTTGTTTGTACGCAAACAAAACAGGCGCGAAAAGTGGAATTCGCGGCGCCCCCGAGGGGATCGACGCCGAGGACGCAAACCCGATGGCCCGGCGCATGGCCGGGACGGCCCCCGAGGAGGCCACCGACGATGACCGCAAGCACTGCCGCGCTGGCCCCTGCGGCCTTCCCCATCCCCGACAACGTGTTCGCCGAGGCCGTGACCGAGGTGAAGCACTACACCGACCGGCTGTTCAAGTTCCGCATCACCCGCCCCGCGAGCTTCCGCTTCCGCTCGGGCGAGTTCGTGATGATCGGCCTGCCGAACGCCGAGCGCCCGGTCTACCGGGCCTATTCGATCGCCTCGCCGTCGTGGGACGAGGAACTCGAATTCTTCTCGATCAAGGTGCCCGGCGGCCCGCTGACCGAGCATCTGCAGAAGATCGTCGTGGGCGATACCATCCTGATGAAGAAGAAGCCCACCGGCACGCTGGTCAACGACGCGCTGGTTCCCGGCAAGCGGCTATACCTGTTCTCGACCGGGACGGGCATCGCGCCCTTCGCCTCGATCGTGCGCGACCCCGAGACCTATGCGAAGTTCGAGAAGGTCTATCTCCTGCACACCTGCCGCCTCGATGCCGAACTGGAATATGGGCGCGAGCTGGTGGCCATCGCCAAGGACGACCCGCTGGTGGGCGAGGAGGCGAGCGCGCAGCTCGTCCACTACGCCACCACGACGCGCGACCAGACCCCGCGGATGGGGCGGCTGACGGACCTGATGGACTCGGGCAAGCTGTGGGAGGATCTCGGCGTGCCCCCCATCTCGCCGGCCGAGGACCGCGGCATGATCTGCGGCTCGATGGCCATGCTCAAGGACGTGAAGGCCCGGCTCGAGGCCGCGGGGCTGACCGAAGGCGCGAATAACCGCCCCGGCGAGTTCGTGGTCGAGCGCGCCTTCGTCGACTGACGCAGGCCGCTGCCCGTTGCTGCGGGCTCGGCCCGGGACCCCCTCGCGTTGGTGCGTCCGCTGCCCCGGGCTTGACCCGGGGCCTCGCCGTCCACGGCATCTGGCCCAGTTCCGCGAGGCCCCGGCTGTTCGATCGGGGCAGAGAGGGGTAGCGCGGACCGGTGCCGCTCCCCGCCGCTGTCGCGGGCTTGACCCGGCACCTCCCTCGCGCCGGCGCGTCCGCTGTCCCGGGCTCGACCCGGGACCTCTCCCCAGCACCACTCTGGCACGCCACTGCGCCATCCTGCCCCTTGCCAGCCACCCGTGATCCGCGCCTGAATGCCCGCCATGAGGCGCGTGGCGGGAGACGGCAAGGCAGCAGGCTGGGCGGCGGTGGCGGCGCTCTGGCCCGCTGCCGCATCGGCCCATGTCGCGCAGCGCGCGCTGGTGCTTCTGCTGCCGACCGGCCATTCGATCTGGGGCGGCACGCTCGCGGTGGCCGCGACCTTCGGGCTTCTGGCGCTCATCCCCGGCCGCTGGCTCGCAAGGGCCGCCTCGGCTCGCATCGTGCTGCCGCAGGGGGGCGAGGGGCTGCGGCCCGTCACGAGCTGGCTCGGCTTCCTCGCCATGGCGGGGCTGGTCGCGGCGGGGCTGTGGGGCACGCGCGACCCGCTCGAGAACCCGCTGCCGCTGGTGGTCTGGACGGTGTTCTGGGTCGCCTTCGTGATCCTCCATGCCGTCGTGGGCGATCTGTGGCACTGGCTGAACCCATGGAGCGGGCCGCTTGCGACTCTGCGCCGGGCCGGGATCGGCACGCGCCCGGTGGTGGCGCTGCCCGGCTGGATGGGCCTCTGGCCCGCGACGGCGGGACTGTTCGCGATCTACTGGTTTGCGCTGGTCGATCTCGCGCCCGATGACCCCTCGCGCCTCGCCATCGCGGTGGCGTTGTGGTGGGCGGTGCATCTCGGCGCGATGCTTGTGTTCGGCGAGGACGCCTGGCGCGGCCGGGGCGAGGCGCTGTCGGTGCTCACCGGCTTCCTCGCCCGCCTCGCGCCGGTGGGCCGCGATGCTGCGGGACTGCGCGTGCTCACCCTGCCAGGCGCCCGCGCGGCCGAAGGTGTGGCCCCGCCGGGCACCGCGCCGTTTCTGCTGCTCGCGCTTGCCGGGGGCTCGTTCGACGGGCTGAACGAGACCTTCTGGTGGCTTGCCCGGATCGGTATAAACCCGCTCGACTTCCCCGGCCGCTCGGCGGTGGTGGCCGAGCACACGGCCGGCCTGATCGGCGCGTGGCTCACGCTGACCGCGCTCTATGGCGGCTGCGTGGCCCTCGGCGCGCGGCTTGCCACGGGACGGGCCTCGCTTGCCGGGGCGGGGCAGCTGGCGCTGTCGCTCGCGCCCATTGCGCTGGCCTATCACCTCGCGCATTACCTCATCGTGCTGCTGATCAACGGGCAATACGTGCTGGTGGCACTTTCTGACCCGCTGCACCGGGGTGCGGACCTGCTGGGCCTTGGGCCGCATTTCGTCACCACCTCGTTCCTCAACCGGATCGAGACGGTTGGCCTCATCTGGAACGCGCAGGCGGCCGTGATCGTGGGCGGGCACATCTGGGCGGTGATCCTAGCCCACGCCATCGCCACGCGGCTGTGGGGCGAGGGGCGGGCGGCCGCGCTGAGCCAGGTGCCGCTGGCGGGGCTGATGGTGCTCTACACGCTCTTCGGCCTCTGGCTGCTGGCAACGCCCGTCGGTGCGTGAGCACGAGAGACGGGGCTTTTCCTGCGCCTTGTTTGCAGACAAGGTATCCCGGCGAGAACGCGAGACCGCGCCCGGCACACGGCGCGGCCAGCCCGACAGGAGGGATCGGTCATGTCCAAGACGACGGCGCCTGAACCACGCACGACGCGCGCGACGCTGACGCGGCGCACGGCGCTCAAGGGCCTCGCGGGGGGCGCGGCGCTGGCCGCGGCGCCGGGCTGGGTGCCCTATATCGAGGCGCAGTCCTCGGCGCCGCTGAAGCTCGGCTTCCAGGTCCACCGCACCGGCATCGGCGCCGCCTATGGCCGCTGGTACGACCGCGTCACCACGGCGGCGGCGGCGCTGATCAACGAGGGCGGCGGCATCGGGGGGCGCCCCGTCGAGATCGTGACCGAGGACGACGGCACCGACCCCAAGCGCGGCGCCGAGGTGGTCGAGAAGCTCGCGACGCAACACGGCTGCGACCTCGCCTTCGGCACCCTGTTCAGCCACGTCGTGATGGGCTCGGCGCCGCGGGCGGGCGAGCTGAAGCTGCCCTATTTCGTGGTCTCGGAAGGCCATCACGTCGCCTCGGGCCGGCTCAACCGCTACACGCTGCAGCCCGGCATCACGGACGTGAAATCCCAGGTCCGCGCGATGGCGCCGTGGGTCACGCAGAACCTCGGCAAGAAGGTCACGATGATCTTCCCCGACTACGCCTTTGGCCACGACCACCGCGACTTCTTCTCGGAGGCGGTGGCGGCGCAGGGCGGCGAGGTGATCGAGAAGATCGCCATCCCGCCGACGGAATCGAGCTTCACCAAGTATTTCCCCCGCATTCCGCGCGGCACGGACGTGCTCTACCACGTCATGGTGGGCCCGGGCGTCCTGACCTTCGTGAAGGAGCTGGGCGAGTTCTACGGCACCGGCGCGCGCCCCGCGATCTTCGGCTTCATCGACAGCCTCGAGGCGGTGGACATCGCGACCCCCGGCCTCGACTTCCTCGAGGGCACCTATTTCTGGGAGGGGATGCCCCGCTACGCGCCACCCGACGCATCGGAACACGAGGGCTTCTATCGCCAGCGCGTGGGCGTCGATGCCAATGGCGCGAGCATGAGCGACCCCAAGGACATCGCGACCTATGCCCACATGTTCGGCTGCTGGGAGACGCTGCACGTCATCAAGGCGGGCATGGAGGCCGCGGGCTACCAGGGCCCGGCCGACCGCGCGAAGCTGATCGAGGCGGTCGAGGCGATGACCGGAATGCCCGAGAGCCGCGAGCACCCGCAAGGCGACAAGGTCTTCAACGGCCGCACGCACCAGGTGTTCGGCCACCAGTTCATCAGCCGGGTCGAGGGCGCGCGCCTGAGCGTGGTTCACAAGACCTCGATCGAGGACGGCATGTACCCGGACGAGGTGGACTACACGACCCAGCCGTTCTGATGCCGGGGGGCGTTCGTCGCCCCCGCATGACCGAAGAAGGGGGGCGCCCGCCGCCCCCTTCCCGCCAGAGGCGAGGCCTGCGTGGATTTAGGACCCTACCTGATGCTCGCCTCGCTCGAGGGCGCGGTCGGCGCGGCGGTGCTGGCGCTGACCGCGCTGGGCCTGAGTCTCGTCTTCGGCGTCATGCGCATCGTCAACGTGGCCCATGGCGAGTTCTACATGCTGGGCGCGGTGCTGGCCTGGTGGGTGACCTCGATGATCGGCGGGCACCCGGCGCTGGGGTTCGTGGCGGCGATGGTGGTAGCGCCGCTGGTCGTGGGCCTGATTGCCGCCGCGGCCGAGCGGCTTGTGCTGAGGCGCCTGAACTACGACCCCGAGGCCACCATCGTCGCGACCATCGGGCTCCTCTATGTCATCCAGCAGCTTGCGCTCTCGACCTATGGCGCCGATGCCCGGCCAGTGCCCGCGCCCATCGACTTCCGCATCCAGTTCCCGTGGTTCGGCTATTCGGGCTACAAGCTCTGCGTGATCGTCGCTTCGGCGGCGCTGATGCTGGGCGTGTGGCTGGTGCTCACGCGCACCCGCGCGGGCCTGATGATGCGCGCGACCCAGTACGACCCCGAGACCGCGCGCGCCTTCGCAATCCCTGTCGGCCGCGTCTATGCGGGCGTTTTCGCCGCGGGCGCGATGCTGGCGGCGCTGGGGGCGGTGCTGATCGTGCCGATCCAGCAGGCGCATTACCTGATGGGGCATGACCCGCTGCTGCTCAGCTTCATCGTCGTGATCATCGGGGGGCTGGGGAGCCTGCGCGGCACGGTGCTGGCCGCCGTGATCATCGGCATGAGCGACGGCATCATCTCGGTCTTCTTCTCGCCCACGCTCGCCAAGATCCTGGCGACGCTCTTGGTCGCCTTCGTGCTGGTCTGGCGGCCCACCGGCCTCTTCGGGGCGCGCGCGGCATGAGCCGGGCGGTGGGGCTGCATCTGGGGCTTCTTGCGGCGCTCGCGGCGGCGCAGTTCCTGCTGCCGGACTATCACCATGGCAACCTCGCCCGCATCATGGTGCTCGCGGCTTTCGCCAGCGCCTACAACATCACCTTCGGCTATGCTGGGATGCTCAGCCTCGGGCACGCGATGTTCTTCGGCGCGGGGCTCTATGCCGCGGGGCTTGCGGCTGAGTTCGGCGGCACGGCGGCGCCGCTGGGGCTGGTGCTTGGCGTTCTTGCGGGCGCCATCGTGGCCACGGTGGTGGGGCTGCTCGCGCTTCGCACGACGGGCGTGAGCTTCATGATCGTGACGCTCATGTTCGCGCAGGCAGGGTTCCTGACGGTCCTCTACTTCGGCGAGTTCACCCGCGGTGACGAGGGCTTCGTGCTCGCCCCCGCCGCGCGCACCGTACTTGGCCTCAGCCTCGCCGATCCCGCCACGCGCTACTGGGCGGCGCTATGCGTCTTCGGCGCGGTGATGCTGGGCTCACTCGCCCTCGCGCGGTCGGCCTTCGGGCGGGTTCTGGCCGCCATCCGCGAGAACGAGGAGCGCACGCGGATGCTGGGCTACGACGTGTTCCGCGCCAAGCTGATGGCGCTCGCCGTCTCGGGCGCAATGGCGGGGGCGGCGGGGGCGGCCTATGCGCTGCTGTTCGGCTATGTCGGCGCCACCTTCGCCTCGATCCAGTATTCGATCCTGCCGCTCCTGTGGGTGCTGATGGGGGGGGCGGCGACGGTGCTGGGGCCGTTCCTCGGCACGCTCCTGATGTTCTACCTGATCGACATCTCCTCCTCGTTCACCACGGCGCACATGATGATCGTGGGCTTCGCGCTGATCGGGCTGATCCTGTTCTTTCCGAAGGGCATCCTCGGCACCCTGCGCGAGAGGGCGGCGCCATGGCTGCCGTGACGCTGCTGGAAACCCATGGCCTCACCCGCCGCTTCGGCGGTCTGACGGCGGTCGATGGCGTCGAGTTCCGGCTTCAGGAGGGCGAGATCCGCGCGCTGATCGGCCCGAACGGCGCGGGCAAGACCACGTTCGTGAGCCTCATCTCCGGCCGCCTCCGCCCCACCGCGGGCCGCGTGATCTTCGCGGGCGAGGACGTGACGCGCCTGCCAGCCCACGCCCGGGTCATGCGGGGCATCGCCTACACCTTCCAGATCACCTCGGTCTTCGCGCGCATGACGCTTCTCGACAATGTCCGCCTCGCCGTACAGCGGCGGATGATGCAGGGATGGCGCGGGCCGGACGCGGCGGCGCTCGACGCGGCGGCGATGGCGGTGCTCGACCGCGTGGGCCTCGCCGCGCGCGCGACCGAGACCGCGGGGAACCTCAGCTACGGCCACCAGCGCCTGCTCGAGGTCGCCATGGGGCTTGGCCTCAGCCCGCGGCTTCTGATCCTCGACGAGCCGACGCAGGGGCTTTCGGACGCCGAGATCGCGAGCTTCACGGCGCTGGTGCGCGAGATCGCTCGAGAAGCGACCGTGCTGCTGATCGAGCACAACATGGGCGTCGTCATGGACCTCGCCGACCGGATCACGGTGATGGAACGCGGCCAGATCCTCGCCGAGGGCCCGCCCGCAGCGATCCGCGCGGATGCGGAAGTCCAGCGTGCCTATCTGGGGGGCTGAGATGACCGCGATGCTCAAGGTCGATGGCCTCGACGCCTTCTACGGGCGCGTGCAGGTGCTGCACGGCCTCTCGCTCGAGGTCGCGAAGGGCGAGATCCTCTGCCTGCTGGGTCGCAACGGCGCGGGCAAGACCACGGCGCTCAAGGCGATCATGGGCCTCGTGCCGCCGCGCGTGGGGGCGGTCATGCTCGACGGCGTCGACATCTCGCTCCTGCGGGCCGAGGACATCGCGAAGGAGGGGATCGGCTATGTCCCCCAGGGCCGGCGCCTGTTTGCGGAGCTGACCGTGGCCGAGAACCTCGAGATCGGATTGATGGCTCGCAATTCCCCCCGCCATGCGCGCGACCGTGTGCTCGACCTCTTCCCGGTGCTGGCGGAACGGCTGCACCAACGATCCGGCACCCTTTCGGGCGGCGAGCAGCAGATGCTGGCGATCGGCCGCGCGCTCTGCCTCGAGCCCGCGGTGCTGATGCTCGACGAGCCGACCGAGGGGCTGATGCCTGCGATGATCCAGCGCATCCGCGAGGTGGTGCTGCTGCTGCGCGCCGAGGGGGTCGCGGTCCTGCTGGTCGAGCAGCGGGTCGAGGCGGTGCTGCCGGTGGCCGACCGCGTGCTGTTCGTCGAGAACGGGCGCAGCCGCGACTGCGTGCGCGCGTCGGACCTCGGCGCCGACCACGCGCTCCTGCACCGCTATGTCGGCGTCGGCGCCTGAGGCTATCCGGCGCGCACGACCCCCTTGCATCGATCCCGCCCGAGGCGCTTGAATGCGGCCGCGGCGCGCGCCCCTCCCTCGGGGCCTCCACGCGGCTGTCCGAAGGAAATATGACCATGGCGACAGATGCGACGCGCCCGGCGCCGGGCGCAGGGGGGCAATTCTTCGGGCTGTTCACGCCCAAGCTGGTGACGGTGATGTCCGAGGGCTACGGGCTGAGCGCGTTCCGCGCCGATGCCGTGGCGGGCCTGACGGTCGCGATCGTGGCGCTGCCGCTGTCGATGGCGATCGCCATCGCCTCGGGCGCCACGCCCGCGATGGGGCTCTACACCGCCATCATCGGCGGCTTTCTCGTCTCGGCGCTCGGCGGCAGCCGCTACCAGATCGGAGGTCCCGCGGGCGCCTTCATCGTGCTGGTGGCGGCGACGGTCGCGCGGCACGGCATCGACGGGCTGATCCTCGCGACGTTCCTCTCGGGCCTAATCCTGATCGCCACGGGGCTTCTGCGCTTCGGTACCTACATCAAGTTCATCCCGTACCCGGTGACCGTGGGCTTCACCGCCGGGATCGCGGCGATCATCTTCGCAAGTCAGATCTCGGGGCTGTTGGGCCTCACGCTGGAGGGGCCCGAGCCCGGGCCGCTGGTCGAGAAGATCCCTGCGCTGTGGAAAGCGCTGCCCAGCGTGACGCCCTGGGCGGTGGCGCTGGCGGCGGGCACGGCGGGGCTGATCCTAGGGCTGAGGCGGGTGAATTCGCGGCTGCCGGGGATGCTGATCGCGGTGACGGCGGCGGGCGCCGCGACGGCGCTGCTGGGCCTGCCGGTCGAGACCATCGGGTCGCGCTTTGGCGGCATCCCCTCGGGCCTGCCGGTGCCGGCGCTGCCGGATGTCTCGCTCGCGAAGATCGAGGCGGTGCTGCCCGACGCCATCGCCTTCGCGCTGCTGGGCGCCATCGAGTCGCTTCTGTCGGCGGTGGTGGCGGACGGCATGTCGGGCCGGCGCCACCGCTCGAACTGCGAACTGGTGGCGCAGGGCGTGGCCAATATCGGCTCGGCGCTGTTCGGCGGGTTCTGCGTGACCGGCACCATCGCGCGCACGGCCACGAATGTGCGCGCGGGCGCGCATGGCCCGGTCGCGGGGATGATGCACGCTCTGTTCCTGCTGGGCTTCATGCTGATCGCGGCGCCGCTCGCGGCCTATATCCCGCTCGCGGCGCTGGCCGCGGTGCTGGCGGTCGTGTCGTGGCAGATGGTCGAGCGCCACGCCATCGCGGTGCTGATGCGCGCCTCGCGCGGCGATGCGCTGGTGCTGTCGGTGACCTTCCTGCTGACGGTGTTCCGGGACCTCACCGAGGCCATCGTGGTGGGCTTCGCGCTCGGCTCGGTGATCTTCATCCACCGCATGTCGGGCTCGACCGTGGTCGAGGCCGACCAGCCCATGGTGCCCGAGGATCTCACCGACGACAGCTATGCCCGCCGGGGCCTGCCCGAGGTGAAGGGCGTCGTGCTCTACAAGGTGCGGGGCGTGCTGTTCTTCGGCGCGGCCTCGGCCATCGAGGGGGTGCTGGACCGCATCGGCAGCCAGCACAGGGCGATGATCCTCGACATGAGCCGAGTGCCGTTCCTCGATTCGACCGGCGCGAACACCATCGGCGGGCTGGTGGCCAAGGCCGCGCGGCAGGGCGTGCGCATTGCCATCAGCGGCCCGCCCTACGCGGTGCGGCGCGACCTTGCGGCGCATGGCATCAAGGCGCCCGCGGTGATCGTCGCCCCCTCGATCCAGACCGCGATCGACGCGCTGGAGGCGGAAGGCGTCATCGAGCCTCTCGCGCCCGCCTGACCGCCCCGCCCGGGAACGGCCGCGGCGGGGCATCGAGCCCCGCCGTGTCCGGACGCCGGCTGTGCCGTCGCGGCGCCCGGCCCGGGCCGCGTGCCTCAGGGCTCGCCGCGGTGGTCCTTGGTGCCGAACAGCCGGTCGCCCGCGTCGCCGAGGCCGGGGACGATGTACTTGTGGTCGTCGAGCCGCTCGTCCATCGCCGCGGCGTAGACCGGCACGTCCGGGTGCGCCGCCGCGAAGGCCGCAGCCCCCTCGGGCGCGCAGACCAGCGCGAGGAAGCGGATGTCGCGCGCGCCCGCCTCCTTGACCTTGCGCACCGCCTCGATGGCCGAGCCCGCGGTCGCCAGCATCGGGTCCACCAGCACCGTCACGCGGTCGCCGAGATCGTCGGGGGTCTTCATCAGGTATTCGACCGGTTGCTTGGTCTGAGGGTCGCGGTAGAGCCCGATATGCCCCACCCGGGCCGCCGGCACGAGGTCGAGCAGCCCCTGCAGGAGCCCGTCGCCCGCCCGCAGGATCGACACGAAGCAGAGCTTCTTGCCCCGCAGGCGCGGCGCCATCATCGGCGTGAGCGGCGTCTCGATCTCGACCTGCTCGAGCGGCAGGTCGCGCAGCGTCTCGTAGGCCAGCAGCAGGCTGATCTCACGCAGGAGGATGCGGAAGCTTGCCGTCGAGGTCTCCTTGTTCCGCATCAGGGTCAGCTTGTGCAGCACCAGCGGGTGATCGACGATGTGGAAGCTGGGGGGGATCGTGCTCATGGGGCTCTCCGCGCTCTCGACCGTTCCCGACTAGCGGGGCGCGGCGGGAAAATCCAGCCTCCGGCGAGTCGCCCGCACCCGCTCATTTTTTCCAATTGATAAAATTTTTGGCCGTGGCAGAGTGATCCCGTGGACCCGGCATCGCGGAGGGATCGAATGGACGGCGCAGCGCATCGGCCAGGGATCGCGGCGGGGCGGCTCGGGGCGGCCGAGATCGCGGAGAACTTCGGCGACCTGCATCCCCCCCTCGACCCGCACGAGGCGGCGGTGGCAGCGGACCGCTGCTATTTCTGCCACGACGCGCCCTGCATCGCGGCGTGCCCCACCGGGATCGACATCCCGCTGTTCATCCGCCAGATCGCGACCGGCCAGCCGCGCGCGGCGGCCCAGACGATCTTCGAGGCGAACATTCTGGGCGGCATGTGCGCCCGGGTTTGCCCTACCGAGACGCTGTGCGAGGAAGCCTGCGTGCGGATGACGGCCGAGGAGAGGCCGGTCGAGATCGGCCGCCTCCAGCGCTATGCCACCGACGCCCAGATGGCCACAGGCCGCCACCCCTTCACCCGCGCAGCGCCCACGGGCCGGCGCGTGGCGGTCGTGGGGGCCGGGCCTGCGGGGCTTGCCTGCGCGCACCGGCTGGCCATGCATGGCCACGATGTCGTGGTGATGGATGCGCGGCCGAAGGGCGGCGGGCTCAACGAGTACGGGATCGCCGCCTACAAGACCGTGGACGGCTTCGCGCAGGCCGAGCTCGATTGGCTGATGGCCATCGGCGGGATCGAGCTGCGCGCGGGCGTGGCCTTGGGCCGTGACGTGACGCTCGACGGGTTGGCGGGCGAATACGACGCGGTGTTCCTCGGGATGGGCCTCGGCGCCGTGAACGCGCTGGCCTGCGAGGGCAACGACCTGCCGGGCGTCGAGGATGCGGTCGATTTCATCGCCCGGCTGCGCCAGTCGGGGGATCTGACCGCGCTGCCCGTGGGCCGTCGCGTCGTGGTGATCGGCGGCGGCATGACAGCGGTCGATGCCGCCGTGCAGTCGAAGCTCTTGGGCGCCGAGGAGGTCACCATCGTCTACCGCCGCGGCAAGCCCGCCATGAGCGCGAGCCTCTACGAGCAGGACCTCGCGGCCTCGAAGGGTGTGCGCCTGATCTACAACGCCCGGCCCCTGCACGTGCTGGGCAATGGCCGGGCCGAGGCGGTAGAGTTCGAATACACCGCCGACGGCCCCTCGGGTCTGCACGGCACCGGCGAGACCTTCACGCTCGCGGCCGACCAAGTGTTCCGCGCCATCGGCCAGACGCTGGTCACCGGCCCGCTCGCGGGCCTCGACCTCGACGGCCGCAAGATCACGGTCGATGCCGCAGGGCGCACCTCGCGCCGGGGCGTCTGGGCCGGGGGCGACTGCGCCTCGGGCGGCGCGGACCTCACGGTGACTGCCGTCGCCCAGGGCCGCGACGCGGCCGAGAGCATCCATCGCGCGCTGATGGGTTAGGATGCTACTCTGCACGGGAGCGGGGCTGGCGGAGGAGAACACCGTCATGACCATAGAGAGCGCCGTTGCGGGCCACTACACGACCGGCGGGCTCACCGCCCGGATCCTGGATGCCCTGCGCGGGCAGGGGATCGACCCCGGCCGGCTGAAGCCCGAGCACCTCGATCCCGTCGGCGAGTTCCACATCGGCGGCATCCAGGCGACGCGCGAACTGGTCGGCCAGATCGCGCTCGGCCCGAAGGATCATGTCCTCGACATCGGCTCGGGCCTCGGCGGCACGGCGCGGTTCATCGCGGGATCGGCCGGCTGCCGCGTGACGGGCCTCGATCTCACGCCCGAATTCGTCGAGACGGCGCGCGCGCTGAGCGCGTTGGTCGGCATGACCGGCGCGACCGGCTTCGAGGTCGGAAGCGCCGTCGAGATGCCCTTTGCCGACGACAGTTTCGACGCCGCGACCCTGCTCCATGTCGGCATGAACATTCCCGACAAGGGGAGGCTGATGGCCGAGGCCGCGCGGGTCCTGCGGCCCGGCAGCCCGTTCGCCGTCTACGAGGTGATGCGAACCGGACCGGGCGAGCTCGCCTTTCCCGTGCCCTGGGCCGAAGGCCCGGAGACGTCCTTCCTTGGCTCGCCCGACCACTACCGCGACGCCGCCGAGGCCGCCGGCTTCAGGGTAGGCCAAGTGCGGGAGCGGCGGGCCTTCGCGCTCGACTTCTTCGCCGAGGTGCAGCGGCGCATGGTCGCCGGAGGGCCGCCTGCACTTGGCGTCCACCTCGTGATGGCGGGCAACCGGGCGGCGAAGGTGGCCAACATGATCGCGAACATCGAGGCCGGCCTGATCGCGCCCGTCGAGATGATCCTGCACGCCCCCTGACAGCGAGGTTCAGACCATGGCCGAAATCCGCAGCGACTTCGTGGGGATCAAGTCCCCGAACCCGTTCTGGCTGGCCTCGGCGCCGCCCACCGACAAGGAATACAACGTCCGCCGCGCCTATCAGGCCGGCTGGGGCGGGGTGGTGTGGAAGACGCTGGGGCTCGACCCGCATATCGTCAACGTCAACGGCCCGCGCTACGGCGTGGTCTATGGCGCCGACCGCCGGGTGCTGGGGCTCAACAACATCGAGCTCATCACCGACCGGCCGCTGCAGGTGAACCTCGACGAGATCAAGGCCGTCAAGCGCGACTGGCCCGACCGCGCGCTGGTCGTCTCGCTGATGGTGCCTTGCGAAGAACATTGCTGGACCGAGATCCTTGCCAAGGTCGAGGACACCGGCGCGGACGGGATCGAGCTCAATTTCGGCTGCCCGCACGGCATGTCGGAACGCGGCATGGGCTCGGCCGTGGGACAGGTGCCGGACTACATCGAGATGGTCACCCGCTGGTGCAAGGCCGCGACTCGAATGCCGGTGATCGTGAAGCTTACCCCCAACATCACAGATATCCGCTATCCCGCCCGCGCAGCGAAGAAGGGCGGTGCGGATGCGGTGAGCCTGATCAACACCGTCTCCTCGATCACGTCGGTCAACCTCGACACGTTCAGCCCCGAGCCCTCGATCGACGGCAAGGGGTCGCATGGCGGCTATTGCGGCCCGGCGGTCAAGCCCATCGCGCTCAACATGGTGGCCGACATCGCCCGCGATCCCGAGACGGCGGGCCTGCCGATCTCGGGCATCGGCGGCGTAACCACCTGGCGCGATGCCGCCGAGTTCATGGCGCTGGGCGCGGGCAACGTGCAGGTCTGCACCGCGGCCATGACCTACGGCTTCAAGGTGGTGCAGGAGATGATCTCGGGGCTGAAACTGTGGATGGACGACAAGGGCCACGCCGACCTTGCCGCCTTCACCGGGCGCGCGGTGCCGAACGTCACCGACTGGCAGTATCTCAACCTCAACTACGTCACCAAGGCGCGGATCGACCAGTCGGCCTGCATCCAGTGCGGCCGCTGCTTCGCCGCCTGCGAGGACACCTCGCACCAGGCGATCGCCATGCGCGTCGAGGGCGGGGGCCGCGTCTTCGAGGTGATCGACGCCGAATGCGTGGCCTGCAACCTGTGCGTCAATGTCTGCCCGGTCGAGAACTGCATCACCATGGAGCGCCTGCCCGCCGGCACGGTCGATCCGCGCACCGGACGGGTGGTCAGCGACCGGCACGAGGACTGGCGCACGCATCCCAACAACCCGGGGCGCGTGGCGGCGGAGTGATCCGCCAAGGCGCGCGCGGGCGCCGGATCGCGACGCGGGCGCCTTAGCCGCGCAGCGCGAAGGCCAGGAGCGCGGCCAGCCCGGCCGCGTTCAGGACCCAATAGACCGCAGACATCCTGCGGTGCCCCGAGAGCCTGCGCAGCCGCTCAGTCATACTGGAACCTCTCCACGAGGATGCGTCCTGGCGCGACGCCCAGCCCGATCAGCGCGTCCTCGACCGCGTCCATCATTGGTGGCGGCCCGCAGAGCACGTAGAGCCAGCCGTGCCGCGCCGGATCGGCGAAGACCTCGCGCATCAGCGCGGCATCGGCCATGCCGCGGCGGCCCTTCCAGCCCGGCGGAGGCTCCGAGAGCACATGGACGACCTCGCGCCCGGGCTGCGCCGCGAAGGCGTCGAGCTCGTCACGCGCGATGATCTGCGCCTCGATCCGGTTGCCATAGATCAGCACCGCCGGCCGATGATCACCGCCAAGCCGCATCTGGCGCATGATGCCGAGCAGGGGCGCGACGCCGATCCCGCCCGCGATCAGCGCGATACCGGGCTCGGCCCTGCCCTCGATCGTCAGCGTCCCGTGCGGCCCGTCGATATGGGCTGGCGTGCCGGGCGCGATCGTGCCGACAGTCGCGGTGAAGTCGCCAAGCTCCTTGATCAGGAACGACAGCGCCGGGCCCGATGCCGGCGCCGAGCCGATCGAGAACGGGTGCTCGGACAGCGAGAACGGGCTGTGCCCGAGGTTGAGCCAGACGAACTGCCCGGCCCGGTAGTCCAGCCCCGCATGGCCCTGCGGCTCGATCACGACCTCCCAGCTTTGCAGCGCTGCGGGGCGGACCGTTGCGACGCGCCACGGCGCGCGCATCTGCAGGACCGGCCGCAGCAGGTAGACATGCGCCAGCGTCAGCGCGGCAAGCGCGAACAAACCCGTCCACAGCCACGCGAGCGCCGGATCGGCGCTGTATCGCCCGGCCTCGAGCGTGTGGTGCAGGATCAGCCCGGAGACGATCAGGGCGCCGAGCCCGTGCATCAGGCGCCATGTCTCGTAGCGGTAGTCGATCCGGTCCCGGTTGATCGCGTGAAGCACCAGCACGAACAGCAGGAGCCAGCCGAGGATCCCGCTCCACAGCGCGCCGAAATCATGCGTCAGCGTCATCTGGCGTGTCGTGTCCCACGGATAGCGTGGGTTGAACGGCGCGCGGTAGAGGAAGGGATGCACCAGCGCCAGCACCAGCGCCGAACGTGCGAAGAGTTGGTGCAGCCGCATCGTCACGTCCATCCCGATCCGCCCCGACACGGCGCGGAAGCGGCCCGACATGACGAACTCGACCAGGATGACCGAGAATGCGAGCATGCCTGCGCCCGTGGCCAGCTCATCCCAGAACGATCGGGGCGGCCGGGCACCCGCCCAGGCGAGCGCAAGCGGCAACACCGCCACGCCGGCATAGAGGACGATCAGGAGGCGTGGGTCCATTTGCTTCCCTGCGGCTGCGAGGCCGGGATTTGACCGCCCGGGATCCTACGGACGCAGCCGGCGCCGGGCCACCGCAATCGGAGGACGCGAGGCGATCGGAAGCAGCGGGAAGTCAGGGGCGGAACCCCGCGCCGGTCCCGCCGGGACCGCCCCGCCCGTCCCCGGTCGCGCCGGCCCATTCCCCCGAGCCTCACCTCGGCTCGCTCGCCAACCCCTTGATGATCGCCCAGCACGCGAGCAGCAGCACGATGGCGAAGGGAAAGCCCGTCGAGACCGCCATCGCCTGCAATGCGCCGAGCCCGCCGCCCAGCAGCAGCGCGATCGCCACCAGCCCCTCGAACACGCACCAGAACACCCGCTGCGGCAAGGGCGCGTCGACCTTGCCGCCGGCGGTGATGGTGTCGATAACGAGGCTGCCGGAATCCGACGAGGTGACGAAGAACACGATCACCAGCACGATCCCGATGAAGGACGAGATCGCCGTGAGCGGCAGGCCGCCCAGCATCTCGAACAGCTTGAGCTCCAGGGGCGCGTCCTGCACGGCGGTGACGCCGTCGCTCAAGATCTGGCTGATCGCCGTGCCGCCGAAGGCCGTCATCCAAAGGACCGAGACCAGCGAGGGGATCAGCAGCACGCAGACGATGAACTCGCGCACCGTGCGCCCGCGGCTCACGCGCGCGATGAACATGCCGACGAAGGGCGACCACGAGATCCACCACGCCCAGTAGAACGAGGTCCAGCCCTGCGCGAAGTTGGTATCCTCGCGCCCGAACGGGTTCGAGAGCGCCGGCAGATATTCCGCATAGGCTACGAGGTTGGCGCCAAATCCCGTGAGGATCGCGAGCGTGGGCCCCGCGAGGATCACGAACACCAGCAGCAGCGCCGCCAGCACCATGTTGATTTCGGAGAGCCGCTTGACCCCCGCGTCGAGCCCCGCCACGACCGAGGTCAGCGCGACGGCTGTGATGGCGAGGATCAGGAACACCTTCGAGCCGTCCGAGACCGGCAGCCCGAACAGGAATTCCAGCCCCGCATTCGCCTGCTCCGCCCCGAAGCCCAGCGAGGTGGCAAGCCCGAACAGCGTCGCGAACACCGCCAGGATGTCGATGACATGGCCGGTCCAGCCCCAGACCCGCTCGCCGAAGATCGGGTAGAAGACCGAGCGGATCGTGAGCGGCAGCCCCTTGTTGTAGGAAAAGAGCGCGAGCGCCAACGCCACGACAGCATAGATCGCCCAGGGGTGCAGCCCCCAGTGGAAGATCGTGGCCGCCATGCCAAGCCGCCGCGCTTCCTCGGCATTGCCCGCGGCGGCGCCAAGCGGCGCCCAGTCGGTGCGCGCGCCGTCCTCGACGCTTACCCCGCCCATGGCCGTGCCGAAATGCGAGATCGGCTCGGCCACGCCGTAGAACATCAACCCGATGCCCATGCCGGCGGCGAACAGCATCGCGAACCAGCCGGGGTAGGAATAGTCGGGCACAGCCTCCTTCCCGCCGATCCTGACCGCGCCCCAGGGGCTCACGATCAGCACGAGGCAGAGCAGCACGAAGACATTGCCCGCGAGCAGGAAGAACCAGTCGAAGCTGCCCGTGAGCCATGCGCGCAGATCGTTGAACACCGGCTCGACGCTCTGCTGGAACGCGAGCGTCAGGAACACGAATGCGATGATGGTCAGACCCGAGATAAGGAAGACCGGGTTGTGGATGTCGAGCCCGAAGGGCCCGATCTGCGTCTGGATGTTGTCCTGACCGATCTCGTAGTCGGTCTCGATGATGTTGGCGGCGCCTTCCGGGGCGGGGATGCCCTGCGCGCCGATGTCGTCCGTCATGCTCGTCTCCCCTGGGATGCGTGACTGTTGCGGGCCGCCGGCGGGCCGGTGCCGGCGGCATCGGGGCGCTCAGCGCACGATCAGGACCGAAGCGCGCGCATGCGTCGCGATGGTGCCGCCATTCGACGGCCACAGGTGGTCCGCGATGTTCGGGATATGCGAGGCCATGACGACGAGGTCCGCCCTCGTCTCCTCGACCGCCCGCAGCAGTGTGGCGTCCAGATCCGTGGTGGGGTCGTGGCTCACGACCGCCCGGCTGCGGACCTGATGACCGTGACGTGCGGCTTCCGCCCTCGCGAAGTCATCGAGCTTCCTCGCGTATTCCTCGGGATTGTGCGCGATCTCGCTTGGCGTCGCGGCAGTAACTCCGACATAGGTCGCTGATATGCCATAATGATTTGCAAGATCTGCTGCCGTCCTGAGGGCCTTCTTCAGCTGCTCCGCATGGGTCAGGTCCACCGGTATCATTATGTGCGTATACACGTATCCACCTCGGCAATGCGCGATATTCGATCGAATTGGAGAGAGAAGGCTATCACGGCGGCGAAGTGGACGCAAAAACCCGGGCTCGCGCGGTGTCGGGTGGTGCGCGCGCGGGCTGTGCAGCGTGCCCGGCTTGCGCTACAGCGGTCCCGAGACGGGAGGGTTCGCGCATGAGGGATGACATCGCCGCCGCCGCACGGCCGCCTGCGGTCGCCATTCCCCGCGGCGCATGGGCCGCGCATGGCGCGATGCTGCTGTTCGCGGCGCTGATCTCGGTCTCGTTCTCGCTCGGCCAGCGCGCCGCGCCGCACATCGCGCCCGAGGCGCTGACCTTCGCACGCTTCCTGCTCGCCGCACTGGTGATCGGTGCCCTTGCCGCGCGCCGCCTCACGCCCGCGCACTTCGCGAGCCCCTGGCGCTACGGGGTCCTCGGCGGCCTGCTGGGCGGGTATTTCGTGCTGATGTTCGTGGCGCTGCGGCTGACCGACTCGGTCTCGACCTCGGCGGTCTTCACGCTGATCCCGGCGATGAGCGCGCTGTTCGGCTGGATCCTGCTGCGGGAGGTCACCACGCCGCGCATGGCGCTGAGCCTTTCGCTGGCCGGCATGGGCGCCGTCTGGGTGATCTTCCGTGCCGACATCGGCGCGATCCTCGGCTTCGACATCGGGGGGGGCGAGGCGATCTTCTTAGTGGGTTGCGCGATGCACGCCTTCTACACGCCCCTCGTGCGCCGGCTGAACCGGGGCGAGCCGGTGATCGTCTTCACCTTTGGCACGCTGATGGGCGGGCTCGTCGCCATCGGGCTGTGGGGGGCTCCGCAGACGCTGGCGACCGACTGGGCGGCGCTGCCGCCGGTGGTGTGGGCGGCGATCCTCTATCTCGGCATCTTCACCACGGCCGGAACCTTCTACCTGCTGCAGTTCGCCACGATGCGGCTCAAGTCCGGCACGGTGATGGCCTATGGCTATCTGGTGCCGTCCTTCGTGATCCTGCTGGAGGGCGTGTTCGCAGGGCAGTGGGTGGCCGCGCCCGTCTGGCTGGGGGTCGCCGCGACGGTGGGCGCGCTCATGCTGCTGCTGCGCGACTGAGCCGCCTCAGCGCGGCACGAGGCCGTCGAGGAACAGCCGTTCCAGGAACCGCGCCGCGTCGTGGAAGCGCCCTTCGCCCTCGTCGTCCAGAACCGCGCGCACCTGCACGTCGAAATCGGCATAATGCTGGGTCGTGGCCCAGATCGCGAAGATCAGATGCCGGGGGTCGTGCGCGACCAGCTTGCCTTCCGCGATCCAGCCCTCGATCACCGCGGCCTTCTCGTCCACCAGGCTCTTGAGCGGCCCGCGCAGCACCTCGCCGAGGAGCGGCGCGCCGCGCATGATCTCGCCCGCGAACAGCCGGCTCTCGCGCGGGTAGTCGCGGGCCATCTCCAGCTTGCGCCGGATGTAGCCGCGGATCTCGTGCGCCGGCTCGCCCTTCGGGTCCATTGCCCTGAGCGGGTCGAGCCAGGTCTCGAGCAGCCGCTCCAAGAGTGCGCGGTAGACTTCCTCCTTCCCGGGGAAATAGTAGAGCAGGTTGGGCTTCGACATGTCGGCGGCGTCGGCGATCTGGTCGATCGTGGCGCCGCGGAAGCCCTCGCGCGAGAAGACGTCGAGCGCGGCCTCCATGATGCGCCCGGCGTTCTCGCGCTGGATGCGGGTGCGCTTCGAGGTGCGCGCGGCGCGCGGCGCGCGTCCCGGCGCGTCGATCAGGCTGGCCTCGGGTGCTCGATGTTGCGCCACGCGCTGCCTCCCTCACGGGCATTCGGCCGCGCGGCGCGGCCCGGCGGCGGCCAGGCGCCCAAAATCGCGCTTGACCCCCTCACATGGCTTGATAGCGTCGATTTTACCAAGCGGTCAAGAACGGGCGGACAGGGGAGAGAGGGCTCATGGCGGCACCGGGCGAAAACCTCAGGATCGACGGCCATCGCCTCTGGGACAGCCTCATGGAGATGGCGAAGATCGGCCCCGGCATCGCCGGCGGCAACAACCGCCAGACCCTGACCGACGAGGATGCCGAGGGCCGCCGCCTGTTCCAGAAATGGTGCGAGGCCGAGGGGCTGACGGTCGCCGTCGACCAGATGGGAACCATGTTCGCCCGCCGCGAGGGCACCGATCCCGACGCGCTCCCGGTCTATGTGGGCTCGCATCTCGACACCCAGCCCACGGGCGGCAAGTATGACGGCGTGCTGGGCGTGCTGGGCGGGCTGGAGGTGATCCGCACCCTCAACCGGCTCGGCATCAAGACGCGCCACCCCATCGTCGTGACCAACTGGACGAACGAGGAAGGCACGCGCTTTGCCCCCGCGATGCTGGCCTCGGGGGTCTTCGCGGGCGTGATCGACCAGGACTGGGCCTATGCGCGCGAGGACGCCAAGGGCCTGCGCTTCGGCGACGAGCTCGCGCGCATCGGCTTCAAGGGCGACGAGCCCGTGGGCAATCGCCCGATGAAGGCGTTCTTCGAGCTCCACATCGAGCAGGGCCCGATCCTCGAGGAGGAGGGCAAGGATATCGGCGTCGTCACCCACGGCCAGGGCCTGCGCTGGATCCAGTGCACGGTGACGGGGAAGGAGAGCCACACCGGCTCGACGCCCATGCGGATGCGCCGCAATGCGGGCCGCGGCCTCGCGCAGATCACGGAACTGGTGCACGAGATCGCGATGAAGCACCAGCCGAACGCCGTGGGCGCCATCGGCCATATCGACGTCTACCCCAACTCGCGCAACATCATCCCCGGCCGCGTGGTCTTCACCATCGACTTCCGCAGCCACATCCTGCCGACGCTCGAGGCCATGGCGGCCGAGCTGATGGAGCGGGCGCCGAAGATCTGCGAGGGGCTTGGCCTCGGCTTCGAGAGCGAGATCGTCGGCCAGTTCGACCCGCCCGCCTTCGACGGGGCCTGCGTGAAGGCGATCCGCGAGGCGGCCGAGCGGCTGGGCTATTCCCACATGGACATCGTCTCGGGCGCGGGCCACGACGCCTGCTGGATCAACCGCGTGGCCCCGACTGCGATGGTGATGTGCCCTTGCGTCGATGGCCTCAGCCACAACGAGGCCGAGGAGATCACGCCCGAATGGGCCGAGAAGGGGGCGAATGTCCTGTTCCACGCGGTGGTCGAGACGGCGGAGATCGTGGAGTGAAAGCCGGCCGCTTCCCCTTCGCTGTCCCGGGCTTGACCCGGGCCCCCGGGGAATGGCGTGCCCCTAGCGATGGCCCGCAAAGGCGCGAGAGGAAGCCGGATCGCCGAAGGGAAGATCGGTTTGCCCTACTTTGTATATATCCTCGCTTCCCGGCCGCGCGGCGCCATCTATGTCGGCTCGACCAGCGATCTTCGCAAGCGCGTCGAGCAGCACTGGTCGAAGGCAGTGCCCGGGCACACGGCACGATACAACATTTACACCCTCGTCTGGTTCGAGATGCACGACACGCTCGAGGTGGCGTTGATGCGCGAGCACCGCATCAAGCGTTGGCGCCGGGGATGGAAAGACGAGATGATCGCGTCGCGAAACGTCGAATGGCGCGATATCTCCGATCAGATACCGCTCTGAAGGGCGGCGCGGGGCCCCGGGTCAAGCCCGGGGCTGCGAGCAACACGGGAGATACCCCATGACCAAAGTCATCAAGGGCGGCACCGTCGTCACCGCCGACCGGCAGTACAAGGCCGATGTCCTGATCGACGGCGAGACGATCCGCGAGATCGGCGAGAACCTCAAGGGCGACGAGACCATCGACGCCTCCGAGGCCTACGTCATTCCTGGCGGCATCGACCCGCACACCCACCTGGAAATGCCCTTCATGGGCACCACGGCGGCCGAGACCTTCGAGTCCGGCACCTGGGCGGCGGCGGCGGGCGGCACCACCATGCTGGTCGATTTTGTCCTGCCGGGCGAGGACGGCTCGCTCGTCAACGCCGTCAACGAATGGCACCGCAAGTCGCGCCCGCAGATCTGCTCGGACATTGGCTTCCACATGGCGATCACCGGCTGGAACCAGCGCATATGGGAGGAGATGGCCCAGGTCGTCGACATGGGCGTCAACTCCTTCAAGCACTTCATGGCCTACAAGGGCGCGCTGATGGTCGAGGACGACGAGATGTTCGCGTCCTTCCAGCGGTGCAAGGAACTGGGCGCACTGCCGATGGTCCATGCCGAGAACGGCGACATCGTGGCCGAGCTGCAGAAGAAATACCTCGCGCAAGGCATCACCGGGCCCGAGGGTCACGCCTACTCCCGCCCGCCCGAGGTCGAGGGCGAGGCCGCCAACCGCGCCATCATGATCGCCGATGCCGCGGGCACGCCGCTCTACATCGTCCATGTCAGTTGCGAGCAGGCGCACGAGGCGATCCGCCGCGCGCGCCAGAAGGGGATGCGGGTCTATGGCGAGCCGCTGATCCAGTTCCTGACGCTCGACGAGAGCGAGTATTTCAACAAGGACTGGGAGCACGCGGCCCGGCGCGTCATGTCGCCCCCGTTCCGCAACAAGGAGCATCAGGCGAGCCTCTGGGCCGGCCTCGCCGCGGGCTCGCTGCAGGTGGTGGCGACCGACCACGCGGCCTTCACCACGGCGCAGAAGCACATGGGCGACGGCGACTTCACCCGCATCCCGAACGGCACCGGGGGCCTCGAGGAACGGCTCGGCGTGCTCTGGACCGAAGGGGTGGACACCGGGCGGCTGACGCCCGAGGAATTCGTCGCCGCCACCTCGACAAACATCGCAAAGATCCTGAACATCTACCCGAAGAAGGGCGCGCTGGTGCCGGGGGCGGATGCCGATGTCGTGGTCTGGGACCCCTCGATCCACAAGACCATCTCGGCCAGCACGCAGAAATCCGTCCTCGACTACAACGTGTTCGAGGGCCGCAAGGTCACCGCCCAGCCGCGCTATACCCTCAGCCGCGGCGAGGTGATCTTCGCCTGGGGCCAGAACAGCCAGCCCCAGCCCGGCCGCGGCCGCTTCGTGCCCCGCCCGCCGTTCCACTCGGCGAACCGGGCGCTGTCGAAGTGGAAGGAGCTGAATTCCCCGCGCAGGATCGAGCGCGATCCCCTCAACATTCCGTCGGGGGTGTGAGTGCGCGCCTCAAGGGATCTTGCCGTCCAGATGGGGCAGCAGCACCACGCTCTCCTGCTCGTTGGGGTCGGTGCGCGCGATCACCGCGGTCGCGGGCCGGTCGGTGCGGTTCATTGGCAGATGCGGCACGCCCGCGGGAATGTAGAGCATCTCGCCCTCGCGCAGCACGATGTGCCGGGCGAGGCCGTCGCCGTAATACATCTCGGTCTCGCCCGACAGCATGTAGATCGCGGTCTCGTGCGCCTCGTGCAGATGCGCCTTCGCCCGCGCGCCGGGCGGCATGGTCAGGAGATGCATGCACAGCCCCGCCGATCCCGCGCTTTCCGCCGAGATCCCGGCGAGGTAGGTCAGGCCCTGCCTGCCGGCATAATTGGCATCGGGGCGGATGACGCGGCAGTCGGGCTTCGTCACGTCAGACATGGATGTTCTCCCGCATGACCGCAGCGGCTTCGAACTTGGATATGGGCGATGTTCCGGCCACGGCAAGCGCGGCCCCGGTGATCGAGGCGAAGGCGTTGGGCCTGACCTTCCAGACCGCCGACGGCCCGGTGCAGGCGCTCACGGGCGTGGACCTGACCATCGGGCGCGGCGATTTCGTCTCGTTCATCGGCCCCTCGGGCTGCGGCAAGACCACCTTCCTGCGCGTGGTGGCCGATCTGGAACAGCCGACCGAAGGCGCAATCACCGTGAACGGCGTGAGCCCCCGCGAGGCCCGGCTCGCCCGCGCCTATGGCTACGTCTTTCAGGCCGCAGGGCTCTATCCGTGGCGCACCATCGGCGCCAATGTGCGCCTGCCGCTCGAAATCATGGGCTATTCCAAGGCCGAGCAGGCCGAGCGGGTCGCACGCGTGCTGGATCTGGTCGAGCTTTCGGGTTTCGAGAAGAAATTCCCGTGGCAACTCTCGGGCGGCATGCAGCAGCGCGCCTCGATCGCCCGTGCGCTGGCCTTCGATGCCGACATCCTCTTGATGGACGAGCCCTTCGGCGCGCTCGACGAGATCGTGCGCGACCGGCTGAACGAGGAGGTGTTGCGCCTCTGGGCCAAGACGCAGAAGACCGTCTGCTTCGTCACCCACTCGATCCCCGAGGCGGTCTATCTCTCGACCCGCATCGTCGTGATGAGCCCCCGCCCGGGGCGCGTCACCGACGTGATCGACTCGACGCTGCCCCGCGAGCGCCCGCTCGAGATCCGCGAGACGCCCGAGTTCCTCGCGATCGCCCACCGCGTGCGCGAGGGGCTGCGGGCCGGGCACAGCTATGACGTCTGAGGGGCGCGCCCGGTGAGCCGCATCCTGCATCACGCGGCCCCCGTCGCCACGGTCGTCGCGATCATCCTCGCGCTCTGGTATCTCGGCGCGGTCGTGCTCAACGCCCCCTGGGTGCGGGATCAGGCGGCCCGCGCCGGGCAGGAGGTCACGCTCGCCGAGCTGATCCCCGCCACCATGGCGCAGGAACGCCCGGTGCTGCCCGCCCCCCATCAGGTGGCCATCGAGATCTGGCAGACCACGGTCGAGAAATCCGTGACCTCGAAGCGCAGCCTCGTCTACCACGGCTGGATCACGCTCTCCGCGACGCTGCTCGGCTTCGTCATGGGCACCGTGCTGGGCATGGCGCTGGCCATCGGCATCATCCACAACCGCGCGATGGACATGAGCGTGATGCCCTGGGTGATTGCGTCCCAGACCATCCCGATCCTCGCGATCGCGCCGATGATCATCGTGGTGCTGAACGCGGTCGGGCTCAGCGGCCTCATCCCCAAGGCGATGATCTCGACGTATCTGAGCTTCTTTCCCGTGGTCGTCGGCATGACCAAGGGGCTGCGCTCGCCCGACGCGCTGCAGCTCGATCTGATGACCACCTACTCCGCGAGCGGTGCGCAGGTGTTCTGGAAGCTGCGCTTCCCGGCCTCGCTGCCCTACCTCTTCACCTCGATGAAGGTGGCGGTGGCGGCCTCCCTCGTCGGCGCCATCGTGGGCGAGCTGCCAACCGGCGCCGTCGCGGGGCTGGGGGCGCGGCTTCTGGCGGGCAGCTATTACGGCCAGACGATCCAGATCTGGGCGGCGCTGTTTGCCGCGGCTTTCCTCGCGGCGGGACTTGTGGCGGCGGTCGGGCTCGCCAAGGGGGTCGTGGACCGGCGGATGGGGGCGCGGGCATGAGCGGGATCGTGCAGGCGCTGATGGCCGCGCCGCTCGCGCTGATCCTTGCCGTCACGGCGCTGCGCGCGCTTCCCGAGGCGGGCGAGCGTTCGGGGCTTGCCGCGGGGCTCGGGCTCGCGGCGGCCCTCGCGGCATGGATGATGAACGAGCGGCTCGCACGCACCGACCCCGCGCCGCGGGCCGTGCGCATCGCCGTGCCGCTCGTCTTCGGTCTCACGCTCATCCTGGTGTGGGAGGTGATGACGCGGGCCTTCGCGGTGCCCGCCGTGCTGCTGCCGCCCCCCTCGATGATCTGGGAGCGGCTGACGGGCTCGACCGCGATCCTCTGGGCCGATTTTCGCCAGACGTATCTGAAGGGCGCGCTGATCGGCTACGGGCTCGGCTGCGGTGCGGCGTTCCTGACCGCCATCGCCATCGACCGCTCGCCCTTCCTGCAACGGGGGCTGCTGCCCGTCGGCAATCTCGTGGCCGCGCTGCCGATCATCGGCATCGCGCCGATCATGGTGATGTGGTTCGGCTTCGACTGGCCCTCGAAGGCCGCGGTCGTGGTGGTGATGTGCTTCTTCCCGATGCTGGTAAACACGGTCGAGGGGCTGAAGGCCGCCGACCGGATGCAGGCGGACCTGATGCGCACCTGGGCGGCGTCCTACTGGCAGACGATGTTCCGCCTGCGCCTTCCTGCCGCCGCGCCCTTCATCTTCAACGGGCTCAAGATCTGCTCGACCCTTGCGCTGATCGGGGCAATCGTGGCGGAGTTCTTCGGCACGCCCGTGGTGGGCATGGGCTTCCGCATCTCGACCGAGGTGGGTCGGATGAACATCGACATGGTCTGGGCCTCGATCGCGGTGGCGGCGCTGGCGGGCTCGGCCTCCTACGGCGCCGTGGTGCTGATCGAGCGCGCGGTGACCTTCTGGCACCCCTCGGTCCGGGGCTCGGGCCGGTAACGAAAAGGTTCACGACAGGGAGAACCACGATGAGAAAGGTGATCGGACTGGCGCTGGCGGGCGCACTGGCGATGGCTTCGGGGGCGGCGAGCGCGGCCGACAAGGTCACGCTCCAGCTCAAATGGGTGACCCAGGCCCAGTTCGCCGGCTACTACGTCGCCAAGGACAAGGGCTTCTACGAGGCGGAAGGCCTCGACGTCGAGATCAAGCCCGGCGGGCCCGACATCGCGCCCGCGCAGGTGCTGGCCGGCGGCGGCGCCGACGTGATCATCGACTGGATGCCCTCGGCGCTGGCGACCCGCGAGAAGGGGCTGCCGGTGGTCAACATCGCCCAGCCCTTCAAGTCCTCGGGCATGATGCTGACCTGCCTCAAGGAGTCGGGCGTGACCGGCCGCGGCGACTTCCCCGGTCGCACGCTGGGCGTCTGGTTCTTCGGCAACGAGTATCCGTTCCTCAGCTGGATGGCGAAGCTGGGCATCCCGACCGACGGCTCGGCGGGCGGCGTGACGGTGCTGAAGCAGGGCTTCAACGTCGATCCGCTGCTGCAGAAGCAGGCCGACTGCATCTCGACCATGACCTACAACGAGTACTGGCAGGTGATCGACGCGGGCATCGCGCCCGAGGACCTGATCGTCTTCAAGTACGAGGACCAGGGGGTCGCGACGCTCGAGGACGGCATCTACGTGCTCGAGGACAAGCTGAAGGACGAGGCGTTCCGCGACCGCATGGTCCGCTTCGTGCGTGCCTCGATGAAGGGCTGGAAATGGGCCGAGGAGAACCCTGACGACGCCGCCGAGATCGTGCTCGAGAACGACGCGACCGGCGCCCAGACCGAGAAGCACCAGAAGCGCATGATGGGCGAGATCGCCAAGCTCACCGCGGGCTCGGACGGCACCCTCGATGTGGCCGATTACGAGCGCACGGTGGCGACGCTGCTCGGCGGCGGCTCGGACCCGGTGATCACCAAGGCGCCAGAGGGCGCATGGACGCACGAGATCACGGACGCCGCGCTGAAGTGACCAGACATCGCGCGCCCCGGCCGCAAGGCCGGGGCGCGCCCTCAGCTCGCGGGGCGAGCCTCGCGCGCGCCGCCCCCGCCGGCCTCACTTGGTGACGCGCCCGCCCGAAAAGCTCTCCGGGTCGATGGCGACGATGACGCGGTAGTCCGAGGGGACGACGCCGAGTTGCGCGCAGAGCCGCTCAGACGCCGTGTTCCCCTCCCGCACCCCCGTCATGAACCCCGGAAAGCCGTGGCGCTCGTGCATGGCGACGAGCGCCATCGCTCCCAGGATGCGCGCGATCCCCTGGCCTCGGCGGTCCGCGCGCGTCGCGAGCATTCCCCACCAGGCGTCATCGGGGAAGGCGCCGTCGGGGTGGTTGAGCGCGACCGAGGCCGCGGTCGCGACAGGCGCGCCGCCCGGCTCGCAGGCAACCAGGCAAACGCTGGGCTTCTCGGTCCCGCGCATGACCGAACCCATGGGCAGGAGGACACCGCAGGCGTCCGTCAGCCGGCTCACCGCTTCCAGGAAGTCGCCCGGCGTGTCCGGCCCGATCTCGGTGACGGCAAGATCGTCCGGCAGCGCCTGCGACGCCATCACCGCCCGGCTCGCCGCCACCGCGTCCGCGGCACCGTGCAACACGCGGAATTCGTCGGTCTTCATGCCGCGCGCGGCGATGGCGGCACGGAAACCCTCGGCCGCCTCGCCCGGTACGTAGATGCAGCTCGCCGCCCCCTGCAGCCGGGCGAGTGCAGCGACGATCTTTGGTGCATCGGCTGCGTGAGTCGTCAGCGACACCTGCCGGCCGTAGAAGGAGAAACGTGCATCCCCGGATGTCAGGCTCCGCATCGCGCGCGCCCTGGCAAGGAGCGCTCGCTGGTCGGGATTGCCGAAGAATTCGTCGGTGTCGTGCATGGCGCCCCAAGCCTCCTTCCGGACGGGAGCCGTCCGCGACCTTGAAGACGGTAAGAGAGCCTGCCTCGCAGGACAACGCCGTCCTCAGAATCTTGCCGAACGTGGTCTTCCTCCGCTGCACCCGGCCACGCGACCGGCATTCGGGCGCTTGAACCGCGCCATCCGGGCAAGACGGCGGCCATGGCCGGCTCCCGCGGCAAACGCGAAGGCGCGGGTTCACGCCCGCGCTACGTTCTGCGCGAAGATCGCATCACACTTGTTGAATTATTTTCTCGGTAATGCCCTCAGGCGTGAAAGCCGCGTGCGCCGATGCTCAGCGCGTCCCCATCCCCAGCCGCATCGCGAGGTGCCGCACCGGCGCGATGCCGTGGATTGCCCTCAGCCCCAGCCGGCGCAGGTCGCGCAAGGGCTGGGCCTCGGCCTGCGCGAAGCGGTTGAGCAGGTCCACCCCCGCCACGCGCGCGGCCATCTCAAGCCAGCGGGCACGGTGGTAGCGCGAGAGCAGGTCCGCTGCCCCGATGTCGCGCCCGGCGCGGTGGGCCTCGGCCACCAGCCCCGCCAGCGTCTCGATGTCGGCGAGGCTCATGTTCAGCCCCTGCGCGCCGATGGGCGGGATGACATGGGCGGCCTCGGCGATCAGGGCGAGGCGCTCGGCGTCGAGCCGGGCCGCGATCTGGCCGATGATCGGCCACACGGCGCGGGGGCTCGCGACCGTGAGAGGACCGAACAGCCCCATCGTCTCGGCCGTGATCTCGACGCCCAGCCGCGCGTCGTCCATCGCCGCCAGCTCGTCCGCGCGCGGGCCCGGCACCATCCAGACGACCGACGAGCAGGGCCGGCCATCGAGGTCGGGCATCGGCACCAGCGTCAGCGGCCCGCCGGTGCGGTGGATCTCGGACGACACGCCCTCGTGCGGCGCGGGATGGGTCACGCAGAAGACCAGCGTCTTCTGCCCGTAATGCCAGCGCCGCGCCGCGATGCCCGCGGCCTCGCGCAGGGCCGAGTCGCGCCCGTCCGCCGCCACCACCAGCCGCGCCCGGACCTGCCGACCGTCGGCCAGCACCGCCACCGCCTCGGTGCTGCGTCGCACGACGCGGGCGACGGTCGCGCGGTCGATCAGCCGGGCGCCCGGCAGGGCCGCGACCCGCTCGGCCAGCGCGCGGCGCGCGGCGCGGTTGGTGACGTTGTAGCCGAAGGGCCAGTCGCCCATCTCGCGCGCCTCGAACGGACAGTCCTCGCGGACATGGCGCCCCTCGCCCCCGGCATCGACCAGCCGCATGGTCCAGAGCGGCGTCGCGTCCGCCGCCATCGCCTGCCACGCGCCCGCGCGCTCGAGGGTCTCGACCGCGGGCATCAGGAACGCCGTGGTCCGCAGGTCGGGCCCTTCGGCGTCGGCCGGCAGGGGATCGACGCAGACCGCGCCAAGGCCATCCGCGGCGAAGCGTGCGGTGGCCGCGAGCCCCGCAAGCCCGCCACCCGCGACGAGGATGTCCGTCTCGATGATCTCCATGCCGTCAGAGCTAGACCGACCCGGCCCGCCCCTCAAGTCCCGTTGCGGCGGGTGGCGAAGAAGTCGCGCAGCAGCGCCCCGGCCTCGCCGGCGCCGATCCCGTCATAGACCTCCGGCACATGATGGCACTGGCGGTGCCCGAACACCCGTGCGCCATGGGCGACGCCGCCGGTCTTGGGGTCCTCGGCGCCGTAATAGAGCCGCCGGATGCGGGCGAGCGAGATCGCGCCCGCGCACATCGGGCAGGGCTCGAGCGTGACGTAGAGGTCGCAGCCGGTGAGCCGTTCCGACCCCAGCGTGGCCGCGGCAGCGCGGATCGCCAGCATCTCGGCATGCGCCGTGGGGTCGGCAAGCTCGCGCACACGGTTGCCGTCGGCCGCCAGCACACGCCCGTCGGGGCCGACGACGACCGCGCCGACCGGCGTCTCGCCGCGCCCGGCGGCGGCGCGCGCCTGCCAGAGCGCGTGATCCATGTGCGATGTGAATTCCATGGCGCGCGACGATGGACCGAAAGGCGGGACTGGCGCAACGCCCCTTTCTCCTCTCGCCAAGCGCCGGGGCTTGGCGTAGAGGAGGCGGATGCCGAAGCCTCCCGCCGACCGCCCCGCCGCCCGACGCGGCCCGAAGCCCGCCACCGCCCCGCGCGGGGGCAAGGCCGGCCGTCCCGCGGCGCCAGAACCCGCGTCGCCCGATGCGCCCGAGCGGATCGCAAAGCGGCTTGCGCGCGCCGGGGTCGCCTCGCGGCGCGAGGCCGAGCGCATGATCGTCGAGGGCCGCATCCGCCTGAACGGCCGGGTGCTCGACACCCCGGCCGTGACGGTGACCGGCGCCGACCGCATCGAGGTGGACGGCAGGCCCATTGCCGAGGCCGAGCCGACGCGGCTCTGGCGCTACTACAAGCCGGTCGGCCTCGTCACCTCGGCCAGCGACGAGAAGGGGCGCGAGACGGTCTTCGACCACCTGCCGGGCGACCTGCCGCGGGTGATGCCGATCGGGCGGCTCGATCTCAATTCCGAGGGGCTTCTTCTGCTGACCAATGACGGCGAGTTGAAGCGGCGGCTCGAGCTGCCCTCGACCGGCTGGCTGCGCAAGTATCGCGTGCGGGTCCATGGCAACCCCGAAGACGCGGCGCTCGATCCGCTCCGGCGGGGCATCGTCGTCGATGGCGAGCGCTTCCAGCCGATGACGGTCACGCTCGACCGCCAGCAGGGTGCAAATGCCTGGCTCACCATCGGTCTGCGAGAGGGCCGCAACCGCGAGATCCGCCGCGCGATGGAGGCCGTGGGCCTTACCGTCAACCGGCTGATCCGCCTCAGCTACGGCCCCTTCCAGCTTGGCGATCTCGCGCCCGGCGCGGTCGAGGAGGTGCGCGCCAGGGTGCTTGCGGACCAGCTCGGCACGGCCGCGTCGCGGCGCTGAGCCCGCCGCTGCACCGCCACGCCCGGGCGATGCCGGAGCTTTCCAAGTCACGCACGGGTATGTTATCCACGATGCCTGTTTGTGTGGTCGCCGCGATCGGCGGGTGTAGCGGGGCGTCCATGGTTCGTTGGACGGAGGGTTGACGTGAAGAGTTTTGCAGCAGTGGTAACCGCCACGGTGTTCCTCGGGCTCGCAGGGTGCTCGGGCTCCACAGGCGGAGGGGGGGCGTCCACTCAGGGCTCCGAATACGATCAGAATCTCGCGAGCGGCTTCGAGATGCTGCGCCAGCAGCGTTACGCAGACGCTCGGGCGGTGTTCATGGACATGGCGGGCAAATACCCCGAGGATGGCACCGTCGCGCTCGCGCTCGGGGTCTCGCATCACGAGCTTGGCGAATGGGACGCCGCCGAGGCGCAGTACCAGAAGGCGCTGCGGACAGGTAAGGATACCAGCGTCAAGGAGACGATCGAGGACGGCACCTCGAAGTCCGAGAGCACCACGATCGGCAAGCTGGCCGAGCTGAACCTCGAGAAGCTGAGCCAGGATCGCCCGAAATGAGTGTCCTGGCATTGACCACGAACAGGATCGAATCGATGACCCGAGTTGCGTTCGCCCTTGGCACGATCGTCGTGCTGGCCTTGTCGCCCGTCGCGGGCCATGCCCAGGTTGCCGGAGTGCCGGCCGAGAAGAAGGCCGCGGGAATTCCCCCGGAGGCGGTGGCGCTGGGCGCCGCGGCGCTGATCGGGGGCGGCGTGGCGATCGCCCTGTCGGGCGGCGGCGGCGGCGGCTCGACGACCTCGACGACCGGAACCACCACCCCTCCCGCGGAGTAAGACCCGCGAGAGCGCTGCCGGATGGCCAGGGCTTGACGGCCCTGCGTGCGGCGTGTGCCCGTGATCTGGCCTGAGCCGCGCGACATGGCGGGCGGCGCGGGTCGGGGCCGACGACCAACCCGCCATTCGCGGAGACTTGACCCGGCCGCCGCCGCGCAGGGCGGACGTGCACGCTTCGTGCGAGCGGCGGGCATGCGCCGCGGCTCAGGCCGCGGGTCGCGGCCGCAGAAGTTCGATGATGACGGGCCGAATCTCGGGGCCTGTCCACTGCTGCGAGCGGCGTATCACGCCTGTCAGGGGCTCGACCCAGTAGGTGTTCTCGAAGCTGCGGCGGCTGTTGGTGCAGGTCTCGACGATGCGCACGGTCTCGTGGCGCTCGATGACGTCGATGTTCTCGCGCACCACGCGGTCGAAGACGCAGGTGACGGTGATCGAGAAGTTGGCAAGGTCGCGCAGGCGGTACTGGTATTCGCGGTCGACCTGCCCCGGCCATTCCTCGAGCGGCAGCGGGTGCGCGACCGGGTCCTCGCGCTGGTAGCGCACCGCGAGCAGGTCCTGCCCGAAGCCGTATGTCCCGGCGACCGCGCCTCCCCGCAGCCTGAGGCCGCGCCGGTTCTGGTCCTGGAAGTTCAGGAACTCGTCGCCCGCATCGGGGGCAGCGCTCAGCACGATGCGCTGCGCCCCCGCCACCGTGAGGGCGATCATCGGCCCCGGGGATTGTGCGAGCACCTCCACCGGCATCGCGCCCGTGGGCATCTCGAGCGGGGCGGGGGCCGCCGCCCGCCCGATCCCGAGGCTGTTCGCCACCAGCCCGGCATAGTCGCGGTAGGGCGCCGCGGTCTCGTCCCCGCTGCTGCAGGCGGCCGCGAACAGGGCCAGCATGGCGAGCCCGCTGCGGCTGAGGGTGGCGCGCGTCATTCCCAGAACCCTCCCCAGCGCGTCCTCAGGCCGCCCCGGTCGGCATCACGCACCATCGGGTAGAGGCGGTTGGCCACGATCAGCCGCTGGCCGCCGTCGCGGGTGACGGGACGGATCGTGGTCGAATAGGCGCTGCGCCCCTCGAAGGGCAGGAGCCAGTTGAACGGGATGGTGAGCGTGATGCCCTTGTCGAAGCTGCCCTCGCCGAACTCGTCGAACGGCACGTCGGTAAGGGTGAAGAAGGCGCCGATCTCCCAGCCATTGGCGAAGCGGCGGGTCAGCGAGAAGGTGCCGCCCCAGTCCCCCGCCAGGTAGCGCCCGGCATCGACCTGCGCGGCCACGCCGTAGATCCCCGTGTCCCAGTAGAGCGAGGCGTGACCGGTGAAGACGTCATAGTCCTGGAAGCCGAAATACCCCTCGAAATCGCGCTGCTGCACCCAGTTGATCTCGGCCCCGAGGCCCCAGGACTGGTCGACCGGCTTCCACAGGAGCTCGGCCCCGACGCCGCCGAACATGCGCTCGAACAGTCCGCCCGACAGGCGTGCATAGGTGTCGTCCGCGACCTTGGTCACGTAGTCGCCGGTCATGCGCGAGATGACGGGCGTGTCGGTGCGGAAATACTCGGCGATGTCGGATCGCACGCGGGGCAGGGTGGAATCCGACTCGCGCTCGATGTCGTCCAGGTTGCCAACGATCCGCTGGGTCACCTCGGTCGAGGCCGAGAGCCCGGGCAGAACCTCGACGGTGCCGAGCGCGAGCACCTGCAGATCGGCCCGCAGCGGGCTGTCGGGGTCGAAGGCGTTGATCGGCACATAGGGCCCGAACGAGTACGATGCGCGGGGGAAGAGATCGTCGGTCCCCTCGATCGCGCTCCAGTCGGGCCGGGGAGCTTCGGACAGGGTCGCTGAGGCCCAGACGTCCCGCGCTCCGTCGGGCTGGTCGGCGAAATCCTCGAGGTCCGAGCGAAGCATCGCGATCGTCGCGACGGGCAGGCTGTTCTCGACGGGGACGATCTCGAAGGTCTCGATCGAGGCGGGCATCGTGCGGCTCAGGGCGCGAGCGGTGCGGCCGATGGCGCGCGGCATCGCGAAGAAGCGGCGGTTCTCGACATAGACCCGCACGCGGGTCGGGAAGAGCTCGATCCCGAAGAGGTCGAGCCCGTCCGCGGAAAGCGCGGCACCCAGCGCCTCGGCCACCCGCGCGCGCTCGGCGTCGTCGTCGTGCCAGCCGGTGGGATGGTCGGCGGCCGCCCGGCGCGCCGCCCGGATCGCCCGCTCACCGGCTGGGCGAAGGGCGACGGTGCAGACGACCCGCCCGTCGGCGCGCGCAAAGGTCACGAGATCGACCGCCTCGAGATCCGCGTCGATGCCCGTGGCGGTGGCGGCCGGGCAGGCGTCGTCGGCCGAGGGGGGCAGGACCGCGCGGGCGCGGCGGACGCCATCGGCGCCGGTCTCCAGCGTGACCTCGCGCAGTCCCGCCTCGCGGTAGTCGATGATCGGCGCGGTGCCCGTAACCAGATCGACCGTCTGGCCGAGCCCGACCGCGGGGGCATCCGCGGGCGGCAGGCTGCGGTGGCGCAGCGGCAGGGCCGCTGGTTCCGTGTCGAAGGGTGCGGGCGGCGAGAAGGGGTTTCCCGAGAGCGTCAGCCGCACGCCAAACTCGGAGCCATAGACGTAATAGGCGCCGATCTCGACGCTCTCGACGGGCCGGTACTCGACGCCGAAATTGACCGGGATCTCGCGCTCGAACTGGCCCGAGGCCTCCTCGCGCGCATAGTCGTCGCTGGAGAGCTCGACCTTGAGCGCGAGCCCCTCGATCGGCGTGTCCCACTGGATGCCGCCGAAGAAGCCCATGTCCTCGCCCTGGAAGAAGCGACCGAAATTGACCTCGCCGCCCACCCCGTCGAAGTCACCCCGGTCGCAGAAGCTGTCAATGGCCGAGCAGAACACGTTCTCGGTCGTGTTGGCGGTGCCTAGCCGCCCCCAGCCGACGCCGCCGGTCAGCACGACGCTGCCGTCGAAGAAGCGCTTGCTGGCGGCGAGATACTCGGCCGAGTAGATGCCCGTGCCGAGGAAGTCCTGAAGGCCCACGACGACGTTCGGCCAGGTCTCGGACTCGCGCAGCACCCTGAACTTGATGTCGAAGCTGCGGTCGTAGAGATCGCCCGTGCCGCCCTGCAGGAAGTCGTTCAGGATGCTGTAGCGGAATGCCGCCTCGATGCCGGGGAAGATCTGCGCCGAAAGCGTGTTGCGCATGTATTCGCCGAAGTAGGACGAGGTGATGCTGATCTGGCCGTCCGGCTGCATCTCGGCCGAGGGCATGTCGATGAGGCCGGTGACGCCATAGAGGTTGTGGTGCGGCCGCTCGGGTTGCAGGGGCGCCTCGCCACGCACCGCCACTGGCAGCGCCAGCGCCGCACAGGCGCACAGCCACCCCGCGGCTGACGTAAGGTCGCGCAACACCCCTTCGGAGCCCCCGCTCGCATTGCCTCACGCGGTCTTCTCCGAACCGCGCAAAGGCAGCCTACGGGTTTGAACTTCCCCCAACAATGCGTTTTCTCTGATCGAGAATCCCCTTTCGCGAAGCCGCGTGTCGGGCGCAACAGTCGGTGCCCGCGCGCCATGCGCGCGCGCATCGCGCCGTTGACCCCGGCCGCGCGCGTTCCTAGGATGTTCCGCCCGCTCCGCAGGATCACAGGATGCGCCTATGACCGCTTTCACCGCCCCGATCGCCCGGCAGATCTGGGACATGAAGTATCGTCTCAAGACGCCCGCGGGCGAGCCGGTCGATGCCGGCCTCGACGACAGCTTCCGCCGCGTCGCGCATGCGCTCGCCGCGGTCGAGGCCGAGCCCGCCGCATGGGAGCCCCGCTTCCGCGCGGCGCTGGAGGGGTTCCGCTTCCTGCCCGCCGGGCGGATTCTTGCGGGCGCGGGCACGGGGCGGTCGGTCACGCTGTTCAACTGCTTCGTGATGGGAACCATCCCCGACTCGATGGAAGGCATCTTCGAGTCGCTCAAGGAAGCCGCGCTGACAATGCAGCAGGGCGGCGGCATCGGCTACGACTTCTCGACCATCCGTCCGCGCGGGGCGCCGGTGAAGGGGGTCGGGGCCGACGCCTCGGGGCCGCTCAGCTTCATGGATGTCTGGGACGCGATGTGTCGCACGATCATGTCCGCGGGCTCGCGGCGCGGCGCGATGATGGCGACGATGCGCTGCGATCACCCCGACATCGAGGCCTTCGTCGAGGCCAAGCGCGATCCCGCGCGCCTGAGGATGTTTAACCTGTCGGTGCTGGCAACCGACGCCTTCATGGCGGCGGTCGAAGCCGACGGGTCCTGGGACCTCGTGTTCGAGGGCACTGTCTACAAGACCCTGCCCGCGCGCGACCTGTGGCACCGCATCATGCGCGCGACCTACGACTATGCCGAGCCCGGCGTGATCTTCATCGACCGGATCAACCGGCTCAACAACCTCTGGTATGCCGAAGAGATCGCCGCCACGAACCCCTGTGGCGAGCAGCCCCTGCCGCCCTATGGCGCGTGCCTGCTGGGCTCGATCAACCTCGCGGCGATCACCCGCGACCCGTTCGGCGCGGGTGCGGGCATCGATCCGGACGAGCTGGCCGAGCTGGTCGCGGTCGCGGTGCGGATGATGGACAACGTGGTCGATGTCTCGCGCTTCCCGCTGCCGCAGCAGGCTGCCGAGGCGCAGGCCAAGCGCCGCATCGGGCTCGGTGTCACCGGGCTCGCCGATGCGTTGGTCATGTGCGGGCTGCGCTATGGCACGCCCGAGGCCGTCGCGCAGACCGGCGCTTGGCTGCGCGCGATCCGCGATGCGGCCTACCGCGCCTCGGTCGATCTTGCGCGCGAGAAGAGCGCGTTCCCGCTGTTCGAGCGCGAGAAGTTTCTGGCGGGCGAGACCGCCGCCGCGCTGCCGCAGGACATCCGCGAGGGCATCGCCCGGCACGGCATCCGCAACGCGCTCCTGACCTCGATCGCGCCCACGGGCACGATCTCGCTGTTCGCGGGCAATGTCTCGTCGGGGATCGAACCGGTGTTCGCGCTGTCCTACACGCGCAAGGTGCTGCTGCCCGACGGCACGCGCACCGAGGAGGAGGTGGTCGACCACGCGCTGGCCCGCTGGCGCGGTCTGAGGGGGCCGGAGGCGCCCTTGCCTGCGGCTTTCGTGACCGCCCAGGACCTGCCGCCCGAGGCACATGTCGCGATGCAGGCCGAGGCGCAGAAATACATCGACAGCTCGATCTCGAAGACCATCAACCTGCCCGCCGAGATTCCCTTCGACGATTTCGAGGGGGTCTATCTCGCCGCATGGCGATCGGGCTGCAAGGGCTGCACGACCTACCGTCCAAACGAGGTCACCGGGTCGGTGCTGTCGGTGGCCCCCCAGCCCCGGGCGCAACCGGCGCCAGAGCCCGGAGAGAGCCCCGCCGCCACCGTGGCGGCGCGCGGCGTCGGCGAGGCGCCACCGCCACGGGCGGGCGATGTCGTCTGGATCGCCGAGCCGCTCAGCCGGCCCGAGACGCTGGAGGGCATCACCTACAAGCTGAAATGGCCCGACAGCCCGCACGCCATCTACATCACCATGAACGATGTCATCGTCGGCGGGCGCCGGCGGCCCTTCGAGATCTTCATCAACTCGAAGAACATGGAGCACTACGCCTGGACCGTGGCGCTCACCCGCATGATCTCGGCCGTGTTCCGGCGGGGCGGCGATGTGAGCTTCGTGGTCGAGGAGCTCAAGGCCGTGTTCGACCCGCGCGGCGGCGCCTGGCTGCGCGGGCGCTACGTGCCCTCGATCCTTGCCGCCATCGGCGGGGTGATCGAGCGCCACCTCGTGGATATCGGCTTCATCGAGGCCGAGGGCATGGGCCTTGCCGCCGACCCGGCCGCCGGCACCGGCAGCGATCGGCTTGCTGTCGGGCAGGACCGCCCGATCCCGTCGGCCTGCCCGAACTGCGGCAGTTTCAACACCGCGCTGCGCGAGGGGTGCGAGGTCTGCCTCGATTGCGGCCACTCGAAATGCGGCTGAGCGAGGGGCTCGCCCAACCGGCCTGACGACCGGGCGCCGCATTTCCGACGCGGGCGCTCAGCGCCCGTCCTCCTCGCCCTGTGGCTCGTCGTCGGGCAGCGGGGTGTCCTGCGTCGGCGCCTTCGCCTTGCCGCGCGGCCGGGGCTTCGCCCCTTCGGCGGGCGCGGCGCGGCCCTCGACCAGGGCGCGCGCGATCCGGCTCTCGGCCAGGGCGACTGGCGCGGGCGGGGCGGAGCCGTCCTTCCCCTCTCCGAACCAGATCGTCATGTGCGGGAAGGGGATCTCGACGCCGGCCGCGTCGAAGCGCTTCTTTACCGCCTCGTTGTAGGCGCGCCCGACACCCCACTGGTCGCCCGGCCGCGTCTTGATGCGCGCCCGCAGCATCACCGCCGAGTCGCCCAGCGCCTGCACGCCGAACCATTCGAGCTCGCCGAGGATCTTGCTGCCGAGCTCGCTGTCCGCGCGCAGCGTTTCGAAGGCCTCGAACATCAGCGCCTTCGCCTCGTCGATGTCCTCGCGATAGGCGATGCCGATGTCGGCGACATGGTAGGCGAAGCCGCGCATGTAGTTCGACACGGCATCGACCGAGCTGAACGGGATGATGTGGAACACGCCCTGCACGTCGCGCAGGCTGACCGACCGGATGGTGAGCTTCTCGACCGTTCCCGTGGTGCTGCCAAGCGTCACCACGTCGCCCACGTTGATGGCGTTCTCGAACTGGATGAAGATGCCGGTGATGATGTCCTGCACCATCCTCTGCGCGCCGAAGCCGATGGCGAGGCCGACGACACCGGCCGAGGCGATGAGCGGCGCGATGTCCACCCCGATCCGCGACAGCGCGAACATCCCCGTGATCACCGCGATCGCGATGGTCGCGGCGTTCCGGAGCAGCGACAGCAATGTCTGCTCGCGCGAGGTGATCCGCCGGCCGCGCGACGGCGTCAGGCGATAGTCGATCCAGCTTGCAAGCCCAAGCCACACGGCGAAGCCGCCCATGACGATCAGGCCGACCGCGACCAGCGTCCCGGCGAGATCGACGCCCAGCGCGCCCGCAAGCCAGCCCTCGATGTCCGCGAGACCCATCACGTGGAGCGCATAGGCGACCACGGCCAGCATGACGACGAAGCGCACCAGCTTGAGGAAGCCGGGGACGAAAGTGTTGATCCGCCGCTCGAGCAGCGGCAGCCGCTCGGTGACCGCGCCGGGCAGGATCACGCCATGCGTGCTCGCCCGGCCGAGAACGGCCATGACGAAGGCGCCAAGCAGCGCCGCGCCGATGATCTTTCCGGTGGCGCTGAGGATCGGGGCGATGTTCCCCGACTGACGCACCGTCGCGGAGAAGATCGCCAGCAGGAACACCACCACGCCGATGTGCCAGAAGCGCGAGAGATAGGCGATCAGCTCGATCGTCACATCGCCCCCGGCCGCCGCCGCGCGTGCCTCGAAATGCGCCCTCGGCGCCTTGCGGTGACGGATCGCGAGCGCCATCGCGGCGAACAGCACGACGCCCGTCACCACGACGGAAACCGCGCGCGCGGTGAAGAGATTGACCGCCTCGCGCACCACCGGGACCGCGAGCATGAGGCCGTAGCCGAGGATGCCGATCAGCACGGCGCCCCAGCGCAACCAGTGGGCGGCGGTGGCGTCCGACATCGGTGTCAGCCGCAGTGTCGGAACCTTGGGGGCCAGCACGGTCCGGACGGCGGCGCAGCCAAGGCCCACCAGCACGAAGGCGTTGAGAAAGAGCGCCTGGTGGAACTCGATCTCGCCGGCCGGCTCGAGGAGGACGAGCGCGAGCGCATGCCCGCCCGCGGCCGCGAGCAGAACACCAAGCATGTCGAGGAGCGCGGCGCCCGAAACCGCGCCAGCCTTCCGCAATGGGCCGTAGCTTTCGGCCGCGCGCCCGATGCGCCGCCGCGCCGGCGTCAGCACGAGGCCGAGCGCAAGGCGGGCAGCCACCGTCACCGCGACCACCACCGCGAGCGCCCGGAGGGCGGCGGCGAAGACCGTGAGATCCGCGTCCGCGAGGCCGGCGAGGCGACGCCCCGTGGCCCGGAGCCCGCTCACGAATGCCTGGAAGCGCGCGGCCGAGTGCGCCGCGGTCTCGCGCGTGAAATCGGCGATCCGCGTTCCAAGCGGCGCCTCGGCCGCGGCAGCATCCTGCCCGGCCTCAAGCGGCGCGGCGGCGCCGCCCGCAGCAAGCTTCTCGAGTTCCGTGATCAGGCGCTCACGCGCCACCGGGTCGCGCAGGACCGAGATCAGCGCGCCGGCCTCGCCCGCCGGCGCCGCGGGTGCCGCCGCAGCTTCCGGGGACGCGGGGGCAGCCGCAGCGGCGGGCGATGCCGGTGCAGGCGCCGCTGTGGCGTCCGAAGCCTCGGGCGCGGGCGTCTCCGGCGCGTTGGCGCCGGGCTGCGCTTCATCCGGCGCCTCCGTCGTGACGCGCGCATCAGCGGGAATCGCCGGGCCGCGCGCGCGCTCGGGCTCGGCCGATGGCTGGGGCGCGCCGGCCTGCGTGCCCTCGGCCGGGGCAGTGGTCTGCGCGGATGCATGGGGCGCGAGCGAAAGCGCGAGGATGATGGAAAAAAGAAGGCGCCCGGCGGCGCCCCTGCGCGCAAAGCCTGTCATGATTTGTCTCGCCTCTTCTTCGGGGGCGGGTCGGCCGCGCGGGTGTGGTCCGCCCGGCTGTTCAGGGCGCAGAAGGGACCGAGGCGGCGGCCGTGTCAACCTTGCGCACACGGTCAGGTCGCGCATGCGTCGGGCGGGATTGTGATTCGCCGCCGCAGCCGCCAGATTTTCACGGGGCCGATCGCGTCGGGCGCGGCCGTCGGGGGAGGGAGCAGCCTGCATGAACGGGATCGGCGAAGATATCGGCGTCTTTCAGATTGCCGTCATCGTCCTTGTCATATTCACGGTCATCGTCATCAGCCGCGCGGTGCGGACCGTCCCGCAGGGCGAGGAATGGACCGTCGAGCGCTTTGGCCGCTACGTCCGGACGCTGGGCCCCGGCTTGCGGTTTCTCTGGCCGGTGATCGACCGCGTCGGGCACAAGATGAACATGATGGAGACCGTGCTCGACATCCAGGGGCAGGAGGTCATCACACGGGACAACGCGATGGTCCATGCTGATGCTGTCGCCTTCTACCAGGTGATCGACGCGAGTCAGGCCGCCTACGAGGTGCGCGACCTCGAGAATGCGCTGCAGAACCTGTCGATGACGAACATCCGCTCGGTGATCGGCGCGATGGATCTCGACGACGTGCTGTCGAACCGGGACGTGATCAACTCCAAGCTCCTGGCGATCATCGACGAGGCGGCGCATCCCTGGGGCGTCAAGGTCACGCGCGTCGAGATCAAGGACCTCTCGCCCCCCGCCGACATCGTCGCCGCCATGGGCCGCCAGATGAAGGCCGAGCGCGACAAGCGTGCCGACGTGCTTCAGGCCGAGGGTCTCAAGCAGGCGGCGATCCTGAAGGCCGAGGGCGTGCGCGAGAGCCAGGTGCGCGAGGCCGAGGGCCGGCGCGAGGCGGCCTTCCTCGACGCCGAGGCGCGCGAGCGGCTGGCGCAGGCCGAGGCGAAAGCGACCGAGATGGTCAGCCGCGCCATCGCCGAGGGCGACATCCAGGCGGTCAACTATTTCGTCGCGACGAAGTACACCGAGGCGCTGCGCGACATCGCGGCGAGCCCAAGCTCGCGCGTGGTGATCCTGCCGATCGAGGCCGGCGGCATCGCCGGCGCGGTCGCCGGCATTGCCGAACTCACGCGGACCATCGGCCAGCCCGGCCGCGACGGCGGGGCGTCGGGCGGCGCGCCGGCATCCGGCGGTTCGGGCGCTGGCGGCCCCTGGGGGGCTGCGTGATGCCGCAGGTCGATCTCTTCGCCTTCCTCGACGGGGCGTCGGCCTGGTGGTGGGTTGCGCTCGCGCTTGCGCTCGGCGCGGTCGAGGTCGTGACGTTTACCTATTTCCTGCTCTGGCTCTCGCTTGGCGCGCTGACCGTGGCGGGGCTGCTGTTCGTCGTGCCGGACGCGACCGGGACGACGCAGGTCCTGGTCTTCGCGGTCGCGACCCTGGTGATCGCGATGGCTGGCTGGGGTTGGCTGCGGCTCCGGCAGCGGGCCGACAGCGCGCCCGGGACCGGCCTGAACCGGCGCGCGGCCCAGCTTGTCGGCCGCACGGCGGTGGTCTCGGGACCGTTTCGCGCCGGTGTCGGCATGGTCGAGATCGACGGCGTGAGCTGGCGCGCGCGCCTCGCGCCCGACGCGGGGCACGCATCCGAACCCGCACCCGGCAGCCTGATGCGCGTCCTCGCGGCCGAAGGCGCAACGCTGCTGGTCGATGCCTCGGCCTGATGGGGAGAACCCGCCTCGCCTGTGCGCCCGGCCTCCGCGGGTCGATGCGGAGGGGGCTTGCCCTGCTGTAATAATTTGTTAAGAATGCCGGCTAAAATTCGGCAAAATATGGAAAACGGCCGCTTTCTCCGCTGATCTTCCGAGAGGGTGCTTACATGGTGGAACGTATCGGGGTCGTTGGCGTCCGCGCCGCCGTGGTGGCGGCAGCCGTTCTTCTCGGGGCCGAGACCGACGCCGCGGCGCAGGGAGCCGGCCCGATCGCCTGCGGGACCTTCTATACCGTGGTGCGGGGCGACACGCTCCACTATATCGCCTCGCGCGCCTATCCGACGCCCGACTACCTCGCGATCTTCCGCGCGAACAGCGGCTTCATGCGTTCGCCGGCCGAGATCGAGGTGGGCGACCAGCTGCTCATCCCCTGCCTCGACGGTAGCGGATTCCAGACGCGGGAGGCCGCGCTTGCGGCGCTCACGCCCGGCGCGGAGGCGGCGACATCCGCCCCGGCCGCCGAGGGGACGGTCGCGCCGGCTCCGGCGGGGCCCGCGGCGGGCGGGGCGCTGGGCGGTGCGCTCGCGCGCCTATTCGTGCTTCCCGACGCGGCGCCCTTTGCCGGCAAGCGATTGCCGGAGGGCGGCATGGCGACCGAACTCGTCTCGCGCGCCATGCTGCGGGCGCCGACGCCGGTGGATTACGAGGTGGTGTTCGACGAGGTCGCGGACGGCGACATGAGCAGCGCGCTCGATGCGCTGGCCGAAGGCAGGTTCGATCTGGCCTTCCCCGCTGCCCGGCCCGATTGCGAGAATGCGGCGGCGCTGAGCGGCGTGGAGCGCCGGCTGTGCGAGAGCTTTGCCTTCTCTGCGCCGGTCGCCGAGGTCGAGACCCGGTTCTACGTTCGCGCCGGTGATGGCCTCGCTGCCGCGTCCGATGCCGCGTCGCTGAGCGGGCAGCGGCTCTGCCGCGCGGCGGAGCGCTTCGGGGGCGGCCTGCCGCACCTGCCGGAGGCGCAGCTTACGCGCGCGCCACGGACGCGGGATTGCCTCGACCAACTCGCGGCGGGTGCGGTCGACGTGGTCGCGGCGAGCGGCCCGGGCCTCGATCGGGTCGAGGGCCGCTTGCGGCTCGCGGACGCCGCCGTCGAGGCGAGCGGCCTGCGCCGGCGCCAGACCATCCACGTGATCGCCCCGCGCGATGCGGCGCGCGGACAGGTGTTCCTCGGCGCGCTCGACAACGGCCTCGATGCCATCCGCCGGTCGGGCGAATGGTCGGAGGTGGTCGGCAACCATCTCGCTGTCGAGCCCGGCACGATCTGAGTGCCGCGATCGGGCGCTCGGCGGCAGCCGGCGCTCAGCGGGCCGCGGAGGGAGATGGCGCGTCCCCGGCGAGCGTGCGCACGCGCAGGTCGAGTTCGGCCAGCGCCCCGTCCTCGACGCCAAGCTCGCGCAGATGCGCGACCGTGTTGTGCAGGTAATCGCGGTTCGTCCCGGCGGGTCCAGCGGCGCAGGCGATGATTCGCGCCTGCTCGTCAAGCCCGAGCCCGCCGCAATACTGCGGGTGCGTCCGGTCGAGGATGTAGCAGATCGCGTCCACGGTCTCGCCGCCTTCGAGCGCGACGGGGTGGAGGACCTCGAAATAGCTCCGCGTGACCAGCTCGCGCTCGGCGAGATAGGTCCGCACCGCCTCGGCGCGCGTCGGGCAGATGCGGAAGGCCATGCCCGTGCACGCGGCGTTCGGGTCCCAGTCGAGACCGAGCACCAACCCCGGCGCCTCGGGCGTGCCGCGATAGCGCACCGAGCGCAGCGCGAAGGCACGGCGGTAGCCCTGCAGCCGCGCCATGCGCCGCTCGAGATACTCGAACCCCGGCCGCCACATCAGCGAGCCGTAGCCGAAGACCCAGAATCCGCCGTCCGACATGGTGTTGCCACCCTCCATCGCATGTGAGGTATAACCCTCGCCGATCCGGTGCAAGGAGAGGCCGATGGTCCGTGCCCTGAATTTCGCCACGCTGTCGGTGGTCCTCGCCGCGGCGGGCTGGGTCGCCTGGTGGATGATCGCCGCGCGCGGGCAGGAGGCCGCGCTCGCACGCTGGTTCGAGAGCCGCGCCGCCGAGGGCTGGCAGGCCGAGATGGCGGCGATCGCGACCACCGGGTTCCCCAGCCGCTTCGACACGCTGATCCGGCAGCCCGCGCTGTCGGATCCCGACGCCGGCTGGGCCTGGAGCGCGCCCGAGTTGCGGCTCGAGCGGCCTGCGCTCGACCCGACCCACGTCACCGCCGAGTTCCCGTCGAGCCAGACCCTGGCCGTCCCCGGCGAGCGCGCGAGCGTCGAGAGCCGCGAGATGACGGCCGTGCTTGCGCTGTTTCCGGGGATTGCATTGCAGCTTCGCGAGGGCAGCGTGCTTGCGCGCGGCCTTGCGGTTGCCGGCCAGTCGGGCTGGCGCGCGGGCGCGGAGCTGGTCGATGCGTCGGTGCGGCGCCGGACCATCGCCGGCGAGCCACCCGAGACGCACGAGCTCGAAGCCACCGCCGAGCGGGTTTTGCTGCCCGAGGCGCTGATGCGCCGGATCGACCCGTCCGGCGTCCTTTCGCCCGAAGTCTCGGCGCTGCGGGCCGATGCGTTGTTCGTCCCCGACCGCCCGCTCGATCGCGCCGTGATCGAGGAGGGCCGCATCGGCCTGCGCACGCTGGTGCTGCGCCGGGTCGCGCTCGACTGGGACGGCATGGGCCTCACCGCGCGGGGGCGTCTCGACGCGGACGCCGCTGGACTCGCGGAAGGGGAGGTTGCGCTTACGCTGAACGATTGGCGCCGGATGATTGCGGTTGCGCGCACGACCGGCGCGCTCAGCGTCGAGGTCGCCGATGCCGTCGAGGCGGCGCTCGGGCTCATCGCGATTTTCAACGGCTCGGGCGCGCTCGATGTCACTGTGAGCTTCGCGGGGGGCAGGGCGCGGATCGGGCCGGTACCCGTGGGTCCCGCGCCGCGCTTGCTGGCGCCGTGAGCCCGGCCCGCCGGGATTCGTGGATAGCCGGGAACCACTTGCGGCCGGCGGTGTTCATTGCCTGCCGGGCGCCGTTTTCTTGCGCTCGCACTCTCACCCCGGAAGGCGGCGGGCGCCCGGCAGTTCCCTCTCCCGAACCGGTCTCAGCGGCAGTAGGTGTCGCCGTTGCGGCGCGCCGTGTCGAGGTGGAAGTGATCGTGATGGAAGCGGTCGGCCGCCGGCCCGAGCACAGTCATGAACAGGCCGCACGAATGCCGGTGCAGCGCGCCGAGGAACTTGCCCTCCGCGCCGCGGCCCCAGTCCTCGCGGACCGAGATGCGGCGTCCGTCGGCCAGCCGGAAGCCGCCCACGTCGATCGCCCTCCCCATCGCGTGCTCAGAAATGCGCCCGCCCGGCCGGTTGTTCCGGGTGCGGCAGGAATAGCTGCCCATCACGTCGACCTCGACGATGCGGCTGCCGAAATGCTGGCGTGCCAGCGGCTCGGCCACCCCGGTCAGCCAATGCGCGACGCGCCGCGCGGTCGGGCAGTCGAGCGTCGCGGGCGTGTCGAAGGCGACGCCCGAGACAGCCGTCAGGCGGACCGGATGGGTGATCCCGCAGGGCGCACCGAGATCGCCGATCGGTGGAATCACGGCCCCCGCGAGGCGCGGGTCACGGCATACGAACTGATCGGGCTGCGGCGCGATCGCGCCGGGCGCGGGCGTCCTGGGGGCGAGAATGGCCGACGGGTCGAGCGCGGCGAGCTTGGCTGACTCGGACGGCGGGCGACGGGCCGCGTCGGGTCCGACGGGGCGCCGCGGTGGAAACGGCACGGCAGGGCCGCCGGCCGCGACGGCGCCGGTCGGGTTCGTGGGCTGCGGCGTCGTTGCCGCGTCGCCCGACGGGCGCGACGCCGCGTCCTGCGCAAGGCCCCGGGCGATGTCCTGCGTTACGCCCTGGATGGTGCGCGCGACGTCCGCCTCGGGCGGCACGGGCGCATCGGTTGGGGCAAGGCCGTTCCCGGTGTCGGATGCCGCGACGGTCGGTGCCTCGGCCGCAGCCGGCGCGATGCCGGCGACCGCGCTCGAAGGCACCGCGGGCGCGGCCGTGTCATCCTGCATGACCGGGCGGTTTGGCGGAAGCGGTGCTGCGACGAGCGCCCAGAGCGCGAGAGCGAGTGCTGCGGCCCCGGGCGCGACCGTCATCCGGCGCGCTCCTTCTCGGTGCGGGCGATGCGGCCGAAATCGGGTGCCGCAGTGTCCTGCCCGGCCTCGATGATGCCGCGCCGGATGGCGCGCGTGCGCGTGAAGTAATCGAACAGGTATTCGCCGTCGCCCATGCGGATCGCCCGCTGCACGACGAACAGCTCCTCGGCGAAGCGGCCGAGAATGTCGAGCACCGCCTCGCGGTTGTTCAGGAACACGTCGCGCCACATCGTCGGGTCCGAGGCCGCGATGCGCGTGAAGTCCCGGAAACCCGCCGCCGAATAGCGGATCACCTCGGAGTCGGTGACCCGACGCAGGTCGTCCGCGACACCGACCATCGTGTAGGCGATGGCATGGGGCACATGGCTCGTGACGGCGAGCACGAGGTCGTGGTGCTCGGGCGTCATCTCGTCGGTGCGCGCGCCCAGCGCCTCCCAGAACGCGCGAAGGCGCGCGGTGGCCGAGGGCTCGCCATCGGGCAGCGGTGTCAGGATGCACCAGCGATTGTCGAAGAGCTCGGCGAAGCCCGATTCCGGGCCCGAATGCTCGGTGCCCGCCAGCGGATGGGCCGGCACGAAATGGACGTGCCCCGGCAGGTGCGGGGCCATCTGGGCGATCACGGACGCCTTGACCGAGCCGACATCCGAGACGATCGCGCCCGGCGCCAGCGCAGGCCCGATCTCGGCCGCGACGGCACCGCAGGATCCCACGGGGACGCAGACGATCACGAGGTCGGCGCCGCGCACCGCCTCGGCGGCGGTCTCGGCCACGCTGTCGCAGAAGCCCAGCCGCCGCGCGGTCTCGCGCGTGGCGGCCGAGCGCGCGTAACCCGCGATCTCGCCCGCCGCGCCCGAGCGGTGCGCGGCCCAGGCGATCGACGAGCCGATCAGCCCGAGGCCGATCAGCGCGACCCTGCGGAAATGCGGCTCCGCCATCGCTCAGTTCCCGGCCCTGAAGGCGCGCATCGCCTCGGCGACGGCGCGGCACGCGGCCTCGTCCCCGACCGAGATGCGCAGGTGCCGGGGCAGGCCGTAGCCCTCCATCCGGCGCACCACGATGCCGCGCCGGTGCAGGTACTCGTCGGCGGCGGGGGCGTTCTCGCCGATCTCGACCAGCAGGAAGTTCGCGAAGGATGGCACCACGGCGAAGCCGGCGCGGTTCAGCTCCTTGGCCAGCCAGTCGCGCCAGACCTCGTTCTGCACGGCGCAATGGGCGACATAGTCGCGGTCGCGGATCGCCGCCTCGCCCGCCGCGAGCGCCGGGGCCGAGACGTTGAACGGCCCGCGCACCCGGTTGAGCACGTCGATCACATGCGCGGGCGCGAAGGCCCAGCCCAGCCGCAGCGCCGCGAGGCCGTGGATCTTCGAGAAGGTGCGCGTCATCACCACGTTCTCGCGCGCCGCGACCAGCGCGATGCCGCCGTCATACCCCTCGTCGCGCACGTATTCGGCGTAGGCGGAATCGAGGACGAGCAACGCCGCCGGCGGCAGCGCGTCCGCGAGGCGACCGAGCGCCGCGCCCTCCACCATCGTCCCGGTCGGGTTGTTGGGGTTCGCGACGAACACGAGTCGCGTGCGCGGCGTGAGCTGGCGGATCAGGGCGTCGATGTCGGTCGTCAGCTCCGTCTCGGGGGCGACGACGGGCGTCGCGCCCGCCGCCAGCGCGGACAGGCGATACATCAGGAAGCCATGCTGCGAGTAGAGCACCTCGTCGCCATGCCCGGCATAGGCCTTGCACAGGAGCGCGATAAGCTCGTCCGACCCCGCGCCGCAGATGATGCGGTCGGGGTCGAGGCCGTGCGCTTCGCCGATCGCGCGGCGCAGCGCCGACGCACCGCCGTCTGGATAGAGCGCGAGCCCCTCGGCCGCGGCAACGAAGGCCGCGCGTGCCGCCGGGCTGGGCCCAAGGGGGTTCTCGTTCGAGCTGAGCTTGATCGTGCGGTTGGCACCCACGGCATGGCTCTTGCCGCCGACATAGGGGGCGATGTCCATGACGCCCTGCCGGGGGCGGATGGTGGGATGTGCGCTCATGAAACCCTGCCCGTCGGTCGACCCACTGATGCCTCAGAGCCCGCATACAGTCTGGCGCGGCGCTTGAGAAGAGGCGGCGGGCGCGCGGGCGCGGGCGAGTCGCGCTGAAACTGCGCGAGTTGCGGCCCGCGACTGCCCGGGCACCGACCCGAACGGGGGCGAGTCCGCCCGAATGCGACGCCGGCAGGCGGTGCGAAGCGCATTCGGGCAATATGAGAAATGATAATTTTTCCAGCATGATATTGGATGATCTTGACACGTTCTTCAAACTTTGGCGAAAATGCGCCTGAGCTGATCCAAAAATGAACATGGTCTGCGTTCAGCTTGAAGTTGCGAACAGTCGCGGGGTGGCGACTCGCCGTGTGGTCTAACGGGAAACGCTCCAGTTCCCGGAAGGGCCGGAGGCGGCAGGATGGCGGCGGGAGAAGCGAGGCTCTCGCCGCCTTTCACGAGGCGCGGGTCCCTGACCCGGTCACCCGGCGGCGCGTCCGAACCAGAAGGGGTAGGGTCCGCCGATGAATCTTGCGTTGAATTTCGAGCATGGCGCCGCCGTCAAGGTCATTCCCGCGCCGCGTGCACCGCAGACTCTGGCCGATACGGGTCTGCCCGAGGGGTTTCTCGTCGAGTTGATGATGAAGACGATCTACCGCCGCGGCCTCGAGCGCGCGAGCGAGATCGCACGGGCCATGTGCCTGCCCGTGAACGTCGTCGAGGGCCTGATTGAGACCGCCAAGGAAACCAAGCTCATCGACACGCTGGGCCAGCTCGGCGCCGCCGTGACGGCCGAGATGCGCTACGCGATGACGTCGAAGGGCCGTGAATGGGCGCTCGATGCCCTGACCCAGAGTGAGTGGGTCGGCCCCGCGCCGGTGCCGGTCGAGCAGTACAACGCGCAGATCCGCGCCCAGTCGATCCGCAACGAGCGCCTGTCCGAGGCCATGCTGCGCCAGGTCTTCGCGCATCTGACGCTGACCGACGCGATGATGGAGGAGGTCGGCCCGGCGGTGAACTCGTTCTCGGCCGTACTGCTCTACGGCCCGCCGGGGAACGGCAAGTCGTCGATCGCCCTCGCGGTCTGCGAGGCCTACCGCGACCACATTTACGTGCCGCACGCGATCCTGGTGGAAAAGCAGGTCATCACCATCTACGACCCGACGGTGCATACGCCGACCGGCGCCGAGGCCGAGGCCGACGGCGGGGCCGGGCTGCGCCGGCATATCGGGTTCGACCCCCGCTACATCCCCTGCAAGCGGCCCTCGATCACCGCGGGTGGCGAGCTCACGGTCGACATGCTCGATCTCAGCTACAACCCCGTGAGCCGCGTCTACGAGGCGCCGATGCAGCTCAAGGCCGCGGGCGGCGTGTTCGTCGTGGACGATTTCGGCCGCCAGCGCGAGACGCCGCAGGCGATCATGAACCGTCTGATCGTCCCGCTCGAGGCCCGCGTCGACTATCTCGCGCTGCAGACCGGGCGCAAGTTCGAGGTGCCCTTCGACAGCCTCGTGGTGTTCTCGACGAACCTCACGCCCAAGACGCTGGTCGACGACGCCGCGCTGCGCCGCATCCGCTACAAGATCTTCGTGGGCCAGCCGGACGAGGCCACCTTCGTTCGGATCTTCGCCCGCACGGCACGGCGCTCGGGGCTCGAGCTCGACGAGCAGACGCTGGGCTTCATCATGAGCGAGCTCTACGGCAAGCACGATGGCGCGGGGTATCACGCCTTCCATCCCCGCTTCCTGTGCGACCAGACGATCGCGATGTGCACCTACCGTGGGATTCCGCCCCAATTCACGCAGGACATCCTCCAGCGTGCATGGCGCAACCTGTTCGTGGAGGAGTGAGCCGCGCCGCCCGGGCGGCGCAGGGGGGTCTGCGCCGCCGCGGCGGGTCCGCTCGAGCCTGAAGCGAGTCAAGGCCTGCAACGACATCGCCGCGCGCGCCCGGACCTTCCGGGCGCGCGTAACGTTTCGGCCGAAGGTCACGGGGCCGGCCGGGAGGCCACGCTCCGCCCCGCGGCGGGCTTGGGACGTGGCGGCGCCAGCCCCTCGAGCACGCGCAGCGGCCGGCGCGCGGTTTCCTTCGCGCCGCTGGTCGGGGGGATGTAGACGAGCTTCGTCGCCTCGACCATCACGACGCCCGCGAGGCGCTCGGCATCGAGGCGCGAGCCGATCCGCTCCATCGCCGGTGCCAGCCGCAGCCAAAAGCGCCGGTGCGAGGGCGGGTGGAACAGCGCCCCGCCATGGCTCTCGGCGGCGAAGCGGTGCTGGGCCAGCGTGCGCTCGAGCTGGCTGACCGAATAGGGGCGGCCATAGCCGAAGGGCGTCACGTCCCGCCGCGCCCACAGCCCGGCGCGGTTCGGCACGATGAACACCGCGCGCCCCCCCGGGGCGAGCACCCGCCAGATCTCCTCGAGCAGCGCCTGCGGCCGCTCGCAAGTCTCGAGCCCGTGCACCACGACGAGGCGGTCGACGAAGCCGTTCGGCAGCGGCCAGAGCGTCTCCTCGATCAGGGCTGCGTGGTTCGGCCCCTCGTCCGGCCAGGGGCAGACGCCCTGTTGCGCGGGCATCAGGCACAGCACCCGCCCCGAGCGCTCGACGAACGGCCGCAGGAATGGCGCCGCGAAGCCGAAGCCCACCACCGTCATGCCGCGCGTGTCGGGCCACAGCGTCGCGAGCCGGTCGCGCAGGCCGCGCTGCACCATCCGCCCGAGCGGCGTACTGTGGTAGAACTTGCGCAGGTCGACGACGTCGAGATGCATGGCTCCGGCGGTGGTGGCGCTGCATGTGCGGCCGGCGTTGCGCTGGCCGGCCAACGGGCTAGTGTTGCGGCCCCGAGCCTGAAGCAAGCCGAGGAGCTGTGCAATGCCTGTCGAGATCGTCACCGTCCCCTGCCGCGCCGACAATTATGCCTACCTGATCCGCGACACGGCGAGCGGGCAGGTCGCGCTGGTCGACGCGCCGGACGCCGACCCGATCGAGAAGGCGCTGGCCGATCGGGGCTGGGGGCTCGACCAGATCTGGATCACCCATCATCACGGCGATCATACCGAAGCGGTCGAACGGCTGCGCGAGCGCCATGGCGCGACGGTGGTGGGCAACGCGGCCGACCGGGCGCGGCTGCCGCGGCTCGATCGCGAGCTTTCCGAGGGCGAGACCGTGACGCTCGGGAAGACGGTCGCGCGGGTGATCGACGTGTCGGGGCACACCATCGGGCATGTCGCCTATGTGATCGACGAGGTGCCCGCGGCCTTCACCGCCGACAGCCTGATGGCGCTGGGCTGCGGGCGGGTGTTCGAGGGCACGATGCCGATGATGTGGGCGTCGCTCGGCAAGCTCATGGCGCTGCCGGGCGAGACGCGGATCTATTCGGGGCACAATTACGGGGCCGCGAACGGGCGCTTCGCCCTGACCATCGAGCCCGGGAACGCGGCGCTCAAGGCACGCATCGAGCGCATCCGCGAGGCCGACGCGGCAGACGAGCCGATCGTGCCGGTCACGCTGGCCGAGGAGCTGGAGACGAACCCCTTCCTGCGCGCGGGCCTGCCCGAGGTGAAGGCCGCGCTCGGGATGGCGAGCGCGTCGGACGCCGAGGCCTTCGCCGAGATCCGTCGCCGCAAGGACCGTTTCTGATGCGGGGCAGGTTGGGGCGCGACCCATCTCGGCTCATCCGGACCGCGTGAGCCGTGTTTGCCCGCCGCTCCAAGTGCGCGCGGCAGTACGCGGACGCGTGCCCTGCGCGGGCCCGAGCTGCGGTAAATAGCCTGGTCGGCGCTCGGGATCACGCGCGACGGCCGCAGCGTTGACGCCTTCGCGCGCCCAGAGCGCCATCAGCCCCTCGGCGAAACCTCCGGAACCGACGCGGCTGGCGATGCCGCTGGTCGTGCCAGGCCGGGCCGCAGCGATGGCGACGTTCGAGGCGTCGGCCCCCAACCCCTCGAGCTATTGGCCGCCACCCGGAGGGTCGAGCCCGGCCGGCGGCTCGCCGAGGCAGGGGATCGCGGGCGCGCTCATCCGCGGGCCTGCGGCCCTCGCGCGGCCTCGACGAGGCTGCGGGCTTCCTCGGCCACCTCGCCCGCCGGGCGGCCGGGCTTGTAGAGCGCCGAGCCGATGCCCACGCCGTCCACCCCCGCCGCGAGGAAGGCCGCGAGGTTCGCCGCGCCCACGCCGCCCGTGACGACCAGCCGGCAGGCCGCGGGCAGCACCGCGCGCAACGCTCCCACCACCTTGGGCGAGATCGCGTCGCCGGGGAACAGCTTGAGCGCGTCCGCGCCCGCATCGAGGGCGGCGAAGGCCTCGCTGGGCGTGAACACCCCCGGCACCGAGATCAGCCCCGCGCGCCGCGTCGCCGCCACCACCTCGGCGTTGAAGTTGGGCGAGACGACGAGGCGCCCGCCCGCGTCGGCCACGCGCGCGGCCTCCTCGGGCCGCAGCACGGTGCCGGCGCCGACCAGCGCCCGGTCGCCGAAGGCGCGGGCGAGGCGGCGGATGCTGCCATAGGGCTCGGGCGAGTTGAGCGGGACTTCGAGGATCACGATCCCGGCCTCGACCAGGGCGCGGCCCACGGGTTCGGCCTCGGGCGGCGTGATGCCGCGCAGGATGGCGAGGAGCGGCATCTGGTCGATTGCGGCGTCGAGGGTCAGCATCGGTCGTCTCCTGTCACGAGGCCCGCGGCGCGGGCGATGGTCCATAGGCCCCGCGCGGCGCAATCCCCGGGCGCGATGGTCGCGTCGCGGCCCGGGGTTGCGAGGGCGAGGGCATAATGGCGGGCGAGTGCGGGCGTGGCCACGATCTCGACGGGGCCGTGCTCCGGCGCGGATGCCACCTCGGCGCCGATCAGCAGGCCGGACAGGAAGCCGCGCGCCGCGCCGGCGTCGAGCGTTCCGCAGAGCACGCGCGCCCGGATCGAGAAAAGCGCGTCGAGAAGCGCGCCGGGCCGGGCGAGGCGCAGGGCGGCGGCGAGCCCATCGTCGAAGCCCGCCATGTCGCCGTCCTCGCCCGCAATGGTGTCGGCAAGGATCGTATGCGCGGCGAGCGCGGCGAAGACCTCGCCCGTCATTGCCGTGCGAAGCCCGCCGATGCGACCCGCGCCCACGCGCAGCCATTTCGAATGGCTGCCGGGCATCAGCAGCACGCGCACCCGGTCGAGCCCCGCGCCCACGGCCTGTGTCTCCTCGCCGCGCATCACGTCGGGCGTGCCGTCGCGGTCAATCCGCACGCCCGGCACGATAAGGAGGCGGCCGGGCGCGTCCACCGGCGCGAGCGCGCGGGCAAGGTCGTCCGCCGTCACGCCCCCGGCCGTGCCGTCCAGATAGGACGCCTCGCGCCAGCCGGTGCGGGCGCCAACCATCCCCGCCATCAACACCGGCAGCCGCTCGGGCCAGCCGGCGCTGAGCGCCGCGAGCGCGGCGGGAAAGCCGCCCGGCGGCAGGGCGCGCAGGCCGTGCGGCGCCTCGCGCGCCTCGACCACCCCGCCCGCGCGGTCGATCAGGTAGCCGCGCAGGCGGGTGGTGCCCCAGTCGATGCCGATGAGGGCGCCCATCGATCAGTGATTGTTGCGCGGCGGCACCTTGGCCGCGATGCGCTGGCAGGCGACGGCGGGCTTGAGCACCATGCCCTGCGCGAGCTGGTCGACGCACCCGCGCTGCATCTCCTGCCACGGGGTCTGCGAGGGCGGGAAGTAGAAGCCGCCGGCGTCCTCCAGCGCGGTGCGCCGGGCCGCCCACTCGGTCTCGAGGACCAGCGCATCGACCCGGCCGCGGTCCAGACCGACCCGCAGCCGGTCGCCGGTGCAGAGCAGCGCAAGCCCCCCGTCCGCCGCCGCCTCGGGCGAGGCGTTTAGGATCCAGGACAAGCCGGTGCTGCCCGCCGGGCGCCGGTTGCCGCTGCTGGGACGCTCACTCCCGCCCTGCCGCAGCAGGTGGTCGGGCGCACGCATGTCCGCCACCTCGGCCGCGCCGGGATGGCCGATGCGGCCGGTGCCGCGCATGACAAGGATCACGCCCGCATCGACGGCGAGCGCGGGGTCATCGATCCGTTCATGGAACTCCCCGGGCCCATCGAAAACGCCGGCGCGGCCCTCGAAGGCCTCGCGGCTGGCGGGGTCCCAGAGATGGCGCGCGCGGAATTCGGGCGTGATGGTCGCGATCTTCATGATCTCAGCGTCGAACAGGTTGCCGGTGAGCACCCGGCAGCCTCTACCCTGCCTGAGCCGTGCCGAGAAGGGGCGGATCACCTCGGCGTTCGCAGGGGGGCTGTCGGGCTCGGTCGCGGCCGAGGGGTCGAGCCGGCGGTGGATCAGCGCATCGGCGACATGGAAGCCTGCCAGCATGAGGCCGGGGAGGAAGGCCCCGGTGAACAGGTCGCCCATCGGGACACTCGCCGTCAGCCCATAGATGATCGGCACGACCGAGGGTGGAACCATGGTGCCGGGCGGGCCGCCCGCGCAGATGATACTGATTGCGGGCCGCCGGTCATGGCCCTGCCGCAGCATCTGTGGCAGAGCGATTTGCCCAAGCAGCACGACCTCGCCCCCGATGATGCCGCTTAGCGCGGCGAGGATGATCGCCCGCACCGCCACTGCGCCCCTCAGGCGCCCGCCCATCAGCCGCATCGCGTCGAACAGATCGCGCGCGATCCGCCGGCCCGAGCAGGTCCCGGACGCCCTCCGCGCGCGCATCGAGTCCGCGATCCGGGCGCTCAACGATCTGCCCTACCCGCAGGTGCAGGGGCTGGCCTCGGGCCGGTCGAACGTCGTGGGCGTGATCCTTCCCAGCCTCACGAGCAGCGTCCATGCCGAGGTGATCCAGGGCGTCTACGATCGCAACGAGGGCTCGGGCTACAAGGTCCAGATCGGCAACACGCGCTATGCGGTCGAGGAGGAGGACCGGCTGGTGCAGCTCTTTGCCGGCCAGCGCCCGGCGGCGATGCTGCTGACGGGGTTCGAGCAGTCGGCGGCGCCGCAGGCGTTCCTCAAGTGCGCGGGCTTCCGGGTGATGCGGATCATGGCATGGGGCGCGGGCGATCGACATGCTGATCGGCACCTCGCATCGCGCGGCGTGGCAGGCGGTGGCCCGGCACCTGATCGCCCGGGGCTATCGCCGCATCGGCTTCGTCGGCGCGCGGATGGACCCGCGGATGCTGCGCATGCGCGAGGGGTGCCGTGCGGCGCTGGAGGCCGCAGGGCTCTGTGCGGGCGCGCGCGACATCGCCACCGAGGCACCGTCGAGCGTGACGCTTGGGCGCGAGCTTGCGGCAGCGGTGCTGGCGGCGGACCCCGCGACGGACGCGATCTTCTGCGCCAATGACGACCTTGCGCTGGGCGTGCTGTTCGAGTGCATGGCGCGCGGCATCGCGGTGCCGGGGCGGATGGAAATCGTCGCCTTCAACGATCTCGAGATGATGGCGGCGGCGGTGCCGGCCATCACCAGCATGCGGATCGCGCGCTACCGCATGGGCTTCGAGGCGATCGGGATGCTGCTGGATCGACTCGATGGCCGCAGGCCGGCGCGGCTCCGGGTCGATCCCGGCTTCGAACTGATCGAACGGGCGAGCATGGCGCGGACGCCCTAGCCCGGCACATGCTCGAGGATCAGCGTGGCAAGCGGCGGCAGGGTGAGGCTGGCCGAGCAGGGCAGGCCATGCGAGGGCTCGGCCAGCGCCTCGACCGCGCCCATGTTGCCGAGCCCCGCCCCGCCATAGTCGCGGGCGTCGGTGTTGAGACGCTCGGCCCAGTGGCCGGGCCGCGGCAGGCCGATCCGCCAGTTCTCGCGCGGCACGGGGGTGAGGTTCGCGACGACCGCGACCGGCGGCGTTCCGGGCTCGCCGTATCTGAGCCAGGCGAGGACGGATTGCTCGGACGCCGCCCCGTCGATCCACTGGAAGCCGTCGGCCCGCGCGTCGCGCTGGTGCAGCGCGGGCGCGGCGCGGTAGAGCCGGTTGAGGTCGGCCACCAGCCGCCGCGCGCCGGCATGCAGCGGGTCCGAGAGCGCGCCCCAGTCGAGGCCCGCGTCGTGGTCCCACTCGGCCGCCTGCCCGAACTCCGAGCCCATGAACAGGAGCTTCTTGCCCGGGTGTCCCCACATGAAGCCGTAATAGGCCCGCAGGTTCGCGAATTTCTGCCAGCGGTCGCCCGGCATGCGGCCGAGGATCGAGCCCTTGCCATGCACCACCTCGTCATGGCTGAGCGGCAGGATGAAGCGCTCGGAGAAGGCGTAGTGCAGGCCGAAGGTCATCCGGTCGTGGTGCCATCGGCGATGCACCGGGTCCTCGGCCATGTAGGCCAGCGTGTCGTTCATCCAGCCCATGTTCCACTTGTAGCCGAAGCCGAGGCCGCCCTCGGCCTCGGGGGCGGTGACGCCGGGCCAGGCGGTCGATTCCTCGGCGATGGTGAGCGCGCCGGGCACACGCGCGGCGACGGTCGCGTTCACACAGCGCAGGAAGTCGATGGCCTCGAGGTTCTCGCGCCCGCCATGGATGTTGGGGACCCATTGGCCCGCAGCGCGCGAATAGTCGCGGTAGAGCATCGAGGCCACGGCGTCGACGCGCAGGCCGTCGACATGGTGCGCCTCGAGCCAGTAGAGCGCGTTGGCGATGAGGAAATTCGCGACCTCGCGCCGGCCATAATTGTAGATCAGCGTGTTCCAATCGGGGTGGAAGCCCTCGCGCGGGTCGGCATGCTCGTAGAGGTGGGTGCCGTCGAAGCGCGCGAGGCCGTGCGGGTCGGCCGGGAAGTGCCCCGGCACCCAGTCGAGGATGAGGCCGAGCCCCGCGTCGTGGCAGGCTTCGACAAAGCGGCGGAACCCCGCCACGTCGCCATGCCGCGCGGTCGGGGCGTAGAGACCGACCGGCTGGTAGCCCCACGAGCCGTCGAAGGGGTGCTCCGAGATCGGCATCAGTTCGAGATGGCTGAAGCCCATGCCGATCGCATAGGGCACGAGCTCGGTGGCGAGGCTCTCCCAGTCGGCGAAGCCCGTTCCCGGCGCGCGGCGCCACGAGGCGGCGTGGACCTCGTAGATCGACACGGGCGCGGCCACGTCGGCGCGCGCCGCGCGGGCGGCCATCCATTCGCCGTCGCGCCAGTCATACCCGCGCAGGTCGCGCACCACCGATGCCGTGGCGGGACGCAGTTCGGCCCCGAAGCCCACGGGGTCGGATTTGAGCGGAAGGAGCCGTCCGTCGGTGTCGAGGATCTCGAACATGTAGCGCATGCCCGCCTCGACGCCGGGCAGGAAGATCTCCCACACTCCGCTCGCGCCGAGGTGCCGCATGACATGGCGCCGCCCGTCCCAGCCGTTGAAATCGCCCACCACCGAGACGCGCCCCGCATTGGGCGCCCAGACGGCGAAGGCGGTTCCCTGCACCCCCAGATGGGAAATCGTGCGGGCGCCGAGCGAGGTCCAGAGCCGCAGATGCGTGCCTTCCCCGATGAAATGCAGGTCCTGCTCGCCCAAAGTCGGCGGGAAGCGGTGGGGCGGATCCTCGATCCATGTGTCGGGCCCGCGCCGCGCACGCAGGCGCCAGTCGGCGGGCGGGGCCGCGAGATGGGCGGCAAAGACGCCTGCCGAAGGGCCGGGTGCGAGGGTCGCAATGGGAGTGCCGTCGGGGGTGATCGCCTCGACGGTCTCGGCGCCGGGCAGGTAGGCGCGCAGCACGAAGCTGTCATCGACGGCATGCAGCCCGAGCAGTGCGAAGGGCGCGCGATGCGTGCCCGCGACAATCGCGGCGGCTTCGGCGGAGGGGATCAGGGCGGCGGGATCGGGGCGGGTGCGGGCGATGACGGGCTCCCTGCGGGGCGTTCGGGGCGCGCGAGCCATGGACCCTACCGGACTTGACGGGCCGGGGCTCGGGCGCGCTGCTCGGACTGAGTTTAGGGTTTTGCGCCGCCGATGCAAACCGGGCGGGGCCTACTTGCCCTGACCCGCTACATGCTCGCCGTCGCGGGTGAGGTAGTAGGCCGCGAGGATTGGCAGGAAGGTCACCAGCACCACCGCCACCGCCACCACGTTGGTGACCGGGCGCTGGCGCGGGCGCACCAGCTCCTCCAGCATCCAGATCGGCAGGGTCTGCTGCTGCCCGGCGGTGAAGGTCGTCACGATCACCTCGTCGAAACTGAGCGCGAAGGCGAGCATTCCCCCGGCAAGCAGCGCGCTGCCGATATTGGGCAGGACAACGTGACGGAAGGTCTGGAACCCGTCGGCGCCAAGGTCCATCGACGCCTCGATCAGCGAGCCCGAGAGCCGCCGGAAGCGCGCGACCGCGTTGTTGTAGACCACGACGACGCAAAAGGTCGCGTGGCCCAGGATGATGGTCCAGGTCGAGAACGGGATCTCGGCGATCGAGAAGGCGGACCTCAGCGCGATGCCGGTGATGATGCCCGGCAGCGCGATCGGCAGGATGACCAGCAGGGACACCGTCTCGCGCCCGAAGAAGCGCGAGCGCGACACGGCCGCCGCGCAGAGCGTGCCGAGCACCAGCGCGATCGCGGTCGAGACCGCCGCGACCTTGAGCGAGAGCCCCAGCGCCGCCCAGACGTCCGGCCGACCCCAGGCGACGGCAAACCATTTCAGCGTCAGGCCCGGCGGCGGGAACTGGTAGCTCTTGTCCTCGGTGGTGAAGGCATAGAGGAAGATCAGCAGGATCGGCAGGTGCAGGAACGCAAGCCCCCCCGCCGCCGCGAGCGTGAGGCCAAGAGGCGCGCGGCGTCCGTCAGAGCGCATCGAAGGCCCCCTGACGCTTTGCCATCCACAGGTAGACGCCCATGATGACGATCGGCACCACGGTAAAGGCCGCGGCCAGCGGGATGTTCCCCGCCGTGCCCTGATGGGCATAGACCGCCTGCCCGATGAACAGCCGCGACGAGCCCACGATCTGCGGGATGATGTAGTCGCCCAGCGTGAGCGAGAAGGTGAAGATCGAGCCCGCCACCACGCCGGGCAGCGCCAGCGGCAGGATCACGGTGGCAAGCGCTTGGCCGGGCGTGGCGCCGAGGTCGCCCGAGGCCTCGATGAGCGAGGCGGGGACACGCTCGAGCGCCGCCTGCATCGGCAGGATCATGAAGGGCAGCCAGACATAGAGGAACACTAGGAAGGTGCCGATGTAGCTCACCGACAGCGAAGTGCCCCCGATCACCGGGACGGAAAGCAGCAGCTCCAGCACCGGCATCAGCCCCAGCCCGTCGAGGATGTAGGTGAGGATCCCCTCCTTCGCGAGGATCAGTTTCCAAGCATAGACCTTGACCAGATAGCTCGACCAGAGCGGCAGCATCACGCCCAGATAGAACAGCGCCTTCCACCGTCCCCGCGCATAGCGCGCCGCGAAATAGGCGATCGGAAAGGCGAGGATCGCGGCCGCGACCGTCACGGCGGCGGCCATCGTCACGGTGCGGATGATGATGTCGAAATTCGCCGGGCGCAGCAGCTCGCCATAGGTCTTGAGCGTGAGCTCTCGCACGATCAGGCCCGAGAACTCGTCGATCGAGAAGAAGCTTTGCAGGAGGAGCGCGAACAGCGAGCCGAGATAGACGATGCCGAGCCACAGCATCGGCGGCGTCAGCATCAGGAACAGGGTGAGGCCCGGACGGCGCCACAGCGCGTCGGCGGTGCGGGCGGCGAGGCCCGGGCGGGGGGCGGCGAGGGCTGCGGGCGCGGCCATCAGCCAGCCTCCATCGGGTGGAGGGCGGCCGGGTCCCAGTCGAGCCCCACCGCCTCGCCCGGCGTGGGGGCGGGGCGCCCCGCGGGCAGCAGCGCCGCGAGCGTCGCCCCCTCGACCGCCACGCCGATGCGGGTGGCGGCTCCCAGATAACGCAGCCCGGCGACCGTGCCGGAGACCCGTCCCGCACCGGGCGCGGTGAGGCGCAGCGCCTCGGGCCGCAGGCTCGCCCAGGCCTCGGGGCCGCCCAGCGCGCGCGTGAGTGCGGGCGGCAGCACGTTCGACGATCCCACGAAATCGGCGACGAAGCGGGTGCGGGGCCGGTCGTAGATCTGCTGCGGCGTGCCGACCTGCACGATCCGGCCCTCGTTGAACACGGCGACCCGGTCGGCCATCGACAGCGCCTCGCCCTGGTCGTGGGTGACGAAGACGAAGGTGATGCCGAGGCTTTGCTGGAGAGCCTTCAGCTCCTCCTGCATCTGCTCGCGGAGCTTGAGGTCGAGCGCGCCCAAGGGCTCGTCGAGCAGCAGCACCCGGGGGCGGTTCACCAGCGCGCGCGCGAGCGCCACGCGCTGGCGCTGCCCGCCCGAGAGCGCCGCCGGGCGGCGCGCGCCATAGCCCGCGAGCTTGACCATCGCGAGTGCCTCCTCGGCCCGGGCATGGCGTTCGGCGCGCGGGACCTTCCGCACCATCAGCCCATAGGCGACGTTGTCCAGCACGTTCAGGTGCGGGAACAGCGCGTAGTCCTGGAACACCGTGTTGACGTTGCGCCGGTAGGGCGGCACGCCCTCGGCAGTCTCGCCGAAGATCTCGATATGGCCCGCGCTCGGCTGCTCGAAGCCGGCGATGAGGCGCAGGCAGGTGGTCTTGCCCGAGCCCGAGGGGCCGAGCATGCCGAAGAACTCGCCCTCGGCAATGTCGAGGTCGACCGCGTCGACGGCGCGGACAGGGCCGAAATGGCGCGAGACCTGTCGGAAGAGGACGGCTGTGGTCATGGCGCTCCGGGCGGCAGGGATGCGCGCCCCGGGTGTGATCCGGGGCCACGATGGGGATCGCGAGGCCCCGGTTCGGGCCCGGGGCAGCGGGGAGCAGGGGCCGGAGCCACCTGCGGGAGGCCCCGGGTCACGCCCGGGGCTGTGCAGATCGACGCCGGCGCCGGATCCGGCAAGCCCCGGGTTGCGTGGTGTCTCAGCGCCCGCCGATCACGCCGATATAGTCCGACACCCAGCGGTAATAGGGGACGCAGGTGCCCTGGCTCGCGCAGTTCGACACTGGCGTGGTCCAGAAGCGGATCTTCTCGAAATCCTCCATCCCGTTCGTCTTGCAGCCCTCGGCGGTCTGCATGCCGCGCCCGTCGGTGCAGGCGGCCGGCACGCTGGGGTTGGCGCCGAACCAGACCGAGAGATCGCTTTGCAGATTCGAGCTGAGCGTGTGCTCCATCCACATGTAGGCGCAGTTGGGGTGGGCCGCGTCGGCATGCATCATGGTGGTGTCGGCCCAGCCGGTCGCGCCCTCGGCCGGAATGGTCGAGGCGATGGGCTGGCCTTCCGAGGCCAGCAGGTTGACCTGGAACGGCCACGAGCCCGAGGCGACCACGCCCTCGTTCTTGAAGTCGTCGATCTGGATGAAGGCGTCGTGCCAGTAGCGGCTGACCAGCTTGCGCTGCTGGCGCAAGAGGTCGAGCGCGGCGGCATACTGCGCCTCGTTCAGCTCGTAGGGGCTCGTGATGCCGAGGTCGGGCTTGTGCGCCATCAGGTAGAGCGCGGCGTCTGCGATGTGGATCGGGCCGTCATAGGCCTGCACGCGCCCGGCATTCGGCTTGCCGTCGGGCAGGTCCATCGGCTCGAACACGACGTTCCAGCTGGTCGGCGCCTCGGGGAACACGTTGGCGTTGTACATCAGCACGTTCGGGCCCCACATGTAGGGCGTGCCGTAATGCACGCCGCCCACCGTGTGCCATGGCGCGCTCTCGAGCCGCGGGTCGAGCGTGGCCCAGCTCGGGATCAGCGTGGGGTTGACGGGCTGCACCCGCTTGCCGGCGATCAGCCTGAGCGAGGCATCGCCCGAGGCGGTGACGAGGTCGAAGCCCCCTTCGTTCATCAGCGCCACCATCTCGTCCGAGGTGTTGGCGGTCTTGACGTTCACCTTGCAGCCGGTCGCCGCCTCGAACTTCGTCACCCAGTCGAAGGACTTGTCGGTCTCGCCGCGCTCGATGTAGCCGGGCCAGGCGACGATATCGACCTGCCCCTCGCCGGGGCCCAGGGCCTGGAGCATCTCGGCCGCGCCGGCCGGGATGGTGAGCGCGAGCGCGATCACCGCCGCGCAGCTTGCCGTCAAACGTGTCATGTCGTGCTCTCCCCGGAGCGTCTTGTCGTTGTTGCGCGGCCCCCCTGGCCGCCGGCGCGAAGTATGCGCCGCGGTGTTCGCGTTGAGGAACAGAAAAATCACCGCCCGGAACCTTGCCGTCCAAAACGTGAGCCTGCCGGACCAGAAGGCGGCCAGGCCGCTTCGGACGACCGCCCGGCGCGTGCTCGGAGCCGGGCGCTTGCACGGGCCGCGCGCCTGCACCCATATTGCCGCCGTGGCGGCCAGCTTGCGGCCGCGCGGAACCTTGGGGGGGCTTGACTTCCCGCCCGCCCGCCCGCAGGGCAGGGGATGGGTGGCTGTCGCTGCGGCCTGAGCGGATGAGCGCATGGTTTTCGGACTGATCGACAGGTTGAAGGGGCGCCGGGCGCCTGCGCCGATCGTCTCGGTGCCCAACGTCGCCGGCCGGATCTACGCCATCGGCGACGTTCATGGCGCGGCCGAGCTGCTCGAGCGGATGGTCGCCCGGATCCTGGCCGAGTGCCGCGCCGACGGGCAGCGCGCGACCCTGGTGATGATGGGCGACTACATCGATCGCGGCGATTCCAGCCGCGCCGCGCTCGACCTCGTGGCGAGCCTCGACGAGGCCGCGGAACTCGACCCGATCCTGCTGCGCGGCAATCACGAGGCGATGCTGCTCGACTTCATCGAGGGCCGCGCCAGCGCCACCCGATGGTTGCAGTTCGGCGGCCTGCAGACGTTGCTCAGCTATGGGGTCGGGGGCCTCGGAGCGATCGGCGCTGGCCGGGGCGACGCGGCCGAGCGGGACCTGCGCGCGGCGCTGACCGAGGCGATGGGCCCCCATCTCGGCCTGCTGCGCGGCCTTGCGTCCAGCCACCAGTCGGGGAACGTGCTGTTCGCCCATGCCGGGGCGCATCCCGACCTGCCCTTCGAGCTTCAGCCCGAGCGCGCGCTGATATGGGGTGCGCCTGACTTCCTCGATCGCCCCCGGGCCGATGGCCGCTGGGTGGTCCACGGCCACTACGTGGTCGATGCGCCGCAGGCGGCGGACAGCCGCATCGCCATCGACACTGGCGCCTATTTCTCGCAGCGCCTCACCGCCGTCCGGCTGGACGGCGGGCGGCTCGATTTCCTGACCGAGGCCCTCGACGGCTGACGCGCGCGCCGGGGCCGCGGCCCGCGTCAGTTGTTCGCCACGTTCGCGGCCTGCAGGAAGATCTGCGGCAGGATCTGGCTGATCACCCGGTTCCACGAGGTGATCGGCTGCTCGGCGACAAAGACGACATCGTTGGGGTGCATCTCGAGGCGGGTCGCCGCGGCGAGGTTGACCGCGTTCTCGGCGTCGAGATGGTAGGCCACCAGCTTGCCCGCGAGGCGCGGGTCGCTGGCCACCCGGATCACGTAGATCTCGGAGAAGTCGGCGGTCTCGATCTCGAGGCCCTGCACATCCTTGTGGAACATCACCTCGGCGAGGCTCGCCTTGCGCTCGAACGGCAGGGCCACACGCTGTGCCCGCCGCACCTCGCCGGTGACATAGGCATAGGGCTGCTCGGCCGCGCCCAGCTCGAGCCGCTTCTCGAAGATCGCGCGCTCGGCGGCCAGGCGCTCGAGCTCGTTGCTCTGGACCTGCGAGATGACGTTGGTCATGGTCAGCGCGCTCTGGGTCTGCTGGATCTGCGTCTGGCGCAGGGCGAGCTGCTGGTCGAAGAAGAGCTGGGCGGCGGTTTCGCTGAACTCCGATATCACCTGCACGCTGTCGCCGTCCCTGAGCACGACCTGGCGGACGGCGGGGTCGGACAGGAAGCGCTCGCCGGCGATCTGATAGACCTCGTTGCCGCGGAACAGCTGGACCTTTGCGACCGAGGGATCGCTCACCTTGAGCCCACCCGCCGCCTGGATCGCCTCGTGCAGGTGCAGCGGCGTCAGGGTGATCGGCACGAGCTGGGGCGAGGCCACCTCGCCGCCCACCGCGATGCGTTGCGAGTTGAACTCGGCCACCTCGAGCGAGAAGGACGGGTCGATCCCCGCGCCCACCAGCGCGCGGAAGATCGCCGCCTCGGCGTCCGGCGTGGTGAGGCCGCCGATCTGCACGCGGCCGACATCGGGAATCGCGATGCTGCCGTCGTCCTGCACGACATAGCCCTGGCGCTTGGCCTGCGCGTTGATCAGCGCCGGCAGGTCATTGAGCGACGCCGAGGCGTTCACCGACAGCAGCACCACGTCGGCGGGGCCGATCCGGTAGGGTTGCGGCGCCTCGATCGGCGGGAAGCGGTCGGCGATGAAGGCGGGCCGGCGTTCCGGCAGGAACTGCGGCTCGGGCGGCGGGACCAGGTTCTCGGGCAGCGAGGTGCGGACCGCGTTGCGCGTGCGCTCGGCTACGCCGGGCTGGAAGGCCATCGGCAGCCGCTCGGGCACGTAGGGCACGAGATTGGCGGCGCGGGCGCTTTCCTCGGTCAGGCGGACGACCTCGACATCGTAGTCCGTCCCCGATGCCTGGCCCAGCGGCGAGCCGTCGCGCACCTGGGGCGCGGTATAGACCACGCCGCATCCCGCCATGCCCAGGGCGAGCATGACCGGCACCAATCCCCGCATCGCCATCGGCGTCTCCCCCACCTCGCAAGGATGAACTTCCCTCGCTAACGTCCTAGCATCGGGCTTGGTTCGGGTTAAGCGCGAAATCGCGCGCCTGATTCGGGGGCGATCTTTGCGCGGGCGGCGTGACCTCGATGTCACGGCGGGATGAGAGCGAGAACGATGATGGCAGGCGCCGGAGCGGCCGTCCCGGAGTGGCGGCCCAGCCCCAATCACGGGACGCGGCGGGGCGGCGCGCGGCCGGACATGGTTGTGCTCCACTACACCGGCATGACCGACTGCGCCGCCGCGATCGAGCGGCTGTGCGACCCGTCGGCCGAGGTCAGCGCGCATTACGCGATCGACCTCGGCGGTCGCGTCCTTGCCCTGGTCCCCGAGGAAGCGCGGGCCTGGCATGCTGGCGTCGCCGGCTGGGGCGGCGTCTCGGATGTCAATTCGCACTCGATCGGCATCGAGATCGTCAACCCCGGCCACGAGCTCGGCTATCCGCCCTTCGCCGAGCCGCAGATGGCCGCGCTCGAGCGGCTGCTGGGCGACATCGTCGCGCGGCACGCCATCCGGCCCGAGCGCGTGCTGGGCCACGCCTGCGTCGCGCCCGGCCGCAAGCGCGATCCGGGCGAGAAGTTCGACTGGCGCCGGCTCGCGCTGCTGGGACTTTCCATCTGGCTCGACCCCGCGCCCGGCCCCGACGGCAACCTGCCCGCCGATGCCGAGGCGTTCCGGCGGGAAGCGCGGCGCTTCGGTTACCCGGTCGCGGCGGGGCAGGGATGGGATGCCGCATTGCTGGCGGTGTGGCAGGCCTTCGCCATGCGCTTCCTGCCGGCGGCGGCGGCCGCGCATGCCGCGCCGACCCGCGCCGGGCTGCGCCATCTCGAGCGGCTGGCCGCACGCTGGCCGGCCGCCGCCGCCGGGCAGGCCGAGGCGGATTGACGTGCGCCCCGCGCCCGCTTACCTGAGGGATGCGGGCGATCGGATGGCCGCGCCGCCGCGCGAGCGGGGGTGAGGAAAGTCCGGGCTCCACGGAGGAACGGTGCCGGGTAACGCCCGGCGGAGGAGGGGCTCCGGTCCCGAACTCCAGGGAAAGCGCCACAGAGATCAGACCGCCTCGGCTGCGGCCGCGGCAAGGGTGAAACGGCGAGGTAAGAGCTCACCGCATCCCCGGCAACGGGGATGGCACGGCAAGCCCCACCGGGAGCAAGGTCAGATAGGGACGACAGGGGCCTCGGCGCCCCGGGGCCGCCTCCGGCCCGTCGTCCGGGTAGACCGCACGAGGCCGCGGGCGACCGCGGTCCCAGATGAATGGCCATCGCCACGCGCCCAAGGGCGTGCGGCACAGAACCCGGCTTACGGATCGCCCGCACCGATCCTTCTTCTGCTCCCCCGCATCGCGGACGCGCTGGCTGCGCGGGCGGTCGATTCCAATTCCTCCCCATCTTGTCGGCAAGGCGGGATTCGCCCCCAGTGAACGGTGTCTTGCATTCCCGAATCGGCTGATTCATCCTCGCTTTGCCGTTCTTCACCATTCCGCAGGCGAGGATATGGCAATTTGTTCTTTATATGTTCGCATTTATACCGTGTTTCTGGGTCAAGTGGGGGTGTTTAGGGATAAATTGGGAGAATTATCCTTGTATAGGATGTCGCGCGCGGTTATAAAAATCTTACGAAGGCGGGGGAGACCGGAAAACAGGCGCCGCGAACTTCGGCAACGACAAGACCACGGATGGCAGGCGCGTCAGACGAGCAGGACAGACAGGCAAGAGCGACTGACGAGCGAGGGACGCGGGGCGGACGTGGTGGCCAAGGGCCCTGTCCGCCCCGTTGCGTTAGGGCAGGGCCCCGCGGCCGTATCCGGTCCGCGGGCCGGATGACGAAAGGGCCGCGGGGGCGGCCCGGATGACGGCGGGGCGGCGATCGCCGCCCCGGGGCGCGCGGTCGGAACGGGATGGCGTGGGCGATGCCGACGGTCTTTTCAGGCACTCATCCCCACAAGGTCGAGCCCCGGGGCAGGGTCTCGATCCCGGCGGAGTTTCGCCGCGTGCTGCGCGAGGCCGAGGCAAGCGAGATCTACCTCGTGCCGCAGCTGCGCTACGATGGCGCGCACATGTTCTTCACCGAGCGTGGCCTTCGGTCGTATATCCGCACCTTCGACGCGATGGACATCGACGCCGAGAAGCAGGCCGCCATCGACGGGATGATCACCGGCGAGGCGCGCGCGCTCGTGATCGACGATCTCGGCCGCATCGTGATCCCAGAGGAATGCCGCCTTCAGATCGGTGTCACGACCGATTGCGTCTTCGTCGGCGGCGGCTCGTATTTCGAGATGTGGGAGCCCTCTGCCCATGCCGAACACCGCCGGGCCCAGCGCGAGCTGGCGCGCGGCATCATTCGCGCCAACCGCATCACGGAGCTGCCGATATGAGCGCGGCCGCGGCCGCCATGTCCCCGCCACATGTCCCGGTGCTGCTCGGTCCGGTCCTCGAGGCGCTGGCGCCGGTCGCGGGCGGCGTGTTCCTGGACGGAACCTTCGGCGCGGGCGGCTACACGCGGGCGCTGCTGGATGCCGGCGCCCGGCGCGTGATCGCGATCGACCGCGACCCCACCGCGATCCGTGCCGGTCAGCGCCTGATGGCCGAGACCGGCGGGCGGCTCACGCTGGTTGAGGGGACCTTCGGCGCGCTCGACGCGATCGCGGCGGCGGAAGGGGTTTCTGGCCTTGATGGCGTGGTGCTCGACATCGGCGTGTCGTCGATGCAGCTCGACCAGGCGGCGCGGGGCTTCTCGTACCTGCGCGATGGCCCGCTCGACATGCGCATGGGCGACGAGGGCCCGACGGCCGCGGACATCGTCAACCGCGCGCCAGAGGGCCAAATCGCCGACATTCTCTATGGCTTCGGAGAGGAGCGCGCCTCGCGCCGGATCGCGCGCGCCATCGTCGCCGCGCGTGCCGAGGCGCCGATCGAGCGGACTGCGCGCCTCGCGGGCATCGTCGCGGGCTGCCTGCCCCGCCCGAAGCCCGGTCAGCCGCATGCCGCGACCCGCAGCTTCCAGGCGTTGCGGATCGCGGTGAACGACGAACTCGGCGAGCTTGTGCGCGCGCTCGCGGCGGCCGAGCGCGCGCTGGTGCCCGGCGGGCGGCTTGCGGTCGTGACGTTCCATTCGCTCGAGGACCGCATCGTCAAGCGCTACCTCGCTGCCGCTTCGGGGCGCACGGGACAGGGCTCGCGCCACGCGCCCGCCCGCGAGCTGGCCCCGCCGCGCTTCGAGCGCCCCGCCAAGGCGGTCGAGCCGGATGCCGCGGAACTCGCGGCCAATCCGCGCGCGCGCTCGGCGCGGCTTCGGGCGGCCCGGCGCACGGCCGCGGCCACGGTGCCGCTCGCGCCCGGCGATCTCGGCCTGCCCGAGGCGCCTACGGCCGCCGCCCTGTTCGGGGGGCGCGGGTCATGAAGCGCCTGCTCGCCGCGCTCTCGGTCCTTGCGGTGGTCGCGATCGCGGCCTGGACCTATGACATCAATTATCGCACCAAGAACGCGCTGCGCGAGGTCGACCGCCTGCGGGCCGAGATCGCGATGCAGCACGAGACCCGGCAGGTGCTGCGCGTCGAATGGGCCTATCTCAACCGTCCCGAGCGCCTCAAGCGCCTGGTCCAGATGCACGACGATCGCCTGCACCTGGTCCCGATCGGCCCGGATCGCTTCGGCGACGTGGCAAGCGTGCCCTTCCCGCCGCCGCCCGAGATGGACCCCGTTGCCGCGGCCCTCGCCGCGGCGACCGCCGCAGGCGCCTTCATTCCCCCGCCGGTCACCACGGGCGTGAGTGCGGCCGCAGCGGCGGCCGAGCGTCTCGATGGCGGCATGGCCTTCTTTCCCGTGATGCTTGCGGCCGGCGCGGCGGCGGAGAGCGAGCCGCTCGCCGCGCCGGCAATGAAGCAGGCTTCCATGGACGCAACCGCCGCACCGGCGGAGCGCCGCGACGGCGGCGCGGGTGCGCGCGACGCGGAGGCAGGCGCGCCTGCGCCCGCGGTCGGCATGGCCGCTGAACCCGCTGTCGCGGCGCTCGCCGAGACGCCGGCACCGGACGGCCCCGTGGCCCCCGTCCCGCCGCGCAGGCCGGGGGCGCTGCCGTGACGGACTTCGCCGCACCCGCGCATCGGCGCCAGACGGGCGCGCCCGCGCGCACCGGCCGGGCGACGGCCCGGCCACGCGACGACTGGCGGCTGATGCTGGTCGTCGCGGTCTTCGTGCTCTGCTACGGCGCGGTCGCCGCGCGGATGGGCACGATGGCGCTGCTCGATCCCGAGGAGCCGCGCCTTGCGAGCTTTGGCGGAGCCGAGCCCGTGCGCGGCGAGATCGTCGACCGCAACGGCGCGCTGATCGCGGCAAACCTTCCGGCCTGGTCTCTCTATGCCCACCCCGCCGAGTTGAAGGACCCGCTCGCCACCTCGCAGGAACTGGCCGGGATCTTCCCGGACATGACCGCGGCCGAAATTGCCCGGCTCCTGACCTCGAAGAACGATTTCGTCTGGGTCCGCCGGCCGATCACGCCGCGCCAGAAGGCTGAGGTGCAGGATCTCGGCCGCCCGGGCCTGTTCTTCGGCGCGCGCGACATGCGCATCTATCCCGCAGGGCGCGCGGCGGCCCACATCGTCGGCGGCGTGCGCGCCCAGAGCGAGGGCGTGCGCCACGCCGAACTGGTCGGCTCGGGCGGCATCGAGCGGTTCTTCGACGACCGGCTGCGCGACCCCGCGCGCGCGGGCCAGCCGCTGGCCCTGTCGATCGACCTGGGCGCGCAGCAGGCGATGCGCGAGGTGCTGTCGGCCGAGATCGCGCGGCTGAACGCCAGGGGAGCGACCGGGATCGTCATGAACGTGCGGACGGGCGAGCTGATCACGCTGGTCTCGCTCCCCGATTTCGACCCGAACCTGCGGCCGCTCGCATCCGACGGGCGGGGCGCGGCGAACCCGCGCTTCAACCGCGCGGTGCAGGGGGTCTACGAGCTTGGCTCGGTATTCAAGGTGCTGACGGCGGCGATGGCGCTCGAACTTGGCATCGCGACGCCGGACACGATGATCGAGACGGGCACGCCGGTCGCGATCGGGCGCAACACCATCCGCGACATGCACCGCATGCCCGACACCCTCAGCCTCACCGACATCGTGGTCCGCTCGTCCAACACCGGCACGACGCGGCTGGCGCTGAAGATCGGCGGCGAGCGGATGCGCGGCTTCCTCGGCCGGCTGGGGATGTTCGACCCGCTGCCGGTCGAGATTTCCGAAGCCGCCCGGGCAAAGCCGCTGCGCCCGCCGCGCTGGGCCGACATCTCGACGGCGACGATCTCGTTCGGGCATGGGCTGTCGGTGTCGCCGATGCATTTCGCGGCGGCGCTGGCAACCCTCGCGAATGGCGGGCAGAAGGTCACGCCCACGCTGATCCGCGGCGGCAATGCGCCGGGCGAGCGCGTGTTCTCGGAGCGCACGTCGCGCGAGATGATGGCGATCCTGCGCGAGGTGGTGCTGCGCGGCACCGGGCGGCGCACCAACATCGAAGGGTACGAGGTCGGCGGCAAGACCGGCACCGCCGACAAGCCGCGCCAGGACGGGCGCGGCTACGAGAAGGACAAGGTGATCGCCACCTTCGCGGCGGTTTTCCCGACATCGGCGCCTGCCTATGTGATGGTCATCTCGCTCGACGAGCCGGAGGACCGCTCGGGACCCCGGCCGATCCGCGAGGCGAGCCGCACCGCCGTGCCCGCGACCGCCGAGGCCATTCGCCGGATCGCGCCGCTTCTGGGCCTGCGGCCGCGGGGCGGGCGGGTGACGGCCGAGCTCACGGCCATCCCCGCCGCCATGGCCGGCAACTGAGGAGAGAGGATGTCCGCCGCCGATCAGACCGCGCAGCGCACGCTCGAGGGGCTCGGGCTTCTCGCGCTGGCCGTGACGGGGCCGGCCCCCGACCCCGCGGCGCCGGTTGCGGGCATCGCCGTGGACAGCCGCGAGGTGCGCGAGGGCTTCGTCTTCGTCGCGGTGCCGGGCGTGAAGCGGGACGGCGCCACCTTCGGGCAGTTCGCGGTGCGGCAGGGCGCCGCCGCGGTGGTGGCGACGCCCGCGGGCGCCGAGGTGATCCGCGACGATCTGGGCGGCCTGCCCGTGCCGGTGTTCCTGACCGACGAGCCGCGCGCATGGCTGTCGCGCCTCGCCGCTGCCTTCCACGGCCGCCAGCCCGCGGTGATGGCGGCGGTGACGGGGACGAACGGCAAGACATCGACCGCGCATTTCCTGCGCGAGATCTGGGCGCATGCGGGGCTGGCGGCCGCCGCCATCGGCACCACGGGCGTCGAGGGCGAGGGCTTTGCCGAGCCGGGCAGCCACACCACGCCCGAGCCCGTGGCGCTGCATGCGCTGCTGGCGCGGTTGGCGGACAAGGGCTGCACGCATGCCGTGATGGAGGCGTCCTCGCACGGGCTGGCGCAGCACCGGCTGGATGGCGTGCGGCTGACGGCGGCGGCGCTGACGCACATCACCCGTGACCATCTGGACTACCACGCGAGCTTCGAGGACTACGTGGCGGCCAAGCTGCGCCTCTTCGGCGCGGTACTGCCCGAGGGGGCGGCGGCGGTGCTCAACATCGACGACCCGGCTTTCGCGCAGGCGCGGCGGATCGCCGAGGCGCGCGGGCAGCGGGTGATCGCGACCGGCCGCGCGGCGGGGGCGGATCTGAGGATCGGCGCCGCGCGCTTCCATGCGGGTGGCCAGACGGTGGTGTTCCACTGGGCGGGCGCCGAGCACCGTGTGGACCTGCGGCTGGTGGGCGATTTCCAGGCCGAGAACGTGGCCACGGCGGCGGCGCTGGCGATGGGGACCGGCGTCGATGCCCAGACGGTGTTCGCGGCACTGCCCGGTCTCAGCGGCGTGCGCGGGCGGATGCAGCTTTCGGCGCGGCGGGCGAACGGCGCCTCGGTCTATGTCGATTACGCGCACACGCCGGATGCGCTCGCCTCGGCGCTGAAGGCGCTGAGGCCGCATTGCGCGGGCAACCTTGTCGTCGTGTTCGGTGCGGGAGGCGATCGCGACCGCGGCAAGCGCCCGCTGATGGGCGAGGCGGCCGCGCGCCATGCCGACCAGGTGATCGTGACCGACGACAACCCGCGCTCCGAGCCCCCCGCGGCGATCCGGCGTGCGGTCCTCGCGGGCTGCCCGCAGGCCAACGAAATCGGCGAGCGGGCGGCGGCGATCCTCGCCGGCGTCGATGCGCTGCGCGGCCCGGGCGATTGCCTGCTGGTCGCCGGCAAGGGGCATGAGCAGGGGCAGGAGGTGGCGGGCCGCATCCTGCCCTTCGACGACGTGGCGCAGGCGGCGGCCTCGGTTGCCGCGCTCGACGGGGCCGAGGCCGCGCTGGGGGGTGGCCGGTGAGCGCGTATCTTTGGACCGCCGCCGATGCCGCCGCGGCAACAGGCGGCGAGGCACGCGGGCGCTGGCAGGGGGTCGGCGGCGTCTCGATCGACACCCGCTCGATCGTGCCGGGCGAGCTGTTCGTGGCGCTGACGGGCGAGAACCGCGACGGGCACGACTTCGTGGCCGACGCGCTGACGCGCGGCGCGGGCGCGGCGCTGGTTAGCCGGGTGCCCGACGGCGTCGCGCCCGATGCGCCGCTGCTGGTGGTGGGCGACACGCTAGAGGGGCTGCGGGCGCTGGGCGCGGCGGCGCGGGCGCGCAGCCGGGCGCGCGTGATCGCGGTCACCGGCTCGGTCGGCAAGACCTCGACCAAGGAGATGCTGCGCGCCATGCTGGCCGCGCAGGGTCGCGTGCATGCCGCCGAAAAGAGCTTCAACAACCACTGGGGCGTGCCGCTAACGCTGGCGCGCATGGCGCCGGACACCGATTTCGCGGTGATCGAGATCGGCATGAACCATGCGGGCGAGATCACGCCGCTCACGCGCCTCGCCCGGCCGCATGTCGCGATCGTGACGACCGTCGAGCCGGTGCATCTCGAGCATCTGGGCTCGATCGAGGCGATCGCGGACGCCAAGGCCGAGATCTTCGCCGGGATCGAGCCCGGCGGCGTGGCCGTCCTGCCGCTCGACAACGCGCATTACGGGCGGCTCGCGGCGCAGATCAGGGCGGCGCGGCCGGTCACCTTCGGGCGTGCGGCGGCGGCCGATTTCCGGCTGGACGAGGCGCGCATCGCCGGCGGTGCCACGGTGGTCCGCGCGCATGCACGCGAGCAGGCGCTGACCTTCAAGATCGGCGCGCCGGGGGTGCATTTCGCCGGCAACGCGCTGGCCGCGCTGGCCGCGGTCGAGGCCGTGGGCGGCGACATCGTGCGCGCGGCCATGGCGCTGGGTCAGTGGGGCGCGCCCGAGGGGCGGGGGCATCGCTGGAGCATCCGGCTGGGGCCGGGCGGCCTCGATGGCGCGGTGACGCTGATCGACGAGAGCTACAACGCGAACCCCGCCTCGATGCGCGCGGCGCTCGCCGTGCTTGCCGCGGCCGAGCCCGAGGACGGGGTGGGCCGCGTGTCGCGCGGGCGCCGGATCGCCTTTCTCGGCGACATGCTGGAACTGGGCCCCGAGGAGGCGCGCCACCACGCCGACCTGGCGCGCGCGCCCGAGATGGCGGGCGTCGATCTCGTTCACTGCTGTGGTCCGCGGATGCGCGCGCTGTGGGAGGCGCTGACGCGCGAGCGGCGCGGCGAGTGGTTCGAGGACAGCGCCGGCCTTGCCGAGAAGGCGCGCAGGACGGTTGACGCGGGGGACGTCTGCATGGTCAAGGGCTCGCTCGGCGCCCGGATGAGCCGGGTGGTCGAGGCGCTGAAGGGCCTCGGCCGCGCCGTCGACGCGCAGGCGCGCGAGGAGGAATGAGGGGATGCTCTACCACCTGCTGACACCGCTGAGCGAGGGAGGCGATGTCTTCAACCTCTTTCGCTACATCAGCTTTCGCGCGGGCGGCGCGTTCCTCACCTCGCTCATCTTCGCCTTCCTGTTCGGCCGGCCCATCATCAACTGGCTGAGGCGGATGCAGAAGAAGGGCCAGCCGATCCGCGACGACGGGCCCCAGCGCCACATCGTCGAGAAGGCGGGCACGCCGACCATGGGCGGCGTGATGATCCTGGGCGCGCTGGTGGTCTCGACGCTTTTGTGGGCGCGGCTCGACAACGGCTTCGTCTGGATCGTGCTGATGGTGACGCTGGGTTTCGGCGCCATCGGCTTCGTGGACGACTTCTCGAAGGTCAAGAAGTTCTCGGTCAAGGGCGTGTCGGGCAAGGCGCGGCTGGCGGCGGGCTTCGCCATCGCGGGCATCGCCGCCTACTGGGCGACCGCGCTGCAGCCGGCCGAGTTGCAGAACGCCGTCGCGGTGCCGTTCCTCAAGGACGTGCTGATCCACGCGGGGCTGTTCTACCTGCCCTTCGCGGTGCTGGTGATCTCGGGCGCCGCGAACGCGGTGAACCTGACCGACGGGCTGGACGGACTTGCCATCATGCCGGCGATGATCGCGGCGGGGGCGCTGGGGATCATCGCCTATGTCGTGGGGCGGGCCGACTTCACGACCTACCTGCAGCTGCACTACGTGCCGGGCACGGGCGAGACCTTCGTTTTCTGCGCGGCGCTGATTGGCGCGGGGCTGGGGTTCCTTTGGTACAACGCGCCGCCCGCGATGGTGTTCATGGGCGACACCGGCTCGCTGGCGCTGGGTGGCGGGCTCGGGGCCATCGCCGTCTCGACCAAGCACGAGATCGTGCTGGCGATCATCGGCGGGCTGTTCGTGGTCGAGGCGCTGAGCGTCATCGTGCAGGTCGCAAGCTTCAAGCTGACGGGCAAGCGCGTCTTCCGCATGGCGCCGATCCACCACCATTTCGAGCAGAAGGGCTGGGCCGAGCCGACCATCGTGATCCGCTTCTGGATCATCGCGGTGATCCTCGGACTGATCGGCCTTTCCACGCTGAAGCTGAGGTAGCATGAGCGGAGTGCGCGCCACACGCGAAGCGGGCCTGCCGTCGTCCCTGGCGGTTGGGGGTGGCTGCGGCCGCCCCGGCTCCAGGTGGGACGCGGGGACGGCGCGATGATCCCCGTCCGCGTCTTCGAGAACCGCCGCGTCGGCGTGCTGGGCCTTGGCCGGTCCGGGATGCCGACCATGCGCGCGCTGGCCGCCGGGGGCGCGGTGCCCGTGGGATGGGACGACAGCGAGGCCGCGCGCACGGCCGCCGAGGCCGAGGGCTTCGCGGTGGCCGACCTGACCCGCCCGCGCGAGGCGGCGGAGTTGGCGGCGCTGATCGTTTCGCCCGGCATCCCGCATCTGCACCCGGCGCCCCACCCGGCGGTGACCGCAGCGTGGATCGCCGGCGTGCCGGTGGACAACGATGTGGGCCTGTTCTTCCAGGCGCTGGCGGTGGTCGGCGCCGACGCGAAGGTGGTGGCGGTCACCGGCTCGAACGGCAAGTCGACGACCACGGCGCTGATCCACCACATCCTGCGCGCGGCCGGGCGCCCCGTTCAGATGGGTGGCAATATCGGGCGCGGCGTGCTCGATCTCGACCCGCCGGCGGACGGCGAGGCGGTGGTGCTGGAGCTGTCCTCCTACCAGATCGAACTGGCGCGCGTGCTGGCGCCCGAAGTCGCGGTCTTCCTCAACCTCTCGCCCGACCATCTCGACCGGCATGGCGGCATGGGCGGCTATTTTGCCGCCAAGCGGCGGCTGTTCGAGATGGGCGCGCCGCGACGCATGGTGATCGGGGTGGACGACGACTATGGCCGCTTCCTCGCCAATTCCGAAGCGGGCGAGGACGAGGACGAGGGCGCCCGCGTGATCGAGATCTCGGCCGCGCGCAAGCTCAGGGCCGAGGGCTGGTCCGTCTTCATGAACCGCCGCTTCCTCAGCGAATGGCGCAACGGCCGGCAGGTCGCGGCCTTCGACATGGGGGGCGCTCCCGCGCTGATGGGCGCCCACAACCACCAGAACGCCTGCGCCGCCTGGGCCGCGTGCCGCGCGCTGGGGCTGGGGCCGCGCCAGATCGAGGCTGGGATAGCCTCGTTCCCCGGCCTCGCTCACCGCATGGAGCGTCTGGGCACGGTGCGCGGCATCCCGGTGATCAACGACTCGAAGGCGACCAACGCCGACGCGACCGAGAAGGCGCTGATGGCCTTCGAGCGCGTGCGCCTGATCGCCGGCGGCCAGCCCAAGGCCGGGGGCATCGAGCCCCTGCGCCCGCTGTTCGACCGCATCGCCAAGTGCTACCTGATCGGCGAGGCGGCCGACGCCTTCGCGGTCACGCTGGGCGACGCGGTGCCGCACGAGGCCTGCCGTACGCTCGAGCGCGCGACCAAGGCCGCGCTTGCCGAGGCGCAACCGGGCGAGGCGGTGCTGCTCAGCCCCGCCTGCGCAAGTTGGGACCAGTTCACGAGCTTCGAGCACCGCGGCGACGCGTTCCGCGCGCTTGTCGCCCACCATCTCGACCGCGAGGGAGGCCCATGACCGAACTCACCTTCCGTCCCGCCTCGGGGCTGCGCGCCGACGGCGCCTGGCTCGCCGACTGGTGGCACACGGTCGATCGCTGGACACTGGGGGCCGTGGGGCTCCTGTTCGTGCTCGGCCTTGTCCTCGGCCTCGCTGCCTCGCCCCCGCTGGCCGAGAAGAACGGCCTCTGGACCTATCACTACGTCGTGCGCCACGTGCTCTTCGGGGCGGTCGCGCTGGCAACCGTCATCGGGGTCTCGGCGCTGCCGCTGCACCTGCTGCGGCGCGCGGGGATCCTGCTGTTCGTCGCCTTCGTGTCGGCGACTGCGCTCCTGCCGGTGCTCGGCACGGATTTCGGCAAGGGGGCGGTGCGCTGGTATTCGCTGGGCGTCGTCAGCCTGCAGCCCTCCGAGTTCCTCAAGCCCGCCTTCGTCGTGCTCGCCGCCTGGCTGATGTCGGGCGCGGCCGAGCGGGGCGGGCCGCCGGGTCGGCTGATCTCGGGCTTCGCCGCGGCGTCGATCGCGGTGATGCTGGCGCTGCAGCCGGATTTCGGGCAGGCGATGCTGGTGCTCGCCGTCTGGGCGGTGATGCTGTTCGTCTCGGGCGCGCCGCTTGCGCTCCTGATCGGGCTCGCGGGGGCGGTGGGCGCCGCGGGCGCGGCCGCCTATCTCAACTCGTCGCATTTCGCGGGCCGCATCAACGGCTATCTCGCCGAGGAGGTCGATCCCAACACCCAGCTTGCCTATGCGCAGAGCGCGATCCGCGAGGGCGGGCTGTTCGGCGTCGGCGCGGCGCAGGGCTCGGTCAAGTGGACGCTGCCGGACGCGCATACCGACTTCATCATCGCGGTCGCGGCCGAGGAATTCGGGCTTCTGCTGACGCTCCTGATCATCGGGATCTATCTCTTCATCGTGCTGCGCGCGTTGCTCAGGCTGCTCGAGGAGCGCGACATGTTCATCCGGCTTGCCGGCACGGGGCTCGCGGCGGCCTTCGCGCTGCAGGCCTTCATCAACATGTCGGTGGCGATCCGGCTTCTGCCCGCCAAGGGCATGACGCTGCCGTTCATCTCGTATGGCGGCTCGTCGATGGTTGCGGCGGCGCTTGGCATCGGCGCGCTGCTTGCGCTCACCCGCGCGCGGCCGCAGGACCCCGGCGCGACGCTGAGGGACGCGCTGTGAGCGCACCACTGCTGGTTATCGCGGCCGGAGGCACCGGCGGGCACATGTTCCCGGCGCAGGCGCTGGCCGAGGCGATGCTGGCACGTGGATGGCGGGTGCGCCTCGCCACAGACGCGCGCGGGCTGCGCTATGCCGGCGGCTTCCCCGCGGCCGTCGAGCGCACCGAGCTGCCCTCGGCCACCATCGGGCAGGGCGGCATCGCGGCGCGCCTGGCCGCGCCCGTGGTGATCCTGCGCGGCATCCTGCGCGCGCTCGGGCAGTTCCGTGCCGAGCGCCCGGACGTGGTGGCGGGCTTCGGCGGCTACCCCTCGCTGCCGGCGCTGACGGCGGCGTGGCTCATGGGCCTGCCGCGGCTGATCCACGAACAGAACGGCGTGCTCGGCCGGGTCAACCGGCTGTTCGCGCGGAGGGTCGACCGGGTCTGCTGTGGCACATGGCCGGTGGTGAACGCGCCCGAGGGCGCGCGGCTCGAGCATGTGGGCAACCCGGTGCGTGCCGAGGCGGCCGCGCGCGCGGCCGCCGACTTCATCCCGCCGGGCGAGGGCGAGGCGCGGCTGCTGGTGTTCGGCGGCAGCCAGGGGGCCTCGGTCTTCGCGCGGCTGGTCCCGGCGGCGCTCGGGCACCTGCCGGCCGGGCTGCGGGCGCGCATCCGCCTCACGCAGCAGGTGCGTCCGGGCGAGGAGGCGGCGGTCGCCCGCGCCTGCACCGAGGCAGGGGTCGAGGCCGAGCTTGCCCCCTTCTTCGCCGATATGCCCGCGCGGATCGCCGGGGCGCATCTGGTGGTAGCCCGCGCCGGGGCCTCGACCATCGCGGAACTCACGGCGATCGGGCGCCCGGCGATCCTGGTGCCCTATCCGCACGCGACCGATGACCACCAGAGCGCGAACGCCGCGGCGCTCGCCGAGGCCGGGGGCGCGCTGGTGATCCCCGAGGCGGGGCTGACCCCCGAGATTCTCGCGCAGCCCCTCGCGGCGCTCCTGACCGATCCGGTCGCCGCGGCGCGGATGGCGGTGGCGAGCCGGGCGCTGGGCCGGCCCGACGCGGCGAGCCGGCTCGCGGGCATCGTCGCTGCCCTTGGCAACCGCGCGGCAGGCTGATAGGTCCGCGCACATCCCCCAGCAGGAGTGCCGCCCGTGAATCCGCCGACCGCCCTCCCCCTCGACATCGGGCCGATCCACTTCATCGGAATCGGCGGCATCGGCATGTCGGGCATCGCCGAGGTGATGCTGAACCTCGGCTACGACGTGCAGGGCTCGGACCAGCGCGGCAGCCCGATCACCGAGCGGCTGGCGGGCCTTGGCGCGCGCGTCCATGTCGGTCACGCGGCCGAGAACCTGGGCGATGCACGTGTTGTGGTGATCTCGTCGGCGGTGAAGTCCGGGAACCCGGAACTCGACGCCGCCCGCGCCCGCGCCCTTCCGGTGGTGCGCCGCGCCGAGATGCTGGCGGAACTCATGCGGCTCAAGTGGAACGTCGCGGTCGCGGGCACGCACGGCAAGACGACGACAACCTCGCTGGTCGCGGCGCTGCTCGATGCCGGCGGGCTCGATCCCACAGTCATCAATGGCGGCATCATCCAGGCCTATGGCTCGAATGCCCGGCCGGGCGAGGGGCGCTGGATGGTGGTCGAGGCCGACGAATCCGACGGCACCTTCGTCAAGCTGCCCGCCACCATCGCGGTGGTGACCAACATCGACCCCGAGCACATGGACCATTACGGCTCGGTCGAGGCGCTGCGCGACGGCTTCGACGCCTTCGTGTCGAACATCCCCTTCTACGGCCTCCTGGTCGCCTGCATCGACCACCCGGAGGTGCAGAGCCTGATCGGCCGCGTCACCGATCGCCGCGTGGTGACCTACGGCACCTCGCGCCAGGCCGACATCCGCGCCGAGAACATCGAGCATGACGCGGGCCGGATGCGCTTCGACGTGGTGATCCGCACGGCCGAGGGCGAGGAACGGCACGACGGCCTGACCCTGCCGATGCCGGGCGAGCACAACGTCCTGAACGCGCTGGCAGCCGTGGGCGTGGCGCGCGAGTTGAAGATCCCGATGGAAGCGGTCGCCAAGGGCTTTGCCGCCTTCTCGGGCGTCAAGCGCCGCTTCACCCGCGTGGGCGAATGGCAGGGCATCCCCGTGATCGACGACTACGGCCATCACCCGGTCGAGATCGCGGCCGTGCTGCGCGCCGCGCGGCGTGCGACCGGGGGCCGGGTGATCGCGATCCACCAACCGCACCGCTACTCGCGGCTGCACGATCTGTTCGAGGAATTCTGCGCCTGCTTCAACGACGCCGACGTTGTTGCGATCACCGATGTCTATGCCGCGGGCGAGGCGGCGATCGAGGGCATCAGTCGCGACGCGCTGGTAGGTGGGCTGCGCGCGCATGGCCACCGCTCGGCCCACGCGATCAAGGCGCCCCAGGGGCTGGCCGATTTCGTTGCGGCCCATGCGAAGCCGGGCGATCTGGTGGTCTGCCTCGGCGCCGGCACGATCTCGGCCTGGGCGAACGCGCTGCCGGGCGAGCTGGCGGCGCGCGGCTGATCGCGCGGGGATGGCAGCACCCGCGTCGGGACTGAAGCGCCGCCTCGGTGTCTCGCTGGTCACGCTCTACGGCGTCGGCGTCATGGTGGGGGCGGGGATCTATGTCCTCGTCGGTGCCGTGGCGGCCGAAGCCGGGGTCTGGGCGCCCGTCTCGTTCCTGATGGCAGCCCTGATCGCGCTGCCCACGGCGCTGAGCTATGCGGAACTCTCGGGCCGGATCCCCGAGGCGGCGGGCGAGGCCGCCTATATCCGCACGGCGACGGGCCGGGTCTGGGCGGCGGCGGTGGTGGGCCTCGCGCTCGAGGTGGTCGGCGTGGTGTCGGCCGCCGTGGTGCTGCAGGGGGGCGTCGGCTATCTGCGCGCGATCCTGCCGCTGGGCGAGGCGGCGCTGATCGTGGCGATCGGCGTGGCGTTGGGGCTCGCCGCCATGGCGGGCGTGCTCGAGTCGCTGATGCTGGCCGCGGCCCTCACGCTGACCGAGATCGCGGGGCTCCTGATCGTCGCGGCGGCGGGCTTCGTCGCCCCCGCCGTGGCGCAGACAGCCGAAGCGTCGGCCTTCGCGCCGGCGGGGATCGTGGCGGCGGGCATCCTCGCCTTCTTCGCCTTCCTCGGCTTCGAGGACATGGTGAACATGGTCGAGGAGACACGCGACCCCACGCGGACCATGCCGCGCGCGATCCTCGCGGCGCTGGCGGTCACGACGCTCCTCTATGCGCTCGTTTCGTGGGCGGCGGTGCGGGCGGTGCCGGTGGCCGAACTCGCTGCGAGCGGCCAGCCGCTGGTCATGGTGTTCGAGCGCGCGACCGGGCAGGGGGCGGCGTTCCTTGCGCTGATCGCGGTGGCGGCGGCGCTGAACGGGGTCCTCGCGCAGATCGTGATGTCGGCGCGGGTGCTCTATGGGCTGGGCCGTTTCGTGCCGGGCTTCGGCTGCTTCCACCACGCGCATCCGCGCCTTGGCACGCCGGTGCTGGGCACGGCGGTGGCGACGGCGGCGACCATCGGGCTTGCCCTGAGCGCGCCGCTCGTGGCGCTGGCCGAGACCAGCGCACTCTTGCTGCTGGCCGTGTTCCTTGCCATCAACCTCGCGCTGGTGGCGCTGAGGCGCCGCGGGCCGGTGCCCGAGGGCGCGTTCGCCGCGCCCGGATGGGTGCCGATGGCGGGGGCGGTCCTCTCGGCGTTGGCGCTGGCATGGGGAGTGGCGACGTGACGATGGATGGTGAGGCAGGAATGGCGCGGCCGCTCGACGGCGAGCGACTTCTCGCGCGGCTTCCGCCGGTGCGCGGGCGGCTCACGCCGATGCGCCCGCTCGCGCCGCTCTCGTGGCTGCGCGTGGGCGGGCCGGCCGAGGTCTTCTTCCAGCCCGCCGATGCGGATGACCTGGCCGATTTCCTGCGAGGCCTGCCTGCCGACGTGGCCCTGATGCCGCTGGGGCTCTGCTCGAACCTCATCATCCGCGACGGCGGGCTGCCGGGGGTGGCGATCCGGCTGGGCGCGGACTTCGCCGGGATCGAGGTTCTCGACGGCGCGCGCCTGCGCGCGGGCGCCGCGGCGCCCGACAGCCGGGTGGCGATCGCGGCGGCGCAAGCCGGCATCGCGGGGCTCGAGTTCCTGCGCACGATCCCCGGCGCCATCGGCGGGGCAGTCAAGATGAACGCGGGATGCTATGGGCGTTACATGGCCGACGTGGTCGAGGAGGTGGCGATCCTCGACCGCCATGGACGCGAATACCGCGCGGGGGCCGCGGCGCTCGGCTTCGGCTATCGCCGCTCCGCCGTGCCGGACGACCACGTGATCCTGTGGGCCGTGCTGCGCGGCACGCCGGGGGGACGCGAGGCGTCCGAGGCGCTGATGGAGGACTACCTCGCGCGTCGGGCCGCCACCCAGCCGGTCGACCAGCGCTCCTGCGGGTCGACCTTCCGCAACCCGGCGGGGTTTTCCTCGACCGGGGCCGCCGACGACACGCACGAGCTCAAGGCCTGGAAGCTGATCGACGAGGCGGGATGCCGCGGGATGCGCCGCGGCGGCGCCCAGATGTCCGAGAAGCACCCGAATTTCCTGATCAACGCGGGCGAGGCGACCGCGGCCGACCTCGAGGAACTGGGCGAGGAGGTGAGGGCGCGCGTGAAAGCGACGTCGGGCCACGATTTGGTCTGGGAAATCCGGCGCGTCGGGGTTAGACTCGCCCCATAACAGAACGGTCGCGAACAGGCGGCGGGCGGACACGGGCTCGATCAGAGGCCCGGCCGCGGCAGGATACAGGCGGGCGGGTATGTCGGGCAGCGAATGTCCCCGCATCGCAGTGCTGAAGGGCGGCTTGTCGGCCGAGCGCGAGGTGTCTCTCGTGTCGGGCCGGGAATGTGCGGCGGCGTTGCGGCGTGCGGGTTACCAGGTGGACGAGATCGACGCGGGGCGCGACCTCGCGAACGTGCTCGCCGCGCGCCGCCCGGATGTCGTCTTCAACGCGCTGCATGGCCGCTGGGGCGAGGATGGTTGCGTGCAGGGCATCCTCGAATGGATGCAGATCCCCTACACCCATTCCGGCGTGCTGGCCTCGGCGCTGGCGATGGACAAGGAGCGCACCAAGGCCGTCTATGCCGCGCATGGCCTGCCCGTGGCCGAGGGGCGGCTGGTGCCGCGCGAGGAGATCGAGGCGGGCCACCCGATGTCCCCGCCCTATGTCGTGAAGCCCTACAACGAGGGCTCGTCGGTCGGCGTCTACATCGTGCGCGAGAGCGCGAACGGCCCCGCGCGGCTGGAACCCGGCGCGCCACCGGTGATGCTGGTCGAGCGATTCGTGCCGGGCCGCGAGCTCACGGTTGCGGTGATGGGCGACCGGGCACTGGCGGTGACCGACATCGTCACGGCGGGCTGGTACGACTATCACGCGAAATACGCCCCCGGGGGCTCGCGCCACGTGATCCCCGCCGAGATCCCCGCCGAGATCGAGGCGGCCTGCCTCGCGCATGCCGTCACCGCCCACCACGCGCTGGGCTGCCGGGGGCTCAGCCGCACCGATTTCCGCTGGGACGAGGCGCGCGGGCTCGCGGGGCTGGTGCTGCTCGAGACCAACACCCAGCCGGGCATGACGCCGACCTCGCTCGCGCCCGAGCAGGCGGCGCATTGCGGCATCCCGTTCGAGGACCTCTGCGCCTGGCTGGTGAGGGACGTATCATGCGGGCGGTGAGGGACGAGGCCGAACGCGCCGCCGGCGCGGCGCCCGCCGCGCCGCCGCGCACGGGGCCCGGCCCCTCGCGGCTCGCCTATCGGCTTCACCGCATCTGGGCGAAGCCCTCGGTCCGCGGCTTCGTCGGCGTCTATCTGCCGATGGCGCTGGTCGGGCTGGTCGGCTGGCGCGTGGTGTCCGACGACGACCTGCGCCGGCTGGCCGAGGCGCGGCTGTCTGCCGCCTGGGAGCGCGTGGTCGCGCGCCCGGAGTTCGCTCTCAAGGGCATCGAGATTTCGGGCGGCTCCGAGGCGCTGCGCGCGCGGGTCCATGCCGCGATCGGGCTGGGCGAGGGCGTGTCGTCGCTCGCGGTCGATGTCGGCCGGATCCGTGCCCGGATCGAGGCGCTCGACGCCGTCCGCGCGGCCTCGGTCCTCCTCGATCCGCAGGGCATCCTGCGCGTGGGCATCGACGCGCGCGAGGCGGTGGCGCTGCATCGCGACGCCACCGGGGCGCTCACGCTGATCGACGCCGAGGGCGTTCGCATCGGCGCGGTCGGTCAGCGTGCCCTCTATCCGCAGCTTCCCCTGATCCTTGGCGAGGGTGGAGAGCGCGCCGTTCATGACGTTCTATCGCTCATGGACGGCGCGCCCGACCTCGTGCAGCGCATACGCGCCTTCGTCCGCGTCGGCGACCGGCGCTGGGACATCGTGCTCGAGGGCGATCGCGTGATCATGCTGCCGGCCGAGGCGCCGGGGCGGGCGCTGGCGCGCGTCATGGCGCTGCACTACGGCGAGGAACTGCTCGACCGCGACCTCGCGGTCATCGACATGCGGGTGCCCGAGCGCCCGACCCTTCGCCTCACGCCCCGCGGGGTCGAGGCCTATCGGTTGCGTCAGGTTGTTGCTGCGGAAGGCGGGAAGGACACATGAACTTCGCCCAGACCGAGATGTTCCGCGCCATGCGTTCGCGTCTCCAGACCGCGATCCGGCGCGGCCGCATCGGCGTCATCGACATCGGCTCGTCCAAGATCACCTGCCTCGTGCTCAGGCTCGACCCGGCGCGGCTGGCCGAGGCGCGGGGGACCGACCAGCTCGGCACCTCGCTGTTCGGGGCGATCGAGGTGGTGGGCGCGCGCACCGTGCAGTCGCGCGGCGTCAAGCGCGGCGAGATCGTCGACATGGACGAGGCCGCGCGCGCCATCCGCCTCGCGCTGCTGACCGCCGAGAAGATGGCGGCGCCGCGCGTCGAGCGGGTCGACCAGGTGATCGTGAGCTTCTCGGGCGGCCGGCCCCAGAGCTTCTCGACCGTGGGCGAGACCGAGACCGAGACCGGGCAGGTGAGCGAGCGCGACATCTCGGCGGCGCTGGCCGACGCGCCCGAGCCGCCGGTGGGCGAGGGCCGCCAGATCCTGCACGCCCAGCCGGTCGAGATCACGCTGGACAGCCAGTCGGGCATCACCGATCCGCGCGGCATGACGGGCCACCGGCTGTCGATCGCGCTGCATGTGATGACGGTGGCGGCCCGTCCGCTCGCGAACCTGATGGAATGCGTGCGGCGCTGCGACCTCGACCTCGCGGGCGTCGTCAACAGCGCCTATGCCGCCAGCCTGTCGGCTCTGGTCGAGGACGAGCAGCGCACGGGCGCGGTCTGCATCGACATGGGGGGCGGCTCGACATCGTCAGCGGTGTTCCTGCGCGACCACCTGATCTGCGTCGACCAGATCCGCTTCGGCGGCGACCACATCACCGCCGACATCGCCTCGGGCCTGATGATGCGCCAGTCTACCGCCGAGCGGATCAAGACGCTCTATGGTGGCGTGATCCCGACCGGCGCCGACGAGCGCGACCTGATCGACGCGCCCCGCATCGGCGAGGAGGAGGCGCCCGAGCGGCGCCAGATCAGCCGCGGCATGCTGATCGGCGTGATCCGCCCGCGGGTCGAGGAGACGTTCCGGATCCTGCGCGCACGCCTCACCGATATTGGCGTCGATGCCATGCCGGGTTCGTCCTACGTGCTCACGGGCGCGGCGAGTCAGCTCCCCGGCGTCGACGAGATGGCCACCCGCATCCTGGGGCGTCGGCCGCGGATCGGGCGGCCGCTGAGGATCGCGGGACTGCCGCAGTCGCTTTCGGGACCCGACAGCTCGGCCGCCGTGGGGCTCGCGATCTATGCGCTGAAGCCGCATGACGAGCTGTGGGACTTCGAGGCGCCGCGCCCCTGGTCGGCGCGCGGCAGGGCCGTCGAGATCGTGCGCTGGTTCCGCCAGAGCTGGTGAATTCCCGCGTGACGCGGGGGCCGGATTCGGTTAGTCTGTCAACAATATCAGGCAAGAAACGGACGAGCTCGCACAAGATGAGCCGTCCACCACAGAACGAGGCAGAGAGCATGGTCCTTAATCTCAGGACGCCGGACGAGTATGACCTTCGTGCGCGCATTGCCGTGTTCGGCGTGGGCGGTGCGGGCGGCAACGCGATCAACAACATGATCGAGAAGAAGCTCGAGGGGGTCGAGTTCATCGCGGCGAACACCGACGCGCAGGCGCTGAGCCATTCGCGGGCGCCGCGCAAGATCCAGCTTGGCGGCGGCGTCACGCGCGGCCTCGGCGCGGGCTCGAAGCCCGATGTCGGCATGTCGGCGGCCGAGGAGTCGATCGAGGAGATCGCGAACCACCTCGACGGCTGCCACATGTGCTTCATCACCGGCGGCATGGGAGGGGGCACCGGCACGGGCGCCGCGCCCGTCGTCGCCCGCATCGCGCGCGAGATGGGCATCCTGACCGTGGGCGTGGTGACCAAGCCCTTCGCCTTCGAGGGCGCGCGCCGCATGCTGATCGCCGAGGCGGGCGTCGAGGCGATGCAGGCCCATGTCGACACGCTGATCGTGATCCCGAACCAGAACCTCTTCCAAGTGGCGTCCGAGCGCACGACCTTCGTCGAGGCCTTCCAGATGGCCGACGACGTGCTCTATCAGGGCGTGCAGGGCGTGACCGACCTGATGGTCCGGCCCGGCATGATCAACCTCGACTTCGCCGACGTGCGCTCGGTGATGGAGGAGATGGGCAAGGCGATGATGGGCACCGGCGAGGCGAGCGGCGAGACCCGCGCGACCGACGCCGCCGAGAAGGCGATCGCCAACCCGCTGCTGGACGAGGTCAGCCTCAAGGGCGCCAAGGGCGTGCTGATCAACATCACCGGCGGCTATGACCTCACGCTGTTCGAGATGGACGAGGCGGCGAACCGCATCAAGGAGGAGGTGGACCCGAACGCGCTGATCAAGTTCGGCTCGGCCATCGACCCCGAGATGGAAGGCAAGATGCGCGTGAGCGTGGTCGCCACCGGCATCGACGCCGAGGCGGTCGAGCGTGCGCCGATCGACGCGCCCGCCCGCCGGCGGCCCGCCGTGACCGACCCCGCGACGCTCGCGGCGATCCGCGCCGGCCGCGGCCGGGCCGACGCTCCGGCGGCGCCCCGCGCTTCGGCCATTCCCGCGACGGACACGCGCCGCCCCGAGACTTCCGACGCGCCTGCCGAGGACGAGGCCGACGCGCCGGCCGAGGCCGCGCCCGAGCGCGCGGCCCCCGCAGCCCGCGGGTTTGCCGCACCGAGCCCTCGGCCCTATGAGGCGGCGGCGATGACCGCGCCCTCGCCCGACGACATCCGCGCCCGCGCCGAGGAAGTCCGCCGCCGCGCCGCCGCGGCCCGGGCCGAACAGGGCAACGGGCGCGTCGAGCTCGCCGACGATGTGCCGGGCCTGTTCGATCTCGACGACCGCTCGCTCGACCGGCCGAGCGCGGCGCAGCCCGAACCTGCGCCGGCGGCAGCCGCGGAACCCGCGCCCACGGGCCGTCCGCTGTTCCGCGCCGACCCGCTCACCGCGTCGCGCCGCGAGGAGCCGCGCGTTGCAGCCGGCAGCACGCCGCAGGCATCCGCGCAGGCGCCGACCCAGCCCGCGCAGGCGGCGCAGGCCCCGGCGCGGCCCGCTCCGCAGCGCTCGGGCGGGCTGTTCGCGATCAGCAGCCTGATCAACCGCGTCTCGGGCGGCGCGCATGCCGATCCCGCTCCCGACCGGTCTGCCGGCGCGCATCAGCGCCATGATCTTGACGACGACGACGGCGACATCCCGGCCTTTCTCCGCCGTCAGGCGAACTGACGGGGGCCGGGACGCTCCGCGACCTGAAGCCGCCTCGCCCGTGAGGCGGCTTTTTCTTTGCGGGGCGAGGGCTTGGCGACCCGCTCGCGAAGGCAGCCCGCAAGGTGTTGCAAAGAGACACAAAGATTGACTTGAGTGCAGTGCACAATCGGCCGTAGCAGCTTATCTGAAAAAGAGAAAACGTGGCGGCATGCGCGCATTCGGCGCCGCCGCCGGCGCGAAGGGACCCGAGCATGAACCTCACGGTCAGACACCCCGTGCGCTTCGAGGGCGTCGGGCTGCATGGCGGCCAGAAGGTGCGCATGACGGTGCGCGCAGCGCCGCGCGGCCATGGCGTCGCCTTCCTGCGCACCGACATCGGCGGCGAGGCGGGGCTGATCCCCGCGCGCCACGACGCGGTCGGCGACACCCGGCTCTGCACCCGCCTCACGAATCTCCACGGCGCCTCGGTGGGCACCGTCGAGCACCTGATGGCCGCGCTTGCGGGCGCCGGGATCTCGGATGCTCTGGTCGAGATCGATGGCCCCGAGGTTCCGATCATGGACGGCAGCGCGCGCGAGTTCGTGCGCGGACTGGGCGAGGCCGGGCTCGTGGATCTGGGCGGGTGCCGGCCGGCAATCCGCATCGACCGGCCGGTCGAGGTCGTGCAGGGCGCAAAGCGCGCGGCGCTGGTTCCTGCCGACACCTTCTCGATGAGCTTCGAGATCGATTTCGCCGACCCCGCGATCGGCCGGCAATCGGCTGTGCTGCCGCTGAGCGGCGGCGCCGTGGTCGAGGAGCTGGCCGACTGCCGGACCTTCGGCATGCTGGCCGAGGTCGAGGGGCTGCGCCGCGCCGGGCTCACCCGCGGCGGCAGCCTCAAGAATGCGATCGTGATCGACCAGGGCCGGGTCCTGAACCCCGAGGGGCTTCGCCGCCCGGACGAGTTCGTGCGCCACAAGATGCTTGATGCCGTCGGCGATCTGGCACTCGCGGGCTCGCCGATCGTCGGCTGCTACGAGGGCGAACGCGCCGGGCACGAGATGACGAACCTGCTGCTGCACGCGCTCTTCGCCGCGCCCGACGCGTGGTCGTGGACCGAGCTGCACGCGGGCGAGGGGCTCGACTTGCGTCGCGCCCGCCTGCCGCGCCCGGCGCACGCGAAGCCGATGGCGGTCTGAGCGGGCCGCACCGCAGGCGCCCGGCGGTCCGGCCCCTTACCCTCGCGAGCCCTCTTTGCCTTGCGGCGCAACCCGTCTATTGTCGCGCCGACCCGCGCCGCGGTGCCCGATCCGGTGCGCCCGCGGCCCAGAAGACCTGTCAGCCGGAGGTTGTCCCGCATGACGCTCGCCCTGCGTTTCCCGCGCCCGGTCGCGGCGTTGCTTCTCGCCGCCGCGCTCTCGGCCTGCTCGGCCTTCTCGGGCGACGACAAGCCGAAGATCGAGGACATGAGCGCGAGCGAGATCTTCGCCCAAGGCCAGGGCCAGCTCGAGGCCGGGCAGGAGATCACCGCCGCCCAGACCTTCAACGAGATCGAGCGGCTCTACCCGTTCTCGCAGCTCGCCAAGCGCGCCCTGATCATGTCGGCCTTCTCGTCCTACCAGGGCAAGGACTACGCCAGCGCGCGGGCCTCGGCGCAGCGCTACATCGACCTCTATCCCTCGGACGCGGACGCGCCCTACGCGCAATACCTGATCGCGCTGACCTATTACGACAACATCGTCGACGTGGGCCGCGACCAGGCTCTGACGATCAACGCGATGGAGGAACTGACCGAGGTCGTCGCGCGCTATCCCGACAGCGACTATGCGCGCGAGGCGCAGCTCAAGCTCGATCTCACCCGCGACCAGCTCGCCGGCAAGGAAATGTCGGTCGGCCGCTATTACCTCAAGCGCGGGCACTACACGGCCGCGATCAACCGCTTCAAGAACGTGGTGGACAAGTACGAGACCACCAGCCAGACGCCGGAGGCCCTGCACCGCATGGTCGAGGCCTATGTGGGCCTTGGCCTCACCGACGAGGCGGAGCGCGTGGCGCTGGTGCTGGGCACCAACTTCCCGGGGTCGGAGTGGTATTCCGACAGCTATGCCCTGCTCACCGGGATCGAAACCCTGCCCAAGCCCGACGAGAGCGGCACCGTCGACTCGCTCTACCGCCAGATCATCCTCGGACGCTGGCTCTGAGCCCGGCGGGTCCGGGGGACGTCCGATGCTCAAGGCCCTCTCGATCCGCAAGATCGTGCTGATCGAGGCCCTCGATCTGGGATTTGGCCCCGGCCTCAACGTGCTGACCGGCGAGACCGGAGCGGGCAAGTCGATCCTGCTCGATGCGCTGGGCTTCGCGCTGGGCCGCAAGGTCCGGCGCGACCTGCTGATGGCGGGCGCGTCCGAGGGTTCGGTGACGGCGGAGTTCGTCGTCGCGCCGGATCATCCGGTCCATGCCCTGCTCGACGAGGCGGGCCTTGCCGCAGGTGACGGCGAGATCGTCATCCGCCGGCTCGCCGCCGAGAGCGGTCCCGCACGGGCTTTCCTCAACGACCAGCGCGTCGGCGCCGAGATGCTGCGCCGCATCGGCGAGGTACTGGTCGAGGTCCATGGCCAGCATGACGATCGCGGCCTGCTGGACCCACGGGCGCATCGCGGGCTCCTCGACGCCTTCGCCGGGATCGAGCCGGAGCTTGCCGTGGCGCGCGAGTGCTGGCGCGGGCTCGATGCGGCCCGACGCGCCCTCGATGCCGCGCGCGAGCGGCTGGCGAAGGCGGCCGCCGATGCCGACTTCCTGCGCCACGCGGTGGCCGAACTGGAAAAACTCGCGCCCCAGCCGGGCGAGGAGGAGGCGCTCGACGCCGAGCGGCGGCTGATGCAGGCCGCCGTCCGCATTGGCGAGGAGGTCGCTAAGGCCGCGCAGGCGCTGTCGGCGGAAGGGGCCGAGGGGATGATGGCGGGGGCACTGTCGCGCCTGACCCACGCGGCGGCACGGGCGGAAGGGCGGCTCGAGGCGCCGATCGAGGCGCTCGACCGGGCGATGGTGGAACTGGGCGAGGCGCAGCGCGCGGTCGAGGAGGCGCTGGAGGCGCTGGCCTTCGACCCGCGGCGGCTCGAGACGGTCGAGGAGCGGCTTTTCGCGATCCGGGGCCTTGCGCGCAAGCACAACGTCCTGCCGGCGGAACTGCCGGACCTTGCGCTCGACCTCGCCCGTCGGCTCGACGAGATCGACGCGGGCGAGGAGCGCATCGCGGCGCTGGAGGCCGAGGCGGAGAACGCCGCCCGGGCGTATGACGCCGCAGCCGCCGCCCTGACCGCGGCACGTCGGGCGGCGGCGGCGCGCCTCGATGCGCTGGTCACCGCGGAACTCGCGCCCCTGCGGATGGAAGCCGCGCGCTTTCGCACCGCGATCTCGGAGGGGCGGCCGGGGCCCGAGGGGAGCGACGAGGTGTCCTTCACCGCCACGATCAACCCCGGCGCACCCGAGGGGGCGATCGACCGCATCGCCTCGGGCGGCGAACTGTCGCGCTTCCTGCTGGCGCTCAAGGTCTGCCTCGCCGCCCGCGCGCCGGGGCTGTCGATGGTGTTCGACGAGATCGACCGCGGCGTGGGCGGGGCCACCGCCGACGCGGTGGGGCGACGGCTCGCCCGGCTGGCCGAGGGGGCGCAGGTGCTGGTCGTCACCCACAGCCCGCAGGTTGCGGCCCAGGGCCGTTGGCATTACCGTATCGCCAAGTCGACCGACGGCCACGTGACGCGGACCGACGTCACCCCCGTAGCCGCCGCCGCCCGCGTCGACGAGATAGCGAGGATGCTGGCCGGCGACGTCATCACGCCCGAAGCGCGCGACGCCGCGCGGGTCCTGATGGAGAAGGCGGGATGAGATGGGCGAATACCTTGTCCACAGCGTCGAGGGCTTCACCGGGCTCGCCGGCGCGCTGTCCGGCAAGGGGAGGGAGGGGTTCGACGCCTTCCTCGCCAGCCCCTCGCCATGGATCATGCTTGGCGTCGCCGCGATCATCTGGCTGACCCGCAGGCGGCGTTGAGCGCGAGACCCTTCGTCGAGCCTCGGCCATCGGGAAACGGCGGGGGGCGCGCGGTTGCGGTGTCTGGCGGCGCGAGGCATGGCGCGCTGTCCCGGCCCCTGCGCCGGGACCTCGCCGGGCGTGGCGGCGCCGGCGCAGCGCCGGGTCGAACCCGGGGCCGCCGAATGCGGCCGGGGCGGCGCGGCTTCGGGAGATGGGGCGCGGCTTTCGCAGGCCGGGCTCAGTTGCCCGGCACCATCTTGCCCGGGTTCATGATGCCACGCGGGTCGAGGGCACGCTTGATCTCGCCCATCACGTCCCATGCCTCGCCATGCTCGGCCGACATGTAGCGCATCTTGCCCAGCCCTACGCCGTGCTCTCCCGTGACCGTGCCGCCGAGCCTCAGCGCGCGCTCCGAGATGCGGCCGGCGAGGCGCTGGGCCTCGGCCTGCTCGGCGGCGTTGGCCGGGTCGATCAGCAGCACGATGTGGAAATTGCCGTCGCCGACATGGCCCACCAGCGGCGCGATCAGCCCGCTCGCCTCGATCTCGGCGCGGGTCTCGAGGATCGCCTCCGCGAGCCGCGAGATCGGCACGCAGGCGTCCGTGACATAGCCCTTCGCTCCGGGGCGCAGCGACTGCTGGGCGTAATAGACCTTGTGGCGCGCGTCCCACAGCCGCGTGCGTTCCTCGGGCTTCGAGGTCCATGCAAAGCCGGTGCCGCCATGCCCGGCGGCGATCTCGCCCAGCATCTCGGCCTGCTCGGCCACGCTGGCGGCCGAGCCGTGGAACTCGAGGAAAAGGGTGGGCTGCTCGGGCATGGCGTATCCCGAATAGGCGTTGAAGCCGCGGATGGTGAGCTCGTCCAGAAGCTCGATCCGGGCGACGGGGATGCCCATCTGGATCGTCTCGATGACGGTCGCGACGGCCGCCTGCATGTCGGGAAAGCCGCAGGTCGCGGCCGAGATCGCCTCGGGCATGCCATGCAAACGCAGCGTGAGCTCGGTGATGATACCCAGCGTCCCCTCGGCGCCGACGAAAAGCCGGGTGAGGTCGTAGCCGGCCGAGGATTTGCGAGCGCGCGAGCCGGTGCGGATCACCCGCCCGTCGGCCAGCACCACCTCGAGCGCCATCACCGCGTCCCTCATCGTGCCGTAGCGCACCGCGCAGGTGCCCGAGGCGCGCGTCGAGGCCATGCCGCCCAGCGAGGCGTCGGCGCCGGGATCGACCGGGAAGAACAACCCGGTCTCGCGCAGTTCCTCGTTCAGGCGCTTGCGGGTCACGCCGGGCTGGACGACGGCGTCCATGTCCTCGGGGTGGACGGCGAGCACCTTGTCCATGCGAGAGAGGTCCAGCGTGATGCCGCCACGGACCGGGATCGCGTGGCCTTCCAGCGAGGTGCCGGTGCCCCAAGGCACGATGGGGCAGCCTTGCTCGTGGCAGGTGCGGGCGATCTCGGCGACCTCGGCGGTCGTCTCGGGCCAGATCACCGCGTCGGGCAGGTGCGGCTCGTGGTAGGATTCGTCGCGGCCATGCGCCTCGCGGATCGCCTGCGTCCGGCTCAGGCGCTCGCCGAAGCGGGGGGCGAGGGCGGCGATGGCGGTCTCGATGGTCATGGCGCGCGGCTTTCGGCAAGGGGGCGGTTGCGCGGCAGACTATCGGAACTATCCTGCGCCGCAACAGGCCCGCATCAGGATGACCCCGCATGAACGACGCCGACGCCCTGCCCGCGCCCTTCCTCAGCTCGACGCAAGCCGTCGCGCCGGAATGGATCGACTACAACGGCCACATGAACGTCGCCTATTACACGCTGGCCTTCGATCGAGCGCTGGACGAATTGTTCGAGGCGCTGGGCATCGGGCCCACGGCGGCACGCCGCGACCGAATGGGGCCGATGGCGCTGCAAAGCCAGGTGCATTACCTGGCCGAACTGCTGGAGGGCGAGCCCTTCCACTGCGAGATCATCCTGCTCGATGCCGACGAGAAGCGGGTGCATTTCATCGCCACCATGATCGCCGAGACCGATGGCCGGCGCGCGGCCACCTACGAGTCGCTGTCGATGAATGTCGATCTCGACGCCCGGCGCGGCGCGCCCTACCCGCCGGGACCCGCCGGGCGCATCCGCGACCTGCTTGCCGCCCATGCCGGGCTGGCGCGGCCCCAGCAGGTCGGCCGGACGATTGGCATCCGGCGCAAGGGGTGAACCCGACCCCGCCGTGCCGTCACGCGGGGTTTTCATTGATCGAAAAAGGGCTTAGGCTGAGGCCTGAGGCAGTTTCACCCGGCGCAGCACCATGCCGAAGCGTGACATCGGGGGCGGTTGGCCGGTCACGCGCGCCGAGTTGGGCGCGCGCATACGGACACGCGCGCGGGTCCGTCTCCTGCGGGCGCGTTTGCGGCAGGTCGAGCCGACGAACCAGGCGGTGCTGTGGCTGATCGCCGTCGTCGTGGGCGTCTTGACGGGCTATGCGATCACGCTCTTCCGCGCCGCGATCCCGTTCCTGCAGAGCATCTTCTACGGCGCGTCGGACGCCATCATCCACTCGGTCGTGGCCTCGCTGCCCTGGTATCTGGTGCTGCCGGTGCCGGTCCTGGGCGGGCTGGTGGTGGGGATCATCCTGACGCGGCTGACGCCCGACGGGAAGGCGCGTGGCGTGGCCGACGTGATCGAGGCCGCGGCGCTGAGGGGCGGGCGGGTGGACCGCCGCGTCGGCGTGGCCTCGGGGCTCGCGGCGCTGGTCACGCTCTCGACCGGGGGCTCGACCGGGCGCGAGGGGCCGGCGGTGCATATCGGCGCGGTGATCGCCTCATGGGTGTCGGACCGCTTGCGCGCGCCCGACATCGCCGCGCGCGACATCCTGGGCTGCGCCGCGGCGGCGGCGGTCTCCGCGAGCTTCAACGCGCCGCTCGCGGGCGCGCTGTTCGCGCTCGAGGTGGTGCTGCGCCACTATGCGCTGCACGCCTTCGGCCCGATCGTGATCGCCTCCGTCGCGGCCGCTGTGGTCAGCCGCGTCCATCATGGCGACGTCACCGAATACGTACTGCCGGTGCATACCATCAGCTTCTACCAGGAACTGCCGGCCTTCATCATGCTGGGCATCGTCTCGGGACTGGCGGCAGTCGCCATGATGCGCGCGATTTTCTTCGCCGAGGGGGTGGGCGACCGGGTCCAGCGCCTGCTTGGGATCCCGCGCTGGCTGAGACCCGCGGTGGCGGGGCTGGTGCTGGGGCTGATCGCGCTGGAGTACCCGCACATCATCGGTGTGGGATACGAGACCACGGCGCTCGCGCTGACCTCGCAGCTTGCGCTCTCGACCGCGGTGATCTTCGCGGTGGTCAAGGTGATCGCGGTGGCGACGACCTTCTCGGGACACATGGGCGGCGGCATCTTCTCGCCCGCGCTGATGCTTGGGGCGCTGACCGGCACGGCCTTCGGGGCGATCGCGATCGATGTCTTTCCCGCCGTGGCGGGGAGCCAGGGCCTCTATGCGTTGGCGGGCATGGGTGCGGTGGCGGGGGCGGTGCTGGGGGCGCCGATCTCGTCCACGCTGATCGTCTTCGAGCTGACCGGCGACTGGCAGGCGGCGATTGCGGTGATGGTGGCAATCTCGGCCGCCTCGGTCGTGGCGGACCGGTTGGTGGCGCGCAGCTTCTTCCTCACCCAACTCGAGCGGCAGGGGCTGAAGCTGGCCTATGGCCCGCAGGACTATCTGGCCCGCACGCTGAAGGTTACGCATGTGATGCGGTTGAGGGGGGCCGAGAACGGCGCCTCGGACAGCGCCTGCTGGGAACTGCACCGCCAGGGCGCCTTTCTGCGCCGGACAGACACGCTGGAGCGCGCGCTGCCGCTGCTCGAGCGGCTCAAAGGGCCGTTCCTGCCGGTGATCGACGAGCCCGCCGGCGGGCCCGGCGATACGGAGGCCGAGCCGGAGCTGATCGGCGCCGTCTTCCATGTCGATGCGCTGCGCGCCTACAGCCGGTCGCTGGAGGACGAGCTGCGGGAGGAACACGGCTGAGCGCCTTGCCTCAGAGCAGCTCGACCGCGGCCTTCTCCGGGTAGAAGGCCAGCGCCCCGGCAATCGCCTCGAGCCCGGCCTTCGGCGTTTCGTAGGACCAGGCCGCGTTCTCGATGGCGCCGGACTTGGCCATGATGTGGAAGTAGCTCGCTTCGCCCTTGTGCGGGCATGTCGTGCGGTGCGCCGAGCGGTCGAGGAACTCCATGCCCACATCGGCGCGGGGGATGTAGTAGACCGGCGGGTAGCCAGCCTCGTCGAGGCGGATTGCCTTCGCGCTCTCGGCGATTATGGCGCCGCCCGCGCGCACCACCACCGTGCCGCCCGCGGGCGACAGCGAGATTCTTTCTGACATCGGGGGACCCTCCGGGAGAACTCGTCGGCTGCAGCATGCGACGGATGCCGCGGCCGGGCAACTCATAGCGTGGCGGGCGGGGCGCATAGCGGTGCGCAGGCGGCGGCAAGCCAGTGCGCGGTGTCGGCAGGCACCAGCGGTCCGATCTCAGCCAATACGCGCGCGTGGTAGGCGTCGAGCCAGGCGCGCTCGTCCGCGTCCAGCATCCCGGGCAGGATCATCCGGCGGTCGATCGGCGCAAGCGTCAGCGTCTCGAAGCCCAGCATCGGGCGCTCGCCGCCCTCGGGCACGGCGGGCGGAGTGACCGCGAGCAGGTTCTCGATGCGGATCCCGAATGCGCCGGTCCTGTAGTAGCCGGGCTCATTCGAAACCACCATCCCGGGTTCGAAGGCCACCTCGCCGCCGCGCCGCGAGAGGCTGTGCGGGCCTTCGTGGACATTGAGATAGCAGCCGACGCCATGGCCGGTGCCGTGGTCATAGTCGAGCCCCGCGCGCCAAAGCGCCGCCCGCGCCAAAGGGTCGAGGTCGCGCCCGGTCAACCCCTTGGGCCAGCGCGCCCGGCTGATCGCGATCATGCCCTTCAGGACCAGCGTGAACGGGGCGCGCGCGGGCTCGTGCGCGGTACCGAGGGCGACGGTGCGGGTGATATCGGTCGTGCCGTCGCGGTATTGCCCGCCCGAGTCGATCAGCAGCACCTCGTCCGGCGCGAGCGCGCGGTTGCTCTGGCGGCTCACGCGGTAATGCACGATCGCCCCGTTCGGGCCCGAGCCGCAGATCGTGTCGAAGCTGATGTCCATCAGCGCCCCGGTCTCGACGCGGAACTCCTCGAGCCCTTCGACCACGTCGATCTCGGTGAGCGCCTCGCCCGCCGCGACGGCGGCGTCGAGCCAGTGCAGGAAGCGCGCGAAGGCGGCGCCGTCGCGGCGGTGGGCGGCGCGCATGCCGGCAAGTTCGGTCGGGTTCTTGATGGCCCTGGGAAGCGCGCACGGGTCTCGCCCCCAGTCGATGCGTGCGCCGGCGGCCTCGAGCCGGGCGGCGATCCGCACCGGCGCGCTCGCGCGGTCGAGCCGGACGGTCCGGCCTGCAAGCCCAGCCAGCGCCTGGTCCAGCGCCTCGGGCGAGCAGACCGCGACGCCATTGCCCAGATGGGCGATCACGGTGCCGTCGAGCTTCACGGGATCGATGAACAGGTCGACCTCGCCCGAGCGCGAGACCAGCGCGAAGCCCTGGGCGACCGGGCTTCGCGGCAGGTCGCTGCCCCGGATGTTCAGGAGCCACGCGATCGAGTCGGGCAGCGAAAGGAAGGCGGCATCGGTGCCCGCCTCGGCCAGCGCCGCGCCAATCCGGGCGCGCTTGTCGGCCGAAGGCTCGCCCGACAGCGCGTCCGGGTGGATCGAGACCGCCCCCGCCGCCGGCGGCGGCTGGTCCTCCCACACCGCGTCGAGCGGGTTGGCGTCGAGCGCGATCATCTCGCCCCCGCGCCCGGCGACCGCGGCCCCGAGGCGCTCGGTCTCGGCGCGGCTGTGCAGCCAGGGATCGAAGCCCAGCCGCGCACCCTGCGGCAGCGCCTCGGCAAGCCACGCCTCGGGCGCGGTCTCGTGCGTGGCGACGACTTCGAAAGCCCCGGTGTCGACCTGCTGCGCCGCCTGCAGCGTGTAGCGCCCGTCGACGAACAGCGCGGCGCGGGCCTCCAGCACCACCGCGAGCCCGGCCGAGCCGGTGAAGCCCGTGAGCCAGGCCAGCCGCTCGTCATGCGGCGCCACCGTCTCGCCCTGGTGCGCGTCCGCCCGCGGCACCAGGAAGCCGTCCACGCCTGCCGCTGCCAACGCCGCCCGCAGCAGCGCCGCCCGCGCGGCGCCGTGGCGCCCGTCCGCGGCCGTCTCGAAGCTCTGATACATCGTCCCCGTTCCACCCCGACCCGCGCGAACGGCGCGGCGGCGCCATGCTGGCGAGCGCCCGCTGCCGCGGCAAGTGATAAAATCGCCGTGACCTGTTGCCGCTATGCATCAACGGGATGTTGCGCTGCACCTGCGCGATGGTCTATGGTGATGCCTTGGTGTGATGCCGGTTGAATATCGGCGCCGAGCGTTCTGAGTCCCCAGCATAAAACCCGAGTGTAGTGAGGCCGGCATGGGCAGGCTTGCGATGATCGTTGCCGTCGTGCTCGCGGCGTTGGCGCCGGGGCGCGTGCTTGCGGCAACCGATGCGGTGTTCGGCTACTGGCTGTCCGAGAACCGGCGCGCGATCATCGAGATCGGCCCCTGCGGCAGCGAGCTCTGCGGCCGGATGGTCTGGCTCAGTGATCCCGTCGACGCGACCGGCAGCCCCAAGCGCGACGTGCGGGGCGCGCCGCTCTGCGGGATCGACCTGGTCGCGGGCTTCCGGCAGCGTGATGTCGGCCGCTGGGCGGATGGCGGCATCTACAATCCCCGCGACGGCAAGACCTATTCGGGCCGGCTCACGCTGATCGACGCCGACCGGCTGGAGGTGCGCGGCTTCGTCGGCCTGCCGGTCTTCGGCCAGAGCCAGATCTGGACCCGCGCCGAGGGCGACCGCGGCGGCTGCTGACGCGCCCCGCCCCGCGTGCCGCGCGTCATCCGCTGGGCCGGCCGGCATTCGCTACGGCCGCGCCGGCGGCGAGTTCGGCTGGCGAGAATCCGATCAGCAGCGTCACCGCGCGCCCCTCGTCATCCTCGACCCGGATGCGCTCGGCCAGCCTGCCGCGCCGGAAGCCGACGGCGTTGCTGCGCCCCTCGAAGACACGGCCCGGCTCGCCCGCCAGCGTCAACTCGACCTCGCCGTCCGGCCCGTGGCGCAGCAGGCCGACGGGACCCTTCAGGTCGCGCAGGAGCGTGACGCTCTGGCCGAGATCCTCGGCCACGATCATCAGGTCGAGCCCGAGTGCCGGCGCGCGCAGCCGCGCCGTCGTGCCGCCGGCATAGGCCATCTCGGCCTGCGGCACCGTCAGCATGCCGTCGAGCGCCATAAGCCGGCAGCCGCAGAGCGGCGCGTCCGCCTCATCGAGGGCGGCGAGGCAGGCGCGCACCGAAGCGACCGCCGCGTCGCCCGCGCTGGCCATTCCCGCCCCCCCGGCGACGCCCACCACGGGGCAGATTTCGGGCGGCGAGCCGCGGGAAATTGCGCGCGGCGCGCCGAGGGCAAGGAACTTCTGACCGGCTTCGCTGTTTGAAAGATAGGGAAGTGCCTCGGCCCCGACCACGCGCGCGTCCGTGCGGGCGGACAGCGCGACGGGATCGAGCCTGGTGGACTGAAGCCGGACGAGGCCGAGCTCCTGCTCGCCGCGGGCTTCGATGATCGGGGGTTGTTCGAGAACGATGAGCGATCGGGTATCAAGCAGGTTGGAGGGCGCCGCGCGCCTGTCCGTGACGCCGCACGCCGTCAGCGAAAGGCCGAAGATCAGGGCCGCGACGGGCCAGAAGGTGATTCGCATCTTCAAACCAAAGGGTTTATCGCCCATAGTTCGCGAATCCGGCAGAATCGGCTCGCGCGAGACAGAATTCGATGCCCGGTCAAATAAGGCTTTTCGCGGACCCGAAGATGATGAGAATATGGCAGAGCGCCCGGTCCGTGATGGAGGGATGAGGGTGAGCGAAGACATGAAGGCGTCGGGTTCCGTGGTTGCCGGTCGCGTGAAGTGGTACGACGCCGTGAAGGGATATGGCTTCGTCGTGCCCGAGGCGGGCGGAAGCGATATCATGGTTCATGCCTCCTGCGTGCGCAACTTCGGACGCACCGCCCTGCCGGAAGGCGCCCGCATCGAGGTGTTGACCGCCGAGGGCGCGCGCGGCCTGCATGCGCGCGAGATCCTGTCCGTGGCCGACCCCGAGCCGTCGGCAGAGAGCGGCGACCAGGGGCTCTCGGACGCCCCGCGTCCGACCGATTTCCTCGGCCCCGAGGCCGAGGCCGGTCCGCTCCAGCCCGCGCGGGTGAAATGGTTCGACAAGCAGAAGGGCTTCGGCTTCGTCAACGTCTTCGGCCTCTCCGAAGATGTCTTCGTCCACATGGAGATCGTGCGGCGCAGCGGCTTCGCCGATCTCTCGAGCGGCGAGGGCATGGCGGTGCGCACCTTCCGCGGCCCGCGCGGCCTGATGGTGGCCGAGGTCCGGCTGTGGGATGCCGGCGCGCTGCCCGACGGCACCCGCGCCTCTGCCACCGAATGAGTCGCGCCGGGCGCGACGGCTTTCCCATCCTGCGGCCCGCCCTGCTGGCGGGCCTCGTCGTGTTCGGCCTCGGCGCGCCGGCGACGGGATCCGAGGTCTGCGCGCCGGACCGGGTGAGCGTGCTCGCCCCAGCCGGTCCCGTGCGCTACCGCGTCGAGATCGCGGACGATCCCGACGAGCAGGCACAGGGGCTGATGTTCCGCACCTCGATGGACCAGGATGCGGGCATGCTGTTCATCTTCCCCGAGCCGCGCCAGGCAACCTTCTGGATGAAGAACACGATCCTGCCGCTCGACATCGTGTTCATCGACGCGACCGGGCTCATCCTCAACATCGCCGAGCGCACGACGCCCTTCTCGGAAGCCACCCTGCCGTCCCAGGGCCAGGCGCTCGCGGTGCTCGAGGTCAATGCGGGCGAGGCGGCGCGTCACGGCTTCGGCCCGGGCAGCCAGGTCGTGCATCCAGCCTTCGCCGCCGCGCCGCCCGAGCACCGTTGCCCCCGATAGCTCGCGATCGCGGCTTGCCGGGATGCGCGCCCTCCTGTATCCGCCATGGCTGACGGGGCGTAGCGCAGCCTGGTAGCGCGTCGGTTTTGGGTACCGAAGGCCGCGAGTTCGAATCTCGCCGCCCCGACCAGCGCGCGGCCGCCCTGTCGCGGCCGAGGCGCCATCAGCCTCCGGCCGGGTTCGGAAGGAGAAGGCCACTCAGCACCTCTCGCAGGCGCGTGGGCAACTCCACCGGCCGGCGCGTCGTTCGATCGACATAGACATGCGTGAAGGCGCCCGCCGCCGCGGCCTGCGGCGCGCCCGCCCGGAAGATCCCCAGCGCATAGGTCACGGAACTGCGCCCCAGCCGGTCGACCCGGATGCCGCCCTCGACCGTCTCGGGGAAGGCGAGAGGCGCGAAATAGCTGCACCGCGTCTCGACCACGAGGCCGATCACCGCACCCGCATGGATGTCGAGCGCGCCCGCCTCGATCAGGTGTCCGTTCACTGCCGTGTCGAAGAACGAGTAGTAGCGCACGTTGTTGACGTGGCCGTAGACGTCGTTGTCCGACCAGCGCGTGGTGATCGGGCGGAACACGCGGAAGGCCGCGCGGCCGGGGGGCGAGGGGCGCGGCGCGCCCGGCGTCGGCTCGGCCACGCGGCCTCAGCGCGCCGTCGCGGCGCGCGGGCCGCTGCGCACCTTGACCGTGCCCGTGCCGGGATCGGGCCCGCGCAGCTTGGACGAGCCGGTGTTCGCGGGCGTGCCCCGCTCGCGGTAGGGCGTGCGGTCGAAATGCGCACGGTAGCATTTCGAGAAATGCGAGGGCGAGGTGAAGCCGCAGGCCAGCGCCACGTTGATCACGCTCATGTCGGTCTGCAGCAGAAGGCTGCGCGCCTTCTCGAGCCGCAGTTCCATGTAATAGCGCTTGGGGGAGCGGTTGAGGTATCGGCGGAACAGCCGTTCGAGCTGGCGGGTCGACATGTTGACCGCCTCGGCGAGGTCCGAGGGGCTGACCGGGTCCTCGGTCGCGCGCTCCATCATCTGGATGACCTGCACGAGCTTGGGGTGGCGCACGCCGATCCGCGCCGGCACGCTGAGCCGCTGTTCGTCGTTGTCGGACCGCATCGGCGTGTGGATCAGGCAGTCGGCGACCAGCGAACCGAGATCGGCGCCATGCTCCTCGGCGATCAGGTGCAACATCATGTCGGCCGACGAGGTGCCGCCCGCGCAGGTGAACACCCCGTCATCGACGACATAGAGCAGGTTCGAGAGCTTGGCCTCGGGGAAGTCCTCGCCGAAGGCCGCGTGGTTCTCCCAGTGGATGGTGCAGCGCTTGCCGTCCAGCAGCCCCGCCTTCGCCAGCACATGCGCGCCGGTGCAGAGTGCGCCCACCCGGGCGCCGCGCCGGACCTGCTTGCGCAGCCAGGTCAGGATCGGCTTCGAGGCCGCGCGCTCGAGACCGAAGCCCGTGCAGACCACGATCGAGCTGTCGCGGTTCACGTCCTCGACCGGGCCATCCACCATCACGGTGGTGCCGTTCGAGCATTCGACCGCATCGCCCGTCTCGGACACCAGCCGCCAGGCATAAAGCGGGCGGCGCGCCATGCGGTTGGCGACGCGCAACGGCTCGATGGCCGAGGCGAAGGCGATCATCGAGAACATCGGGCACAGGAGGAAGATGAACTCCCGCGGCCGAGTCTCCTCGGATTTGACGGTCTGGGGGGCGGCTGCCGAGCCCATGGTGCTCACTCTCGCCTGTTAGCGGCGTTTTCGCGCGAATCATTGCCTGAATCCGACATTGACGCCGCTATCAGTCCCCCGTCAAGGGCTGCTCCGGGGCCTCTGGCCTCGACCGCGCGGGTCTGCTAGAGCGGGCGCGTGCACGTTCAGGAGAGCCGACGATGACCCAGAGCTGGAGCCGCGAGAGTTGGCGCAACCGCGTCGCCCTGCAGATGCCCGTCTACGAGGACGAGGCCGCGCTGAAGCGCGTGACGGGCCGGCTCGCGAGCTATCCGCCGCTGGTCTTCGGCGGCGAGGCGCGCCGGCTCAAGGCGCATCTCGCGGACGTGGCCGAGGGGCGGGCCTTCCTGCTGCAGGGAGGCGACTGCGCCGAGAGCTTCGCCGATTTCAAGGCCGACGTGATCCGCGACACCTTCCGGGTGATGTTGCAGATGGCGGTGGTGCTGACCTACGCCGCGCGCGTCCCCGTCGTGAAGGTGGGCCGCATGGCGGGCCAGTTCGCCAAGCCCCGCTCGGCCCCGACCGAGGTGGTGGGGGGCGTCGAGCTTCCCTCCTACCGCGGCGACATCATCAACGGCTTCGACTTCACGCCCGAGGCGCGCATCCCCGACCCCGAGCGGATGGTCACCGCCTACATGCAGTCGGCGGCCACCCTGAACCTGCTGCGCGCCTTCGCGACGGGCGGCTACGCCGACCTGCACCGGGTGCAGAGCTGGAACCTCGAATTCGCCAAGGGCAGCCCGCAGGTCGAGAAGTACCAGCAGATCGCCGAGCGGATTTCCGCCGCCATCGACTTCATGGGCGCCTGTGGCGTGACCTCGGACACGATGGAGACGCTGCGGACCGTCGAGTATTACACCTCGCACGAGGCGCTGCTGCTGCCCTACGAGGAGGCGCTGGCGCGTGTGGACTCCACGACGGGTGAGCCGGTGGCCTGCTCGGGCCACATGATCTGGATCGGCGACCGCACCCGCCAACCCGATGGCGCGCATGTCGAGTTCTGCCGCGGCGTGATCAACCCGATCGGCCTGAAATGCGGGCCGTCGCTGGCGCCTGACGACCTGCTGCGCCTGATCGACATCCTGAACCCCAAGAACGAGGCGGGGCGGCTCACGCTGATCTGCCGCACCGGGGCGGGGAAGGTCGCGGACCACCTGCCCGGCTGGGTGCGCGCGGTCGAGCGCGAGGGCCGCAAGGTGGTGTGGTCGTGCGATCCGATGCACGGCAATACCGTCAAGTCGGCCTCGGGCTACAAGACCCGGCCCTTCGACAAGGTGCTGCAGGAGGTGCGCGAGTTCTTCGACGTGCATGGCGCCGAGGGGACCTATGCGGGCGGCGTGCATTTCGAGATGACCGGGCAGGACGTGACCGAGTGCATGGGCGGCATGCAGGACCTGACCAGCGAGGATCTCGCCAGTCGCTACCACACCGCCTGCGACCCGCGGCTGAACGCCAGCCAGTCGCTCGAGCTTGCGTTCCTGCTGAGCGCCGAGCTCGAGGAGATCATGGCGGCGCGCCGCGCGGCGGCCTCGGCCTGAGCGTGGCGGGGGTTGCGGTCGTCCTGACCGCGCCGCGCGCGCGGGGGTTGACGGACGCCGAGATCGCGGTTGCCGCGCGGGCTGCGGACGGTGACGGCCCCCGCCGGCTCGGCCCCGCGGCAGCCGAGATCGCGGCCGGGACCGCGCCCGATCTTGCCGCCCTCGCCGCGGCCCTGCCGGGCGTGGACGTGAATGCCGTGCCGCTGACGGGGCGGCGCAAGCGCATCCTGATCGCGGACATGGATTCCACCCTGATCCCGGTCGAGTGCATCGACGAGATTGCCGATGTCGCGGGCGTGAAGCCGCAGGTCGCGGCGATCACCGAGCGGGCGATGGCGGGCGAGATCGATTTCGAAGGGTCGCTCAGGGCGCGTGTGCGGCTGCTCGCCGGCTTGCCCGAGGCCGCGCTTGCGCGTGTGCACGCCGAGCGGGTCAGTCTCAATCCAGGCGCCTCTGCGCTGGTGCGCACGATGCGCGCGGCCGGGGCGCGCACGCTGCTGGTCTCGGGAGGCTTCACCTATTTCGCCGAGCGGGTGGCCGAGGCTGCGGGGTTCTCGGAGGCCCGCGCCAATGTCCTGCTGGCGCGCGACGGCCTGCTGACCGGCGAGGTGGCCGAGCCGATCCTCGGGCGCGAGGCCAAGCTCGACGCGCTGCGAGAGGCCGCGGCTGCGTTGGGCGTGGGGGCCGAGGCCGTGCTGGCCGTGGGCGATGGCGCGAACGATCTTGCGATGATCGAGGCGGCGGGGCTGGGCGTGGGCTTCCGGCCCAAGCCCGCGCTTGCGGCAAGGTCTGACGCGGTGATCTGCCATGCCGGGCTCGACGCGCTGCTCGCCTTGCAGGGCTATTCCGAGGACGAGATCGTGGGGCTTTAAACGGGCGCCCACGCAAACGACCCCGCTTACCCCAGCCGCGGGCCGGGGCCTCGCGGAGGTGCCGGAGAGGCCCCGGCTCGAGCCCGGGGCAGCGCAAGCTTTCTCCGGCGAGCGGGCCCTCAGCGCCAGAGGCGGTCGCCCAGTTCGGCCTCCATGCCGGCATAGAGGCCCGCGACCTCGGGTCCGTAGCCGTTGAACCTGACCGTCGGCACGCGCTCGTCGGTGCCCAGCACGCGCTCCTCGGCCTGGCTCCAGCGCGGATGCGGCACGGCGGGGTTCACGTTCGCCCAGAAGCCGTATTCAGCGGACTGCAGCTCCTCCCAGAAGCTGATCGGGCGCTCGGCGACGAAGCTCACGCGCACCACCGACTTGATCGACTTGAAGCCGTATTTCCACGGCAGGTGCAGCCGGATCGGCGCGCCGAACTGCTTGTGCAGCACCTTGCCATAGGCTCCGGCCACCATGAAGGCCAGCTCGTTGGTGGCCTCGGCCATGGTCAGCCCCTCGACATAGGGCCAGGGATACCAGTGCTGGCGCTGGCCGCGGGCGACCTCGGGATCGAGGAAGGTCTCGAAGCGCAGGTACTTTGCGGAGGAGAGCGGCTTCGCCAGCTCGACCAGCCGCGCGAGCGGGAAGCCGGTCCATGGCACGACCATCGACCAGGCCTCGACGCAGCGGTGGCGGTAGATACGCTCCTCGAGGGGCATCTGTCCGATCAGCTCGTCCGCCCCGATGGTCAGCGGCGCCTCGACCAGCCCGTCGAGCGTGACTGTCCAGCCATCGGTCCGCAGCGCCTGCGCGGCGCGGGCGATCTCCTTGTGCGAGCCGAACTCGTAGAAGTTGTTGTAGGCCGAGGCGACGGGCTCGGGCGTCACGGCCCGGCCGGCATCCGCATGGGCCGGGTTCGTGGCGGGCGGGGATGCAAGGGGCTCGCCCGGCGCGGCCGCGCTGGCGGCACCCGGGAGCCCGGCGAGCGCGCCCGCCGCCATCAGCCCGCCGCCGGCGGCCAGGATGGCGCGGCGGTTCCAGAATACAGCTTCGGAGGTGACGGCGCTCTCGGGCAGGGCCCAGCGCGGATTGCGAAGGATGTTCATGTAGGGTCCTCGCGACGGCAATACGGTTGCGCTCCGTTGGAATAGATATCTAGCGCGCCGCCGCCCGGAAGCGATCAACACCGAAAGTTGTCCGCCGGACATAAAAAAACCGGGCCACTTGGGCCCGGCCGAGTTCAACAGGGAGGTATCACAACCGAAGCGACGCGATCAGCATCGCTTCAAAGCGGAGATAGTCCGTCGGCTGGCGCGCTGCAAGTTGCCCTTCGGTCGCAGGCATGCAACTCAGCTATGCCTTGCGCGCAACCCTCTGGTCCTCGCCTTGCGCCCGGCTGAATTCCTCGACCTCGCGCAGGATGAAGTCGCGGAAGGCCAGCACTCGCTGAGAGCGCCTAAGTTCTTCCGGATAAACAAAATAAACGTGAATCGGTGGGCTGATCTCGTGCGGCAGGACATTCACGAGATCCGGATAATCCCGGGTGATGTAATCCGGCAACGCCGCGACACCAAGTCCGTTCACTGCCGCCTTGAGCACGCCGAAATAGCTGTTGATGCGCAGATGCGAGCTCCTCGCCGGTGACGTGTGGCTTTTCAGCCACTCCGCCGCCTCGTGCGGCTGGGGCGCGTCGGGGCTATAGGTGATGAGGCGGTGGCTCTCGAGCTCGCGCGCGTCGCGCGGCGTGCCCATGCGCGCGAGGTAGTCCTGGCTGGCATAGAGGCGCATCGTCACCTCCATCAGCGGGCGGCGGATCAGGTCGGCCTGGCTGGGCGAGGACAGCCGGATCGCCACGTCGGCCTCGCGCATCGGCAGGTCGAGCACCGCCTCGGTCAGGATCAGGTCGACGCTCAGGTTCGGGTGCTTCTCGAACAGCCGCTTGAGGCGCGGCGCCAGCCACAGCGTGCCGAAGCCCGCCGTGGTGGTGACCCTCAGGTCGCCATGCACCTCGTCCTTGGAATCGCGCAGCCGTGCGCCCGCAACCATCAGCCGCTTGGCGATGGCCGATGTCGCCTCGTAGAGGATCTCGCCCTGCTCGGTGAGCAGGAGGCCCCGCGCATGGCGGTGGAACAGCGTGACCTGGAGCTGGTCCTCGAGCCCGCGGATCTGCCGGCTGATGGCGGATTGGCTGAGATGAAGCTGCTCGCCCGCATGTGTCAGGCTGCCGGCATCCGCGACGGCGTGAAAGACGCGCAGCTTGTCCCAGTCCATCGTTCCCCCGTCGCGACCCGTCCGGCCGTTCTGATGCTGCAGCGTCGGTTTGCGCCTTCGTCGGATCGGAGTATACCCACAAAGCGACACTTGGGCAGAAAAATGGGGATGGGATGGGAACCGGCAAGAGGCACATGCTGCGGGTGCTCGCTGCACTGGTCGCGCTCGTCTGGGTGCAGGCGGCGGCCGAGGCGCAGGTCGCCGACACGCTGGGGGGGCGCTACGAGGGCATGGCCGACGCGGCCGGCGCCGCGATTGAGATTGCGCCGGACGCCGAAGGGTTCCGCGGCACCTTCCACGATGCGGCCGGCCGGCGGCAGCGGTTCTCGGCCGACCGGGTCGGCGACACGGCCGAGGCCGTGCTCGACATGGACGGCCGCACGGTGCTGATGCGCATGAGCCCCTTGCCCTTCGGCGCCGAGGTGGCGCTGGTGCCCTTCGCGGCCGACGGCACGCTGGACATCCCCGCCTCGCGGATCGTGAACTTCGTCCGCGAGGGGCTCGCGGTGCCGCAACTGCCTGAGGATTATGTCCCCGCCCCCGATGGCAGCGGCGGACGGATCGCGGCGCTCAGCTTCCTTGTCTCCTACGAGTTCTGGGCGCCCGCGGGTGTGCGCAACGGCTTCATGGCGCTGGCGCCGCGTCATCGCACGCTGATCCGGCTGTTCCCCGCCGTCCAGCTCGACGTCGTCTGGAAGCTGTGCCTCGCCCCGGGCGCCGAGGAGGCGCTGGGCGTCGCGCTGCGCGGGCAGGGCGTGAACTGCGCCGAGGTGCTCGATGGCATCGCCGAGGCGCAGCGTACGGGGCGCTTCGACGCCTACAAGGCCGAGGTCGCGAAGCAGGGGGCGCAGCTGCGCACCGCGGTGCGCTGCGCCGACAACTACGTGATGTCGAAGCAGATCTGCGACCGCGCGGCGCAGGATGTGAGCCGCGCCGCCATGTCGCTCGAGACCGCCGCCACGGTGCTCAGGCGCTATCGCTGAGGCTCAGCGCTGATGCGGCCGCGCGCGGCGATTCCGGCCGCCCCAGTCCTCGATCCATTCGAGCACGGGGCGCAGCGCCTCGCCCTTGGTCGTGATGCGGTATTCCAGCCGCCGCGCCCCGGCATGGACGGGGCGCTTCTCGAGGATCCCCTCGTCCACCAGCCGCGCGAGCCGGTTCGACAGGATGTTGCGCGCGACGCCGAGCCGGCGCTGGAAGGTGTCGAAACGGGTGATGCCGCGCAACGACGCCCAGATGATCAGCATCGTCCAGCTGTCGCCGATCTGGCGAACCGCGTCGGTCATCGCGGTGATTTCGGCTTGCTCGACGTCGGCCATGGAAGAATCCCCCAGGTGATCGGGTTTCTGTCTCGCGGATAGGGTTTTCGTAGCATGGAAACTGTCAACCGTCCTAGACATAGATCGATCGTCCCTGCAATTGTGAAGCAGGTTTCAGAAACGCGCCCCGGACGGCATGGACCTGCCGCCGGCGGAGCAAGCCACGGACAAGCAGCGGAGGGATGCGATGAGCCTCGCGGGCAAGGTGATTCTGGTGACCGGGGCGTCGAGCGGGCTTGGCGCGCACATGGCGGGCTTCCTGGCCGGGCGCGGCGCGCGGGTCTGGGCGGCGGCGCGCCGGATCGAGGCGCTCGACGCGCTGGCACGAGGCGCGACAGGGTCGATCCACCCTGTCGCGATGGACGTGACAGACCCAGCCTCGATCGCCGCCGGCATTGCCCGTGTGGTCGGGGCCGAGGGGCGGCTCGATGGCCTAGTGAACAATGCCGGTATCGCCTGGGGCGGGCGGGCGATCGAGATGACGGACGACGACTGGGCGCGCGTGATCGACACGAACCTCACCGGCGCCTTCACCGTGGCGCGCGAGGCGGCGAAGGCGATGGCCGGAAACGGCGGCGGCGCGATTGTGTCGACCGCCTCGATCCTCGGCTTCGGCACCGGGGCGGGGGTCGCGGCCTATGCCGCCTCGAAGGCGGCGGTGGTGCACCTCACGCGCTGTCTCGCGCTCGAATGGGCGCGCATGGGCATCCGGGTGAACGCGCTGGCGCCCGGCTACGTACCGACCGAGATCAACCGCGACTTCCTTGAGAGCGCCGAGGGCGAGGCGATCCGCAAGACGATCCCGATGCGCCGCTTCGGCACACCCCAGGACCTCGACGGCCCGCTCGAGTTGCTTCTGTCGGATGCCGGGGGCTACATCACGGGGGTGACGTTGCCCGTCGATGGCGGGCATCTCTGCCGCCCGCTCTGAAGGGGACTGCCATGGATTTCCGCCTGCCGCCCGACTGCGAGGACTACCGCGCCCGCGTCGCCGCCTTCGTGGCCGACCACATCCTGCCGCTCGAGGACGACCCAGCGAGTTTCGCGGATCACGGCAACCTGCCGGTCGCGGTGCTGCGCGGGCTGCGTGAGAAGGTCAAGGAGGCCGGCCTCTGGGCGCCCAACGTGCCGCGCGCGCTTGGCGGGCTGGGTCTGCCCTTCGTCGGGCTGGCGGCGGCCTACGAGGAGATGAACCGATCCGTCTTCGGCCCGGCCTGCTTCAACGCGGCGGCGCCCGACGACGGCAACATGCGGCTTCTGGCGCAGGTCGGCACGCCCCAACAGCAGGAATGGTGGCTGAAGCCCGTCATCGCAGGCGAGATGCGCTCGGCTTTCGCAATGACCGAGCCGCATCCGGGCTCGGGCTCGGACCCCACGATGATGATCACGCGGGCCGAGCGCACGAACACCGGATACCGCATCTGGGGCCGCAAGTGGTTCATCACCGGGGCCGAGGGGGCAGGGCGCTTCATCCTGATGGCCCGCACCTCGGACGATGCGCGCAAGGGGCTGACCGCCTTCCTGTTCGACGCGGCCCGGCCCGGATGGCGGATCGATCGGCGCATCGGCATCATGGGCCCCGAGGAGCATGGCGGCCATTGCGAACTGGTGTTCGAGGGGATGGAGATCCCCGACGAGCACGTGCTGATGCAGCCCGGCGACGGCTTCAAGGTCACCCAGATCCGGCTTGGCCCCGCGCGGCTCACCCACTGCATGCGCTGGCTGGGACTGGCGAAACGCTGCATGGAGATCGCCACCACCTACGCCCGCGAGCGCGAGGGCTTCGGCACGCGCCTCATCAACCGCGAGACCGTGCAGGTGAAGCTGGGCAACCTCGCCTACCAGATCGAGGTGGGACGGCTCCTGGTGATGAAGGCGGCGTGGCTGCTGGACCAGGGCGACCGGGCCAAAACCGCCGTGTCGATGGCCAAGGTCCACATGGCCGAGACGCTTCACCGCGCCGCCGACGACTGCATCCAGATCTGCGGCGCGCGCGGCTATTCGACCGACACCGTGCTCGAATGGATCTACCGCTATGCCCGGCAGGCGCGGCTGGTCGACGGCGCCGACGAGGTCCACAAGATGGTGCTCTCGGGCGCCTACAGGACCGAGGGGCCGGGGCTCTGGCGCTGGGGGGCGTGAGCCATCGGCCTGCGCGGGCGGGCCGAGGCCCGCGAAACGAGGCGCTCGATCGCGGCCATCACCGCGGCGGGCGCGGCGTGGTGGGGCATGTGGCCGATGCCGGGCAGCAGCGTCAGGTGCGCCCGGTCCAGCCGCTCGGCCAGCGGGATCGCGTGGACATCGGCAGGCACGATGCCGTCGGTGTCGCCATGCACGATCTCGACCGGGCAGCGCAGTTCCTGATAGCGCGCGCTGAGCGGCACGATCTGGCGATGCAGCGTGTAGACCGCGCGGTAGTTGACGCGGAAGGTGCGCGGCCTGAGCGCGAGCTCCGCGCCGATCTCGCGCCGGTAACGCGCGGGCACGGGCTGCGGCGCGAAGATCTCGGCCAGCGCCGTCTCGATCCGCGCGCCGTCGATGGTGAGCGGCGCGATCCGGCTGAAGGCGTGCCCGATCACCGGCATGCCCGCGATGCGGTAGGTCGCGGCCAGCGCACCGCCCCAGTCCATCGCGGCGCCGGCGATCAGCGCGACGCCCGCCACCGACTCGGGCCGGGCCAGCGCCCAGGCCAGCGCCAGCGATCCCGAATAACTGTGTCCGATCAGGCAGTAGCGACCGACGCCCATCCGCTCGAGCGCGCCGGCCAGCACTTCCGTCTGAACGTCGAGGCGCGTGCCGCCGGCGACCGCGCCGGAATGGCCCATGCCGGGGCGGTCCAGCGCGATCACCCGGTGCCGGCGCGCAAGGCGCGGCATCAGCGACAGCGTCCAGTCCCGCAGATTTCCGCTTGCCCCGTGCAGCAGCACCAGCGTCATTCCCCGGTCGGGGCCGTCCGTCAGGTAATGTACCGCTGCGCCACGAACCGGGATAAATCCGCCCAGTGGCGGATATCGGCTTTCGGCCTCACGCGAATACGCAGTCAAACGAGTCCACAAACGCATCGACACAGGCGCCTCCCTTACGCAGAAGCACTTTAATTATAATAGGATAGAAAGACGCGTTCGCCAAGCGCAATACAACGTCAGGTTGCGCGATCGGAGCTTGCCGGATAGGTCATAATCATTTACCTTTTATTCCGCGGGAAACGAGTGCACATATTCTCAGAAGGCACCCGTCCGCGCCGTGAAGCCGCAGGGAGACACCCATGGATCTGCGCGATGTCCGCCTGACCGACCGCTATGACCTGACGAAATCGCCGGTGCTCGTCTCGGGCATTCAGGCACTGGTGCGCGCCACGCTGATGCAGCGCGAGCGCGACCGCGCGGCGGGGCTGAACACGGCGGGCTATGTCACGGGCTATCGCGGCTCGCCGCTGGGCGCGGTCGACGTGACCTTCACCCAGGCCGCGAAGTATCTCGAACCCGCGCAGGTCAGGTTCCAGCCGGGACTGAACGAGGACCTCGCCGCCACCGCGCTCTGGGGCTCGCAGCAGGCCGAACTGCGGGGCGAGGGCAGGCATGACGGCGTCTTCGGCCTGTTCTATGCCAAGGGGCCGGGCATCGACCGCTCGGGCGACGTGTTCCGCCACGCCAATTTCGCGGGCTCGTCGAAGCATGGCGGCGTGCTGGTGGCGATGGGCGACGACCACACCTGCGAGAGCTCGACCACCTGCCACCAGACCGAGCTTGCGCTGATGGACGTGATGATGCCGATCCTCAGCCCCGCGGGCGTGCCGGAGCTGATCGACTACATGCTGATCGGCTGGGCGATGAGCCGCTATTCCGGCCTCTGGGTCGGCATCAAGTCGATGAAGGACACGGTCGAGGCCACCGCCGTGATCGACGGCGACCCGCATCGGCTCCAGATCGCGCTGCCGACCGATTTCGCCATGCCCGAGGGCGGGCTCAACATCCGCCTCGGCGACACGCCGCAGGAGCAGGAAGCCCGGCTTCACGACTACAAGCGCTTCGCCGCGCAGGCCTTCGCACGGGCGAACCGGCTCGACCGTCGCGTGCACGGGCAGCGCGGCGCGCGGATCGGCATCGTCGCCTCCGGCAAGACCTGGCTCGATGTGCGCCACGCGATGGAGATGCTGGGGCTCGACGATGCGGCCTGCCGGGCGCTGGGGCTCACCACCTACAAGGTCGGCATGGTCTGGCCGCTCGAGATGACGGCGCTCAGGGAATGGGCCGAGGGGCTCGACCTCATCGTCGTCGTCGAGGAGAAGCGCGCCGTCATCGAGACACAGCTCAAGGAGGTGCTCTACAACGCCGCCTCCCGCCCCCGCGTGGTCGGCTGGAAGGACGAGGCGGGCGAGGTGCTCTTCTCGGTGAAGATGGACCTCAACCCCGCCGGCATCGCTCGCAGCCTCGGCCGCGTGCTGGGGGCCGAGGGCATCCACCACCCCCCGATGGACGAGGGCCTAGCCCGCATCGCGCGGCTGGCCGAGGAAGGCAACGCCCCCCAGCTGGCGGAGCGCAAGCCCTGGTTCTGCGCGGGCTGCCCGCACAACTCATCGACCGTGATCCCCGAGGGCAGCCGCGCATATGCCGGCATCGGCTGCCACTACATGGTCCAGTGGATGGACCGCGAGACGCTGGGCTTCACCCATATGGGCGGCGAGGGCGCGAACTGGATCGGCGAGGCGCCGTTCTCGAAGCGCGGGCACGTCTTCCAGAACCTCGGCGACGGCACCTACAACCATTCCGGGATCATGGCGATCCGCGCGGCCGTCGATGCCGGCGTCACCATGACCTACAAGATCCTCTACAACGACGCGGTCGCGATGACCGGCGGCCAGCGGCACGAGGGCGGCCTCAAGCCCCGCCAGATCGCCGAGGAGGTGATGGCCGCGGGCGTCAAGCGCCTGGTCGCCGTGGTCGACGAGAAGGAGGGCACCCCCGACTTGCCGCCCCGCGTGCAGGTGCACCCGCGCGAGAACCTGATGGCCGTGCAGCGCGAACTGGCCGAGGTGCCCGGCGTCACCGCCATCCTCTACGTCCAGACCTGCGCGGCGGAAAAGCGCCGCCGCCGCAAGCGCGGGACCTTCCCTGATCCCGACCGCCGTGTCTTCATCAACCCGGCGGTCTGCGAGGGCTGCGGCGATTGCGGCGTGCAGTCGAACTGCGTGGCGATCCTGCCCAAGGAAACCCCCTTCGGCCGCAAGCGCCAGATCGACCAGTCGGCCTGCAACAAGGATTTCTCGTGCCTCAAGGGCTTCTGCCCCAGCTTCGTCACCGTCGAGGGCGCGAAGCCGAAAGCGCGCGCGGCCTCCGACTTCGCGCTGCCGGACCTGCCCGAGCCTGCGCTGCCGGTGATGAGGGGCCCGTGGAACATGCTGATCACCGGCGTGGGCGGCACGGGTGTGGTTACGGTGGGCGCGCTGCTGACCATGGCCGCGCATCTCGAGGGCAAGGGCGCGTCCGAAATGCAGATGGCGGGCCTCGCGCAGAAGGGCGGCGCGGTCTCGATCCACACCCGGATCGCGCCCCGGCCCGAGGACATCACCTCGGTGCGCGTGGCGGCGGGCGAGGCCGATGCCGTGATCGGCGGCGATCTGGTGGTGACCGCAGCGCCCAAGACCATGCAGGCGATGGAGCGTGGTCGCACCCGCGTGCTGTGCAACAGTGCCGAGATCGTGACCGGCGATTTCACCCATGACACCGAGTTCCGCATTCCGTCCTCGGGCCTGCGCCTGCAGCTCGAGCGTCGGGTGGGCGCCGAGGCGCTGACGATGGTCGATGCCCAGCGCCTGTCCGAGGTCATGCTGGGCGACGCGATCTTCGCCAATGTCCTGCTGCTGGGGGCCGCCTGGCAGGCGGGCATGGTGCCGCTGTCGCGCGAGGCGATCCATAAGGCGATCGAACTCAACGGTGCGGGCGTCGAGGGCAACCTGCGTGCCTTCGCCATCGGCCGCTGGGCGGTGGCCTTCCCCGCCGACGCGCGCGCGGCCATCGACGGCAAGGCCGACACGCCCGAGACGCCCGAGCAGAAGATCGCCCGGCGCGCTGATTTCCTCGTCGGCTACCAGAACGCACGGCTGAAGCGGCGCTACCTGCGCCTAGTCGAGGCGGCGCAGGCGGCCGAACAGAAGGCCGGCGCCGAGGGCTTCGCCGAAGCTCTGGCCGAAGGCTATTTCAAGCTCATGGTCTACAAGGACGAATACGAGGTCGCGCGCCTGCACGCCGAGACGCTGGAGGCCGAGCTTGCGGACGCCTTCGACGACGTGAAGCGCGTCACCTTCCACATGGCGCCGCCGATCCTGGGGCGAAAGGACAAGGAGGGCCGCCCGGTCAAGTCCGAGTTCGGCCCTTGGATGCTGAAGGCATTGAGGCTCCTGCGCCGCGGCAAGGCGCTGCGCGGCACCCCCTTCGACCCCTTCGGCTGGTCGGCCGAGCGTCGGGCCGAGCGCCGCGCGATCCGCGACTACGCGAAGCTGATGGGCGAGGTCATGGCCGGGCTCACTCCCGAGAATGCCGAGACCGCCATCGCGCTTGCGCGGCTGCCGCTCAAGGTGCGTGGCTTCGGCCATGTGAAGCAGGCGGCCGCCGCCCGCGCCGCCGAGGAACAGGCCGCGCTGATGGCGCAGTTCCGCTCGGGCGGCCCCGCGCCGATGGCGCAGGCGGCGGAATAGCGGCGGCAGGTGGCTCGCGGCCCCGGCTCAAGGCCGGGGCAGCGGCTGGCGCCACCACCGCAATGCGCTGTCCCGGGCTTGGATCGGGACCTCGCGGGGCTCGTTACGCCCCTCCCCACGCCGCCCCGGACTTGATCCGGGGCCTCGCAGGATCGCGTTCGCGCCCGCGCCCGCTCTCCGCGCCCCCTCACCCCGCCGCGCCGGGCCGGCGCGCCAGGATCACCATCGTGTCGTAGGTCATCACCGCCTCGTCGTTCTGGTTGAGCACGGTATGGGCGAAGCGGGCGATGCCGCGGTCAGGCTTCGAGCGCGAGGCGCGCGATTCCGTCACCTCGACCCGCAGCCGCAGCCGGTCGCCGGGGCGCACGGGCTTCAGCCAGCGAAGCGCGTCCATCCCAGGCGAGCCCATGCTCGCCTCGGTCCAGACATTGGCCGCCAGTTCCAGCGTAAAGGCGGTCAGCAGCGTGTGATAGCCGCTCGCGATCAGCCCGCCATAGGGCGAGGCCCGCGCGGCCTCCGGGTCGGTGTGGAAGGATTGCGGGTCCCACTGCTTCGCGAAGGCGATGATCTCGTCCTCGCCCAGCGCGCGCTCGGCCGTCTCGAAGCTGTAGCCTACCGGCAGATCGTCGAAGAACATCAGGCCCCCTCTCTCTGGAAGACGATCATGTCGAGCGAGGGCGCATCCCCCGCAACCGCGTCAGTAGCGCATGCACCTACCCGCGGTGATGGGTCTGGTGGTTGAAGACATGCGCGAGGATCGCCGCCCGCGTTCCGGTCACCGGTTCGGGCAGGGTGATCGGGCGGTAGGTGATCGCGTCCGCGAGTTCGGCCTCTGCGAAGGCCGCCACGCAGCGGATGATGTCGGCGTCGAGCACGCGCCGCGCCGCCCGCAATTCCTCGCGGTCGTCGTGCAGGATGTGGTCGAGCGCGAAGGGCGGGTTCGGCTGTCCGCGCAGGCGCGCAAGCCAGATGAGGTCGGCCACCATGATGTGGTTGAGCGTCCGGTGGACCGACCCGAAGAAGGCGCCGAGATCAGCCCGCGCCTCGTCTTCGGTGAGTGCCGCCATCGCGGTATAGAGCCTGTCATCCGCCCAGGCGTTGTAGCCCGCGAACATCTCGAAATGCGCTTTCATCGCCCTGCCCCCCGTGCTATTGCGCCCGCGAAATTCCATGGCCCCCGTCCGGCGGGGCCATTTGCATGACAGGAGAAGTCCGATGGCCGTCACCCGCACCCTCTCGATCATCAAGCCCGACGCGACCAAGCGCAACCTCACCGGCGCGATCAACGCGAAGTTCGAGGCGGCGGGCCTGCGGATCGTGGCGCAGAAGCGGATTCACTTGACCAAGGCTCAGGCCGGCAAGTTCTACGAGGTTCACAAGGCGCGGCCATTCTATGACGAGCTGTGCGACTTCATGGCCTCGGCGCCCGTGGTGGTTCAGGTGCTCGAGGGCGCGGACGCCGTGGCCAAGAACCGCGAGGTGATGGGTGCGACCAACCCCGCCGAGGCCGCCGAGGGCACCGTCCGCAAGGAGTTCGCGCTGTCGATCGGCGAGAACTCGGTGCATGGTTCGGACTCGGACGAGAACGCCGCCATCGAGATCGCGTTCTTCTTCGCGGGCATCGAGATCGTCGGCTGATCCCACCACGCTGCAAGACGCGCCGCCCAGCCATGCCGGGCGGCGCGTCCCCTGCGGATGCGTGATTTATAAATTGTTTAAAAACAATATCTTGACCACTTCTTCATGCGTGAAGGCGGCAAGGCGGGATCACTCCGTGTCGCGCACGACTAGCAGGTTGAGGGCTGCTTCCAGATCCGAGCGGCCCCTCGCATCCGCGCCCGCGCCCGCGACCAGCGCGTCGAAGACGCGCCGCAGCTCGGCCTTCTCCTGCGGCGTGATGTCGGACCACAGCCGACCCTGAAGCCCCATCGCCAGCGCGTAGAAGCCGATGAAATGCGGCCGCGTTCCCGCGAGGACGAGGCGGCGATAGGCCTCGACCGCGCCCAGCGCCCTCACCTCCTCGGCCGTGTGCAGCCCCGCCCGCGCGAAACCCGGCACCGATTTCGGCCCGATGTTGCGGATGGCGCTGACCGGCTCGGACATCTCAGGCGTCGTCCGCCAGGATCGAGAGCCTGTTCACCCGCGCCGCGTCCGGATCGCGCAGGAAGGCGTCGAGGCAGCGCGGATAGAGCAGATGCTCCTGGCGCAGCACGCGGGCGGCCAGCGTCTCGGCCGTGTCGCCGGGCCGCACGGGGACGACGGCCTGGCCCAGGATCGTCCCGGTGTCGAGCTCGGGCGTCACCTCGTGCACGGTGCAGCCATGCACGGCCATCCCCGCGTCGAGCGCCCGCTGATGGGTGTGGAGCCCCTTGAAGAGCGGCAGGATCGAGGGGTGGATGTTGACCATCCGCCCGGCCCAGCCCTCGATCATCGCGTCGGTCATGATCCGCATGAAGCCCGCGCAGGCCACGATCTCGACCCCGGCGTCGCGCAGCGCGCGGTCGACCTGCGTGTCGAAAGCCGCGCGGTCGCCCCTGAACGGGCGGTGATCGACCGCCGCCGTCGCCACGCCCCGCGCCTGCGCCTTGGCGAGCCCCGCGGCGTCCGGGTTGTTCGAGACCACGATCGCCGGGGCCCCCGCGATGCGCCCGTCCTGCATCCCCTCGATCAGCGCGACCATGTTCGAGCCCGAGCCCGAGATCAGGATCCCGACCCGGGGCAGGGCGCGCGGAAGGGTCACGCCAGCACTCCCTCGTAATGCACCTCCGGCTGCTCGCCGGCGACCAGGTGGCCGATCCGATGGACGGTCTCGCCCGCCTCGGTCAGCAGGGCCGCGATCGCCTCGGCCCGCGCGGGCTCGACCACCACGATCATTCCGATCCCGGCGTTGAAGGTGCGCAGAAGCTCGGCCTGGTCCAGCCCGGCGGTGGTGGCGAGCCAGCGGAACACGGGCGGCAGCCGCCAGCCGCGCAGGTCGATCCGCGCCGCCACGCCGTCCGACAGCACGCGCGGCAGGTTCTCGGTAAGGCCGCCCCCGGTGATATGCGCAAGCGCCTTCACGCCGCCGGCCCGGATCGCCGCCATGAGCGGCCGGACATAGATCCGCGTGGGCGCGAGCAGCGCCGCCCCGAGCGTTCCTTCCCCGAACGGGCAGGGCGCGTCCCAGGCCAGCCCCGCACGCTCGACGGTCTTGCGCACCAGCGAGTAGCCGTTCGAATGCACGCCCGACGAGGAAAGTCCCAGCAGCACGTCCCCCGGCGCGGTCGCGGCGGGCAGAAGCTGCCCGCGCTCGGCCGCGCCCACCGCGAAGCCCGCGAGGTCGAAGTCGCCCGCGGCATACATGCCCGGCATCTCGGCGGTCTCGCCGCCGATCAGCGCCGCGCCCGCCTCGCGGCAGCCCGCCGCAATTCCCTCGATCACCCGCGCCGCCTCGCCGACGCCCAGCTTGCCGGTCGCGAAATAGTCGAGGAATAGGAGCGGCTCGGCCCCCTGGCAGACGAGATCGTTCACGCACATCGCCACGAGGTCGATACCCACCGTGTCGACAAGCCCGGTGTCGATGGCGATCCGCAGCTTCGTGCCCACGCCATCGGTGGCGGCGACCAGCACGGGGTCGGTGTAGCCCGCGGCCTTGAGGTCGAACAGCCCGCCGAAGCCGCCCAGGCCCGCCATCACACCCGGCCGGTCGGTGGACTTCGCGGCGGGCTTGATGCGCTCGACCAGCGCGTTGCCCGCGTCGATGTCGACGCCGGCATCGGCATAGGTGAGACGGCTCGGTCGGTCGGTCATGGGCGCACTCCGCAAGGTATGGGCGCAGGGGGTTGGGCCCGCACCCTTTAGCGCAAGCCTGCGGCCTTGCAAACCGCGCCCGTTGACCCGGCGCATCGCGCCGCAGTATCCCCTGAGGTGCGGGGGCCCGTAGCTCAACGGTCAGAGCGGACCGCTCATAACGGTTTGGTTGCAGGTTCGAATCCTGCCGGGCCTACCATTATTTCAACAACTTATGCTGAATATACAGAGTGCTCTCGGGTTCATTGAACCTAAGCCTTCCGGTTCCGCAGGTTCGCGAAGTCCAGGATCGCCGCCTCCTCACGAAGATGGTCAGGAGCAAACCGGGCATAGACCCGCTCCGTCACGGCGATCGACGAGTGGCCGAGGAACTGGCTGACCCGTTCCATCCTGGCTCCGTTGGCGACGAGATGGACAGCCGCCGTGTGGCGCAGGACATGCGGTGTCACGTTCTTGAGACCGGCAGCCTTCACGGCTGCATTGAACCCTGTCTTGATCGACTTCACTGGTTCCCCTCCCCACTCGATCACATGGTCGGTGAGGGCGGCCTGTCGCGCGCCCGCGAGGGCAGCGCGCAGGCCGTCGTTCATCGGTACCCGGGCCCTGCCTTTCCTTGGTCCTGTCTCGCTGGTTCGGAGATCGATTACCCCATGCTCGAAATCGACCCGGTCCCAGGTGAGCTCGAGAATGGCGGTGACCCTTCCGGCCGTCCCCAGCATGAGGAGGATGGCGAGACGGATGTGATGGGCCATGGGGGCATCAAGGAGCTGGCCGATCTCCTGGGTCGTGAGCCAGCGCTCCTTGGGGGCAGGCTTCTGCGGCCGTTCGATGTAGGGTGCCTCGTCGATCATCCGGCGAGGCGGTCTGGAGGCCCAGACCAGGGCGGTGCGCAGATGCCCGAGCTCGGTCCAGATCGTGCCGTCCTTCTTGCCGGCCTGGCGACGCATCCTGGTGTAGTCCCTACAGAGCTGGTCGGTGATCTGGTCAGGCCGGAGATGCCCGAAATGCCCGAGCACGGCAGTGCTCTCGTGCTTCATGGCCTCGGCAACCCGACGTCCATCCCGATCGGCCCTGTAGGCGTTCCAGATGTCCTGGACTGTCAGGACTCCAGCTTGGGGCGTCTCGCGCCGGATAACGTCGAGGGCCGCTCTCTCTGCTTCCTTTCGGGTGCGTGCGTCAAGACGATGCCGGCGTCGCTTGAGCCTCCCCAGACGATTTGGTCCACCTCTATGATGAAGCAGAGGAGGATCGAGAATGGCGAACAAGCACCACAAG
>NZ_JAMFKN010000006.1 GCF_023487995.1 Thermohalobaculum sediminis
CCGTCAGCGACGGGACGCTGTCCGGCGATGGCAGCGACACGCCGGTGGTGACGCCGGCGAACGACGCGCCGACGATCGCGATCGGGATGATCGCTGACGACGACGTGTTGAGCGACGCCGAGGACGGGTCGGTGAGCTTTGTCGGGACGACGTCGGGGGTCGAGAACGGCCAGGTGGTATCGCTGTCGCTGCGCGCTGCGGGCGGGACGGAGCTGCTGTGGTCGGGGACGGCGACGGTGGCGTCCGGGACCTGGAGCGTGAGCGGGGTGGACCTGAGCGATCTGGCGGACGGGGCGGACTACACGCTGGAGGCCTCGGTGAGCGACGCGGCGGGGAACGCGGCGGTGCCGGCGGAGCGGAACTTCACTTCGGTGGACTTCGAGTTGACTGTCGGGGTGGTTGAGACAAGCGACTACGGCAACAGGTTCAACGCCGCGCTCGACCCCGACGGCCTGGTTCATGGGGCCTTCGTCATTGATGGTGCGCCTGAAGATCTTGTGCTGAGCTTCGACGGCTTCGATATCGACTACGACGACGAGCTCAGGGTGTTCGTCAATGACGTCGATCTTGGGACGGTTCCGACTGGGGTGGACGAAGGCCTCGCGGCCTATACGCTTTTGCTCTCTGCCGATCTTTTGCAGACCGGCGTCAACTCGATCACCTTCGAGAAGTTGCGCGGCGTGACCTACAAGTGGGGTGTCACCAATCTCCTACTGGAACCGCGGTCTGTGCCGCCGTCGATCACGATCGGGGTGATCGCGGGCGATGACGTGCTGGACGACACCGAGGACGGGTCGGTGAGCTTCGCCGGGACGACGTCGGGGGTCGAGGACGGCCAGGTGGTGTCGCTGTCGCTGCGCGCTGCAGGCGGGACGGAACTGCTGTGGTCGGGGACGGCGACGGTGGCGTCCGGGACCTGGAGCGTGAGCGGGGTGGACCTGAGCGGTCTGGCGGACGGGGCGGACTACACGCTGGAGGCCTCGGTGAGCGACGCGGCGGGGAACACGGCGGTGCCGGCGGAGCGGGACTTCGCGACGATCGGCGCGACGGCGCCGTCGATCACGATCGGGGTGATCGCGGGCGACGACGTGCTGGACGACACCGAGGACGGGTCGGTGAGCTTCGCCGGGACGACGTCGGGGGTCGAGGACGGCAAGGTGGTGTCGCTGTCGCTGCGCGCTGTAGGCGGGACGGAACTGCTGTGGTCGGGGACGGCGACGGTGGCGTCTGGGACCTGGAGCGTGAGCGGGGTGGACCTGAGCGGTCTGGCGGACGGAGCGGATTACACGCTGGAGGCCTCGGTGAGCGACGCGGCGGTGCCGGCGGAGCGGGACTTCGCGACGATCGGCGCGACGGTGGATTTCGAGTTGACTATCGGGGTGATTGAGACAGGCGATTACGGCAACAGGTTCAATGACGCGCTCGACCCCGACGGCCTGGTTTATGGGGCCTTCGTCATCGATGGCGCGCCCGAAGATCTTGTGCTGAGCTTCGACGGCTTCGACATCGACTACGACGACGAGCTGAGAGTGTTCGTCAATGACGTCGACCTCGGGACTGTTCCGGCCGGAGTCGACGAGGGCTTGGCCGCCTACGTGCTGTCCCTCTCTGCCGATCTTTTGCATACCGGTATCAACTCGATCACCTTCGAGAAGCTGCGCGGCGTGACCTACAAGTGGGGTGTCACCAATATCCTGCTTGAACCCGGATCTGTGCCGCCGCCGCCGCCGGTGTTCAATCTTGGCCTGATCGCGAAGTACGATACGACCCTCTGGTCTGCCGACGACCCTTCCGGTTACGGGTCTGCCGACCCGTCGGGTATCGCCTACATACCGGAACTAGATATGCTCTTCATCGCCGACTCGGAGCATAACGAAAGCCCATTTTTCAGCAGTATCAATCTCTTTGCGGTGAGGACCGATGGTACGTATGTTGGTGCTTTCTCCCTGCGGGGCTTCACGGATGAGCCGACGGGGCTCGGCTACAATCCGCTAGATGGATTGCTCTATATTTCCGACGACGACCAGGCAGCAGTTTTTGTCGTGGATCCTCTCGATCCGACGACACTTCTCAGAACGATCAACCTCTCCGGCCTCGGCATCGGTGACGCCGAGGAGCCTGTCTTCGATCCCTTGACAGGGCATATGTACATTCTGGACGGCGCAGACCGGACACTCTACGAACTCACTGTTGCAGGGGACCTGGTGTCCTCGTTCCGGCTACCGAGTGTCATCACGGACGCAGAAGGACTGGTGTACGATTATCGAGACCAGACATTTCTCGTGTCCAGCGGACTTACAAACGGCGTGGTTTTCAAGATCGACAAAAGCGGCAAGCTCTTGGCTTCGAGCGATTTTCTCAACGACGACATCAACCCATATAGCGGTATCACGCCGAAGCTGAAGGGGCTTGACCTCGCTCCTAGCAGTGATCCCAACGATGGAGACACGCTGAGCCTCTACGCCGTTGATTATGGCGTGGATCAGTTTGCAGACGGCCGGTTGTATGAACTGGACATCTATGACGACTTCAACTTCGTATAGGCTAAGCGTAATGGGGGGACGAGAGATACGGATGTGCTCTGCTGATCGAGTGACCCTGTTAAACGGATCTAGGCCAACAGTGGGAAATGCCGCGTAGAGATCATGATCGAACCAAGCGTAAACTTCATTTGCCACGAAATCCGGCCAATAGCTCGCGGAGTTTAAGATTGGTCCGATATTGCAAGCTCCAAGTTGCGTTTTGCTGAGAATGTGCCATAAGTTGAGGCGCAGGCGGGAAGCCACCAAGCAGCTTCCTGGAGTGCCGCAGTCCAGTCGGAAAGTTTTTGCGTGAATACGATTATCAGACGTTTGCGTACCAGGAAAGGCGCTCGCCGATATATAAGCAATCAGCTATCGGTCGTTGAATTCTTTCGAGAGTTGGACGTTAGGGGCGTGAATTATGTCGTATTGCGTTGGTATGAAAAACTGCCCGAAATCGATCCTGGCGAAGACATTGATATATTGATTGCGGACAATGATCTTCCAAATGTAGTATCGCTGCTAGAGGGGAGGAGGAGCAAGCACCAACCTGTCGATCTCTATAGTGAGACTGGCCTCGATGGAACAACATTCAAAGACATACCCTATTATACCCCAAGAATAGCGAAAGATATTCTGGACCGGTCTGTGAGATGGAACGGGCTCTGCCGAGTCCCCAATCCCCGAGATGCATTTTTGTCATTGGCCTATCACGTCGTATACCATAAAGGTTTGGCCTCGAATGTTCCAATCAAACGCGGAGCACAAAGAACGAGCTATGAATACAAAGACCATGACTATGTGACGATACTCGCGGATAAGGCGGCGATTGCAGGTATATCGCTTAAACCGGCTGAAATTAACCTTGAGTACCTTCATGACTTTCTGGGGAAAGTCGATTGGCGCCCACCCATTGACACTCTTACAAAGTTAGCGCCGCACAACGCGTGGCTTAAGGCTATTATTTCTGAGGAAGAGGATAAGTTAGCCGAGCATCTAACGGGTCTTGCCTGCTTTATCGTCAGAGACCGAGGCGTTTACTTGCTCCCGAGGATCCGAGAGACACTCGAGAAATACGGATACGATATCCTTTGGGAAGCACCCCTCAGCAATGCGGATGCCAAAGTAGTTCAGTCGCATGTTTGCGGCGGGGTGTGGAGCCGCGGGTCGTGGCCGGTAAACGGCGGCGAGCCTGCGCACCTAATAATGGCCTACGATGTCTTCCCGATCTCTCCGCATGACGGAGATATGGCTAAGCATCCTGGATTGAACAACAGGCGGCTATTGGAGGCTAAAGAGGGACTCCGAAGCCTCTACAACCATGATCGACTGCCGAAAGAGCTTTGTAACATAGTGCAAAGCTCTGATAATGGAACACAAGCGCTACAATACTTGCGTCTTATCGCGCCGCAATTAGAGGAGACTCTAAATAAGAAAGTATACCAAATACACCAAAGGCATCAATCACCTTTTCCAATATTGTCGGAGTTTGGTGGATTGTCTAGGAGAGCAAAGGTTTATTTGATTAAATACGGCGATCAAACTGCTGTCCTCAAGATGTTTCGGACGGGGCGGGAGCGGTTCATGGAGCGGGAAATTGCTGCGCGAGAGATAGGAAAACCGCTCATGAATATGTCTGAAATCCTAGAAATTGGAGAAAACTACCTGGTACTAAAGCGCTACCGAAGCTCAGATCGACTCTCTTGGATGCGTGTTCCAGGGATAAATCGTCGGGGCTATATCAGGCCCATTTATCTTAAGGAAATCCGAAAAATACTCCTACACTTCTGTAAATCTGGTTACGATTGGATTGATTTTCGTCCTGATGACCTGATCTTGGATAAGAAAGAAGGGCTGAAGGCTCTGGATTTCGAGTTTATACAGATCTCTTCTGAGGAGTCCAATAATTTGAATAAATGTCTCGCCTTGTTTCCACCTAGTGACGATTTCAAAGGTGAACTTCCAATAGATTTTAGTTTATCAGTCTTTTATCCATATGAAAGCCTTCTTCGTCCAAGAACTGGCGTTCCAGTTGAATTATTTCTTCGGGATACGTCGGTCTGGCATTTAACACTGGCGCAGACCGTAAGCCTGGTCAGAAAAACCGTGCCGTGGACAATCGCTCGGCTACGGACTTGGTTCCGAGCCAGCCGTTTAAGATCGCGACTCTGGAATATTGCTCACCGTATCGCTGATTAATGCCTTTGGAAACGCGGTTTATGATCCCTGTTATCACGGTGGTGGGCATGCAAGTGGCTCAGTTCGATGAAGATGTTTTCTGGAGTAAACTGCTCGTGTGATGCGAGACAGCATACGCGATCATTTTTGTCGACCGATTCGCAGAGGCTGCGTAAAGCTTAATGCTTGAGCGAGATGGGAGTCGGGGCTGTGACGCAGAGTGCTTCCGTCTCTGTGTGCGGTACAATTTTGGAAAGATCGAAAAGGCCTGAGCATGGTTTCAAGCGTAGCAGTCAGATCTTCCCGGTCAGCGGATGCTGGTAAGGGTCCGTCCGTGAGCGTCGTGATCCCAACTTACAATCGGCCGCAATTCCTGCGGGAAGCGGTGGAAAGTGTGCTCGCGCAAACTCTGTCGCCACGAGAAATCATTGTCGTCGACGATTGCTCGCCCGTTGAGGTGACCCCTCATCTGGCAGGCATGCCATCATGGGTCATATACTACCGTCTTTCCAAGAACCGGGGCGTTTCGGCAGCGCGCAACAAGGGAGTTGAACTGGCAACGTCGGATTTCGTCGCGTTTCTCGATGACGACGATGTCTGGGAGACGAATTACCTGGAATTTCAGGTGGCAGCACTTGCAAAGGGTGCGGAAGCGGCGCTCTGTGGCTTTTCCTTCATGGATTTGGACGGCGTAAATGTCGTTAATGCCACGCGGGTGAGCCAGAATGACCTGCGGTGGGGCAACAAATACTGCGGTGCCACGGGGCTTTTTGCTCGCCGGGATGTTCTGCTCCAAGAGCGTTGGGACGAAACGCTGCGTTATAGCGAAGACTGGGACCTTTTTATTCGCTTGAGTAAGAGATGTGATCTTGCATATTCCGCGCGGCCGCTTTTCCGGCGGCGGTTTGGGAATCATGAAAGTCTTGTTCTGGCTGGGAGGCACGCGGATATTGATGCGCTTGAGCGCCGCGCGCTCGTTTTGTGCAAACATCGAGAGTGGTTGGGGGAATTTAATTATCGTTACCGCCTTGCATCTTATCTCCTGACTTATATCGGAGCTCGGGAGCAAAAGATGCTTTTCTTCAAGCACGCTATAAGGCGGGCGGGGATAGTAGCAACGGCGAGTGTAATTTTTAAAAAATTTGCTAGTCGCTTGATGTGGCGTCGGACCTAAGCCCCGCGAGGCAGGAGAGTTCCCTATGTGATCGAGGAGTACACCCTGTGCGGGGTGGCTTATTTTCGGATCAAGCCTGCGAAACCGTACGGCAGTCCCGAGACGAGAGCATCGACGTAGCGCGATTTCTGAAACAGACCGTTCAGCGATACGCGTGGCAGCGCCGTCGGCGATGCAGCATACTTTGATTGCAGGACAGCAGGCTGTGTCGTCACGGCGAGGGAAAGCCCCGAATCCTGGATGGCGGCGAACTCGCGTCGACCCGCCGCGCGGCGGTCACCGTAAGGGTAAGCGAAACAGCTTGGCTGATGGCCTGTCCAAGCGCGCAGTCGCTCCACAGACTCATTGATCTCGCCGATCAATCGCGGGCGATCAACTTGCGCAAGTGAGGGGTGGCTGACTGTATGGGGCTCGAGGCGCGCGAGGGGGTGCTGAGACAGCTTCCGGACGTCATCCTCGGTCATGATCAGCTCATCAGTGATCCCGATGGGATCGAGTCCGCTAGCACGAGCTGCAAGATTTAACGCCTTGATCGCGACATCTTGTGCAGGGCCCGTCATGAGCGGAAGAAGCGCTTGAAACAAGGCTGCCTTCTGCGCGTTGCGGCGAACGTCGAAGCGCTGCGTGCCGCTGCCGAGATCGAGCGTCACATTGTCCGATACGCGGAGGAGCCGCTCCGCCGTTTCCCACCAGAGCGTAAAGCGACGCTCGACGAAACCGCTTGTTGTGAAGACCGTGAAGGGGACGCCGTGCTGTTCGAAGACCGGGAGAGCATGCTCGAAATTGTTTCGATAGCCGTCGTCGAGTGTAACGGCAAAGACGCGATCCGATGGATCGCCTCGGCACATCGTCTCGGGAAGTTCCGTCAGATCAACCGCACGCAGACCGAGCGCCTTGAGGCGCGCGAGCGCGGCATCTAGGTACTCTGGAGTGACCGAGAGAAGTGCGTTCGGATCAAACGCTGTCTCCGATGCTGGGCGGACGTGATGCAGCATGAATATGAGCCCGAGTCCTGCCGCTCCCTGAAACAGCCCGAGGCGCGCCGCAACGGCGGCTGTCTCTAGTCCTCCCGCGATGACTGCGCGCCTCAATTCCTGGCGAGCCATGGCATATGCGGATGCCTTGGGACGCAAGATCAGAGGTCCCGCGGCTGAACGCATCTTTTCCCCCTTCGCTGTCCACTAACGGCTGAATCCTCGGCGAGTACCACCGGGCTGTCGAGGCAGCTTATACGCTCTTGCCCGGTGCTGAAAATCTCCCGAATTGTCGTGATGATGGGGTCCGGCGCACGAGCTGGCGACAGGCGCGCAGTTTTGGCGGCTTGCCGCCAAGCTCCAAATTCAGCATTATTTAGTTAGGTCCTTGGAGTATGTTGTCCGCTCGGTTTCAAGCGGTGGATCGGGATGTGAAGTATGCGTGATAATGTTGAGGATTTAGCCGTTTCCGTCATCATTCCGGTTTGGAATGACCCGCAGAGATTGAGGCTCTGTCTTGAAGCGCTCGATATGCAGACGCTTGAGCGGGACCGCTTCGAGGTCATCGTCGCCGATAACGGCTCCACGGACAACACGGTCGAGGTTGCGAGATCCTTTCCGGGGGTTAAGATTGTAATTGAGCCCCAGAAAGGATCATACGCCGCGCGCAACTCAGGGGCACGTGAAGCGCGCGGCAAAGTTATTGCATTCACGGATGCCGACTGCATTCCGTCGCCACAATGGCTGGAAAACGGACTGAAGTACCTTGCCGAGAACCCGGATACCGGTGTGCTGGCGGGCGAGGTCACTCTTTTCGCACCCGCGACCGGGGCGCGGCGTGTGTGTGTCAATTATGAGAAAATGTTCGAGTTAAGGCAGCGCTCGAATGTCGAGCGATGGGGCATGGCGGTGACCGCAAACATCATGTGTTCGCGCGAAGTCTTCACCAACCTCGGAGGGTTTGATCAGAAATTGTTGTCAACGGGCGATGCCGAGTTTACGAGGCGCGCGGTGGCAGGGGGCCATGCCCTTATCTATGTCGAGGGCGTAGAGGTCCGGCACCCGATACGCGGCGCGCTCAAGGAAGTGGTCAGTAAGCATGTCCGCGTTCAAGGCGGCGTTTGGGACCGCTGGTTGCCTACACCAAAGCTTATGACGCTCTATGTATTTGCGGCGCGTTGTGCGGCGGGACGTTCGCTGAAGGCGATTTATTCCCAGGAGTTTTCGTTTCTCGAAAAAGTTGAATTGCTGGCGTTCATAAATTTTCTGTTTGCCGCGTCTCTCTATGAGTACACGAGGCGTTCATTGGGGTTCGCGGCAAGGAGACGCTAGCTCCTTGCGATCTGACCTGAGACCCGTTTCCTCCTCCGGTTTGAGGTAGAGTCCGTCCCAACCAGGGAGAGGGACGGAATGAAGAGATCACGGTTCACCGAGGAGCAGATCATCGCGATCCTGAAGCTGCAGGAGAGCGGCGTAGCTACGGCGGATGTGTGTCGCGAGCACGGGATCAGCTCGGCGACATTCTACAAGTGGAAGGCCAAGTTCGGAGGGCTGGAGGTGTCGGACGCCCGGCGGCTCAAGGCGCTCGAGGACGAGAACGCGAAGCTGAAGAAGCTGCTGGCCGAGCAGATGCTGGACAACGCGATGTTGAAGGATGTGGCCTCGCGAAAGTGGTGACGCCCGCAGCCAGGCGGGAGGTCGTGGCGCACCTCTGCTCAGCGCATCAGGTGAGCCAGCGGCGGGCGTGCACCGTTCTGGGCGTCGACCGGTCGAGCGTGCGGTATCGCAGCGTTCGTCCGGACGATGCCGAGTTGCGCCAGGCAATGAAGGCGGTGGGGGCTGAACGCCGTCGCTTCGGGTATCGGCGCGTGCATGTGATGCTGGAACGGCAAGGCTGGCAGGTGAGCCAGAAGAAGCTGAGGCGGCTCTATCGCGAAGAGAAGCTGCAGGTGAAGAAGCGCGGCGGCCGGAAACGGGCGATCGGGACGCGCAGACCGATGGTGGTGCCTGAACGGCCCAACGAGCGCTGGAGCCTGGATTTCGTCTCGGACGCCTTCACAGATGGGCGCAGGTTCCGAGTGTTGGCTGTCGTCGACGATTTCACCCGCGAATGTCTGGCACTGGTCGCCGACACCTCGCTCTCCGGGCCGCGCGTCACCCGGGAACTCACGACGATCATGGCGCGGCAAGGGCGGCCCAAGACCATTGTCAGCGACAACGGCACGGAACTGACCAGTATGGCCGTGCTTCAATGGTGCCAGGACACGCAGATCGACTGGCACTACATCGCGCCGGGCAAGCCGATGCAAAACGCCTTCGTCGAGAGCTTCAACGGCAGCTTTCGGGACGAGCTTTTGAATGAAACCCTGTTCTCGTCGCTGGCAGAGGCCCGAGAAAAGATCACTGCATGGAAGGAGGACTACAACCGCAACAGACCCCACTCATCCCTCGGCAATCTCACGCCGCAGGAATTCGCAATCAAATCGAGACTGGAAACCAAGGCCGCATGAGGCCAGAAATCAACCGACGGATTTTCCCAAAGGCCGGAGCGAAGTCGGGTCTCACGTCAGATCTCGTAGATGCTGCTTCTAGCCGCCGTGATTCGTCCACCCTTGTTCAGTAAATTAGGAGCTACGTGATCGACGCGTGTGCGTCATGCTGGCTTGGCTCGCGGTCGTGTCACGGCCCCGGGGTCTGCCACATTCCGGAGGTAGAAGCCTGACGTCGGGGCGCCCACTGCAACGTGGGATGCATTGAAGCGAAAACGCCTTGTTGACGGGCGCGCAGCGCTCGATCAAGGTGTCTACTGGAGGTTGTGTTTCTGGGCCGCATATCTTCATCTGCGAGATCGAGATGGCCCGGGTAAAGTATGGGTTAGCGTAATGAGCAGAGCGTTTGCACGCCAGATTATCACGAAAACTATATACCGAGCGACTCGCGGATGGCCCCGCCTAAGTGAGAAATTTGCGCGAAAATTTTTCAATAAGCGGAGGAAGCGCTATATTGATCCGCGTATTTCAGTGCCGGAATTCTTCAAACTATTGAGGGATAGAGATGTAGATTACGTTGTTCTGCGGCGGTTTGAAGAGCTGCCAGATATCCCCAAAGGGCGGAGTCTGGATATCTTGATTGCTGACCATGATCTTGAGCGAATAGCGGATCTCTGGTCGCTTTGGCCACTCGGTCAGCAGATTGATCTTTATTCAGAGACCGGGCGCTCTGGATTTGCGTTTTCTCCCTCGTTCGTGGAACTACGGCAGCCACACGAGATGGCCCCGTTCCCGCCTCATCTTGCTCGGCAGATCTTGGAACGCGCCTGTCTGCGCGATGGTCTGTACAGGGTGCCGTGTGAGGCGGATCATTTCCTTTCAATCGCGTATCATGCGGTCTACCTGGAGGGGCTACGCTCTGGGCTCGCAAGCACCTTGATGGAGAGCGAATTAGCCGAGCGCGTGTCGCATGATTATGCGACAGTCCTTGGGGAACTGGCGATTAGAGTCGGCATCTCTGTACCATCTGCGGCAACGCTTGAAGATCTCGATGAAATACTTGGCGCATGCGGATGGCGGCCCACCGAAGATATGCTCGAGCGTATCTCGGTCTGGTCGCCCTGGGTACAGCGCCGTTACTTTTCATCCCCCGATGCCTTTCAGCGTCTGCCGGGAGTAACGGTCTTCTTTGTCCGCGAAAGGGCGAGTTTGGAAGGCTGGATGGACGGGATTGTAGAGCTGATTGAGAATCGCGGATTCGAGCCGCTCCTCGTGAGGGAGCTGACGCCTGAACATAAGCGGTCCGTGACGCAAGAGATCCGGGGTGGAAATTGGGGCCAAGGCGTCTTTGCCCTTAGTGGCGGACCACCCGTGTCTATCATTGTGGCGCTTGACGTTTTGCCAATGCCCGTGCCGAGGGAAATTGCCAAGGAGCATCCGCTGCTCGAGAACTTGCGGACGCTCAAGGTCAAGAACATGATTCGAATAATGATTAACGCGGATCGGCCCCGTAAGCAGCAGTATAACGCGGTTCATTCCACCGATAGTTTCAGGCAGGCATGGAGCGCAATTCAGCTCTGTGCGCCTGAAGATATCGGATGGCTCGCAGAGACGGTCCGGGCGCGCCTTGACGAGTTCGGTCTGCCGGCAGATCAAAGCAGGAACATGACGCGGCACGGTCACCGTGCAAGAGTTGAAATTATCCAGCGGGACGGTGGACTTGCAGTCAAGAAGACGTTCAAACCTCAGTGCCGAAGGTTCCTCGAAAGGGAGGTTGAAGTTCTGCAGCTGCTTGCCGATTCCGGGAATGTGCCTAAGATATTGGCGGTAAAGGATAATGCTGTTCTGCTCGAGCACATCGAGGATGTCTGGCGGGGGAATGTTCCGCGCCCCTTGCCGCTCAGTTGCGTCCGGCAGCTCGCCGGAATGATCAAGACAGTGGCCGCTGCAGGCTATGACCCCGTCGACTTCGCTCCCCGCAATAATTTGCTGATGGATCGCAACGGCGGAATGAAAGCAATCGATTTCGAGTTTTGGCATGATCGGGGCGAAAGCTATCCGCCCGACGATGCTCATGGGCTCGTAGGGGTGCCAGACACATCTCGCGGTGATCTGCCCGCCGGCGTCGATTACTTTCGCAATCCGTATCCGAGCCAGTGGTTCCCATATACCGGTCTTGACCTCGCGACGTTCCTGAATGGTTCGCCCATTCGGCAAATCATGATGCGCACTATCAATTACCCGTACATCAAGGTTCGTTACGTGCTTGCACCCTTCCTGTGGAAAGCAGCGATCAAGGGAAATGAGCCGTACACATTGACGAAGTTGGGGCGTGGGCTGCGCGCCGTGTGGCGTATCGGCAAGAAATTTCACGCCGAAATCCTGCATCGCGCGTAAATGAAGGTGTGCCATGATTTTTTGCAAAGTTGGGCAGAATTATCCTTCTTGTCGAAAATTCCGCCGCTCGGCAAAACGACGAGTCGAGCGAGCGCGATCACATATCCTTTTCAGCGGCCGGGGCGACCCTACTCCAGGGGGCAACCGGTTTGAGTTGGAGTGATGGAGATGCTGTCACGGGGCATGTTCGCATCGCACAACGACCGGGTGCTTGTGTTCAGATGTAACGCACTGCCGCACCGAGCCACGCCAGCGACGCAAGAGCCGGAGGTGTCGCGCCGTATCGCGCTCTGGGTGAGGGGGCGCCACAGAATCACCATAAACGCGAGCGAGTCTGACGGCGGCTTTGCAGTTGTGGCGCTTAGGCGGGGACGTCGGATTGTGGTCATGTGCGCTCGATGATGCACGGCTTAATGTCGCATGACGTAAATCCCGATTCGCCGCAGCTCGTTGATCCGACTTCGATGCGCGGGAAGGCGTAGTGTATGTGGTCGGCGATCGTCATCTCGATGAGTTTTTTCTACACTGCACTGGTCGTCCGAACGGCGTCGCGCGCTCAGGACCGTCATCTGGCTTTCGTAATTGTCGCCCTAGGCTCGCGCTATCTCATCTCGGCGTTTTCGAGCGCCACGAATACGCCCGTCGTCGGAGGGCTATCTGCCATTGCGCTGTCGAGTGTCGCTATTAGTGCGCTGGGCCTGTTGATCGTCGACAAGCGTCTCCTAAGCCTCCGCGCGTTGCTTCCTTTCTATATATTCGTGTTCTTCGTCGCGTTTTCCGGGATCGCCAACGGCAAATTCATCACGTTGTTCATGGTATTCACCAAGTTCATCTACCTCGTAACGATCCAGCTTGCCTTGTTTCACGCCTTGGAAAGCTTGGGGCCACGGCGAGTCTTTAGTACCCTTTTGCTGGTCTTCACGATGCCCGCGGGGCTTCAGGCCATATCGGTCCTGTTGGGTTTGGATTCGCGGGCTCTCGGGGTTACCCAACGGCTCTCAGCCGGCGAGCTGAATCCGCAGGACATTAACTTCATCGGTCCCTACGGACACGAGAGCGGGTTTTCCATGATCCTGCTGACGATGCTGGTATGTGTGGCTTTCTGGCGTTCGCGATATGGTGCGGCGTTCTGGGTGCTCCTCGCTGCTACGATACTCGGAATCATGTTTGCAAACTATCGGACGACAATTCTTGCGGCGGGCCCAATCCTTCTCGTGATCATTTTTGTTCGTTCGGCCAAGATCTTCGCGGCGGGTCAGCGTGGGTTCTGGGTGACGCTGTCCGTGCTTGCCGCTATCGCCGCGAGCATCGTCGTTCTTGGGCCAAGCGAACTTGTGACCCGCTTCAGCGATCTGATCGCGATTGATCTCGCGAACTTCTCACGCTCGCCTAACATGCTGACCGAGGCCGAGCGCGACCTGTTGTCGGCGCGCCTCTACATCTGGAGCCAGTATCTTTCAGCTTTTCGCGAGGCCGATATCGCGAACCAGCTGATCGGCTTCGGGCCTGAAAGCTGGCAGGGGGTCTTTGTCCTGTATGCGCACAACACCTTCATCTCTTATCTCTATGAGTTTGGATATCTTGGCCTGATTGCGTTCCTTGTGTTCTGGATTGGAAATTTTGCGATGTGCCTTGCGATCAAGGATGCGGGGCTGTGTATGTTGATGCTGTCAATCTATGCGGGGTTCACCATCCTGAACCTCGCGACGATGCCGATTTGGCAGGTTGAAGGCCTGATCTGCTTCGCGGTCATGAATGGTTGCCTCCTGCATTACTCACGACGAACGGTTGGGCATCGGGGGCTGGTAGACGAGAATTTGAAAGGTCGCGCCAAATCCTCCCGGGCGGCATCCGCGACGATCGTTCTCGATCTTGACCAGGGCCGCGATGCCAGCCGCGGCTGAGGGGCGCCGCACGAAGCTTTGCGTTGCCGGCCTGCGGGGCGTGCCAGGCGTCATGGGCGGCGTCGAGACCCACAGCGAGCAGCTCTACCCGCGCATCGCGGGCATGGGAGGCGCGCTAGACATCGTCGTGCTCGGGCGCAGGGGCTACATCGACGACGGCAGGCGCACGTGGCGCGGCGTCGTCGTCCAGCCACTTTGGGCAATCCGAAACAAGTATCTCGAGACGCTGCTCCACACGACGGTCTGCATCTTCCACGCGCGCTTTCGCGAGCAGGCGGATGTCATGCATATCCACGCCATCGGATCGGGACTGCTGACGCCGCTCGCGCGTCTTTTGGGTATGCGCGTGGTCGCGACCCATCACGGCCAGGACTATAAGCGCGAGAAATGGAACGCCGTTGCCAAGTTCGCACTGCGGATGGGGGAGGCGCTCTCGGTGCTTTCGGCCAACCGGATCATCCTGGTAAGCGCGAGTTCCGCGCGTTCGCTGGCCGAGCGCTTCCCGTCCCGACGGGCCGCGATCATGCACATCCCAAATGGTGCGTCGCTGCCCGAGCCGAGCCGGCCGGCGGCCGAGGTTCTTGCAGAGTTCGGGCTGACACCCGGCGGCTTCATCCTTGCCGTCGGCCGTCTGGACCCGGGCAAGAGGTTCCAGGACCTGATCGCCGCCCACGCCAAGGCGCCAGCGGCGCCGCCGCTCCTCATCGTCGGCGGCGCCGATCACGAGGACCGCTTCACGCGGGATTTGCGGGCGCATGCGTCGGAACGCGTGATCTTCGCCGGACGGCGCAGCCTCGATGAGCTTTCCACGCTCTACCGGTCATGCGGTCTGTTCGTGCTGCCCTCGGCACATGAGGGGCTGCCGATCTCGGCGCTCGAGGCACTGGTGGCACGGGCGCCGGCGCTCCTGAGCGACATCGGTCCGAATCTTGATCTCGGTCTGCCGCCGGAGTGTTATTTCCGGATGGGCGACGTGGCCCAGCTTGCGGCAAAGCTTGCGGCGCATGACCCGCAGAATGGCTATGAGGCACTGCGGCCGCAGTCGTCGGAACTGGTCCGGGAATATGACTGGGACGAGGTCGCACGCCGCACGCGGGCGGTGATACTCGAACTGGCGGCGGAAGGCGGGGCGGGCGAAGGGCGCCGCGCATGACGCAAAAGCGGGTCGCCATCATCATCAATTCGCTGGTTGGCGGGGGAGCCGAGCGCGTTCTTTCGGTGCTCCTTGCCCGTATCGCCGCCTGGCAAGTCGAGGGGGACGGTCCGCCAGCGCTCGAGGGGGTGCGGCTGCATCTCGTCCTGCTCGACCGGGTGGACGAGAAATACGAGATCCCTGACGCGGTCCCGCGCACCAATCTCGATTGCGGCGAGCGGATGCTAACCAGCACGCTCCGGCTCTGGCGCATGCTGCGCCGTCTTCGGCCCGCGATGACGGTCAGCTTCCTGACCCGCGCGAACTGCGCGAACATCATCGCGGCGCGCTCTTTCGGTTTTCCCTGCGTGGTGTCCGAGCGGATCAACACCACCTATCACCTTGGTGCAGCAGCGCGGGGCCGCGTGCTGAGATGGCTGGTCCGCGCGCTCTACCCGCGTGCCGATGGCGTGATCGCCGTGTCGGAGGGCGTGTGCGAGGATCTGACCGCGCATTATGGAGTGCCGGCCGCGAAGGTGGCGGTCATCCCGAACCCTTACGACATCGACGGGATCCGCGCGCTCGCCGGGCAGGAGCCGGAATGGCTCCCGCCGGGCGGGCGGTCCTATCTTCTGGCTGTTGGCCGGCTCACCGCGGCGAAGAACTACGCGATGCTGATCCGCGCCTTTGCCGCCGCGCGCATCGACTGTGATCTTGTCATCCTTGGCCAGGGTGAGGCGCGCGATGCGCTGGCGGAGCTTGCCCGAGACCTCGGTGTCGCGGGGCGCGTGCATCTGCCGGGCTTTGCGCGCAACCCGTACCCGATCTTCGCGCGCTCGGCGGGGTTCGTGCTGTCATCGAACGTCGAGGGTTTCCCGAACGCCCTGGCCGAGGCGATGGTTCTAGGGTGCCGGGTCGTGGCGACGGATTGTCCTTCAGGGCCGTCCGAACTCCTCGGTGCGCAAGCACCTGCGGGATCGGGCGTCGTCCGCACCGGTTGCGGCATTCTCGTTCCGGTCGACGATGGCGATGCGATGCGCGCCGCGCTGGAGCAGCTGATGGCGATGGAGCGGGCCGGCGACATCGGCGCGGCGGCGGCGCGGCGCATGGAAGACTACCGGGTCGACGCGATCGCGGCGGAATATATCGAGGTCATCGCCCGCGCCTGCCGGGGTTGTGTGCGCCGCTAGATGGGGGCGGGCCCCGTGGCGGGTGGCGCCGGCGCGTGGCGGGTCCTGCTGTGACCCCCGATGATCATCCAGCTGAAACCGGAGTCGGCGCTTCACTGTTGCGCTCTCGCGCTGACGGAGCAACGGGCGGCTGGCGGAGCGCTTCCATATCGCGGAGCCTGCCGCCCGTTGCGGTGAGCTGGGCGGCATAGGCCGCCGCGCGCCGCGGCTTGCGCGGCCGGAGCCTGCCCTGGCGTTGTGCTGCATCGCGGCAGGGCCCGTGTCACCTGAATCCTCAGTATTCCGCGAGAAACCCTTGCCCTTTTGGCGAAATTCGTTGACGCTCGTTATCGTGGTGCTGGCATGGTTGTTTCGCCTAAAACGGGTAATTCGGTGGAGCCACGTCTGTTCGTTCTGTGTTTTCAGGCGCCCAGCCTCTGTCTGGCGTTGGGGGTGTTGCTGTGTGTCGACGCCGTTGGCGTTGGCGCCGGAGAGCGCATTCCCCCCGATGCGTCCCCGGCGATGCATCTCGCCGGCGACGGATCGCGCGACGCATCGCGAGGGGGGCAACCGCGGTGGATCGATCCGAAACGCGAGCATCTCGACACGGCGCGGAGGCTGACGGCCGCGGCGCTCGCCACGACCGGCGAGGCGCGCGTGAAACTGGCACTGGGCGCCGCCGACGCGGCGCACCGCAGCCTGTCCTTCGGTCCGGCGAACGCCTATGCGTGGCTGACGCTCGCCTGGGCAGAGTTTGCGGCGGGCAACGACGCGGCTGCGAAAGCGGCGCTGGCGGCGTCCTGGGAATGGGCGCCGCATTCGGGCAACCTGTCATTCATGCGGCTGCTGCTCGCCCTGAAATGGTGGCCCGAAGCGGACCCCGGCGAGCGCGGGCGCATCGTCGAGGAGGCCAGGATGGCGCGCGTCGTGCATCGCGCCGCCTTCATCGACGAGATGCAGCGCAATCCGCGCCTTTGGACGGTCTGGCGCCTGATTTACGAGGTCGACTATCCGAAGGAGCTGAGGAGATGAGAGCGGCTTTCGGCATCGAACGGAAGGTTCATGATCCGCAAGAGCTTGCGATCTTTGCCGGAGCGTAGACTGACGGCCGGGGCAGGGCGTGCTCTGCGCGCAGGAGAGCGTATGGGACGACCGGCGGGTGGCGGCAATGCGGTTTGGGTGAGAGTTCAGGGGGTGGAGTAATGAAGTCGATTGGAAAATGCCTAGCCGGTTGCGTGCTTGCGGCGGCGATGCTTGCCGCGTCTCAGTCTTCGGCGGCGGAGAAGGCGCCCGAGGTGACTCAGGCGGACGCCGAGGAAGCGGCGCGCGCGATCGCGCATTACTGCAAGGTCGTCTCGGAGCGGATCGAGGGGATCATCTCGGACCAGTGGGCGACGCAGGACCTTCAGGACCTGGCGAGCGTCTGGCGGGATCTGAACTGTCACCAGGTGTTTGGCGTGGACGAACGCGTTCGCCTTCGGGTGCGTTGATACGAGGGGAATGCGATGACCACGCGACACGAGTTTCCGCCCGCCGCCGCCCAGCACCCGGGCGGAGACGAAGCCCACGAGTTCTTCGACCTGCGCAGCGCGGTTCGGCTGCTGTGGGTGCGCAAGTGGATGCTCGTGATCCCGATTCTGTTCTGCATCGGCATCGCGACCGTCATCCTGCAGAAGGTGCCGCGTCTCTACACCGCGACGGCCGAGGTCATGCTCAACACGCGCAAGACGAATGTCGTCGACATCGAGAGCGTGGTCACAGGCATCCCGGTCGATTCGAAGTTCGTCGACGGCGAGATCGCGGTGATCAACTCGGCTCAGCTCATGAGCCGGGTGGTCGAGAAGTTGCGCCTCGACCGGGACCCCGAGTTCAACTCGGCGCTGCGCCCGCAGCCCTTCATCGGGGCGTGGATCGACGGGCTGAAGGACTCGCTGCCCGAGAAGCTGCGCCTCGCGCTAGGCCTCGAGAACGTCGAGGCGCCCGTGAGCCTCGCCGACAAGGCCGAGCGCGAGCGGCTGTCCGTGGTGCGCTCGCTCGGATCGGCGGTCGATGTCCGCCAGCGGGGCGTCTCGGTCGTGATCCTGATCGACGTCTCCTCCGAGGACCCCAGGAAGGCCGCGCTGATCGCGAACACCATTGCCGACCAGTATTTGGTCGACCAGCTCGAGGCGAAGTTCGAGGCGACCCAGCGCGCCACATCCTGGCTGAACGAGCGGGTGAACGAGTTGCGCGAGCGCGTCGAGGCGTCCGAGGCCGCGATCGAGGCCTTCAAGGCGACCCAGGCGGGCGATGAGCACGGCGTCGACGTCACCTCGCAGCAGCTGGCCGAGCTCAACTCGCAGCTCATCTCGGCCCGCGCAGGCGTGGCCGAAGCGCGAGCGCGCTATGCCCAGGTCGACCGCCGCATCCAGGAAGGCGGGATCGACGCCGCAGCCAATGTGCTATCCTCGCCGCTGATCCTTACCTTGCGCCAGCAGCGTGCCGAGCTGCAGCGCCGGCGGGCCGAGCTCTCGAACCGCTATGGCGAGCGCCACCCGACGATGATCAATCTCCAGGCCGAGATCGGCGACGTCTCCTCGGCCATCATCTCGGAGGTCCGCAAGATCGTCGAGGGGCTGCGCAACGACGTGGCCGTTGCCGAGGCGCGCGAGGCGGCGCTCGTCGAAAGCCTCGAGGCGCTCGAGGGCCGTTCGGTCAATCTGGCGCGCAGTTCCGTCGAGTTGCGCCAGCTCGAACGCGAGGCTGCCGCCGACCGGTTGATCTACGAGAACTTCCTCAACCGCTTCCGCGAGACCTCGGAGCAGGACGGCCTGCTGCAGCCCGATGCGCGGATCATCGCGAGCGCCGAGCCGCCGGCGATCCCATCCTCGCCGAAGACTAAGCTGATCGTCGCGATCGCGGGCGTGGGCGGCCTGATGGGCGGGCTGGCGCTGATCTTCCTCGTGGAGATGCTCAATCGCACCTTCCGCCTGCCCGAGGAGATCGAGGCCGCAACGGGTGCCTCGGTGCTCGCCTACATCCCCAGCCTTGGCCGGCGTTACCGCCATCGGCAGATCCTGAACTACGCGCTGAAGAAGCCCAACTCGGCCCTGTCGGAAAGCATCCGCAACCTGCGCACGGCGCTGTTCCTCGCCAATGTGGACGCGCCGCCGAAGGTCGTGATGGTCACCTCGTCGCTGTCCGGCGAGGGCAAGTCGATCACCTCGATGCTGCTGGCGCGTGCCAGCGCACAGATGCGCAAATCCTCGGTCATAGTGGACTGCGACATCCGCCGGCCGATGATGCAGGCGGCCTTCGGGCTCGAGCACCGCGACGCCGATCTGATCTCGGTGCTGCAGGACCGGACGACGCTGGAAGAGGCGATCATCTACGACGCGGAGAACCAGGTCCATGTCGTTCCGGTGATGCAGCGCTCGCCGCAGGCCGCCGACATCCTGTCGTCGCAGCGTTTCGCCAGGCTGATCGAGGAGCTGCGCAGCCGGTTCGACTTCGTCGTGCTCGACGTGCCGCCCGTGTTGCTGGTGTCGGATGCCTGCGTGGTCGGCAAGTATGCGGACCTATCGGTCTACGTCATCGCCTGGGATTCAACCCGGCGCGAGGCCGCCGCGCAGGGCATCCGGCAGTTGCGCAGCCTTGGGATCCGGGTGGCGGGGGCGGTGCTGACCTTCGTCAACCGCGACCGCGCCTCGCGTCACGCGTCATCGATGCAGTCGGCCTTCGCCTATTACGGCAATGACGACTACTACGTGAACTGATCCGGGCGCGGCGGCCTGCGGGGGCGGTTGCTCTGCGCCGCCCCGACGCCGAGGGTCATCGCCAGCAGCGCGGCCGTGGCGGGCATCTCGGGGCTGAAGTCGACCAGCCCGTGCAACCCCGCCGCGACCAGCGCCGAAAGTGCGAGCGCCGGAAGCGCGCGCCCCCGCGAGCGGGTCGCGACCCCCCGCATCAACCGCAGCCCGATTAGGCCAAGCGCGAGGAACATCAGCGCGGCGGCAGGCAGGCCAAGCTCGAAGGCGGTCTGCAGGTAGGTGTTGTGGGCGAAGTCCCACTCGGTCTTGCCAAGCTCGGCCGTGGCGAAGGGGCGGAAGCCGTCCTGGAAGGCCCCGAAGCCGTGGCCGATCAGCGGGCGCGCCGCGATCGCGCCGAGCACGGCAGCATAGACGGACCAGCGCGCGTCGCGCGAGGGGTCCTCGAAGGCGAGCCGTCCGGTCAGCCCCTGTGCCTCCTGCGCCGTGACCTGCGCCGAGACCCAGAGGCCGGCCACCAGCAGCATGGCGGGCAGCGCGATCGACCAGGTGAGCACCCGCGTCGTCGCGCCGCGCCGGTAGGCGAGGAGCGCGATCAACAGGCATAGTCCGACGCCGCTGGCCACGGTGCCGCCGCGCGATTCCGTGAGCAGGATCGCAGCGGCAAGGACGATCGCGGCGAGCGCCAGCACCCATCCGCGGGTGATCACCACCTCGATGGCGCGGAGCGGCGCCGCTTCCATCATCGGCGGAAGCTGGCTCAGCTCGCGACGGACGATCAGGCCGACCCCTGCCATCGCCGCGAGCAGCCCGAAGCCCGCATAGAGCGCATAGGCGTTGCGGTTGACAAAGCTCGAGGTCACCGTGCCTGGATAGGCTGACGGGCCGGTGATCGGGTTCACGCCGGCCCCGAGCGCGATCAAGCCATAGAGCGCCGTGACCAGCACCCACAGCGCGACCATCGACACGAAGGCGCGTGCGCGCCGGCGATCCGTGCCGGCCCGGTAGGCGATCCAGAAGATACCGCCATAGGCGATCATCCTCAGCGCCGCCTGCGCGGTGGCTGCGGGATCGGGCGTGATCCGCCCCGGCGCCACCCCGGCGGCGCTCCATGCCGGGTGGCTCCAGCCGGCCACCGCGGCCGGCAGGCCCTGAACAAGGGCCCAGGCGATGACGAGCGCCCATAGCACCGCCAGCGAGACGAGGAAGCTGCGGTCCGTCGCGTCCGGCGGTGCGGCCAGATCGCAGACGATCTGCACGACATACAATGCGATGACGGCAAGCGAAAGCGCCACCCAGACGGCCGGGCGGTTGCCGCCGAGAAAGACCGCCGACGCGCAGACGGCAGCGAAAGTGAGCCAGAACACCAAGCCCTGAAGGATCGCGACGCGGCGCGCCATGTGCGCGGGTCGGGCATGGGCCTCGGCGGGGAGCGGGGGCGTGGACATCGCGCTCAGTTCTCCGCCGGTGCCTCGGCGATGGTCGAGAAGGCCATCCAGGCCGTCTTGCCCTCGGCATCGCCGGACAGGACCAGGAAGTGCCCCCAGCGCCCGTCGCGCTCGAGCATGTGCAGGTCCACGTCCTGCGCCAGGGTGAAGCGGATCGCGTTCTCGGTGCCCGGGCCCGCGCGGGCATTCGCGAGCGAGACGACGACGCGGTGCGTCCGGCTGCGTGCGCCAGTCGCGGCGTCCGGTTCGGCCTCGCCCTGTGCCGCTGCCGGCGCCGCGGCGAGCGCGCCCGGGTTGGCCGCGTCGGTCGCCGATGGCGCGGGCTCGGCCTGCGTGGCCGAGGCAACCTCCTCGAGCACCGGCCGAGGTTGCGGCGAGGGAATCTCGGGCTCGGTCGATGCGGACCCCTCCGGCGGCGCCGGCGCGTCGGACCCGGTTGCATCCGTGGCCGGAGCGGCGGGCGCCGGCATGCGCGCGCCCGCGAGCCCCATCGGAATGGCGACGCCATCGACGTCGAGGCGCGCGAGGCGCCAGCATCCGGGATTGGCCGAGACATCCGGGCAGGCATACTCGGCCTCGCCATAGGCCGGCCGCAGGGCACCATTGCGCTCGACAAGGGCACGGAAGTCGCGCCGCCCCGTGCTCGGCGAGGTCCCTACCACGACGTCACGGAATTCGAAGGCCGGGTGGCCGTCGAGCATCTGGCCGAGCGCCGCGGTCGAGGCCTTGCGGGCGGCCTCGGCCTCCAACCGCGCCCGCGCCTCGTCGCTGTCGAAGCTGAACCACCATGCCGAAAGGCCGGCAGCGATCAGCACGGGGATAAGGACGACAAGCTTACGCACACCGATCTCCTTCACTCACAACAACAATGCACCATTACGAGACAGTTTTCCTCACTTCCCGTCCAGTGCGCTCAAATCCTCGACCCACCTTGCCCATTGTTCGCGGAATCAGGACACAGGTATGGCAAAGATTCCCGCGACTCGCGATTGTAGCTTCGCATGGAGCTTCGCCTTGGGGTAGAGTAAGCGACGGAGTTTTCGCCGTGAAGTCGGCTGCGTATCGGAGAGACACCATGAATCGCTTCGTCGTCCTCGTCGTTGCTGCAAGCCTGCCGTGGCTGGGTGCGCCGCGGGATTCGCCGGGGGCCATCGATCAGACCCTGCCAAGCGGCATCGCGGCATCGCTGCTGGACGCGCAGGATGCGCGCGGGGTCGCGGGCCTCGTCGTGCAGAGCCCCGGCTTCGCCGGCACGATCATCCGGCGCGCGGGCGAAATGGGCGTGGCGTCGGCGCCGGATTTGGTCGGGCTGGCCGTAGACCCCTCGACCCGGCCCGAGATGCTCAGGACGCTGGTTTTCGCTGCCGCCGAGGCCTCCCCCGAGGAAGCCGACGTGGTCGCCGCCGCGGCCTATCGCGCGATCGGTGCGCCCGACCGGCGCGAGATGGTCGGTGTGATCGGCGCGGCCGCGATCGACGCCGTCGAGGCATCGGGCCGGGACAAGGACTTCGTGCGCATGATGGCGATCCGCATCCATGCGGCGCTGCAGGAGCTTCTGCTGGAATTCGACCCGAAGCTGGCGGTCGAACTGGCCATGGCGACCGACGATCCGGACGACACTTTCTCCGACTTTTCGAAAAGACCGATTGACGATGTGGTCGATGCGGGTGACGATCTACCAACTCCGATCAGGTTCGAGCTTCCGAGCGAAGAACAGAATAGCGCGAGTCCGAACTGAGTAGAACGCGTCAGCCAGCGATCATGTGAAGAGATGAAGCGATACGCAGCCCTGTTCCTCACCCTGTGCATTCTTCCCGGTACAGCGTTTTCCCAGGATCGAGACGACCGGGATCGGCGCGTCGGCGTGCGCGCCGGCAGCTTCGTGTTCAAGCCGGAAGTGCGCGTGAGCGAGTCCTACGAGTCGAACTACCTCCACGTGGATTCGAACGAACAGGACACCTTCATCACCGAGATCGCGCCCGCGATGGTGATCGAATCCGACTTCAGCCGTCACGCGCTTCGTGTCACGACCTACGGCGCCTTCGGCTTCTATACGAACGACAGCGACGACAATTACATCGACTACGGCGCCCGTCTGGATGGCGTGATTGACGTGACGCGCGATCACCGCATCGTGGTGCGCGGCGGCTACAGCCGTGACCACGAGGGGCGCGGCGGCGATGACGTCCCGACCGCGGCCCGCGAGCCGGTCAAGTTCGACGAGTTCGACGCAAACCTTGCGGGCGACCTGAACTTCGGGCGCTTCCGTTTCGAGCCCTTCGTCTTCGGCGTTGACCTGGATTACCAGAGCGTCCCGCTCAACAACGGCACCATCAGCAACCAGAATGACCGCGACCGCGTCGAGTATGGCGGTGGCCTCGAGGTCGGCTATTCCGTCCGCACCGGCTACGAGGCATTCGTGCGCGGCGAGTTCAAGGAGATCGATTACGACGCGGCCGTGGACGACAACGGCCTCGACCGCGACTCGTCGGGCTTTCGCGTTCTGGGCGGCATGAACGTCGATCTCACCCGGCTGATCGAGGCCTCGGTCGGGCTCGGCTACGAGAACCGCGACTATGACGACCCAACGCTCGAGAACTTCTCGGGCTTTTCGACGAGCGGGCGCTTGCGCTGGGACATCACGCAGCGGACCTCGCTGTTTGCCACCGTCGAGCGCAATGTCGAAGAGACCACCGTAGACAATGCGTCGGCGCGGGTCGATTTCGGCGGCTCGGTCGGTGTCGAGCATGAATTGCTGCGCACGCTCGGCGTCTATGCCGGCGCCGGCTATTTCGATCGTGACTTCGAGGGCATCACGCGGAACGACGACATCTTCTTCGGGCGCATCGGCGCCGAGTGGGATGTCGCGCGCTTCGCAGCGCTGAACTTCGAGTACGAGTACGAGCATCGTGACTCGAACGTGGCGAACCTCGATTATGACGATCACACTGTTCTGCTGTCGGTGCGGTTCTTCTACTGACAACCGGAGGCGGGAACATGCGTGACGGCCGCGCGTTCACACGCGCAATCCTTGGCACATTGATGGCCGCGATGGTAATGATGTTCGCGGCAGTTGATGCCTTCGCCCAGGCCACGGGCTACCAGCTTGGCCGGGGCGACCGGCTCAGGATCAACATCTTTAACGAACCCGACCTGTCGGGGGAGTTCGAGATCGACGGCTCCGGCGTCTTCTCGATGCCCCTGATCGGCACCGTCCGGGGCGACGGGCTGACGGCTCGGCAGCTCGAGGCCGAGATCGCGCGCCTCTATGGCGAAGGCTACCTCAAGAGCCCCCAGGTCAGTGTCGAGGTGCTGAACTATCGCCCGTTCTACATCCTCGGCGAGGTCAAGACGCCGGGCAGCTATCCCTATCGCGAGGGAATGACCATCCTGAACGCGGCCGCACTTGCTGGCGGCTTCACCTATCGCGCCGACAGCAAGGACATCCGCGTCAAGCGCGACGGCAAGGAAGAGGTCAGGATGCCGCCCGACACGGTGGTCCGGCCCGGCGACATCATTCGCGTGACCGAGCGCATCTTCTGAGCCGGGCGGGCGCGAGGCCTTTGGCGCGGCTGTGTCAGGGGCGGCAGATCAGTTCCCCCGAAACGCTTGCCACGTCGCCGTCGCAGGGCAGGCGCAGACGCGTCTCGAACACGCGGCCCGCATCGTCGGCGCAGTTGGCGACGAGGATGTCGTCCTGCACGATCCGCGAAGCCGTGCAGCGCTCGCGATAGCTGCCGCCCGGTACGTCGAGCCTCGGGGCGGGGCCCGAGAAGCCGCAGGCGAGGCGTCCATCCTCGACCGTGATGACGTCGAGGCATGGCAGCGCGAGGGAGGTCTCGACCCATCGATTGCGCTTGTCGCGGCACTCGGCCACCAGAAGGCTGTCGTTGTCGGTCACGCGCTCTCCACGGCACTGCGTGCGGTAGGGGCCTTCCGGCACCGTCAGCCGCCCGCCATCGTCGTCGCAGACCAGCCATCCGTCGCGGTTCTCGATGCGGCCGAAGCAGGGCAGGGTCAGCGTTGTCCGGAAATATTCGCCTGCATCGTTGCGGCATTCGGCAACCAGCCTGCGCGCGTCGGGCATGCGGGCGTCGCGGCACGAATCGCGATAGCTGCCGCGCGGGAGCCCATCATCCTCGGGCAGGATCTCGGGCACGACCGAGCAGCCCTGCGTCCCAAGCGCCACGCTCAGGAAGGCGGCGGCGAGGAGGCGTGGAAGATGTGTCTCGGGCATGGGTTGCGTCTCGGTTGCGTCGTCGGGCGGGCCGGCGATATGCCGGTGCGGGACAGGCCGCACCCGGCAGACGGACGCAACGCCTAACGCGAAGTCTAGCAGATCATTGCCGCTTCGCGAGGAAAAGCCGAGGCCTGGGCAGCTTCGCCGTTTCACGCGGAAACGAGGGGGACTGCGGCGACGTGCCGGGCAGATCGTTGCCGGCCGCGCCGGGCTGGCGCGGCCGGAGGGCGCGGATGGCGCCGCGGCGTCTCAGGCCTCGATGACGGAAATCCGGTAGCCGGGCTGCACGCCGATCGCGTCGGTCGCGAATCCGGTGGCGGCCATCGGCTTGCTGCTCAGCGGATCGGCCGCGACAGAACTGCCGGGCGCGACCACCGTGTAGCGGAAGTTCACGTCCGATTCGACGATCGCGACGGTCGCCTCGGCAGGCGCAGCCGGCGACGAGACCGCGACCGGCCCCACCACCAGGCTGGTGAAGCCGAGTTCGGGTTCATTCGCAACGGGCAGTTCATTGTAGCGGACATCCTTAGTGGCGCCGTCGTGCCACCAGATCTTCAGTGTCCCGGGCATCCTTGCCTCCTCGCGCGTGGCCACCCGGGCGGCATGGCCGGGGCCGGGCGTCATGGTTCAAGCTTCAGCGGCGCGGCTGGACGGCCCGCCGCGGTGAGTGCTGGAGAGGAAGGAAGCATGTCCGTTGCTGACGCGCCGTTCCGCTCGCCAGCCGGACGCGGCTCCGCCATGGGGCCGGTCAGGCGGTCATGAATACGCAAGGAGGGTTGAGGAAAGGTTAAGCCGCGCGTGGTGCGCGGGCCGTCGGTCGCAGCACGCCGGGGCCGTGCTCAGTCGGTGCCCAGCCGGTCGCGCAGGCGGGCAACGTCGAGGATGCGAAGGCTGCGCCCTTTGCGCTCGATCAGGCCGAGGTCCTTGAGCTTCGACATGTCCCGCCCCACCGACTCGCGCTGCGAGAAGATGACGGTCGCAAGCTCCTGCTGCGTGGGCAGGGGATCGGCCAGTGCCGTGCCCGGTCGTGTCGGGTCGGGGACCGAGATCCGCAGAAGCTCGGAGATCAGCCGCTGCTCGGCATTCAGCGTCGTCACGTCGGTGACGCGTTCCGAAAGGCTGCGGATCCGGTTGATGAGGTAATGCAGGAAGGCCCGAGTGACGTCGCTGTTCGTGTAGAGCACATCGTTGAAGCGCTGCGCCGACATGCGCGCGAGCCGGGATTCCTCGATCGCGACGACATTGGTGGAGCGGGGCTGGCCGTCGATCGCGGCGAAGATCCCGAAGGATTCGCCCGGCGTCAGATCCGAGAGCATCACCTCCTTGCCCTGGTTCGTGTAGGTTGCGGCGCGCGCCCGACCCGAGAGGATGAAGAACACGTCGTCATCAGTGTCGTCGGCGCTGACGATCATCGCCCCGGCGGAATACCGCGCCTCGACCCATGCCGCGGAGAGGGCAGCGCGGCCGGCGGCTCCGCATCGGTCGAGCGTGCTGTCCTTCGGAAAGTCGTCGTCAGCGCCCGGCATCCGCGGTCCCCTGTGAATCCATGTTCACATTCCATCGATTCCGTCTGATGGCCCAGCTTGGGCGGTGTTCGCAATGAATTAGATCAAATTCTGCCGGTTGCCCGGCCGCAATGTGAAACTTCTCACAGCCCGACGGCGCGGAGCCATGCGACAGCGGGTGTGTCGGCGCCTCCCCGCCGAGCACAGGGCGTGCGGGGCGGGGGCGGTCCGGGGGGACCGAGTTGGTCGGCGTGCGTTCCGTAGGTACCTTGCGTAAATCGGTGCAGCGGGCGGCTTTCTCCGGGGCCGCCCGTTTTACCGTCCGCCCTGGGTGGCCTCGGCCAGCGTCTTGAGGTCGAGCGCGCTGTCGGCAATGGCCGCAGGACTGGGAGAGTGGCCCATCTCGAGCCAGCGCTTTCCCTGCATGTAGGCCTTGGGATCGTTCATCGCGTCCACCGCGAGGAAGCGATCGCCCTCGAAATACCAGACCGATTCGGCGCCCGCGCGCGTGCCGGGGCGCCGGACCGTGCGGGTGTAGCCCAGATTGAGCCCAGCGATCTGAAGCCGTGCCGCGTACTGGTCCGACCAGAACCATGGGACCGGGCGATAGGGCGCGGTCGCACCGTGGATCGCGTTCGCGGCGTGTTCGGCCATGTCGATGGCGTTCTGCACGGACTCGAGCCGCACCCGTCCGCCGCGCCACGGGAACGAGGCACAGTCCCCGGCCGCGAAGATCGCCGGATCGGACGTGCGGCACATCTGGTCGGCCGCGATGCCGTTCTCGATCCGCAGCCCGGTGCGCTCGGCCAGCGCGGTGGCGGGATCGACCCCGACGCCGACCACGACGAAATCGACAGCCAGCGACTCGCCCCCGGCCAGAACCGCGCGGGCGACGCGCCCGTCCTCGCCTTCGAGCCGCTCGAGCCCCGTGCCTTCGCGCATGTCGACGCCGTTCGAGCGGTGCAGGCGGCGGAAGAACTCGGCGGTCTCGGGCGCCGCGACGCGTCCGAGAATGCGCGGCGCGGCCTCGATCAGCGTGACGGCAAGGCCCTTCTGCGCCGCGACCGCCGCGGCCTCGAGCCCGATATAACCACCGCCCACGATCAGCACGCGACGCCCCTCGGCGAATTCGGGCCGCATCGCGTCGACATCGGCCAGCGTGCGCACGGTGTAGACCCCGGCGAGGTCACCGCCGATGGCGGCCGGCAGGCGGCGGGGCACCGCGCCCGTCGTCAGCGCCACGACGTCATAGCCGAGGCGCCGACCGGCGGTGACCACCTCGCGCGACGCGCGGTCGATCGCCTCGACCCGTTCGCCGGTGACCAGCGTGATGTTGCGCTCGGCATAGAAGCGGCGGGGCTTGAGATGCAGCCGCTCGACCGTCATCTCGCCGAGGAGGTATTTCTTCGACAGCGGCGGGCGCTGGTAAGGGATCTCGGCCTCGTCCCCGATCAGGGTGATGGGCCCCGAATGTCCCAGGTCGCGAAGCTTCGCGGCCAGCGAATGACCCGCCTGACCGGCGCCGATGACGACGACTCTGCGGCCCATGCTCTCCTCCCGTTGTTCTTGGTATACCAGATGCCAGATCCGGCAGCGGAATGCAATCCCCAAGATCCGGAAGGCCAAGGGCCGCGCCCCCTGCAGGGCGCGGCCCTCCGATCGTGGGGTCCGGGCGCGTCAGCCCGCGGTCAGCAGCGGCGTGGCTTTCCCGCCCGTCAGCCGCGGCTTGTCGGGCGGCAGGATTTGCAGGTCGATCTTGCCATCCTTCACCCCGATTCGCACGACGCCGCCCTTGGCGAGCCGGCCGAACAGCAGCTCCTCGGCCAGCGGCTTCTTGATATGTTCCTGGATCACGCGGCCCAGAGGGCGGGCGCCCATGGTCATGTCGTAGCCCTTTTCGGCCAGCCATTCGGCGGCGGGGCGGGTCAGGTCGATCGAGACGCCGCGATCCATGAGCTGGGCTTCGAGCTGGAGGACGAATTTCTCGACCACCTGGAGGATCACCTCGCGCGGCAACGCGCCAAACGAGATCACTGCATCCAGCCGGTTGCGGAACTCGGGGCTGAACATCCGCTCGATGGCGGCCTGGTCCTCGCCCTCGCGCCGCTCGCGGCCGAAGCCGATGGCGGCCTTGGCCTGCTCCTGCGCGCCCGCGTTCGAGGTCATGATCAGGATCACGTTGCGGAAGTTCACCTGCTTGCCGTTGTGATCGGTCAGCTTCCCGTGGTCCATCACCTGCAGGAGGATGTTGAACACGTCCGGATGCGCCTTCTCGATCTCGTCGAGCAGCAGCACGCAGTGCGGGTGCTGGTCCACGCCATCGGTCAGGAGCCCGCCCTGGTCGAAGCCGACATAACCCGGCGGCGCGCCGATCAGGCGGCTCACCGAATGCTTCTCCATGTATTCCGACATGTCGAAGCGCAGCATCTCGACGCCCAGAATCGAGGCAAGCTGCTTCGCCACCTCGGTCTTGCCGACGCCGGTGGGGCCAGCGAACAGGTAGCAGCCGATCGGCTTCTCGGGCTCGCGCAGGCCCGCGCGGGCGAGCTTGATGGCCGAGGCGAGCGCGTCGATCGCCGTCTCCTGCCCGAACACCACGCGCTTGAGCGAGCCCTCGAGGTCGCGCAGCGTCTCGGCGTCGCTCTTCGAGACGGTCTTGGGCGGGATGCGCGCGATCTTCGAGACCACCGCCTCGATCTCCTTCGGCGTGATCGTCTTGCGGCGCTTGGCCACCGGCAGCAGGTGCTGGGCCGCGCCCGCCTCGTCGATCACGTCGATTGCCTTGTCGGGAAGCTTGCGGTCGTTGATGTAGCGCGCCGAGAGATCGACCGCCGACTTGATCGCGTCGGCGGTGTACTTCACGTCGTGATGCTCCTCGAAGAAGGGCTTCAAGCCCTTCAGGATCTTGACCGTGTCGTCGATCGTGGGCTCGTTCACGTCGATCTTCTGGAAGCGCCGGCTCAGCGCACGGTCCTTCTCGAAGTGCTGGCGGAATTCGTTGTAGGTGGTCGAACCCATGCAGCGCAGCGTGCCCGACTGGAGCGCGGGCTTCAGCAGGTTCGAGGCGTCCATCGCCCCGCCCGTGGTCGCACCCGCGCCGATCACCGTGTGGATCTCGTCGATGAACAGGATCGCGTCGGGGTGTTCCTCCAACTCCTTGATGACCGACTTCAGCCTCTCCTCGAAATCGCCGCGGTAGCGCGTGCCGGCAAGCAGCGCGCCCATGTCGAGCGAGTAGATCGTGGCGCCCTCCAGCACCTCGGGCACCTCGCCGAGAATGATCTTGCGCGCGAGCCCCTCGGCGATCGCGGTCTTGCCGACGCCGGGGTCGCCCACCAGCAACGGATTGTTCTTGCGCCGGCGGCACAGCACCTGGATGCAGCGCTCTACTTCCAGCTCGCGCCCGATCAGCGGGTCGACCCGGCCTTGGCGCGCCTTGGCGTTGAGATCCACGCAGAATTTGCCCAGCGAGGTTTCCTCGGCCTTCTCGTCGCGGCTGCTGGCGCGCGTGTTCTGCTGCTCGGCCTCGGGCTCCTCGGCGCCCCGCACGGCGCGGCTCTCGCCGAAGGCGGGGTCCTTGGCGACACCGTGGCTGAGGAAATTGACCGCGTCATAGCGGGTCATGTCCTGTTCCTGCAGGAAGAACGCGGCATGGCTCTCGCGCTCGTTGAAGATCGCGACCAGAACGTTCGCGCCCGTGACCTCCGAGCGGCCCGAGGACTGGACATGGATCGCCGCGCGCTGGATCACCCGCTGGAAGCCTGTCGAGGGCGTCGCCTCGGCGCCTTCGCCATCGAACACCAGCGTTTCCAGTTCGGTGTCCACGAAACGCGTCAGCGTCGCGCGCAACTCGCCCAGATCGACCGAGCAGGCGCGCATGACGCGCGCCGCGTCGGGCTCGTCGATCAGCGCCAGCAGCAGGTGCTCGAGCGTCGCGAGCTCGTGCCGCCGGGCATTCGCGAGCCCGATCGCGCGATGGATCGCGTCTTCGAGCGTTGCGGTCAGTGAGGGCATCGAACTCTCCTATGGGCCGGCCACCGGCATACCCGCAGGGTCCGCGCGCATCGCGGCTCACCCGTCAGGCATGCGCATATCGATTATCTTGGGCCTCTCAGGCCCGCGATCAAGCGCAACTTCGCGTGTGCCGCGAATAATGCGCGATCACTCTTTCTCCATCGTGCATTGCAACGGATGCTGGTTCGATCTGGCGCAGTCCATGACCTGCGTGACCTTGGTCTCGGCGATCTCGAACGGATAGACGCCAACGACCGCGACACCCTTGTTGTGCACGGTGAGCATGATGTCCACGGCGCGGCCATGGTCCATGTTGAAGAAGCGCTGCAGGACGTAGACGACGAACTCCATCGGCGTGTAGTCGTCGTTGAGCATGAGGACCTTGTAGAGCGAGGGCCGCTTGGTCTTGGGCTTGGCCTTGACCGCGAGCCCGGCCTTGCCTCGCCCGCCGCCGTTGTCGTCGCCCGCGCTCGCACGGATGGCCACAGCGCCGCCATGCGGCGGGCGCGTCGGGATCGCGTCAAGGCGGTCGGCGGTCGGCGTCATGGCGTCAGTCTTCCGGGCGGCGTCTCGGTCGGGGCCTGCGCGTGCGAAGGCGCGGGGCCCGGTCCTGCCCGCCAGCATATATTCGCCACGCCGGAATAGGAAAGGGGGGCCGAGGCCCCCCTTTGATCGGTGTCGCGTCTCGTGCGCGAGGCTCAGGCGCCGAGGCCCTTGAACGCGCCGACGGCGGCGTTGAAGCGGGCATTGACCGGCTCGGCCGCGTCCTTCGAGGCAGCGGTCAGGATCTCGTTCACCTTGGTCGCCTGGGCGACGAAGCCCTCGATCGCGCTCTTGCCGAAGGCGGTCTGCTTCTCGACCAGTTCGCTGATCGACTTGCAGGCGGTCATGTCCTTGGCGGCGGCGAGGCTGTCCTCGTAGGCCTTCTTCGAGTAGGCGAGCATCTCGGCGTTCACCGTCTCGATCGCCTTGGCGGCGATCTTCGACGAGGTCACCAGCGCCTCGACATTCTCCTGGCCGAAGGCGGCGGCGTCCTCGACGCCCTTCGCGACCTTCTCGACGTTCTGCTCGATGGTCTTCTGCGCCTCGGTGGCGAAGTCTTCGACCTTCTTCGTGGCGGTCTTGGTCATCTCGCGTCTCCTTGCGATGCCGCGCAGCGCGCGGGCTTGAACTTTGCGATGCCGGTGCGGTCCGACTTGACCGAAGATGTAGGAGAAATGCTGCGCCGCGTCAAGAATGATGGTGCGTTGCACAAATTCCTGCGACGCCCCGCCGCGCCGGGCTCGCCGGACAGACGTTAAGATCCTGTTAGCCAAAATGAGACAAAAGGGGATTCTCAATCTGCCGACAGTCTGTTAGGCTGCTTTTCAAAAGCAGGCGATGGAAGCGGTCAGTCAGAGCCGCGCCGAGGCAGAGTTCAGTGAGGCGGGGGTGGCAATGAGACTCCTCGGGCGGGGAATCATACTTGTGGCGTTGTGCACCGTGGTGGCCGTGGTATCGGTTCCTGCGAAGGCGGCGCCCTATGCGGCGATCGTGATGGACATGCGCGACGGCAGTGTCCTTCACGCCGACAATGCCGACCGGGTGCAACACCCGGCATCGCTCACAAAGATGATGACGCTCTATCTCGCCTTCGAGGCGGTCGAGAGCGGGCAGCTTGGTCTCGATCAGTCGGTGCGCGTCTCGCGCAACGCGGCGCGGCAGCCGCCGTCGAAGCTCTACCTCAAGGAAGGCTCGCGGGTGACCATCCGCAGCCTGATCCGCGCCGCCGCGATCAAGTCGGCGAACGATGCCGCGATGGTGCTGGCCGAGGCGATCGGCGGGTCCGAGGCGGGCTTCGCCAAGCTCATGACCGACAAGGCGCGCGCGCTGGGCATGCGGAACACGACCTTCCGCAACCCGCATGGCCTCACCGAGAAGGGGCATGTGACGACCGCGCGCGACATGGCGATCCTCGCGCGGCACCTCTATTTCGATTTTCCCGCGTACTACAACGTCTTCAGCAAGCGCAGCGACATCGCCGCGGGCAAGCGGATCTGGACCACGAACCGGCTGCTGGGCAGCTACCGCGGCGCCGAGGGGATGAAGACCGGCTACACCCGCGCGGCGGGCTACAATCTCGTGGCCGTCGCGGCGCGCGGCAGCGAGCGGGTCATCGCCGTCGTGCTCGGCGGGCGCAGCTCGCGCGCCCGGAACGACAAGGTGGCCGAGCTGCTCGACCTCGGCTTCCGCAAGGCGCCGACCCGCGTCGCCATCGTCCGCCCGCAGGCTGCCGCGGTGCAGACCCGCGTGGCCGAGGCCCCGATCCCCGAGCCGAAGCCCGAGCTGGCACCGACGGGCCTAGCCGCGCTATCGGAGGCGTTCTCGAGCGAGGCGGTTGCTGCGACGCGGCCAAGTGCGCCAGTCGTCACCGCGGGCGGTCGCGGCACCCGCCATGCTCCGGTGCGCGCGGCCCTGCCCCGCATCAAGCCGGGCAGTGGCGGCACGCGCATCGCTCTGGTCGAGCCCAAGCCGATGCCCGTGGCGCGCCCCGACTGGTCGGTGACGCTGGGCGAGTATCGCGATCAGGCCGAGGCGGTGGCCATCGCGACCTCCGTGTCGCTGGCCGACATCGCCGGGCTCGACGGCGCCGCTCCTCGGATCGAGGAGGTGAACGGCGCGCGCGGCAAGCTCTACAGGGTCGAGGTGACCGGCCTCGATCCGCGCGCGGCCGAGTCGACCTGCTCGACCTTGCGCGCGCACGGGACTGCCTGCTCGGCGATCAGCCCGCAGGACTGAGCAATGGGCGCGCCGGTGCGCGCGCCTTATCCGGTCTCCCTGTCGAACCTTGCCCCCGTCGTCTCGGCGGGGGCGTTTTCCTGGCGGCCCATGACATCGCGCGCAAGCCGCCTTCGCGGGCCGCGCCTGCACAGGCCGGGCGCCGCGTCGAGGGGATCGTGCTGTCAGGCGGAAGGTTGCCCGCCGCATGCCACCCGAGCGGGTCGCCCGCGAGGGCCGCTCCGACGGGCCGCGCTCTCAGACCAGCGCCGCGACGTCGGGCAGTTCCAGCGCCTTCACCATGTCGCGCACTTCCTGCCGCGCCGCGATATGGCTCATCGTGATGCTGATCGCTCCGCCCTGCTTGAGGTCGAGCAGCGTGAGCCCGTTGAGGAACAGCTCGCGGAAGATGACGCGCTCCGAGAAGCCCGGCGCGATGCGGAAGCCGATCCGCTGCGACAGTTCCTCCATCACCTTGCCGACCTTGCGCTTGTTGCGCGATTCAAGCATCGAGATGCGGTTGCGCAGCACCACCCAGTCCATCGGCGGGCGGCCCGCCGCGGCGCGGCGCTGGCGCGCGGACCACACCATCTCGGCATAGATCGACGGCCCGGTCACCCTGCCGCTGACCGGATCGACCCGGCCAAGCAGGTCGAAATCCACGAGGCTGTCGTTGATCGGCGTGACCAGCGTGTCCGCCGCCGCGTGGGCCGCCTCGCTCAGCGTGGTGACCGCGCCGGGGGTATCGACGACGATGAAGCGGCAGGTCTCGGACAGCCGCCCGATCGCCGCCGCCAGCGCCGCGCGCTCCTCGTCGGCGGCGTCCTCGCGGAGCGCGGCGCGGCTGGCGCCGACCTCGAGGCGCTCGGGCATCAGCAGCGGCTTGCCGACGCGCCGGCCCAGCGCCTCGCGGTTCTGGAGGTAGCGAAAGAAGCTCTGCTGGCGCAGGTCGAGATCGAGCGCGCCCACCCTGTGCCCCGCGCGCGCAAGCGCCACGAACAGGTGCATCGCGGTCGTCGACTTGCCGGCGCCGCCCTTCTCGTTGCCCAGAACGATGACATGGGCTCGCCCGGTCATGCCGCCCCGACCTCCATCACGCACTCCTCGCCGCAACAGACGAAAACGCGCCCCGCCGAGGAGGGGCGCGCCTTACCCGCCAGCCAGGCAGCCCGATCGGGCCGTGCCGGGCGATGCTCAGAAGCCGAAGCCCTCGAACTTCTTCTTGAACCGCGAAACGCGGCCGCCGGTGTCCATCAGGCGCTGCGAGCCGCCTGTCCAGGCGGGGTGCACGCTCGGGTCGATGTCGAGGGTCATGGTGTCCCCCGCCTTGCCCCAAGTGGTGCGCATCTGCACGACCGAGCCGTCGGTCAGCGCCACGTTGATGACGTGGTATTCGGGATGGATGTCGGCCTTCATCAACTCGCTCCTCGGGCACGGTCGGGCGCCGGGGCCCGTTTGTCGAAAACGGCCCAGCGCAAACGAAGCATCGCCCCGCCGCTGCGCACCGGCCGGTGTCGCGCGGTGTATAGAGGAAGGCCCCCGGTGCGGCAAGTCCCGAAACGCCGGGCCGGCGCCGACTGGGGAAGGACGCTCTCTGGGGGAAGGAACTGGTAACCATCGGGCAGGGGAACCTTAACCCGCGTCGTGCTAGGGACCGGATCGTGCAGAACGCGTGAGACGAAGTGTGGAATGAGCCCGACGACCGATCACCCCCCGGCCGCTGCGCGCGCCCCATCCTTCATCGCGACACGCTGCCCCGGTGCGTCCGCGCCGCCGAGATCCCCCGCCCAGCCCGTGCCCCGCTTGTCGCCCTGCGTGGACGCATTGCATCGCGAGGCGCCGCCGCACCCGCCGCGTCCAAGCCGGGCCGCGCTTCTCGCCGCGATCGACGACGGCGCGATCATTCCGGTCTTCCAGCCACAGGTGACGCTGCGCGGCGGCGCGCTGCTCGGGTTCGAGGCGCTGGCCCGCTGGCGTCTGCCGACGGGCGAACTCCTGCCGCCGGCCGCCTTCCTCGGCCCGGCCGCGGCGATGGGCCTGATCGAAAGGATCGACGATGCGGTCCTTCGCGGGGCGCTCGACCGGCTCCGCGCCTGGCGGGGCCAGGGTATCGAGGTGCCGCGGGTCTCCGTCAACGTCTCCGCGGCCGCGCTGCGCGACCCGCGCTGGCTCGACCGGCTGCAGCTCCATCTCGATGAACGGGACCTGGTGCCCGCCGACATTGCCGTCGAGATCGTCGAATCCGTGCTGATCGAGGACGATAACGACGTCGCGATTCGTAACGTCCGCGCGATGGCGCGCGCGGGCGTGGTGGTCGAACTCGACGACTTCGGATCGGGCCACGCGGCCTTCGCGAACCTGCTGCGCCTCGACCTCAGGGCGCTCAAGCTCGACCGGGCGCTGGCGCGGCACCTCGGCACCGACGGCCGCAGCGAGACGGTGATCCGTGCCGTCGCCGCCATGGCCACGGAACTTGGCCTTGGCACCATCGCCGAAGGCGCCGAGAGCGCGGCCGACATCGCCCGACTTGCCGCGCTCGGATGCGACGCGGTGCAGGGCTATGCAATTGCGCGCCCGATGCCTGGCGAGGACGCGACGCGCTGGCTCGCCGCTGCGCCGGACCTTCTCGCCGGGCCGGCATCGGGCCTCAGGGCGTAGCGCCCGCGCCGAGCGCCGTCAGTCGAAGCGGTAGAAGGCCTCGTAGATCGGCGCGAGCGTCGTTTCGTCGAACAGCGACGAGACCGACGTGTCGTTCCCGACGTTGAGAATCGCCTGGGCGAACAGCGGCGCGATCGAGACGACGCGGATGTTGCGCGCCTTCTTCACGGCCTCGATGGGCTCGATCGAATCGGTGATCACCAGCGTCTCCATCGCCGACGAAGTGACGCGTTCGATGGCGGGGCCCGATAGCACGCCGTGGCTGATATAGGCGTGAACCTCTTCCGCCCCCTCCTCCTTCAGCAGTTCGGCCGCCTTGACCAGGGTGCCGGCGGTGTCGCAGATGTCGTCGACGATCACGCAGGTCCGGCCCGAAACCTCGCCAATCACCGTCATGCTTTCGACCTCTCCGGGGCGCGAGCGGCGCTTGTCCACGATGGCAAGCGTCGCGCCGATGCGCTTGGCAAGATCGCGCGCGCGAACCACGCCGCCCACGTCGGGCGAGACCACGGTGAGGTTCTCACGCCCCGCCAGATGATGCTTGATGTCGAGCGCGAACACGGGCGCGGCATAGAGGTTGTCGGTGGGGATGTCGAAGAATCCCTGGATCTGTCCCGCGTGCAGGTCCATCGTCAGCACCCGGTCGACGCCCGCCTCGGTCATCAGGTTCGCGACCAGCTTGGCGGTGATTGGGGTGCGCGCCGCGCTCTTGCGGTCCTGCCGGGCATAGCCGAAATAGGGCGTCACCGCCGTGATCCGCCGCGCCGAGGCCCGCCGCAGCGCGTCAGTCATGATCAGCAGTTCCATCAGGTTGTCGTTCGCGGGGTTCGAGGTCGACTGGATGATGAAGACATCCTCGCCGCGCACGTTGTCGTAGATCTCGACGAAGATTTCCTTGTCGTTGAACCGCTCGACCCGCGCGTTCGCCAGCCCGATGCGGTCGCCGCGATAGACCGAGATGCGCCGCGCGATGGCCTCGGCCAGCGGCCGGTTCGCGTTCCCAGCGATGATCTTCATCCTGCGCTCGTCCGATTTCATGAAATCCAGCCCCCAAACGACGCGCGCTTCATAGGACAATCGGGCCCGCGCTGCAAAGCGCGTTTCATCGCATTGTCACGTACGGCGGCAAGAGCGCCGGGCGTCACGGCCCTGTCCAGTCGATCTGGCAGATCTCGGCCGACTTGCCGTCGAGGTTCCAGACCCGCCCGAAGTCGCGTACCTTGCCCTTCAGCGCCTGCGCGATGGTCACGTCCGGCCCCATCCAGTATTTGGTGTTGGTGACCTTCAGGTCCTGCCCCGGATCGGCCCCCTCGACCGGCGCGATGGCACCCTGGATGCGGCGCCCGACCGTCAGGTGGCGGACGTTCCCTTCGGTCGTGAAGCGGATCTCCTCGCGGATCGAGCCGAGATACTCGCTCACCAGCAGCCGGAACAGACCGGTCGTCCCTCGCGCGCGGCCCGAGAAGATCAGTTCGAGCGCGGCGAACTGCGCGTCATCTGCGCGGTCGTCGAAATAGCCCGCCGCCTTCCAGTCGCCCTCGCTCATCGAGCCTGGAATGTCCAGCATCATCGCGACGTTGAGGCCCGAGAGGTCGGTCGCACCCCATTTCCCCTCGTCGATCCGGACGCCAAGCCACGCCTTGCAGGTCCCCTGGGTCGGCGGATGCGCGCCAAGGCTCACGACGCAGGGGCAGAACACCGTGCAATTGCAGTTGAGGATCAGTTCGCCCTTGATCGACCAGGGCTCGATCGCCGTTTTCGCCGCGTCCAGCATGATGCCTCCCTTCGCCCGTTCCCAGGCCGTTTGTCAGACAATTGATTCGAGAACCAGCGCAAGCCCCGCCACCGCCAGCGCCGCCCCGGCGAGCCGCCCCGCCCGGTCGGCGCCCGGCAGCGTCTTTTCGGCCAGCATCAGCGCGCCCAGGGCCGCCATCCAGGTCAGGTTCATGGCGCCAGCGACCAACATCAGCGCCATGAGCGCCCAGCAGCAGCCGATGCAGATCAGCCCGTGCCGCAATCCCATCGTCAGTGCGCCGGCGGGGCCGTCGCGCCAGGACGCCATGAAGAAGGCGAGGGGGTTGCGGCACAGCGTGAGGCATGCGGCCTTGAGCGGCGTGAGCTGGTAGCCCCCGGCCAGCAGCAGGACGGTGCCCGCCGCAGCGCCGGTCAGCCCGGCGTCCGCCGTCGCGTCCATTGCGCCCGCAAGCGCGAGCTGCGCCGCCGCGGCGACCAGTCCGAAGCCGCCCCAGGCCGCGACATAACCGCCTGCGAAGGCAGCAAGGCACAGTGCCCGCCCGTGCTCGATCCGTCGCGACAGCCGCGCGTAGAGATCGATCGCCGGCGCCGCGGTCGGCAGCATCATGGCGACGCTCATCAGCAGCCACATCGCCGCAACCGCCGGATAGGCGCCCGGCGCGGGCGCGCCCCGCGCGAGGCAGAGCTCCGCGACCTCTGCGAGGAAGACCGTCTCGACGCCATGCCCCAGCGCCACCAGCGCAAGCCACCCCGCCGCCGCCGCAAGCCCGACGCCGAGGCCGGCCATCAGCCGTGGCCGCTCGGAAAGGCGGAGCACGCTCACGACACCCGGCTCCGGCCAGCAATGGCCTGCGCTTCGGCGACCAGGCGGCCCGTATAGTCAGACAATTGCGCGAGCTCGTTGATCAGCGCCGTGGCGTCGCGCCGCTCCAGCGTCGAGACGATTCTGGCATGCCGAGCCGCAATCTCGGCGCGGTCGCGCCCGCGCCAGGTCAGCATGTTGAGGAGCGGCTGCATCGCCTCGATCACCGCCGCCATCTGGAAGGCGATCAGCGGGTTGCCGGCGGCGTTCGCGAGAGTGCGGTGGAAGCGCACGTCGGACGCGCAGAATTCCTCGTCCGTCGTCGCGGGGTTGCGCTGCACGTCGATCTCGGCGCGCATCGCGGCAACCTGCTGGGCCGTGCGTCGCGCGCAGGCCAGCGGCGCGATCGCCGACAGGAACGTGAGCCGCGCCTCGGTCACTGCCTCAGGCGCAATGCGATTGAGTCCCATGAGCATGATCGCGGTCGAGACGAGCTGGTCCTGCGCCTCCTCGATGCCGTAGCGATTTACGAAGCTGCCGCCCGAGGAGCCTCGCCGCGTGCGGATCAGGTTCTGTGCCGCCAGCGTCTTCAGCGCCTCGCGCACCGTCGGCCGCGAGACGCCGAAGCGCGCGGCAAGATCCTGCTCGCCTGGCAGGCGCTCGTCCACGCCGATCCGCCCCTCGAGAATCAAGGCGCGAATTTGCGCCGCGATCGCCTCGCCGGCGCCCATTCCCTTGCCGCGTTCGTCCGACATCCGCACTTCGTTCCGCCGTTTCGTCCGGGAGTGGAGCTTGCCAAACTTCCGAATGTTTGACAATTTGAAATCCGACTCGCCGGCGCCGTACCCGCCGGCCCGGACCCGAAAGGAGCCCGCCATGAGCTTTCGCGCCCTGATCGTCGACAAGGCCGAGGACGGCACCATTAGTCAGACCATCGAAACGATCTCCGATGACCGCCTGCCGCAGGCCGATGTGACCGTCGCGGTCGAGTATTCGACCCTCAACTACAAGGATGGGCTCTGCTTGACCGGCGGCGGCGGGCTGGTGCGGAAATACCCCCATGTCCCCGGGATCGACTTCGCAGGCACGGTCGAGACCTCCGACAGCCCCGCCTTCCGGCCTGGCGACAAGGTCCTGCTGACCGGCTGGCGCGTGGGCGAGGCCTGGTGGGGCGGCTATGCCGAGAAGGCGCGCGTGAGATCCGAATGGCTCACGCCGATGCCCGCCGGGCTCGATGCGCGGCGCGCGATGGCAGTTGGCACGGCGGGCTTCACCGCGATGCTCGCGATCATGGAGCTAGAGGCGCATGGGCTGAAGCCGGGGCAGGGGCCCGTGCTGGTCACCGGCGCCGCGGGCGGCGTTGGGTCGGTGGCGACCGCGATCCTCGCCCATCTGGGCCATGAGGTCGCGGCCGTCACGGGCCGGCCCGAAACGGCCGACTATCTCCGCAGCCTTGGCGCCACCACCATCGTGCCCCGCGAGGATCTGGCCGAGCCCTCGGGCCGGCCGCTGGAGAGCGAGACCTGGGCTGGGTGCGTCGATGCCGTGGGCGGCAAGATGCTCGCGAAGGTTTTGACGCAGATGAAATATGGCGCCTCGGTCGCGGCCGTGGGCCTCGCCGGGGGCGCGGCGCTCCCGGCCACCGTCATCCCCTTCCTGCTGCGCGGCGTGAACCTCCTGGGGATCGACTCGGTGATGCGTCCGCAGGCCGATCGGGCCAGTGCCTGGGCGCGCATCGCATCGGACCTGCCGATGGACCTGCTCGACAGCATGATCCGTCCGGCGACACTTGCGGATCTGCCCGATCTGGGGCGGGCGATTCTCAAGGGGCAGGTGCAGGGGCGGGTCGTCGTCGACGTGCGGGCCTGACCGCTTGACCGCCTGCTGACCCTGCGATATCCGACGCTGGTCCGCGCGCCACGGCGCGGGCTGCCGCGAGCCGACTGACAGGCTCACCGGCTCGGCTGGAAGACCTGCCAGGATGGGGGATGCCCATGTCCAGGCGGGCGTTTCCCCGGGATGGTGCCGTTTGTGAACAGGGCTCACGCGATGACGCAGATCGATCTTGATTTCATCCGGTCGCAGTTTCCCGCCTTCACCGAGCCTTCGCTCGCGGGCTGGGGCTTCTTCGAGAATGCCGGCGGTTCCTACCCCGCCCGGCAGGTGGTCGACCGGCTTACCCATTTCTATACAAGCTGCAAGGTCCAGCCCTACGCGCCCTACCCGGCCTCGGAGCAGGCGGGCGCCATGATGGACGAAAGCTATGCCCGCCTCGCCGCGATGCTGAATGTAGGCGAGGACGAGGTTCATTTCGGCCCCTCGACCAGCCAGAACACCTATGTGCTGGCCCACGCCTTCCGCGCCCGGATGCGCGAGGGGGACGAGGTCATCGTCACGAACCAGGACCACGAGGCCAATTCGGGCGCCTGGCGTCGGCTGGCGGACAGCGGCATCGTGATCCGCGAGTGGAAGGTCGATCCCGAGACCGGGCATCTGAACCTTGGCGATCTTGACCGTCTTTTGTCTGACAAAACGCGCGTGGTTGCCTTCCCGCATGCGTCGAACATCGTGGCCGAGATCAATCCCGTGGCCGAGATCTGCGCAAAGGTCAGACAATCCGGCGCTGTCACGGTCGTCGATGGCGTCTCCTACGCGCCGCACGGCCTGCCCGACATCGGGGCGCTGGGCGCCGACGTCTACCTGTTCTCCAGCTACAAGACCTACGGGCCGCATCAGGGCGTGATGGCAGTCCGCCGCGAGGTCGCCGACCGGCTGCCGAACCAGAGCCATTGGTTCAACGCCGGGCACATCCGCAAGAAGCTGGTCCCCGCTGGTCCCGACCACGCGCAGGTTGCGGCCCTTGCCGGCATCGCGCTCTATACCGATGCCGTGCACGACCACCACTTCGCCGACCGCCCCGGCCCGGCCGAGCGGGCACGCCGCGTCCATGATCTCTTCCGCGCGCAGGAGGTGCGGCTGGCCGCGCCGCTGCTCGACTATCTTGCCGCGCGCAACGATGTGCGCCTGCTGGGGCCCCGCGACCCCGCGCGCCGCGCGCCCACCATCGCCATCGCTCATGCCCGCAAGGGCGAGGACCTCGCCCGCGCGCTCGGCGCCCACCGGATCATGGCGGGGGGCGGGGATTTCTACGCCGTGCGCCTCATCGAGGCGCTGGGGATCGACCCCGACCACGGCGTGCTGCGGCTGTCGTTCCTGCACTACACCTCGCCGGCCGAAATCGAGCGCGCCATCGGCGCCCTCGACCGCGTGCTCTCGGGCCGCTGATGCGGGTGATCGGCGGGCGCTTTCGCGGCGCGCGGATCGCCGCCCCCGGCGCGGCGGGCGGCGGCGAGGCGCATCTGCGCCCGACCTCGGACCGGGTGCGCGAGGCGCTGTTCAACCTGCTCGCCCATGGCGGCTATGCCGACCCGCCCGTGCCGGAGGGCGCACACGTGCTCGACCTCTTCGCCGGCACCGGGGCGCTGGGGGTCGAGGCGCTGTCGCGTGGCGCCATCCGCGCCGTCTTCGTGGACGATCACGGGCCCTCCCGCGCGCTGATCCGCGAGACGGTCGAGCGCCTCGGCCTCGGCGGCGTCACGAAGATCTGGCGCCGCGACGCCACCCGCCTTGGCCCCTGTCGCGGCGAGCCGTTCGACCTCGTCTTCGCCGATCCGCCCTATGGCACCGATCTTGGCATCCGGGCGCTCGCCTCGGCCCGCGAGGGAGGCTGGCTCGCGCCCGGGGCGCTGGTGGTGCTGGAGGGCCGGGCCGGCGACCCGCTTCCCGCCTTCGACTGGCTCGAGCCGCTCGACACCCGCCAGTATGGCGAGACACGGATTGCCATCTTCCGCGCCGTCTGACCCCCCTTGGCGCATGTCCGGCATGGCGCTAGGAACGATGCGACAGATCAAGGAGCGCGCCATGAAGATCGGACCCGAGACCCCCGCCATCGTGACCGGAGGGGCGAGCGGCCTCGGCGCCGCCTGCGTCGCGGCCCTGCGCGTCAAGGGGGCGCCCGTTGCCATCCTCGACATGGCCGCGCCCGATGGCGCCCGCGTCGCGGCCGAGTCCGGCGCGAAGTTCATCTCGACCGACGTGACCAGCGACGAGAGCGTAGAGGCCGCGCTGGCTGAGGCCGCCGAGGCCCACGGCACCGCGCGCATCGTGATTTCCTGCGCGGGAATCGCGCCGGCGATGAAGACCGCGGGCTCGAAGGGGCCGCACGACATGGGCCTCTTCACCAAGGTCGTCGCGGTCAACCTGATCGGCACCATGCGGGTGATGGCGCTGGCCGCGCAGGCGATGCGCGAGGCCGCGCCCCTCGACCCCGACGGCGCGCGCGGGGTGATCGTCAACACCGCTTCGGTCGCGGCCTTCGAAGGGCAGATGGGGCAGGCGGCCTATGCCGCGTCGAAGGGCGGGGTCGCCGCGCTGACCCTGCCGGCCGCGCGCGACCTCGCCCGCGACGGCATCCGCGTCTGCGCCATCGCGCCCGGCATCTTCGGCACGCCCATGCTGCGCGGCCTGCCCGAGGAGGTGCAGGACAGCCTTGCCGCCCAGGTGCCCTTCCCGGTCCGTCTGGGCGACCCCGCGGAATTCGCGCGCCTTGCCTGTTTCATCGTCGAGACGGGCTATATGAACGGCGAGGTCATCCGCCTCGACGGCGCCATCCGGATGGGCGCGCGCTGACGCGCCCGGCCATCAACCAGAGGGAGACGTTCCATGACCATCGCAGTCGGTGACAAGCTGCCGGACGGCAAGCTCTTCGAGATGACCCCCGACGGCCCCAAGGCGGTGCCCGTGGCCGAGGTGTTCGGGGCCAGGACGGTCGCGCTCTTCGCCGTGCCGGGCGCCTTCACGCCCACCTGCCACCAGAAGCACATGCCGAGCTTCGTAGAGAACGCCAAGGCGCTGAAGGCCAAGGGCGTGGACGAGATCGTCTGCATCACGGTCAACGACCCGTTCGTGGCCCGCGCCTGGGGTGAGGCGACGGGGGCGAAGGACGCGGGCATCCGCGTGATGTGCGACGCGGATGCGAGCCTCGTCACCGCCATGGGCCTCAGCTTCGACGCCTCGGGTGCGGGGCTGGGCCACCGCGCTCAGCGCTTCTCGGCGGTGGTGAAGGACGGCAAGATTGCCTCGCTCAATGTCGAGGACGCGCCGTCGAAGGCCGAGGTGACCAAGGCGGACGTGCTGCTCGGCCAGCTCTGACGGCTGCTCTCCGCTCGGCAAGGCCCCGGCTCGAGGCCGGGGCTGCGGCTTGCTGCGTGCATCGCCGCGGCCGTTACGTCCCCTCCCGCGCTGCCCCGGGCTTGACCCGGGGCCTCCCGGCCCGCTTTTGCCGGTCGGCCCGTCTGCCCTCACCCGCCGCGCCGGAACGGGGTGAACCCGGCCAGCTCCGCCCCCTCGGCCGCGACGGCTGCGCGCTCCTGCTCGAGATATCGCGCCACCGCGGCGCGGAAACCGGGGTCCGGGATCCAGTGCAGCGAGCGCGTCGTCACTGGCTCGTAGCCGCGCGCGAGCTTGTGCGCGCCCTGCGCGCCCGCCTCGACCCGCGCCAGTCCGTGCTCCAGCGCAAAGTTGATCGCCTGGTGGTAGCAGCACTCGAAATGCAGGAAGGGGCGATCCTCCCGGCAGCCCCAGTAGCGGCCATAGAGCGTCTCGGCCCCGATGAAGTTGAGCGCGCCCGCGATCCAGCGGCCCTCGCGCTCGGCCATCACCAGCAGGATGTCGTCGGCCATCGTCTGGTGCACGATGTCGAAGAAGCTGCGCGTCAGATACGGGCTGCCCCATTTCCGCGACCCGGTGTCCTGGTAGAACAGCCAGAACGCGTCCCAGTGCTCGGGCCGGATGGCGGCACCGGTGAGGTGATGCAGCCGCACGCCGTCCGCGAGTGCGCCAGCCCGTTCGCGCCGGATCTGCTTGCGCTTGCGCGAGGCAAGCGCGTCGAGGAAATCTGCGAAGTCGCGATAGCCGCGGTTGATCCAGTGGAATTGCTGGTCTGTGCGCTGCAGCAGGCCCAGACGCCCGCCCAGCTCCCACTCCGCCTCGGTGCAGAAGGTGATGTGCAGCGAGGAGAGATCGTTTCCGGCCGTGAGGTCGCGTGCCGTGCCCATCAGGGCGGCCTGCATCGCCTCGGCGCCCGGCCGGGCATCCGGGCGGGCCATCGTCCGTGGGCCGGTCGCGGGGGTGAAGGGGACGGCCGATTGCAGCTTGGGGTAATACTCGCGCCCCGCGCGGTGCCAGGCATTCGCCCAGGCATGGTCGAAGACATACTCGCCCTGGCTGTGGCCTTTCAGGTAGAGCGGCATCACCGCCTCGACCCGCCCGGCCACGCGCGCAACCAGGTGATGCGGCGCCCAGCCCGTCGCCGGCGTGGCCGAGCCCGAGGATTCGAGCGCCGCAAGGAAGGCGTGGGTCACGAAAGGATTGACGGCCCGCGCCCCCGCGGCGCGTCCGGGCGCCGCGCAGGCGTCCCAATCCGCAGCCCCGATCGCAGCTATGCCGCGCACGACCTCGATCTCGATGCGCGTCTCGCCGTCGGGCGGGTGGGTTTCGGGGCGGTTCATGCCGGCCAAGGTGGGTGGGGCGGGGCGCCGATCAAGGCCCCCGCCCTCACGTCTCGCGGAAGGCGCGGTTGAAGTAGTCGGTCAGCGGCTTCATCAGGTAGGCCATCGGCGTGCGCGCGCCGGTCTGGACGAAGACCTCGACCGGCATGCCGGCCAGCAGTTCGCGATCCGCCAGCCGCTCGCGTTCCCCCTCGGCCAGCACGGCCTCGCCGCGGTAGAAGCTGCGCCCCGACTGCTCGTCGAGATGCGCGTCGGGCGAGATCCGCGCGACGATGCCGTTGAGCTCGGGCGTCGTGCGGCTGCTGAAGGCGGGGAAGCGGACGACCGCCTGCATGCCTGGCGCGACCTCGTCGATGTGGATCGGGTCGATCTCGATGTCGATGACAAGGCTCTCGTCGGTCGGCACGACATAGAGAACGGGCTCGGCCGGGCGGATCACCGCCTTGATGGCGAAGACCGCAAGCTCGTAGACCACGCCCGCGCGCGGCGCGCGGATGTCGAGCCGGTCGAGCCGCTCGCGCAGGGCGATGCGGCGCTCCTTGAGCTCCAGCTCGCGGAAGCCGAGGTCGCGAAGCTGGGTGATCGCCTCCTCGCGCCGCAGCGTGCCCAGCTTGAGCCGCTCGATCCCGATTTCCGAGATCTGCGCCGTGAGCTGCGCGACGCGCGAGATGAGTTCGCCTTCCTGCCCCTTGAGCCGCGCGGCCTCGCGCTCGAGCGACAGCACGCGGTTCGCCTGCGCGAGTCCCTGTGCGAACAGCTTCCGCTGACCCTCCAGCTCCTCGTCGATGAAGGCGTGCTGGCGCCGCAGCGCGTCAAGCTGCGCCTCGGTCCCGGTGATCTGCTGCGCGATCTGGATCTGCCGCTCGGCCAGCAGGCTGCGCTCGCCCTCCATGGTCTCGGCCCGCGCGCGGAACAGCCGCCGCTGGCCCTCGATCAGCGCCGCCACGTCTGGCCGCACGGCGGCGGCAGAGGCGAGTTCGGGGTCGAAGGCGATCTCGGCGGCGTCCGTCTGCTCGGCTTCGAGCCGCCCCCGGCGGGCCATGATCTCGAAGAGCTGGCTCTCGAGCACGGCAAGCTCGGATCGTAGCGTGGTGTCGTCGAGCCGGATCAGCGTGGCGCCCGCTTCGACATGGTCGCCCTCGCGCACCAGGATCTCGCCAACCACGCCCCCGTCGGGATGCTGGACGACCTGCCGCTGGGCCTCGACCCGCAGCCGCCCCGGCGCGATGACGGCGCCCGCGAGCTCGGCGGTGACGGCCCAGCCGCCCATGCCGCCGGCGAGCAGGAGGATCGCCAGCAGCCCTGCGCGGACCTGCCTCTGGACACCCCAGCGCGGCGCCGCCGCGGCATCCGGCGAGGGAAGCATCGGCGTCATGGCAGTTCCTCCCGCAGAACCAGCGGCTCATCCTTGTCGCTCGCGCCCGGCTTCTGCGCGGCCCGAGGAGCGCTTGCCGCGGGGATGCCCCCGGGCTCGGTCGTCGTCGCGGCCGCCGTGGGCTGAGGGGGAGGCGAGGGCGCCGCGCCTGCCATGGGTGCTGCCGGCGCTGCGGAAGAGCCGTCCACCCGCGGCGCCGCGGGCGTCGAGCCACGCGGCTCGCCATCGGATGCGGCGGACGTGGAGCCCGACACCGGGCGGTCCGGGGCGGCAGCGGGCGCGCCCAGCATCGCCGCCGAAAGCATCGCGGGGCTTCCCATGCTGGCGCTGACGACACCCGGCGCCATGCGCGCCGGCGCCGATGCCGCCGGCGCACCGTTCGCTGCGGTGGCGCCGCCGGCCCGTGCGGCAGCCGCGGCTTGCGGCGCGGCCGGCGCGCCGCCCTTGACCTCGGGTCGTGCCCCCGTGCCCAGTTTCGCCGGTGTCGCCGTCCCCGGCGCGGCAGGCGGGCCGAGCTCGCGCGCGCCGGCGACGATCTGCTCGTGGTTCTTTGTGCGGCGGCGCAGCACCTCGTCCCGCGGGCCCAGGTCGACCTGCTGGCCCTTGTCGATGACAAGCAGCAGGTCGCAGGCGGCGATCGCGCTGGGGCGGTGGGCCATGACGATCACGCTGCAGCCGCGCGCCTTGGCCTCGCGGATCGAGGTGACCAGCGCCTGCTCGCCCTGCGCATCGAGATTGGCGTTCGGTTCGTCCAGGATCAGCACCGCCGGGTCGCCGTAGAAGGCGCGGGCCAGCGCGACCCTCTGGCGCTGCCCGCCCGAAAGCCGTTGGCCGCCCGCGCCGATCTCGGTGTCGTAGCCTTGCGTCAGCGCGAGCAGAAGCTCGTGCGCCCCCGCACGTCGCGCCGCCTCGATCACCGCGGCGTCGTCGGGCTGGGGTGAGAGGCGCGCGATATTCTGTGCAACGGTGCCGGGCAGCAGGCCGACCTCCTGCGGAAGATAGCCGATATGCCGGCCAAGATCGTCGGTGTTCCACTGGTCGAGCGCCGCGCCATCGATGCGAACCTTGCCGGCGGCCGCCGGCCAAACGCCTGCCAGCACCTTGGCCAGCGTCGTCTTGCCCGCGCCCGACGGGCCAATGACACCCAGCGCCTGGCCCGGCTGCAGCTTGAACGAGATGCCGCGCAGCACCGGCACGCTGTCGCCCGGGGCGACTACCGCGACGCCGTTCGCCTCGACATGACCCTTCGGTGCGGGAAGCTGCGTCTTCTGCGGCTCGACGGGCGATTTCTCCAGCAACTCGGCCAGTTGCCGCCAGCCCAGCAAGGCCCGCTGCGCCAGCGGCCACTGGCCGATCGCCTGGTCGATCGGCGCGAGCGCGCGGCCCATCAGGATCGAGGCGGCGATCATCATTCCGGGCGAGATCTGCTGCTCCAGCACCAGGAATGCGCCCACGGCGAGCATGACCGACTGCAGGTAGAACCGCAGCGTCTTGGCGGCCGTCGAGTAGCTGCCGGTGCGGTCCGAGGCGGTGATCTGCGCGCCCAGCGCCTCCTCGCGCAGCCCCTGCCAGCGCGAGAGCCCCGCGCGCGCCATGCCCAGACCCTGCACCGCCTCGGCGTTCTGCCGAAGCTGCTCGCCCAGCGCGTCGGCGGTGCTGCCGGTGATCTGGCTGCGCTCGTTCGAGGCGCGCGAGCGGATCTGGTTCATCGCGGTGAGCGAGATGAGGATCAGCCCGCCCGCCACCGCGGTCCAGCCAAGCAACGGGTGGAACAGGAAGATCGCGCCCAGGTAGATCGGGACCCATGGCACGTCGAACAGCGCGAACGGCGCTGGGCCCGACAGCAGTTGGCGCAGCGACTCGAGATCGCGCGCCGCCGTATTGGGGCGCGCGCGCTCCTGCGGCGCGACCGCGCGGCGCAGCGCGGCGGTGAAGACGCGCGCGTCGAAGCTCGATTGAAACGAGGCACCGACCCGCGCCAGCACCCGCCCGCGCAGGTAGTCGAGCACCCCCATGAAGCCGAACAGCACGGTGATCAGCACCACCAGCGCGACCAGCGTGGCCTCGGACCGGCTCGAAAGGACGCGGTCGTAGACCTGCAGCATGAACAGGGGGCCCGTCAGCATCAGCAGGTTCACGAATGCGCTGAACACGCCCACCGCAGCGAAATGTCCGCGAAACTGGCCCAGCGCCGCGTGCAGCTCGTCGCGCCCGCTCTTCTTCGTCACGTCCTGGCCCACCCACTCACGATCCGCCGCTCCGGCGCCCGGCGGATTGACGCAAATCCAGCCAGCAATGTTAACGCTTGCCGGGCAATCCGCAAAGCGCACCGTTCGCCGCGCCTGCGTGGCCGCGCTGCAACGGAATGCCGGCGGGCTGCGTTTGATGGTTTGGTGCGCCGGGCAGGGCCTGCTATCTGGCTTTGGCGGCGCGGCGCGCTGCAGATCGAATCGCGGAAGAGGATGAACAGATGATCGGACGTCGCGCCTTCCTGGGTCTTGCGGGAGCCTTCGGGCTCACGGCGGCAACCGCCGGCACGCTTGCCCCGACACCCGCCCTCGCGTTGGCCGAGGACGAGGCGCGCGCCGTCGTTCAGGCCGCGGTGGACGAGGTCCTGGCGCTGGTCAAGCGCGAGGCCACGGCCGAGGAGAAGGCCGCGGCGCTTCAGGCGATCATGGAGCGCTCGGCCGCGCTGCCCCAGATCGCGCGCTTCGCCGCAGGCCGCGTGTGGCGCGAGATGTCGGACGACCAGCAGGGCCGCTACGTCGCCGCCTTCAGCGCCTATATCGCCCGCATCTACGCGCGCCGCTTCCAGGAATATTCCGGCGAGACGGTCTCGCTCGCGCGCGCGATCGACGCGGGCAAGAAGGGCATCCTGGTGCAGAGCGCCGTCAGCCAGCCCGGCGGCGGCCAGCCCATCCCGGTCGACTGGCTCGTCTCGGATCGTGGCGGCGACGGGGCGCGCATCGTCGACATCGTCATCGAGGGCGTGTCGATGGCGACCACCCAGCGCGAGGAGATCGGCGCGATGTTCGACAGCCGCGGCGGCGATGTCGAGAAGCTGATCGAGGCGCTCGGCACCGCCTGATCCCGCTGCCCGCGCGGGCGTGGCGGGCACGGGTTGCCCGCCGCGCGGCAGTCTGGTGGCGGCAGGCGTCAAGGCCCGCCGCCAGCGCCCGGCGCCCGGCTCTCGAGGTATTTCCAGATTCCGCCCGCGCGCGCGACCTGCCGCCCGCCCGACCACAGCTCGCACTGCATGAAGGACAGGCCCCGCACCCGGCGCAACTGCTCGGCGCGGGCCATCAGCCGCTCGCCGCGCTTGGCGGCGGCGAGGAAATGGCAGTCCATATCGATCGTCGCGCAGGGATGCGCGCCTCCCGCCTCGAAGCTGGCCGTTCCCATCGCGACATCCGCGAGGAACAGGATCACGCCTCCATGGCAGACGCCGCCCACATTGATGTGGCGCGGCTCGATGTCGAGCGCGGCATGCCACACCCGCTCGCCCGCCCGCGCGATGCGCGCGGGCCCGACATGGGCGTTGAACCCCTCGCCGCGGATCACCCGCCACGGCAGGCTCTCGTCGAACTCCATGCACCCCTCCTGTCCGGCCGCTCCGGCCGAGCGCCTAGCACGATCCGCGCGGCAGGTCACCGGGTGATGCCCGCGAGCGGCTTGCGCCCGCCGCACCGGTCTGTGATGCTTGGCGCCGCATGTGTGCCGCAGGGCGGGGGCTACCTGTCGGCGCGTCGTGCCGCGGGGACCGGCGTAGATGGAAAAGAGCTTCTTCTGGTTCGTCTGGCGTTTTTCCAAGCGCGAGCAGATCTTCATTCTCGCGCTGACGGTGGCATCCTTCCCGCTGGTCTACCTCTCGCTCGAACTGCCGAAGATGATCGTGAACGACGCGATCAGCGGGCGCGATTTCCCGCGCGAGATCCTTGGGCTCGAGTTCGGCCAGATCCCCTATCTTCTCCTGCTTTGCGCCGCCTTTCTCGGCATGGTCGTGCTGATCAACGGCGTCAAATGGGTGATGAACATCGCCATCGGCATGACCGGCGAGAGGATGCTGCGCCGCCTGCGTTTCCAGCTCATCGAGCAGGTCATGCGCTATCCAATGTCGCGGATGCGCTCGACCAAGCCGGGCGAGGTCGTGCAGGCCCTGATGGGCGAGATCGAGCCGCTCGGTGGCTTCATCGGCGAGGTGATCGCGACGCCGGCCTTCCAGGGCGGGCTGCTCTGCGTCTACGTGTTCTTCATCTTCATGCAGGACCCGCTTCTCGGACTCGCCGCGATCTCGCTCTACCCGGTGCAGGCCTGGCTGATCCCGTGGATGCAGGCCAAGGTCGTGCGACTCAACAAGGAGCGCGCCGCCAACAACCGCACGCTCGCGGATACGCTGTCCGAGAGCGTGGGCCAGATGCCCGAGATCCAGACCAACGACACCGCGCGCTGGCACATGGCGCAGGTGGCGGGCAAGCTCTACCAGAACACGCTGATCCGGATGCAGATCTTCCGGCGCAAGTTCACCATCAAGTTCGTCAACAACTTCCTCAACCAGCTCACGCCCTTCTTCTTCTACTCGATCGGCGGCTACCTCGTGATCGAGGGCGAACTCGACTTCGGCGCGCTCGTCGCCGTGTTGGCGGCCTACAAGGACCTCGCCGGGCCGTGGAAGGAGGTGCTCGCCTATGTCCAGCGCTGGTCAGACTTCAACGGGCGCTATGGCTATGTCGTCGACAACTTCATGGGCGATGATGTCGGGCCGCCGGCGCGCGTCTGGGATGTGACCGGCCGGGGCCGACCGCTTGCCGGCGATCTCGCGCTCGACCACATCGACGGCGGGCCGGGCACCGGCGGGCTCCACGCCAGCGGTATCACGCTGCCGCGGGGGGCCAGCGTGGCAGTCGTCGGGGGCGAGCACGGGGCGCGCGAGGCGTTGCTGCGGATGATTTCGGGGCTCATGCTGCCCCATGCCGGGAACGTGCGGATCGGCGGCCAGGCGCTCGCCGATGCGACGCTGCCGCAGATCGGCCGCAGCCTCGCCTTCGTCGGCGCCGAGCCGGGCCTCGTGAACCGCTCGATGCGCGACAACCTGCTCTATGGCCTCTTCGCCTGTGCGCCCGAGCCGCCCGGCGCGGCCGAGGCCCAGATGATGCGCCGCGAGGCGCGCGCAACCGGCAACATCGAGGCCGATCCCGAGGGCGACTGGGTCGACTACGACGCCGCCGGCGTGCCCGACGCCGCTGCGCTCGAAGCCCGGCTGATCGACCTGACCGAAACCTTCGGCCTGGGGACCGAGCTCTATTCCGGCGCGCTCGAGGCGCGCATCCCGCCGGCCGAGGCCGCGGAATGGACCGCGCCGGTGCTGGCCGCCCGCGCACGTCTCGCCACCTCGGGGGCCGGGGCCGAACTGTCCGACCTGCTCGAGCCTTGGGACCGCGCCGCGTTCAATCGCAACGCCAGCGTGTTCGAGAACCTGCTGTTCGCCCTTCCCATCGACGCATGGGGCGACTCGGCCGACCTGATGCGCCGCGCCGATGTCGCCGAGCTTCTCGCCCGCACCGGAGGGATGGCCGAGCTCGAGGGGCTCGGCTGGCGCATCGCGTCGGAATTCGCCGAGCTGATCGAGGCGGTGACGCCGGACTCGACCGTGCTCGACGGCTTCCCGGGCTACTCCCGGGCCGAGGTGCTCGCGGCGGGCGAGCTGTTCGCGCGCCATCGCGGCGATCCGCCCGGCAAGCTGCCCGCGACGGCGCGCCAGACGCTCGCCGTGCTCGCCGCCCGCTTCGTGCCGCAGCGCGACCGGCTCGACGTGATCGACGACGAGACCCGCGCACGCGTCCTCGCGTGCCGCGCGCGCGTGCTAGACACCCTCGGCGACCGGCAGGACGTGGTGCGGTTCGACGAGGCGCGCTTCAGCCCCGCGCTTTCGGTGTCGCAGAACATCATCGGCGCCAAGCGGCGCTTCGACCGCAAGGCCCGCTGGCGCCAGCTCGATGTCGCGCTCGAGGAGGCGACCCGCGCGGCGGGCCTGCGCGACGCGCTGATGCGCCTCGGCCTCGACGCGCCGGTGGGCTCCGGCGGGTCCGGGCTCACCGCCAATGCGCGCCGGCGCGTCGGGCTGATCCGCGCCGTGATCAAGCGGCCCCGGCTGGTGATCCTCGACGGCGTCGCCGGCAGCGCCAGCGCGGCCGATGCCGAGCTGCGCGCCGCGATGCGCGCCGAGCTTCCCGACGCGACGTTGGTGTGGGCCGCCGATTCCGAGGCCGCCGCCGCCGACGCCGACCGCATCCTTGCCGTGGCAGACGACGGCGGTGTCCGCCTGTTCGAGCCCGCGGGGGAACGCGATGCCGTCCAGCCCGGTTCCATAACCGGGGGCGGCGTGCCGGTCGCCCCGCCGGACGGTGACGACGCATCGTCCGAAGCCACACGCCCAATCGACCGGAGAGCAGGCGAATGAGTGTCAACGAAGCCGTGACCGCCCTGCGCGATGCAGCGCCGTTCCGCCGCATCGACGAGCGCCGCCTCAAGATCATCGCGATGATGGGCGAGACCCTGAGCTACGCCCCCGGCGAGCGGCTGTTCGAGCGCGGCGAGCCCGGCGACGCGGCGTTCGTGGTGATCCAGGGCGCCGTCGATGTCCTGCTCGGCAAGCCCGGCCAGGAAACCGTGGTGGCGACGCTGGGCAAGGGCGAGATCTTCGGCGAGATCGCCGCGCTCTGCGACCAGACCCGGACCACCGCCATCGCGGCGCGCGGCGCGCTCAGCGTGCTGCGGCTCGAGAAGAGCGCGCTGAAGAACCTGATCCACGAATTCCCGGATCTCGCCTTCGAGTTCCTGCGCGTCATCGCCACGCGGCTCGAGGCGACGAACGCCCAGCTTAGCCAGGCCCGCGCAAAGCTGTCGGCACTCGGCGCCTGAGCGCGCCCCTCAGTGCCATACCGCGCCGGGCGCGGCGGGTTCGGGCGCGTTCCGTCCCGACATCATGGCCGAAAGCCGCCGCATCTCGGTCACGTCGTCGGGCAGGGCATGCCACAAGGTCGGGTGCAGCTCCTGGTTCAGCACGATGCCGACATCCGGCCACTCCGGCTCGGTCAGCAGCCGCGCCCAGTCGAGCGAGCCCCAGCCGAGCGGCAGGTGCAGGTCCCCCGAGCCGTAGGCCATCTGCTCGGTCGGGAGCGCGAGATCGAGGTCGTGCTCGACGCCGAAGCAGTCGTTGAGGTGGATGTGATGCACAAGCGGCGCCAGGGCGTGGATCTCGTCCATCAACTCGACACTGTGGCGCTGGCACTGCAGCGCGGCATGCGCAAAGTCGATGGTCGCGCGCACCGCCGGGTGATCGACCGCCGCAAGCTCGCGCGCCAGCCGCGACGGCAGGGCGGTCTCGCGCCCGTCGAAGCTCCACACCGTCTCGACGCAGATCTCGACGTCACGCGCGGCGGCGAAGTCCCCCAGCCGCGCCAGGCTGTCGCGCTGGCGGGCATAGGCGGCCTCGAGCGTCTGCTCGTCGCCGCTCTCGGCCATGCCGCAATGCAGCACCATCCGCCGCGCGCCGAGGCGGGCGGAGACCTCGATATTGGCCCGCGCCACCGCCTCGTGCCGGTCCAGCCGGCCGGCTGCGTCCATCAGGTTGATCGACAGCATCGCATGGCTGCTGACCGCGAGCCGGCGCCCCGCGAAGGTCCGCGCAAAGCGCGACAGCGCCCGCTCGATCGGCCGCGCGCCGGCGATCAGCCGCGTGCAGAACAGCGGCACCTCGACCGAGTCGACGCCCAGCATCTCGGCCTCGTCGAGCCAGGGGGTGGGATCGGAAAGTTCGAAGCTCGCTGGCCACAAGGTGTAGCCGACCCGGTAATTCCTGTGCCCGCTGCGGACTGACACGTCTCAAATATCCTTCGGTTTCTTGCGACGCTCCGGTGCGGCTTCGCGGATCCAATGCCGCGCCGCATGCCAACGCCGTTCCCCGAGAATACATAGGACTGCATGCCGGCAGGCGGTCAACCTCCAAGATCACTGAAGGTTGAGTTGCCTCTCGTTGCGGCGCCTTGGTGGCGTGCCGCCGCGGTCGTACGCGCGCCTCTTGACCCTCCAGCTGCTGGAAGGATTATCTGCATGCCCAGGCGACCGGCGGCCTCGACGGCGCATCGGTCCACGTCACACCCACGCCACGCAGGACAGCATGAACATCCTCGCCTCGACCGACGAACCGGCCGTCATCCGCGACCCCGTCTGCGGCATGACCGTGGATCCCGACGCCGGCAAGCCCGCGCATGAGCACGATGGGCGGGTCTTCCATTTCTGCAACCCCCGCTGCAAGGAGCGCTTCGCCGCCGCGCCCGGGGACTATGTGACCGCGACCGACCCGGTCTGCGGCATGAATGTCGATCGCGCCTCGGCCCGCCACATGGCCAAGCACGCGGGCGAGCGGTTCTATTTCTGCTCGGCCCGCTGCGTCGAGAAGTTCGAGGCCGCGCCCGACGACTATCTCGGCGACCGCCCGGCGCCGGAGCCGATGCCCGAGGGCACCGTCTACACCTGCCCGATGCACCCCGAGATCGAACAGGTTGGCCCCGGCGACTGCCCGATCTGCGGCATGGCGCTCGAACCCATGGGCGTGCCCGCGGGCGATGAGGGGCCCAATCCCGAACTCGTCGATTTCCGCCGCCGCTTCGCGGTTGGCGCCGTGCTTACGCTGCCGGTGCTCGTGCTGGCCATGGGGCCGATGCTGGGCCTGCCGGTCCGCGATCTGCTGGGGGCACGGCTCGCGCAGTGGCTCGAACTCGTCCTCGCGACGCCGGTGATCCTCTGGTCGGGCTGGCCGTTCCTGCTGCGCGGCGCGCGGTCGTTTCGCACCTGGAACCTGAACATGTTCAGCCTGATCGCACTCGGCGTCGCGGCCGCATGGGCCTTCAGCCTCGTTGCCGTGCTCGCGCCCGGCATCTTCCCCGCAGGATTCCGCGACGCCGAGGGCCATGTCGGCGTCTATTTCGAAGCCGGCGCGGTGATCGTCGTGCTGGTCCTGCTGGGCCAGATCCTCGAATTGCGCGCGCGCGAGCGCACCGGTGCCGCGATCCGCGCGATGATGGACCTCGCCGCCAAGACCGCCCGCGTGATCCGCGAGGACGGCCGCGAGGAGGAGATCCCCCTCGCCGAGGTCAAGGTCGGCGACCGGATCCGCGTGCGTCCGGGCGAGAAGGTGCCCGTCGACGGCGAGGTGGTCGAGGGCCGATCCTCGGTCGACGAGTCGATGCTCACGGGCGAGCCCGTGCCGGTCGAGAAGGTCGCGGGCGATGCCGTGACCGGCGCCACGATCAACGGCACCGGCTCGCTGGTCATGGAAGCGCGGCGCGTGGGCAAGGACACCATGCTCGCCCAGATCGTCGAGATGGTGGCAAGCGCCCAGCGCTCGCGCGCGCCGATCCAGAAGGTGGCGGACGCGGTGGCGGGCAAGTTCGTGCCTGCAGTGATCGCGGTGGCGGTGCTCGCCTTCATCGGCTGGGCCGCCTTCGGGCCGCCGCCCGCCTATGCCTATGCGCTGGTCGCGGCGGTCGCCGTGCTGATCATCGCCTGCCCCTGCGCGTTGGGGCTGGCCACGCCGATGTCGATCATGACCGCCACGGGGCGCGGCGCGCAGGCGGGCGTCCTGATCAAGAACGCCGAGGCGCTGGAACGCTTCGCCGCCGTCGACACGCTGATCGTGGACAAGACCGGCACGCTGACGCAGGGCAAGCCCTCGCTGACCGCCGTGCTGCCCGCAGGGGGCCATGACGAGGACGAGGTGCTGCGCCTCGCCGCGAGCCTCGAGCGGGGTTCCGAGCACCCGCTGGCCGAGGCGATCGTCGCGGGCGCCGAGGCGCGCGGCGTCACGCTCGGCCGGGCCGAGGATTTCGAGGCGGTGACCGGCAAGGGCGTCACCGGCCGGGTCGATGGCCGCGCGGTCGCGCTGGGCAATGCCGCGCTGCTGGACGATCTCGGCATCGAGCCGGGCGAGGCGGGGGCGCAGGCCGACGCGCGGCGCGACGAGGGCGAGACGGTGATGTTCGTCGTTCTCGACGGCCGCGTCGCAGGACTCGTCAGCGTGGCCGATCCGGTCAAGCAGACGACGCCCGAGGCGCTCGAGGCGCTGCACGCGCTGGGGCTTAGGATCATCATGGCGACCGGCGACAACGAGCGCACCGCGCGCGCCGTGGCCGGGCGGCTCGGCATCGACGAGATCCGCGCCGAGGTGCTGCCCGCCGACAAGGCCCGCATCATCCGCGAGCTTCAAGCAGAGGGGCGCAAGGTCGCAATGGCGGGCGACGGCGTGAACGACGCGCCCGCGCTCGCGCAGGCCGATGTCGGCATCGCCATGGGCACTGGCGCCGATGTCGCGATCGAGAGCGCGGGGCTCACGCTGGTCAAGGGCGATCTCAACGGGATCGTCCGCGCCCGCAGGCTCGCGCAGGCGACGATGCGCAACATCCGGCAGAATCTGTTCTTCGCGCTGGTCTACAACGCCGCCGGCGTGCCGGTGGCCGCGGGCGTGCTGTATCCGGTCTTCGGTTTCCTGGTCTCGCCGATGGTCGCGGCGGCGGCGATGAGCCTCTCCTCGGTCTCGGTCATCACGAACGCCCTGCGGCTCGGCCGCATCCGGCTCTGACGAAGGATTGATTGAAATGCCAATGAACTTCCGTGTCTCACATCCGCAGGGGTCCGCCGCGGCGCTTGCCCTCATCCTCGCGCTCGGCGCGCTTCCCGGCATTGCAGCGGCGCAGCGCGTCGAGGTGATGAAGTCGCCGACCTGCGGCTGCTGCGAGGGCTGGGCGAGCCACATGCAGGCCGAGGGCTTCGACGTGGCGGTCACAGACACGCCCGACGACGCGCTCGCCGCCGCGAAGGCGCGCCTCGGGATCACGCCCGAGACCGCCTCGTGCCACACCGCGACGGTCGAGGGCTATGTGATTGAGGGCCATGTCCCGGCCGAGGACGTCCGCCGCCTGCTGGCCGAGCAGCCCGAGGCGATCGGCCTCAGCGCGCCCGGCATGCCGCTCGGCTCGCCAGGCATGGAGATGGGTGGCGCGGCCGAGCGCTATGACGTCCTCCTGCTGCGTCGCGACGGCACCACCGAGCACTTCGCGAGCCACGGGGCCGACTGAGGTCCTCGGCCGAGGCCCCGTCAGCGGTCGCGCGGCGGCAGGGCGGGGCCCCACAGGCTGGCCGCCGGGGGCGGGGGCCGCGACATGCCCGAATGCCCCGCGCCCTTGCCATGCCGCGTGCAACGCGGTCTTGACGAGGCGATGGCCGGGCGGCCCAGCGCGCCGGGGCTCAGGCCCGAAGCCTCGGCGCCTGCGGCGCGGCCGGGTCCGCGGCCCGGGCGATGTGATGCTCGATCCAGAGCGTTGCCTCCTCGCCGGCCATCGGGCGGCCGATAGCGTAGCCCTGCAGCTTGCCGCAGCCCATCGCGGTGAGCAGTTCGCGCTCGGCGCCAGTCTCGACCCCCTCGGCGATCGAATCGATGCCCAGCGCCGCCGCGAGGCTCAGCATCGCCCCGGTCAGCTTCTGCTGCTCGGGCCGCTCGTGCAGCTTCATCACGAAGCTCCGGTCGATTTTGATCCCGTCGACATGGATGCGGTGCAGGTTTGAGATGGAAGCATGCCCGGTTCCGAAATCGTCGAGCTCGACCCGGAACCCCGCAGCCGAAAGCTGCGCGAGCACCCCGATTACGGGGTCGTCCTGGCTTTCGATCATCGCCGATTCCAGCAGCTCGACCGAGACCTCCCCCGGCGCGATCCCGGCGCGGTCGGCGTCGAACTGCAACGTGTCGACAAAGCCCTCGACCCGCAGCTCGGCGGCGGTGAAGTTCAGCCCGATCCGCGGCACGCCAAGCGCTCGCGCCTTCCACCGCGCAAGCTGGCGGAAGGATTTCGCGCGCATCACCGCGCCGATCTGCGCGCCGAGTCCCGCCTCTGCCGCGATCTCGAGGAACTGCCACGGCGCCAGCACGCCGCGCTCGGGGTGGCGCCAGCGCACCAGCGCCTCGAAGCCGGTGATCTCACCCGTCGCTGCGTCGATCTGCGGCTGGAAGAAGGGCTCGATCTGGTCGCGCGCCAGCGCCTGGCGCAATTCCTCGGCGGTCTCGCGCCGCCGCCGCAGCCGGTCGCCGAGGTCGGTCGTGTAGAGCGAGAGCCGGCCCCGACCCAGACGGCTCGCCTCGCCCAGCGCGCGCTCGGCCTTGGTCATCAGTTCGGTCACCGGCGCCTCAGGCGCCTCGACGGCCACGCCGACCGAGGCGGTGACCCGCAGAACATGCCCCTCGATCGCCGTGCGCGCGGCGATCAGCGCCTGCACGGACTGCGCCAGCTCGAGCACTTCCTCGACGTCCGAGCGACCGATGATCAGCAGCATGAAGTCGTCGGCGCCGCTGCGCACCGCCATGTCGCCAGCGCCGCAGGCCCCGCGCAGCGTCTCGGCGACATGGCCGAGGAAGCGGTCTGCCACGTCGCGCCCATAGGTCTCGTTCACCGTGCGGAAGCCGTCGAGATCGAGATGCAGCAGCGCGAGCGGCTGCGCCGCCGTCTCGGACCGCCGCCGCAGCCCCGCCACGTGCTCCGCCAGCTTGCGCCGTGTCGGCAGCCCGGTCACCGGGTCGTAGAGCGCCGCCTCGCCCAGATAGCCGGCCGCGTCGATGCGTCCGCCCAGCGGGGCCGGCAGCATCACGGCGGGCAGGGCGTCGGGGGGCGAGCGCGGCGGTGGCCGCCTGCGCGGCCAGCCCGAGCCCGAGGCCCAGCATCAGCGCCGCGAGCCCCAGCGCCACCGCCCAGCCCCCGGCGCCTCCCGCCGCCAGTGGCCCGGTCATCGACGCCGCGCCAAGGCCGAGCCCCGCGAGGCAGCCTGCCGCCGCGCCGCGCAGCCCGCCGGCATGCCAGGATGCTGAGTGCGCCGGTCTCGGCGGCATCGGGTCCTCCGCGAGGTCGTCCGGGCTGGGGCGCCCGCGACCTGCCTAGCGCGGCAGACCTTTCGCATCGGTGAACGTGGTCGCCTGCATCCGGCGCTCCCAGGCCAGCGCGTCGTGCACGATCCGGTCGAGGTCGTCATGCGCCGGCCGCCAGCCCAGCTCCTCGCGGATCCGCTCCGCATCGGCCACCACCACAGCCACGTCGCCCGGCCGCCGCGGCCCCTCGGTGACCGCAATCGGCCGCCCGGCGGCGCGCCCCACGGCTTCGACCACCTCGCGGACCGAATGGCCGCGCCCGTAGCCGCAGTTGAGCGTGAGGCTCGCGCCCCCGGCCCGCAGGTGGTCCAGCGCCGCGAGATGCGCGGCGATCAGGTCGCTCACGTGGATGTAGTCGCGCAGGCAGGTTCCGTCCGGCGTGGGATAATCGGTGCCGAAAATTGCGATCCCCTCGCGCTGGCCGGTTGCCGCCTCGCAGGCCACCTTGATCAGGTGCGTGGCCCGCGGCGTCGCCTGTCCCGCGCGCCCAGCGGGGTCGGCGCCCGCGACGTTGAAATAGCGCAGGCACACATGCGGCAGGCCATAGGCCGCGTCCGCATCGCGCAGCATCACTTCGGTCATCAGCTTCGACCAGCCGTAGGGGCTCTCGGGCCGGGTCGGGGCGTCCTCGCGGATCGGCTTGCCCTCGCCCGCGCCATAGACGGCGGCGGTCGACGAGAAGATGAACCCACCGATCCCCGACGCCACCGCCGCCGAGATCAACGCATGCGACGCCAGCGTGTTGTTGGCGTAGTAGGCTAGCGGGTCGGCCACCGAGTCGGGCACGACGATCGAGCCCGCGAAATGCGCGATCTCGCGCACGCCGTGGCGCGCGATTACCGCGTCCACGAGCCCCCGGTCGGCGACCGAGCCCACGACCAGCGGCACATCTTCCGGCACCGCCTCGCGCCGCCCGGTGGCAAGGTTGTCCAGCACCACGACCGCCTCGCCGCGATCGCGCAGCGCCAGCACCATGTGGCTGCCGATGTAGCCCGCGCCACCCGTTACCAGAACCGCCATCCCCGACCCCCGCGACACGCCGCACGCACTCTGAATTGATTAGCCCGCGCCGCCTTCGCCATCAACCGGCAGGCGAGGGCGCGGCGTCGCGGCACGGCGCTTGCATCGCTTCGCGCGTTCACAGGCCGCAAGGAGACGCCGATGCCGACCGCCGCCGCCCTTCCGCCCCGCGCCGCGGGTGCCGGCGCACCCCTCGCGGGCCACCCCCGGCAGCCGCGGGCGCTGGGCGCCGTCCGCGTGGGCGTGCGCGCGGGCGAGGTCGCCGGGGCCGCCGCGCGGCTTGCCGATCTCTACCAGCAGGGGTCGGCGCGCTGCCTCCTGCCTGCCGGCGAGCCTGCGGCGACCGCGGTGCTCATCAACACCGCCGGCGGCATCACCGGCGGCGACCGCTTCGCATGGCAGGCGCATGCCGGATCGGGGGCAGGGCTGGTCCTCGCCACCCAGACCGCCGAGCGCGCCTACCGCGCCCAGCCGGGCGAAACCGGGCGGGTCGAGACCCGCCTGACGCTCGGCCCCGGTGCATGGCTCGACTGGCTGGCGCAGGAGACGATCCTGTTCGACGGCGCGGCGCTCGATCGCCGCCTGACCGTCGAGATGGCCGTCGACGCCCGGCTCCTCGTGGTCGAGCCCGTCGTGCTCGGGCGCGCGGCGATGGGCGAGACGGTCGCGCAGGCGCGCTTCACGGACCGGTGGGAGATCCGCCGCGAGGGCCGACTGATCCGCGCCGAGGCCACGCGCCTCGACGGTCCCGTGGCCAGGATCGCCGCACGGCCCGCGGTGCTGGACGGGATGCGCGCCTTCGCCACGATCCTCTATGCGGGGCCCGATGCTGAGCAGAAACTCGGCATCGCTCGCGCTCTTCTGCCCAAAGATCGTGCAGCTGCCTCCTTTTTGCGCGGGACATTGTCGATCAGGCTTGCCGCGCCCGATGGCGCGCGCCTACGGTCCGCGCTGAGTCATTTCCTGACCGGGTTTCGCGCGCACCCGCTGCCGCGCGTCTGGACGATGTGAGGAGGCACCCGCGATGATGCTGACCCCCCGCGAGAAGGACAAGCTCCTGGTCTCGATGGCCGCCGAGGTGGCCCGCCGCCGCCTCGCCCGCGGCGTCCGGCTCAACCACCCCGAGGCCATCGCGCTGATCACCGACTTCGTGGTCGAGGGGGCGCGCGACGGCCGCGCCGTGGCGGAGCTGATGTCGGCCGGCGCCCATGTCGTCACCCGCGCGCAGGTGATGGAGGGCGTGGCCGAGATGATCCCCGAGGTGCAGGTCGAGGCCACCTTTCCCGACGGCACCAAGCTCGTCACCGTCCATCATCCGATCCGCTGACCGAAAGGCACGCCATGAAGCGTCTCGCAGCCGTCCTCGCCCTTGTCCCATCGGCCGCCCTCGCCGATGGCGGCGCGGCGGGCCACGTCCACCCCCACGGCCTCGAGGGCCTGCTGATCGCAGCCGTCCTGATCGCTGGCGCGCTGTGGGCTGCGCGGAGCCTGCGCAAGTGATCCCCGGCCAGATCTTCCCCGCCGAGGGCGATATCGTCCTGAACGACGGCCGCGAGGCGATCACCCTCACCGTCGCCAACACCGGCGACCGCCCGGTGCAGGTGGGCTCGCACTACCACTTCGCCGAGACGAACGCGGCGCTCGCCTTCGACCGCGAGGCGGCGCGGGGGATGCGGTTGGACATCGCCGCGGGAACCGCGGTGCGCTTCGAGCCGGGGCAAGAACGCGAGGTGCGGCTGGTGCCCTATGCCGGCGCGCGCCGGGTGTATGGGTTCAACCAGGCGGTGATGGGGGTGCTGTGATCCGCGCGAGCACCTGCACGAGGCGAGTGGTTCCATGCCCCTGACCCTCCAGGGCTCCTGCCGCTGCGGCGCCGTGCGGTTCTCGGTCGCGAGCCACACGCCGCAGCCCTATCAACGCTGCTACTGCACCATCTGCCGCAAGACCGCGGGGGGCGGCGGCTATGCCATCAACATCATGGGCGTTGCCGCGACGCTGAAGGTCGAGGGGAGCGAGGCGACCGCCATCTATCGCGCCGAGATCCGCGACGAGGCGGGCCGTTGCGAGGTGAGCGAGGGCGAGCGCCATTTCTGCACGCTATGCGCCACCGCGCTGTGGGTCTGGGATCCGAACTGGCCGGACCTCGTCCACCCCTTTGCCTCGGCCATCGACACCGACCTCCCCGTGCCGCCGTCGCGCGTCCATCTGATGATCGCCTTCAGGGCGCCCTGGGTCGAGCCACAGGTCGGCCCAGACGACCTCTGCTTCGACCTCTACCCCGCACAGTCGATCGAGGACTGGCACCGCACGCGCGGGCTATGGATCGAGTGACCGCGAGCACGGGGAGCGTTGTGAATGCCATGTCGAAAAACGATATAAATCATATGGTTAAAACAGATTTCACGCGTGGTGAACCGTCGCGCCGCACCGCCTCGATGTCAGGAGAGGACTGAGCCCATGCCCACCCCGATCTCCCGCCAGTCCTACGCCGCCATGTTCGGCCCCACCACCGGCGACCGGGTGCGCCTTGCCGACACCGAGTTGGTCATCGAGGTCGAGCGCGACCTGACCACCTATGGCGAGGAGGTCAAGTTCGGTGGCGGCAAGGTCATCCGCGACGGCATGGGCCAGAGCCAGGTCACGCGGGCCGAGGGCGCGGTCGACACCGTCATCACCAACGCGCTGATCCTCGACCACACGGGCATCTACAAGGCCGATGTGGGGCTCAGGGACGGGCGCATCGCCGCCATCGGCAAGGCCGGCAACCCCGATACTCAGCCGGGCGTGACCATCGTCATCGGCCCCGGCACCGAGATCATCGCCGGCGAGGGCCGCATCCTCACCGCGGGTGGCTTCGACAGCCACATCCATTTCATCTGCCCCCAGCAGATCGAGGATGCGCTTCATTCTGGCATCACCACCATGCTGGGCGGCGGCACCGGCCCTGCGCATGGCACGCTCGCCACCACCTGCACGCCGGGGCCGTGGCATATCGGGCGGATGCTGATGGCGGCCGACGCCTTCCCCATCAACCTCGCCTTCGCGGGGAAGGGCAATGCCTCGCTGCCCGGGGCGATCGAGGAGCAGGTGAGGGCCGGCGCCTGCGCGCTGAAACTGCACGAGGACTGGGGCACCACGCCCGCCGCCATCGACTGCTGCCTGTCGGTCGCCGATGCGCTCGATGTTCAGGTGATGATCCACACCGACACGCTCAACGAATCGGGCTTCGTCGAGACCACGATGCGGGCGCTCAAGGGCCGCACCATCCACGCATTCCACACCGAAGGTGCGGGCGGCGGGCACGCGCCCGACATCATCCGGGTCTGCGGCCTGCCGAACGTGATCCCGTCCTCGACGAACCCTACGCGCCCCTTCACGGTCAATACCGTGGACGAGCACCTCGACATGCTGATGGTCTGCCATCACTTGTCGAAGTCGATCCCCGAGGACGTGGCCTTCGCCGAGAGCCGCATCCGGCGCGAGACCATCGCCGCCGAGGACATCCTGCACGACATGGGCGCCTTCTCGATCATCGCCTCGGACAGCCAGGCGATGGGGCGGGTGGGCGAGGTCATCATCCGCACCTGGCAGACCGCGCACAAGATGAAGGTTCAGCGCGGGCGGCTTGCGGACGAGGCGGGCGGAAACGACAATCTCCGCGCCCGTCGCTACGTCGCGAAATACACCATCAACCCCGCCATCGCGCACGGCATCGCGCACGAGATCGGCTCAGTCGAGGTCGGCAAGCGCGCCGATCTGGTGCTGTGGTCGCCCGCCTTCTTCGGCGTGAAGCCCGAGATGGTGCTGGTCGGCGGCACCATCGCCTGCGCCCAGATGGGCGACCCCAACGCCTCGATCCCGACGCCGCAGCCGGTCTTTACGCGGCCGATGTTCGGGGCCTATGGCCGCTCGCGCGAGGCGTCGTCCGTCACCTTCGTCAGCGAGGCCGCGCTGGCCGAGGGGGTGGGCGCGCGCCTCGGCCTCGCCAAAGAGACGCTGGCGGTCAGGGGTACGCGAAGCATCGGCAAGGCCGACATGACCCTCAACGACGCAACGCCCGAGATCGAGGTCCACCCGGAAACCTACGAGGTCCGCGCGAACGGCGAGTTGTTGACCTGCGAGCCGGCGGCCAGCCTGCCGATGGCGCAGCGGTATTTCCTGTTCTGATGCGCGCGACCCGCCTCACCCCCGCCGCCGTCGCGCCGACCGCAAGCGTGACGCTCTCGCATGACGAGCGCTACCGCCGCCGCGGCCTCCTGACCACCGATCAGGGCGAGGAGGTCCTGCTCGACCTGCCCGAGGCGACCGAGCTTCCGGATGGCGGGGCGCTGGTGCTGGAGGACGGCCGCCACGTCCTGATCCGCGCCGCACCCGAGGTGCTGTGCGAGGTTCGCGGCACCGACCCGCACCACCTGCTGCGGCTCTGCTGGCATCTCGGCAATCGCCACCTGCCCGTTGCGGTCGGCACGGACAGGTTGCTGATCCGCCACGACCACGTGATCGAGGACATGCTGACCCGCCTCGGCGCCACGGTCCGGCCGGTGACCGAGCCGTTCCACCCCGAGGGCGGCGCCTATGGTCATGGCCGAACCCATGGCCACAGCCATGCTCACGACCCCCATGCCGACCCGAACGCGCATATCCCGCACCGGCACGGGCATGGGCATGACCACGGCCACGACCATGAGTGACGCGCTGCTGACGCTCGCGGCCTGGCTCAGCCCGTCCTACCCGGTCGGCGCCTTCAGCTATTCGCACGGGTTCGAGACCGCGATTGCCGACGGCGCGATCCGCGATGCAGCGACCCTGGAGGGCTGGGTTGCCGACACGCTCGAGCACGGGGCGGGGCGGACGGACGCGATCCTGCTCGTGCACGCCTTCCGGGCGCCGGGTGACGAGGATCTGGCCGACCTCGCCCGCGCGCTTGCCCCCTCGGCCGAGCGGCTGATGGAGACCGAGGCGCAGGGCGCGGCCTTCGCCGCAACAACAGCCGCCGCCTGGGGCCCGCCGATGGCGCCCGCGCCCTATCCTGTTGCGGTGGGTCGGGCCGCGTCGGCGCATGGCCTGCCGCTCGGCGACACGGCGGCGCTCTATCTCCACGCCTTCGCTGCCAATCTTGTCTCGGCCGGCGTGCGGCTGATCCCGCTCGGGCAGACCGCGGGGCAGGGGATCGTCGCGCGCCTTGGGCCGCTCGTTCGCGCGGTCGCGGCCGAGGCGGTCGCGGCGCCGCTCGACGACATCGGCTCGGCCTTGATCCTCGGCGACATCGCCGCCATGCGCCATGAAACCCAAGCTGTGAGGCTTTTTCGCTCATGACCTCCCCCCACGGCCCCCTGCGCGTCGGCATCGGCGGCCCGGTCGGCGCCGGCAAGACGACGCTGACCGACCGGCTGTGCAAGCATCTGCGCGACCGCTACTCGCTCGCCGCCATCACCAACGACATCTACACGCGCGAGGATGCCGAGTTCCTGATGCGCTCGCAGGCGCTGCCGCTCGACCGGATCGTGGGCGTCGAGACCGGCGGCTGCCCGCACACCGCGATCCGCGAGGATGCCTCGATCAACCTCGCGGCGGTGGCGGACCTGCGGGCGCGCCACCCCGATCTCGACCTCGTGCTGATCGAGTCGGGCGGCGACAACCTCGCCGCCACCTTCAGCCCCGAGCTTGCCGACCTCACGATCTACGTGATCGACGTCGCGGCGGGCGAGGAGATCCCGAGAAAAGGCGGGCCCGGCATCACCCGGTCCGACCTGCTGGTCATCAACAAGACCGACCTCGCCCCCCATGTAGGCGCCTCGCTCGAGGTGATGGAGCGCGATGCGGCGCGGATGCGCGGCGCGCGCCCCTTGCTGTTCACGCGGCTCAGGGCTGGCGAGGGCGTGGCCGAGATCGCATCGTTCATCGAGCGGATGGGAGGGCTTGGCGCCGTTGGGGCGACCTGAGGCCCCCCGAACGGCTTGCCGCGCGTGTCTTGCGCGCGGCAAGCGCAGGGACTCGGTCGCGGCGCTTGCGCCGCGACGCCGCCGACCTACAGCGCCGCGAGGAAATCCGTGATCAGCCGCCCCAGCTCCTCGGGCTGTTCGGCCTGCGGGATGTGGCCCGCGCCGCGCAGCAGGTGGAAGCGCCCGCCCGGGATCATCTCGACCGTCTCGCGCACCAGGTCGGGCGGGGTTGCGTCGTCCTCGATGCCGCCCACGCCCATGCAAGGCAGCTTGAGGCGCGGCGTGCTCTCGCGCAGGTCGCAATCGCGGATCGCCTCCATCGTCCCGAGATAGCCCTCTGCCGGCGTGCGGGTCACCATGTTGTGCCACAGCGCGATGCGTTCGGGGTCGTCGCGGAGCGATTTCTTCGTGAACCAGCGGGTCATGGTGGCGTCGGCCACGGCCTCCATTCCCCCCGCCTCGACCGCGGCGATGCGGCCGTTCCAGATGTCGTCGGTCCCGATCTTCGCGGCGGTGTCGCACAGGATCAGTGCGCGCACGAGGTCGGGGCGTTCCGCCGCCAGCCCCTGCGCGATCAGCCCGCCGACCGACAGGCCGCAGACGACCGCGGCATTGACGCCCAGCCGGTCGAGCAGCGAGGCAAGGTCGGCAACGTGATCGCCCATGCTCCATGGCCGCGGCGGGCAGGCGGAAAGCCCGTGGCCGCGCTTGTCGTAGCGGATGACGCGCCAGCCCGCGGGCAGGTGGGGCATGAGCGGCTCCCAAGCCCTGAGGTCCGTTCCCAGCGAGTTCGAGAACACCAGCGCCGGCACCTCCCGGGGCCCCTCGTCGCGGAAGTGGATCAGAACCCCGTTCGCCGTCAGTGCGCGCATCGTCATCCTCCCTGGTCGCGCGCCATCCGAGCAGATCGCGCGCCCCGTGAAAAGCCCGCTCAGCGCACCGGCGCAGTGGCGCCGGGGTCCTTCACCACCTCCATCGCCACGTAGGTCGAGGTGTGCGCGACATGCGGAAGGCCCGAGATCTTCTCGCCCAGCACCCGGCGATAGGCGGCGATCGACGCGGTGCGGACCTTCAGCAGGTAGTCGAAGCCGCCCGCGATCATGTGGCATTCCTCGATCTCGGGCATCCGCCGGGCGGCCGCGTTGAAGGCATCGAGCGCAGCCGCCTTGGTGTCGTTGAGCTTGACCTCGACGAAGGCGACATGCCCGAGGCCCAGCCGCTCGGGATCGATCACCGCGCGATAGCCCAGGATGACGCCCTGAGCCTCGAGCCGGCGCATCCGGTTGTGGCAGGGGGTCTTGGAGATCCCGACCCGCTCGGCCAGTTCGGTGACGGTCAGTCGGCCGTTGGCCGCAAGCTCCGTCAGGATACGCCGGTCAATCGGGTCGATTTCACCGCTGGCTGGCGCCTCGGCTACCGGAGTGGCCGGGTTTTGGCGAATCATTGGTCGAATCTCCCTTTCGCTTCGCATAATCGGACGGAACGTCCGGGGCGCCAATGCTATCCTGCGCCCGACCGCGAGACCGGCCCCGCGGGGGGCCGCAAGGAGAGAGCCATGTCCAGCATCGACCGCGACCTCGACGCCATCCGCTCGGCCATGCGCGCCGATATCCTGCCGGACGAAGGGGCCGTGATCCGCCGGCTGATCGCGACCGCGGCGCTGTCACCCGGGGATCGCGCCACGATTTCGGCCACGGCGGCGGGGCTGGTGCGGCAGGTGCGGGCGGCCTCCGACCCCGGGCTGATGCAGAGCTTCCTCGCGGAATACGGCCTCTCGACGCGCGAGGGCGTGGCACTGATGTGTCTGGCCGAGGCGCTGCTGCGCGTGCCCGATGCCGAAACCATCGACGCGCTGATCGAGGACAAGATCGCGCCGTCGGACTGGGGCGTGCATCTGGGGCATTCCTCGTCGTCGCTGGTCAATGCCTCGACCTGGGCGCTGATGCTGACGGGCCGCGTTCTCGGCGAGGAGGAGGGCGGCATCGCCGGCATCCTGCAGGGCGCGGTGCGGCGTCTGGGCGAGCCGGTGATCCGTGTCGCCGTGGGCCAGGCGATGAAGGAGATGGGCCGCCAGTTCGTGCTGGGCCGCGACATCGCCGAGGCCATGAAGCGCGCCTCGGCCATGGAGGCGAAGGGCTACACCTATTCCTACGACATGCTGGGCGAGGCGGCGCGCACCGACCGCGACGCGCGCGCCTATCACCTGAGCTATTCCCGCGCCATCTCGGCCATCGCGCCAGCCTGCACCTCGGATGACATCCGGGCGAATCCCGGCATCTCGGTCAAGCTCTCCGCACTGCATCCGCGCTACGAGATGGCGCAGCGCGGCCGGGTGATGGAGGAACTGGTCAGCCGCACGCGGGCGCTGGCGCTGCTGGCGCGCTCGGCCAACATGGGGCTCAATATCGACGCCGAGGAGGCCGACCGGCTCGACCTCTCGCTCGACGTGATCGAGGCGGTGCTGGCCGACCCGGCGCTGAAGGGGTGGGACGGCTTCGGCGTCGTGGTGCAGGCCTACGGGCCGCGCGCGGGCCATGTGATCGACTGGCTGCACGCGCTGGCGACGCGGCTCGACCGGCGGATCATGGTGCGGCTTGTCAAGGGCGCCTACTGGGACGCCGAGATCAAGCGCGCGCAGGTGCTGGGGCTCGACGGCTTCCCGGTGTTCACGCGCAAGGTCTCGACGGATGTCAGCTACCTCGCCTGCGCGCGGAAACTGCTGGGCATGACCGAGCGGATCTATCCGCAGTTCGCGACCCACAACGCGCACACGGTCGCGGCCATCCTGCACATGGCGGGCGAGAGGCCCTTCGAGTTCCAGCGCCTGCACGGCATGGGCGAGGTGCTGCACGAGGCGGTGAAGGGCAAGCACGCCAAGCGCTGTCGCATCTATGCGCCGGTGGGCGCGCATCGCGACCTCTTGGCCTATCTGGTGCGCCGGCTGCTCGAGAACGGCGCGAACTCGTCCTTCGTCAACCAGATCGTGGACCAAAGCGTCAGCCCCGAGGAGATCGCCCGCGATCCCATCGCGGTGGCCGAGGGGCTGGCCGAGGCCACCAATCCCGCCATCGCCCGGCCGCCCGTGCTCTACGGCGCCGGGCGGCGCAACGCCAAGGGTTGGGACCTGACAGACCCGCTGGAACTCACCCGGATCGAGGCCGCGCGCGCGCCCTTCCGCAGCCATGTATGGGAGGCCCGCCCGATCCTCGCGGGGCCGGTGGGCGGCGCGCCCGAACGCCTGGCGATGAACCCCGCGAACCTCGCTGAGCCGGTGGGACGGGTGGTCGAGGCCACGCCCGCCGATGTCGAGACCGCGCTCGCCTCGGCGGGCGAGGGTTTTGGCGAATGGTCGGCGCGGGACGCGGCCTCGCGCGCGACTGCGCTCCGCCGGGCTGCCGATCTCTACGAGGCACACGCGGCGGAACTGTTCGCGCTAGCGGCGCGCGAGGCGGGCAAGACCCTGCCCGACTGCGTGGCCGAAGTGCGCGAGGCGGTCGATTTCCTACGCTTCTACGCCGCCGAGGCCGAGCGGCTGGAGGGGCAGGGGCTCGCGCCTCGCGGGGTATTCGCCTGCATCAGCCCGTGGAACTTCCCGCTCGCGATCTTCACCGGGCAGATCGCGGCGGCGCTGGCGGCAGGGAACGCGGTGATCGCGAAGCCCGCCGAGCAGACGCCGCTGATCGCCGCGCGCGCGGTCGGGCTGATGCACGAGGCGGGGGTGCCGGTCTCCGCCCTGCAATTGCTGCCCGGCGACGGGCCGACGGTGGGCGGGCGGCTCGCGGCCGATCCGCGCATAGCGGGGGTGTGCTTCACCGGCTCGACCGAGACCGCCAAGCGCATCGACCGGGCGATGGCCGACCACCTCGCCCCCGACGCCGTGTTGATCGCCGAGACGGGTGGGCTGAACGCGATGATCGTCGATTCGACCGCGCTGCCGGAACAGGCGGTGCGCGACATCATCGCCTCGGCGTTCCAGAGCGCGGGGCAGCGCTGCTCGGCGCTCAGGTGCCTCTATCTGCAGGAGGACATCGCGCCACGGGTGCTCGAGATGCTGACGGGCGCGATGGACGAGCTGCGCCTCGGCGATCCGTGGCAGCTGGCGAGCGATGTGGGGCCGGTGATCGACGCGGAAGCGAAGGCCGGCATCGATGCCCATGTCGCCGCCGCGCAGGCGGCCGGGCGCCTCGTCAAGGCGCTGGGCGTGCCGCGGGACGGGACATTTGTCGCGCCGGCAGTGATCCGGGTCGCGGGGATCGCGGATCTCGAGCGCGAGATCTTCGGACCGGTGCTGCATGTCGCGACCTTCCGCGCGACCGACATCGACCGCGTGATCGACGACATCAACGCGACCGGCTACGGCCTGACCTTCGGATTGCACACCCGGATCGACGATCGGGTGCAGCATGTGGTGGACCGCATCCGGGCGGGCAACATGTACGTCAACCGCAACCAGATCGGAGCGATCGTGGGCTCGCAGCCCTTCGGCGGCGAGGGTCTGTCGGGAACCGGGCCCAAGGCGGGCGGGCCGCATTACGTTGCCCGCTTCATGCGGGCGGCGGGTGCCGGAGGCGGGGCATCGAGCCCCGCCTCCGGCGTCGGCGGCGCTGCCGCCGAGGGCGCACCGCTCGATCCGCGGCGCGTGGAGGCGGCGCTTGCCCGGCTTGCCATTCCGCGCGCGGCGGGCGAGGCGGAGAGCCTTCCCGGACCGACCGGCGAGTCGAACCGGCTCTCTCTCCACCCGCGCGGGCGGGTGCTGTGCCTCGGGCCGGACCTCGCCTCGGCCGAGGCGCAGGCCGCGCGCGCGGCGGCGACGGGGAATGTGGCGCTGATCGTCTGCCCCGGTGCGGTGCAGAAACCCGATGGGCCCGCGGCAATCGACGGCCGGCTCGATCCCGGGGCGCTCGCGACACTGCGTGGCTTCGACGCTGTGGCGAGCGATGCACGCGGCGAGGCGCTGGCGGCGATCCGCCGCGCCCTTTCTGCGCGCGAGGGGCCGATCCTGGCGCCCTTGAGCTCGGGCGATGCGCCGGCGCGCTACCAGGTCGAGCGGCATGTCTGCGTCGACACGACCGCGGCAGGGGGCAATGCCTCGCTGATGGCAGAGGCAGGCACGGCGTGAGCGCGTGCGCCCGGCGAAGGCCGCGGCGCCAGGAATCGTCACGGCATCCTGGCGCGCTGGCTTGGGCGGGCCGTCGCCCGCCGGGCCCGTGGGGACAAAGCCGCTCGGAGCGGGGTGCAGTGCGGGATGGCGGCCTCAGCCGCGGTCGAGGCCGATGTCGGGTGCGTCCTCGGCCTTCATGCCGACGACGTGATAGCCGCAATCGACGTGATGGCATTCGCCGGTCACACCCGACGAGAGGTCCGATAAGAGATAGAACCCGGCCTTGCCGACATCCTCCTGGCTCACGTTGCGCCTGAGCGGCGCATTGAGCTCGTTCCACTTGAGGATGTAGCGGAAATCGCCGATGCCCGAGGCTGCGAGAGTCTTGATCGGCCCAGCCGAGAGCGCGTTGACGCGGATCCCCTGCTTGCCCAGATCGGCCGCCATGTAGCGCACCGACGCCTCGAGCGCGGCCTTGGCGACGCCCATCACGTTGTAATGAGGCATCACCCGCTCGGCGCCGTAATAGGTCAGGGTCAGCAGCGAGCCGCCATCGGTCATCAGCTTCTCGGCGCGCTGGGCGAGCGCGGTAAACGAGTAGCACGAGATGTTCATCGACATCTCGAAGTTCTGCGGGCTGGTATCGACATACCGGCCCTTGAGCTCGTTCTTGTCCGCATAGGCGATGGCATGCAGCAGGAAGTCGAGCCTGCCCCAGCGCGATTCGAGCTCGGCGAAGACCGCGTCCATCGAGGCCGCATCGGTGACGTCGCAGGGAAGGACGATCTCGGACCCCGCCTCGGCGGCCAGCGGCTCGACCCGCTTCTTCAGCGCGTCGCCCTGGTAGGTGAACGCAAGCTCGGCGCCCTGCTCGCGGCAGACCTTCGCGATGCCCCAGGCGATGGACTTGTCGTTCGCGACGCCCATGATGAGGCCGCGCTTGCCTGCCATCAGTCCCGACATGGTCCCTCTCTCGTCTCGCCTCGGCCCATCGTGCGGCGGGCTTAGGGCAAAATCGGGTTGCGGGCAAGCAAGACCGGCGGCCGGGGGCTTCCACGCAGCCGGGTGGCACGCTAGGTATTCGGGCCGTGGCAGCGTGCGGAGAGCGGGCATGGTGGAGCTTTCGACAGGCGGCAGGCTTACGGGCATCTTCGCGGGCGACGATCCCTATGCGCTGGCCCGCGACTGGCTGGCCGAGGCCGAAGCATCCGAGCCCGAGGACGCGAACGCCGTGGCGCTGGCCACCGCCGACGCGCGCGGCCTGCCCAATGTCCGCATGGTGCTGCTCAAGGAAATCGAGCCGAGCCAGACGCGGGGCGGCTTCGTCTTCTACACCAACTCGGAGAGCGCCAAGGGCACCGAGCTCAAGGCCAACCCGCAGGCCGCGATGGTGCTGCACTGGAAGTCGCTGCGCCGCCAGATCCGCCTGCGCGGCCCGGTCGAGACGGTCAGCCCGCAGCAGGCGGACGAATATTACAGCTCGCGCGCCTATCAGAGCCGGATCGGCGCCTGGGCAAGCCGCCAGTCGCGCCCCCTCGCGAGCCGCCGCGCGCTGATGGCCGAGGTCGCGAAGATCGCGGCGAAATACCCCGTGAAGCCGCCGCGCCCGCCGCACTGGGGCGGCTACCGCATCCGTCCGCTCGAGATCGAGTTCTGGGCGAACGGCGACTTCCGCCTGCATGATCGCTTCCGCTGGACGCGCATGCGGACCGACGCGACTGGCTGGACGGTGCAGCGGCTCAATCCCTGAGAGGACGCCCCCTCCGCACGCGCGGCGGCACCCGCGCCGTTGCTTCACGAAGATCGGCGCGGGTGCCGAGGCTCCGGCGCTGCGGGGCTTGATCCGGCTCGGGTTCCCGGATCAGATGGCGCGGAACCGGATCTTCCGACTCCGCTTGGCGATTGAGAGAGTCCATGGCCGACAGCTTCGATGGCAAGACGCTTCTGCTGACCGGCGCGAGCCGTGGCATCGGGCACGCGACCGTCAAGCGCTTCTCCTCGGCCGGCTGGCGGGTCATCACCTGCTCGCGCCAGCCCTTTCCCGAGGAATGCCCTTGGTTTGCCGGCGAGGAAGATCACATCGAGGTCGATCTCTCCGACCCGAACTCGACCATCGAGGCGGTGGCCGAGATCAAGCGCCGGCTGCCGAACGGCAAGCTGCACGCGCTGGTCAACAATGCGGGCATCTCGCCCAAGGGGGCGGGCGGAGAGCGTCTCGACACCATCACGACCGACCTGCGGACATGGGGGCAGGTGTTCCACGTGAACTTCTTCGCGTCGGTGGTGCTGGCGCGCGGGATGTTCGAGGAACTCAAGGCGGCGCAGGGCGCCATCGTCAACGTCACGTCCATCGCGGGGAGCCGCGTGCATCCCTTCGCGGGGGCGGCCTATGCGACCTCCAAGGCGGCGCTGGCGGCGCTGACGCGCGAGATGGCTCACGACTATGGGCCCCACGGCATCCGCGTGAACGCCATCGCGCCGGGCGAGATCGAAACGGCGATCCTCAGCCCCGGCACCGAGAAGCTGGCCGAGACGCTCCCGCTGCGCCGCCTCGGCAAGCCGGAGGAGGTTGCGCGGACGATCTACTACCTCTGCACGCCCGAGTCCTCGTACGTGACGGGCGTCGAGATCGAGATCAACGGGGGCCAGCACGTCTGAGCGTAGCGGCGAGGGGAAGATGATCGACCTGTACACATGGACCACGCCCAATGGGCGGAAGGTTTCAATCATGCTCGAGGAGCTGGGCGTCCCCTACACCGTCAAGCCCATCGACATCACGAAGGACGAGCAGTTCCAGCCCTCGTTCCTGATGATCAGCCCGAACAATCGGATCCCCGCGATCTTCGACCACGAGACCGGCCAGAGCCTGATGGAATCAGGGGCGATCCTGCTCTACCTCGCCGACAAGTATGGGCGCTTCGATGGCGAAGAGAGCGGCGCGGGCCGCTGGCGGGTCGTTGAATGGCTCATGTGGCAGATGGGCGGGCTGGGCCCGATGGCGGGGCAGGCGCATCACTTCCTCAAGTTCAATCCCGGCAAGGCGCCCTATGCCGAGGAGCGCTACGCCACCGAGACGCGGCGGCTCTACGGGGTGCTCGAGCGCCGGCTCGCCGGGCGCGATTTCATCGCGGACGAGTATTCGATCGCGGACATGGCCTGCTGGCCCTGGATCTCGCGCTTCGAATGGCAGCGCATCGACCTCGCCGAATTCCCGAATGTCCGCGACTGGTATCGTCGGATCGCGGCGCGGCCCGCGGTCCAGCGGGGTTATGCCGTGCCGAAGGATGCCGGGCCGATCCCCATGCCGTGACGGCCTGCCCCGCGCGTGCGAGGCCAATCTGTTGCGTCGCACAATTTCCTTTCCTCCAAAGCCGCGCCGACGAAGCTTCCTGACGCCGAGGGCGATCTGCGGGCACTCGTTGCCTTCAAATTCATCTTTTTCGATCAGAGGCATGTAGAAACTGCAAGGCCGCCTTGCAGTTGCTTGGCTTGCTGAGGCGTGCCTGGTATACCAATTAGCAATTGCAACATAATTCGCAGATGCGGGAGAGCATCATGTCGTCGAGCAGCATCACCTTCAGCACTGGCCACGGCGTCCCGGGTTTCTCGGGGGTCATGTCCGCCATCGTCGCTCTGGCCGGCTCGCTGCGCCGCGCCCAGGCCGCCGCGGCCGAGTTCGAGCGCCTGAACGCGCTGAGCGACCGCGCCCTTGCCCGCGATGGCCTGAGCCGCACCGACATCGCCCGCGTCGTGATGGAGCGTCACTTCGGCTGACGCGCGGGCGCCTGGGGGGCCGTCGGTGGGTTCCATCGACGCCCGCTGCGGGCCGCGCGCATGGCCTCAGAGCGTGACCACCACCGTACCGAGCTTCTCGCCGGCCTCGACCGCCACGTGGGCATCGGCGACGCGGTCGAGGTCATGGGTGCTGGCGACCGCGTGGCTCAGCGCGCCCGCATCAAGCCAGCGCGCAAGGTCTGCTTCGCCCCGGCGTCGCCGCGCCGGGTCGAGCAGGTAGACAAGCGCCATCCACAGCCGGACATTGCGGAACATCAGCGGATAGAACGGCAGCCCCGGCGTCATCCGCGCCGCCGAGGCATAGGCCGCGATCGTCCCGCCCTCGGCGATCATGCGCGTGGTCGCGTCGAGATTGGCGCCGAAGTCCACCTCGACGATGCGATCGACGCCGCGGCCCCCGGTGATCTCCAGAACCCGCTCGGCCACGTCCTCGCGGCGATAGTCGATGACGTGATCCGCCGGCCCCGCATGCGCGGCCTTGGCCGCGCTCGAGACCGTGGTGATGACTCGCGCACCGGCAAGCCTCGCCATCTGGACGGCGTAGCGTCCGACCGTGCCCGCTCCGCCCGTCACCAGCAGCGTCTGCCCATCGACCGGCCCGTCGCCCAGCACGGTCGCCCAGGCGGTCATCGCCGGAATGCCAAGGCAGGCGCCCTCGGCGAAGCTGGTTCCGTCGGGCAGCGGCACTGCCTGATCGGCCGGGAGCGCGATCAATTCCGCCGCCGTGCCCATCTGGCGGCGCCACTGGCCGTTCCAGATCCAGACCCGCTGGCCCAGCCGCGCGCGCGGCACCCCGTCGCCCAGCGCCACGATCTCGCCCGCGCCGTCGGAATGGGGCACGACGAAGTCCCAGCCCATGGTCGCACCCGGTCGCGAGCCCGCCCGCAGCTTGACGTCCGAGGGGTTCACGCCCGATGCCCGGACGGCCACCACGACCTCGCCCGGCGCGGGGTCGGGGGTCGGCAGATCGGCGATCTCCAGAACCTCCCGCGCCGGTCCGAACCGGCGATAGATTGCCGCGCGCATCGCATTCCCCCTGGCAACGCCCGGAGCCGCGCTCTCAGGCCTTCTTCGGCTTCTTCTGCAGGAAGTAGGAAACGAGGAAGGCCAGGATGACAAGGAAGTTCCCGGTATTGGCCGAGGCGAACTTCATCAGCTGCGCGTCGAGCGCCTTGTCCACCACCACCGTGCCGCTCTGCGATTTCACCATGTCCTGCGCGTCCTTGAGGACCTTGGCGACGGCCTTGGCGACCTTTTCGCGCAGCTTGCGCTTCTCCTCCTCGTCCTTCTGCATCTGGTCGATCTTCGCCATCGCGTCGCGCAGCTTCGCCACGTCACGGCCGATCGCGTTGTGTCGCTTCACGATTTCCGAGAAGGCGGCCTTCTGCTCGGCCTTGTTGATGGCCACCTTCTTCTTCGAGTCGGCGCGGTCCGCGTCGGACACGCCGCCGCGCCCGTCCCTGACCTTCTGCCCGGGCCGTCTCGCCATCTGCCGCCTCCCTCAGCTTCGCGAATCTCCGCAGGATGCCATGGCCGGGCGCCCGACGGCGTGACGGAGCTCACGCCTGCATCGCGCGGCCCGCATTGGGCGTGACGCCCTTCAGCGCCTTGAGCTTCAGGCGGGTGATCTGGTGGCGCTGGCGCTCGAGCACCTCGAAGCGCATCCCGTGGAAGGCGAAGACCTGCCCTTCGGTCGGGATCGTCTGCGCCTCGTGGATCAGCAGCCCCGCGATCGTCGTGGCCTCGTCGTCGGGCAGGTTCCAGTCGCAGGCGCGGTTGAGGTCGCGGATCGTCATGGAGCCCTGCACGATCATCGAGCCATCGGCCTCGCGCACGATCCCCTCGCGCTCGATGTCGTGCTCGTCGGCGATGTCGCCCACGATCTCCTCGAGGATGTCCTCGAGCGTGATCAGCCCCTGAAGGACGCCGTATTCATCCACCACCAGCGCGAAATGCGACTTGCGCTTGAGGAAGGCGCGCAGCTGGTCGTCGAGCGGCCGGGTGTCCGGCACGAACCAGGGCTTCATCGCCACCGCCATCACGTCGAGCGTGGACAGCGCCTCGGCCATGGATTCCTTCGCCCGGATCTGCCGGTTCAACGCGCGCAGCAGGTCCTTGGCGTGGAGCACGCCGACGATGTTCTCGGGCTCGCCCCGCCACAGCGGGATGCGGGTGTGCGGCGAGCCGAGGCAGAAGTCGACGATCTCCTCGGCCGGCGCGTCGGCCGAGATCGAGGAGATGTCGCGCCGGTGGCGCATCACCTCGGCCACCTCGCGGTCGCGCAGGTCGAGCGCGGCCAGAAGCCGGTCCCGCTCGGCCTTGTCCACGCCCCCCTCGCGGGCATGGAGCGCGATGGTGCCGCGGATCAGCTCGTAGGGCGCCAGCGCATGGGCATCGGGGTCGGTTCGGACGCCCATCACCAGCAGCGCGCCGCGCACGATCACCCGGATGAAGGCGACCATCGGCGCAAAGACGCGCACGACGACCGCGATGATGGGGGCGACGCGCACCGCCGCCCGCTCGGGGTTGCTGATCGCGTAGGTCTTGGGCAGCACCTCGGAGAACACGAGCACCATGAAGGTCATCACCAGCGTCGCCCAGGCGACGCCCGCCTCGCCGAACATCATCGTGAAGATCGAGGTCGCGAGCGAGGCGGCAAGGATGTTGACGAGGTTGTTGCCGAGCAGGATCGAGCCGATCAGCCGCTCGTTGTCCTCGGTCAGCCTCAGCGCCGTCGAGGCCCCGCGCGAGCCCTGCGCGGCAAGCGCGTGCATCGTCGCGCGGTTGGTTGCGGTCAGCGCCGTTTCGCTGCCCGAGAAGAAGGCCGAGAGGCCGAGCAGCACGAGAATGATGCCGCTCGTCCACAGAATTGCGGGGTCCATCCGGATGGTCCTTGCACATCAGAAGATCTGCTTCCAGTTATGGGCGCGCAGCGGGCCGGGAACAAGGCAGGTGATGAGCGGTTTCATGGACTTGCGCGATCTGGCGGGCGATGTGGTCGCCTTCGGCGGCGCCGTCTCGAACGCGCATGCCGCCGAGGCGCTGATCGCCGAACTCGCGCACCTGGGACTGGGCGCGGCGCCGATGGTCTCGACCGGCGATCACTGCGCCTATTGCGCCGAGCCGGCGCGGACGCTCGCCCTGCTGCGCGAACGGGGCATGTGGTCGATCGCCGGGAACTGCGAGGAGAGCCTGGGTGCGGGGGCCGGGGATTGCGGTTGCGGCTTCGCAACCGGCACCGCCTGCGATCTTGCCTCGGGCGCGTGGTTCGCGCATGCGGCGGCCGCCATTCCGCTCGAGGCGCGCGACTGGATGCAGGGCCTGCCGCGGCTCGCGGCGTTCCGGGCACATGGGCGCCGCTGGGGCGTGCTGCATGGCGGCGCGAGCGCGGTCAACCGTTATGTCTGGCCCACTGACGACGACGCGGTGTTCGCGGCCGAGATCGCACTTCTCGGACGGACGGTCGGGCCGGTCGACGCAGTGCTCGCCGGGCATTGCGGCGTGCCTTTCCGGCGCGAGGTCGGGGGGCGGCTGTGGCTCAACACCGGGGCGCTGGGGATGCCGCCGCATGACGGCGACCGGCGGGTGTCCTACGCCATCATCCGGGCGGGCGGCGTCGAGATGCGCCGTCTCGGCTACGACTGGCGCGGGGCGCAGGCCGGCATGCGCTCGGCCGGCCTCGTGCAGGGCTATGACGTCTGCCTCGAAACCGGCTGGTGGCCCAGCGAGGACATTCTGCCCGCTGCCTTGCGGCGCGCACCGGCGCGGGCCGTCAGCGGTTGACCAGCCGCAGGGTGCGCTCCTCGCCATTGCGCGTGAGCCGCATCGCGTCGATCCCGATCGCGCTGACCGTCCAGCCCTCGACGCTGTCGCCGAGCATCAGCCGCTCGTAGCGGCCATTCGGCAGTCGCAGCAGGGCCTGCCGGCCGGTCTCGATGTCGAGGATGCCGATGAGCGCCGTGCGGTCGAGCGGGATGCCCTGCTCGACGGCCGAGCGCTGCACCTGCCGCGGCGCCGAGCGGCTCAGGCCGGGCAGGGCCGGCATCGCCGCCCCGGTGCCGCCGCCGTTCCGCGCCGAGGGCCGGATCGGCGCGCCCAGCGTCGCCGGGCGCGGGGAGGGGCGGGGGGCGTCCGCGGCGGCGTGCTCCGAGGCGGGCTCTCCCGCGTCCTCGCCGCCCGGAGCATCGGCGCCCGGGTCCGCGGCGCCCGTGTCCCGCCCGCCCACCACATCCACCTCATCCGCGGCCGTGCCGCCCTGCCCGCGAAGCCTCGGGCTCGGTGATGCCGCGGGTGCGAGCGCCGAGGCGTCCTGTGGGATCTCGGCGGCCTCGCCCTCCCCAACGGCCTCGCCCTCCCCGGTGGCCGCGCTCGGGGCCCGCGGGGCTGCGTCGTCGCTTGCGCCCTCCACTGCGGCGGGATCGTCCGCCGGCCGGGTCCGGGGTGCGATGCTTTTTCCGGGCGCCAGCACACCAGGGGCGAGTTCGGCAAGTTCGGTCCCGTCGGCGAGTTCTGCCGCCGGCATGTCCGAGGCCGCTGCACCCGGCCCCTCCGCCGCGATCGCTGAGGCCGCGAGCGACGGCGACGGACCCCCTCGCGTCCGCACGGGCTGCTTCCAGAGCGTCGGGCCTGGGCGCACGATGGCCGGCTGCGCGTCGCCAGCCCCGTCGTTGGGGGCGTCGGGGCGCGCGTCTATGGGCATGTCGGCGGACGCGTCCGCTTCAGCTGTCGCGATCCCGGGCGGGAGATCGAGTTCGGGCAGCCCGGCGGGAGAGGACGGCGCTGCCAGCGCCGATGGCGCGGGGCGCGCGGGCGGTGGCGGCGCCGACGGCTCGGGCGCACCGGTCCAGAGATCGACGGTGGAGCCGGTGCGGGCGACCAGCGGCGCAGGCCACGGCACCCGTGCCGGAACAGGCCCGGCCTGCTGCCCGGCGGCGGTGTCGGTCGCGGCGATGTCGGGCGTGGGCCGCGTGCTGCTGCCCTCCGGTTCGGCCGCTTCGGGCGCAAACGCGTGGCGCGCGCCGGGGCCGTCCATCTCCGGCTGCGCCGCCGCGCTCTCGACCGACGCCGACCGGTCGGGAGTTGCCGCGTTTCGCTCCCACGGCGCGGCGTGGATCACGAGCCCGAGCGCGATCGCGGCCAACGTGCCGATGGCCGCCACCCGTCGCCGCGCTTTCGGGGCAGCGGGTCGTGCGGCAGCGCCGGGCATCGGGGGGCGCGCGGGCCGCGCGTCCGCGCGTGCGGGCTCTTCCAGCGCGCTCGCGGGATGGGTGGGCGATGCGGGGATGGGGCCTGCGCCACCTGTCCGGAACTCGGGGCCGCCGGGGCCGAAGGCGGCGGCCTCGACCGCCGTCGAGACCGCGGCCGGCGCGAAGCCCCAGCCTTCGGCATAGGCGCGGGCCTCGCGGCAGCTCTGCGCGAAGGCCGCGAGCACCACCGACCGCCCGTCCGGCCCCGGCGCCGCGATGTCGAGGGCGAGATCCTCGGTCCGCTGGCCGCTGACCGCCGCGGCATCGGCGAGCGCCGCGTGCCAACGCGCGGGCTCGCCGGGCGGCAAGGCGAGCCGGCGCACCAGAACCTGCTCCGGCGGCAGCCACAGTGTCACCCGCGGCGTGGGCGCGGCCGTCCCGTCGAACTCCATCGCTTCGTCCCGCGCCGCGCGCAGCAGTGCCGAGGCCGAGGCGAGCGTGCCGTCGGGGCGGATTCCAGCGCGCGCGACCTCGCGCCATTCGAGGCCCTCGCGCCGGAGAAGCGCGACCGTGCCGCCGCCGAGATCGAGCGCAAGCTGCGGCGCATCGGCATTCGATTGCCGGGCATGCGCCGGATCGTTGCAGGGACGTTCCGACCGGCTGCGCTCGCCGCCTTCCGCCAAGGTCGCGTCTCCGTCCTGCCCCCATCGTCCTTCCGACATTAGCCAAAAGCATGCGAGCGCGAAAAGGGACAGTTGCGGGCCGCCCGGTGCGTGGGCGCGACATGCCTGCCGCTTGCGCGGAGCGGGCGCGCGGTGCATAGATCGGCCGGGCGGAAGGCCGTGCCGACCGCGGGCGAAGACGGAGGAGAGACTGATGGCATCCCCCCTGACCAAGCGGGTTCTGGCCGAGGCGCTGCCCGGCGGAGAGGGCGCGGCCCTGCGCGCCAAGCAGGTTCTGCTGGTGGCATTCGGCGTGGCGGCCCTGGCGGTCGCGGCCAAGATCAAGGTTCCGTTCTGGCCGGTCCCGATCACCATGCAGACCTTCGTCGTTTTGACCATCGGCGCGGCCTACGGGCTTCGGCTGAGCGTCGGCACGGTGCTGGCCTATCTGGCAGTGGGCGCGCTCGGCTTCGATGTCTTCACCTCGTCCTCGGCCGAGTCGCACGGGATCGCCTACATGCTGGGCGGCACCGGCGGATACTTGCTGGGCTTCGTGCTCGCGGCGGGTCTCCTCGGGGCGCTCGCGCGGGCGGGCTGGGACCGCAGCGTCGGGCGCATGGCGCTGGCGCTGGTGCTCGGCAACCTCGCGATCTACGTGCCCGGCCTGCTGTGGCTGGGCCAGCTCTATGGCTGGGACAAACCGATCCTCGACTGGGGCCTCTACCCGTTCCTCGCGGGCGACGCGCTGAAGCTTGCGCTCGCGGCGCTGCTGATTCCGGCAGCGTGGCGCATGGTCGGCGACGCCCGGCGCTGAGCGCGGGGCACGCAGGATCTGCGCGGCCCGTCCATGCGGGCCGCGTGTCCCACGGCGCGATGCTGCCCATCGTACATCACCCGGACTACCAGGCGCCGCTGAGGCCCGGGCACAGCTTTCCGATGTCGAAATACGGCTATCTGCGCGACGCCCTGTCGCGCAGGGGGCTGCTCGTGCCGGGCCGGTATCTTGCGCCGGCCCCCGCGACGGCCGCGCAGGTCGCACTGGCGCATGACGCCGGATACGTGGCGCGGGTCCTCGACGGGCGGCTCGCGCCCGAGGAGGTGCGGCGCATCGGCCTGCCGGCAAGCGAGGCGGTGGCGCGGCGCGCCCGGCTCTCGGCCTCGGGCACGCTGCTGGCGGCATGGCTCGCGCTCGAGCACGGGATCGCCGCGAATTCCGCCGGCGGCTCGCATCACGCGGGGCCCGACGGCGGAGCGGGCTACTGCGTCTTCAACGACGTCGCCGTCGCCATCCGGAACCTGCGCGCGCAGGGCTTTGCCGGGCGCATCCTCGTGATCGACGCGGACGTGCATCAGGGGGACGGAACCGCCCGGATCTTTGGCGGCGACGCCAGCGTGTTCTGCCTCTCGGTCCATGCGGCGAAGAACTTTCCGGCGAGGAAGGCGTGCTCGGACCTCGACGTGGCGCTGCCCGACCGGACGGGCGATGGCGACTACCTCGCGGCGCTGGGCGCGTCGATGGCGCAGGCGCTGGCTGCATCGGCGCCGGCGCTGGTGTTCTACAATGCCGGCGTCGATGTCTGGGAGGGCGACCGCCTCGGACGCTTGGCCGTCTCGATGGCGGGGCTGCGCGCGCGCGAGCGTCTGGTCATCGACGCCGTGCGCGCCGCGGGCGTGCCGCTCGTGATCGTCATCGGCGGCGGCTACGACAGCGACCCCATGCGGCTGGCCGAGCGTCACGCGATGGTGTTCGAGGAAGCGGCGCGCGCCGCCGCCTGAGCGGCCCTACTGCGCCGCCCTAAGCCGGTTGGCCTCGGCCCGCTTCAGCGCCAGCGACCAGAAGATCGTCCCCATCGCGACAAGGCCGATCAGGATGGTGGCGATGGCGTTGATCTCGGGCGTCACGCCGAGGCGCACCGACGAGAAGATCTTCATCGGCAGCGTTGTCGAGCCCGGCCCCGAGGTGAAGCTCGCGATCACGAGGTCGTCGAGCGAGAGCGTAAAGCTCAGGAGCCAGCCCGAGATCACCCCCGGCATGATGAGCGGCAGGGTGATCCGGCGGAACACGGTGGCAGGGCGCGCGCCCAGATCCTCGGCCGCCTCCTCGACCGACTGGTCGAAGCCGGCAAGCCGCGCCTGGATCACGATCGCGACGTAACACATCGAGAACGTGGCATGCGCGATCACGATGGTCACGAAGCCGCGGTCCATCGAGACCGAGATGAAGGCGAGCAGCAGCGACAGCCCGGTGATGACCTCGGGCATGACCAGCGGCGCCAGCACCATGCCCGAGAACAGCGTCCGCCCGAGGAAGCGCGGCACGCGCGCCAGCGAATAGCCCGCCATCACGCCCAGCACGGTCGCCAGCGTCGAGGCTGTCGCCGCCACGGTGGCCGAAACCCAGGCGGCATCGAGCAGCGCGGTGTTCGACCACAGCTCGACATACCACCGGGTCGAGAAGCCGCCCCAGACCGTGACCAGCTTCGAGGCGTTGAAGGAATAGAGCATCAGGATGAGGATGGGCGCGTAGAGGAACGCGAAGCCCAGCGCCATCGCGCCTTTCAGGAACAGCCCCGGTCCGCGCCGCATCAGCCCGTCCCCTCGCGCCGCGCATATCGCTGGAAGATCATGATCGGCACCACCAGCACCATCAGCAGCAGCACGGCGACCGACGAGGCAAGCGGCCAGTCGCGGTTCTGGAAGAACTCGTTCCACAGCGTGCGGCCGATCATCTGCGTCGACGACCCGCCCAGCAACTCGGGGATGACGAACTCGCCCACCGCCGGGATGAAGACGAGGAAGCAGCCGGCTGCGATGCCCGGCATGCTGAGCGGCAGGGTTACGCGCCAGAAGGTCGTGAAGGGGCGCGCGCCGAGGTCGGCGGCGGCCTCGAGCAGGCTCTCGTCGAGCTTCTCGAGCGTCGAGTAGAGCGGCAGGATCATGAAAGGAAGATAGCTGTAGACGATGCCGATATAGACCGCGGTCGGCGTGAAATGGATCTGCAGCGGCTCGGAGATCACGCCGGTCCACAGCAGGAAGGCGTTCAGGATGCCCTCGGTCTTGAGGATGCCGACCCACGCGTAGACCCGGATCAGGAACGACGTCCAGAACGGCAGGATCACCAGTGTCAGCAGCGCTCCGCGCCAGTTCCGCGACGAGCGCGCGATGCCATAGGCCATGGGATAGCCGATCAGCAACGCGATCAGCGTGGACAGCCCCGCGACCTTGAGCGAGTTGAGATACGAGTCGATGTACAGCGGATCGTCGAACAGGAAGCTGTAATTCCCGAGATTGGGTGTCGCGAGATGCGTGAGCGCCGCGCCCATCGAGTCCCAGACCGGCGTGTAGGGCGGCTGCGCGATCGCCGTCGTGCTGATCGAGATCTTGAGCACGATCAGGAAGGGCGCGAGAAAGAAGGCGATCAGCCACAGATAGGGGATCAGGATCGCGGCGCGCCGCCCCCAGCCCGAATGTCCAACCGCCTGTCCCGCCATTCCCCGACGCACTCCCGCCCCGCCGCAGAAGCGGCCTGCCGCCCGAGCCTAGAGCGGCCGCAGCGGCGCTTGCAAGCCTGTTCCGCACCGCGGCATTTAGACCTTGCAAGGGCCCTTGCGGGCGTTAAGCTGCCGCCGGAAACAGGCTGCGGATGGCCCAGCGGCCCCCAAACAGAAGATCGGGAGAGGTGATCATGACGCGATTTCTGACCGGCACGGCGCTGGCTCTGATGCTGGCTGTTCCGGCCGGTGCCCAGGACCGGGTCGTCAATGTTTACAACTGGTCGGACTACATCGACGAGGAGATCCTCGCGGAGTTCACAGCCGAGACCGGGATCAAGGTCGTCTATGACGTCTTCGACTCGAACGACATCCTCGAGACCAAGATGCTGGCGGGATCGTCGGGCTACGACGTGGTCGTTCCCACAGGCGGCTTCCTGCAGCGCCAGATCCAGGCGGGCGTGTTCCAGAAGCTCGACAAGTCGAAGCTGCCGAACCTTGCCAACATGTGGGACCGCATCTCGGAACGGACCGCGAAATACGACCCGGGCAACGAGTATTCAATCAACTACATGTGGGGCACCACCGGGATCGGCTACAATGTCGATGCGGTGAAGGCACGCCTCGGCGCCGAGACGATCGACTCGTGGGAAGTGATCTTCAATCCCGAGCTGATCGCGAAGTTCGCCGATTGCGGGATCCATATCCTCGACGCGCCGGACGAGATGATCCCTGCGGCGCTCAACTACATGGGCAAGGACCCCGACTCGAAAAACGTCGACGACATCCGCGCGGCGGCCGAACTGATCGCAAAGATCCGGCCCTCGGTCACCAGCTTCAACTCGTCGCCCTACATCAACGCGCTGGCCGACGGCGATGCCTGCCTGGCGGTGGGCTGGTCGGGCGACGTGCTGCAGGCCCGAGACCGCGCGGCCGAGGCGAACAACGGCGTGACCGTCGAATACGCGATCCCGAAGGAAGGGGCGCTCATGTGGTTCGACCAGATGGCGATCCCCTCGGACGCTCCGCACCCCGAGGAGGCGCACATCTTCCTCGACTACATCATGCGCGCCGAGGTTGCGGCCAAGGCGTCGAACTACGTCTACTACGCCAATGGCAACAAGGCGTCGCAGCCGCTCCTCAACGAGGACGTGATCGGCGACCCGGCGATCTACCCGTCCGCCGAGACGGTCGAGAAGCTCTACGTGACCTCGCCCTACGGCCCGGCCGAGCAGCGCGTGCTGACGCGCGAGTGGACCCGGATCAAGACCGGTTCGTGACAGCCTGTGCGCGCCGGGCCCAGTCGGGCCCGGCGCGCGCCCCTTCCGATTGGAGGCTGCCGTGGCGGTTGCCGAGAAGCGCGACACCCCCCTCAAGCCCTGGCGCGATCCAAGCGCCGTGCCGCATCTGAAAATCGTCGACCTCGTTAAGCGCTTCGGCGAGACGGTCGCGGTCGATCACGTCTCGCTCGACATCTACCGCGGCGAGTTCTTCGCCCTGCTGGGACCATCGGGCTGCGGCAAGACCACGCTGCTGAGGATGCTCGCGGGGTTCGAGACGCCCGATTCCGGCCAGATACTGCTGGGCGGCGAGGACCTCTCGCGCATCCCGCCCTACGAGCGGCCGGTGAACATGATGTTCCAGAGCTATGCGCTGTTCCCGCACATGACGGTTGAGCAGAACATCGCCTTCGGCCTGCAGATGGAGCGCATGCCCCGTCCCCAGATCCGCGAGCGCGTGGCCGAGATGCTGGCGCTGACGCGGCTCGAGAAGTTCGCGCGGCGCAGGCCCGACCAGCTTTCCGGCGGGCAGCGCCAGCGGGTGGCGCTGGCTCGCGCGCTGGCCAAGAAGCCCAAGCTCCTGCTGCTGGACGAGCCGCTCGGCGCGCTCGACCGCAAGCTGCGCGAGGCCACGCAGTTCGAGCTGGTGAACATCCAGGAGACACTCGGCCTGACCTTCGTGATCGTCACCCACGACCAGGAAGAGGCGATGACGGTCTCGACCCGCCTCGCGGTCATGCGCGACGGCAAGGTTGCGCAGGTGGGTGAGCCGCAGGAGGTCTACGAGGCCCCGGCCTCGCGCTACGTGGCCGACTTCATCGGCGACGTCAACGTCCTGACCGGCGGCGTGCGGGGCGACGGGACCATCGATCTCGCCGCCGGCGGCACCGCGCAATGTCCCGCCGCGGCGTCACGGAGCGAGGGCACGGCCGTCGAGCTTGCGCTGCGGCCCGAGAAGATCTCGCTTTCCCGCGCAGGCGAGGGCGAGGCGGCGGGCGTCAACGAGATGGTGGGCCACGTCGAGGACATCGCCTATCTGGGCGACATGTCGATCTACCATGTCCGGGTCACGCCCGATCTGAGGGTCAAGGTCGCGCGGACGAACCGGCTGCGCGCGGCCGAGCGCGAGATCACCTGGGGCGACCCGGTTCGGCTGGCCTGGGACGCTTCGGCGCTGGTGCTGCTGCAGGAGTGACGTTGCAAGGCGCGTGGTGTCTCGCGTGAGGTGCGGCTCAAAATTCTGATCTAAAACGAATATCCCGAGAAGGTGCTCCCCCGGCGGCATGGGGCCTCCGGCGAAATCCGCACAACCTTGAGGTGTATCAAGGCACAGCCCCGGCCAGCGTGCAGACTGCATGGCGCAAACCCATCCGAGGAGGGAGAACCGCCATGAGCGTCGCACGCGTGACCGAGATCACATCGGCGTCGAGCACCAGCTTCGAGGATGCGATCGTCAAGGGGGTCGAACGCGCCTCCAAGACGTTGAAGAACGTCAAGGGTGCCTGGGTCCAGGATCAGACCGTCGCGGTCGAGAACGGCCGGATCGCCGAGTATCGCGTCAACATGAAAGTGACATTCGTTCTTGAGGATTGACCGCAAGACGTCGGCGGCGCGCGCCAACGCGCGCGCCGCGCGCCGTGCCGGTCAGAAGGGGGCGGGCAGATGCCCGCGGGGGGCAACCTGCCCGGGGCTGCCGCGTCCCGGCGCCTGCTGGGGTGCATGGCGGGGCCGCCCGGCGAGGGGCGCGAGCCCCGTGCGGCGCATCCGGGCCGCGCGCAGGGCGCGGCGGACGGCGTGGCCGCTCAGCCCGTCGCTCGACATCACGAGGCGGATGAGCGGGTCGGCGAGCAGGTCGTCGACGGGGGGCTTGCCCGGCCGCGGGAGGGGCGCGCGGTCGCGCAACAGCGCCGCCCGCAACTCGACCCAAGCGACGGTGAGCACCTCGGCGGCATCGTCCGTGCCCAGATGGAGACGCACCTCGGTCGCCGGCGCCTCGGGCATCGACACGTCGTCGAGGAAATGTTGCCGCCACTCGATCAGGTAGTCGCCTGCCGGCAGCACCCGGTCCGCACCCGCAAGTTGCGCGGGCCGCGAGAAGCTAAGCGTGGTCTTCCTGAGTTCGTCTGCCATGAATCACCCTTTCGGAGCTTCAAGGGCTTGTGAAAACTCGAAAAACACCGATTGAATGGGGAACGCCACACGGCAGGGAAAGTATGTGGCGTCGCGCCCGGCGACGCAAGGCCGATTTTACATGAAATTTTATTTGCGATTTAATGTCATCCGAGAAAACGCGAGAGAGTATAAGGAAGAAATTCTTGCCGGTGACGGGCAATGTCGCGGGCCGCCGGGCAGTTCGCGCGTAAGTTGCGCGGGCAGGCTGGGCGTGTCCCGGCCCCGTATCATCTTGGGACAGGCGGCTCCGGACTTCGCGGCACGGCCGGGCGCGGGCGGACATGCGCGTCGTGACCCGTCCCGTTCCTTTGTGCGTCGCCGCGAGCGGCCCCGGCGCGCCGCGCCAATTCTTGATCGCGCGGGGGCCGCAGGCGCGAGGGCATGAAAAAAGCCCGCGCGGGGACGCGCGGGCTTCGTGTGACCGCCAGGGCGCCGCGCCGTCGGCGCGCGCCCGTCGCGGCAGGTCAGTCGGCGAGCTGAAGGTTGCCGGCCGACTGGCGGCCGTCGCGGCCGCTCTCGATGTCGAAGGTCACCTTCTGGCCGTCATCGAGACGGTCGATGCCCGCGCGCTCGAGAGCCGAGATGTGGACGAACACGTCCTTCGAGCCGCCCTCGGGCTGGATGAAGCCGAAACCCTTGGTGGCATTGAACCACTTCACAGTGCCCTTGGCCATGTGAATGTCTCCTTTGTGTGTCGCTGCCCGCAACATGCGGCAGCCCGGCGCAGTCATGACAAGATCGAGTGACTGAAGCCGGTTAGGGAGACAGCGGTTCGATAGAGATAACGTCGCGCGCCATACATGGGCCTTTCGGGGCGGGATTGCAAGGGAATTGCGCGGAGAGGGCGGTGCGGTGCGGCGGGAGTCGTGAGTGCCGGCATGCCCCTGCGGCTTGCTTCGGCACCGGCGCCTCGTTGGCTGTGCCGGACCGCGGGCATTGCGCCTCGACGCAGGCGGTCCCGGGCGCGGGGCCCTCGGCGCCACGGGGCGGGAGCGGCCGTCACGAAGGACGGGGCGAGGGAAGTGCCGATGGATAGGGCGGGCGGACCCGCCCCATGCATCGCGTGGGTGCTACTTGAGGGCAGCCTGGACCATCATCTGGCCGACTTTCGCCTGCTTCAGGTAGATGTCGAGGCCGGCCTTCGTGTCGTCATGCACGCCCTTCACGCACTCCTTCTGCGCCCTTGTAAGGATGTGAATGAGGTCCTTGTACATTACCTCGACGTTCTCGAGCTTGAACCCGGTCTCCTTCGCGCGCTGGAGGTTGGGCAGGCCGTTCGGGCCGATAAAGGCTGTCCGGATCTTGTGCAGAGCCTGAATGACATCCTTGTTCATCTTGAAAAGCTTCGGGGCTCTCGACTCCCACCACTGGGGGTCGAAGCCCTTCTTGGTGATATCGGAATGATCGGATTTCTTCATGCGGATTCCCCTTCCGGTTCCGCCGCCCGGCAGTTCCAGCCCTCCTCCGGGGGACCGCGAGGCGACGCGGAAGGGTAGGGGAGATCGGGAGATTTTCTTAAGGGAATCGGGCGATGCGGATCGCGGGCGATCAGGGCGGGGGTCATGTGGGCCGTGCGGGCCGGTTCGAGATGGGACCGCGGTACCCGAGACTCTGGCGTGAGGCGCGCCCGGACATCGGTTCGGTGGACCTGTTTCCGCCCCGAGCGGGCGAAGCCCCGGGGCCGAAGCCGACATGATCCGCGACGCGGCGGATTGCGCGGCTCACGTCCGGTATTGTTGGGCCAGCCCGGTGAAGCACGGGTTCGCCGCGCGGGCGGTGGATTGGCCGCATTCGTCGATCCACCGCGACATCCGTTTGGGCCGGGTGGAGGCGGAGTGGTCGGTCGAGGTTCCCGACGGCCGGTTTGGGGAGTAGGGCGGGGTTCACCCCGCCGGTGTGCGACGGCGGGAGGGGTGGCGGGGTGAACCCCGCCCTACGAGTGCTGCGCCCGAAAGCTTCTCACCATCCTCAACGCCATGATCCGCGACGGAACCGTCTACACCAGAGCAGCAACGTGAAAGACAGTTGCTAGGCTTGCTGCTTGCAATGCGGATCAGATTTCGCTTTTTTGAGCGGAGATAACTAGATTGGAGCGCGCAAGTGGTGAGTTTGAAGCATTTCCAGTGGCGCCAAATCGACGAATTTTTTTGACATGGGTGCCGGTTACGTACTCGACTTCAACAATAAAGGATTCAAGGAATTTTTTGAGGACCAACTCGGCATAGACATCTATTCTAGTGAATACGCGACTCGCGGCAACTCGAAGGTGAATCGGCTGCGGTGCTTCATTGAGAATTCCTCACGGCATGATGTTGTTCAGGTTCTCGAGGCACTTTGGGAGTTGGCAGCGGAAGAGACCAGGAATTTGATTGAGATTGATAATCATCTTATATCAATTGGCGCGATGGATCTGGAATTAACAGAATTAAAGTATGCGGATTAATTTTTTCAGACAAAGAAGCTTTCCGAGTTTTTGGAATCGATACCAACAACATCGCCGCGGATTGGAGCGGAAAAACTTTCGAGCGCCGCGCAGAAAGTGAACTTCGATACAGTCTTGCGAGAGGTCGAGCGCGCGCACAAAGCTGCGGATATCGATCCGGAAGATGCCATAACCGCAGCCTGCTCGATGCTGGAGAGCGTCTGCCGTTCCATCCTCGTGGAGCTTGGGGAGCCTCTGCCGAAGAAGATGGACATTCAGACACTCTACAAGGCCGTCAAGGTTCCATTGAAGCTGTCTGCTGATAGGGAAGACCTTTAGGGCGAGGCCGCGGCGGATATCCGTCAGATTCTTGCTGGGCTTACTACCGCAGTTTCAGGCATCGGCTCTCTGAGAACCCATAGCGGAGATGCGCATGGAAGAGAAAGGGGAACTAGAAGGATAGACAAAAGAGTTGCCGAGTTGGCAATTAACTCGGCAAGCTCCATTTCGTTATTTCTCATTGCAACGTGGGAAAAACGGTTCCCCGGCAAAGATTTGTGGAGGCACGGGGAATGACACGTGGCCTCCCTCACCTCGCAAACTTCTTATACTTGATCCGCTTCGGCTCCACCGCATCCGGCCCCAGCCTGCGGATCTTGTCCTCCTCATAGGCCTGGAAGTTCCCCTCGAACCACTCGACCTTCGCCTCGCCCTCGAACGCCAGGATATGCGTGCAGAGGCGATCGAGGAAGAACCGGTCGTGGCTGATCACGACTGCGCAGCCGGCGAAAGCCTCCAGCGCATCCTCAAGCGCGCGCAGGGTCTCCACGTCGAGGTCGTTGGTTGGCTCGTCGAGCAGCAGCACGTTGCCGCCGGATTTCAGGAGCTTCGCCATGTGGACGCGGTTGCGCTCGCCGCCCGAGAGGAGCGAGACCTTCTTCTGCTGGTCGCCGCCCTTGAAGTTGAAGGCGCCGCAATAGGCGCGGCTGGGGATCTCGGCGTCGCCAAGCTGGAGGATATCGAGGCCGTCCGAGATCACCTCCCACACGGTCTTGTTGGGGTCGAGGTCGTCGCGGCTCTGATCGACGTAAGACAGCTTCACCGTGTCGCCGAGGGAAATGGTGCCGGCGTCGGGCTGCTCCTGCCCGGTCAGCATGCGGAACAGCGTGGACTTGCCCGCTCCGTTCGGCCCGATCACGCCGACGATGCCGCCCGGCGGCAGCGAGAAGTCGAGGCCGTCGATCAGCAGCCGGTCGTCATAGCCCTTCCTCAGCCCCTCGACCTCGATCACCTTCGAGCCGAGGCGCGGCCCGTTCGGGATGATGATCTGGGCGCGGCCCACGCGCTCGCGCTCGGAATGCGAGGCAAGCTCGTTGTAGGCGTTGATGCGGGCCTTGGACTTGGCCTGCCGGGCGCGGGGCGACTGGCGGATCCATTCGAGTTCCGAGGCCAGCGCCTTCTGGCGCGACTTGTCCTCGCGCGCTTCCTGCTCCAGCCGCTTGGCCTTCTGCTCGAGCCAGGACGAGTAGTTGCCCTCGTAGGGAATGCCGCGGCCGCGGTCGAGCTCGAGGATCCAGCCGGTGATGTCGTCGAGGAAGTAGCGATCGTGGGTGACGATCAGGATCGTGCCCTTGTACTCGATCAGGTGCTTCTGCAGCCAGGCGATCGTCTCGGCGTCGAGGTGGTTGGTGGGCTCGTCGAGCAGCAGCATCTCGGGCGCTTCCAGCAGCAGCTTGCATAGCGCCACGCGCCGCCGCTCGCCGCCCGAGAGGGTGGCGACGCGCGCCGTGTCGGGCGGGCAGCGCAGCGCCTCCATGGCGACATCCACCTGCGCGTCGAGGTCCCACAGGTTCTCGGCGTCGATCTCGTCCTGCAGGCGTGCCATCTCGTCGGCGGTCTCGTCCGAGTAGTTCATCGCAAGCTCGTTGTAACGGTCGAGCTTGGCCTGCTTGGCGGCAACGCCCAGCATCACGTTGCCGCGGACGTCGAGGCTCTCGTCGAGCTTCGGCTCCTGCGGCAGGTAGCCGACGCGCACCCCCTCGGCCGCCCAGGCCTCGCCGGTGAAGTCCTTGTCCTGACCCGCCATGATGCGCATCAGCGTGGACTTGCCCGCGCCGTTGACGCCGACGACGCCGATCTTCACGCCCGGAAGGAACGAGAGGCGGATGTTCTCGAAGCACTTCTTGCCGCCCGGATAGGTCTTCGAGACGCCATCCATGTGGTAGACGTACTGGTAGCTGGCCATCGCGCGCTTCTCCGGGGGCTGGAAGGATTCGGGGCGGATCAATATCGTGCGAGCGGGCCCGGCGCAACGCGCGGTGGCGTGAAAGCGGCCCGCGAGGGTCGCAAACGCTCTGGCGCGGCGCGGGATTTCCGACAAGACTGTGCGCCGGGACCGCGGACAGCCGCGGCCGGGAAAGCTCTCCGGCCCCATGGGGGCGGCCGGGCGGGCAGATGTCAAAAGCCCCTGCAGGGAGACCACGCATGACCGAATTCGACCGCCGCCAGCTTCTCAAGCTCGGCGCCGCGGGGGCCGCGCTGATGGCGGCGCCCAAGGCGTTCGCGCAGACCCCGAAGAAGGGCGGCACCCTCAGGATCGGACGCGGGCACGGCTCGACGACCGACAACCTCGACCCCGGCGTGTGGGAGAACGACTTCACCATCGGCCAGGGCTTCATCTACAACAACTACCTGACCGAGATCGGCCAGGACAACCAGCTTGCCCCCGAGCTCGCCGAGAGCTGGGAGGCGAGCCCCGACGCCAAGCAGTGGGTGTTCAAGCTGCGCAAGGGCGTGACCTTCCACAACGGCAAGGACGTGACGCCCGAGGACGTGGTGGCCTCGATCAACTACCACCGCGGGCCCGACTCGAAGTCGGCCGCCGCGGGCATCGTGGGCCAGATCGAGGACATCAAGGCCGACGGCGACAACGTCGTGGTGGCGCTGTCGGGCGGCAATGCCGACTTCCCCTACATCGTGTCGGACTACCACCTCGCGATCATGCCGGCCGCGGATGGCAAGATCGACTGGAGCCAGGGCATCGGCTGCGGTCCCTACAAGATCACCTCGTTCGAGCCCGGCGTGCGCGCGACCTACGAGCGGCACAAGGACTACTGGAAGTCGGACCGGGCGCATTTCGACGCGATCGAGCAGATCGCGATCATCGACTCGGCGGCGCGGACCAATGCGCTGCTGACCGGCGAGGTCGATGTGATCGACCGCGTGGACCTCAAGACCGTCGAGCGCCTGAAGCGCGCGCCGGGCATCGCCGTCGAGCAGACCAACGGCAACCAGCACTACACGCTGCCGATGATCACGACGATGGCGCCCTTCGACAACAACGACGTGCGGCTGGCGCTGAAGTATGCGCTGGACCGCGAGGAGCTGTTGCAGAAGATCCTGCAGGGCTATGGCACGCTCGGCAACGACCACCCGATCGGCCCCGCCAACGTGTTCCTGGCCAAGGACATCGAGCAGATGGCCTTCGATGCCGACAAGGCGAAGTTCCACCTGAAGAAGGCCGGGCTCGACAGCCTCGCGGTCGATCTGCACATGTCCGAGGCGGCCTTTGCCGGCGCGGTCGATGCGGGCGTGCTCTATTCCGAGTCCGCGGCCAAGGCCGGCATCACCATCAACGTGGTGCGCGAGCCGGGTGACGGCTACTGGTCGGACGTGTGGATGAAGAAAGGCTGGTGCGGCTCGTACTGGGGCGGGCGGCCGACCGAGGACTGGATGTTCAGCCAGGTCTACCAGTCGGGCGCCGACTGGAACGAGGCGTTCTGGTCGAACGAGCGTTTCGACAAGTTGCTGAAGGAAGGCCGGGCCGAGCTCGATCCCGGCAAGCGCGCCGACATCTACCGCGAGATGCAGATCATCTGCCGCGACGAGGGCGGCTCGGTGATCCCGATGTTCTCGTCCTATGTTTTCGCGCGTTCGACCAAGCTCGACCATGGGGCGCTCGCGTCGAACTGGGACATGGACGGCCACAAGCTGATCGAGCGGTGGTGGTTCGCCTGATCGGCGGCCAATCTGAACCAGGGGGCCGCGCCGCAAGGCGCGGCCTTCCGCGTTCGGGGGACTCAGGCGCCGAGCGCACCGGCTGGCCGGCTAGCTCCCTGGCGAGGCCCCGAGCCGAGCCCGGGGCAGCGGGGTTGGGGGGCATGCGGGGCGGGCGCTCTTGACATCGGGGCGGCCCGCCCTGCCTTCTTTGCCGGCCATCGCATGGCCATGCCCCGCCGCGGCCCGTCCGGGCCCTCGTCATCAGGACCCGCCCGAGCCCCATGTTCCCTTGCGACCTCATCGCGATGCCCGGCCAGCGGATCGGCCTGCTCGGCGGCTCGTTCGATCCCCCGCATGCGGGGCATGTGCACATCACGCGCTGGGCGCTGCGCACGCTCGCGCTCGACCGGGTGTGGTGGCTGGTCTCGCCCGGCAACCCCCTGAAGCAGCGCGGTCCGGCCGAGATGACCCGGCGCCTCGCGTCGGCGCGCGCGATGATGTGCGATCCGCGCGTGCGCGTCACCGACATCGAGGCGCGGCTCGGCAGCCGCTACACCGCCGACACGCTGGAGCGGCTGGCGGCGCGCTTTCCTGGCGTGCGCTTCGTCTGGCTGATGGGTGCCGACAACCTCGTGGGCTTCCATCAATGGGAGCGCTGGGACGAGATCCTGGCACGCCACCCCGTCGGCGTGATGGCGCGGCCGGGCGAGCAGGTGCGCGCGGGCCTGTCGCCGGCGGCGCGGCGCTTCGCCCGTCTGCGCCTGCCGCAATCGGCGGCGGCTGGGCTGGGCCGGGGCGGGCGGCCGGGCTGGGTGCTGCTGACCGGGGCGATGTCGCCCGTCTCGTCGACCGCGATCCGCGCGCGCGGCGACTGGCCATGATCCGCTGGCGGTGACGGGCGCTTGCGCCGGCGGCGCGGGTCTGGGATTCTCGCGGGGGAATTCGCAGCGTGTCGGGGGAGCCATGACGGATCGCTTTGGGCGAAGGGCGGTGCTGGCGGGCCTGTGTGCCACCGCGCTCGCACCGGGGGCCTTCGCCTTCGAGGCGCCGCTGCCAAGGCCGCGGCCCGGCGGTCGGGCCAGCGCCGTCGCGCCGGCGCGCCAGTCGCTGCCGCGGGCGCCGAGCGGGGTGTCCGGCTGGCTCGCGGTCGATCTCGACAGCGGCGAGGTGCTGGACGCGCGCAACGCCGACATGCCGATGGCGCCGGCCTCGGTCGCCAAGCTGCCGACCGCGGTCTATGCGCTCGAGCGGCTGGGCCCGGCGCATCGCTTCGCGACCCGTCTCGCCACGCGCGGGCGGATCGAGGGCGATCTGCTGGCGGGCGACCTGATCCTTGCCGGCGGGGGCGATCCCGAACTCGACACCGACGCGCTCCTGCCGCTCGTTCTGGCCTTGAAGGAGAAGGGGGTGCGCCGCGTCGCCGGGCGCTTCGTGGTCGATCCCGGCCCCGCGCCCGAGATCGCGGCGATCGACCCTGAACAGCCGGAGGACGCGGCCTACAACCCGGCGCTTTCGTGGCTCAACCTCAACTTCAACCGCGTCCGTGTCGAGTGGCCGGCGAAGGCCGCGGCCTCGGACATTAAGGTCACGGCACGCGCGCTGAGGCTCGATCCGGATGTGCGCGGGGTGCGCGTGGTCTCGGCCGCGGGGGACGCGCCGGTGCTGATGCACTCCTTCGAGGGCGAGATCGAGGTCTGGCGCATCGCCGACCGCGAGCTGGTGCGAAAGGGCGGTCGCTGGTTGCCGGTGCGCCAGCCCGCCGCCTACGCGGGCGAGGTGTTCGCGGCGCTGGCGGCAACGCATGGCATCGCGCTGCCCGCGCCGGTCGCCGGCCGCTCAAGCCCCGAGGCGGTGATGCTGGCCGCGCAGCCGAGCGCGTCCCTGGTCGCGATCCTCTCGGGCATGCTGCACCACTCGACCAACCTCACCGCCGAGATCGTGGGACAGGCGGCGAGCGGCATGCCGGGCGACCCGCTGGGCTCGGCTGCGGCGATGAACCTGTGGGCCGCGGGCTTCGCCGGGTTTCCGCCCGGCGATGCGGGCTTCGCCTTCGCCAACCATTCGGGCCTGACCACGCGCTCGCGCGTCGCGCCCGCGCGGCTGGTCGCCTTCCTGCGCGCGGCGGCCAAGCGCCCGGCGCCCGAGGGGGCCGAGCCCGGCGACGCGCGCCTGCCCGGCGGCGTCGCGCGGCTGCTGCGGCCGCACCGGATCGCGACCGAGGGGGATGGCCTCGACCATGATCACCTGACGATCGCGGCCAAGACCGGCACGATGGACCTCATTCGCGGGCTGGCGGGCTATATCGTCACGCCGGGCGGGCGGCGGCTGGCCTTCGCGATGTTCTCGAACGATCTCGACCGGCGCTCGGGCGGGGTCACGCGGATCGACCGGGCCTGGATGGGGCGCGCGCGCGGCTTCGAGAAGGCGCTGCTGCGCGACTGGGTTTTGATGGCCGATGCGGGCCGGGTGGCGCAGCGCGGCTAGCCGGCGCTCCCGGCTGCAGGCAGGCCGGGCCAGGCTCGTCGCGCGCGAGGCGGACGGTGCGACTGGCGCTGCCGGACGATCGGTGAAGCGTGAGCGTCACGCAGTGCCCCGCGGCTCCAGCCGCTGGTGGCGCGCGCGCGCGCCCCGCTCGATCGCCGCCGAGGTGAGGCGGTCGACATTGAGGTCGTGGCGCAGGATCTCGAGCAGCCGGAGTTCGGTCATCTCGAGCCTGCCATCGGCGGCAGAGACGTCGCAGGCCAGCGCATACGCCGTCTCGTGCAGGTGGTCGGGCAGGGCCTGGTCGACGAGGCCGACGAGCGCGTCGATCCCGTCCTCGTCCTCGAACAGGTCGTTGACGACGCCGATCACGTTGCTCACCCGATTGCGGTCGTAGCCCTGGAACACCGGCAGGATGTCGATGATCGAGAAGATCCACTTGAGCTCGCGGTCCGAGACGCGCTCGTCTGCCGCCGACACGGCGATCATGACGGCGACAAGGGCATCCTGCGGGCTGAGGGAGTCGGTGGTCATGGGGCCTCGCTGAGGGGATATGCGGCGGGAGTATTGAGAGTATGGTCTGCGCGGATGCGAGACAATATCCGGGCACCATGACGCGCCTGTGACCCGGCGGCGCGGGCCTGCATTGCAGTTGACCGCCGCGCCGGGCGGCACTAGCACTCGGCGCCGGACCCATCGGGGGAAAGGACGACGAGATGACCACGCTGCGCGACATCGCCATGAACGCCAAGGCCTGGCCGTTCGAGGAGGCGCGCAAGCTGGTCAAACGCTTCGAGAAGCGCCCGCCCGAGAAGGGATACGTGCTGTTCGAGACCGGCTACGGCCCCTCGGGCCTGCCGCATATCGGCACCTTCGGCGAGGTCGCGCGCACGACGATGATCCGCCACGCCTTCGAGACGATCTCGGACATCCCGACGAAGCTTCTGTGCTTCTCGGACGACATGGACGGCATGCGCAAGGTGCCCGAGAACGTGCCGCAGCCCGAGATGCTGCGCGAGCACCTGCAGCGCCCGCTGACCTCGGTCCCCGACCCGTTCGGCGAGTTCGAGAGCTTCGGCCACCACAACAACGCGATGCTGCGCCGCTTCCTCGACACCTTCGGGTTCGAATACGAGTTCGCGTCCGCCACCGACTACTACAAGTCCGGGAAGTTCGACGAGATCCTGCTGCGCGCGGCCGAGAAGTACGACGAGATCATGGCGATCATGCTGCCCAGCCTGCGCGAGGAGCGGCAGAAGACCTATTCCTGCTTCCTGCCCATCTCGCCCGAGACGGGGCGCGTGCTCTACGTGCCCATGAAGGAGGTCAACGCGAAGGACGGCACCATCACCTATGAGGGCGAGGACGGGCGCGACGTCACCGTTCCGGTGACCGGCGGGCGGGTCAAGCTGCAGTGGAAGCCCGATTTCGGCGCCCGCTGGGCGGCGCTGGGGGTCGATTTCGAGATGTATGGCAAGGATCATGCCTCGAACACGCCGATCTATGACGGGATCTGCAAGGTCCTCGGCGGCACCCCGCCCGAGCACTACATCTACGAGCTGTTCCTCGACGAGAACGGCGAAAAGATCTCGAAGTCGAAGGGCAACGGGCTCACGATCGACGAATGGCTGACCTACGCCTCGACCGAAAGCCTTGGCTACTTCATGTTCCAGAAGCCGCGCACCGCGAAGCGCATGTATTTCGACGTGATCCCGCGGGCGGTGGACGACTACCACCAGCAGCTGCGCGCCTATGAGGGGCAGGAGCCAGAGAAGCAGCTCGAGAACCCGGTCTGGCACATCCATTCGGGGCATCCGCCGAAGTCGGACCTCGCGGTGTCGTTCGCGATGCTGCTGAACCTCGCCTCGGCCGCGTCGGCCCACGACAAGTCGGTGCTGTGGGGCTTCATCCGGCGCTATGCGCCCGAGGCGAGCCCGGAAACCCATCCGGGGCTGGATGCGGCGGCGGGCCATGCGGTGCGCTATGTCATCGACCGGGTGGCGCCCTTCAAGACTTACCGCCTGCCCGACGAACGCGAGCGCGCGGCGCTTGCCGACCTGCGCGGGCGGCTCGCGGCGCATCAGGGGCCGCGGGACGGCGAGACCTTGCAGGACATCGTCTTCGCGGTCGGCAACGAGCACGGCTTCGAGCCGCTGCGCGACTGGTTCAAGGCGATCTACGAGGTGCTGCTGGGCGCCGAGCAGGGGCCGCGTTTCGGTGGCTTCGTCGCGATCTACGGCGTCGAGGAGACCGTCGCTCTGATCGACCGGGCGCTGGCGGGCGAGCTGGTGGGGGCCGCGGCATGAGCCAGGCGCTGGTCTGGGGCGGCATCGCGGTCGTCTTTCTCGGCGTGATCTGGGGGCGGATCGTGCTGTCGGCGGCGCTCGACTGCATTACCTCGCGCTTCCCCGAGGTGTTCCGGATGCTGTCGGACTACGGCACGCCGGTGCTCAAGAAGTTCTCGAGCGAGGACAAGCGGGTGAGCCGCGCGCTCGCGGCCAAGATGCTGACGGGCGCGCTGCCGGCGAACCTGCGGGCGGACCCGCAGTTCGCCGCGATCCAGCGAAGCTGGCGGATGGCCGTGCTGGCGATGGCGGGCGGTTTCGGGCTGGTCGCGATCGGGTTCCGACTTGCCGGAGCGGCCTGATCTCGCCGCCCTCACTTTGCGGTCCGCGGCTCTCGACAAGGCGCGCGCGAGCAAGCAGGCTGGGGTCATGCACAGACGGCTGGACCTGGTTGCGCTCGGTCTTGCCGCCGCGCTCGCGCAGGGCGTGGCGGGCGCCGTCGCGGCGGCCGAGATCGCGGTCGATGTCGAGCTGGTGCTGGCGGTCGACGTCTCGCGCTCGATGACCCCGCGCGAGCTCGAGATCCAGCGGCGCGGCTATGCCGAGGCGTTGGCGAGCCGCGAGGTGGTCGAGGCGATCGAGACCGGGGGCCATGGCAGGATCGCGCTCACCTATATCGAGTGGGCGGGCGCGAGCCTGCATAACGTGGTCGTCGACTGGACGCTGATCGGGGGCCGCGCCGACGCCGAGGTGGTCGCGCGGCGCCTGACGGCGACCGAGCCAAGCTCGATGCAGCGGACCTCGATCTCGGGGGCCATCGACTTCGCGGCGTCGCGCTTCGAGGGCAACGGCTTCGCGGGGTTGCGCCGGGTGATCGACATTTCGGGCGACGGGCCGAACAATGCGGGCCGCCCGGTCACGCGGGCGCGCGACGACGCGGTCGCGCAGGGGATCGTCATCAACGGTCTGCCGCTGATGACGCGCGAAGGGCTGGGCGCGCAGTGGCATCTCGACGATCTCGATGTCTACTACCGGGAATGCGTGATCGGTGGGCCGACGGCCTTCATGTTGCCGGTCCTCGAATGGGAGCATTTCCAGCAGGCGGTTCGGAACAAGCTGGTGCTGGAGCTGGCGGGGCGCCGGCCAGAGGCCGCGGGCGCCGCGGTGCATCCCGTGGCGGCGACGGGCTATGACTGCCTGATTGGCGAGAAGATCTGGGAGAACCTCTACGGCGACTGGAACTGAGAGACGGGCGCACGCGCCTGGTGGCGGCGGAACCGCCGCGCTGCCGGGGCGTTTTCGGGACGAATGCCATGCGACGGATCTTGCGACTTCTTGGCTACCTGATCGGCGCCGCGGCGGTGGCCGCGGCGGCGGCGGTGGTCCTCGTGGTCTTCATGCCGCGCGAGCAGGTGGCGGCCCTGGTGTCGCGCGAGGTCGAGCGCTCGACCGGGCGGCCGCTGGTGATCGAGGGCGGGCTCGAGGCCTCGATCTGGCCGGTGCTGGGCGTCGCGACCGGGCCGGTCAGGCTCGGCAACGCCGAGTGGGGGACCGCGCCGGACCTCGTGCGCGCCGAGGCTGTCGAGATCGGGGTCGAGCTGGTGGCGCTCCTGTCCGGCGACCTGAAGGTGCGGCGCCTGCGGTTGGTCAAGCCCGTGATCGAGCTCGAGATCGCGGCCGATGGGCGGCGGAACTGGGAGTTCACACCCGCGGGTACGGGGACCGCCGTGCCGGGTGGGGGCGGCACCGGGGCTGCTCGCCAAGCGCCACGCGGCGTCGCGCTACCCGCCGCCGAGATCGTCGATGGCCGGATCAGCCTGCATGACGCGCGCGACGGCCGCAGCGTCGAGGTCGAGGCGTTGGACCTGAGCGCGGCACTCGAGGCGCTCGATGAGCCTGTGACGCTGTCGGCCGAGGGCGTCGTGCAGGGCCGTCGCATCGCGCTCGAGGCGCGGCTTGCGACGCCCGCCGACCTGATGGCGGGCCGAGAGATCACGCTGGAGGCACGGCTGAGCGGCGAGCATGGCGTGGCCAGCTTCGACGGCCACGTGGCGGGGATGGACGCCACGCTGCCGCGCATCGCAGGGACATATGCCCTCGACCTGCCCGACCCCGCAGGGCTGGCCGCGCTCGTAGGCGTGCCCCTCGATCCCGGCTTGGCCGCGCTTGGTCCCGTCGCGGTCGAGGGCATGGCCCAGACCGATGCCACTGCGATGCGCGCGACCGCGAAGGGTCGGATGACATGGCGCCAGCGCGCGGTCGCGGTGGACCTTTCCTTAGCCTCCGAGGACGTGACGGCATCGGAGCCGTCGGCGGTCGTGACGCTTGTGGCCGAGAGCGAGGGGCTGGGGCGTGTCGTCTATGAAGGGCCGGTCGCGCTGGCGGAGGACCGGCCCACGCTCGACGGGCGGTTCGAAGTGGCGCTTGCGGCACCTGCCGCGGCGCTGGCCTGGGCGAGCGGGGGCGCGCCCGAACCCGGCCTCGCGCCGCTGGGCGCGATGACGGCGGCGGCGCAGGTGAGGCTGGTACCGGCTGGCCTCGAGCTCGATGGCGGCGGGACGGCCGAGTGGCGAGGCCGGTCGGTCCGGCTCGATGTCGCGGCCGAGGGCGGCGCGGACTGGCGCGAGGGCGGGCCGCTCACGCTGCAGCTTGCCGCGCAGGCGCCGGGCCTGCTCGAGGCGAGCGCCGAGGGGCGCGCGCGGCTGGGCGCGACAGCGGGCTTCACTGGCCCGGTCAGCGCGAGCACGCCCGACCTGCGCGGCCTGATCGCCTGGGCGAGCGGTACCGCGCCCGAGACCCCGCCGGGCACGATGGGCCCGGCGCGGCTGGCGGGGCGGGTCGAGATCGGGCCCGACCGCGTCGCGGTGAGCGAACTCGACGCCGCGCTCGACGGGACCGAGGCGCGCGGAAGCGCCGAGATCGCGCTGGCGACGACGCCGCCGCGGCTGACGGCGTCGCTGACCGCGGGAGATCTCGACCTCACGCCCGTCCTTGGCGGCCCGGGCGAGGGTGCAGGCGGGGCCGGGAGCGGCAGTGGCGGCACGTCCGTCGGGGGCTGGAGCAGCGAGCCGTTCGATCTCTCGGGGCTCGGGGCGCTCGATGCCGAGGTCACGGTCGATGCCGCCTCGATCCGCGCCGGCGATCTGCGCACGGGGCGCGCGCAGCTCCAGGCGACGCTATCGGGCGGGCGTCTCGACCTCGAGATCCGTCGGCTTGACCTCTATGGCGGTCAGGTCGCGGGTCGGGTCGACCTTGGCGGGCGCGAGACGGCGCGGCTTGCGACCGATCTCGACATCGCGTCGGTCGAGCTTCATCCGCTCCTGACCGCGCTGGGCGTCTCCGACCGGCTGGAGGGGCGCGGCGCGCTGCGCCTGCGGCTCGACGGACAGGGCCGCTCGATGGCCGAGTTGATGCGCAGCCTGAGTGGGGACGGGGCGCTGGACCTGCAGGATGGCGCGGTTCTGGGCGTCAACCTCGCGGCGATCGCGCAGAACCTGACCGGGCGCACGACGGCCGAGCGGACGGACTTCTCGTCGGTCACCGGAAGCTTCGCGATCGAGAAGGGCGTGCTGAGGAACAGCGATTTCGCCTTTCTCGGCCCGCTGCTGCGCGTGACCGGCGTGGGAAGCGTCGATCTCGGCGCGCAGCGGCAGGATTTCACCCTGACGCCGCGGGCGGTGGCGACGCTCCTGGGGCAGGGCGGCCCGCTGCAGGCGGCGGGGCTGTCGATCTTCCCCATCCGCATCACCGGAAGCTGGAGCAATCCGCGGATCGCGCCCGACCTCGGCGCCGCTGTCGGCCGGATCATGCGCTCGCCCGTGGATGCGGCGACCGGGCTGCAGGAGGTGGTCACCGGGGCGGCCAGCCTGCCAGGGGCCGTGATCGGTACGCTGACCGGGCGCGGGGCGGAGGCGCCGACCGAGGGCGGGAGTAGCGCGACCGGGCCGATTGGCGGGCTTCTGGGGACCTTGACGGGGCGTGGCGGGACGACAACCCCCGCACCGGATGCGGGGACGACCACGGGCGCCGGCGGCGAGGCGTCGGCGCCGCCCGCGCCGCGCGATCCGGTCTCGGGCCTTTTGGGTGGGCTCCTGGGCACGCTCGACCCCTCGCGCCGCAATGCGCCGGCCGATGCGACCCCCGCGCCTGCGCCCGCGGACCCTTCGGTCGAGGCGCGCGCCGTGCCCGAGGCGGTGCCCGAGCCCCAGCCCGAACCTGCGCCGGTTGCGGAGGACGGGCAGGGCGGCGCCCTCGCGCCCGGCGCCGCGCCAATGTCGGCACCGCGCCGAACGGCCGGAGCGGCCAAGCCACCCGCGCCGCTGCCGGACGCGCCCGCGGCGGATGGCACGGTCGAACGCATGCCGCCGCCCACCGAGCCCGCGCCGTCGCCCGACGCCGGGCAACCCGCCCGCCCGCGCATCGAGGAAGAGGCCGTGCGCACCCTCGACAACCTGCTCCGAAGCCTCGGCAAGAACTGACGCGCTGCCCGGCGCGCGCAGCCGCAACGCGCCGGCAACCCGATCGCGGCGCCTTACTCTGGTCCGATTTCCGGTATACCCGGCTGACGAGACTCCGGGCCCGTTTCCCAGGCGAGAAGGCTGCATGAAACTTGTCGTGCAAATCCCCGCGCTGAACGAGGAAGACACGCTGGGCCGGACAATCCGCGCGATCCCGCGGCAGGTCGAGGGCTTCGACGCGGTCGAGGTGCTGGTGATTGACGATGGTTCGACCGACGCGACGGTCGATGTGGCCCGTGCGGCGGGGGCTGATCACGTGCTGCGGCTGGGCTGCAACATGGGGCTCGCGCGCGCCTTCGCGGCGGGGATCGAGCGCGCGCTCGCGCTCGGCGCCGATGTGATCGTCAACACCGATGCCGACAACCAATATTGCGCCGACGATATCCCCGCGCTGGTGCAGCCGATCCTGGCGCGCGAAGCCGAGATCGTCGTCGGCGCCCGTCCGATCCTCGAGATCGAGAGCTTCTCGCCGGTCAAGAAGGCGTTGCAGGCGCTGGGAAGCTGGGTGGTGCGGCGCGCGAGTGGCACCGCGATCCCCGACGCGCCGAGCGGGTTTCGCGCCTATTCGCGCCATGCCGCGGCGCGGGTCTGCGTGATCAACACCTACACCTACACGCTCGAGACCATCATCCAGGCCGGCCGCAAGCGCTACCGGATCACCTCGGTGCCGGTGCGCGTGAACCCGGTGACGCGGCCCTCGCGGCTGTTCCGCAGCATCGGGGGCTACACCCTGCGATCGGCGGTGACGATCCTGCGGATCTTCGTGGTCTATGCGCCCCTGCGCTTCTTCACGGCATTGGCGGCGCTGGTGGTATTGCCGGGGCTTGTTGGCGTCGCGCGGTTCCTGTGGCTCTTCGCCATGGATGGCGGCGGGGCCCACATCCAGTCGCTGGTCCTGTCGGGCGCGCTACTGGCGATGGCGAGCATCCTGTTCGCGGTGGGCATCCTCGCCGACCTGATCGCGGTCAACCGCACGCTGCTCGAGGATATCCGGGCGCGGGACCTGCTGCGCGAGCCGGTCCAACCGGCGGCGCAGGGCCCGCAGGTCGCAGGCGCCTCGTGATCCGGCCCGCGGCACCGGGCGGCCACGGCGCAGGGGGCGGCCGGTGAGCATCGCGGCCGCAGGCAACTCGGCCCCCGTGCGGCGGGCGCTCGTGAGCCCGGGCCTAGCGCGCGCGATCCTCGCGGTCGTGATCCTCGCCGGTCTTGGCGCGCAGCTTCATCTCGCCTTCGTGCACGAGATCAACTGGGACGAGTTCCTGCACCTGTCGATCGTGCACGAAGCGGCGCGGGGCGAGCTTGACAGGGCGCTCCAGACCGCCTTCGCCCACGCCTTCGGCTGGGTGCGATGGGTCGCGGATGGTGAGATCGACCAGATCGTGGCGGCGCGGCTGGCGATGTTCGGGCTGATGCTGGGGACGGTGGCCTGCGTCCTTGCCATCGGGCGGCACCTGCTTGGCCTCGACGCGGCGCTGCTTGCGGCGGCGGCCTATGTTTCGTTCTCGTTCGTCGTCGAGCATGCCAGCAGTTTCCGCACCGATCCGCTCGCGGCGTTCCTGCTGATGGCGGCGCTGTGGCTGGTCATCACGCGCCCGCCCGATGTCCTGCGGACCTGCATCGCTGCGACGGCGATCGGGCTTGCGGGGCTCGCGACCATCAAGTCGGCGCTCTACGTGCCCAGCATCGCGGCGGTGCTGCTGATCGGCGTTGCCTGCGCCGGGAACCGCCGCGCGGCGTTGCTGCATGCGCTGGGGCTGGGCGCGCTGGCGGGGTTCGTCTTCTTCGCCGGCCTTGCGCTGCACAAGCTGAGCCTCGCGGGCACCGAGCCGACGATCGGTGGGATCGGCGGCGCGGCCTCCAAGACCCTCGGCGAGCGCGACTTCGCCAACGCGATCTCGGCGTTCGTCCACGCCGTCCGGCGCAACCCGGTGTTCTGGCTCCTGATCGCGGCGGGGCTGGGTGCGGCGGCGGCCTGCGTCGTGCGGTCCCGGGGCGCTGCGCGGGCGCGCTGGGCGGTCGTCCTGGCCTGCGGCGCCATGCTGGGCAGCCTGCTCGTCTACGCCCACAGCTTCCCATATTTCTACCCGTTCATGCTGGCGCCGGCGGTCGTGCTCGCCGGCGCCGCGCCGATGCTCATGCCCGCGCGCGTGCGCCCGATGGTGGCGGCCTTCGCGGGCATCGGGCTCGCGCTCTCGCTCGTCTCGGGTTACCGCGTCGCGCTGGGGCAGGACACGCAGGCCCAGCGGCAGACGCTCGAGGTGGTGCACCGGATGTTCCCCGAGCCCACGCCCTATATCGACCGTTGCTCGATGGTCTCGTCCTACCCCAAGACGGGCTTCTTCATGAGCGCCTGGGGAATGTGGGGCTATTACCGGCAGGGCGTGCCGGTGATGCGGGGCATCCTCGAGCGCGACCAGCCGAAGTTCCTCCTGGCCAATCGCCGGATGCTCGAACTTGACGATCTCGGGCCTGAAGAGCACGGCCCCGCGGCGTTCGGCCTGTTCCGCGAGGACATCGAGACGCTGCGCGCCAACTTCATCCGCCACTGGGGCGCCATATATGTCGCGGGAAAGCGCGTGGAGCTGGCGGGCGGCGGCGGCGAGGCGGCCTTCGAGATCGTGATCGAGGGGCGCTACACGCTCGAGAGCCCGGGCCCGGTGACGATCGACGGCGTTCCCGTCGCGCCGGGCGAGAGTGTCCTCCTCGCCCGCGGGCAGCACCGGATGGCCGCGCCCGGTGAGAGCATGACCGCGACGCTGCGCTGGGGCGAGAGCATCTACCGGCCCGACGAACCCGCGCCCCGGACGCCGCTTTTCACCGGCTTCTGAGTTAGGCGCACCCGTCGGGTCGGGCGGTGGCGCGCTCGCGCCCGGGGGGCCGGATCGCGGCGACACGCCGATCCGCAGCGCTGCGGCGCGGCCCGCAACGCCGGGCATCGGGTGGCGTTGAAAGGGCGTGGGGAACGCGACCCGATCGGTGCCGGCGAGAGGCGTCGCCGCGGCCTCGCGCCCGTTCCCCCGCCCGTCCAGAAGGCGCAGAGGTGCATCTTGTTCACAAAGCGCATTCCGCTCTTCAGCCTTCTCGGCTTCAGCGTGGCGATCGACCTCTGGTGGATCGTGCTCGCGGTACTGGTGACCTGGAGCCTTGCCGCCGGGCTCTTTCCGGCGCTCTACCCGGGCCTCGGGGCTGCGGCATACTGGGGGACGCGGCAGGGCTTGGCGTGCCGGCACTGGGCGTGCTGGCCTATCTCGGCGGGCTCAACATCCTGCTGGCCGTCTTCAACATGGTGCCTGCCTTGCCGCTCGACGGGGGCCGGGTGCTCCGCCCAGCACTGTCAGAAACTTCCGGCTTGAGCCAGTCGGGGCGGGTTCGTAGCGTCGCGGGATGAGCAAATCGAACCCGTTCATGGGCTTCCAAAGCAGCCCAGAGATCATCCGCCTGGCAGTGATCCTGCACAGGATATGGGTGGACGGGACCGAGTTCCGTGGCAGCCGCGACGAGGTCGAAGGCCGCGCCGCCTGATCCGGAAGTCGCAAGCAAGGAGACAGGACGAGACCCAAAACGGATCCGCAACGGCGGAAATGTCCGGCAGGACGCAGGGCACGGCGACATCGTCGAACCAGTTGTCGCGTCCGTCAGCCAGACGGAAAGCACGGAACTTCTGAGATTGATGCGCCTACCCTTTCTGGCCCCAACTTGTGGCGGCCCCCGATCTCGATGGGTGCGCCGACCACGGAGCGAAGAATGAAGCCTGCCTGCCCGCAGATCCGCCCGAGCGAAGACGCCGCCTGAAGGACTTCACAATCACAACCCGATTAGCGAAGACGAGTTCGCATTCGTCCGACACCGCCCGCATGGACATTTCCACGACGTGGACGACCGCGGCGGCCACCAGCTTGCGGGCCATGATCTCGCCAATTACGAGCACCAGAGCCTCGGTTTGCTACCGGCGCGGGATGCGCTTCCGATGGGGCCCGACGGCGATGTCGTCGGCTCTGGCGCCGCCGGCGCCATTAGAACACGGTCTGGCTTCATTCGGCGCCAGGATGGAGGCCACCGGCGCCCGAAGCGCAAGCCACGGCATCGGCCTTCCCGTCGAAGCTCCGCGCCATCGGGACGCGTCTCTTGCGGCGCATTTGAGCCCGCCACTTGGTTCCACGTTTTCTGATACTCGCCATCACGTGGTCCTTTGTCGTGTGACACAGGTGTGACGGCATCGAGAGACAGGACGTGTGGACGCCCGATGGGAGTCCTAACTCATTGTCTGGATTTGAGAAATATGGTGGGCGCGGCTGGGATTGAACCAGCGACCCCTACGATGTCAACGTAGTGCTCTCCCACTGAGCTACGCGCCCTGAGCATCGGGGTGGGAAGGCGTATAATCCGCGTCGGGGCGGCGTGCAACCCCCTATCGGCGTGCGCAAAAGGGGATGCGCACGCGGCCCCGAGCCTCTAGAGTGGCGCCATGAGCGAGACCGACCCCTTCGTGCTGTCCGAGCCCGCGGCCTTGGCGTCGGGGGCGGTGTTCAGTTCGCCCCATAGCGGCCGCAACTATCCCGAAGAGCTGCTTCGCCGCTCGCGCCTCGGTATGCCTGGGCTCAGGGCGTCCGAGGACGTGCTGGTCGACGAGCTGTTCGGCGACGCGCCGCGGTTCGGGGCCCCGCTGTTGCGGGCGACGGCGCCGCGCGCATGGCTCGACCTCAACCGCGCGCCGGCCGAGTTCGATCCGGCGCTGATCGAGGGGATCCGGCCGCAGGGGCTGAACCAGCGGGTCGCCGCGGGCCTCGGCGTCGTGCCCCGCGTCGTCTCGGAGGGGGCCGAAATCTACCATGGCAAGATCACGCTTGCCGAGGCCGAGGCGCGGGTGGCGCGCATCCACGTGCCCTATCATCAGCGGCTCGAGGCGCTGCTCGCCCGCGCGCGCGGCCGGTTCGGCGCGGCGGTCCTGTTCGACTGCCATTCGATGCCGACCGAAGCCCTGCGCGCGGCGCCGCGGGTGCATGGGAGGACGCCCGAGATCGTTCTGGGCGACCGCTTCGGGGCGGCGTCGGGCCGCGCGGTGATGGCGGCGACGCAGGCGGCGTTCGAGCGCGCGGGCTTCGTCGTAGCCCGCAACGCGCCCTTCGCGGGTGGCTACATCACGCAGCGCTATGGCCGCCCGGCCCGTGGATTCCACGCGGTGCAGATCGAGATCGACCGCGGGCTCTATCTCGACCAGGCGAGGCTGGAGCCGCTAGAAGGCTTCGACGCGATCCGCCAGCGGCTCGCCGGCGTGATCGGCGATCTCGTCCGCATCACGCCCGAACTTGGCGCCGTCGCAGCCGAGTGACCGCCCGGCGCGTCGCCTCCGTGCCACGTGAGGCCGCGCGCCTTTCCCACTGCATTGAAACAAAAAAAGGCCGGGTTGCCCCGGCCCAAGTCTAAGGGAGGAAACGCCCAGGAAGGGCGGCGGTGCCGAAGCACCGCTGTCCAGGATGTTAGGTGTGCGCCGCAACAAAGACAAGAGTGCACATGCGAAATAGGGTGATTTCCGGGAAGAATTCGCGGCACCTTCGCTGACTGGGCGGCAGCGGTGCCACAGGCGCCGAAACTTTGGGCAGGCCGTGCAGCGAACTGCCCCCGGCGCGGGCGGTGGCGAGGCGCGGGCCGGGGCGACTCAGCGGAGCGCGCGGCCGCGGATGATCGCGTCGGCGCCGAAGCGGGCGCGAATCTGGTCGGTCGCGCGCTCGGCGCGACCGGCGGGGGTCTCGGGGGATCCGAAGAGCGCGTCGGGCGCGTACGGCACGTCCGCCTCCAGCGCACCGAGGCCCACCCCGAGCAGCCGGAAGGGTGCGCCCCCCATGGCGCCCTGCAGCAGCGGCTCGGCGGCGCGGAAGATCGTCTCGGCGAGGTTCGTAGCCGACTCGAGCCGCGTCTGGCGGGTGATCTGGCGGAAGTCGGCGGCCTTGAGCTTGAGCGTCACGCCGCGCCCGACGATCCGTCTCGACTTCGCCCGGTCCGAGGTCCGCAGCGCGAGGCGCCACAGATGGCCGATCAGCATGTCCAAGTCGCGGACGTCTTCGTCGAAGGTGATCTCGGAGGAGATGCTCCTGGGTGGCTCGTGGGGGTTCACGCGGCGGTGGTCGATTCCCTGGGCGAGTTCCCACAGCCGCCGCCCGACGCTGCCGTGGCGGGCGACCAGCGTCGCGGGGTCGGCGTTCGCGAGATCAGCGTTCGTCCGCAGCCCGTCGGCCTCGAGCCGGGCGGCCATGGCGGCGCCGACCCCCCAGATCGTCCGCACCGGGCGCGGCGCGAGGAAGGCGCGGGCCTCGGCCCGGCCGATCACCGCGAAGCCGCGCGGCTTGTCGAGGTCGGAGGCGAGCTTGGCCAGATACTTGTTGTGGCTGAGCCCGACCGAGACGGTGACGCCCAGCTCGTCCTCGATCCGCCGCGCGAGGCGGGCCATCGAGAGCGCGGGCGGAGCGCCGAGCAGCCGCTCGGTCCCCGCGAGGTCGAGGAACGCCTCGTCGAGCGAGAGCGGCTCGACCAGCGGCGTCAGCGCCTCCATCCGGGCGCGGATCTCGCGGCTCACGGCGGCGTAGAGCTCCATCCGAGGCCGCACCACCACCGCGTCGGGGCAGAGTTCGAGCGCGCGGAACATCGGCATGGCCGACCGAACCCCGGCGATCCGGGCGATGTAGCAGCAGGTCGAGACAACACCCCGCCGCCCCCCGCCGACGATCACGGGGAGGTCGGCGAGGGCGGGGTCCTCGCGCTTCTCGACCGAGGCATAGAAGGCGTCGCAGTCGAGATGGGCGACCGAAAGCGACCCGAGTTCGGCATGCGCAAGCATCCGCCGCCGCCCGCAGGCCGGGCAGCGCGGGCCGGGGGCGTGGTCGAACCAGGTCAGACAGTCGCGGCAGAGGGCCTCCATGGGCGGGACGTTAGCAGGTTGGGGGGTGAGGCGGGAGAGCCCCTGCCTGCCGATCCGGTCGCCGGGGATGCGAGGGGCCGACCTCGCCGATCGGCACGACGCCTTGGGCTTTGCCACGGCGACGCCGGGTATGCCGGTCACCGCCGCGGGGGCGGTGCTGCCGGCCGCTGTCGCGGATGGGGGCGGTCGCGGACTGCGCTCCCGCACCATACTGGCTTCGCGCGAAGCCCGGCGGCGCGGTCCGGCGCGGGAGCCCGCGGATGGACCGGGTCTGCGCCGCGGATGAGATCGTGGCGCGCGGGCCGCCCGGACCGCGCCCGAACGGGGCATGAGTTCCGGCGGGCGCGAGGGCCGCTTCCGCTCGCACGCTTGCGCCAGCCGGCCCTTCTGGTCGAAGGCCATCAGGACGCGTCGCGCTGCCCGAGGGGAAGTGAGTTCAGGCGATCTGGGCCAGGATGGCCTCGGCCGCGGCGCGTGGCTCGGGGGCGGCCCAGACCGGGCGGCCGACGACGATGTGGTCGGCCCCGGCGGCCAGCGCCGCGGCGGGGGTGGCGATGCGCTTCTGGTCACCCGCGTCGGCGCCGGCGGGGCGCACGCCGGGGGTGACGATCAGGCGACCTGCGGCTTCGGGCAGGGCGCGGATCAGGGCTGCTTCTTGCGGGCTCGCGATCACCCCGTCGGCGCCGGCGGCGAGTGCGCGGCGGGCGCGCTCGACGGTGAGCCCGGTGATGTCGCCCGGGCGGATCAGCATCTCGTCGAGGTCGCCGCGGTCGAGCGAGGTGAGCACGGTGACGGCGAGGATGCGGGTGGGCGCCCGTCCGCGGCCCTTTACGGCTGCGCGCACCACGTGGGGGTCGCCATGGACGGTGAGAAAGTCGAGTTCGAAGGCCGACAGCCCCCGCACGGCCGCCTCGACGGTCGCGCCGATGTCGAACAGCTTGAGGTCGAGGAAGACGCGCTTGCCGCGGGACTTGAGCTCGGAGGCCAGCGCGAGGCCGCCGCCCGTCAGCATCCCGAGGCCGATCTTGTAGAACGAGACGGCATCGCCCAGTTGGTCGGCCATTGCCTCGCCGGCCAGCGCGTTCGGCAGGTCGAGGGCGACGATCAGGCGGTCGTCGTTGGTGCGCTCGGGCATGCTGTCCTCCCCTTCGGAGCAGGACGCTTCATGCCAGCCCGGGGGCCGGGGCGCAATGCGTCGCGGTCAGTCGGCGTCGAGCGGCACGACCCAGCGCAGGCCGATGCCGGTTCCCCGGCCCCAGACGACGCGGAGGTCGCCGATGTCCTCGGCCTCGTAGATCTTCAGCTTGAGCTTCCGGTCCGGTTCCCTGTCGTCGTCCGGCACGTTCCCGGCGCGGAGGATGGCCTCGTTCCCGGCGTCGGCGCACGGTCCCGGCCCCTCGCATCCGGGCGGGTCGAGGTCGGCGGGGAGCGGAGGGGCGCAGCGCCCCAGGGCCTCACCTACCGCCTCGCAGGGCTCGAACACTGCCCTAACCGTCGGCGTGGCGGGGAGGGGAGTGCCGGCGTCGCTGGGTGGCGTGTCGAGCGATGCCGCCTCGAGCGCAAGGGCCGTGGCGGGCGCAAGGGTCAGCTGGACCGCTATACGGGGCATGGCAGGTGCAAGCGGCGAGGGCGTGGGAAGGAGGGCGGCCGGCGGCGCAACCGCCTGCCAGGCGGGCAGCGCGAGAGCCGAGGGCGTCTTGCCGCCGATCTCGGCGCGGTTCAGGCTCGCCACCACCGCAGGCGTGGGAAGGACGATGCCGCGCAGTGTCGGCGCGCCCGCGTCCTGCGTCGCGGCGCATCCAGCGAGGAGGGCCGGTGCAAGCACCAGCACCTGCAGGGTGCGGCGCGCTGATCGTGACGGTCGGGCGGTTGATCGCATGGCGGCCCCACGGGCTTCCGGCGCTCTGCACAACTTAAACGCGAAAGTGAGTCGAGGCGTTCCCAAAGCGTTGCGCGCGCGCCATGTCGCACCCTGCCTCTGCCATCGCGCCCCGCGGCGCGGACACGTCCGCAGGCCGGCGCGGCGGCGGTGCTGCGACATGCCGCGGCTTGCACAGGCGTTGCACATTCACCACATCGGATCGGCGGGCAGGCTTCGGATGCCCAGCGAGCGAGGCGAGGCCGGGCGGGCCGATAACGGGCGCCGGGCGGATCGTGCCAGAGGGAGCAGTGCATGAATCTCGACAAGTTCACCGACCGGGCCAAGGGGTTCCTCAACGCGGCCCAGACCATCGCGATGCGCGAGGGGCATCAGCGGCTGACGCCCGAGCACCTGCTGAAGGCGCTGCTGGACGACCAGAAGGGCCTGGCCACCAACCTGATCACGGCCGCCGGGGGCGATGCGCGCGCGGCCAGGGCGGGCGCCGATGCGGCGGTGGCGCGGATCCCGAAAGTGTCGGGCGGCGACGGCCAGATCTACATGGACCAGGCGCTGGCGCGGCTGCTGGACGAGGCGGTGCGCGTGGCCGAGAAGGCGGGCGACAGCTTCGTCGCGGCCGAGCGGCTCTTGACCGCGATCTCGCTGGCCAAGGGAACCGAGGCGGCGAAGGTGCTGGAGAGCGCGGGCGTCAAGCCCCAGCCGCTGGAGCACGCGATTGCCGAGATGCGCAAGGGTCGCACGGCGGATTCGGCCAGCGCCGAGGAAGGCTATGACGCGCTGAAGAAATACGCGCGCGACCTCACGGCCGCCGCGCGCGAGGGCAAGATCGACCCCGTCATCGGCCGCGACGAGGAGATCCGGCGCACGGTGCAGGTCCTGTCCCGCCGCACCAAGAACAACCCCGTCCTGATCGGCGAGCCGGGCGTCGGCAAGACCGCGATCGCGGAGGGCCTCGCCATCCGCATCGTCAATGGCGACGTGCCGGAGAGCCTCAAGGACAAGAGCCTGATGGCGCTCGACATGGGCTCGCTGATCGCGGGGGCGAAGTATCGCGGCGAGTTCGAGGAGCGCCTCAAGGCGGTCCTGTCCGAGATCCAGTCGGCCGCGGGTGGCATCATCCTGTTCATCGACGAGATGCACACGCTGGTGGGCGCCGGCAAGGCGGACGGGGCGATGGACGCCTCGAACCTGCTCAAGCCCGCGCTGGCGCGGGGCGAGCTGCATTGCGTCGGCGCCACGACGCTGGATGAATACCGCAAGCATGTCGAGAAGGACGCGGCCCTTGCCCGGCGCTTCCAGCCGGTCTTCGTGAGCGAGCCGACGGTCGAGGACACGATCAGCATCCTGCGCGGCATCAAGGAGAAATACGAAGTCCACCACGGTGTGCGGATCACCGACTCGGCGCTGGTCGCGGCGGCGACGCTCTCGAACCGCTACATCACCGACCGCTTCCTGCCCGACAAGGCGATCGACCTGATGGACGAGGCGGCGAGCCGGCTGCGGATGGAGGTGGACTCGAAGCCCGAGGAGCTCGACGCGCTCGACCGCGAGATCATGCAGAAGCAGATCGAGGCCGAGGCGCTGAAGAAGGAGACCGACGCGGCCTCGAAAGACCGGCTGGAGAAGCTGACCAAGGAGCTTGCCAATCTCACCGAGCAGTCGGACGAGTTGACCGCGCGCTGGGAGGCGGAGCGCTCGAAGCTGGGCACGGCGCGCGAGCTGAAGGAAAAGCTCGACGAGGCACGCAGCCAGCTCGAGATTGCCAAGCGCCAGGGCGACCTCGGCAAGGCGGGTGAGCTGGCTTACGGCGTCATCCCGGATCTGGAACGCAAGCTGGCCGAGGCGGAAGGCGCCGAGCAGACCGACGTTCTGGTCGAGGAGGCGGTGACGCCCGAGCACATCGCCGGCGTCGTCAGCCGCTGGACCGGCATTCCGGTCGACAAGATGCTGGAGGGCGAGCGCGAGAAGCTGCTGGCGATGGAGGAGACCATCGGCGCCCGCGTGATCGGGCAGGAGCAGGCGGTGACCGCCGTGTCGAACGCCGTGCGCCGGGCCCGGGCGGGCCTCAGCGACCCCAACCGGCCGATCGGGTCCTTCCTGTTCCTCGGCCCCACGGGCGTCGGCAAGACCGAACTCACCAAGGCGCTGGCCGGGTTCCTGTTCGACGACGACCAGGCGATGGTGCGCATCGACATGTCCGAGTTCATGGAGAAGCATTCGGTCGCCCGGCTGATCGGCGCCCCCCCGGGCTATGTCGGCTACGAGGAGGGCGGCAAGCTGACCGAGGCCGTGCGCCGTCGTCCCTACCAGGTGGTGCTGTTCGACGAGATCGAGAAGGCGCACCCCGATGTCTTCAACGTGCTCTTGCAGGTGCTGGACGAGGGGCGGCTGACGGACGGGCAGGGGCGGACGGTGGATTTCCGCAACACGCTGATCATCCTGACCTCGAACCTCGGCGCGCAGTACCTGACGGCGCTGCCGGACGGGGCGCATGCGCGGGACGCCGAGCCGCAGGTGATGGCCGAGGTGCGGGCGCATTTCCGGCCCGAGTTCCTCAACCGGCTCGACGAGATCGTGCTGTTCGACAGGCTGTCGCGCGACCACATGGCGGGGATCGTGAAGATCCAGGTGGGCGATCTGCAGCGGCGGCTCGAGCCGCGCAAGATCACGCTCGATCTGGACGACGCGGCGATGGCCTGGCTGGGCGAGAAGGGCTACGACCCGATCTATGGCGCGCGGCCCTTGAAGCGGGTGATCCAGAAGGCGCTGCAGGACCCGCTGGCCGAACTGATCCTGGGCGGCGTGCTGAAGGACGGCGAGACATTGAGGGTCTCGGCCGGGCCGGATGGCCTGATCCTCGGCGAGCGGGCGAGGCCCGAGGCGGAGCACGCCACGGTGCATTGACGGCGAAGGCCAGAGCGACGGCGAGGCCCCGGGAGGCGATCCCGGGGCCTTTTCCGTCGCTTTTAGGCGCCGCCGCCCCGGCCCTGAGCCGGGGCCTCGTGATGCCGGGCGCGAGCTTCGAAAGCCCCCGGGTCAAGTCCGGGGCAGTGGGGTGGGGGCGCTTCCCGAGCGGCGGTCCCGGGCGCGAGCGCCCGATCACATCCGGTCGCGCAGCGAATACCACGTCATCGCGAGCGCGAGCAGCGGCGCGCGGAACCAGTCGCCGCCGGGGAAGGCGGGGATGGGGAGGCGTGCCATCACGTCCCAGCGCTCCATCTGGCCCGCGATCGCCTCGGCGGCGATCTGCCCGCCCATGGTCGCCATGTGGATGCCCGAGCCCGACCAGCCGGAGACGGCGAGGGTCTGCGCGTCGATGCGCTGGAAGGCCGGCATCCGGGGCGCGGTGATGGCGAGCGTGCCGCCCCAGGCATGGGTGAGCTTCACGCCGGAAAGCTGCGGGAAGATCTCGAGCATCTTCGAGCGGACGAGCCCCGCGATGTCGGCGGGGAAGCGCGCGCCATAGCTCTCACCCCCGCCCCACAGCAGCCGGTGATCCGGGGTCATGCGGTAGTAGTTGAGCACGAATTTCGTGTCCGAGACGCAGAACGGCCCCTTGATGATCTCTTGCGCGCGCGCCTTGCCCAGCGGCTCGGTGACGGCGATGAAGTTGTTGATGGGCATCGAGCGCGCCTGCACGGCCGGGACCAGCCCGTCGAGATAGCCGTTCATGGCAAGGATGACGTGATCGGCCGACACCGCGCCTTGGGCGGTCTCGACCCGGCCCGGGCTCACGCGGGTCACGCGGCTCTGCTCGAAGATGCGCGCCCCTGCCGCCGCCGCGGCGCGGCCCAGTCCCAGCGCGAGGCGCAGCGGGTGGAGATGGGCGTAGAGCCCCTCGTGCAGCCCGCCATGATAGCGTTGGGTGCCGAGCCAGTCGCCCATCGCCTCACGCGGGATGACGGTCAGGTCGTCGCGGCCGTAGTGGCGGGCGACGTGCTCGGCGTAGTTCGCAATCTCGGCGGCGTGGTCGGACTTCCACGCGGCCTCCATGCCGCCGTCGGTCAGGTCGCAGTCGATGGCATGGCGGGCGATAAGGTCGCGCACTAGCCGGTTGGCCGCGAGCGCGATGCCCCAGACCTTGCGCGCGTCGTCGCGGCCGATCTTCGCTTCATAGACGCGTATGTCGGCGCGCGGCCCGGTGCCGAGTTGGCCCCCGTTGCGCCCCGAGGCGCCCCAGCCGATGCGGTTGGCTTCGACGAGGGCGACCGAGAAGCCCCGTTCCGCCAGGTGCAGCGCCGCCGAGAGCCCCGCATAGCCGCCGCCGACCACGCAGACATCGGCGCGGCTCTCGCCCGCAAGGGACGGGTGGTCGGGCATCTCCCCGGCCGTGTCGGTATACCAGCTTGACGGGTGCCGGCCGGGGGTGTCGTTCGCGGTGAGGTAGCCGGCCATGGCGCGGCCTTCAGAGGGCGCCCTCGCGGGTCAGCGCGTCGGCAAGGTCGTCGAAGGTCTTGCGCGCGCGGGCGACCAGCTCGTCGCATTCCTCGCGGGTGATGACGAGGGGCGGCGCGATCACCATGGTGTCGCCCACCGCGCGCATCACGAGGCCGTTGCCGACCGAGAGGTTGCGGCAGCGCGTGCCGGTGGTGCCAGGGTTCGCGAAGCGCTCCATCGGCTCCTTGCGGCGCACGATCTCGGCCGCACCGATCAGGCCGCGCATGCGGGTCTCGCCGATCAGCGGGTGGTCGGACAGCGTCGCCCATTTGCGCTGGAGGTAGGGGCCGATGTCGTCGCGCACCCGCTCGACCAGCTTCTCCTCGCGCATGATGCGCAGGTTGGCGAGGCCGGCGGCGCAGGCGGCGGGGTGCCCGGAATAGGTATAGCCGTGGTAGAACTCGCCCGCCTTGGCCATCACCACCTCGGCGACGCGGTCCGAGATGAACACGCCGCCCATGGGCACGTAGCCCGAGGTCATGGCCTTGGCGATCGACATGAGGTCGGGCTTGATCTGGAACGTGTCCGAGCCGAACCAGTTGCCGGTGCGGCCAAAGCCGCAGATGACCTCGTCGGCGACCAGCAGGATGTCGTGCTCGCGGCAGATGCGGCTGACTTCCGGCCAGTAGCTCTCGGGCGGGATGACGACGCCGCCGGCCCCCTGGATCGGCTCGGCGATGAAGGCCGCGATGTTGTCGGCGCCGACCTCGCGGATCTTGGCTTCCAGCTCGCGCGCTCGGGCGCGGCCGAACTCGTCGGGCGTCATGCCGGTGGCCTTGCCCTCGCCGAACCAGTAGGGCTGGCCGATGTGGTGGACGCCCTCGATCGGCAGTCCGGACTGGCCATGCATCGCCGACATGCCGCCGAAGGACGCGCCCACCACGGTCGAGCCGTGATAGCCGTTCCTGCGCGCGATGAACTGCTTCTTCGACGGCTTGCCCATGCAGTCCCAGTAGACGCGCGCGAGGCGGAACACGGTGTCGTTCGATTCCGATCCGGAATTGGTGAAGAACACCCGGTTCATGTGCGCGGGCGCGACCGCCGTGACGGCTTCGGAGAACTCGGCGGCCGCGGGGTGGGTGCACTGGAAGAAGGTGTTGTAATAGGGCAGCTCGTGAAGCTGGCGGGTCACGGCCTCGACGATCTCGGCGCGCCCGTAGCCGACGGCCACGCACCAGAGCCCGGCCATGCCGTCGAGGATGCGGTTGCCCTCGGAATCGCGCAGCCACACGCCCTCGGCCCCGGTGAACACGCGCGCGCCCTTGGCGTTCAGTTCGGCCGTGTCGGTGAAGGGGTGCCAGTGATGCGCCGCGTCCATCTTCTGGTAGTCGGCGGTCGAGCGCAGGTTGAGGGGCGCGGTCATCTGGTCACCTCCGGGAAGGGCGGGAAAGCGGGGATTCGATTGCGGCGCATTTTGTGATCACAAATTCCCGGCGTCAAGCGGCGCCCTCGCGCACCAGCGCCGCACCCTGCTCGACGTCCGAGCGGATGGCGGCGGCGAGGCGGTCCGCGTCGCGGGCGGCCAGCGCCTCGAGCGCGGCCTCGTGGTAGTCGATGAGCGAGCCGGTGCCGATCCGGCCATAGACCCGCCGCATCACCGGCGAGGTCTGGAGCCAGACGCTCTCGACCAGCGCCATCAGCGCCGGGGCGTTGGCGCGGGCGTAAAGCAGGCTGTGAAACGCGTTGTTGGCCCGCACATAGCCCGCGGCGTCGCCGGCCTCGAGCCGTTCCTCGAGCCGGTCGTCGATGACGCGGAGCGCCGAAATGAGCGGCTTGTCCACGCCCGGCAGGGCGCGCACCGCCAGTTCCGGCTCGAGCAGCGAGCGGGCGCGGAACAATTCGTCCAGCGCCCCGGCGTCCGGCAGGGGAACCTGCACGCGGCCGGTGTCGGTCATCGCCAGCGCCCGTTCGGCCACCAGCCGCCGGACGGCCTCGCGCGCCGGGGTCATCGAGACGCCGAGCCCCTCGGCCACGCCGCGGAGCGTGAGCGAGGCGCCGGGCGCGAGCCCGCCTTCGAGGATCTGCGCCCTGAGCGCGCGGTAGACCGCCTCGTGCGCCGGGACCTGTCCATCCAGCCTGGGGGCGTTCATCGGTCTCCTCGCCGCTTGATCTTCGGGCAAGTTTGTGATCACAATCCGCGCCAATGTCAAATGGCAGGTGCCCGGATGTCCGACCCGTACCGCAAGGATTACGCCTTCCTCGCCAAGGATGCGAAGGCGGTCACGCATGACGAGATGATGTATGCGGGAGCGCTGAGCTTCTGCCGCCGTCGCTATGCGCGCGACCTGGAGGGCGTCGACGTGGCGGTGATCGGCGTGCCCTTCGACACCTCGGTGACCAACCGTCCCGGCTGCCGCTTCGGGCCGCGCGCGGTGCGGGCGGCATCGTCCCAGCTTGCCTGGAGCCGGGCATGGCCCTCGCCCTTCGACCCGTTCGAGCGGATGGCGGTGGTGGACTGGGGCGACGTGCAGTGGGACCCGGGCTATCCCGCGCAGGTGCCGGCGGCGATCGAGGCGGCGATCTCCCATGTCATTGGGCAGGGGACGGCGGCGCTGGCGATCGGGGGCGATCACTTCGTGACCTACCCATCGCTGAAGGCACATGCGGCAAGACATGGCGCGCCCCTGTCGCTGATCCAGTTCGACGCCCATTCCGACACCTGGGGCGCGAACGAGCGCGAGCGCATCGACCATGGCACGATGTTCCGCCGCGCGGTGGAGGAGGGGGTCCTCGACCCCGAACGCTCGATCCAGATCGGGCTCAGGACCACCAACGACGACCCGATGGGCTTCAACATCCGCGACGCGAACTGGGTGCACCGCCATGGACCCGAGGCGGTGGCCGCGGAAATCCGCAAGGTGGTGGGCGACCGGCCCTGTTATCTCACCTTCGACATCGACTGCCTCGACCCGGCCTTCGCGCCCGGCACCGGCACGCCGGTCTGCGGCGGGCTGAGCACCTGGCAGGCGAAGGAGGCGCTGAGGGCGCTTGACGGCATCGACCTCAAGGGCATGGACGTGGTCGAGGTCGCCCCCGCCTACGACCATGCCGAAATCACCGCGCTCGCGGGCGCGACACTGGCGCTTGAGATGCTGTGTCTCTATGCGCGGACCCGAGGGATATCATGAACTTCGCCGAGCAGTTGGCCGCGTTCCGTGCCGAGTTTCCGCAGATCGAGGTTGCCGAGGTCTATGTGACCGACCTCAACGGCATCCCCCGGGGCAAGCTGGTGCCCATCGACATGCTCGAGAAGCTGGGCGAGGGCGGCATGAGGCTGCCGATCTCGACGCTGGGGCTCGATATCTTCGGGGCGGACGTGCCCAAGAACGCCATCGCGCTGGAGGTGGGCGACCCCGATGGCATCCTGCGCCCGCTGCCCGAGACGCTGGCGCCGATGCTGTGGGCCAAGCGCCCGACCGCGCAGATGCAGTGCATGATGCTGAACGAGACGGGTTCGGCGGTTTGCGACTACGACCCCCGCGGCGTGCTCGCGCGCGTGGTCGAGAAGGCGACCGCGATGCGGCTCACGCCGGTCATGGCGCTGGAGCTCGAATTCTACCTGATCGACCCCGAGCATCCGCTGCCGCCCAGAAACCCGGTGGCGGGCGGGCGGCTGAGCCGGGCGCAGCTCTATGATATGTCGGTGATCCGCGCCTTCGAGCCGGTGCTGTCCGAGATCACCGAGGCCGCGCAGGCCCTGGGCGCGCCGGCCGAGACGGCGATCTGCGAGTTCGGCGCGGGGCAGTTCGAGATGAACCTGCGCCATGTCGAGGACGCGCTGGAAGCCTGCGACCACATGGTGGCGCTGAAGCGCGCGATCCGGGGCGTGGCGCGGGCGCATGGCATGGATGCGAGCTTCATGCCCAAGCCCTTCGGCGAGATGGCGGGGTCGGGCCAGCACATCCACCTAAGCCTGCTGGACGAGACGGGGCGCAACATCTTCGACAGCGGCTCGAAGGTGCCGAACGAGAAGGTGTGTCAGGCGGTGGCCGGGATGCTGGACAGCATGGCTGACACGATGCTGCTCTACGCGCCGCATCACAACAGCTACCGGCGGCTCCTGCCGGGGTCATATGCGCCGGTGGTGGCGGCCTGGGGCATCGACAACCGCGGCACGGCGGTGCGGGTGCCCGAGACCTCCGGCAAGGGAGCGCGGATCGAGCACCGCGTCTCGGGGTCGGATGCCAATGCCTACCTGATGGCGGCGGCGGTGCTGGCCGGGGCGCTGGACGGGCTCGAGCGTGGCCTCACGCCGCCCGAGCCGATCTTCGGCGAGGCGAACGAGGAGCACGCCGAGCTGCTGCCGATCTCGTGGGCCATGGCCGAGCAGGCATTCTACGCCTCGGACTTCGTCGAGAAATGGCTGGGCGCCGAGTTCCAGCGCATCTATGCCGCGATCAAGCGGCAGGAGCGCTCGACCCTGATGGGGCGCGTGTCGGACGTCGAATACGACGCCTATCTGCGCACCGTCTGAGGCTCAGGCGCGGAACAGGGGCAGATCGGCAAACCGGGCGCGGGCCGTGGCGAGGGCGTCGCGGTCCATCAGGCCCGAGGTCGTGTCCACCACCGACACGACCGAGGCCGCATTGATCGCGGCTTCCAGCATCGCGTCCTCGGGGGCCAGGCCCTCGGCGAGCGCTGCGGCGAGAGTCGAGGTGTAGCTGTCGCCCGCCCCCGCCGTCCCCGCGACCTCGGCAGGGGCCGAGGCGCGCCAGAACACGCCCTCGGGCGCGGCGAGCCAGGCGCCGTCGGTGCCATCGGTCAGGCAAACCCAACGTGGCCCGACCTCGCGCACCTCGTGCAGGAAGCGCAGGAGGCCCATCTCGAAGCCGCCGAAGCTGAGGCCGCGTCGCAGGAGCGCGGGCGCATCCGGTCCGGGCACCGGGTCGGGGCCTTCCGAGCGAGCGGCGAAGGCGGGAACCAGCGCCTCGGCCTCGACGCGGTTGACCGAGAGGAGGTCCACGTCGCCGAGCGCCTTGACGAACGCCGCCGTACGCGAGGTGAGCTGGCGAATGCCGGGATTCGAGATCACCAGCGCGCCCGAACGCTTCGCTGCCGCCACGATCGCAGGGAAACAGTCGGCCGAGCCGGACGAGAGCGGGCCGACATAGACGAGATCGTGCCCCGCAAGCACGGCGTTGGGGATGTCGTCCATCGTCAGGCGCTCGTTCGCGCCGCGCTGCACGAAGATCGAGGCGTTGCGGTCGTGACTCGCGATCATCACCGAGGTGCCGGTGGGCGCGTCGGAATCCGTGATCAGGCGGTCCGCGGCCACGCCATAGCGGGCGAGGTGCTCGCGCACCGCCTCGCCGTTCAGGTCGTCGCCGACGCGCGCGAGCACTGCAACCCTCCAGCCGCGCCGGGCAAGGCTGACCGCGGTGTTGCAGGCGCCGCCGCCGACATGGTCGGAGATCGACTCGGCCGGCACCTTGCGGCCGGATTCGACCATGAGAAACGACTTGCCCTCGTTCGTCATGGTCATGCGTTCGATATTCTCGGCAGCCACGATGCAGATGATGTCGATCGTTGCCGAGCCGATGTGCAGGGATTTCATGCCGAACGTCGCACCCTTCTGCCGCGCCGGCCCGATCCTAGCGGGAAAGGCGGGGCGGCGTGAAGGGTGGACGGACACAAGCGCAGGGGCAGGGCGTCACGCCGGACGGTCGTGGGCCCCGGATGCCGGGCCGGGACCTGTGCGCGCCCCGGCCCGGACACAGCGTCACTCTGCGAGCTTCGCCGCAATCTGCGCCACCCGCGCGCCCTGCTGGCGGGCCAGCGAGAGCTCCTGCTCGATCGGCTGGCGATCCCCCTTGGGCCCCGCGATGGTCGCCGCGCCATAGGGTGAGCCGCCCTTGAGGACCGAGAGGTCCGTGAGCTCGCTCATCCCGTAATGCAGGCCGACCACGATCATGCCGTGATGCATCAGCGTCGGGATGAAGGTGAGGATCGTGGCCTCGTTGCCGCCACCGGTGCCGGTCGAGGTGAAGACCGAGGCCGGCTTGCCGACCAGCCCGCCCTTCATCCAGAGCCCGCCGGTCTGGTCGAGGAAGGTGCGCATCTGTCCGGCCATGTTGCCGAAGCGGGTTGGGGTGCCGAAGATGATCGCGTCGTAGTTCTCGAGATCCGCGACGCTCGCCACGGGGGCGTCCTGGTCGAGCTTGGCGCCTGCCTTCTCGGCCACCTCGCGCGGCATCGTCTCGGGCACGCGCTTGACGTCGACCTCGGCGCCGGCGTCGCGCGCGCCTTCGGCCACCGCCTTCGCCAGCGTCTCGATGTGGCCATACATCGAATAGTAGAGCACCAGAACCTTCGCCATCTGTCGCCTCCGTTCGCGGGTTTCGCTTCGGGGAAGCAGGTATCGCTCGCGCGCGCGAGAACAACCGCCCTGCTTGTTATGAAACTATTGCGCTCCGGGCAATGAATGCCGGGCGGCCGGTATGCGAACGGGCGGCGGATGACCCGCCGCCCGCCTTGCTCGCTGGTGGCGCGGCCTCACTCGGCCGCGACGGTCTCCCCGCCCGCCTTGTTGACCCGGCAGGCCGAGAACTTGAACTCGGGGATCTTGCCGTAGGGGTCGAGCTGCGGGTTGGTCAGCGTGTTCGCCGCCGCCTCGACATAGGCGAAGGGCACGAAGACCATGTCCTCGGCCACGGCGCGGTCGGCGCGGGCCATGATCTCGATCGCGCCGCGGCGGGTCTCGATGCGGACCATCTCGCCCGGCTTGACCCCCAGCCTGCGCAGCGTCGCGGGGTGGAGCGAGGCATTGGCCTCGGGTTCGGCCCAGTCGAGCACGGTGGCGCGCCGGGTCATCGAGCCGGTGTGCCAGTGCTCGAGCTGCCGCCCGGTAGTCAGTATCATCGGGAACCGCTCGTCCGGCACCTCGGCGGGCGGGGTGACGCGGGCGGGGGTGAACTTGGCGCGGCCGCCGGGGCGCGGGAAGCCGTCGCCGAACACCACCGCCTGGCCGGGATCCTCGGGGCTGAGCGAGGGGTAGGTGACGGCGCCCTCCTCCTCGAGACGGCCCCACGAGATGTTGCGCAGCGACTGCATCCCCATCTTCATCTCCTTGAAGACTTCCGAGGGGTGCTTGTAGTCCCACTTGAGCCCCAGGCGCTTGGCGAGCTCGACGACGATCCACCAGTCCTCGCGCGCCTCGCCCGGCGCGTTCAGCGCCTTGCGGCCCATCTGCACCTGCCGGTTGGTGTTGGTCACCGTCCCGGTCTTTTCCGGCCAGGCCGAGGCGGGCAGGACGACATCGGCGAAGTTTGCCGTTTCGGTCAGGAAGATGTCCTGCACCACGAGGTGGTCGAGATGGGCGAGCGCCTTGCGGGCGTGCTCGACATCGGGGTCGGACATCGCCGGGTTCTCGCCCAGGATGTACATGCCCTTGATCTCGCCGCGATAGATCGCGTCGATGATCTCGACCACGGTCAGGCCGGGCTCGGGGTTCACCTCCATCTGCCAGATCGAGCGGAACAGCTCGCGCGCGCCCTGGTCCTTCACCGGCTGGTAGTCGGGCAGCACCATCGGGATGAGGCCCGCATCCGACGCGCCCTGCACGTTGTTCTGGCCGCGCAGAGGGTGGAGGCCCGCCCCGGGCCGCCCGACATGGCCGCACAGCAGCGCGAGCGAGATCAGGCAGCGCGAGTTGTCGGTGCCGTGGATGTGCTGGCTGATGCCCATGCCCCAGAAAATCATCCCCGCCTTGGCCTTGGCGAAGGTGCGGGCGACATCGCGCAGCATGTCGGCATCGATGCCGCAGATCGGCGCCATCTTCTCGGGCGCGTAGTCCTTCAGGTGGTCGCGGAGCTGGAAGAACCCTTCGGTGAAGCCCTGCACATAGTTGCGGTCGTAGAGCTTCTCCTCGACGATCACGTGCATGATGGCGTTCAGCATCGCCACATCGGTGCCGGAGCGGAACTGAAGCATGTGCGTCGCGTGACGCTTGAGCGCCTGGGCGCGCGGGTCCATCACGATCAGCTTGCCGCCGCGCTTGGCGAACTGCTTGAAGTAGGTCGCGGCGACGGGGTGGTTCTCGGTCGGGTTGCAGCCGATCACGATCGCGCAATCGGCGTTCTCGATCTCGTTGAAGGTGGCGGTCACAGCGCCCGAGCCCACGTTCTCCATCAGCGCTGCCACCGACGAGGCGTGGCAAAGCCGCGTGCAGTGGTCGACGTTGTTGTGCCCGAAGCCGGTGCGGATCAGCTTCTGGAACAGGTAGGCTTCCTCGTTCGAGCACTTGGCCGAGCCGAAGCCCGCGACCGACTTGCCGCCGAAGAAGCCGCGCAGCTTGGCAAGCCCCGCCGCGGCGGCGTCGAGCGCCTCGTCCCAGGTCGCCTCGCGGAAATGCGTCCAGGGGTTGGCGGGATCGACGTTGAGCCCCTTGGCGGGCGCGTCGTGCCGGCGGATCAGGGGCTTGGTCAGCCGGTGGGGGTGGCGCACATAGTCGAAGCCGAAGCGGCCCTTGACGCAGAGCCGGTTCTCGTTCGCGGGCCCGTCGATGCCCTCGACCCAGGCGATCTTGTCGCCCTTTATCTTGAAGCTGAGCTGGCAGCCGACGCCGCAATAGGGGCAGACCGACTGGACCTCGCGGTCATAGTCCTTCGACGAGCCGCGCTGTTCCTCGTCCACCACGGTCGCGGGCATCAGGGCGCCGGTCGGGCAGGCCTGCACGCATTCGCCGCAGGCGACGCAGGTCGAGGCGCCCATCGGGTCATCGAAGTCGAAGGTGATCTGGGCATCATGCCCGCGGCCCGACATGCCGATCACGTCGTTGACCTGCACCTCGCGGCAGGCGCGCACGCACAGATTGCAGTGGATGCAGGCGTCGAGATTGACCTTCATCGCCACGTGGCTCGCATCGATCAGCGGCACGCGGTCGGACTCGATCTTCGGGAACCGGCTGGTGGTGACGCCCTGCCGGTCGGCCATGTCCCACAGATGGCTGTCGCGGTCATGCGCGTTCTCGCGCGCCGGCTGGTCGGCGACCAGAAGCTCCATGACCATCTTGCGGGCCTTGTCGGCGCGCTCGGTGCCGGTGCTGACCTTCATGCCGGGGGTCGGCATGCGGACGCAGGAGGCGGCAAGCGTGCGCTCGCCGTCGATCTCGACCATGCAGGCGCGGCAGTTGCCATCCGATCGGTAGCCCGGCGCGTCCTTGTGGCACAGGTGCGGGATCAGCGTGCCCTCGCGCTTGGCGACCTGCCAGATGCTCTCGCCGGGGGCTGCCTCGACCTCGCGGCCGTCGAGGGTGAAGGTGATCGTCTCCATCTTTCCACCGTCAGCCATGTCAGATCTCCTCCGGGAAGTGCTTGATCGTCAGCCGGATCGGGTTCGGCGCCGCCTGTCCGAGGCCGCAGATCGAGGCGTCGACCATAGCCTGGCTGAGTTCCTCCAGCAGGCCGGTGTCCCACCTGTCGGCTTCCATCAGCCTCACCGCCTTCTCGCAGCCGACGCGGCAGGGCGTGCACTGGCCGCAGCTCTCGTCCTCGAAGAAGCGCAGCATGTTCAGCGCCGCGTCGCGGGCCGAATCCTTGTCCGACAACACCACGACCGCGGCCGATCCGATGAACGAGCCATGCGGTTGCAGCGTGTCGAAGTCGAGCGGCACGTCCGCCATCGAGGCGGGCAGGAGGCCCGAGGACGGGCCGCCCGGCTGGTAGGCCTTGAACCGATGGCCGTCGAGCATCCCGCCGGCGGCCTCGATGATGTCGGTGATCGTCGAGCCTGCGGGCAGGAGGTGCACGCCCGGGTTCTTGACCCGGCCCGACACCGAGTAGGAGCGCAGACCCTTGCGGCCGTTCTTCTCGACCGAGGAGAGGATCTCGGGCCCCTCGCGGCAGATGCGGGCGACCCAATGCAGCGTCTCGACGTTGTGAACCAGCGTCGGGCGGTCGAAGATGCCGACCTGCGCGACATAGGGCGGGCGGTGGCGGGGAAGGCCGCGCTTGCCCTCGATCGACTCGATCATCGCGGACTCTTCGCCGCAGATATAGGCGCCGGCGCCGCGGCGCAGGTCGATGTAGCCCGGCGCGACCAGCCCCGCGGCTTCGAGGGCCGCGATCTCGCGGCGCAGGATTTCCAGTACCGCCGGGTATTCGTCGCGCATGTAGATGAAGGCTTTCTCGGCCTCGACCGCCCAGGCGGCGATCAGCATGCCCTCGAGGAACAGGTGCGGCGTGCGCTCGAGATAATAGCGATCCTTGAAGGTGCCGGGCTCGCCCTCGTCGCCGTTCACGGCGAGGAAGCGGGGGCCGGGATTGGCGCGCACGAAGGACCACTTGCGGCCCGACGGGAAGCCCGCGCCGCCAAGGCCCCGCAGGCCCGAGGCGAGGACCTTCTCCTGCACCTGATCCGGCGTGGCCGCGCCCGCACGCAGCGATTTCAGCGTCTCGTAGCCGCCCTTGGCCGCGTAGGTGTCATAGGTCTCGTAGTCCGGCAGATGCGCGTGCGTGTCGCCGGCTGCAATCGCCTTCTCGACCTTCTCGACGGTCGCGTGGTCGATGTGGTTGTGGCCTATTTCCAGCACCGGCGCGGTGTCGCAGCGGCCCATGCAGGGCGCGCGCAGGACGCGGACCTGGGCGGGGTTCATGCCGCCCTCGAGCGCCTTGAGCAACTGCTGCGCGCCCGCAAGCTCGCAGGAAAGCGAGTCGCAGACCCGGATGGTCAGCGCGGGCGGGGGCGTCTCGCCTTCCTTCACCGGGTCGAAATGGGCGTAGAAGGTCGCGACCTCCCAGACTTCGGCCTGCGACAGGCGCATCTCCTCGGCCAGCGCGCGCAGATGGGCGGACGACAGATGGCCGTGCTTGTCCTGGATCAGGTGCATGAACTCGATCAGCAGGTCGCGCCGGCGCGGCCGGTCGCCGATCAGCGCGCGCACCTCCGTGAGTGCGGCGTCGTCATACTGGCGCCCCTTGGGCGTCTTGCGCCCCTTGCCCTTGCCCGATTTCCAGACCCCGGGCTTGTCGTCCAGCGGTGCCATCAGCGCCCCCGATGAAGTTTTCCGTTTTCGTGGTATACCACAAAAAGCCCATCTCTGGGCGGGCGCGCAAGTGCGAATTCCCGATCGTTTGATAATCTGCGCTTATAAAGAGGGCAGCGGTAGCCTGGAAGCGACGCGCAGCATTGCGGTAACGGCAGGGGGCTCGAATCCGGTCTCGGGCGTGAGCAGCGCGACGGTGCGCCGGATCTCGGGCTCGACCAGCGGAAGGGTCAGGAAGCCGGGGCCGAAGAATCGGGTATCGGTGGCGTTCGCGGGCGCGATAGTCGCCGAATCACTGTCGGCGATATAGCTGAACAGTGCCGAGAGGTCGTCGGTCTCGAACACCGGGCGGGGCAGGACGCCGGCCTCGCGGAAGGCTGCGTCGATGATCTGGCGGTTCTTCATGTTCGGCGTGAGCAGGGCCAGCGGGTGGTCCGCCGCCTCGCGCCAGGTGATCGTGCCGCGCCCGGTGGGACCGAGGGCTGCAGGAAGGACAAGCACATAGGACTCGCGGTAGAGCGGCAGAGCCCTGAAGCGCGAGGTCGCGCGCTCGTCGAGATACGAGAGCCCGACATCGAAGTTTCCGGCGCCGAGGCCCGCGTCGATCTCGGCGAACGAGGCCGAGCGGATCTCGGGCACCACGCGCGGATGCTTGCGCTTGACGGCCGCCGCGATGCGCGTGGCCTGACCCAGCGCGGTGGGGATCACCCCCATCACCACGCGGCCCGCGACGACGCCGCGGGCGTTCGTCATCTCCTGCATCATGGCGTCGTTCTCGGCGAGGATCCGGCGTGCCCATTTCAGCAGGATCTCGCCTTCCTCGGTGAATCCGCCGAAGCGCGAGCCGCGCCGGACGAGCGCCATGCCGATCACGTTTTCGAGATTGGCAATGCGCGACGACAGCGCGGGCTGCGAGATGCCGCAGGCCTCGGCCGCGCGGGTGAAGTGGCGGTGCTTGGCCAGCGCCGCCAGAATTTCCAGATCGCGCAACTCGACTTTCATCGGGACCTGTCCGCCGGGAGCCTGCCGCCACTTTGCAGCATGGCGGGCGGGTTGCAACCGGCCTCGCACCCCGTTCGCCGTCAGGCCAGGCCCGCCACGCCAGCGAGCAGCCGCAGCCCAAGCGCCGCGAAGAAGATGCCGACGCCCGCGTTGATCCAGCGCCCGGCGCGGGCATAGGCCTCGGCCGCGCGGCGGGTCGAGAAGGCGAGCGCGTAGCCGAGATGTCCCAGCGCCGCGACGCAGGCCGAGCCCGCCACCATGACGGCGACCGCCGCGGGCGTGGCCTGGCCGGCGGGGAAGATCGAGACGAGCACGATCCACGTGGTGAGCGCCTTGGGGTTGGTGGCGAGGATGCCCAGCGTGATGGCGAAGGCCTGCCGCGCGCTCAGCATCCGCGCCCGTCCGATGCCGGCCGACCAGTGCCAGGCCCGATGCAGGTAGCGCGTGCCGAACCAGACCAGCAGGCAGCCGCCCGTCGCGGTCAGCGCGGGCTCGAGCCAGGGCAGCCGGGCGAACAGGAAGGCCGCGCCCAGGATCAGCGCGAGCGCCCAGCCCGTCACCCCCAGCGCGACCGCGGGCACCACCGCCAGCGCCACCGACCGGCCGGAACCGAGAGCGATGGCGATGGTGTTGAAGACGTTGGGCCCGGGCGAAAGCACGTTCGCCGCGAACACCGCCCAGGCGGTCAGGATCTCGGTCCAGGGGATCATGGCGGCCCGGGCGGGCAGGGGCGGGGTTATTCCTTCGGCGCCGTCGCGGCCATCGCGGGCGTCGCCGCGAAGGTCTCGTACCAGGCGGCGAGCCGCGGCGCACCGGCGCGCCAGCCGAGATCGGCGAACCGGAAGTCGATGTAGCCGAGCGCGCAGCCGATGGCGACGTGGTCGGCCCTCACCGGACCGGCAAGGGCGTCTGCGTCGGCCTCGAGGGCCGCGATGGCGTGGCGCACCTTGGCGACCTGCCCGTCGACCCATGCCTGCATGCGGATCGGCTCGGGCCGCAGGCGGCGCTCGTAGACCGCGAGGATACCGGCGTCGAGGATGCCGTCGGCCAGCGACTCGCGCGTCAGCACCTTCCAGATGCTGTCGTCCGAGGGGTAGAGGCCGGTGCCCGCGACATGGTCGAGATAGCGGCAGATCACCCGGCTGTCGAAGATCGCCTCGCCCACGTCGGTGACCAGGCAGGGCACCTTGCCCAGCGGGTTCACGGCCAGCGTGCCTTCGTTCGGCGCGAGCGGCGTGCCCGAGCCCGCGATCAGTTCGACCCGGTCGGCCAGGCGGCCGAGATGCAGGATCACCATCGCCTTGCGCACATAGGGCGAGGTCGCGGAGTAATAGAGCTTCATGGTCAGAGCCTCCTGTCAGGGCGGTCGGGGATGGGTGCCTCGGGCCGCCGGCGCGGCGCGAACAGGCGCCCCAGGATCATCGAGGTTCGGGGCGTGTAGCTGTAGGCGGTCTGCGGCGCGGGGGCCCGGCGCCGCGTCATGCGATAGAGCGCAAACAGCACCAGCACAAGATGCGCGCCGGACACGAACAGGAACAGCGCGTCGGGCCCGTGCGTCGAGATCAGCCAGGCCGAGATCAGCGGGCTGAAGATCGCGCCCACCGAGAAGAAGAACAGCAGTGCGGCGGAAAGTTCGACGATGAAGTCGGGCGGCGCGAAGTCGTTCGCATAGGCCGCCGCGACCGAGTAGATCGGATAGGCGGTCATGCCGAAGATGGCGGCGCCCAGATAGAGCATGACTGGCTGCCCCGCAGGCATGGCCAGCGACATCCACAGGCAGCCGAGGATCGACAGGCCCGAGAGCCCCACCAGCACGGCGCGGCGGTCCACCTTGTCGGCGATCCAGCCCACCGGATACTGCGCCGCGACGCCCCCGAGGATGGCGGCCGACAGGAAGATCGCGATCTCCTCCTGCGCCAGTCCCTTCTCGAAGCCGTAGAGGGGTCCCACCATGCGGAAGGACGAGCCCGTCATGGCGGCGACGATCACCCCCATCACCGCCGAGGGCGAGAGCCTCAGCGCCGCGAGCGGCCTGAGCCGCGGCGCCGTGGGCGTCGTGGGCGCGACGCGGCGCGTGAGAGCCAGCGGCAGCAGGCAGATGACGCAGAACACCGCGACGATGTTGTAGGCGACGTAGCTTGCCGGATCGAGCACCGCGATCATCGCCTGCGCCGTCACCGCGCCGAGCAGGTCGACGACGCGGAACACGCCGTAGATGCGGCCCCGGTTGGTGTTCTCGACCTTTGCCTGCAGCCATGATTCGACCACCGTGTAGGACGCGGCGATGGCGATGCCGGTGAGCACGCGCAGCCCCGCCCACAGCCAGGGCCCCACCAGCACCGGGTGCAGCAGCGCCCCGGTGGCCCCGATCGCCGCCGCCGCCGCGAAGCAGCGCGAATGTCCCACGGTCCCGATCAGCCGGGGGGTGATGAAGCAGCCGACGAAGAAGCCGAGGAAATGCGCCGAGCCCAGGAGCCCGATCTGCTCGGTCGTGAAGCCGCGCGACACCCCCGCGAGGGCATCGAGCGGCGCAAGCGATCCCGACCCCATCTGCACGAGGAAGATCGAGACGAACAGCGAGGTGAACGAGATCAGGGCTGTCATGCGCGGGCGATGGCGGGCTCTGCTGGGGCCGCGGCGCAACGGGACGGCGTGACCGGACCGGGACTGACGGGCCTCGGGGCTCGATGTTCGACTTGTTGTGCCATGAAGCGCCGGGGGCGTCACGGAAGAAGATCTGCGCGCCATGCATAGCAGGTCTGCGCCGCGGCGCATGGCGCGGACGCACGCGCCGGGTCCGCGGCCCGAGGCGCGCGCGCATGGCTCCCCTGCGGCGATGCGCGCGCCTTGCGGTGGGGCGCCGGCGGTTGGTATCACCGGACGCGGACAGAAATTCGGGAGAGGCGCGTGAGGGCGGGGAGACAGGCGAACGGCGCGTCCGGCGACGCGGAGGCGAGGGACCGGGCGAAATCGGCCCGGCTGAGCCCGCTGCGGGGCCTGCTGCCCTATCTCGCGCCATACCGGCGGCATATCGCGTTCGTCGTCGTGGCGCTGGTGGCGGCGGCGGGCTTCACGCTGGCCGTGCCGGTGGCCTTCGGCCGGGTGATCGACGTCATCATGCGCGGCGACAGCGGGCTGATCGACCGCTATTTCCTCGCCCTGCTGGGGGTGGCCGCCCTGCTCGCGACCGCGACGGCGGCCCGCTTCTACCTGGTCACACGGCTGGGCGAGCGGGTGATCGCCGACCTGCGCAAGGGCGTCTTCGCCCATGTCGCGGGCATGTCGCCGGCCTTCTACGAGAGGATCATGACCACCGAGGTGCTGAGCCGGCTGACCGCCGACACGGCGATCATCCAGACGGTGGTGGGCTCGACGGCCTCGATCGCGTTGCGCAACATCCTGCTGCTGTTCGGCGGCATCGGGATGCTGCTGTGGACCTCGCCGAAGCTTACCGGCATGACGCTGCTGATCGTGCCGGCGGTGGTGTTTCCGATCCTGATCCTGGGGCGGCGGGTGCGGCGGCTCTCGCGTCTCAGCCAGGACAAGCTGGCCGAGAGCGCGACCCATGCGGGCGAGATGCTGCAGGCCGCGCAGACCGTGCAGGCGATGAACTACGACGGCGAGGCGCGCCGGGTGTTCTCGGGCAAGGTCGAGGCGGCCTTCGGCGCGGCGAGGGAGCGGATCGGCGCGCGCTCGCTGCTCACGGTGCTGGTCATCTTCTTCATCTTCGCGGGCATCGTGGGCGTGATCTGGATCGGCGCGCGCGACGTCATCGCGGGGCGCATGAGCCCCGGCGAGATGACGCAGTTCGTGCTGTTCGCGGTGTTCACCGCGGGCGCCGTGGGCGCGCTGTCCGAGGTCTGGGGCGAGTTGCAGCGCGCGGCGGGCGCGACCGAGCGGCTGGTCGAGCTGTTGTCGATGCCGAACCCGGTGGCCGAGCCCGCCGATCCCCTGCCGGCGCCGAACCCGACCGAGGGCCGGATCGAGTTCGAGAACGTGCGCTTCGCCTACCAGACCCGCAGCGCCACGCCGGCGCTGGACGACCTGAGCTTCCACGTCGAGCCGGGCGAGACGGTGGCCCTGGTCGGCCCCTCGGGCGCGGGCAAGACGACGGTGCTGCAACTGCTGCTGCGCTTCTACGACCCCGACTCCGGCGCCATCCGCATCGACGGCGTGCCCATCGATCGCCTGCGGCTGGCCGACCTGCGCCGGCAGATCGCGCTGGTGCCGCAGGAGCCGGTGATCTTCGCCGACACGGTCGCGGCCAATATCCGCTTCGGCCGGCCCGGGGCGAGCGATGCGGAGGTCGAGGCGGCGGCGGAGGCCGCGGCCGCCCATGACTTCGTGACCCGCCTGCCGCAGGGCTACGAGACATGGCTGGGCGAGCGGGGCGTGCTGCTGTCGGGCGGCCAGAAGCAGCGCATCGCCATCGCCCGCGCGATCCTGCGCGACGCGCCCATCCTGCTGCTGGACGAGGCGACCTCGGCGCTCGATGCCGAGAGCGAGCGGGCGGTGCAGGCGGCGGTCGAGCGTCTCTCGCAGGGGCGCACCACGTTGGTGATCGCGCACCGGCTGGCCACGGTGAAGCGGGCCGACCGGATCCTGGTGCTGGAGGAGGGGCGGCTGGTGGCCTCGGGCACGCATGACGAACTGGTGGCGGCGGGCGGGCTCTATGCCCGGCTCGCGCGACTGCAGTTCACCGAGGGGCTGGCGGCGGAGTGATCCGGCCGCGGGCGCGCACCGCGCCTCAATCGAAGATGTCGAGGATGTCGTCGAGATCGTCGAAGCTGCGCCCGAGCCGGGCGAGGAGACCCGGCCTGTGCCGGCCCTTCTTGCGCCGCACCGGGCGGTCCTTGGGCGCGTGCGCGCCGGGCGCTTCGGCGGGATGAGGGATGGCCGGGCGCTGGCTGCGTGGGGCCTCGTGCGGGGCAGCGGCGGGAGGCATCGCCTCGATCACGCGGATCGGCGCGCCGCAGCCGTGGCAGACCAGCCGCTCGCGCCGGGCCGCGGCAGGCAGGATCGAGCGCGAGCCGCAATAGCAGCAGGCCGCGATCCTCTCATGCGGATGTCCCCGTCGTCCCATGCCTCACAGATATGTCAGCGCCCGGGCGATGCCAGAGGGGGTTTCGCCCCCGGGTGACGGCGCGGCAGCGCTTGCCGGGGCAGGACGGGCGTGTATTCATGACATCAGAACTCGGGACAACGGGGCGGCGGGCGGGGCGCGTGATGACCCTGCGGCGGGGAGGTCACATGGCGCAGGAACGCTTTGCCTGGGCGACGCTGGACGACAAGCGACAGATCGAGGCGATCCCGGCCGAGCAGCGCTGGCCCGGCGGCACGGTCTACCAGATGCTGGCCGGGACGGCCGCCCGCCACCCCTCGCGCCCGGCGGTGAGCTTCCAGCTGAAGGGGGGTCCCGCCGACCCCGCCGAGACGCTCGACTGGACTGCCCTGAAAGCGCAGGTGACGCAGGCGGCGAACCTCTTTCGCAGCATCGGCGTGGGCGATGGCGATGCGGTCGCTTATGTGCTCCCGAATGCCACCGAGACGGTGCTGGCCCTTCTCGGCGGCATGACCGCGGGCGTGGTGAGCCCGGTCAACCCCTTGCTCGAGACCGCGCAGATCGCCGCCATCCTTCGCGAAACGGGCGCGAAGGTGGTGGTGACGCTCGCGCCGTTCCCAAAGACCGACATCGCCCAGAAGGTGCATGCCGCCGTGGCCGAGGCGCCGGGGGTCGAGACGGTGCTCGAGGTCGATCTCAAGCGCTACTTGCGCCCGCCGCTGTCCTGGCTGGTCCCTCTGCTGCGCCCGAAGGTCGAGCGGCGGCACCGCGCGCGGGTGCTCGATTTCCGGGCCGAGCTGGCCCGTGCGCGCGCCGACGCCCTCGATTTCGCCGAGGACCGCGACCCCGACCGTATTGCCGCGATGTTCCACACCGGTGGCACGACCGGCCACCCCAAGATCGCCCGGCACTGCCAGCGCGGGATGGTCTACAACGGCCATGTCGGCGCGCTGTGCCTGATCGGGGCCGAGGACGTGCTGATCTGCCCGCTGCCGCTGTTCCATGTTCTGGCCGCCTACCCGGTGACGATGACGGCGCTGGCTTCGGGCGCGCATCTGGTGCTGCCCACCCCCGCGGGCTATCGCGGCGAGGGGGTGATGGACAATTTCTGGAAGCTGGTCGAGCGCTGGGGCGTCAGCTTCATGGTGATGGTGCCGACCGCGGCCTCGGCGCTGATGCAGCGGCCGGTGAATGCGGACGTCTCGAGCCTGAAATACGCCCTCTGCGGCTCGGCGCCGCTGCCGGTCGAACTGTTCCGCCGCTTCGAGGAGGCGACCGGCCTGCGCATCCTCGAGGGCTACGGCATGACCGAGGCGACCTGCCTCGTCTCGATCAACCCGCCCGATGGCGAGCGCAAGATCGGCTCGGTCGGCCTGCCGATCCCCTACACCGCCGCGAAGATCCTGCATTGCGCGGCCGACGGCACGGTGCTGCGCGACTGCGCCACCGACGAGGTGGGCGAGATCTGCCTGCGTTCGCCCGGCGTGTTCCCGGGCTACAAGGACCCCGCGCGCAATGCCGGGCTGTTCGCGCAGCCCGGCGACTGGCTGCGAACGGGCGACCTAGGCCGGATCGACGCCGACGGCTACATCTGGATCACCGGCCGCGCCAAGGACCTGATCATCCGCGGCGGGCACAACATCGACCCCGCGCTGATCGAGGAGGCGCTGGCCGGGCATCCCGCGGTCGCCTTCGTCGGCGCGATCGGCCAGCCGGACGCGCATTCGGGCGAGGTGCCCTGCGCCTATGTCGAGCTGGCCGCCGGGGCGCAGGTCACCCAGCAGGACCTGCTCGATTTCGCCGCTGGGCGGATCGCCGAGAAGGCGGCGGTGCCCAAGACCATCGAGATCCTCGACGAGCTGCCCAAGACGGCGGTCGGCAAGATCTTCAAGCCGGACCTGCGCAAGCGCGCAACGGCGCGGATCTACACCCGCGCGCTCCTGGACGCGGGCATCCGGGCCGACGTGACCGTGGTCGAGGACCCGAAGCTGGGCCTGACCGCCGAAATCGCCGTCGAGGGGCCGGAGGCCGACGAGCACGCGATCGAGGCGGTGCTGGGCGTCTTCGCGCGGCCTTGGCGGCTGCGCCGCTGAACCGCGTCCCATGTTGACAGCCGCCCGCCTGCGGGTATAGACGGCGCCATCGCCGCCGCCCGTTGGGGCGGTGGTGCCGTTTTGGCGTCCGCGGCCCGCGCAAGCGGGATCCTGTCGCTTCGGGAATGAGCCCGGGGAGAGGAGGCCGCCTTGAATATTGACCGAAGGAGTAGGCCGTGACCAAGCGCACGTCCGCCAAATACAAGATCGACCGTCGTCTGGGCGAGAACATCTGGGGCCGCCCCAAGTCGCCGGTGAACCGCCGCGAGTACGGCCCCGGCCAGCATGGCCAGCGCCGCAAGGGCAAGATGAGCGACTTCGGCACGCAGCTGCGCGCCAAGCAGAAGCTCAAGGGCTATTACGGCGACCTGACCGAGAAGCAGTTCCGCAAGATCTATGGCGAGGCTGAGCGGCAGCGCGGCGACACCGGCGACATCCTGATCGGCCTGCTCGAGCGGCGCCTCGACGCGGTCGTCTACCGCGCCAAGTTCGTGCCCACCATGTTCGCCGCGCGCCAGTTCGTGAACCACGGCCATGTCAAGGTGAACGGCAAGCGCTGCAACATCGCCTCGGCCCGCGTCAAGGAAGGCGACATCGTCACCATCTCGGACAAGGCGCGCAACATGGCGCTGGTCATCGAGGCTGCGCAGTCGGCCGAGCGCGACGTGCCCGACTACCTCGAGGTCGATGCCTCGAAGGGCAGCGCGACCTTCCTGCGCGTGCCCGGGCTGACGGACGTGCCCTACCCGGTGCAGATGGAGCCGAACCTGGTGGTCGAGTTCTACGCCAAGAACTGATCCGTCCCCGGCGGGACGACATCTTCGCGGGCCGGTGCCGAAAGGCGCCGGCCCGTTCTCGTTTCGGGCGGGGGCCGTCCGTTCCCACGGTTTTGTCACCCGTATGTCGTGCGCCGCGGCTAGGCTCGGGCGCAGCTGCGCGATTCCCCGCGCGACCGATGACGGAGCCTGCGATGACCCGCGACGACGAGTTCTGCAACAAGGCGCAAGCCTTCGAGGCGGCGGACGACATTCCGACCCACGCCCATCTCGGCAACACCATCGGCGACGTGATCAACCGCCGCTTCGGCCGGCGCGACCTGCTGCGCGGCGCGCTGGGGGTGGGGGCGGCCACGGCGCTTTTCGGCTCGACTGCAATCCTGTCCGCAAGCGAGGCGCGGGCGGGCGGGCAGGGCGCTGCGCGCTTCCGCTTCGACGAGATCGCTTCGGGCAATGACGAGACGCACCACATTGCGCCCGGGTATCGTGCGCAGATCCTGCTGCGCTGGGGCGATCCGATCACCGCCGGCGCGCCCGAGTTCGACCCGTTGAACCAGAGCGTCGAGGCCCAGAAGAAGCAGTTCGGTTACAACAACGACTATGTGGGCTTCGTGCCGCTCGACGCCGAGGGCACGCGCGGCGTGCTGTGCGTCAACCACGAATACACCAACGAGGAGGTGATGTTCCCCGGCCTCGGCCGGCAGGACAAGGTGGCGTTCGCCGGCATGACGCGCGAGCTGGCCGAGATCGAGATGGCAGCCCATGGCGGCACCGTGGTCGAGATAGCGCGCGGCGCCGACGGGCAGTGGTCGGTGGTGCTCGACAGCCCGCTGAACCGGCGGATCACCGCGCTCGACACGCTGATGGCGATCGACGGGCCGGCGGCGGGGCATCCGCGGATGCAGACGACGGCCGACCCCTCGGGCACGCGGGTGATCGGCACGCTCAACAACTGCGCGGGCGGGATCACCCCCTGGGGCACCTACCTGATGGCCGAGGAGAATTTCCACGGCTATTTCTGGACATCGAAGCTCGACTTCGAGGGCAAGCCGGACCTGGGCGGCAACCCCGCCGCGGCCTCGCTGAAGCGCTATGGCGCGCCGGGGATGTGGTACAACTGGGGCCAGCATCACCCGCGCTTCGACATCGACCGCGAGCCGAACGAGGTCAACCGCTTCGGTTGGATCGTCGAGGTCGACCCGATGGACCCCGCGGCGCTGCCGGTGAAGCACACCGCGCTGGGCCGCTTCCGCCACGAGGGGGCCGAGTCGATCGTGAACGGCGACGGTCGGGTCGTGGTCTATTCGGGCGACGACGCGCGCTTCGATTATCTCTACCGCTTCGTCTCGGCCGGGAAGGTGACCGGCGACAAGGCGGCCGACATGCGGCTCTTGTCCGAGGGCGAGTTGTCGGTCGCGCGCTTCAACGACGACGGCACGCTCGACTGGATGCCACTGGTCCACGGGCAGGGGCCCCTGACCGCCGCGAACGGCTTCGACGGTCAGGCCGACGTGCTGATCGACGCGCGGCTCGCCGCCGACCTGCTGGGCGCCACGCCGATGGACCGGCCCGAGGACGTGCAGCCGGCGGGCGACCGCGTCTATGTCATGCTGACCAACAACACCCGGCGCAAGCCCGACCAGGTGAACGCGGCCAACCCGCGACCCGAGAACACCTTCGGCCATATCGTCGAACTGACGGTGCCCGGCGGCGACCACGCAGCGGCGCACGCGCGCTGGGACATCCTGGTGAAATGCGGCGACCCGGCGGTGGCCGAGGTCGGTGCCCTGTGGAACCCTGCCACCACCGGGCATGGCTGGTTCGCCTCGCCCGACAACTGCGCGGTGGACGCGGATGGGCGGCTGTGGATCTCGACCGACCAGGGCTCGGGCTGGGGCAAGACCGGCAAGTCGGACGGGCTTTACGCGCTCGAGACCGAAGGCGAAGGCCGCGGCACCTCGAAGCTGTTCTTCCGCTGCCCGGTGGGAGCCGAGCTGTGCGGCCCCTATTTCACCGCCGACCAGCGGACGCTGTTCCTCGCGGTGCAGCACCCGGGCACGGACGGGACGAAGGACTATGCGCCGTTCGGGCGCGAGTCGACCTTCGAGGACCCGGCGACGCGCTGGCCCGACTTCAGGGACGGGATGCCGCCGCGCCCCTCGGTGGTGGTCGTGACACGCGAGGACGGCGGGCGGATCGCATCCTGACACGCGCCCGGGCGGGGTATTGCGGCCGGGGCGTGCGCCCCGGCCTTCGCCGCGGCGTGTCCACGATGGGCGGGGGCCGTCAGGCGGCCTCCGCCTTGCCGCCGATCTCGGCCAAGGCGGCCGCGACCGCCGCCTCGCGGTCGGGGTGGACGCGCCCGTGGCCGACGAGGTCGAGCACCCCGAGCCCCGCCAGCGTCTTGCGCGCGACGCCCGAGAGCGCCGCGACATGGCACACCGCCCCGGCATCCTGGGCGCTGCGCACCAGTTCCTCGAGCGCCATGGCGGCCGAGGTATCGATATGCGCGGCCTCGGTGAAATCGAACACCACCGCGCGCGTCTCGGTGACCGTGCGGCCGAGCGCGCGCGTGAGCTGCCGGGCCGAGGCGTAGGAGAAGCGTCCCCGCATCCGGATGAGCTGGATCCGTCCCGCGCTGTCCGCAAGCGCGCTGGCGGTTTCGGGGTGGAGGGGACCGGTTCCGGGCGCGGGCAGGGCGATGGCCTCGACACCCTTCATCTCCTCGACCTCCATCCAGCGGGCGGTGGCGAAGCCCGCGACGATCAGGCCGACGGCCACCGCCGTGATCAGGTCGACCGCAACCGTCAGCCCCATGGTGATCAGCATGACCGAGACCTTGTCGCGTGGCGCATGGCGCAGGCGCCTCAGATACCCCCAGTCGATGATATCCCAGCCGACCTTGAGCAGGATGCCCGCGAGCGCGGCATGGGGCACGCGCTCGGCCAGCGGTCCGAGGCCGAGGGCGAAGCCGAGCAGCACCACGGCATGGAGCGCGCCCGAAAGCGGCGTGGTGCCGCCCGCGCGGACATTGACGACCGTGCGCATGGTCGCCCCCGCGCCCGGCAGCCCGCCGACCAGCCCGGCCGCGAGGTTGCCGATGCCCTGGCCGATCAGCTCGCGGTCGCTGTCGTGCCGGGTGCGGGTGATCGAGTCGGCGACGAGCGAGGTGAGCAGGCTGTCGATCGAGCCCAGCAGGGCAAGCACGAGCGCCGCCTGCAGGATCTGCGGCAACTCATCGAGCACGAGGGTCGGCACCACCAGTTCGGGCAGCCCGCCGGGCACCTCGCCGATCACCGGGGCGCCGCCAAGCGCCACGATCCCCATCAGCGTCCCGACGACCAGCGCGGCGAGCGGCGCCGGCAGGATGTGGGCCGCGCGCCGCGGCCAGGCGATCATGATGAACAGGCAGGCGATGCCGATCGCCAGCGCTTCGGCATTCACCGCGTCGGGGATCGCGGGCCAGGCCAGGACGGCGCCGATCGGCCCGCCCTCGGCGGCCGGCAGCCCGAAGAAGGGCAGCGCCTGGATCAGGATGATGATCACGCCGATCCCGGACATGAAGCCCGAGACGACCGAGTAGGGCGTGTAGGACACGAACCGCCCAAGCCGCGCCAGCCCGAAGGCGATCTGGAACAGCCCGCCCAGCATGACGATGGTGAAGGCCTCGGCGAGGTTCTGCGCATACTGGGCGACCACCGCCCCCATCACCACCGTCATCGGTCCGGTCGGGCCCGACACCTGCGCGCGCGTGCCGCCGAGCACGGCCGCGAAGAAGCCCGAGGCGATGGCGCCCCACAGGCCCGCGATGGCCCCGGCGCCCGAGGCGACGCCGAAGGCGAGCGCGAGCGGCAGCGCCACCACGGCCGCCGTGAGTCCGCCGAAGATGTCTCCGCGCAGTGTTCTGGCCGAGGCAGGGCTCACGGGACGCACCCTCCGCGCGGGAGACGACACAGATGTGGAGAGGCTAAGTCGAAGGGCAGGTCCGCTGCAAGGCCGCCGCGGAGGCCCATCGGTTCGGCTCACGCCGTTGCGCGGACGGCAAGACTGCCTTCCCCGCAGGGCACTGGCATGTGCCTCGCGGAAAGAGTAGGGCTTGAGCGTCCGAGGAGCCTCCGCCCATGCCAGCACTGCCCGTTCCCGTCGGTGCCGTCGATCACCTGCCGCGCTGGCGGCGGCCCGAGACGCTATTGATGCTGATGGCGATCGCCTCGCCGCTGGCCTTTGCGACATGGATGGCGCTGCTCAACAACTTCGTGGTCGAGGTCGCGCAGTTCGACGGCTTCGACATCGGCGTGCTGCATGTGGCGCGCGAGATCCCGGGCTTTCTCGCCTTCCTCGTGGTCTGGATCCTGCTGATCCTGCGCGAGCAGGTGCTGGCCTATTGCTCGCTGATCCTGCTGGGGCTGGGCACGGCGATCACCGGCGAGTTTCCCAGCTTCTGGGGCCTGATGATCACCACCACGCTGTCGTCGGTGGGCTTCCACTACTTCGAGACGATCAACCAGTCGCTGCAACTGCAGTGGATCCCGAAGGATCGCGCGCCGCGGGTGATCGGGCGGATCGTCTCGGCCGGCTCGTTCGGCTCGCTGGTGGTGTTCGGGCTGATCATCGTCGCGTGGCGCGAGTTCGACCTGGCTTACTCCACCGTTTACTGGAGCGCAGGGCTGGCCTGCGCCGCGATCGCCGTGTTCTGCTGGATCGCCTATCCGCGTTTCGAGGCGCCGGTGGCGCAGAACAAGCAGATGGTGCTGCGGCGGCGCTACTGGCTCTATTACGCGCTGATCCTGATCGGCGGCGCGCGGCGGCAGATCTTCGTGGTGTTCGCGCCCTTCATGATGGTCGAGCGCTTCGGCCTGAAGGTGCACGAGGTCACCGGGCTGATGCTGGCGAACTACATCGCCGTGATGCTGTTCGCCCCCTATGCCGGGCGGCTGATCCAGCGGCTGGGCGAGTCGACCGCACTGAAGATCGAGTATGTGGGGCTGCTGACGGTCTTCTCGCTCTATGCGGGGATCTATTTCTTCGAGTGGGGCCTGTGGCTCGCGATGGCGCTCTATGTGGCCGATCACATGCTGTTCTCGCTGGCCATCGCGCACAAGACCTACTTCCAGAAGATCGCCGATCCCGCCGATCAGGCGCCGACGGCGGCCGTGGCCTTCACCATCAACCACATCGCGGCCGTCACGCTGCCGGCGCCGCTGGGCCTCCTGTGGCTGGCGCAGCCGGGCGCGGTCTATGCGCTGGCGGCGGCGCTCGCGGTGGTGTCCCTTGGGCTCGCCTTCCTCGTGCCGCGCCATCCCGAGCCGGGCGGCGAGACGCTGTGGCCCGCGCGCCCCGTGCCGGCCGTCCAGCCCGGCGAGTAGACGCGTGACGCGCGAGGCGAGGTTCGTCACCGGCCCGACGATGCGCCATGTCTCGGTGATGACGGCGACCGGGGCGGTGGGGCTGACGGCGCTGTTCCTGGTCGACGCGGCCAACCTTTTCTACATCTCGCTCATCGGGCGGGCCGAGCTCACGGCGGCGCTGGGCTATGCCGCGACGCTGCAGTTCTTTCTCGTGTCGGTCTCGATCGGGCTGTCGATCGCGGCGACGGCGGTGGTCAGCCGGGCCGTCGGCGCGGGGGACTGGGAGGGCGCGCGGCAGCTTGCGGCATCGTCGATGGCGACGCTGGTCGCGGTGCTCGCGCTGGTCGCGGCCGGCGTCTGGATCTGGCGCGACGCCGCGCTGGGCCTTCTGGGCGCGAGCGGCGAGGCCCGGGCGGTGGCGGGTGATTTCCTAGCCATCGTGCTGCCGTCGCTGCCGCTTCTTGGCATCGGCATGGTGTCGGGCGGCCTCCTGCGCGCCGTGGCTGATGCGCGCCGGGCCATGTGGGTGACGCTGGGCGGCGGGCTGATCGGCGCGGTGCTCGACCCGATCTTCATCTTCGGGCTGGGGCTCGAGGTCACAGGCGCGGCGATCGTCTCGGTCATCGCGCGGGTTGCGATCGCGGCGATCGCGCTGCGGGCGGTGCTGGGCGTCCACGACATGGTCGGGCGGATCGGGCTGGCGGGCGCGGCGCGCGACGCGCGGCAGATCCTCGCGATTGCCCTGCCGGCCGTGGCGACGCAGGTCTCGACCCCTTTCGGGAATGCCTGGATCATGCGGCTCGTCTCGGAGTTCGGGGACGAGGCGGCGGCGGGCTGGGCGGTGTTGTGGCGGGTCATCAGCCTCGTGTTCGGGGGTATCTTCGCGCTCTCGGGCGCGGTCGGGCCGATCCTGGGGCAGAACTGGGGCGCCGGGCGGCTCGACCGAGTCGGGCAGGCGTTCCGCGATGCGATCCTGTTCGCCGCGCTCTACGTGGCGGTCGCGTGGTTCCTGATGTGGCACGGCGCCGGCGCGATTGTCGCGGTCTTCGGGCTGACCGGCGCGGGGGCCGAAATCGTGCGGGCCTTCGGCGCCTATGGCGCGGGGCTCTTTGCCTTCACCGCGGCGCTGTTCGTGTCGAACGCGGCCTTCAACACGCTGGGGCGCCCGCTGGCCTCGACCGCGTTCAACTGGGCGCGCGATGCCGCGGTGATCCCGATCCTGGTCGCGCTGGTGGGCGTCTCGCTTGGCGCCGAGGGGGCCGTGGTCGTTCAGGGCGCGGCCGGGATGCTGGTGGGCAGCCTCGCGCTCGCGGCGGCGCTGCGCCATGTCGCGCGGCTCGGCCCCGCGCCGATCGCGGCACGCGCGGTGCCCGCTCCCGTCGCCGATCCGCTGCCCGAGACGGCCTCCGAGGGGGCGGGACTTCCGATCCGGCCCGCGAGCGGCTAAGTAGCGGCAGGAATCGCGCGGACGAGGGATCAAATGCCGAAGATCACGTATATCGAGCACAACGGCACCGAGCACGTCGTGGACGTGGCCGAGGGCCTCACCGTCATGGAAGGGGCGGTGACGAACAACATCCCCGGCATCGACGCCGATTGCGGCGGGGCCTGTGCCTGCTCGACCTGCCATGTCTATGTCGATCCGACCTGGGTCGACCGCCTGCCGCCGCGCGAGGACATGGAGAGCGACATGCTCGACTTCGCCTTCGAGCCGAAGTCGAACTCGCGGCTCACCTGCCAGATCAAGGTGACGGCGGAGCTTGAGGGGCTGGTCGTCACGATGCCGGAAAAGCAGATTTGAGGCCGCTTGCCGGCATCGCCGCGGCGCTCGCGCTGGCCCTCGGGGCAGGGCGTGCAGCGGCGCTGCCGGACACCGAGTGCAGCGGCCTGCGTTTCGCCGAGCCGACCGCGGCCTATGGCCATGGCGTGCTGGGCGACGCGGGCGAGTGGCGCGCGATCGAACTGACCCGCGAGGCGCTGGCCAGGGCGGGCGGCAGCCCGGACGGGCATGCGCTGACGTTCCGCCTGCCCGAGGGGGCCGTCTTCGAGGACGTGGCGCCCCGGTGCGTCGATCTCGACGGGCATGGGCCGCGCGAGATCGTGGTGGTCGAGAGCGACTTCGAGCTTGGATCGCAGCTTGCGGTCTATGCGCTGGACGTGCGGGGCGACCGCACTGAGCTGCGCAAGTCCACGGCCACCGCGCATATCGGGCGCCGGCACCGCTGGCTCGCGCTCGTGGGGATTGCTGACTTCAACGGCGACGGCGGCCTCGACATCGCCTATGTCGAGATGCCGCATGTGGGCGGCATGCTCAGGGTCTGGGGCTTCGCGCCGGGCGGGCTGACCGAGCTTGCCTCGGCGCCCGGGTTCTCGAACCACCGGATCGGCGAGGGCTTCGTCACGGGCGGGGTGCGCGACTGCGGGCAGGGGCCCGAGATGATCCTGCCCGACTTCGGCTGGAGCGCCGTCATGAAGGTGCGGATGCAGGACGGTGCGCTGGTGGCCGAGAGGGTTCCGGGCGAGGTGTCGCACCCGCTGATCGCGCAGCTTCTTGCCTGCGGGGAGGGGCGCGGATGAACCGCCCGGTGGTCGGCGTCAGCGCGAACGCGCATCTGATCGAGGAAAGCTACCGCGTGCAGGGCTCGGGCGAGCGCACGATCGAGGCGGTGGCGGCGGTGGCCGATGCGGTGCCGATGATCCTGCCCGGCCTGCCGGGCATGGCCTCGACGGGCGAGTTGGTCGACCTGCTCGACGGGCTGGTGCTGACCGGCGCGCGTCCCAACGTGCATCCCGAGTTCTACGGCGAAGCCGAGACCGAGGCGCACGGCCCCTTCGACCGCGGGCGCGATGGCGTGACCCTGCCGCTGCTCCGCGCGATGATCGAGGCGGGAAAGCCGGTCTTCGGCATCTGCCGCGGCATCCAGGAGATGAACGTGGCCTTCGGCGGCACCCTGCACCCGGAAATCCGCGACCTGCCGGGGCGGATGAATCACCGGATGCCGAAGGGCGAGAAGGATCATGGCGTGATCTTCGCCAAGCGCCACCTTGTCCGTTTCCGCGAGGGCGGGGCCTTCCACCGCCTGCTGGGCGCGACCGAGACGGTGACGAACTCGCTGCATGGGCAGGCGGTCTGGACGGCGGGGCGGCGCGTGCTGGTCGAGGGGCACGCCGAGGACGGCACCGTCGAGGCGATCGCCATCGAGGGGGCGCAGGCCTTCGCGCTGGGGGTGCAGTGGCATGCCGAGTACGACGCGGCCGCCGATCCGGTGAGCCGGGTGCTGTTCGAGGCCTTTGGCGCCGATGCGCGCAAGGCGCGCGCGGCGCGACGCGGTCGGCGCGGGGCGGCCTGAGGCGGGTGCCGGCACGCGGGGCGCGCGGTCAGCGGGCTTCGGCTTCCAGCGCCTCGGTAAGCACCGCGTAGAGGTCGTCGACCCGGATCGGCTTGGCAAGATAGCCGTCGAGCCCCGATGAGAGATAATGCGCGCGGTCGGCCTCGCGGGCATGGGCGGTCAGCGCGATGATGCGCGCGGGATGGCCCATCGCGCGGATCTGGCGCGTCGCCTCGAGCCCGTCCATCACCGGCATCTGGATGTCCATCAGCACGAGATCGGCCGGCATGGCCTGCATGGCCTCGACCGCCTGCGCGCCGTCCGAGGCGACCGCGACCGAGGCGCCGGTGGGGGCGAGCATCGCGCGCAGGAGCGCCTGGTTGGTGCGCACATCCTCGGCGATCAGGATCCGGCGGCCGGCGAAGGCGGGAATTGCGTGCGCGCGCTCCGCCGGACCGTCGCCAGTGGTGCGGGCGACATCGACCAGCGCATCGATGACCCGGCGCCAGTTGCGGCGCTGGGGCACGAAGCGGTCGACGCGCGGGAACTCCGACGGATCGAGGCCCTCGGGCCCGACCATGACGATCCGCGGCGGCCCGCCCGGTAGCGTCCCGAGGCGCTCGAGCGTCGCCGAGGGATCGGCGCCGAGGCCGAGCGGGCAAATCAGCGCGAGATCGAAGGCCTCTCCCGCCCGGGCCGCTGCATGGGCGGCGCCGAGCGCGGCATCCGCCATCGTCTCGACCCGGGTGGCGATGCCGAGCGCGGCGAAGGATCGCTCGAGCCGCCTTGGGTCAAGCGCCGCGCGCCGCAGGATAAGAAGGCGCCGACCCCGCAGGGCCCCACCCCAGTGGCTGCCGAGCGGGGCCGATGAGGGCGTTGCGCGGCTGACGAAGCGGAGGGCGAGGCGCGCGACCCCGTCGGCGGAGGCGGGGCGCTCCTCGATCGTGGCGCCGAGCGCATCGGCCGCCTCGGCAAGCTCCGGTGTCATCGCCGCGCAGCCGGATGCGGTGGGGCCGAGATGGGTGGCCTCGATCAGAAGAGGGAGGCGGCCCTCGGCGGTCTCCGGCACGCGCGCGCCCAAGGGGCCGCTCACGGCGCAATCGTCGTCGGCCCAGACCGCGATCGCCCGCTCGCCGGCCGGGCCGGCGGCGGCGAGCCATGCGGCGAGCGCGCGAAAGGCGGCCCCGAGCGGCGCGGCGCCGGTGATGATGCGGTCGGGCAGCCGCAGATCGACATGCACGTCGGTCAGCCTGAGCGCCGCCGGGTCGAGGCTGGCCTTCAGGCTGTCGCGAAGGACCGCGTCGGGGGTGCTTCCTTGGGCCATGGGACCGTGTGCATCGCTTGGGTTCGATCCGACACTATTCAGTGAAGATGGTTAAAGAATGGTTTCAAGTTAAGCTGGCACAGGCGGCGTGGCCGCGTCAGAGCCAGTCCTGCAGGATTGGCACCAGCGGCACGTCGGCTGGGGGCATCGGGAAGCCCCGGAGTTCCCCCTTGCGCGCCCAGGCGAGGCGCTGGCCCTCGCGCGGCGTGACCGTGCCCTGCCACTTGCGGCAGGCATAGAGGGGCATCAGCAGATGGAAGCTATCATAGGCATGGCTGGCGAAGGTCAGCGGCGCGAGGCAGCTTGCCCAGGTGTCGATGCCCAGTTCCTCGTGCAGCTCGCGGATCAGGCAGGCTTCGGGGGTTTCGCCCGGCTCGACCTTGCCACCGGGAAATTCCCACAGTCCCGCCATGGACTTGCCGGCGGGGCGCTGGGCCAGCAGGACGCGCCCGTCGGCGTCGATCAGCGCGACCGCGGCGACGAGGACGACGGGCCGCGCTGCGGCGTCACGAGCGGTAGTCGGCATTGATCTCGATGTAGCGCTTGGTGAGATCGCAGGTCCAGACGGTGGCCTCGGCCTCGCCCACGCCCACATCGACATGGATGTCGATCTCCTGCCGCTTCATGTAGGCAGCCCCGTCCGCCTCGCGGTAGCCGGGCGAGACCCAGCCCTGCTCGGCCACCACGATGTCGCCGAAGCGGATCGAGAGACGGTCGCGGTCGGCCGCCTCGCCGGCCTTGCCAACGGCCATGACGATGCGGCCCCAGTTGGGATCCTCGCCCGCCACCGCGGTCTTGACGAGGGGCGAGTTCGCCACTGAAAGCCCGATCCGGCGCGCCGCCGCAGGCGAGGCGGCGCCGGAGATGGTGATGCGCACGAGCTTGGTCGCCCCTTCGCCGTCCTTGACGACCTGGATCGCGAGATCGCGCATGACGCCCTCGAGCGCCGCGATGAAGGCAGGCAGGCGCCGGTCGGCGGCATCACGGATCGGCGCCATGCCGGCCCGGCCGGTCGCGCCCACGAGCAGCGTGTCCGAGGTCGAGGTGTCGCTGTCCACCGTGATCGCGTTGAAGGTGCGGTCGGTCAGCGCTCGCACGGCCTCTTGCAGCACCGGCTGGGCGATGGCGCAGTCGGTGAAGATGAACACCAGCATCGTGCCCATGTCCGGCGCGATCATGCCCGAGCCCTTGGCGAAGCCCGCGATCGTGACCTGCGCGCCGTCGAGGTCGACACGCGCGGTCGCGCCCTTGGGGAAGGTGTCGGTCGTCATGATGGCGCGCGCCGCCGGCTCCATCGCGTCAGAGGCCAGCGCCGCCGCCATCTCGGCGAGCTTGGCGGTGATGCGCTCGTGCGGCAGCGGCTCGCCGATCACGCCGGTCGACGCCATGAAGCAGTTGCCCGCCGCGGTGCCCAGCGCCGCGCCCGCGGCCTGCATCACGCGCTCGACCGCCTCGCGGCCGTTGCGCCCCGTGAAGGCGTTCGAGTTTCCCGAGTTCACGACGATGCCGAGCGGACCCTCGGCCCCGCCCGCGAGCGCGGCGATGCGCTCCTCGCACCACAGGACCGGAGCCGAGCGGGTCGCCGAGCGCGTGAAGGTGCCCGCCATGACCGACCCCGGCGCAAGCTCGGCCAGCATCACGTCGAGCCGGCCCTTGTAGCGCACGCCCGCCGCGCCGGCCGCGAGCCTGACGCCCGCGATGGCCGGCAGGTCGGGGAAGCCCGCCGGCGCGAGCGGCGAGACGGGGGGGGGCTTCTTCCGGCCGCCGGCGGCCGCCTCGAGCGCCGCGATCTCGGCCGTCAGGGCCTCGAGCTCGCGGCGGCGGGCCTCGAGCTTCGCGGTTGCGTCATCCCCGGTCGTCATCCCCGTCTCTCCCCTCTCTGCCCGGCCACTCTCTGCCCGTATCGGACGCTCAGTTGCCGCTGCCCTCGCCCTGCGGCGCGATCAGGTCGTCGGCCCGGATCGCAGCCGCGGGCACGGGCGGCTCGGTCACGGTGACGGGGGTCGCGGCGCGCAGCTCCTCCATGATCTCGGTCTGGATCGACTGCGTGGCCTCGGCCACAAGCTGGTCGCGAACCTCGTCGAAGCCGGGCACGGGCTTCTGGCGCCGCTCCGACACCTTGATCAGGTGCCAGCCGAAGGGCGTCTCCACGGGGCCGCCGATCGCGCCGGCCTCGATCGCGAAGGCGGCCTCTGCGAACTGCGGGACCATGTCGGCCTTGACGAACCAGCCGAGATCGCCACCCCGGCTGGCGGTGCCGTCGGTGCCGTGCTCGGCGGCGAGCGCCGCGAAGTCGGCGCCGGCATCGAGCTGGGCGCGAAGCTCCTGCGCCTTCTCCTCGGTCTCGACCAGGATGTGGGCCGCGCGGATCTCCTCCTCGGGCGTCGCGGTGGCGAACTGCTGGTCGTAGGCGGCGCGTAGGCGCTCGTCCGTCAGGCGGGCGGCGACCTCGCTCCGCAGCCACGCGTCTGCCAGCACCGCGCGGATCTGGTTGCGGATCGAGAGGGCGACGTCGAGCCGGTCGTCTACGCCCGCGGCGCGCGCGGCCTCCTCCATCAGCGTCTGGTCGATAAGCTGGTCGAGCAGGCCCTGGCTCAGGATCTCGTCGGGCAGATACTGGTACTGCTCGGGCAGGTCGCGCCTGAGCGAGATGATCTCGCCCAGCGTGATCTCGCGCGCGCCCACGGTCGCGAGCACGCTCGCCGCGCTGATATCGCCATCGATGCCCGCCTCGGGCACAGCGGCATCGGCAGCGGGCGCGGCGGGGCCTGCGGTCTGTGCCATGGCGGGCGCGGCGAGCATGAAGGCCGCGAACGTTCCCGCGGTCAGGATGCGGGCGGTTTCGGCGGATCGCATGGTGGCTTGCCTCCTCTGGCGCCGGGGGCCGGGGGCGTTGACACCGCCCTGCCACCCCAATACATCACGGGCGGGCTTGCCGCACGGCTCGGCTGGCACAGTTACGGCGCGGGGCGCGGCCCGGCAAGCCACGGCACGAAATATTTTTCGCGACGCTCCCACGGCTTCGCGGGCGTGCCTGCGAAACGGGCGGCCCCCGGACGGCCGCAGGGGAGGCGGGTATCCATGCTTGGACTGGGCAGTCTCGCGCGCAAGGTCTTCGGCACGACGAACGATCGCAAGGTCAAGGCCGCGCGCCGGATCGTGACTGCGATCAACGAGCTCGAGCCGCAGTTCGCGGCGCTGAGCGACGACGAGATCCGCGCGCGCACCCAGGTGTTCCGCGACCGCGTGGCGGCGGGCGAGAGCCTCGACGCCATCCTGCCCGAGGCCTTTGCGAATGTCCGCGAGGCGGCCAAGCGCGCGCTGGGCTTGCGGCCCTTCGACGTGCAGCTGCTGGGCGGCATCGTGTTGCACGAGGGCAAGATCGCCGAGATGAAGACCGGCGAGGGCAAGACGCTGGTCGCGACCATGCCGGTCTATCTCAACGCCCTGACCGGCAAGGGCGTGCATGTCGTGACCGTCAACGACTACCTGGCCCGGCGCGACGCCGAGTGGATGGGCAAGGTCTACAACTTCCTCGGGCTCAGCGTGGGCGTGATCGTGCCGGGCATCGACGACGCCGCGCGCAAGGCCGCGTACCAGTGCGACGTCACCTATGCCACCAACAACGAGCTGGGCTTCGACTACCTGCGCGACAACATGAAGTTCTCGCGCGACGAGATGGTCCAGCGCGGCCATGCCTTTGCCATCGTTGACGAGGTGGACTCGATCCTGATCGACGAGGCTCGCACGCCGCTGATCATCTCGGGGCCCACGCAGGACCAGTCCGAGCTCTACGTCGCGCTCGACAAGGTGATCCCGCAGCTTGCCGAGGACGCCTACGAGAAGGACGAGAAGCAGCGCTCGGTCGCGCTGACCGACGAGGGCAACGAGGCGGTCGAGCAGATGCTGACGGCCCAGGGCCTTCTGAAGGAGGGCGCGAGCCTCTACGACCCCGGCTCCGTCACGTTGGTGCATCACGTCAACCAGGCGCTGAGGGCGCACAAGCTGTTCCAGAAGGACCGCGACTACATCGTCAAGGGTGGCAAGGTCATCATCATCGACGAGTTCACCGGCCGCATGATGGAAGGCCGCCGCTATGGCGACGGGCTGCACCAGGCGCTCGAGGCCAAGGAGAAGGTCGCGATCCAGCCCGAGAACGTGACGCTGGCCTCGATCACCTTCCAGAACTATTTCCGGCTTTACGACAAGCTTGCCGGCATGACCGGCACGGCGCTGACCGAGGCCGAGGAGTTCATGTCGATCTACGGCCTCGACGTCGTCGAGATCCCCACCAACGTGGCGGTGGCGCGCGCCGACGAGGACGACCAGGTCTTCCGCACAGCCGCAGAGAAGACCGCGGCGATCGTCGAGGCGATCAGGGACGCGCGCGAGCGCAAGCAGCCGGTTCTGGTCGGCACCACCTCGATCGAGAAGTCCGAGCAGCTTGCGGCCGAGCTCAAGCGCCTCGGCATTCCGCACAAGGTGCTGAACGCGCGCTACCACGAGCAGGAGGCCCACATCATCGCGCAGGCGGGCCGCCCGGGGGCGGTCACGATCGCGACGAACATGGCCGGACGCGGCACCGACATCAAGCTGGGCGGCAACGCCGAGATGATGGTGGCGGACGCCGTGAAGGGCATCGAGGACGGGTCCGAGCGCGCCGCCGTCGCGCAGCGCATCGAGGCCGAGGTCGAGGAGGGGCGCCAGCAGGCGCTTGCCGCCGGCGGGCTCTGGGTGATCGGCACCGAGCGGCACGAGAGCCGGCGCATCGACAACCAGCTCCGCGGCCGGTCGGGCCGGCAGGGCGACCCGGGACGGTCCACCTTCTTCCTGAGCCTCCAGGACGATCTCATGCGGATCTTCGGCTCGGACCGGCTCGACTCGATGCTCCAGCGCCTTGGGCTTCAGGAGGGCGAGGCGATCATCCACCCCTGGGTGAACAAGGCGATCGAGAAGGCGCAGAAGAAGGTCGAGGCGCGCAACTTCGACATCCGCAAGAACATCCTGAAATACGACGACGTGATGAACGATCAGCGCAAGGCGATCTTCGAGCAGCGGCTCGACATCATGGAGGCCGAGGATGTCGGCGACACCATCCGCGACATGCGCCACGCCGTGATCGAGGAGATGGTCGCGCGCCATATCCCCAAGCGCGCCTATTCCGACCAGTGGGACATCGACGGGCTGGAGGAGGAGGTCCACAAGACGCTCGCCCATCCCTTCCCGATCAAGGACTGGGCCGCCGAGGAAGGCGTCGATGACGAGACCATCGCCGAGCGCCTGGTCGAGGAGACCGACCGCATCTACGCCGACAAGGTCGCCGTGATCGAGCGCCAGCATGGCGAGGGCGTGATGCAGCAGGAGGAGAAGCGCGAGCTCCTGCGCCTGCTGGACCACCACTGGCGCGAGCATATCGTGATGCTGGACCACCTGCGATCGGTCATCGGCTTCCGCGGCTACGCGCAGAAGGACCCTCTCAACGAATACAAGTCCGAGGCCTTCCAGCTGTTCGACGGCCTGCTGACGCAGCTGCGGCGCGACGTCACCGCGCGGCTGTCGTCGCTGAGGCCGCTGACCGAGGAGGAGCTCGAGCAGCGCCAGCGCATGATCGCCGAGTTCGAGGCGCGCATCCGCGCCGAGGCCGAGCGCGCGGCCACGCAGCAGGCGCTGGGTGCCGCGGCACGGGCCGGCGGCGTCGCCTCGGCCACGACCGCCGCTGCGGTCGAGGCGGCCGAGGGCGATGTCGCCGTCGCGGCCGACCCCTCGGATCCCGAAGGCTGGGGCAAGGTGAGCCGCAACGCGCCATGTCCCTGCGGCTCGGGGAAGAAGTTCAAGCACTGCCACGGCAAGCTGAGCTGATCCTGTTCGGCAGGCCGCGCTGCACGGTGTATCCGTGCGCGCCGACTCGCGTCACGATGGTATCCTGCCCCTCGCTGCGAGGGGCATGGAGGCAGCCGCGATGGCCACATTCATCGTTCAGGGACGGTATTCCGAAGCCGCGATCAGGGGGTTCGTCAGCAAGCCGGAGGACCGCGAGAAAGCCGTGTCGAAGCTGATCGAGGCAGCGGGCGGTAAGCTCAAGGCCTTCTACGTCACCAGTGGCGAGAACGATGGTTGCTCAGTGTGAGGTGGTCCCCGCGTCCTGCGTTACACGCAGTGAGTGTGAGGTTTGTCACAGCTAGGATCGCTGCATTCCGTTGACCCTGTGAGGATTGGGGGCGATGCTCTTTTTCTTCATCGGTCTGAGATCCCTCTGCGATCTCCCAGGGTTAGTCGCTCCCGCAGTCCGCTTTCGTATGGAGGGGACTATGGAAGCGATTAAGATCTTCTTGGTTGTCATGTCATGTTCGCCCGACGGTCTTTTCTGTCGCGACCTGTCGGATAATACGGCGTTCAATAGTCTGGATGCCTGCCACGCCGAGCGAGCAGAAACCTTGCGCGAGATGATGCAGACACACAGAGGCCGACTGGCTCTGGCGCGGTGTCAGTACGTTCTGGTCGAGCGGTACCAAGATGTGTCGAGGGCGACAGGCGGCTGTTGCTGAGACTGCTATGTCGTGCCGGTTCGGTATGGCGCAGGCGCAATCGTCGAGGCCGTCACCGCTCTGGATCAAGGATTAAGCTCTTCTCTTCCGGTGATTGGCACGGCTCCCGCGTGGGTCAGTCTTTCACGGGAGCCGATCCGGTTCCTGGTGATCGCCGACGCCGAGGACGGCGACGCGGTGACGGCCGCGATGCTCGCCGCCTCGGCGGGCGGCGCCATCGCCCACGGCGCTACGCAGCGGGCCTGGACCGGCAAGGACTTCAAAAAGATCTGCGAGAAGGCGGCGAGCATCGCTGGCGCCTACCGGGCTCCCGGCAAGTAGGCGGACGCCGTTCCGCGCAAAGCACGGACGCGCGCCGGCCGGCAGCGCGGCGCGCCTATGCGCGCGCCGCTACGCGGCGGTCCGGCGTGCCGCCGTCTGCAATGCCTGCCACAGCTTCAGCGGGGTGTAGGGCGTCTCCAGCGGCTCTCGGTATCCCGCCCGCCACAGCGCGTCGAGCACGGCGAGCGCGGAGGCCGGGATGCCGCCGACCGAGCCGGACTCGCCGCAGCCCTTGACGCCCAGCGGGTTCGTCCTCGCCGGCACCTCCTCGAAGGCGAGGTCGAACATCGGCACGTCGGCGGCGCGCGGCAGGCAATAGTCCATGAAGCTGCCGTTGAGCGGCTGCCCGGTCTCGGGGTCCCAGCGGGCCTCCTCGCCGATCACCTGGCCGATGCCCTGCACGATCCCGCCGTGCACCTGCCCGGCGACGAGGGCGGGGTTCACCAGCCGCCCGAAGTCGTCGACGATGGTGTAGCGCAGGATCTCGAGCGCGCCGGTCTCGGTGTCGATCTCGACCTCGCAGACATGCGCGCCGTTCGGGAAGGTCGAGCTCGACTCGACCTTGACCTGCCCCGCCGCGGCAATGCCGTCCGAGCCAGCCGCAAGCTCGGCGAGCGACACGGACAGGTCGGTGCCCGCGACGCGGAAGACGCCGCCCTCGCCCGGCAGGAACTCGAGATCGGCCGCGGACGCCTCGAGCCGGTCGGCCGCCATCTCCCGCGCCTTGTCCACCAGATCGTCCGAACCGGCGATCAGCGCCTGGCTCGCCATGATGAGCGAGCGCGAGCCCCCCGTGCCGCCGCCCGAGGGCAGGGCATCCGAGTCGCCCGGCATGACCCGGATCGCGTCGAGCGGCAGCCCGAGCCGCTCATGCGCGATCTGTGCCCATGACGTCTCGTGGCCCTGGCCCGATGACTGGGTGCCGACCCAGATGCGCAGGACGCCCGACGCATCGAGCTCCATGCGCGCGTTCTCGCTGGGCTGGCCGCCGGTGCGCTCGAAGTAGTAGGCGACGCCGATGCCGCGGCACCGGCCGCGCATGCGCGCCTCGGCCGCGCGGGCTTCGAAGGTGTCGTAATCGGCGGCTTCGGTGGCGCGGGAAAGCACGGTATGGGTGTCCAGGCTGTCGAACACGAAGCCGCCCGCAGAGCGGTGCGGCACGCGGTCGGGCGTGAGCAGGTTGCGCCGGCGCAGCTCGACCCGGTCGATGCCGAGCTGGCGGGCCGCGGCCTCCATCAGCCGCTCGGTCGCGTAGATCGTCTCGGGCCGCCCCGCGCCACGGTAGGCGTCGGTCGGCGGGGTGTTGAGGAAGGCGCCGCGGACCTCGGCGTGGATTGCGCCGACGTCGTACATGCCGCCCAGCAGCGCCGCGGAAAAGGCCGTATGCACCCCCGCGCCATAGCTCGAATAATAGGCGCCGAGCCCCGAGACGGTGCGCATGCGCATGGCGAGACAGCGGCCGTCGGCGTCGAACGCGCCTTCGACGGTGCCGCGCATGTCGCGCCCCTGTGCGTCGGACAGGAAGCTCTCGGACCGCGAGCCGATCCACTTGACGGGCCGGCCCAGGTCGGCCGCGGCCAGCGCGCAGAGGCCGTATTCGGGGTGATCCATAAGCTTCATGCCGAAGGCGCCGCCGACATCGCCGACATGGACGCGCACCCGGTCGGCCGCCACGCCCAGAGCCCTCGCGACCTTCGCCCGCATGCCGTGAGCGCCCTGGCTGCCCAGCCAGGCCTCCCACCGGCCGGTTTCGGCGTCGTGGCGGACATTGATCGCGCGCGGCTCGAGCGAGTTGACGACGATGCGCTGGTTCAGCACCGGGGTCGAGACGATGTGCCGGGCGCGCGCGAAGGCCTCCGCTGTCGCCTCGGCGTCGCCGCAGGACCAGGTGTAGGCCAGGTTCCCGGGCGCCTCTGCATGGAGCTGCGGGGCGCCGGGCGCGAGTGCCTCATCGGGATCGACCACCACGGGAAGCTCGTCGAGCTCGATTTCTGCAAGCTCGGCGGCGTCCTCGGCGGCGGCGCGGCTCTCGGCGACGACGAAGGCGATCGGCTGACCGACGAAGCGCACCATGCCCTCGGCCAGATGCGGCAGGACCACTGGCGCGGGGGTGGGGGAGAGGGGAAACTCGTTCGCCAGAGGCGCCAGCCGTCCCGCGATCTCGGCATGCGTCCAGGCAAGCATCACGCCCGGTGCCTCGCGTACGGAGGAGATGTCGATTCTCGTTATTCTTCCGTACGCTACCTGACTTCTCAGAACGAAGGCGTGAAGCTGGCTGGGAAGGTTGAGATCGTCCACATAGGACCCTTTTCCGGTCAACAGCCGGGTGTCCTCGAGCCGCCTCACCGGCTGGCCGATGCCGAATTTCATGACTGTCCTCATGTAAAGTTTTATGGCACAGTAACCGCGGGGACGAGTGCGTCAAGCCACGTGGTTGTGGCATTTTCGCAGCTGAGATGCGAGGTTCAGTTAGAGTTTCAACTGCGTGTTTTCGCTCGCAAATCCGGTTTGGTAGAGTGAGCGGAGCGAATCAGGGGTGGTTACGCAGTGTTTAAAGACGACAGGATGATCTCGGTCCTGAGCGGGATCGTGCTGATGCTCGCCATCGGCACGCTCGTCCAGCGCGGCGATGTGGTCGCCGAGTTCTTCGCGGGCGAGCCCGAGCCGACCGTGCTGGTCAAGGATGTCGTCACCGTCGATGCCGACACCCTGACGCGCATCGATGTCCTCGCCAACGATACCGGCCTTAAGGACCGCGTCGGCCAGAAGCTGGTGGTTCTGGCCCAGCCCGAATGCGGCCGCGTCTTCGTGCAGGAGGGCGCGCTGCAATATCTGGGCGAGCGGCGCTGCCTCGCGACGCAGCGTGTGCTCTATGGCCTCGCGGGCGTCGACATCAAGGAGTCGGGCGAGGTCGCCATCACCGTTCGGGGCACGACGCCCCAGCCCGAAGCCGGGGACAAGGTCGCGGCACTGCGCGACGCCCCGACGCCCACGCCCGCAATCCCCACGCCCGCAACCCCCACGCCCGCAACCCCCACGCCCGCAACCCCCACGCCCGCAACCCCCACGCCCGCGACTCCGGCGCCCTCTGTCTCGCGCGACCCGGCGCCCGCGACCTCGGCCCCGGCCGGGCTGGCGCGCGAACCCGCGCCGACCCGTCCCAGCCTGGGCTCGCAGGGGCTGGGGCGCGCATCGGGCGGGGCCGGTGCCGGCGATGCGCCGGCCGTTCCGGGCGTTGCCGGTGCTGGGACACCGGCGCCGGCTCCCGCGCCCGGCGTGCGCGCGCCATCGGCTCCCGACCTTGCGGCCGCACCTGCATCGCCGACCCTGCCGCGCGATGCGTTGCCCTCGGTGGCCGTCGAGAGCGGCTTGCCCGCGGCGGTGCCGTCCACGGCGCAGCCACAACTTGCCCTGCGCGCGCCGGCGAACCCCCTGCCGCCCGTCGCGGCGCCGACCACCAGAACCGGCAATGCCACGAGTTCCGCCGTACCGGCGGCTCCGTCCGCCCCGACCGGAGCGGGCGTGGCCGCACCGGCTTCACCCGCGGCCCCGGCGCTCGCCGCGCTGTCCGAGCCGTCGGTTCCCGACATGCCCGGCACCCTCGGCGCGGGTCTCGAATCGCCCCTGATCGTGGCGGGGTCATCGCTCGCGGGCATCGGCGGGGCTTCGAGCGCTGAAGCGCCCGGGCGTCAGGCTCCCGGCGGCTTGGGCGAGGGTGTCGCGACCATCGCGCTCGCTCGCGTCGAGGTTCCCGATGCCGTGGCGGCCCCGGCCGCCGCCGAGGCGCGGGATCTCGCGGTGGATCAGGCGACGCGCGACAGCACGCTGAGCGCGCCGCGCCTCGCGCCGGAGATCGATGCGACCGACGGGCAGCAGATCACCATGTTGGAGCCCTCGACGGGCCTCGGCGAGATCCTCACCTTCGGCGATCCGCTCACGCTCAGGCCGATCGACACGTCCCTGCCGACGCTTGCGACGCCGACCGAGACGGCGGGGTCCTCGACCCCCGACCTGCGCAACGCGGCGGTCGAGCCGTCCGGCGCGAACCTGCCTGCCGCCGCGCCGACCGCCCAACCCGGCGCGCTGCCGGAGCCGGAGCGCGTGGCGGCGCTGCCGCGCGTCGACCAGACCTGCGCGGTGCCGCCGTCGATTACGCTCGACATCCGCCCCGCGGGCGAGACCGAACTGGTGATCACCTCGCCCTGCCATGCCGATTCGATCGCGCAGCTCTCGTACGAGGGAATCGATCTTGGCATCCGCATCGATCGCGGCGGCCAGGGGGCGATCTCGGTGCTCGGCTTCCGCAGCTCGGCCGACGCGGTGCTGGCCTTCGCTGATGGAGAGACGCTCGAGTTCAGCCTGCCCTTCACTGGCACCGACCGGATCGAGCGCGTGGCGCTGACCTGGGACGCGCCGGTGCTGCTCGAGCTGCACGCGATGGAATTCGGCGCATCGCCGGGTGCCGCGGGGCACATCAACCCCGCCAATCCGGGCGATTTCCGCGAGGTTCGCCGTCGCGGTGGCGGATATCTGGCCAGCTATGCACCGGTCGAGGGCGTCGGGCAGAGCGTTCAGATCTATTCTCACTGGCTGCGTCGGGGTGGCGCGGCCGGAGTGGTGAAACTGTATATCGACTTCGCGAGCCGGCATCGCGAGCATCAGGAAGGAACGTGCGGCAATGGCCCGCTCTCGCGGCCCGCCTTCACGATCATCCGCTCGTCGCGCGGCCGGATCGAGATGCCGGTCAGCCGGCGGCTTGCCTCGATCGAGTGCGAGACCGTCGACGCCATGCAGAATCACCTGATCGAAGCAGCCGTGCGCGACATCATCATCTCGCAGCGCTGAGGCGCGGCGGACGAAGGGGCGTGCGGCCAAGGGAGCCGAGGACGGGGGAACCGATGAAGAAGACGATGATGAGGCTTGCCGCGACCGTTGCGGCGCTCGGCTGCCTTGCGGCGGGCGTGCCCGACGGGGCCCTGGCGCAGCAACGCCCGGTGGTGACGCTGAAGTCGCTCGACGGCTTCACGCAGCTGCGCGGCGAGCTGGTCGATTTCGACGGCTCCACCTACACGATCTCGACGCCGCTCGGTACCCTGCAGGTCGACGCGCTGCAGGTCCGCTGCGAGGGCGATCAGTGCCCCAAGGACGAGATGTTCGGCGCGGCATTCGCCATCGCCGGCTCGCGCACGATGGGTGACACACTGATGCCGGCGCTGATCGAGGGGTATGCCTTCTCGCTGGACGCCGACATGGAGAACGAGCTCGGCGGCGTCGAGAACGAGAGCGTCCTTCGCATCAAGGCGGCCGACGGGCGCGAGATGGCGGCGATCGACCTGAGGTCCCATGGCTCGAACGAGGCGTTCCAGTCGATCGCGACCAATGCGGCCTCGATCGCGATGTCGTCGCGTGTGGCGCGCGACGCCGAGGTGGCGTCCCTCGCCGCCGCGGGGATTGCGGACCCCCGCGACGGGGCGGGCGAGCATATCGTCGCGCTCGATGCGCTTACGATCCTCGTCCATCCCGACAACCCGATGCAGTCGCTGAGCACGGCCGACATTGCGGCGATCTTCGGCGGCGATGTCACCAACTGGTCCGAGGTGGGCGGCCCCGACCTGCCGATCACGGTGAATGCGCCGGCCGACAGCAGCGGGACGCTCGACACCTTCAACCTGCTGGTTCTCCGGCCCGAAGGCTACGCCGTCGGCGCCGCGGCGCGCCGCTTCGACGACGACGCGGCACTCTCGGATGCCGTGTCGGCGGACCCGGGCGGCATCGGCATCAGCAGCCTCGCGTTCAGCCGGGCGGCACGGGTGCTCGCGGTCCGTCAGGAATGCGGCATCATCTCGACCCCCGACAGCTTCTCGATCAAGACCGAGGAATATCCGCTGGTCCGGCGTCTCTACCTCTACGAGAACCCGCAGAACCTTCCCGCGCATGCGCGTAACCTGATCCGCTTCGCCAAGTCGGACGATGCGCAGGCGATCATCGAGGATGCGGGCTTCGTGAGCCTCGCGACCGAGCGGCGCAAGCTCGCCGACGAGGGGGAGCGCATCCTGCACTCGATCGCCTCGGACGAGGAGTTCTCGCTGCCCCTCATGCGCGAGATGATCGCCCAGTTGCGCGACGCGCAGCGCCTGAGCTTCGCCTTCCGCTTCACGCCGGGCTCCAGCCGGCTCGACGCGAAGTCGCTGGCGGACGTCAAGCGGCTCGCGGACATGATCGCTCGCGGCGAGTTCGCCGGGCGCGAGGTGCTGCTGGTGGGCTTCACCGACGCGATCGGGCAGTTCGACCTGAACCGCGGCCTCGCCGAGCGGCGCGCGCAGGGGGTGCTCGAGGAAATCGCGCTCGCGGCGGGGCCGGCGGCGCTTGCGACCACGCGCGTCACGGTCCAGGGCTATGGCGAGCTCACGCCCGTCGGCTGCAACGAGACCTTCCAGGGCCGCTTCGCCAACCGCCGCGTCGAGGTCTGGGTCCGCGACCAGCGCGGCTGACCGCACGCGACTGCGTCATCATGCGGCCCCGCGCAGCCTTGCGCGGGGCCGTTTTCCGTTGATGATGGCGCGAAGCAAGCAACAACTGGGAGATGCCGCCATGCCTCGTGACGTCGTGATCCTCGACGGCGCCCGCACTGCGATCGGAACCTTTGGCGGAGCGCTCGCCGGAATTGCGCCGACCGAAACCGCAAGGATCGCCGCGTCCGCCGCGCTCGAGCGCGCGGGCGTCGAGGGGGGCGAGATCGGCCATGTGGTCTTCGGCCACGTCATCAATACCGAGCCGCGCGACATGTATCTGAGCCGCGTCGCCGCCATCGGCGCGGGCATTCCCGACACCACGCCGGCGATGAACGTGAACCGGCTCTGCGGCTCGGGTGCGCAGGCGATTGTCTCGGCGGCGCAGGCGATCCAGTTGGGCGATGCCGATTTCGCGCTGGCGGGCGGGGCGGAAGCGATGTCGCGCAGCCCGCACGCGATGCAGGTCGCGCGCACCGGCCAGAAGATGGGCGACGCCACCATGGTCGACATGATGATCGGCGCGCTCAACTGCCCCTTCGGCACCGGTCACATGGGCGTCACCGCGGAGAATGTCGCCGCCGAGCACCAGATCAGCCGCGCCGAGCAGGACGCCTTCGCGCTCGAGAGCCAGCGTCGCGCCGGCGTCGCGATCGGGGAGGGGCGCTTCAAGGGCCAGATCGTCCCCGTCACCGTCAGGACCCGCAAGGGCGAGGTCGTGTTCGACACCGACGAGCACCCCAAGCCCGCCACGACGGCCGAGGATCTCGCCAAGCTGCGCGCGGCCTTCCGGAAGGACGGAACCGTCACCGCTGGCAATGCCTCGGGCATCAATGACGGCGCGGCCGCGGTCGTGCTGGCCGACGCCGAGACGGCGGCGCAGCGCGGCCTCAAGCCCCGGGCGCGGCTGCTGGGCTACGCCCATGCCGGCGTGCGGCCCGAGGTGATGGGGCTGGGCCCGATCCCTGCGGTGTCGAAGCTTCTGGAAAAGCTGGGGCTCTCGGCCGGCGACTTCGACGTGATCGAGAGCAATGAGGCCTTCGCGGCCCAGGCCTGCGCGGTCAACAAGGGTCTGGGCCTCGACACGGCCCGGGTCAACCCGAACGGCGGCGCCATCGCGCTTGGCCATCCCATCGGGGCGACAGGGGCGATCATCACGCTCAAGTGCCTGGCCGAACTCGAGCGCATCGGAGGCCGCCGCGGGCTCGTGACCATGTGCATTGGCGGCGGGCAGGGCATCGCCCTCGCCGTCGAGCGGATCGGCTGAGGCGGGGCCCGTCAGGTCCCGCGAGGGGCCTGACGGCGCGCCGGATGGCGGCGGGCTTGTCCCGCCCCTCCGGCGCGCCCTCTGGATCAGGTTCCGGCGAAGCGCGCGGCCATCTCGGCGCGGGCGTCCTCCGTGATCTTCGAGAACAGGTTCTCGGGCACGGTGAAGGCGTGCCCCGCAGGCAGCGCGCGCAGCGCCTCGGCGATGTCGCCCGGCCAGGCCTCGGCATCGGCTTCGGCGCCCAGGGCGCGCAGCATCGTGTCGGATGCATCCGGAATGAAGGGCCGCGACAGGATCGCGTAGAGCCGCACGAGGTTCAGCGCCACCCGGATGATGGCACCCGCCCGCGCTGCGTCCTCCTTGATCACCGACCAGGGGGCCGCGGTCTGGAGATACTCGTTGCCGGCCACCCAGATCGCGCGCAGCTCGGCCGCCGCCTTTCGGATCTCCATTGCCTCCCAGTGGGCCTCGTAGCTGCGCAGGCGGCGCGTGAGTTCGGCCGTCAGCGCGGCCTCGGCCTCGCCGGGCGCGCCGCCTTCGGGCACGGCATCGCCGAATTTCGAGCGGCAGAACTTGGTGACGCGGCTGACGAAGTTGCCCAGCACGTCGGCAAGGTCCTTGTTCACGCCGGCCTGGAAACTCTCCCAGGTGAAATCGGCGTCCGACCCCTCCGGCGCGTTCGCGAGCAGCCACCAGCGCCAGTAGTCCGAGGGCAGGATCTCGAGCGCCTGGTCCATGAAGACGCCCCGCCCCTGGCTGGTCGAGAACTTGCCGCCGTCATAGGTCAGCCAGTTGAAGCCCTTGACGTAGTCCACCAGCTTCCACGGCTCGGTCCCGTCGAAGTTCGCACCCATCAGCGTCGCTGGAAAGCTGAGCGTGTGGAAGGGGATGTTGTCCTTCGCCATGAACTCGACATAGCGCACGTCCCCCGCGCCCTTGTCCTCGCGCCACCAGCGTTCCCAAGCAGCGTCCGGCTGGCCGGTCGCGTCGGCCCACTCGGCGGTGGCCGAGATGTACTCGATGGGCGCGTCGAACCAGACGTAGAAGACCTTGCCCTCCATGCCCGGCCATTCCGCGTCGCCGCGCCGGACGGGGATGCCCCAGTCGAGATCGCGCGTGATCGAGCGGTCCTGCAACCCCTCGCCGTCGTTGAGCCATTTCTTCGCGATCGAGGTGGTCAGGATCGGCCAGTCGGTCTTCGCATCGATCCAGGCCGCGAGCTTCTCGCGCACCAGCGACTGGCGCAGGTAGAGGTGCTTGGTCTCGCGCACCTCGAGTTCGGTCGACCCAGAGATGGCCGAGCGCGGGTTGATCAGGTCGGTGGGGTCGAGCTGCTTTGTGCAGTTCTCGCACTGGTCGCCGCGGGCGCGGTCATAGCCGCAGTTGGGGCATGTGCCCTCGACATAGCGGTCGGGCAGGAAGCGGCCGTCTGCGGGCGAGTAGACCTGGCGCTCCATTACCTCCTCGATCAGCCCGGCATCGGCGAGCCGCCCTGCCATGTGCTGCGTGAGGCGGTGATTGCGGACGGACGACGAGCGGCCGAAGAAGTCGAAGCTGAGTCGGAAGCCCTCGCCCAGCCGCTTCTGCACCTCGTGCATCTCGGCGCAATACTCGGCGACCGATTGTCCCGCCTTGGCGGCGGCAAGCTCGGCCGGCGTGCCGTGCTCGTCGGTCGCGCAGATGTAGAGGACCTCGTGCCCGCGTGCCCGCATGTAGCGGGCATAGGCGCAGGCCGGCAGCATCGAGCCGACGAGATTGCCCAGGTGCTTCACGCCGTTGATGTAGGGCAGCGCCGAGGTGACGAGGATGCGGGCCATGCGGGTCTCCGGTCTGATGCGCGCCTTCTATAGCCCCCGCCGCGGCCGCGGCAAAGCCCTCCCCGCCGCGGCCGCGGCAAAGCCCTCCCCGCCGCGGCCGCGGCAAAGCCCAACCCGCCGCGGCCGCGGCAAAGCCCAACCCGCCGCGGCTGCGGCAAAGCCCAACCCGCCGCGGCTGCGGCAAGGCCAGTCCCGCATTGGGGCGGACCAATGGGCGGCGCAGGCGGTGGCCGCGACGAAATGGAGCGGGCGCAACGCGGGGCCGCGACGAAATGGAGCGCCGGACGCGGCGCCCGGCTTTGCTAGCCTGCTGGAGCCATGCAGCGCTTGGAGACGCAGCCCCAGATGTCCCGCATTCCGCGACGCCCGGCCAGCCTTCCGATCCGTCTCGCCGTCGCCACCATGGCGGGGCTGCTGCTCGGGATTCTCGGGCTGGCGTTGCTGCCGCTGTTCATGCCCGGTCTCGACCCTATGGTGCGCTGGGGCTTCTTCCTGTGGTATCCGACCGTCGGCGCGGTCATCGCCTTTGCCGGGGCGGCCAACGCGCGCGAAGGCGGGTCGCGCGCCCTGCCGTGGTGGCTGAGGGGCGGCGCGATCGGCGGGTGGATGAACTTCGTCGCGACCCTGCTGTCGCCCGGCGTGATGCGCGACTTCATGATCGCAGCTTTCGGTGCCGACGGCCTGCTCGCCTCGCCCTTCTGGTTCGTGGCCGAGGGGGCTGTCGCGGGCCTGGTGATCGGGTATCTCGTGATGCGCTTCGGCGGCGAGGGCCGCGAGCCGGCCGACGATTGACCCGAGGCCCGCGAGCGGCAAGGATCCATCCCCGGCATGCGGCCGGGCGGCGGGCGGGAGAACTGGCAGCATGGCTTCACCAGCGGCGATCGACCCCTTGCTGATCGACGCGGCCGTGTTCCTCGGCGCATCGGTCGTATCGGTCACGCTTTTCCGCCGGCTCGGGCTCGGGGCAATCCTCGGCTATCTCTGCGCCGGCGCGATCGTCGGCCCGCATGTGCTCGCCCTGATCGACGGCGCCGAGAGGGTGCTCCATTTCGCCGAGTTCGGCGTCGTGCTGCTGCTGTTCGTGATAGGGCTCGAGTTGCGACCGGCGCGCCTGTGGCGAATGCGGGCCGAGATCTTCGGGCTAGGGCTCGCGCAGGTGCTGCTGACCGGGACGGTCATCGCCGGCGGGCTGATCTGGGTCGGCGTGCTGGCCTGGCCAGGGGCGGTCGCGCTCGGTTCGGCGCTGGCGCTCTCCTCGACTGCCTTCGGCGTCCAGATCCTGCGCGATCGCGGCGAGTTCACGCGGCCCCATGGCGACCGGGCCTTTGCCATCCTGCTGTTCCAGGACCTTGCGATCGTGCCGATTCTGGGGCTCGTGGCCTTCCTCGCGCCCGGCGGCGGCGTGGCCGAGGACGGCTGGACGCAGCTTGCAAAGGCCGTGGCCGCCGTGCTCGCGGTCGTGCTGGCGGGGCGCTACGGCCTGAGGCCGCTGTTCGCGCTGATCGCGCGCGTACGGGCCGAGGAGATCTTCACCGCCGCCGCGCTCATGATCGTGCTGGGCGCCGCACTTATTATGCAGATGGCGGGCTTGTCGATGGCCATGGGTGCGTTCATTGCCGGTGTGCTGCTGGCCGAGAGCGAGTTTCGCCACCAGCTCGAGACCGACATCGAGCCGTTTCGCGGTCTGCTGCTCGGGCTCTTCTTCATGGGCGTGGGCATGAGCGTGGACTGGCCGCTCGTCGTCGCGAACTGGTGGATCGCTCTGGCGGGGGCATTCGGGCTCTATCTGCTGAAGGCGGCGATCCTGCTGGGGCTCACGCGGATCACCGGCTCGTCGCCCGCCGACGCGCTGCGGATTTCGGCGCTGCTGGGGCAGGGCGGCGAGTTTGGCTTCGTCGTGCTGGGCGTCGGGGCCGTGGCGGCGCTGTGGCCCTCGGGGATGGGGACGCTGGTGGCGGCGATCATCACGCTGAGCATGGCGCTGACGCCGCTCGCGGTGCTGGTGGCGGACCGGCTGCTCCGTCGCCGCGGCGGGCAGGACCTGAGCGGGATCGAGCGCATGGACGAGGCGGCGGCGGCGCCCGTGATCGTCGCGGGCTTCGGGCGCTTCGGGCAGGTGGTCGCCCGCGTGCTGAAGCAGCGCGGCTATGACGTGACGCTGATCGACAACGACCCCGACCGCATCCGCATCGCGCGGACCTTCGGCAACAAGGTGTTCTTCGGCGACCTGCGCCGCGCCGACCTGCTGCGCGCCGTGCGGGCGGGCGAGGCGCGGGCGATCTTCGTCTGCGGCGACGACCGCGAGGCCAACGCGATCGCGCTGCGCAAGCTGCGCGCGCGGATGCCGAACCTGCCGATCTTCTGCCGCGCCGCCGACCGCTTCGAGGAACTGCGCCTCGCCAAGCTGGGCGCGACGGGCGTGGTGCGCGAGAATTTCGAGTCGGCCGTCGCGCTCGCGCGCACCGCGCTGGGCGTCCTCGGCGACGGCGCGATGGCCGACGAGGTGATCGAGGAGTTCCGCCGCCGCGACGCGGAACTGCTGCGCCTGCAGGGCGAGTTCGGGGCCGAGGCGGGCTATGCCCGGATGCGCGAGAGCTACAGTCTCGACGACAAGCGCTAGGTACCGTGCCGGAGGTCGCGCTCCAGGGTCACAAGGCAGTCGGCATATCCGAGGCGCCGGTAGAGCGCGAGGGCGTCGGCGTTGGTCGGCAGGGCGCTGACCTCGACCCGCGCGATGCCGGTGGCGCGCAGGCGCGCTTCGGCCTCGGCGACGAGGGCGCGGGCGACGCCGCGGCCGCGGAATTCCGGCTCGACCCAAAGGTCGCTGAGATCGCCTACCAGCCGCGCGGGCTCCGGTACATAGGTGCCAAGCTCCTCCTTCACGCCGGTGATGAGGAAGCCCGCCACCCGGCTCCCCATCTCGGCCACGAGGACCGAGCCGCCGGGATGCTCGCCTGCCCAGCCGATCAGCGCGTCGATGTGGCTCTCCGCCATCTCGGGGCCGGGTGTGCGGTTGGGTTCTGTCGTGCGCTCGAACTCCTGCAGGGCCGCCATGAAGGCGACGAGGCGCGGGCGGTCCGCGTCGCGGGCGTCGCGGATCAGGACCCGCTCAGTGGTCATCGCGCGCGGCGCGCATCAGCGCGGCAAGCGCCGCGGTCTCGGCCCCCGGCGTGCCACCCGCCGCGAGCGCGTCTGCCGCGCGGTTGCGCGCCGCCGCGCCGCGGTTCTGGTTGAGCTTGAAGGTGCTCTCGACGCCGGTCACCGACAGCTCCCACGGCACGATGGTGCGCATCATGCGACCCATCAGTTCCTGGTCCATCTTGTCCGAGGTCCAGGGCTTCTTCGGCACGAGCGTGGCCTCGAACCGGGCCGAGAGGCGGTCGACATGGCCGCGCATGTCGGTCTCGGGCGACAGGCGCAGCCGGCCGCGCAGGTGCACCGCGACATAGTTCCAGGTCGGCACCTTGTCGTCCTCGCCATACCAGTCGGGCGAGATGTAGCCATCCGGCCCCGACACGATCAGGAGCGCGTCGAGCGGCCCCTTGGCCAGCGCGCGGGCAAGCGCCGTCGAGCGCACGAAATGCCCCTCGGCCCGGGCCCCGTCCAGCAGGAAGGGCACATGGCTCGCCAGCGGCCCGTCCGGCCCCTGCGCCGTGACGATGCCGAAGCCGCGCGCCGCGGCGAAGTCCAGCGCCTCGGCGTCGGCGCGGTGGCGGAAGGCGGAATTGGGGTGCATGGGTTCAGACCGCGACGGCTGTGGTGAGAATGGGGACCGAAGAATAGAAGAACTCGCCGGCTGCGTCCGCCCGGTCGAGCGCGGCGAGCCAGGATGCGGGGCGGGCCTCGGCGCCGCTCTCCTCGGCCACGACGGCCAGCAGGCGCGACATCCACAGCGCGAGCGTGTCCTCGCCCAGCCCCGGATTGACCACCGGCACCGGCACCTGCCGGGTTGCCGAGAAGCCCGCGGCGGCGAGCATCGGCCCAAGCTGGGCGGGAAGGTTCGGCCAGGGCACCTCGGCGCGCCAGGCGGCGACGACGGGGCCGGTCAGCTCTGGCTCGGGGCCGTGCCAGAAATCGGCGTCCCAGTTGGTCGCGAGCACGACGAGGCGCGCGCCGCGCTTCATCACCCGGCGAAGCTCGGACAGCGCGGCGCGGGGATCGTCGAGATATTCCAGCACATGGGCGGCGACCGCCGCGTCGAACACGGCGCCGGGCCAGTCGAGCGCGGCGACGCTGCCCACCTCGGCGCGCACGCCGGGGACGCCGTCGCATTCGCGCGTGGCGGCCGCGATCTGGTCGGGCGAGATGTCGATGCCCGCCGCGAGGCCATGGGCGCCGACCGCGAGGCCGATCTCGCGCAGCAGCAGCCCCGCGCCGCAGCCGATCTCGAGGATCCGCTCGCCCCGGCGCGGCGCCAGCTCGTGCAGCACGGCCATGCGCCGCGCGGCAAGGTCGCGGGTGGCGGCCATGCGCTGCTGGATCTCGGCACGGGTTCCGGTGAAGTCCATGAGGGCGGGGTTTAGTCGCGGGCGCGGGGACTGTCCAGCGAGCCGTGCCGCCCGCCCGCTCAGCGTGGCGGCGCCTCGCCGTCGGGCGGCGCGGATGGCGGCAGGCCCGCGGCACGCACCACGCGGGTGGTCGCGTCGATCCTCAGCACCTCGCGGCGCAGGCGGACCCAGACCTCGCCGGGCGGCGGCTCGGGCAGCGCGTGCGTGCGCCAGTCGAGGATCACCAGCGGCACGTCGGGGTTGATGGCGGCGCCGACCGCGGGCGTGGCGGCGGCGTCCTCGCGCCCGCGCGCCGGAAGGCGGCGGACCGGCCCCTGCGGGTCGGGCGGCGGGGGAGGTGCGGCCTCCGGCTCCGGCGCGGGCCCGGGCAGGGGCACCGGCACGATGATCGTCTCGGGGTCGCGTCGGTCGTCGCCGTAGAAGAAGAACGGCACGAACGGGATCGGCCGGGGATGGCCCGGATGCGGCCTCGGCGGCCGTGGGCGCGGGGGGCGCGGCCGTTCGGGCCGGCCCCGGTCGCGATCTGGCGCGAGACTGTGCGGCGCGCTGGGCCCCAGCCCGCCGACGCCGCCGGGCCTCAGCCCGATGATCCCGGCCTGCGCCCCAGCCGCGATCAGCAGGGCCGCGGCACCCGCTGCCAGGCGGGGGATGACATGTCCCATCGCGGCCTCCGTCGATGACAGTGTCTGAATATAGGGGTCCGGGCGGCGCGCCGGAACCACCCGTCGCAGGGCCGGAACGTCGGCGGCGGCAGTTCGTTCCGCTTGCGCTGGGGGCGCCGACGATCAATTCTGCGATCATGATCCATCATGCCCTCCGCGCCGTTGCGTTGGCGCTGCTTGCCCTCTCCGCGGCCGCCGCGCAGGCCGATGACCGCGTGAGCCCGCAGGAGTTCTCGGACTTCGCGCTGGGCTGGACCCTCTATTACGAGGAGGACGGCGAGCCCGCGGGCGCCGAGCATTTCCGCCCCGACGGCCGGGTGCGCTGGCGTGACGGCGAGGGCGCCTGCGTCGATGGCGTCTGGCGCGCCTACCAGGACCAGGTCTGCTTCTACTATGGCCCGGGCACCGACGTGCTGTGCTGGTCGCTGCACCGGCTGCACCCCGGCGGCAACATCCTCGTCCGCCTCTTGGGCGACGGCGAGGACGCGGGGCTCGAGCTCGAGATCGTCGACCGCGATCGCAAGCCGCTGATCTGCAAGGGCGAGGGCGCGGCGAGCTGACCTGCTGCCTCAGCCGCCGGCGCAGACCGCCTCGGGAACCCGCTCGCCGCGCATGCCCTGCGGGCCGGCGGAACGGCCAAGCGCGTAGATGTCGGCGTGGCGGCGTGGCGCGCCGTCCTGCTGCGGAAAATCGAGGAAGTAGCCGAGGAAGACGGGGATGGGGTCCGCCTCCATGTCGAAGGTGCGGCGGCCTTCGGCGTGGCGGTGTACCTCGTCAAGGCCGATATCGAGCACCCAGGCAGCCAGTTCGTCCCAGCGCTGCACCCGGATGCAGCCATGCGAGAGGGCGCGGGCGTCGCGCTCGAACAGGCTCCGGCGGTTGGTGTCGTGGAGGTAGACCAGAAGCCCCTCGCCGAGCCGAATCGCGGCGAGACCGAGTGGGTTCCTGCGGCCCGGCGGCCAGACGCGGTCCTCGTACTCGCCGCTGGCCACCATCTCGGGCGTCGGGCGCCAGCGCGGGCGGAAGCGGACGGCGGTGACATGCGTCTCGAGCACCGGCGTCGGATTTCGCGGGCTTCCCACGATCACGCGGCTGCGGAACTCGGGCATCGCGTCGCGAAAGGCGATGAGCTCGAAGGCGGGGATGTTGACGACGATCGCCTTGCCCCTCGCCGGCAGCCGCAGCGGCACGCCGAGGCGATCGAGCTCCTGCTGGAAGGGGCTCGCGGCCGGCGCCGCTGCGATGTCGCCCGCCGCGGGGACGCCGGCACCCCCGCCCGTCGTCGAGCAGGCGGGGCCGAGCAGCGCGAGCGCGCAGAGGGGCGCCGCGAGCGCGAGCAAAATACGGTGCAGGGCGGCGCGCGGCCGGGTGCGGCCAACATGCCGCGATCCGACCCGTCCCAGCGGGCTGTGCGCGCCTCCCATGTCTTGCGCCATCCGCCAGCTCCCTCACAGAATTTCGGCCACGGCCTCGGGCGGGCGACCGATGCGGGCGCCCTTCGGACCGATTACCACGGGCCTCTCGATCAGCACGGGATCGGCGGCCATCGCGCCGATCAGCGCGGCCTCGCCGGTCGCGGCGGAGAGGCCCCTCTCGCGGCAGGCCGGCTCGCAGGTTCGCAGCAGGGCGTGGGCGGGCAGGCCGAGGCGGGCCAGAACGTCGCGGATCTCGGCCTCGCCGGGCGGGGTCTTGAGATACTCGACGATGCGCGGCTCGATCCCCCGCTCGCGGATCAGCGCCAGCGCCGCCCGCGATTTCGAGCAGCGCGGGTTGTGCCAGATGGTGACGCTCATTCCGCGCCTTCGACCAGCGTGATGGTGGCGACGCCCGCGCCTTCGCGCAGCTTCCGCGCGGCCTGATAGACGGGCGAGTGATAGCAGGCCTGCGCGGCGGCGAGGCTGGGGAACTCGCAGATCACGTGGCGCGAGCGGCCGAGGCCCGACTCGGCCTCCTCATGCGCGCCGCCGCGCGCGAGAAAGCGGCCGCCATGCTCCTCGAAGGCGGGCCGCGCCGCGGCGACGTATTGCTGCCACTTGTCCATGTCGTCGACCCGGACGCTCGCGATCCAGTATCCCTTCGGCATCTGGTTCCTTCCTTCGTTGGTGAACCTCAGAACAGCGATCCCTGGCGGCCGGCGCCTGCGGGGCGGGGCTCGGCCTTGCGCCCGGCCTTGGGCGGCGTGCCCGCGCCGTCGACCACGGCGCCTGCGTGGCCGTCGCGGAACTCGATGTCGATCGGCTGCCCGGCGCTCAGCGCGGCGGCATCGGTGACCACTTGCCCCGCGCCGTTGCGCACCACCGCGAAGCCGCGCTCGAGCGTCTGGCGATACCCCAGCGAGCCGAGCAGGCGCGCCTGGGCCGACAGCCGCTCGGCCGCCCGCTCGAGCCCGCGTGTCGCCGCCGGAGGCAGGCGCATGGCCCAGCCGTCGAGCCGCTCGCGCCCGCGCTCGACACGGCCGACCAGCAGCGGCGCCCCGAGCCGCCCGCTGCGCCGCATGAGATCGAGCCGCGCCGCCGAAACCGCGCGGCCCAGCGCGCCGGGCAGGCGCGAGCCCGCGAGCGCAACGCTCTGGCGCCGAAGTTCGATCAGGTCGGCCGGGCGCGGCAGCCGCGCGGCGGCGAGGTCAAGCCGCTGGCGGCGCGACTCGATGATCTCGGCCGGGCGGGGCAGGGCGCGCGCGATGTCGCGCAGGCGCTGGCCGCGCTGGCGCAGCATCTGCGCCACCGCCGCCTTGCGCCGGGCATCGAGGCCGGCGACGGCGGCGACCAGCTCGGTCCGTACCGGCACCGCGATCTCGGCGGCGGCTGAGGGCGTGGGCGCCCGGCGATCTGCGGCGAAATCGATCAGCGTGGTGTCGGTCTCGTGCCCGACGGCCGAGATCACCGGGATCCGGCAGGCATGGACCGCGCGCACCACGGCCTCGTCGTTGAAGCCCCACAGGTCCTCGACCGAGCCGCCGCCGCGCGCCACGATCAGCACGTCGGGCCGCGGCACCGCCCCACCGGGCGCCAGCGCATCGAACCCCCGGATCGCGGCGGCCACCTGCGGCGCCGACTGCGGCCCCTGCACCGCGACGGGCCAGACCAGAACCTGGACCGGGAAGCGGTCGGCCAGCCGGTGCAGGATGTCGCGGATCACCGCGCCGGTCGGCGAGGTCACGACGCCGATCACCCGTGGCAGGTAGGGCAGGGGCCGCTTTGCCGCCGCGTCGAACAGACCCTCGGCCGCGAGCTGCTTTCGAAGGCGCTCGAGCCGGGCGAGCAGGGCACCCTCGCCGGCATAGGCGAGGCTCTCGATCACCAGCTGATATTTCGACTGGCCCGCGAAGGTGGTGATCCGCCCCGTCGCGATCACCTCGTCGCCTTCCTGCGGGCGGATCTCGAGGCTTCCGATCGCCGATTTCCAGATCACGCCCGACAGCACCGCGCCCTCGTCCTTGAGGTCGAGATAGCAGTGCCCGTTGCGGTGGAAGGTGACGCGGCCAAGCTCGCCGCGGACGCGGACATGGCCGTAGGTGCCCTCGAGCGTGCGCTTGATGCCGCGCGACAGCTCCGAAACCGTGAACTCCGGCGCGTTGCTGCCCTCGGGGGCGTCGTCGATCAGGCTCATCGGCGGTCATACCGGTCGGCTGCGGCTGGGGCCAAGGTGGCCCCGGCCGGGCGCCGGGCGCAAGAGGGAAAGGGCGATCGCGCGCTTTGCCCGGGCGTACCCGCATGCTAGGGGAGCCGCGGGACGGGCAGGCGGGAGCGGCGAGATGAAGGTTCTGGTCCTCGGCGGCGGCGGGCGCGAGCACGCGCTGGTCTGGAAGGTGGCGCAGAGCCCGCTGGTCGAGGCGGTGGTCGCGGCGCCCGGGAATGCCGGGATCGCGGCGCTCGCGACCTGCGTGCCGCTCGATCCCGAGGACGGCGCGGCGGTGGCAGCCTTCTGCCGCGAGCAGGGGATCGGCCTCGTCGTCGTGGGGCCCGAGGCGCCGCTCGCCGCCGGGGTCGCCGACGCGCTGGCAGCGTCGGGCGTGCCGGTGTTCGGCCCATCGGCGGCCGCTGCGCGGCTCGAGGCGTCGAAGTCTTTCACCAAGGAGGTCTGCGACGCCTGCGGCGCGCCCACCGCCGCCTGGGCGCGGTTCACCGAGGCCGCGGCGGCGAAGGCGCATCTTGCGCGCACCGGGGCGCCGGTGGTGGTCAAGGCCGATGGCCTCGCCGCAGGCAAGGGCGTCGTGGTCGCGATGACGCTGGCCGAGGCCGAGGCGGCGGTCGACGACATGCTGGGCGGCGCCCTTGGCGCGGCCGGCGCCGAGGTCGTGATCGAGGAGTTCATGACCGGCGAGGAGGCCTCGCTGTTCGTACTCTCGGACGGCGAGACGGTGCTGCCCCTCGCGGGCGCTCAGGACCACAAACGGGCCTTCGACGGCGACGAGGGCCCGAACACCGGCGGCATGGGCGCCTATTCGCCCGCCCCGGTGCTGACGCCCGAGGTCGAGGAGAAGGCGCTCGCCCGCATCGTCCGTCCGGTGATCGCCGAGATGGCGCGGCGCGGCACGCCCTATCGCGGCGTCCTCTATGCCGGGCTGATGATCGAGGCGGGCGAGCCGCGGCTCGTGGAGTTCAACGTCCGCTTCGGCGACCCCGAGGCGCAGGTGCTGATGCTGCGGCTCGCCTCGGACTTCGTGCCCGCGCTGATGGCCTGCGCGACCGGCGGGCTTGCCGATGTGACGCTGGATTGGCGCGCCGAGCCGGCACTGACCGTGGTGATGGCGGCGAAGGGCTATCCCGGCAGCTATGCCAGGGGGTCCGAGATCCGGGGGCTCGAGGCGGCGGCGGCGGTCGAGGGCGTCACGGTCTTTCACGCCGGCACCCGCGCCGATGGCGGTCGGGTGCTGGCCAATGGCGGGCGGGTGCTGAACGTCTCGGCCACCGGCGCCACGGTCGCCGAGGCCCGCGCGCGCGCCTATCGCGCGGTCGACCTGATCGACTGGCCGGACGGGTTCTGCCGCCGCGACATTGCGTGGCGGGCGCTGGCGCGCGACGGGGCGTGATGCTGACACCGACCGGTCTTTACGCCACCGTCGCGTTCCTTGGCGTCGTGCGGGACAGGGCGGTCACGCTCTGCTCCGAGCCGATGGCCGAGGCCGAGGCGAGCTGGGAGGGCTTCGCCGGCGAATGCCATGGCGGCCTCACCCGCCCGTCCTGCTCGCGGGTGCTGCGGCAATACCCGGTGCGCGGCACCGAGATCCGCAACACCCGGCAGGTCTCGATCCTTTCCGAGGAGGAGCTTGCGGGCGTGGCGGCCGACCTTGGCATCCCGCGGCTGATGCCGGAATGGCTGGGGGCGAACATGGTGATCCGGGGCATTCCCGACTTCACCACCGTGCCGCCCGCCTCGCGCCTCGTCTTCGAGGGGGGTGCGACGATCGCGATCGACATCGAGAGCGGCCCCTGCCGCTTTCCCGCCGAGGTCATCGAGCAGCACCATCCCGGACATGGTATGGCCTTCGCAAGGGTCGCGCGCGGGCGCCGGGGGGTGACCGGCTTGATCGAGCGCCCCGGCACGATCCGGGCCGGGGAACGGGCCAGGCTGCACGTGCCGCCCCAGCGGCTTTACGCGCATCTCTGAGCGTCGTGGCACAGACCGCGAGCGGGGGGCGGGCAAACGCGATCGTGACCGCCCCTGGGCGCGTGGCCGCGCTTGTCGAGCCGCTGCGCGCGCGCCATGCTTCTTGCGGACCTCCCGGATGGAGACACATGGATGAACCGCGCCGCTTCCCGCCTTGTCCTCGCCGTTCTGATCGGGCTCGGCCCGCTGACGGCCCCTGCACAGCCGGACGATTATTACTACCCTCCCATCGGCTCGGAGGAGGTGTTCGATCGCGATCTCACCGGCGCCCCGGCGGCCGAGCGGGCGGTAAGGGTCAACTTCATCACGCAGATCACCAAGGCCCAGCTCGAAGCCCCGGAGAACCCGCGCTTCTCGATCTTCGCCAAGGGCGCCGATGCCGACCACATGATCATCGTGGCGCTGGATGACGAGGTGTTCGCGACGCTGTACAGGGCGCGCGCGGTGATGGCCCAACTGACCTCGAATGCCCGCTCGACCGACTTCTTCCAGCGCGCGAATCTGGCGACCACCGCGACGTGGTTCGACCTTGCCAAGCTCCTGGGCTTTCGGGACATCGTGATCTCGGACGGCAGGGCTTGGTCTCACCGGATCGTGCTCGAGTAGACGACCTTTTCCGCAGAGCGAGATTGCCTGCCGCCCGGCGGCGGGCTATCTGGGCCGCCATGACGGATCATGACCTCTCGCACACCACGCTTGGCAAGGCCGCGTCGATTCCCGCGAGCCCGGACGAGGCGCGCCTCGACCCCGTGCCGAACCCGCATCCCGACACGAACTATGTCGCGCGCTTCACGGCGCCCGAGTTCACCTCGCTCTGCCCGGTCACCGGGCAGCCCGACTTCGCCCACCTGGTGATCGACTACGTGCCCGACCAGTGGCTGGTCGAATCGAAGTCGCTCAAGCTGTTCCTGTTCAGCTTCCGCAACCATGGCGCCTTCCACGAGGGCTGCACCGTCGAAATCGGCCGACGGATCGTCGCCGCGGTGGCGCCGCGCTATCTCCGAATCGCGGGATACTGGTACCCGCGCGGGGGGATCCCGATCGACGTGTTCTGGCAGACGGGGACGCCGCCTGAGGGTCTCTGGCTGCCCGATCCGGGCGTCGCGCCCTACCGCGGACGTGGCTGAAGCGCCCGCCGGCCAGCGCGGGGGACAATGGATGAGAGGTGAGGAATGACGGCGAAGCTGATCGACGGCAAGGCCTTCGCGGCCACTGTGCGCGGCCAGGTGGCGCAGCATGTGGCGCGGCTCAAGGCCCAGCACGGGCTGACCCCCGGCCTTGCGGTCGTGCTGGTGGGCGAAGACCCCGCCAGCCAGGTCTATGTCCGCAACAAGGGCAAGCAGACCGTCGAGGTCGGCATGAACTCGGTCGAGCACCGGCTCGACGCCTCGACCTCCGAGGCCGAGTTGCTGGCGCTGATCGAGCGGCTGAACGCGGACCCCGCGATCAACGGCATCCTGGTGCAGCTCCCGCTGCCGGGGCACCTGAACAGCGACCTCGTCATCAACTCGATCGACCCGGCAAAGGACGTGGACGGCTTCCACATCTCGAATGTGGGCCTGCTGGGCACTGGTCAGAAATCCATGGTTCCCTGCACGCCGCTGGGTTGCCTGATGCTGCTGCGCGACCATTTCGGCAGCCTTGCGGGGCAAACGGCCGTGGTGCTGGGACGCTCGAACATCGTCGGCAAGCCGATGTTCAACCTGCTGTTGCGCGACAGCTGCACGGTCACGGTCGCGCACAGCCGCACCAAGGACATCGAGGCCGTGTGCCGCCAGGCCGATATCGTCGTCGCAGCTGTGGGGCGGCCCGAGATGGTCACCGGCGACTGGCTGAAGCCCGGCGCCGTGGTGATCGACGTTGGCATCAACCGCGTGCCGGCGCCGGAACTGGGCGAGGGGCGGCACAAGATCGTCGGCGATTGCGCGTTCGACAGCTGCGCGGCGGTGGCGGGTGCCATCACCCCGGTGCCGGGCGGGGTGGGGCCGATGACCATCGCCTGCCTGCTCGCCAACACGCTCACCGCCTGCTGCCGCGCGAACGGGTTGCCCGAGCCCGAGGGGCTGACCGCCTGATCGCGCCTTGCGCGTCGAACGCCCGCGCTGCCCCGGGCTTGACCCGGGGCCTAGACCGGCCCCGCGCGGCGGGCGCATCGGGCCAGTCATACGGTGGGGCGGGACGCTGGCCGCGGCGCCTGGCGCTTCAGGGTCGCGCCGCTTTGGCGGGTGAGGCCGGGAAGGCCCCGGCTCAAGGTCGGGGCAGCGTCGCGCGGTTAGGCATGTGCCACGCCCCTCAGTCGATCCCCTTGCGGCCATGCGGAAAGCGGGGGGCGCCATCCTCGGGAAGGGGCAGGCGCGCCTCGGCGGTGAAGATATGGGCCTCGATCTTCATGCCGTCGATGCCGTCGATGGCGCCCGCCGCGATGTCGAGCGTGTCGCCCTGCACCGGCTGCCAGAACAGGTAGCCGCCGCAGTCGCGGCAGAAGCCGCGCCAGGCGTTCTGCGTCAGCCGCACCCAGCCCAACCGCTCGCCCGCGATGCGCACGGCCTCGCGCGCCGCCGTAACGGCGGTCCAGAAGGCGCTACCGCTCTGGCGCTGGCATTCGCGGCAGTGGCAGGCGACGGGGCCCTCGCTGAGGCGGTCGATCTCGAAGGTCACGGCGCCGCAAAGGCAGCGGCCGGTCAGGGGTTCAGGCATCGTCGTCCTCGTCGAGGGCGCGCCGCATGATCGGGCGCTTGTCGGATCGCCGCGCGACCTCGTGGAAGCCGGCGGCGACAAATGCGGGCGCAAGCCCGGTCCAGGCGAAGGTCGCGGGGTAGCGCCCGTCGCCCGGATCGACCGGATAGCCCTCGAGGGCCGTTGCGCCATGTGCCCGTGCGAAGCGCGCGGCGGCGTCGAGGAGCGCGACCGTGAGGCCCCTGCGGCGCGCCTCGCGGGCGATGAAGAAGCAGGTCACCGACCAGACCGGCTGGGCATCGACGGGCGCGAGGATGCGCGAGCCCCGAAGCCGCGGGAACTCGTCGCGCGGCGCGACCGAGATCCAGCCCGAGGGCCGCCCCTCGACATAACCGAGCAGGCCGGGCGGGCGACCCGACGCGATCCGCGCGCGCATGGCGTCGCGGTTGGCCTCGCCCTTGCCCGCCTTGAACGCGGCGGCGGGAAGGCGCCACAGCATGCACCAGCAGCCCTCGGCCCCGCCGCGCGGGCCCATCAGGGCCTCGAAATCCGCCTTTCGGTCGGGGGTGAGGGGATGGATCTCGGGCGCGCTCACGGCTGGTCCCTCAGCCCCGGCATGACCATGAAGGTGCCAAGGGCGGTTGCGACATGCTTCTCGACCCCGTCCCGGATGGCATAGACGTCCGAGCGGCCGACCATGAGCTGGCGCCCCGCGCGCTCGACCCGGCCATGTGCGCGCACGAGATCCCCGGCGGCGGGGGCGAGCAGGTTGATCTTGAGCTCGACCGTCAGCACGCCGTCCTCGGCCGCCATCAGGGTCTGGCTGGCATAGCCCGCAGCCGAATCGGCGATCGACCAGCAGGCGCCGGCATGGACATAGCCGTGCTGCTGTTCCAGATCGGCGCGCACCGGCAGCTCGATCACCACATCGCCCGGCGCCACGCTGGCAAGCCGGGCGCCGAGCAGGGTCATGAAGTGCTGGCGCGCGAAGGAGGCGTGCACCCGCCGCGCGTAATCCGCGTCACGGATCTGCCATCGCGTCTCGCTCATCTGGTTTCCCCCGGCAGCCCGCCCCTCGGCGGGCGCGCCCGCGTCAGCCCGTCAAGGGACCGCGTTGCGGGCTGTCCGGAAATGTCTAGAGCCCCGCGCGCGGCCTGCCAAGATTGCAGATCGAAACTGTCGGGGCGCATGTGGGCGCTCTGCGACGCGGAACGGCGGCACAGGGTTGCGCCGCCGTCCCCAGGTATCCCGTCAGGCGCCGGTGCTCAGGCCGCGGCCTCGACCGCGCGGCGGGTCATCACGCCCACCAGATGCGCGCGGTATTCGGGCGTCCCGTGCAGGTCGCCGATCATCCCGTCGGGCGATGCCTCGACGCCGTCGAGCGCGCCGACCGCGAAGCTCCTGCCCAGCGCCGCCTCGGCCTCGGCCCAGCGGAAGACCCCGCCCTCGGACGCGCCGGTCACCGCCACGCGCACGCCGCCCGCGAACTTCGCCACGAACACGCCCGTCAGCGCAAAGCGCGAGGCGGGCTGGACGAACTTCATGTAGGCGGCCTTTTCGGGCACCGGGAAATCGACCGAGGTTATGAGCTCACCCTCGTCCAGGGCGGTCGTGAACATGCCCTGGAAATAGTCGTCCGCGGCGATCGCCCGTCCGGCCGAGGTGTGGACGGTGGCGCCAAGGCCCAGCACGGCCGCGGGGTAGCAGGCCGAGGGATCGTTGTTCGCGAGGCTGCCGCCCAACGTGCCACGGTTCCTGACCTGCGGATCGCCGATATGGCCCGCCAGATGCGAAAGCGCCGGGATCAGCCGCCGCACGTCCGCCGAGGCCGCTACCTCGGCATGGCGGGTTCCCGCGCCGACCGAGACGGCGCCGTCCTTGAGGCAGATGCCCCGGATCTCGGTGATGCCGGTCAGGTCCACCAGCGTCGCCGGGCTCGCGAGCCGCTGCTTGAGCGTCGGGATCAGCGTCTGGCCGCCGGCGAGCGCCTTGGCCTCGTCGCCCCTCATCGCCTCGATGGCTTCTGCGAGGCTGGCGGGGCGGGTGTAGTCGAATGCATACATGTCCGTTCTTCCCTGTTCTGTCGGGCGCCTGGCCCGCCCCCGGGGGCGGGCCGTGCCACCTCAGTGCCGCGCCGCGCGGATCGCTTCCCAGACCCGCCCCGGGCTGAGCGGCATGTCGATATGCGTGACGCCATGGCCGGCGAGCGCGTCCACCACCGCGTTGACCAGCGCCGGCGGCGAGCCGATGGCCCCGGCCTCGCCGCAGCCCTTCACGCCCAGCGGGTTGTGCGTGCAGGGTGTGGCGCAGGAGTGGTCCACCACGAAGTTCGGCAGGTCCGCCGCGCGCGGCATGGCGTAGTCCATGTAGCTGGCCGAGAGAAGCTGGCCGCTCTCGTCATAGGTGCAGCCTTCCAGCATCGCCTGCCCGATGCCCTGGGCGAGGCCGCCATGGACCTGTCCCTCGACGATCATGGGGTTGACGACATTGCCGAAGTCGTCGGCGGCGACGAAGCTCTGGATCTCGACCACGCCGGTGTCGGGGTCGACCTCGACCTCGCAGACGTAAGTCCCCGCGGGGTAGGTGAAGTTCGCGGGGTCGTAGAACGAGGTCTCCTCGAGTCCCGGCTCGATCTCCGAGATCGGGTACTTGTGCGGGACGTAGGCCGTCAGCGCCACCGTGCCCCAGTCGATCGACCGGTCGGTGCCGCTCACCGTGAACTGGCCGTTCGCGAAGGTGATGTCGGACTCGGACGCCTCCAGCAGATGCGCCGCGATCTTCTTGGCCTTGGTGATGATCTTCTCGACCGACTTCACGATGGCCGATCCGCCCACCGCCAGCGAGCGCGAGCCGTAGGTGCCCATACCGAAGGGAATGCGCGAGGTGTCGCCATGCACGATGTCGACCTGGGACTCCGAACAGCCCAGCATTTCGGCCACCACCTGGGCGAAGGTCGTCTCGTGCCCCTGTCCGTGGCTGTGCGAGCCGGTGAAGACCGAGATGTTGCCGGTGGGGTTTACCCGAACGGTCGCGGCCTCGTAGAGCCCGGCGCGCGCGCCCAGCGCGCCGACGAGGCTCGACGGCGCGATGCCGCAGGCCTCGATGTAGTTGGCGATACCGAGGCCGCGCAGCTTGCCCTTGGCCTTGCTCGCCGCCTTGCGCGCGGCAAAGCCCTTCACGTCGGCAAGTTCCAGCGCCTTGTCGAGCGTGGCACCGTAGTTGCCGGTGTCATAGACCACCGCGACGGGGGTCTGGTACGGGAACTGGTCGGGCTGGATGAAGTTGCGGCGGCGCAGTTCCGCCGGGTCGATCCCCATCTCGCGCGCCGCCTTGTCGATGGTGCGCTCGAGCTGGAAGGTCGCCTCCGGCCGGCCCGCGCCGCGGTAGGCATCGACCGGCACGGTGTTGGTGAACACCGCCTTGACGTTGGTGAACACCAGCGGCGTGCGGTAGTTGCCCGCGAGCAGAGTGCCGTGCAGCCAGGTCGGGATGCAGGGCGCGAAGGTTGACAGATACGCCCCCATGTTCGCGAGCGTCGAGCAGCGCAGGGCGAGGAAATGCCCGTCCTTGTCCATCGCAAGCTCGACCTTCGTCACATGGTCGCGGCCCTGCGCGTCCGACAGGAACGCCTCGGACCGGTCCGCCGTCCACTTGATCGGGCGGCCGACCTTCTTCGCCGCCCAGGTGACGAAGGCTTCCTCGGCATAGTGGTAGATCTTCGAGCCGAAGCCGCCGCCCACGTCGGGCGCGACCACCCGCAGCTTGTGCTCGGGGATCGACAGCACGAAGGCGCCCATCAGCAGGCGGATGACATGCGGGTTCTGCGAGGTGGTCCAGAGCGTGTGCTCGTCGCGCCCGGCGTCATACTCGCCGATGGCGCAGCGCGGCTCCATCGGGTTGGCCACGAGGCGCTGGTTGACCAGTTCCAGCGTGGTGACGTGGTGGGCGCCGCGGATCGCCTCGTCCACCGCGGCCTTGTTCTCGGCCACGAATTCCCAGTCGTAGCAGATGTTGTCGGGCGCCTCGGAGTGCACCGCCGTGCCGCCCTTGACGGCCGCACGCATGTCGATGACGGCGGGCAGCTCCTCGATGTCGAGCTCGATCTGCTCGGCCGCGTCGCGCGCGGCGGCGAGGCTGTCAGCCACCACCGCGGCGATGGGGTCGCCGACATGGCGCACCTTGCCCTCGGCGAGGATCGGGTGCTTGGGCTCCTTCATCGGGTTGCCGTCCTTGTCGGTCACCTGCCAGCCGCAGGGCACGCCGCCCACGCCTTCGAGGTCCTTGGCGGTGAAGACGGCCACCACCCCCGGCGCTGCAGCCGCGGCCGAGGTGTCGATGCCGTTGATCTTCCCATGCGCGACGGAGGAGCGGAGGAAATAGCAATAGGTCTGGCCGGGCCGGTTGATGTCGTCGGTGTACTGACCCTTGCCGGTCAGGAACCGCACGTCCTCGCGCCGTTTCGAACTGGCGCCGATGCCGTGATCCTTGGGCATGTCGTCTCTCCCTGGTCTGTCCGTGGCTGGCGCCCGGTTATTCCGCCGCGACCTGCTCGCCGCGCAGCGTCGCCGCCGCGGCCATGATCGCCTTGACGATGTTGTGGTAGCCGGTGCAGCGGCAGATGTTCCCTTCCAGCCACTCGCGCACCTCGCGCTCGGAGGGGCTGGCGTTCTGCTTAAGAAGGTCCGCGGCCGACATCACCATGCCGGGCGTGCAGAAGCCGCACTGCAGGCCGTGATGCTCCTGGAACGCGGCCTGGATCACGCCGAGCGAGCCGTCGGGGTTCGCCATTCCCTCGATGGTGCGGACCTCGGCGCCCTCGCAGCCCAGCGCGAAGACGGTGCAGGCCTTCACGCTCTCGCCGTTCACATGCACCACGCAGGCGCCGCACTGCGACGTGTCGCAGCCGACATGCGTGCCGGTGAGCCCCAGCCCCTCGCGCAGGAACTGCACCAGCAGCGTGCGCCCCTCGACCTCGCCCGAGACGGCCTTGCCATTCACGGTCATCGAAACCTTTGGCATCTTGGAATGTCCTCCCCTGATGGTCCCTGTATGCCCGGCGGCGCGTTCCGCGCCCGGGCCGAATGTGTCGTGCCGCTCAGCCGACCAGCCGCTTGAGCCAGCTCTTCTTCTTCTCGGCGGCGGGGGCGTCTGCCGAGGCCTCGCCAGCCTCCTCCGGCTCGGCCGGGCCCTCGATCGCGGTCTGGAAGCGGTTGAAGAAGTCGTCCGCCATCTTCTTGGCGAAGCCGTCGATCAGGCGCGAGCCAAGCTGCGCGAGCTTGCCGCCGACCTTGGCCTCGGCCTCGTAGCTGAGCAGCGTCGCGGGGCCGGCCTTGCCCTCCGGCGGCTCGGCATCGCTGAGTCGCACCTTGGCGCCGCCCTTGGCGAAGCCCGCGGCACCGCCCTTGCCCTCGCCGGTGATGGTGTAGCCCTCGCCCTCGGCGATGTCCGAGAGGTTGACCTCGCCCTTGAAGGTGGCCTTGACGGGGCCGACCTTCTGCGTCGCGACCGCCGAGAACGAGGTGTCCGAGGTCTTCTCGAGGCTGTCGCAGCCGGGAATGCAGGCCTTCAGCACCTCGGGGTCGTTCAGCGCGGCCCAGACATCGGCGCGCGGGGCGGCGATGAGCCGCTCACCCGACATGTTCATATCGTGTCGTCCTCTCCCTTGTCCGGCCCGTCCGGGCCGTCGGTTCGTTGCGGGGGATCGTGCGGCAGGATTTCGCGCGTGTCCACCGTCTCGACGGGCCGGGAAAGGCTTGTCGCGCAATGGTGAGCCCTCCAGTTTTTCTTGATTGACGAGTCAATCAAAGAAGGCGCAGAACGGGCGCGAACTGACCGAGGAGAGAGCGCCGTGCCAAGGCTGGGAATGGAGCCGATCCGCCGCCGGGCGCTGATCGAGGCCGCTGTCGAGGCGATCGGAGACCGCGGCGGGCTGGATGTGACGATGAGCCAGATCGCGCGGCGCGCCGGCGTCTCGCCCGCGCTCGCGCATCATTACTTCGGTGCCAAGGAGCAGCTTTTTGTCGCCACCATGCGTCACCTGCTGGGGCAGTTCGGGCGCTCGGTCGCCGCGGCCTTGCGGGGCGAGCGGGACCCCCGCCGGCGCCTGTCGCTGATCGTGGCGGAGAGCTTCGCCCCCGCGCAATTCGCGCCGGGGACCGTCTCGGCCTGGCTCGCCTTCTATGTCCATGCCCAGAACGAGGCCGGGGCGCGGCGGCTGCTCGGCGTCTATGCGCGCAGGCTGCACGCGAATCTCATCTATGATCTGCGCCCGCTTGCCGGGGCCGATGCGCCCCGCATCGCCGAGGGCGTGGCCGCGCTGATCGATGGCCTCTACATCCGCCGCGCGCTGGCCGTGGACCCGCGCCCGCCCGCCGACGCCCCCGAAACCGCCATCGCTCTGGTCGAGGACTACCTCGACAGCCAGCTTGCCCGGAGCCGCGCATGACCCGCCCGAACATCCTGATCCTGATGGTCGACCAGCTCAACGGGACCCTGTTCCCTGACGGCCCGGCCGACTGGCTGCATGCGCCGCACCTGAAGGCCCTTGCCGCGCGCTCGGCGCGGTTCGCCAACACCTACACAGCCTCGCCGCTCTGCGCGCCGGGGCGGGCGAGCTTCATGTCGGGGCAGTTGCCGCGCCGGACCGGGGTCTATGATAACGCCGCCGAGTTCGCCTCGGCGATCCCGACCTACGCGCACCACCTGCGCCGGGCGGGCTATGCCACCTGCCTTTCCGGCAAGATGCATTTCGTCGGGCCCGACCAGCTCCACGGCTTCGAGGAGCGGCTGACCACCGACATCTACCCCGCCGATTTCGGCTGGACGCCCGACTACCGCAAGCCGGGGGAGCGGATCGAGTGGTGGTATCACAACCTCGGCTCGGTCCCCGCCGCGGGCGTGGCCGAGATCACCAACCAGATGGATTACGACGACGAGGTGGCCTTCAACGCCGAGCGCAAGCTGTGGGACTACGCCCGCGCCGAGGATGGGCGGCCGTGGTGCCTAACGGTCAGCTTCACGCACCCGCACGACCCCTATGTCGCGCGGCGCCGGTTCTGGGACCTCTACGAGGATTGCGCCCATCTCGACCCCGAGGTGCCGGCGATGCCCTATGACAGCCACGACGCGCATTCGAAGCGCATATTCGACGCGAACGACTGGCGCAGCTACGATATCACGGCCGATGACATCCGCCGCGCAAGGCGGGCCTATTTCGCCAATATCAGCTATCTCGACGACAAGATCGGCTCGATCCTCGACGTGCTCGCGCGCTCCCGGATGGCCGACAACACGCTGGTGCTGTTCGTGTCCGACCACGGCGACATGATCGGCGAGCGGGGCTTGTGGTTCAAGATGAGCTTCTTCGACGGCTCGTCGCGCGTGCCGCTGATGATCGCGGGGCCGGGGGTCACGCCCGGCCGGATCGCGGCGCCGGTCTCGACCGTCGATGTCTGCCCGACGCTGGCCGACCTCGCCGGCGTTGCGATGGACGAGATCGCGCCCTGGACCGATGGCGAGAGCCTGGTGCCGCTGATCGGGAGCGCCGAGCGCACCGCGCCCGTGGCGATCGAGTATGCCGCCGAGGCGTCCTATGCCCCCATGGTCTCGCTGCGCTACGGGCGGTGGAAATACAACCGCTGCGCGCTCGACCCCGACCAGTTGTTCGACCTCGAGGCCGATCCGCACGAACTCATCAATCTTGCCGCCGACCCCGCCCATGCCGGCACGCTGGCCATGCTGCGGGCGAAGTCCGAGGCGCGCTGGGACCTCGCGGCCTATGACGCCGAGGTGCGCGAGAGCCAGGCGCGGCGCTGGGTGGTCTACGAGGCGCTGCGCAAGGGCGCCTATTATCCCTGGGACTTCCAGCCGCTGCGCGCGGCCTCCGAGCAATACATGCGCAACCACATGGACCTGAACGTGCTGGACGCGGGCAAGCGCTTCCCGCGGGGCGAGTAAGATGGAAGCCGATTTCGTTATCGTTGGATCGGGGTCGGCCGGCTCGGCGCTGGCCGCGCGGCTGTCCGAGGACGGGCGCCACTCGGTGCTGGTGCTGGAGTATGGCGGCACCGACTGGGGGCCGCTGATCCGGATGCCGGGGGCGCTCAGCTACCCGATGAACATGTCGCTCTACGACTGGGGTTTCATGACCGAGCCCGAGCCGCATCTGGGCGGGCGGCGCCTTGCCTGCCCGCGAGGCAAGGTGGTCGGGGGGTCGTCCTCGATCAACGGCATGGTCTATGTCCGCGGTCATCCGCGCGACTTCGACCACTGGGCCGATCAGGGCGCCGATGGCTGGGCGTGGCCAGACGTCGCCCCCTATTTCCGGCGGATGGAGGACTGGCACGACGGCGGCCATGGCGGCAACGGCGACTGGCGCGGCCGCGGCGGGCCGCTGCATGTGACGCGCGGCGGGCGGGACAACCCGCTGGTGCATGCCTTCGAGGAAGCCGGCGCCTCGCTCGGCTTCGGTTGGACCGAGGACTACAACGGCGAGCGGCAGGAGGGCTTCGGCCCGATGGACCGCACCATCTGGCAGGGCGAGCGCTGGTCGGCTGCGGATGCGTATCTCAAGCCCGCGCTCAGGCGTCCGAACTGTGCGCTCCACCGCTGCCTCGCCCGCCGCGTGGTGATCGAGGACGGGCGCGCAACCGGCGTCGAGATCGAGCGCGGCGGGCGGGTCGAGGTCGTCCGTGCCCGGCGCGAGGTGATCCTCGCGGCCTCGGCCATCAACTCGCCCAAGCTGCTGATGCTGTCGGGCATCGGGCCGGGGGCGGAGCTGGCGGCGCAGGGCATCGGCGTGGTGGCCGACCGCCCCGGCGTCGGGCGCAACCTGCAGGACCACCTCGAACTCTACATCCAGCAGGCCGCAAGCTTGCCGATCACGCTCTACCGCTACTGGAACCTGATCGGCAAAGCCTATGTGGGCGCGCGCTGGCTGTTCACCCGGACGGGGCCGGGAGCGTCCAACCAGTTCGAGGCGGCGGGTTTCGTGCGCTCGCGCGCCGGCGTCGATTACCCCGACATCCAGTTCCATTTCCTGCCGATCGCGGTGCGCTACGACGGCAAGGCGGCGTCCGAGGGGCACGGCTTCCAGGCGCATGTGGGGCCGATGCGCTCGGCCTCGCGCGGCGCCGTGACGCTGCGCTCGGCCGACCCGCGCGAGGCGCCGCGGATCTTCTTCAACTACATGTCCGATCCGCAGGACTGGGCCGACTTCCGGCACTGCATCCGGCTCACGCGCGAGATCTTCGCCGCCCCCGCCTTCGACGGCTTCCGCGGGCACGAGATCCAGCCGGGCGCGGAGGTGCGGACCGACGACGACCTCGACGCATTCATCCGCGCCCATGTCGAGAGCGCCTATCACCCATGCGGCACCTGCCGCATCGGGCGGGCCGACGACACGATGGCGGTGGTGGACCCTCAGGCGCGCGTGATAGGGGTCGAGCGGCTGCGCGTCGCCGACAGCTCGATCTTTCCCCGGATCACCAATGGAAACCTCAATGCCCCTTCGATCATGGTGGGCGAGAAGGTGGCGGACATGGTTCTGGACAAGCCGCCGCTGCCGCGGGACAACCGGGCGCCGTGGATCAATCCGCGATGGGAGGTCTCGGACCGCTGAGCCTCAGACACCGCCCGCCGCCATCAGGCGCACGTCATGGCGCCCGAGGCTGAGATCGTTCAGGAACCGCACCAGCGCGGGGGCGTCCCTGCTTCCAGCGCTGCGCGCGATATTGGCGCGGACCACGCGGGGCAGCAGACCGCCGCCCTCGCTGCCGTCGTGCAGCCCCATGGCCCAGCCGCCGAACATCCGTTTCTCGGCCGGGGCCTCGTCCAGCATGCGCACGTTCTCGTGCCGCCCGTCGCGACGAATTCCGGCATAGATCTCGTCCACGTCCTCGGGCATGCCCTCGAGCACTTGCAGGAAGGTGTCGTCGTCGTAATAGAGGAACCCCGTCACCCCGCACTGCGAATTTCGCTCGAGCGCGGTGCGCGCGATGGCGTTCATTTCCGGGTGATCGGCCGAGATCAGACTTCGGCTGATGTAGAGCAAACGTTTCAGCGTGGCCCCCCGCTGCTGGAATTCCGGTCTCGCGCCGCATCGCGGACCGGCGCGCCCAGCAACTAACTTGCAGGTGCGCGAGGTTTCCGAAAGGGACTTTTCCGGCCAGCGGGACGGAATTATCAACCGGCGCGCTCAGCGGCGGATCGCGTAGGGCAGCACGTCGCGGGCGTTGCGGTCGATCAGCAGGCGCTTCTCGACGGGTGGCACGGACCGCTGGTGGCAGGCGCGCCGCTCGCAGATGCGGCAGCTGATGCCGATCGGCTCGTAGGCGGCGGCGTTCGCGGTGTCGAGGTCGTCGGCATAGACAAGCTGGTCCGCATATTTCACCTCGCAGCCCAGCCCGATCGCATAGCGCCGCGTGGGCGCGCGGTAATGCCCGCCCGGCTTGATGACATCCGTGGCGAGGCACAGGTAGCGCACGCCGTCCGGCGTCTCGGCCAGCTGGCGCAGGATGCGGCCCGGCGTCTCGAAGGCGCGATGCACGTTCCAGAGCGGGCAGGCGCCGCCGAAACGGGCGAATTGCAAGGGCGTCGAGGAGTGGCGCTTGGTGATCGTGCCCGCCTGGTCGACGCGCACGAAGAAGAACGGGACCCCTCGCGCGCCTGGGCGCTGCAGGGTCGAGAGCCGGTGTCCCACCTGTTCCAGCGAGCAGCCGAAGCGCCCGGCCAGCGCCTCGAGATCGTGGCGCAGGGCGCGCGCGGCCTCGAGGAAGGCTCCATAGGGCAGGATGGCTGCGCCCGCGAAGTAGTTGGCGATGCCGATCCGGGCGATGGCGCGCGCCTCCTCGGACCGGAAGCGGGCGAGGTCGAGCGTGGCCTCGATCAGGCCCGCATGGGCGATCAGCGCCACCTGGTGGGCGAACTGGAAGGCCTGCGTCGCCGGCGGCTGGTCGGGCGAGAGCCGCAGCACGCGCGCGCCCTCGTCATAGCGGCGGATCATGCCGGGCTCGAAGCGGGTCGCGATGCCGTGGCGCGCCCTCAGCCATTCGGCCCCGGCCGCCACCTTGTCTCGCCCCTCGAACCCCGCGGTGCGGGCGAACTGCTCGGCCGCGCGGTCCACCGCATCAAGGTAGTTGTCGACATAGTGGAAGAAGTCGCGCACCTCCTCCCACGGCAGGGGCGAGAGGCCCGATTCCGGTCGCTCCAGCGCCTCGTCGAGGCTTGCGAGCCGCTCCTGCGCGCGGGTGTAGGCGCGATGCAGCGCCAGGAACGAATGCGCCATCCCCGGCGCGCTGGTGGCGAGGATCTGAAGCTCTGCCCGGCTGGGTGGGTCGGGGAACACCGGGTCGGCCATCGCCTCGCGCAGGTCGGCCATCAGCCGGTCGCCCTCGTCCATCGAGAAGACCGAGACATCGATACCGAACTTCTCGGCCAGACCCTGCACCACGTCGCGGCTGACGGGGCGGTGGTTGTTCTCCATCTGGTTTAGGTAGGAGGTCGAGACGCCGAGGCTGCGACCGAGTGCCGCCTGCGTCATGCCGAGGCCCCGGCGGATCTCGCCAAGCCGCGCGCCTGCAAAGGTTTTTCGGGCGGTCATGTGCATTTCCTTTGCGGGGCGGGTCAGGGTTTACGCAGTTTCGCAAAAGATGTTCGCATTTTCTATGGATTTCGCAATTCCGTCACGGCATCCCCGCGCAATGGCCCAGGCCTAAGGGAGAGAAAAGAGATGAAGGACATCCTCGCCGAGCTCGAGACCCGCCGTGCCGAAGCCCGCCTCGGCGGTGGACGGACGCGGATCGAGGCGCAGCACGCCAAGGGCAAGCTCACGGCGCGCGAACGTATCGAGCTTCTGCTCGACGAGGGGTCCTTCGAGGAATTCGACATGTTCGTCGCCCATCGCTGCACCGATTTCGGTATGGGCGAGGTCAAGTATCCCGGCGACGGCGTGGTGACCGGCTGGGGCACCGTGAACGGGCGGCAGGTCTATGTGTTTAGCCAGGATTTCACCGTCTTCGGCGGCTCGCTGTCGGAAACGCACGCCCAGAAGATCTGCAAGATCATGGACATGGCGATGCGGAACGGCGCCCCGGTGATCGGGCTCAACGATTCGGGCGGCGCGCGCATCCAGGAGGGGGTGGCGTCGCTCGCGGGCTATGCCGATGTGTTCCAGCGCAACATCATGGCCTCGGGCGTCGTGCCGCAGATCAGCGTGATCATGGGGCCCTGCGCGGGCGGCGCGGTCTACAGCCCTGCGATGACCGATTTCATCTTCATGGTGCGCGACTCGAGCTACATGTTCGTGACCGGCCCTGACGTGGTGAAGACCGTCACCAACGAGATCGTCACGGCCGAGGAACTGGGCGGCGCCAAGACCCACACGACGAAATCCTCGGTCGCCGACGGCGCCTTCGAGAACGATGTCGAGGCGCTGGCCGAGATCCGTCGGCTTGTCGATTTCCTGCCCCTCTCGAACCGCGAGAAGCCGCCGGTTCGGCCCTTCTTCGACGACCCCGCGCGCGTCGAGGACAGCCTCGACAGCCTGGTGCCCGAGAACCCCAACCAGCCCTACGACATGCACGAGCTGATCCGGAAGGTGGCGGACGAGGGGGATTTCTTCGAGATCCAGAAGGATTACGCCCGGAACATCCTGACTGGCTTCATCCGCCTCGAAGGCCAGACCGTGGGCGTGGTGGCAAACCAGCCGATGGTGCTGGCGGGCTGCCTCGACATCGACAGCTCGCGCAAGGCCGCGCGCTTCGTGCGCTTTTGCGACTGCTTCTCGATCCCGATCCTGACCTTCGTCGATGTGCCGGGCTTCCTGCCGGGCACCGGGCAGGAATATGGCGGCGTCATCAAGCATGGCGCGAAGCTTCTGTTCGCCTATGGCGAGGCGACGGTGCCGAAGGTCACCGTCATCACCCGCAAGGCCTATGGCGGGGCCTATGACGTCATGGCCTCGAAGCACCTGCGCGGCGACATCAACTATGCCTGGCCCACCGCCGAGATCGCGGTGATGGGGGCGAAGGGCGCGGTCGAGATCCTCTACCGCTCGGAACTCGGCGACCGCGAGAAGATCGCCGGGCGCACAAAAGACTACGAGGACCGCTTCGCCAACCCCTTCGTCGCGGCCGAGAAGGGCTTCATCGACGAGGTGATCATGCCCCATTCCACGCGGCGCCGCGTGGCGCGCGCCTTCGCCGCCCTGCGCGGCAAGGTGCTCGAGAACCCGTGGAAGAAGCACGACAACATTCCGCTGTGAGGCCCGGCATGAGCGATCCCCTCTTCCACATGATCGCGGGCGGCCCCCGCCCGGTCGCGCCCTTCTCGCACGCCGTCGAGGCCGATGGCTGGGTGTTCCTTACCGGCCAGATGCCGACCGACCCGGCCGTGCCCGACGCAGCCCTTCCGGACGGCATCGAGGCGCAGACCCGGCGGGTGATGGAGAACCTGCGGCTCATCCTCGCGGGCGTGGGGCTCGACTTGAGCCACGTGATCCAGTGCCGCTGCTTTCTGACCGAGTTCGAGCGCGACTACGCCGCGTTCAACGAGACCTATCAGGGCTACTTCCCGCCCGACCGGCGCCCGGCGCGCACCACCGTGGGGGTGACGGCGCTGGCCGTGGGCGCGCTGGTCGAGATCGACATGATCGCCCGCCGCCCGATGGGGGAGGGGGCCTGATGGCGTCGCCGTGCGGCATCGCGCTTGAAGCCGGGGGATGGCATCCCACATGGAACATGTGGAGTTCCGCCCCGGAGGGCTACCATGACGCCCGACAGCCGTCAGAAGTATCGCCAGGACCCCTACTGGCTGGTGAAGTACGTCGCGGTCTCGGCCGCGGACGGGGTGGCGGCCGGGTGGGTGTTCCTGCTGATCCTGCTCACGATGGATATCGGCGGCCTCGGCAGCCTGGTGCATGGAGCGGCGCAGGGCGTGACGGCGCTGTTCATCCTGCTCGCGTCCTTCGCGGTGACCTTCGGTTTCGTCGGCATCGCCTGGCGGGTGATGGTGATGCTGCCGGACGAGAAATAGGCCCGGCACTCCTGCCGAAGCAGCCAGCCGCCCCGCGCGGGGCGATGCGGGCGATACCCAGTGACATCAAGATCGGAGCGCGGCGGCTCGTATCGGGCGCGGCGGCGGCTTGCGTCCGGGGCGGGCAGGGCCGCCGCGCGCGCATCACAGGCAAGACCGAGAGAACGAGGGGCGCATGTTCGACAAGATCCTGATCGCGAACCGGGGCGAGATCGCCTGCCGCGTCATCAAGACGGCGCGCAAGATGGGGATCCGCACGGTCGCGGTCTTTTCCGACGCCGACCGCGATGCGCTGCATGTGCGCATGGCCGACGAGGCCGTGCATATCGGCCCGCCCCCCGCGAGCCAGTCCTATATCGTGATCGACCGCATCCTCGACGCGATCCGGGCCACCGGCGCGCAGGCGGTGCATCCGGGCTATGGCTTCCTGTCGGAACGCGCCGAGTTCGCGCAGGCGCTGGCGGGGCTGGGCGTCGAGTTCATCGGGCCCCCGGTCGGTGCGATCGAGGCGATGGGGGACAAGATCACCTCGAAGAAGCTTGCCGCCGAGGCCGGGGTCTCGACCGTGCCGGGCTACATGGGCCTGATCGGCGACGCCGAGAAGGCGGTGCGCATCAGCCGCGACATCGGCTATCCGGTGATGATCAAGGCCAGCGCCGGCGGCGGCGGCAAGGGGATGCGCATCGCCTGGTCTGACCGCGAGGCGCGCGAGGGATTCCAGTCCTCGAAGAACGAGGCGGCGGCATCCTTCGGCGACGACCGCATCTTCATCGAGAAGTTCGTGACCAGCCCCCGCCATATCGAGATCCAGGTGCTGGGCGACAAGCACGGCACCTGCCTCTATCTGGGCGAGCGCGAATGCTCGATCCAGCGCCGCAACCAGAAGGTCATCGAGGAGGCGCCCTCGCCCTTCCTCGACGCGGCCACCCGGCGCGCGATGGGCGAGCAGGCGGTGGCGCTGGCCAAGGCGGTCGATTACTGCTCGGCCGGCACGGTCGAGTTCATCGTCGACGGCGAGCGAAATTTCTACTTCCTCGAGATGAACACCCGGCTGCAGGTCGAGCACCCGGTGACGGAACTTGTCACCCGGATCGACCTCGTCGAGCAGATGATCCGGGTCGCTGCGGGCGAGAAGCTGGGGTTTGCGCAGGACGACATCCGACTCGACGGCTGGGCGATCGAGAGCCGGCTCTATGCCGAGGACCCCTATCGCAGCTTCCTGCCCTCGATCGGGCGGCTCACGCGCTATCGCCCGCCCGCCGAGCACAACCACCTCGCCTCGGTCGTGCGCAACGACACCGGGGTCTACGAGGGCGGCGAGATCTCGATGTATTATGATCCGATGATCGCCAAGCTCTGCACCTGGGCGCCGGACCGGCCGCGTGCCATCGAGGCGATGCGCGACGCGCTCGACGCCTTCGAGGTCGAGGGGATCGGGCACAACCTGCCCTTCCTGTCGGCGGTGATGGACCATCCGCGCTTCGTCGAGGGGCGGTTGACGACGGCCTTCATCGCCGAGGAATTCCCCGAGGGCTTCAACGGCGTGCGCCTGCCGCCCGAGACGCTGCGGCGCGTGGCGGCGGTCGCGGCGGCGATGAAGCTGATCGTCGAGCGGCGCGCGGCGCGCATCTCGGGCACCATGTCGAACCACGAGCGGGCGGTGGGCCGCGACTGGGTGGTTTCGGCGCAAGGCGAGGACTTCGCGGTCTCGGTCTCGAATGGCGACGAGGCGGTGATCCTGTTCGCGGACGGCGAGTCGCTGGGCGTGCGGCTGGACTGGACGCCCGGCGACACCGTGGCGCGGGCGAACATCGGCGGCGACGCCATGGCGCTGAAGGTCGATCTGCGGACCGAGGGCTTCCGCATCCGCTATCGCGGTGCCGATCTCGACGTGAAGGTGCGCACGCCGCGCGCGGCGGAACTGGCGCGCCTGATGCCCGAGAAGCTGCCGCCCGACACATCGAAGATGCTGCTCTGCCCGATGCCGGGCGTGGTGGTTAGGATCGACGTGGCCGAGGGCGACGAGGTCGAGGACGGACAGGCGCTCTGCACCGTCGAGGCGATGAAGATGGAGAACGTGCTGCGCGCCGAGCGCAGGGTCCGCATCGCGAGGATCAACGCCAAGCCCGGCCAGAGCATGGCGGTCGACGCGGTGATCATGGAATTCGAGTGAGCGGACGCGCTGCCGGCAAGGCGGTGACCGCGGGAGGATGACGATGAGCGACAAGCTGGAGCAGTGGAAGGCACTCGCCGCGAAGGAACTCAAGGGCCGCTCGCCCGATGCGCTCACCTGGGAGACACCCGAGGGGATCGCGGTCAAACCGCTCTACACCGAGGACGACCTGACCCGCGTCGGGCATCTGGGCGGGGTGCCGGGCGCAGCACCCTACACCCGCGGCGTGCGGGCCACGATGTATGCCGGGCGGCCATGGACCATCCGGCAGTATGCGGGCTTTTCGACCGCCGAGGAATCGAACGCCTTCTACCGCCGGGCGCTGGCGGCGGGGCAGCAGGGGGTGTCGGTGGCCTTCGACCTCGCCACCCATCGCGGCTATGACAGCGACCACCCGCGCGTCGAGGGCGATGTCGGCAAGGCGGGCGTCGCCATCGACAGCGTCGAGGACATGAAGATCCTGTTCGACGGCATCCCGCTCCGGGACATCTCGGTCTCGATGACCATGAACGGCGCGGTCATCCCGGTGTTGGCGAGCTTCATCGTCGCGGGCGAGGAGCAGGGGGCCTCGCGCGCCGAGCTTTCAGGGACCATCCAGAACGACATCCTCAAGGAGTTCATGGTCCGCAACACCTATATCTACCCGCCCGAGCCCAGCATGAGGATCGTGGCCGACATCATTGAATACACGGCCAAAGAGATGCCGCGGTTCAACTCGATCTCGATCTCGGGCTACCACATGCAGGAGGCGGGCGCGAACCTCGTGCAGGAACTGGCCTTCACGCTGGCGGACGGCCGCGAATACGTGAAGGCCGCGATCGCGCGGGGCATGGACGTGGATGCCTTCGCAGGAAGGCTCAGCTTCTTCTTTGCCATCGGCATGAACTTCTTCATGGAGGCGGCGAAGCTGCGCGCGGCGCGCACGCTCTGGACGCGGATCATGTCGGAGTTCGGCCCGAAGCGTCCCGAGAGCCTGATGCTGCGCACGCACTGTCAGACCAGCGGCGTCAGCCTGCAGGAGCAGGACCCCTACAACAACATCGTGCGCACGGCCTACGAGGCGCTTGCCGCGGTGCTGGGGGGGACGCAGAGCCTCCACACCAACTCCTTCGACGAAGCCATTGCGTTGCCAACGGATTTCTCGGCCCGCATCGCGCGCAACACGCAGCTGATCCTGCAGCACGAGACGGGGGTGACGAAGGTCGTCGACCCGCTGGCCGGCAGCTATTACGTCGAGGCGCTGACCGACCGGCTGGCGGCCGAGGCATGGAAGCTGATCGAGGAGGTCGACGGCCTCGGCGGCATGACGCGGGCGGTGGCGAGCGGCATGCCCAAGCTGAGGATCGAGGAGGCCGCGGCCCGCCGTCAGGCTGCCATCGACCGCGGCGAGGAGGTGATCGTCGGCGTCAACAAGTATCGCCTGAGCCAAGAGGATGCGATCGACATCCTCGACGTCGACAACGTCAAGGTGCGCGAGAACCAGATCGCGCGGCTCGAGCGCATCCGCGCGGGCCGTGACAGGGCCGCCTGCGCGGCGGCGCTGGCCGAGGTCGAGCGCCGCGCCCGCGAGGGCGGCAACCTGCTCGAGGCCGCCGTCGAGGCGGCCCGGGCCCGGGCAACGGTCGGGGAGATTTCGGACGCCATGGAAAAGGTCTTCGGGCGCCATCGCGCCGAGGTGCAGACGCTGTCGGGCGTCTATGGCGCGGCCTACGAGGGCGACGAGGGTTTCGCCGCGATCCAGCGCGACGTCGACGCCTTCGCCGCCGAGGAAGGGCGCCGCCCGCGCATGCTGGTGGTCAAGATGGGCCAGGACGGCCACGACCGCGGCGCGAAGGTGATCGCGACCGCCTTTGCCGACATCGGCTTCGACGTCGATGTGGGCCCGCTGTTCCAGACGCCCGAGGAGGCCGCGCGCGATGCCGTCGACAACGACGTGCACGTGGTCGGCATCAGTTCGCAGGCGGCCGGGCACAAGACGCTGGCGCCGAAGCTGATCGAGGCGCTGAAGGCGCAGGGCGCCGAGGACATCATCGTGATCTGCGGCGGCGTGATCCCGGCGCAGGACTACGAGTATCTCAGGGCGCGCGGCGTGCAGGCGATCTTCGGCCCCGGCACCAACATCCCGGAAGCGGCGAAGAACATCCTCGACCTGATCCGCGCGGCGCGCCGCCCGCGCGCGGCGGAGTGAGTGTGATGCGGATTGCGATCATCGGCGCGGGCGGCGTGGGCGGCATGCTGGCCGCGCGGCTGGGGGCGGCGGGGCACGAGGTCTCGCTGCTGGCGCGAGGCGGCCATCTCGCGGCGATCCGCGAGGCGGGGCTGAAGCTGGTCACGCCGGGTGACGAGGTCGTGCTGCATCCGGCGATCGCAACCGACCGCGGCGCGGACCTGCCCGCGGCCGATCTGGTCATCGTGGCGGTCAAGGCCCAGGACCTCGACGGCGCGATCGAGCAGATGGCGGGCGCGATGGCGGGAGGTGCGCTGGCGCTGCCTTTCCTCAACGGCGTCGAGGCGACGGACCGGCTTCAGGCGCGCTTTGGGGCGGGGCGCGTGCTGATCGGCATCGCCCGGATCTCGGCCTTCATCGAGGCGCCGGGGGTGGTGCGGCAGGTCACGCCGGGCGCGACCTATACCATCGGCACGGCGGGCGGGCGGCAGGACGACCCGGGCGTGGCCGAGATCCGCGCGGCCTTCCACGCGGCGGGCATCACCGTGCCGGAAAGCACCGATGTGCGGATCGACCTGTGGACCAAGTTCGCGGCGCTCTCGGCCTTCTCGGGCGTGACGGCTGGGGCGCGCTGCGACGCGGCGACGCTCAGGGCCACGCCCGCGCTCGAGTTGCTTTACCTGCGGCTGGCGCGCGAGGTGCTGGCGCTGGGGCGGGCCGAGGGGGTGGCGCTGCCCGACGACCTGCCGCAGCGGATGCTGGATTTCGCCCGCGGCCTGCCGGGCGAGATGCGCGCCTCGCTCGCGCATGATCTCGAGGCCGGCAAGCGGCTCGAGATCGACTGGCTCGCGGGCGCGGTGCCTCGGCTGGGGGCGCGCCACGGGCTGGCGGCGCCCGCGTCCGAGACCGTTGCTGCCATTCTGGCGCCATGGAAGGACGGTGCCGGACGGAAATGAGAACGCAAGATGCTTGCGCGCCAGATGCTGGCAGCGCGAGTGTCGAGGACATAAAGGCGGGCACGGGATTTCACCGACCGCCGCGGGGAGGGCGACGCAACCATGGACAAGACCACCGAGGACGCGCTGCGCGAGGCGGCGCTGCGCTATCACGAGACGCCCGAACCCGGAAAGCTGGCGATCCGCGTCACCAAGCCGATGGCGACGCAGCGCGACCTGAGCCTCGCCTACAGCCCGGGCGTGGCGGAAGCCTGCCTGCGCATCCGCGACGAACCCGACGACGCCTATCGCTACACCGGCAAGGGCAACCGCGTGGCCGTGATCTCGAACGGCACCGCGGTGCTGGGGCTCGGCAATATCGGCGCCGCGGCCTCGAAGCCGGTGATGGAGGGCAAGGTCGCCCTGTTCAAGAAGTTCGCCAACATCGACGGCTTCGACATCGAGGTGAACGAGTCTGACCCGGTGAAGCTGGCCGAGATCGTCATCGCGCTCGAGCCCACCTTCGGGGCCGTGAACCTCGAGGACATCAAGGCGCCCGAATGCTTCGTGGTCGAGCGGCTCTGCAAGGAGCGCATGGGCATCCCGGTGTTCCACGACGACCAGCATGGCACCGCCATCGTGGTGGCAGCGGCCGCGATCAACGCGCTGCAGATCGCGGGCAAGACCTTCGGCGACGCCAAGATCGTCTCGACCGGCGGGGGGGCGGCAGGGATCGCCTGCCTCAACCTCTTGTGCGACCTCGGCGTCAAGCGCGAGAACATCTGGCTCTATGACATCGGCGGCCTGTGCCACCTCGGGCGCGACGACCTCGACGACACCAAGCGCTCCTACGCCCGGCCGACCGACGACAAGACGCTGGCCGAGGCGCTGGCGGGCGCGGACATGTTCCTCGGCCTCTCGGCGCCCGGCCTGCTCACCGGCGAGATGATCGCGCCGATGGCCAAGAACCCGATCATCTTCGCGCTGGCGAACCCCAGGCCCGAGATCTTCCCCGACGAGGCGAGGGACGCGCGGGCCGACGCGATCGTCGCCACCGGGCGGTCGGATTATCCGAACCAGGTCAACAACGTTCTGTGCTTCCCCTTCATCTTCCGCGGCGCGCTGGACGTGGGCGCGACCCAGATCAACGAGGAGATGAAGATCGCCTGCGCCCATGCCATCGCCGACCTCGCCCGCCAGACCTCGTCGGCCGAGGCCGCGGCGGTCTACCGGGGCGAGCGGATGGTGTTCGGGCGCGACTACCTGATCCCCAAGCCGTTCGACCCGCGCCTCTTGGGCCAGATCGCCGCCGCCGTGGCCAAGGCCGCGACCGAGACGGGCGTGGCGCGCCGCCCGCTGCCCGACCCCGAGGCCTATCGCGCGAAGCTCGACGGCTCGGTGTTCCGCTCGACCATGCTGATGAAGCCGGTGTTCGAGGCAGCCCGCTCGTCGTCGCGCCGGCTGGTCTTCGCCGAAGGCGAGGACGAGCGAGTGCTGCGCGCCGCGCAGTCGGTGGTACAGGAGGGCGTCGACCGCCCGATCCTGATCGGCCGCCCCGACGTCATGGCCGCGCGCATCGAGCGCGAGGGGCTGGCGATCCGCCCGGGCAAGGATTTCGAGATCTGCGACCCGAACAACGACCCGCGCTATCGCGACTACTGGCAGACCTATCACGCGCTGATGGAGCGGCGCGGCGTGACTCCCGAGCTCGCGCGCACGATCATCCGCACCAACACCACGGCCATCGCCGCCGTGATGGTCCATCGCGGCGATGCCGACAGCCTGATCTGTGGCACCTTCGGGCAGTATCTTTGGCACCTGCGCTACGTGGCCCAGGTCCTGTCGGGCGGGCCCGAGAAGCTCAGGCCGGTGGGCGCGCTGAGCCCGGTGATCCTCGAGCAGGGCGTGATCTTCATCGCCGACAGCCAGGTGAACCACGAGCCCACCGCCGAGCAGGTGGCCGAAACCGCGATCGGCGCGGCGCGGCACATCAAGCGCTTCGGCATCGTGCCGAAGGTCGCGCTGCTGAGCCATTCCGTGTTCGGCAGCCTCGACACCGACTCGGCGCGAAAGATGCGCCGCGCGCTCGAGATCCTCGACGAGCGCGAGGTCGATTTCGAGTATGAGGGCGAGATGCATGCCGACCACGCGCTGGACGCCGACCTGCGGGCGCGGATCTTCCCCAACTCGCGGCTGACCGGGCAGGCCAACTGCCTGATCTTTGCCAATGTCGATGCCGCCTCGGGCTCGCGCAACATCCTCAAGCAGCTCACCGGCGGGCTCGAGGTGGGGCCGATCCTGATGGGGATGGGGAACAAGGCGCATATCGTCAGCCCCTCGGTCACGCCGCGGGGCTTGCTGAACATCGCGGCATTGGCGGGGACGCCGGTGCAGCACTACGCCTGAGGGCGCGCGAGGGCGCGCATCCGCGAGGATCGGGAGGACTGGAATGACAAGCTACGCCGAAGTCTATGCGCGCTGGAAGGCCGACCCGGAGGGCTTCTGGATGGAGGCCGCCGAGGCGGTGGACTGGATCGAGAAGCCGACGCGTGCGCTCGACGACGCGAACCCGCCATTCTACCGCTGGTTCGCCGACGGCGTCTGCAACACCTGTTGGAACGCGGTCGACCGCCATGTCGAGGCCGGGCGCGGCAAGCAGCCCGCCATCATCCATGACAGCCCGATCACCGGCACGCGGCACGTCATCACCTACGCCGAGCTGCGCGACCGAGTGGCGAGCCTCGCGGGCGCGCTGAAGGCGCGCGGCGTGGCCAAGGGCGACCGGGTCATCATCTACATGCCGATGGTGCCCGAGGCGGTCGAGGCGATGCTGGCCTGCGCGCGGATAGGCGCCATCCATTCGGTGGTGTTCGGCGGCTTTGCCGCGCACGAGCTGGCCGTGCGGATCGACGACGCGACGCCGAAGGCGATCATCGCGGCCTCCTGCGGGCTCGAGCCGGGCCGGGTGGTCCACTACAAGCCGCTGATCGACGCGGCCATCGAGCAGGCGCGCCACAAGCCCGACTTCTGCGTGATCTTCCAGCGCGAGCAGGAGGTGGCGAAGCTGATCGAGGGCCGCGACCTCGACTGGCACGCCTTCCAGTACGGCGTCGAGCCCGCGCCGTGCGAGCCGGCTGGCGGGGCCGACCCGCTCTACATCCTCTACACCTCGGGCACCACCGGGCAGCCCAAGGGCGTGGTGCGGGCGAATGCCGGGCACATGGTCGCGCTGAGCTGGACCATGAAGAATATCTACGACATCGCGCCCGGCGAGGTGTTCTGGGCGGCCTCGGACGTGGGCTGGGTGGTCGGCCACAGCTATATCGTCTACGCGCCGCTGCTGATCGGGGCGACCACCATCGTGTTCGAGGGCAAGCCCGTGGGCACGCCCGATGCCGGCACCTTCTGGCGGGTGATCTCGGAACACGGGGTCAAGGCGCTGTTCACCGCGCCCACGGCCTTCCGCGCGATCAAGCGCGACGACCCCAAGGGCGAGTTCGTGAGGAAGTACGCGATGCCCTCGCTGAGGACCCTGTTCCTGGCGGGCGAGCGGGCCGACCCCGACACCATCAAGTGGGCGGCCGACCAGCTCAAGGTGCCGGTGATCGACCACTGGTGGCAGACCGAGACCGGCTATGCCATCGCCGCCAACCCCGTGGGAATCGAACTTCTGCCGGTCAAGCTGGGCTCGCCCACCATGGCTATGCCGGGCTACGACGTGCGCATCCTCGACGAGGCGGGGCACGAGGTGCCGCGCGGGCAGCTTGGCGCCATCGCGGTCAGGCTGCCGCTGCCGCCGGGCACGCTGCCGACGCTGTGGAACGCGGACGACCGCTTCCGCAAGAGCTACCTCAACACCTTCCCCGGCTACTACGAGACGGGCGACGCGGGGATGATGGACGAGGACGGCTACCTCTACATCATGGCGCGCACCGACGACGTCATCAACGTGGCCGGTCACCGGCTGTCCACCGGCGCGATGGAGGAGGTGCTGGCCAGCCACCCCGACGTTGCCGAATGCGCGGTCATCGGCGTTGCGGACGAGCTGAAGGGCCAGCTTCCTATGGGGTTCCTCTGTCTCAACAAGGGCTGCAACCGGCCGCATGACGAGATCGTGCGCGAATGCGTCAGGCTCGTGCGCGACGAGATCGGGCCGGTCGCGGCCTTCAAGCTCGCGACGGTCGTCGACCGTCTTCCCAAGACGCGCTCCGGCAAGATCCTGCGGGCGACCATGGTCAAGATCGCCGACGGGCAGGACTTCAAGATGCCCGCCACCATCGACGACCCGGCGATCCTCGACGAGATCCGCGGCGCGCTGTCCGGTCTCGGCTATCCGCAGCGAGCCTGAAATCCGCGCGAGGGGCATCCGCCATGGACGCGGATGCCCCTTTGGTGGCAGAATCGTTCCTGCCTCGCCATTCTTCTGCCGCATAGAAAGATATCTAATGATGGCGCCGTGATCAGGGCTGTTTGCGACTTCTGCGACGCGGCGCGAAGGGAATTGATAAGGATGATCGTTTAAGCCTAGGACCGGCGGCGCCCTGATGGGCAGGGTGTCGTCGCACGCGCATTCATCGTACGAGGCGACGTGGCGGAGGGCTTGAACGTGGTGGCGACGGGTCGGAAATTTCTTTTCTTCGTGCTCCTCGCGGGCGTGGGGGCATTCGTAGCGGCGCTGACGCCGGCGCGCGCCGGGACGGCGTCAGGCTCCATCCTGGTGCGCGATGCACTGGCGACGCCCCCGATCGAGACCGTCGTGTCGGCCGAGCAGCTCGAAGCGCTGCAGCCGCATGCCATCGTCACGCGGACCGAGTTCACCGACGGGGAGATCCGGTTCGAAGGCCCCCTCGTCACCGACCTTCTCAAGCTCGTGGGGAATCGCGGGTGGACCTTGGCGCGGCTCACCGCGGCGAACGATTACGCGATCGACATCCCGATCACGGACTTCCAGGCCTACGGCGTGATCCTCGCGCGCCGCATGGACGGGCGCGAGCTGTCGCGGCGCGACAAGGGGCCCCACTGGCTGATGTATCCGCTCGACGACTTCGAGGAGTTGCAGGATCCCGTCTACAACAATCGCCTGATCTGGCAGGTCGTGAAGATCGAACTGAGGTGAACCAGTCCTTCGGCATAACGCGAAGCCTGTTCTTCATCGCCCTCGTCGGCGCAATGGTGGCGGCGGGCGTCGCGCTGCGCTCGCAGCAGCAGGGCTCGGAGGGGCTCGAGCGCGCCTCGCAGGAAAGCCTGTTCTGGAGCGCGGTGCAGGTCGAGGTCGAGCTGTCGCGCTTCGCCGCGACGATGGGGCAGTTCGCGCTCGGGCCCGACGAGACCGGGGCCGAGCGGGTGAACGAGCGCTTCGACATCCTGTGGAGCCGGGTCCTGCTGTTCCGCGAAGGCGATGTCGGGCGCCGGCTTGCCGCGCTCGACCATGCCGGTGTCGTCGAGCGTCTGTTCGCCAAGATGCGCCGCCATGAGCCCGCCATCCTCGGCATCGCCGAACAGGACGCGGCCGAGGTGCAGGCGATCCTCCAGGACTTCCTCGGCTATGGCGACGAGCTTCGGGCGCTGTCGATCCGCGTGATCCGCGCCGAGGAGAACCGGCTGGCCGAGGTGCGCGGCAACGTGCGCAACAGCAGCTTCCTCGCGCTGGCCGCCGTGGGCGCGGTGCTTGCCATCGTCCTGACGCTGCTGCTGCTGCTGCTTCTCGAGTCGCGGCGCTACCGCGCCATGGCGCGCGAGAGCGCGGCCCTCGCCGAGCGCGCCGAGGCGGCATCGCGCATGAAGTCGCGCTTCCTCACCATGATGAGCCACGAGCTCAGAACCCCGATGAACGGTGTCATGGGCATGCTCGCGCTGGTCCGCCAGACCCACTTGACCGAGGCGCAGAGCCGGCTGGTCGAGCAGGCCCAGCGCTCGGGTACCCAGATGGTGACCCTGCTCAGCGACATGCTGGACCTCTCGGACCTGCAATCCGAGAAGCAGGTGATCGGCGCCGAAGTCTTCGCGCTGACCGATCTCTGCACCGAACTGAACCGCCACCTCGCGCCGCGGTTAGAGCGCGCGGGTCTCGCCCTGCGATGCGAGGTTTCGCCGGACGCCCCGGCGCGAGTGATCGGCGACTTCGTGCGCCTGCGCCAGGCGCTGATCCACCTGCTCACCCACATCATCGACATTGTCGGCAGCCCCGAACTGGTCCTGCGCGTCGGTCATGACGGCGGCAGCGTGAATGTCGAGATCGACGCCGCCGTCCATGGCCGCGAGCAGGCCGGCTGGCAGCCCGAGGAGATGCTGGACCGCGGTCCGGTCGACTATGGCAGCTTCGCCTCGGACGCCTTGGCGCCGATGATCGCCCAGGGCCTGATCGAGCTGATGGGCGGCCGGGTGGTGGTGGAGAGGCCGGTGGCCGGGCGCGCCTCGGTGCGGGTGAGCGTCCCGGCACAGCGGCTGCCCGAACGGCTGCGCTCGGTCCGCATCGACGTGCAGTCGCGCACGCTCGCCGCCGTCGTCGGCGCCCTTGCGCAGGCCGAGGGCTGGCGGATGCAGGGCGCGAGCACCGGCGACCAGCCGGTGGACGCTGTGATATTCTCTGCCGACGGGCGCGAGGAGGCGGAGTCGGTGATGCGCCTGCGCAGCCGCTTTCCCGGCGCGTGCGTCGTCGCAGCCGGCGCGCCCGAGCATCCCGAGCTGTTCGACGCGGTCTGCCCGCTGCCGGTGAACCGCGCGGCGCTGGCGCGCGCGCTCGACGCCGACCGCTCCGGCGACAGGGTCGTCTCGTGACTCCACCGCGCCCGCTTGTTCCCCTGCGCCCTGGCTTGCCGGCTCCCCGGCCCCTGCGGGCATTCTACGGACCCGGAGGCGTGATGTGCTCGACGGACTGAGAATCCTGTTGGCCGAGGACAACCCGACCAACCAGATGGTCGCGGTGCAGATGCTCGAGGCCCTCGGCGCGGGCGTGACCGTCGCGTCTGACGGCGGCGAGGCGCTCGAGATTCTCGAGACGCGGGACTTCGACATCCTGCTCGTGGACATCGAGATGCCGCGGAAGAACGGGATCGAGGTGATCCGCACGCTGCGCCAGCCGGGTGGGCGGCATCGCGATGTGCCGATGATCGCCCTGACCGCCTATGTGATGCGCGAGCATCGCCAGGCGATCGATGCCGCGGGCGCGGACGGCGTCATCGCGAAACCCATCATCTCGATTGCCGAGTTCGGCCGCCAGATCCTCGACCTTGCCGGACGCCGCAACGGCCGTGATGCGCGAGGCCCGGCCAGCGATGCCGGCCGCGCCGTCGCCGAGGCTGTGCCGGACCGGGCATGGCCCGAGCCCGTGCCCGCTGCGGCGGTCGACCGCGAGGCGCTGGCCACCTTGCGGCAGGCCGTCGGTGCCGAGGCGTTCGCCGAGATCCTCGAGAAGGCGCAGGCCGACCTGGGCGATGCCGGCGCGCTGCTCGCCGCCGGGGTCGAGAGCGGCGACGAGACCGCGATACGCGGGGCACTGCACATCCTGACGGGCCTTGCCGGGTCGGTCGGGGCCGACGCGCTCGACGGCGCGGCCCGCGCGATGCAGGAGGCGATCCATGCCGGCGACAGCGCACGCGCCGCGGCACTGGGCGAGGCCCTGCCAGCTGCGATCGAAGCGGCATTGCTCGACCTCGGCGCGGCCGCGGTTGCTTGAGCGCCCGTCGGCACCCGGCGGTGGCGAGCGTTCCAGAAAACGCGAAGATGGTGCGGTGTGCTCTTCCCGAAGCCCCGTCCGGCGCTATGATATGTCTCGGGACGATGATGCCGGGGGCGCGACGGTGACGGAAGGAAAGGTGAAATCCGCAGGCCAGGTCCGCTCGCTCACGCGGGCGCTCTCGCTCCTGCGCTACCTTGCCGCGAGCGGCGAGGGGATGTCGCTGACCGAACTGTCCGAGGCGGCGGGCCTCCCGCCCTCGACGACACACCGTCTGCTCACGACGCTCGAGTCCGAGCGCTTCGTCCGCCCCGACCCGCAGGGCGGCGTCTGGCGCGTCGGGGTCGCGGCCTTCTATGTCGGCTCGGCCTTCGCGCGGAGCCGCGACAAGCTAAGTCTGGCGCGGCCCTACTTGCGGCGCCTTATGGAAATGTCGGGCGAAACGGCGAACCTGTTCGTCGAGTCGGACGGCGAGGCTGTCTGTATCGGCCAGATCGAGTCGCGCCACGCCATGCGCGCCATCACCGGCGTCGGCGGGCGGGTGGCCCTGCACGCCTCGGCCGTGGGCAAGACGCTGCTGGCCTTCATGGACCCGATGCGGCGCGGGAGGATCCTTTCGACCATGCCGCTGTCGCGCGCGACCGCGAACTCGGTGACCGAGCGCGGTCGGCTCGAGGCCGTGCTGACCGAGGTGCGCGCGCTCGGCTATGCGATCGACAACGAGGAGCACGCGCTGGGCCTGCGCTGCGTCGCGGCGCCAGTGTTCGACGAATATGGCCAAGCGGTCGCGGCGATCTCGGTGTCCGGGCCCTCGGCCCGCATCCCGATCGACCGGCTGGTGACGCTGGGGCGAATGACGGCCCAGGCGGCGGCGGAGGCGACCCGGGACTACGGTGGCGCGCCGCCCGTGGCCGCCCAGTAACGCCACTCCCCCAGGGGGGCGCGGCCCCGCGCTGGCATAAGCCTTGCCGCGCCTGAAACCTGCCGGAAAGCTCTGGACTGGCGAAAACGCCTTTGTTATACGCGCCTCACTCGACGAGACGGCTGTTCCGGCGTAGCTCAGTTGGTAGAGCATCGGACTGTTAATCCGCGGGTCGCAGGTTCGAGTCCTGCCGCCGGAGCCAACCGTTTCAATGAGTTAGAAGGAAAATGGCCGCCTCTCGGGGCGGCCTTTTCCGTTTCGGGTTCCTCTGGGGTTCCAAGCCGCCCCGAATGGCCATGATACTGCCGCAGGAATCGCCCGATCCGCGATCAGCGCATGGATGCCTTGTTTGGCTCGGGACCGGACGCGGCCGTCCCGCGGCGCCCGAATGCGGGTCAGCCGGGTGCGGGGCAACCCGCCTGCAACCGCCGCAAGCTGCCGTCGCGACCGGTTGCGGGCGCCGGATCGCCGGGGCGCTGGCGCCAGTCGGGTGGATGGCGTCACGCAGGGGCCAGTTCCGGAGCTTGACGAACCAGGACGATTGTCCTAAACGCTTTTTAGGACATTTGTCCTAATCCAGGCAGCGTCGCGTCGCTGGGGATCGGCGCTCCCGCAGACCGGTTGGATCCGTTCGCGGTGCGTCGCGCGGGCCCATGGAGCGTTTGATGAGCGGCAAGTCTACCCGAGATCACATCGTCGATGCTGCCGATCGGCTGTTCTATCGACAGGGATACGAGCGCACCTCCTTCGCGGACATCGCGGGTGCCGTGAAGATCTCGCGCGGAAACTTCTATCATCACTTCAAGTCAAAGGACGATATATTGGACGCAGTGATCGAGCAGCGCCTCGACAGCACCAGGAAGATGCTCGAAAATTGGGAGCGCGAGGGCGATGGTCCCGAGGCACGCATCCGCAGCTTCATCCATATCCTGATCGCGAACCAGTCGAAGATCATGCTCTACGGCTGTCCGGTCGGCACCCTGAGCACCGAGCTCGCGAAGCTCGATCACGTCTCGCATGCCGAGGCGAACAAGCTGTTCACGCTGTTCCGGAGCTGGCTGAGCCGGCAATTCGCGCTCCTCGGACGCAAGGCGGACGCCGATGCGCTGGCGATGCATCTTCTCGCGCGCAGCCAGGGTGTCGCCACCCTCGCAAGCGCCTTCCGCGACGAGCAGTTCGTCCGGCACGAAGTCCGGCAGATGTGCGACTGGCTGGCGTCATGCGTCGACGAGGCGGCGCACGAGATGCGTGAGGACTGAGCGCCGCAACCGCCCGTCACCCCGGCGGCGTCGAGGGACATCCGTCCTTCGTCAGCCCTGATGGAGACCAGATCGAATGTTCATCGTGCTGCTCAGGTTCACCGGCAACAAGGCCCGCGCCGGCCAACTCATGGAGGCTCACAAGGACTGGATCAGGCGTGGATTCGACGACGGCGTGTTCTCGCTTGTTGGAAGCCTCGAACCGAACGCAGGCGGTGGAATCATTGCGCACGGCACGTCGCTGGCTGACCTTCGGGCCCGCGTGAGCGAGGACCCCTTCGTCGCCGAGGCGGTCGTCGAGGCGGAGATCCTCGAGATCACGCCGGCACGGGTGGACGATCGCCTCGCGTTCCTGCGCGCGTGATCGCGCGCGGAAGCTTGCGGCGCGTTGCGAGGCGCTTCGCCAGGCAACGGCGGATGCCGCCACAGTCCTGCGCGACTGAACCCAGATCCCGGCGGACACCGCCGGGGTTCTGCACCGCGGCGGTCTCGGGCGAGGCCAGACGACGGAGGCACGACACGTGAACGCGACGATCGAGGGGCCAGACGGCAAGCCGCGATGCCGCTGGTGCGGCGCAGCGCCGGAATTTCTCGCCTATCATGATGGCGAATTGGGCTTCCCGGTTGGGGATGACCTTCGCCTCTTCGAGAAACTGAGCCTCGAGGGCTTTCAGTCCGGATTGAGCTGGCGCACCATCCTCGCCAAGCGCGAAGGCTTCCGGCGTGCCTTCGACGGCTTCGACTTCAATCGGATCGCGCAATACACCCACGAGGATGTCGAGCGCCTGCTCGGAGACGCCGGGATCGTTCGCCACCGCGGCAAGATCGAAGCGGTCATCAACAATGCGAGGCGGGCGCAGGAGCTGGTCGAGCGTGAAGGTTCGCTGGCCGCCTTCGTCTGGCGTTTCGAGCCCGGCGCCGGCGAGCTTGCCGAACCGCAGAGCGCGTCGATCTCGCCGGCATCGATCGCCTTGTCGAAGGCTCTGAAAAGGCTTGGCTGGAAGTTCGTCGGGCCCACCACGGTCTATGCCTTCATGCAGGCCATGGGCGTGATCAACGATCACGTCGAAGGCTGCGTGATCAGAGCCGAGGTCGAGAGGGCGCGCGGGACGTTCAAGCGGCCGGGTTGCCGCGGTTAGGCCGTGAAACTGTCGTCGGGCTTCTCGCCTGATCGTCGGAGGTTGAGAACCTCGAGGGCGGCGTCCCCACGAAGCTGTGGAACGCCGCCGAGAACGCGCTGGGACTTCGATAGCCGCATGCCTGCGCCACCCTGGCGATCGATGCACCGCCTGACAGCTGCTCCACCGCCCGATGGAAGCGCAGGCGGCGGCGCCACTCGCCGAAGCTGATGCCGAGATCGCGCTCGAACAGGCGCGCGAGGGTGCGGGCCGAGGCGCCGGCGGTCCCGGACCAGGCGTCGAGGCTGCGCCGGTCCGCGGGGTCGGCCGCACGGCGGCACAGATCCTCTGCAATCGGGGATCGCGAGGCAGCGGCACGCTCAGCGGCAGCTCGCTGGCCCGGTCGATCTCGTCCTCGATCAGCCTCGCGATCTTGTCGCCCCGGCCGTCCTTCTCGTAGTCCACCGGCTCGTCGCAGAGTGCGCCGATCAGTTCGCGCAGGAGCGTGGAGACCGCGAGAACCCGCAGCACGGAAACCGTTTCCCCGCCCGGCCTCGGGGCGATGTAAAGCGTGCGCATCTCGACGGCGCCATGCATCCTGACCGCGTGCCGGGTGCCGCCGGGAATGTAGACCGCGCGGTCCGCCGGCACGATCAGCGCATCACGATCGGTGCGAAGGCGCATCACTCCACTGACGGCGTAGAGAAGCTGATCCCGATCGTGGCGATGGGGCGCGATCGCGTGCCCGTCGGGGAAGGACTTGACCATCGCCCCGATCCGTTGGGGCAGGTCCTGATAGTCCCTTGCGTCCGTGCTGCGGGAGTGAAGCGGTGCGTGTTTCACGACATGCCCATTTGGCGCAAGATCGACAAAAGATGGCAGGGCATCGCATTCGCGACAAGGCTAGCCTGTCTGGGCACGTGAGGGGCGCGCAGAGCGCCGCCCCCGCAGGACGGATGACAACGACGATGCGGGACCGCGCACATTTCCTGCTGCTCAATATCGGGCACTTTCTCGATCATCTGTTCACGCTGATCTTTGCAACCGTCGCGGCACTGGCGCTTCACCGGGAATGGGGCCTCGGCTATGCCCAGCTTCTGGCCTACGCGACGCCCGGGTTCTTCGCGTTCGGCGTTTTCGCGCTGCCCGCCGGCTGGCTCGCGGACCGCTGGAGCCGGGACGGGATGATGGTGGTCTTCTTCATCGGCATCGGGGTCGCATCGATCCTGACCAGTTTCTCGCAGTCTCCGCTGCAGATCGGCGTTGGCCTCTTCGTGATCGGGGTCTTCGCGGCCATCTATCATCCGGTGGGCCTCGCGATCGTGACGATGAAATGGAAGAACACCGGCATGCGCATCGCGGCGAACGGGGTCTGGGGCAACCTGGGCGTCGCGAGCGCCGCGCTGATCACCGGCTATCTCATCGACCATGGCGGCTGGCGGCTGGCGTTCGCGCTGCCGGGCGCCGTGTCCATTGCAGTGGGGTTCGCCTACCTGGCGCTCCGCCGGGCGAGTATCCGGATGGCCAACGCCATGCCGGCCGCGCGCGCCGACGCCGACCGGCGAGGGTTCGGCCCGACCGAGCAACGGCTTCTGCTTCGCGTGTCGTCGATCATCTTCCTGACGACGGCGGTTTCCTCGATCATCTTCCAGTCCACGACCTTTGCGCTGCCGAAGATGTTCGACGAGCGTCTTCACGGCCTCGCGCAGGGTCTGGCCGACTGGACCGCGGGATCGGCCGACGGGCGGGGCGAGGTCGCCACCATGATCGGCTCGCTCGCCTTCGTCGTCTTTGCCATCGCCTCGATGGCGCAGCTGGCCGTTGGCGCCATGCTCGACCGGCATGGGCCGCGCCGCGTCTTCATGGTCGCCGCGGCAGTTCAGATCGCGTTCTTCGGCATGATGCCGGGTCTCACCGACGCCGCGGCGTTGGCGGTGGCCCTGGGCTTCATGCTCGGCGCCTTCGGGCAGATCCCGATCAACGACTACATGATTGGAAAGCTGGCGAGCGGCGCCGCGCGGGCCCGCATCTATGGTGTCCGTTACGTCGTGAGCTTCACGGTGCTGGCGGTTTCGCTGCCCCTGATCGCCTTCGTGTACGACAACTGGGGCTTCGACACGCTGTTCCGGGTGCTGGCCATCGCGGCTTCGATCATCTTTTGTGCCGTCGCGGTCCTGCCGCGCCAGATACCGTCGGCCGGGACACCCCCCGTTGCCGCGGAATGACCGTTGGAGCCTGGGCTGACGAGGGTCCTCCAGTGCGGAGCACGCGCTGACATGTACCCGGAGACGCGTGAGCGGTCGCCTGACGGTGAATCACGGTCCCGAAGCCATTCCGGGCCGGGCCTTCGCGTCACAATGGTGTTCGGGGCCTGAGCGTCAATTCGCCCGCGCTCACGCGGTCGAGCGCGACCCGCGCCCGGCCGGTGGGCCCATGAGTTCGGCCAGCGCGCCGCCCCTGCGCCGCAGGAAATCCGCCAGCCGGTCATGATAGTCATCGGCCACGGCCTCGCGGACCGAAGGGCGGGCGGCCAGCGCGGCGCGCCAGGCCGCGGTCTTCGCAAGGTCCTCCAGGATGCCGAAGCTGTCGATCCCGTCGAAGGTGTCGAAATAGCGGAACACCGGGGCGAAGACCGCATCGACCAGGCTGAACGACTTGCCGGCGAACCACGGACCCACCGCAAGGTGGCTCTCGAGCGTGCGAAAGCGGCCGCGCAGCGCGGCCGCCTTGGCCTCGAGCGTCGCGTGATCGGGCGCCGAATAGAACCCCGCGATGTCGTCCAGGCATTCCGAGCCGAACCCGATCCAGGCCCGGTGGCGCGCGCGTTCGATCGGGTCGGAGGGATGAAGCGGGTTCGGCTGCGTCTCCTCGAGGAATTCGAGGATCGCCGCGGATTCGAAAAGTGCAGCCGATCCTGCCTTCAGGACCGGCGTGCGTCCGAGCGGCGAGATGTCGAGAAACCAGCCGGGCTTGTCGGCCAGATCGACCGTGACGCGGTCATGCGCCACGCCCTTTTCCGCGAGGGTGATGGCGATGCGCTGGACATAGGGGCACAACGCGTGGCTCACGAGGGTGATGGGGTGGGACATGTTCCGTCTCCTGCAAGTTGGACGATGCGGACACCGCGGGGCGATGTGCCGGGGCGCGCCGAATGACAGCACGTCGTCGGCGCGCCACGTCCGCGCCACGGGTGCCGCGGTGCCGGCGAAGGTGCGACCGCGGTCACTTCCTGACGGCCGGATAGCCCTGGATGTAGAGAAGTCCCTGATCGCGCGCCGGCTCGTGGCAGGCGAGACAGTCGACCTTGTAGTCGCCCGTGACGGTCATCCTCGTCTCGTCGCCTGCGAAGAAAGCCCATCCCCAGCCGTCGCCGAACCGGGCGCCGGACCCCAGCGTGCCAGCCGCATCGCGCACCATGACGAAGCGGCCTTCAAGCTTGTCGGCATAGCTGGCTGTTCCGGTGGTCAGCACTTCGGTCCGCGTCGACCACGCCTCCTTGACGATCTTCGTCCCATTGGGGAAATCGCCGTCCCTGAGATAGGCCTCGAGGGCCGACCGCTCGACATGGACGGTGTGAATTTCGCGGGCGCCTTCCGCCGGATTTTCCGCCAGCAGAGAGAAGGCGCCGATCTGCACCCACTGCGTGCGGTAGTCCTCGGCGGGCACGCGCAGCACGGGCTCGACCTCCGTCGGCGGTGTCTCCGTCACCTGTGCAACGGCACCGCCGCTTGCCCGAGCCGCGAGAAAGCCAAAGGCGAGGCGTTTCTCGAAGAAGCGTTTCATGTTCATCCTTCCATCGATCACGGGTTGCCGGTGCGCGAGCGCCCGGGCTGTCGGTTGCGCCAAGCGTCAGGCACCCGCTCTCGGGCGCACGACAACTGCTCCCTTCATGTGCGGGTGAAAGGCGCAGACATAGGAATGGTGGCCGGCCGTATCGAAGGTGATCCGCCCGGCGGCACCCTGTGGGAGGGCCCCGGTATCCCAGCCGCCGCCATCAGCCGTCGCCGTGTGCGGTGCGAGATCGCGGTTGAGCCATGTCACACTGTCGCCGACCCGGATCTCCACCCGGGCGGGTTCGAAAGCGAAGCGGGCAACATGCACCTCGACCTCGTGTGCCCCGTCATGCGCCCTGAGCGCGCGGGGGAGGCAGGCCAGAGCCAGGGCCGTGCCCAGACCCTGGCCGAAGCGCCGGCGCGTGGGCAGGTTCAGCCCGCGCATTTCAGCTCCGCGACCATGTGTTCGGCATGGGCCTCGTGCGCGCGAAACGTCGCCAGCGCGTCCTCGAGCAGCGCCTTCAGGGGTGCAACCGTCACCGCCGGGATGAAGGTCTCGGCAACGGTCTTGTTCACCAGCCGATGATAGGCGAGCTCGTTCGTCGCATAGGCGCAGTCGAAGGCGGCGCCCGTCAGCGCCGTCAGTTCCGCGCGCTTCGCCGATGCACCTTCGACCAGCGCCCGGGAAAGCGCGTTGTCCTGCGGCGTGACGTTCAACTCGGCGACGAGCGTGCCGGCAGCCTCGTTCACCGCCGAATGGTCGCGGATCATCGTCCGGGCGAACTCGCGCACCGCGTCGTCCTCGGACACCGCCAGCGCCAGATGGGCGTACCGGATGTCGATGCCGCCGGCCGTGTAGGCCGTGTGAGCGATCTCGAGGTCGTTCATGGGCTCACCGGCCTCGGCGCCGAACGTGGCGACGGTCGCTGCAAGGGCGAGGGCAAGGGAAAGGGCCTTCATCGGATGATCTCCTGAGCGGTTTTCGGTGCCATCGGGTTGCCCCAACTCAGGCGGCGCATGAATGCCGGATGGTCCGTGATTCTTGCCCGAGCGTCCGGAGATCTGGACGCACCTGATTTCACGGATAAACTCGGCCGCATGCTGGACCTGCTCAGTGACATCCTGACCCGCCTCTCGCTCCGCGGCACGCTCTACTTCCGCACGAGCTTCACCGAGCCATGGGGGCTGCGCGTCCCACCCTTCCGCAATGTCGCGCGGTTCCACTTCGCGCATCGTGGCGAGGCGCTGGTTCGGGTCGCGGGCGCGCGGCTGCCTGTCCATCTGGCGCAGGGCGATCTGATCGTGATCCCGCATGGCGCGGCGCACGTCCTGTCCTGCCGGCACACCGGGCCCGAGGAAGCGCTGCCGCTCGACGACGTGCTGTCGCGGTCCGGCTTTCCCGGCCACGGCACGCTGGTCTGGGGCGGCGAGGAGAGCCCGCAGGACACCCAACTCATCTGCGGGCATTTTGCGCTGGCCGAGGGCTCGCGGCACCTGCTGTTCGATCGCCTGCCGCCCTTCATCCACCTGCGCGGCTATGGCGAGGAGGCCGGCCCCTGGCTCGAGGCGACGCTGCGGGTGATCGGGGCCGAGGCTGGCGGCGCGCGGCTCGGCGGCGACCTGATCGCGCTCAAGATGTCCGAGGCGATCTTCGCCCAGGCGGTCCGGGCCTGCATCGAGCAGGCGCGGGGCGCCGAGTCCGGCGTCGCGGGTTTCGCCGATCCGCATCTTGGCCGGGCGCTGGCGGCATTCCACCGCGACCCGGCATCGGCCTGGACGGTGGAGGGGCTGGCCCGCGAGGCGGGGTTGTCGCGCACGGGCTTTGCCGAGCGCTTCGCGGCGCGCCTCGGCGTCACGCCGATGGCCTATGTCACGTCCTGGCGGATGCAGATCGCGCGCGAGGCGCTGGCGAGGCGTGGGCTGTCGGTGGCCGCGGCCGCCGAGGTGGTTGGCTACGCCTCGGAATCGGCCTTCAGCCGGGCCTTCAAGAAGGAGATCGGCGTATCGCCCGCGGCCTTCCGCCAAACCGGCGCGGCGGCGGCTGTTCCCTAGGGCCAACGCAAGCCAGTCGCGGATTGCCTGGGCCGCAGGGACGGTTCAGGCCGCGTCGCGCTGATGCCACCCCTCCGCGGCGGCGGCGCGGGTCTCCGACGGGGCCCCCTGCGACGATGGCAGCCATTCGCCGGTGGCGGTTCCCTGCCGGCTCCTTCGCGGAGATGAATGTTCGTCACCTGTTGTCCGCCATTTCCTCGGCAGTCATCGGGCGGGGCGGGCGGGGGTGTCCTGCGCCGCGTCTCCGACGCTTGCCGCCGCCAGCTGGACGGTGTCATTCCCGTCTTGCGCCGCGACGACCTCGACCTTGCGGCGCGCGAAATGCAGGCCGTTTTCGGCGAAGGCTTGACGCAGCCGGTGATAGATCTCGCGGCGGAGCACGAACTGCGCGCGGGGCCGACACTTGAACTTGACCCGAAACACCTGCGCCGAGTCATCGTCGATCATCTGGACACCCTGGCTCTTCAGGGGCTCGAGGAATTTCGGCCCGTGTTCCGGATCGCTCAGGAATTCCTTTCCAACCGCCTTGACGATGCGCTTCACCTGCAGGGGATCCGTCTCGGGCTCCATCCGGAAGCTCATCTTGTAGATCACCCAGTCTCGGCTGTGGTTGATGACGTTCTTCAACTCGCCGAAGGGGATGGTGATGACCGGGCCGCGATGGTGCCGAAGCTGCAGCGAGCGGATCGAGATGGACTCGACCTCGCCGCGGAGTTGGTCGTCGAGCTCGATGTACTCGCCGACCCGGAAGGCGTCGTCCACGAGGAAAAAGGCGCCCGAGAAGATGTCGCGCACCAGCGCCTGCGCCCCAAAGCCGATGGCGATGCCGACGATACCGGCCGACGCCAGCAGCGGGCCGATGTTCACGCCGGCCGAGGACAGCAGGATCATCGTCACGACGACAGCGAGAATGATGAGCAGAAGGTTGCGAAGCAGCGGCACAAGCGTATCGAGCCGTGTTGCGGCCGGGATCTCGTCATCGCCGTCCTCTCCAGAGGAAGCAACCCGCGGGTCTCGGTGGAGTGCCGCGAGGATGAGCTGCCAGACGAAGCGGGCGATGAGCAGCGTGATGACGATGTCGAACGTCATGCCCGCCCAGGGCGAGGCCATTTCGCCCTTGGCGAGACCGTAGAGGTCAAGCCCCCAAAGATCGGCGGTCAAGAGAAGTGCGGCAATGCCGATCAGCATCCTCCAGCCGCCGTGAAAGACCGCGTGATATCGCGCGGCCGAGGCGCTGTCGGCGCGCTTGAGGTTGTCGCACAGCTCGAAGCCGAGCCGGTCAAGGATCGGAAGCGCAAGCAGAACGACCAGCGTTCCGGCGGGGCCGTAAAGATGCTGCTGACCGCTCTCGATCCAGTTGGCGATCCAGTAGAGCCAAGCGAAGACAAGATAGCCGACGAGCGCGACCGGCGCGACGGCGACCGAGAGCCGTGCGAAGGCGGAGGGCGCATCGCTGTCGGCGATCAGCAGATCGGCGACCGCGCTGCCGATCCGGCGGTAGTTCCGAATGGATGCCGCGAGGAAGAGCGCCGCCACCATGCTGCCTGCCAGTGCGACCGTTGTCAGCGCCGGCGGGTAGCCAAGACCGAGCGTCGGCGAGAGCCCCGCCACGAGCCAGCCGCCAGCGCCGATCAGCACCGCCTTGCGCACCAGCGCATGGATTTGCCCGGCCGTCGCGTTGCTGAAGCTGTTGATCCTGATCAGCGGCGCATCCGGCGCGAATGCACGGCGCGCGATGACCAGGAAGCCCCAGCCATAGGCGACGCCGACCTCGTAGATCCAGACATAGTCGATCATGGGGCCAAGCGGCCCCGACAACAGGGGCGCCGTGCGGACCGTCACGAATGCCCAGGCGAAGATCGGCAGGAACTCGACCAGCCCAAGCGCGAAGCTGCGACCGACCCGATCCCAATAGGTGTCGCGACCACAATTGGCCAGGCGTCGGCGCCAGCCGTGTGTCGCGCGGCTGACCGCCCTTGCCGCGATGAGCCCGGCAGCGGCCACGGCGAGCGAGGCCGCAATCATGCCCCAGATACCGTTTCCCGCAAGTCGGAGGCGCTCGGCAATGGCGTCGCGCCGGGCACCAATGTCGGCCCAAGCCTCGGCCCACTCGGCGAGGCGCGCGCGGATGTTCGCCTCCAACTCGACGAGCCGCGCCGGGATCTCGGCCAGCCTATCGACCGCGGGCGCGGCCGCGGCGCGTTCCTCGGCACGTCGGCGCAGTTCGTCGGCAAGCAGCGCCCGGATCTCGGCATCGGTCAGGCGCGCCAGCATCGTGTCGACCATCTCCGGCGTCAGATCCCGAGGGATCGCTGGCGCCGTTTCCGCCGTCGAGCCTGTGACGAGGCGGGAATGCGGAGTCTGTGCTGCCGCACCCGCGGAGATCGTCAGGCACAGAAGCAGAGCAGCCAGGATCCCTCCCGCCCAGCCGATCATCGTCTGCAGCCTCGACCCAAGTCCCATCCTGCCTCCGTACAGGCAGTGAACGCCCGACCCCAGCGAGATGCCCGCGGGCAGATTAGGGCGGCGAGGATCCTCCAGGATAGGGCGAAGTCGGGCGCGGCCGTCGGGCTCCTCGCAAATGTCGACGCAACGCTGCACGGTGCCGCGGCGAGGCGTGCCGGTGTCGCCCGCGTCCCGGGGCGCGATCGCGCCGCATCGCAGCGCCGGGCGCAGGTCCGAGCACCGCCGGGTCATGTTTGCCCGAGGCTTGACCCGTCTTCATGCAGGACAAAGCCCTCGAGCGGATCGATGAAGCTTTCCCAGGGGGCCGCATCGAGAACCCGCATCGTGTCGGCGTAACCGGCCGCGCTTCGCTCGCGGATTCCGCTCGTGCTGAAATCGATGTCCTTCTGGTGGTCCTCGCCGCGGAGGCTGGGGGCGAGCAGCCGGACCACATGCATGCGGGTCAGGCAACCATAGGCCTCCATCTGGCGGATCTCGGGCCGCGCCCGGTCTTCGGGTGGCAATCGGTGTGCGAGTTCCTTGATGATGTGACGCAGCCGATGGATCTGGCGCTGGCGCCGGATGTGGCTGACCGCGCGGCTTGAATACTGGATGTCCTTGTGCCGGTTCATCACCTGCCAGATGGTGCGCGGCTCCTCGCCGCCTGGATTCCAGAGATGCACCGCGAACACGACCGCATCTCGGCGCGGATTGTCGTCGAACACCGCCTCGACCGGCGTGTTCGAGAGAATGCCGCCATCCCAGTAGAGGTCCCCGTCGATCCGTATCGCCGGAAAGGCCGGCGGCAGGGCGCCGGAGGCCATCACGTGACGCGCATCGAGCGGCATGTCGCGGCTGTCGAAATACCGCATCTCGCCGGTCCTTACATTGGCAGCGCCGACCGTCAGGCGCACCGGGCCCGCGTTCGCCCGATCGAAGTCGATCAGCGCCGCCAGCGTCGGGCGCAGCGGAACCGTGCTGTAATAGCCCGCGGCCTCGGCGTCGAGCGGGGCATGCGGGCTGAGGAAGGCCGCCGGGTTGGGCTGGAAGAAGGGCGTGATGCCGCCGGCGAAGGTCAGCCAGTTCGCCATCGTGCCTCCGACCATCGGCATGCTGGCGAAGAGGCGCTGGAGGGGGCCGTGCGTGACCCGCTCCCAGAACTCCTCCATGCGTGCCAACCGCTCCTCTGGCGGGTTGCCTGCGATGAGACTGGCATTGATGGCGCCGATCGAGGTGCCGATCACCCAGTCCGGCTCGATGCCGGCTTCGTGCATCGCCCGGTAGACACCGGTCTGATAGGCGCCCAGCGCGCCTCCGCCCTGCAGGACCAGCACCACCTGCCCAGGCAGCGGCGGGCGCCGTGCGGGTTCGCTGTCGACCGTGCGTCGGGTCGCTCCTGTCGCGATGTTCATGACCGTCACTCCTTCATGTGCGCCTCGCGCCAATGCACGACGGTCGCGGTGACGAGGCCGAAGATCGCGTGCCCCGCGCAGGAGGCCCAGGCAAGCGGGATGAAGTCGAGGAACGCGGGCAGACCGGCGATGAGGTGCGCCATGACATAAAGCGCGAACACCCAGAGGCCAAGGCCAAAGCCGATGCCCACCATCCACCACGGCAGGAACGGCACGACGACGCGGGCGATCGGCCGGGCGATGAAGAGATAGCCGAGCGGGTAGAAGACGACGCCGACGGCGCCGTGGATCACCTCGGCCCAGATCCAGCTTTCGAAGCCGAAGACCGACTGGACCAGCGCAGCAGGTTGCAGCGGTCCGCCGACCAGGACGGGCGTGACGATCCGAGCCCAGCCTTCCCAGACGAGATCGGCCGCCGCACCGGCCAGCACCGCGGTCCCGAGCGTCGACCAGGCCAGGGCCGGAAAGAGCGGCCGGGCCCGGCCGTCGAGTTCGATTGTCGTGTCCATTCGCAGGCCTCCTCCTTCGATGCAGCGATGCGAGACAGGATGCGCGCCGGCTGGCGCGCCATCGAATGCCGTTGCGGCATCGATGCGATAGGGAGGCAGCATTTTCGCCGCGCGCGAAGCCCGGCCAATCTCGGGAGCGAAACGTCAGGCGGAGTATCCGGAGGAGGAGCGTCATGCGCGTTGGCAGAAAGAAAGAGGATCTGTGGGCCACGCTGATCGTCTATGCGACGGTCGGTATCGGCTTGATCGTCGCTCAGATCGTTGCCCTCGGCCCCGAGGTTGCGCTGCGGCGCGCCGATCATGGCGGCGCTGTGGTGCTCGCCGATATCGCTGGAGTACGGCCATGACGCACTGCCGTGGCATGGCACGCAGGGCCCGGGTGGTGATCGTCGGCGCGGGCTTCGGCGGGCTCGGGGCGGCGCGCGCACTCGCCCGCAGCGAAGCCGAGATCACGGTGATCGATCGGCGAAACTACCACCTCTTCCAGCCGCTCCTCTATCAGGTCGCCACCGCGGCGCTCTCGCCCGCGGACATCGCCTGGCCGATCCGATCGCTGCTGCGCGGACAAAGCAATGCGCGCGTCGTGATGGACCGTGTCTGCGGCCTCGACCGCGCGGGCCGTTTCGTGCTGACAGAGGACGGACGACGCTTTCCCTATGACTGCCTCGTGCTCGCGACGGGTGCGCGGCACGCCTATTTCGGCCGGGACGCGGAGTGGGCACCCGTCGCGCCAGGGCTGAAGAAGATCGATGCCGCGACCGAGATCCGCCAGCGCGTGCTGCTTGCCTTCGAGCGGGCAGAGAATGGCGAGGATGCTGCCGAACGGGCGAGTCTGCTGACCTCCGTGATCGTTGGCGCTGGTCCGACCGGGGTCGAGCTGGCCGGTGCGATTGCCGAGCTTGCGCGCGACGCGCTCGCCCGTGATTTTCGGCGGATCGACCCTCGAACGGCGCGTATCCTGCTGGTCGAGGCCGGGTCTCGGGTGTTGCCGGCCTTCGACGAGCGGCTCTCGGTCAAGGCGCAGGCGGCGCTCGAGCGGCTCGGCGTCGAGGTTCGTCTCGGTGTTCCGGTCGCCGAATGCACGGCCGAGGGCGTGCAGATCGGTGCAGAGCAGATCAGCGCGCGCACCATCGTCTGGGCGGCGGGTGTGATGGCCTCCTCGGCGGGCAATTGGCTTGGCGTCGAAACCGATCGCGCGGGACGGGTCCGGGTGGCGCCCGACCTCTCCGTTCCGGGGATGATGGCGTCTACGCCGTCGGCGACACCATCGTCATCGCCGCCAGCGACGGCGGGCCGGTGCCCGGAATTGCGCCGGCGGCAAGGCAGATGGGCCGGCATGCCGGGCGACTGATCGCACGACGCATCGCCTGGCGCCCGACCGGGAGCGCCCCGTTCCGCTATCGCCATGCCGGATCGCTCGCGACCATCGGACGGGGCGCGGCGGTGGCCAAGGTCGCGGGACTGCGCCTTTCCGGCACGCCGGCTTGGCTTCTCTGGGCGGCGGTACATCTCTGGTTTCTGATCGGCGCGCGGAACAGGCTTGCGGTCGCGACGAGCTGGGCCTGGAGCTACCTGTGCCGCGATCGCAGCGCCCGGCTGATCACCGGACCGATCGCGCCCGCGACGGCCAGCGCATTGCGATCCCACGCCGCCTGAGCCAGATCATTCCGCCGCGACCGGGGCAGGCGATGGCGGACTGGCCGCCATCTTCTCGCCCCAGGGATAGCGCCGGCACTCATGCACGAACGCGCCCACGGCGGGCGAGTGCGGACGACCGCGAACCGTCACCAGATTGACTTCCCGCACGAACTCCGGTTCGACCAGCGGCCGGGTCACGAGACCGGGCACCGTCACGGCGAATTCGGGGATCACGGTAAATCCCAGGCCAGCCATCACCATGCTCTGGATCCAGTCGTCGCGCTCGCTGCTGTAGGGTTGCTTGACGGCGATGCCGATGGCCTCCCGTCGCTCCCGGATCACGTCGCGATACTCGCAGTTGATGCGGCTGAGATAGCTTTGACCCTCGAGATCGTGAAGCCGGATCCTTTCGAGCCTGGCCAGCGGGTGGTCGGGCGCCACCCCGATCATGAAGCGTTCGCTGTAGAGCGGTATCCTGTGCAGCGCGTCGCTCTCGAGGTCCGGCTTGCAGTAGATGGCGACGTCGATCCCGCCTTTCGCGAGCGCCTCCTCGAGCTGGCCTGCCGCCCCGTCTCGCAGGCAGAGTTCGACCCCCTGGTAGCGGCCGTTGAAGCCGGCGAAGAGGTCGATCAGCCGCGTCGGGCCGATGGTGCACATCAGGCCGACGGTCAGCCTCGCCTGGCGCAACCGGACGAAGCTCTCGGCCTGGCGCCGGGCTTCCTCGAGCCGCACGAACATCTCCTCGAAATAGGGTCGCATCGTGCGGCCAAGTTCGGTCAGGTGGGTATTGCCACGCTCGCGGTGGATGAGCGTGCCGCCGAGCTTGTCCTCGAGCGACCTGATCGCGCGGGTCAAGGCCGGCTGGGTGACGTTGCAGGCCTCGGCAGCCCGGGTGAAGTTCAGCGTCTCGCTCAGCGCGAGGAAATAGCGGATCTCGTGAAGCTCCATCTCCGTGGTCCCGAATGCCGCTTCGTGATCGAGCTTAGCACCGCGACGCGGGTCCTCACATCGATTTGCGGGGCCGGGCGTCGGATCCGTGAGCGATCGGCCGCCACCGACCATGCGGCGTGGTTATCGCGACCCTGCCGGGACGGCATTTCCGCCATCTGCCCGCGGCCTCCACAATCGCCAGAGCGTCGGACACCGGGCAATCCGGCCGACACCCCGCATCAGGAGACTGCCAGATGATGAACCTCGCCGCCACGAAGCCCGCCAGCGTCAAGCCGTTCCCCCTTGCCAGCCGCGTTGCCATCGTCACCGGATCGACCAGCGGCATCGGGCTTGGCATCGCCCGTGCGCTCGCGGCCCAAGGCGCCGCGATCATGCTCAACGGGTTCGGGGATGCGGACGAAATCTCCCGCACGCGCGATGCACTCGCCGCGGAAACCGGCGCCAGCGTCGAATATGACGGCGCCGATATCTCGCGGCCCGATCAGGTCGCGGAGATGATCGAGCGGACCGCGCGAACCTTCGGCTCGGTCGATATCCTGGTCAACAACGCCGGCGTGCAGCATGTCGCGCCGATCCACTCGTTCCCGGTCGACAAGTGGGAGAGCGTGCTGTCGATCAATCTTTCCGGCGCCTTCCATGCTATACGCACTGCGACGCCGGGGATGAAAGCCCGTGGCTGGGGCCGGATCGTCAACGTGGCCTCGGCGCACGGCCTCGTGGGCTCGCCCTTCAAGTCGGCCTATGTCGCGGCGAAGCATGGCATTCTGGGCCTGACGAAGGTCGCGGCACTGGAACTTGCCGAAAGCGGGATCACCGCCAATGCGGTCTGTCCGGGCTATGTCTGGACGCCGCTGGTCGAGCGGCAGATCAGCGATCAGGCGCGCTCGCACGGCATCCCGCGCGAGGAGGTCATCCGCGAGGTGCTGCTGAAGAAACAACCCAACCGGCGTTTCGTCACGGTGGAAGAGATCGGCGCCGTGGTCGCCTTTCTCTGCTCGCCCGGCGCTGCCTCGATCACCGGTGCCGCGATCCCGGTCGATGGCGGCTGGACCGCGGAGTGAGCCCGAAATGAACACCTGTGCCATGCCCGGTTCAGCGGCGGAGCTTCGTGCTGTGGTCGCCGCGTGCGCATGCCTCCGAGGGTTGGTCCGGCGCGTTCGAACCCATTGGCATCTCTCGGCGCCGCCGGGTCATCTCCTGGATGACATCGGAGTTCTCTGCCCGGAAATCCGCATGAGCCTGCGTTCCGGGTGCCGCGATATCTGAGGGTGCCGAGCATCCCGGTCCCAAGCCCACCGCCCCGTGCGGCGGGCTTGTCTTGCCTGCGGCACCACGTTCCCCGCGATGCGCGCCGCGCATGATCCCGACAACGAACCGGCATTTCAACGCCGCGCTGACGGACCTCACCATTGGGCCATCGCCGGCTGCCCCGGCGCATTCCCAGGACACGGAAGGAAAAGCAGATGCAGAAACTCCTGATCGGCGCGATCGCCCTGTTCGGCGCGGCGCCGTTTGCCAATGCCGGCGACTGTCCGCCGGATCAGGTCGTCGCCGCCGCGACGACCGGGGCGGGGCATGCCGAGGGTATCGGCGTCACCGATATCGTGCTCGCGGTCAATGATCTCGGCGCCTACCACCCCGAACTTGCGAGCCGCGACCAGCGCGTGCGCATGCTCACCATCGAGCCGGGCGGCGAAGTGCCCTGGCATAGCCATGCCGACCGACCCGCGCTGATCTATGTGGTGTCGGGCGAGGTCGTGGAATACCGCTCGACCTGTGCCGAGCCGATCGTTCACCGCGTGGGCGAGGTCGCCACCGAGATCGGCGCGCTCGAGCATTGGTGGCGCAACGAATCCTCTGACCCCGCCGTGCTCATCGCCGCCGACCTGCCGAGGGCCGAGTGACCAATCCGGGACGGGCTTGCCCGTCCCGATCCTCTTTCGCGCGGGAGCCCTGCGATGACCGATACCCTGCAACTTGTCCAGCCCGTGGCTCAGCCGGGGCGCACCGCTCTGCCGCGCGCGATGGTGATCGGGCTGATCGGCTTCCTTACCCTGGTCGACCTCTTTGCGGCACAGGCGATCCTGCCGACACTGGTCGATGTCTATGGGGTCAGTCCCGCAGCAATGGGGTTCGCCGTCAATGCGAGCACCTTCGGCATGGCGGCTGCGGGCCTGCTTGTCTCGTTGATCGCGCGCCGGATCGACCGCAGGCGCGGAGTGTGGCTGAGCCTCGTGCTCCTCGCCGTGCCGACCGCTTCGCTCGCCTTCGCGCCGGACCTTGCCGTCTTCACGGTCCTGCGGAGTGTGCAGGGCGTCATGATGGCGGCCGCCTTCGCCCTTACCATGGCCTATATCGCCGAACGTGCGGGGCCCGACGAAGCGGCTGCGGCTCTGGCCGCCTATGTCACGGGAATCGTCGCGTCGAACCTGGTCGGTCGCTTGATCTCGGGCGCCGTGGTCGATCTGGCCGGCGTCGCGATGACTTTCTGGGTGTTCGCGGGGCTGAACCTCGCCGGAGCCGCGCTCGTTGCGGCCAGTCTCCGGCCCTCACTGCGGATGGCGCCGATCTGCCGGCCGATGCAGCCGCCGCTGGCAGCCTGGGCGATGCATCTTGGCAATCCTGCTCTGCGCGCCGCCTTCGCCATCGGCTTCCTGATCCTCTTCGTCTTCATCGGCGTCTTCACCTACGTCAACTTCGAACTCACGAGGACGCCCCTCAGCCTGTCTCCGATGCATCTTGGCCTCGTCTATCTGGTGTTCATGCCGGCATTGATCACGACGCCCCTTGCCGCGGGAGTGGTGCGTCGCGTCGGTGTTCGTCAGACGGTCCTGATGTCGATGCTGACATGCTTCGGCGCATTGCCGCTGCTGCTGGTGCCGCGGCTGGAGGCGGTTCTTGCGGGGCTCGCGACGATTGGTGTCGGGGCATTCCTCGCGCAGGCGGCCGCCACGGGATTCGTCAGCCGGGCCGCGGCGTCCAACCGGGCAGCGGCGAGCGGCCTTTACCTCGCTGCCTACTATCTTGGCGGGCTGGTCGGCGCAGCGGTGCTGGGTCCGGTCTATGACAGACTCGGTTGGCCGTCGACCGTCGGCGCCATCGGCCTCGCTGCCCTCGCCGCGGCATGTTTGGCCGGTCGGTTGCGGCTCGTCGGTGCGTAGGTCGACGGCTTCTCGGCGGTTCGCTGAAGCCGCGTTGCCGGCATTTGGCGAACGACCGGTTCCCCGCCGCGCCTTGGCGCCGAGTTCCTTTATCGCGGTGCCCTAGGATCGAAGCCTGTCGGTCACGAGCCTTTCGGGCTGACCACGCTTGCGCATTGCTATCCCGAGGAATTTCAGCGCGGCCCCTGGTCTCGCGGCCTCGGGACCAAGCTTTCCAGAGCCTCGCCTTCGCGGTCGCCTGCCAGCGAGAGGCCGTGCGTCTCGCCATTGATCGTGATGAACTTCTGGCCGGGAGGCCACCGCCAGCTGACGGACTGCATGACCTCGATCCGGCGCTCCCAGATTGCTGCCGCGAAAACTGGGCCGAAGCGGAGCCAGCAAAAACGGTTGGCTACATTGCTGACGTCGATCCCGCCCTCATGGAGCAAGTATTCGGCGTTCCGGAAGGAGAGGGGGGAACCGGAAATACATCATGACCCCGGGGCGGATGATCCGGGGGAACGTCTGGACGCAGCGAAAAGGGCTGCGTCTGCTCATGCCGAGAGGGGAGGGAGGCCGGCATCCCCTTCAGCGAAGTTCCTTCGCCATTGCCCACCGACATCCCAGTCAAGCGCCGTAATAGAAGATCGAAATTGCGCTCACGATCGCGTTGTTCTGGATCGGTGTGAAATCGATATCCAGCACCCCGTCGTCGACATAGGTGGTCGCAGAAAGCTCCAGCGCTGCATACCGCCCACCGGCGGCGGCGTGGAGGTCGATGTCGTCGAGTTCTGCCGGAACGACGCTCTCCATCGCGATATCGAAGACGCGCTGCCCGGCCGTGGTCGCCCAAGGCTCGATGAAGTGAAACTGCGCGACGTAAAAGCCCACGTCGGCGACCGCGATATCGTAGCCGAAGGTTCCGAATCCATAAGTCTGGTAGAGCCGGTCGTCGGTCGTTCCCGAGATATCGTTCGCGATGTCGCGCACCGAAATCGCGCCGGAAGCCACGCCGGGGTCTGCGGCATAGCTCAGCCCGGTCTCCATCGAGGTGTAGCTCGCGCCGCCGACGTTGATGGCCGCGACGAGAACGGGCGCGGATGGCGCATCGTCGATCACGATGGTCACTTCTAGGGTCGCGGTGCCACCGTTGCCGTCGGACGCCGTGACGACGATCGGCAGCGATGTCCCAAGGGCGAGCGCGAGGTCTGCTCCCTCGGCAACCACGAGACGTTCGGACGCATCGACGGCGAAGCGCGGATCGTCGACCGAAAAGGTGAGTTGGTCGCCGTCGACGTCCGACCCGACCAAGCTTCCGACCACCGTGCCCGCAACGGCTCCCGGCATTACCGTCGTGCCGATGAGCGCGAGACCCGATGGGTCGTCATTGACGGGCGCCACCGCGACCTCGACCACGGCAGTGTTCCGCGCTCCGTCCGGGGTAGAGGCCACATAGGTGAAGCTGTCCGTTCCGTTGAAATCGGGGTCCGGGGTGTAGACCACCGTCCCGCCTGACAGCGCCGCAACGCCGTTGGCGGGTTGTCCCAATGAGACGATGACGGTGCCGGGATCGTCATTCGCCAGTACGTCGATCGTGGTGGGCGTGTCCTCGTCCGTGGCGGCGAAATCTCCGTTCGCGAAGGTCATGCGCTCGCCCGCGAAGAACGTGAAGCTGTCGACGACAACGGGTTCCTCGCCGTTCCCGACGACGCCGAGGACCTCGACACTCAGGGAGCGGTCTCCATCGAAGCTGAGATGGGCGTAGTGGTGGAGCGTGTTGTCACGCACCGCCGTGTAGGCGGGGGCGGGCTCGGTCTCCCAGTCCGAGAAGCTCCCGTTGATGTTGCTGAGCTTGCCGCCGGGGCTGACCTTCATCCAGACCACGCCGTCGCTCTCGGTGTAGTAGGTCGAGAGGTCGGTCGAGGTCGGCACATTGGTGCTCGCGCTGAGCGTGCTCGACCCGTTCACCAAGGGGAAGGTCCGCAGATAGGACTGGTCGTGGGTCGTGAGCACGAGGTCGATGCCGAGGCTCTCGAAGAGCGGTGCGAGTTGGTCGCGCGCCTCGAGCGCGTCGCCGTGGTTGGTGCCATCCGAATAGGGCGAGGCATGCATCACGGGGATCACCCAGTCGGCGCCGCGTGCCTGTGCCGCCAGAATATCGGCCTCGATCCAAGCCAGTTGGGTGGCAGTCAGCCCGTCCTGCTCCCGTGCCATCAGGATCATGGTGAAATGCACGTCGCCGACGTCGAAGGAATGGAACCGCCCGCCCTCGATGGCGCCGGTCTCGACCTGGGGGAAGCGGTCGCGCCATTGGTCGAAGCCCTCCTGCAGGAAGACCTCGTGGTTGCCGTAGACGGTCATGAAGGGCGCCTGACCGAGCGGGTCCTGCCACTGGTCGAACCAGGCGTCGATCGACGCCTCGAGGTCGCCGAAGCGCTTGTCGGTGCTGTAATAGATGTAGTCGCCGCCGCCCAGGAGCAGCGTCGGGTCCAGCGCCGCGATCTCGTCGCGCACCTGCGCAGTCCCGGTCGCGAGGCCGTCCTCGCGGCCGATCAGCCCGGTGTCGGCGAAGAAGACGAGGTCGAAGACGCCCCCGGAATCGGTGGCCGGCGCCGTCGTGACGTCGTAGACCCGGCTCCACGTCCCATCGTCGAGCCGCACGCGGAATTCGTAGGTCGTGTCGGGCGCGAGCCCGCGCAGCGTCGCCTCGTGAAGTTCGCCGTTCTTGGTGCCCGAGGGACGGACGCCGCTCTGGTCGGCCATCCAGGCGGTGTCTCCCGATGCTCGATACTGGACCTCGCTGGCAGGGAGGGTGTCGTCGAGGCGCCAGACCACGGTGAGCGTACGCGCCGCGTCATCGGTCCATGCGAGGTGAAGCTGCTCTGCGGCCAGGGTGGTCGCCGCCGCCGGCGCCAGCGTCTCGACTCCGACCTGCGCCTCGCCGGAGGTGCTGCCGGCCGACACGGCGTAGCGGAAGCTGTCCGAACCGGCATGGCCGGCGAGCGGCACGTAGATCACCTCGCCATCAACGATCTCGACCGTTCCGAAAAGGGGAGCCTCGACAATCGTGATGACCGCCGCGCCGTCGGGCACGAAATCGTTGGCGAGCACGTCGATGACGACCGGAACGCCGGTCTCGGTGGCGGCAAGGTCGTCGACCGCGGCAGCGGCGACCATCGTCTCGACACGGAAGGCGATCTGCTGCGTCTCGAGCAGGCTGCCGGTCGCATCACGCCCCGAAAAGATCTCGATGGTCAGCACATGCGCGCCGTCGCCGATCGAGCCGGGGCCGAAATCGCCGTTCCTGTCGCCGAAGAGGCTGTAGGGAGCACTGTTCTCGACGTTTACCTCGTCCCCGTCGAGGATCAGCCGGACGCTGCCGACGAGGCCGGCAAGGGGCGAGCCATCCGGCACCGTGACCGAGAGCCCGAGCACATCAATCACGTCCGGTGGAAATCCGAACACGGCGCCCTCGACCACCTCTGCCTCGGCGAGGTCGGTGGCCGTGTTCACGAGGGCGACCACCAGCGCGCCGCTGGCCCCCACCTGCAGGATGAAGCTGCTCGCAACCGGCTCCGCGATCCCATCGCTCGCCGCGATTGCGAGCGTGATCTGCGGCTCGGCCGCAGCGTCGAAATCCGCTCCCTCGGCGATCGCGAGCCGTCCCTGGTCGTCGACCGAGAACCGCGGGTCGTCGACGGAGAAGCTGATCGGGTCGCCGTCAGGATCGGTCGCGGAGACGACGCCTATCACTGTTCCCGCCGCGGCGTCCTCGGCGAGGGTGGTGCCGCTGAAGGCGAGATCGCGAGGCGCGTCGTTGACGGCCGTGACGGTGACGCTGACGGTTGCCTGATCGAAGCCGAGCGCGCCGATGACCGTGTAGATGAAGCTGTCCGATCCGTTGCGATCGGGGGCGGGCGTGTAGCGCAGGCGCCCGTCCTCGACCGAGACGCTGCCCATCGCGCCCTGCGTGAAGCCGGTGATCTCGAGGCCGGCCGTGTCGTTGGCCAGCACGTCGATCAGGATTGAACCATCCTCGGCCACGACGGCATTGTCGTCGGCCGCGAGGTCAATGGCAGGGACGTCTTCGATCGTGAGGCCGGTCGAGAGCGTGGCCGTCCCGCCCTTGCCGTCCGAAGCCGTGATGACGACCGGGACCACGGCGTCGGCGTCAACCGACAGGTCCGCCCCCGCCGCGACGATCAGACGGCCAAGCGCATCGATCTCGAAGCGTGCGTCGTCGATCGAGAAGCCGATCGCATCGCCGTCGACGTCGGTCGCCGAGAGCGTCCCGATCACCGTGCCCGGCAATGCCAGTTCCGATACCGTGGTACCGTCGATGGCGATGCCCTCGGGCGCATCGTTGACGGCCGTCACCGTCACGCTCACTTCGGCGGTCGAGGTTGTGCCATCGGGTGCGAGGATCGTGTAGGCGAAGCTGTCGGTCCCGTTGAAGTTCGGATCGGGTGTATAGACGATCTCGCCAGCCTTGATGGCCGTGCTGCCATGCGCGGGCGTGCCGGCGCTTTGAACCACCGCCCCGAGGGGGTCATTCGCTAGGACGTCGATGCTGACCGACTGATCCTCGGCCGTCGCGGCGCTGTCGTCCGCGGCGGCGGTGCTGGGTGGCAGGATCTGGTAGATGCGATTGCGCTCACGATCGCCGAATTGACCAGCGAGATGAAATCCATATCGAGGATTCCATCGTCCACCGTGACGATCGTCGTCAGGGTTATCGCCTCGGCCAACGTGCCCTTCAGCGCGAAGAGGTCGAGGTCGTCGAGTTCGCTCGGCACCGCGCCTTCGAGCGCGACATCGAACACTCTCTTGCCGGGAGCGCTGAACCACGGTTCGACGAACCGCAACTCGACGATGTAGTCTCCGGCTTCGGGCATCGCGAGATCGTACGAGAAGTCGCCGAAGCCGTAGGTCTGGTAGAGCGCGTCGTCCTCGGTGCCCCCGATCGCCAGGCCGCTTCTGTTCCGGGTCTGGATCTTCCCGGACGTGATCCCCGGATCGGCATCGAAGACGGGGCCGAGTTCCGAGGAGGCATACGCCCCTCCGCCGACGTTGAACGCGGTCAGGAGGGATGCCTCGATCAGCTCGCCACCGATCTGGAAGGTGAAGCTCTGCACGCCAGCCCCTCCCGCTTCCGAAAATTGGAAGCACTGATCACTCAGGTTCCGCCCGTGGCCGGTCGCCGCGATGCTGCGGTGGACGCGCAACGATCATGCGTTCTTCGCGGTCGTGCCGCAACAAGGAATACAATCAGAGATTGTATTGAATAGCATATGAAATACCGCATAGGTTGATCTTGACCCGAGAGCGTGGCAGAGAAACCGGTGCTGGCAGACGAATGCGGACCAGTCGCAGTATGCCCGAGGGTGCTGCCAGACAAGCGCGAACCAGTCTCCGGAAGGACAGTGCCGCTTCCCCTCATGCCGTGAGAAGGTCGTGACAGTCAGCGAGGGCGGCGGCATGGTTGGGCCTGCCGCCGATTCCATCCTGATCCGCACCTGTTCTCGGCGGAGAAACCCCGGATACTATGGCGCCGCCGATGTCTTGGTTTCTCCCGAGACCGCGGAAGAAGGGTGTTGGGTGATGAAGAGATTGCTCGCGATTTCACTCCTGCTTCTGGCGTCGTGCGCGACTGAAGAGGCATACCGGGCGGAGGTGGCAAGCTGGCTCGGCAAGCCGGAGACCGCGCTGGTGTCCGCCTGGGGCGCGCCTGATCTGGTTTACGACACTGAAAGTGGTCAGAGGGTGCTGACCTATAAATCACGAATGCAATTCACGACGACGACAGCGCCCTATGTTGGCGTCACGGATCACGGTGGCGTCGTCTATGCCCCCGGCAGCCCAATCCTTCGGGACCTGCAATGCACGACGAATTTCACCATCGATGGTGGCGTGGTGGTCGATTGGTCGTTCAGAGGGAATGATTGTCGGATATAGGCCTGCGCCCGGGTTGTCGTGCACTGCAGGGTGATCGGAAACATTGAGACTGGCCAGTGACGACGGCCTCGAGAACCTCGCCTTCGTGATCGACGGCCCGCCACAGGTAGTGGCGCTCGCCGTTGACCTGCACGAATATCTCAACGAGGTGCCATCGCCAGGTCGAGAAGGCGCGCAACTTGTCGATGCGCTTGCGACGGATCTCGGCGGCAAACATCGGCCCGAACCGGTGCCACCAGAACCGCACGGTCTTGTGGCTCGCATCGATCCCGCGCTCGTGGAGGAGGTTCTCGACGTTGCGGAGCGAGAGCGGGAAGCGGATGTAAAGCGTCAGCGCGAGGAAGATGATCTCGGGGCTCGTCTGGAAGTACCGGAAGGGGCTGCGTCCGCTCATGCCGCGAGGGTTAGGAAGCGGCTGACCCGCCTCAAGCCAAGTTCCTTTGACAGTGCCAGATGACGGTCGCGGCGAGTCTGATTTCACGGCCGAGGGAGCGATGCCGAACCGGGTCGCCGTCGCCCTGGGGCTGTGGCCCGCGTCGATCGCATCCACGACCACGTCCTTCGACATTGCCGGCATCGGGTCGCACAAGCTGAGCGGGCCCTCTGCACCCGTCAACGGCAGCATCTTCACACACGCTTGCAGTCCTCCCCGCAACATCGGGGCCGTCGTTGACTCGCCTCGTGACGACTGTCACGCTCGGATTTCCCTCGCGTTCGATGGGGAGGTCGGGATGCTCGGGGCGGAGGACCGCTCGAAAGAGGGCCTCGAGGTTCTCGACATCGGCGTCGGGATCTTTGATCGCGACCTGAAATTCTCGTATTGCAATCCGGCCTTTCGCAGGCTCCGCCGGTATCCCGAGTCTCTCTGCCGGGATGGCGTCGGGCTCGACGCCCTGCTCCGCTACAATGCCGAGCGCGGCGATTTCGGGCCGGGGGACATCGAGGCTCAGGTCGCCGAGCGGATCGCCGAGATCGGCACGGCGGCGGAGCGCGAGCTCGAGCGCGAGATGGCTGACGGCCAGATCCTGCTTATCCGCTATCGCCGGACCTCGTCGGGCGGCCTGATGGTGACCTTCGAGGATCGGACGGCCGAGCGCCTAGCCGAGCGGGCGCTGCGCGCGAGCGAGGAGCGCCATGCACTGGTGACCCGTGCGACGTCCGACGGCATCTATGACTGGAACGTCGCCGACGATGTGCTCTACGTCTCGGAAAACCTCACCGGGCTGCTGAACCTCGATCTGGCTCGGCAATCGTCGCGGCTCTGGGCCGAGCAGATCCACCCCGAGGACTACGACGCCTATTTCGAGGCGCTGGTCGCACATTTCAAAGGCCGGACCGATGCCGTCGAGTGCGATTATCGGCTGCGCGCCCGCGGCGGGGGCTATCGCTGGGTGCACGACCGCGGCGTCGGCGTGCGGGGCGCGGACGGGCGTGTCACCCGCCTCGTCGGAGCGATCCGCGACATCACCGAGATACGCGAGGCGCGCGCCGCGATCGACCGGGTGGAGGGGCGCCTCGCCGGCGCGATGAGTACCATCGCCGACGGCATCCTGCTGGTCGACGCCGAAAACCGGATCGAGCTATTCAACGACCGTTATGTCGAGATCTTCTCCGCGGCCGCCGGGGGCGCGGACCTCTCGGACCTCGTGGTCAGGGGCCGGGACTTTTTCGAGATGATCCGGGGCGGCTACGAGATGGGCATGTTCAAGCCGCATCCCGAAGGCGCCGACGGATGGATCGCCGCGCGTCGCGAGGCTTGGGAGAAGCCGCGCGCGAACTGGGAGCTCGAGCTCTCGAACGGCACTTGGATCCTGCTCAACGAGCGGCGGATGCGCGACGGCGGGCGCATCTCGGTCTACAGCGACATCACCGCCCTGAAGCGCCGCGAGGCCGAGGCACAGGCGGCGCGCGAGCGCTTCGAGGAGGCGATCGAGGCGATCTCGTCGGGCTTCGCGCTGTGGGACGCCGACGACCGCCTCGTGATCAGCAACACGCGGTATCGCGAGTTCTTCATCGATCTCGCCGACATGGTGAGGCCGGGGGCGGCGTTCGATGAGATCATCCGCGTCGGCATCGAGCGCGGCTACTTCCCGCTCGCCACGAGCGATGTCGACGCCTACCTGGCGGGGATCGCCGAGAAGCGGTTGCAGGCCAGCGGCGAGCCGCGCGAGCAGTTCATCGGGGGCAAGTGGCTTCAGATCACCGACCACCGAACCGGCGAGGGCGGCATCGTCTCGATCTATACCGACGTCACCGAGCTCAAGACACGCCAGATCGAGTTCGAGAAGCAGTCGGCGATCCTTGAGCTGACACTCGAGAACATGGTCCAGGGTATCACGCTGGTTGACCGGGAGCTGCGGACGATCGCGCTGAACCAGAAGTTCCTCGAGTTGATGGAGTTCCCGCCGGAGCAGTTCCGCCGCGGCTTCACCATGGAGCAGGCGTTCCGCTTCAACGCCGAGCGCGGCGAATACGGCCCCGGCGACATTGACCAGCAGGTCCGCCAGCGGCTTGCGCTGGCTGCGGAATTCCAGCCTCACAAGTTCGAGCGCATTCGCCCGGACGGCAAGGTGATCGAGATCGTCGGCAATCCGATCGAGGGCGGCGGCTTCGTCTCTACCTACACCGACATCACCGAGCGAAAACGCGCCTATCAGGCGCTGACAGCCGCTCTGGCCGAGTTCAACGCAGTCCTCGACAGCATCGATTACGGCGTCCTTTTCATGGGACCCGACCTGCGCGCCCGCATCGTCAACCGCGCCTTCGGGCGGATCTGGAACATCCCGCAGGATTATATCGACCAGCACCCGACAATCCAGGAGCTGATCGAGTACAACCGTGGCACAGGTGTCTATGCGGTCGCGCCCGAGAACTGGGACCGCTGGGTCGCCGAGCGGGTGCGGGCGATCAGCGCGGGCGACATCGCGCCCGGCGAGTTCATCCGCGGCGACGGCAAGGTTCTGAGATACCAGTGCGTCGCGCTGCCCGATGGCGGGCGCATGCTGACCTATTTCGACATCACCGAGCTGAAGCAGCGCGAAGCCGAGATCGCCGGCGCCCGCGACGCGGCGGAGACGGCGCTGGCCGACTTGCAGAGGGCGCAGGAGCGGCTGATCCAGTCCGAGAAGATGGCCAGCCTCGGCCAGCTCACCGCCGGGATCGCGCACGAGATCAAGAACCCGCTCAACTTCGTCAACAACTTTGCCAGGCTGTCGGGCGACATGCTCGGTGAGCTGCAGGAGCTCTTGGAAGCCCCGATCGCCGCGCTGCCGGAGGACGACCGCGACGAGGTCGAGGACCTGCTCGGGACCGTCCGCGGCAATCTCGACAAGATCAACGAGCACGGCCGGCGGGCCGATGCGATCGTCAGGAACATGCTGCTGCATTCGCGCGAGGGCCCGAGCAAGGCGCAGAGGGTCGCGCTGAACCCGCTGGTGCAGGAGGCTCTGAACCTCGCCTATCACGGCGCGCGGGCAGAGGATCCAGGCTTCAACATCGATATGAGCACCTCGATCGACCCCGCTGTCGGAGAGGTCGAGTGCCACCCCCAGGACCTGATGCGCGTCTTCCTGAACCTCGTCAGCAACGGGATCTACGCCGCCAGCAAGCGGCGCGCGGCCGAGGGCGGCGGCTTTTCGCCGGCGATCTCGCTGGCCACCCGTGCAATTGGCGAGAGGGTGGAGGTCGAGATCCGCGACAATGGCGCCGGCATCCCGCCGGAGCTTCGGGAGAAGATCTTCCTGCCGTTCTTCACCACCAAGCCGGCGGGCGAGGGCACGGGCCTTGGGCTTTCGCTCAGCTATGATATCGTGGTGAAGCAGCATGGAGGCACACTGACGGTCGAGAGCGCGCCGGGAGAGCACACGAGCTTCGTCGTCTCGGTGCCGGTGCGCGCAGCGGGAGCGGGGCCATGACCGAGCGCATGATGGCGGCGCCGCTGATCCTCGTCGTCGACGACGAGCCGGATGTCGAGGCGCTGATCACCCAGAACTTCCGCCGCAAGATGCGCAAGGGCGAGATCGGGTTTGTCTTCGCTCGCGACGGGCAGCACGCGCTCGAGGTGCTGAAGCAGAACCCGGCCGTCGAGATCGTGCTCTCGGACATCAACATGCCGAGGATGGACGGGTTGACGCTGCTCGATCGCCTGAACGATATCGAGCGCGACCTCAAGACCGTCATGGTCTCGGCCTACGGTGACATGGGCAATATCCGCACGGCCATGAACCGCGGCGCCTTCGACTTCGTCACCAAGCCGATCGAGTTCGACGACCTCGAGCGCACCATCGCCAAGACCCTGCAGCACCTGACGCTGTTCCGTCAGCTCCGCGAGGCGCGCGACGAGGCCGAACGTGTCCGCGCCACCCTGTCACGCTATTTCTCGCCGACGGTGGTCGAGGCGCTGTCCTGCGACCCGGAGGCCATCGAGCCGAGCGGCGAGCGCCGCGCCGCCACCTTCCTGTTCACCGATCTCGCGAACTTCACGCCGCTGGTCGAAACCTCGCGATCCGACCTAGTCGTCACCATCCTCAACGAGTATCTCGAAGGCATGACCAACACGATCTTCGAGCACGGCGGGACCGTCATGAAGATCGTCGGCGACGCTGTCCAAGCGATCTTCGGCGCGCCGGTCGAGGACCCCGTGCATGCCCGCCACGCGGTCAAGTGCGCGCTGGCGCTCGACGCGTTCTCGCAGGGCTTCCGCGAGACGATGCGGCAGCAGGGCGTCGAGCTTGGCGCGACCCGCATCGGCGTGAACTCGGGCGATGCGATCATCGGCAACTTCGGCGGCAGCCGCTATTTCGACTATACGGCCTATGGCGACGCGGTGAACGTCGCGGCGCGGCTCGAGCAGGCGAACAAGGTGGTCGGCACCCGCATCTGCGTCGGCGAGAGCACGGTGGCGCAGATCCCGGACTTCTCGGGGCGGCCGATCGGCACGGTGCTTCTCAAGGGCAAGACGCAAGCGATCCGCTGCCACGAGCCGCTACCCGTCGAGCGCGCCGGCTCCCCGGCCGTCGATCACTACCGCAAGGCCTTCGCGCTGCTCGAGGGAGGCGACCCGGACGCCAAGCGGGCCTTCGCGTCGGTGGTCGGCCAGTTCGACGAGGACGCCCTGTCGAGCTTCCACCTCGGACGCCTTCTCGCCGGAGCGACCGGTGTCGCAATCGAGGCCGCCGAGTAGCGCGACCGCGGGTAAGGCGTCGAGGCGCTCAGCCCGAGCCGCGCGCGATGCCTTTCGCGCATCGGCTCAGGGCAGGGTGCCGCCCAGCTCGTCGGCGATATGCGCCTCGATGATCTCGCGGAACGACGTTTCCGCCCGGAAGCCGAAGTCGAGCGCCCGCCGAGGCAGGAAGTCACTAGGCCAGCCGGCGACGATGCGGCTGATCAGCGGGTCGGGCTCGCGGCGGATCAGGCGCATCACCTGCGGCCCCGCCACCTCGCGCAATGCCGCAAGCTCGTCGCCGACGGTGGCGGATAGCCCCGGCATGTTCAGCACGCGCCTGTGCCCCAGCGGCGCGAGGTCGATGGAGCCAGCATGTTCGAGGAAGCCCATGGCCGAGCGCGGGCCGGCGAACCAGTGGCGCACATCCTCGCCCACCGGCAGGATCGCCTCCCTGCCGGCCAGCGGCTCGCGCAGAATGTTGGAGAAGAAGCCCGATGCGGCCTTGTTCGGCGCGCCGGGGCGGATGCAGATCGTCGGCAGCCGCAGGCCGATCCCGTCGACGATCCCGCGGCGGGTATAGTCCTCGAGCAACAGCTCGCACATCGCCTTCTGCGTGCCATAGCTGGTCTGCGGCGTGCAGAAGTAGCTGTCCCCGATCCGCTCCGGGAACGGCGCGCCGAACACCGCGAGCGAGGAGGTGAAGACCAGCCGGGGCCGGTAGGGCGCCTCGCGCCCCACGGCGCGGATCGCATCGAGCAGGAAGCGCGTGGCATCGAGATTGACCCGGTAACCCTTGTCGAAATCTTGCTCCGCCTCGCCCGAGACCACGGCGGCGAGGTGATAGATCACGTCCGCGCGCCGCGCGGCCAACGTCCGGCTCACCTGCGGGTCCGCGAAATCGGCGGCGAAGGCATCGACCTGCCCGCGGAAGCCCGCTGGCACAGCTGGCTCGAAGATGTCCGTAAGCGTCATGCCCGCGATGTGGCGGCCGCCAAGCGCGCCCGTCACGGCGAGCCGTTCGGCGAGCTTGCGCCCAAGCATTCCGGCCGCGCCAATGATCATGACATGCATCGGGATTTCTCCTGCGGCGGGCGGGGGTCGCGCCCGCGACGTGCCGCGAGATTGCGGCGCCCTTGGCGTGAACGCAACTCCGCATCCCGTGCCAGTGACTCCGCCGGGTGGGCCGGTTCAGAAGCCGTAGAGCTCCACCGGGTTCTCGACGAGCACGAGCTGTCGCGCAGCCTCGTCCGGAAGCCAGCCCAGCACGGTGTCGAGAAGGGCTGCGTCATCGGGGTAATCCTCGGTCCGCTGGGCGAGGTTGTGCGGGAAATTGGTGCCCCAGACGATGCGCTCGGTCGCATGAGCGGCGATCGCGCGCGACAGAGCCGCGGTGTCGACAAATTCGGGCCCGCCGGTGCGCGAGGACTCGTAGCAGCCCGCGAACTTGAACCAGCAATTGCCGCCGTCGATCAGGCGCTTGACCAGCGCGACCTCGGGGCCGTCGGGCTCGGCGCCCCGGAAGAACTTGCCGTGATGGTCCAGCACCCAGCGCGCGCGAAGGCGCGAGAGGCGCCCGAAATGCTGCGCGATGTCCGAGCCGTCGAACTGCACCGCCAGCATCCATCCCGCCGCGGCCGCGCGGGCATCGACCTCCTCCAGCGCATCGAGGCCCACGGCGCCGCCGGGCAGGTCCATGATGCGCGCGCCGCGGATGCCGGCGGCATGGAGCCGCGCGATCTCGTCATCGGGTGTGGCGCCGGTGATCACGGCCACGCCGCGCGCAACCTCGCCCATCGCGGCCAGTGCCGCCAGCAGGTTGCCATTGTCGTGCTGGTGCGCGTTGCCCTGGGTGATCACGACGCGTGCGATCCCCAGCCAGTCCATCACCCGGCGGTATTCCTGGGGCCCCGGCAGGCCCGCCGGCAGCGGCGGGCCGCCCGGCCGCGCAGGGTAGCCCGGCAGGTAGAGATGCGTCTGCGTGTCCACCGTGCCCTGGGGCAGGGCGGTGCGGGGCTTCGGCCCGGTGTAGCGGCGTTCCAGCATGGTCAGCTCCGGGGCGCGTATTCGGCCAGCGCGTCGCGGTCGATCTCGATGCCGAGGCCGGGGCCGTCGGGAATCGCGACCCAGCCGCGGTCGTGCTCGATCGGGGCCTTGAGGATCGCCTGCCGGAACGGGTTCGGCGTGCGGTCGAATTCCAGGATCGGGGCGATCGGGTCGCGCCGCGGCGGGTCGGGCAGCAGCGCCGCCATGAATTGCAGGCTCGCGGCGATCTGCACCCCGGTGCCCCAGACATGCGGAACCAGCCGCACGCCGTGCAGCGCGGCCATGTCGGCGATGCGGCGCATTTCGGTGAACCCGCCCGTGCCGCAGAGGTCGGGCTGCGCGATGTCGATGGCGCGGGTCTCGAGCGGCTCCCGGAAGCCGAAGCGGCCGTGCCAGGTCTCGCCTCCGGCGACGGGGATCGGCTGGCCCGCGCGCACGGCGCGATAGGCGTCGAGCTGCTCGGGGAGCACCGGTTCCTCGAACCAGTCGATGTCAAGCTCGGCCGCGGCCCGGCCCAGCGTGATCGCCTCGCGCACGTCATAGCCGTGGTTCGCGTCGATCATCAGCCGCGCCTGCGGGCCGATCGCCTCGCGCACGGCACGGATGACGGCAAGGTCCGCGGCCACGCCGAAGCCGATCTTGATCTTGACCGCGTGAAAGCCCGCCGCCACATGCGCCGCGCATTCCGCGGCGTTGTCGGACACCCGGTCGACCCCGTCGCGGCGGAACGACCCGGTCGCATAGGCGCGCACGCGCTCGCGTACCCGTCCGCCCAGAAGGACCGAGACGGGCACGCCGAAATGCCTGCCCTTGATGTCCCACAGCGCCACGTCGATGCCCGACAGCGCCGTCACCGCGAGCCCGCGCTGCCCCTGGTCACGCAGCAGGTTGTAGAGCTCCTGCCACAGGATTTCCGTCTCGAGCGGGTCGCGCCCGATCAGCCGCTCGGCATAGGCGGCGACCACCGCGGCATTGGGACGGGCGGGGCCAAGGCACTCGCCCCAGCCGGTGGTGCCGTCGTCGCAGGTGATCTCGACCAGCACGTGTTGGCGCCGCGTGAAGCGCATCGAGGCGCTCTCGAAGGCAGTGTCGAGGGCGTGGTCGAGCAGATGGGTGCGAACCGCTTCGATCTTCATCGGCGCCTCAGGGCCGGCCCGCGCTGGCGACGAGGTCGGCAAGCATCGCGGTCTCCTCGTCGGTCAGGTCGGTGAGCGGTGGGCGCACAGGCCCCGCGGCGAACCCCGCCAGCCGCACGCCCGCCTTGATGGCCGCCACAGCATAGCCCTTGTTGCGGTTGCGGATCGCCATGAAGGGATAGAAGAAACTGGTCAGGATCCGCTCGCAGCGCGCCCGGTCGCCGCGTCGCAGCGCGGTGTAGAAGTCGACCGCCAGCGCTGGCACGAAGTTGAACACCGCCGAGGAATAGGTGGTGAAGCCCGCGCCCAGATAGGCCTCGGCGAACAGTTCGGCCGTCGGCATCCCGCCCAGATAGGTCAGCCGGTCGCCCATCCGCGCCGTGATCTGGCGCACCAGCCCGATATCGCCCGAGCCGTCCTTGAAGCCGATCAGGTTGGGGCAGGCGTCGCACAGCCGCTCGATGCTGTCGGCCTGCAGGATGGCGTTGTCGCGGTTGTAGACCATTACGCCGATGTCGACCGCATCGCAGACCGCCTTCACATGGGTGACCATTCCCGCCTGCGGCGCGTCGATCAGGTAATGCGGCAGCAGCAGGATGCCGTCGGCGCCCGCCGCTTCCGCCGCCTGCGCGATCTCGACCGCCATGCGCGTGCCATAGCCGCAGCCCGCGACGATCGGCGTGTTGCCGGCCGCCTCCTTGGCCGCGCGCACGATGGCCGGAATTTCGGCCGGCGCGAGCGAGAAGAACTCGCCCGTTCCGCCCGCCGCGAACAGCACCGTCGCGCCGAAGCCCGAGAGCCATGAGACATGCTCGCGATAGGGCGCCGGGGCGAACGCCCCGTCGGCGCCGAACGGCGTCACGGGAAACGAAAGAAGGCCCGCGCCCAGGGCGGCCTTGATCTCCTGCGGATCGGTCATGCGCATCGCGTCCTTCTCGGGTGGTGGTCCGGCCGAGGGCTAGCGCGGCCCCCGCGACATGTCAAGAAGTCATATGACAAGTTGGTCATTCACCCCGCATCATCCGGCGATAGCGCACCTGCGAGCCCTTGAGATGCGCGCGCATCGCGGCGCGCGCCCCGTCCTCGTCGCCCGCCGCGATGGCGTCCGCGATTCGGCGATGTTCGGCCTGCAGAAGCGCGAGATAGTCGGCGCCGCGCGCCGCCTCGCCCTGCGCCAGGCGCGCGCGCGGGATCGCGTCCCGCCCAAGCATTTCCAGGAAATCCACGAAGCGTGGATTGTTCGCCGCCCGCGCGATGGAGAGATGGAAGGCGAGGTCCGCCGCCGCCGCGGACTGGCCGGCCCCGATCGCCCGCTCGACATCGCCGAACGCCTCGTAGATCGCCTCCTCCTGCGCCGGCGAGCGGCGCAGCGCCGCCAGTCCCGCCGCCTCGCATTCCACCGCGGTCCGCAGTTCCAGCAGCTCGACTATGTCGGAAATCTTTTTCGTATCAATGTTCTGAAAGGGGTTCGTGTCCTCGGGCCGGGCCCGGATCACGAACACTCCCGCACCCTGGCGCGGCTGCACCAGGCCGTCGGCGCGCAGGGCGGCCACCGCCTCGCGGACCACGGTGCGCGAGACGCCGTAGCGCGAGGTCAGCGCGGCCTCGCTCGGCAGTTTCTCGCCGACCTCGATCCGGCCCGAGACGATCGCCTCCCTCAGGTCGCTGGCGAGCCGGACCACGAGGTTGGGGCGCGTGCCCGCATCCGCACCGGTAGGGTCGTCCTGCGTTCCGTCCATTCTCGAGGCCTCGCTCACCGCCGCGCGTCCGGTGCGATTTCCAGCATGTTAGGGCGCCCGCACGGATCTGCAATATGAATATTGACAACTTGTCATATATCTTTATCGTCCCGCCATCGAAGACAGCGGCGCCAACGCTGCTGCATCCGGGGAGGGAAACAAGGATGACCATCGTCTCGACCATTCGCGCCGCACTGCTCGCCGGATGCGCGGCGGCCCTGTTCACGGCCTCGGCCGGCGCGCAGGAGATCCGCGGCTGGAACACGCATGCGCCGGACTACCCGGTCTCGGTGGCCATGGACCATTTCGCGGCGCTCGTGGCCGAGCGCACCGGCGGACGGATCACGCCCAAGACCTATCACTCGGCCCAGCTTGGCGAGCAGGACCAGGCGATCGAGCAGATGCAGTTCGGCGGCATCGACTACGCCGTCTTCAACCTGACGCCGCTCAACAACCTCGTGCCCGAGACGCAGGTGACTACGCTTCCTTACGCCTTCCGCTCGGTCGATCAGATGCACCGCGTGGTCGACGGCCCGATCGGCGCCGAGATCGCCGCCGCCATGGAGCAGGTCAACATGGTCGGCCTGGCCTGGTACGACAGCGGCGCGCGCTCGTTCTATGCCAAGACGCCGCTCGCCTCGGTGGAAGACCTCAAGGGGCTGAAGATCCGCGTGCAGAACTCGGACGTGAACGTGGCGATGGTCGAGGCGCTGGGCGCCAACGCGACGCCGATCCCGTTCGGCGAGGTCTACACCTCGATCCAGTCCGGCGTGGTCGATGGCGCCGAGAACAACTGGCCGTCCTACGAGTCGACCGCCCATTTCGAGGTCGCGCGCCACTACATCCTCGACCAGCACACCATCGTGCCCGAGATCTTCGCGGTGGCGAAGACCACCTGGGACAAGATGACCGCCGACGACCAGGCGATCGTGCGTCAGGCCGCGATCGAGAGCGCCGGGCTCCAGCGCAGGCTGTGGGCGGAGCGCGAAGCCAAGTCCGAGGCGATCGTGCGCGCTGCCGGCAATACCATCGTCGAGCTCGAGGACAAGACCCCGTTCATCGAGAAGATGAAGCCAGTCTACGACAAGTTCGTGACCAGCGACAAGCTGCGCGACCTGCTCGCGCGCATCCAGGCGACCGAATAACCCGCGCAGCCATCGCCCGGCCGGTGCCTTCGGGCGCGGCCGGGTGCCCCGTGTTCCCAGGTGCCGGAGCCTCGGTCATGCGATTCAGGGTTCTCGACCATCTCGTCAACCTCGTCGTCGCCATGGGCGGCGTGGCGCTGGTGCTGCTGGTCGGCGTGACCGGCTGGCAGGTCTGGGGCCGTTACGTGCTGAACGACACGCCGACCTGGGCCGAGCGGCTCTCGCTCCTGCTCATCCTCGTCGTGGCGCTGCCGCTCTCGGCGGTGGGACTGCGCGAGAACATCCATCTCGGCATCTCGTTCTTCGCCGACATGCTGCCGCGGCGCGCCCGCAACGCGCTCGAGGTGCTGGTGACGGTGCTGCTCGCGGCGTTTGGCCTCGCGATGGCGGTCTATTCGTGGCGGCTGGTCGAGGGCACCTGGAACCGCAACATCCCGCTGCTCGGCGTGCCGCAGGCCTACCAGTATCTGCCGCTGGTCGTCACCGGCGTCCTGATCGTGACCTTCATGGCCGAGCGCCTGTGGTTCCAGATCGCTGCGGGCGCGCGCGGCACCGGCGAGGGGGCCGACTGATGGGTCTCGCGATCCTGCTCGGCTGTTTCATCCTGGGCATGCTGATCGGGATGCCGATTGCCTTCGCGCTGGGGCTCGCGGCCCTGCTTGCCGCCTTCCACGAGGGCGTGCCGCAGATCATCGTGTTCCAGCGCATGATCGCGGGGATGAACGTGTTCTCGCTGCTGGCGATCCCCTTCTTCATCTTCGCGGGCGAGCTGATGATGCGCGGTGGTATCGCGCTCCGGCTGGTGCAATTCGCGCAGGCCGTGGTGGGGCGGATGCGCGGCGGGCTCGGGCTGGTCAACGTGCTCTCCTCGATGCTGTTCGGCGGCATCTCGGGCTCGGCGGTGGCGGATACCTCGGCGCTCGGCTCGGTGCTCATCCCGATGATGCGGGCGCGCGGCTATGACGACGACTTCTCGGTCAACGTCACCGTGACGTCGTCGATCGCGGGCGTCGTGGTGCCGCCCAGCCACAACATGATCCTCTACTCGCTCGCGGCGGGTGGGGGGATCTCGATCTCGGGGCTGTTCCTCGCCGGCGTCGTGCCCGGGGCACTCATGTGCCTGTGCCTCGGCATCGCGACCTACGCGGTGGCGGTGCGCCGTGGCTATCCCTCCGAGGCCTTCCCCGGCTGGCGGGCGGTGGCGATGGCAGGGCTGGTGGCGATCCCGGGGCTGCTGACGGCGGTGGTGATCATCGGCGGGGTGATCTCGGGCATCTTCACGGTGACCGAATCCGCCGCCGTGGGCGTGATCTACGCGCTTCTGGTCACCGGCGTCGTCTACCGCTCGCTGGGCCTGCGCGCCTTCTGGGAGAGCGTGGTCCAGTCGATCCGCACCACGGCGATGGTGATGATCCTGATCGGCACGGCCACTTCCTTCGCCTATTTCCTCGCGCTCTACGAGGTGCCGGCGCTGATCCTCGACGCGCTGCTTGGGGTGTCCGACAACCCGCTGGTGATCCTGCTGCTGATCAACCTCTCGCTGCTGGTGCTGGGCACCTTCATGGACATGGGCGCGCTGATCCTGATCTGCACGCCGATCTTCCTGCCCGTGGTGCGCGAGATCGGCATGGACCCGGTGCAGTTCGGCATCGTGCTGATGATGAACCTCGGTCTGGGCTTGACGACGCCGCCCGTGGGGGCCTGTCTGTTCGTGGGTTGCTCGATCGCCAAGGTGCGGATCGAGAGCGTCCTGCGCACGATCTGGCCCTTCTACCTCGCGGTGCTGGTGGCGCTGGCGCTGACGACCTATCTGCCCGCGGTCTCGCTGACCCTGCCGGGCCTGCTGCAGGGGGGCTGAGATGCTCGAACGCCTTCTCGTCACCGGTGCTGCGGGCGGGCTTGCCCGAATGATCCGCCCCGAACTCGGCCGGCTTGCGCTCGCCCTGCGGCTTAGCGACATCGCCGCCGCGCCCGCGGGCGAGACGGCCGAGTGGGTACGCTGCGACCTCGGCGACGCCGATGCGGTGGACGGGCTGGTCGAGGGCTGTGACGGCATCCTGCATCTGGGTGGCATCTCGACCGAGAACAGCTTCGGCCGGATCCTGAATGCCAACATCGTGGGCGTGCACAATCTCTACGAGGCCGCGCGCCGCCACGGCCGGCCGCGGATCTTCTTCGCCAGTTCCAATCACGTCGTCGGCTTCTACCGCCAGGACGAGCGCATCGACACCGATGCCCCGCACAGGCCCGATGGCTGGTATGGCGTCTCGAAGTCCTTCGGCGAGGCGGTGGCGCTGATGTATTTCCACAAGTTCGGGCAGGAGAGCGCGCTGGTCCGCATCGGCTCGTGCTTTGCCGAGCCGAAGGACCACAGGATGCTCGCGACATGGTTCGCGCCCGAGGATTTCGTGGCGCTGGCAGAATGTGTCTTCGCCGTGCCGCGCCTGGGCTGTCCGGTGGTCTACGGGGTCTCTGACAACGATGCCTCGTGGTGGGACAATGCCGGCGCGGCTCATCTGGGCTGGCGTCCCCGGCACAACGCCGCCGCCTTCGCCGGGAAGATTGCGGCGAGCGTCCCGCTGCCCGACAAGGACGACCCGCGCGCCGTCTATCAGGGCGGCGCTTTCACCGCCGAGCCGATCCACGAGGAGTGAGACGCATGCCCATGGGACACCATCTGATCGCGGGAGAGGCCGTCTCAGGCGGCCCGAGCTTCGCGTCGAGTCCGGTCGAGGGGCCCGCGCGGGACTTCCCCATGGGTTCGCCCGACCTCGTCGACCGCGCCTGCCGGGCGGCGGAGGATGCCTTCGAGACCTTCGGCTTCACCTCGCGCGCCGAGCGGGCGGCGCTGCTGGACGCAATCGCCGGCGAGATCGACGCCCGCGAGCCCGCGATCACCGAGATCGGCACGCGCGAGACCGGATTGCCGGCGGCGCGGCTCGAAGGCGAGCGCGGGCGCACCACGGGGCAGCTTCGTCTCTTTGCCGCGCATATCCTGAAGGGCGAGTATCTCGACCGGCGCCACGATGCGGCGCTGCCCGACCGTCAGCCGGCGCCCCGCCCGGATCTGCGCCTGATCCAGCGGCCCATCGGGCCTGTCGCGGTGTTCGGCGCCTCGAACTTCCCGCTGGCCTTCTCGACCGCGGGTGGCGACACCGCCTCGGCGCTCGCGGCGGGCTGCCCGGTCGTCGTGAAGGGACACGAGGCGCACCCCGGAACCGGCGAGATCGTGGCCGAGGCGATCGCGGCGGCCATCGCCCGCTGCGGCATGCCGGCGGGCGTGTTCAGCTTCATCCATGGCGGCGCGCGCGAGGTGGGCGAGGCACTGGTCCGCCATCCCCTTATCCGGGCGGTGGGGTTCACCGGCTCGCTGCGTGGCGGGCGGGCGTTGTTCGACCTCTGCGCCGCGCGGCCCGAGCCGATCCCGTTCTTCGGCGAGCTCGGCTCGGTCAACCCGATGTTTGTGCTGCCGGCGGCGCTGGGTGCGCGCGGGGCAGGGATCGCCGGGGGTTGGGCGGGCTCGCTGACCATGGGAGTGGGGCAGTTCTGCACCAATCCCGGCATCGCAGTCGCGATCGACGGCCCCGGCCTCGACGCCTTCGTCGAGGCGGCGCGCGGCGCGCTCGCATCGGTGGCGGCCCAGACCATGCTGACCAACGGGATCGCCGCCGCCTATCGCGAGGGGGCGGGGCGTGTCGGTTCCGCGCCGGGCGTCGAGCCGGTTCTGAGCACCGCTTGCGAGGGCCGCAACGCCGCGCCCTGCCTCTATGCCACCACCGGGCGGGCCTGGCTCGCCGACGAGGGGTTGGCCGCCGAGGTGTTCGGCCCGCTCGGGCTGGTGGTGCGGGTGGCGGATGCCGATGAGATGCTCGCCGTCGCCCGCCATCTGCATGGGCAGCTCACCTGCACGCTCCATCTCGACGACGGCGACACTGGGCTTGCGCGGCGCCTGATGCCGGTGCTCGAGCGAAAGGCGGGACGCGTCCTCGCCAACGGCTTTCCCACCGGGGTCGAGGTCGGCGATGCCATGGTGCATGGCGGGCCCTATCCGGCCTCGACCAATTTCGGCGCGACTTCGGTCGGCACGCTGGCGATCCGGCGATTCCTGCGGCCGGTCTGCTTCCAGAACATGCCGGCCGCGCTCCTGCCCGCGGATCTGCAGTGAGGCAGGTGGCGCGCCCCGCCCGCCCCGGCGCTGCCGGGGCGTCAGAGCGCGGCACCCGCGTGCCGCGCGGCGGCCGCCTCGGACTCGGGCTCGGGGGCAGGGGGCTCCTCGGCGGTCTCCCCGGCAAGGTAGCGGCGGATATTGTCGAGCAGCGCCTCGAGATGGGCTTCGATCTCGACCTTGACCCGGTGCGGGTCGCGCGCCTCCAGCGCCGCAACGATCGCCCCATGCTGGCGCAGCACGCGGTCGCGGCTGCGGCGCTGCTTGGCCGAGAGATAGCGCGCGCGCCACAGCCGCGCGAGGAAACCCATGTGGGTCTCCCACAGCGCCCGGTTGTGCGATGCCCGGGCGATGGCGATGTGGAATTGCATGTCGATCTCGAACAGGTCGAGCGTGTCCACGCGGTCATAGGCGTCCGCGATCTGCTCGTGCAGGGCGCGGATCCGCGCGATCTCGGCGTCGCTCGCATGCCGGCAGGCCAACTCGCCCGACAAGAGCTCGAGCGCGCGCAGCACCTCGACCGACTCGGCGATCTCGCGGAAGCACGGGTTCGCGACGATCGGGCTGCGCGCGGGGCGCAGTTGCACCAGCCCCTCCTTGGCGAGGATGCGGATCGCCTCGCGCATCGGCGTGCGGCTGACATCCATCTCCTCGGCCAGCACGCGCTCCTTGATCGGCGCGCCGGGCGCAAGCTTTCCGCGCAGAATGTCACGCCTCAACTGATCGGCGATGTCGACGGACAGGGCTTCCCGTGCCACGCTCGCTCCATCTCTGATTCCGGGTCTGCGCCGCGCCCCGCGGAAGGCCCGCACTGCAGGGAGGACATCGGGCGAGCCCACGAATTTGGTATACCATTTTTCGTTGATTGTCGAGACTCTGCCGTTTATACGGTCAACTGAATGGTATACCATTCTAGCCTGCCGGCCGGTGGGCCTGCTCGAGAGAAACGGCGGAACGTATCGCCGAACAGGGAGGAAGACGATGAAGTTCAAGGGTTTCCTGGTCTCGGTCGCGGCTGCGGCCCTGCTTGTCGCCCCGGCGGCCGCGCAAAGCGTGACGCTGCGCATCCAGACGCACTACGCGCCCGAGACGGTCTCGGGCAAGCTCGCCGGCCAGTTCGTCGATGACGTGCAGACCATGTCGGGCGGCGACATCAAGATCGAGATGTTCTACTCGTCCTCGGTCGTCGCGACCGTCGAGACCTTCGATGCGGCCGCCAACGGCATCCTCGACTGCGACATGACCGGCGGCGCCTATCAGACCGGCAAGAACGCGGGCTTCCAGTTCGTCGGCGACATCATGGGCGGCTATGACACGCCCTATCAGCAGCTCTCGTGGCTCTATCACGGCGGCGGCTACGACGCGGCCCAGCAGCTTTACAACGCCCAGGGCATGCAGCTGATCGGCTGGTGGATCTACGGCCAGGAATCCTTCGCCTCGAACAAGCCACTCACCGGCGTGGCCGACCTCAAGGACTGGAAGTTCCGCTCGCCTCCGGGGCTCGAGACCGACATCTTCGCCTCGCTCGGCGCCTCGCCGATCGTGATGGACTTCACCGAGATCTTCACCGCGCTCGAGACCAAGATCATCGACGGCGCCGATGCCTCGGGTCTTGCGAACAACAAGGGCATGGGGCTCTACGACATCTCCAAGCACGCGACCTTCCCGGGCTTCCACTCGATGCCCTCGGACCATCTCGCCTGCAACAAGGCGGTGTGGGACGGGTTGACCGATGCGCAGCGCCGCATCATCGACACCGCGATGCAGAAGCTGTCGCTGCAGACCGCGCTGACCTTCGAGCGCGCCAATGCCGCGGCTGCCGCTCAGCTCGAGGCCCAGGGCGTGAGCCTGCACAACTGGTCGCGCGAGGAACGCATGAAGTTCCGCGAGGCCGCGCAGACCCAGTGGGATGTCTGGGCCCAGAAGTCGCCCGAGGCCAAGGCCCTGGTCGAGAGCCATCGCGCCTATCTCAAGGAACTCGGCCTCCTGGCCAATTGACCTGCCCTGCATGACGGCAGTCTGACGCCGATCGGGGCGGGCCCTTGCGGGACCGCCCCGTCTTCCCGGCGGCAGCGGGACGCGGCGGCGCGCGAGAATTGTGGGGGAGGCCATGCAGGACCAGAGCGTTTGGCTTGGGCGGCTGAGGCGGCCCGTGAGACTTGCCGCGATCTGCCTCGGGGCGCTGACGCTCGCGATCGCCGCGATCCTGATCGTGGGACAGGTGACCGGAGCCGGCGGCGTGTCGATGTACGAGATGCTGCGCCCCGCCGGACGGCCGATGGCCTATGCGATGCTGTTCTCGTTGTTCGGGACGCTCGCCCTCGCCTCAGTCTACCTCTCCGACACCGCCGGCGCGATCGAGCCGCAGCGCACCGGGCCCATGGATCTCGTCTCGCTCGTGCTGGCGCGCGTGGCGATGATCGGGACCGCGGCCATCGTCATCGTGATGTTCTACGAGGTCGTGGCGCGCTACGTGTTCGAGAAGCCCACGCTCTGGGCCAACGAGCTCTCGCTGTGGATCGCGGGCTTCGTGCTGCTGTTCGCCGGGCAGTACGCGATGCAGCAGCGCTCGCACATCCGCATCTACATCATCTACGACATCATGCCCCGCTGGATGCAGAAGCTTGCGGACTGCATGTCGGTCGCGCTGATCTGGGCCTTTGCCGCCGCCCTCGTCTGGGGCGGCTTCAACGAGGCGCGCGACAAGCTCCTGCGCCTCGAGACCTTCGGCACCGCCTGGGACCCCCCGCTGCCCGCAACCATCAAGCCTGCGATCCTGATCGTGGTCTGCCTCGTCGCGCTTCAGGCGCTCTCGAACCTGATCGCCGACTGGAACAAGGCGCCCGAGATCCACACCCCCGCCGACGAGATCGACGAGGCCGAGATCGAGAACATCCGCCGCACGCTGGGGGACAACTGAGATGGACATCGGAACGATCAGCCTCGTGCTCCTCGTCGGCATGTTCGTGCTGCTGGCGATGGGCATGCCGCTGGGCTTCGCGTCCGCCTTCCTTGCGGTCGCGACACTGGTGATGAAGTTCGGGCCGGACATTCTGTTCCGCGACTTCGGCCGCGGGCCGCTGTCAGTGCTGGGGCAGGCGGTCTACCGCCAGATGACGAACTACGTCCTGATATCGGTGCCGCTGTTCATATTCATGGCCTCGCTGCTCGAGCGATCGGGCATCGCGCAGAGCATGTACAGCTCGCTCAACGTGTGGCTGTCGCGCACCCGGGGCGGCATCGCGATCGTCACCTCGATCATGGCGGTCATCATGGCGGCGATGTCCGGCATCATCGGCGGCGAGGTGGTTCTGCTCGGCCTGATCGCGCTGCCGCAGATGCTGCGGCTGGGTTACAATCAGAACCTCGCCATCGGCACGATCTGCGCAAGCGGCAGCCTCGGCACGATGATCCCGCCCTCGATCGTGCTGATCTTCTACGGGCTGGTGACCGAGACCTCGATCAAGGCGCTGTTCACCGCCTCGTTCCTGCCGGGCTTCATGCTCGCCTCGTTCTTCATTATCTATATTGTGATCCGCACGCAGCTCGATCCCGATCAGGCGCCGCTGCCGCCGCCCGATCCGAACGACCCTCCGGGGGCCGAGAAGGCGCTGATGTTCCTGGGCTTCCTTTCCCGCTTTGCGATGTGGGCGACGGCGGTACTGCTGCTGCGCGCGGTCTTCTTCACGGCGACGGGCTTCAACGCCGTGACCGAGGGCGTCGACGCGATCCCGCTCGGCATGGCCTCGGACATCCCTTGGCTCGCGGGCGGCTTCGTGCTGGCACTGGCGCTCGTCCAGTTCGTCATCGGCCGCGAGCGCGCCGCGCGCGGCTGGGAGATGGGCAAGGGCCTGATCGCGCCGATCATCGTGATCGGCGTGGTGCTGGGCTCGATCTATGGCGGCATCACCGGCATCACCGAAGCCGCCGGCATGGGCGTGATCGCGGTCTTCGTGATCGGCCTCGTGCGGCGCGAGATGACCTTCGAGATCGTGTGGGACGCGCTGATGCGCACGCTCAGGTCGACCGGCACGATCATCTGGGTGACGATCGGCGCCGCCGCGCTGGCGGCCGCCTACACGCTCGCGGGCGGGCCGACCTATGTCGCCAACATGATCGTCGGCGCCGAGCTGCCGACCATGGGAATCATCCTGGTGATGATGCTGATCTTCCTGATCATGGGCATGTTCATGGACTGGGTCGGCATCGTTCTGCTGATCATGCCGGTCTTCCTGCCGATCGTGCTCAAGCTGCCGCCCGAGGAACTGGGCTTCGTCGGCTCGATCGACCCCAAATACGTGGCGATCTGGTTCGGCGTGGTGTTCTGCATGAACATGCAGGTGAGCTTCCTGTCGCCGCCCTTCGGCCCGGCGGCATTCTACCTGAAGTCGGTGGCCCCGCCGCAGATCTCGCTGACCGACATCTTCCGGGGCTTCCTGCCCTTCATCGGCATCCAGTTGCTTGCGCTTTCGGTCCTGCTGATCTGGCCGCCCATCGTCACGCTGTTCCTCGGCTAGGGCAGGAAGGGGCTGGGGGCGCGCCCGCAAGTCCGGGCGCCTCCCCCGGCCGTCCGCAACCACCTGCGACAGACGGAGACGGCTCATGCTGAGCCCCGAGCAGATCGCCCGCTTCCACGCCGACGGCGTCCTCGTCGTGCCCGGCGTGCTGGATCCTGGGCTCATCGCGCGCATTCGTGCCGAATATGCGGCGCTGATCGACCGCCTCCATGCCGGCTGGCAGGCGCAGGGCCGCGTTCCGGCGGGCGCGGGGCTCGACTTCTGGGACAAGCTGCTGGTCAGCTACCGGGCGGGCTGCGACTGGTTCCAGCCGATGGACATCTCGCTGCCGGGCGACGAGATCCGGCCCGACACGCCGTTCCATTTCGGCCCGGCGGTGTTCGACATGGTGACGGCGCCGCGCCTGCTCGACCTTGTCGAGTGCCTCATCGGGCCCGAGATCACCTCGAACCCGATCCAGCATGTCCGCCTCAAGCCGCCCGCGGACGTGCTGAGGGGCGACGAGGCCCGCGCCCATATCACCGCGACCGACTGGCACCAGGACCGCGCGGTGGCCCATGCCGAGGCCGACGCGACCCGGATGGTCACCGTCTGGCTAGCCATCACGGACGCGACCGAGGAGAACGGCTGCCTGCAGGTCATCCCCGGCACGCCGCGCATGTATCCGCACTGCCCGCGCAGGCAGACCGCCATCGCGGAGGGCTTCATCGACCCGCGCGAGGCCCGGCCGCTGCCGGTCGGGGCAGGGGGCGCCGTGATCCTGCACCCGCTCACGCCGCACGCATCGCTGCCGAACCGCTCCGGGCGGTTCCGCTGGTCCTTCGACATCCGCTACAATGTCACCGGCCAGCCGACGGGACGGGCGCATTTCCCATCCTTCGTCGCGCGCTCGCGCGCCGATCCGCGAGCCGTGCTCTCGGACTGGCGCGAGTGGCGCGCGCTTTGGGTTGCGGCGCGCGCGGGTCTTGCCGGGCAGCCGCATGTCCCGATCCATCGCTGGCGGGCCGACAGCCCCGCCTGTGCCTAAGGTAGAACCATGAAAATCGTCCGTCTGGCCGAGGCCGACAATGTCGTCACCGCGATCTCGCCGCTTGCAGTGGGCGACGAGGGCGCGATCCAGCTGATTCCCCGGGGCCACAAGATGGCGACCGAGGCGATCGCAAAGGGCTCGCCGGTCCGCAAATACGCCCAGCTCATCGGCTACGCGGCGGAGGACATCGCCCCCGGCGCCCATGTCCACACCCACAACCTCGATTTTCGCAACGTCGAGGCCGAGTACGAGTTCTCGACCAATCTACGCCCCGCAGCCCCGGCCCGGACGCGTGACAGCTTCATGGGCTTCCGCCGCCCAACCGGGCGCGTCGGCACGCGCAACTACATCGCGGTAATCACCTCGGTGAACTGCTCGGCCACCGCCGCGCGCATGATCTCCGCCCACTTCACGCCCGAACGCCTCGCGCCCTATCCCAATGTCGACGGGGTCGCGGCCTTCGTGCATGGCACCGGCTGCGGCATGGCGGGCTCGGGTGACGGGTTCGAGGCGCTGCAGCGCGTGATGTGGGGCTATGCCCGCAACCCCAATGTCGGCGGCGTCTTGATGGCGGGGTTGGGCTGCGAGATGAACCAGATCGACTGGCTGATCGAGGCCTTTGGCCTGACGCCGGGGCCGCTGTTCCAGACGATGAACATCCAGGACGTGGGCGGCTTGCGGCGGACCGTCGAGCTTGGCGTCCGCAAGATCGAGGCGATGCTGCCCCTCGTGAACGCCTCCGAGCGCGAGGAATGCCCGGCCTCCGAGCTCATGGTGGCCCTCCAGTGCGGCGGCTCGGACGCGTGGTCTGGCATCACCGCGAACCCCGCGCTGGGCCATGCCTGCGATCTGCTCGTCGCCCAAGGGGGGACGGGAGTGCTCGCGGAGACGCCCGAGATCTACGGCGCCGAGCACCTGCTGACCGCCCGTGCCGTCAGCCGCGAGGTGGGCGACAAGCTGATCGGCCTGATCCGCTGGTGGGAGGACTACACCGCCCGCAACCGCGGCTCGATGGACAACAACCCCTCGCCCGGCAACAAGAAGGGCGGGCTCACCACGATCCTGGAAAAGAGCCTCGGCGCCGCCGCCAAGGGCGGCACGACACCACTGACCGGCGTCTACAAGTACGCCGAGCCGGTGACGGCGCGGGGCTTTGTCTTCATGGACAGCCCCGGCTACGACCCTGCCAGCGTGACCGGCCAGATCGCGTCGGGCTGCAACCTTGTGGCCTTCACGACCGGGCGCGGCTCGGCCTTCGGCGCCAAGCCCTCGCCGTCGCTGAAGATCGCCACCAATACCGAGATGTACGAGCGCCTCACCGAGGACATGGACATCAACGCCGGGCGCATCCTCACACATGGCGCCAGCGTCGAGGAGGTGGGACGCGAGATCTACCAGACGTGGCTCCGTGTCGCCTCGGGCGAAAAGACCAAGTCCGAGGCGCAGGGCCTTGGCGACTACGAGTTCGTCCCCTGGCAGATCGGCGCGGTGATGTGACCGGCCCCCGGGGGGGGACGGGCAGGCGGAGAGAATGACCATGACGAAACCCGCGATCGGATTCATCGGCCTTGGCCTCATGGGCCGGGCGATGGTGAGCAGGCTCCAGAACAAGGGCTATGCGCTGCATGTCCTCGGCCACCGCGACCGCAGCGGCGTCGAAGCGGCGGTTGCCCGCGGCGCGACCGAGGCGGCGAACGCCCGCGAGATCGCCGCGCGCAGCGACATCGTGATGTTCTGCATGGGCACCTCGGACCATGTCGAGGCCCGGGTCTACGGCGATGACGGCGTGCTCGCGGGCGTGCGACCGGGTCAGGTGGTGATCGACTTCGGCACCTCGCTGCCCGGCTCGACCCGAAAGATCGCGGCCGACATGGCCGCGAAGGGAGCGCAGTATCTCGATGCGCCGCTGGGCCGCACGCCGGCTCATGCCGTGGACGGGCTCCTCAACATCATGTGTGCGGGCGACGAGGATGCGTTCGCGCGCGTGCGCCCGGTGCTCGCCGATCTGGGCGAGAACGTCTTCCATCTCGGAGCATCCGGGGCGGGGCACACGATCAAGCTGATCAACAACTTCTTCGCCATGACCACCGCCTGCGCGATGTCGGAGGCCTTTGCGATGGCCGACGCCGCCGGGATCGGGCGCGAGACGCTCTACGGCGTGATGTCCGCGGGGCCGCTGCGCTCGGGGATGATGGACTTCATCCGCAACTACGCGGCCGAGGGCAAGATCGACCTCGCCTTCTCGGTCGCGAACGCGGCCAAGGACGTGGGGTACTACCGGCGCATGGCAGAGGAGCTTGGCACCCGCTCGCGCATGTCGGGGGCGGCGGACGCATTGCTGCGGGAGGCCCGCGACAGCGGTTTCGGCGACAAGATGGTGCCCGAGATGATCGACTACCTCGCGGCCCGGCTGAAGGATTGAGCACATGAGACTTGCCGGCAAGCGAGCCTTCGTCACCGCCGCGGGGCAGGGGATCGGCCGTGCCATCGCTGAGGCTTACGCGGCCGAGGGCGCCCATGTGGTTGCGACCGACCTGCACGCCGCGCCGCTCCACGGGCTCGGCGTGGCCGAGGGCTTCGCGCTCGACGTCACCGACAAGGCCGCGCTTCAGGAGGCAGTCAGGCGGGCCGCGCCCGACATCCTGGTCAACTGCGCGGGCTTCGTGCACGCCGGCACCATTGCCGAGGCGACCGACGCCGAGTTCGATTTTGCCATGAACCTCAACGTCCGGTCGCAGTTCCACGCGATGCAGGCGGCGATCCCCGGCATGATCGCGCGGGGCGGCGGCTCGATCGTCAACATCGCCTCGGTCGCCTCGTCGATCATCGCAGCACCCAACCGCTTCATCTACGGCATGACCAAGGCCGCGGTGATCGGCATGACGAAGTCGGTGGCGCTCGACCACGTGACCAAGGGGGTGCGCTGCAACTGCATCTGCCCGGGCACGGTCGACAGCCCCTCGCTGCACGACCGGCTGCGCGCGACCGGGGACTACGAGGGCGCGATGGCCGCCTTCATCGCCCGGCAGCCCATGGGCCGGATCGGCCGGGCCGAGGAAATCGCGAGCCTCGCCGTCCATCTCGGCTCGGACGAGAGCGCGTTCACCACGGGACAGGCGCATGTCGTCGATGGCGGCTGGGCCACCGGCTGATGGTGCACTCCGCCGGCATCGCCCCGCGCGAGGAGCGCGCCGCCCTCGGCCTCGGCGTCATGGCCCTGGCGGTGTGCTTCTTCACGATGATCGACACCTCGGCCAAGTGGCTGCTGCTGGCGGGGCTGCCGGCGCTTCAGGTCGTGTTCGTGCGCTATGCCGGGCATTTCATCTTCGCGCTGGCGATGTTCCTGCCGCGCGAGGGGCGCGCGGCCTTCCGCTCGAACGCGCCCGTCAAGCAGTTCTTTCGCTCGTTCTTCCTGTTCGCCAGCACCGCGCTCAACTTCACCGCGCTGAAATACCTGCCGATCACCGTGACCACGACCATCATGTTCGCCGGGCCCATCGTGGTCACGCTGCTCGCCATCCCGATGCTGGGCGAGCGGGTGGGCCAGCACCGCATCGCTGCCGTCTGCGTGGGGTTCATTGGGGTCTTGGTGGTGATGCAGCCCTGGGGCGCGGCGTTCCAGCCCGAGATGTTCCTTTCGCTCGGCGCGCTCACGATGGCGTCGCTCTATTTCATCCTCACCCGGATGCTGGCGGGGGTGGAATCGAACGCGACCAGCCAGCTCTGGTCCTCGGGCCTCGCGGCCGTGTGTCTCGCGCCCTTCGCGCTGCCGCTGTGGGTCTGGCCCGCGGGCGGGATAGACCTGGTGGCGCTGGCGCTGATCGGCGTGTTCGGGGCGCTGGGGCACATCGCGGCCACCTCGGCGCACCGGCTTGCGGATGCCTCGATCCTCGCGCCGGTGATCTACATCCAGATCCTGCTGGCCGCGGTCGCGGGCGTTCTGGTGTTCGACACCTGGCCCACGGTCTGGACGCTAGGCGGCGGGCTGATCATCGCGGGGGCCGGGCTCTACATCTGGCACCGCGAGCGGTATCGCGCCCGGGCGCAGGCGCGTTGAGGCGGGGCCTCAGCCCCGCCCGACGAAGGGCATGTTGGTCGCCATCACCGTGATGAACTGCACGTTCGCGTCCAGCGGCAACGAGGCCATGTGCAGGACCGAGCTTGCGACATGGGCAACGTCCATCACCGGCTCGATGGCGATCGAGCCATCGGCCTGCGGCACACCCTTGGTCATCTTCGCTGCCATGTCGGTCAGCGCGTTGCCGATGTCGATCTGCCCGCAGGCGATGGAGAAGGGCCGCCCGTCTAGCGCTATCGACTTGGTGAGCCCGGTGATCGCGTGTTTCGAGGCGGTATAGGGCGTCGAGCCCCAGCGCGGCGCATGGGCCGAGATCGAGCCGTTGTTGATGATCCGCCCGCCCTGCGGATCCTGCGCGCGCATGATCCGGAACGCCGCGCGGGCGGCGACGAAGGCGCCCGTGAGGTTGACCTCGATCACATGGCGCCAGTCCGCGACCGGGATCTCGTCGATCGGCGCGCCGGGCACGTTCACCCCCGCGTTGTTGAACAGCGCGTCGAGCCGCCCCCAGACGCCCGCCGCACGGCCGAAGGCGGCATCGACCGCCGCCTCGTCGGTCACGTCGCAGGGCAGGATCAGCGCTGCGGCGTGGCCTGCTGCGCTCTCGGCAAGCTGGGCCTCGCGCCGGCCGACGAGGCCCACCTGCCAGCCGGCGGCGAGGAAGGCGCGCGCGGTCGCCCGGCCGATGCCGCTGCCCGCGCCCGTCACGATGATCGACTGCATGGCGGGCCTCCTCAGTGGTTGTCGCGGGGAAGTTGCCGCACCACGCGGCGGTAGGCGGTGGCGAGCTCGAGGCAGCCGCCATCGGCAAGCTGGCCGACATGGGTGCGGTAGATCTCCTGCCAGGGTGTCTGGCTCTCGATCACGGGCGGCTCCCAGGCGTCCTTGCGCGCCTGCCACTCGGCGGGCGCGACCAGCGCGTCGAGCGTGCGCGCGTTGAGGTCGAGCCGCACCAAGTCGCCGGTCCTGAGATGCGCGAGCCCGCCGCCCACCACCGCCTCGGGCGAGGCGTTGAGGATCGAGGGGCTCTCGGACGTACCCGACTGGCGTCCGTCGCCGACCGTCGGCAGGTGGTTGATGCCCTGGCGGATGATCGCGTCGGGCGGCTGCATGTTCACCACCTCGGCCGAGCCCGGATAGCCCACGCAGCCCACGCCGCGGATGAACAGGATCGTGCGCTCGTCAATCCCCAGCGCCGGATCGTTGATCCGGTCGTGATAGTCCTCGGGGCCCTCGAAAACCACGGCGCGGGCCTCGAACACGCCCTCGCGCCCGGGCTCGGACAGGAAGCGCTTGCGGAAATCGGCCGAGATCACGCTGGTCTTCATCAGCGCCGAGTCGAACAGGTTACCCGAGAGCACGAGGAACCCGGCCTTCTCGCGCAAGGGCCTCGCGACAGGCGCAATCACGTCGGTATCGCGGCTCTCCCAGCCCGCGAGGTTCTCGCCCATCGTCCGACCTGTGGCGGTCATCGCGCCGTCGCGGATCAGTCCCGCCTTGCGCAGCTCGCCCATCACGGCGGGCACACCGCCCGCGCGGAAGAAGCTCTCGCCCAGGTAGGCGCCCGCCGGCTGCATGTTGACCAGAAGCGGCACCTCGAAGCCCACCGTCTCCCAGTCCTTCACGTTCAGCTCGACCCCCGCATGGCGGGCGATCGCCTGAAGGTGCGGCGGCGCGTTGGTCGAGCCGCCGATGGCCGAGTTGGTGACGATCGCGTTCTCGAAGGCCGCGCGCGTCAGGATGTCCGAGGGCTTGAGGTCCTCGTGCACCATGGCGACGATGCGCCTGCCGGTCTCGTAGGCCATCGCCATGCGCTCGCGGAAGGGCGCGGGGATCGCCGAGTTACCGGTCAGCGTCATGCCCAGCGCTTCGGCCATGGCGTTCATCGTGCTGGCCGTGCCCATGGTGTTGCAGTGCCCCAGCGACGGCGCCGAGGCGCAGACCCGGTCCATGAACTCGTCGTAGTCGATCTGCCCCTCGGCCAGCAGCCGGCGGCTTTCCCACACGATGGTGCCCGAGCCCGCCCGCCGGCCCTTCCACCAGCCATCCAGCATCGGCCCGCCATTGAGCGCGATGGCGGGCAGATCGACGGTTGCGGCTCCCATCAGCAAGGCGGGCGTGGTCTTGTCGCAGCCGGTGGTCAGCACAACGCCGTCGATGGGATAGCCGTGCAGCACCTCGACGAGGCTGAGATAGGTGAGGTTGCGATCGAGCGCCGCCGTCGGCCGCTTGCCGGTTTCCTGGATCGGGTGGACCGGAAACTCCATCGGAATCCCACCCGCGTCGCGGATGCCCGCCTTCACCCGGTCCACGAGGAAGACGTGGATTTTGTTGCAGGGCGCGATGTCGGAGCCGGTCTGGGCGATGCCGATGATCGGGCGCTCGCCCTGGATCTCGCCGCGCGTGTAGGCCTGGTTCTGGTAGCGCTCGACATAGAGCGCGGTCATCCCCGGATTGTTGGGGTTGTCGAACCATTCCTGTGAGCGGAATTTCTTGCCAGCCCGCGTGTTGCTCATGTCGTCAGGTCCTCCCGGGCCGTCATCTCGTGGCCATGTGTCAGTCTTCAGGGTGCGCGTTCGCGTGCCGCGCCCCGTGTCACCCGAAGGCGCTCTTCGCCCCCGCCGAGCCCTGCATCCGGAAGATCGACGAGGTGTCGGGCGCGGGCGGCAGGGGCATGCTCACCGGTACCTTCTCCAGCCGCGGCGTCAGGCAGGGGCTGCCGGTGATGGTGCGCTCCTGCAGATCGTCCCAGAAGCGCCGCTGCCCCAAGGCGTGAAAATATGAATTCGAGCCCAGGATCGGCCAGGCGTCGGCGCGGGCGATCTCGTAGAACAGGATCATCCGCGCACGGTCGCTGCGGTTCGGGGCCGAGCCGTGCAGGAGGCGCGCATGGTGCACCGTCATGCTGCCCGCCTTGCCGGTCAGCGTCACCGCCCGATTGCGCTCGAAAAGCGGGTCGCTCGGGTCGATCGCGCCGCAGAAGACGCCGTTGACGCGGTGGTCGAGGATCGGCCCGCGATGCGTGCCGGGGATCACCATAAGCGGCCCGTTTTCCTCGGTCACGTCCTCGAGCATCAGGCCGAAGGCCAGAAGGTCGTCATTGGTGTGCGGATAGAAGGCCCAGTCCTGATGCCACTCGACCGCCGCCCCCCCGCCCGGCGCCTTGGTGTTGAGCTTCGAGGTCAGGAGCGTGGTGTCGGGCCCCAGCAGGTCGGTCAGCACCTCGGTGATGCGCGAGTTGCGCAGCAGATCCCAGAAGAACGGGTCGCGCTTGTGCGGCAGCTTGATCCGCGTCAGCCGCGGCGTCGCGGGGCTGTGGCCCGCGTCGAGGTCATAGGCATCGTTGCTCTCGGTCACATGGCGCGAGCGCTCGATCAGCTCGCGCGTGATCGCCTGCGCGCACGCCAGCTGATCCGGCGTCACCGCGTTCTCGACCATCAGGTAGCCGTGCTCGGCGTAGAACGCCCTCTCGTCAGCGCTCAGCATCGCCCGACCCCCTGCGCACCGCCTCGGCCATGTCGATGCCGTTCAGGCGGCCGACATGGTCGGCCAGCATGGGCACGAAATCCTCGCCCCTGCCGATTGCCTCGACATGGGTGAAATAGTGCTTGATCGCGGCGCCCATGATGTTCACGACGCCCGCATCCGCGGCCATGCTCGCGACATAGCGCACGTCCTTCGAGGCATTGGCGATCGAGAAGCGATGCGCCTCGCGGTCGCGGTCGACGGTGTATTTCATGAAGGTCTCGAAGAAGCCGTTCGTCAGCCGCGAGCCGCCAATCACCTGCCGCACGGTCTGCGGCGCGAGGCCCACCTTGCTGCCCAGCACCACGGCTTCGGCATAGAGCGCGGCATAGCCCATGCCGATGAAGTTCATGATCAGCTTCATGCGGTGGGCCGAACCCACCGGGCCGATATGCGTGACGCTGCCGGCCCAGCAGTCGATCACCGGACGGATGCGGGCGAAGACGGCGTCGTCCGCGCCCACCATGGCGTCCAGCGTCCCGGCCTCGGCCTCCTTCGGCGTGCGGCCCAGGGGGGCGTCGGCCATGTGCATCCCCGCGGCCGCAAGGTCCGCCGCCAGCGCCACGGTCGAGACCGGGTCGGCGGTGGTCGCGTCGATCACGATCAGGCCCTTGCGGCCGGCGGCGATGATGCCGTCCTCGCCCCGGATCACCGCCTCGACCTGCGACGAGTTCGGCAGGCACAGGTGGATGATGTCGCAGGCCTCGGCCATAACGCGCGGGCTCGGCGCTTCGACCGCCCCGCGCGCCACCAGATCCTCGACCGGCGCGCGGCTGCGCCCGCCCTTCACATGCAGCGCATAGCCGTGCTTGAGGATGTTGGCGGCCATGCCATGCCCCATGGGGCCCACGCCGATGAAGCCGATGACAGGCTTGTCGCTCATCTTTTCGCTCCCGTTGCGGTCACAGGCAGGCGGTGATGCCGCCATCGACGAACAGCGTATGTCCGTTCACGAAATCGGACGCCGGCGCGGCGAGAAAGACGCAGGCGCCGATCAGGTCATCGACCTTGCCCCAGCGCCCCGCAGGCGTGCGCTTGCGCAGCCAGCCCGAGAACTCGGCATCCGCAACGAGGGGCGCGGTCAGCTCGGTCTCGAAATAGCCGGGCGCCAGCGCGTTGCAGTTGAGCCCCTTCGGCGCCCAGTCGGTCGCCATGCCCTTGGTGAAGTTCGCGACCGCGCCCTTCGAGGCGCAATAGGGCGCGATCCCTGGGCGCGACAGCGCGGTCTGCACGCTGGCGATGTTGATCATCTTGCCGCGCCCGCGAGCGATCATGTGCCGCGCCACCGCCTGGCTCACATTGAAGATCGAGCCGACATTCGTCGCCATGATCTGCTCGAACTTCTCCGGCGGGAAGTCCTCGAGCGGCGCGCGGTGGGTCATGCCGGCGTTGTTCACCAGGATGTCGATCGGGCCATGCGCCGCCTCGAAACCGTCGATGGCCGCGCGCACCGCGGCGTTGTCGGTCACGTCGAAGGGCAGTTCCAGCACCTCGTGACCCTGCGTGCGAAGGCGCGCTGCCGCCTCGGCCAGCCGCGCCGCGTTGCGCGCGTTCAGCACGATGCGCGCGCCATGCTCGGCAAGGCCCCGCGCCAGCGTGAAGCCGATGCCGGTGGACGAGCCGGTGACAAGCGCGGTCTTCCCGCCAAGGTCGAAGAGCTGCATGAACCTCCCCTGCGCCGTGCTCCCGGCATCGCGTTCGCGGTGTCGCGTTGCCGCGCGGCGGCACGTGCGTCTTGATGCTGGCGTAAAATGGTATACCATTTGCGCCGGCATGCAAGAGCGCTTTGGCGCCTTCGGGCGCCTGCGCGGCCGGGTCACTGACATGCCCGCTTGGGGAGGCAACGATGAAGGCGCTCTACGTCCACGGTGCGAAGGACCTGCGGCTCGACGCCTGCGCGTCCGCCGAGCCGGGGGCTGGCCAGCTCCGCATCCGCATGGCGCGCGGCGGGATCTGCGGCTCGGACCTGCATTACTATGCCCATGGCGGATTCGGCACGGTGCGCCTGCGCGAGCCGATGATCCTGGGCCACGAGGTCTCGGGCCATGTGATCGGCGTCGGGGCAGGGGTCACGGGCTTTTCCGAGGGCGATCTCGTCGCGGTCTCGCCGTCGCGGCCCTGCGGCGCCTGCCAGTATTGCCTGCGCGGCCTGCCCAACCATTGCGAGAACATGGCCTTCTACGGCTCGGCCATGCCCTTCCCCCATATCCAGGGCGCCTTCCGCGAGGAGCTGGTGGCCGAGGCCAGTCAATGCGTCAAGGCCGGGGGCCTCAGCGCCGCCGAGGCCGCGATGGCCGAGCCGCTCTCGGTAGCCCTCCACGCCATCCAGCGCGCGGGCCCGGTGCTTGGGCGCCGTGTCCTCGTCACCGGCTGTGGCCCGATCGGGGTGCTCGCGATCATGGCGGCGCGCCGGGCTGGCGCGGCCGAGATCGTGGCGACCGATATCGCCGACGGGGTGCTCGCCTATGCCCGGGCCGCGGGGGCAGACCGCGTTCTCAACACCGCCGCCGACCCCGAGGCCCTGAGGCCCGACTGCGCGGGCAAGGGGAGCTTCGATCTCATGATCGAGTGCTCCGGCGCGGCGCCCGCGCTTGTTGGCGGCATCGCGGCGCTGCGGCCGCGGGCCATCATCGTGCAGCTTGGCCTTTCGGGCGACATGGCGCTGCCGATGATGCAGATCACGGCCAAGGAGCTCGATCTGCGCGGCTCGTTCCGCTTCCACGAGGAATTCCCCACCGCCGTAGCGATGATGCGCGCGGGGCTGATCGATGTGCGCGCGCTCGTCACCCACAGCTTCCCGCTGGCCGAGCACGAGACGGCGTTCCGGACCGCGCTCGACCGCAGCCGGGCGATGAAGGTGCAACTCGACTTCGCCGCCGGCTGAACGCGGCGCCCGCCCTGCCGTGGCCGCGACGCCGCGCGGCGCGGCCCGACTTCCGACCCCGCAAGGACGACCTGAAGAAATGACCGAAAGACCCTACTCCGGTATCTGGCCGGTCGCGCCCACGCCGTTCCACGACGACGGCAGCCTCGATCTCGAGGGCATGAAGCGTGTGCTCGACTGCATGATCGATCAGGGGGTGGACGGAATCTGCATCCTCGCCAATTTCTCCGAGCAGTTCCTGATCTCGGATGCCGAGCGCGAGACGCTGACCCGCCTCTCGCTCGAACATGTCGCGGGCCGCGTGCCGGTGATCGTGACCATCAGCCATTTCGCCACGCCAATCGTGGTCGCCCGCGCGCGGCGGGCCAAGGCGATGGGCGCCGACATCGTGATGATGATGCCGCCCTATCACGGCGCGCTCCTGAAGGGCACGGCCGGGCAGACCTATCAGCAATTCGCACGGGTGGGCGAGGCCGGCATCCCCATCATGCTCCAGGACGCGCCGCTCTCGGGCGTCGACCTGCCCGTGGCCCTGCTGGTGCGCATGGCGCGCGAGATCGAGATGCTCAAGCTCTTCAAGATCGAGTGCCCGCAGGCCGCGGCCAAGCTCAGGGATCTGATCGCCGAGGGGGGCGATGCCATCGAGGGGCCATTCGATGGCGAGGAGGCGATCACGCTCCTTGCCGATCTCGACGCCGGCGCCACCGGCACCATGACAAGCGCGATGATCCCGGACCTGATCGGTCCGGTCGTGCGCGACTTCCTCGCCGGGCGGCGGCAGGCGGCGGTCGAGGGCTATGCCCGCGTCCTGCCGGCAGTCAACCACGAGAACCGCCAGTGCGGGTTCCGCGCCGCCAAGGCCGCGATGGTGGCGGGCGGGGTGATCGGCTCGGACTTCTGCCGCCATCCGATCGCGCCGCTGCACCCCGACACGCGGTCGATGCTGCTCGAGCTCCTGCGCCCGCTCGACCCGCTCGTCCTGCGCTGGGGCAAGTGATGCCGGTCGAAGGCGCCATCGCGGACCTCTCGCCTGTCCTTGGCGACAAGCTCACCACTGCCGCCGCGGCACGCGAGCAGCACGCGCACAACGAGGCGCATTTCCCGCGCGCCCTGCCCGATGCCGTGGCCTTCCCGGAATCGACCGCAGACGTGGCCGCAATCGTCCGGGCCTGCAACCTGCATCGCTGCCCGGTCGTAGCCTTCGGCGCGGGCACGTCGCTGGAAGGGCAGCACCTGGCCACCTCCGGCGGCATCTCGCTCGACATGAGCCGTATGGCGCGTGTGCTCGAGATCCGCGCGGAGGACATGGTCGCCGTCGCCCAGCCCGGCTGCACGCGCGAGGGGCTGAACGAGGCTCTGCGCGACAGCGGTCTCTTCTTCTCGGTCGATCCCGGTGCCAACGCCTCGCTGGGCGGCATGGCGGGAACGCGCGCCTCGGGCACCACGGCGGTGCGCTATGGCACGATGCGCGAGAACGTGCTCGCGCTCGAGGCGGTGATGGCCGACGGCACGGTGATCCGCACCGGTACCGCCGCGCGCAAGAGCGCGGCCGGCTACGACCTCACGCATCTGCTGATCGGCTCGGAGGGCACGCTTTGGATCATCACCGAGCTCACCTTGCGTCTGCACGGCCTGCCCGAGGCGGTCTCGGCCGCCACCTGCCGCTTCGAGACGGTCGAGGACGCGGTGAATGCCGTCATCCTCACCATCCAGTCCGGCATTCCCGTGGTGCGCATCGAGCTCGTCGACGAGATGATGGCCCGTGGCTTCAACCTGCACGCGGGCGCCGACCTGCCGGAAAAGCCGCATCTCTTCCTCGAATTCCACGGCTCGCCCGCGACCGTGGCCGAGCAGGCCGCGGCCTTCGGCGCGATCGCGGCCGAGTTCGGCGCCACCGGCTTCCGCTGGACCGACCGCGCCGATGAGTGCCGCGCGCTCTGGCGCATGCGCCACGACGCGCATTATGCGATCAGCCGGCTCAACCCCGTCAAACGGACGCTCGCGACCGATGTCTGCGTCCCGATCTCGCGGCTGGCCGAGGCCGTGACCACCGCGCAGGCCGAAAGCCGCAGGCTGGGCCTCATCACCGCGATCCTCGGCCATGTCGGTGACGGCAACTTCCACTGCGGCCTGCGCTTCGACCCCGACGACGCGGCCGAGCGCGCCCGCGTCGAGGAGTTCGCGGCAACCCTCGCGAAGACTGCGCTCAGCCTCGGCGGCACGATCACCGGCGAGCACGGCATCGGTCTTGGCAAGATCGGCTACATGCAGGCCCAGCACGGGCACGCGCTGGCGTGGATGCAGGCGATCAAGGCCGCTTTCGACCCCAACGGCATTCTCAATCCAGGCAAGATGCTGCCCACCCCCGGGCATTGACGGAGGACCGCGATGCTTCCCCTCTCGAACCCCGAACCCGGCGCCGCCCTCGTCGGCCGCGTGTGGCGCACCGGCATCGGCCCGGCGCTGGTCGCCGTGCGCGGCGAGCGCCTCGTCGACATCACCTGCGCCGAGTCGCCGACCCTGCGCGACCTGCTTGAATGCGACGACGCGGCCGATCGCGCGCGCGTAGCACCCGGCGAGGATCTGGGCACGCTCGCCGATCTCGCCGCCGCCTCGACCGAAGCGGCCGCGGACGACGACGCGCCCCGCCTGCTCGCGCCCGCCGATTTGCAGGCGATCAAGGCAAGCGGCGTCACCTTCGCCGAAAGCATGGTCGAGCGCGTGATCGAAGAACAGGCGATGGGCGACCCGAGCCGTGCCGACGAGGTGCGCAGGCGCGTGCAGGGCGCGATCGGCGGCAGCCTCGCGGGGATCGAGCCGGGCTCGGACCGCGCCGCGCGCGTCAAGGCCGCGCTCCAGGCCGAGGGGCTCTGGTCGCAGTATCTCGAAGTCGGCATCGGCCCCGACGCCGAGGTCTTCACCAAGGCCCAGCCGATGAGCGCGGTGGGCTGGGGCGCGGCCGTAGGCCTGCACCCCGATTCCACCTGGAACAACCCCGAGCCCGAGATCGTGCTGGCGGTGAACAGCCGCGGCCGCATCCTTGGCGCGACCCTGGGGAACGACGTGAACCTGCGCGATATCGAGGGGCGCTCGGCGCTCCTGCTGCCCAAGGCCAAGGACAATAACGCCTCCTGCGCCATCGGCCCCTTCCTGCGCCTGTTCGACGACGGCTATTCCATGGCCGATGTCGAGGCGGCCGAACTGACGTTGCGGGTCGAGGGGCTCGACGGCTTCGTGCTCGACGGCGATTCCTCGATGCGCCAGATCAGCCGGCGCCCGGCGGATATCGTCGCCCAGACCATCGGGCGGCATCACCAGTATCCCGACGGGTTCCTGCTGTTCCTCGGCACGCTGTTTGCGCCCATCCAGGACCGCGACGCGCCGGGGCAGGGCTTCACCCACAAGCCGGGCGACGTGGTGACGATCGCGGAAGCCCGCCTTGGCGCCCTGGTCAACACCGTGCGCCTCTCGACCGAATGCCCCGAATGGCGCTTCGGCACCGCGGCCTTGATGCGCAACCTCGCGGGCCGAGGGCTGCTGTGAGCGCGGGGGCAGGGGCGGGCGCAGGCGCGGGCGGCGCGGGCGGCGCGGGGGGCGGCATGCCCGGACCCAGCTTCCTCGCCATCGGCGAGTGCATGGTCGAGATGGCGCCCGCGCCCGGCGGGCTTTTTCGCATGGGCTTCGCGGGCGACACCTTCAACACCGCCTGGTATGCCCGCCGCCTGCTGCCCGCCGAATGGACGGTGGGCTATGCCACGGCGGTGGGCGACGACGCGGTCTCGCGCGCGATGCTCGAATTCATGGGCGGCGAGGGGATCGACACCGGCACCGTGCGCCGCATCCCCGGGCGCACCGTGGGCCTCTACATGATCCGGCTCGAGCAGGGCGAGCGCAGCTTCTCCTACTGGCGCGGGCAGTCGGCGGCGCGCGCGCTGGCCGATGACGCCGACTGGCTCGACCGCATCCTCTCGGGCCGCGACCTGCTGTTTTTCTCGGGCATCACCATGGCGATCCTGGGCCCCGAGGGGCGCGCCACGCTGGTGGCGGCGCTCGGGCGCGCCCGGGCCTTGGGCGCGCAGGTTGCCTTAGACACCAATCTCAGGCCGCGGCTGTGGGAGAGCGAAGCCGCGATGCGCGCGGGCCTGACCCATGCGGCCGCGGTCGCCGACATCGTGCTGCCCTCGTTCGACGAGGAGACCGGCCTCTTCGGCGACGCGCGGCCCGAGGAGACGGTTGCCCGCTACCGCGACCTCGGCGCCACGCTCGTCGCGGTCAAGAACGGCCAGGCGCCGGCGCATCTCTGGTCGGCGCGCGAGGGCGCGCGCATCTTCACTCCGCCCCACGTGGCCGAAGTGGTCGACAGCACCGCGGCCGGCGACAGCTTCGACGCGGGGCTGCTGGCGGCGCTGCTGACCGGCGCCACGCTCGACGAGGCCGCGACCCGCGCCATGACGCTCGCCGCGCGCGTGATCGGCAAGCGCGGCGCGCTCGCGCCCGATCTTTTCGAAGGGCAGGCGGCGCAATACTGACCGCGCGCGCCACCCTTCGCTGCCCCGGGCTCGACCCGGGGCCTCACCGGACGCGTCAGGCCCCGCGCCGCGCCGCGCCCGTCCCGCGCCGCCGCCCGCCTCAGTTCACCGGCGTCAGCAGCGCCCGCCCGGCAAGGAACGCCGCGATGTTGTCGCGCTGCAGCTGGCCCATCGCCTTGCGCGTGTCGACCGTGCCCGAGCCCTGATGCGGCTGCAGCACCACGTTGTCGAGCTTCAGGAACCGCGGATCGATGTTGGGCTCGTTGAGAAAGACGTCCAGCCCCGCGCCCGCGATCGCGCCGCTCTCCAGCGCGTCCAGGAGCGCGGCCTCGTCGACGGTGCTCCCGCGCGAGATGTTCACGATCACCCCGCCGGGGCCCAGCGCCCCGATCACCTCGCGCGACACGAAGCCCCGCGTCGCCGCGCCGCCCACAAGGGCCACGATCAGGTAGTCGACCGCGCCCGCCAGCGAGACCGGGTCGGCGTGATAGGTCCAGCCCGGCGTCTCTTTCTCGCTGCGCGCCCAGTAATGGATGTCCATCTTGAACCCCGCCAGCCGGTCGGCGATCTCGCGCCCGATCCGCCCCAGCCCAAGGATGCCCGCGCGCCCGCCACTGATCTTGCGGTTCAGCACCATCTCGCCCCGTGCCGCCCACTGGCCCGAGCGCACCCATTCCGAGCCCTGGACGATCCGCCGCCCCTGTGCCAGCAAGAGCGCGACAGCAAGATCCGCCACGTCGTCGTTCAGCACGTCGGGCGTGTTGGTCACCTTGATCCCGCGGGCCGAGGCCGCCGCCACGTCGATCGCGTCATAACCCACGCCATAGTTGGCCACGACGCCCAGCTCCGGCAGAAGGTCCATCTCGGCCCCGCCAAAGCCCTTGTGGCCCTGATAGGCCAGCGCGCGCACCCGCCCGCGCAGCTCCTGCGCCAGCCCGGCGAGCCCGGATGCTTCGGGGATGCGGTGAAGCGTGTAGTCGGACTCCATCGCCTCGATGTCCCAAGGCTTGTAGGCGCCGATGGCGATCAGGTCTGGCCGGGCCATGATGTCTCCTTGTTCAGATGCGGGCGTACTATTCCCGCCGCCCCGAGCCGGCGCAAGGACCTGCTTCATCGCCGAGGGATCTGTCGGATCAACTCGAACCAGTCTCGGTTCTGCCGGGGCACGGGCCTTTCAGGCGGCGCCGAGCTGACGCCACTGATCAAGAACAGGGGCGCGATTGAGCTTAACGACGTCCCGGCTTGAGAGCTGCGTTCGTGGTTGAAGTGGTTGTCGACCGAGGAATGAACGGCGGGGAACATCTGTAAACTTCGCATCCGCCGGAAGCGGAGCATCGCGCTCTCGTCGCCGGAATGGCAGATGTGAATTCTCTACCCTTGTTGTTCACCCAGCGACCGGCTCTCTGTCGCGCCTCAGCCCCAAGCGCCTTGAGCGCGGCGCCATATGTCATTGGCCGGTCGGTCACGATCACTTCGACCTGACCGTGCTCGCGCACTGCCTTCCTGAGGAATTCCAGCGCAGTCTTCTTGTCACGCGACGGCATGGCTGAGCGCGGTGGTAAACATCTCGCAATCGACCGCGGCGGCGCGGAAGCTGCCGCGGCGGGCGCCGGCGATCGCGGCGTCCATCTCGGCGAAGCTCTTCATCGTCCCGGTCCTTCATCATTTCGTGCCGCATCATCCAGCTTATGAGGATGCAAAGGCGTGGCCAATTTCGATGCTGAAGCTGGCGGCATCCTACCGCCGGCGGCCCGACGCAAAGGAGATGCCGAGATTTCGCCCGAACTTTCCGCCCCCGTCGCCGCCTATTTCGGCGCCGATGCTGCGTGCGACTCCGAGGCTCTCGCCGGCAGCTTCGCCGACGGCACCGCCGTGAAGGATGAGGGCGGGACGCGTGTCGGCGCGGACGCGATCCGCGCGTGGTGGCGCGCGGCGAGGGCGCGATACCAGTTCGACAACGAGCCGCTGGACGCGGTCAACGAAGGCGACCGGGTTCTCGTCCGCGCCCGGGCGACCGGCGACTTCCCCGGCAGCGCCGCTACCCTGCGTTTCGCATTCGAACTTGAGGGAACCGGCATCCGCCGGCTGGAGATAGGGGCATGAGCGCGTTTCCCGACCTTGCGGGCCGGCGGGCGCTGATCACCTCCGGCACGCGCGGCGCCGGGGCCGCGACCGTAGCCCTCTTCCGCGAGCTCGGCGCGCGGGTGCTGACCACCGCCCGGGAGCGCCCCCCGCGCCTGCCCGAGGAGCTGTTCGTCGCCGCCGATCTCACAACGCCGGAGGGCTGCAATGCCGTGGCGGACGCCGTGCGCCGGCGGCTGGGCGGCGTGGACGTCCTGGTACACGTCCTCGGCGGCAGCGCCTCGCCCGCCGGTCGGTTCGCAGCCCTCGGCGATTCTGAGTGGGCCCGGGAGCTGGCGCTGAACCTCCTGCCTGCGGTGCGGCTTGACCGGGCGCTGCTGCCGGGGATGCTGGAGCAGGGCCGGGGCGTGGTCATCCACGTCACCTCGATTCAGAGCCGGCTTCCCCTGCCAGAGGCGACCACCGCCCACGCCCCGGCCAAGGCGGCCCTCTCCACCTATTCCAAGAGCTTGTCCAAGGAAACGGCGCCACGAGGCGTGCGGGTTCTGAGAGTCTCGCCAGGCTGGATCGACACCGAAAGCTCCGTCGCCCTCGTCGACCGCGTGGCCGCGGAGGCCGGAACGCACCGCCTGCCGGGGATGCAACAGATCAAGCCTTCGCGAAGGCGAGCAGGTCGGCGTTCACCAGATCGGGGTGGGTCGCAAAAGGAGCGCGCGAAAGGCCCGGATAGGTCTTCAGGGTGCCGTCCCGCAGCAGCTTGATCGCCTTGCGGGCGGAATTGTCGATGGGCACGATCTGGTCGTCTTCGCCGTGCAGCAGCAGGACGGGAACCTCGATCGCCGTCAGGTCCTCGGAAAAGTTCGTTTCAGAGAAAGCCCTGATCCCGTCGTACTGCGCCTTCGCGCCGCCCGCCATGCCCTGGCGCCACCAATTGTCGACCAGTCCCTGGCTGATCTCCGCGCCCTCGCGGTTGAAGCCGTAGAACGGCCCCGAGGCGACGTCGCGGTAGAACTGGGCGCGATTGGCGGCCAGTGCGGCGCGGAAGCCGTCGAAGACTTCGATTGGCAGGCCTTCGGGGTTCGTCTCGGTCTTCAACATGATCGGCGGCACTGCGCCGATCAGGACCGCCTTGGCGACCCGGCCGGGCTCGGCCCGGGCCATGTAGCGGGCGGCCTCGCCGCCGCCAGTGGAGTGGCCGATATGGATCGCATTCCGCAGGTCGAGCTTGCGGGCCAGCGCCGCGACGTCGGCCGCATAGTGATCCATGTCGTGCCCGTCCGAGACCTGGGCCGAGCGGCCATGGCCGCGCCGGTCATGGGCGATGACGCGGTAGCCTTGGCCGAGGAAGAACAGCATCTGCGCGTCCCAGTCGTCGCCGCTCAGCGGCCAGCCGTGGTGGAACACGACGGGCTGCGCGTCGCGCGGGCCCCAATCCTTGTAGAAGATCTCGACGCCGTCGTCGGTGGCGATTGTGGCCAACGTTTCAGCTCCTGTGCGAGCGGCCGCGTCCTGCGGCCGGATAGGGAAGGCGAGGGCGGCGCTCGCCGCGCCCGCGCCGGCGAGCAGCGCGCGCCGGGGGAGGTCGGGCGATTTCGTCGGAGCGGTCCGTGTCATCGGTTCTCCTTTCGTCTCGTTCTGCATCGCGGTTCCGATGGACAGAAAGCTAAGGGCGCCCGACGCTGCGCGGGATTGGCGGAACTGACATCATTCGAGGCGGAACTGACAAATGGGTATGGCGGACAAGCCGGCGGCGCAGATCGGACTGCTAATCTATCCGGACTGCCAGCTCGCGGCGGTGCACGGGCTGACGGATTTGTTCCGGATAGCCGGCGAGTGGGCGTCTCGCAGGGCCGGCGAGGGGCCCGCGCCCTTCGTGCGGATCAGCCACTGGACCGCGTCGGAGGACGAGGGCCGCGTCGCGTGCACCTGGGACAGCCATCCCGGCGCGCCGCATGTGCTGACCCACGCGATCGCCCCGCCCTCGCTGGTGGCGCCTGACCAGATGCGGCCCATGCCCATTTCAGCCGCCTGGATGAAGGCGCGGCACGCCGAGGGCGGGGTGCTGGGCTCGGTCTGCGCCGGAGCCTTCGTGCTGGCCGAGACGGGTCTCGCGGATGGGCGGCGGGCGACGACCCACTGGGCCTTCGCGCAGGCGCTCGCGGAACGTTTCCCAGCGGTGCAGGTCGCGGAGTCCCGGATGGTGCTGGTGGACGGCGACCTGATGACTGCCGGCGGCATCCTGGCGTGGACCGACCTGGGCCTGACCTTGGTGGAGCGGCTGATGGGCCCCTCGGTGATGCTGGCCACGGCGCGGTTCCTGCTCGTAGATCCGCCCCGCCGCAGCCAGCTTCCCTTCGCCGTCTTCCAGCCTCGTTTCGATCATGGTGACGGGGCGGTCCTGAAGGCCCAGCATCACCTGCAGGCCCGCTCCGCCGACGGGCCCGGCGTACCCGAACTCGCCGCCATCGCCGGGCTGGGCGAGCGGACCTTCCTGCGCCGCTTCGCGAAGGCGACCGGGATTCGGCCAGTCGAGTACCTCCAGCAGGTCCGCGTCGCTCGCGCCCGGGAGGCGCTGGAACTGACTCGCGACCCGGTGGACCAGATCGCCTGGAAAGTCGGCTACGCCGACCCAGCCGCCTTCCGCAAGCTCTTCCACCGCCTCACCGGCGAAACCCCGACGGCCTATCGCAAGCGGTTCGGCATCGCGTGATCGCTGGGCTGCCCTGATCCCGGACGCACCGTGGAGCGGCTTCGCCCTTGCCCCGAAATTGAGCCTAGCTCAACCACACCTGTCATTGCCGCAAATCGTTCGGCAAGGAACGCCCTCACCATCGCGCTCGCAACCCAATATGAACGGCGAGATCTTCCACAGTCTCGCCGAGGCGAAGATCGTCATCGAATGCTGGTGCCAGCACTACAACACGATGCGCCTACACTCGTCGATGGGTTATCGACCGCCACCGCCAGTGGTCGTGCAGTGGCCGGCTCCACCATCCGGAGCCGCTTCGCTGGCTACCCCGACCGTGGCACCCAGACCCGTCATGCACAAAGATTCAAATCCGACCACTTCATTGGGGCAGGTCAACCGGATCACCCACGTGGAGCAGGTCAGTTTGAACAGTAAACGGCCATCTGGGCAATCGGCGATGCCGGGTCATGATTGGCCTGACGGGTCGCGGGGTTGGGCGTCGCTCCCACCGATTTCTGCGAGAATCCAGTCGCGGAAGCAGGTGACCTTGGCGTCGCCGGCGCGCACGCCGGGATAGACGAGGTAATAGCAGAACATCGTCGCCTGGCGGATCGATGGCGGGAAGGGCCGAACGAGCCGGCCGGTCTTCAGGTCGCCCTCGGCCAGTGCCTCGCTCGCCAGCGCCACGCCGTGGCCTTCAGCGGCGGCCTCGACGGCCATGCTGTCGGCGCTGAACCGCGGCCCGCGGCTGGCGTCAAGGCCCTCGACACCAGCAGCCCGCAGCCACATCCGCCAGTTCGGAGCGGCTTCCTCCTCCATCTGCCAGTCGACATGCAGCAGGGTGTGGTGGCGCAGATCCTCGGGTCGGCGCAGGGGCCTGTCCCCCTTCACCAGCTTGGGGCTGCAGACCGGATAGACGACATCGGTCAAAAGGCATTCGGCACGCAGGCCCGGGTAGTTCCCCCGGCCATAGCGAAGCGCGACATCGACATCGTCGCCGGAGAAGTCGGCGAGGCGGTCTGTTGCGTCGATCCGCACGTCGTATTGCGGATACGACTCGCGAAACCGATCAAGCCGGGGGACCAGCCACTTGGCGCCGAAGGAGGGTGCGACGCTCACTGTCAGGATCGCCCCCCTGCGTCCGGCTTGCAGCGCCCGCGCGCCGTCCGCGAGGCGGTCGAAGCCCTCGCGAAGCAGGGGGAGCGCCGCTCGTCCGGCTTCGGTCAGTTGAAGGGCTCGGGTGAGGCGACGGAAGAGTTCGACGCCACAGTACTCCTCGAGCGCCTTGACCTGCTGGCTGATCGCCGCCGGCGTGACGTGAAGCTCTTCCGCAGCCTTCTTGAAGCTGAGGTGCCGGCCTGCCGCCTCGAAGGCGCGCAGACTGTTCAGCGGGGGAAGGCGACGGTGCAGGCGAGTCTCCCTGACGAATTAGCGAAGCTATCGGGTTCAGCCAGAACATCTCGTTTGTAGATGCGATTGTTCAAGCAGATATATCCAGGTGTCAACCGGCTGCGCTTGGCGAGAAGCGGACGTGGTCAAGTAAATCTATCTTATGGCGGGCGATGTCCGTCTCGGGAGAAGGAGGCCGATCATGGGATTCCATCGTCTCTGGCTGAGCAACGATCCGGCGCTTGAGGCTCATCTGCGCAAGGCGAACGAGGCGCGCGCCGCGGTAGTCTACGCGCTCTTCCGTGCTGCGGCCGGCCGCGTCTCCTCGGTTGTTCGCGGTGTGACCGACGTCTGTCGCCGTGCGAAGCAAACGCGACGAACGTACCGGGCGCTTTCCGAGCTCGATGATCGGGCGCTTCGGGATATCGGGTTGAACCGGGACGAGATCGGCATGGTCGCCAGGCTCGGTGGGACGGCCGATCCCGAAGTTGGGCTCACGATTGCTGAACTCAGGGGCGGCGAAGCTCCCGGCGGGCATGCGCAGGTGATCCCGCTTCAGCGAACCTCCGGGGCGCGCAGCACGACGGCGAGAGCCGAAACGATGCGCCGGCCGAATGCGGCCTGATGCGGCTGATGTCGGACGGCGGCATAGCCGTCCGACACCCGGGTTGTGGTCGGTCGCCGCATCTTTCCGTCCACCCAGGGCGCGCATCCGGTCCGCGCACCTCCGCCGGATCTCGGCGGCAAACATCGGCCCGAACCGGTGCCACCAGAACCGCACCGTCTCGTGGCTGACGTCGATGCCGCGTTCGTGCAGCAGATCCTCGACGTTCCGGAGCGAGAGCGGGAGCCGGACGTAGAGCATCACGGCCAGACGGATGATCTCAGGCGACGTCTCGAAGTAGCGGAAGCGGCCTGCGTCGGCTAATGCCGCAAGGGTAGGGACGCGGCTATCCCGCCTCAAGCGAACCTCCTTTGGCAGTGCCCAGTCAACTCCGGTCACCTCCCAGAAGTTCCTCGATCCTCGCCTCGCGCGACACGCCGCCGACCTCATCGATGATGCCGGCGCCACGAAGGACGTCGCGGACGTAGCCATGCGCGCCGACGAGCCGCAGCGGGACGTTCCGCGCTGCGAGTTCCTTCTGCAGCGCATGGAGCATCGAGACACCGGCGAGGTCGATGAATGGAGAGGCCGAAAGGTCGCAGATGACCAGCCTCAGGTCCGCCGTCCCACGTGCCGTGATCCGTTCGAGAACCTCGGCGAGCACGTGCTCGGTATTGATATAGAGAAGCGATGCCTCCGGCCGGAAGGCGAGCGCGTTGGGCGGCTCCTCGTTCTCGGGGTGCCGCTCGAGGTCGGAGTAGAGCCGCGTGCCGGGAATCCGTCCGAGGAACGCGACATGCGGCCGGGAGGCACGGATCAGGACCAGCACCAAAGAGGCGAGGGCGGCGAGCAGAATGCCCTGGAGGATACCAAGGAACAGGACGGCGCAGAGCGCGATCACCGCCGCCCAGAAATCGAAGCGGCTCACCCGCCACATCCGGTAGAGGGCGCCGATGTCGATGAGACCGGCGATGGCCGTCAGCACGATGGCGGCGAGGACGGCCTTCGGGAGGTTCTCGAGGAGGCCCGTCAAATGCAGGAGGCCGGCCGCGAGAGCGCCAGAAGCGAAGACGAGGGCAAGCGGACTCCGCGCGCCGGCACTGTCGTTGACTGCGGACTGCGATAAGCCACCCGCCACCGGATAGCCCTGCCCTAGGCTGGCTGCCAGGTTCGCGGCGCCGATCCCGAGGAACTCCTGCCGCGGGTCGAGCGGATAGCCGTGCTTGCTTGCGAAGCTGCGCGCGGCCGAGACTCCCTCGATGTAGGCCAGCAGCAGGCATCCGGCGGCGAGCGGGACGATCCCCTCGACATCGCGCAGGCGCAAGCCAGGCAGGGAAAGTTCTGGCAGTCCGGCGGGGATGTGCCCGGTGATCGGCACGCCGAGCGCCGGAAGGCCGAACAGCGGCGCGAACAGGATCGAAGTGGCGACGACGCCGAGCGCCACGGGTCTTCCAGGCAGCCAGCGCTGCCCGAGAGAGAGTGCCGCGAGGGAGACGATTCCGACAGCCAGCACCGCGGGGCGAGAATCGGGGAGTTGCCCGACGAAGAGCACCGCCCGCTCGACGAAGTTGTGACCTCCACCCCCGACGCCGAAGAGGCCGGGAAGCTGTGTCATGGCGATGGTCAGTCCCGCTCCCGCCTTGAAGCCGACGAGAATGCTGTCGCTGATGAGCTTTGCGAGCACGCTGAGGCGCAGGAGCCATGAGAGAAGGGCAAGGAGCGCCACGGTGAAGGCGGCGAGGCTCGCAATCTGGGCGTAACGGGTCGCATCACCCCCCGCCATCGCGCCCACGGTGCTGGCGATCATCAGCGAGATTGCCGAGGTCGGCCCGACCGCGAGCTGCCGCGAGGATCCAAGGAGAGCATATCCCAGCCCGCCGAGCAGATATCCATAGATCCCCACCTGCGGCGGCAGGCCGGCGAGCGTCGCATAGGCCAGGGAGACCGGAATGGCATAAGCCGCGAGCGTCACGCCGGCCAGCAGATCACAGGGAAGGTCCGCGGCCCGGTAGTCTGCGAGCCAGCGGAATGGGGGAAAGACTCTTTTCAAATTGGACATCGCATTCGCCGTCTCCCGTCACTCGTGCTGACCGGCGCGCCGTTCCGCACATTTGCACAGTCCTCCCTCTCCGCCTCGGGCGGATCCGCGGCGCCCGCGTCGGTACTGCGTGTTGCGGATGTAGCGGGTGTAGCGGCGCCCCGCGAGCGAGATTTGGATCCATGTGGCCAGACACCATCCACCCGCCACCACAGCGGGCTGCTTGCACTGTGTTGCATTGATCGATGTGTCGTCAGCCGGCAGGGTGAACTGAGCCAACGCGGATCCGGAGCCCTCGCCGATCAGATTCTGCGGCGACCGCGAGGGCCACGCCGCCGCGCCCCCATGCGCCCGATCCAGGCAAGGAGGAAGACATGCCGCCGAAAACTCGCAGCAGTACCCTCATCGAACGGGATCCGCTCAAGGCGCTGACCGGCCGCGTGAAGGGAAGCGGAAAGCACAACACCAGGTCCGTCTCGAAGCGCAAGCAGATCGTCTCGAACGTCGTGCGCGAGGTCGTTCGGGAGACGAACGAGGGCATGTCCCCTGAGGAACTCGAGGCGCTTCAGAAGAAGGCCATCAAGAAGGCCATCAAGGACATGGAAAAGCGCGACCGGCAGGCAAAGCCGCCCAAGAAATGCGGCGCGCGCAAGATCGCCAACAAGGACCGGATGGATTTCGAACCCGCCTTCAGGAAACGGTTCTGGCGCAAGCATGCCAACAGCCCATGCGCCAAATGCGGCGACCCGATCGCCGAGGACGAGCGGAGCATCGATCACGTCACGCCTTGGGCGGACGTCCGGATCGGTTTGGAGACCGCGACCGTCTGCAAGGACGACGTGCACTGGGAAGTCGTCTTCGTCGACACGATGCTAACGGCCTACCAGGACAAGCGGAACCTCGTTCCGATGCACAAGCGATGCAACAGCAGCAAGGGCGGAACCCAGGGCAACGACACGATCACCCCGATCAAGGTCGGGGTGTGCTTCGGAAACTGTTCCCTCGAGAAGGCGACCTGACGCCCGGAGATGCCCGTTCTGTGATCGGCTGCCAGACGCCAGCGGCGTATGCCGCCCGTTGCTCCGTCGGCGCGACAGCTCCAGAGTGACGCCCCGGCTTCGGTTTCGGCTGGATGATCTTCGGGGACCGCAACAAATTGATCACACGTGGATCGTGAGCCCTAAGCGATCCGATTATTCATCCACTGCGCGGACCCCGCCGCGCCGCCGCGCGCCAGGCCCGGCCAAGAAGGAAGACATGTCGCCGAAAAACACGGAGCAGTAGCCTCATCGAGCGGGATCCGCTCAAGGCGCTGACCGGCCGCGTGAAGGCGAGCGAGAAGCACAACACCAGGTCCGTCTCGAAGCACAAGCAGCTCGTCTCGAACGTCGTGCGCGAAGTCGTTCGGGAGATGAACAAGGGCATGACGCCGGCGTAGCTCAGCGGAGTGAAATGCGGCCGCACGGTGATGGATTGTGGTTGTCCGCGCTTGCTGGCGGGCAGGTTCCTCCCCACCGGTGGTATTGTGTGAGGGGCACCAGCATGCTGCGGCCGGTCATCCCTCCTGTCCGACGGATGGCGATTTCTCGATCTTCATCCGCCAGCGTCGCTGAACACCCGCTCTTCGAGCGAGTGACCGCCGCCGCGGTCGAGCCGGCCGCCGGCCGCCCGTCCGCCCATGTAGTTTGGCCCCTTGCCGCCGCCGCTCTCGTGCCCGCCATCCGCACTGTCATGATCATCGCCATCGGTGTGGTCGTGATCCTCGCCGCTGTCGTGGCCGCCGCTGGCGCCGTCGCGGCCACCCATGTATTTCGGCCCCTTGCCCTTGCCATCGGAGGCGGCGTGGTCGTCACCGGTCGCGTGATCGGTGTCATGGCCGGTGTCGTGCGATCCGGTGGTGAGGTGGCCTCCGCCGGCGCCACCCTTGCCGCCGCCGCCGCCGCCGCCCAAGTGGGTCTGCGCTATTCCCTCCGCGGGGAGCGTTGCGACCAGAACCGTGAGCGCCGTGCCTCCCAGCAGCCGCGCAAGCCTTCGCCGTGTGATCGGTGCCGTCATGCCCATGAGAGCCTCCCTTCCCCGGCTCGAACCGGAAGGGGGCGCGGAGCTTCCGTCCGCGCTCACCCATTCTCGCGCAGAGCGCCCTCAGTTCGCGGCCAGCTGGTCGATCGGCACGGCGTATTCGTGGATGTACTCGAGCACCTGCCGGGCATCCTCGGCCGCCGCGGTGAAGGCCTCGAGAGTTCCGCTCGCGGTCAGGTCGGTGCTGGCGAAGACCGTCTCGTAGATGTTCACCTCAGTGGCCTCCCAGCTGCCGTCGGTCTGCTGGATCAGCACGGTCGCCGTCGCGTCCCCGAAGGTATCCGAGCGGTCGTAGCTGAAGCTCGAATAGTCGATGTCCGTGTAGGTCACGCTGCCGACCGTCACCGTCTGGATGTCGAGGAAGGCGTCGATATAGGCAATCTCGTCGACCGAGAACGGCGAGGTCTTGTCGGTCGCCGCCGCGAGGAAGGCCGGCGCCGCCTGAAGGTCCTCGATCGTCAGCGCACCATCGACCATGAAGTCGAACTCGGTTCCGACCAGGTCATCGGGCGTCATGTCGGGGATGCTGCCGGTGGTCATCAGCGCGACATAGATCGCGAGGTTCTCGAGCGGCGAGTCGATCGTCTTGGTGGTCTCGACGCCGTCGACGAGCGTGGTGACGGTGAGGCGGCCCGACGGATCGAGCGCCAGCGCGGTCGCGCTCTCGAGAAGCAGGATCACCTCGTCGGCGCGCCGGTCGAGCACCTTGGTCGGCGCACGGCCGACGTTGAGGCGGCCAAGCTCGACCTCCTGGGTCAGCGTCTCTTCGATCGGCGCACCTTCCTCGTCCAGCGGGATCAGGTTACCCTCGGCATCGATCGGCTGGACGAAGCCCTCGGGCGTCAGGATGGGGACGCCATCCTCGTCGCGCAGGATCACCCACAGGTCGCCGAACAGGTCGCCCCGCTTCGAGCCGGCCGTCGTCGGCTTGCCACCGGCGCCCGCCTTTCCACCCTTCTCGCCAGCCCAGTCAGGCCGATCGGAATCCTCTTCCTCCGCGCCTGTGATGTCGCGGAAGATGCCGCCGAGGCCGCCGCCCCTGCCTTCGCCCGCGCCGGCGCCGCCCTTGCCGTGAGCGCCACCCTGGCCCTTCTGCTGCCCGCCCGCGCCCTGGCCGCCGGCGGCGAATGCCGTGTCGCCCGGCGCGGTCAGCGACAGCGCCACGGCAGCGGTGCCTGCCATCAGGATGCCGGTCAGCCCGGGAATGAAACGTTCGATCGTCATGAGGCCCTACTCCCTTGGAATGTCCGTCACGGCTTCCTGCCAATACCCACCCTTTCGGCGAATCGATTCGCTTCGGCCGGACACCCGACAGTGAAGACCCGGCGCGGCGGGTGCTTCCTTGATCAGCGTCAAAAGAACCACATATTCCCTGTGGTTTTTATCCGGGACGCGGCGGTCAGAACCTGTATGTCAGCCCGACGCCGAACTGGTTCTCGGCCGGATCGAAGCTCTCGATGCCCGCGCCATAATCGACCGTGAAGGCATCGTAGTCTGTGCGCGTGTATTCGAGGTTCACGTGCAGATCGTCCGTGACCGGGAACTCGATGCCGCCGCCAAGCCGCAGGCCCACCTCCGTGCGCGTTCTCGACACGTCGTTGCCTGCGAAGTTGTAGTCCGCTTCGAACCAGGTGTTCACGACGCCCGCCTTGGCATAGACGAGGACGGCGTCGTTCACGATGTAGCCCGCCCGCACCGCGCCACCGACCGCGCCGCGCTTCTGGGCCGAGAACAGTCTGCCCGAGGGGTCGCGCTCGATGTTCCAGTTGGCGGTGCCGAATTCGCCCTCGACCTCGGCGCCCAGGTAGAACGCATCGAAGCTGTGGCCGTAACCAGCCATCAGGCCGCCGAAGACGCCACCGCTGCCCTGACCGCTCTCGCGCAGCGTGGTGATCCCGGCACCCGAGGTCCGCTCGCCGGCGGTGTCGGTCAGGATCACGCCATGCCCGACCCGGGCGCCGGCATAGAAGCCTGTGAAGTCGGCCGGCTGGGGCGCACGCGCCTCGCGCTCGCCAAGGCTGTAGACGAGGCCGATGCGCGCGACCGATTCCATGTTGGCGAAGTTGTCGCCGGGTGCGCTGACACCGAAGTCGTAGTCGCCATACGAGGTGAGAACGTATTCCATCCGCCCCGAGAAACCGTTTCCGATCGGGAATTCCGCACCGGCGCCGCCGCGCAGTCCCAGGCGCCGCTCGGTGTCCGAGGCCGCCGCGCCTCCGGTGGCATAGGTCGTCTCGAAACTGGTGCCGACCGCGCCTGCGCGGGCGTAGAGCAGGACGTCGTTGCGCGTGCGGAACCCCAGGATGGCGCTGCCGCCGATGCCGTCCTTGCGCTCGACGCCGAAGTTGCGGTTCGAGGCGTGGTGCCAGTCGGCCGCGCCCATGTCGCCTTCGAGTTCGACGCCCAGCAGGATGCTGCCGATATCGGCGCGATAGCCGAGGAAGGCGCCGCCGAGCACGCCCGAGCCCGCGAAGTCGGCGGCGAGGCTGCCGCCCTGCTGCGGGTTGCCGCGCGGCCCCTCGAGCGCCGTGCCCAGCGCGCCATGCCCGAACTGCACGCCGCCATATAGGCCCTCGCCGCTGGCCGACGCGAAGCCGGTATCGGTGGTGTAGGCGGGGTCGAGGGCCGCGCCGAGGCTGATCATGAAGGTGTGGCCGTCATAATCTGCGCCCGCGACGTCCGAGCTGCGCTGCTCGAAGGTATAGTCGCCGCCGACGAAGAAGTTCGGTGTCAGGTGGTAGCGCAGGCCGCCGCCGATTTCGGTGATGTAGTCCGTGCGGCCGCTCTCCTGATAATCGTTCTTGGTGAGGAAGGCATAGCCGATCGCCGAGAGGTCGGGCGCGATGCGGTGCGAGACATTGAGGCCCGACGCCGTCGAGAGATAGCCCGACGCGCCGGTGATGGTCGTCTCCTCGAGCGTGCGCTCGACCAGCCCGGTGACGGTGGTGCGCCGCCCGGGGCGCCAGGTGATCTTGCCGCCGAAATCCACCGCGGTCGTTCGGTCGAAGCGCGCGTCATCATAGCCCTGCGACAGAACGCCGATCAGCGCCTCGCCGCGCACCGGACCAAGCTGGCCCGAGATGCCGACCGCCGCCTGAACGCCGTCCGAACTGCGCTGGAAGCCCGCATCGTCGAACCTGCGTTTATATTCGCGCAGGTCGTAGAGGCCCTGCAGGAAGACCTCGAGCTGGTCGTCGATGTCATAGCTCAGGCGCGCGCCGAACTCGCCCATCAGCCGGTCGCGATCGTTGTTGTCGATGACGCCCCCGCCGGCGGCGGGGACGTTGCCGAAGTCGAAGCGCCGTAGGTTCGCGCCGACGCGCAGGCCGACATCGCCGAAGTCGTGCGAGGCGCCCACGAAGCCGCTTGCTTCGGTGTACTTCGTGGGCCTGGTGCCGTCGACGTCGTCGGCCGAGGATCTCTCCTCGTGCAGCCAGGCATAGTCGGCGCCGCCGAACAGGAAGCTCTCCTCGCCCAGGTTCACACGACCTTCGCCACCCAGAAGGAAATCCTCGTAGTCCTCGCCCGACTCGCGGGCATGGACGCCGATGTCGGCCGCGGCGGTCAGGCCAAGGCGATAGGTCTCGTTACCCCCTTCGACCGTCACCTCGGGCTCGATCACGGTGATGAAGTCACCGCGCTTGTCGTTCTCGGTCGAGAAGATGTTGTCGTCGTATTTCTCGCCTGCCCTCAGCCGGGCGTCGAGGTCCCAATCGCTACCCGTGGATGAAGCATCCTGCGCCAACGCGGCCGCGCTCACGCTGGCCAGCAAGACCGCGAGCCCGATATGTCCATAACGCCAGAAGTCTGCGCTCACCGTTCCACCCCCTGCGGACTTGCGATGACATGCTGAGCGAAGCAGCAATGCACATAAAACACATGGCAATTGGACTCTGGCAAGCCGTCCGCATCAGCACCTGCTCGTATGTATCTGAAAGGCAACGCTCAAATCGTGGTCTTCTTCGGCGGAACCTGCCGCGCTCTTGGGCTGATCCGCGCAGTGCCGCGATGACATGCTGCATCGGCAGGCGCCTTTCGCCGAGTGCGGCCGCGCGGCGTTGTAGTCCTTGAACCAGCGGGCAATGCCAGCACGGCCGGCTGGCGTTCGCGAGATCGAGGTCACGTTGCCGCGTTGGGTGAACAACTCAACGGCCGATCTGTTCTTCGGAGGAGACCCTCGTGCGAACCGCAGCGAATATCAATCATCCGCCGAATTTGTTGAAAAAATCCGCAATCGTTGAATCTGCGGGATTATTGCTGCCATGTCGAGTAATATAGTATCCGTAAAAAAAGATATGGCAGATGATTGAGCGACCGGGTGAGCTTTATTCGAAAATATACTCCCGAGCCGCCCTAGATCGAGCCTCCCCGGCATCGCGGGGCTCGACGGGGCGGGCGGCTTCGATCCTCGGGGCGCATCCTCCGTGGATCGGCGGAGGCTTCTGAGAAAGCAGAGAAACTCAGATTTCGCGTGCTCAATGTTAAGCTGACCAGGCAAATTGGCGGTTGTTCTCGCGCGTAAGCGCGCGGGACGGCCGCCTTCCATCCGCCTTTGATCTTGATGCGGCAGACGTTAACTGAGAAAAAATCTCACCGGTCGGAACCAGTTTCGGAATTAGGTGTTGTCTCTCTGCAGAGTTACGCCACACGCTACGAAGACGCAGACGCAGGATTACGCCACAACAAAGACCGTAGACGCCGCCGCTGGGTATTAGCGGCGGCGTTTGTCGTTTAACCTGCCGTTAAGGACTCCGTGAGAGAGCGTAAGCGCGGCTAACCTGCCGTAGGTCGAGGGTAGCCGCAACACGCTAAACGAGCAGAACTCGCCACCTGCGGAGCAAGCAACATGGTGGCATGCTTATTTCGTCGAATCCGCATGTCGAATGATGGGCAGCTGCATGGCGCCTTTGTGGCGAGCCACTTAGCGTGCTAACTGCATACTATGCGCCTCATAATTCTTTTTCTCGTTTTATTCCTAGTCTTGCCCTGGCCGCCGATCTGCGTGGCGTGGCGCGCGTGGTTGACGGTGACACGCTGGCCCTTTGGGACACGCGCATCCGGCTTCACGCGCTGCACGCGCCAGAGATAGACGAGCCGCGCGGACGTGAGGCCCGAGACGTTTTGCGGGCCATTGTGGAGCCCAAGCCAATCACCTGCCGCGCAGTGGATCGGGATCGTTATGGGCGTATCGTGGCGGATTGCGAGAACGCCGAGATGCAGGAAGGCGGCGGCGCAGGCGAGACGGAAGAGGCGCGTGGCTAGCGCGCATTAATCCGCAGCACGCCGCTTAGTCAGGTTGTGCTGGGGAAATCTCGGGGGAAAAAGACACGGAGTTTCTTTAAGTAATTGAACTTAATAATAAAATTATTGTTTATGGCGGTGGTGTCAGACGAATGCGAACTCGTCTCAGTTTGCCGGCGAGCGCCGGATATCAGATCGCGCCGACTGACGCCACTCCTCGAGAGCGGCGGTTCTGTTGACCTTGAAGATGTGCCGGCTCGAGATGCTGCGTTCTTGATTGAAGTGGTTGTAGACGGAGGCGTGGACGGCGGCGAAGAGTTGCAGGGTTTGCATCCGTGTGAACCGCAGCATCGCATGCTCCCGTCGTCGCAGTGGCAAGTGCGAGTTCTCGACGCGGTTGGTCAACCAGCGTCCCGTCGCCTGCAGATCTGTCCCACCGAGCTCACGCAGTGCCGCGCGGCACGATGAGAGCCGGTCGGTGATAATCTCCTGCGGCCGGCCGTGGCGGCGCATCAATCTCCGGAGGAATTTCAATTCCGCCTTTTTGTTCCGGCGCTTGGTGACGACGGCTTCGAGCTCCTCTCCCTCGTGATCGACGGCGCGCCATAGGTAGTGGTGTTCGCCGTTGATCTTCCCGAAAACCTCGTCGACGTGCCAGCGCGAGGCGGAGAAAGCGCGCATCCGGTCAATGCGTTTGCGCCGGATCTCGGCGGCGAACATCGGGCCAAACCTGTTCCACCAGAACCTGACCGTCTCATGGTGGTGTCAGACGAATGCGAACCAGTCTCAGATTGGCTGTCAACGTCGGCCTTCAGGCTGCGCCGAGCTGACGCCA
>NZ_JAMFKN010000007.1 GCF_023487995.1 Thermohalobaculum sediminis
TTCCGCAGCGATAGCGGGAAACGGACGTAGAGCATGACCGCCAGGCGGATGATCTCGGGTGACGTTTTGAAGTAGCGGACGGGGGTTGGGTTTGCTCATGCCACGAGGGTAGGGAGGCGGCTATTCCGCCTCAAGCCAAGTTCCTTTGACATTGCCTTCAGCAGGCTTGAACTGAATTCGAGAGCCCCGGCGTTCGCAGCGTCGGGGCTTTTCGCTTTCGTCACGCCGCCTCGCCCGAACGGATGCGCTCAAGTTCCTCGCGCGGAATTCGGATGCACTGTCGCGCGACCCGGTAGGCCCGAATGTGACGGTCCTTGATACCGCGGCGGACGGTCATTTGGCTCACGCCAAGAATTTTGGCGAATTCAGAAATAGTGAAGTCGGGCTTTTCCATCGGTTGCTCCATCGTTTCGGCGCGAATTGTTGCGCTTCGACAATTATTGGGCACCGCGAGAATCTCTGGCAACAACCGATTGCCCCAATCCCATCTCGAATTCTGCAAACTTTCTGCTAAGTTGTTGTCAAGAAAAGAACTCTACTTAACAACTTTTTGAGAATCTATCGAATAGCCACCACATCCGCCGCCACCGGCACCACGAAGCGGCCCCACCGCGCCAGAGCCTCGCGGCGTTCTTCCAGCACGTCGGCCCTGCGATAGGCCCGCACGGTCTGGCTGCCGACCACATGCGCTAGAACCATCTCGGCCACCTCGCCGCGCACGCCGCCGCGTTCCTCGGCCCAGTCGCGGAAGGCGCTGCGGAACCCGTGAGCATCGGCATCGGCCCGCAGCCCCTTGACCACCCGTTGCAGGCTTGTGGGATGCGTCGGGCGCGCCGGGTTATTAGGGCTGGGAAAGGGGAATTTGCCCGACAGCCTCCGCACGCCGTCCAGCACCGCCAGGGCCTCGGCCGAGAGAGGCACCACATGCTCGCGCCGCGCCTTCATCCGTTCGGCCGGAATGCGCCACAGCCGCGCGTCGAGGTCGATTTCCTCCCACGTCGCGCCCGCAGCCTCTGCCGGTCGGACAGCGGTCAGTATCTGGAATTGCAATGCCCGCGCCGCGATTTTGTCCACCGCCCGCAAATCGGCGAAGAAGTCCGGCACGTCACCCCATGCGAGCGCGCGCCTGTGGGCCGTTTTGTGCTTGACGCTGGCGAGCCCCCGCTCAATTCCGGCGCAGGGGTTGACGCCCTCGCGCAGCCCCGCAACCGTCGCCCAGTCGAACACCTGCGCCAGACGCTGCCGCACCAGCCGCGCGGTCGGGGGCTTGTCCACCCAGATAGGGCCGAGAACCCGCAGGATATCGCCCTGCGTGATGCTGGCCACAGGCAGCGCACCGATTACCGCGAAAGCGTGCTGTTCGAGAGATGCAATCCAGCTTCGAGCATGCGCCGGGGTCGCGCGTCCTTCGACCTGTTCCGCATGCACCTGCCGCGCCGCTTCGGCAAAGGTGGTCAATGCCCGCTTGTCGCGGTCGCGTTCCTCGCGCGGGTCGCCTCCGGCAAAGGCAACGCGGCCCCATTCGAGCGCTGTCGCCCGCGCCGCGCTCAGGCTTACCTTGTCAACCGGGCCGATGCCGATTTCGCGCCGCCGTCCGCGCACCACGCCGCGCCAGACCCACGACCTCGCCTTGCCGCCGTTGCTCACGTAGATATACAGCCCGCCGCCGAGCGCGCGGCGCCCGTCCTCGGGATTGGCAAGCTCCGTCTTCGATAAATCCCGATAAACCCGCTTCGGCATGTCGCGCTCTTTCCGCCATAAATCACACCTGTACGTTTGCGCACAGTTGAGAACGGTTGAAAAGCGCTGAAATGCGAATTCGGCTAAACCATCTGGAATTAAAGAAAAAATGAGCAAGGCCGGGCCAGGCTGATAACGTGGACACCATTTCGAATGGTAAATACGCCAGTCCGGCGATGGCGCCCGGCACAGGCGCATCATACCCGCGCGAGCGCCTGGTCGATGTCCTCCTTCAGGTCCTCCGGGTCCTCGAGACCGACCGAGAGCCGCACCAGCCCGGGCGTGATCCCAAGCCGTCCGCGGGCCTCCTCGCTCAGCCGCTGATGCGTGGTTGTCGCGGGATGCGTGACCAGGCTCTTGGCGTCGCCCAGGTTGTTCGAAATCGCGATAACCTGAAGGGCGTTCAGGAAGCGGAACGCGCCGGGCTGGCCGCCCGCGACCTCGAACGACACGATCTGCCCCGGCCGTTCCATCTGGCGGGCCGCCAGGTCGTGCTGCGGATGGTCCGCAAGTCCCGGATACAGCACCCGGCCCAGCGGCGCACCCTCGCGCGCGCGCCCCGCGAGATGCCGCGCCAGCTGTTCGGCCCCGTCGGTCTGCGCCTGCACCCGCACCGCCATCGTCTCGAGCGACTTCAGCATCACCCAGGCGTTGAACGGGCTCAGCGCCGGGCCCGTGTGCTTGACGAAGGGCTCGACCTCGTCGCGGATGAAGCGCTCCGATCCGCAGATCACGCCGCCAAGGCAGCGGCCCTGCCCGTCGATATGCTTGGTGGCCGAATAGACGACCACGTCGGCGCCCAGCGCCAGCGGACGCTGGAACAGCGGCGTCGCGAAGACATTGTCCACCACCAGCCGCGCGCCCCACTCATGGCCGATCGCCGCGATCGCCGCGATGTCGGCGATCTCGAGCGTCGGGTTCGAGGGGCTTTCGAGGAACAGGAGCCGGGTCTCGGGCCGCATCGCCGCGCGCCACTGCGCAAGGTCGACCCCGTCGACGAGCGTGACCTCGACGCCGAAGCGCGGGCACAGCGTCTCGACGATGTAGAGGCACGAGCCGAACAGCGCGCGCGCCGCCACCACGTGATCGCCCGCCTTGAGCTGGCACATCAGCGCCGCATGCACCGCCGCCATGCCCGAGGCGGTGGCGAACGCCGCCTCGGCGCCCTCAAGCGCGGCGATGCGGTCCTCGAACATCGCCACCGTGGGATTGCCGTAGCGGGCATAGATGAACCCTTCCTCGCCCGGCGCAAGCTCGCCCTTGAAGCGGGCCTCGGCGGCCTCGGCGCTGGGGTAGACGAAGCCCTGCGTCAGGAACAGCGCCTCCGACGTCTCGCCATACTGGCTGCGGCGGGCGCCCTCGTGGACGAGGCGGGTGCGGGCGCGCAATCCTGCGCGAGGAGCATCTTGGGTCATGCGGTCTTCCGGGAATCCCCGTCCTTCCGTGCTCGCGGACCGGACGGATGGAGGGCGCCCGGCGCCCCCCGACCTCTTTAGCGGTTTCTTTTCCGTGGCCCGCAAGCCGGTCCGACAAATCGCCACGCAGATCCGCCGATAGAGGATGACCGGACCCCGGTCAAGCGCCCTCGCGCAACGGCTGCCCGCCGTCCGCACCGCGCGTTACCACCGCGTCATCCGTCCGTCATCAAGATGTTGGGGAGGAAGGGTAGAACGACCGCAAGATCCCAGAGGGGGCGACACAGCTCCCGCGGCGTCGAGGCAGAGATGGCAATCGTTCGGGTGAACGCGACCCGCACCGGACAGGTGCTGTCGGCTGAGGGCGGGACGGGCTGGGCCGCGGCCCTTGACGCCGCCCTCGGCCAGGTGCCGCCCGGCGCGCCCGTCACGGTCCTCGTCCATGGCTATCGCTTCTCGTGGCGGCGGGCGGGCGGGACGCGCGAGACCTGCGCGCAGTCGCTGCTCTACTGCGCCGACGAGATCGCGCCCTCCGCCCGCCTGCGTCCCGTGCGCGCCGACTGGCCCGCGCGCCTCGGCTTCACCGAGACCGGGCGGGGCGAGGGGCTCTGCATCGCCTTCGGCTGGGACGCGCGCCGCGGGCGGCTTCGCAGCCTGCTGATGCGGGGCGCCAACGATTTCTCGCTGGTCTATCGTGGTGCCGAGGGCGCGGGGCGCGGGCTCGCGCAGGTGCTCGGACGGGTCGCGGCGCTCAGACCGGACCTGCGGCCGGGACTGTTCACCCACAGCCTCGGCGCGCGAGTCGCGCTCGCCGCGGTGCGGTGCAGGCCCGACCTCGCGCTCGGCCGCGTGGTAATGCTCGCCGCGGCCGAGTATGCGGGCGAGGCGCGGGCCGCGCTCGACGCCCAGCGCCGCGCCGGCGGCACGGCCGAGTTCCTCAACGCCACGAGCCGCGCAAACGGGCTCTATGATCTTCTGTTCGCGGTCTTCGCCCCGGGGCCCGCGCGGATGGGCGACCGTCCGCTCGGCTGGACGGGCCTTGGCGCCCCGCATCCGCGCTGGCGTGACCTCCGGCTGGACTGCCCCCGGACACTGGCATGGCTCGACGCCCGCAGCCCGGCCCCGATCCGCCGCCCGCCACAGTTCTCGCACTGGCATTTCTATGCCGATCCGGGCGCGATGACGCTGTGGCGCGCGGTGGTCCGCGGCGAGCCCGGTTTCGAGGCACTGCCGGCCCCGCAGATCGAGGCCCCCCGCCGGCTGTGGCCGGGACTGCCGCACGCGCTCGCCCGCCCCGCTGCCGCAATGGCGCCCGAGACCGCGCACCTCGCGCCGACGTGAGCCCCCTTGCCGGGGCCGCGCGCAGCACGCATCTAGAGGCCTCGCCCGGTTTTCACACAGGTGAACGAGGAGATCGAGATGACCGCGCCGATCGAGCTGTATTACTGGCCCACGCCGAATGGCTGGAAGATTTCCATCGCGCTCGAGGAGATGGGACTGCCTTACGAGGTGAAGTACATCAACATCGGCAAGGGCGAGCAGTTCGACCCGGCATTCCTGAAGATCGCCCCGAACAACCGCATGCCGGCGATCGTGGATCCCGACGGGCCCGACGGCCGGCCGATCTCGATCTTCGAATCGGGCGCGATCCTGCAATATCTGGCCCGCAAGACCGGACGCTTCTATGGCTCGTCCGAGCGCGAGCGCGTCGAGATCGAACAGTGGCTGATGTGGCAGATGGGGGGCGTCGGCCCGATGGCGGGGCAGGCGCATCACTTCCTCAACTACGCGCCCGAGGACCTGCCCTATGCCAAGAAGCGCTACACGGACGAGGTCAACCGCCTCTATGGCGTGCTGAACCGGCGGCTTGCCGACCGCGAGTATGTGGCGGGCGCCTATTCGATCGCCGACATGGCGATCTGGCCATGGGCACAGGGCTGGAGCCGGCAGAACCAGGACATCGCCGACTTTCCGCACATGGCGGCCTGGCTCGAGCGGATCTGGAATCGCCCGGCGGTCCGGACCGGCAAGAAGCTGGGCGAGGAAAAGCGCATGAACCTCGCCGACGACAAGGAGGCCCAGAAGGTCCTGTTCGGCCAGCGCGCGCGCTGAGCCGCGGCACCAGGGGCCCACGAAGAAGGGGCGTCAGCGGCCGTGCCGGCTGACGCCCAAGGTCGAGAGGTCTCACAAGGAACACACGTGGCCGTCTTGAGCGCCTGGCCGGCAGACAGCTTGGGACAGGTTCGGCTGGGCGCCCGGGACAGGATCAGGATGGCCGAATCGCGTCCCGCGATGCTGTGACCTTTGTCACAGGGCCGCGGCGCAAGCTGCCCCGGGTCGGACCCGGATCGGACGGCCGCCCCCCGCCGGCCTCATTCATTGAGGCTGGCGAGGCGGGTCGCCCCCGACGAGGTCACAGCGCCCACGCGCGCGGCAGGGAGTGGCGCGACCTGTTCGAAGGCGACCTCGACGTCGCCGCCGCGCCGGGTGAAGCTGAAGCGCTCGCGCATTCCGTTCCCGTCGCCGCCATCCATCATGACGGCGTGCCGTTGCCCGTCGCTCAGGCCGAGCGAGGCGCGCAGAACCTCGCGGCCGAGGCTGCCACCGCTCATCAGCACGGTGAGGGAGACCGATCCGCCCCGGTACTCGTAGAAGGCGACGACGCGCGTGCGCAGGCCGCGCAACTCGATCGTCTGCCCGGCGTCGTGGAGCACTGCCACCGTGCGGCCGGCATCGCCCTGCCCTCCGGCGGGGCCGGCATCGGCGCCGGATGCGATGGCAAGCGACGCGGCAAGAAGCAGTCCCGAAAACAATCTCGACATGACACGCACTCTGTTCACACGAACGACGTACTGCAACCTTAGCGCGAATTTCCCTTTCTGCCCAGCGCACCCTTGATCGCGCCGCAACTGTGCCCTGAAAATGGTTTAGATCGTCCGAACACGAGATTTGGTGCGCCATTCCGGGACGGACACAAGCCGTCAGGGGAAGGCGACCCGGAACAGCGCGGACGCGGCCCAACCGGCCACCAGCGCCACAACCACGGATAGAACGCCGTAAAGCGCGCTGCGCTTGTGCGCCATCTCGTCCACCCAGTGCTCGAGCCCGACCTTTCGCACCGCGATTGAGGTCTCGAACGAGTCGATCACCTCGCGGTCGCGGGTGAGGAAGATGCGGGCGCGGTAATCGCCCTCGACCAGCTGGGCGGGAAGTTGGAGGCGTGTCTGGAACAGCGTCTCCTCGGCGACCGTGACGCCGCCGATCTGCTCGTAGTAGACGCCCCGATTGCGCTGGAGGCGCACCACGGCGTCGAGATACTCGTCGCGCTGCTCGCCCAGCCATCGCGGCGCGTCGACCAGGCGGATCACCTGGCCCAGCCCCTTCAGCCCGACGCCATAGCGCAGATCCGCGGTCGCGCTCAGCACATCCTCGAGCGGCCGCGTCGTCGAGACGGCGTAGAAGCTCGGGGCCGCATCGACGAACAGGCCCGGCCCGTTCACCCAGACCCCGAACTCGCGCGTCTTGCGCCGCACGATGACCGGCGCCGAGGGCCCGGTCACCGCGATCACCACGTCGAGCGGCGCCCCCTGCGGGATCGGTGCCTCGCGCTTCACGGCGCCGTAGATGAAGATCTCGGACCCCGAGAACCAGGTCGTGATCGAGACGCGCGTCTGGCTCAGCCCGGCCACGACCTGCTCGGCCGCGGCGCGCAGCGGAAGCAGCATCAGCGCCGCGGCGAGGACGAGCCCGGCCGCCCGCATCACCTCGGCCCCGCGAGGCTGAAGAGCTCGTCCGGCGTGCGCACGAGGTCGACGGCGAGCTTGAGGCAGACGATCAGCACCAGCACGGACAGTGCGATCCGCAGCTCCTCGGCGCGCAGCCGCGGGCTCAGGCGCGCGCCGACCTGCGCGCCGAGCACGCCGCCGACGATCAGCACGATCGCGAGCAGCGCATCCACCGTCTGGTTCATGACGGCATGGAGCATCGTGGTGAAGGCCGCGACGAACAGGATCTGAAAGAGTGAGGTTCCCACCACCACCGAGGTCGCCATGCCGAGGATGTAGATCATCGCCGGCACCATGATGAAGCCACCGCCGACGCCCATCACCGCCGCCAAGACCCCCACCAGCATGCCGACGGCGAAGGGCGGGATGGCGCTGATGTAGAGGTTGGATTGCCGGAATCGCATCTTCAGCGGCAGGCCGTGAACCCAGTGATGGCGCCGCACCCGCCGCGCCGTGCCACGCCGCGTGCGCCGGCGCGCCTGGATGCTCTCGGCCAGCATCAGCGCGCCGACGATGCCGAGGAAGACGACATAGCAGAGCGAGACGAAGATCTCGACATGCCCCAGCCGCCGGAGCCAGGCGAAGAGCTGGACCCCGATGCCCGAGCCGACGATGCCGCCGGCCAGCAGCACCAGGCCCATCCGGATGTCGACCGTCCGCCGCCGCCAGTGCGTGAGCACGCCCGAGAACGAGGCCGCCGCCACCTGATTCGTGCCGGTCGCGACCGCGACCGCCGGAGGGATGCCGATGAAGATCAGCAGCGGCGTGATCAGGAAGCCCCCACCCACGCCGAACAGGCCCGAGAGCACCCCGACGCCACCACCGAGGCCGAGCAGAAGAAAGACGTTCACGGACACTTCCGCGATTGGCAGATAGATGTTCATCCGCTCCCCGTCGCCTCGATGTTCCGGTTTACCGCAGTGCGGCGTAACGGCCAAGGACCACGTCGGCACCGAGCATCGGGCCAGCGCGAGCTGCGCAGGTTTTCTTGATCTCGCGCAAGGCCCTGCCGTGGTCCCGCCGCTAGTCTCGGCGGCGATCCGCCAGACATGTCGAGGGAGCACGACGATGACGCATACGCCGCACGAGCTGAGCGAGGCCTTCCCGCAGGACGCCGCGACGATCCACGCGCTGAAGGCGCAGGATGCGCACTTCGCGCGGATGGCCGACGAGTATCACCGGCTCAACCGCATCATCCACCGCGCCGAGACCGACATCGAGCCCGTGGCCGACTTCACCCTCGAGGACATGAAGAAGGAGCGTCTGCGCCTGCTCGACGCGATCGGGTCGCAGATCCGCAGCGCGACAGCCGCCGGCTGAGCCATGTCCGCCGGCGCGCGGGCGTGCGACACGGGCGCTCAGCGGTCGTCGATCGGGCCATGCGTGCCGGTGGCCAGGGCTCCGGTGTCGGCAATGTCGATGGCCGCGCGCGCCGCGGCGCCGGCGGCGTGGCGCTCGTCGGCAGAAAGCTCGTGCCCCTGCGGCAGGTTGGGGATGCGGACGGTGACCTCGCGATGGGCGAAATGGATGCCCTCGCGCTCGAACAGGTCGCGGATGTCCTGGTAGACCCGCTTGCGCACCACCCACTGGTCGCCCGGCCGGGTCATGAACTTGACCCGGACGATCATCGCCGAGTCCTCCATCTGGATCACGCCCTGGCTCTTGAGCGGCTGCAGGAACTTGTCGCCGATCGTCGGGTCGTCCAGCAGCTCCTGCCCCAGCTTCTTGACCAGCTTGCGGACCTTCTCGACATCGGTGTCGTAGGTCAGCCGCAACGGCAGCTTCATCATCACCCAGTCGCGCGAGAAATTGGTGAGGTGGGTGATCTCGCCGAAGGGGATGGTGTGCAGCGCCCCCAGGTGATGGCGAAGCTGGAACGAGCGGACCGAGATCTTCTCGACCGTGCCCTTGACCTCGCCGACATCGATGTACTCGCCCTTGCGGAAGGCGTCGTCGATCAGGAAGAACGCGCCCGAGATGATGTCGCGCACCAGCGTCTGGGCGCCGAAGCCGATCGCGAGGCCGACGATGCCGGCACCGGCGAACAGGGGCGCCACGTTGACCCCGAGCTCGATCGCGGCGAGGAGCGCAACGCTGACCGCGATCACCGTCAGGATCGAGTTGCGCACCAGCGGCAGCAGCGTCGCGAGGCGGCTGGCACCCACGCCCCCGCCCTCGCCGTCGAGCGGGGTCGCGGGCAGGTCGTCGCCCCCCTCCTCGGCGATCTTCTGATCGAGCCAGATCCTGGTCGCGTGGAACACGATGTAGCCGACCAGCAAGACGTCGATCAGGCTCTCCGCCATCCCGAAGGCCGCGCTCTCGGTGACGAAGGCGCCGAGGCCCCAGTATTGCAGCAGCACATAGGCCGCCGTGCCCACGGCGAGCAGGCTCGCCATCCGGCGCGCGAGATCCTCCATGGTACGCATGCCGGGTCCCGCGGGCAGCGGGGGCATCGGCGGCGGCACGGCCTCGCCGTCCGCCTCGGCGCCGGACTCGGGCGTCAACGCCGGACTGCCCCGGGGCGGCACGGGCGGGGCGAGGCGCAGCCGTGCGGTGCCGCCCTCCTCGTCGCCGTCGGCGTCCATGTCGGCGGTGTCGCCGAAGAAGGCATCGTCGCGGATCGCCGCCGCCCGCACCGTCGCGTCGGCGCGATCCTCGGCCATGCGGCGCTCCTCGGCGGCGCGGTTCAGCGCGCGGATGCGGCGCTGGCGCTCGAACACGCGCTCGATGGCATACATGATCGCGCCATAGACCACGATGCCCGCGATCAGCACGAAGTAGGGCACCATGATGCGCCCCGGCCCGGCGTCGATCCCCATGACCAGCCGGAACCCGAGATCGGCCCAACTCGCGATCAGGTACAAGACCGCGACAGGCGCCCAGAGCGACGCGGCGACCCGCGTGATCCAGCTCACCTCGGCGCGCGGCCGGCCCGAGAGGATGATCCGCCCGACGGCCGCCGCGTTCGCCCGGATTGTGACCAGCAGGAGGACGACGGTCACCAGCGTCGCCACGAGCGTCACGAGCACGTGCGGCTCGCGCGGCAGGCCCAACTCCTCGACCCAGAAGCAGAAGGCCGCGCCGACGACGCCGGTGACGCTGGCCGCGTTCACCGACATGTAGAGCCGCCGCGCCTCGCCGTCGCCGATCGGCGGCAGACGGTACTCGGGCAGGTAGGGGGCCAGCACCATGCGCCACAGAACGTTGATCATGTTCAGCGCGGCATAGGTGGCGAACACCGTGAGCACGGTAAGGTTCGTCGCCACGTGTTCCTCGTAGAAGATCAGCCCCACCAGCGACGCGATGACGAGGAGCGCCACGAGCCCGACGAGGCCCAGCAGGACGCGGTTCATCAGCACTGGCAGCTTATCGGTGAAGCCCACCGGGTCGGCGCGCTGCATGCGCACGAAGACCGGGCGCGCGACGAACATGTAGTAGAGCTCGACCACCGCCCGCCCGAGCACGAGCAGCAGGGCCGCAAAGACCGCGATCCCGAGGAAGTAGATCGGCCGCCCGGTCGGGCTTGCCGCGGCCAGGGTCGTGCCGATCTCGCCGAAGGCGTGCGGCGCGCGGACGAGGATGGCGATCAGCCGCGCCCGGAAGATGCCCACGAAGGTCTCGGTCCGGTCGAGCACGCCGCGCGCCCCGAATGTCTCGGGCGTCACGGCGGCGTTGGCGACGCGGGCATAGTCCGTCGCGCTCGGCGCGGCGGCCGGGTCGAAGGGCCGCACCGGCAGGGATTGCAGCGGCGGGCGCGGGTCGGGCAGGACGGGCGGCGCCTGCCGCGCGCTCTGCGCCTCCTGCGCGGGCGTCTTGCCGCCGAGGATCTCGCTCAGCTCGAAGAGCTGCGCCCCGGCGGGCTGCGGGGTCAGCGTCGCGGCAGCCAGAAGGACCGCGAGGACCAGCGCGACGAGCGCCCATCCGCGGCCCGGCCGGGCTCCGTCACGCCTTTTTCCGCTTCGCGTCATGTCGTTGCGCATCCCATCCTGCCGGCCAACCGTGCCTGCGCCGGCCCCGCGGCAATGCGGCACAGGCACCACCGTAATCTCTCAACCTAGCGCAACCTCGCTCGCGCCGCATCGTCCGCTCGCGCGATCGTGGCGGAATGTAACGCGGCGCGAGCACGCCCTTCCGGCGGTCCGCCAGCGCCACTCGCGCCGGCGCGTCGCTGTCGCGGAGGGTATTCGGGGCTTGCTGCGGCGCGCAAGATATTGCAAGGCTTCCGAAGGATCCCGTTGGCGGGGGATGATGATGACCGGCTTTGGCTCCCCTTCCTTCGGGTCGCCCGCGCCGCGGACGCTGCTCTACAGCCACGACACATTCGGTCTGGGTCACCTGCGGCGATCGCGGACGATCGCCAGCGCCCTGATCGACGCGCATGCAGCCTCCTCCGCGCTCATCGTCACCGGCTCGCCCATCGCCGGTCGCTTCGACTTCCCCGAGCGGGTCGACCATGTCCGCCTGCCGGGGGTGATCAAGCTGTCCGACGGCAGCTATACCTCGTCGTCGCTCGCCATCGACATCGACCACATGACCAGCCTCAGGGGCGCGATCATCGAGGCGGCGGCGCGCGAGTTCGCGCCCGACCTCCTGATCGTCGACAAGGAGCCGTGGGGCTTCCGTGGCGAGCTTGCCTCGACCCTCGACTTGATGCGCGCGCGCGGCACCCGGGTCGTGCTGGGCGTGCGCGACGTGCTCGACGACGAGGATCTGCTCGCCGCCGAATGGGCGCGCAAGGGCGCGATCGACGCGATCGAGCGCTATTACGACGAGATCTGGGTCTACGGGATGCCGCAGCTGTGCCGCCCGCTCGACGGGCTCGGCCTCTCGGCCCGGATGCGCGAGCGGATCGTCTACACCGGCTACCTGCGCCGCGAGGTGCCGGAATGGCCGGCCGAGCCGGACGGCGAGGTGCCCGCCCAGCCCTACCTGCTGGTCACCACCGGGGGCGGCGGCGACGGAAGCGAACTGGTCGACTGGGTGATCCGCGCCTACGAGCGTGACCGCGCGCTCGACCTGCCCGCGCTGATCGTCTACGGCCCCTTCATGAAGGCCACCGACCGAGCGGCCTTCGACGCGCGCATCGCACGGCTTGGCGAGCGGGTGACGGCGATGGCCTTCCATGCCCGGCTCGAGCGCCTGCTCGCGAACGCCGCGGGCGTCGTCGCCATGGGTGGCTACAACACCTTCTGCGAGATCCTGTCGATGGACCGCCCGGCGATCATCGCGCCGCGCACCCGCCCCCGGCGCGAGCAGTACATCCGGGCCCGCGCGGCCGAGCGCCTCGGCCTCGTGCGCATGCTCGAGCCGGGACGCGACGGCCATGCCGCGGCCACCATGGCCGACGCGATCCGCGCCCTCGCCCACCAGCCGCCGCCGTCCTCGGTGCGGATTCCCGGGCTACTCTCGGGTCTCGAGACCATCGTCGAGCGCGCACGCGGCGAGGCGCCGCATCTCGTTTCGGTCGGCGGGTAAGGCGCCATGGCGGCACCGCTCGCGGTGGTCCTCAAGGGCTATCCGCGCCTCTCCGAGACCTTCATCGCGCAGGAGCTCGCCGCGCTCGAGGCGCGCGGCCACGAGTTCGAGATCTGGTCGCTGCGCCAGCCCTATGACGACCGCATCCACCCGATCCACGAGCAGATCCGCGCGCGGCGACGCTATCTGCCCGAATACCTCTGGCGCGAGCCGCTGCGGGTGCTGCGCTCGGTCACCGTCGCGGCGGGCCAGCGCGGCTTTCGCAAGGCGCTCGGCATCTGGCTGCGCGACCTTGCGCGCGATCTCAGCGCGAACCGCGTCCGCCGCTTCGGGCAGGCCTGCGTGCTGGCCGCGGAACTCCCGCGCTCGACGCGCTTCATCTACGCACATTTCCTGCACACGCCCGCCTCGGTCGCGCGCTATGCCGCGCTGATCCGCGGCATCGGCTGGGGCTTTTCGGCCCATGCCAAGGACATCTGGACGATCCCCGACTGGGAGAAGCGCGAGAAGATCGCGGCCGCCCGCTTCGGCGTCACCTGCACCCGCGCGGGGGCCGAGCATCTGGCCGGGCTCGACGCTGGCGGGCAGGTGGTCGGGGACGGCAAGATCGGGCTCGTTTATCACGGCCTCGACCTCGGGCGCTTTCCGCCGCCGCCCGACATCCGCCCGCACCGCCAACGCTTCAACCTGCTCTCGGTCGGGCGGCTGGTAGAGAAGAAGGGCTATGACGACCTGATCGAGGCGCTCGCGGAGCTTCCCGCGGGCCTCGAATGGCACCTGGTGCATATCGGCGGCGGCAAGCTCGAGCGCGAGCTACGCGCCCGCGCGCGGGCGGCCGGCATCGACGCGCGGATCGAGTGGCGCGGCAAGCGCGACCAGACCGAGGTGATCGACGCCATGCGCCGCGCCGATCTCTTCGTCCTGCCCTCGAAGATCGCGGGCGACGGCGATCGCGACGGCCTGCCGAACGTGCTGATGGAGGCGGCGAGCCAGAAGCTGCCGATCCTGTCGACGGCGATCGCGGCCATCCCCGAGTTCATCGAGGACGGGGCGCAGGGCCGGCTTGTGCCGCCGGCCGACCCGGCGGCCTTGCGCGCGGCGATCCTCGAGCTCGCGGCCGATCCGGGCCTGCGCCGGCGCCTCGCGGACGCCGCCCACCGCCGGCTGATCGCCGAGTTCGGGATGGAGGCTGGCATCCGCCGCATCGACCGGGCGCTGCGCGCCGCGCTCGCGGGCGCGTGAGGCCGGGCGGGATGCCTGCCGCGCCCGACGCCGCCACTCCCCCCGCCGTCGCTGCGCGGCGGCGCCCCCGGGTGGCCTTCCATGCCCCGATGAAGCCACCCGATCACCCGACCCCCTCGGGCGACCGCCAGATCGCCCGCCTCACCCTGCGCGCGCTCGAGGCCGCGGGCTTCGAGCCCATCGTGGCGAGCCGTCTGCGCAGCCTCGACATGGCCGGGGACCCGGCCGCGCAGGACCGGCTGATACGCGAGGCCGAGGCCGAGGTGGCGCGCATCCGCGCCGCGCGGGGTCCTCGGCCGTCGCTGTGGTTCACCTATCACTGCTACTGGAAGGCCCCCGACCTGATCGGCCCCGCCGCGGCACGGGCGCTCGGCATCCCCTATGTCATCTCCGAGCCCTCGCTTTCGCCGCGGCGCCGCGATGGCCCCTGGGCCAGCTTCGCCGCCGCGGCCGAGCGCGCCATCGCGGCCGCCGATCTCCTGTTCTGGACCACCGCCCGCGACCGTCCGGCGCTCGAGGCGGCCGGCTGCGGGCCGCGCATGGTCCATCTCCCCGCCTTCGTCGACACGGGGCCCGCGCCCGATCCCCGCCCGGCCGCGACGCCGCTGCGCCTGCTGACCGTCGCCATGATGCGCGACGGCGACAAGGCCGCGAGCTACCGGCGCCTGGCTGCGGCGCTCGATGCGCTCGGGCCGGAGGACGACTGGACGCTCGACGTCATCGGCGATGGCCCCGCGCGGGCCGAGGTTGCGTCCCTCCTCGCCCCCTTCGGTGCGCGGGTGCGCCTCCTCGGCCCGTGCGATCCCGCCGCCATCCGGCCTGCGATGGAGGCCGCCGACCTCCTTCTCTGGCCGGGCGTCGGCGAGGGCGTGGGTCTCGTCTGGCTCGAGGCGCAGGCGGCGGGGCTGCCGGTCGTGGCCGAGGACGGCCCCGCGGCGCGCGCAGCCCTCGCCCCCGCGCTGCAGCCGCTGCCGCCACCCGGCGACGCGGCGGCAATGGCAGGCGCGATCCGCGTCGCGGCGACCCGCCGGGCCGAACTTGGCCGCGCCGTGCGCGCGCATGCCGAGGCGCGGCACAGCCTCGCATCGGCAGCCGCCATCCTGCACGACACCCTGCTGCCGCTCGCCAACCCCTCGACACCGCCCCCCTCGGGGCGCTAGAGGCCGATCCATGACGCGCATCGCCCTGATCCGCCACTTCCCCACCGACTGGAACCTCGAGGCGCGCCTGCAGGGCCGCACCGACCGGCCGCTGACGCCCGAGGCGCGCGAAACCCTCGCCGCGCTCGCGCTCCCGCCGGACTGGGCCGGTGCCGCCATCGTCGCAAGCCCGCTGAGCCGCGCGGCCGAGACCGCGATGCTCTTGGCCGGGGGGCGCAGGGTCCGGCTCGAGCCGCGCCTCGTCGAGATCTCGTGGGGGCTTTGGGAGGGGCAGCGCTCGGCCGACCTGCTCGCCGACCCGGCGTCGGGCTTCCGGCCGACCCACGAGTTCGGCTGGCGCGACAAGCCCCCCGGCGGCGAGAGCGCGGCCGATGCCTGGGAGCGCGTGCGCCCCGCGCTCGCCCGGATCGCGGCGGCGAGCGCGCCAGCCGTCGTCGTCTGCCACAAGGCGCTGATGCGGATGATCCTCGGGCTCGCCTGGAACTGGCGCCACCCCGACGGCGGCGTGCCCACCATCAAGCGCGCGCGGCTCTACCCTCTGACGCTGCGGCCCGACGGCCACCCGGCCGAACCGGGCGAGCCGATCCGCCTCGTCCCGCGCGCTGCAGAAGTCACCGCCCCGGCGGCTGGGGCCACGCCGTGACGCGGGTCCTTTTCCTCGTCTCGCACCTCGCGGGCAGCGGGCATCTCGTGCGCATCCTCGCGCTTGCCCGCGCGGTCACGGCGGCCGGGGCGGTCGCGCGCGTGGTCTCGGGCGGGCGGCCTCTCGGCCATATCGGCCGGGCCGGCGTAGACCTCGTGCAGATCCCGCCGCTCGCGGTCCGCGATCTCGACTTCTCGCGCCTGTTGGCCCCCGATGGCGAGCCAGCCGATGCGGCCTTCATGGCGACGCGGGGCGCAGCGATCGCCGCCGCGATCCATGCCTTCCGGCCCGACGCGCTGGTCACCGAGACCTTCCCCCTGGGGCGGCGCAGCCTCGCGGCCGAGTTCGAGGCGGCGATCTCGGCGGCCCGCCGCGTCGTACCGCGCGTCGCGGTGTTGGCCTCGGTGCGCGACGTGCCCGAGCCGCCCTCGGCGCCCGACCGCCTCGCGGCGGCGGCGGATCGGCTGAGGACGCTCTACGACCGGCTGATCGTGCATGGCGATGCGGGCTTCCTGCCGCTTTCGGCGACCTGGCCGCTCCCGGCAGATCTTGCGGCGATGACCGCCCATGCAGGCTATGTGGCCGAGCCAGCGGCCCCCGCGGAGGCCCCGGCGCCGGATGGCGAGGTGCTGGTCTCGGCCGGCGGCGGCGACCGCGGGCGGGGGCTGCTGTCGATGGCGGCGCAGGCCGCGAAGGGCTCGCGCCTGCGCTGGCGCCTGCTGGTCGGCGGTGCCGATGCGGCGACCGAGGCGTCAGCCCTCGCGGCGCGGTATCCCGCGCCCAACCTCGCCGTCGAGCCCGCGCGGGCCGACTACCGCGCCCGGCTCGCGCGGGCGGCGGTGTCGGTAAGCCTCGCCGGCTACAACACCGTGACCGACCTCGCGCCACTCGCGACGCCCGCGATCCTCGTCCCCGACGAGACGGCGGGCGAGCGCGAGCAGGCGATCCGGGCGGCGGCGCTGGCGGGGCTTCCGGGGGTCGCCGTGCGCCCGCTCGCGGGGCTTGCGCCCGGGGATCTCGCCGCGCTCGCCGAGGCGATGGCGGGCCGCCCGCGGCCGCCGCTGCCGCTCGCGCTCGACGGTGCCGCTCGGGCGGCGGTGCTGATCCTCGAGACCGCCCGCCGGAAGGCCGCGGCATGACCGGACCGCGCCGGATCCATGACGTCGAGGGGCTCAATGCCCGGCTGCAGGCGGTCACGCAGCGCGTCCGCGTCGACCTGCGCTACCTGCACGACGACCGCAGCCGCGAGCATGTCGCCCGCTCGGTGCAAGGGATGTCGCGCGTGCTCGACCTCGGCGGCGGGATGCGGGGCGCGCTGGCGGGCTTCGGCGGCGAGGTCGAGACGCTCGACCTCAACGACATCGACGCCGCGTCCGAGAACCTGTCCCGGCCCGACATCCTCGGCGACGTCTGCTCGCCCTTCCCGGGCTGGATGGCCGGGCGCTACGACGCGGTGATCGCCCTCGCGCTCCTCGAGCATGTTTACGACCCGGCCGCCGCGGTCGCGAATTTCCGCACGAGCCTGCGCCCCGGCGGGCGGCTGTTCCTGTACGTGCCGTGGATGTGGCGCTACCACGCGCCCAAGGACCTCGTGTTCCAGGACTACCAGCGGCTCAGCCGGGATGGCATGGCCTACCTGCTGCGCGACTTCGACGAGGTCACGCTCTACCCGATCCGGGGGAAGTACTCGGCCATCCTCAACATGCTGAAGTTCTGGAAGCCGGTGATCGAGCGGCGTTTTGGCGGGCGGATCAACCGGCTCCTCGACGCGCGCGTCTCGGACTGGCGCAACACGGTGCAGGCCTCGGGCTATTTCGCCGAAGCCGTGCGGCCGGACGCTGCGTGAAAGGGCCAAGCTTTCACGCGTGAGCGCCATGTCGGGCGATTGACGGGATCAGGCATTGAGACACCCCCCGTGCGCGGATCGCGCACGGCCGTGGCGCGCGCGCCACGGAGAGGCGCGGCCCCCTCGATGGGGGGCGCGGCTCTGCCCCGGGCGTGCAGGCCGGGCGGTACGCCTCAGGCGGGCGGCGGAAGGCCGCGCGCGACGCCGGGCTGGGTGATCGCGGGATCCCATGCCTTGCGGGCGAAAACCGCGCGGACCTCGGCCTCGAAGCTCTCCAGCGGGTCCGACCGATAGGCGGGGTCGAAACTCGACTGGTCCCAGCGCTCGCAGAAATCGACGCAGGCGCGGTAATGCGGGCTGCCCGCGTATTTCTGCCGCAACTCGCGATCCCAGCCATAGTGATGCGCGTAGTAATACATCTGGAAGATGCCGTGATGCTCGACCACCCAGGTCACCTCCTCGCGCAGGAAGGGGCGCAGGATCTCGGCGGCGAAGCGGTCATGGTTCTGCGGCGCCAGCCCGTCGCCGATGTCGTGCAGGAGCGCCGCCACCACCCAGTCGATATCCGCGCCGTCGCGCCGCGCCCTAGTCGCCGCCTGCAGCCCATGTTCCAGCCGGGTGATGCGGTAGCCGGGCGGCGTCTCCTCGCCCTGCCGCGCAAGCTCGCGCAGCAGCCGATCGGCGGTGCCCGCGAGATGCGGCGCCTCGAGCTCGTGCAACAGCTCGTACTCCTCGCGGGTGCCGTCCTTCATCTGCGTGAAGGACACCCGGCGCTGATCGGTCATCCCGTCGCCCTCCGTTCACCGGGCACTTCCGCGCCCCGCCGCCGCGCGCTGCCGGAGCCCCCGGCCGCCCGCTCACGAATAGGGGTCGAGCGCATCCCTCAGCGCGTCGCCCACGAAGCTGAAGGCCAGCACGGCGAAGATCACCGGCGCCATCGGCGCGAGCAGCCAGGGATAGATCTCGACCGCGCTCAGGTTCAGCGCGTCGTTCAGCATCATGCCCCAGCTCACCGCCGGCGGGCGCAGGCCGAGGCCGAGGAACGACAGCGCCGTCTCGCCCAGGATCATCGCCGGGATCGACAGCGAGGCCGAGGCGATCAGGTGGCTCATGAAGTTCGGCATCATGTGCCGCCAGATGATGCGCGAGGGCCTTGCCCCCATAAGCTCGGCCGCTCGCACGTAATCCTCCTCGCGCAGCGCGAGGAACTTCGAGCGCACCGCGCGCGCAAGCCCCGGCCAGTCGAGCAGCCCGAGGATCACCGAGATCATCACGAAAACCGAGACCGGCCCCCAGTTCACCGGCACCGCCGCTGAGAGCGCGAGCCAGATCGGGAGTTCCGGCAGGCTGCGGAAGATCTCGATCGCGCGGCTGACGATCGAGTCGCACCAGCCGCCGAAATAGCCCGCGAGCCCGCCAAGGATCAGCCCGATGGCAAAGCTGACCGCGACGCCGATCAGCCCCACCGTCATCGACAGGCGCGCACCGTGGATCATGCGGCTGAACATGTCGCGCCCCAGCCGGTCCGAGCCGAACAGGAACAGCTCTCCCTCCTCGGGCGGGCAGAGGATGCGGAAGCGTCCCTCGATGAAGCCGAACAGGTGATAGGTCTCGCCGCAGACAGTCAGCACCGGCACGGGCAGCGGGCGAGTGGTGTCGGTCACCCGTTTCACGAGGCCCGTGTCCATGTCGTAGACCGTCGCCGTCGCATAGGTGTGGAGCCCGACGAAGGCCCCCTCGTGGAACAGGTAGAGCGCCTGCGGCGGCGCGTAGATGTTGTCCTCGTCGAAGTCGTTCGGGTTGTAGGGCGCGAGAACCTCGACGAAGGGCAGCAGCGCGTATCCCAGCGCGAGGATGATCAGGCACACGACCCCCAGCCGGTGGCGCCGGAAGCGGCGCCAGACCAGCACCCGCGTCGGCGCGTCGAGATCGGCGCGGTCCAGCGCCTGGCGGTCGGCCTCGGCGTCGTGGCTGCGGTCGGGGGCGACGTAGTGATCCATCTCAGGCCCCCTCGCGCCCGGCGAGGCGGATGCGCGGGTCGAGCACCGCGAGAAGGATGTCCGAGATCAGCATCCCCAGCAGCGTCAGCCCCGAGACGAACAGCAGCACGAAGCCCGACATGAAGATGTCCTGGCTGCGCAGGCTCTGCAGCAGGATCGGCCCCAGCGTCGGAAGGCTCATCACCACCGAGATCATCACCGAGCCCGAGACGAGCTGCGGCGCGAGGTTGCCGATATCGGCGACGAAGGGATTGAGCGCCATGCGCAGGGGATAGCGCACCACCCGCGTGACCGGGGGCACGCCCTTGGCCTTGGCGGTCTCGACATAGGGCTTGTTCAGCTCGTCCATCAGGTTTGCGCGAAGCCGGCGCATGACCGCCGCCGCCGCCGAGGTGCCGATCACGATGGTCGGCACGATCAGGTGCGTGAGGATCGAGACGAACTTGCCCCAGCTCATCGGCTCGCCCTCGTATTCGCGCGCCATCAGCCCGCCGATGGGGATGTCGAAATGGCGCGCACCGTAGAAAAGCATGATGAGCGCGAGCAGGAAGTTGGGCGTCGCAAGGCCGATATAGCCGACCAGCGAGGCGAGGTAGTCGATCCAGGTGTTCGCCCGCACGGCGGCGATGGTCCCAAGCGGCAGGGCCACCAGGTAGACGAACATCAGCGCCGCGAGGTTGACGATCACGGTGAGCCCCGCCGTCTCGCCCACCACCTCGGCGACCGGGCGGCCAAGCTCGAAGGACCAGCCCAGGTTGCCTTGCAGGAGGCCGTTGAAGCCGTTCGGGCCGGGGGCGAAGCCGACCCAGATCAGGTACTGCTCCCACAGCGGGCGGTCGAGCGAGTGCTCGCGGATCAGGGCGGCGGCGCGCTCGATCCCGGCGGCCTCGCCCGAGCTGCGCATCTCGGCGATCTGGTTGGTGACATAGTTGCCGGGCGGCAGGTTGATGATGATGAACACCAACGCCGATATCGCCACCAGCGTCAGCAGCATCGTGACGGTCCGGCGCAGCAGGAAACGCATCATGGGCGGGTGCCCTGCGCGAGGCTGCCCTCGTCATGCGCGTCGAACCAGAACTCGTCCATCCGGTGGATACCGAGTTGCGCGCCGGGGTCCCAGGCATAGAGCGCATCGTGCGGCACGTTGCGCAGGCGCCGGTCGGCCACCACCGGCAGCGGCGCGCGCGAGATGATGCCGATGCAGAACACCTGGTCGGCGTGGATCTCCAGCATCTCGCGCCACGCGGCCGAGCGGGTGTCGTCGTCGGTCGCGGTCGACCATTTCTCGAACAGCTCGAGCAGGCGCATCGCCTCGGGCAGATCGACCGGCTCGCCCGCCGCGCCCTTGGTCTGGAAATACTGCCCCCATTTCGGCCAGGTGAAGTTGGCCTGGTCGACCGGTGCAAGCTCGAAGGGCGGCGCGTCGGGCGTGGGCACGCCGTTGTTCCAGCCGTACCAGGCGACCATCATGCTGAGCCCCGCATAGGCGCGGTTGCGCAGGATGTCGCGGTCCAGCGCCTTGACCAGCAGGCGGATGCCGGCGCGCTTCCAGGTCTCGGCGACGATCTGCAGCGCGTCGGTCTCCTCGCGCCGCTCGCCCGCGGTCTCGATCACGATCTCCATCGGGCGCCCGTCGGGCAGCAGGCGGATGCCGGCGGAGTTGCGCGCGTCGAGCCCCATCTCGTCGAGCAGACGGTTCGCCTCGTCGAGGTCGAAATCCGCCCATGCCTGGGCGAGGACGGGATCGAAGAAGGGGCTTTCCTCGAGCGCGGCCAGCGCGCGCTCCTCGGCGAGACCGAAATAGAGCACCTTGTTGATCGCCTTGCGGCTGATCGCGAGGCTGATCGCCCGGCGGAAGCGCACGTCGCGGAACACCGCGCGCCAGACCGGGTCGGCATAGGTGAGATTCGGGTAGATCGCCACCTCGGACGCGGTGCCCGAGCGCCACAGGTGGGTGACGTAGCCGCCAGCCGCCTCGTTCTTCTTCAGCACCGGCGCGTCCGAGAAGCCCAGCGAGCGGACCTGGAGGTCGGCCTCGCCCAGCGTTGCCTTTGCCGGGATCAGGCCGCCCGCCGCGACCTCGAGCTCGATCGAGTCGAGATAGGGAAGCTGGCGGCCATTCGTGTCGACCCGGTGATAGTAGGGATTGCGTGCGAGCACGTAGCGCTGGTTGTTCCGGTCGCTCGAATTTACCCAGGGCTGCAGGACCGGAAGCTCCGGGTTGTCGAAGTTGTAGAGGTCGTCCATCCGGTTGTGGAGCTGCGCCCAGTTGCGCGCCTTGGATTCAGCGACCAGCGCCCCGAGTGCGGCGGGATCGGCGTAGGCCGCGTGGAACTGCTTCACGTAATGCGCCGGGCGGTAGATGTAGAGCGGCCGCGCCTGCGCCAGCGCGGGCAGCAGGCGCGGGTTGGGCGCGGGCCAGGTGAAGCGGATGCGCGTCTCGTCCAGCACCTCGACCACCGGCGGCTCGCCGCCCACCAGCATCTCGACCGGCGGGCCGGCGGGGCTGAGCTCGGGGTTGAGGGCCACGTCCTCCCACCAGTAGCGGAAATCCTCGGTGGTGAAGGGATGGCCGTCGGACCAGCGGTGGCCGGGGCGCAGGACCAGCGTGTAGCTGCGCCCGTCCTCGCCGATCTCGACCGCCTTCAGGATGTCCGGCTCGAGCTCGTAGCGCTCGTTGTAGCCCACCAGCCGCGCGTAGCCCCAGGCCGCCATGTAGCGCACATCCTTGGCGCGGGTCACGAACATGCGGATCATGCCGCCATGCACGCCCGGCTTGCGGTCCTTGGCGGCGAGGTCCACGACCTTGGGCTCGGCCGGCAGGCGCGAGGCGACCGGCGGCAGCGCGCCCTCCGCCACCGGCTCGGCGAAATCGGGGGTCTCGATCGCGGCGCGGGCCGGCGGGGTCGAGACCGCGAGCAGGCAGGCCAGCGCAAGCGACGCCAGCACGGGCCAAAGCGTCCGAATTCGATGCAGCATCGTCGGCTCCACGCTCATGCCGCCCTCCGCACGCGGTGTCCGGGCGCCACCTCGACCAGCTCCGGCGCCGTCTCGCCCGCATATCCGAAGGGCTCGGGCCAGGTGTCCGGCTCGCCAGCGCCCGCGGCGACGGCGGCGAGGTCGAGCCGGCGGTGCATGTCGGGCTCGGGGCTCGCCGCGATCAGGGCGCGGGTGTAGGGGTGGCGCGGGTCGTTGAAGATGCAGTCGGGCGCGCCTTCCTCGACCACGCGGCCACGGCGCATCACCATCACGTGGTCGGCCAGCGCCGCGACCACCGCGAGATTGTGGCTGATGAACAGGTAGGACAGCCCCATCTCGGCGCCGAGTTCGAGCATCAGTTCCAGCACCTCGGCCTGCACCGAGACGTCGAGCGCCGAGGTCGGCTCGTCGAGCACCAGCAGCTCGGGCTCCAGCGCGAGCGCCCGGGCGATGGCGATGCGCTGGCGCTGGCCGCCCGAGAAGGCGTGCGGGAATCGGCCCAGATGATCGGGGCTGAGCCCAACCCGCGCCATAAGCGCCGCCGCCTGCTCGCGCCGCTCGGCGCGGGTGCCGATGTCGTGGACCACCAACGGCTCGGTCAGGATGTCCTGCACCGACATGCGGGGGCTGAGTGCGGCGAAGGGGTCCTGGAACACCATCTGCGCCTTGCGGCGGAACTCGGTCAGCCGGGTGCCCGACAGGCTGGCCACGTCCATCGGCTGCCCCTCGCGCGGGTCGAAGCGGATGGTCGCGCCGGGGTCGGGCCGCTCGGCCCGCAGCACGAGCTTGGCCACGGTCGACTTGCCCGAGCCCGATTCGCCCACCACCGCGACCGTCCGGCCACGCTCGAGCCGCATCGCGAAATTGCTGAGCGCATGCACCGGCGCGGCCGCGCGGCCGAACCCGCGCCGCCGTCCCGGATAGGTCTTGGACAGCCCCTCGACGAACAGGATGTCGTCGCGCGCGGGTGGGGCGTGGACCGCGATCGCATCCGGCACGCGGGGCGCCGCGGCGATCAGGCGGCGGGTATAGGCGTGGCCGGGCGTCGTAAGCACGTCGGCGGCCGGCCCGCGCTCGACCACCGCGCCGCGGCGCAGCACCACCACGTCATCGGCCATGTTGGCGACCACGCCCAGATCATGGGTGATCAGGAGCGTCGCCAGCCCGTGGTCGCGCGACACACGGCGCAGGAGGTCGAGCACGACCGCCTGCGTGGTCACGTCGAGCGCGGTCGTAGGCTCGTCGGCAATCACCAGCCGGGGCGCCCCGATCATCGCCATGGCGATCATCGCGCGCTGGCGCAAGCCGCCCGACAGCTCGAAGGGATAGGCGGAATAGGCGCGCTCGGCGTCGGGGCAGCCAACCTCGGCCAGCATGGCGAGCGAGCGCCGCCGCGCCTCTGCCGCATTGCACAAGCCGTGCACGCGCAGCACCTCCGAGATCTGCGCGCCCACCGTGTGGAGCGCCGAGAAGGCGCTCATCGGCTCCTGGAAGATCATCGAGACCTGGGCGCCGCGAATCTGGCGCAGGGCCGCCGGTGACTGGCGAAGCACGTCGATCGGACCGTCGGGCCGGTCGAGCAGCACACGCCCCCGGCTGACCCGCGCGCCGCGCGGCAGCAGGCCCATCACCGCCTTGCCCGTCAGGGTCTTGCCCGAGCCGGATTCGCCCACCAGCGCCAGCATGCGCCCGGGATGAAGCTCGAAGGAGACGTCGCTGACCACCTCGATCGAGGCCCCGGGCAATCCGAAGCAGATCGACAGGCCTTCCACTTTCAGAAGCGGAGTTTGACGCATGACGCTCCCCACGCTCGATGTGCCGATTGTGCAGGCGGCGACAAGCAAGGCAAGCCCGTTTCTGGGCAGGAAGCACGGGCGCAGCATTGTTGCGCCTGCGAAGGCCGCTGCCCCGTGCAGCGCGTATCACGGCGCTTTTCAAGCGGCCGAGGACCGCGCTATGGTCAACCCGCCTGACCACAGGGAGCCTTCCGGAATGCCATTCCGTCCGATCTCGTCCGACCGCATCTCGTCGGCGATCGTGCGCCAGATCGAGGAACTGGTTCTGCAGGGAGTGCTGCGCCCCGGCGACCGGCTGCCGGCCGAGCGCGAGCTGGCCGAGCAGCTCGACGTCTCGCGTCCCACCCTGCGCGAGGCGCTGGCCGAGCTGGACGAGCGCGGCCTGGTGGTGGCGCGACCGGGCGGGGGCACCTTCATCGCCGACGTTCTGGGCTCGGCCTTCGCGCCGCCGCTGATCGAGCTGTTCGCCACGCACGACACGGCGCTGTTCGACTACATCGCCTTCCGCCGCGACCTCGAGGGGCTGGCAGCCGAGCGCGCGGCGGTCAACGCGACCGAGGCCGATCTTGCCACCATCGCGTCGGTGTTCGCGCGGATGGAGGAGGCCGCTGGCAAGCGCAGCCCCGACGAGGCGGCGGCGCTCGATGCCGAGTTCCACATGTCGGTGGTCGAGGCCGCGCACAACGTGGTCATGCTGCACATGATGCGCTCGCTCTATTCGCTTCTGGTGCAGGGCGTGTTCTACAACCGCAACATCGTCTATGGCGTGCGCAAGGGGCGCGACATGCTGCTGGAGCAGCACTGCGCCATCCGCGACGCGGTGCTGGCGCGCAACCCGCGCGCGGCGCGCCGGGCGGTCGAGGAGCACATGGACTATGTCGCCGCCGCCCTGCGCGAGGCCGACCGGATGCGCACGCGCGAGGAGATCGCGGCACTGAGGAACCGTCACGAGCAGATGCGCGCCGCGAAGCCCCGCAAGGCCCGGCAGAACGGCAACGGGGCCTGAACCTCGACACGCCTTCGCGCCGCGGCGGACCCGCGCGACGGAACCCGCCCCCTGTCATCGTTGTTTTTACAGAGAGCCTGCGCCTCGCTGCCCATGGAGCAACGGTCGCGGGGATAGCTCGGCATCAGGCCGGGACGCGAACACGATGGAGGCACGTCATGAGGCACAATCAGGCGGTTCCACTCCTTGCGCTCGCCCTTGTCGCGGGCCTTGCGGCCTGCGGCGAGACCCGGACCGAGCGCGGCCTGACCGGCGGCGCGATCGGCGCCGGCGCTGGCGCGGTCGGCGGCGCGCTGGTCGGCGGAAGCCCCGCCGGCGGCGCGCTGATCGGCGGCGCCGTGGGCGCTGCGACGGGCGCTCTGACCGACCCGGACGACATCAACCTGGGCAGGCCCTTCTGGGAGTGAGGCCGGACCGCAAGAGCCCGCTCAGGGCCGGGCGAGGGCGGCGAGCGCCGCCATCGCCTCGGCCCGGCGCTCCCAAGGCACGAAAACATGGTCGTGGTGGAAGGCCGCGACCATGTTGGCGCTGATGCCGCGCGCCGCGAGCTCGGCGGCGACGGCCGCCGTGAGGCCCACGGCCTCGAGCGCGGAGTGCACGCACAGCGTGATCCGCGCCCAGCCGGGGCGATGGGCCAGCCCGGCCGCGGCAAGCGCCGGGGCCGGCGCGATCAGCGTGGTCCCCTCGGACTCGGCGAAGGTCCCAAGCGGCACGACGCCGGGCGGCGGGGGTGTGCCGGGCGCAAGCGTCGCGAAGCCGTATTCCACCGGGTCGAGCGCGGGCGCGAGGCTCCGCAGCAGCACCGCGAGGTTGCGCTCACCGCTCATGGTTCAGCGCATTCCGTAATAGAATGCCTGCACATGCTCCGCCTCGGCGAAGAACAGCCACCTCAGCGCCATCACGCCCGCGACATGCGAGACGAGCGCGGGCACCATCAGCCATCCGCCGAGAAGCGGCGCGAGGAGCGTTAAGGCAAGCGGCACGAGAAATCCCGCGACCGCGCCGATCAGCCGAAGCTGGTAGGCCCGCCTGCGGCCCACCCTGTAGGCCATCTCGTCGAGCAGGTAGTTCGACCCCGTGTGCGGCGGCTCGAACAGGCGCACCCGGCCAAGCCGTCCGAGACCGGTCGCGGTGCCGATGTCGGAGCCGGTCGAGCGGCGACCGGCGCCCGCGGCCTCGGTCTGCCACCAGACCGCGACGCCCGCCGTGAGCGCGAGCGCGAGCAGCACCCGGCCCGCCGAGACGTCGGCCCCACCCAGCGCCGACGCCGCCTCGACGCCCATGAGACCGCCCGCCCCGGCGAAGGCGAGGAACGTCTGCGGCGTGGGCGTGAGGCTCCAGCGCGGCACGGTGCGAAGCTGCGCGTAGATCATGGCCGTGGCGTAGACGGTCGCGAGCGCAAGGCCCGCGGCGATCCAGCCAACCGGCCAGAACCGCACGCCCCCCAGGGTCCAGCCAGCGGCATACATGCCGAAGGTGCCGAGTGCCGCGACCATAAGGCAGGCCTCGCGCGACAGCCAGGACGAGCGCCACTGGCTGAACGCGCGCCATGCCCGGTCGGGCCGGGCGAGATGCCCCGCCGATGCGGCGCCACCGCCCGCTGCGAAACCCAGCGCCAGGACGGCGATCCACCACCGCGCCGCCCCGTGGTCGGGCCCGAGCCCCAGCCCCGCCCAGAACACCATCCCGAGGCCAAGCCCCGAGAGCACCGTGAAGACGATGATCGACGGCGCGGGATGCATCAGCCCAAGCGCTCCAGCGCGCGGTCGAGCCAGCCGAGGAAGCCCGTGGCCTCGGGTTCCGCCAGTCGCGCAAGCTGCACGGTCTGGGGCGCCGTGGCGTGGCGGTCTCGGATGCGCGGCGGCAGGTACTTGTTGACGGGCTTCGTGCCCTGCTCGGCCATAAGGTCCATGCCGCCGCGGGCGCGCACCATGTCGCTCACCGCAGAGCCGGGGTCCGACAGGTCGCCGAAATGCCGCGCGCCGGCGGGGCAGGAACGGACGCAGGCGGGCAGGCGGTCCTCCTCGGGGATGTTGTCGTTGTAGATGCGATCGACGCAGAGGGTGCATTTCTTCATCACCCCCTCGGCGCGGTCCAGTTCGCGCGCGCCATAGGGGCAGGCCCAGGCGCAGAGACCGCAGCCCATGCAGTGGTCCTCGTTCACCAGCACGATGCCGTCCTCGACGCGCTTGTAGCTGGCGCCGGTGGGGCAGACGGTGACGCAGGGCGCGTCCTCGCAGTGCAGGCAGGACTTGGGGAAATGCACGATCTGGGCGGGCGCGTCCTCGGGCTCGATCTCGAAGCTGTGGATGCGGTTCAGCCATGTCCCGGACGGGTCGGCACCGTAGGGATGCTGGTCGCTGAGCGGCGCGCCATAGCCTTGCGTGTTCCACTCCTTGCAACTCACCGCGCAGGCGTGGCAGCCGACGCAGATGTCGAGGTCGATGACGAGGCCCATGCGGCGCTCGACACGATCCGGCAGTGTTGTCATCGCTTGCCCTCCCCGCGGGCGGTCCATGCGCTGCCCCAGCGGACCTCGGACGGCGCGGGTCCGACCGGCGAGGCCTGCCGGCCGGTGCGCGGCAGGCTCTCGCCATCACCCTCGGCCTTCTCGATGCGCACGCGCAGGTCGTACCATGCCGCCTGGCCGGTCACGGGGTCCGAGTTCGACCAGCGCAAGCCGTCGCCCTTCTCGGGCAGCAGTTCCTTGATGAGATGATTGAGCAGGAAGCCGCGACGGGCCTCGGGCGCATCGGGGCTCAGCGCCCACGCCCCCTCGCGCTTGCCGATGGCGTTCCAGGTCCAGACGGTCGAGGAGTTCACCGCCCGCATCCCCCTGACGCGGACCCGGATGCGGCCGTGATGCGAGATCACCCAGGCCCAGTCGCCGTCCGAAAGCCCCGCCTCGGCCATCGCGGCGGCCGGGACATAGAGCGGGTTCTCGCCGTGGATCTGTCTCAGCCACGCATTCTGGCTGCCCCAGGCGTGATACATCGCCGCCGGGCGCTGGGTGATGGCATGGAGGGGGTAGTCCGCGAGGTCGAGCCCCGCGCCCTCGAAGGGCTCCCACCAGACCGGCAGGGGGTCGAAGGCCAGCTTGATGCGGTCGCGCAGGTGGTCGGGCGGCTGGCGGACCCCATGCCCCTCGGCGGCAAGCTGGAAACGGCGCAGCGGCTCGGAATAGAGCTGGAACACGTAAGGTTGCGGCTTGTCGTAGAAGCCCATTGCCACGGCCCAGTCCTGGTAGCCCGCATTCGCCTGCTTCATGAAGCGCGCGCCCTCGGGCACCTCACCCTGCCAGAAGCCGCCATTGGCGACGTAAAGCGCCAACTGGTCGGGGTTCGGCGCGCCGCGCCCCTCGGCCGTCCCGTCGCCGCGCCAGCCGGCCAGAGGACCCACGCCGGGGCGGCGTTCGTGACGCACGATGTAGTCGGCGTAGTCGGCGTATTTCGGGCGCCCGCCCTCGTCGGTGAAGCCCGGCAGGCCCAGCCGCGCGCCGAGGTCGATCAGCACCGACTGGAAGCCGCGCACGTCGCGCCCCGGCGCCTGGCTCTCGGGCGGCACCACCGGCCAGCGGATCGCGTCGGCGGCATGGTCGGGCTCGGAAATCGGGCGGTCCAAGAGGCTGATGCAGTCGTGGCGTTCCAGATAGGTGGTGTCGGGCAGGATCAGGTCGGCATAGGCCACCATCTCGGACGAATAGGCGTCCGAGTAGATGATCCTCGGGATCTGATACTCGCCGTCCTCGCGCCGGCGGGTCAGCATCTCGATCACGCCCGCGGTGTTCATCGACGAGTTCCAAGCCATGTTGGCCATGTAGAGAAACAGCACGTCGACCGGGTAAGGATCGCCCGCCGCGGCGTTCGAGATGACCATGTGCATCATCCCGTGGGCGGCCAGCGGCGCCTCCCACGAGAACGCCTTGTCTATGCGCACCGGCCGCCCCTCGGCGTCGAGCGCGAGATCTTCGGGGCCGCGCGGCAGGCCCAGATGCGGGCCCGGCAACGGGCAGTTGGGCGCGGTGTGGCAGTGCGGTGTGGGATGGGCCTCGACGGGCTTCGGGTAAGGCGGCTTGAAGCGGAACCCGCCGGGCGCCTCGACCGTTCCCAGCAGAAGCTGCAACAGGTGCAGCGCCCGGCACGTCTGGAACCCGTTGGAATGGGCCGAGATCCCGCGCATCGCGTGGAAGGCGACCGGGCGACCGGTGACGCGCTCGTGCCGCTCGCCGCGGAAGTCCGTCCACGGCTCGTCGACCGTGACGGGATGGTGGAAGGCCGCGTCCGCGATCTCGGCGGCGAGGCGGCGGATCGTGGCGGCGGGGATGCCGCAGCGCGCGGCGACCGCCTCGGGCGCGTGCTCGGGGTCGAGATACTTGCGCGCCATCAGCTCGAACACCGGACTCGCCCGCCCGCCCGAGGGCGCCGGGAAGTCGCCCTTCAGTGCGGGATCGAGCCCCGGCGCGTCGAAGGGCTGCGCACGGTCGGTCGCGCGGTCCCACACCAGCGGCCTGCCCGCCTCGTCGCGCAGGAAAAGGCCGAAGGTCGGGCCGGGGTTGCGATCGATGAGGAACGGCGCGTTGGTCCAGCGCGCGAGATAGCCGACATCGACATGCCCGGTGCGGATCAGCTCGTGCACCAGCGCCAGAATGAACAACCCGTCGGTCCCCGGCGTGATGCCCACCCACTCGTCGGCGATGGCGTTGTAGCCGGTGCGCACCGGGTTCACGCCGATCACCTTGGCGCCGCGGCCCTTCAGCTTGCCAAGACCGATCTTGATGGGGTTCGAATCATGGTCCTCCGCCACGCCGAAGATCATGAAGAGCCGCGTGCGCTCCCAGTCCGGGGTGCCGAACTCCCAGAACGCGCCGCCCAGGGTGTAGAGCCCCGCCGCCGCCATGTTGACCGAACAGAAGCCGCCATGCGCGGCGTAGTTGGGCGTGCCGAACTGCTGCGCCCACCACGAGGTCAGCGACTGTGACTGGTCGCGCCCGGTGAAGAAGGCGAGCTTGCGGGGGTCGCTGGCCCGGATCGGCCCAAGCCATTCTGCCGCGGTCGCCAGCGCCTCGTCCCACGAGATTTCCTCGAACTCGCCCGAGCCGCGCGGACCCTTGCGCCTCAGCGGCCGCATCAGGCGCGCGGGCGAGTAGTGCTGCATGATCCCCGCCGAGCCCTTGGCGCAGAGCACGCCACGGTTGATCGGGTGGTCGCGGTTGCCCTCGATGTAGGAGATCAGCGGAACGCCGTCCGCGGTCTCGCGGATATGCACGTTGATGCCGCAGCGGCAGGCGCACATGTAGCAGGTGGTGCGCCGGATCTCGTCCGAGACATGCGGGCTCGTCTCGACCCTCGGCCCTGTCGCCGCCGCTCCGCTCACTGCACCCTCCGCGCCTGCACCACGAGCCCCATTTTCAGGATTTTTCCGGTGGATGCGAGGGGCCAGTTCCGGGCGGAGTGCCGGACCAGCCGAGCGGCCGCGCGGAGTGTGAAGGTCATCACAGAAACCGAATCGAAATCCTGCGATCTTTCCCGCAGATGAAGACCTTGGATGGGGCTGACAGATGATCGACATCTTCGAGCGTTTCGCGATCTCCTGGGTTCCGCAGCCCGGTAGCCCGCTGGCACGCTTCGGCGCATCGTGGACCGGCTGGTGCGCCGACGCCGCCGAGCGCCGCCCACGCTACAGCCGTACCCGCCTACCGTTCCGGCCCGAGCAGGTGACGGGGCCGCTTGAGTATCAGGGCCTGCACGCCCCGATCCGCGCGGCCTTCCGCTTCCGCGCGGGCGCCAGCGTCTGGGCCTTCGAGCGCGAGCTGTCGGCGCTGTCCGAGGTGCTGCGCGCCTTCCTGCTTCCGCGCCTCTCGGTCGCCGTGGTCGACGGGCGCATCGTGCTGACGCCGGCCGCCGGGTCGTCGGCGCTCGACGACTTCATCAGGACGATCAACGCTCGGATCGCCCGCTTCGACGCCGAGGAGGATGCCACCGGCACCAGCCGCATTCCCACGCTGTTCATGTTGCCGCTGACCCGCCGGCTGGCGCCCGAGGAGGCCGAGGCGCTGGCACGTCCGCTGGCGCGCGAGCTCGAGCCGATCCTCGCCGAACGCCAGCACGTCGTCGACTTCGCCGTGATGGGGGACCCCGGCGGCGGCCGCGCGCTCCGCGTGATCGAGCGGCTGGAGCTGGCCGAGCCGGTCCAGGCCATCGACCTGCGCGGGCTCGCCTGCAGCGGGCCCCGGCTCTACACCGGCATCGGGCTTCGGGCGATCAACTGAGACCGCTTCGCGCGGATCAAGCCGCGCTGCATGCGCCCCGGGCTCGACCCGGGGGCGCGTCCTGTCCTCGGCCATCGCGCCGAGGCCCCGCCCCGGGGGGCGGGGCAGCCCGGTCTTCCCTGACCCGCTCCCGTAGACACGGGCTCGGATGAGCCCGCCTCAGAGTCCCACCGCCTGCTGCGGCAGGTGGATGCGGAAGCGCGCTCGGATGGCCCGGTCGGTCTCGGCCGGGACATGCGCGGGGAAATAGCCGCCGAGGATCTCGTGCTTGCGCGCCACCGCGCGGGCGACCAGATCCGGGCGGCCCTTCTCGACCCACTCCTTCGGCGAGGTGCGGTCGCCGAGGCGCGGATAGACATAGTCGCGCTGCATCAGGCCCAGCGTCTGGCCATGGCCGAGGTAATGCCCCGGCCCCTCGAGGCAGACCGATCGCATCACGTCGAGCGAGAGCGCATCCTCGGTCACCTCGATCCCGCGCACGCAGCGTTGCGCCTGGCCCAGCAGATCGTCGCCGAGGATCAGGCTCTCGTGGCAGAAGCCGAGCAGCGAAGCATGCATCCCCACCGCCTCGTAGACCATGTTGAGCCCCGCGAGGCCCGCCATGACATTCGAGCACATCTGCTCCCACCCGGCCTGCATGTCCGGGAGCTTTGCGTCCGCGATGCCGGCGGCCGAGCCGCCCGGAAGGCCGTAGAAGCGGTGCATCTGCGCGCAGCCCGCCGTGAGCAGCGCCTGCTCGCCCGAGCCGCCCGACATCGCCCCCGTCCGCAGGTCCGAGACGAACGGCCATGTGCCGAACACCGCCGGGTGGCCCGGCGCGATGGCGTTCACATAGACCACCCCCGCGAGGCATTCCGCCACCGCCTGCACGATCGCCCCGGCGATCGAGGCGGGCGCCGTCGCCCCCGCCTGCCCCGCGCTCAGCAGCAGGATCGGCATGCCCGCGCGGATCAGCGCCTCCATGACGAGGCAGCTTTCGGTCGCGAACTTCATCGGCGGCACGACGAAGCAGTTCGAGTTCGAGATGAAGGGCCGGGCGCGCCACCTGTCCTCGCCGCCCGCCAGCAGGTGGATCAGCTCCATCGCCGGGGGGATGTGGGAGGCTTCGGTGAAGCTGACGCCCACATGCTTCGAGGTGCCGCGCGCGCAGGCATAGATGGTGTTGAGGTCCATCTCGAGGTTGTCCGCGATGTCGCGGCAGACCATCGGGCGCTGGAAGAAGTGCACGTTGTCCAGCGTCTCGGTGATCCGCGCGGCGTCGTAGAGGTCCTGTACCGTCGAGTCGCGATAGACGCGACCGCCCACATCGACCATGTGCACCGCCGCGCCCGCCGTGCCGTAGTGCACCCGCGTGCCGCTGAGCAGCAGATCGTGGCGCGGGTCCTGCCCGCACAGCGTGATGTCGCGCGCCGCCACCGCCAGCATGTCCTCGACCAACGCGCGAGGGAAGCGGATGCGCCCGTCCGCGCCCTGCACTGCGCCCGCATTCGTCAGGATCGCGACCCCCGAGGGCGGCGCGTCGGCGAGGCCGATCTCCTCGAGCGCGGTCAGCGCCGCCTCGTGGATGCGGGCGACGCCTGACTCGGTCAGCGGCTGGTACTGGCCGCCGCTCATGCCGGGGCGGATCGGGCGCACATCGTCGGCGAGGGGCGCGGCCCGCATCGCCTGTCGCGCGGCGCGCCCGCCCGCGCGGCGGGTGCGGCAGGTTGCGGGCTCGTCCACGGCGTCAGAGGCCGGCGCGGTATCGGTCTGGTCCATCGCATTCTCCATCGGCCGGGCAAGCGGCGCGTGCTGCATCGAAGCTAGGGAGCGGGCTGCTCGTTTCTCTCGCCCATTTGCGGCCCGAAGCGCCGCTTTCGGGCGCCGGGACGCCGCTTCCCTGCCACGGCGGGGCGCGATAGGGTGCGGCGGCCGACGGGACGGGGACCGCAGATGGATCTGACAAATCGCGACATCGTCGAGCTGACCGACTTGCGCCGGCGGCTGCACCGCATGCCCGAGGTCTCGGGCGAGGAAGCCGCCACCGCCGCCGAGGTGGCGGCGATGCTGCGCGCGGCCGGGCCCAACCGGGTGCTGACTGGCCTTGGCGGGCATGGCGTGGCCGCGGTCTGGGAGGGCGCCGGGCCCGGCCCAACGGTGATGTTCCGCGCCGAGTTGGACGCGCTGCCGATCGAGGAGATCTCGGACGCGCCGCACCGCTCGGGCATGCCCGGCAAGGGGCATCTGTGCGGCCATGACGGGCATATGGCGATCCTCGCGGGGCTCGCGCGGCTGGTGGGGCGCAGGCCGCCCGCCCGCGGGCGGGTGGTGCTGATGTTCCAGCCGGCCGAGGAGGATGGCTCGGGCGCCGCTGCGGTGATCGCCGACCCGCGGTTCGGCGGGATCGCGCCGGATTTCGCCTTCGCGCTGCACAACCTGCCGGGCCTGCCGCTGGGCGCGGCGGCGCTGGCCGCGGGGCATGTCAACTGCGCGTCGGTGGGCCTGATGATCCGCCTCTCGGGCCGCACCTCGCATGCCTCGGTGCCCGAAGCCGGGGTCTCGCCCGCGCCGGCCGTCGCGCGGCTGATCCCTGCGCTGGCGGCGCTGGGACCTGGGGGCGCGCTGGTGCCGGGCTTCCGGCTTGCCACCGTCACCCATGCGCGCCTCGGCGAGCCCGCCTTCGGCATCGCGCCGGGCGAGGCCGAGATCCGGGTGACGCTGCGGGCGCTGACGGACCCGGACATGGCCGCGCTGCTGGCCCAGGCCGAGGCGCTGGCCCGGGCCGAGGCGGCCGCCGAAGGGCTTGGCCTCGGGCTCAGCCGCCACGACGCCTTCGACGCCTGCGAGAACGATGCCGAGGCCACCGCCCATCTTGCCCGCGCGCTGCAGGCCGAGGGCGTGGCGCCGGCCGATTTCGAACTGCCGATGCGGGCGTCCGAGGATTTCGGCCGGTTCGGCCAGCGCGCGAAGGCCGCGATGATGTTTCTGGGCGCGGGCGAGCGCCAGCCGATGCTGCATAATCCCGACTACGACTTCCCCGACGCGCTGATCGCGCCGGGGGTGCGGATTTTCAACCGGGTCCGCCGCGCACTTACCGGCTAGGCCCGCACCCGCGCGGCGGTGGGATCGTAGAGCGGCTTGAGGCTCGCCTCGGCCGGGACGCGCACGCCCGCGACCTCGATCTCCCAGGCCGAGGCCATCAGCGCGGCGGGCGTCTCGCCCGGACACGGCACATAGCCCATGCCGATGGCAGCGCCGAGGTGGTGGCCATAGGCACCCGAGGTCAGCTGGCCCACGATCCGCCCGTCCCGCAGGATCGGCTCGTTGTGATAGAGCAGCGGCTCGGGGTCCTTCAGCCTGAACTGCATCATCCGGCGCGCCAGGCCCGCCTCGCGCTTCGCCAGCACCGCCTCGCGGCCGATGAAGTCGCCGAAGCGGGACGGCACCTTGTCCACCTTCACCGCGAAGCCCAGTCCCGCCTCGAGGATGTGGTCCTCGTCGGTGATGTCATGGCCCCAGTGGCGGAACGCCTTCTCGATGCGGCAGGAATCAAGCACGTGGAGGCCGCAGAGCCTGAGCCCATGCGCGCGCCCCTCCTCCTCGATCGCCTCGAAGACATGGGCGGCCTGGTCGGAGGGGACGTAAAGCTCCCAGCCCAGTTCGCCCACATAGGACACGCGATGCGCCCGGCCGCGGCCCATGGCGATCTCGACCTCTTGCGCCGTGCCGAAAGGGAAGGCGTCGTTCGCAAGGCTCGCGCCGATCGCGGGGGCGAGCAGGTCGCGCGCCTTCGGCCCCATCACCGCCAGCACCGCCTCGGCCGAGGTCACGTCGGTGGCGATGCAATGCGCGTCATCGGGCGTGAGGCGCCGGATACGGCCGAGGTCGCGGCTCGCCGTGGCGGCGGGGGTAACCACCAGGAAGGCGGTGTCGCTAAGGCGCGTGACCGTCACGTCGGCCTCGATACGACCCTTGGCGTTCAGAAACTGGGTGTAGACGATACGGCCCACCGGCACGCGGACGTCGGCGCCGCAAATGCGTTGCAGCACGTCCTCGGCGTCGCGGCCCTCGACCCGGATCTTGCCGAAGGTGGAGAGGTCGAACATCCCCACCCCTTCGCGGACGGCGCGGTGTTCCTCGGCGGCGTTCTCGAACCAGTTCTGGCGACCCCAGCTGTAGCGGTATTCACGCTCTTGCCCAGGTTTCGCGAACCAGTTCGCGCGCTCCCAGCCCCCGGTCTCGCCGAACACGGCGCCGCGGGCCTTGAGGTGCTCGTGCAGCGGCGTGCGCCGGATGCCGCGGGCGGTGGCGGGCTGGCGGTAGGGGAAGTGGTCGGCGTAAAGCAGCCCCAGCGTCTCGGTCGAGCGTTCGACCAGATACCGCTTGTTCGACTGGAAGGGCTGCATCCGGCGGATATCGACGTCCCACAGGTCGAAGGGCGCCTCGCCGTCCTCCATCCACTGCGCCAGCGCCATGCCCGCGCCCCCCGCCGACTGGATGCCGATCGAGTTGAACCCCGCCGCGACCCAGAAGCCGCGCGTCTCGGGCGCCTCGCCCAGCAGGTAGCGATCGTCAGGGGTGAAGCTCTCGGGGCCGTTGAAGAAGGTCTTGATCCCCGCGCTCGCCAGCATCGGCATGCGGTGCGCGGCCTTCTCGAGGATCGGCTCGAAATGGTCGAAATCCTCGGGCAGCTGGTCGAAGCAGAAATCTTCGGGGATGCCGTTCATCCCCCAGGGCTTCGAGACCGGCTCGAAGGCGCCGAGCAGGAACTTGCCCGCGTCCTCCTTGTAATAGGCGCATTCGTCGGGCACGCGCAGGACCGGCATCTGGCCGAGGCCCTCGATGGGTTCCGTCACGATGTAGAAATGCTCGCAGGCCTGCAGCGGCACCGAGACGCCGGCCATGCGGCCCACCTCGCGGCCCCACATGCCGGCGCAGTTGACGACGATTTCCGCGCGGATGGTCCCCGCCTCGCCGCCCATCGCCCAATCGACGCCGGTGACGCGGCCGCCCTCGCGCCGGACCCCGGTGACCTTCGCGCCCTCGACGATGCGCGCGCCGCGCATCCGCGCGCCCTTGGCCAGCGCCAGCGCGATGTTGCCGGGATCGCCCTGCCCGTCGGTCGGCAGCCAAACGCCGCCCACCACGTCATCGGTGTTGAGATGGGGGTAGCGCGCCTTCACCTCTGCCGGGCTGATTTCCTCGACCGGCACCCCGAAGGCGCGCGCCATCGAGGCCGAGCGCCACAGCTCCTCGCGCCGCTCGGCGGTCAGCGCCACGCTGATCGAGCCGCATTGCCGAAGCCCCGTGGCGGCCCCGGTCTCGGCCTCGAGCCCGCGGTATAGGTCGGCCGAGTATTTCGCGAGCCGCGTCATGTTGGCCGAGGCGCGAAGCTGGCCGATCAGCCCCGCCGCGTGCCAGGTGGTGCCGCAGGTGAGCTGCTTGCGCTCGAGCAGCACCACGTCGGTCCAGCCGAGCTTGGTCAGGTGATAGGCGACCGAGCAGCCGATCACGCCGCCCCCGATGATGACGGCGCGGGCCTGGGTGGGCAGAGTGCTCATGGGTGAACCTCGGGTGGCAGGAGGACGAGCTTTCCGGCGAAGCGCTTGGCGGCAAAATCGGCCTGTGCGGCGGCGATCTCGCGCAGCGGGTAGATGCGGGCGACCAGCGGCCGGATCAGGCCGGCGTTGATGATGCCGACCAGCCGGGCAAACACCTCGGCCGGCTGGAAGGTGCAGCCGAAGAGGGTGAGGTCGTTGAGGTAGATCGTGCGCAGGTCGGCCTCGACCACCGGGCCCGCGATGGCGCCCGAGACGGCATAGCGCCCGCCGGGAGCCAGCGCCTCGATCACGCCCCCCCAGCGCGGGCCGCCGACCACGTCGATCGCCGCGTCGAAGGCGCGCGGGGGCAGGACAGCGTCGCGCGCCAGCACGTCGTCTGCGCCTGCCTCGCGCACCGCTGCCTGCTTCGCGCCGCCCGCGAGCGCGGTGACATGCGCGCCGAGATGGCAGGCAAGCTGCACCGCCGCGAGCCCCACGCCGCCCGACGCGCCGGTGATCAGCACCCGCTCGCCCGGCGCGACGCCCGCGCGGGACAGCAGGTTCCACGCGGTGCCATAGGCACAGGGCATCGCCGCAAGCTCGACATCGCTCAGCGGCGAGGCGGTCACGTCGTGCAGGTGCCGCGCCGGGACCACGCAGAACTGCGCGAAGGCGCCGTCGAGTTCCGACCCGAGCGCGCGGAAGCCGGTGGGCGCGTCCGGCGTGGGTTCCGGCAGGTTGATGGGGCAGATCACCCGCGCGCCGAGCGGCGGGCCTTCCGCCTCCGCGCCCAGCGCCACCACTTCGCCGCAGAGATCGCCGCCCTGGATGCGCGGGAAGCTCAGCGCACCGGCCCAGCCGCCATCCTCGGCCGCAGAGCCGCCGGCGGCGTCCTCGGTGCTGCCGGTCACGGCCTTCGCATACCAGCCGATCCGGGTGTTGATGTCGGTGTTGTTGACCCCTGCCGCCAGCACGCGCACCAGGGCCTCGCCCGGGCCGGGGCGGGGCACGGGGATCTCGTCGGACCAGACCAGCGCCTCGGGCCCGCCATGGCGGATCAGCCGGACGCCGGACATGAGCACGGGCAACGGCTCAGGCATCGGCCGGGGACCTCAGGGCGCCGGGCGCGACGGTCTCGTGGCCCGCGGCCGCCAGTTCGCGGGAGATCGCCGCGATATGCGCGGGGCCGGTCTCGCAGCAGCCGCCGACGATGCTGGCGCCCTGCCCGACCCAGCCCAGCACATGCGCGGCGTAGGCGGCGGGGCCCATGTCGGCGCGCGAGCTCAGGCTCTCGACCGTCGTGCCCAGCGCGTGGCCCGCCTCGAAGGGCGTGAAGCCGTTGGCATAGCCGCCGAACGGGCGGCCATCGGCCGCGAGCGCGGGCATGGCGTGGCCCACCGCCTCGGGCGACGAGCAATTGACGAGGAGCGCCGCGACCGGGATATTGCCCAGCGCCGCGATGGCCTCGCCCAGCGGCTCGCCGCTGCGCACGGTGGCGACGGGGTGCTCGGCCACGGTCCAGGACACCCAGACCGGCAGGCCCGAAGCGGCAGCGGCCCGCGCCGCCCCCGCGGCCTCGCCCGCCGCGGCCATCGTCTCGCACAGGAACAGGTCCACATGCGGCGCCTGTTCGGTCACCACGCGGGCGTAGATCTCCGCCGCCTCGTCGGCGGGGCGCGCGATCTGCGGCAGGTACGACCATTCCAGCGGCGGCAGGCAGCCCGCGATGGCGACGTCCGCGCCCGCCGCCCCCGCCCGGTCGCGGGCACGCAGCGCCAGCTCGCAAGCCGCCTGCTGAAGCGCCGCGAACCGGTCCTCGATGCCGAAGCGCCGCAAGCGGCAGGGCTCGGCGGAATAGGCGTTGAGCGTGATCACGCGCGCGCCCGCGCGGATGTAGTCGAGATGCAGCTCCTCGACCGCGTCGGGGCGGTCGATCATCACCTGCGCCGACCAGAGCGGCGTGGGCGCAAGCCGGGTGCGGGCGAGCAGTTCCTGCCCCATGCCGCCATCGGTGAGGACGATCTTGCTCATCATGCTTCCTTCTCGTCCCGGTCGAAGCTCTCGATCATGCGAAAGCGCTCGCAAACCAGCATCATCGCGGGATCGAAGCCGCCGTTTCGCTCGAGCCAGACGCGATGATCGGCACGCCATCCCTCGAGGTCGTCATTCTCGCCTTCGGCAAGGGCAAACGCCTCGTCCACCGCGTCGAAGGGGCGCCACGCGATCTCGACGGTCTCGATCACCAGCGCCGGCGTGCCGTCCCAGGCCAGCGCGATATCGCGCCGCCCGACCTCGGGCATCGCCTCGCGCCCGGCCTCGACATCGCGCAGGGCCGTGACGGTCGCGGTCTTCCTTCCTTCGCGGACGAGACCGGTGAGGCGCGAACACAGCGCCTCGGTGTCGCCGAACCGGAAGGTCCGGGCGTCGGGGTAGCGCCGCTTTGCCTCGTCGAGCGTCATCAGCCGTCTCCGGTGCGGTTCAGGCCTTCAGCCTTGCATTCGCCGGGTCCCACAGCGGCGCGTCCGGCTGGACCATCGCTGGACGGCGCTGACCGAAGATCTCGACCTCGACCCTCGTGCCCGGCACTGCCAAATCCGCGCGCAGCATGCCCAGCGCGACCGATGCCCCCACCCGGTAGCCCCAGGCGCCCGAGGTGGTCTCGCCCACCACCTGGCCCTCATGCCACAGCGTGGACATGTAGGGGGCATCCGAGGCGCCCGCCTCGACGATGAGCGCCACGAACCGCTTGGTGACGCCGCGCTGCTGTTCGGCCATCAGCGCCGCCTTGCCCGGGAAGTCGTGCGGCTTGTCGAACTTCACGAAGCGGTCGAGCCCGCCCTGCAGCATGGTGTAGTCGGTCGAAAGGTCGCCCTTCCACGCCCGATAGCCCTTCTCGATGCGCAAGGAGTTCAGGGCGAACATGCCGAAGGGGCGCAGGCCATGGGACTGCCCGGCCTCCCAGACCGCATCGAACACCTCCGCCGTGTCGGCGACCTTCGTGTGGATCTCCCACCCCAGTTCCCCCGCGAACGAGACGCGGATCAGCCGCGCCCAGCGCCCGGCGATCTCGGTCGCCTGGTGGGTGAGCCAGGGCTGCGAGAGGTCGGCCTTGCAGACCGCCGCAAGGATGGCGCGCGAGGCCGGCCCGCTGAGGATCTGGGTCGAGTATTCCTCGGTCCGGTTCGTGAGCGTGATCCCCTCGACGCCCTCCAGCCCGCGGGCGAGGATGTCGAAGTCGTGCCCCTCGGCTGCGGCGGCCGTGATCAGCGTCATCAGGTCCTCGCGGTGGCGCACGACCGACATCTCGGTCACGATCCGCCCGCGCTCGTCGGCGAAATAGACGAGGCCGATCCGCCCCACCCGCGGCACGACGCCGGTGATGCGCGACGCAAGCCATTCTGCCGCCCCCGCGCCTTCGAGGTTGAAGCGCGAGAAGCCGGGCAGATCGAGGATCCCGGCAGCGTCGCGCACCGCCTCGCATTCCTCGCGCACACGGGGCTCCCACGGGCCCGCGCGGTCCCAGGTCTGGGTCGCTTCCTCGGACGTGTCGTCGCCCGGCTGCGCGAACCACAAGGCCCGCTCCCAGCCGTTGAAGGCACCCATCTGGCCGCCGAGCCGCCTGATCCGGTCGTGGATCGGCGACAGGCGCCGGTCGCGCGCGGCGGGCCACGCGTGGTGCGGGAAGTGGATGGCGTATTCGTGGCCATAGACTTCGCGCGCCTTGTCCACGCAATACTGGTGGTCGATCCACGGCCCGAAGCGGCGGGGGTCGCAGGACCACATGTCCCACTCGGTGCCGCCTTGCGTCACCCACTCGGCCAGCACCTTGCCCGCGCCGCCCGCCTGGCAGATGCCGAAGGTGAAGACGCAGGCCTCGAAGGCGTTCGGCACGCCCGGCATAGGGCCGATCAGCGGGTTGCCGTCGGGGGTATAGGGGATCGGCCCGTTTATGACCTTCGACAGTCCCGCCTTGCCCATGACGGGGACGCGCGCCAGCGCATCCTCGAGATAGGGCTCGAGCCGTTCCAGGTCGTCGGGCCAGAGCTGGAAGGAGAAGTCCTCGGGCATCGGGTCGTCGGGCGTCGCCCAATGGGCGCGGCATTCGCGCTCGTAGGGGCCGAGGTTGAAGCCGTTCTTCTCCTGCCTCAGGTAATAGCTGACATCCACGTCGCGCAGCAGCGGAAGTTTGCGGCCGCGTTCGGCGGCGAGGGCTGCAACTTCCTCCACCTCCTCGAACAGGATGTACTGGTGGCTCATGGTCGCCATCGGCACGGTGCGGCCGAACATAGCGCCCACCTCCTGCGCGCGGTAGCCGGCGGCGTTGACCACGTACTCGCATCGGATTTCGCCTTGCGGCGTGGTCAGCACCCACTCGCCCCCCTCGCGCCGCGCCGCCGTGACCGGGCAGAAGCGGATCACGCGGGCGCCGAGATCGCGCGCCCCCTTGGCCAGCGCCTGCGTCAGCTGCGCGGGGTCGATGTCGCCGTCATAGGGGTCCCAGAGGCCGCCCTTGAGGTCGTGGAGCTCGAGGAAGGGGTAGCGCTCGCGCAGCTCCGAAGGCCCGCAGACCTCGAGCTCCATGCCCTGGTAGCGGCCCATGCCCTTGACGCGCTCGAACTCCTGCATCCGCTCGCGCGTGTGGGCGAGGCGGATCGAGCCGGTGACGTGGTAGTTCATCGGGTAGTCCACGCGCTCGGCCAGATCGCGATACAGCTCGGCCGAGTAGCGCTGCATGTTCATGATCGACCATGACGACGAGAAGGTCGGCACGTTCCCCGCCGCGTGCCAGGTCGAGCCCGAGGTCAGCTCGTTCTTCTCGAGCAGCACGCAGTCGGTCCAGCCCGCCAGCGCAAGGTGATAGAGCGCCGAGGCGCCGACCGCCCCCCCTCCGATGATCACGACGCGCGCGTGCTGCGGCAGATCGGCCATGACGCCCTCCCTCAGTTGATTGCAAGCCGGGCCGCGAGCCCGCCGAAGACGATCGCCGAAAGCCGGTTCATCACCCGCCCGGCGCGGCGCAGGCGGGCCGCGAAATGCCCCGCCATCAGGCCGTAGCCGCAATTGACCGGCACCGAGCCGACCGCGAACAGCGCCCCCAGCGCCGCGATCTGCGCCCAGACCGGCCCCGCCTCGGGCCGCACGAACTGCGGCAGGAACGCCAGCACGAAGATCGCGACCTTGGGGTTCAGCATGTTCGTCAGCGCCCCGCGGCGCAAGGCGCGCCAGACATCGGCCGACCCCCGCCCTTCCTCGGGCGGCCCTGCCCGCCAGGCCTGCACCGCAAGCCACATGAGATACGCGGCCCCCGCCCAGCGCAGCACGTCGAACAACACCGGCTCGGCCGCGATCAGCGCCGCGACGCCGGCCGCCGCCAGGCCTACATGCCACAGGCTGCCGATGCTGACGCCCAAGCCCGCCGCCAGCCCCGCGCGCGGGCCGCCCTGCGCGCCCGAGGCGGTGATGAACATCACGTCGGCCCCGGGCGTCAGATTCAGCGTCAGCGAGGCCGCCATGAAGGTCAGGATGGTCAAAAGCTCGAATTCCGGCACCATGGCCTCCTCAATAGACCGGCGGCGCGATCACCCAGATCGCGACGGCGGGCTCGCCGCCCGGGTTGCGCCAGCGGAAGGGCTCGCCCCGAATGCGGAAGCTGTCGCCGGGGCCGAGCCCGATCCAGCGCCCGCCGAGCCAGAGGTCGAGCCGGCCCGACACGAGATAGCCCGCCTCCTCGGTCGGGCGCCGCGCCTCGTCGGCCAGCTCCGCGCCGGGCTCGAAGACCGAGCGGACGATCTCGAAGCTGCCGGAAAGGTCGGGCGAGAGCAGCTCCTCCCGCAGCCCCTGCCCGGCCGAGCCCAGCACCCGGCGCGCACCGGCGCGCACGATGTGGCCGCGCTCGTGCTCGGGGCCCGGCGCGCCGCCGAAGAACAGCGAGAGCGGCTGGTCGAGCGCCGAGGCGATGCGTCTGAGATCCGCGATGGCGGGATCGGTCAACCCGCGCTCGACCTCGGACAGCCAGCCGACCGAGCGGCCGACCCTGAGCGCGAGCGCCGACAGCGTCAGCCCGCGCGCGCGCCGAAGCGCCCGCAGGTCGGCGCCGACGCCGCCCGCCCGCGCGCTCTCGTCCAGCCGTGCCGCCTGATGCTGCGCCATCGCGCCCCTGCCGCCCGGGGCCGCACGCCCAATGCGGCACGGCCTTGCGTGAAATCCTGCGCCAGATTTTCACACGGCATCCCGTCCGAATGCGCCACCCGCCGTCGCATTCTGGCGCCCCGCACGCCGCACGCCGCGATTTTTTTCGCGCGCCCCGCTGGAGTGCGCGCCCCTTGCGCGTAAGATCGCGACTAACCCGTCCCGGCCATCCGCCCGGACGCCACAGAGAGGATCGCCCCATGCTGCGCCTGATGGTCGTCGTCGCCCTGCTCGTGGCGGCCCCTGCCCTCGCGGACGAGGACAAGCTGCCCCGCACCCTATCGGTCACCGGTCGCGGCGAGGTGACGGCACCGCCCGACATGGCGCGCGTGAGCCTGGGCGTCACCACCGAGGGCAACACGGCGGGGCAGGCGCTCGACCGCAACTCGAAGGCGATGGCGGCGGTGTTCAAGGCGCTGAGGGACGCGGGCATCGCCGAGCGCGACATCCGCACGACGAACGTCTCGCTGTCGCCGCTGTGGTCGCATCCGCAGGCGGGCGACGAGCGGCCGAAGATCCGCGGCTACAGCGCCAGCAACACGGTGCAGGTGACGGCCCGCGACTTCGCGGCGCTGGGCGGACTTCTCGACCGCGCCACATCGGCTGGCGCCACCGACATCGGCGGCATCTGGTTCGACGTCTCGGACCGCGAGGCCCGGCTCGACGCGGCGCGCAAGGCGGCGGCCGAGGACGCGCGGCGCAAGGCCGAGATCTACGCAAGCGCGATCGGCGTGAAGCTGGGGCCGGTCATCTCGCTCGCCGAGGGCGGCGCGGTGGTGCCGATGCCGAAGTTCGAGATGCGCATGGCGATGGCCGACGCCGCGGCGGTGCCCATCGCGGGCGGCGAGGAAACGCTGTCGGCCATGGTCTCGGTCGTCTTCGGGATCGAGTGAGCCGCGCCCCCGTGAGACCCGTCACCGCCTTCGCCCTGTTCAACCTGCTGGGCGCGCCGCTGATCGGGCGGCTGGTCTGGCTCGGCATGGGCGCGCTGCATGGCGGCGGCGCGATGTTCGGGGCGGTACTGCTGTCGGTCGTGGCGGCGGCGGCGATCCTCTGCGTCAACCTTGTGCTCACGCGCCGCGCGGCGCTCGGCGGCCTGCCGAAGCCGGGCGTGATGGCGATGGCCGCCGTCACGCTCGTGACCTTCGGGCTGACGGTGGGGACAGGGTTCTTCTCGCCCCTCAACCTGATCTGGGCGCTGCTGCGCGCCTGACGCCTACAGCACCGCGTCGAGGTCGCGGATCAGATCGGCTGCGTCCTCGAGCCCGATCGAGAGGCGGAACACCCCCTCGCCCGCCCAGTCGCGATAGGCGTCGGCCCCGGCGCCCGTGAGGCGGAACGAGGTTTCCAGCAGGCTCGCCGTCGGCATCCAGCACACCAGCGTCCGGTGATGACCCAGCGACACCGCGTGGTGGATGACCTTGAGCCGCGCCGCCATCCGCGCCGCCGCCTCGGCCCCCTCGGCCTCGCCGCCCCGCACGCGGAAGGTCATCATGCCCGAGAAGTTGCGCATCTGCCGCCGGGCGAGGTCGTGCTGCGGGTGGCTGGGCAGGCCCGGATAGACCACCCGGGCGATGCGGGGGTCGGCTTCCAGCCACTTCGCCACCGCCATTGCGGTCTCCTCGTGCGCGCGCATCCGGATCGGCAGGGTGGCGGCGCCGCGGGCGATCAGCCAGGCGTTGAAGGGGCTCATGACACCGCCGAAATGGACGATCGCCTCGCTCACCAGCGGGCGGATCAACTCGGCGCGGCCGCAGACCACGCCGCCCACCGCGTCGCCATGCCCGCCCAGATACTTGGTGGCCGAGTGCATGACATAGTCGGCCCCGAACTCCAGCGGCCGGGTGGCGACTGGCGAGGCGAAGGTCGAATCGATCGCAAGCCGCGCGCCCGCGGCATGGGCGATGCGGGCCACCGCCGCGATGTCGGTGAGCCGCATCAGAGGATTGCAGGGCGTGTCGATGAAGACGAGCCGCGTCCCCTTGGTCACCGCGGCCTCGACCGCCGCGAGGTCGGACATGTTCACGGTCACCACCTCGACGCCCATCCGGGGCAGCGTGTCGCGCGCAAGCTCCGCGATGCCGGCGTAGCTCACGTCCGACAGCACCAGCCGGTCGCCCGAGGACAGCTCCGCCAGCAGGATCGCATGCGCCGCCGCCATCCCCGAGGCGAAGGCCGCGGCCGATTCCGCCCCCTCGAGCGCCGCCACCTTCTCCTCGAGCCCGCGCACCGTCGGGTTGGCCCAGCGGGTGTAGACGAAGGGGCTGTCCTCGGTCAGCTCGCGGGCCGAGAAGCCCTCGGGCCGTTCCGTCACGAAGGTCGAGGACATGACGATGTTGGGGCTCGACGCCCCCGTCGCAGGGTCGGGCCGCTCGCCCGCATGGATCGCGAGCGTCCGCGGCCCCGCGCTGTCGGTATCCAGATTGCGCGCCATGGCCGGTCCCTCCCCTGTTGCCGCGGCCCAGTCCTGCGCGGGCCGCGGGGCCGCGTCAACCATCCGCGTGCGGCAAGGCTGGATCGGCGGGCCGGTTTGCCGCTATGCCGGGGCGCAAGCCGAAGGAGCCCGCGATGACCACGCCAAACCCCGCCGACTGGATCGGCCGCAGCCGGACCGAGACCGACCCGATGCATCCCTGGGCCGCGAACGCGCTGGTAGCCACGCTGGGCCTCGCGCGCGCGCCCTTTGGACCGGGCGACGCGCTTCCGCCCTTCTGGCACTGGATGCATTTCCTCGAAGCGCGGCCGCGGGCCGATCTGGGCCCGGATGGCCACCCCGCCACGGGCGGCTTCATGCCGGCGGTGCGTCAGCCGCGGCGGATGTGGGCGGGCGGGCGCGTCGAGTTCCCCGGGCCGCTGCCGCTTGACGCGCCCGCGACGCGGCACTCGACCATCGCGGATGTGGCGGAAAAGACCGGGCGGGCGGGCGAGATGACCTTCGTGACCGTGCGCCACGAGATTTCCGGCGCCGCGGGCCTCGCGGTCGTCGAGGAGCAGGACATCGTCTACCGATTCGACCCCGCCCCCGGCACGCCGTGGCCCGCGCCCCGGCAGGCCGCAACCGACGAGACCGCCCGGCGCGACTGGTCGCTGGGGCCGGTCGAACTGTTCCGCTACTCGGCGCTCACCTTCAACGGTCACCGCATCCACTACGACCTGCGCCACGCAACGGAAACCGAGGGCTATCCCGGTCTCGTCGTCCACGGGCCGCTGCTGGCGACGCTGCTGCTCGAGCTCGCGGGCGAGATGGCGCGCGCGCGGCCGATCGGCCGCTTCGCCTTCCGTGCCGTGGCGCCGGTCTTTGCCGACGAGCCCTTCGCCGCCTGCGCGCGGGAAGGGGCCGAGGGGCTGCAGCTCTGGGTCCGTGCCTCCGACGGGCGGCTCGCGATGGAGGCGAGCGCCGGGCTCTGACGGCGCAGACCATTCATGTCAGCAGGTTATGCCGTCTGCGGCGGCGGGCAGGTGGCCCCGCCTCAGCGCCCGTCGCCCGGCCCACCGAGCAACGCGGCATGGGCGGGGCGCTCGTAATCCGCCGGCGCCGCGCCCGCGCGGCCGTGGCGCTTGAAGTCGTAGCCCGCCAGTCCGTCGCGCGCCCAGGACAGCACGACGAGGTGGCGCCCGATGCGCTCCTCGCCCTTCACGATGTCCACGAAGCCGCGCAGGTGCGGCATGTTCTCGGCGCGGATGACCATGCGGGTCTCGGTCAGTTCGACCACCGGGTGCCGCTGCGCGCCCGTGATCGCCGCCGAGATCGCGAAAAGGCCGGGAGAGCGGCGCCGGCCGGGAGCCTGCTCGCGCCCGAGGGCGGAGCGCACATCGCTGGGCAAAACGTGTTCCATCACGCAACTCCAACAGCTCCCCGTGAAAAGATTGCGCCGATTCGTAAAGAATAGGAATAACCACTTTGAGACAGTTTCGAATCCGCCCCGCGACAGTCGGCGGCGCGCGCCCGGTCCTCGCAAGCTGCCGTCCATGCCGCAGCGCAACAAGTCCTTGACTTTCCCCCGCCCGCGCCCGATGTGAGGCGGGCACGTTGCTCGGCCGTCGCGTGAACGGCCCGCACCCACCCTCTCGCGCCCTCCGGCGCGGCAACCCGGTGCAGGACACGATGCAGGCGCCCCGCCGCGACAGCGGCGCAGGGCCGATCACCGACCGGGTTCCCATTTCACGCTGGGTTCTCACGATCCGACCGCCCGGCGGGGAATCCGCCCCGGGGGCGCGAGCGCGATCGGAACCAGCTTCACGGGTCCCGCCCGGCATGGTGCCGGGCGCATGGGCCCCCGTTCTTCGCATCCCGCCCCGTGGCGGGCGGCGGGCCGCAAGCGTGCCCGCCTTATGAAAGAGGCATACATCTTGACGACTTTCGAAGCCCTCGGGCTTTCCAACACCCTCCTGCGCTCGGTCGCCGCTCTCGGCTTCGAGGCGCCGACGCCGATCCAGCGCGACGCGATCCCGCATGTGCTGGCCGGCCGCGACCTGATGGGCCTTGCCCAGACCGGCACCGGCAAGACCGCGGCCTTCGGGCTGCCGCTGGTGCAGCACCTGATGGCCGAGAAGCACCTGCCCGAGGCGCGGGCCGTGCGCGCCCTGGTCCTCGCGCCCACGCGCGAGCTGGTGAACCAGATCGCCGACAACCTGCGCGCCTATGTAAAGCGCACCGACCTGCGCGTGGCCACGGTCGTTGGCGGCGCCTCGATCAACAACCAGGTCCGCGCGCTGTCGCGCGGCACCGACGTACTGGTGGCGACGCCGGGGCGGCTCCTGGACCTCGTCGAGCGCCGCGCCGTGCGGCTCGACACCGCCCGCTTCCTCGTGCTGGACGAGGCCGACCAGATGCTCGACCTCGGCTTCATCCACGCGCTCAGGAAGATCGCGACGCTGGTGGGCAGCCCGCGCCAGACGCTGCTGTTCTCGGCCACCATGCCGAAACAGATGGAGGAGCTGTCGCGCGCCTACCTGAACGACCCCGTCCGCGTCGAGGTCTCGCCCCCGGGCAAGGCCGCCGATCTCGTGCGCCAGTCGGTGCACTTCGTCGAGCAGTCGGCCAAGCCCGACCTGCTGAAGCGCCTGCTGGCCGAGGACCGCGACGCGCTGAGCCTCGTGTTCTCGCGCACCAAGCACGGCGCCGAGCGGCTGATGAAGCAGCTTTGCGCCGCGGGGATCAACGCGGGCTCGATTCACGGCAACAAGAGCCAGGGACAGCGCGAGCGCGCCATCGCGGCCTTCCGCAAGGGCGAGATCCGGGTGCTGGTCGCCACCGACGTGGCCGCGCGCGGGATCGACATCCCCGGCGTCAGCCACGTCTACAACTTCGACCTGCCCGAGGTGCCGGAATCCTACGTCCACCGCATCGGTCGCACCGCGCGGGCGGGCGCAGGCGGCGACGCGGTCGCCTTCTGCACCGCCGAGGACGTCGGCCTTCTGCGCGCGGTCGAAAAGCTGACCGGCGTGCCGGTCGCGGTCGCCAGCGGCGAGGTCCCGCCCGAGCAGCGCGGCAGCCGCCCCGCATCGCGCCGCGGCCGCCCGAACGGACAGCCCCGCGCGGCGGGTGCTGCGACCGGCAAGCCGAACGGCCAGCGCCGCCAGCCCGAGCATGCAAGCCACGGGCATGGCAACGGCCCGCGCCATGGCGCCCCGCAGAAGCCCGGCGCCGCCGCGGCCGCCAAGCGTCGCCGCCACCGCCCGGCGCGCGACCACGCGATGGCCTGACACAAGAACCCGGCCGCCGCGCCTCCGCGCGCGGCGGCCATTCCCGCCCGGCGCCCGCCGCGCGCCCTCGCGCATTTCGGCGACGCCCGCGCGACGTGCCGGTCGCCGAGCCCGCGGCAGTTTCCCGCCATGCGCGCCGCCACACACCCGCGCCCGCGCCCGATCACCGCGCCTCGCCGCCCAATCCCTTCCTTGCCCCCGCGCGCGGGATCGGTATAACGCTCGCCAGTTTGCCGCCAGACCGCCCGACCGGGCCGGGACGCCATGCCCGGCGCGGTTCGCTCGCGCCGGAGTGAGACATGCCCAGACGCACCGACATCCATTCGATCATGATCATCGGTGCGGGCCCCATCGTGATCGGACAGGCCTGCGAATTCGACTACTCGGGCGCCCAGGCCTGCAAGGCGCTGCGCGAGGAAGGCTACCGGGTCATCCTCGTCAACTCGAACCCCGCCACCATCATGACCGACCCGGGGCTCGCGGACGCGACCTACATCGAGCCGATCACGCCCGAGGTGGTGGCCCGGATCATCGAGAAGGAGCGCCCCGACGCCATCCTGCCCACCATGGGCGGGCAGACCGGGCTCAACACCGCCATGGCGCTCGCGGACATGGGCGTGCTGGAGAAATTCGGCGTCGAGCTGATCGGCGCCAACCGCGAGGCCATCGAGATGGCCGAGGACCGCAAGCTGTTCCGCGAGGCGATGGACCGCATCGGGCTGGAAAACCCGCGTGCCACCATCGTGACCGCGCCGAAGATGGCGAACGGCAAGCGCGACATTGCCGAGGGCGTGCGCCTTGCGGTCGCCGCGCTCGACGAGGTCGGCCTGCCCGCGATCATCCGCCCCGCCTTCACGCTGGGCGGCACCGGCGGCGGCGTCGCCTACAACCGCGAGGACTACGAGAAGATCTGCCGCACCGGGTTGGAGGCATCGCCGGTCGGTCAGATTCTTGTCGATGAAAGCCTGCTCGGCTGGAAGGAATTCGAGATGGAGGTGGTCCGCGACCGCGCGGACAACGCCATCATCGTCTGCTCGATCGAGAACATCGACCCGATGGGCGTGCACACCGGCGATTCGATCACGGTGGCGCCCGCGCTGACGCTGACCGACAAGGAATATCAGCGGATGCGCACCGCCTCGATCGCGGTGCTGCGCGAGATCGGGGTCGAGACCGGCGGCTCGAACGTGCAGTGGGCGATCCACCCGGAGACCGGGCGGATGGTCGTGATCGAGATGAACCCGCGCGTCTCGCGCTCCTCGGCGCTGGCGTCGAAGGCCACCGGGTTCCCCATCGCCAAGGTCGCGGCCAAGCTGGCGGTAGGCTACACGCTGGACGAGCTGACCAACGACATCACCGGGGTCACACCCGCGTCCTTCGAACCGACGATCGACTACGTCGTGGTCAAGATCCCGCGCTTCGCCTTCGAGAAGTTCCCCGGCTCGAAGCCGGAACTGACCACCGCCATGAAGTCGGTGGGCGAGGCGATGGCAATCGGCCGCAGCTTCCACGAGGCGATGCAGAAGGCGCTCGCCTCGCTCGAGACCGGCCTGACCGGCTTCGACGAGATCGCGATCGACGGCGTCACCCCCGACCAGACGGCCGAGGAACGCAAGCGCGCGGTCCTCGCCGCCCTTGGCCGCCAGACCCCCGATCGCATCCGCATCATCGCCCAGGCGATGCGCGAAGAGCTCACGCTCGACGAGATCGAGGTGGCGACGAAGTTCGACCGCTGGTTCCTCGAGCGCATCGACGAGATCGTGACCGAGGAGGCGCGGCTGATCCGCGAGGGTCTGCCCGAGGACGCGGCGGGCTTGAGGCGGCTCAAGATGCTGGGCTTCACCGACGCCCGCCTCGGCACGCTGACCAATCTCAACGAGGACGGCGTGCGCCGCATCCGCCACGCGCTGGGCGTGAACGCGGTCTTCAAGCGCATCGACACCTGCGCCGCCGAGTTCGAGGCGCAGACGCCCTACATGTATTCAACCTACGAGGCGGATGTCGCGGGCGCGGTCGAGTGCGAGGCGCGCCCGACCGACCGCAAGAAGGTCGTCATCCTCGGCGGTGGCCCCAACCGCATCGGCCAGGGCATCGAGTTCGACTACTGCTGCTGCCACGCCTGCTTCGCGCTGACCGAGGCGGGCTACGAGACGGTGATGATCAACTGCAACCCCGAGACCGTGTCGACCGACTACGACACCTCGGACCGGCTGTATTTCGAGCCCCTCACGCTCGAGCACGTGCTGGAGATCCTGCGCGTCGAGCAGGAGGCCGGCACGCTCCACGGAGTGATCGTGCAATTCGGCGGCCAGACGCCCTTGAAGCTCGCGCGCGGGCTCGAACATGCCGGGATCCCCATCCTCGGCACCACGCCCGACGCCATCGACCTCGCCGAGGACCGCGAGCGATTCCAGAAGCTCCTGCGTAAGCTCGACCTGCGCCAGCCGGTCAACGGCATCGCCCATTCCGCCGACGAAGCCTTCCACATCGCCCATGAGGTCGGCTACCCGGTGGTGATCCGCCCATCTTATGTGCTGGGCGGGCGGGCGATGGAGATCGTGCGCTCGGACGCCGAGCTCGAGCGCTACATCCGCGAGGCGGTGGTCGTCTCGGGCACCTCGCCGGTGCTGATCGACAGCTATCTCTCGGGCGCCGTCGAGGTCGATGTCGATGCGCTGGCCGACGGCGAGAGCGTCCATGTCGCGGGCGTGATGGAGCATATCGAGGAGGCGGGCGTCCATTCGGGCGACAGCGCCTGCTCGTTGCCGCCGCATTCGCTGAGCCGCGCGATGATCGAGGAGCTGACCCGCCAGACCGAGGCGATGGCCTTCGGTTTGGGCGTCAAGGGCCTGATGAACGTGCAGTTCGCGATCAAGGATGGCGAGATCTACGTCCTCGAAGTGAACCCCCGCGCCTCGCGCACCGTGCCCTTCGTCGCCAAGGCCACTGGCTCGCCGGTCGCGGCCATTGCCGCGCGGGTGATGGCGGGCGAGGCGCTGACGGGCTTCGAGTTGATCGACCCCAACACGCCCCACATCGCGGTGAAGGAGGCTGTGCTGCCCTTCGCCCGCTTCCCCGGGGTCGATACGATCCTCGGCCCCGAGATGCGCTCGACCGGCGAGGTGATGGGGCTCGACCGCAGCTTCGCGCGCGCCTTCCTCAAGAGCCAGCTCGGCGCGGGCACGCCGTTGCCCACGGGGGGCTCGGCCTTCGTCTCGGTCCGCGACCAGGACAAGGACGCGATCCTGCCCGCCGCCCGCATCCTCGACCGGCTGGGCTTCACCATCCTCGCGACCGCCGGCACCTGCGCCTTCCTGACCGAGCGCGGGGTACGGGCCGAGCGGGTGAACAAGGTCTACGAGGGGCGGCCCGACATCGTCGACCACCTCAAGAACGGCGGCGTGACGCTGGTGTTCAACACAACCGAGGGCGCGCAGTCGGTCAAGGACAGCTTCGACATTCGCGCGACCGCGCTGACCATGAAGATCCCCTACTACACCACGGCAGCCGGTGCCGTGGCGGCCGCGCGTGCCATCGAGACGCTGAGCGAGGGCGAGCTCGAAGTGGCGCCGCTCCAAGGCTACGCTGCGCGGATCGCTACGCCCTGACCCGCGCCGGTCACCCCGGCGCCGCGACCTCGACGACGAAGCCCCGAATCCCGGCGCTGACCGGGCCATCGCCCCAGCGCCGGGCGATGGCGCGGGCGGCATGCTCGGTCGCGCGCGCAAGGCCCGCGGGGTCGCGCGCCTCGATCTCGGACCTGAGCGGGGTGCCTTGGCAATAGGCGATCGCGGGCTCGCGTGCCGAGGCCGCGCGGCTGCGCCCGGCCAGCGGCTCGATCCGCGCCGGCGGGAAACCGGCCTCGACCAGTTCGCGCATGATCAGGTCCGGGTGCCCGTGACCATGCGGCGTGCGCGCGAGGAAGCGAGGCGGATCGTCGGGCCAGAGCTCGGCCAGCGCCTCGGTCACCGCGTGGGCGAAACCGTTCGCCTCGATCCGGTCCCAGACGGAGAACAGGAACCGCCCGCCCGGCCGCAGCACGCGCCGCACCTCGGCATAGGCCCGGATCCGGTCGGGAAAGAACATCACGCCGAACTGGCAGGCCACCGCGTCGAAGCTCGCCGCCGGAAAGGGCAGCTGGAGCGCGTCCGCCGGCAGCCAGTCGACCGGTCGCCCGCCATCGTGGCGGGCCCGTGCGTGCTCCAGCATCGGCGCGTTGAGGTCTGTCGCGACGATCCGCGTCGCCGCGGGCAGGGCGCGTGCGAGCGCCCGCGTCAGGGCGCCGCTCCCCGCGGCCGTCTCGAGGACCGAGTCGGGGGCGCCAATGGCGGCCCTTTCGGCCAGATGCTCGGCGAAATCCTCGAAGATCAGGGGGACGAGCAGGCGGTCATAGACCTCCGGGATCGTCCCCTCGAAACAGGCGTCGAGAGCGGGCATGTTGGTTCCCCCATGCTCCACCCCCGCACAACGGAGGGAATATAACAGCCGCACCCGTCCACGGACAGCACAAGATCCCTCAGCCGAGGAAGCCGGGCAGTTCCTCCGGCCGCCGCGCCCCAAGCTGGCCCATGGTGATGGCAAGCTCCTCCTTCAGCACATGGATCGCATGCGCCGCCCCCGGCGCGCCCATCGCCGCCATGGCGAAGTAGAAGGCGCGGCCCAGCAGCACGAAATTCGCGCCGCAGGCGAGCATCCGCATGATGTCGAGGCCGTTCCGCGCGCCGCCATCCGCGATCAGCGGGAAATCCGGCCCCACCGCCGAGCGGATCGCGGGCAGCACCTCGACGGCCGAGCGCGCCGCGTCGATCTGCCGTCCGCCATGGTTCGAGACGACGACCGCATCCGCGCCCACATCGCGGCAGATCACCGCCTCCTCGGGGCTCAGGATGCCCTTGATGACCAGCTTGCCCTGCCAGTCCTCGCGGTACTGCCCGAGTTTGGCGGCGGTGATCCGCCCGTCGCGGAGGCGGCCCAGCTCACGCCCGATCTCCTCGACCCCGAGGCCCTTGGGCAGGTAGTCGGTCAGGTTGTTGAAGCGCGGCATCCCGTGCAGCGCCATCTGCCAGGCCCAGGCCGGGCGCCGCGCGATGTCGAGCGCGAGCCCGACGTCCCAGCCCGGCGCCCAGCCCAGCCCGTTCCTCATGTCGCGGTCGCGGCGCATCTTCTTTGGCACGTCTACCGTGATGACCAGCGTGTCGTAGCCCGCGGCCCTGGCCCGCCCCAGCACGTGGCGGTTCATCTCGCGGTCCTTCATCGCATAGAGCTGGAACCAGGGGTGGCCTGGCGCGAGGCGGCCGATTTCCTCGATCGTGGCGTTCGCGACCGTGGAGAGCGCGAAGGGAATGTTCGCATCCCGCGCCGCTCGCACCAGGTGCTCGGCCGAGCGCGGCCAGATCATGCCGCCCAGCCCCACCGGCGCCACGCCGAAGGGCGCGGACCAGTCGCGGCCCAGAAGCCGCGTCGTCAGATCGGGCGCGCCCTCCCAGTCGCCGAGGTAACGTGGCGTCAGCACCACTTCGTCGAGCATTCGCCGGTTGCGCGCGAGCCCCGCCTCGAGCCCGATGCCGCCCGCGAGATAGTCCCAGGCGATCTTGGGGATGCGCCGCCGAGCCGCCTTCTCCATCTCGGCAATGCACGGAAACCGCCGATCGAGGTTCATCGTGCCCCCTCCCCATCCCGAGTGCGTTCAGGCCACAGCGGTAGCCGCTCGCCCGGCCGCGGGCAAGGTCGAGGCGGATGGGCGCTTGCAATCCCCGCCGATGCGATTCTAAGTTTGGCGTGCAAGGGGCCGCGCCGGAAAGGCGCGGTCTTGTTTTTGGCGCGGCGCGAAGGACGGTCCGGAAGGGCCGTCCTGCGTGTCTTTCTGACGCTCACGCCGAGAGGATGAGATGGAAAAGGTCCCGATGACCAGGCAGGGCTACACGGCCCTGAACGCGAAGCTCAAGCAGCTCAAGGACGAGGAGCGCCCCGCGATCATCTCGGCCATTGCCGAGGCGCGCGAGCATGGCGACCTGTCGGAGAATGCCGAGTATCACTCGGCCCGCGAGCGGCAGAGCTTCATCGAGGGCCAGATCAAGGAACTCGAAGGGCTGATCAGCCGCGCCGAGGTGATCGACCCGTCGAAGATGTCCGGTCCCACCGTTCGCTTCGGCGCGACCGTGACGCTGATGGACGAGGACACCGAGGAGGAGCGCGTCTACCAGATCGTGGGCGAGTCGGAGGCCGATCTCGAGGCCGGCAGGCTCAACCTGCGCTCGCCCCTCGCCCGCGCCCTGATCGGCAAGGAGGAAGGCGACTCGGTCGACGTGAACACGCCACGCGGCGCGAAGAGCTACGAGATCCTGAGCGTCCGCTACGTCTGACCGGCGCCGGGCCGGGCGAGAGCGCGCCGCGCTCCGTCGTCACAGGCTCGACCCGGGGCCTTGCGGAGCATCGACAGACTTCCCGGAGGCCTCGGCGCAAGGCCGGGATAGCGGTGGTGGGCTGCGGCGGGAAATGCGCTGCCCCAGCCTCGAGCCGGAGCCTAGGCGAGCGGCGGGCCGCGTCAGGCCGTCAGACGCTCGCCCCGCCATTGCCGCGCCAAGACCAGCGCCGCCACGAGCGACACCGCCGAGAGCGCCACCGCGAGCCAGTAGCTGTCCGCCATGCCGCGCGCCGCGCTCAGCCACCCGGCCATCAGCGTCGCCCCCGCCATCGCAAGCCCCGACAGCGTGCCGACATAGACCCCCTGCGCAGTGGCGGCGAGCCGGGGCGGCACGGCGGCGGCGATGAAGGCCATCGCCGCCAGGTGAGCGAGCGCGAAGCTGCCGGCATGAAGCGCCTGCAGCGGCCACAGCACCGCGAGCGTGGGCTCCATCGCGAAGCCGGCCCAGCGCATCAGACCCGCCGCCGCCCCCAGCGCCAACGCCCGCGCGGGGCCGAGGCGCGCCACGATCCGCCCGCCCGGCCCCAGCATCAGCGCGATCTCGACCGCGACGCCCGTGGCCCAGAGCATGCCGATCACCTCGGCCCCGATGCCCTGCCCGCGCCACACCAGCGTCCCGTAGGTATAGAACACCGCGTGGCTCGCCTGCGCGGCGCTCGCCGCGACCAAGAAGGCGAGAAAGGCGGGGCTTGCCGTCAGCCGCCAGCCCTCGCGCAGCCCTGCGGTGTCGAGCCCGCCCCCCGGCGGGGCGCCGCCGCCCGGGTGCATCAGCCCGAACGCGGCCGCGAGCCCGCAGCAGACGACCAGCGACCAGAGCGCGGCGTCCGCGCCGACCCGCGCGATCGCCGCACCCAGCGCAAGGTTCATCGCGAGGAACGCGATCGAGCCCACCGCGCGCGCCTGCGGATAGGCAAAGCCATACCGGATTGCCGCCCTCAACCCCAGCGCCTCACCCAACGGGATCATCGGCGAGAGCGTCATCGTGACCAAGAGCGTGAGCCCGAACAGCACGGGCCGCGTCTCGGCCAGCGCGTGCGCGGCGAAGACCGCCGCCGCCAGCGCCCCGCAGACCCCCAGCATCAGCCGGCGCACCGCATAGGCGTCCGCAACGGCCGAGAGCGCGGCATTGGCCACCAGCCGCACCGCCAGCGCGGCACCCAGCCAGGTGCCGACCTCGCCCTCGGTCAGTCCCCAGTCCTTCAGCCATACCGGCCAGTAGGGCAGATGCGCCCCGATCGCCAGGAACAGCGCCGCGTAATAGCCGCAGGTCAGAAGCCCCGCCCGGCTCGCGAGCGCGGGCCTCATATCCCGAAGGCGGCGAAGGGCAGGAAGCGCACCGGTGTACCCGGCACGACATCGAGCGCGCCGTCGGGCAACTCGCACAGCCCGGTGGCCCAGCTGAGCCCGCCGATGAGCCCCGAGCCCTCCGAGCGAAACACCTCGACCCGGCCCCCGGCGTCGAGGCGTGCGCGAAGGTATTCGCGCCGCCCCGGCTTTTTGCGCTTCTCGAACGCGGCCGGGAGCATGACGCCCTCGGGCGCGCTCCAGCCCGCACCGGCCATCAGCATGAGCGCCGGCCGCGCGAAGATGAGCGAGCAGACGAAGGCCGCGACCGGGTTGCCGGGGAGCCCGAACACCGGCACGCCGCGCCACAGGCCCAGCGCCAGCGGGCGGCCGGGTTTGACCGCGATGCGCCAGGTCTCGACCCGGCCCTCGGCGCGCAGGATCTTCGAGACGTGGTCCTCGTCGCCGTCCGAGGCGCCGCCGGTCGTGAGGATCGCGTCCGCCCCGGCCGCACCCCGGTCGAGCGCCGCGCGCACCTCCGCGGCCCGGTCGGGAGCGCGGCCGAGGTCGATCGCCTCGAACCCCTGCGCCGCGAGGAAGGCCAGCAGCATCGGGCGGTTCGCGTCGAAGATGCCGGGGCCGTCGGCGCCCGGCTCGATCACCTCGTCGCCGGTCGAGAGCACGGCCACCCTGAGCCTGCGGTGGACCGGCACGCGCTCGACACCCACCGATGCGATGCGTGCGAGATCCTGCGGGGCGAGCCTGCGGCCCGTGTCCAGCACCGCCTCGCCCGCGGCCGCATCCTCGCCCGCCGCGCGGGTGTTGGCGCCGCGCTTCCGAGGCGCGCCGATCAGGACATGGCCGCCCGCTACCTCGCAATCCTCCTGCAGCGCCACGGTGTCAGCGCCCTCGGGGATCTCGGCCCCGGTGAGGATGCGCACGGCGTGGCCCTGCGTCACGGCGGCGCCCAGCGGGCGGCCCGCGGCCGCGCGCCCGGTCATCAGCGGCAACCGCGCCTCGTCGGCGCCGCCCAGCGACGCGAAGGCGAAGGCATATCCATCGACCGCCGCATTCGCCGCCGGCGGGTTGGCGCGCCGCGCGATCACGGGGGCCGCGAGGATGCGCCCCGCGGCGGTCCCGAGCGGCACCTCCTCGGTCCCGGCCACACAGTCGAGCCCGGTCCTCAGCCGCGCCAGCGCCTCGTCCACCGGCGTCCAGCGGATCCCCGGCGGCAGGGCAAAACAATCGTCCCTCAGCCGTTTGCCCATGCTCAGGCCGATTTCCGCAGCGCGAGCCCGACATCCTCGAGCACGAAGTCCGCGATCGCCGGGATGTCATCGAGCCCGATCAGCGGGCGCCCATGCCCCTCGGGCGGGCGGTCGTTGGTGGCGATCACGCGGATCGTGGGATCATCGAGGGCGATCAGCGGCTGCCCGGTCTCGGCCCGCCAGGCCTCGACCTTGGGGTGGCGGTCGCGCTTCCAGCCCTCGACGATCACCAGGTCCACCGGGTCGAGCCGGGCGATCAGGGCCTCGAGCGCCGGCTCGGGCGCGCCGCGCAGCTCGGTCATCAGCGCCCAGCGCGAGGACGAGGCCAGCACCGTCTGCTGCGCCCCCGCCGCGCGGTGGCGGTAGCTGTCCTTGCCGGGACGTTCCAGATCGACCAGGTGATGCGTGTGCTTGAGCGTCGAAACGCTGTAGCCGCGCGCGCAGATCTCGGCCACCAGCCGCTCGACAAGCGTGGTCTTGCCCGCGTTCTTCCAGCCGATCACGCCGTAGATCTTCATGCGCCGCTCCGCTCGCATGCCAGCCGTGCGGCCTCCTCGAGGTCCGTGGGCGTGTTCACGTTGAAGAACGGGAAGGCGCCGGCCTCGTCGAACACCGCCCGCGCGCAGCCATGGCGCGAGGCCCAGACGATCACCTTGCGCATGTTGCCCGTCGTCAGCGCGGTTTCCAGGTCGTCCGCGAGATCGACCGGCCACAGCCCGAAGGTCGGATGCTCGCTCAGGCCCCGCTGGGGGTCGTTGGTGGCCGCAATCGCGATCCGGTCGCGCGGCCCCAGCGCCGCGGCAAGGCGCGCCACCAGGTCGCGCGGGAAGAAGGGCGTGTCGCCCGCCGCGCTCGCGACATGCGTGAAGCCGCGGGGCGCGGCCCAGCGCATGCCCGCCAGAACCCCCGCAAGGGGACCTGCGAAACCCTCGACCGTATCGGGCACCACCGGCAGGCCGAAGCGCGCGAAGCGCGCAGGGTCGCCATTCGCGTTCAGCACCAGCGCGCCGACCTGCGGCCCGAGGCGGTCGATCACATGCCCCAGCAGCGGACGGCCCTCGAGCTCGAGCAGCGCCTTGTCGCCGCCGCCCATGCGGCGCGCGAGCCCCCCGGCCAGAATGATGCCCGCAATCCGCATGCTCTCTTCCGCCACCTCAGACACCGCGCCGCCCCGCCTTGTAGGCCTCGGGCATGAGTTCGGCCAGCGTGCGCAGGGCGAAGCCCTCGCCGTCGCGCGGCACGGCGATCACCGCCTCGGGGCCGTAGTCGAGCAGCAACTCGCGGCAAAGCCCGCACGGGGCCACCACGACCAGCCGGCGGTTGACGGCCGCACAGAACACGATCTCGGCGTCCTGCTCGGCGGCACAGGCCATTCCGATCGCCACCGCCTCGGCGCAGACCGCGGCACGGCCGAGTGTCGAGTCGACATTGACCGCCGTGTAGCTCCCGCCCGCGCGCGTCAGCACCGTGGCGGCGACGTGGTGGCGCCCTTCCTTGGCGCGCGCGGCGATCAGGCGGCGCGCTGCGTCGATGGCGGCGTTGTACCGGTCAGTCAGCATCGACGGCCCCCTTTCGGCGGTGGCGGGCGTCCTCCTCGCCCACGGCCTCGGGGTCCTCGTCGAAGCTGAGCCGCGCCTCGCCCGACAGGCAGTTGAACCGCCGCCCGCGCATCCGGCCGATCAGCGTCAGCCCCACCTGCCGCGCGATATCGACGCCCCAGGCCGTGAAGCCCGAGCGCGAGGCGAGCACGGGAATGCCCATCAGCGCCGTCTTGATCACCATCTCGGACGTGAGCCGCCCGGTGGTGTAGAGGATCTTGTCGGCGCCGCCCACGCCCTCGCGGAACATCCAGCCGGCGATCTTGTCGACCGCGTTGTGCCGGCCCACGTCCTCCATGAACGCGAGGGGGCGGTCGCGCGAACACAGCACCGTGCCGTGGATTGCCCCGGCCTCGAGGTAGAGGCTGGGTGCGGTGTTGATCTTCCTCGCCAGCGCATAGAGCCACGAGGTCCGCACCTCGGCCTGCGGCAGTTGCAGCCCCTCCAGCGCCTCCATCACGTCGCCGAACACGGTGCCGACCGCGCAACCACTGGTGCGCGTCTTCTTCTTCAGCTTTTCCTCGTAATCGGTCTCGCGCTCGGTGCGCACGACGACGGTCTCGATCTCCTCGTCGTAGTCCACCCCTGTCACGCGGTCGTCGCGCCGCAGCATCCCCTGGTTCAGCAGGTAGCCGAGCGCGAGGTATTCCGGGTAGTCGCCGATGGTCATCGCCGTCACGATCTCCTGAGAGTTCAGGTAGATCGTGAGCGCGCGTTCCTCGACGACACGTATCTCGGATGCGTGGCCGGTCTGGTCGATTCCGGTCACGGGCCGGGTGAGCCGCGGGTCGTTCGGGTCGGGAGCGATCAGGAATTCTGTCATCGTCCTTCACAAAACCTGACTGGCCCCCCCAGTCAAGGCCGGTTACGGAAAGCGCATGAGCACGCCCGATCAGATCACCGTCAGCCCCTCGCGCCGCGGCTTCCTCGCGGGCGTCTGGGCGGCGTTGCCGGTGCTGCTGGCAGTCGCGCCCTTCGGCCTGATCTTCGGGACGCTGGCGGCCGAGGCGGGGTTCGACCTTGCCCAGACCATGGCCTTCACCTCGCTGGTCGTGGCTGGGGCGAGCCAGCTTGCGGCGCTGCAACTCCTGTCGGACGGCGCGCCCGCGATCGTCGCGATCATCACCGGCGCGGTGGTGAACCTGCGCATGGCGATGTATTCCGCGGCCATCGCGGTGCACTGGCAGGGGCTGGGCATGGCGTGGCGCATCCCTGCCGCCTTCTTCCTGCACGATCAGGCGTTCGCGCTGTCGCTCAACCGCTATCGCGCGCATCCGGGCGAGAGCGTGGCCGACCGCGCAGGATTCTATTTCGGGATCGGAGCCACGACCGTCACCGTCTGGATCGCCGCAAGCTGGCTTGGCGCCGAGATCGGCGCGCGCATTCCGGAGGGCTGGGGCCTCGACTTCGCCGCGCCCGCCTGCTTCATCGGCGTGGCCGCCCCCATGATCCGCGGCACCGCGAATGTGGTGGCGGCGCTGACGGCCAGCGTGCTCGCGGTCCTGCTCGCTGGGCTTCCGGGCGGCGCGGGGCTCTTGGTCGCAGCCGCCGCCGGGATCGCCGCGGGCATGGCCGCGGGGCGGCGCGTCGCGCGGCGGGCCGCGCCCGTGATGGAGCCCGCCGAATGACCGATGCCACCGTCTGGACGATGATCGCGGGGCTTGCGGTCGCGACCTACCTGATCCGCTTTTCCTTCATCGGGCTGCTGGCCGGCCGCCGCCTGCCGCCCATCGTGATGTAGGCGCTGAACTACGTCCCCGTCACAGTCCTGCCTGCGCTGATCGCGCCGATGGTGCTGGTCAGCGACGGCCAGATCGCGGCGGATCCTCAGCGCGTGCTGGCAGCGGTGGCGGCGCTCGGCACCGGCATTGCCACGCGGCGCCTGCTACCCGGCATCCTCGCGGGGATGGCGGCCTATATCGCGCTGGGCCAGGCGGGGTTCTGATCAGGCCGACTGACGGGCCAGCAGGTCGCGGATCTCGGTCAGCAGCTTTTCCTCGGCGCTGGGCGCGGGCGGGGCTGCGGGCGCGGCCTCCTCCTTGCGCTTGAGCTGATTGACGCCCTTGATCACGAAGAACAGCACCCAGGCGACGATCAGGAAGCTGATGATCGCGTTGATGAACAGCCCGATGTTGACGGTCGCGGCCCCCGCCGCCTGTGCCGCCGCCAGCGAGGCGAATTCCTGCCCGCTGAGATTGATGAAGATGTTCGAGAAATCGATGCCGCCGGTGATCAGCCCGATGATCGGGTTGATGATGTCCGCCACGAAGCTGTTGACGATCGAGGTGAAGGCCGCGCCGATGACGATGCCGACGCCCATGTCGACGACATTGCCCTTGATCGCGAATTCCCTGAATTCCTTGAGCATCGCGCCCCCTCCGCAATGATTTCGCGGGGAAACCTTGTCACGGAAGGGGCGGGCGCGGAAGCGGGAAAACCGCTCAGCTGCGCAGGCTTGCGCCGGTGGCCTTGCCCACGGCCTCGACCACGCGGGCCGAGACGGCCTCGATCTCGGCCTCGGTCAGGGTGCCCGCGGTGGGCTGGAGCCGCACGCTGATCGCGACCGACTTGCGGCCCTCGCCAAGCTGTTCGGCCGCGCGCCGGCCCTCGAACACGTCGAAGACGGCGATGCGCTCGATCAGCTTCTTTTCGGCGCCTCGCGCGGCCTTCAGGATCGCCTCGGCCTCGATGCGCGCATCCACCACGAAGGCGAAGTCGCGCTCGACCGCCTGGAAGTCCGAGACCACCAGCGCGGGCCGGGTCGTGCCCTTCTTCTTCGGGAAGGGCGCGGCCTCGAGATGGACGACCGCGGCCACCGCCGGGCCCTTGACGTCCAGTGCCTCCAGCACCTTGGGGTGCAGCTCGCCGAACACCGCGAGCACGTTCTTCGGCCCCAGCTTCAGCGCCGCCGACCGGCCCGGATGGAACCAGCCGGGCGCCTCGCGCGCGACCATCAGCTTCGAGGTGTCCACTCCCGCCGCGGCCAGCACCGCCAGCGCGTCGGCCTTGGCGTCCATCAGGTCCACCGCTCGCCGCGTGCCCACCCAGTGGCGCGGGCTCGTCGCACCCACGCGCAGGGCTGCGGCCACCGTTTCCTGCTCGCCCGGCTCGCCGCCCGAGAAGACCGGTCCGACCTCGAACAGCCCGATCTCGCCCGCACCTCGCGCCTGGTTGCGCGCAGCCGCGGCCAGAAGCCCCGGCAGCAGGTCGGGCCGCATGTCCGACAGGTCCGCCGAGATCGGGTTCTCGAGCCGCCGCGCCACGTCGCCGCCGCCGAACAGCGCGGCCTGGGCGCCCGGGACGAACGAGTAGGTCACGCACTCGTTCAGCCCCTCGGCCGCCAGCACGCGCCGCGCCGCACTAACCCGGCGCTGCATGGGCGAGAGCTGCGGCGCGGGCACGCCCTCGGATGCTGGGGGCAGCGGCTTCGCGGGCAGCCTGGTCAGCGAGGCGATGCGCGCGATCTCCTCGACCAGATCCGCCTCGCCCTGCACGTCGGGCCGCCACGAAGGCACCCAGACTTCCAGCTTCTCGCCCAGCCCGGTGGCCGAGAACCCCAGCGCCGTGAGGATGCGCACCTGCTCGGCCCGCGGGATCTCCATGCCGACGAGGCTGATCACCCGCGCGGGATCGAGCGCATAGGCGCGCGCGGTGTCGGGCACGCGCCCCGCCACCACCGGCTCGGACGCCTCACCGCCGCAGAGGTCGAGGATCAGCCGCGTCGCGATCTCCATCCCCTCGGGCGTGAAGGCGGGGTCGATGCCGCGCTCGAAGCGGTAGCGCGCGTCCGAGTTGATCTTCAGCTTGCGGCCCGTCGCGGCCGTGCGCACCGGGTCGAAATAGGCGGCCTCGACGAAGACGTTGACCGTCTCCGGCGTGACGCCGGAGGCGAGGCCCCCCATCACGCCGCCGATGCCTTCCGGCCCCGCGTCGTCGCAGATCAGCGTCATCTGGTCGTCGAATTCATAGGTCTTGTCGTCGAGCGCCTCGAGTGTCTCGCCCACGCGGCTCAGGCGCACATGGATGTCGCCCGTCACCTTGTCGGCGTCGAAGACATGCAGCGGCCGCGCCCGGTCGAAGGTCAGGAAGTTGGTGATGTCCACCAGCGCCGAAATGGGCCTGAGCCCAATCGCCCGCAGGCGGCGCTGCAACCAGTCCGGGCTCGGCCCGTTCCTGACGCCGCGGATGTAGCGCCCCACGAACAGCGGGCAGGCGTGGTCCTTCACGTCGTCCATCAGCCGCACGCCGATAGGGCTGGAGAAGGCGCCCTTCACGGGCGCCGTCTCGGGCGTGACCAGCCGCCCCAGCCCCCGCGCCGCAAGGTCGCGCGCGATCCCGGCCACCCCCAGCGCGTCGGGGCGGTTGGGGGTCACGGCGATCTGGATCACCGGGTCGTTGAGCTTGGCGTAGTCGATGTAGCGCGCGCCCAGCGGCGCATCGGCGGGCAGGTCGATGATGCCCTCGTGGTCGTCCGAGACCATGAGCTCGCGCTCGGAGCACAGCATCCCGTTCGACTCGACGCCCCGGATCACGCCGGGCTTGAGGTCGACGCCCGTGCCAGGGATATGCGTGCCGGGCGCGGCGAAGACGCCGACCAGCCCCGTGCGCGCGTTCGGCGCGCCGCAGACCACCTGAACAACCTGCGAGGGCTTGCCCGGGCCATCCGGCCAGGCCTCGACCCTGCACAGGCGCAGCCGGTCGGCGTCGGGATGCGGCTTCGCCTCGATCACGCGGCAGATGGTGAAGGCGCCGAGCTTTTCCGCGGGGTCCTCGACCCCCTCGACCTCGAGGCCAAGATCGGTCAGGGCGTCGGTGATCTCCGTCAGGGTCGCATCCGTCTCCAGATGCTCCCTCAGCCAGGACAGGGTGAACTTCATGGCTCTCTCGCTCGGCTCGGGCGGGCGCGGGAACGGCGCCCGGCGGGTTCGGAGCCCGTCCTTAGCGAAATTCCCCCGGCGCGGGAAGGGGGCCGGTCACTCGGCCGCAAGCCCTTCCGCAACCGCCGCCCCAACCACGACGCGCAGCCAGTTGGCAAGCTCGACCGTGCGGGCATGGAAGGCAAGCACCTCGGGCGCGACGGCGCGGCGGGCGGCCAGACCGGGATGCGCCTCGGGCGCCTCCGAGACCGCGATCCAGTCGGGGATGGCCGGGTCGGGCGTCTCGCCGCCGGGGGTTGCGTCCATCACCGCGCCCTTGCCCCGCGCCATGGAGCGCGCGACATCGGCCAGCGTCATCTCGGGGTGATACTGCATCCCCCAGAACCGCACGCCGCCCCGCTCGACCGCCATAGCCTGCACGGCGGAGTGGTCGTTGGTCGCCGTCAGAATCGCGCCGGGCGGCAGGTCGGACACCTCGTCGCGGTGGATGCAGGGGCAGTCGAACACCTCGGCGCGCCCGGCATGGAGCGCGTGCGTCCGCCCGGCGTCGGTCAGCCGGATCGCGCGGGCGATGGGCAGTTCCGTCCCGTTCGGACTCCAGCGCACCCGCCCGCCCAGCACCACGGCGCCAAGCTGCACCCCGTAGCACGAGCCGATCACCGGCAGGCCCGCGGCCAGCACATGCTCCATGACCGCGCGGTGGTCGGCGGCCTCGGGCGCATCGGCCGACCAATGGACGCCCGAGCCGGTGAACACCACGCCAGCGGCATAGCCGAGCGTCATGTCCGACAGCCGGAAGCCGGGGAAGGACGGCCGCACGATGCGCGTCGCCAGCCCCGGAGCAAGGCGCGTCAGCACCGCGGCGTAATTCTCGGCCGAGGGCACGCGCCCCTCGGCCCGCATCCGCGCCACGATTTCGGGCGTGTTGCCCTCGACCACCAGGACCGTCGCCATCCCACCCTCCCGCACCCCGAAACCGGCGCAGGATCACGCGGCCCAGGGTGACGCGCGAGCGCGCGCGCGTCACCCGCTACCGGTTTGGCGACATCACCCCGGGAAGCGGGGTGTGAGGTACGGCGCCGTCGCCGCCTCGCCGGGGCCGATCGGGCCGGGCACCGTGTTGGACACCGGCGGCAGGCTGCGGAGATAGGCGACCAGCGCCGCAGCGTCCTCGTCCGACAGCGCGGCGTAAGACCGCCACGGCATGATCGGGACCAGGACCCGCCCGTCCGGCCGCACCCCGGTGCGAACCGCCGCGACGATCTCGGCGTCCGACCAGGCCGCGAGGCCGGTCGCGTCGGGCGTGAGGTTCGGAGGCCAGACGATCCCCATCGGCCCCATGTCGAAGCCCATCCCGCTGCCCGCGAGGTGCATCCCCTCGATCGGCTCGAAGTCGGGCGAGTGCTGCGTGTGGCAGCCGGTGCAGTCCATGATCGCCACCAGATACGCGCCGCGCGCCACCATGTCGGCATCGCCGGCACGCCCGGCCTGCGGCAGGATCGCAAGAATACCCATCGACCCGGCAAGAATTGCCGGCCTCAAAGCGCTTTTCATTGTTTGAGTCCCCATAATGTGCCGCCCCCCGGCGGCGGGGCGGGTCTAATCCCGCCTCGGGTGGCGCGCATGCCGAAATCCGACGAAAATGTCGGATTCAGGCGCGAACGGGTGTCGCAGACCGGTGTTGCGCCGCCTCAGCGGCTCAGGCCGCCATGCAGCGTGGGCATGTCCAGCGCCGCGAAACCGTAATGCCTCAGCCAGCGCAGGTCGGAATCGAAGAAGGCCCGCAGGTCGGGGATGCCGTATTTCAGCATCGCGATGCGGTCGATCCCCATGCCGAAGGCGAAGCCCTGCCAGAGGTCGGGATCGACCCCCGCCGCCGCCAGCACCTTGGGATGGACCATGCCGCTGCCGAGGATTTCCAGCCAGTCGTCGCCCTCGCCAATGCGCAGCTGCCCGCCTGCCCAGGAGCAACGGATATCGACCTCGGCCGAAGGTTCGGTGAAGGGGAAATGCGAGGCGCGGAAGCGCAGCTCGACGCCCTCGACCTCGAAGAAGCTGCGGCAGAACTCCTCGAGCACCCATTTGAGGTTCGCCATCGAGATCGCGCGGTCGATGCACAAGCCCTCGACCTGGTGGAACATCGGCGTGTGGGTCTGGTCGTAGTCGCAGCGATAGACCCGCCCCGGCGCGATGGCGCGGCAGGGCACGCCGTGGGCTGTCATGTGGCGGATCTGCACGGGGCTCGTATGCGTGCGCAGCACGTGCGGCGCCCGCTCGTCGCCTGCCGCGCGGGCCATGTAGAAGGTGTCCATCTCCTGCCGTGCGGGATGCTCGGGCGGGATGTTGAGCGCGTCGAAGTTGTGCCAGTCGGTCTCGATCTGCGGGCCCTCGGCGACGGCGAAGCCCAGGGCGGCGAAGATCGCCACCACCTCCTCGGTCACCTGGCTCACCGGGTGGATGGTGCCCGCCCGCGCGGGCCGGGGGTCGAGCGTGACGTCGAGCCACTCGGCCCGCAGCCGCTCGGCCAGCGCGGCATCCGCGAGCGCCGCGCGGCGCGCCCTGACCGCCGACTCGATCTCGTCCTTGAGCGCGTTGAGCGCGGGCCCCGCGGCCTTGCGCGCCTCGGGCTCCATGCGGCCCAGCTCGCGCATCATCAGGCTCACCTCGCCCTTCTTTCCAAGGGCTGCCACGCGCACCGCCTCGATGGCGGCCTCGTCGGCGGCATCGGCGACCTCGGCAAGGTATTTCGCGCGGATCGGGTCGAGGTCCTGCATCGGCTCCATCCTCTGGCTCCTCGGCCGCCGAGTTAGCCGGGCGCGCGCGAAAACACAAGCGGGCGAGGACCGCGCATCGTGGTGCCGATCGGCCGTCCGATGCGTTATAGTCCCATTGGGGAGGCTTGGCTGCAGCCCGGCCTTCGAGCAGCCAGGGGAGGCACGCCATGATTTCCCGAACCGCCGGACATCTTGCCGACGAGGCCCCCGAGCCCGCAATCCGCCAGATCGGCATCGCCGACATCCGCCTGTCGCTGGCGCGCGGCTGGGAAGATTTCCTCGCCCGGCCGACCTCGATGGTCGCGCTCTTCGTCGTCTATCCCGCCGTCGGTTTCGTGCTTTCCTACGCCGCCTTCGATTACGCGATTCTGCCACTGCTCGTGCCGATCATCGCGGGCTTCGCGCTCGTCGGCCCGCTCACCACCGTGGGCGTGTTCGAGCTGAGCCGCAAGCACGAGGCGGGCGCCCGCGACCTGCGGCTCGCAGATGCGCTGTCGGTGCTGTCCGGTCCCTCGACCGGGGCGATCCTGCGGGTGGGGCTGATGCTGTTCGGCCTCTTCGTGGTCTGGCTGGTCGCGGCGCGGCAGATCGTCTTCTCCACGATCGGCGCAGAGGCGCCCGCCGGCCTCGCCGCCTTCCTCGCGCAGGTCGCCACCACCCCGCAGGGGCAGGCGATGTTCATCCTCGGCAATGGCGTGGGCTTCCTGTTCGCGCTCGCGGCGCTGGTGCTGGGCGTGTTCTCGCTGCCGATGCTGGTGGATGGCGAGACCTCGGCCGCAAGGGCGATGGCGACCTCGCTCCGGGCCTGCGCCGAGAACCCGGTGACGATCGCGGCATGGGGGCTGACCGTGGCGGTGCTGCTGGCGCTGGCCATGCTGCCGCTGTTCGCGGGTCTGGTCATCGTGCTGCCCTGGCTGGGGCACGCGACCTGGCACCTCTACCGCGCGGCGATCGACCGCGCGGGCTGAGCCGGCGCCGGCGACAGCGCCGCGCGCTCGGCCCGCGGCACGAGCGGCGGCGCGAGGATCGCCGCGGCAAGCACGCTCGCCGCAAGGCGCGCGCCCTCGGGCGAGGCGTGATAGCCGTCCGTTGCATGGAGCCCGGGTCCCGAGGCGCGCGCGCCGACCGCGAGGAATGCATCCCCCACCCCCGCGACCCGCGCGCCCAGCGCCTCGGCCAGCCCGGCGTAATGGGCGGCCACCCGCGCGTTCATCCGCGCCGGCGTGTCGGGCATCCCCGGCTCGGCATAGAGCGCGTGCCCCGGCGCCCGCGGCCAGGTCGCGAACAGCACGAGCCGCGCCGCGGTCAGCCCCGCGAGCCGCGCCGCCGCCGCGCGCGATGCCGCCGCCGACTCGGGCGTCAGGGCCGCGACGCTGTGATCCTGCAGGACCAGCACTTCCCAGCCGGGATCGGCGACCAGCCGCGCGACCTCGGGCGCGGCCGCGTGCTGCGCCAGATGCGCGCCGTCCCGCACCATCATCGCGGGCCGCAGCCGCACGCCCTCGCGCGCCGCGATGCCCTTGACCAGCTCGGGCAGGTCATGCTCGCGGGTGAAGGAATTGCCGATGAAGAGGACGCGCGTCTCGCCGGCGGCCGGCGGCCCGGCGAAGGCCGCGGCGATCTCCGTCACGCCGGAAGGCGTCCCGGCCCGCGCGGGCAGCGCGGCGAAGACCGCCAGCGCCACCAGCCCGAGGGCCGCCGCGATCCCGCCCCGCCGCATCGCGCCGCCTCAGCCCATCGCTTCGAGCTCGTCGATGAAGCTCGAGATCAGCCCCAGCCCCTTCTGCCAGAAGGCCGGGTCCGAGGCGTCGAGCCCGAAGGGCGCCAGCAGTTCGCGGTGATGCTTCGCCCCACCTGCCGACAGCATGTCGAAATACCTGTCCTCGAAGCCGGGCGTCGCGTTCTCGTAGACCGCATAGAGCGCGTTCACGAGCCCGTCGCCGAAGGCGTAGGCATAGACGTAGAAGGGCGAGTGGATGAAGTGCGGGATATAGGACCAGAAGGTCTCGTAGCCCTCGGCCAGGTTGATCGACGGGCCCAGGCTCTCGGACTGCACCGCCAGCCAGTGCGCGGCGAGGTCCTCGGCCGTCAGTTCACCCTGCCGCCGGGCGGCATGGATGCGCCGCTCGAACTCATAGAAGGCGATCTGGCGCACGACCGTGTTCAGCATGTCCTCGACCTTGCCCGCCAGCAGCATCTTGCGCCGCGCGGGGTCGGTCTCGGCGGCAAGCAGCTTGCGGAAGGTCAGCATCTCGCCGAACACCGAGGCCGTCTCGGCCAGCGTGAGCGGCGTGCGGCTGAGCAATTCACCCTGCCCCGCCGCCAGCCGCTGATGCACGCCGTGGCCAAGTTCGTGCGCCAGCGTCATCACGTCGCGCGTCTTGCCCAGATAGTTGAGCATCACGTAGGGGTGGACATCGACGACGGTAGGATGCGCGAAGGCGCCGGGCGCCTTGCCGGGCTTGACGCCCGCGTCGATCCAGCCGCGCTCGAAGAAGGGCTCGGCCAGTTCCGCCATCCTGGGGCTGAAGCCCGCATAGGCGTCGAGCACGAGCGCCTTCGCCTCGTCCCACGGCACCACTCGGTCGTCCGATTCGGGCAGTGGCGCGTTGCGGTCCCAGTATTCCAGCTTCTCCAGCCCAAGCCAGCGCGCCTTCATCGCGTAATAGCGATGGCTGGTGCGCGGGAAGGACGCCCAGACCGCCTCGCGCAGCGCGTCCACGACCTCGGGCTCGACATGGTTTGCAAGGTGGCGGCCGTGGTCGGGCGCGGGCATCTTGCGCCAGCGGTCCTCGACCTCCTTCTCCTTGATCAGCGTGTTGGTGATCAGGGTAAAAAGGCGGATATTGCCCGCCAGCACACGCGCCAGCGCTTCGCCGCCAGCCTGCCGCCGCGCGCGATCCTTGTTCGACAAAAGGTTCAGCGTGGCCTCGAGGCCAAGCGGCTCTTCCTCGCCCTCGACCTCGAAGGTCAGCGCGGCCATGGTCTCGTCGAACAGGCGGTTCCAGGCGGCGGCGCCGACCACGGACTGGTCGTGCAGGAACTTCTCCAGCTCGTCCGAAAGCTGGTGCGGCCGGAAGGCGCGCAGCCGGTCGAGCCAGGGCCCGTAGCGCGCGAGCCGCGGGCTCTCGCCCACCAGCGCCGCCATGCGTTCCTCCTCGATGCGGTTGAGTTCGAGCGTGAAGAACACCAGCGGCGTCGTGATCTCGGTCACCCGGGCCTGCGTGTCGCCTATGAACTTGGCGCGCGCGGGGTCGGTGGTGTTCTGGTAATAGCGCAGGCCGGCATAGGACATCACCCGCCCCAGCGTGAGGTCGATCGCCTCGAATGCCTCGATCGCGGCGGCGAGATCCTCGGCAGCCATCGTGGCCACCTTGCCCTCGTGGCGCGCCGCGAAGTCGCGGCATTCGCCCTCGACGCGGGCGAGATCGGCGGCAAGCTCCGGCGCATCGGGCGCGGCGTAGAGATCGCTCAGGTCCCAGTCCGGCAGGGCGCCCAGGTCGGGGGCCGCGCCGCGCTCGGCGGCGGTGTCGCGCACAAGGCGGGGGCGCGCGCCCGGAAGGGCGAGGTCGTGCAGCTTCGGCATGAGTTCACTCCGTTGTCCTGCACGCAGAGATAGCCCGCGGGCAGGCGACGCGAAACCCCGTCAGGTGCGAATTCCGGGCGTCTGCCCGGCCGGCTCGTCCTTCTCCCCCGGCGCTTCGGGAAGGGGCGGGGCGTCGGGCCTGCGACGGATCACGATGTCGCCGTTCGGCAGGATCTCGGGCCGCTCGTAATGCTCGAGCGAGTCGATCCGGTCGAGCGTCTCCATGAGCGCGCCGAGGCTGTCGATGGTGGGGCCGAGCTCGCGCATCATCTCGTCCCAGGCTTCGTCCAGCTTGCGCTTGAACTCCTCCATGTCGAGCCGCTGCCCGGTCTCCTGCGCGCGGGCGCCGGTCGGGATTGAGGGAGCCGCCGCGGCCAGCGCGCCGGCCACGAGCGCGCCAAGGACCGATCGGGCGCCCTGACGGGCACGGCGCGGCATGGGTCTGCCAGCTGTGTCTCGCATGGTCTCGCCTCCCTCGCCCGTCCGCGCCATGGACTTGCGCGCGGCCCCGCAAGCATACCGCCTCGACCCGGCTCGCGCACGGGCGGATCGGTCCCTCTCACGGGGGCGCGCCTGCGAAATCCGCGCCTGAACCGGGTCGGGAGCACGATCCGATGGGCCCGCCCGGCACTCGGAAGGAAAGGAGCGAAAGCTGGGTCGCCGCATCCGGCGGGAGCCCGAAAAAGTAGAACCGCCCCGCGCGGCCGGCGCGGGGCGATTCCTTTCCGTGTCAGGCCGTCGCGATTACTGCGACAGCGTGATCTCGACGCGGCGGTTCAGCGGCTCGCGAGTGTTGTCCGGGGTCGGCACCGCAAGCTCACGCTCGCCGCGGCCGGCCAAGGTCATCGCACCCTGCGGCACACCACGCTCGACCAGAGCATCGGCTACGCGGCGGGCGCGGCGCTCCGACAGGCCCTGGTTGTAGTCGGCCGAACCCACGGTGTCGGCATGCCCGACGACCGAGAGCGCCGTGCTGCCGAGAGCCTTCACCGCCTCGACCACCTCGTCCAGCGTCGCGCGGGCGGTGTCGGTCAGGTTGGTGCGGTTGAAGCCGAAGTACACCACGTAGTCGCTGGCGAACGCGCGGCCGGCGCAGGCGGCAAGCGCCTCGTCCAGCAGGGCCTTCGCGTCATCCGGGTTGATGCAGTTGGCGGGATGGCCGCGCAGCGCCTCGAGGTACTGGTCCCACATCGCCTGGGCGCGGGCACAGGCCTCGGGCCGCTCGGCGCGGTTGGCGAGGATGGTGGCCACGACCTGGTCATACATGTTCGCAGCGTCGCCGCTTACGCCCAGCGACTCGGGGCTCCACGGGCCGACATCGGCACCGGCCTCGGCGGCCTCGGCCTTCGCGATGTAGGCGGTGGCGTTGTACCAGCGCTGATCCTTGTTCGCCGAGCGGCGGGCGAGCTCGGTGTATTCCTTGGCGAGGGCGCCGTTGAAGCCCGACCCGCCATGGTCCTGCTCCAGAAAACGCTCGGCGGTGAAGGTGCCGCCAAGGTTCGACCCGGGCAGATCCGGCTTGGTGCAGGCGGCCAGCGCGACCGCGGACACCGCAAGCATCAGTTTCGTTGCAGTCTTCATCCCTCTCTCCGTTCCTTAAGGGACGCATCGAAAGCACGCCCCGGAATTGGTTTTTCGGCCACTTATGCCGCTCCGCTCATCTGCAATGGCATATTCAGCACATCAGCACAATCAGCGCAGGGATTTGGACCGCCCCGGGAAGTGAATTTATCCCGGTCGTCGCAGATTAACAACAGGGTCGCAGTATTTCGGTCACCGGGTCGCACCGACGATGCCTTGCCGCAGCGTCAGCGCACGAAATCGCCTCAATCATGCCACGACCAGACCCACAAGCCGGGGCCTGATGGCACCTTGGTGAAGGGTGTGCGCTTGCGGGTGGGTGCGTGATGACGGCGACCGTTCTGGTGGCGGACGACGATCGGCTCCAGAGGAACTACCTCTCGGCGGTCCTGTCGTCGGCAGGGTTCCAGGTCCAGGCGGCCGATGGTGGGACGGCGGCGCTCGAGCGCCTGAGCGGGCGCGGCCCGCAGCCTGACATCTGCCTGCTCGACCTCAACATGCCGGATCTCGACGGCCTCGACGTGCTGCGCCGGCTGAGCGCGGCAGATTCGTCCGTGCCGGTGATCGTGCTGACCGCCGACGGCTCGGTCACCCGGGCGGTCGACGCGATGCGGGCAGGCGCCATCGACTTTCTCGTCAAGCCTGTGGGCCCCGAGCGGCTCGAGGTCTCGATCCGCAACGCGCTCGAGATGTCGGCCCTCTCGACCGAGGTGCGCCGACTGACGCGGCAGGAGACCGACCGGCTCGGCTTCGACGACCTGATCGCCGCGAGCCCGGCGATCCGCGAGGCGATCTCGCTTGCGCGGCGGGCCTCGACGACCGACATCCCGGTCCTCGTCACGGGCGAATCGGGCACCGGCAAGGAGGTGTTCGCGCGCGCCATCCACGGCGCCGGGGCACGCTCGGGCCGGCCCTTCGTGGCCGTGAACTGCGGCGCGCTGCCAGGCGACCTGATCGAATCGATCCTGTTCGGGCACGAGAAGGGTGCCTTCCCGGGCGCCGTCGACCGCCGGCCCGGCAAGTTCAAGGAGGCCTCGGGCGGCACGCTGTTTCTCGACGAGGTGGGGGAGCTCCCGATGCCGGCGCAGGTCAAGCTCCTGCGCGCGATCCAGACGGGCGAAATCGACCCGGTCGGCGCCACCGGCTCGGTCAAGGTCGACATCCGCCTGATATCGGCCGCGAATCGCGATCTGCGCGCGATGGTCGCGGCCGGCACGTTCCGCGAGGATCTCTACTACCGGATCAGCGTCTTTCCGCTGCACCTGCCGCCGCTGCGCGAGCGGCGGGCCGACATCGCCGGCATGGCCGAGATGTTCCTCGCGCGATACCGCACCGCCGCCGCGGTCCGCATCCAGGGCTTCTCGCAGGCCGCGATCGAGGCGATGCGCCGCGCGGAATGGCCGGGCAATGTCCGCCAGCTCGAGAACACGATCCACCGCGCCGTGGTGCTGGCCGACGGCCCGCTGATCCGGCCCGAGCACCTCGTCGGCCTCGACCTCGCCGGGGCGGATGCCGGCCCGAGCGAGCCGGCGAACGGCACCCGCCAGCACACGCCGCCGCCGGATAGCCGGATCGACATCCTTCATCGGCCCGACGGCCATGTCCGCCCGCTCGCGGAAATCGAGGCCGAAGCGATCCGCCGCGCGCTCGGGCAGTATCGCGGCCGCATGGCCGAGGTCGCACGCCGCCTCGGCATCGGCCGCTCGACCCTCTACCGCAAGCTCGAGGACTACGACATCCGCAAGCCCGGCGCGTGAGCGGCGGAACGCGCGGGCGCGGGCGGGATCAGTCGCCCGCGTGCAGCATGCCCAGCGCGGCGAGGTAGAGCTCGAGCACCGCCTCTTCCTCCTGGCGCTCCTCGACGGGCTTCTTCCTCAGCGACACCACCTTGCGCAGGATCTTCGCGTCGAAGCCGTTGGCCTTGGCCTCGGCGTAGACCTCCTTGATCTGCTCGGCGACCTCCTTCTTCTCCTCCTCGAGCCGCTCGATGCGCTCGATGATGGCGCGAAGCTGCCCGGCGGCGACAGTGGTGGTCGAGATGTCTTCCATTGCGGAGGTCTCCTTGGCTCGCACGAGGCGTCAGCCTTTAGCGTGGCCGCGCGCCCCGTGCCAGCGCGATCTCGCGGGCAGGCCGGGCGCCTGCACGCCGCATGGCGCAAACCCTTTGCTGCCCGCCGGGCTGCGCGGGCTCAGTGGCCCGGATGGCTCTTGGCGAAGGCGGCCTTCTGCTCGGCGCTCGCCTCGGTCTGGTGCTTCTCGCGCCAGGTGTCATAGGGCATGCCGTAGACCGATTCGCGCGCGGCCTCCTTCGTGATCTCGCCGCCGCGCTCCTCGATCGCCTCCTTCATCCAGGTCGAGAGGCAGTTGCGGCAGAACCCTGCAAGATTCATCAGGTCGATGTTCTGCACGTCGGTGCGCGCGCGCAGGTGATCCCTCAGCCGGCGGTAGATCGCCGCCTCGATCTCGATGTCGTCGGGCCTCGTCATGCTCCGTCCTCCCTTGTGGCTCGTTCCCGATATCGTGGCCGGCGCGGGCGGGCTCAATGCCCTGCCGCGCGCATGTCGTCGACCGCGCCCCGAATTACCGGCGCGAGGCGCCGCGCCCAGTCCGCCTGTCCGTCATGCGTGGCGATGAGGTCGTTGCGCACCTCGATCAGCGCGTGCGTGATGCCGCGCGCCGTGCCGTGGCGCCACATGCAGTCGCCGCGAAGCTGCCCCGAATAGGGCTCGTTGTCGCCGACGGAGAGGTCGCCCTCCGCCTCGAGCCGGCGGATCAGCGGCTCCGCCAGCCGCGCGTCGCGGTCCCACAGCACACCCACATGCCAGGGCCGCGGCGGCCGCCCCCTCAGCTGCGGCGTGAAGGAGTGGATCGAGACTAGCACGGGCACCCGCCCGGCCTCGAGCACCTCGTCGATCGCGAGCCCGATGGCGTCGTGATAGGGCCGGTGATACGCCGCGAGGCGGCGCTCGACCTCGGCCTCGTCGACATGGCGGTTCGCCGGGATGATCGACCCGTCATAGAGCTTCATCACCAGCGTGGGATCGTCCTCGCCGCGGTTGGGGTCGATCACCAGCCGCGAATAGGTCGATAGCACCGCCCCCGCCCCCAGCCGCGCCGCCAGCCCCAGCGTCACGCCGCGCGCGCCGACGTCGAAGGCGATATGGCGCGCCATGTCCTCGGGCGGCAGGCCGAGCGCGCCGATCTCGGGCGGCACGGCGTTGCGGGCATGGTCGCAGAGCAGGATCAGGTCGGTCATCGCCTGCTGGCTCGAGCCGGGCGAGACATGCTCGACGGGGACGAAGACGCTCATTCTGCTCCCTGAGTTGCAACCCTTCGCTGGCCGCGCGGGCGCCGGACCCTACCCTTGCCGGCAGGCGGCGCACAAGCGGGTCGCACGGACCGGTCACCTTGCCGACATTCTGGTATACCAGAACGCAAGATTGTTAGCGCATGCCCGCTTGCAATGCATCACGCGCGCCCGGATGATCCCGGCCGCAACACCGCGCCCGGCCGAGGGGGAGAGACATGCGCCGCCAGAGAAACGTCAAGATCGTCGCCACCGTCGGCCCCGCCTCGTCGAGCCGCGAGATGCTGCGCCGCCTGTTCGAGGCCGGCGTCGACGTGTTCCGCCTCAACATGAGCCACGGCACCCAGGACGACCAGGCCGAGCGCGTCCGACTGATCCGCGAGACCGAACACGAGTTCGAGCGTCCGATCGGCATCCTCGCCGACCTGCAGGGCCCCAAGCTGCGCGTCGGGCGCTTCGCCGAGGGCCCAGTGACACTCGAGGTGGGCCAGCCCTTCCGGTTCGACCTCGACGACACGCCGGGCGACGGCGCGCGGGTCCAGCTGCCGCATCCCGAGATCTTCGCGGCGCTGGAACCCGGCGCGACGCTGCTGGTCAACGACGGCAAGATCCGCCTCAAGGTGCGCGCCTGCGACAAGCAAAGCGCCGACTGCGAGGTGGTGGTGGGCGGCGAGATCTCGAACAACAAGGGCGTGAACGTGCCCGACGTGGTGCTGCCGCTGGCGGCGCTCACGGCCAAGGACCGCGCCGATCTGGAATTCGCGCTCGAACAGGGCGTCGACTGGCTCGCGCTCAGCTTCGTCCAGCGCCCCGAGGACGTGCTCGAGGCGCGCGAGCTGATCGGCGAGCGCAAGGTCGCCGTCATGGTCAAGGTCGAGAAGCCTGCCGCGGTGCAGCGCTTCTCCGAGATCCTGAAGGTGGTGGACGGCATCATGGTCGCGCGTGGCGACCTTGGCGTCGAGATGGACATCGCGGAACTCCCGCCCATCCAGAAGCGGATGATCCGCGAATGCCGCCGCGCCGCCAAGCCCGTGATCGTCGCGACCCAGATGCTCGAGAGCATGATCACCAGCCCCGTGCCCACCCGGGCCGAGGTTTCGGACGTCGCGACCGCCATCTACGAGGGGGCAGACGCGGTGATGCTGTCGGCCGAATCGGCCGCCGGCCAGTTCCCGGTCGAGGCGGTCTCGATGATGGACCGCATCGCGCGCCGGGTCGAGGGCGAGGAACTGCACCGCCAGATCATCACCGCGGCGCGGCAGGTCGACCGCACCTCGGTCGCCGACGCGATCACCGCGGCCGCGCGTGAGGTGGCCGAGGCGACGCGCGTCAAGGCGATCTGCTGCTTCACCCATTCCGGCACCACCGCGCTTCTGGCCGCGCGCGAGCGCCCGGCCGTTCCGATCCTCGCGCTCACGCCGGTCCGCGCGACCGCCCGGCGGCTCAGCCTGGTCTGGGGCCTGCACTGCGTCATCGGCGAGCCGGTCGACCGCTTCAAGCTGGCGGTGGTGAGCGCGGTGCGCGCGGTTCTGCGCGACGGCTTCGCGGGCTCGGACGACCGCATCGTGGTCACCGCCGGCGTGCCCTTCAACGTGCCGGGCTCGACCAACATCCTGCGCGTGGCGCCCTGCGACGAGCGGCAGATCTACGAATCGAGCGCCGAATACTGAGCCGCGCCCGCCCCTTGCCTTCACCGGGGCGCGCCTGTATAGAACGCGCTCCCAGACTTTCGACGGGGCTGCCGGCCGGTATGGGCTGCCGTGCCGCCCCTTGACGCGTCAGACATGACAGGAGACGGAAATGCCCAAGATGAAGACCAAGTCGGGCGCCAAGAAGCGCTTCAAGGTCACAGCCTCGGGGCGCATCAAGGTCGCACAGGCCGGCAAGCGCCACGGCATGATCAAGCGCACCCCCAAGTTCATCCGCCAGGCGCGCGGCACGACCGTTCTCTCCGCCCAGGACGAGAAGATCGTGAAGCAATTCCTGCCGTATGCGGGCTGAGGGGAGGGCTGACAGATGTCCCGAGTGAAATCCGGCACCGTGACGCATCGCCGTCACAAGAAGATCCTCGACAAGGCCAAGGGCCATTACGGCGCCCGCTCGCGCAGCTTCAAGACCGCCAAGCAGTCGGTCGAGAAGGCGATGCAGTATGCGACGCGCGACCGCAAGCGCCGGAAGCGCACCTTCCGCGCGCTGTGGATCCAGCGCATCAACGCCGCCGTGCGCGCGCATGACGAGAGCCTGAACTACTCGACCTTCATCAACGGGCTCGCGAAGTCCGGGGTCGAGGTCGACCGCAAGGTGCTTGCCGATCTCGCGGTGCACGAGCCCGCGGCCTTCGGCGCCATCGTCGAGAAGGCCAGGGCCGCGCTCGCCTGAGCCGCGCCGTCCGAGGAGATAGAGAGATGAAAGTCAAGAACTCGCTGCGCTCGCTCAAGGGCCGCCACCGCGACTGCCGTGTCGTCCGCCGCAAGGGCCGCGTCTACGTGATCAACAAGACCCAGCGTCGCTACAAGGCGCGTCAGGGCTGAGACTGGACCGGGCGCGATTGCGCGCCGGGTGGACTTGGGGACGCCGCTCCGGGAACGGGGCGGCGTTTCCGCTTTCGGGGGTGGGCGCTCGAACGCCGCCCCATGACCGTGCCCGCGGGGCGCAACCCTTGTCTCGCCACGCAGGGGGCGACGATCCCGCCGCAACGCTCTAACGTGGCACCATCGGGTTTAAACCCCCGCCAGCGTCGACAGAGAGCCGCCTTGCCCACATGTTCCTCGAAATTGCCATCGTCCTCGTCCTGATCCTCGCCAACGGCCTGCTCGCGATGTCGGAGCTCGCCCTCGTCTCGGCGCGCCCGGCACGGCTCAAGGTGATGGCGGACGGCGGCAGCCGGGGCGCGGCGGTCGCGCTGCAACTCACCGGGCATCCGGGCCGATTTCTCTCCACGGTCCAGATCGGCATCACCCTCGTGGGCGTGCTGTCGGGGGCCTATTCGGGCGCGACCCTCGGCGTGCGGCTCGCCGATACCCTCGCGGCCGCGGGGACTGCTCCCGCGCTCGCACGCACCATGGGCGTGGGCGGGGTTGTTATCGTGATCACCTATCTGGCGCTGATCATCGGCGAGCTCGTCCCCAAGCAGGTCGCCCTGCGCGCGCCCGAGGCCGTGGCCGCCCGCGTCGCTCCCCTGATGCAGGCCCTTGCGCTGGCCGCGGCACCGCTCGTCTGGCTGCTGGACCACTCCGGGCGCCTCGTGCTCGACCTCCTCGGCCAATCGCGCGAGGCCGAGGGCAACATGACCGACGAGGAGGTCAGGATGGTGATCGCCGAGGCGCGCCGCTCCGGCATCATGGAGCCCGCCGAGACCGAGATGATCGCGGGCGTGATGCGCATCGCCGACCGCACCGCGCGCGGCCTGATGACGCCGCGCCGCAAGGTCGAGATGGTCGACGTCACCGACAGCGCGTCTTCGATCATCGAGCGTTTCCGCGCGACGCGCCGCTCGCGCCTGCCGGTCAGGGACGGGGAGGGCGACAACCTCATCGGCGTGCTCACCACCACAGACTTCCTCGACCGCCCACCGCCGCGGGACGAGACCGAGTTGCGCTCGCTCATCATCCCCACGCCCGTGGTGCAGGACTGGATGGCGGCGCTCGACGTCATCGAGATGCTGCGGCAGACACCGGCCAACATGGTCTTCGTCTATGACGAGTACGGGCATTTCGAGGGGATCATCACGGCGATGGACCTGCTCGAGGCAATCACCGGGGATTTCACCGGCGAGCCGGGCGGCGAGGAGGAGGAGGTGATCGAGCGCGCCGACGGCAGCCTCATCGTCGCGGGCTCGATGCCGGTGGACGAGTTCGCCGACCGCATCGGCATCACCCTGCCCGTCGATCGCGGGTATCAGACGGTCGCCGGCCTCGTGCTCGACCTCGCCGGCAGGCTGCCGGATGTCGGCGAGAGCCTGATCCACATGGGCTGGCGCATCGAGATCCTGGATCTCGATGAGCGCCGCATCGACAAGGTGCTGGTCTCGAGGGCCGGGGAGAGGGTGGCACCCGATGGCAGCCAACCGGGTGCGGACGATCGAGGAGAATGACGCGCAACCCGTCCGCGCCCGACGCGCCGCCGCAGGCAGGGCCGTTCGTCGTGCGCCGGCTGATATCCCTCAGTCGAACTTTCGCAGGTCGTCGATCACCTTCCCGTCGTTCGGCAGCGACCCCGGCACGTCCGCCTCGACCTCGCCCCTGAGCTTCAGCACGGCCTGCATCGTCTCGCGCACCCGGGCGGCAAGCTCCGCCGAAGGCGTCTGGGTCTCGACTGCCAGCATCATGCGGTCCTGCTCGCCCTCGCGGGTCACGCTGAGGCGGGCCTTCCTGACCTCGGGGTGGCGGGCCACGATCTCGGCCACCTGCTCGGGGCGCACGAACATGCCCTTGACCTTGGTGGTCTGGTCGGCGCGTCCCATCCAGCCGCGGATGCGCATGTTGGTCCGCCCGCAGGGGCTGATGCCCGGCATGACCGCCGAGAGATCCCCGGTGGCGAAACGGATCAGCGGGTAGTCGGGGTTGAGCGCGGTCACCAGAACCTCGCCGACCTCGCCTTCGGGCACCGGGTCGCCGGTGCCGGGACGCACGATCTCGACGATCACGCCCTCGTCCACCACCATCCCCTCCATCGCCGGAGTCTCGTAGGCGATCGAGCCGACATCCGCGGTGGCATAGCCCTGCAGGCAGGGGATGGCACGCTCGGCGTACCAGGCCCTGAGCGACGGGAACAGCGGCCCGCCCGACACCCAGGCGCGGGCGAAGCTCAGTTCGCGCCCCAGCTCCGCGGCCTTCTCCATCATCACCTTGAGGAAGTCGGGCGTGCCGATATAGCCCCTGGCGCCCAGGTCCGCCGCCGCCCCGGCCTGCGCCTCGGTGTTGCCGACGCCGCCCGCCAGCACGCAGCAGCCGAGCGCCCGGGCGCCCGCCTCCAGCATCACTCCCGCGGGCGTCAGGTGATAGGCGAAGCTGTTGTGCACGAGATCGCCCTTGCGGAACCCCGCCGCATGCAGCGCCCGGGCAAACCGCCACCAGTCGGGGACCGAGGACATCCCCGGCTCGTAGATCGGCCCCGGCGACTGGAACACATGGTCGAAGGCGGTGGCGGGCCGCGTCGTCAGCCCGCCAAAGGGCGGCTCGGCCTTCTGCATCGCGGCCAGCGCCGACTTGCGCAGGACCGGCAGCCTCGCCAGCGCCGCGCGGTCGGCCACGTCGCCGGGCTCGACACCCTCGAGCAGCCGCGCGATCCCGGGCGCCGCCGCCTTGGCCGCGCGGATCTGTGCCCGCAGGCACTCGAACAGCGAGGCCTCCCGCGCCTCGGGGCTGCGGGTCTCGAGGGCGTCGTAATGCTCGGTCATGCCTGCCTCCCGGGCACCGTCAGTTCAGCCAGCGCTTGCGCCGGCGGTAGCTGCGGACGTCGCGGAAGCTCTTGCGGCCCTGCTCGGACATGCCGAGGTAGAACTCCTTCACGTCCGGGTTCTCGCGCAGCTCGGCCGCGGGGCCGTCCATCACCACGCGGCCCGATTCGAGGATATAGCCGTGATGAGCGAAGCGCAGCGCCACGTTGGTGTTCTGCTCGGCGATCAGGAAGCTCACGCCCTCGTTCTCGTTGAGCGACTTCACGATGCCGAAGATCTCCTCGACCAGCTGCGGCGCGAGGCCCATCGAGGGCTCGTCCAGCAGGATCGTCTCGGGCCGGCTCATCAGCGCGCGGCCGATCGCCGTCATCTGCTGCTCGCCGCCCGATGTGTAGCCCGCCTGGCTGCGGCGCCTCTCCTTCAGGCGGGGGAAGTAGCTGTAGACCATTTCGAGGTCGCGCTGCACCGCGGCGCGCCCGTCGGTGCGGGTGTAGGCGCCGGTCAGCAGGTTCTCCTCGACCGTCAGGTGCTCGAAGCAGTGGCGCCCCTCCATCACCTGGATCACGCCGCGCTTGACCAGTTCCGCGGGGTTGAGCTCGGCCACCCGCTCGCCGCGATAGAGGATCTGGCCCTTGGTGACCTCGCCGCGCTCGGAATGCAGCAGGTTCGAGATCGCCTTGAGCGTGGTGGTCTTGCCCGCGCCGTTTCCGCCCAGAAGCGCGGTAATCCCGCCCTTGGGCACGCTCAGCGACACGCCCTTCAGGACGAGGATCACGTGGTTGTAGATCACCTCGATGTTCGAGACGTCGAGCAAGGCGTCGTCGTGGCTCGTTTCACGCATCCCTGCGATTCCCCTATCGCGCACCCTGCGGCCGGGGCGCGCCACGTCGTCGGCAGCCCGCCCGGCCGGGCGGGACGAGGATCGGGCGGGCCGCGACGCGCGGCCCGCCCGGCACGGTTCACTCGCAGGTGCGCGGCGTGATGTTCGCCTCGGCCGCGTAAGCCGCCGAATCCTCGGCGATCAGCGGGTCGATCACCTCGCGGTCCGAGGCGATGAAGTCGGTCACCAGGCTCCAGGTCTTGGTCTTGGCGTCCCACTGCTGGATGGCGCCGAGGCCCGAGCCGCCATGGTTGGCGCAGGTCACCTCGAAGGTCGGCATGAAGTCCGGCAGGCCAAGCGCGGTCAGCTTCTCGTCGGTGATCTCCAGCGCCTCCATCCCGTCGCGCATCATCGCGGCGGTGATGTTCGGGGCGCCGTGGATCGCCTGCGCGGTCTTGGCGGCCTCGACCGCCAGCATCGCCGCCTGCATGCCGCGGTTGTAGAGCACCGAGCCATGCTGGTCGCCCGCACCGGCCGAGAGGCCCTTGTCATAGACATGCGTCTTCAGGTCGGCATAGATCGGGAAGTCCATGCCCACGCCGTGCATCGTGATCGCCTTGTAGCCATGCGCGCCCTCGCCCGCCGGCAGCACGTCGGTCTCGGCCCCCGACCACCAGACGCCGATGAACTTGTCCATCGGGAAGCGGATGTTCACCGCCTCCTGCACCGCCACCTGGTTCATCACGCCCCAGCCCCACATCACGACATAGTCGGGCCGGTCGCGGCGGATCTGCAGCCAGGTCGCCTTCTGCTCCTGCCCCGGATGATCGACGGGCAGCAGCGTCAGCGAATAGCCGTGCTTCTTCGCCAGCTCCTCGAGCGTGCGGATCGGCTCCTTGCCATAGGCCGAGTTGTGGTAGACGAGCGCGATCTTCTTGCCCGAGATGTCGCCGCCTTCCTGGTCGATGATATGCTTGACGATGATCGAGGCGGCGTCCCAGTAGGTCCCTGGATAGTTGAACACCCACTCGAACACCTTGCCGTTCGCAGCCGAGGTGCGGCCATAGCCCATCGAGTGGATCGGGATCCCGTCAGCCGAGGCTTTCGGTATCAGCTGGTAGGTGATGCCGGTCGAGAGCGGCTGATAAAGCAGCGCCCCTTCACCCTTGGTGGCTTCGTAGCACTCGACGCCCTTCGTCGTGTTGTACTCGGTCTCGCAGGGCACGACCCTGGCCTTGACGCCACCGATGCCGCCGTCGCGCTCGTTGACCAGCGTGAAGTAGTCCGCATAGCCGTCGGCGAAGGGAATCCCGTTGGGGGCATAAGGCCCGGTGCGATAGTCGAGCGAGGGGAACACGAGGTCCGCCATCGCCGCGGGCGTCGCGAACGCGAGCGCCGTGGCTGCGGCAAATGCCAGTCTGCTGAACTTCATAGTCGTCCTCCCTGTTGGACTTCTTTGCTGTCGGGCCAGCCGGTGCATGCCGTTCGGACCCGCTTGTGCCGATGGCCAGAGCCTAGTGCGGGAATGGCCAGAGGCGCAATTTCTCCTTGATGATGCGCCAGAGCGCGGCGATGCCATGCGGCTCCTTGATCAGGAAGAAGATGATCAGGGCGCCGATCAGGATCACCTCGAGATGCGCCGCGATGTCGGTGGGCCAGCCAAGCTGGACTGCGAGCACGTTCTTGAACAGCACCGGCAGAAGGGTCAGGAAGGCGGCCCCAACGAGGCTCCCGAAAATCGAGCCGAGCCCGCCGAGGATGACCATGAACAGCACGACGAACGAGATCTCGATCGAGAAGGCCTCGGTGCCCTCGGCCGCGCCCTTCCAGATCGCGAAATACATCGCCCCTGCCATGCCGATGTAGAAGGACGAGACCGCGAAGGCCGACAGCTTGGCCATCAGCGGGTTCACGCCGATGATCTCGGCCGCGATGTCCATGTCGCGGATCGCCATCCACGACCGCCCGATCCGCCCGCGCGTGAGGTTGCGCGCGACCCAGGCGAAGACGAAGACGAAGCTGAGGCAGAACAGGTAGGTCGCCCAGGGCCTGGTGTTCGGGCCGGTGACCAGGATGCCGAGGAAGTCGCGCTCGGGCGCGTTGATCTGTCCGGTTGCCGAGTAGTTGTAGAACCAGCCCACCTTGTTGAACAGCCAGATCAGGAAGAACTGAGCCGCAAGCGTCGCGACCGCGAGGTAGAAGCCCTTGATCCTGAGCGACGGCAGCCCGAACACGATGCCCACCGCCGCGGCGCACAGCCCGGCGAGGATCACCACCAGCGGCATCGGCATCCAGACGAAGGCGGTCATCAGCTTGTAGCAGGCATAGGCCCCCACCGCCATGAACCCGCCAGTGCCCAGCGAGACCTGCCCGCAATAGCCCGTGAGGATGTTGAGCCCCAGCGCCGCCATGGCGAACACCAGGAACGGCAGGAAGATCGCCTGCTCCCAGTAGGGATTGATCAGGAAGGGTACGACCAGGAAGGCAACCGCCACCACCGCGCAATAGCCCCAGCGGTCGAAGGCGATCGGGAAGGTCGCCTGATCGGCCTGATAGCTCGTCTTGAACTCGCCTGCCTCGCGGTAGAACATTCGGTCAGTCCTCCCACCGGGCCGCGTGGGCCGGGAAATCGTCCTGCTGCGGATTGACGAGACAGAAGCGGTGCCCCGTCGGCGCCTCCATCACGGTCCAGCGCTTGACCTTGCCGATCACCCTGCCGCCCAGCGCCACGATGCGCGCGGCCTCGGCGGCCTGGTCCTCGGTCTCGAAGTCGATGTGGATGCGCGGATCGTGATCGACCGCCTGGAGCAGAACCTTGGGCCGACCCTCGGCGGTCCGCAGCACGGCATACCTGCCATCCGCGTCCACCTCGCCCTCGACCCCGAGCACGCCCTTCCAGAACGCTGTGGCCGGGCCGAGATCGTCGGTCCGGCAGTCGATCACGATGACGCCGAGGCGCGAGTGATGCACGGTCACACCCTCTCGATGATCTTCTCGCCGAACAGGCCCTGCGGCCGGAACAGCAGGAACAGCAGCGCGAGCATGTAGGCGAACCAGTTCTCGGTAGCGCCGCCGATCATCGGGCCGACATAGAGCTCGAACACCTTCTCGCCCACGCCGATGATCAGCCCGCCCACGATCGCGCCGGGGATCGAGGTGAAGCCGCCCAGCATCAGCACCGGCAGCGCCTTGAGCGCGATCAGCGACAGCGAGAACTGGACGCCCGACTTGGCGCCCCACATGATCCCCGCGACCAGCGCGACGATGCCCGCGATCGACCACACGATCCACCAGATCGTCTCGAGCGAGATGCCGACCGACAGCGCCGCCTGATGGTCGTCCGCCACCGCCCTCAGCGCCCGGCCCATCCGGGTGAACTGCGAGAACAGCGTGAGCGCGACCACCAGCAGCACCGCCACCACGGCGGCCGAGATCTCGAGTTTGTCGACGAACATCCCCGTCGCGTCGATGATGGTGTCGGACGGACCCTGCGGCAGGCCCACGTCCAGCGCCTTGACGTTCGCTCCCCACATCAGGTCGCCCGTGCCCTCCAGCACGAAGGCAAGCCCGATGGTGGCCATAAAAAGGATGATGCCCTCCTGATTCACCAGCGGACGCAGCACGATCCGCACCACCAGCCAGGCAAGCCCGATCATCACCAGAAGCGCAAAGACGATCGCGACCAGCGTCGGCATGCCCGAGCCCCAGGTGTGGATGCTGGTCCCGGTGATCCAGCTCAGGAGATGCGCGAAAGGCACCTGCCCGGTCTGGAAGCCGACCAGCGTCAGCGCCGCGAAGAGCGCGAACACGCCCTGCGCGAAGTTGAAGATGCCGGACGCCTTGAAGATCAGCACGAAGCCCAGCGCGACCAGCGAATACATCACCCCGGCCAGCAGGCCCGAGACGACGATCTCCCAGAAGAACGGATCGGTCAGGAACATCGCCTTCCCCTCAATCGTGCGCCACGCCCAGATAGGCGTCGATGACATCCTGGTTCGTCCGCACCTCGTCCGGCGTGCCGTCGCCGATCTTGCGGCCGTAATCGAGCACCACCACCCGGTCCGAGATGTCCATGACCACCCCCATGTCGTGCTCGATCAGCGCGATGGTGGTGCCGAACTCCTCGTTCACGTCCAGGATGAAGCGGCTCATGTCCTCCTTCTCCTCGACGTTCATGCCGGCCATCGGCTCGTCGAGCAGCAGGAGCTGCGGCTCGGCCGCCAGCGCCCGGCCCAGCTCGACCCGCTTCTGCAGGCCGTAGGGCAGCCGGCCGACGGGCGTCTTTCGGATGTGCTGGATCTCGAGGAAGTCGATGATCTTCTCGACCTTCTCGCGGTGCTCGATCTCCTCGGCCTCGGCGGGCCCCGACCAGACGGCCTGCCAGAACATGTTGCGGCGCATCTTGGTCAGCCGACCGGTCATGATGTTGTCGAGGGTCGTCATCCCCTTGAACAGCGCGATGTTCTGGAAGGTGCGGGCTATGCCCTGCTTGGCGATCTCGTGCGGCTTCATCGACCCGCGCTTCTCGCCGCGGAACCAGATCTCGCCCTCCTGCGGGTGGTAGAAGCCGTTGATGACGTTGAGCATCGACGACTTGCCCGCGCCGTTCGGCCCGATGATCGCGCGGATCTCGCCCTCGCGGATGTCGAACGAGATGTCCTTGATCGCCACCACACCGCCAAAGCGCAGCGTGATGTTGCGGATGTCCATGACGACCGGGCCGACGCGGCGCGGGCTGAGGCCGTGCTCCTCCTCGACCACGGCATAGGTCTGGTCGTCGGCGGCGGCCTCGGCGGTCGGCGGCAGGCTCATCGGCGGCTCTCCTCAGGCGGCCTGTCGCGCGGCCTCGGCGCGCGGGAAGGTCTTGACGTCGCGGATTTCGAGGGTGGCCCTGATCTTGCCCTTGCGCCCGTCCTCGTAGGTCACTTCGGTCTCGGTGTAGATGCTGTCCTTGCCGCCGTAGAGCGCGTCGATCAGGTCGGCGAACTTCTCAGCGATGATGCGCCGGCGCACCTTGCGGGTGCGCGTGAGCTCGCCGTCGTCGGCGTCCAGCTCCTTGTGCAGCACCAGGAAGCGCGTGATCTGGCAGCCCGAAAGCATCGGGTCGTCGGCGAGGCTGCGGTTCGTCTCCTCGATGTTGCGCTCGATCATCTCGTAGACACGCGGATGGGCGGCCAGCTCCTGATAGCTCGAATAGGCGATGTTGTTGCGCTCGGCCCAGTTGCCGACCGCCATCAGGTCGATGTTGACGAAGGCCATGCAGGACGGGCGCCCGTCGCCAAACACCACCGCCTCGAGGATGTTGGGATAGAACTTGAGCTTGTTCTCGATGTATTTCGGCGCGAACAGCGACCCGTCGGCCAGCCGGCCCACGTCCTTCGCGCGGTCGAGGATCCTGAGCTGCCCCGAGCGCTGGTCGAAGAAGCCCGCGTCGCCCGTCGCCACCCAGCCCTCGGCGTCCTTGGTCTCGGCGGTCGCCTCGGGGCTCTTGAAATACTCCTGGAACACGCCGGGCGAGCGGTAGAACACCTCGCCCGTGGCCTCGTCGATGCGGATCTCGACCCCCGGCGTCGGCACGCCCACCGATTCGAGCTCGACCGCGTCGTCGGGGTGCTGCGTGATGAACACCGAGGCCTCGGTCTGCCCATAGAGCTGTTTCAGGTTCACACCGATCGAGCGGTAGAACTCGAACAGGTCGGGCCCGATCGCCTCGCCCGCGGTGTAGCCCACCCGGACGCGGCTGAGGCCCAGATTGTTCTTGAGCGGCCCGTAGACCAAGAGCTCGCCCAGCGCGTAGAGAAGGCGGTCCGCCGCCGAGGGCGTCTCGTGCGCCTTCCTCGCCGCCGCCACGCGCCGCGCGACGCCGACGAAGAAATGGAACATCCGCCGCTTGAGGGGGCTCGCGTCCTCCATACGGATCATCAGCGTCGTCAGGAGCGTCTCGAAGATCCGGGGCGGCGCGAAGAAATAGGTCGGCCCCAGCTCCTTGAGGTCGGACAGCATCGTCTCGGCGCTTTCCGGGCAGGCGACGCAGAAGCCGGTCACATAGGCTTGCCCCATCGAGAAGATGAAATCGCCCACCCAGGCCATCGGCAGGTAGGCGAGCATCGAATCCGTGTCGGTCAGCCGGTCGAACCCGGCCGAGGCCCGCGCCGTGATCAGGATGTTGTCATGCGTCAGCACCACGCCCTTGGGCTTGCCGGTGGTGCCCGATGTATAGAGCATCACGCAGACATCCGAGCCCTTGCCCGCCGCGATGCGCTGGTCGAGCTCGCGCGCCAGCCGGCTCTCGGCCGCGCGCCCCTCGGCGCAGACGTCGCTCAGCGCGTGCAGCGCGGTGTGGTCGTAGTTCCTGAGGCCGCGCGGGTCGAGATAGATGACCTGCGCGAGGTTCGGCAGGCGGTCGACCACGCTCAGCACCTTGTCGACCTGCTCCTGGTCCTCGGCGATGACGAAGCGCGCCTCGGCATGGTCCAGGACATAGGCCATCTCCTCGGCCACGCTGTCCTGGTAAAGCGGAACCGGGATCGCGCCGGCCATCTGCGCCGCCACCATCGACCAGTAGAGATGCGGCCGGTTCGTACCGATGATCGCGACCCGCTGGCCGGGCTCGAGCCCCAGCGCGATCAGGCCCAGCGCCATCGCGCGGGTCTCGCCGGCCACCTCGGCCCAGCTCCAGCTCTGCCAGATGCCGTATTCCTTCTCGCGGCTCGCCGGGAGATGGCCGCGCTCGCGCGCATTGGCGATCAACAGCTTGGGAAACGTGTCGCGGCCTTCGGCCGCCGCCTGCGGAGCCGTCACGGGTCAACCTCCCTTCGGCACCTCGCCCCTTCTTGTCGAGGGGTCCCGCGCCGTCCCTGTCATGCCTGCGCCCTGCCGGTGCGCCCTGCCGGAAAAGTAGATCTCCAGCTCAGAATCGCGGTCAAGGACACAGATTTGAACAAGTGTTCAATTAGTGGGGATCATCCCGCCTTGCAAGCGAAAACGCGCCCGGTTTCCCGGGCGCGCGAAAGAATGTTTCCGTCTCAAGGGCTGTGCGGGACGCGGTATGTCGCCGCACCGCCCCAGTTGGCGCGGTCGGGGCGTCAGCCCTCGATCACCTTGCCCGACTGCGCGCCGGTCGAGATGGCGATGGTGCGGGGCTTCAGCGCCTCGGGCACCTCGCGCACGAGGTCGATGTGGAGAAGCCCGTTCACCAGTTCGGCGCCGCTGACCTTGACGTGGTCGGCAAGCTGGAAGCGCCGCTCGAAGCCGCGCTCGGCGATGCCGCGGTGCAGGTAGACGCGGGCTGCCGCCTCCTCGGTCTCCTGCTTGCGGGCGGTCACCGTCAGGGTCTGGTCCTTGACCTCGACATTGAGCTCGTCCTCGCCGAAGCCGGCCACCGCCAGCGTGATGCGATAGGCGCTCTCGCCGGTCTTCTCGATGTTGTAGGGCGGATAGCCCGGAGCAGGCGCGTCGCCGCTCGTCACCTGGTCGAGCATCTGGGCGAGCCGGTCGAAGCCCACGGTCGAGCGGTAGAGGGGGGTCAGGTCGATGCTGCGCATGGTCTCATATCCTCCGTCGAAGCGATATGCGTGCGGGCCACCCGGAACGGGCTGGCCCTGTCGGTCTGCCGGGCCCGCTGCGCGGCGCCAGGCAGCGTTGAGATGGGGAAACGGCGCGGCGGGGTCAAGAGGTGCCGCGGGCCCTCAGCGCATCGCCGCCAGGACCTCTGGCATCGCGCGGTCGACACGGACGGCGAAGGCCAGCGGCCGGCGCGTCGCCCTGTCCACCCCCTTGGCCGAGATGACGGCGACGATCCGCGGCACGCCGTCGGCGTTCGAGAACACTGGCGAGCCCGACGCGCCAAAGGTCACGTCGCAGTCGAGCACCAGCACCGGCCCGTCCGCGCCCTTGAGCGCGCAGCCGTCCTGCCGCGTCAGGGCATGCGGCCGGTCGCGCCGGTAGCTGATAAGCGTCAGCGCGTCCTCCGCGTCCCGCGGCGGCGCAACCTCGAAGGACGGCGCATCCTGCGCCGCGATGGGCGATTCGAGCCGGATCACCGCAAGATCGGTCCCGATCTGCTCGAAGCCGGGATTGGGGCCGTAGACATAGCCCGGATGGATCGTGATCTCGGCTGCCCGGCGGTTCGCCACCTTCTGCCCGCGCCGCCAGCCGGCGACGAAATGCACGTCATGGACCGGCTGCGGCGCGCCGCTGACCGCCGAGACAACGCAATGCGCCGCCGTGATCACCAGGTCCTCGGCGATCAGCGTGCCGGTGCACATGCCGCTCTCGCGGTAGCCTGCGACATTCACCCGGCCCACGCCGCGCCAGGGGACATGCTCCGGCCCGGTCAGCATCCGCCGCCGCTCGAGGTCGACCGCCTCGACGGGGCGCGCCAGCCCCGTCAGCAGGATCGCCAGCGCCACGAAGAAGACAGCCCACCTCATGCGGTCGAGGCTAGCGCGCCCGGGGCCGGCACGCGAGTCCCGCGGCAACGTCGGGACACCGTTTCATGAAAGGCTTACAACGCCCCCGGCCACGAATTCGAGCGTGAGGGGCCGAGAACATGCCTGCCGTCACTCGGCCGCGATGCCCTCGACCCGGCCGGACAGCGCCTCCGGCGCGGGCCCGCCGGTGGCCCAGTCCAGGAGCTCGGCCGTGTGCACAACCGGCACCCCGGTGCCCGAGCCGATCTGCATCATGCAGCCGATATTGCCCGCCGCGATAACCTGTGGCGCGGTCGCCTCCAGCGTCGCCACCTTGCGCCGCCTGAGCTCGCCCGCGATCGTGGGCTGGAGCAGGTTGTAGGTGCCCGCCGAACCGCAACACAGATGCGCGTCGCGCGGCTCGACCACCGTGAAGCCCGCGGCGCGCAAGAGCTTCTTCGGCGCCTCGGTCACCTTCTGCCCGTGCTGGAGCGAGCAGGCGGCATGATAGGCGACCCTCAGCGGCGCGGCATGGACCGGGTGGGTCAGCCCCTTCATTGCCATGAACTCGGTGATGTCGCGCGTGAGCCCCGAGATGGTGGCCGCGGGCGCCGACATCGCCGGGTCGTCCTGGAACATCCAGCCGTAATCCTTCACCGTCGTGCCGCAGCCCGAGGTGTTGATGATGACGGCCTCGAGCCCCTCGCCCTCGACCTCGCGCATCCAGGCGCGGATGTTGGCGGCGGCGAAGGCGTGGCTCGCGTCCGTCTTGCCCATGTGGTGCGTGAGCGCGCCGCAGCAGCCGGCGCCCTCGGCGATTACCACGTCCCAGCCGTGGCGGGTCAGGAGGCGGATGGTGGCCGCGTTGATGTCGGCGTTGAGCGCCTTCTGCGCGCAGCCGGTCATCAGCGCGACCCGGCCGCGGCGCTCGCCCTGCGCGGGATGCACCTGCGGGTCGTCGTGGCGCGCGGGCGGCTCGATCCGCGGCGGCACGATGTCGAGCATCGCGCCCAGCTTACCGGGGATCAGCGGCCGCACCGGCCGGGCAAGCTTCGCCGCCGCCAGGGCAAGCCGGAAGCGCCCCGGATAGGGCAGGATCATCTGCAGCACCCAGCGCAGCGCCCGGTCGTGCCAGGGCCGGGTGTAGGTCCGCTCGATATGCTCGCGGGCGTGATCGACCAGATGCATGTAATCGACGCCCGAGGGGCATGTGGTGGTGCAGGCAAGGCAGCTCAGGCAGCGGTCGATGTGCTTGACCAGCTTGGCGTCGGCCGGTCGGCCATGCTCCAGCATCTCCTTGATCTGGTAGATGCGCCCGCGCGGGCTGTCGAGCTCGTCGCCCAGAACCTGATAGCTGGGGCAGGTCGCGGTGCAAAAGCCGCAATGCACGCATTTGCGGATGATCGCGTTCGCCCGGGCGATCTCGGGAACGTCGAGCTGGGTGTCGGAGAAGTTCGTCTGCATTGTGGTCAGGCCCTCATCCGGCCGGGGTTCAGGATGCCGGCGGGGTCGAACTTGGCGCGCAGCCCGGCCGAGATGCTGGCGAGCGGCGCTGGCTCGGGCTCGAACACCTCGACGGCGGCGCGGGTCGCGGCGCTCGCGCGGATCAGCGTGGCATGGCCGCCCAGCCGCGCCGTCTCGGCCCGGATCGCGCTGGCGCCCGCATCGCCTGTCTCGGGCAGGCAGAGCCAGACGAGACCGCCGGCCCAGTCGTAGAACGCATCCGCCCCCAGTGCCGTCCGGAGACGCGCGACCGCGCCCGGGGCGTCCGACGGGCGCAGCGACAGGCGCCAGACCGCCCCATCGCGGCCCTTGAAGCGCGCCGCATCGCGGATATCGCGCCACAGCGCCTCATGCGCCTCGCCCTCGACACGGCCCGCCTCGCCGAAGGGGGCGAGCACGCGCGCGAGCGAGGTCGCGCGGTATTCGGCCTGCGCCTCCAGCCCCTCGACCCGCAGGAGCGTCCGCGCGGGCGTGCCATTGCGGGCAGGCAGATGCGCCGCCCCGTTCACGTCGAAGGGTGCGGTCACCGCGGCCGAGAGCGCGGCCGCCGCGCGGGCGTCCTCTAGCCCCTCGAGCACCAGCGTCAGCGCCCGCTCGGGCCGCGGCAGCACCTTGAAGGCCACCTCGGTCAGGACGCCCAGCGTGCCGTAGCTGCCGGCCATCAGCTTCACGAGGTCGTAGCCCGTGACGTTCTTCATCACCCGCCCGCCATTCGCGACCGCCTCGCCCCGGCCGTTGACGAAGCGCACGCCGATCATCGAATCGCGGCAGGCCCCGGCCTGGATGCGCCGCGGGCCCGAGACACCGCAGGCGACCGCGCCGCCGATGGTGGGCTCGCCCGTGCTGCCCAACAGCGCGCGGTGGTCCATCGGCTCGAAGGGCAGGCGCTGGCCCTCGGCGGCGAGCGCGGCCTCGACCTCGGCGAGCGGCGTCCCGGCCGCCACCACCAGCGTGAGCGCGCCCGGCTCGTAGAGCCGGATGCCGGAGATCGCGGCCGTCGAGACCGCGGCCTCGGCCTGCACCGGGCGGCCAAGGGCGCGCCGCGTGCCCCCGCCGGCGATCTCGAGCGGCGTGCGGGCGGCGGCGCTGCCTGCGATCGCCTCGCAGAGTTCGGCCTCGGTGGCGGGAGTGAGGGTGGTCATGGATATCGCTCCGAGTCGCGCGCGGCGTGGCGCGGCGGAAGGGGGCAGGGTGACGGTCAGGCGGCTGTGCGGCGGCTCTCGGAGATCGCGAGCGGAAAGACCTTGGCGGGGTTCAGCATCCATCGCGGATCAAACACGTCCTTCACCGCCATCTGCTGCTCGAGATCGGCGGGGCGATACTGGTGCAGCATCAGGTCGCGCTTCTCGACGCCCACGCCATGCTCGCCGGTGAGGCAGCCGCCGACATCGACGCACAGCCTCAGCAGGTCCGCGCCCAGCGCCTCGGCCTTTTCCAGCTCGCCCGGCGCGTTCGCGTTGAAGATGATCAGGGGATGCAGGTTGCCGTCGCCCGCGTGGAAGACGTTGGCGACTTCGAGACCGTACTGCGCCGACAATTCCGCCGTGCGGCGCAGCACCTCGGGCAGCGTTCCGACCGGCACGGTGCCGTCGAGGCAGATGTAATCGCCCAACTGGCCCATCGCGCCGAAAGCCGCCTTGCGGCCAAGCCAGATCGCCTTCGATTCCGCCTCGGAGGTCGATTCGCGCATCACCATCGGCGAGTGGCGGCCGGCGATCTCCTTGATCGTGGCAAGCTGGGCCTCGATCTCGGCGTCCGAGCCCTCGACCTCGACGATCAGCAGCGCCTCGACATCGAGCGGATAGCCCGCCTTCGCATGCGCCTCGGTCGCGTGGATGCAGGGGCGGTCCATGAACTCGATGGCGACCGGGATGACGCCCGAGCGGATGATGTCGGCCACGCAGGCGCCGGCAACCTCGGAGCTCGCGAAGCCCATCAGCACCGGGCGCGCGCCCTCCGGCGTCGCGAGGATGCGCAGCGTCGCCTCGGTCACGATGCCGAGCTGCCCCTCCGAGCCGCAGATCAGCCCCAGCAGGTCATAGCCCGCAGGGTCGAGATGGGCACCGCCGATCTCGACGACCTCGCCCTCGGCGGTGACCATGGTGACGCCCATCAGATTGTTGGTGGTCACCCCGTATTTCAGGCAATGCGCGCCGCCCGAATTCATCGCGATGTTGCCGGCGATGGCGCAGGCGAGCTGGCTCGACGGGTCGGGCGCATAGAAGAAGCCGTCGCCCTGCACGGCGCCGGTGACGGCGAGATTGGTCATGCCCGTCTGCACCCGGATCACCCGGTTCGGGTAGTCGACCTCCAACACCCGGTTCATGCGCGCGACCCCCAGGATCACGCTGTCGGCGGTGGGCAGCGAGCCCCCCGCAAGCGACGTCCCCGCGCCCCGCGGCACGATCGGAACGCCAAGGCTCGCGCAGATGCGGACGGTCTCGGCCACCTCCCGGGTCGTGCGCGGCAGCGCCACCGCCATGGGCGGGCAGCGATAGGCGGTCAGCGCATCGCATTCATAGGCGATCAGTTCCTCGGCGGCCGAGATCACTCCATCGGCGCCCAGCGCCTCGGTCAGGCGGCGGAGCAGCAGCTCGCGCGCGGCGAGGGCACGGGCATCCGGCTGCGGCATCTCCATGGCGGCGCACCTCTCAGAATTGGTCTGCTTTTCTGACCGGATACCCGAGAGCGCGAGTCGATGCCACAAGATTCCTGCCACACCCCCACCGCGCGGAAAGGATGGAACGCGGCTTGGCCGCAGCCTCTCAGACCGGCAGGTCGATGCCGCGCGCCCAGCCGGTGAGCGCGCCGCGCGCCGACACGGCGCCGGCGCGCCGCGCCGCCTCCATCCGCTCGACGGTCTCGCCAAGCGCCGCCGCGCGCAGGACGCGCCGCACCGGGCCGATCGAGGCCGGCCGCATCGAGAGCTCGCGAAACCCGATCGCGGCAAGCGCAAGCGCCTCGATCGGCCGCCCGGCCGCCTCGCCGCAGAACGACAGCGGCGTCCCCGCCGCCTCGCAGCGCGCGACCACGCGGGCGAGCAGGTCGAGGAACGAGAAGTTCAGCACGTCGTAGCGGCCGCGGACCCGCTCGTTCTCGCGGTCGGCGGCATAGAAGAACTGCATGAGGTCGTTGCCGCCCACCGAGACGAAATCCGCCGTCTCGAACAGCCGGTCGGGCGCGAAGACCAGCGAGGGCGTCTCGAGCATCAGCCCGAGGCGCAAGGTCCCCGGCCGGGGATGGCCAAGGTCGGCGAGGCGCTCGACCTCGGCGAGGAACAGATCCCGCGCCGCATAGAACTCGTCGGCCTCGGCGATCATCGGGAACATCACCGTCAGCGACCGCCCCGCCGCACCGCGGATGAGCGACTGGATCTGCATCCGGAACAGCCGCGGCCGGTCCAGCGCCACGCGGATCGCCCGCCAGCCGAGCGCGGGATTGGGCTCCTCCTCGCGGCGCATGAACGGCAGCACCTTGTCGGAGCCGATATCGAGCGTTCGGAACACGACCTCGCGCCCGCCGGCGGCATCGAGCACCCGCGAATAGAGCCCGGCCTGCACCTCGCGCCCCGGCATCCGGCCCCGGATCATGAACTGCAGCTCGGTCCGGAACAGGCCCACGCCGTCGGCGCCCGACTGCCTGAGCGAGGGCAGGTCGGCAAGGATGCCTGCATTCATCCTCAGGCGCACGTTCATGCCGTCGCGCGTGGTCGCGGGCTGGCCCGCCTCGGCGCGGTAGTGGGCGCGCGCCTCGCGCTCGAGGTCGATCTTCTCGCGGAAGGCCGCGATCACCGTGGGCTCGGGCCGCAGGTGGACGCGTCCCCCATCGCCGTCCACGACGATCGGGTCGCCGGCATTCGCGTCGCGGGTGACGCGCTCGGCCTGCACCACCATCGGGATGTTGAGCGCGCGCGCCACGATCGCGGCGTGGGACGAGAGCGAGCCCTCCTCGAGAACCACCGCGCGGATGCGCCCGGCATGGTCCATCAGCTCCGCCGGCCCGATCGAGCGGGCGACGAGGATCGCGTTCTCGGGCAGCCCCTCGGCCGCGTCGGCGCCGTCGGTAACCAGATAGCGCAACAGACGGTTGGCGAGGTCGTCGAGATCGTGCAGCCGCTCGCGCAGGTAGGGGTCGGTTGCGCGCTCCATGCGGGCGCGGACGGCGGACTGCACCTTCTCGACCGCGACCTCGGCCGAGAGGCCCGACTCGACCGCCTCCTCGAGCCGCTTCATCCAGCCCTTGTCATGGGCGAACATGCGGTAAGCCTCGAAGATGTCGCGGTGCGGCGCCGCGGCGCCAAGGCCGCCGCCCTCGATCAGCCGGTCGATATCGCCGCGCATCGCGGCCACGGCCTCGCCAAGGCGTCGGCGCTCGGTCTCGGTGTTCTCGGCGATCGGGTCGAACACCACGAGGCGGGGCTCGTGCAGGTGCACCACCCCCTCGGCGATCCCCTCCGAGGCCGATGTGCCGATCACCAGGACCGGCCCGATGCGCCGCCCGGGGCCCGTCACCATGCCATCCGAGCCGAGGAAGGCGCCGGCCTCCGCCATCTCGGCGATCACCATGGCGACGACCTCGAGCGCCTCGATCTCGTCGTCAGTGTAATGGCGCGCCGTGCGGTTCTGCACGACGAGGACGCCCATCACCTCGCCCAGCCGCTGGATCGGCACGCCGACGAAGGACTGGTAGATCTCCTCGCCCGTCTCGGGCAGGTAGCGAAAGCCGGGCGTGTTCTGCGCATCCGCCGTGGCCAGCGGCTGCGCGCTCTCGGCGATCCGGCCGACAAGGCCCTGGCCCACCCGCAACCGGACCCGATGAACGGCGTCCTTCCTGAGGCCCTCGGTCGCGCAGAGCTCGAGTGTGCGTTCGTCACGCTTGAGATAGATCGAGCAGACCTCGGCCACCATGTTGGAGGCGACGAGGTAGACCACCTTGTCGAGCCGCTGCTGGCCCTCGCCGGGGCTTGCCATGGCAGCCCGCAGCGTGCGCAGCAGAACCCGCGATCCGCCCTTGTCAGCCGTGGGCATGGATGGCCCCTTCCGCCCCTGCAGAAATGCGCCTCGCACCGGGGGCGGGGGCGTCCGCCCGGCGCGCAGCCCGCGGCCGTCAGCCGCCGTCGAGCCCGAATGTCTTGTGGAGCGTCTGAACCGCCAGCTCCATGTACTTGCGGTCGATCAATACCGATACCTTGATCTCGGAGGTGGTGATCACCTTGATGTTGATCCCCTCGGCCGCCAGCGCCGAGAACATCTTCTGCGCGACGCCGGCATGGCTGCGCATCCCGATGCCGACGATCGAGACCTTGCACACGTCGTCGTCGATCACGAGGTCCTGGTAGCGGATCTCGGCCCGCGCCGCCTCGAGCGCGGCACGGGCGCGCGCGATCTGGTCGGTCGCGGTCGAGAAGGTCATGTCGGTCATGCCGTCGGCGCCGATGTTCTGGACGATCATGTCGACATTCACGCCGGCATCCGCCAGCGGGCCGAAGATCGCGGCCGCGACGCCGGGACGGTCGGGCACCTTGACCAGCGTGAGCTTGGCCTCGTCGCGCGAATGGGCGACACCGCTGACGACGTTCTGTTCCACCAGTTCCTCCTCGTCGCAGACCAGCGTGCCGGGCTTGTCCTCGAAGGACGACAGCACCTGGAGGCGAACCTTGTAGCGCATCGCGAGCTCGACCGAGCGGGTCTGGAGCACCTTGGCGCCCAGCGATGCAAGCTCGAGCATCTCCTCGTAGGCGATGCGGTCAAGCTTGCGGGCGCGGCGCTCGATCCGCGGGTCGGTGGTATAGACGCCGTCCACATCCGTGTAGATGTCGCAGCGCTCGGCCCCCAGCGCGGCGGCGAGCGCCACCGCCGAGGTGTCCGACCCGCCGCGGCCCAGCGTCGAGATCCGCCCGTCCGGGCCGATCCCCTGGAAGCCCGCGACCACGGCGTGCAACCCCTCGCCGAACTTCTTCACCAGATTCTCGGTCGGGATCTCGACGATCCGTGCCGAGCCATGCGCGCCGGTGGTGCGGATCGGCACCTGCCAGCCCATCCACGACCGCGCAGGCACATCCATCTCCTGCAGCACCAGCGCCATCAGGCCCGAGGTCACCTGCTCGCCCGCCGCGACGACCGCATCGTATTCGCGCGCGTCGTAGAGCCCTGCCCCGTTGGTTCCCGGAGGCGCCGCGGCCTCGCGCACATAATCGACCAGCTTGTTGGTCTCGCCCGCCATGGCCGAGACGACGACGGTCACGTCATAGCCGCGCTCGACCTCGCGCTTGACCTTGCCGGCCGCATTGCGGATGCGATCGAGATCGGCGACCGAGGTGCCACCGAATTTCATCACCAGGCGGGGTGCGGCGCGGGTCATGGGCAGCTTCCTGCGGGTGCGACCGCGGCGGTCGCGGCCTTCGCGGCCGGGGTTCACTTCGCGCGGGTCTATAGCGGCAGGGTTCGCTTGCGACAAGGCCCCGGCAACGGCGGCGGTGCCGCGGAACGGGGGTGTTGCCGTAGCGTCAGGCCGGGGCCGGGCGGATCAGTCGTCCCGGCGCCGGATGAAGGGCAGCGGCGCGACGGGTATGCCGTCCTCGACCAGCGCGCGGGCGTCTCCCAGCGTGGCCTCGCCCCAGATCGGGCGCTGGTCCGACTCGCCCTCGTGGATGCGCCGGGCCTCGGCGGCGAAGTCGTCTCCGACGTAATCCGACTCCTGCTCGATCCGGCGGCGCAGCTCGGCCAGCGCGCGCTCGAGCGGCGAGGCGGGGCGGTCGAGCCCGAGCCCGGTCGCGGTGCCGGACTCGGGCGCGGCGCCGCCCGACACGACCGAGGGGGCCATGACCGCCTTGCCGACCTCGCGCTCGCCGCACACGGCGCAGCCGATCTGACCGGCCGCCAGCTGCTCGTCGAATGCCGACGAGTTGCGAAACCAGGCGTCGAAGCCGTGGCCATGCGCGCATCTCAGTGCGTAGCGGATCATCTTTCCATCCCCGGCTGCCGCGGCCCCGCGCGGATCGTCGCCTCTATATGAAGCTCCGATGACGGCAATTCCAGTTAATCGCGCGACTCGGGCTGTGATATGCTGCGGAAAAACCGATCCAAATCAGGCGAGGCGTGCAGGGCGTGATCCATTCGCGCAATCTCGATGTGCTGGCCGCAGGCGTCGGCGCCGCGGCCGCCGCGCTTGGGGCCGGCGCGGCTGCGGCACCGCTGCCGGTCGCGGCGCTCGCGGCGGCGGCGGGCGCGCTCGCCGGAAGCTGGCTGACGGGGGCGTGGCCCGCGCGTCGGCCGGGCGCTGCCGCGGCGCCCCCGGTGGGCCCCGTGCGGCCGTCGTCGCGCTCGCGGGGGGCCGCGGCACTGCCGGGCGGAGCGCCCGCGATCCTCGAGCACATGCCGCATGGGGTGCTGCTGGTCGATGCCGCGGGCCGTGCCGTGTTTCTCAACGCCAGCGCGCGGCGCGTCTTCGGCACCCTGCCGCCGCCCCCCTTCCCGGCCGCCGCGCTGCGCGTGCCGCGCCTGCTCGAGGCGATCGACGCCGCGCGCGACGGCGGCCAGGGCGATGCCGTCGAGGGCCCCGTCGATTTCCGGCTGACACGGGCGGCCGAGCTCGACCTCGCGGCGCATGTGATCGCACTCGACGCGGCGCCCGACCCGGCGACCGAGGCGATCCGCGTGCTCGTGGTCATCGAGGACCGCACCCAGACCCGCCGCGCCGAGCAGCTGCACCGCGATTTCGTCGCGAATGCGAGCCACGAGCTCAAGACCCCGCTCGCCGCCGTCTCGGGCCTGATCGAGACGCTGACGGGGCACGCGAAGGACGACCCCGAGGCTCAGGCACGGTTCCTCGGCATGATGGCGGCCCAGACCCAGCGGATGAAGCACCTGATCGAGGACCTGATCTCGCTCAACCGCATCGAGATCAACGAGCGCGTCCACCCGCGCACGCCCCAGCCGGTGACGCGGATCCTGCACGAAGCCATCGAGTCGCTGCGCCCCGTGGCGGATGCAGCAGGCATGCGGATCGTCGCGCCCCCGCCCGACGACCTGCCGACCGTTCCCGGCAACCGCGAGGAGCTGTGCCAGGTCTTCGTGAACCTGATCGAGAACGCGCTGCGCTACGGCCGCCCCTCGCCCGAGGTCCGTGTGAGGCTGCTTGCGGACGATCCCGACCGCCCGGGCATGCTGGGCGTCGCCATCGAGGACGACGGCCCTGGCATCGCCCGCGAGCACATCCCGCGACTGACCGAGCGGTTCTACCGCGTCTCGGCCTCGCGCTCGCGCGAGCGCGGCGGGACGGGGCTGGGGCTCGCCATCGTCAAGCACATCCTGAACCGCCATCGCGGCCAGCTCGCGATCGAAAGCGCCCCAGGGCTGGGCGCGCGCTTCACGGTGTGGCTTCCGGTGGCCGAGCCGGCGAGCCGCCCCGCGGCGGCCGGGGCGCCGCAGCTGCGGCTGGCCTCGGGCGGCTGAACGTCCATCGCCCCAGTGTCCCGCCGCGACGCCTTGTGCCGTGGGAGAATGGGCCCCTTGAGATGACGTGACAGCATCATCAAACTGTCATCAAACTGTTGTAAGCGGCGTCTAGGCAGGCCCCCACGGGAGGCACGGAACCTCTCGCGAGCGACTCACCAGGCACGCGGCCGCCCCCCGGGACGCCGGTGCCGGCAACGCAGGACTGGAGACACCCCGTGACCAAATTCAGCATCGGCATGGCGGCCACCGCCATCGCGACCCTCGCCATGGCGGGAAGCGCCGCGGCCCGCGACCAGATCCGGATCGTCGGCTCCTCGACCGTCTTCCCCTACACCCAGGCGGTGTCGGAGGAATTCGCCAACAAGACCGGCCAGGCCTCGCCCGTAGTCGAGTCGACCGGCACCGGCGGCGGCATGAAGATCTTCTGCGGCGGCATTGGCGAGGGTCATCCCGACATTACCGGCGCCTCGCGCGCGATGAAGGCGTCCGAGTTCAAGCTCTGCGCCGAGAACGGCGTGGACAGCATCACCGAGGTGCTGATCGGCTTCGACGGCCTCTCGGTCGCCCACGCATCGAGCGCGCCCGAGATCGACGTCACCAAGGCCCAGCTCTTCCTCGCGCTCGCGGCCGAGGTGCCTGTCGAGGGCAAGATCGTCCCGAACCCCTACACCAAGTGGAGCGAGATCGACCCCGCCCTACCCGACGCCAAGATCCAGGTGTTCGGCCCGCCCCCGACCTCGGGCACGCGCGACGCCTTCGTGGAACTGGTGATGGAGGAAGGCTGCGCGACCTTCGAGGCCGTCGAGGCGCTCGAGAAGGACGCGAAGAAGTCGGTCTGCCAGCGCATGCGCCAGGACGGGCCGTTCATCGAGGCGGGCGAGAACGACAACCTGATCGTCCAGCGCCTTCAGGCCGACCCCAGCGCGCTCGGCATCTTCGGCTACTCGTTCCTGTTCGAGAACTCGGACACGCTGAAGGCCGTCGCCATCGAGGGCGTGGCGCCGAACGAGGACACCATCGCCTCGGGCGAGTACGGGATCTCGCGCCCGCTGTTCTTCTACGTCAAGAACGCGCATCGCGGCGTGATCGCGGGCCTCGACGAGTTCATCACCGAGTACGTCTCGGAAGCGGCGATGGGCCCTGGCGGCTACCTCTCCGACCGCGGGCTGATCCCGCTCGGCGACGAGCGCCGCAAGGCGGTCCAGGACGCGGCGCTTGCCGGCAAGAAGATGGACGCCCCGGGCGCCTGAGCCCGATCCGAACCCCGCGGCCGGCGCCAGCGCCGGCCGCATCCCGCGCGCGAGCCGCGCCCCCCGCCCGGAAGCTCCGATGATCGGCTACCTCTTCCTCCTGATCCTCGTCGCCGCCATCGCGGGGTACGTCGTTAACCGTCAGGCCGCACGCAGCCAGGCATTCGGGAGTGGGGCGCGGTTTCACTCGCTGCCGGGATTTCACGGGGCGTATGCTCTGCTGCTGACCGGCCTGCCCGCCTTCCTGTTCGTCCTCGTCTGGCTGACCTTCGAGGGGCCGATCGTGGACGCCGTGGTGATGGCCTCGCTGCCCGCCGAAGGCGTCGCCGGCCTCGACGCCGGCAAGCTCTCGCTGATCGAGGCCGAGGTCAAATCCATCGCGGCCGGCAACGTGTTCGGCGAGCCCGAGCCCTGGAAGTTCGCCGCCGCCGAATACTACACCAGCCTGCGCGGCACCTTCCGGGCCGCGCTCTGGATCTCGGTGCTCCTGGTCTGCGGCATCGGCCTCTACATCGCCCGCCGACGCGTGGCCGCCGACTTCCGGGCGCGCCATCGCGTCGAGGAGATCACGAGCTGGATCATGATCGCCTGCGCGGGCGTCGCGATCCTGGTAACGGCGGGGATCATCGCCTCGCTGATCTACGAATCCGTGCGCTTCTTCGAGCGCGTCCCGGTCGCCGAGTTCCTGTTCGGCCTGAACTGGGAGCCGCAGATCCCGCTTCGCGAGGACCAGATCGCCGGCGCCGGCGCCTTCGGCTGGCTGCCCGTGTTCCTCGGCACCATCGTCATCACCGTGGTCGCCCTCGTCGTGGCGGTGCCAATCGGGCTTCTGTCGGCCATCTATCTCAACGAGTTCGCGAGCGCGCGCGTGCGCAGCATCGGCAAGCCCGTGCTCGAGATCCTCGCCGGCGTGCCGACGGTCGTCTACGGCTTCTTCGCGATCCTCGTGGTCGCGCCCGCCATTCGCGGCGCGGGTGCGGCCGCGGGCATCGACGTCTCGCCGAACACGGCGCTCGCGGCGGGGGGCGTGATGGGCATCATGCTGATCCCCTTCATCTCGTCCTTCGCCGACGACGCCCTCTCGGCGGTGCCGCGCAGCCTGCGCGACGGGTCGCTCGCGCTGGGCGCCACGCGCGGCGAGACGATGACCAAGGTGCTGTTCCCGGCCGCGATCCCCGGCATCGTCGGCGGCGTGCTGCTGGCCGTCAGCCGCGCCATCGGCGAGACCATGATCGTGGTGATGGCCGCGGGGCTGATCGCCACGCTCACCATCAACCCGCTCGACTCGGTCACCACGGTGACGGTGCAGATCGTGACCCTGCTGATCGGCGACAGCGAGTTCGACAATCCCAAGACGCTCGCGGCCTTCGCGCTCGGGCTCATGCTGTTCATCGTGACGCTGGCGCTCAACGTCCTCGCGCTCAGGGTCGTGCGCAAGTACCGCGAACTCTATGACTGAGGATCGCCGGATGTCCGAGACCGCCATCGCCCACAGCGTCGACTGGAACGAGCCCGCGCGACTCCGCGGCATCGCCCGGCGCCACCGCCGCGACCTTCGGCTAAAGGCGATTGGCGCGGGCGCCCTGGGCCTTGCCGCGCTGATGCTGCTGATCCTGGTGGGCTCGCTCGTCTACAACGGTGCGCTGGCGTTCCAGCAGACCCATGTCACGCTCGAGTTCGAGATTTCGGCAGATCATGTCGATCCCGCGAAACCCGAGGCCGGGAACTACCGCGCGATCACGCGCGACGCGGTGTTCCGACTGTTCCCGGACGTCACCGGGCGCACCCAGCAGCGCGACCTCGCCAACCTCATCAGCAACGGCGTGCAATACGACCTGCGCGACCGCGTCGTGGCCGACCCCTCGCTGATCGGCTCGACCCTCACGCTCGACGTGCTGGTGTCGGACCCTTATGACCAGCTTGCCAAGGGCGCGATCGACCGCGCGACGCCGGCCGAGAACCGCCGGCTCGGCGACGCCGAGATTGCCTGGTTCGACCGTCTCGACGCCGAGGGGCGAATCTCGAAGCCCCTCAATCTCGGTCTGATCCTCAATGCGGACAGCCGCTTCCCCGAGCAGGCGGGGCTTGCCGGCGCGCTCTGGGGGTCGTTCTACGCGCTGATGGTCTGCTTCCTGCTGTCCTTCCCCATCGGCATCGCGGCGGCGGTCTATCTCGAGGAGTTCGCGCCGAAGAACCGGCTCACCGACCTCATCGAGATCAACATCAACAACCTCGCCGCCGTGCCCTCGGTCGTGTTCGGCCTGCTGGCGCTGGCGGTGTTCCTGGGATGGTTCGGGCTGCCGCGCTCCTCGCCGCTGGTGGGCGGCATGACGCTCGCGCTGATGACGCTTCCCACGATCATCATCGCGACCCGCGCGGCGGTGAAGGCGGTGCCGCCCTCGATCCGGGAAGCGGCGCTGGGCGTCGGCGCCTCGAAGCACCAGGTCGTGCTCGACCACGTGCTGCCGCTGGCGATGCCGGGAATCCTGACGGGCACGATCATCGGCATGGCGCAGGCGCTGGGCGAGACCGCGCCGCTCCTGCTGATCGGCATGAATGCCTTCATCACCCAGGCACCTGACAGCGTCATGTCGCCCGCGACCGCGCTGCCCACCCAGATCTTCATCTGGGCCGACAGCCCGGAGCGCGGCTTCGTGTCGCGCACCTCGGCGGCGATCTGCGTGCTGCTGGTGTTCCTGATCGCGATGAACAGCCTCGCGGTGCTGCTGCGCAAGCGCTTCGAGCGGCGCTGGTAACGAGGACGAGCGGAGAATGCAAAAGATGGCCACCGCCACCAAGATCCGCGCCCAGGGCGTCGACGTCTTCTACGGCGAGACGCAGGCGATCCGGAACGTGTCGATCGACATCCTCGCCAACGCCGTGACCGCCTTCATCGGGCCGTCGGGCTGTGGCAAGTCGACCTTCCTGCGCTGCCTCAACCGGATGAACGACACGATCGACATCTGCCGCGTGAAAGGCGAGATCACCCTCGACGGCCAGGACATCCACGCGCGCGAGGTCGATCCCGTCCAGCTGCGCGCCCGCGTCGGCATGGTTTTCCAGAAGCCCAACCCCTTCCCCAAGTCGATCTACGACAACGTGGCCTACGGGCCGCGCATCCACGGCCTTGCCGCCACCAAGGCGGATCTCGACGGCATCGTCGAAGGCTCGCTGCGCCGGGCCGCGATCTGGAACGAGGTGAAGGACCGCCTCGCCGAGCCCGGCACGGGCCTCTCGGGCGGCCAGCAGCAGCGTCTCTGCATCGCCCGCGCCATCGCGACCGCGCCCGAGGTCCTGCTGATGGACGAGCCCTGCTCGGCCCTCGACCCCATCGCCACCGCCCAGATCGAGGAACTGATCGACGAGCTGCGCGAAAGCTATTCGGTGGTGATCGTCACTCACTCGATGCAGCAGGCCGCGCGGGTGAGCCAGAAGACGGCGTTCTTCCACCTCGGCTCGATGCTCGAATACGGCGACACCGCCAAGGTGTTCACCAACCCCGATCACGAGAAGACGCAGGCCTACATCACCGGCCGGTTCGGCTGAGACGGCACAGACGGAGAGGCAGTAGACCCATGAGCAGGCACATCGTCACCTCGTTCGAGGAGGAGCTCCAGGCCATCAATGCCCGCATCTCCGAAATGGGCGGACTGGCCGAGGAGGAACTGGGCATGGCGCTCGAAGCCGTGCGGCTGCGCGACGCCGATCTCGCGCGGCGGGTGATCGCCTCGGACAACCGGCTCGATGCGATGGACACGCGGCTCGAGCATGACGCGATCCAGATGCTCGCGCTGCGCCAGCCGATGGCGAACGACCTGCGCCAGATCGTGGCCGCCCTCAAGGTATCCTCGACGCTCGAGCGCATCGGCGACCTCGCCAAGAACATCGCCAAGCGCACCCAGATCCTGGTCGAGGGACAGCCGCTGAAGGTCACGGGCTCGATCCTCAGGATGGGCAAGCAGGTGCAGCAGCTGCTCTCGGAGGTGCTGGACGCCTACACCTCGCGCGACACCGCGCTCGCCGTCACCGTCTGGAAGCGCGATGTCGAGATCGACGAGATGTACAACTCGCTGTTCCGCGAGCTGACCACCTACATGATGGAGGACCCGCGGGTCATCTCGCTCTGCTCGCAGCTTCTGTTTGTCGCCAAGAACCTCGAGCGGATCGGCGACCACGCCACCTTCATCGCCGAGATGACCTACTTCGTGGTCGAGGGCAAGCCGCTCGGCGACGACCGGCCCAAGGGCGACCCGCTGGGCGAGATGCCCGGCATTCCGGATTGAGGGCGCAGACAATGGACGTCGTCGCGACGAAGGAAGGCTGGAGGATGTCGGCACGGATCCTGGTGGTGGAGGACGAGGAGGCGCTCGCGGCGCTTCTCGACTACAACCTCGGCAAGGAAGGCTTCAACGTGCGCGTCGCGGGCGACGGCGAGGAGGCGCTGATCGCCATGGAGGAGGAGAAGCCCGACCTCGTCCTGCTCGACTGGATGCTGCCGCGGCTCTCGGGGATCGAGATCTGCCGCCGCATCCGCGCCCGGCCCCAGACCCGCGACATTCCGGTCATCATGCTGACCGCCCGCGGCGAGGAGGAGGACCGCGTCCGCGGCCTCGACACCGGCGCCGACGACTACCTCACCAAGCCATTCTCGGTGCCCGAACTGGTCGCGCGGGTCCGCGCGATCCTGCGCCGGACGCGGCCGACGCTTGCCGCCGATGTTGCGACCTTCGGCGATCTGGTGCTCGACCGCGAGACGCGACGCGTGCGGCGGGGCGAGCGCGAGGTGCATCTGGGTCCCACCGAGTTCCGCTTGCTCGACTGCCTGATGCAGCGGCCGGGGCGGGTGTTCTCGCGCGAGCAGCTGCTCGACCTGGTATGGGGACGCGACGTCTATGTCGAGGCGCGCACCGTGGACGTCCATGTCGGGCGCCTGCGCAAGGCGCTGAACGCGCGTGGCGAGCGCGACCCGATCCGCACCGTGCGCGCGGCGGGTTACGCGCTCGACGAGACCTATTCGTCGTAACGGCGCCGCCGCGGCCGGCGGAGCGCCTCAGCGCATCGCGCGGCCGCGGTCGCGCCGGGTCGACATCGGCTGGAACGCGACCAGCACGTGGTGCTCGCAATACGGCTTGCCGCTGACCGAGGGCAAGCCGCAGAAGTGGAAATCATCGTCCGTCGGGTCGCCGATCGGCCATTTGCAGGTCCGCTCGGTAAGGTCCAGCAGGTCGAGGCGGCGGGCCATCTTCTCGATCTCGGCCAGCGTCTCGCGCGCCTCTTCCTCCTCGGGCGTGGGCGGGCCCGGGGGGCGCGGCAGCGTGGCGTCGCGGATCGCCGGCTCGCGGCGGGACTGCTCGGGCGACGCGGCCTCGGCTGCCGCCTCGGGCGACGGCCTGCCGGCCGGCGCCGCGGCCGCAGCGGGCGCAGGGGCATCGGCGGGATCGGCCGCGGCCGCCGCCGCCGCCCGCCCCGACACGCCGTCTCCGGCCGGCCGCGCGGCGGCGGCGGCCGGACGCGCCGGCGGGTCCTCGGCAGCGGTCTGCGCGCCGCCGGCGACGCGGTTCGACAGGCCCAGCCGATGCACTTTGCCGATGACCGCGTTGCGGGTCACGCCGCCCAGCTGCTTGGCGATCTGGCTCGCGCTCATACCGTCGGCCCACAGCTCCTTGAGCTTCTCGACCCGCTCGTCGGTCCAGGACATTCGGAACTCCTTCGTGGTGGCGGAACCGGGCGCCGGGCGCTTCCCGCAGACCCCGGCGCGCCCGGCTGATCGGACTGGACCTATTGTAGGCACTGGCTGGCGCGTTACAAGTCGCCCCGGAGAGAGCAACCAGCGGAGACGGCGATGGGTGGCGAGGAAAGCATGGGCGTGCGCCGCTTCGGCGCGGTCAACTGGCTCGGGCTCTGGACGCTCTACAAGCGCGAGGTGCTGCGGTTCGTGTCGGTCTACAGCCAGACGATCCTCGCGCCAATGGCCACCTCGGTGCTGTTCATGATCGTGTTCACGCTCGCCTTCTCGGCGCGGCGTGGCCCCGTCGAAGGCGTGCCGTTCGAGATGTTCCTCGCGCCCGGCGTTCTGATGATGGCGGTGATCCAGAACGCCTTCGCCAACACCTCATCCTCGGTGCTCATCTCGAAGGTGCAGGGCAACATCGTCGACACGCTGATGCCGCCGCTGTCGCCGGGCGAGATCCTCACCGGCTATGCGCTGGGGGGTGCCACGCGCGGGCTGGCCTGCGCGATGGCGATCGGCGCGCTGATCTTCCCGGCCGTCGGCGTCGGCCTCGCAGCCCCCCTTTGGGCGCTGGCCTTCGCGGTGCAGGGCTCGCTCATGCTCGCGCTGCTGGGTCTGCTGGCGGGGATCTATTCCGAGAAGTTCGACCAGATGGCGGCGATCACCAACTTCGTCGTCACGCCCCTGTCGTTCCTCTCAGGCACCTTCTACTCGATCCGCGTCCTGCCCGAGCCGTTCCTGACGCTGAGCCACCTGAACCCGTTCTTCTACCTGATCGACGGGTTCCGCCACGGCGCGCTGGGCGTGGCCGATGCCGACCCCTGGCTGGGCCTCGGGGTGACGACCGCGCTCAATGCCGCGCTGTGGTGGCTGGCCTACCGCTGGATCGCGACGGGCTACCGGCTCAAGAGCTGAAGGTCCTCACTCGGCCGTCCGCAGCACCAGCCGCGCGCCCGCCACCCGTGCGCCGCCGCCCACCGGGGCCGCGAGACCGATCTCGACCCGCTCGCCCTCGGCTGCCGCGACGGTGCAGGACATGCGCGCGGGCGGCTCGCGGAACTGGTTGAAGGCGCCCTCGAAGCACAGCTCGACCGCCTCGCCCCGGCGCGAGACCGCCTCGAGGCTGCCGACGCCCGACCTCCCGGTCAAGCTCCCAGGGGCATCGGCGAACTCGATCTCGGCCGAGCCCGAGACGGCGATCGCCAGCGCAATCCCGGCGTCGACCGAGGCGCCGGCGAGCCGGTTGCCGGACGCCTCGCCGAGCAGGGTTCCGGGGATCAGGGGATCGGCGACCAGCCGCGTGCGCAGGGTCGAGCGGCGCGAGCTGCCGGCGTCGTGCGACTCGACCAGCTCGACCACATGCGTGCGCCCGGCCTCGGCAGCGAACAGGCAGCTTGCCTTCGCCATCGCGATCCCGGCGACTCCGTCGCGGATCGAACGCGCGCAGGGCGCGCCATCGACCAGCACGGTGGCCGTGACCGAGCCGCCCGAGGCGAGCTCGGCGACCGCCGATCCGGTGATCATCACCGCACCGCCGCCCTCGACGGTGAGCCGGTCCGAGATCGTGCCGAGCCCGGTCGCGTAGGTCTCGGCAGCGGCGGGCGCGGCGATCGCCATGGCCGCCGCGCAGATGAGGGGGAATCGCATCTGGCACCTCCGTTTGACTGCCCGGAGGATAACGTCGCCGCACCGCTCGACCAAGGGTTGTGGCCGGAGCGTCGCGACTTGCCACCCGCGTGCAGGCGGCGCCGGGGCCTCAGATGATGGCGTGGCGCACGCGCGCCGAGACCCACTCGCTGAACACCACCGTGCCCAGGATCACGATCAGGATCATCGTGACCTGCGGCCAGGCCAGCACGTTGAGCGACGCCTGCAGCTGCAGGCCCAGCCCGCCCGCGCCGACGAGGCCCAGCACCGCACTCTCGCGGATGTTGATGTCCCAGCGAAAGACCGAGATGCCCCAGAAGGCCGGCGCGATCTGCGGCCAGTAGCCATAGGTCAGAAGCTGCGCGCCGGACGCCCCCGTGGCCTCGATCGCCTCGATCTGCGTGGCATCGGTCTCCTCGATCGCCTCGTAGAGCAGCTTGCCCACGAAGCCGATCGAGCGGAGCGCGATCGCGATGATGCCGGCCAGAAGGCCCGGTCCCAGGATCGATACCAGCAGGAGCGCCCAGATCAGCGAATTGATCGAGCGCGACGCAACGATGATGAACAGCGCCGCTGGCCGCGCGAACATCGCACTCGGCGTCGTGTTGCGCGCCGCCATGAAGGCCACCGGCGTCGCGATCGCCACGCCCAGCATGGTGCCCAGCGTGGCGATGTTGATGGTGTCCCACAGCGGCAGCCACAGCTTTTCAGCATAGCTCCAGCGCGGCGGGAAGGCGCGCGCGCCGATGTCGGCCGCCTGGCTCGGGGCATCTGCGACGAAGGCCCAGATCGTGTCCTTCGTCATCACCTGCCAGCACCACACCGTCAGGGCGACGACCGCGAACCATCCGAGCCACATCAGGAGGCGGGCCCTCGGCGTGCGAAGCTGCCAGACGGGCCCGCGTGCAGTCTCGGTCACCGGCATGTCACTGCACCCATTTGCGGATATGGCTCGAGGAATATTCCGCCGCCATCACGATGGCGATGATGATCAGCAGGACGGCCCCGGCGCTGTCGTATTCGTAGCGATCGATCGCGGTGTTCAGCGTGGCCCCGATCCCGCCCGCGCCGACGATGCCGATCACTGCGGATTCCCGGAAATTGATGTCGAAGCGGTAGAGAACGAGGCCGATCAGCCGCGGCATGACCTGCGGCTGCACCGCGTAGTTCACCAGTTGCCACCACGAGGCGCCGGTGGCGCGGATCGCCTCGGCCTGCGCCTCGTCGATGTCCTCGATGTCCTCGGCCAGCAGCTTCGACAGGAAGCCGATGGTCGCAAAGGTCAGCGTCAGGAACCCGGCGAAGGGGCCGAAGCCGAACATCGCGACCAACAGGATCGCGATGATGATCTCCTGCAACGAGCGGCTGAGCGCGATGATGCCGCGGCAGAGGTAGTAGACCGGCCGCGGCGCTAGGTTGCGCGCGGCGCCGATGCCGATGGGCACCGAGATGATCACTCCCGCGACGGTCGCGGTCATGGTCATCGTCAGGCTCTCGACCAGGCCCTGGCTGATGTCGCGCCAGCGACTGGTGAAGTCGGGCTGCAGGAAACCCAGAACGAAGCGCCAGCCGCGGTCCAGCCCCTCCCAGACGCGCGCCCAGTTGACCTCGACCGACCCGACCGCCAGCACGAGGTAGACGAGGATGCCGGCGTAGAGGGCATAGCGCAGCCGGGCGTCGCGGATCATCGTGGGCGGGCGACGCCACGTGCGGGGATAGGTGGTCACGGACATCGCGGGCCCCTCAGACCATGCCTGCCATGCGCTCGGCGGCGTCGCGCTCGGCGGCGTCGTCCTCCTCGGCGGCGCGGCGCATGGCGGTCCAGTCCTCCTCGCCATAGATCCGGGTCAGCACGTTCTCGTCGAGCGCGGCGGGGTCGCCGTCGAACACCACCTCGCCCGCACGGAGCCCGATGATGCGTTGCGTGAACTGCTGGGCCAGCAGCACGTCATGGATGTTGATGATCGCGGGGAGGCCGCGCTCGGCGCAGATTTCGACGATCAGGCGCATGATCTGGCGCGAGGTCTTGGGGTCGAGCGAGGCCGTGGGCTCGTCGATCAGCAGAAGCTCGGGATCCTGAGCCAGCGCCCGCGCAATGCCCACGCGCTGACGCTGCCCGCCCGAGAGCGCGTCGGCGCGCTTGTCGGCATGGCTCATCAGCCCGACCCGGTCGAGCAGGCGAAAGGCGTTCTCGATGTCCGTCTCGGGAAAGCGGCGCAGGAAGCTGCGCCAGAAACCGACATAGCCAAGCCGCCCGGAAAGCACGTTCTCCATCACCGTCAGGCGCTCGACCAGCGCGTATTCCTGGAAGATCATCCCGATCCGCCGCCGCGCGCGCCGCAGCCCCGCGGCAGGCAGCGCGGTGACGTCGAGATCGTTGAGCAGAACCCGCCCCTCGGTCGGCTCGACCAGGCGGTTGATGCAGCGGATCAGGGTCGACTTGCCCGCGCCCGACGGGCCGATGAGCCCGACGACCTGGCCCTTCGGGACGGTGAAACCCACGGCCCTGAGGGCCTTGTCGCCGGTCTTGTAGGTCTTGGTCAGCGCGTCGACGGTGAGCATCCAGCCCTCGGGTCACTTTGGAGAGAAAGAAACCGGGCGCGGACGGATTTGCCCGCGCCCGGCACTGTCAGGCTTGATACGTCAATTGCACGTGTAGGAGACGCCCGAGGCCTCGTCGATCTGCCGGATCACCGCCCAGTTGTCCTTGAAGGTGATCGGAATGAACTGCGCCTCGCCCGATTTCGCGAACTCCTCGGCCAGCTTCGAACCCTCCCAGGGGAAGGTGAAGAAGGCTTCCTTGATCTTCTCCTGCAGCTCGGGCTTCAGGTTGTGGGCGATGCCATAGCCGGTCGTCGGGAAAGTCTGCGACTTGTAGACAATCTTGAGCTGGTCCTCGGTCACGACGCCGCGTTCGATCATGCGCGCCTTGACCGAGTTCGCGATCGACGCGGCCGGGTAGTCCTTGTTCGCGACGCCCAGGATCGAGTTGTCGTGCTTGCCCGAGAAGACGGCCTCGAAATCCTTGCCGGCCTCCATGCCGAATTCGGCCTTGAGAAGGGCCGAGGGCGCCTTGAAGCCCGAGTTCGAGGTCTCGGAGGTAAATGCGAGGCTCTTGCCCTTGATGTCCTCGACCTTCTCGATGCCCGAGCCCGGATAGGTGATGATCTCCATCTCGTAGCCGAAGCTGCCGTCGGCCGAGGCCATCATCGTGAAGGGCCGGAACCCCGCGCAGGCGACCGCGAGCGGGTTCGAGCCGGTGTTGAAGCCCGCGATGTGCAGCCGTCCCGCCCGCATCGCCTCGATCTGGGCGGCGTTCGACTGGACCGGGAAGAACTGCACCTTCTTGCCGGTCAGCGTCTCCATGTGCTCGAGGAAGCCCGCCCAGACCTCGGCATAGACGGCCGGGTCCTCGACCGGGGTGTAGGCGAAGATCAGCGTGGACGGGTCGACCTGCTGGGAGGGGTCCGAGGGGATGTCGGCGATCAGGTCGCCATCGGCATCGGTGTAACGGCTGTCGAGCTTGAATTCTGCGAGGGCCGGCGTGGCGGCCAGAACGAGGCCGGCGGCGACTGCGGACACGATACGTTTCATGGGTTGCTTCCTCTCCCGGGATTTCAGCCGTTTTGCGGGATATTGGAGCAAGATTTCGACCGGGTGAACAAAATTCGACACTTTCATGACAGTTTCGGACCGAGCCCTCCCATGGCCGGGGGACGGCTCGGCGGGTCCTGGACAATGTATTGATTTCAGTGGCTTGAGACCCCATCACACGCAACGCCGCCGAGGTTTCCGCCGCGGCATGCCGCAGCGGCGCGATCTGGTGGCGCCCGCGCGGGTGGCGCGCGCGGCCGGCCGACCATGCGCCACCCGCCCCAACGCCGTCGGCGGCGCGGTGTCTCTCGACGCCGCGACGGGGGTCGTGACCGCGGCGGATAGGTGTGCTGCTGGATTCGCCGCGCGGCCAGAGAACCCGAAGGTTCTGGTTCCGCACCAACGCATGTGCCTAGTCGATGATCATAATTCGAAATTTGACCATCATAAGTGAAATAATTTTATGCAATGTATCATTTTTGACGTTATTTTCATCATAACGATTTGACCCCCCGCATCCGCGGTGGCAGCGTCGATTCGCTCCCACGCATTCGCAGGAGGTCGCATCGAGGTTGGGTGTGAATCCGGGGTTTCGAGGGGGTGTGTGACGGCGGTGGACTTCCACATCGCAACCGCCGCCACACGGGTGCAACACGATGGCTGCAGGCGGGACATAGGCGTCCCGGCCTCGCCCGGCAACACATGCTCACGCGGGCCGGGCGCGTTCCGGGGGGCTGCCGACCCCGCGAGGAGAACACCATGAAGAAGATGACATGCTCGGCCCTCGGCCTCGCCGCCCTGGCGGCGGCAGCCTTCGGAGCCGCGCCCGCCGCCACGGCGCAGGAGGACACGATCAAGGTCGGCGTCCTCCACTCGCTCTCGGGCACGATGGCGATTTCCGAGACGACTCTGAAAGACGTCATGCTGATGCTGATCGAGGAGCAGAACAGGAAGGGCGGGCTCCTAGGCAAGAAACTCGAAGCCGTGGTGGTCGATCCCGCCTCGGACTGGCCGCTCTTTGCCGAGAAGGCGCGCGAGCTGATCGAGGTCTCGAAGGTCTCGGCCGTGTTCGGCGCCTGGACCAGCGTTAGCCGCAAGTCGGTGCTGCCGGTCTTCGAGGAGCTGAACTCGATCCTGTTCTACCCCGTCCAGTACGAGGGCGAGGAGAGCCAGCGCAACGTGTTCTACACCGGCGCCGCCCCCAACCAGCAGGCGATCCCGGCCGTCGACTATCTGATGGAGGCCGAGGGTGTCGAGCGCTGGGTGCTGGCCGGCACTGACTATGTCTACCCGCGCACCACGAACCGGATCCTCGAGGCCTATCTCAAGTCCAAGGGCGTGGCGCCCGAGGACATCATGATCAACTACACCCCGTTCGGCCATTCCGACTGGCAGACCATCGTCTCGGACATCAAGGGCTTCGGCTCGGCCGGGAAGAAGACCGCCGTGGTCTCGACCATCAACGGCGATGCGAACGTGCCGTTCTACAAGGAACTTGGCAACCAGGGCGTGAAGGCCACCGACATCCCCGTGGTCGCCTTCTCGGTCGGCGAGGAGGAACTGGCGGGCCTCGACACGGCGCCGCTGGTGGGCCACCTCGCGGCCTGGAACTACTTCATGTCGGTCGACACGCCCGAGAACGCGGCCTTCATCGAGGCCTGGCACAAGTTCATCGGCAGCGAGACCCGCGTCACCAACGATCCGATGGAGGCGCACTACATCGGCTTCAACATGTGGGTGAAGGCGGTCGAGAAGGCCGGCACCACGGACGCCGACGCAGTGATCGACGCGCTGGTTGGCGTCGCGGTGCCCAACCTGACCGGCGGCTTCTCGGCGATGATGCCGAACCACCACATCACCAAGCCGGTGCTGGTCGGCGAGATCCAGGCCGACGGCCAGTTCGAGGTGGTGTGGGAGACCTCGGGCCTCGTGGTCGGCGACGAGTGGTCCGATTATCTGCCGGACTCGGCGCCGCTGATCGCCGACTGGCGCGCGCCGATGTCCTGCGGGAACTTCAACACCCGGACCGGCCAGTGCGGCGGCGGCACCAACTGAGCCCCGCTTGACGCGACCGCACGGCCTGCTGGGCCGTGCGCCCACCCGCAGGTGAGGACCCGGGGCGCTGCCCCCCTGCGGCGTGCCAAACCCCCTCCCCCGCCTGCGGGGAGGGATTGGGAAGGGGCGCTTCGCCCCGTCCCCAGCATCCCCCGCCGCCACGCCGACCGGAGCCCGCCCCAGATGCGCATGTTCGCCCTCACCCTCGGCCTTCTCGCGGCCCTCCTGACATCCGGCGCCGCTCTCGCCCAGCCGCTCGAGGCGCTCGTCGCGCAGCTGCCCGCAGGCGGCTATCCCGACCGCGCCCGCGTCATCGCGGCGATCGCAGAGAGTGGCGACGACCGCGCGGCCGGGGTGCTCGAGGCACTGGCGGCAGGCGAGCTCTTCGCGCTGAAGGCCGACGGCCGGGTGGTGCGCGGCATTGAGCGTAGCGGCGAAACGGTCGCGGTCGATCCGCTGACCGGCGCCGAGATCGGCCCGCTTGGCCGGCGCGACGGCGAGAAGATCAAGGTCAACAACGCGCTCAGGCGCGACATCGCGGCAGCGCTTGGCGCACTCACGCTGATGAGTCCCGACCCCGCCCGCCGCCTCGCCGCCGCGGCCAGGGTGTTCGCCGGCGCCGATCCCGGCCAGATCGAGGCCCTCGACGCGGCGCTCGCGCGCGAGACCGACCCGGCGGTGCGCGCGGCGATGATGGATGCGCGCGCGGCCAGCGTCATGGCGTCCGACCGCCCGCTGGCCGAGAAGCGGGAGGCCATCGACCGACTGGTCGCCCGCGGCGACCGCGACGCGCTCTCGATCCTGACGGCCGCCGCCGCCTCGCCCGACGCGGCGCTTGCCGCCGCAGCCGAGGCGGGCCGCGCCGAGGTCGAGCGGGTGAGGGCGCTGTGGGGCACGGCGCAGAACCTCTGGTACGGGCTTTCGCTCGGCTCGGTGCTGATGCTCGCGGCGATCGGGCTTGCGATCTCGTTTGGGGTGATGGGCGTCATCAACATGGCGCATGGCGAACTGGTGATGCTGGGCGCCTACACGACCTATGTGGTGCAGGAGGCGATCCGCGCCGCAGCGCCCGGCCTGTTCGACTGGTCGCTCGCCATCGCCCTCCCCCTCGCCTTCCTGGTCTCGGGCGCCGTGGGGGTCGCGATCGAGCGCGGGGTCTGCCGCCACCTCTACGGCCGCCCGCTGGAAACCCTGCTCGCGACCTGGGGGGTCTCGCTGATTCTGCAACAGGCGGTGCGCTCGGTGTTCGGGCCGACGAACAAGGAGGTCGGCAACCCGTCCTGGATGTCGGGCGCCTTCGAAATCGGGCAGATCGCGATCACCTGGAACCGCTTCTGGATCCTCATCTTCGCGCTCGCGGTCTTCGCGCTGCTGCTGGCGGTGCTCAAGCGCACGCCGATGGGGCTGCAGATGCGGGCGGTGACGCAGAACCGGCGGATGGCGGCCTCGATGGGCGTGCGCACGGACTGGGTCGACGCGCTGACCTTCGGGCTGGGCGCGGGCATCGCGGGGCTGGCGGGGGTGGCGCTGAGCCAGATCGACAATGTCTCGCCCAATCTCGGGCAGGGCTACATCGTCGACAGCTTCATGGTCGTGGTGTTCGGGGGCGTGGGCAACCTGTGGGGGGCGCTTGCCGGCGCCTTCACGCTCGGCGCCGTCAACAAGTTCCTCGAGCCCCATGCCGGCGCGGTGCTCGCGAAGGTGCTGCTGCTGGTCTTCATCATCCTGTTCATCCAGCGCCGACCAAGGGGACTGTTCGCCCTCAAGGGCCGGGCGGTCGAGCAATGAGCGCCCCCGCATCCAACCCTCACGCGCCGGAGAGCCGCCGATGACCGCCCCGCGCCTCCTCGACACCCGCTCGGTGGTGTTCCTGACGCTGATTGCCGTTGCCGCCGTCGCCGTGCCGATGGCCAATCTCGCGGCCGAGCCCGGATCGGCGCTGCACCTGTCCAGCTTCGCCGTCTCGCTGTTCGGCAAGTATCTCACCTACGCGCTGCTGGCGCTCTCGGTCGACCTGATCTGGGGGTATTGCGGCATCCTCAGCCTCGGCCACGGCGCCTTCTTCGCACTGGGCGGCTATGCCATGGGCATGCACCTGATGCGCGAGATCGGGCCGCGCGGGGTCTATGCCCACCCGGTCCTGCCCGACTTCATGGTGTTCCTGAACTGGGACGCGCTGCCCTGGTACTGGTGGGGCTTCGACATGTTCTGGTTCGCCTGCCTGATGGTGGTGCTGGTGCCCGGCGCGCTCGCCTTCGTGTTCGGCTGGCTCGCCTTCCGCTCGCGCGTCACCGGCGTCTATCTCTCGATCATCACGCAGGCGCTGACCTATGCCCTGATGCTGGCCTTCTTCCGCAACGACATGGGGTTCGGGGGCAACAACGGGCTCACGGATTTCAAGGACCTGCTGGGCTTCAGCCTCCAGTCCGATGCCACGCGGGCGGGCCTCTTCGTCGCCTCGGCGCTGGCGCTGGCGGCGGGGTTCCTGATCTGCCGGTTCATCGTGACGTCGCGGCTCGGCCAGGTCCTCGTCTCGATCCGCGATGCCGAGGCGAGGGCGCGGTTCCTCGGCTACCGGGTCGAGAGCTACAAGCTGTTCGTCTTCACCATCTCGGCGATGATGGCGGGGGTGGCGGGCGCGCTCTACGTGCCGCAGGTCGGCATCATCAACCCGGGCGAGTTCAGCCCGGCCAACTCGATCGAGATCGTGATCTGGGTCGCGGTCGGCGGGCGCGGCCTGCTGGCGGGCGCGGCGCTGGGCGCCATCCTCGTCAACGCGGCGAAGACCCTGCTCACCGGCTGGGCGCCCGAGATCTGGCTCTTCTTCCTCGGGGGCGTGTTCGTGCTGGTGACGATCTTCCTGCCCCGGGGCGTGCTGGGCGGCCTGACCGCGGCGGGCGACCGGCTCGGGCGCCGTCGGCGGCGCGAGTATCGCCCGCGCACGGCCACGTCCGGTCGCACAACCCAGCCGGCGGAGTAGGATCATGGTCAGACAGGCCGCGAACTCGATGCTCTATCTCGACGGCGTCTCGATCAGCTTCGACGGCTTCCGGGCGATCAACGGGCTCTCGCTGGTGATGGCGCCGGGCGAGATGCGCGCCGTGATCGGGCCGAACGGCGCCGGCAAGACCACGATGATGGACATCATCACCGGCAAGACCCGGCCAGATGCGGGCGACGTCCTGTTCGCCGGCGAGATCGACCTCACGCGCCACGACGAGGCCGGGATCGCGCGCCTAGGCATCGGCCGCAAGTTCCAGAAGCCCACGGTGTTCGAGACCCACAGCGTCGAGGACAACCTGCTGCTTGCCCTCAAGGGCAGGCGCGGCGTCTTCGACGTCCTGCGGGCGCGGCGCACGGCGGCCGAGAGCGCGCGGATCGACGAGCTTCTCGACCTGATCGGCCTCGAGCCCCGGCGCCGCGACCTTGGCGCCGATCTCGGTCACGGCCAGAAGCAGTGGCTCGAGATCGGCATGCTGCTGGCGCAGGACCCGAAGGTGCTGCTGATCGACGAGCCCGCCGCCGGCATGACCGATGCCGAGACCGCCCAGACCGCCGCCCTGCTGCGGCGCATCGCGGGCGAGCACACCATCATGGTGGTCGAGCACGACATGGATTTCGTGCGCGCGCTGGGCGTCAAGGTCACGGTGCTGCACGAGGGCACGGTGATCGCCGAAGGCTCGATCGACCATGTGAGCGCCGACCCGCGGGTCGTGGAGGTGTATCTTGGCCGCTGATCTCATCGCCGCCGCCGCATCGGCACGCGCGGCCTCCCATCCCGCCCCCTTGCCCGCGCCCGCCACGGACGAGGCCGCGCGGCCAACCCTGTCGGTCGAGGGGATCGACCTGCATTACGGCGCCGCGCACATCCTGCGCGGCGTCTCGCTCGAGGCCCGGCCGGGCGAGGTGACCTGCATCCTGGGGCGCAACGGCGTGGGCAAGACCTCGCTGATGCGCGCGATCACCGGGCAGCATCCGGTGAGCGGCGGCACGATCCGCTTGCAGGGGGCTGACATCACCCGCGCGCGCCCCTTCGCCCGGGCCCGCGCCGGCATCGGCTACGTGCCGCAGGGACGCGAGATATTCCCGCTGCTCAGCGTGCGCGAGAACCTCGAGACCGGCTTCGCGCCGCTCCCGCGCGGCCAGCGGCACGTGCCGGCGGAGGTGTTCGAGCTGTTCCCCGTGCTGTCCGACATGCTCAGGCGCCGCGGCGGCGATCTCTCCGGCGGGCAGCAGCAGCAGCTTGCCATCGGGCGCGCGCTGACGATGCGGCCGAAGCTGCTGTTGCTGGACGAGCCGACCGAGGGCATCCAGCCCTCGATCATCAAGGACATCGGCCGCGCCATCGAGACCCTGCGCGCGCGCGGCGACATGGCGATCGTGCTGGTCGAGCAGTATTTCGACTTCGCCTGGGCGCTGGCCGACCGGGTCGTCGTGCTGGAGCGCGGGGCGGTGGCGATCTCGGGCGCGAGATCCGGGCTCGACCGCTCCACCGTCAGCCGGGCCGTCGCGGTCTGACCGCTCCCGCTGTGGCCGCCGCGCGCCCCGGCAGGGCCGCCGCGGGACGCACGCGCCGGGTTTCGGCGACGACCGCTCATCCTGATCCCGACCTCACGTGAAAGCCTCGCCCGCGCCGTCCGATCGCGCTACCCCTGTCCCCGTCGCGGCCCCGCTTGGCGGCGTGTCTCGGGCGGGCTAGGCTTCGGCACATGAGGGACCTCACGCTCCGGCAGATCGAGGTGATCCGCGCCGTCATGATGACCGGCACCATCGCCGGGGCGGCGGCGCTGCTCAACGTGTCGGCGCCCGGCATCAGCCGCCTGCTCAAGCACACCGAGGCGAGCCTCGGCGTGCGGCTCTTCGAGCGCAAGGCCGGACTCTTCATCCCGGCAACCGAGGCTGCGCGCGTGTTCGAGCAGGTCCACCAAGTCTACGAGAAGGTCGAGAACCTGAGCTTCGTCGTGGGCAACCTGCGGCGGGGCCGCGACGCCGGGCTCGCCTTCGCCTCGGTGCCCTCGATCGCGCAGTTCATCGCCTCGCGCGCGCTGCGCCGGGTGCGGTCGCGTTTCCCCGAGCTCTACATCGACCTCAACATCCTGACCATCGAGGACGCGGTCGACTATCTCCTGCTCGAGCGCGGCGAGTTCGTCGCCATGAGCTACGCAGTCGAGAACCCCGCGCTCGACTGCCACCTGCTGGCGCGCGGCGAGGTGGTCGCGATCCTGCCGCACAACCACCCGCTGGCGGGGCGCCAGTCGATCTCGGTGCACGACATCGCCGACGAGCCGCTGATCGGCGTCGATCCCTCGGACCCTTACGGCGCCATCGTCGCCCGCCCCTTCCGCGATGCCGGAATCGAGCCGCGCCACGCCATCCGCGGGCGCTTCGCCCAGACGGTGGTGAGCCTCGTGCGCCACGGGCTGGGCGTCGCGCTGATCGACGAGTTCTCGGTCGCCGAGGTCTACATGCCCGGCCTCGTCCGCGTGCGGCTCAGCGAGACTGTCGAGGTGTCGGCCTTCGCGATGCAGAAACGCGGCCGCGTGCTCTCGAGCTTCGCCGAGCATGCCATCGAGGCGCTGCGCCACGAGCTCAGCGCCGCCGTCCGCTCGCGCCCCTGGGAGCGCGCGGGAGCCCCCGGGCATTAACATCGGGTTATCGACCGGATCATCTTGGTATTTGACGTTATCCGACCCCGATGCGAGCTTGCCCGGGCTTTCTGTTGCGGCAGGCCCGGCATGATCGATCGGGCACCGGAGCACGATGCCGACATTTGGGAGGAGAGAGATGAGACACATCCTGCTCGGCGCCGTCGCGGCGCTCGGACTGACGGTTGCGCCGGCGCTGGCCGAGTACCCGGAGAAGGACATCCAGGGCGTCATCCAGTGGGGCGCCGGCGGCTCTACCGACACGGTGATGCGCGCGGTGACGCCGCACGCCGAGAAGCTCCTGGGCCGCAGCGTGGTGATGACCAACAGGACGGGCGGGGTCGGCGTGATCGCGACCAAGTTCGTCCAGAGCCAGGACGCCGACGGCTACACGCTGCTGATGAGCGCCGAGAACCCGCAGATCTACAAGGTGATGGGCCTCGCCGACACGGACTATTCGGACTTCATCCCGATCAGCGTGCTCGCGCGTGGCGTGCCGCTGATCGTCGCGAACAACGACGCCCCCTACAACACCTTCGCCGAGTTCGTGGCCTATGCGCAGGCGAATCCCGGCAAGGTCCGGATCGGCTCGACCGGCCCCGGAGGCGTGCCCTCGGTCGTGACCGCGATGCTGACGACGCAGGTCGAGCTTCCGGTGACCGCGGTCCCCTATGACGGCGACGGCCCGGCGCTGACGGCGCTGCAGGGCGGCGCGATCGACGTGATGCCAGCCGTGCTTGGCGCCGCGATCGAGCATGTGCGCGCCGGACGGATGAAGGTCCTGGCGCTGATCGACACCGTCGAGAACCCCGCCCTTCCGGGGATCGCGCCGATCACCGCCGAGTATCCGGGCTTCGGTGACTACCTGCCCTGGGGCCCGTTCTTCGGCGTCTTCGTGAAGAAGGGCACGCCCGAAGACGCGGTCGCAAAGCTGCGCGCCGCCTATCAGGCCGCCGCCGAGGAGGCCGACTTCAAGGCGCTTATGGACGGGCGCGGGTTCAAGCTGATGAACATCTCCGGCGCCGAGGCCGAGGCCTTCCTCGCCAAGTGGCAGTCCGTAACCTCGTGGCTGGTGTTCGACGCCGGCATCGCCAAGCACTCGCCCGAGGACTTCGGCATCCCGCGGCCCTGACGCCGCCAGCGCCCGGCCCACGGGGGCCGGGTGCATGACAAGGCCGGGCGCGCGCGAGGCGCGCCCGCCGATCCCGGCCCTCACCCGGCCGCGGCCGCCATCACCCGGTCGCCATGCCCGGACCGGCAGCCCGACCGGCAGAAACGACGCCACCGCACCGCGCATCGAGACCCCGTCAAGGCGGCCCGCGCGGAGCCCGCGCCCCACGGGGCCAATGGGAGGATGACATGGACCAGAAACGCCAGAGACAGCCGGGCGAGCGCGGCTTCGGCATCATGATGCTCGGGCTCGGCCTGTTCCTCGCTTGGCAAGCCTACGGCATCGCCGGCTTCGAGGCCCTGAGTTCGCCCGGCGCCTTCCCGATGGCCGCCGCGGCCGCGATGGTGATCGCGGGGGCCGTGGTGGTGGTCGGCGACTGGCGCGCTGCGCTTCGGGACCGGCCCCGGCTTGCCGAGACGGCGCGCGCCTTCACGGCCGAGATCACGCCTTCGGTGGTGGTGATCTTCGCGGGCTTCGTGATCGGCTATGCGGCGCTGCTCGACACGCTGGGCTTTCTGCCATCGTCCTTCCTTTTCCTGTTCGCGGCGATCCACTTCCTGCACCGCGGGCCGGTTGTCCTGAGCTTCGGCGTCACGCTGCTGGCGCTCACGGTGATCTACGCGGTCTTCCGCCTCGTGTTCCAGGTGATCCTGCCCGAGGGCATCGTGCCCGAGCGCGAGATCATGGCCTGGCTGGGCGGTCTCGTCTCCGGGGGGGCGCAGTGATGGAACAGGCCTTCGCGTATTTCACCATCGCCTGGCTCGACCCCTCGCTGCTGCTTCTCGTGGCGGCGGGGACCTTCGCCGGCATCTATATCGGCGCGATCCCGGGCCTGTCGGTCACGATGGCGGTATCGATCCTGATCTCGTTCACCTTCTCGTGGGAGGTGAACGACGCGCTGTGCCTGATGGTGGGCATCTTCATGGGCGGCGTCTATGGCGGCTCGCGCACGGCGATCCTCCTGAACATCCCCGGCGCGCCCTCGGCGATTGCCACCGCGCTCGACGGCTATCCGCTGGCGCAGAAGGGCGAGGCGGGGCAGGCGATCGGCATCGCCACGGTGATGTCGGTGATCGGGGGCTTCCTTGGCATCCTGGTCCTCGCGATCGCCGCGCCCGTGGTTTCCGACTTCGCGCTGACCTTCCAGCCGCGCGACTACATGCTTCTGGGCGTGCTCGGCATCCTGCTGGTCGGCTCGCTGTCGGGCGAGAGCCTCGCCAAGGGGGTGATGGCCGGCGCGCTGGGCATGCTGATCGGGGCGGTGGGCCTCGACCCGCTCACGGCGCAGGAGCGCTTCACCTTCGGGATCGTCGAACTCTGGAACGGCATCTCGTTCATCGCGGTGATGATCGGCCTGTTCGGCGTCTCCGAGGCGCTGGCGCAGCTCCACCATCTCGACAAGGCGGCGGTCAGGCAGCAGGTGTCGAAGATCGTCCCGTCCTTCTCGGCGATCCGGAAATATCTGCCGCTGTCACTCCAGACCTCGGGAATCGGCGTCATCATCGGCGCCCTGCCCGGCACCGGCGGCGACATCGCGGCGCTGATGGCCTACGACCATGCCAAGCGCGTCGTGAAGGACCCCGAAGTTCCCTTCGGTCAGGGCGCGAAGGAGGGTCTTGTGGCGCCCGAGACCGCCAACAACGCGGCCGTGGGCGGCGCCTTCATTCCAATGCTCACGCTCGGCATCCCCGGCGACGCGGTGACCGCGATCATGATCGGCGCGCTCTACATCCACGGGCTGAACCCGGGGCCCATGCTGATGATCGACCGCCCGGAGATGTTCTGGTTCATGGTGGGGAACCTCACGCTTGCCAACGTCTTCCTGCTGATCTTCGGGCTGACCGGTATCCGGCTGTTCACCAAGATCGTGGAATGCCCGCGCGGCGTGCTGATCCCCCTGATCCTGCTGCTGTCGGTCGTGGGCGCCTACGCCGTCAACAACTCGGTCAGCGACGTCTACTGGATGCTGGGCTTCGGCGTGCTGGGCTATTTCATGAAGATCTACGGCTACCAGGTGGGCCCCGTGATCCTGGGCGTGATCCTCAGCCGCCTGATCGACGAGAACTGGCGGCGCGCGATCATCTCGGAGCGCGAGAGCCTGCCGGACTTCTTCCTCAACCTGATCGCGAGCCCACTTTCGGCCGTGCTGCTGCTGGCCGTGGTGCTGATCTTCGTCAGCCAGACACCGCTCTGGCCGCGCCGGCGCTCGCCGCGCTGACTGCCCGAAGGAGGGGCGACACCGATGCCCGATGTGCAGCTTGGCCTGATCGGCGACAACATCGCCCGCTCGCAGGCGCCCCGCCTGCACCGGCTGGCGGGGCAACTCTGCGGCCTCGACGTGGCCTATGACCGGCTGATCCCGCGGGACATGGGCGCCGATTTCGATGCCGTCTTCGCGGGCTGCGCCGCGCGCGGCTTCCGCGGCATCAACATCACCTACCCATACAAGGAGCGCGCGGCCGCGAAGGTCGCGATCGACGACCCGCTGGTGCGCGCGATCGGCGCCGTCAACACGGTGATCTTCACGCCCGAGGGGCCGAAGGGCTTCAACACCGACTATTCCGGCTTCGTGGCCGGATATCGTCGCGTGCGGGGCGAGGCAGCGCCCGGCCCGGTCTGCATGATCGGCGCGGGCGGCGTGGGCAAGGCGGTGGCCTTCGGGCTGATCACGCTGGGATTGCAGGACATCCGCATCGTCGAGCGCGACCTTGCGAAGGCCGAGGCGCTGGCCGACGCCTTGCGCGCGGCGCGCCCGGGCCTCGCGGTGATGGTCACGGACGACCCGGCGGCGGCCGCGATGGGGGCCGCGGGGCTGATCAACTGCACGCCCGTCGGCATGGTCGGCTACGAGGGGACACCCCTGCCGGCCGCGCTGATGGCAGGCGCGGAATGGGCGTTCGATGCGGTCTACACCCCCATCGACACCCAATTCCTGCAGGATGCCGCGGCCGCGGGGCTGACCATCATCTCGGGCTACGAGTTGTTCTTCTATCAGGGCGTCGACGCCTGGGACATCTTCGTCGGCCGCCCGCTCGACCAGGCCCGCCTGCGCGCGGCGCTGGCCGAGCCGGAGGCCGCGTGATGCGCAGCTCCATCGCCACCGTCTCGCTGGGCGGCACGCTGCGCGAGAAGCTCGAGGCGGCAGCAGGCGCGGGCTTCGAGGGGGTCGAGATCTTCGAGGCCGACATCCTCGCCCACGACGGCAGCCCCGCGGACGTGGGCCGGATGGTACGCGACCTCGGGCTCGAGATCGTGGCCTTCCAGCCCTTCCGCGACTTCGAGGGGATGCCCGAGCCCCGCCGCGCCCGCGGCTTCGAGCGCGCCCGGCGCAAGTTCGCGCTGATGAACGAGCTTGGAGCGCCGCGGGTGCTGGTGTGCTCGAACGTCTCGCCGCACGCGCTGGGCGGCATCGACCGAGCCGCAGCCGACCTGCGCGAGCTCGGGCAGATCGCCGCGGGCTTCGGCGTCGAGGTGGGGTTCGAGGCGCTGGCCTGGGGCGTCCATATCCGCGACTACCGCGACGCGTGGGAGGTGGTGCGCCGCGCCGATCACCCATCCGTCGGCATCATCCTGGACAGCTACCACACGCTCGCGCCCGGCTACCCGCTCGACCCGATCCGGTCGATCCCCGCCGACCGGATCAGCTTCGTGCAGGTGGCCGACGCCCCGAAGATCGACATGGACCTGCTGCAGCTTTCGCGCCATTTCCGCTGCTTCCCCGGGCAGGGCGATCTCGACATCACGGGCTTCATGGCGGCGCTGGGGGCCACTGGCTATGATGGCTGGCTGAGCCACGAGATCTTCAACGACCGCTTCCGCATGGCCTCGCCCCGCCAGATCGCGCGCGACGGCGAACGGTCGATCATTGCCATGACCGGGCGCACCCGCGGCGGGCGCGTGCTGCCCGCGGCGCCGTCGCCCGAGGGCGTGGCCTTCATCGAGTTCGCCGTGTCCGAGGCCGAGGCGCCCGATCTCGCCCGGCTGATCGCGGCACTCGGCTTCCACCATGCCGGACAGCACCGCGCCAAGGATGTCGCCTGGTGGCGACAGGGTGACATCAACCTCGTCATCAACACCGAGACCGACGGCTTCGCGCATTCGCACTACATCACGCACGGGCCCTCGGTCGCCGCGATCGGGCTGTGGGTGAGCGACGCGGGCGTGCAGATGGACCGGGCCGAAGCACTGCTCGCGCAGTCCTTCCGCCAGCCGGTGGGGCCGGGCGAGCTCGAGATCCCGGCGATCCGCGGCGTGGGCGGCGCGTTGATCTACTTCCTCGACCGCAAGGGCCCGCTGGGCCGTGTCTGGGAGGTGGAGTTCGAGCCGGTCGGCGGCGAAGGCGACGATGCCGACCTGACCGTCGTCGACCACATCGCGCAATCGGTGTTCTTCGAGGAGCTGCCCGGCTGGCGGCTGTTCTACCGCACCGTCCTGTCCCTGGGAAAAACTCCGCAGGTCGACGTGGTCGACCCCGCAGGGCTGGTCGAGAGCGAGGTGCTGCACACCGCCGACCGCGCGCTGCAGATCGCGCTCAACGCGAGCCAGGCGCGCCAGACCCAGTCGAGCCGCTTCATCAACGAGTTCTTCGGCGCGGGTGTGCAGCACATCGCCTTCGCGACCGGCGACATCTTCGAGGCCGCGCGCCGGATGCGGGCCGCGGGCTTCGAGCCGCTGCCGATCCCGGAGAACTATTACGACGACCTCGAGGCGCGCTTCGACCTCGAGCCCACGCTGAGCGCCAAGCTGCGCGCGCTCGACATCCTCTATGACGAGGACGAGCATGGGGCGTATTACCAAGTCTACACCCGCGTGTTCGCCGACCGCTTCTTCTTCGAGGTGGTCTGCCGCGAGGGCTATCGCGGGTTCGGGGCACCGAACGCGCCGATCCGGCTGGCGGCGCAGGCGCGCCTCTCGCGTCACCCGGCGGTGCCGCGCCGGTGACGTGCCACGACAACACGAGCCCGCCCCAGGGGAGAGAGACGATGAACCGACCGACCGACGAATTCTTCCAGCGCGACCGGACCTGGCATCCCCCTGCCTATGCGCGCGACTACAAGACCAGCGTGGCGCGCTCGCCCAGCTTGCCGCTGCTGTCGCTGCAGCAGTCGCTCTCCGAGGTGACGGGCCCCACTTTCGGGCATCGCGACATCGGGCCGCTGGACCACGACCTGATCCGCAACTACGCCCATGGCGGCGAGCCGGTTGGCGAGCGCATCATCGTCCACGGCCGGGTGCTGGACGAGAACGCGCGGCCCGTGCCGAACACGCTGGTCGAGGTCTGGCAGGCCAATGCGGGCGGACGCTACCGGCACAAGAAGGACACCTATCTCGCGCCCATCGACCCCAATTTCGGCGGCTGCGGCCGGGCGCTGACCGACGAAGAGGGGCGCTACTTCTTCCGCACGGTCAAGCCTGGCGCCTATCCATGGCGCAACTGGGTGAACAACTGGCGCCCCGCGCATATCCATGTGTCGGTGTTCGGCTCGGGCTTTGCGCAACGTCTGATCACGCAGATGTATTTCGAGGGCGACCCGCTGATCCACCGCTGTCCGATCGTCAACACCATCCCCGATCCGCGCGCGATCGACAGCCTGATCGCGCCCTTGGACTTGAACGCGGCCGTGCCGCTCGACAGCCTCGCCTACAAGTTCGATATCGTGCTGCGCGGGCGGCGCTCGACGCTGTTCGAGAACCGGCTGGAGGGGAACTGAGCCATGAGCCAACCGCTTGACTACCTCAAGGAGACCCCCTCGCAGACCGCCGGGCCCTATGTCCATATCGGGCTCGCGCCCGGGGCCGCGGGGTTCGAGATCTTCGAGACCGAGCTCGGTCGCGACATCGCCGGACCCAATGCCGCGGGCGAGCGCATCCGCATCGAGGGCACGGTGTTCGACGGCACCGGCGCGCCGATGAAGGACGTGCTGATCGAGACCTGGCAGGCCAATGCCGCCGGCATCCACCCCCACCCCGCCGACCCGCGCGTATCGGAGGTCGAGGCGGGCTTCCGCGGCTGGGGGCGGGTGATTTCCGACTTCGACACCGGCCTCTGGTCGGTCGACACCGTCAAGCCGGGCGCGGTCAGAGGCCGCAGCGGGCGCATGATGGCGCCGCATATCAGCCTCTGGATCGTCGCGCGCGGCATCAATGTCGGGCTCCAGACCCGGCTCTATTTCGGCGACGAGGACGCGGCCAACGCCGCCGACCCCTTGCTGAACCTGATCGAGCAGGTCCACCGCCGCGCGACGCTGATCGCCGAGCGCACCGCCCCCGGGCGCTACCGTTTCGACATCCACCTGCAAGGCGATCGCGAGACCGTCTTCTTCGACATCTGAGGAGGCCCCAGGATGACCAGGCCCTGCATCATCTGCGTCGCGATCACTGGCTCGGTGCCGCGGAAGGCCGACAACCCTGCCGTGCCGATCACCATCGCCGAACAGGTCGAATCGACCCACGAGGCCTTCGAGGCCGGCGCCTCGATCGCGCATCTGCATGTCAGGAACGACGACGAGACGCCGACCTCGGACCCCGAGAAGTTCGCCCGCCTGAAGGAGGGGCTGGAGAAGCACTGCCCCGGCATCATCGTGCAGTTCTCGACCGGCGGGCGCTCGGGCGCGGGCGCGGCGCGCGGCGGCATGCTGCCGCTCGGGCCCGACATGGCCTCGCTGACCGTGGGCTCGAACAACTTCCCGACGCGGGTCTACGAGAACCCGCCGGATCTGGTGGACTGGCTCGCCGCCGAGATGCGCACCTACCAGATCAAGCCGGAGATCGAGGCCTTCGACCTCAGCCACATCTTCCAGGCGGCGGCGATGAACCGCGACGGGCGCATCCCGGGGCAGCTCTACATCCAGTTCGTGATGGGCGTGAAGAACGCCATGCCGGTCGACCGCGAGGTGTTCGACTTCTACGTCCACACCGTCAAGCGCCTCGCCCCGGACGCCGAGTGGTGCGCGGCCGGGATCGGACGCCACCAGATCACGCTGAACGAGTGGTGCATCGCCGCCGGCGGCCACTGCCGCACCGGGCTCGAGGACAATGTGCGCCTCGACCGCGACCGCCTCGCGCCCTCGAACGCGGCGTTGGTGCGGCGCACGGTCGAGCTCTGCGGGAAGTTCGAGCGGCCCGTGGCCACCGTGGCCGAGGCGCGCGCGATCCTTGGCCTCCGGCCCGCGGCCTGACGTGACCGGCACCGCCCCCAACCCGCTGCTCGCGGGGCTCTACGGCGACGCCGAGGTCGTGGCGCACCTGTCGCCCGAGGCAGAGATCGGCGCGATGATCCGCTTCGAGGCGGCGCTCGCCCGCGTAGAGGCGCGGCTCGGCATCATCCCGGACGAAGCGGGCGCCGCGATCGACGCCGTGCTCGGGGGCTTGCGCATCCCTGCCGAGAGCCTCGCGGCCGGCACGACCGCGGCGGGGGTGCCGGTGCCGGGCCTCGTCAAGGCGCTGCGGTCGGCAGTGGGTGCGCCGCATGGCGGGTATGTGCACTGGGGCGCGACCTCGCAGGACGCGATGGACACGGGGCTCGTGCTGCGGCTCGGCCCGATCCTCGACATCCTCGAGCAGCGGCTGCGGCGCCTGGTGGACCTGCTGGCGGGCGAGGCGCGGCGCCATGCCCGCCTGCCGATGGCCGGGCGCACGCGCTCGCAGATCGCGACGCCGACGACGCTGGGGCTGCGCATCGCGGCCTGGCTTGCGCCACTCGCGCGCTGCCTCGACCGGCTGGCCGAGCTGCGGCCGCGGCTCCTCGTGGTCCAGCTTGGCGGCGCGTCGGGCAATCTCTCGATCCTCGGCGCGCAGGGGCCGGCCGCGATGGAGGCGCTGGCCGCCGAGCTTGGGCTCGCGGTGCCCGCCAAGCCCTGGGGGACCGAGCGCGACGGGCTTGTCGAGCTCGCCAACTGGCTTGCCATGGTCTCGGGCCTGCTCGGCCGGATCGGCGCGGACCTGATCGTGATGGGGCGCTCCGAGATCGCCGAGCTTGCCGCAGGCCAAGGCGGGGGCTCCTCGACCATGCCGCAGAAGGCGAACCCCGTGGCGGCCGAGACGCTGATCACGCTCGCGCGCATCGCCGCTGCCCAGACGGGCCTGATGCAGGCCGCCCTGATCCATACCGAGGAGCGCGACGCCACCGCCTGGGCCATCGAATGGGCGGCGCTGCCGCAGCTTTTGACCGCGACGGGCGCTGGGGTCACGCACGCACTGTCGCTGGCCGCAAGCCTGCGCCCCGCGCCCGGGCGGATGCAGGGCGCCATGGCGACGGGCGGCGGCGCGATCGAGGCCGAGGCGCTGGCCTTCGCCCTCGCGCGCCATGTGCCCCTCGACGAGGCGCAGGCGATCGTCAAGGCCGCCGCCCGGCGCGTCGCCGAGGCGGGCGGCACGCTCGGCGAGCGGCTTACCGAGCTGTGCCATGCGCGCGGCCTTCCCGCGCCCGCGCCCGGCAGCGGCGACGCGACCGACGCCGCGGCGGCGCTGGTCGAGCGGCTCCTCGACGCGCTCGGTCGCCCCGGCTGAGGGCCCGCGCAGCGCGCGGGTGTTGATTCCCGGCGGCCGCGATGCTCAAGTCCCCGTCGGGGGTATCGGGGGCGCGGCGACATGGCGCTGTTCTGGCGTATCTGGCTTGCGATCAGTGCGATCAACCTGCTGATCCTGGCGATCTTCGTCGGGCTCGCCACGCTGCAGTTCGCCACCATCCAGTCGCGGCTGGTCGGCGAGCGGCTCGAGGTCATCGCCGGCCATGCTGCCGGCCCCTTCGAGGCCGCCGCGCGGCTCGGCCTGCCGCTCGGCGGCGTGCGCAATGCCAGCGGCCTGCTGCTGCGCATCCAGCAGACGGATGCCGACATCTCGGCCATCCATGTCTTCGCCCCGGATGGCGCGATCCTGCACTCGACCGATCCGGCGCCGCCGCCGCGGATCCCGCCCGGCGCCATCGCGGCGAGGAGCATGGCGGCCGCGGGCTCCTGGGCGGGCAACGACCGCGGCGAGCCCTTTGGCGGGGCCGAGATCCGCGACACCTCGGGCCGCAGCGTCGGCGGCGTCCTCGTCCTCTACCCGGCGGCGCCGAGCGTCACGCGCATCCGCGCGATGGGGTCCGAGCTGATGGTCTCGGCCCTCGTGATCCTCGTGCTCGCGACCGGGCTCGGTGGCGCCCTGATCCGGGCGGGGCTGCGCCGCGAGTTCCGTGGCTTCGAGGCGCTCGAGGCCGCCATCCACGGCTTCGAACGCGACGCCTGGCGAAGCGCGGCGGGCGCACCGCCTGCGACGCCACCCGGGGGCGAGGGCATCCGCGCCCGGCTCGATGCCGCCGAGACCCGCTACCGCGAGACGGGCCGGACGCTCGAGCGCTCGGCGGAGCCAACGCGATGAGCGACGGGACCTCCATCGGGCCAGATCACGAGGGCCTGCGCGTCAGGCTCTCGCGGGCGCTGGCGGTCGTCGTCACGGCGACGGTGCTCGCGCTCGGTATCGTCTCGGTCTGGGCCTTCGAGACGGCCGTCGCGCCCGAGCTGGCAAACCGCACCCGGCTGATCGGTCTGATCCTGCGCGACGAGGTGCAGCGCGCGCTCGATCTCGGCATCCCCTTCGACGCGCTGGTGGGCGTCGAGGTCTATCTGGCGGACACCATCGAGAAGTTCGACGAGGTCGAGCGCATCGCCATCTCGTCGCAGACCGGGCGCGTCATCGCGGAATACAGGCGGCCTGAGAGTGGCGGCTTCCTCGCCGAGAGCGCGCTGTGGGACGCCGTGGCGATGCGGGCCGCCACCTTCAGCCTGCCGATCCTCGACGGCAACCGGCTGGTCGGCGAGATCGCCATAGACGTCAGTCCGGGCTTCGTCCGCACGCGCATGCGCGACGTGTTCCTCGACATCGTCGTCATCGCGCTGGTCGCGGTGCTGATCGCGCTCGAGCTTGCGCTGGCGATCGTCACGCAGTCGGTGAGCAAGCCTCTGGCGCGGGTGATGCGCCTGCTCGACGAGCAGCGCGCGGGGGTCTTCCTGCATCGGATCCGGCCGGGCGGTCTCGGCGGGCTGGGGCGCACGGCGGCGCGCCTCAACGACCATGCGGCCGACCTCGCGCAGCGCTTCGCGGCCCTGCCATCGGCCGCGTGCGCAAGGCTCGAGGCGGCGGCGGGGACACGCTTCGCCGCGGGTCTACCGGCGCAGCTGCGGCTGACCGATCTTGCCGACATCCGGCTTTCGCTTTTCCTGCTGTCGGTCGGCAGCGAGATCGCGGCCGCATTCCTGCCGGTCTATTCCCGCGCGGCAGCCCGCCCCGACTGGCTGCCGCCCGAACTGGCGGCGGCGGCGCCACTCCTCGCCTACCTCGCCGCGATCGCCTGCCTCACGCCCTTCGGCAGCAGGCTGGTCCGGCATGTCGGCGCGCGCGCGCTGTTTCTGGGGTCGCTGCCGGTCATCGTCGTCGCGCTCGCCGCGATGGGCTTCGCGCAGAGCGTGGCCGGGATCGCGCTGTGGCGCGGCGTGATCGGCCTCGCCTACGCCGCCGCGACCATCGCCTGCCAGGATTACGCCATCCGGGCCGGCGGCACCGCGGGGGCCGCGCGCGCCGTGGGCGGGTTCATGGCCGTCATCTACGCCGGCGTGTTCTGCGGCGCCTCCATCGGCGGCGTCGTGGCCGACCGGTTCGGGACCGAGGCGGCCTTCATGCTCGCCGCCGGCCTCGTGGCGCTTGCGGGCGCGCTTGCCCTCGGGACCATGGTGGGCGACCCGCGCGGCGCCGCCCGGACGCAGCCCCGACCGCGCGCGGCGCCCGCTCGGCGCCCGCTGGACCTGCGCCATCTCGCGCTGGTGCTTGGGATCGCGATGCCGCTCAATGCCGCGACAGCGATCGTCGTCTGGTATCTCACGCCCCTGATGCTGACCGAGGCCGGTGCCGGTCCGGCCGAAACGGGCCGGGTAGTCATGCTCTACTACCTCGCCGCGGTCCTTTTCGGCGCGCGGACCACCCGCTTCGCCGAGGGCCGGTCGGGGCCCACCGGCCCGGTCCTTGCCGGTGCGCTGATCGCAGGCTGCGCGCTCATGTCCCTCGCGCTCTGGAGCGGGTTCTGGCCGATCGCCGCGATGATCGCGGTGCTGGGCCTCGGCCACACGCTGATCCGCGCGCCGCAATACGCCATCGCCGTGGCGATCGAGGCACGGGGCGGGCCCGGCCTCGGGACGCTCAGGCTGTTCGAGCGGATCGGGGCGATCGCAGGCCTTCTGATGGCCGCGCTGCTGATCGGGCCGCAGGGGGCAGGGGCGGGAATCGCCCTGCTCGGTCTTGCGGTCCTTGCCGGCGCGGGCCTTTATGCCGTGGTCCTGATCCTCGATCGCGACGGGCAAGGACGCGGAAGGACGCCATGAGGAGCCGGAGCTTGCTGGAAGCCGTCAGGGGTGCACTGCTCGCAATCGGGCTTCTGGCCGCGGGCGCAACGACGGCGGCGGCCGCCGACATCACGATCATGGTGGCGACATGGCGCGGCTGCGAGGAAGCCTGCGAGGGGTTCCGGGACGAAATCGCCGGCTCGGGCCTCGATGCCGAGATCGTGCTGCGGGACGCCGACCGAGATACCGCGCGAATCCCGGCCTTCGCGGCGGAGGCGCGCGAGCGGCAGGTCGACCTCGTCCTCACCTGGGGAACCACGGTTTCGGTTGGCTTTGCGCAGGCGCTCGCTGACGCGGACGGCGCCGCCATCCCGCAGGTGTTCACCGTCGTCGCCGACCCCGTGGGCGCTGGCCTCGTCGAGAGCCTCGAGAACAGCGGGCGGCCGAACATCACCGGCACCTACAACCGGGTGCCCGAGGCGGTGAACATCGACACGATCCGCGCCTACATGCCGGGCTTCAGCCGGCTCGGCCTGATCTACAACGAGAACGAGCCGAACTCCGCCCTTAAGCGCGACGAACTGGCCGAGCTGGCCGGAGCGCTCGGCTTCGAGCTCGTCGCGCGCGCCCTGCCGCTGGGCGACGACGGCAAGCCGCGCCCCGAAGACCTCGCGGCCGAGGCGGCGGCGTTGAAGGCGGCGGGGGTCGAGTTCGTCTATCTGGGCTCGTCGTCCTTCCTTCGCGCGCATGGCCGCGAGCTTGCGGAAGCGACACGGGCGGCGGGACTCCCGCTCCTCAGCCCCTACGAGGAGATGGTGCGCTCGGGCGAGGCGCTGATCTCGGTCGCCGCGCGCTATCACGATGTGGGCCGGCTTGCGGCGCAGCAGGCGCTCCGCATCCTCAGGGACGGGGCGTCGGCCGGGGAACTGCCGGTCGCCCGCGTCACCGGCTTTGCCGTGGTGATCAATCTCGGCGTGGCCCGCGCGCTCGGGCGCTTTCCGCCGATCGGCCTCCTGCAGGTGGCCGAGACGGTGAACTGACCCTGCGTCAGGCGCGCGCCTGCCCGGCGAACCCCCGCGTGGCCCGGGCGATCACCGCTTCCTCGTTGGTCGGAACGACCCACAGCGCGACGCGGCTGCCGGGCGCCGAGATGCACCGCGCCTCGCGCCCGCCCACGGCGGCCATGTTCGCCTGGGCGTCGATCGCGGCGCCCAGCCAGCCGCAGCCCTGCGCGATGCGCGCGCGGATCGGGGCGGCGTTCTCGCCCACCCCGGCCGTGAAGACGATCGCGTCGCAGCCGCCGATCTCGGCCGCGACGCCCCCGATCTCGCGCACCGCGCGGTAGACATAGAGATCGACGGCCAGCCGGGCCGCGGGATCCCCGCTCGCCAGAAGCGTCCGCATGTCGTTCGACAGGCCCGAGACGCCGAGGAGGCCGCTCTCGCGGAACAGGATGCGGCGCAGGTCGGCCACGTCGAGCTTCATCTCCTCGAGCAGGAACAGCAGGATCCCGGGGTCGAGCGCGCCGGGCCGCTCGCCCATCATCAGGCCGTCGAGCGGCGTGAACCCCATGGTGGTCGCGCGGCTTCGGCAGCCGACCATGCCGCACAGGCTCGCGCCGTTGCCCAGATGGGCGATGATCACCCGGCCATCGGCGCGCGGCCCCAGATGCGCGGGCAGGCACCCGGCGATCCACGCGTAGGAGAGGCCGTGGAAGCCGTAGCGCCTGACACCTGCATCGGTGATGCGGCGTGGCAGCGGGAAGCTCCGCGCGACGGCGGGCATGGTCGCGTGGAAGGCGGTGTCGAAGCAGCCGACCCGCGGCAGATCGGGCCAGACGGCGCCGACCGCGCGCAGCGCGGCGATGGCATGGGGCTGGTGCGTGCGGGCGAGCGGCACGAGGCGCTCGAGCGCGTCGATCTCGGCCGCGCCGATCAGGGCGGGCGCGGTGAAGCCGGCGCCACCATGCACGATCCTGTGCCCCGACGCGACGACCGGCCCGCCCGCGAGCGGCGCGAGCGCGGGCAGAAGCCACCGGATGAGCGTCTCGTGCGAGGCCCCCGTCCCGGCGGGCAGATCCGGCAGACCGACCGCGCGCCCCTCGCCGTCGCGCGCCGTGACGCGGGCATCGGCCGAGCCGATCCGCTCGGCAAGCCCCGACAGGTGCGGGCGATCCCCTTCGCCCGCATCGAACATCGCGAACTTGATGCTCGAGGATCCCGCGTTGACGACGAGAAGCCCGGGCCGCATACCGTCTGTGGCACCCTCGCGCTGCGCTGCCATGCCCCTCCCCGCCGGCTGGGGCGCGCTCGCGCCCGTTCTGCCGCAAGGGTATTGGCAGGCGGCGCGGTGAGGCAATCGCGAAGCATGCGGGAGCCCCGCGAGCGGCGTCGATCCCGGGCGACGGCTGCGGCGACGGGACGGCGATGCGACGGGCAGAACGGGAGCATGGCGTGATGCGGGTTCTGATGACCGGCGCCCGGGGCTTCATCGGATCGCGGGTCGCGGCACGGCTGCGAGATCTCGGCCATGAGGTTCTCGACGCCCGCGAGCTTGCCGTGGGCGGCGATCTTCTCGGCGGCGAGGCCCGCGCGCGCGCCGTGCGCGCGGCGCGGGCCGAGGTGCTGGTCCACACGGCCTGGGTCACCTCGCACGGCCTGTTCTGGACATCGCCCCTGAACGCGGACTGGCACGAAGCCTCAGCCGATCTCTTCGCGCGGTTCGCGGCCGCTGGCGGTCGCCGGATCGTCGGGATCGGGTCGGTGGCGGAATACGATTGGAGCACCGGCGCCGACCGCCTCGCCGAGACCTCGCCGATCCTGCCGGCCACGGCCTATGGCGCCGCGAAGGCACGCACGGCCGATGCGCTGGCGCGGATCGCCGCATCCGCCGGCATAGGCCACGCCTGGGCGCGTGTCTTCTTCACCTTCGGCCCGGGCGAGGCCCCGTCCCGCCTCGTCCCCTCGATGGCCCACGCCGCGATCGAGGAGACGAGGCTCGACACGGGCCCCGCCGAGCTTGCGAGGGATTTCCTCGGCGTCGACCGGCTCGGCGAGGTCATCGCGCGGATCGCGGCCAGCGACGCCGAGGGCCCGCTGAACGTGGCGAGCGGCGAGGCGACGCGGCTCGACGCGCTTGCCGGGATCATCGGCGGCGCTCTGGGCCGCGCCGTGCCGATCCGCTACAGCGCCCGCCCAGCCGCCGCCGGCGAACCCCTCTCGCTCGTGGCCGACACGAGCAGGCTCGCGGCTCTCGGGATCGAGACGAAAGGGCTTCTCCGCGGCGATCTTGCGGGATATTCGCGCATGCTGGCGGCCGCGGCGGCGCAACGCTAGCCTCGCGGCGCTGACGCAGGGACACTCGCGCACATGGCACGCATCGACATCGGCATTCCGGTCTACAACGGCGAGGCATTGCTGGAGGAGTCGCTCGAAGGCTTGCGGCAGCAGAGCCTTGGCGACTGGACGGCACTGATCTCGGACAACGCCTCGGAGGATGCGACCCCGCGCATCATCGCCCGGATGTGCGCGCGCGAGCCGCGGTTCCGCGCCGTCAGGCAGCCGCGCAACATCGGCCCGACCGCGAATTTCCGCTTCGTCCTCGATCAGGCGACGGCGCCATACTTCATGTGGCGCTCGTACGACGACCTCTGCTCGGACAACTATCTCGAGCGGCTCAGCGCGCGCCTCGATGCCGCGCCGGGCGCGATGCTGGCGGCCCCGCATGTCGAGACCCTGCGCCTCGGCTCGGGCAAGCGGCGGTCGCGCCCGGTCGCCGGGCTCGAAGGGCGGCAGCGTCATCCCGCGACCGTGCTTGGCCGCTCGCAGGCCGGCTGGATCTACGGGCTCTGGCGCCGCGAGGCGCTGATCCCGTCCTTCGAGCGGGCCGTCGCCGCGCTCGAGCCGGACCTCTGGGCCTGGGACCACCTCGCGATGTTCCCGGCGATCTGCCGCGGCGCCGTGGTATTCGACGACGCTGCGCGCCTGACGCTTCGCCAGGCCGACCGGCCCTACAAGTCCGACTGGTCGCCCGGCGAGCGCGCGCGGCTTCGGCGGCTCGCGGGCGCGTATCGCGCGGAATGCCGCGCCGAGATGGATCGCGCCGGGGTAAGCGGCGTTCGCCGGCTGGTGATGGAGCTTGCGCTGATCCGCCAGATCGACCGGCGGGTGGTCCCGCTGCGCCGACTGATCTGAGACCCCGCACGCGGGGGTTGCAGCCGCCGCAGCCAGGCGCTGGGGAAATGGGTCACGTTGCGCGACAGCGTCGACTCGTTGAACGGCCAGGCCGGCTGCTCCAGCACGAAGTCCGGGCGGCGCGCGGCGAAATCCTCGGCCGCGTTCGCGGGGTTGTCGGTGGCCCAGCCGGCGCCGGCCCGTGGCACGTCGGCGACATCGCGCATCACGCCGTCGGTCGACACCAGGTAGCAGCCCGGGGTCACAAGATCGGCGTAGGCATCGAGCTCGTCCGTCACATGCGAATGGCTGTGGTTCGAGTCGAGGATCACCATGACGCTCTCGAAGCCCCTGGCGCGCTCGCGGACGCGCGAGACGATCTCGGGGGCGGTGGACGAGCCCTCGATCATCTCGATCCGCCGGGACAGCGGGTGCGCCTCGATGGCCTCGCGATTGTGGGGGCGGATCTCGATGTCGACGCCGAGGACATGGCCTCTGCCCATGGCCTCGAACAGCGAGGCATAGAAGATCAGGCTGCCGCCATGGGCGATCCCGGTCTCCACGATCAGATCCGGCTTCGTGGCCCAGATCACCTCCTGCAACCGCACCATGTCGTCGGGAAGCTGGATGACCGGCCGCCCCATCCACGAGAAGCTGTAAGTGTCTTTCTGGTTCCAGCCGACCCGGACATATTGCCGGGCAATCACCTCGAACGCGCGGTCGGACCACAGGGGCATGCTCTCGGGCCCCGTGGGGCCTTCGCAGGTCAGCGTGCCGGCCTCCTCGTCGATCGTGATCCGCATCATCCGCCCCTTCCGACTGGTCGCCGGCACCATGGCGCGCGGGGGCTGGCCATGCAAGCGGATCCGCCTCCCGGCCGTGGCCGCTCAGCCATTCAGCGTCGGGAACTCGGCCGCTCCCGCCGCCTCCACCACCGCGCCCGAGCGGATGAGCTCGCTCGCGGTCTCGAGGTCAGGGGCCATGAAGCGGTCGCCCTCGAGCGTCCCGACCGCCGCGCGCAGCCGCTCGATCGCACGGGAAAGCGCGGGGCTCGTTTGCAGCGGCGCGCGAAACTCGATGCCCTGCGCCGCGCACAGCAGCTCGATGCCGACGATGCGGGCGAGGTTCTGCGTCATCTCCATCAGCCGCCGGGCGCCGTGGGCGGCCATCGAGACGTGATCCTCCTGATTCGCGCTGGTCGGCGTCGAGTCGGTCGAGCAGGGATTGGCGCGCTGCTTGTTCTCGGACATCAGAGCCGCGGCGGTGACCTCGGCGATCATGAAGCCCGAATTCAGCCCCGGATCGGGCGTGAGGAACGGCGGCAGGTCGTGGCTCAGCGTCGGGTCGACCATCAGGGCGACGCGGCGCTGGCTGATCGAGCCGATCTCGGCCACCGCGAGCGCGATCTGGTCGGCGGCGAAGGCCACGGGCTCGGCGTGGAAGTTGCCGCCCGACACGATGAGGCCCCGCCCGGTCAGCACCAGCGGGTTGTCGGTGGCGGCATTGGCCTCGATCTCGAGGGTGCGCCCGGCGAAGCGCAGAAGGTCGATCGCCGCGCCGGTCACCTGCGGCTGGCAGCGGATGCAGTAGGGGTCCTGCACCCGCGCGTCGCCCTCGCGGTGGCTCTCGCGGATCTCGGACCCCGCCATCAGGGCGCGCAGGCAGGCGGCGGCCTCGATCTGCCCGCGATGGCCGCGCAGGGCGTGGATCTCGGGCTCGAGCGGCGCGGTCGATCCCATGATCGCGTCCGTCGACAGGGCCGAGGCCACCAGCGCCCCCTCGGCGCAGCGCCAGGCGTCGAACAAGCCGGCAAGAGCATAGGCGGTCGAGAACTGCGTACCGTTGATCAGCGCGAGCCCCTCCTTCGGGCCGAGGACCACCGGCGCAAGCCCCGCCGCGGCCAGCGCCTCGGCGCCGGAAAGGACGCGTCCGCCGCACTCGGCCTCGCCCTCGCCGATCATCACCGCGGCCATGTGCGCAAGCGGCGCGAGGTCACCCGAGGCGCCGACCGAGCCCTGGCAGGGCACCACCGGCGTGATCCCGCGGGCCAGCATCCCCTCGATCAGCGCGACCACCTTCCAGCGCACGCCAGAGGCGCCGCGGCCCAGCGACAGGAGCTTGAGCGCCATCATGAGGCGCGCGACCGCCCGCGGCATCGGCGCGCCCACGCCCGCGCAATGCGACAGGATCAGGTTGCGCTGCAGCGCCGCCGTGTCCTTCGGCGCGATGCGCACCGCGGCGAGCTTGCCGAAGCCGGTGTTGACGCCGTAGACCGCCGCCGACCCTTCCGCCGCCTCGCGGATCCGGAGCGCGGCATCCTCGACCGACCCGCGGGAGGCCGCGTCGAGCCGGGCCGGCGCTCCGCTGCGGTAAAGGCGCTCGAGATCCGCCAGCGTCACGGCGCCGGGCGTCAGCGTGATGGTCATTCCGTGCCTCCGAAGATCCGGCGGTGAAGCGGGTTGAAGCCGATGCGGTAGGCAAGCTCGGCAGGATGCCCGACATCCCAGATGGCGAGATCGGCGCGCAGCCCCGGCGCGATCCGGCCGCAATCCGCGAGCCCGAGCGCCTGCGCCGCCGCGCGGGTTGCCCCGGCCAGGGCCTCCTCCGGCGTCAGGCGAAAGAGCGTGCAGGCCATGTTGAGCGCGAGCAGCAGCGAGGTCATCGGCGACGACCCCGGGTTGCAATCGGTCGCAACCGCGATCGGCACGCCGGCCACGCGCAGCGCCTCGACCGGCGGAAGCTGGCTCTCGCGCAGGGTGTAGAACGCGCCGGGCAGCAGCACCGCGACGGTTCCCGCCCTCGCCATCGCGGCCACGCCCGCATCGTCGAGGTATTCGAGGTGATCCGCCGACAGCGCGCCGCGCGACGCCGCGAGCGCCGCGCCGCCGAGATTGGAGAGCTGCTCGGCATGGAGCTTCACGGGCAGGCCCAGGGCCTTCGCACGGTCGAACACGCGCCCGATCTGCGCCGGCGTGAACGCGATCCCCTCGCAGAACCCGTCGACCGCATCGACCAGCCCCTCGGCCGCCGCGGCATCGAGCGCGGGCAGGCACACCTCGTCGATGTAGTCATCGGGCCGGCCGGAATATTCGGGCGGGACCGCATGGGCGCCGAGGAAAGTCGTGCGGACGCGGACGTTGCGCGCCGCGGCCAGCCCGCGCGCCACCCGCAGCATGCGAAGCTCGGTCTCGCGGTCGAGGCCGTAGCCCGACTTCACCTCGACCGTCGCGACCCCTTCGGCCAGCAGGGCGTCGAGGCGGCCGATCGCCCCTTGGCGAAGCGTCGCCTCATCCGCCTCGCGGGTGGCCCGGACCGTCGAGACGATGCCGCCGCCCGCCCGCGCCACCTCCTCATAGCTCGCGCCCTCGAGCCGCATCTCGAACTCGCGCGCGCGGTTGCCGCCGAACACCAGATGGGTGTGGCAGTCGATCAGCGCCGGCGTCACCAGCCGGCCGCCCGCATTCTCGCGCGGCATCGCGCGGAACTCGGCCGGCAGTTCGGCGACAGGACCCGCCCAGGCGATGCGGCCGCCCCTGACCGCGACGGCGCCATCCGGGACAAGGCCATAGGGCGCATCGCCCGGCACCATGGTGGCGAGAGCGGCGTTCGAGATCACGACGTCAGGGCAATCCATCGGCGGCCTCCCGCGATTCGGCGTGGTGGCCATTATGTATACTCATATTATGGTTATGTCAAAGTTTGGCGCGGACACGCAAACGCCCCCGCCCTGCTAGACAAGGCGGGGGCGGTGCGGCAGTGGCTGCGCAATGCGCGCGGGATCAAGCCGCGTCGCGCGGGGGAATCCCGCCGGCACGCGACGCCGGGCGCGCGGGCGCCGCGTCGAGCGGGCGATGGATCGAGTCGAACAGCCTCTGCTGCTCGGCGGCCCAGGCGCGGATGTCGTAGCGCGCGACCTTGGCGCGCAAGGCTTCCATCCGCGAGCGGCGCTCGACCGGTGCCATCGCCAGCGCCTGATCGATCGCAGCGTCCATCGAGCGGTTCGAGAAGGGATTGGTCAGCACGGCCTCGGACAGCTCGACCGCGATCCCGGCGAACTCGGACAGCACCAGCACGCCCTCGCCATCGCCGCGCGCCGCGCAGAACTCGGCCGCGACGAGGTTGAGGCCATCGCAGAGCGGCGTGATCCAGGCGACATCGGCGGCGCGGTAATAGGCCACGAGCTCGCGGAACGGAATGGCTTGGCCGATCAGCGAGACGGGCTGCCACTCGAAGCTACCGAAGCGGCCGTTGATGCGCCCGGTGATCTGCTCGATCTCGGACTGCACCTCCTCGTAGGCGGTCATGTTGCGGTTGGCGCTGACCGAGACATGCATCAGGCGCACCTTGCCGCGCAACTCGGGCCGCCGCTCGAGCAGGCGCTCGAAGGTCAGGAGCTGCTCGATGTTGCCCTTGGTGTAATCGGTCCGCGCGACCGAGATGATCATCTGGCAGCCGCCCAGCTCATCGCGGATCGCGGCCGCACGGGCGCGGGTGTCGTCCCCGTCGGCAAGCTCGCGGATATACCCGGCATCGACCCCCACGGGGAAGGCACTCAACAAGACCTCGTGGCTGCCATGCGCGATCCGCGTCGGCACCCGGTGCTCGGCGAGCGCCGTCCCGTCGGCGGAGAAATCGGGGCGCGTCTTTTCCTCGCCCGTCACCGCCACGTCGAACAGGCTGCGGGCGACCGAGACGAAGTTGGCCGCGTAGCGCGGGATGTGGAAGCCCACCTCGTCGCAGGCCAGCAGGCTTTCGACGATCTCGCGCCGCCAGGGCAGCACGTTGAACATGTCGGCCGACGGGAAGGGCGTGTGATGGAAGAAGGCGATCTTCACGTCCGGCCGCAGCCGTCGCACATAGCCCGGCACCAGCCAAAGGTTGTAGTCATGCACCCAGACCACGCCTCCCGGCGCGGCCTCGGCGGCGGCGGCTTCGGCGAAGGCCCAGTTGACCTCGCGGAACACCGGCCAGTCGACCGGGTCGTAGTTGTAGCGCTCCTTGAACGAGTGGAGGATCGGCCAGAACGCCTCCTTCGAGGTGATGTGATAGAAGCTGCGGACCTGCGCCTCGGTCAGCGGAAGCCGCGAGACCGAGTAGCGGCCGAAGCTGTCCTCGATCTCGACCACGCGCTCCCAGTTCGGGTCGGCCGGGTCCTCGGCCAGCTTCCAGGCGACCCAAGAGCCGTGACCGACGCGGCCGAAGAAGCTCTTGAGCGTGGGCACGATGCCGTTGGGCGAGGAGTTCTCGCGCCGCACGATGCGGCCGTTCTCCTCGACCTCCTCGTAGGGCTGGCGGTGATAGACGATGACGAGATCAGAGGGCATCGGGGCCTCCCGTGTCCGTTGGCAGGGGGGTGAAGAGGTCGAAGACGGCGATCGCCTCGGCGATGCCGGCCGCGCCGGGGCGCACGGCGCTGTAGACCCCGGGACGGCCGCGCAGCCGGTCGAGCAGGGCAGGTTCCGAACCGCCGACAGCGACCCCTTTGAGCCCGGCCTCGAGCATCGAGAGATCGTTGAGCGTGTCGCCCGCGACCAGCACGCGCTCGGTGCTGACGCCGAGATGGTCGATCAGGCGCCGCAGCGACGGCCCCTTGGACACCCCCCTCGGCAGCACGTCGAAGAACCGGCCATCCGACACCAGGTGATCGAGGCCGAGCCGCGCGACCTTGGCCTCTGCCGTGGCGCAGTAGGCAGCCGGATCGTAGTGGTAGCTGACACGGTGCCGGAACTCGACATCCTGAATGGTCAGACCCGGGTGACCTTCGAGAAGCGTCCGCACGCGCTCGCCTTTGCCCGCCCAGGCCCTCGAGATCTCCGCCTCGAGCGCGGGAATCGGGCGGACACGCTGCCCCATGCCCGGCGGCAGCACCTCGGCGATGGTCGTGCCCACGTCGCCGATGACGTAATCCGGCCAAGGCACCGGCATTCCTTCCTCGCCCGCGCAGAGCCGCTCGATGAAGCGGGGCTCGCGCCCGGTGACGAATACCAGCCCGATCCCGGCGCGGTGCGTCTCGATCCAGTCGTAGAGCGCGCGCCGCGCTCCGTCCGCCCCCCCGAGGAAGGTCCCGTCGAGATCGGTGGCAAGAACGAGGCGGGCTCCGGCGAGCGGGCTCTCCGGCCGGCGGTCTGCGGCAGGATCAGTCATTACGGCATGCGCTCCGCGAGGTCGCGCACCTGGGACTCCGGCGCCGGGTGGTCGAGCGAGAGGCGCAGCGCCCGCGGCTCGGCCTCGATCGGCCGGGTCCAGAGCCACGCGAAGGTCCGCCCGATCGGCGCGCCCTCGTGCAGGATCGCCCGCACCGCCTCGGCGATGGGCATGTCGACGCCCTTCATCCGCGCGAGGTCGGTGACCGAGATCGCGTTCGCCTCGCCCTCGACCACCACGGGGCGGCCGTCGAAGCAATCGGCCCGCCGGCGGCCGCGGCCAAGCTGGATGCCGAGGCTGAGATTTCGCGAGTGGGTGGACGAGCAGGTGAGCGTGAGATCGCCCACGCCCGACAGCCCGGTCACGGTCTCGCGCCGCCCGCCCAGCGCCTCGGCCAGCCGCTTGATCTCGTCGAGCCCGCGGGTGATCAGCGCGGCGCGCGTATTGGCGGCAAAGCCCGCGCCCTCCATCATCCCGCAGGCGATGGCGACCACGTTCTTGACCGCGCCGCCCACCTCGACGCCCACCAGGTCATCCGACACGTAGGGCCGGAAATTCGCGGTCCCCAGCGACAGCGCCATGCGCGCCGCCAGCGTCTCGCCGGGCGCGACGCCTTCGGGGAAATCCGAGGCGATGGTGGCCGCCGTCAGGTGGCCCGCCGCGGCCTCGTCCGCGAAGGTCGGGCCCGACAATGCCCCGATCGGGTGGCCGGGAAGCTCCTCGGCCGCGATGTCCGACATCAGGAGCCCGGTGCCCGCCTCGATACCCTTGGCGCACAGCACCACAGGCACGCCCGCCGGCAGGCAGGGGCCGAGCGCACGGCAGACCGCGCGGATCGTCTCGGAGGGCGTCACGATCAGCACGGCATCGCTCTGCCGCGCCATCACCGCCAGATCATCGGTGAGCGCGATGCTGCCGGGCAGCGCGATGCCGGGCAGGTAGCGGGCGTTCTCGCGCGCCGCCTCCATCTCGGCGATCGCCGCCGCGTCGCGCCCGCAGAGCGCGACGCTCCGACCCGCGCGCGCCGCGATCACGGCCAGCGCCGTGCCCCACGCCCCGGCGCCGACGACCCCGATTCGCCCGTAGGGTCCCTCCCGCGTCTCGCCCGTCGTAGCCAGTCCGGTGTCGAATGCGTTCATTTCCTCGCCTCCCGTCCCGCGAGCCGGCGAGCCGGCGGCGGTGTCGTTGTCGTGGGGGCGGGGCTCGTCGGTCTCGATCACGGCGCCAGGCTCCGGTCGCGGGTAACCCGCGCACAGGATTACACCCCCTTAGGCATCTTTCGCCAGTGGCAGCATGGATGGCCGCGGGATGCGGCACGCTGCCGGCGTGTGCTCACGGCTGTTTATCGCATGTGCGAGAAGGTAATCACGAAAGGCGAAAGGTCAAGCATAGAATCGAATCAACCCGCCCAAACCCGAGCCGAGGAGCGTTCGGCCACGACTCCTTGCCCATAAATTACGCAAATGATCACATAAAAGCCATATAGATGGAAATTCATGCCGAGCTTGTTTACAGCATCGCATCCTGGGCAGGGCTGGACTGTATCAGTTTTATATTTTTTACTTATATATACAATAATTATACATGATTTTTACATGGCGTGGCGCGCAATGCACGGGGGCAAGACCGCGCCAAGGCGCCCTGGGAAGAAGTTCTCGGCAGGTCGATCCCAAGTAAAGTTGAAATAATTTTAAGTAAACGCTGTGAGATCTACGGGATATCTCTCCTGTTTTCATCGGATGTTGAAATTTCCCTGGCTCACGCTCTATATTGCAGTGCGAAATCGCGGCGGGGATCTCGTCACTCTTCATATGCTGTTGGATGGAATTGGAGGACAGGGCATGAGTTCGACAAGGATCAGGACGGCCGTCTTTCCGGTCGCAGGGCTTGGCACGCGCTTTCTGCCGGCGACGAAGGCGACCCCGAAGGAGCTGCTGCCGGTCGTCGACACGCCGCTGATCCAGTTCGCGATCGACGAGGCCCGTGCCGCGGGCATCGATCGCATGGTCTTCGTGAGCCACCCCTCGAAGGGCGCGATCGAGACATATGTCCGGCAGGACGCTGCGCTGTCGCGCACCCTGCGCGAACGCGGCAAGGCGCGCCTCGCGGCCCGGCTCGACGCGCTGGCGCTTGACGCGGACGAGGACGTGATCTTCGTCATGCAGCCCGAGCCGCTCGGGCTGGGCCATGCCGTGCTGTGCGCGCGCGAGCATGTCGAGGGCGAGGCTTTCGCGGTCCTGCTGCCCGACGACCTGATCCTCGGCCGGCCCGGATGCCTCGAGGAAATGATCCGCGCCCACGCGCTCCATGGCGGCCACCTGGTGGCCGCCATGGAGGTGCCGCCCGATGCGACCGCGAGCTATGGCATCCTCGAACCCGGCGCGGTCGAGGGCCGGCTGGTGCCCGCCCGGGGGATCGTCGAGAAGCCCGCCCCGGCCGAGGCGCCCTCGCGCCTCGCGGTGGTCGGGCGGTACGTCCTCGATGCGTCGATCCTCGACGACCTCGCCCGCCAGGGGCCCGGCGCAGGTGGCGAGATCCAGCTCACGGACGCGATCGCCGCGGGGATCGAGCGCGTGGGCCTCGCGGGGTTCCGCTTCTCGGGGACGCGCTACGACTGCGGGTCGAAGGCCGGGATGCTGGCGGCGACCCTCGCGCGGGCATCCGCCGATCCGGCTTGTGCCGAGGTGCTCGCCGCGTTCCGCGACGGTATTCAGCCGCGAACTGCTGCCGCATGAGGGCCGCGATGCGGATCGGCCCGCCCGCCCGCCTCCAGACTGACTGGCGGGAGCGGGTCCGATGACCCTGCCGACTCCGGCATCGCCCCCGCCGATCGAGCGGAACGAGGCGCGGACCGCCCGCCTCGCCGCCCGCTGCCAGGCGGCGCTGGTCGAGGCGCCCTCGGCCTTCGAGGCGGCGCGGCGGATCGCGCGGCGACTCGGCGCCCGCGTGGTGGGCGGGTCGGCCGAGATCGGCTTCTGGGTGCCCGAACTGGTCGATCTGCGCGTGCCCGAGGGCGATGTCTTCCTCGAGATCCTCGACCCGCTCGAGCCGCTCGACCTGACCGTGGCGCGGCACCGCCTCCGCTTCCGCCGCACCCGGCTGCCCATGGCCCGGGTCGACGCCTATGCCTGGATCGCCGTCGACGGCATGGTGGCGGGGCGGCGCGACCGCGTCGGCACCTTCTACGCCCTCGCCTGGCGTGACACCGAGGGGCGCTGGCACCGCGTGCTCGATCCGCTCGCGGCATCCCTGCCCTTCGGCGCGTTTGCACCGGCCGAGTTCTACGACATCGGCGCCATGCAGGCCGCGCGCGCCGATGCCACCTATTTCCGCGACCTTGCGGGGGAGGAGGTCGCGAAGCTAGGGCCGGCGGCGAACATCCTCCAGATCCATGTGCCGACCGCGACGGCGGGCGGGACGCTCGCGAGCCTTGCGCGGCACTTCGGCATGCTGGCCGACCGCGTCCGCCGGGGCGCCGCGCCCGAGCCGTCGGAGCGGATCTTTCTCGGCTATGACGCGGTGCAGCTGATGCCGGTCGAGCCCACCACCGTCTACGAGGCCGGCCCCGCCTTCTGGGTCGAGACGGCCTTGCGGGACGACGCCGTCGAGGTCGACCTGCGCCGCCCCGACACCACCAACTGGGGATACGACGTCGTGATTTCGGGCATGGCGGCGGTCAATCCCGCGCTGCTAGAATCCGGACGGCCCGACGAGCTGGTCGATCTCGCGGCCGTGCTCCATACCTTCCCCGGCGGGCCGAGGAAGCTGATCCTCGACGTGGTCTATGGCCACTCGGACAACCAGGGGCTGGATGCGCTGAACGCGCATTTCTTCGCCGGGCCCAACATGTATGGCCAGAACATCGCCTACCGGAACCCGGCGGTGCGCGCGATCCTGCTGGAGATGCAGCGGCGCAAGGTCGATTTCGGCGCCGACGGCGTGCGGGTCGACGGGGCGCAGGACTTCCAGTGGTGGGACGCGGACGCGCAGGTGATGCGCCATGACGACGACTACCTCCAGCAGATGGCGGATGTCGTGCAGGAGGTGGCGGGACGACGCTATCGCCCGTGGTTCATCTTCGAGGACGGCCGCCCCTGGCCCGAGCCGGACTGGGAGCTCTCGTCGACCTACCGCTCCGTGATCGAGCGCCAGCGCGACCCGGACGTGTTCCAGTGGGGGCCGCTGACCTTCGCCCACAATACGCCGTTCCTCTACACCTTCTGGCTGTCGAAGTTCTGGCGAATCCGCGAGATCCTGACCTGCGGCGAGAACTGGATCTCGGGCTGCGCCAATCACGACACGCTGCGGCGCGGCACGCAGATCAGCCCGCGGCTCAATGTCAACACGCGCCTCGGCGCCACCCAGATGGAGATCCTCGACAAGGCCTACGACAACCCGGCCGTCAACATGCTGACCTATGTTGCCTTCCCCGGCGTGCCGATGGACTTCCTCAACGCGGGGGCGCGCGCCTCGTGGGGCTTCATCCGCAACCAGGACGACCGCTGGGGGGTCAAGATCGTCGCCGAGGAGGCGATCTCGCTGAAATGGCAGATCGACGACTACGCCTATTCGGTCCCGGGCGCGTTCCGCAGGCTCAAGGAGATGGGCTTCGAGACGCGCGCCGCCCTCGCCCGGTTCCTCGAATTCCTGCCGGCGCTGGTCGACGTCACCGGCTACGACCTCGAGGTGATCGTCAAGCTCCTGAACGCGGTGGACCCCCCGCTCGACGGCCCGATGCCGCTCACGGTGGCGGGGCTCAAGCAGATCGCCCGCGCCTGGATGGACGACATGCACGACCACTGCAACGTGTCGCGCTACCACGAGCATCTGGGCGAGGCCCAGACCGGGTTCACCCATGCCCTGCGGCAGTTCCGCCTCGAGCGGCCCTGGCTGCGGTGGAACCTCGGGCCGGACGACAGCTTCGACTACGTCCGGCCGACCGAGGGGCGCGTGCTCTTCACCTCCCTGCGCCATGCACCCGAGACGGCCCCCCGGCGCGAGACGGTCTTCATGCTGACGCACATGGAGGGTGGGCCGATCGAGGAGATGGACCCCCTCGAGCATCTGCCCCCCGGCACCGGCCGAGACGGCTGGGAGCTTGCCCTCGCGACGCCCCCGATCGGCCCCGAGTATAGCGGCGGCCGCCTCACCCTGCGGGACAGCATGGGGCTGACATTCCTGCGCCGGGGCTGACCGCAGACCGGCGCCGCGGAGCCGCCCGCGCGATATTCCCGCTTCGCATTCGGCGCCGGGTCGCTATCGTTGGCAGGGTCTGGTCACGCCGGGGGACCGGGACGCCGATAGCCGCCGCAGGGAGCCGCCACCATGTCTGACCGCCACCAGGCCGGCATGAAGACCCGCCGCACGGTGCTGGGCGATGCGCATGTCGACCGCGCCGAGGCCGCCAAGACCGCCTTCGACGCGCCCTTCCAGGACTTCATCACCGAAGGCGCCTGGGGCAGCGTCTGGGCGCGCCCGGGGCTGTCGCTGCGCGACCGCTCGCTGATCACGCTGGCGCTCCTCGCGGCGCTGGGTCACTGGGACGAGGTGGCGATGCATGTCCGCGCCACCCTCAACACGGGCGCGACGCCCGACGAGCTGCGCGAGGCCATGCTGCATGTCGCCGTCTATGCCGGGGTGCCGGCGGCAAATCATGCGCTCAAGGTGATCCGGGCCGCCTATGCCGAAGTTGGCGTCGAGCTGTGAGCTCCCCGCGCGGCCGCGTCGCTTCTGCCCGCTGCGGGGTCGCAAAGACCATTGACATCGGGGTTGCGCCAAAGCGTGCTGTGCGGGGGGCACAGGGCGATCCGGAGATCCGGCCGCCGACCGGCAGAATGCCGTGCAGCGCGGGGCGGCAGAATGAGGGGCTGAAATGGCGCGGGTCTGGGGGATGGTCGCACAACGGGTCGCGCTGGGGATATTCACGCTCTTCGTCATCTCGCTGATCATCTTCGGCGCGGTCGAGTTGCTGCCCGGCGATCTCGCGCAATCCGTGCTGGGACAGGCGGCGACGCCCGAAACGCTCGCGGCCTTCCGGCGCGAGCTCGGGCTCGATCTGCCGGCACACGAGCGCTACCTCTCCTGGTTGGGCGGGGTCCTGCAGGGCGACTTCGGCAACAGCCTCGCCAACCGGCGGCCGATCGCCGACCTGATCGGCGTGCGCTTCTCGAATACGCTGTTCCTCGCGCTCTATGCCGCGGCGATCTCGGTCCCGCTGTCGCTGGTGCTCGGCATTCTCGCGGCGCTCTGGCGCAACTCGATCTATGACCGCGCGGTGAACGTTGCGACGCTGAGCTCGATCTCGTTTCCCGAGTTCTTCGTCGCCTACATCCTGGTGTTCTTCATCGCGCAGGCGGGGTTCTTCCCCTCGATCGCCAATGTCTCGACCGACGTGTCGTTCGGCGAGCGGCTTTACCGGACCTTCCTGCCGGCACTGACGCTCACGCTGGTGGTGACCGCGCACATGATGCGGATGACCCGGGCGGCGATCATCAACCTGCTGGCCTCGCCCTATATCGAGATGGCGCGCCTCAAGGGCCTCAGTCCCCGGCGCATCATCCTGCGCCATGCCCTGCCGAACGCGCTTGCGCCCATCATCAACGTGATCGCGCTGAACCTCGCCTATCTCATCACCGGCGTGGTGGTGGTCGAGGTCGTGTTCGTCTACCCGGGGCTGGGGCAGCTCATGGTCGACTCGGTCGCCAAGCGCGACATCACGGTGGTTCAGGCCTCGGCGCTGATCTTCGCGGCCGCCTTCGTCACCCTCAACCTGATCGCGGACGTGCTGTCGACCCTGTCGAACCCGCGCCTCGTTCACCGGCGCTGAGGGGGCGGGCAGATGGCATTCCTTTCGGGCGCGATGTGGCTGGCGGCGATCCTCGCGGGGTCGGCGGCGCTGGCCTGGGCATTCCGCGCGGCCCTGGTCGCCCTTCTGCCCGCGACGGCGGCGCGGGTGATGCGCACGGCGCCGCTGACGGCGAGCTTCGGCCTCGTGGTGATCCTGCTTTATGTCGTCGCGGCGGTCTTCGCCGACCTGATCGCGCCATTCCCGGAACGCGCCGTGGTCGGCGCCGAGTATCTGCCCTGGGAGGGCGCGCACATCCTCGGCACCGACAATCTGGGACGCGACATGTTCTCGCGCCTGATCTACGGCGCGCGCAACACGGTGGGGATTGCGGTTGCGACCACGGCGCTCGCCTTCCTGCTCGGCTCGGTGCTGGGGCTTCTCGCGGCGACGGTCGGCGGCTGGCTCGACCAGGGGCTGAGCCGCCTCGTCGACGTGCTGATGGCGATCCCGGCGCTGATCTTTGCGCTCTTGCTGCTCACGATCTTCGGGACCTCGGTCGTGACCCTGATCCTCGTCATCGCGGTGATCGACGCGACGCGCGTGTTCCGGCTGGCGCGGGCGGTCGCGCAGGGCATCGTGGTCATGGACTACATCGAGGCGGCAAAGCTGAGGGGCGAGCGTCTGCCGCGGCTGATCCTGCGCGAGATCCTGCCGAACGCGATGGCCCCGCTGGTCGCCGAGTTCGGGCTGCGGTTCTGTTTCGTGTTCCTGTCTATCTCGGCGCTCTCGTTCCTCGGGCTCGGCATCCAGCCGCCAACGGCTGACTGGGGCTCGATGGTGCGCGAGAACGCGACGCTGATCACCTTCGGCGACGTGACCCCGCTTCTTCCCGCGGGGGCGATCGCGCTGCTCACGGTCGCGGTCAACTTCGTCGTCGACTGGATGCTGCACCGGGCGAGCGGGCTGAAGGAGTGAGACGATGACCACGAAGCCGGTGCTCCTCGAGATGCGCGGCGTGCGGATCGAGGGCCGCGCGGACGAGACCTGGTCCGACATCGTGCGCGACATCGACCTCACGCTGCACCGCGGCGAGGTGCTGGGGCTGATCGGCGAGTCGGGCGCGGGAAAATCGACGCTGGGGCTCGCCGCGATGGGCTACACCCGCGACGGCTGCCGGATCTCCGAGGGCTCGATCCGCTTCGACGGGATCGACCTGATCGTTGCGCCCGAGGCCGAGCGGCGCGGGCTGAGAGGCCGGCGCATCGCCTATGTGGCGCAGTCCGCGGCCGCATCGTTCAACCCCGCCCACCGCCTCATCGACCAGTATTGCGAGACGCCCGTCCAGCACGGCGTGATGAGCCGCGCCGAGGCCGAGCGCGACGCCGTCGAGCTTTACCGCCGGATGCGCCTGCCGAACCCCGGCGAGATCGGCTTCCGCTATCCGCACCAGGTCTCGGGCGGCCAGCTCCAGCGCGCCATGACGGCGATGGCGATGGCCTGCCGGCCGGATCTCATCATCTTCGACGAGCCGACCACCGCGCTCGACGTCACCACCCAGATCGAGGTCCTCTCGGCGATCCGCGACGCGGTGCGCCAGTTCGACACGGCGGCGATCTACATCACCCACGACCTCGCGGTGGTGGCGCAGATGGCCGACCGCATCAAGGTCCTGCTCAAGGGCCGTGAGGTCGAGGAGGCGCCGACCCGCGAGATGCTGAGCACGCCGCGCGAGGCCTATACGAAATCGCTCTGGGCGGTGCGCAGCCATGCCCGGACCGAACAGCCCCCCGCGCCAGCCTCCGAGACGCCGGTGGTCTCGGTCCGCGGGGTGACGGCGGCCTATGGCAAGGTGCCCGTGCTGCACGAGGTGAGCTTCGACATCCACCGCCGCCGCACCGTCGCGGTGGTGGGCGAGTCGGGCTCGGGCAAGTCCACGACCGCGCGGGTGATCACCGGACTCCTGCCGCCGTCGGCGGGGGAGGTCGCCTTCGAGGGCAAGGTGCTGCCGGCGGACTACCGCCAGCGGTCGAAGGATCAGCTGCGGCAGGCGCAGATGATCTACCAGATGGCCGACACCGCGCTGAACCCCCGGCACCGCATCCGCGAGATCATCGGCCGACCGGTCGAGTTCTATCTGGGCCTGAGGGGCCGCGCGCTGACCGAGCGGATCCGCGAGCTTCTGCACCTGATCGAGCTCGAGCCCGACCGGTTCATCGACCGGCTGCCGTCCGAGCTCTCGGGCGGGCAGAAGCAGCGCATCGGCATCGCGCGGGCGCTGGCGGCCGAGCCGCGCTTCATCATTTGCGACGAGGTGACCTCGGCGCTCGACCAGCTGGTGGCCGAGGGGATCCTCAAGCTCCTCGACCGGCTGCAGGCGGAATTCGACCTCGCCTACATGTTCATCACCCACGACCTCGCCACGGTGCGCGCCATTGCGGACGAGGTAGTGGTGATGAAGGACGGCCGCGTGGTCGAGCAAGGGCCCAAGGGCGAGATGTTCACGCCCCCGCACCACGCCTACACCGAACTCCTGCTGTCCTCGGTCCCCGACATGGATCCCGACTGGCTCGACCGCCTGCTCGAGGCTCGCCGCCAGGGCAAGGCCGGCGCCGAGGCCGCGGGCGAGAGCGCCGGGAACTGAACCGGCCCGCTCGCTCCGCTCCGCTCGCCCCGCCCGCCATCCGACCCGACGCGCCAAGGCCGGCCGCGCCTACATGGCGCGCCGAGCGGCATGCGCTTCGCCGAAGCCACCCGCCATCGCGATCCGTTCTGGACATGGCCGCCTGACTGGTCCATTTTGTGCGCGCCATACGAAGGCGCCACTGAATCGGTAGGAAATGCAGGATTTCACAGAGCCTTTCAGCCTCGCGCTGCGCCTGATCCTGGCAGGCGACGCGGAGCTTCTGGGCATCGTCCTTCTGTCCCTGCGGGTCAGCCTCTCGGCGGTGCTGATCGCGGCCCTCATCGGCATGCCGCTGGGCGCGGTGCTGGCGGTGGGCCGCTTCCCCGGCAGGGCCGCGCTCGTCGTCACCGTGAACGCGCTGATGGGGCTTCCCCCGGTCGTCGTGGGGCTGGTGATCTATCTCCTGCTCTCGAATGCCGGACCGCTCGGCGTCCTGCAGCTTCTCTACACCCCGACCGCGATGATCATCGCGCAGGTCGTGCTGGTGACGCCCATCATCGCCGCGCTGAGCCGGCAGGTGATCGAGGATCTCAACGGCGAATATGCCGAACAGCTCCGCTCGCTCGGCGTCTCGCGCGTGGCCTCGGTGCCGACGCTGCTGTGGGACGGGCGCTACAGCCTGATGACAGCCTTCCTCGCCGGATTCGGCCGTGCCATCGCCGAGGTGGGCGCCGTCATCATCGTCGGCGGCAACATCAACCACGTGACCCGGGTGATGACCACGACCATCGCGCTCGAGACGTCGAAGGGCAACCTCGCGCTCGCGCTGGCGCTGGGCATCATCCTGGTGGCGATCGCCATCGCGGTGAACGCGGCGGTGGGGCTCATGCGCGGCTCCGAGCGGCAGGTGGCCCATGCGTGACGCGGGAGCGATCGCGCCGTCCGCCATCCACGCGGCACGGGGCATCCTGCCGTTGTCCGCCGAGGGGCTGGTCCTGCGCATGGCCGGGCAGACTCTGATCGACATCGCGCGGCTGACGATCGACGAGGGCGGCCCCACCATGGTCATGGGCCCGAACGGCGCCGGCAAGAGCATCCTGCTGCGCCTGCTGCACGGGCTGATCGAGCCGGACGCGGGCCGCATTCTCTGGGCCGGCCAGCCCGCGCGGGCAGGCATCCGGCTGCGGCAGGCGATGGTGTTCCAGCGGCCCGTCCTGCTGCGCCGCTCGGTTGCCGCGAACATCGACTATGCACTCAAGGTAAACGGCGTCCCGCGCGTCCGGCGCCCGGCAGCCGTGGCCCGGGCGCTGGCACTGGGCGGCCTCGAGCCGCAGGCGCGCCAGCCCGCGCGCACCCTGTCGGGCGGCGAGCAGCAGCGCCTCGCGCTGGTGCGCGCGCTGGCGGTCGAGCCCGAGATCCTGTTCCTAGACGAACCCACCGCGAGCCTCGATCCCGCCGCCACCGCGGCGATCGAGCGGCTGATCGCCGATGCAGCCGCGCGCGGCACCAAGATCGTGATGGTGACCCACGATCCCGGCCAGGCCCGCCGCCTCGGCGCCGAGGTCGTATTCATGCATCGCGGACGCATTGCCGAGCACACGGACGCGGACGCGTTCTTCAGGCAGCCCGGCTCGCGCGAGGCGCGCGCTTTCCTTGCGGGCGAACTGGTGCTCTGACCCGACCCGATCCAGAACAAGCGGAGGACTTATGCTCAGACGTCAATTCATCGGTATGGCATTCGCCCTCGTGGCAGGCCTTGGCCTCGCGGCCCCTCAGGCGCAGGCCGCCGAGCGATTCATCATCGTCCAGTCGACCACTTCGACCGCCAATTCGGGCCTGCTCGATGCGATCCTTCCGGCCTTCACCGACAAGACCGGCATCGAGGTCCGCGTGGTCGCGGTGGGCACCGGGCAGGCGATCAAGAACGCCACGAACGGCGACGGCGACGTCCTCCTAGTGCACGCGAAATCCGCCGAGGAGAAATTCGTGGCCGAAGGCTGGGGCGTCGAGCGCTTCAACGTCATGTACAACGACTTCGTGGTCGTGGGACCCGCAGCCGACCCAGCAGGCATCAAGGGCAGCGCGGACGTGGTCGCGGCGATGAAGAAGATCGCCGCCGCGGGCGCGCCCTTCGCCTCGCGCGGCGACGACTCGGGCACCCACAAGGCCGAGCTGAAGCTGTGGAAGGAGGCGGGCGTCGACGTGGCCGCCGCCTCGGGCGGCTGGTATCGAGAGACCGGCTCGGGCATGGGCGCGACGCTCAACGCGGGCGTCGGCATGGGCGCCTATGTGCTGACCGACCGCGCGACCTGGATCAGCTTCGGCAACAAGGGCGACTTCGGCGTGGCGGTCGAGGGCGACCAGCGGCTGTTCAACCAGTATGGCGTCATCCTGGTGAACCCGCAGAAGCACCCGAACGTCAAGGCCGGGGACGGGCAGGCCTTCATCGACTGGCTGACCGGCCCCGAGGGGCAGAAGGCCATCGCCGGCTTCACGATCGAGGGCCAGCAGCTGTTCTTCCCGAACGCCGCACGCAAGCCCGCCGTGCAGGGCTGAGGGACGCGGGACCAGGCCTCGCACATGGCGCCTCCGGGCCGCGGTTTCCCGCGTGAGGTCGCGGCTCTGGAATTGTCGTGGAACGACTTTCCCAACGACTTTCCCGGAGCCGATAACCGGCTGTCAGCCTGCCCGCCCGACATTGGCGCCGTGCGCTGCTACAGCCCGTGGCGGCCTCAGCCCACCGGCGCGTTGTAGTGCACCGCGCCGAGCGCCGCGATGCCGTAGCCGCCGCTCTCGGCCGCGCGGACACGGAAGGGCTCGGAGCCGAGAAAGCGCAGAAGCCGCTGGAACTGCGGCTCGAACCAGCTCCGCCGCCAGACGGCGAGGTCGTAGCGCTCCTCGATCAGCGGCACGAAGCCGAGGCCGAACTGCCGCGCGACGCCGGCAAGGCCGAAGGCCGCGTCGGCCTTGCCCTCGAGCACGGCCAGCGCCACGTCAGCCTCGGTCCGCGACGGCGTGAGCGGGCCGGGAAGCCCGTCCGGGTCGAGGCCCGCGGCGCGCGCCTGGTCCTCGAACAGGCGCTGGCTGGCGGCGCCGGGCTGGCGGCGCGCAACGCGGCGCCCCCCGAGATCGCCGATGCCCTCGATCCGCAGGGGATTGCCCGCGGCCACGACGAGGCCGCGCCGGCGCCGAGCGAACTCGACGAGGACCACCGGCTCGCCCGGCAACCGGCCCGACAGCGTGGCCACGTTCCATCCGCCATCCGGCTCATGCAAGTGCAGCGCGCAGGCCGCCGCCTCGCGCCGCGCGAAGCGCTCGAGACCGTCGAGGCTGCCGTCGAAGAACGCCGCGAGCCCGCTGCCCGACTCGCGCAGCGCCCATTCCAGCAGCGGATCATGGCTTCCCGCGAGGATCGGCGGCGGCGGCGCGTCCGTCCCCGGCCCCGAGCGCGAGGCGGCGATCCAGGCATCGACCTCGTGGCGCGGGAACAGGAGCTTCCCCACGACGCGCACGCAGGGCACGTCGCCGCTGGCCGCGAGGTCGTAGACCTTGCGCTCCTTGATGCGCAGGAGGTCTGCGAGCTCGCGCGTCGTGAGGTAGGCAGGTGTCGTGACATTCTCGGTCATGCGGGGTCTTCTATCGCCGGGCAGGCTGGGGCGCCAGAGGCAGCCGTAGCACCCGCGGCCCCGCCGGACGCCGCCACCGCGCGGCCAGTCCCGAACACCAGCGCGGCATGCAGGCCCGGCGCGTGATCCTCGAGCACCAAAGACGCATCGTGCAGCCGCGCGACCGCATCGACCAGCGCAAGCCCGAGCCCCGCGCCGCCCGCGCCGCGGCTGGGATCGAGCCGCGCGAAGCGCTGGCGTACCCGCTCACGCTCGGCGGCAGGGATGCCGGGGCCGTGGTCGGCGACCGACAGCACCGGCGCCCGCCCCACCGTCCGGGCCGAAATGCGGATCGGTGTGCCCGCGGGCGCGTGCCGCAACGCATTGTCCACGAGGTTCGCCAGCGCTTGCGCGAGAAGCTGGGGATGGCCGCGCACGCACAGCGGCCCCTCGGTCTCGGCCTCGAGCGCAAGGCCGCGTTCCTCGGCCGCCGCGGCGTAGAGTTCGGCCACGTCGCGCCCGATGCGCGCCAGATCGACCGTCTCGAACTGCTCGGCGCCGATGCCCGCCTCGATGCGCGAGAGGTCGAGGAGCGTGGTCGCCATGGCCAGCACCGTCTCGGCCTCGGCCCGCGCGCGGCGCACGAGGTCAAGGCGCGCCTCGGCCGGCGCCGCCTCGTCGAGCGCGCCGTCGATGTGGCGGATCAACCGGCCGAGCGGGCTGCGCAGGTCGTGCGCGAGGCTGTCGGTCACCATGCGAAGGTCGCCCACCAGCCCCGAGATCCGGTCGAGCATGGCATTGAGCGTGCCGGCGAGGCGGTCGAACTCGTCGCCCGCGCCGCTGACCGCAATGCGGCGGTCGAGCGCGCCGCCCATGATCGCCTGCGCCGTGCCCGCGATCCCATCGATACGCCGAAGGATCAGGCGCGACAGCAGCCAGCCCGTGCCCAGCGCCATCAGCGCCATCGCCGCGAGGCCCCAGCCCAGCGCGCGGAGCAGCGTCGCATCGAACGCCGCGCGCGCCGCCACGTCGCGCCCGACCAGCAGCCGCTCGCCCCGCCCAAGCCGGATCGACACCGCCGAGATCGTCGTCGGCCGCTCGGCGTCGAGGCGGTAGAGCTCGAGCGTGACCCAGCCGCCGCCGGGGACGACGCCGGGCGGCCAGTCCGCGAGGTTGCCGGCGATGCGACGGCCCAGCGCGTCGGTCAGCAGGTAGACCTCGTCCCGGCCGCCGGGCCGGTCGAGCCGGCGCTCGACCGCGGTGGCGAGCCCCGGCAGGCCGGCGCGGCGGTAGTCGTCGGCCAGCCCGCGCAGCTCGGCCTCGACCACGGCGCGCTGCTCGGCGTCGATCACGCCGCCGGCGCGCCAGTAGACGAAGCCCAGCACCAGCGCCGTCGCCAGCGCAACCAGCACCAGATGCGCGGCGACGAGGCGGGTCGTGGCGTTGCGGGCCACGCCTCAGCCCTCCGCCGACATCATGTAGCCGGCGCCGCGCACGGTGTGGATGAGGGGGGCCTCGCCCTCCGCGTCGATCTTGCGGCGCAGGCGGCTGACATGGACGTCGATGACGTTGGTCCGGGGGTCGAAATGATAATCCCAGATGCCCTCGAGCAGCATTGTCCGGGTCACGATCCGGCCCTGACGGCGCATCAGGAACTCGAGGATCTGGAACTCGCGCGGCTGCAGCTCGATCTGCCGCCCTGCGCGCTCGGCCCGCCTCGCGATCAGATCGAGCGCGAGATCGCCGCAGGCGAGCGCGGTCTCGACCTCGCCGCGCGGCTCGGCGGGGCGGCGCAGCACCGCCTCGAGACGCGCCTCGAGCTCGGCGAACGAGAAGGGCTTGACGAGATAGTCGTCGGCGCCCGCACGAAGCCCGCGCACCCGCTCGTCGATCGCGCTCATTGCGGTCAGCAGGATGGCGGGCTGCGCCACCCCGGCGGCGCGCGCCGATTTCAGCAGGCTGAGGCCGTCGAGATCGGGCAGCATCCGGTCGAGCACGAGGGCGTCGAACCCGCCGCCCGTCGCGAGATAGAGGCCGTCGCGCCCCGAGCCGGTGGCCTCGACGAGGTAGCCGGCCTGCGTCAGCCCGCGCGCGATGTAGTCGCGCGTCTCGGCGTCGTCCTCGACCAGCAGGATGCGGCGCGGCATTCCCTTCCTCCCGGCGGCCTCGCGGACCGCGTCGGCCTTCGCTCGCGGCCAATCTAGGCGAAGCGGGGGCCGGGCGGAATGCCCGCCCCCCGCGATCGGCTATCACACGGCGCTCAGGCCAGCGGCACGCCGATGAAGATCTGCGCCGCGCCACGCGCCACCTTGACGAGCACCGAGTCCTTCTCCGCCGCGGCGATCGCGCTGGCCACCTCGGCAGGCTCGCGGACCGTCTTTCCGGCGACCGACAGGATCACGTCACCCACCCGCAGCCCGGCTTTCGCTGCATGGCCGCCGGCGGCGAGCGAGGTCACGACCACGCCCTCGGCATCCGCGTCGAGCCCGAGCTGGTCGCGCACCGCCGGCGTGAGCGGGGCGAGCGTCGCGCCGATGCGCTCGGACGGCGCGGCCTCGCCATGCGTGTCGCGGGCGCTCGCCAGCCGCTCGCCGTCGAGCACGCCAAGCTCGATGGTCACGTCCTGGCGCGCGCCGTCACGCTGGATGGCGAGCCGTGCCTCCTCGCCCGGACGCGCCGCGGCCACCAGCTTGGGCAGGTCGCGGACTGCCGTGATCTCGGTCCCGTCGAAGGCGAGGATCAGGTCGCCGCTTTGCAGCGTGCCGTCGGCCGGGCTGCCCGGCACGACCTCCGAGACGATCACGCCCTGCGGCGCGTCAAGGCCGAGCGCATCGGCGATGCCCTCGGTCACCGGCTGGATCGAGACGCCGAGCCAGCCGCGCGCGACCATGCCCTGCTCGCGCAACTGCGCGACCACCTCGCTGACGACGTTCGAGGGGATGGCGAAGCCCACGCCGACCGAGCCGCCGTTCGGCGAGTAGATGGCCGAGTTCACGCCGATCACCTCGCCATCGAGGTTCAGCAGCGGCCCTCCCGAATTGCCCCGGTTGATCGCGGCATCGGTCTGGATGAAGTCGAGATAAGGCCCGGCCTGGATGTCGCGGCCCAGCGCAGAGACGATCCCGCGGGTCACCGTCCCGCCGAGGCCGAAGGGGTTGCCGACCGCGATCACGTCCTCGCCCACGCGCAGGCCATCGCTGTCGCCGAGCGCGAGATGCGGCAGGTCCGCGCCGTCGATCCTGATGAGCGCGAGGTCGGTCCGCGGGTCGGTGCCGACGATCTCGGCGCCGAACTCGCGGTCGTCGGCGAAGCGCACGGTGACCTTGGCCGCGTCCTCGACGACGTGGTTGTTCGTGACGATGTAGCCGTCCGCCGCGATAACGAAGCCCGAGCCGATCGAGACGCCGCCCTCGCCGTGCCGCGGCGCATCGCCCGGGCCCTCGGGCGCGGGGAAGCCGCGCGGCAGGCCGAACTGGCGAAAGAATTCCTCGAAGGGTGAGCCCGGTCCGAACTGGCTCGGGGCGTCCATATGCGTTTCGCTTGCCATTTCGGGCTCGGCAAGGATCGTGACGACCGCGGGCTGCACGCGCTCGACCAGGTCGGCGATCTCGCCGCGCCCGGCCTCGGCACGCGCGAGCGGGGTCCACAGGATCGCGGTAGCGGCAAGCATTCCCAGGGCAGCGGGCGCCGCGCGCCGTGCTGCCGTGCCGCTCGATATCTGGGGCATTGGCATCCTCCGTCTCGGTTGACGGCCCGCCGGATCGCGGGCTTCCGCCAGAGATGGAGGCAACCGATGGAGGCGGCTTTGCCGGAACATGAAGATTTTTTCATGTTCCGGCTTGCGGGCGCCGCCACGGCGCCCGCACAGCCTGCGGGGCGCTCAGCCCGGCTTGTGCGCACGGAACAGGTGCGGGCAATGCTCGCCGGTGTCGAGCACCACGATCATCGTCTTCCAGGTGCGGATCTGGCGGTCGATCTCGGCGGGCGAGAGCATCGCGTCGAACTCGGCCCGCTCGGGCCCCTCCAGCCGCGCGAGGTCCTTGCGCATCTCGACCCGGAAGAACGGGTTGCGGTTGTCGAGCACGATGTCGGTGAAGCCCGCCGCCGCCAGCGCCTCGCGGTAGCGCCGGGGCGAGGCCATGCCGAAGTCGAGGTCCTCGGCCGCGAGATAGGTCTTCATCTCGGGGCTCGGCTCGCCGTCATGGCTGATCAGCCAGTCCGAGGCCGCGAACCAGCCGCCCGGCTTCAGCACGCGGAAGACCTCGCGCGCCAGGAAGTCCTTGTCGTGGATATGGACGATCGAGTCCTTCGAGAACACCACGTCGACCGAGGCGTCGGGCAGCGGCAGCGGCCCCGGCTCGACCTTGCGGATCTCGACCCGGCCATCGAGCCCGGCCTTGGCGACCCGGCGCCGGGCAGTAGCGCAGCCCGGCTCCTCGACGTCGATGCCGATGACATGTGCCGCGCCGAAAGTGCGGGCAAGCTCGACCGTGATACCGCCCGCGCCGCAGCCGATGTCGAGCACGGTCTTGCCAGCGAGGTCGATGCCCGAGAGTGTGCGGCGGATCTCGTCGACCCCGCCGGGCGAGAGGTAGCCCTCGCCCCAGAGGCGTTCAAGGAACGCTATGTGCCGGTCGTCGTAGAGGTCGCCTTCGTGGCTCATTCCCTGTCCTCCGTGGCAGGATGGATGATCCCAGCCATGATCCGTTCGGTCGCGGCCGGGAAGAGCGCGCCGATCGCCTCGGCCGCATGGCGGATCGCCTCGGCCGGATCGGGCCAGCCGGGGGCGAGATAGTTCCTCAGCCACAGCCCGTCGGTCACCGCGTCGATGATGACCGACAGGCTCGCGGCATCGACGGGGCCGGGATCGCGCGCGAGCAGCTCGGCCGCGATCGCCTCGAGCGCGCGCGCGCGCTCGCCGTCGAACTCGTCCGAAATCTCGGCATAGAGCGGCTTTGCCGTCGCCTGCCCCCAGAAGGCATGCCACACCGCCGTCGCCTCGGGATTGAACACAACGGGATCGAAATCGGCGCGCACGATGGCGCAAAGCCGGTCCACCGGGTCCGGGCCCGACACCTCGTGGGCGCGGTGCCAGTTGCGGCGGTAGATGTCGTAGTGATGGCGGAACGCCGCGGCGAGCAGGCGCTCCTTGCTCTCGAAGTAGAAGACCGCCACGCCCTGGCTGAGGCCCGCCTCCTTCGAGACGGTCGCAAGGGTGGTCGCGGCAAGCCCGTTGCGTGCCACCGAGCGCAGCGTCGCCTCGATCATCTGCAATCTGCGCCGCGCGGCGTTCTCGGCCCGCGGCTTTCTAGGTCGTCCGGTGCCTGCGTCGCCCTCTGACGGCATTCTGATCGACCCTCCGGGCTCGAATTGGCCTCACTCAATCACAGCGCGCGCAGCATGCAAGGGGAATTTGCGGGCGGGCGCGAGCCTGTTTTTATTTGAGCGCTCAAAATAATTATTGCCGCCCAGCCGCCCGGCGGGATAGTCTGGGAAAAAGGATCGGAACACCCCATGGGCAGGGCGGCAAAATTCGACGCGATCGTCGCGGGCGGCGGGCACAACGGCCTGACGGCCGCCTGCTACCTTGCGCGCGCGGGGCTCAGGACGCTGGTGGTCGAGAAGAACGACTGGCTCGGCGGCGCCGCCGTCAGCCGCGAGCTGCACGAAGGCTGGACCTATTCGAACTGTTCCTATGTCTGCTCGCTGCTGCGGCCCGAGGTGGTGCGCGACCTCGACCTGCCGCGCCACGGGCTGCAGGTGATCCCCTATACCGGCGGCACCACCTTCACGCGGGATGGCGACTACTTCGCCTATCATTCCGACCGCCACGCACTCGAGCGGGAGATCGCCCGCCTTTCGCCCCGCGATGTCGAGGGCTACGAGCGCTTCGCGCTGGCTGTGATGCGCCAGTGCCGGTTCATCCGCCCGCTGCTGTTGCGCACGCCGCCCGACCCGGTGGCGCCGGGGCCGCGCGACGTGGCGGAACTCGTCTACCTCCTGCGCCGCTTCCATGATCTCGGCCCGCGCGAGACGGGCGAGGCGATGCGGTTCTGGACCGCCTCGGTCGGCGACTATCTGGACGGCTTCATCGAGCACCCGCTGATCAAGGCGCATCTGGCGGGCAGCGGGATCATCGGCACGGGGCTGGGGGTCTATTCGCCCGGCACGGCCTATGTGCTGCTGCACCACTACATGGGCGAGGTCGATGGCGCGATCGGCGCCTGGGGCTTCGCGCGCGGCGGCATGGGGGCGGTGTCGGGAGCGCTCGCCTCGGCGTTCCGCGCCGCGGGAGGCGAGATCGTCACGGGCGCTGGCGTCGAGCGGATCCTCGTGGAGAACGGCCGTGCGGTGGGCGTGGCGCTCGACAACGGCGACGAATACCGCGCGCCCATCGTCGCCTCGGGCATGGACGTCAAGCGCACCTACCTAGGCCATGTCGAGCCGCAGCACCTGCCCACCGACTTCCTCGCCGCCGTGCGCCGGTTCAAGATCCGGGGCTCGAGCGGCAAGATCAACATCGCGCTCGACGCCATGCCGCGCTTCCTGGCGGCCCCCGAAGGCGCATCGTTCCTGTCGGGCGACCTGCATGTGTCGGAGAGCCTCGCCGAGCTCGAACGCGCCTATGACGACTGGAAGGCCGGGCGCTGGTCGGCCCTGCCCTATCTCGACATGCTGATCCCCAGCCGCATCGACCCCACCATGGCGCCGCCCGGCAAGCACATGATGACGCTGTTCGTGCAATACGCGCCCTACGATCTGGCGCGCGACGGCACGCGCGACCCGGCGCACTGGGACGAGGCCGCCCGACGGGGCTTCGCCGACGCCGTGTTCGACCGGATCGAGGCGGTAAGCCCCGGCTTCCGTGACCTGATCCTGCATGCGGAGGTCCGCACGCCGGTTGATCTCGAGCGCGAGGTGGGGCTGACCGAGGGCAACATCTTCCAGGGCGAGCTGACCTTCGACCAGTTGCTGTTCAACCGCCCCGTTCCCGGCTACGCCGACTACCGCAGCCCGGTGAAGGGGCTCTACCTCGTCGGGTCCTCGGCCCATCCCGGCGGCGGCGTGATGGCCGCGCCCGGCGCGAACGCGGCGCGCGAGATCCTGCGCGACGCGGGGCGCCGCTGCCGGGCCGAGCGCGCCTTCCGGGCAGCGTGAGGGAGGGGGCGATGGCATTCGACAGCGCGCGCAACCTCTCGGCGGTGGTGATCGGGGCGGGGCTGAACGGGCTGACCGCGGCCGCGACGCTGGCCGGGCGTGGCGCGCGGGTGACGGTGGTCGAGAAGGGCGAGGGCCCCGGCGGGCTGATGACCGGGGCGGGGACGGGCGAGCTTGGGCAGTTCGTCTGGAACCTGCACCCCGACGCGCTGTCAGAATTCGGTGTCTCGCCGGCCGATCTGGGCCTCGGCCCAGCGCTGCCCACCGTCGCGCTTTCGCCCGATGGCCGGCATGTGGTGATCGAAGGCGGGGCCGCGCGCTTCGCCGACGGCGCGGCGCACCCCGACGCCGCCGCCTACCGCGCGCTGCGCTGGCGGGTCGCGCGGTTCGCCGCGGTGCTGGCGCCGCTGGTGCGGATGGCGCCGCCGCGCCTCGGCGTGGGGCTGATGAACCGCGCGGGGCTGCCCGAGCTTCTGGGCCTCGCGCGGCTCGGCCTCGACATCCGCCGCCTTGCCCGCGACGACCGGCGCGAGTTCCTGCGGGTGATCCTGTCGAACGCGGCCGATCTGGTGCTCGACGCGATGCCGGACGGACCCCTGGCCGCGAGCCTCGCCTTCGATGCCGTTCTCGGCTCGCGCACCGGGCCGCGGGCGCCGGGGACGGTGCTGACGCTCATCTACCGCCACCTGCAGGGCGGCGAACGGTATCGCCCCGAGGGCGGGATGGCGGTCCTTGCCGGGCGCCTCGCGCGTGCCGCCGAGGCCCGGGGAGCTGCGATCCGCTATGGCGCGGAAGCGGCGGGGCTGGTGGTCGAGGGCGACCGGGTGCGCGGTCTGCGGCTCGCCTCGGGCGAGGTGATCGGGGCGGGGCTGGTGCTCTCGTCGCTGGGCGCGCTGCCGACGCTGCGGCTTGCCGGGGCCACGCATTTCGACGCCGAGGCCTGCCGGCGCATCCGGCAGGTGCGGGCCGAGGGGACGGCGGGGCGGCTCGACCTGTGCCTTTCGGCGATGCCACGGCTCGAGGGGCTGCCCGCGACGCTGCACCGCGCGCGGCTTTTGCTCGCGCCCTCGGTCGCGGCGCTTGAGGCGGCGTTCGATCCGGTGAAATACGGCGCGGTCCCCGGGGCGCCGGCGGCCGAGATCCTGATCGAGCCCGAGGGCGCGGGCGCGCGGCTCTCGGCCATCGTGCAGCACCTGCCGCGCGCGCCGGACGGGGGGTGGACCACCGAAGCGCGCGAGGGGGTAATCGGCTCGGTCGTGGCTGCGCTCGCAGTCCATGCGCCGGGCCTGCCGGATCTGGTTCGCGAGGCGCGGCTGACCACGCCGGCCGAGATCGAGGCCGCAACCGGGGCGCCCGGCGGCCACTGGCACCATGCGGAGTTCGCAGCCGACCAGCTTCTGACGCTGCGGCCGGTCAACGGCATGGCGCGGTATGCCACGGGGCTGCCGGGCCTGTGGCTCTGTGGCGCCGCGGCGCACCCGGGCGGCGATGTCACCGGCCTGCCCGGGCGGAATGCCGCGCTCGCGGCGCTTGGCGCGGGGGTGCGGGCATGAACCGGATGGCGCGCGAGACCGTCTCGCCCCGCCCCCGCCCGGCCAGCCGCGCGGGGCTGATCGGCACGCCCTTCGAGGCGCGGCTGCGCGCGCTCTCGACGGCCGAGGACTGGATGGACTGGGCGGGCTGCCTCAGCCCGCGTGCGCTGGGGGCGGTCGAGACCGAGTATTTCGCCATCCGCAACCAGTCGACGCTGTTCGACGTCTCACCAATGCGCAAATACCGCGTGACGGGGCCCGACGCCGCGCGGGTGATGGACCGCCTCGTCACCCGCGACGTGAGCCGCCTTGCACCGGGGCGCGTGGCCTATGTGTTGTGGTGCGACGAGGACGGGATGGTGATCGACGACGGGACGCTGTTCCGTCTTGGGGCCGACGATTTCCGGCTGTGCTGCCAAGAGCGCCAACTCGCATGGCTCAACGACATCGCCTGGGGCTTCGACGCCACCATCGCGGACGAGACGGACGATGTTGCCGCCCTCGCGCTGCAGGGCCCGACCAGCCATGCGGTGCTGGAGGCGGCGGGGCTCGGCCTGCCCGCGCTGCGCCCCTTCGGCATGGCCGAGCCCGAGCCGGGACTGACGGTCTCGCGCACCGGCTTCACTGGGGATCTGGGCTACGAGCTGTGGGTCAGGCCTGAGGGTGCGCTGGCGCTGTGGGACCGGCTGTGGGCCGCGGGGGTCGATCTGGGGTTGCGCGCCATCGGGTATGCGGCGGTCGATATCGCCCGGATCGAGGCCGGGTTCATCGCGGCGGGGGCGGAGTTCCAGCCGATCCACCGGGCGCTCAGGCCCTCGCGCGGGCGCACGCCCTTCGAGCTTGGGCTCGGGCACCTGGTCGATCTTGCAAAGCCCCATTTCAACGGGCGCCGGGCGCTGGTGCGTCATGCCAAGGACGGGCCGCGCCGCAGCCTCGTCATGCTCGACATCGAGGGCACGAAGCCCGCCGCGGGCGCGATGATCTACCGCCGCGGGCGGCACGAGGTCGGGCACGCCACATCCGCCGTCTGGGCGCCGACCGCCAAGCGAAACATCGCCTTTGCTGAGATCGAGGCGCGCGCAGCGCTCAGCGCCGGCCTCCGCGCCGAGATCTACACCCTCAAGGAAGGCCGCTGGGAGCGGACGATGACCCGCGCCACCGTCACCGACCGCGGCGTCTTCCGCCCACCCCGCGCCCGGGCAACCCCGCCCGGCCGCTTCTGAAGGAGCTTTCGCCGGAAGCCGAAAGTAGCGTGACGCCGATGAACACCGTGACCTCGCAGAAGACCCCGAACATCTCGCCCGAGACGGTCCAGAAATGGGACAACCGGCATTTCTTCCACCCATGGGACACCGTGGGCGGCGAGGATGCCGACCGCATGATCGCGGCCGAGGGCGAGGGCATCCACCTCATAGACCCGGAGGGGCGGCGCTTTATCGACGGCCCTGGCGGCATGTGGAACGTGCAGATCGGCTATGGCCGCGCCGAGATGGCCGAGGCGATCGCGGCGCAGGCGCTCAAGCTCGCCTATCACAGCCCCTGGGCGTTCGCGTCGGAACCCTCGGCACTGCTCGCGCGCCGGCTCGCGGCGATGGCGCCGGGCGACCTCAAGACGGTGTTCTTCTCGACCGGCGGGTCGTCGGCGGTCGACACGGCGCTGAGGTTCGCGCAGTTCTACAACAACCTGCGCGGCCAGCCCGAGAAGAAGCGCTTCCTCGCGCGCGAAAAGGGCTATCACGGCTCGACCTATCTCGCCGCCAGCGTGACCGCCAAGGAGCGCGATGGCAACCCGCTCGACACCGAGAAGCGACTGGTGCACTTCCTGCCCAACATCAACCCCTACATCCGGCCCGAGGGCATGAGCGTCGAGGACTGGTGCGACGCCAAGGTGGCCGATCTCGAGGCCGCGATCAGCGTCTATGGCGCCGAGACCATCGCGGCCTACATCTCGGAGCCTGTCATGGCCTCGGGCGGCGTGATCGTCCCGCCCGCCGGCTACCACCGCCGGACGCGCGAGATCTGCCGGGCGAACGACATCCTCTACATCTCGGACGAGGTGGTCACGGCCTTCGGTCGGCTCGGCCACTGGTTCGCGTCCGAGGACGTGTTCGGCATCGTCCCCGACATGATCACCTGCGCCAAGGGGCTGACCTCGGGCTATTTGCCACTGGGGGCGACGCTCATCTCGGACCGGCTGATGGCCGAGATCTGCGCCCATGGCGGCGAGGACGCGGTGTTCAAGAACGGCTACACCTATTCCGGCCACCCGGTCTGCTGCGCGGCCGCCCTGAAGAACATCGAGATCATCGAGCGCGAGGGCCTGCTCGAGCATGTCCGGGAGATCGCGCCCCACTTCCAGGCGCGGCTGCACGATCTCAGGCGCCACCCGATCGTGGGCGACACCCGCGGCATGGGGCTGGTCGGTTGCGTCGAGGGGCGCCCCGCGCCGGGAATGTCGGAGCGCGAGCGCCTTGCCATCGACGCCGAGTTCGGCGCCCGCGTCGATGCCAGATGCGAGGCGATGGGGCTGATCGTGCGGCCGCTGATAAACATGTGCGTGTTCTCGCCGCCGCTGATCATCACCCGCCCGCAGATCGACCGGATGTTCGACATCCTCGACAAGGCGATCGGACAGGTCGAGGCCGAGATGATGTGAGGGCGCCTCGGGTGAGGCTGCACCCACACGGGCGATCCCGCGGCCCCGGCCCACGCGCCGGGGCCGCTCCCGGACGGCCGACGACACCGGCCGCCCCGGGTCCAACCCCGCAGCGGCGCGGCGATGACGGCGTGCGTTCAGATCGGAGCGGGCTGGCCTGCGCGCCGGACAGGCCGCACCCTCACTCGCGCGGCAGGTCGTCGGCCGTGTCGAACCAGCGGATGCGGCTCTCGCACCAGATGTGCTTGCGGGGCGGCATCGCTTCGGGGTCGTCGAGGCAGCCGGTGTTGAGCGACACCCCGTCCGCGTCGCGGAACGCAAGCTGCGAGCCGCAGACCGGGCAGAACTCGCGCACGCCCCAGTCGGACGAGCGGTAGACCGCGGGACGGCCCGCGACATAGCGAAAGCGCGCCTCGGGGAACAGGGCCCATGTCTGCACCGGCCCGCCGGAGGATCGCTGGCACATCCGGCAATGGCAGTAGGCAGCGTCGAGGGGCGCGCCTTGCGCCTCGAAGCGGCAGGCGCCGCAGAGGCAGCCGCCGGCGTGAATCGCACCCTCGACCATCATGCCCTCACAGGTACCATTCATGCTCGCGCGGCAGGATCTCGGCCATGAAGGCGTCGAACTCGGCGCGCTTTGCCTGGACATAGGCCTCGACATATCGGGCCGAGAAATACTCGGGCAGCACCGTGGCCCGCTCCATCGCGTCGAGCGCGGACCACAGCGTCAGCGGCAGGCTCGGGTCCACCGCGGCGCCGACATTCCCGGTCGCGACGGGCGTGGGCTCGAGCCCGCGCGCGAGCCCGTGATGCGCCGCCGCCAGCACAGCCGCCATCACCAGGTAGGGGTTCGCCTCGGCTCCCGCCGCGCGGTGCTCGATGCGGCGCCCCGGCCCGTCGGACAGCGGCACCCGGAAGGCGACCGAGCGGTTGTTCTCGCCCCAGTCGAGCGTCACCGGCGTGAACTGGTCGGGCGCGAAGCGGCGATAGGCGTGGAAGCTGGGGGCGAACACCGCCATCGTCTCGGGCAGCATCGCCTGCATGCCGGCGATCACCTGCCCCAGCCGCTCGGCGGCCTTCGGGCGGGCCGGATCGAAGGCATTGCCGCCGCCCTCGTCCTCGAGGCTCAGGTTGATCTGGAGCCCGCTGCCGGACTGGTCCGCGTAGGGCTTGGACATGAAGGTCGCGTCCATGCCCCGCGCCCGCGCCACCGCCACCACGGCGCGGCGCATGAGCGCCGCGTGGTCGGCCGCGCGCATCGGGTCGGCCAGATGCGCGAGGTTGATCTCGAACTGGCCCGATCCGTATTCCTTCGAGACCGTGGTGACCGGCAGGCCCTGAACCCGGCAGGCGTCCTCGATCGCGTCGATCACCGCGGCGAACTCGTCGAGCTGCGCCATGCCCAGGACGTGCCCCGCGGCGCCACGCCGGCCCGACACCGGCGAGGCCGGGGGCTGCGGCCCACCCAGCGCCGTGCGCTCGCGGTCGATGAGGTAGAATTCCAGCTCGACCGCGACGACCGGCCTGAGCCCCAGCGCCTTGAACCGCGCGGCCACGCCCTCGAGGATCGTGCGCGGCTCGTACCACAGCGCGCCCTGTGAATCCCGGAAGCGCATCAGCACCTGCGCGCGCGGCTCGGGCGCCCAGGGGACGGGGACCAGCGTGCGCGGCACCGGGCGGCAGGCCCCGTCCGGGTCTCCGTCCGAGAAGCCCAGCCCGGCCACGTCCCAGCAGGTGCCGCGCGCGTCCGTAAGCTGCATCGCCGCGCACATGGTCGTGCCCTCGGCGTAGAGCTTGGGGAGTTCCGAGACGGGCAGGCGCTTGCCGAAGGCATTGCCGCTCAGGTCGATCAGGAAGGCATCGACATGGCGGGTCTGGGGGTGGCGGGCGAGATAGGCCTCGACTTCCGCCTCGGGGCTGCGATCGCGTTGCACGGATCCTCCGTCGGGTCTGCGGCGACGATCATGGCAGCCGTGTGGCGCCTCCGCCAGCCCCATGCGCGCCGTCCGCCGCGCCCAGCGCGGGGCTTGTGCGGGATTCTGCTTGTGCCTGCCGCCGACCCTGCTAACCTTTTCGCCGATAAAGGGAAACGGGTGGGGCGGCGGGTACCTTCGAGGTCAAGTCCGCGTGGCCGGAGCCCGAAGCTGACAGGGAGTTGGAACGATGCAGCCGATCAGCCGGATCCTCGCCACGACCGCCTTCGCGACGCTCGTCGCGGTCCCAGCCATGGCCGCCGACCCCGAGCTCGTTGTGTTCGACTGGGCGGGCTACGAGGACCCCGAATTCTTCAAGGCCTACACCGAGAAGCATGGCGACGTGCCGACCTTCAGCTTCTTCAGCGACGAGGAGGAGGCATTCCAGAAGATGCGCGCGGGCTTCCGCGCGGACCTCGCCCATCCCTGCTCGCAGTCGGTGGTGAAGTGGCGCGAGGCGGGGCTGATCGAGCCTATCAAGACCGAACTGATCCCGGAATGGGGCAACCTCATGGCCGGCTTCAAGGACATGGAGGGCTTCTCGGTCGACGGGAAGTATTACGTCGTGCCGATGGACTGGGGCGCCACGGGGCTGACCTACCGCACCGACCTCGTGCCGGCCGAGGACGCGGCGACGCTGCAATCCTTCGCCGATCCGAAATATCAGGGCCGCGTCTCGATCCCCGACAACGTGGACGACGCCTACGCGCTGGGCTTCCTCGCGACCGGCGTCAAGGACTGGACCAAGGCGACCGATGCCGACCTTGCGGCTGCGTCCGACTTCCTGCGCAAGGTGCACCAGAACGTGCGCGCCTACTGGCAGGACGGCGCCGAGCTCGCGCAGCTCATGGGCTCGGGCGAGGTGGTGCTGTCCTGGGCGTGGAACGAGACGCCGACCACCATGCAGGCCGAGGGCCAGCCGGTGGCCATGAACCGCGACACGGCGGAGGGATCGTCCACTTGGGTCTGCGGCTATGTCGATCTCAAGGACGGGCAGGGATCGGAGGCCAAGGCCTACGACTTCATCAACGCCTGGCTCGAGCACCGCACGGCCGAATACATCGTGACCGCGTGGGGTTACGGCCATTCCAACGAGGCGGGGATGAAGGCGATCCCGGCCGAGACGCTGGCCGAGATGGGCTTCGACAACTTCGAGGCCTACACCGACAAGACGCTGTGGCAGGCGCCAGTGCCCTCGGCGATGCGCGAGGCGATGATCGCCGAGTTCGAGAAGATCAAGGCGGGCTTCTGAGCCCGACACCGGCGCCGTCCGGGCCGGTCCGGGCGGCGCATGCAGGACGAGGGCGAGGATGCCCGGAGAGAGCCCCTTCAGAGCCGACTTCAACGGCCTTGCCCGGGCCGAACCCGGGCTGCCGGTTACATGGTATTCCGACCCCGACCACCATGCCCGCGAGATGCGGGCCATCTTCGGCCACGGCTGGATCGCCTTCTGCCGCGTATCCGACATCGCGCCCGCAAGCTGGCGCGCGGGGCCGGCGGGGCCTGCGAACATCGTGGCGGTGCGCCGGGCGGACGGCACGCTCGCTGCCTTCCACAACGTCTGCCGTCACCGCGGCGCCGAGATTTGCCCGCACGGCGCGGGGCGGCTCGATCGCCCGCTCATGGTCTGCCCCTACCACCAGTGGGCCTATGACCTGACGGGCCGCCTGATCGCCACCGGCCCGGCGCGGTCGGTCGAGGGCTTCGTGCGCGCCGAACACGGGCTGATCCCCGCGGGCGTGGCGGAATGGGGCGGCTTCGTCTTCGTCAACCCCGCGGGCGGCGGGCAGTCCGGATTCGAGGCGGCGGCGTCGCGCGACCTCGCGCCGATCGCCAACTGGCCGCTGGCCGCGCTCGAGGTGGCGCACCGCGAGGAGATCGAAGTCGCCTGCAACTGGAAGATCTTCTGGGAGAACTTCAACGAGTGCCTGCATTGCCCTGGCATCCATCCGGCGCTGTGCGATCTGGTGCCGATCTACGGCCGCGGCATCATGGTGCGCGAGGACGACCCCGACTGGCGGGCCCGCCCCGACGCGCCCGACCCGCGGCTTGCCGGCACGCTGCGCGCAGGGGCCGAGACCTGGGCGGTGGGGGGCAAGGCGCAGGGCGCGGCCCTGCCGGGCCTGACGGCCGAGGATGTCGCGCGCGGACATACCTTCGGGGTCGCCCTGCCCTCGCTCTATGTCGTGGGCCATGTCGATTACGCCCGCGCGGTGCGGGTGACGCCGCTGGGCCCCGTGCGCACCCGCCTCACCGCCGAGTGGCTGCTGCCGCCGGGACGCGCAGCCGAGCCCGGCTTCGACCTCGGGCGCATCGTCGCCTTCGCCCGCCAGGTGATGGCCGAGGACGCCGCTGCCTGCGAGATGAACCAGCGCGGGCTGAGCGCCGCGCCCTTCGCACAGGGCACGCTGATGCAGGAGGAATACGAGATCCACGCCTTCCACCGCTGGGTCCGGGAACGGCTGGCGGAGACGGACGGGTGACGGATCGACCGGGGGGATGCCTCCACCCCGGAGCTATATTCCAGGAATTCCGGGCGGCTTCTCCAGGCTACAAGTGGGCACCAACTTTATCTGTTCTGTATAAAACGCAAGCGAATCCGAGACTCCGACGATCATTTCCTTTTAAATAGACTGAGGAATTTGTTCGAAGAGGCAGCACAATGCGGACGATCATTTATGGCGCAGGCGCTTTGGGATGCTTTTTCGGCGCCCGACTGCAGCAGAGCGGGCACGACGTCACCTACATTGCCAGAGGAGCGCATCTGAAGGCCATGCAACAGAATGGCTTGCGCATCGAAAGCCGCTCGGGGAATTTTCACTTGAACCACGTCGATGCGACCGATGACCTCACAAAGGTCGGCGAGGGCGATCTGATCTTCTTCGCGGTCAAGAACTATGACGTCGAAACGGCGGTCCCCGAGATCAGCGGCCTTCTGCGGCCGGAGACCGCGATCATGACGGTCCAGAATGGCGTGTGGGCGCAACCGGTCCTGGCAAGACATTTTGGTGCGCACCGCGTCCTTCCGGGTGTCGTGATGCTGCCTGCAGACATCAAGGAACCCGGTGTCATCAGAACTCCTGCAGAAGCGGAACTGGGCGGTATTACCTTCGGCCCTTACGAGGGCGGGTCGTCAGAGCAAGCCGCAAAGATCCACGACGCCTTCACGACCAGCGGCGTTCCGGCAACGCTGTCGGAGGATATCTGGCGATCCCTTTGGGAGAAATTCATCCGGCTCTCGGCTTACTCGGCGATAACGGTTTCGACGAGGCTGGATATCGGCGCCATCCAAAAGACGGAAGCCGCACGAAACCTTCTGAAATCCCTTGTCGACGAGACAACAGCGATAGCCCGGGCGTCGCATGAGGCCTTGCCCAAAGACGCGGGGCAAAGCGCTTTCGACTTTCTCATGAGTCTTCCACCGCACATTCATGCGTCGATGCTTGATGACCTGTTGCGCGGCAAACGGATCGAGCTTGACTGGATATCCGGCGAAGTGATCCGTCGGGGCAGGGAACTGGACATCCCGACGCCCTGCCACGAATTCGCATATGCCGTGCTGTCGCCGTACATAAACGGCCGTCCGGAAGGCAGTCACTAGCTGCGTCGCCCTGAACGCTGCGTTCACAATCGCCGTCGATGACCCCTTCGCGGTTTTGTCGAGAATTCCCTGACCCGCTGAGCAGTTCGGGGTCGAGGACTGAACCTTCCAAAATCAAGGGTCGCTTCGTCCGGCAAAGAACTTGGGCGCCACATGGCTGCCATCAGTCGCGGGCACGGGCTCGAAGCATCGGCACCCCTCGCCCACAGGCCACCTCACGCCAGCAGGATCACCGACTCCCCCCCAGCCCACGCGCGCCGTGTCGCCGGGGCGCAGGGTCGAGCGGCCGAGCCGGGGCTTCGACCTCGGGCGGATCGTCGCCTTCGCCCGGCAGGTGATGGCCGAGGACGCCGCCGCCTGCGCAATGAACCAGCGCGGGCTGCGCGCCGCGCCCTTCGCGCAGGGCATGCCGATGCAGGAGGAATGCGAGATCCATGCCTTCCACCGCTGGACCCGCGCGCGGCTGGACGCGGCGCAGGACTGGCGGCCCGGCCAGGACGGACGGCGTTGATCGCGTGCGCAGCGGCCGGTTCTCGAGGGAGGCAACGGGAGCCGGTCCGCGCCCATGGCCGACCGCCACCGGTTCTCGCCCCCCGGTTCTCGCCCCCAGGTTCTCGCCCCTGCCGGGCTCTCGCCGGAGACGCCGGTGGTCGGTATCGAACGGTCCTGCGCCATCGTGCCGGTCGCGACTGGTGCCCGTAGATCCGATCACGAGGATCTGCCACAGTCGAGACGCATTGACCTGAGACAAGACCTTGGCACTGGGTGGATTTGAGGGGCTCTCATGACGACACGCGCGAGCGAGCGGCGTCCTGTCTGGGGACTTGCGGCCTTCATCGTCGCGGCGATCGCGCTCGTCGTCGTGACGCTGCACATGTCCGGCACCTTCGCGGAGCCGAAGAAGAGTGCGGCGACGACGATCGGCGAAATCGCGGCCGAGATCCGGGCGAGCGCGAAGCGCGCGCCGTCGGAGGGGCCGTCGCCGGCGCCGGAGGTGGCTTCCCGGACATGGACCACCGAGCGGATCATGTTGTTCGCCGGACCCGTCCTTGCCGGCGTGGCGGCCGTTCTCGGGGCGATCGGGCTGTTCCTTCGGGAAGCCCCGATGCTGCCCGGCATTGCGATCGCGATGGGCAGCACCGCCTTCCTGATGCAGTTCCTGTTCTGGCTCGCGCTCGTGATCGGAGGCATATGCCTGCTGGTCACGATCATCAGGAACATGGACGCAATCTTCGGGTCGTGACGCCGCGCCGGACGGCACCGGCGCGTTCTGGCTGGCGGGGCGGGCGACGCCCGCAACGGCGCGGTCGCAAGACGCGGAGGCGCGCGCGCCCCGGGTTGCGCGGCTCAGGCGAGCAGGATCAGCGACTCGCGGCCCCAGCCCACTCGCGCGCGTTCGCCGGGGCGCAGGATCGGGCGGCCGGCGGTGTTGCGCATCGACACCGTTGCGGGCCGCGCGGCGCCGGGCAGCCTGAGGTCGTAATAGGTCATGTCGCCGTAGTAGACCGCGTCGACCACCTCGCCGCTGACCTCGTGCTCGGCGCGGTCGCTCTCGGAGAACAGCAGTGTCAGCATCTCGGGCCGGATGCCGACGCTGACGGAAGCGCCGTTGACGCCGCCCGGCGCCTGTTCGGCCGGGATGGCGATGCGGCCGAGCCCCGCGACATCGAGCTCGATCAGCCCCGCCGCCTCGCCGGTCACCTGGGCCTCGAAGAAGTTCATCACGCCAATGAAGGAGGCCACGCGGCGGTTCACGGGGCGGCGGTAGAGCGTCTCGGGGCTGGCGAGCTGGGCGATCTGGCCGTCGAACATCACCGCGATGCGGTCGGACATGATGAGCGCCTCCTCCTGGTCGTGGGTGACCAGGATGAAGGTGATGCCGACGGCCCGCTGCAGGCGCCGGAGCTCGACCTGCATCTGCTCGCGCAGCTTCTTGTCGAGGGCCGAGAGCGGCTCGTCGAGCAGCAGCACCCTGGGCCGCATCACCAGCGCGCGCGCGAGCGCCACGCGCTGGCGCTGGCCGCCCGAGAGCGCGTGCGCGGCCCGCTTGCCGTAACCCGCGAGATCGACCATGCCGAGCGCCTCGGTCACCCGGCGCGCGGTCTCCTCGCGCCCGAGCCTGAGCCGACGCAGGCCGTAGGCCACGTTCTGGGCGACATCGAGATGCGGGAAGATCGCGTAGCTCTGGAACACCATGTTGGTGGGGCGCAGGTTCGCGGGCACCCCCGCCATCGGCTTGCCGTCGATGGCGATGGTGCCGCGCGTGGGCTCGTCGAAGCCCGCGATGAGGCGCAGCAGCGTGGTCTTGCCGCAGCCCGAGGGCCCGAGCAGCGAGAAGAACTCGCCCTCCATGATCTCGGCCGAGACGCCGTCCAGCGCCGCCACCTCGCCGAAGCGCTTTTCGACCCGGTCGAGTGTGATGAGCGCGCGGCCGCGCGTCCGGTCGTCGGTCACAGATACCCCCCGGTTGATCCGGTCTGCCGCGCCGAGCGGCGGCGGAAATACTCGGCCGCGCCGAGCAGCGCGAGCGACAGCAGAAGCAGCATGCAGCCCAGCGCCATCACCCCCGGAAGCTTGGCGGTGAAGCGAAGCTGGCTCCAGATATAGACCGGCAGCGTGGGCTCGGTGCCGGTGAGGAAGAAGGCGATGATGAACTCGTCGAGCGAGATGGTGAAGCCGATAAGCAGGCTCGCGACGATGCCCGGTGCGACCAGCGGCAGCGTCACCCGCAGGAAGGTCATCACGCGCCCCTCGCCGAGGTCCTGGCTCGCCTCCTCGAGGCTGCGGTCCATGTTGAGGAAGGCCGAGGACAGGACGGCGATCGAGAAGGGCGTGCAGATCAGCACATGCCCCAGCACCACGGTCCAGAGCGAGAGCGAGAAGCCGAGCTGCACCAGCACCACCAGAAGCGCCACCGCCACGATGATCTCGGGCAGCACCAGCGGCAGCATGATGAAGCCGATGATCGGGCGCCGCCCCGGGAACTCGTAGCGCGCCGAGGCGCGCGCGGCGCAGATGCCCAGCAGGGTCGAGATCACCGACGCCGCGACGGCGACCTTGAGGCTGTTCGCCAGCGCGCCATGCATCGCCTCGGTGGCCCAGAGCTGCTCGAAATTCGCCGTGGTGAAGCCCCTCAGCGGAAAGGCGATGATGGCGCTGTCGTTGAAGGCGAAGATCGGCAGGAGGAACACCGGCGCATAGAGGAACACGAGATAGCCGATGGCGTATCCCCTGAGCCAGCCCGGTCCGCCACGCCGCCCGCTCATGCGCCACCACGCGAGAAGCGGCGGTTGAGCCACAGGAACAGCAGCGAGATCGCTGCCACGATCAGCATCGCCGAGACCGAGAGCGCAGCGCCGAGGGGCGCGTTGTTGGCCTTTCCGAACTGCACCTGGATCATGTTCGCGATCATCAGCCCGTCGGTGCCGCCGACGAGGCGCGGCGTCACGTAGTCGCCCACCGTTGGGATGAAGACGATCAGCGCGGCCGCGATCACGCCGGGCATCGAGAGCGGCAGCGTCACCCGCCAGAACCGGCGCAGCGGGCCGTCGCCGAGGTCCTCGGCCGCCTCGAGCAGGCTGCGGTCGATCTTGGACAGCGCGACGTAGATCGGAAGGATGGCGAAGGGCGCCCAGGCATGGGCGAGCGTGATGACCACGGCGTTGGCGTTGTACAGCAGGAAGGTCAGCGGCTGGTCGATGAAGCCCATGCCCATGAGCGCGCTGTTCAGCACCCCGTTGTAGCCGAGGATCACCTTCCACAGGAACACCCGCAGCAGGTAGCTGGTCCAGAACGGAATGGTGATCAGGAACAACCACAGCGCCTTGTTGCGCTCGACATGGAAGGCCACGAAATAGGCGATCGGGTAGGCGAGCAGCACGGTCGCCACCGTCACCAGCCCCGAGATCGCCAGCGAGCGGCCCATCAGCAGCCGGTAGAGCGGCGATTCCTGCGGATCGAGCCAGACGGTCCGATAATTGGCGAGCGTGAAGGTCCGGTCGAGCGTCAGGTAGTCCTGCGTCCAGAAGCTGATCAGCACGACCAGCGTAAGCGGCGCCGCCAGCAGCATGAGCGCATAGAGGAAAGTCGGGCTGACCAGCGCCAGCCCGCGCCGGGCCTCGCGGCCCGGCAGACGCAGCCAGCGCCGGCGGGGCGCGGGCGGGGCCTCAGCCGCTGCGAGGCTCAAGCCCCCGGCTCCGTGCTGCGTGGTCGGCCGTCGTTCATCCGCGCTCCGCGCTCATGCGCTCGTTGATCGCCGCGATCTCGCCCGCGGGCGGGCACTCGCGCAGATTCACCACGGGAAGCACGGCGCGCAAGTGGTCGTGATAGCTTTTCACCCCGTATTCGAGGTCCGACAGCATCACGCCGTCATAGGCCGAGGAGCGCGTGGCCTCGCAGGACCAGACGGTGAGCTGGCGGTCCTCCTCGGCGGTGATGCGGTCGATGCGGCTGCTGAGGTACCGCGCGGCGCGCAGCGCCCGGCTCTCGTCGCGGCGGCGGTAGACGGCGGCGCGAAGCCGGGTGCGATCCACCGCGAGGGGGAACTCCTGGTAGAACATCACCGAGTCCGGGTAGAGCCCGATGACCGCGTTCGGGAAGATGCCGATATAGAGCCAGGCTCGGCGGTGGCTCTCAGGCAGCCAGGTGGCCTCGGGCAGCACCGACTTGTAGCCCCGCACGCTCCACAGCTTGCCGGGGCCGGGGTTGAAGGTGGCAAAGCTGCGCGAGGTGCCTTGGTGGAAAGCCTCGTCGAAATAATAGCGCCCATAGAGGTCGTGCAGGCCGGGATGGGCCATGGCGACGTGGTAGCCCTCGTTGTCGACGTCGCGCACGGCCTTCCAGTTGACCGGGCTTTCCTCGCCCCAGTCGACCGGCTCGCAGGCCACCATGTCGGCGATGCCGTAGGGCGCGACCTCGGCCTCGTGGCGGGCCATGAGGTCGGCCACCGAGGGCTGCGGACCGGGCTTGAAGCGCACGAAGATCAGGCCATGCCAGATTTCCATCTCGAGCGGCTTGAGACCCCATTCCGAGGGATCGAGCGGCGGCAGGCTTTTCGGATGTGCAACGCCCCGCAGGCAGCCGTCGAGGTCGTAAGTCCAGCCGTGGAACGGGCAGATGATGGCGCCGCGAATGTTGCCGCGCTCGCCCGCCACCACCCGCGAGCCGCGATGGCGGCAGAGGTTGTGGAAGGCGCGCAGCAAGCCATCGCGCCCGCGCACCACCAGCGCCCGCTCGCCGCAGAGATCGAGGGTGAGGAAGTCCCCCGGCTCGGGCAGGTCGGCCACGTGACAGACGATCTGCCAGTGGCTGCGGAACAGGTGTTCGGCCTCCAGCCCGAGCAGGTCCTCGCTCGTGTAGGTCCAGGCCGGCAGGCCGCGGCGGTCCCAGTCGTTTGGCACGCTCAGGAGATCGTTTTCGAGAGGCATCTCGTGATCCACTATTTTATCTGAGCGCTCAAATTAAATTAATCGCAATCAGATGGCAACTGCCCGAGCAGGCGCAGCCGATTCCCGGCGCCCGACCGGCACGCCCTGGCTTGCGCAACGATTCGCCGCGACGCTGCGCAGACTGCCCCGAAGCGCGGCATCTGCACCGCCGATTGCCGCGGAACCCGGCACCTCGCAACTGGCCAACGATTTTTCGCAAACTGGCTCAAAGATTTCCCCACAAATCGGCAGAACGCGCCTTCTCACGCGTCGCGACTGGGCTAACGTTACGGCAGGGTTCGTGCCGGACTGCCGAGGACGTGGCCGGCCGGCTGCCCGCCAGGGAACAGGGCCCAACAGGGAACAGGGAAAGGATCACACGCATGGGACGACACAGCCGCATCCTCGCCGCGCTGGGCCTCTCGCTCGGGCTCGTCGCGGCGCATCCCGCGCCCGGCGCGCTCGCGCAGACCCGCGGGGGCACGCTGGTCATGGTCACGGTGCCTGAGCCGCCGACGCTGGCGAGCTATCTGTCGACCTCGGGCCCGATCGGACAGGTCGTGGCCAAGGTCTACGAGGGGCTGATCGACGTGGGCCCCGGCTTCGAGATCAAGCCGTCGCTGGCCGAGAGCTGGTCGATGAGCGACGATGGACTGAGCATCACCTTCAAGCTGCGCCAGGGCGTGACGTGGCATGATGGCAAGCCATTCACCTCGGCGGACGTGCAGTACGGCATCATGAATGTGCTGCGCGAGGTCCATCCCCGCGGCGGCGCGACGCTGAAGGTGGTCGAGTCCGTCGAGACGCCCGACGATCATACCGCCGTTCTCAAGCTCTCGGAGCCCGCGCCCTACCTGATGGTCTCGCTCAACGGCTACGAGAGCCCGATCACCGCCAAGCACCTGTTCGAGGGCACAGACCCGCGCAACAATCCGACCGCCAACGCGCCCATCGGCACCGGGCCGTTCAAGTTCGTCGAGTGGCAGAAGGGCCAGTATGTCCGGCTCGACCGCAACGACGACTACTGGCAGGAGGGTAAGCCCTACCTTGACCGCGTCGTGGTTCGCTTCATCGCCGACGCCTCGACCCGCACCGCGGCGATCGAGTCGGGCGAGGTGCATTACGGCGCCTTCGGCTCGATCCCGAACATCGACGTGCCCCGCCTTGCCGACATGCCCGAGATCGAGGTGACGACCAAGGGCTACGAGTATGTCGCGCCGATGATGCAGCTCCAGTTCAACACGACTAAGGCGCCCTTCGACAACGCGCTGGTCCGGAAGGCGATCGCCACCGCCGTGGACCGCCAGTTCGTGATCGACAATGTCTGGTTCGGCTTCGGCAAGCCCGCCACCGGCCCGATCCATTCGGCCTTCGAGCCCACCGGGCTCTACACGACCGAGGGCGTGACCGACTTCATCAATGTCGACGACCGCATCGCCAAGGCCAACGCCATGCTGGACGAGGCGGGGCTGGCCCGGGGCGCGGACGGGATCCGCTTCAGCATGATCCACGACCTGACGCCCTACGGCGAGGAGTGGCGGCGCTTCGGCGAATACGTCAAGCAGGTGCTGGCCGAGCTCGGCATCGCGGCCGAGCTGCGCTACGAGGACGTGCCGACCTGGCTCAAGCGCGTCTACACCGACTACGACTACGAGATGTCGTCGAACTGGCTCTACGGCCTGCCCGACCCGGTGCTGGGCGTCCACCGGCAGTACCACTCGAACCAGATCCGGCCCGGCACGGTGTTCGTCAACGGCACCAAGTGGTCCTCGCCCGAGACCGACGCCCTGATGGACGCGGCCCGCATCGAGAACGATCCGGCAAAGCGCGCCGAAATCTATCACGAGTTCCAGCGCAAGGTCGTCGATGCGACGCCGATCATCTTCATGCACGAACTGGAATTCACCACGGTCCACAACACCAAGGTGAAGAACGCCGTGATGGGGCCGCTCGGCGTCTATCACTCCTTCGCCGACGTCTGGCTCGAGGAGTGAGCGGCGCGGTGTCCCGCGCGTTTGAAAAGGGGGGGTGCGGGCCGTCGCCCGCGGCCCCCCGCCATCGGGCCGGGGCGCCCGCGCGGAGGACAGCATGACCGGCCGGCTTGCTCTTATCCTGCGCCGTGTGGTGCAGGCGATCCCGATCCTGCTCGCGATCGTCATCATCAACTTCCTGCTGCTCAAGCTCGCGCCCGGCGACGCCGCTGACGTGCTGGCGGGCGAGGCGGGCAGCGCCACACCCGAATACATGGCCGAGCTGCGCGCCAAGTTCGGGCTGGACCAGCCGGTGCCGCTGCAGCTCGCGCAATATGTCGGGCGGGTGCTGATGCTCGACTTCGGCTATTCCTTCCGGCACGAGATGCCGGTGATCGACCTCATCCTCGCCCGGCTGGGGCCGACGCTGATCCTGATGGTCACGACCATCGTGATCGCGGTCGGCTCGGGCGTGCTGCTGGGGCTGCTGGCCGCGACGGGGCTGAACACCTGGCGCGACAACCTGATCTCGATCCTCGCGCTGGTCTCTTACGCGACGCCGCTGTTCTGGGTGGGGCTGATGCTGATCGTGGTGTTCTCGATCAACCTCGGCTGGTTCCCGACCAGCGGCATGGAGGAGGTCGCGGCCTTCCACACCGGCTGGGACCGGGTGTGGGACATCGCGCATCACCTGGTGCTGCCGGCGGTGACGCTGTCGCTGTTCTACCTCGCGCTCTACACGCGGCTGATGCGTGCCTCGATGCTCGAACAGGCAGGGATGGACTACGTGGTCACCGCCCGCGCCAAGGGCCTGTCGGAGCGGCGGATCACCTTCCGGCACGTGCTGAGGAACGCACTCCTGCCGGTCGTGACCATGGCGGGGGTGCAGGTCTCGAGCCTGATCGGCGGCTCGGTCATCGTCGAGACCGTGTTCGGCTGGCCGGGGCTGGGGCAGCTTGCCTTCGAGTCGCTGTTCGCGCGCGACCTCAACCTGCTGATGGGGATCTTCCTCCTGTCGGCCATGCTGGTGCTGGTCGTGAACCTCGCCGTCGACATCCTCTACACCTTCCTCGACCCGAGGATCGAAGCACGATGAACGAGCTTTCCGAAACCCTTCCGCAGGGCGCGGCGCCGGGGCGACTTGCGCGCCTCGCCCGCTTATGGCGGCTGTTCGCCCGCAACCGGGCGGCGCTGTTCGGCCTTGCGATCCTCGCGGGCGTGGTGGCCCTCGCCGCGATTGCGCCGGTGCTCTACCCCGAAAGCCCGTTCAGCCTTGCCGGGCGGCCGATGTCGCCGCCCTTCGGCGACTGGCTGTTCGGCACCGACACGCTCGGCCGCGACGTCATGGCGGGGATCGCGCATGGCGCGCGCACCTCGCTGATGATCGGGCTGGTGGCGACGCTGGTGGCGGTGGTGTTCGGCACCACGATGGGGGCGCTGGCGGGCTATTACGGCGGCTGGATCGACGACCTGCTGATGCGCATCACCGAGGTGTTCCAGACGATCCCCTCCTTCGTCTTCGCGATCCTCCTGGTCGCGATCATGAGCCCCTCGATCCAGTCGATCGTGATCGCCATCGCGGTCGTGTCCTGGCCGGCGCTCGCGCGACTGGTGCGGGGCGAGTTCCTGTCGCTGAGGAACCGCGAGTTCGTGCAGGCGAACGTGCTGATGGGGATGCCGGACTGGAAGATCATCCTGGTGCAGATCCTGCCGAACGCGCTCTCGCCCATCATAGTCGCGGGCTCGCTGATGGTGGCGACCGCGATCCTGATCGAGTCGGGGCTGTCCTTCCTGGGTCTCGGCGACCCCAACGTGATGAGCTGGGGCTTCCAGGTCGGCGCGGGGCGCACGGTGCTGCGCCGGGCGTGGTGGATCTGCACCTTCCCGGGCTTCGCGATCCTGTTGACCGTGCTGGCCATCAACCTCGTCGGCGAGGGGCTGAACGACGCCCTGAACCCGCGCCTGCGCGAGGGCAAGGCATGAGCGCGCCGCTGATCGACATCCGCGGCCTGCATGTCAGCCTGCCGCCGGGCTCGGACCGCCCCTACGCGGTCGAGAACCTGTCGATGACGCTGGCGCCGGGCGAGATCGTCTGCGTGGTGGGCGAGTCGGGCTCGGGCAAGTCGCTTACCGCGCGCGCGATGATGGGGCTGTTGCCCGAGCCGCGGGTGCGCGCCTCGAAGGGCCAGATCCTGTTCGCCGGGCAGGACCTGCTGACCCTGACGCGGGCCGAGCGGCGGCGGTTGTGCGGCGAGCAGCTGTCAATGGTGTTCCAGGAGCCGATGACGGCGCTGAACCCGCTGATGACCGTGGGCCGCCAGATCGAGGAGGTGCTGATCGTCCACAGCGACCTCGGCCCAGCCGAGCGGCGCGAGCGGATCCTGGCGCTTCTGGCCGAGGTGCAGCTTCCCGACCCGCCGCGGATCATGGCGTCCTTCCCGCACCAGCTCTCGGGCGGGCAGCGCCAACGCGCGATGATCGCCATGGCGCTGATCATGGACCCAAAGGTCCTGGTCGCCGACGAGCCCACCACCGCGCTCGACGTGACCACGCAGGCCCAGATCCTGCGTCTGATCCGCGAGCTTCAGGACCGCCATGGCACGGGGGTGATGTTCATCACCCATGATTTCGGCGTCGTGGCCGAGATCGCCGACCGCATCGTGGTGATGCAGCACGGCCGCGTGATCGAGACGGGCGAGGCCGACCAGATCCTGAACCGGCCGGAGGCGCCCTACACGCGCGCCCTGATCCGCGCGATCCCCAGCCTCACGCCGCGCCCGCGCGCGCGGGCGGAGGCACGCGGCCTGATGAAGGTGGACGGTCTGACCAAGACCTACCGGATGGGCGGCTGGCCCGCGAAGACGCGCGAGGTCCACGCCGTGCGCGATGTCGACTTCACGCTCAGGCGCGGCGAGACGCTGGGCATCGTGGGCGAGTCCGGCTCGGGCAAGTCCACGGTCGCCCGGATGCTGGTGCGGCTGATCCAACCCGATGCGGGGGTGATCGACCTCGACGGGATCGACCTCGCGGGGCTCTCGAAGGCCGCACTCAAGCCCTACCGGCGCCGGGTGCAGATGGTGTTCCAGGACCCCTATGCCTCTCTCAACCCGCGTAGGCGTGTGGGCGACATCATTGCCGAGGGGCCGGTGACGCAAGGCGCGCCGCATGCGAAGGCGCAGGCCCGGGCACGCGAGCTGCTGGGGCTCGTGGGGCTGAAGCCCGACATGGCCGAGCGCTACCCCCACGAGTTCTCGGGCGGGCAGCGCCAGCGCATCGGGCTTGCCCGTGCCCTCGCCATGGACCCCGAGGTGCTGGTGGCGGACGAGCCGGTCTCGGCGCTCGACGTCTCGGTGCAGGCGCAGGTTCTCGAGCTCCTGGCCGAGATCCGCGAGCGGCTGGGCCTCAGCATCGTCTTCATCACCCATGACCTGCGGGTGGCGGCGCAGGTCTGCGACACCATCGCGGTGATGTCGAAGGGCGAGATCGTCGAGCACGGCCCCGTCGCCGATGTCTTCGCCGACCCGCAGCACGCCTACACCCGCGAACTGCTGGCCTCGATCCCCGGTCGCGAGTGGCAGATCCCGGAACTGGCGGAGGCCGCGAGCGCATGACCGACATGACCGACTGGGGCGCGGTGCTGGCCCGGCAGGGCGTGCCCGAGGCGATGATCGACGGCGCGCGCGCCATGGCCGCGCGCCACAGCGCCGTAGCCGAGGGGCTGGCGCACGACCCGGCCGAGCCCGCCGATCCTTCGGTCTTTCCCGCGGCCCTGGCAGCCGAGGCCGCGCGCCCGGCAACGGGAGGCGGTGCTGCGCCCGCGCCCATGGCGCCCGCGCCCGCCGACGCCACGCTGGGCGCGGGGGTCGAGGCGATCGCAGCCCTGGTGCGGAACCGCGCCGTCTCGGCCGTGGAACTGGCCGAGCGGCATCTCGACGCGCTCGGCCGCGTGGGCCCGCGGCTCAACGCGGTCGCCCGGCTCGAGCCCGAGGCGGCACTGGCGCAGGCGCGCGCGATCGACGCGCGGCTCGCGCGCGGCGACGAGGTGGGGCCGCTCGCCGGCGTGCCGATGGCGCACAAGGACCTCTACGGACGCGAGGGCTGGCTGCTCGAGGCCGGCAGCCGCATCCTCAGGGGGCATGTCGCGACGCGGACGGCGACGGCGATCCGGGCGCTCGACGCGGCGGGGGCGGTCGATCTGGGCCGGCTCAACACCGTCGAGTTCGCGCTGGGGCCGGACGGGCGCAACGCCCACACGGGGCCCGTGCGAAACCCGTGGAACCCCGCGCATCTGCCGGGGGGCTCGTCGTCGGGCTCGGGCGCCTGCGTGGCGGCGGGCGCGGTGCCGGCGGCGCTTGGCTCGGACACCGGTGGCTCGATCCGCCTGCCGGCCGGGGCCTGCGGGCTGGTCGGGCTCAAGCCCACGGCCGGGCTGATCGGGCGGTCGGGCGTGTTCCCGCTCGCGGGCTCGCTCGACACGGTGGGGCCGCTCTGCCGCAGCGTGCGGGACGCGGCGCTGCTGACGCAGACGATGGCGGGGTTCGACGCGGACGACCCGCAGTCGCAGCACCGCCCGCCCGTGGACCTGATGGCGGACATCGAGGACGGGCTCGCGGGCCTGAGGATCGGGGTCGCTGAGAGCTATTTCTTCGACCCGCTCGACGAAGCCACGCGCGCGCAGATCGGGGCGGCGGCGGATCTGATGGCGGCGGAAGGCGCGCGGGTCAGCCGCGTCGCGATCCCCGGCATCGAGCTTGCGAACCGCCTCAACGTCGTGCTCATCAATGTCGAGGCGGCGACGCAGCACCGGGCCTGGCTTGGGACCCGCGCCGCCGACTACGGCCCCGAGACGCTGGGCCGGATGGCCGCGGGCCTGTTCGTCAGCGCGCCCGCCTATCTCGCCGCGCTGGGGCGACGGGCACGGCTGCTGCGCGCGGCACTGGATGGACCGTTCGGCGAGGTCGATGCGATCCTCGCCCCCGTCTGGCCGTTCGAGCCGCCGGCGATCGACGCGGACGCCGGCGCGCCCGGCGTGCGGGCCGAGGATCTGGGCCACTGCACCCGGCCCTTCAACTACCTCGGCCTGCCCGCCGTCACCCTGCCCTGCGGTGTCAGCGCGAACGGCCTGCCGGTGGGCTTCCAGCTGGTCGGGCGCCCCTTCGCCGAGGCCACGATCCTGCGCGCCGCGCGCGGCTACGAGCGGGCGCGGCGCTTCCTCGACGAACACCGCCCCGCCGTTACGGCCTGATGCCTCAGCCCGGCATCGCGAAGGGGGCGGGGTCGAGGAAGCGGCGCACCACGTTCTCCATCATCCGCGACACCGGGTTGTGGAACCGGTCGTGCGGCAGGCTCCCGCAGAAGGTGATCGAGCCCGTCGCGAACACCGCGCCGCCTGCGGGTGTCTCGTAGAAGACGATCTCGGCGCGGATCAGGTCGCGCGCGGGTTCGCCCGGCAGGGTCACGAGGTGGGTGAGCTGCTCCTCGTGCACCAGCACGAAGCGCTCGGAATGGCCTTCCGACCGCGCGAGGATCAGCGCGTGGGCGGGCGTGCCGAGGCGGGTGTCGGCGCGGTCGAGCTCGAAGCCCGCGGCGCCCCCGCCCGAGAGGCCGAAATCGCCCAGCACCTCGCCCTCGACCCCCTCGAAGATCCAGGCGGCGCGGGGGTCGCGGGCGCCGGGCGCGAGGCGGTAATGCGAGCCCTCGAACGTGCCCTGCGCCGAGAAGCCAACCCCCGCAACCGACTGCGGCGGGCGCCCCTGCCGCCGCCACAGCCCGCCATAGGCGCCGTCGAAGGCGTTGAAATACTCGCCTGGCTCGGACGCCCAGGCGCGGATGCCGCCCTCGCCGCGGCGGATCTCGATGGCCTCGGGCATCTCCGGGTGGCGGGCGACGCGCCAGTAGAAGCCGTTGCCGCCAAGGTAGCAGAACCGCCCGCCGCCGTTGCGGTAGTCGACAAGGGCGTCGAGGGTCGCGGCCGTGTGATACTCGGGATGCGTGGTGGTCAGCAGGGCGCGATAGCCCGCGATGGCCCCGAGCCCCTCGGCGTCGAGCTCGTGGTCGGTGATCACGTCGAAGGCGATGCCGCGCGCGTCGAGCCATGCCAGCAGATGCGTGTCGGCCGAGAAATGCCGCAGGCCCGAGCCTGCCCGGTCCACCTGGTTGAGATAGCCGGGCCGCAGCGTCATCAGCGGGCGCAGGTGCGAGGAATGGCACACGCCGCTGCCATCGGAATGGGTGTTGTAGGTCGAGAACCCGTATTCCGGGTGATCCGAGGGGAAATGCCGCCCCATGCCCAGTTCCGCCGCCCGCGCGCGGTAGGTGTCGTCGAAGTCGGGCCGGTCGAAATTGCCGTAGACGACATAGGTGAAGGTCGGGATCAGCACGCAGAGGTCGGCGCCGCGCCGCCCGCGGGCGGCGGGGACGAAGAAGGGGATCGTGTCGGCCTCGCCCCCGCAGGTCAGGCGCATGCCGTAGACGCCGCTGGGCAGGTCCGCGGGCACCGTGAAGGTGAAATCGGTCTCCCACCCACAATCGGCGAGGTCGGTGTCGTGGAAATGGATCGCGCCATACTGGTCGGGCGCGTGGCGCCAGCACATCTCGCGCCCGGTCCATGCGGCCCCCGTCATGCCGCGCGCGGGCAGGTTGACGAGGCGGCCGTCGAGGCGGTTCGGCCCGGTGTCGCGGATCGCGGTGCCGGGAATGTCGCGCGAGAAGTCCCACCGCGCGACCGGCGCGCAGCCCGCCGCGTCGCCAAGCACGCCCGCGGGCAGGCCCAACAGGATCGCGGGCGCCTCGATCTTGCCGTTGAAGTGCCGGACCGACCGACCGGTGCCATCGACCCCCAGCGCCGCGATGTGCCAGCGCGGCGCCAGCGGCACGGGACCCGGCGGGATGCTGCCCGTGGCCCGCGCGACCTCGGGGCGGCCGAAGGGCGGATGCAGCGCCTCCTGCCCCACCTCGACCGCGCCCGTCGCGGGGTCGATGCTGGCGCGGAGCCGCGCCCAGTGCCGAGTTGCGAGGGGGCGACCGGTCGATACCGCGACCGGCGCCTGCCCCGCCCTCCCGATCACCACCATCGCGGCGCCGGTCTCGTCGAGCCCCAGCGCCACCCCCGCCCCGGTTTCGGGGTCGAAGGCCGAGAACACCGCCTGCGCGCCCCTGCCCGGCAGGGTCGGCCAGACCATGGCCTCGAGCGTGACTGCACCTGCCGGCTGCACCCCGGCCTCGACCACCGCCATCGAGCCGATGTCATGGGTCTGCACCCGCGAGGGGAATCGACCCGAAAAGACATGGCCAAGGTCGTGCTCGATCCGCCCCGGCCCCGCGGGATTGGGGTCGCCGCAGACGATGCGCACGAGCCGGGCGTCATAGGGCCCCTCGCCCGAGGACGATATGCGGAAGGCGATCGCCTCGCCCGGGCGTGCGGACAGGCGGTCGGTATAGCCGGTGAGCGGGATCATGCTATCCTCGGGGAAATTCTCGACGGTCGTCGCGCGACTTTGCCCGCGCGGCCGGCGCGCCGCAAGGAAAGCCCCCGCCCGATGAAGGATCAGCCCGACCACGACCCCACGCGTGCCCGCGGCGACGCGAGGGGCGGCGGCATGGGCGATCTCGCGCTGATCGGGGTGATCGGGCTACTGTGGGGGCTCAACTGGCCCGCGGTCAAGACGATCCTCGCCGAGGTCGAGCCCTGGACCCTGCGGGCGGTCGCGCTGCTGGCCGGCGCCACCTGCCTCGCCGCGATCGCGCGGCTCAGGGACGAGAGCCTCGCCCCCCCGCGGGGCGAGGCAGGCCGGCTGGTGGCGGCGGGGCTGTTCACCGTGTTCGGGTTCAACCTCCTGACGGCCTTCGGGCAGCTTCTGACCGAGACGTCGAAGGCCGCGATCATCGCCTTCACCATGCCGGTCTGGGCGGCGATCCTGTCGGCCATGATCCTGGGCGAGCGGGTCGGCCCGCGCCGCACGGGCGCCATAGCGCTGGGGATGGGGGCGCTGGCGCTGCTGATCGCCGAGGATCCGGTGGGGCTGGTGGCCGCGCCCGCAGGGCCCGCCTTCATGCTGGGGGCGGCGCTGTCCTGGGCGATCGGCACCGTGCTGCTGAAGGGCGCCGCGCCCGGCATGGGGCCGGTCGCGCGCACCACATGGCTCGTGGGCGTGGCCGCGCTGCCGGCGGTGGTCGGCGCCCTGATGTTCGAGCGGCCGTGGGAGGCGGCGCTGCCCTCGGCGCCGGTGCTGTGGGTGCTGGCCTTCCACATCGCGGGGCCGATGGTCGCCTGTCATGCCGCCTGGGTGGTGCTCGTGGGCCGCCTGCCGGTTGCGGCGGCAACGATCGGCACGCTCCTGATCCCGGTGGTGGGGGTGCTGTCGGCGGGGCTCTTGCTGGGCGATCCGGTCGGGCCGCTGCGGCTTGGCGCGCTGGCGGCGGTGGCGGGTGCCGTGCTGCTGGCGATCCGGCGCTGAGGACCTGCCTCGCACGGGTTTGACCCCGATCAAGACGCCGCGCCCCGGTCTCGGGCTAGTCTTTCGCCCGGAACGCCGCGGGCGGAGAGTCGCGATGGCCTGGGAGACGATCCACAAGACCGAGGCCGAGCGGCGGGCAGCCCGCCTGCCCGACCCCGAGACCGCGCGGGCCCGCTTCACGTGGGAGGACGCGCGCGAGATGCTCGACGGCCTGCCGGGCGGCGGGCTCAACATCGCACACGAGGCAGTGGACCGCCATGTCGTGGCCGGCCACGGCGCCGACACCGCGATCCGCTGGCTGGGCCGCGAGGGCGGGTCTCGAGACCTCACCTACGCCGAACTCGCTGCAGACGCCGCGCGGTTCGCGAACGTCCTCGCCGGTCTGGGCCTGGAGCCGGGCGACCGGGTGTTCGCCCTCATGGGGCGGGTGCCCGCCCTCTATGCCGCGGCGCTGGGAACGCTGAAGGCGGGGATGACCTTCACGCCGCTGTTCGCGGCCTTCGGCCCCGAGCCGATCCGCTCTCGGATGGAGATCGGCGCGGCCAGCGTGCTGGTCACGACCGGCGCGCTCTACCGGCGCAAGGTGGCGGCGTGGCGCCACGATCTGCCGTCGCTCAAGGCCGTGCTGATCGCCGACGACGACGCACCCGAAGGCTGCATCGCGCTCGGGCCCGCCATGGCGGCCGCGCCCGACCGCTTCGAGACCGTGGCGACGGGCCCCGAGGACATGGCGCTGATCCACTTCACCTCGGGCACCACGGGCAAGCCCAAGGGGGCGGTGCATGTCCACGGCGCGGTGGCGGCCCATGCCGCGACAGGCGCCTTCGCGCTGGAACTGGGGCCGGGCGTCACCTACTGGTGCACCGCCGATCCGGGCTGGGTGACCGGCACCTCCTACGGCATCATCGCGCCGCTGGTGCATCGCGCGCGGATGATCGTGGACGAGGCCGAGTTCGAGCTCGAGCGCTGGTATGCGACGCTGGCGCGCGAGCGGGTCGAGGTCTGGTACACCGCCCCCACCGCCATCCGCATGATGATGCGCGCGGGCGCGGATGCGGCGCGCGGGCACGACTTCTCGGCCCTGCGCTTCCTCGCGAGCGTGGGCGAGCCGCTCAACCCCGAGGCCGTCGTCTGGGGTCGCGAGGTGTTCGGCCGCCCCTTCCACGACAACTGGTGGCAGACCGAGACCGGCGGCATCATGATCGCCAACACGGCCGCGATGGACGTCAAGCCGGGCTCGATGGGCAAGCCCCTGCCCGGCGTCGAGGCCGGGATCGTCGCGCGCGCCGACGGGGGCCTGCGGGAACTCGGCCACGGCGCGATCGGGGAACTGGCGCTCAGGCCCGGCTGGCCGTCGATGATGCGCGCCTATCTGGGCGAGCCCGCGCGCTACGCGAAGTGCTTCGCCAACGGCTGGTACCTGACCGGCGATCTCGCGATGCGCGACGGCGACGGCTATTACTGGTTCGTCGGGCGGGCGGACGACCTCATCAAGAGCTCCGGCCACCTGATCGGCCCCTTCGAGGTCGAGAGCGCCCTGATCGAGCACGACGCGGTGGCCGAGGCCGCGGTGATCGGCCTGCCGGACGAGACCGCGGGCGAGGTGGTCAAGGCCTATGTCACGCTGAACCCGGGATTCGAGCCGTCCGAGGAGTTGGAGCGCGACATCCGCGGCCATGCGCGCAAGCGGCTGGGGCCGGCGGTCGCGCCCCGCGAGATCGCCTTCCGCAAGACGCTCCCCAAGACCCGCTCGGGCAAGATCATGCGCAGGCTTCTGAAGGCGCGCGAGCTTGGCCTGCCCGAGGGGGACCTCTCGACGCTGGAGACCGACGAGACATGAGCACCGACCTCAAGCCGCACCTCACGCGCGCGCACATGCTGGAGCTTCTGCGCGGCATGATCCGTATCCGCCGCTTCGAGGACCGCTGCGCCGAGCTCTACACGCGCGAGAAGATCCGCGGCTTCCTGCACCTCTACGACGGCGAGGAGGCGGTGGCGGTGGGATCGATCCCGGTGCTGGAACCCGAGGACCGCGTGGTCGCGACCTATCGCGAGCATGGGCACGCGCTGGCGCGCGGCCTGCCGATGACGACGGTGATGGCCGAGATGTTCGGCAAGGCTAGCGGCTGCTCGGGCGGGCGCGGGGGGTCGATGCACCTGTTCGATGCGGCCACGAATTTCCACGGCGGCAACGCCATCGTCGGCGGCGGGCTGCCGCTGGCGGCGGGGCTCGCGCTCGGCGACCAGATGCGCGGCGAAGCCCGCGTGACCGCCTGCTTCTTCGGCGAGGGGGCGGTCGCGGAGGGCGAGTTCCACGAGACCATGAACCTTGCCGCGCTGTGGCGGCTGCCCTGCCTCTTCGTCTGCGAGAACAACCTCTATGCGATGGGCACGGCGCTTGGGCGCTCGGAATCGGTCGCCAGCATCCGGGACAAGGCCGCCTGCTACGGCATCGAGGCCGAGGAGGTGGACGGCATGGACGTGGTCGCCGTCGAATCCGCCACCCGCCGGGCGGTGGCGACGATCCGCGAGGGCGGAGGCCCGCGCTTCCTCGAATGCCGCACCTACCGCTTCCGCGCCCATTCGATGTTCGACGCCCAGCTCTACCGCGACAAGGCCGAGGTCGAGGCGTGGCGCAGCAAGGGCCCGATCGTGCGCTTCCAGGGCTGGCTGATGGAAAACGCCCTGATCCACGCGGACGACGTGGCCCGGATCGAGGCCGAGGCCGAGGCCGAGATCGACGCCGCCGTGGCCTTCGCCGAAGCAGCCGCCTGGGAGCCGCTGGAGGACCTCACCCATCACGTGGTGGCCGAGGCGCGCCCCGCGCCGCCGCCCCCGCCCGCGCAGCCCGGCAACACCGTCGAGACCACCTACCGCGAGGCCGTGCGCGCGGCGATCATGGACGCGATGATCCGCGACGAGCGGGTGTTCCTGATGGGCGAGGACGTGGGCGCCTATGGCGGCTGCTATGCCGTCTCGAAGGGCCTGATGGCCGAGTTCGGGCCCGATCGCATCCGCGACACGCCGCTGTCCGAGTCGGGCTTCACCGGTGCCGGGATCGGGGCGGCCATGGCGGGGATGCGCCCGATCGTCGAGCTGATGACGGTCAATTTCAGCCTGCTCGCGCTGGACCAGATCCTGAACACCGCCGCCACCATCCGGCACATGTCGGGCGGCCAGTTCGGGGTGCCGCTGGTGATCCGCATGGCCACCGGGGCGGGGCGGCAGCTGGCGGCGCAGCATTCGCATTCGCTGGAAGGCTGGTATGCCCATATTCCGGGACTGAGGGTGCTGGCGCCCGCGACGCTTGAGGACGCGCGGGGCATGCTTTGGACCGCGCTGCAGGAGCCCGACCCGGTGCTGATCTTCGAGAACGTGATGCTCTACAACCGCGCGGGTCGGATCGCCGCGGACGCGGGCGCCGTCGAGATCGAGCGCGCCGCGGTGCGCCGGCCGGGGCGGGACCTGAGCCTCATCACCTATGGCGGCTCGCTGTGGAAGACACTCGAGGCCGCCGAGGCGCTGGCGGCGGACGGCATCGAGGCCGAGGTGATCGACCTGCGGGTGCTGCGCCCGCTCGACGATGCCACCATCCTCGGCTCGGTCGCGCGCACGCGCCGCGCGGTGGTGGTGGACGAGGGCTGGCGCACCGGCTCGCTGTCGGCCGAGATCGCGGCGCGGATTGTCGAGGGCGCGTTCTGGTCGCTCGACGCGCCGGTGGGCCGTGTGTGCTCGGCCGAGGTGCCGATCCCCTACCCCAAGCATCTCGAGGATGCCTCGATCCCGCAGGTGCCCGCCATCGTCGCGGCGGCGAAGGCCGCGCTGGGGAGGTCGTGAGATGGGCGTCTTCGCCATGCCCTCGCTCGGCGCCGACATGGAGGCGGGCAAGCTGGTCGAATGGCTGATCGCTCCCGGCGACCGGGTGAACCGCGGCGACGTGATCGCGGTGGTCGAGACGCAGAAGGGCGCGATCGAGATCGAGTGCTTCGAGGCGGGCGTCGTCGAGCGCCTCGACGCCGCCATCGGCGCGACGCTGCCCGTCGGCACGCCGATGGCGCTGATCCGGGGCGACGGCGAGGCGGCGGCCGGCCCCGCGAGCGCCGAGCCAGGAGCGCATCCTGAGGCGCGGGAGAGCGTGGTCCCTGCCACAGCGGGGCGATCGGCTGCCACCGCACACGAAGGCCCCGCGCCGACGCGACCGGCGCCCGAGGCGGCCGCGGCGCCCCGCCCACCGATGCCCGTGCCCGTGGCAGGCGCACCGCAGCCATCCTTGCCCGCCGCGGGCGCGCCGCCATCCTCGCCCGCCGCGCGGGCGCGGGCGGTGGAACTGGGCATCGCGCTCGGCACGGTGCGGGGGTCAGGGCCGGGGGGTTCCATCCTGATCGCGGATGTAGAGGCGGCGGCCCGGAGCGCGGAGGCGTCGGCGTCGGCGGCCCCCAGCGCCGAGCCGGCTGGAACGCCCGCATCGAGGCCTGGCAAGCCCGGCCTTGACCTCGGCGCGATGCGCGCGGCCATTGCGGCGGCGATGAGCCGCTCGAAGCGCGAGATCCCGCATTACTACCTGTCGCAGACGATCGACCTTCAGGCCGCCACCGACTGGCTCGCCGCCCGCAATGCCGCGCGCCCGCCGGCCGAGCGCCTGCTGATGGGCGCGCTGTTCGTTAAGGCCGCGGCGCTCGCGGCGCGCGAGGTGCCCGAGGTCAACGGCCATCACGAGGGCGGTGCCTTCCGGCCCGCGACGGCCGTCCACGCGGGCGTCGCGGTGGCGATGCGGGGCGGCGGGCTGATCGCGCCCGCGATCCGCGACGCCGACCAACTGTCGCTCGACGCACTGATGGCGGCGATGCGCGATCTGGTCGAGCGCGTCCGCGCGGGGCGGCTGAGGGGATCGGAGATGACTGACGGGACCGTCACGGTCTCGAGCCTCGGCGAACGCGGGGCTGACAGCCTCACCGGCGTCATCTACCCGCCGCAGGTGGCCCTGGTGGGCTTCGGGACGCCCGCGCGGCGGCCCTGGGTCATGGGCGATTCGGTCGTTCCCCGGACGCTGGTCACCGTGACGCTGGCCGCCGACCATCGCGCCAGCGACGGACGGCAGGGCGCGCGCTTCCTCGCCGGGATCGACCGGCTCATGCAGGACCCGGAGGGACTATGACACCCGAGGAGATCAGATCCGCCTTCCTTGCCGAACTCGTGCGCGTCGCGCCCGATCTCGACGCTGACACGATCGGGGGCGGCGACCATCTGCAGGACGATCTCGGGCTCGACTCGATGGACGTGCTCAACCTCGTGACCGCGCTGCACAAGCGGCTGGGCGTCGCCATCCCCGAGGCCGACTACCCCCGGATCGCCACGCCGGACGCCGCGGTGGCGTATCTGTCGGAGGCGATGCGGTGAACGTTGGCGACCCCCGCGGCGCCGACATCGCGGCGCGTGCGCTGGCAGGGCACCGGCGCTTTCGCGGCAAGATCCAGATGGCGCCGAAGGTGCCGGTTGGCGGCAGCGAGGATTTCGCGCTCTGGTACACGCCCGGCGTCGCGGCTGTGAGCCGGGCGATCGCGGCGGACCCCGCGGCCTCGTTCGACCTCACCGGCCGGGGAGACACCGTGGCGATCCTGACCGATGGCAGCCGCGTGCTGGGCCTGGGCGACATCGGCCCCGAGGCCGCGCTGCCGGTGATGGAGGGCAAGGCGCTCCTTTTCAAGATGCTGGGCGGCGTCGATGCCGTGCCGGTCTGCGTCGAGGCGAGCGGCGCCGACGAGCTGATCGCCATCGCCCGCGCCATCGCGCCCGGCTTCGGGGCGATCAATCTCGAGGACATCGCGACGCCCGCCTGCTTTCGCGTGCTGGAAGCCTTGCAGGAGACCCTGCCGATCCCGGTCTGGCACGACGACCAGCAGGGCACGGCCGTGGCGGCGCTCGCGGGGCTGAGGCGCTCCCTCGCGCTGACGGGCCGGCGGCTTGGGGAGGTGCGGATCGCCTTCGTCGGCATCGGGGCCGCGAACATGGCGACCTGCCGGCTGCTGCGCGCGGCGGGGGCTGATCCCGTGCGGATGGTCGCCTGCGACAGCACAGGCACGCTGCATACCGGGCGCGCCGACATCGAGGCCGCGCGCGAGACGCTGCCCGAGAAATGGGCGATCTGCCGCGAGACCAACCCGGAGCGGATCGCCGGCGGCATCGCCGAGGCGCTGAGGGGGGCCGATGTCTGCCTCGCCTTCTCGCAGCCCGGCCCGGGCACCATTCCGCCCGAGGCTGTCGCGGGCATGGCGCCGCGGGCCATCGTGTTCGCCTGCGCGAATCCCGTGCCCGAGATCTGGCCCGAGGATGCCCTGGCCGCCGGCGCCGAGATCGTCGCGACCGGGCGCAGCGACTTTCCCAACCAGGTCAACAACGCGCTGGCCTTTCCGGGCCTGTTCCGCGGCGTTCTCGACGCCCGCGCGCGGCGCATCACCGACGCCATGGCGCTCGCGGCTGCGGACGCCCTTGTGCGGCGGGCCGAGTCGCTGTCGGCAGACGGGCCCGGCATGATCCTGCCGCCGATCGAAGACCGGCTGGCCGCGGCCGAGGTGGCCGCCGCGGTCGCGTACGCTGCGCAGCAGGCGGGCGAGGCCCGGCGCGCGGTCGACCCCGAGGAGGTGCGCGCGAACACCCTGAGCCGCACCGGGGCCGCGGCCGAACTGGCCGCAGGGATCGCGGCGCGTGCCGGCGTGCCCTGGCCGGTCCCGGAGGGCTGAGGCGGAGTCGGACTGCCCCGGGCGCGACGTCGGGCGTTGGAGCATATTTTACCATAAATCTCGTGAAATTATTCGTGTAATATGAAGAAGTTGTAAATCATTCGCGACTCACCCATTTCTGCGTCCAATCGCTGCCGTGGCCCGCGCCGCGGCCGGCGCAGGCATCCCGGACGGCCCGAGGAGAGGCGCGATGACCCGCATCCATGTGTCGCACGAGAACCCCGACTGGCTGCCGCCGCTCGCCGCCGCGCTGGACGGCATCGGCGCGAACTGGGAGGACTGGTTCCTGGTCGAGCGCGCCATCGACCTGTCGGCCCCGCCGCCCGAGGGCGTGTTCTACAACCGCATGAGCGCGTCGTCGCACACCCGCGGCCACCGCTTCTCGGCCGAGCTGACGGCGGCGACGCTGGCCTGGCTCACGCAGCACGGGCGGCGCGTGGTGAACGGCCCCGCGGCGCTCGACCTCGAGATCAGCAAGGTGCGCCAGTACGCGGCGCTGGCCCGCGCAGGCGTGGCGACGCCGCGAACCGTGGCGGTGGTCGGGCGCGAGCGGCTGGTCGAGGCGGCTCGCGCGGCCTTCGGCGCCGGATCTTTCATCCTCAAGCCCAACCGCGGCGGCAAGGGGCTGGGGGTGCGGCTGTTCGAGAACGCCGACGCGCTCGCCGCCCATGTCGCCTCGGGCGGCTTCGAGCTGTGCCCCGCCGATGTCTGCGAGGTGCCGGGGCGCGCGCGCCCGGCCTTCAGGGTGATCCCGCTCATCGACGACACGCTGCGCGCGCGGCTCGAGCGCTTCCTGCGGATCGCGGGAATCGAGATCGCGGGGATCGAGTTCGCCACCGGCCGGGACGGCATGCCGCTGGTCTACGACGTGAACACGAACACCAACTACAACGCGAGCGCCGAGGCCGCGGCTGAAATCAAGCTCACGGGTATGCGCGCGATCGCGAATTTCCTGCAGTCGGAACTGGACAAGCTGGGGCTCGAGGCTGCTTGATGGCGTCTCCCTGAGACCGACCACAGGTGATCCATGGCACGCGTCCGCAGCATTCCGTCGAACGAGCTTCCCGCCGACCTCGCGAAGGTCTACGAGGACTTCGCCTCGGGCTACGGCCCGTTCCGCAACCAGGCGGCCGTGTTCGCCCATGTTCCGCCCGCGCTCAGGCACCTGATGGGCATGCTGATGGAACTGCGCGAGGCCAAGACCCTGCCCAAGCGCTATCTCGAGATCGCCATCGTCGTGGTCTCGAAGCTCAACGAGTGCGACTATTGCGTGGCCCACCACAAGCCCTTCCTCGCCGTCGAGGGCATGGCGCCGGACACCATCGACCGCCTGCTGGAATGGGACACCGCGCCGGGCCTCACGGAGGTGGACCGCCTCGTCGCCGAATTCGCCGAGAAAGTCTGGACCGACCCGCACCGCCTGCGCGACGAGCTGTTCGAGCGGATGCGCGCCCATTTCACCGAGGCCCAGATCGTCGAGCTGACGCTGCGCACGACGCTGTGCGGGTTCTTCAACAAGTTCAACGACGCGCTGCAGATCGAGGAAGAGGTCGAGGCATCCGCGCGCGTGGCCGCGCTGGGCGCATGACCCCCGCACCCGGCCCCGCGCTCGAGGCGCGGGGGCTCGGCAAGCGCTTCGGCGGCGTCGTCGCGGTGGACGGAGCCTCGCTGTCGGTCGGGCGCGGCGAGATCCTCGGGCTGATCGGGCCGAACGGGGCTGGGAAGTCGACGCTGTTCGACCTCCTGTCGGGCGTGCAGCGCGCCGATCGCGGGCAGGTCTTACTGTTCGGCGAGGACGTGACGGCGCTGCCCGCCCACGCCCGCGCGCGGCGCGGGCTCACGCGCACCTTCCAGCTTGCACGCGAGCTCGACCGGCTCACGGTGATCGAGAACCTGGTGCTCGCCGCCCCCGACCAGCCGGGCGAGGCCCTGTGGCGCGCGCTGGTCCGGCCCGCCGCGGTGGCCCGGGCCGAGCGCGCGGCCATCGCGCGGGCGGGGGAACTGCTCGAGACGGTGGGGCTTGCCGACAAGCGGCACGAACCCGCCCGGGCGCTGTCGGGCGGGCAGAAGAAGCTCCTGGAACTCGCGCGCTGCCTCATCACCGGGGCGCCGCTGATCCTGCTGGACGAGGTGGGGGCAGGCGTGGCGCCTGCCCTTCTGGACCACCTCACCGACACCATCGCGCGCATCCGGCGCGAGCACGACCGCACGCTGATGGTCATCGAGCACAACATGGGCCTGATCGGGCGGCTCTGCGACCGGGTGGTGGTGATGGCCGGCGGCAAGCCCATCGCGGACGGCGATTTCGACGCGGTCTGCGCCGACCCGCGCGTGGTCGAGTCCTATCTGGGGCTGGCCGCATGAGCCTGCTGCTGCAAGCCTCCGGGCTGCGCGCGGGCTATGGCGCTGCCGAGATCGTGCATGGCGTCGAGCTGAGCCTTTCGGCGGGCGAGATGCTGACGCTGATCGGCCCGAATGGCGCGGGCAAATCGACGCTCTTGAAGGCGCTCGCCGGGGCCGCGCAGGTCATGGGCGGCCGTGTGACGCTGATGGGACAGGACGTCACGGGCGCGAGCGCTGCGCGCATCGCCGCGAGCGGTGCGGCCTATGTGCCGCAGGAGCGCAACATCTTCCGCAGCCTCACGGTCGAGGAGAACCTCGGCATCGGCGGCTGGCTCGCAGGGCCCGCGCTGGCCGAGCGGCGCGCGCAGGTGCTGCGCCTGCTGCCAGAGTTGGCGGGGTTCTCGCGCCGCATCGCCGGGCGGCTGTCGGGCGGCGAGCGGCAGACGCTCGCGGTCGGCATGGCGCTGATGGTCGAGCCGAAGGTGCTGCTGGTGGACGAGCCGACGGCGGGCCTCTCGCCCGCGCTCGTGGGGCGGCTTCTGGAGCTGCTGCGCCGGCTGGCGGACGAGGGCCTGGGCGTGCTGATCGTCGAGCAGAACGCGCGCGCGGCCCTGGCCCGGGCCGACCGCGCGATGGTGCTGGTCGACGGGCAGGTGGCGGCCGCCGGCACAGCCGCCGAGATCGAGGCCGCGCCGGATCTGGGCGCCTTGTTCCTGGGGCGGGCGGCCTGATGCAGACGATCCTGAACGCGATTTCCTCGGCCGCGATCATCGCCCCCGCCGCGGTGGGCTTCACACTCTTGTTCGCGCTGTTCCGCTTCGCCAATTTCGCCGTGGGCGCGCTGATGACGCTGGGCGCCTTTGCCTGCTGGACGCTGAACGTGCCCGTGGGCCTGCCGCTGTGGCTGGCGGCGCCGGGGGGGATGGCGGTGGCGGCGGCGGGGCTGTGGCTCGCCGACCGGCTGGCCTATGCGCCGCTGCGCGCGGCGGGAGGCGCCACGCTGCTGCTGGTTTCGATCGCGGTCGCGCTGGTCGTCGAGAACGCGCTGCGCCTTGGCTATGGCGGGCAGATCCGCGGCTTCGACCTGCCGCTGAGCCGGCCATGGGTGCTGGGCCCGGTGCGCCTCGCGCCCGAGCAGCTTGGTGTGATCGCGGTCTCGGCGGCCTCGGTCGCGGGCGTCATGCTGTGGCTCTCGCTCTCGCGCTGGGGCCGGGCGGTGCGGGCGGCGGCCGACGACCCCACGCTCGCGGCGGTGCGCGGCGTGCCGGTGGGGAAGATCCATGCCGCGGGAATCGCGGGCGCGGGGGCCTTGGTGGGATTGGGCGGCGTGCTGGCCGGCGTGGACCTCGCCATCGAGCCCGGGCTCGGCTGGGCGCTGATCATTCCGGTGCTGGCGGCCGCGATCCTCGGCGGCGTGGGTTCGCCCATGGGGGCGGTGCTGGGCGCGCTCTTGGTGGGACTGGCCGAGGAGGTGACGGCGCTGGTGATGAGCCCGTCCTACAAGGCGGCGGTGGGCTTCGTCGTGATCGTGCTGGCGCTGCTGCTGCGGCCCTACGGCCTTCTGGGGCGCGAGCTGGTGAGGAAGTGAGCCGATGACCGCCTATCTCGTCGCCATCCTCACCTCTGTCGGCTTCTACGTCGTCCTCGCCCTGGCGCTGAACCTGCAATGGGGCCTGACGGGGATGCTGAACTTCGGCCTCGCGGGCTTCTATGCGCTGGGCGCCTATGCCAGCGCCATCACGACGGAACTCGGCGGCATGCCGTTCCTCGCGGGCTTTGCCATGGCGATCGTGGTGGGCACGCTGGCGGGGCTCGCGGTGGCGGGGCTCTCGGCGCGGCTGGTGGGCGACTTCCTCGCCATCGCCACCCTGGGATTTGCCGAGATCGTGCGGTTCCTCGCGCTCAACGAGGACTGGCTGACCCGCGGCCCACGCGGCTTTCCCATCGAGACCCGCCCGATCCCCGAGGGGCTCAGCCGCGAGGCCAGCGCCTGGGCCTATCTCGGCCTCGTGGCGCTGCTGGTCGTGGTCGCCTTCGTCATCGTCGAGCGCATCCGCACCGCCCCCATGGGCCGCGTGCTGCGCGCGATCCGCGAAGACGAGCTGGTGCCCGCGGCGCTGGGCAAGGACGTCTTCCGCTTCAAGCTCAAGGCCTTCGCGCTGGGGGCGGCGCTGGCGGCGGCCGCAGGCTCGCTTTATGCGCACTGGGTCCAGAACATCTCGCCCGACCATTTCACCACGGCGCTGGCGATCGGCGTCTGGATGTCGCTGATCGTGGGCGGCACCGGCAACAACCGCGGCGTGCTGGTGGGGGCTACGCTGGTGATGGTGATCCTCGAGGGCAGCCGGTTCCTGACCGGCGTCGTGCCCGGGCTCGACGCCGAGCGGCTCTCGGCACTTCGCATCGCGCTCATCGGGGTGCTGATCATCGTGACCGTGCGCTTCCGCCCCGAGGGACTTCTGCCCGAACCCCGCATCCGACTGGAGACGCCCGCAAAGGGCGCATGACAACCGAGAGGAGTCCGACCATGCCGAGCCTGAAGACCCCCCGCTTCACCCGCCGCCATGCCCTCGTGCTGGGCGCAGGCGCGCTCGCCGCGCCATGGATCGCGCGCCCCGGCTTCGCGCAAGGCGACGCCATCCGCATTGGCAGCCTCACGCCCAACACCGGCGGCGGCAGCCCCTTCGGCCCCGAGATCGCCGAGGCCCACCGCCTGGTGGTCGAGCTCGTCAACAGCCAGGGCGGCGTGAACGGGCGCGAGATCATCCTGACGCAGGAGAACTCCGAGACCAACCCCGAGGTCGCGGTCCGGGCGGCGCGGAAACTCATCGACGCCGACCGGGTGATGGCGATCCTCGGCACCTGGTCGTCCTCGGTGACGCTGGGCGTCATGCCGCTCTGCCAGGAGGCGAACGTCATCCAGATGTGCACCTCGTCGTCCGAGTCGATCCCGGCCGGCGACAAGAAGGGGCTGCTCTTCGACTTCCAGGCGCTGAACCCTGCCTGGGGCAAGGCAATCGCGCGCCTCGCCGTGGCGCGCGGCTTCAAGGAAATCGCGGTGATGGGGATCAACAACGACTTCACCACTTCGATGATCGGCACCTTCCAGCAGTCGCTGGAGGAGGGCGGCGGCAAGGTCGTCAACGAGCCCTTCCTCTACAATCCCAACCAGCCCTCCTACCGCGCCGAGGTCGAGCGGCTGATCGCCGGCAACCCGCCGGCGGTGTTCATCCCGTCCTACGTGACCGACTTCACGGCGGTCTATCGCGAGATCTTCCGCTCGGGCTACGAGGGGCAGGTGATCACCATCTCGCTCTCGACCGGCCCGCAGTTCAAGGAGGCGGTCGGCGAGGCCGCGAACGGCATCCTGCACGGCTTCCCGGTGCCGCCCGTGGGCAAGGACACCTTCGACGCCTATCTGCGCTTCGTCGGGCTCGAGCCCAACGGGCAGGTGCAGCGGCCCTTCGGCTCGGCCGGCTACGATCAGATCAACACGCTGCTGCTGGGCATCGCCAAGGCGGGCAATCTCGATCCCTTCGAGGTCGCGAAGGCGATCTTCGCCATCTCGAACGCGCCGGGCGAGCGGGTCACGACCTATGCCGAAGGCGCCGAGAAGATCGCGGCGGGGGCCGAGGTCAACTACGACGGCGCAAGCTCGTCGGTCGATTTCCTTCCGAACGGCATGCTGGCGAGCCGCGATTTCGAGCTCTACGAGATCCGCGACGGCAAGGACGTCTCGCTCGAGCGCATCACCAGCGCGAGCTGAACGGAAGGCGGCCGCGTCTCGGCTCCGGGGGCAACCCCGGAGCCGTTTTCGTCCGCCGGTGGGGCGTCAGCCGCGCCGGGCCAGGAGCAGCCTGCGCCCGTCCGCGGCCTTGAGGATCAGCGCGCCGGTCTCGTCGATGTCGAAGGCCGCAATGCCCGCCAGCGCATCGAGGAAGGCCCGTTCCTGGTTCATCACCGACTCGGCGCAGGCCATCATGGTCGAGGCGGCGGGGCCGACCGAAAGCCCCTCGCCCGTCAGTCTGAAGCCCGCGCTGTAGCGGTTGCAGCCGCCGCTGCCCGAGACGCGCCCCTCGGCCATCGGGCCGGGGCCCGCCGCCTCGCCGGGGGCGAAGTCGAGGGTTGCGCGCGCGCTGTCGATCACGCCGCGCCCGGCGATATCCGCGACCACCCATTCGCCCCCTGCGAGCAGGTCGACCGGAGCGCCGCCGCAGCCCCGAAGCAGGGTCTCGCCCATCTCGACGCTAACGGTGCGCGGATGCGGCATCCCGGTCGCATCGTCGCGGCAGAGCGCGGTCGACACGCGGATCGTGGCATCGGGCCCGGTGAGGCGGTAGACGGTCTCGGCCGCGTTGATGACCGGGATCGGCAGCGCCGCCTCGCGCCGCTCGGCGCCATAGGCGGTCACGAGGGTGAGGCGCCCCTGCGCGATCTCGAGGTTCCAGCCCGGCTCGTTGCCGCGCGCGCGCAGCGGCGGCTCGGCACGGGGCACGCCCATCGCGCAGGGACCGAGTTCCGCGCCGCCAAGGCTCGCGAGCGCCTCCATGCCCTTGAGCCAGAGATAGGTGCCGGGATCGCCCGGCGCCTCGTAGCGCGCGCCGGACGCGGCGGGCACCTGCTCGAGCACCGCCCGCTTGCCGCGCGCCGTCATCGCGGCGGCCTCGGCCGCGAGGCTGAGCGTGATCTCCTCGGCGCCGCAGCGCAGGACATGGAGGTAGCCCGCGGCCGGCAGAGGCGAGAGCATGATCTCGCCCGGTCCCTCGCCGTCGGCGCCAAGCGGCACGGGGCCACCGAGCCAGAGCGGCCGGCCGCCGTCAAAGATGGCGGCGCCAAGCGACATGCCCTCACCCTCGGGGCGGGCGAGCGCGAAGGGGATCGGCACCTGCCGGCCCGCAGTCGGGATGCGTGCCTCAGCGGCCAGGGCGCCGTCGGGCCCGCGGATCTCGACGACGGCCACCGCCTCGGGCGGCAGGGCGATGCGGGCGAGGTAGGTGAGCAGGCCATCGGTCATCCGCTCGGACGCGCCCGCGGCGCCAGCCCCCATGGCGGCGAGCGCCGCCGCCATGATCCCGACGATACCGACCCGGCTGTTCCGCATGTCCGCCTCCGCTGCCCCGAGCTTTTTCTGTCCGCGACGATCCCGCAACAACGCGCCGGTGTCACGCCTCCGGCGCGGCGAGAAGATCATCCTCGCGCGAGATCATGCGATACGCGAGACCGGGATGCGAGAGGCGGACGTAAGTGAGCGCCTGCCCGGCCAGCCAGGTGCGGCGCTCGATCACGAAGACGGGCTCGTCGGGCCGCAGCCGCAGGCGCTCGCGCTCCTCGGCGCTGGCGGGCTCGGCGCTGAAGATGTGCTCGGATCGCGAGTAGGGCACCTGCGTCACCAGCCACTCGTTCGGGCTCAGCGCCTCGAAATCCACCTCGCGCGCGGTGGGCAGGGCGGCGAGACTGATCAGTCGGTCCTCGATCTGCCAGGGCGCGCCATCGGCCAGGTGCAGGCATCGCAGGTGCATCAGCGCCGCGCCGCGCGGCGCGTCGATCAGCGCCGCCGTCTCGCTGCCGGCCCACGCCTCGGCACGCTCCAGAAGGACGTAGCCATAGCGCCGGCCGCTCTGCTCGATCTCGTTGCGCACGATCTGGATCTGGATCAGCGCACCGCGCGAGGTGCGCTGCGCCACCCGCGTGCCCGCCTTGCGGCGGCGCTCGAGGATGCCAAGATCGGCCAGTTCCTGCAGCGCGCGGTTCACCGTCGAGCGCGAGCAGCCATAGTCGCGGGCGAGGTCCTCCTCGTTCGGGATCAGGTCGCCCGGCGCCCAGCGGCGGCGAATGATGCCGTCGAGGATCTCGGCCTTGATACTGCGATAGGTGACCACGCGTCCGCCCTCAGATCCGGTCGACCAGGTCTGCCAGGGCGCGCCGGTAGGCGGCTTCGACGCCCTCGCGCGCGACGTGGCGCCCGTCGCGGACCATGTGCCGCCCGGCCGACCAGACATCGCGCACCGCGCCCTCGGCACCGCCGAAGATCCAGCCATCGAGGAACTGGCCGGGCCTGAGCCCCGCGAAGTTGAGATGATCGGCGTCGAGCGTCACCAGATCCGCGAGCAGGCCCGGGCGGATCGCGCCCGAGGGGCGGCCCAGCGCCTGCGCCCCGCCCTCGAGCACGCGGCCATAGAGCGTCTCGCCGACCGAGCCGGGCGCCGTCAGCATGACGTTGCGGGCGAGGTCGCGCAGGCGCTGGCTGTATTCCATCTGCCTGAGTTCCGCCGCCACGGCGATCTGCACGTTCGAGTCCGAGCCGATCCCGATCCGCCCGCCCGCCGCGAGGAAGGTGGGACCGTTGAACGGCCCGTCGCCCAGGTTCGATTCGGTGATCGGACAGAGCCCGGCGACGGCGCCCGAGCGCGCCAGCGCCTCGGTCTCGGCCTGCGTCATGTGGGTCGAGTGGATCAGGCACCAGCGCGGCCCGATGTCGAGATTGCCCAGCAGCCATTCGACCGGCCGCGCGCCCAGCCAGGCGACGACATCCTCGACCTCCTTGGGCTGTTCGGCCGCGTGGATGTGCATCTGCCGGCCCTTATGGCTGGCCGCGAGCGCGGCAAGCTGTTCGGGCGAGGTCGCGCGCAGCGAGTGCGGCGCGATGCCCAGCCGCGCGTCATGCGGCAGATGCGCGGCGACAACCGCACCCGCGGCCTCGACCAGCCGCTCGAAGCGGTCGAGATCGCAGCCGAAGCGAAGCTGCCCGCCCGCGAGCGGCTGCCCATCCGCGCCGCCATAGGTGTAGAGCACGGGCAGATGGGTGAGCCCGATCCCGGTCGCGTGGGCCGCCGCGACGATCCGCTCGGAGGTCTCGGCGAGGTTGGCATAGGTGCCGCCGCCGGGGCGATGGTGGACGTAGTGAAACTCGGCCACGCTGGCGAAGCCCGCCTCCTGCATCTCGACGAAGGCGAGCGCCGCGATCGCCTCGATCTGACCGGGCGAGAGATGCTCGAGGAAGCGGTACATCAGCGAGCGCCACGACCAGAAGTTGTCGCGCCCCTCGGCGCGGTGCTCGGTCATGCCCGCCATGGCGCGCTGGAAGGTGTGGCTGTGCAGGTTCGCGGGCGCGGACAACAGGATGCGGGCCGGCCGCCCCGCGGGCTCGACGCCGCGTCGGATGGCGGCGATGCTGCCGTCGGCGGCGATGTCGAGCTCGATGCCCTCGGCCCAGCCGTCGGGCAGGAGCGCGTGGCTGGCAAAGAGAGTGGTCATGGAAAGCCCCCGCGTCGTGATCTGCGCGAGGATTATGTATAGACTTATTCCCGACCGATGCAAGCCGGAATCCTGCCCTCACAGCCGCGCGGCCTGCACGTGCATCCAGTCGAAGTCGCGCGCGCGGCCCAGGCTGAGCCAGCCCTCCTCCTCCCAGATGCGCCACCAGTCCTCGGCGTCGGGATGGGCGAGCATGGCGCGGTCGCGCCGCCAGGTCAGGCGGTTGCGCGCGGGTTCCCAGTCGATCGCCGCCGCCCAGGCATGGGTGGACCAGCGCGAGCCGCCGCGCATCCGCCGGGCCGCATAGCTGCCGCCGAAGCGGTCGAGGCCGAGGCGCGCGATCTCGGCCGGGCCATAGCGGTCGCGGACGCGCGCGAGGATGCGGGCAAGGCTGTCGGCGCAGCGTTCGTGGATCGCGATGGCGCCCACCACGGTGTCGGACTCCCAGGCGAGGCGCAGCGGCCAGGGGCAGGGCACGCGCACCAGCGGCGGCGTGTGCCCGCCCGGGAGGCCGTTGGGGCCGTAGAAGCCGGTCATCGCGGCGAAGCCCTGCCGGGGCCAGGGCGCACCTTCCGCACCCGCGGGCCGCGCGACCGGGCGCGGCGCGTCGATGGGCGCGGTTCGCGCGTCAGCGGTGGAGCCGGGCAGAACTGCGGCGGCGGCGGCGATGGAAGGCTCGGGCGACCGCGGCTCCGGCACCGCCGGGGCGGGCGAGTTGGGCCCGGGCGGGTTCGGCGCGGAGGTCTCGGCGGCCAGCGCCTCCGCCGCGGCGGCGGTGCGCGGGCCCCACAACCCGTCCACCGGGCCGGGATCGATCCCCGCGTCGCGGGCCATCAGTTGCAGCAGCCCGACCGCCCGGCGCGGCGCTGGCCAGCCCGTCCAGCCCCCCGGCGCATCGGCCCGCGCCGCGAGCGACGCGCGTATCGCCGCCCCGGTGCGCGGTCCGAGCAGCCCGTCGGCGGGGCCGGCCCGATGCCCCGCGAGGGCAAGGCGGGTCTGGAGGGTGCGGATTGCTGCGGCATTCATGGCCGTTCTCCTGTTCCGGTTTGCTGGCGCCCGAGGCGCGAGATGCGGAACAGAATGCGGACCGCACGCAAGGGATGCGCGGGGCGGCGGGTCAGCGGGCGCTGGTCCGGCGCGTCGAGCACGAAGTGTTGACCCCCGCCGGCCATCGCCTCGGGGCAGGCTCGGCCGCATGTGGAAGCTCGTCGATCTGATGGCCGATCAGGCGTTCCGGCACCGCCTCGGGAGAAATTTCGAGGCGTTCGTCGGCGAGGCATTCCAGGTGGTGCGCTGGGCACTCATCGTCGGATTTGCCCAGCTCCTTGCGACACGCTTTCCCGGCCTTGGCTTCCGGGCGCTGCATCTGGCCCTCGCGGCGCTGCTGTTCGGCTATCTCGCGTCGCGTTTCCTGCTGCGCCCGGAGATCCGATTCTTTCCCGACGACGCACCGCGCTGGCAGCGGCTGCTGCAGAGCATCGGCAATTTGCTGATCTGCATCGTGGCCTTCGCGCTGGTGCTGTGGGGCATCGGCGCCATCGTGGACGGGCTGGCGGACTATCGCGGTCCGGAGTGACGGCAGGAATGCCTGCCGGCCACGTCGAGGGCCTCCCGCAGGCCGAGCGGCAGGCGCGGCACTCAGGCCGCCTTCGGCACGCCGCCCCGCAACACCTCGGCGAACCAGGAGGTGTCGATGTTGCCACCGCACAGGATGACGCCGGCGCGCTTGCCCTTCATCCTCTCGCGCTCCTGCATCAGCGCAGCCAGCGCCGCGGCCCCTGCCCCTTCGGCGACGTTGTGGGTGTCGGCGAAGTAGACGCGGATCGCCTCGGCGACCTCCGTATCGGTCACGCGGACGACGCGGGCCGCGCCATTCGCGATGATCCCCAGCGGCCCGGCCCATGGCGCACGGCAGGCCATGCCGTCGGCGAAGGTCACGCAGGTCGGGGTCTCGACGATCTCGCCCGCCTCGAAGCTCAGCGCATAGGCGTCGGCATGGGCTGAGACGACGCCGACGATCTCGGTCCTCAGCCCGAGGAGATCGCGGGCCGTGATCAGTCCGCAGATGCCCGAGCCCATGCCGATCGGCACATAGACCGCGTCGAGCTCGGCCACCGCGCGGAACAGTTCCAGGGCGTAGGTCGCCACCCCCTTCACCAGAGCGGGATCGAAGGGCGGGATCAGGTGCAGCCCCTCCGCCTCGGCCACGCGCACGGCCTCGAGCCGCGCCTCCTCGAAATCGCGGCCATGGACGTGGACGCTCGCGCCCCAGCCTTCCATCGCGCGGTTCTTCTCGACCGAATTGCCGTGCGGAACGTAGACCTTCACCGGGATGCCGTGAGCGCGGGCGGCGAAGGGGATCGACTGGCCGTGATTGCCGCGCGTGGCGGTGACGATGCCCCGGCAGCCGCCCCGGCGCGCGAGGTCATCGAGATAGACCAGCCCGCCGCGCGCCTTGAAGGCGCCCGTGGGCGTGTGGTTCTCGTGCTTGACCCAGACCTCGGCACCGATGCGTTCGGCCAGCAGAGGCCAGGCGTATTGCGGCGTGGCCGGCATGTGGCGGTGGACGAGATCGGCCGCGGCCTCGAGCTCCGCGAGGGTGAAAAGGCTCACAGCACCCTCCCCGCCACGGCGTCGAGCCGGGCCGTCAGGGCCGGATCGCGGGCCTCGGGGGCAGTCAGGATCGCGTATTCCAGCGCCCGGTCGCAGCCATGCGGGCATGGCGCGCGCGGGCCGCCCAGCGCGGGGACGGCGGCCTCGATCATCGCCTTGGCCTTGTCGACATTGGCGTGCATGGTGCGCAGGATCGCGGTGATGTCGACCTCGCCATGGTCGGGGTGCCACGAGTCGTAGTCGGTCACCATCGCGACCGTGGCGTAGCAGATCTCGGCCTCGCGGGCGAGCTTGGCCTCGGGCATGTTGGTCATGCCGATCACATGGGCCCCCCACTGCTCGCGATAGAGGCGCGATTCCGCCAGAGTCGAGAACTGCGGCCCCTCCATCGCAAGATATGTCCCGCCCACATGCAGCCCCGCGACGCCGGTGGCGGCAAGCGCCGCGCGCAGGCGCGCGCAGGTGGGCTCGGCCACCGAGACATGGGCGACGCAGCCAGTGCCGAAGAACGACTTCTCGCGCCCGAAGGTGCGGTCGATGAACTGGTCAACCAGCACGAAATCGCCCGGCGCCATCTCCTCGCGGAACGAGCCGCAGGCCGAGAAGCTGAGGATGTCGGTCACCCCCACCCGCTTCAGCGCGTCGATGTTGGCGCGATAGTTGATGCCGGTCGGCCCCACGCGGTGCCCGCGGCCGTGGCGCGGCAGGAAGGCCACGGGCACGCCCGACAGCCGCCCGCGCAGGATCTGGTCCGAGGGCGCGCCCCAGGGGCTGTCCACGCTCACCCATTCTGCGCCTTCCAGCCCGTCGATGGCGTAGAGGCCCGAGCCTCCGATGATGCCGATCATGGCCTCTGTCATGACGTCCCCCTCAGCCCGGGCGCTTCAGCGCGAATTTGTCGGTCACGGCGGTGTAGTCCATGTAGCCCATCCGCGCGACCGGGTTGTAGGTCAGCACGTCGAGGAGGCCGTCCTTCAGACACCGCTCGTCGATGTGCACGCCCACCACCTCGCCGATCACGATGATGTTGCGCCAGCCTGGCGACCACGCGGGCAGGTCGTCGAGGATGCGCACGGCGCGGCATTCCAGCACCGCAGGCGCCGCAGCGACACGGGGCGCGCGTATCACCTCGCAGGGCGCCTTCTCCAGCCCCGCGATCTCGAACTCGTCCGCGCCCGCAGGGTAGTGACCGGATGAGGCGTTCATCGCGTCCGTCAGCGCCCGGCCCACCACGTTGCAGGCGAACTCACCCGTCGCGCGGATGTTCGAGACCGAATCCTTCTGTGGCTCGCCCGGCCCCTTGGCCCCGGTCTGGGCGAACATCACCATCGGCGGGCGGTCGCCGCAGCCGTTGAAGAAGCTGTAGGGCGCGAGATTCGCAGCACCCGCCGCGTCGAGCGTCGAGATCCAGCCGATCGGACGGGGGGCGACGATCGCCTTGAACGGGTCGTGCGGCAGGCCGTGGCCGTCGGCCGGGCGGTAGAACATCGGGGGCTCCCTCTGGCAAGTCCGGGTCATGCGTGGTAGCGAGCCGGGAGCCCGCCCGCAACCCGCCGACCGACTGCCCCGCGCCACATGTTCCGCCTGCTGAGAGAACGCGAAAGCGACGCCTGGGAGGTTGAGGCGCTTTACGACCTGTGCTTCGCGCCGGGTCGCTCGGCGCTGTCGTCCTACCAGCTGCGCGAGGGCGTGGCGCCGGTGGCCGGGCTCTGCACCGTGGCGCGCGACGAATTCGACGTGGTGGTGGGGGCGATCCGCTACTGGCCGGTGCTGATCGGCGAGCGCGAGTGGCCGGCGCTGCTGCTCGGTCCCGTCGCGGTCCACCCGACGCTGCAGGGCGAGGGTCTGGGGGCCCTCCTGATCGCCGAGACGCTCGATCTCGCGAAGAAGGCGGGGTGGGAGCGGGTCGTGCTGGTCGGCGACGAGCCCTACTATCGCCGGTTCGGCTTCCGGCGCGACCTGGCCGAGGGGCTCGACTACCCGAAGCCCGTGAACTTCAACCGGCTTCTCGCGCGGGAATTGGTACCCGGCGCAATGACGGGCGTCGAAGGCATGGTCCATCGCTGGCACGACTAGCGCCTATTCAGGCGGCCGCGACCGGGTTTCACGAAATAATCGATAAAAAATTTGCGAAATTTATTTGCAACCCCGTCTCTATCCTTATATTTGCCGACGAAGGTTCGGAATAACAGGCGCAGGATCAAGGTGCGCCACGCGGCTTTCTGGAGCACCGGGATGGCCGCGGTTCGATGGATGGCAGAAGAATCGAAGGGATCGGCGGAATGACGGACGAAAGCGTGGAGCACGGCGAACTGATGGCCCTGACGGCCGAAATCGTTTCGGCGCATGTTTCGAATAATGCGGTGCCGAGCGCAGAATTGCCCGGCCTGATCGAGACGGTCTATTCGACGCTCGCAGGGCTTGGAGCGCCGCAGCAGGAGCCCGAGGTCGAACTCAAACCGGCGGTTCCGATCAAGAAATCGGTGACGGACGACTACATCGTCTGCCTCGAGGACGGCAAGAAGCTCAAGATGCTCAAGCGCCACCTCAAGACCGCCTACAACATGACGCCCGAGGAGTATCGCGCGAAGTGGGGCCTTTCGCCCGACTATCCGATGGTCGCGCCGAGCTATGCCGCCAAGCGCCAGCAGCTTGCGAAGAAGATCGGGCTGGGCCGCAAGCGCAAGGCCTGAGAACGCCGCCCGCCATTGCGGCGAAGGCAACGGCTGGGATAAGGACGGCGCGGGGGCGCGTGCTCCCGCGCCGTCGCCTTTTGTCGGACCGCCCGCCCGAGGGGAAGCACATGAGCGCGCCGAGGAAGCTCTGGATCAAGACCTACGGCTGTCAGATGAACGTCTATGACAGCGAGCGCATGTCCTCGGCGCTGGCGGCGGCGGGCTACGAGCAGGGCGCGAGCCCCGAGGATGCCGACCTCGTGATCCTCAACACTTGCCACATCCGCGAGAAGGCGGCGGAGAAGGTCTATTCCGACCTCGGACGGCTGCGGCCCCTACGCGCGGCGAAGGAGGCCGCTGGCGGGCGGATGCAGATCGCCGTGGCGGGCTGCGTCGCCCAGGCCGAAGGGGCCGAGATCCTGCGCCGCCAGCCGATGGTCGACCTCGTCGTCGGCCCGCAGGCCTATCACCGCCTGCCCGCCATGGCCGAGCGCGCGGCCCGTGGCGACGGGCCCCAGATCGACACCGACTTCCCCGAGGAAGACAAGTTCGACCACCTGCCACAGGCCCCGAAGGCGCGGCGCGCGCCGGCGGCGTTCCTGACGGTGCAGGAAGGCTGCGACAAGTTCTGCGCCTTCTGCGTCGTGCCCTACACCCGTGGCGCCGAGGTCTCGCGTCCCGCCGCGCGGATCCTCTCGGAAGCCCGCGAGCTGGTTGACCGCGGCGTCGTCGAGATCACCCTGCTGGGCCAGAACGTGAATGCCTGGCATGGCGAGGGGCCGGGCGGACGCGCCTGGGGTCTGGGCGACCTCGTTCGCGCGCTCGCCGAGATCGAGGGGCTCGCGCGCATCCGCTACACCACCTCGCATCCGAACGATATGGATGACGGCCTGATCGCCGCCCATGCCGAGGTGCCGAAGCTCATGCCCTACCTGCATCTTCCGGTGCAGGCGGGGTCGGACCGGATCCTGAAGGCGATGAACCGCCGCCACACCGCGGCCGACTACCTGCGCCTTGTTGCCCGCATCCGCGCCGCGCGGCCCGACATCGCGCTTTCGGGCGACTTCATCGTGGGCTTTCCCGGCGAGACCGAGGCCGATTTCGAGGCGACGCTGACGCTGGTGCGCGAGGTCGGCTATGCGAGCGCCTTCTCGTTCAAGTATTCGGCCCGCCCGGGCACCCCGGCAGCGGATGCCGCCTCGCAGGTGCCCGAGCCGGTGAAGGCCGAGCGCCTCGCGCGGCTCCAGTCCCTGCTCGGCGAGCAACAGGCGGCCTTCCAGGCGGGCTGCGTCGGGCGCGAGATGCCGGTGCTGATCGAGAAGCCGGGCCGGCACGCGGGCCAGATGGTCGGCCGCTCGCCCTGGCTCCAGGCGGTGCATCTCGCGGCGGATGCGGGGCTGCTCGGCCGGATCGTGCCCGTAGCCATCGAGGGCGTGGGCACCAACTCGCTGGCGGGGCGGCTGGTCGCCTGAGCCGTGGTTCTCGCCCGCCTGCGCGGGACCGGCCCGAAATCCGCTCGTCCCAAGGTTGACCCTGCGCTACCCCACATTATCTGAGGGATCTGATCGGACAACAGCTCGGAGGGGGAAATGATCGCGCGTCTTGCCACCATGTCGAACGAGACACGCGCGGGGATCCTGCTCGCGCTTGCCGCGCTCGCGGGCGTGCTGTCCGAGAACATCGGCGCGCTGAAACCCACCTACGACCTGATCCTGACCACCTACATCACGCTCAGCGTGGGGGGCGCCGCGATCTCGAAGCCGATCCTGCTCTGGATCAACGACGCGCTGATGGCGGTGTTCTTCTTCCTCGTCGCGCTCGAGATCAAGAAGGAGATCGCCGAGGGCTCGCTCTCGGAATGGCGCAAGGCGGCGCTGCCAGTCTATGGCGCCATCGGCGGCATGGCGGTGCCGGCGCTGGTGTTCATCGGCATTGTCGGGATCGACTCGGCCGAGGCCGTGGGATGGGCCATCCCGGCGGCGACCGACATTGCCTTCGCGCTTGGCGTGCTCTCGCTGTTCGGCAACCGGGTGCCGCCGGCGCTCAAGGCGTTCCTGCTGGCGCTCGCGGTGGTGGACGACCTCGCGGCGATCGTGATCATCGCGCTGTTCTACACGTCGAGCCTGTCGATCGAGGCGCTCGCGCTCGGGGCCATCGGTCTCGCGGTGCTGGCGGGCATGAACGTCGGCGGCGTCAAACGCAAGGCGCCCTTCATCCTGGTCGGTATCTTCCTTTGGGTCTGCGTGCTCAAGTCGGGCGTGCACGCGACGCTCGCGGGCGTGGCGCTTGGGTTCGCGATTCCGATCGGCAAGGACCACGAGGGGCGCTCGCCGCTCAAAACGCTCGAGCACGGGCTGCACCCCTATGTCGCCTATTTCGTGATGCCCATCTTTGCCTTCGCGAATGCCGGCGTGCCGCTGGGCGGGCTCACGTTCGCCGACCTCACGGCTCCGCTCACGCTCGCGATCGCGCTCGGCCTCTTTGTCGGCAAGCAGGTGGGCGTGTTCGGCTGTGCCTGGGGCGCGATCAGGCTGGGTCTGGCCGAGCCGCCCAAGGGCGCGACGCTCATGCAGCTCTATGCGGTTGCGCTGATCGCGGGCATCGGCTTCACCATGAGCCTCTTCATCGGGACGCTGGCCTTCTCGGACCCCGAGCACCAGAACGCGGTTCGGCTGGGCGTGCTGGCGGGTTCGCTCCTCTCGGGCCTGACCGGCTCGATCGTCCTCGCGCGCGCCACGTCGAACGGCGCCGCGCAGGCCGGAATCGGGCAGCGCGTCCCCGCCGAGTGACCCCGGCCCTCGGCGCCCGCCCTTGACAGGCGGGCGCGCAGGCAGCAACTGTGGTATACCACGTGCCACACCCTGCTGCCGGGAGGAACCGGGAATGCTGATCCGCGCCGAGGCGTCCTGCCTCGTGGTCATCGACATGCAGGAACGGCTGGTGCCCGCGATGCAGGCGCCGGCCCGCACAATCCGCAACGCCCGCACGCTGATGACGGCGGCGCACGAACTGGGGGTGCCCGTCCTGCTGACCGAGCAGTATCCCAAGGGCCTTGGCCACACCGTGCCTGAACTGGCCAGGGTCGCGCAGGCCACCGGCGCGCGGGTTCTGCCGAAGATGCATTTCTCCTGCATGGAGGACCGGGGCTTCGCGGCCGCGTTCCGTGCCACGGGTCGCAAGCAGGCGGTGATCGCCGGAATGGAGGCGCATATCTGCGTCATGCAGACCGCGGCCGAGATGATGGAGCAGGGCGTCGACGTGTTCGTCGTGACCGACGCCACCTCGTCGCGCACGCCCGAGTCCGAGAAGGCCTGCCTCGACCGCCTGCAGGCCAGCGGCGCGGGGATCGTGACGACCGAGATGGTGGTGTTCGAATGGCTGGGTCGCGCCGGGACCGATGCGTTCCGGGCACTCCTGCCGCTCATCAAGTAGCGCCGCGCCGCGCCCGCGGATTTCCGCTTGCAGACCGGTGCGGCCTGCTCCACGATTTGTGTGCAGACGACGCAAGGGAGACATCATCTCGTGGTCAGCTCGCCCCTCAGGGACACCCGCACGGCCGAGACCATGGACGACGAGACGATCCTAGAATTTCCCGACAACCGCCTCCTCATCGACCTCTGCGGCCCCTTCGACCGCAACCTCGCGGCCTTCGAGCAGGGCTTCGACGTGGTCATCATGCGCCGCGGCAACCGGCTGGTGCTGCACGGGACGGATGCCGCGCGCCACGACGCGGGCGCGGCGCTCGAGGCGCTCTACGACCGGCTCGAGCAGGGCCGCCCGGCCGAGAAGGGCGATGTCGACGCGCTGATCCGCATGGGCGCCCACGGCGCGAACCCCGCGCCGGTCCGCGGCATGACCGAGGACCCGCCCGCCACCGCGCGCCAGCTCGACATGTTCCCGGGCGGGCGGATCGAGATCCGCACCCGGCGCAAGGTGATCGAGCCGCGCTCGGCCGTGCAGCGCGGCTATGTGACCGAGCTGTTCAAGCGCGAGCTGGTGTTCGGCATCGGACCCGCGGGCACCGGCAAGACCTATCTCGCGGTGGCAGCGGCCGTGTCGATGTTCATCGAGGGGCAGGTCGAGAAGATCATCCTCTCGCGCCCCGCGGTCGAGGCGGGCGAGCGGCTCGGCTTCCTGCCGGGCACCGAGAAGGAGAAGATGGACCCCTACATGCGCCCGCTCTACGACGCGCTGGGCGACATGCTGCCGGGCAAGCAGCTGCCCAAGCTGATGGAGGAGGGCAAGGTCGAGATCGCGCCGCTGGCGTTCATGCGGGGGCGCACGCTCGCCAACGCCTTCGTCGTTCTGGACGAGGCGCAGAACACCACGACCATGCAGATGAAGATGTTCCTCACCCGCATGGGCGAGGGCAGCCGCATGGCGATCACCGGCGATCCCACCCAGATCGACCTGCCGCGCGGCGTCCCATCGGGCCTCGTCGAGGCGCTGCGGGTGCTGGAAGGGGTCGAGGGCATAGGCTTCGTGCGCTTCACCTCGGCCGACGTGATCCGCCACCCGATGGTGGCGAAGGTGGTCGACGCCTATGACCGCGCGGGACTGGGCGGGGCATGACCGCGGGCGACGACCCGCAAGGGGGAAGGCTGGTCGATCTCGTCGTCGAGGAGCCCGGCTGGCTCGAGGCGCTACCTGACTTCGCCGAGGTCGCCGAGCGCGCGGCGCGCATGGCGCTCGAGGGCGCGGACGTTCCCCCCGAGGGCTACGAGATCGCGATCCTCGCCTGCGACGACGCCCGCATCGCCGCGCTCAACGCCGATTTCCGCGGCAAGCCCATGCCCACGAACGTGCTGTCCTGGCCCGCCTTCGATCTGTCGCCCGCGCGCCCGGGCGACGCCCCGATGCCGCCCCCGCCGGGAGAGTCCGGGGTGCCGGTGCCGCTGGGAGATGTGGCGATCGCGCTTCAGACCATGCGCCGCGAGGCCGAAAGCGCGTCAATCCCCTTGAAAGATCATGCGATCCACCTGATCTTGCATGGGTGCCTGCATCTTCTGGGTCACGACCACGAGTCGGACGAGGATGCAGCCTTGATGGAGGGGATCGAACGGCGCGCGCTTCTCGCCGCCGGAATTGCGGACCCCTATAGCGAAGGAGACGCGGCAGAGCCGCCTGAAAACTGAGCGATGGACGCAGGCTCGAGTCCCGGGCCCTCGGACGAGGGCCGCACCGTGGAAGACACAGAACCCTACCGAACGAGGCCCGAGTCCGGGCCGGAACCCTTCGTGAGCCGCCTGTTGCGGCGCGCCGCCGACGCGCTGTCGCCCGCCCTCCACGAGGACGGCGAGATCGTGACCGCTGCCGGCATCGGCGCGGCGATGGCCGCCCTGTCGGACGCCGAGCGGGCGATGATCGCCAACATCCTGCGCCTGCGCGACCTGCGCGTCGTCGATGTCATGACGCCGCGCGCCGACATCGTGGCGGTGGGGGTCGACAGCACGCTCGACACCGTGACGGCCGCCTTCAAGGAAGGGTCCCTGTCGCGCCTGCCGGTGTTCCGCGAGACGCTGGACGACCCGATCGGGTTCGTCCACCTCAAGGATCTCGCCATCGCCTACGGCCTTGGCCGCGCCGCGAGCGACGAGCACTTCGACCTGCGCAAGCACATCCGCACGGCACTGTTCGTCCCGCCCTCGATGCGGATCGCGGCGCTCATGCAGAAGATGCAGGGCTCGCGCATCCACATGGCGCTGGTGATCGACGAGTTTGGCGGCGTCGACGGCCTCGTGACCATCGAGGACCTGGTGGAACAGATCGTCGGCGACATCGAGGACGAGCACGACGAGGAGGAGATCGCCCACTGGCGCGAGGAGAGCCCGGGCGTCTATCTCATCGACGCCCGCGCCGACATCGCCGAGTTCGAGGAGGCCGAGGGTGTCACCCTGCGCCTGCCCGACTGGGAGGAGGACGTGGACACGCTGGGCGGCCTCGTCTTCATGCTGACGGGCCGCGTGCCCGCCCGCGCCGAGGTGATCGCGCACCCCGCCGGCCACGAATTCCAGATCGTCGATGCCGACCCGCGGCGGATCAAGCGGCTGCGCCTGATCGTGCAGGGCGCGAGCCAGGCAAGCCCCGCCGCGCGCAAGGCCGCCGAGTGACCGCGGCGCGCAGGACCCCGGGCGCACGCTGGAGCCGTGCCGTGCCATGCGGCGTCGCCGTCCGGCCATCGTCCTGAGCAGACCCCCACGCGGACGCCAGCACCGGGGACGCCGATCGGATGCGCGACACCATGCCCGAGACTGCCACGATGACGCTCGCCGGACGCCTCGCCGCCGGGGTGACGGGGCTCGCCGGGTGGCGGAGGCTTCTGGCGGCCTTCGTCGCGGGCATGGCGCTGACAGCCGGGCAGGCGCCGGTCTCGGTGCCCGCGCTCTGGTTCCTCGCCATGCCCGTGCTGGTCTGGCTGGTCGACGGCACCGCGCGGCCGATCCAGGCGGCGGCGGTGGGCTGGGCGGCGGGCTTCGGGATGTTCCTCACCGGGCTCTTCTGGATCGGACACGCCTTCATGGTCGATGCCGAGCAGTTCGCCTGGATGATGCCCTTCGCGGTGACGCTGCTGCCGGCGGGGCTGGGGCTGTTCTGGGCCGGGGCGTTCTGGCTCGCCCGGCGCGGCTGGAAGCCAGGCAGCCTGTGGCGCGTGGCGCTGATCGCCGCGCTGATCACGCTGGTGGAATACGCCCGCAGCCATGTGCTGACGGGCCTGCCCTGGGGGCTCGCCGCCTATGTCTGGGTCGAGACGCCGGTGGCGCAGGCGGCGAGCGTGATCGGCCCGCATGGGCTGAGCCTGATAACCTACGGCGTCGCGGCGCTGCCGGTCGTCGCGATCGCGTCGCCCCGGCGCAGCCGGGGACAGGTGGCGGCGGCGCTCGCGGTCGCCGTGGTCCCCGCGCTCTGGGCCTGGGGGGCGGCGCGGATGCCCGAGGCGACCGCCTACGCGCCCGACGCGCCGGTGCTGCGGGTGGTGCAACCGAACGCCACGCAGAAACTCAAGTGGAATCCGGATTACGCGGCCCTTTTCCACCGGCGGCTGCTGGACGCCACCGCCGCACCCGCCGACCCCGCGCTGGGCCCGCCCGCCGCGGTGATCTGGCCCGAGACCGCCGTGACCTTCCTACCGGCCGAGCGGCCGGACGAGCGCGCCGCCATCGCCGCGACCGCGAACGGCGCGCCGGTCATCCTGGGCGCCCTGCACCGCGAACCTGCTCCCGGGGGCTATGACTGGTCGAACGCGCTGATGACCATCCTGCCCGACGGCAGCCTCGCCGGTCGCTACGACAAGGCGCATCTGGTGCCGTTCGGCGAATACGTGCCGCTCCAGCCGGTGATCGGGCGGCTCGGCATACGCCAGCTCGCGGTGCGGGGCGGCTTCCGGCCCGGCCCCGGCCCGCGGCGGATCGATGTGGCGGGGCTGCCGGGCTTCGTGCCGCTGATCTGCTACGAGGCCATCTTCCCGCACGAGGTGATCCCCGAGGGGCCTCGCCCGGAGTGGTTCCTGCAGGTCACCAACGACGCCTGGTTCGGCAATTTCGGCGGGCCGCAGCAGCATCTCGCGCAGGCGCGCTTCCGGGCGATCGAGCAGGGACTGCCTTTCGTGCGGGCGGCCAACACCGGCATCTCGGCGATGATCGACCCGCATGGGCGCATCCTTGCCTCGCTGCCCCTGGGCACCCACGGCGCGTTCGACGCCCGCCTGCCCGCGCCGCTCGCGCCCACCATCTATGCCGCGACGGGCGATGCACCCGCGCTGGGCGTGGTGCTGTTCGTACTGTTCGCCGCCCGGCTGCGCCGCCGCCCGCGCGACCCCTTGCCGGTTGACCCGCGCGCCGCGTCATGCAATGGCGTCAGGCCGGATCGGGCGGACCCGGTCGCGAGGTACGGAGGCGGAGCAGGGCATGGCGCGCAAGGACTATCTCTTCACCTCGGAGTCGGTCTCCGAAGGGCATCCCGACAAGGTCTGCGACCAGATCTCGGACGGCATCGTGGACATGATCCTCGCGCGCGAGCCCGAGGCGCGCGTCGCGATCGAGACCGCCGCCACCACCAACCGGGTGGTGCTGATGGGCGAGATCAAGGTGAGCCCCGAGAACGCCGTCGCCCCGAGGGACATGATCGACTCGGCGCGCGAGACGATCCGCAAGATCGGCTACATGCAGAAGGGCTTCCACTTCAAGACGGCCGAGATCGACTGCTATGTGCACGAGCAGTCGGCCGACATCGCGCAGGGCGTCGATGCCTCTGACAACAAGGACGAGGGCGCCGGCGACCAGGGCATCATGTTCGGCTATGCGACCGACGAGACGCCGGAGCTGATGCCCGCGCCGATCCTCTATTCGCACCGCATCCTGCGCCTGATGGCCGAGGCGCGCCATGCCGACCCCTCGACCCTGTTCGGCCCGGACGCGAAAAGCCAGCTCACGCTGGAATACCGCGACGGCCGACCGGTGCGCGCCCACACCGTGGTGGTCTCGAGCCAGCATCTGGAGCGCGACGCAGCGGGGCGCGAGGTGACCTCGGCCTACATGCGCGAGTTGGTCGAGCCTTTCGTGCGAAAGGCGCTGCCGGACGGCTTCATCGACGCCAAGACCGTCTGGCACGTGAACCCAACCGGCCGCTTCGTGATCGGCGGGCCTGATGGCGATGCGGGGCTGACGGGGCGCAAGATCATCGTCGACACCTATGGCGGCGCGGCGCCGCATGGCGGCGGCGCCTTCTCGGGCAAGGACCCGACCAAGGTGGACCGCTCGGCCGCCTACGCCGCGCGCTACATAGCCAAGAACGTGGTGGCGGCGGGGCTCGCCTCGAAATGCACCATCCAGCTGGCCTACGCCATCGGCGTGGCCGAGCCGCTCGCTCTCTATGTCGACGGCCATGGGACCGAGACCGAGGACGCCGCCAAGATCGAGGCGGCGATCCGCGAGGTGATGAGCCTGACGCCACGCGGCATCCGCACGCGACTGGGGCTGAACCGCCCGATCTACCAGCGCACCGCCGCCTACGGCCATTTCGGCCGCGAGCCCGAGGGCGATGGCGGCTTCTCGTGGGAGAAGCTCGACCTCGCGCCCGCGCTGAGGGGCGTCATCTGACCGGGCGCCCGGTCGGCCACGATCCGGCGCCCGGGGGCAACCCCGGGCGCCTTCGCTTTCGGGGACCGTGATGAGCGAGAAGCGCGACATGCCCACCCGCGAGGACGGCGCGCCCTGGCGCAACTTCTACGGCCGCCGGCACGGCAAGACGCTGCGCAAGGGTCAGCGCGAGCTGATCGACACCCGCTTGGCCACGCTGGCGCCCCCGGACGTGTCGTGGGAGGAGAACCCCGAGCGGCACCCCATCGACCTCGCCCGGCTGTTCCCCGGCGCGCGCGAGGCGTGGCTCGAGATCGGCTTCGGCGGCGGCGAGCACATGATCGCGCAGGCGGTCGCCAACCCCGATGTCGGCATCATCGGCTGCGAGCCCTTCATCAACGGCGTCGCCATGCTGCTCGCGGCCATCAAGCGGGCGGGGGTGGAAAACCTTCGCGTGCTGGCGGGGGACGCGCGGGACCTGATGGACGTGCTGCCCTCGGGCTCGGTCGGCCGCGCCTTCCTCAACTACCCCGATCCCTGGCCGAAGCGGCGCCATCACGACCGGCGCTTCGTCAACCCGCCGCAGATCGACCAGCTTGCCCGAGTGCTGAGGCCGGGCGCCGAGTTCCGGGTGGCGACCGATGTGCCCGACTACGTGCGCCACGCCCTGCGGGTGATGGCGGGAGATGCCCGCTTCGAGCGGGTCCGGGTCGCGGAGATCGCCGTGCCCTGGGACGACTGGCCCGGCACGCGCTACGAGGCCAAGGCGCTGCGCGAGGGGCGGCGGCCGCATTACCTGACCTTCCGCAGGCTCTGAGCGCCATCCCTCGAAGCCGTCCGGCGGCGCGCTAGATCACCCGCAGGCCGGAGCACTCCGAGGGTGAGACATGATGAGCCGGATGGTGGCGCGGCTGGCCGCGATGGCGGCGGGGGTGATGCTGGCGGGGTGCTCCGTGGTGGGAGGAAAGGCGGCCGAGGAACCCCCGTTCACGCTGGTGTCGGCCGAGGATGGCATCGAGATCCGCGACTATCCCGCGCTGACCGTCGCACGCACCGTGGTCGGGGACACCGAGCGCGGCCCCGCCGTGCGTCGCGGCTTCGGGCGGCTGTTCGACTATATCGGCGGCGCGAATGACGATGGTCAGGACATCACGATGACCGCGCCCGTGATCACCGGAACGGCCGAACGGGGCCGCGAGATCGCCATGACCGCGCCGGTCGTGACCGGCGCCGCCGAAGGCGGGTGGGAGACGGTCTTCGTGCTGCCCGAAAGCATGACCCCCGAGACCGCGCCGCGGCCGACCGACCCCACGGTCGCGATCGCGCTGATCCCTGCCCGGCGGGTGGCCGTGGCGCGCTTCGCGGGCGTCCTCGACGCCGAGTCGATCGAACGCGAGCGCGCCCGCCTTGCCGCGTGGCTGGCGGAACGGGGCATGGCACATGAGGGCGACTGGCAGGCGGCGGGCTACAACCCGCCCTGGACCATCCCGGCATTGCGGCGCAACGAGATCATGGTGACGCTGAAGGGCGGCACAGGCTGACCCCGCGCCGCCCCTCCCCGCGTCACTGGAGCGCTGCGACCTTCGAGGCAGCGAGGCCCTGCGTCTCGCTCGCGGCAAGGGAGTTGGCGGGGCGCATCGGCGGCAGCGGCGTGTAGCCGTCCTGCTGCAGCACCGCCACGAGGTTTCCGTGCACGCCCGAGCGCTGCGCGACGAGGCGCCCCTGCTCGATGCGGTAGCGCACCGACTCGGTGCCGTAGCGCACGATCAGATTGCCGTCCTTGTCGATCCGGCCGATGCGCTGGAAGGCGGTGGCCGGCTGGCCCCAGGGCTCGTAGGGCGCGTGCATGTCGACCATGCGCACCTCGCCGTCCTTCCTGACCTCGGTGATCAACAGGTCATGGCACCATTCGCCGTTCCAGGCGCCCTGCTTCCACTGGCCGAGGAAACGGGCATGTTCCGGCGCGACCCCAGCCTCGGGCGGGACGATCGGGTGCTTGTCGAACAGCACGACCGTGTAGCAGTCGGGCCGGATCGTGATCTCGGGTGCCGCCGTCTGGGCGACTTCCTTCGGCTTCCCGGCGCAGCCGAGGAGCGCAAGGCCCGCCGCCACCATCAATGCATGCCTCAGCATGAGAATGCCCTCGCTCTTCCCCAACGGATAGATCCGCACTTTATGTTTTGCGCGCAAGTCTACTCTACCGTAACCGATTTGGCGAGGTTTCTCGGCTGGTCCACGTCGGTCCCCTTGGCGAGCGCCGCGTGGTAGGCGAGAAGCTGGGCGGGCACGGCGTAGAGCACCGGGGCGAGCCATGCCGCGCAGTCCGGCATGCGAATGGTGCGCCAGACGCCGTCGCCCGCGGCCGCGATCCCGGCGGCGTCGCTCACCAGCACGACGCGCCCGCCGCGGGCCATCACCTCCTGCATGTTCGAGACGGTTTTCTCGAACAGCGCGTCGCGCGGCGCCATGACGATGACGGGCACGCTGTCGTCCACCAGCGCGATGGGTCCGTGCTTGAGCTCTCCGCTGGCATGGCCCTCGGCGTGGATGTAGCTGATCTCCTTGAGCTTGAGGGCGCCCTCGAGCGCGATCGGGAACATCGGGCCGCGGCCCAGATAGAGCGCGTCCTGCGCCAGAGCGATGTCCTGCGCGATCGCGGCGATGCGCGGCTCGTCCTCGAGCGCGGTGGCGAGGAGGCGGGGCAGTTCCACATACTCGGCGACCAGCCGGGCCTCGGCGCCCGCGTCGATCCGCCCGCGCAGCCGGGCCGCCAGGATCGCCGCGGCCGCGAGCGTCCCGAGCTGGCAGGTAAAGGCCTTGGTCGAGGCGACGCCGATCTCGGGTCCCGCAAGGATCGGCAGCACGATCCCCGCCTCGCGCGCGATCGAGCTTTCAACGACGTTCACCACCGCCGCGGTCGCAGCCACGCGTCCGACGACGTGCCTCAGCGCCGCCAGCGTGTCGGCGGTCTCGCCCGACTGGCTGATGAAGATCGCGCCCTCCTCGCCCGAGAGCGGGTGGTCGCGGTAGCGGAACTCCGAGGCGATGTCGAGCTCGACCGGCAGGCCCGCCATCGCCTCGAACCAGTATTTCGCGACATGCCCGGCATAGGAGGCCGTGCCGCAGCCGATCAGCAGGAGCCGCGACAGCCGCGCCCAGGGCAGCGCGTCGGCGGGCGAGGCGATGCGCGTGCGGTCGGCCGCCACGTTGCGCGCGACCACGAGGCCGAGCGCGCCGGGCTGCTCGTGGATCTCCTTGGCCATGAAGTGCTTGTGCCCGGCCTTCTCGACCATCGACTGCTCGATCGAGACATGCCGCCGGGCGCGCTCAACCGGCCGGCCCTGCGCGTCGAAGATCCGCGCGCCCGAGCGGTGCAGGATCGCCCGGTCGCCCTCGTCCAGATAGGTGATCTCGGCCGTCATGGGCGAGAGCGCGAGCGCGTCCGAGCCCACGAACATCTCGTCCTCGCCCCAGCCGATCGCGAGCGGCGAGCCGTGGCGCGCGGCGATCATCAGGTCGGGCTGGTTCTCGAACAGGAAGGCGAGCGCGAAGGCGCCGCTGACGCGGTCGAGCGTGCGGCTCACCGCCTCGAAGGGCTCGGCCCCCTCGGCCATGAGCTGCGCGACCATCTGGGCCACGACCTCGGTGTCGGTCTCGGTCTCGAAGCGGCGGCCGGCCGCGGTCAGCTCGGCGCGCAGCTCGCGGAAGTTCTCGATGATGCCGTTGTGGACCACATGCACGGGGCCCGCCGCGTGGGGATGGGCGTTCGTGACCGTCGGCGCGCCATGTGTGGCCCAGCGGGTGTGGCCGATGCCAGCGCTGCCGGGCGCGGGCTCGGCCGCCACCAGCTGTCGCAGCGCCGACAGCTTGCCAACCGCGCGCCGCCTGATCGGCTTGCCGTTCGACAGCGTCGTCAGCCCCGCGCTGTCATAGCCGCGATATTCCAGCCGCTTGAGCGCGTCGAGGATGCGGGGAGCGGCTTCGAGCTGCCCCAGGATGCCGATGATGCCGCACATGGTCTCGCTGCCCCCTTACGCCCGATCGGGCTTGTCCTTGCGTGCGGCCTTGCGGGCCTTCAGCGTCTGGCGCAGGCGCCGCCCGCTGCCCTCGCGGTTCTCCTGCGGCACACGGGCGATGGCGAGCGCATCCTCGGGCACGTCGCGCGTGACCACGGTGCCGGTCGCGACATAGGCGTTCGCGCCCACGCTCACCGGCGCGATCAGCGCGGCGTTGACGCCGATGAAGGCGCCCGCGCCGATGTCCGTGCGGTGCTTGTCGAAGCCGTCATAGTTGCAGGTGATCGTGCCCGCGCCAAGGTTCGCGCCCGCGCCGACCGAGGCGTCGCCGACATAGGTCAGGTGATTTGCCTTGGCGCCGTCGCCGAGGCTTGCGTTCTTAATCTCGACGAAATTGCCGACATGGGCGCCTGCGCCGATGCGCGCGCCGGGCCTAAGCCGCGCGAAGGGGCCGACGATGGCGCCCTCCCCCACCTCGGCCCCTTCGAGATGGCAGAAGGCGCGGATCTCGGCGCCGTCAGCCACGCGCACGCCGGGGGCGAAGACGACGCTGGGGCCGATCGTGACGTCGCGGCCCAGCACCGTGTCCCAGCTGAGGAACACCGTCTCGGGCGCCGTCATGGTCGCGCCCGCCAGCATCGCCTCGTGCCGCGCGCGGGCCTGGTAGATCGCCTCGGCGCGGGCAAGCTCGACCCGGTCGTTGACGCCCATGGTCTCGACCTCGTCGCAAAGGACGGCGCGGCAGGCGAGCCCCTCGGCCCGCGCCAGCCCCACCACGTCGGTCAGGTAGTATTCGCCCTGCGCGTTGTCGCAATCCACGCGGTCGAGCAGCCGCAACAGCGTCGCTGCGTCCGCCGCCATCACGCCGGAATTGCAGCTGCGGATGGCGAGCTCGTCCTCGGTCGCGTCCTTCGCCTCGACGATGCGGTCGAGCATGCCGTCGCCGCCGAGCACCAGTCGGCCATAGCGCCCGGGCTCGGCCGCCTCGAAGCCCAGCACCGCCACCGCCGCGCCGGCGCGCGCGGCGACGAGGCGGGCGAGCGTTCCGGGCGCGATGAAGGGCGTGTCGCCGTAGAGGATCACCACGTCGCCCGCGAAGCCCTCGAGCATCGCGCGCGCGGCCAGCACGGCGTGCGCTGTGCCCTTCTGCTGGGCTTGCAGGCAGATCCGCGCGCCGGGCAGCGCCGCCTCGGCCACCGCACCCACCGCCTCGGCGCCATGGCCGACCACCACGGCGGCCCGCGCGGGCGCCAGCGTCGCGGCGGCGGCCAGCGCATGGCCAAGCATCGGACGCCCGGCGATGGGGTGGAGCACCTTGGGCAGCGCCGAGCGCATCCGCGTGCCCTTGCCCGCGGCAAGCACGACGACGGCTATGGGGCGGGCGGTGGGGCTGGACGCTGACATTCGCGTTCTATATCCCGAGCGCGTGCCGCCCGCAAAGTGGCGCGCGGATCAGAAACTGTTTCCGTTCATTGCCGGGACCCGGCGGGGCGGGGCGGAGGGGACGGATGCGAGGCGCGATCTTCGATCTCGACGGGACGCTGGCGGACACGGCCGAGGATCTGCTCAACGCCGCCAACGCGGCGCTCGCGCCACGCGGCCTGCCGCTGCTCACGATGGCCGAGGACCGGGTGTTCGCGGGCCGCGGCGGGCGCTCGATGATCCGCCGCGCGCTGTCGCGCGACGGCCGCGACCCGGACGCGCCCGAGTCGGTCGCACTTACGGATGCGCTCTATCTCGACTTGCTCGATGCCTATACCGGCGCGGTTGCGGTGCATTCGCGCCTCTATGACGGGGTTGGCGCCTGCCTCGACCGGCTGGACGCGCAGGGCTGGCGGCTGGGCGTCTGCACCAACAAGCCCGAGCGGCTGGCGCTGATGCTGCTCGAGCGGCTGGGCGTGCTGGACCGCTTCGGGGCCGTTCTGGGCGCCGACAGCCTCAGCGTGCGCAAGCCCGACCCCGAGCATTTCCGCGAGACGGCGCGCCGCATAGGCGCGAACCCCTCCCGCTCGGTCATGCTGGGCGATACCGTCACCGACCGCGAAACCGCGCGCGCCGCCGGCGTGCCCTGCGTGCTGGTGAGCTTCGGCTTCGCCGCCGAGCCGCTGGATCAGCTCGCCCCCGAAGCGGTGGCCGCGCATTTCGACGAGATCGCGGGCCTGCTGGAGCGCCTGCAGCCCGCGCGGGCCGAATCCGCTTGACGAAGGCGCCCCCGCGCGCCTATGTGTCCGCCGCACGGGCGGTTAGCTCAGTTGGTAGAGCACAGTGTTCACATCGCTGGGGTCACTGGTTCGAGCCCAGTACCGCCCACCATATCCTTTAAATGCAATGCCTTGCGGCTGCAGTTCTCGGGTGAGACATGCAGGTGAGACATTGCTATGGGGATTCCCGCCTACCTGACTCTCTCGCGACATGGCGTCTACTATATCCGATGGCCGATCCCCGAGGCGCTGCATCCGTACGGCAAAGTCTCGGATATCAAGGTCTCGCTTCGCACGAGAGATCGTCGTGAGGCTCTGAGCCTAGCGAGACAGCTAGCTGCCCTCGCAGACATCCTGACCTCCAGAGCGGTGGCCTCCCGAATGCGCTATGATGAAATGCGCGCCGTCATCCAGCGGCACTTCAAATCCCTTCTCGACAAGCGGACGGATCACATCGCGGCGAACGGCCGTCTCTCGGGCTACGATCTCGCGGTGCTGGAGAGCGCGCGTACGGTCGCTCAGGCGCCCTTGTCCGCTGAGCTGTGGTCCGGGCAGCGGGAAGACCGAGACGAGGCTCTACGGCGCTTACAGGCGCTCTACGGATTCTCCGTGGCCCAAGGGACGCCGGAGCACGAAATCCTGTCCGCCGAGTTCCAGCGCGGCTATCGGGCCTACATCGAAGCCGTGCTGGCGCACGATGCGTCATTCGAGAGCTTCACCTTCGATCCCGCAGCGCCCCGTGCCGAGATCGTTCAACCCGCCGCGATACCGAATGCAGGGCGAACGTCATTGAAGGACATGGCGGAGCGTTATCTCGAGGAAGGGAAGGTCGGCAATCAGTGGTCCGCAAAGACGCTGAACGAGAAGGAAGAGCACTTCGCACTGCTGTTTGAGGTGGTTGGAGCCGAGGCGGACGTACGCTCGATAACGTCGAGCGAAGCGCGTAATCTGAAGGCTGTATTGCTCCACTATCCAAAGAATAGAAATAAGAATCCCAAAACGAGAAACTTACCCCTCGACGAAGTGCTATCAGTCACTGGTGTTTCTACTATCAGTGTCAAGACGATCAATACGTACCTCGCAGCGTATAGCGCGCTCTTCAAGTGGGGTAAGTCGCATAGATATGTGGATGAAAACTTCTTTGCGGGCATGAATGTTCGAGGAAGCAGCAAGCGTAGTGGCGATGGCCGAGAAGCATTTAGTCAGGATCAGTGCATGCTGATGCTTTCAGAGCTTCTACACAACGAGCGCGGATTGATACGCAAGGACTACCAAAAGTGGGGACCGCTGATAGCGCTCTTCACTGGCGCCCGGTTAGGGGAGATCGCACAGCTCCACCTGAGCGACATTCGCAAGAAGGATGATATCTGGTGTTTCGACTTAAATGAAGCTGATGAAAAGCAGCTTAAAACGGATTCCTCAAAGCGCCTTGTGCCCGTTCATTCGAAGCTAATTGAGTATGGATTTCTCGACTATATCAGAGTGATGGAGCAAAGTAATTCCAGAAAGCTATTTCTCGACTTTCCCTACTGCCCTAAAAATGGATGGGGCCGGAGCCTTGGCAGATGTGAGTGGCCCAGATTGGTCGGTCCAAGTTGATTGTTAGTGCATGGCAGGCGCTCGGTCGATTGAAGTGATGCCCTCC
>NZ_JAMFKN010000008.1 GCF_023487995.1 Thermohalobaculum sediminis
CCGCCACTACAACACCAGACGGCCTCACAGCGCTCTTGGATGGCGGCCACCAGCCCCGGAAAGCATCGTCCGGATGGGCCGAAGGCCGACCATGAACTAACAATCACCGTGGACCAATCAAGTTGGGCTGCTCACGAGCTGCGTTCCGGAGGGTGTCGCCTCAAGCATTGACGGCACACCCAATAGACCGAGCCACGCCGCAAGTTGCTGTCCCGGCGCCAGCGATTGATAGGCTTCGGTGGCCTTGACGACTCCTTCCCAGAAGGATGCCCGCTCTTCTGCATCCTCGAAAATCCGTCGAAATCCGAAAAAACCTTGTAGGCTGCCGGACGCATTACGATAGACGCTTTCTATCGCGACGTCGGGCCGGCTTTCCGCGAGCCAGCGACGCAGCGCGAGGGGATCGGTGCTCTCGATCGGAACGGCATCCTCCCAACGACCGTCTGACGCGAGTTGGACGCTTGAGCGGACCAGATTTTCGTGATCGAGCCATTTCATTCGTGGACGCTGGCCGGCGGTCAGGCCCCCGTCAAGCATTATGGTGACTTCAGGCCGCTGCAAACGGACCACCTTCCAAGGGTCCGCTCGGTCCGCGACTCGGTCATCCGAGGTAATCTAGTCGTCGCTGACGCGGTGAATGGCTGCTTTTCGCGCGGCGCCGCAGCATTCGTCTCAGGCTAGCTTCTGGCTCTCGATGCTGCGCGCGCGTGCAGTATTCGCCGACCTGGTCCGGAATGGGCTCAGAGCGGTCGTTCGCTGCGGCTCCCACAGAGGTCCGCTCTGCGGACGAAGCCGACGTTGGGGAGGCGGCAGCTTTCGGCCCTGAACCGATCGGTTCGGGCCGATGTTTGCCGCCGAGACCAGGCGCAAGCGCACCGACAAGTTGCGGGCCTTCTCGAACTGGCGATGGCACGTCGACGAGGTGTTCGTGAAGATCAACGGCGAGCGGCATTATCTCTGGCGGGCTGTCGATCACGAAGGAGAAGTCCTCGAAGCCATTGTCACCAAGCGCCGCAACAAGAGAGCGGCATTGAAGTTCCTCCGGAAATTGATGCGGCGCTATGGCCGGCCGCAGCAGATCGTTACCGATCGTCTTGCGTCGTACCGCGCCGCACTGCGCGAGCTTGGCGGGTCGGATCTTCAGTCTACCGGGCGCTGGTTGAACAACCGCGTCGAGAACTCACACCTGCCACTGCGAAGACGGGAACGGGCGATGCTCCGCTTCCGGCGGATGCGAAACCTGCAGACCTTCGCCGCTGTCCATGCTTCCGTCCACAACCACTTCAACCAGGAACGCAGCCTCTCCAGCAGGAACATCTTCAAGGTCAACAGAACCGCCGCCCTCGAGGAATGGCGGCAGCTCTGTTCCGCCTAGGTTCCCGCGCTTGCGGGCAAACTGAGACGAGTTCGCATTCGTCTGACACCACCTCGCCGGCGCCTTCACCCCGGCCGAGTGCGCCAACTACTTCAGCGCCTGCGGCTACCATCCAGACTGATGGGATTCCGCTCTAGCTCTGAGCGCCTAGCTCTTCGTACGGCGTGTCCAGGCGATCAGAGACGGAGTGAGCATGAACGTCATCCAGACGGCAGCACAGAGCGAGATCGCGAGAAGGACACCCATACTTGCAGTACCACGATGATGTGAGAGCGCCAGAGTGCCAAAGGCGGCGATTGTCGTCAGCGCGCTGAAGAGAATGGCTATGGGGGTCGAGGTGTCAAAGACTTCGCTGGGTTTCGAGCTGGCGCGCAGCGCGAAATGCACCCCGCTGTCGATGCCAACGCCGATCAGGAGGGGAAGGACGAGGACGTTCGCATAGTTGAACGGCATGTCCAGAAGGATCCCGGCCCCGGTCGTCACCGCGGCCGCGAGGAGCAGCGGCACCGTGATCGCGGTGATACGGACCGGGTCACGGAGCACGATCGACGCAAGGAGCAAGCAACCGGCGAGGGCAAGGCTGGTCGCCTGGAGGATTGCGATTGCTACGGCACGGGAGGCACCGACGATCTGGTCGGGCGGTCCAGCCACGCCGGGCGCGACGGCTGAGACAGCACGGACGAAGGTCGCCATCGTGGCCGGATCAGAGATGTCGTCCACCGGAGCAATCTCGACCCTGAGGCGGCCGTCCGTCGCCACGAAGCGATCGCGGACGTCGTCAGGCAGAGTGCCGGCGGTGATCTCGCCGGCGAATAGCTGGCGCGTCATCCGGTCCAGCAGCATCGGGAAGTAGTGGAAGAGCTGCTCGCCGAGAACGGCGTCGCTCTCTTGTGTGCGGCGCACCGCGTAGGCACGTAGCTGCATCGCAAGCGCGGTCGCCGCGCCTCCGGGGCGATCCGAAAGGCGGGCTGCGAGGCTCTCGGGTGTCACATCGGCGGCGTCCCCTGCAAGGTCGATCGGCGTGCCGGAAACTGCATGCTGGATCGAAGGATAGGCGAGGTCGATGAGTTCGAGCTTGGCTGCCTGGTCGGCCGGCACCAGGTCGCCGAGCCAGGTTGCGCGGCTCACTTCCGGCAACGCCGTAAGCGCAGCGATCGCTTTTTCCGCCTCGACCGGATCTGCCACGAGCAGGCTGAGCTTCATCGGCGCGAAGTTCGCGTCCTCGACGAGCCAGCGATAGGCCTCGACGGAGGGCGCGCTCGGGTCGCGCAGGTTCATCGGGTCTGCATCGAAACGGGCAAAGGGGGACAGGGCGAGTCCGCCTAACCCGATCACCAGCGTCAGCCAGAAGAGGATGCGCCCGATCCTGGCCTGTGGCTGCCGGAGCCTGCGCGGAGGCGGCCCGGAAGCTAGTCCCGGCCAGAGCGCGACCGCGGCCGGCAGGACCGTGAGCGCCACGGCAAGGGCAATCAGCACGCCAGTCCCGCCGATCAGCCCGAGCTGCGCCATGCCGACGAAGTCGGTCGTGGCGAAGGCGAAGAAGGCGATCGCGGTGGTGAGGGCGCTGAGCACCAGCGCGTCCCCGATCGCCCGGCCCGCGGCGCCGAGCGCGGTGCGGGTGTCGTGGCTCTCGGCCGAGTGCTCGTCGAAGTACGACAGAAAGTGGATCGAGTAGTCGATGCCGAGGCCGACCATGAGCACCACGAAGGCGATCGAGATCAGGTTGAGCTCGCCGATGGCAATGCCCGCGAAGCCGGCCGTCAGCAGAACCGTAACGCCGAGCGCCGCGAGGGCGAGGAGAGCGCGGGCCATCGATCCGAGCGCGATGCGCAAGAGGAGTCCGACGAGGAGGACCGACAGCGCCATCGAGAGGCCGAGCGTTGAGGTCGTGCTCTGCAGCTCGTCGGCGCGGAGCGCGGGGTTGCCCGTCACTCCGATCTGCACCTTTTCTGCCAACGCGGGGTCAAGCGCGGCGATGGTGGCGCGGATCGCCGCCAAGGCTGTCCCGGCCGGCTCCAGTGCGGTAAAATCCAGCTTGGGTTCGAGTGTGATGACCCGCAGAACCCAGGCGGCACCCTCGCTGGACAACACGGAGCTCCAGCGGAAGGGCCGATCGCGTCCCTCCCGCGCGGCTGCGAGCACGGCGGCGGTTTCGGCATGGAGCGGATCGAGGTTTTGGTCGCCTTCGCCGGCTTGCGCGGCCAGCGCCGTCGCTGTGTCGAGCGCATGCAGGAAGCCGTCGACGCTCTGATCCGAGCGAAGCTCCGCGATCAGGTTCGATGCCTTGACGAGCCGAGAGAGCCGCTCGTCGAGCGCGTCGCGGTCGAGATAGAGGAGCCCGTGCGCCACCAGGATGGGGTCGACCGACGGAGCGAAGATCCGGTCGAACACCTCGGTCTCTGCCGAGAGACGCGACTCCAGCGTCGCGACAACGGCGTCGGCCGCGTCGACGGAGTCGGCGCGCACCACGATGACGATCGCATTCTCCTCGGCCGGAAACGCGGCATCGAGCATGTCGACCCGTTGCTGGAAGGCAAGCCGCTTCGACAGCATCCGGCTGGTATCGGTATTGATGCCCAGTTGTGACGCGGCAGCGGCGGCGACCAGCATCAGCAACCCGACAAGGGCGAGGGTGAGTGAGGGGCGCACGGTGACCGCTCTCACCCAGCCGCTCACGGCATCCCCGATCCTGTCGCGCGCTTCGGACACGGTCATCCTCCATCCGTCCAGCGCAGTCCCCTACGCGCGCGGGACGCCCCTGACAATGGCGCGTTGCTTTGCGCCTTCATGCGGCTCATATTCCGCCGATCGAGCGACCTTCTTCGCCGATCCACTTTTGTCCGCTCGAAAGGTCAAAGTCTTGAAGATGCTTGTCACCGGGGCGTCCGGCTTCGTCGGATCGGCGGTAGTTCGCCACCTCATCCGCTCAGGACGGACAGTGCGCGTGATGGTCCGTCGCGACTCGGACCGGCGCAATCTCGCAGGCCTTCCGGTCGAGACGGTCGTTGGCGACCTGACGAAGCCAGAGACGCTTCCCGGTGCGGTGCGCGGCTGCGCCGGCTTGTTTCACGTCGCCGCCGACTACCGGATGTGGGTGCCGGACCGCGACCGGATGTTCGCCGCGAACGTCGAGGGGACCCGCCACCTCATGCTGGCCGCCGCCGAGGCCGGGGTCGAACGGATCGTGCATACCAGCAGTGTCGCGACACTCGGGATCGTGCCGGGCGGCGTCGCCGACGAGGAAACGCCGGTAAGCTTCAGCGACATGATCGGTCCCTACAAGCAATCCAAGTTTCTTGGCGAGGCGGCCGTCCGGGAGCTTCAAGCGGCTCACGGGCTGCCGGTCGTGATCGTCAACCCCTCGACCCCGATCGGTCCGCACGACATCCGGCCGACGCCGACAGGAAAGATGGTGCTCGACGCCGCATCGGGCCGAATGCCCGCCTATGTCGACACAGGGCTCAACATCGTCCACGTCGATGATGTGGCGGCTGGACACCTCCTGGCCTTCGAGAAGGGTGTGCCAGGCGAGCGTTACATCCTTGGCGGAGAAAACATGACGTTGCGCGAGATCCTGACCGTGATCGCGGACCTCTCGGGACGGACGGCCCCGTGGGTGCATCTGCCGCACAGCTCGGTCTTGCCGATCGCGCAGGTCGCGGAACTGTTCGGGCGGCTGACCGGGATCGAGCCCTTCGTCACGGTCGATGCAGTACGGCTGGCTCGGAAGCGGATGTTCTTCTCTCCGGCCAAGGCCGAGCGACTTCTCGGCTATTGCGCCAGGCCGGCAGTCGAGGCTCTGCGCGCCGCGATCGACGGCTTCAGGGAGCAAGGACGCCTTGCTCACATGCCGCGCCGGGCGGCGGAGTAGGAGGCCGCTCAGCCTATTTTCAGTCTCTGGATTTCGAGACGGAATCAGGTTTGGCACTGTCAGAGCAACTCTGCTTGAGACGGCATGCCGGCCTGCCTACCCTCGCGGCATGAGCAAACCCCAGTCCATTCCGCCACTTCAAAACGAGCCCGGAGATCATCCGCCTGGCGGTGATGCTGTACGTCAGACTTGGCGCTTCACCAGTAGGCGCCCTACCTAGCCAGTCGCCCTGCAATGAGGTATCATAATACCCCAATCAGAGACTGATAGGTACTGTCAGGGTATTGGCAAGTTAACGGCGCTCTCGCGCAAAGTGACCCGGTTGCCTCTGAAGTTCAGGCGTCCATGGTCGCGTCAGCCCAAGCCGCGAAGGCCTGCGCTATGAAGTGACGCAGGGTCGGGCGGCTGACGAGATGCGCTCCGATGTTGAAGCAGTTGTAGACGGCGGCATGAGAGGCGAGGAAGCGTTGGGCGGAGCCCTGCGACTTGAACCTCTGCTGCTTGCGCTCACGCCTTCGGATCGGCAGATGCGAATTCTCGGCGCGGTTGTTGGCCTCAAGCCGACCGGGACGATGACGCTTCGGGAGCCCCTCTTCCCGCATCGCTTTGCGATAGGAGGCGAGGCCATCGGTCGTAATCGTCTGCGGGCGGACCCCGGTGTTCTTCATGAGCCGGCGCAGCAGTTTACGCGCTGCCTTAGCGTTGCGGCGCGTTTGAACGAGCATGTCGAACACCTCGCCCTCGTCATCCACCGCCCGCCAGAGCCACATCCGTTGGCCGCCGATCTTCACGACCATCTCGTCGAGGTGCCAGCGCCCTGTGGGAGAGCCGCGGCGCCGCCTGAGGTTGGCCGCGATCTTCGGGCCGAACTTGATGACCCAGTAGTGGAGGGTCTCGCGGCTGACCTCAATCTCGCGCTCGGCGAGCATCTCTTCGACATCGCGGAGGCTCAGCGTGAAACGCAGATAAAGCCAGACGGCGTAGCGGATCACATCCGTCGGAAACCGGTGGCGCTTGTAGCAAATCCTGCCGACCATACCCCTCGCCCACCATGCGCCACCTGGAAACAGAGACAGGTTAGACTTTGTCTGCCAACACCTCTGGTACCGCGATGTGCTCTTCGCACTGATCGGACAGATTACCGGCGGCTGAAGAATCACCGGAGAAGGAAGGTGGGATGCTGAAAGCAACTATAAATCAATGACTTGCGGGGTGGAGAAGGTTGGACGTCAGGCCCACCCTCTCCGCCACTTGCCCTCGCGAAAGCGTTCTCCCGATCCGGCTGGGACCGGATTTTTCCGTTGTTTTCGAGAGTTATGCGGGAGGCGCTGAGCACCGGACCCGCCGCCTGGTAGCCTGAAAACGGTCTCTCAGGGCCGTTGTTCTCTGGACCTGATGACTGCGCGGATTTGGTGCAGAGCTTGTAGCTCACTGAGATCCCTAGGCTTTCCAGCAGGGCGACCTGAACACTTCGATGCCGGTGGCACTCGCCGAAATGGAACAGAAATCGAACGTCCGCGATTGCGGCCGTTCGCTGCGGCGCTTCGTGATGACCGGGATGCGGACAAAGCGGACCTTAGGGCAATCGACCGGAAAGAGCGCGATCGGCCCATACTCGCCATTGGGGCGGCGCAAGCCAAATGTCTGATTCTGGGTGGCGCGCTTGTTCGGCGCCGGTGCTGTTGGTCGTGCCTGACGCAGCTGGTGCTGCATCCTGCCTTAACCGCAACGGTAACTCATCCATACCGGTGGCCCCTCTAGAGGATGCTTTGCCTTTGTCCGGCTCGCCGGGAAAGTCTCTCGCGTCGCCGGCTGAGCGCGCCGAGATGCTAGCTGAAGCGCGGCCATCGTTAGATCGCGCAGTACTGCATCTCTGAATGCGACTGACGTCGATAATCGACGGACTGATCACACCAGCTTCGATGGATGCGTAGGAGCGTGCTGGGCGATTAATCGGAAAACTCGCCGAGCCAAGTGATTGCGCGTGCGCGATCGCTCTCATCGAAGACGCCGCACAGGGCGCCGATCTGGTCGCAGAACGTCCTGAACGCCTCATGCCACTTCTTGTCGCCCACGAACGCCGCACGCTCGATCTCTCTCATGGCAACCCAGTTCGCGAATCTGTCGGCTTCGCTGCGCGCAGACGGAGCGGTATCGCTCGTGAAGCAGATCAGAAGCTTCCGGTAGTGGCGGGTCATGTTCAGCTCATCGAAGTCGAGCATCACCCCATCCATATCCGGGCGGTCGAACGGGCCAGCGGCCTCTATGCCGAAGATATCGCCGGGAAGGTCGGACATAATTCTGATCACGTGGTTTCCTCCCGTTCGCGCATCAGGTCTTGGGGTGCGTCCCGGGCCTCGGCGCCGTTCGCCATAACCTTCTCATTTCCCCTCACAGCGCGAGCCTCGCGCGCAGGCCCAAGACACCGATCACATCCTTCGAGGGGTCGAGCGCCGGGTCGAAAATCACCTGCACATCCGGCGTGATTGCGAGGTGCTCGCCGACATTGAACCGGTAGAAGAACTCGGCCGTTATCTGATCGTCGGCGCCCTTGCCAAAGCTCGCCTCGCTGGGCCTGCCCCAGTTGACACCGACAGCGAGAAGATCCCGTCCCGGACCAGGGTGTGGTTGCCAGCCTATGCCGGCACTGACCGACGCTTCGAGCAGCGCTCCACCATCCTTGGAATATCCGCCGCGGAGGAAGGGCAGCCACTGCTCTCGGACATACCAGCTGGCCGAGCCGACGACGCCCCAGCCGTCATCGATCCCGAGATCGCCGGATCCATCCGTGTGCCAGAAAGTGGCGTGAATGTTGTCGAAGATCAGCCGCTCTCGCGCGCTCGTCCACCCGACCTCGACCGAGGAGAAGTACTCATTCTCGCCAAAGAATGTCTCAAAGCCAGAGAAGACTTCGTTCGAGTCTCCATTGGCATCGGCAAGTCCGGCAATGACATAGATGTTGTCGGTGAGGAACATCGCTCCGGCGATGCCGAAGGTTGCATCGTCCGGCAGGCCGATGGTCGCGCTTCCGGTCGAGAAGACGAAGTTCGTATAGTGCAGCCACGGGCTGCCGAGTGCGAAGGCATCAACATAGTCGGAGGTGTCGAGAAAGCCACCGATGACCGTGCCGTGTCCATCTCCGAAGCGCTGGCGCCAATAGAGGTTCGTGACCCTTGCTCCCTGATCATTGAACGGCGTCCCGATCAAGCCGGCATAGCCCACATCGAAACCGAGCCCGCTTGCGGGGATGGCGGTATAGGCATGGCGATGCTCAACCTTGAAGACGAGGGCGCCCGTATTGGGCGTTCCACGGCCAAGTAGCTCCCAAGCACCATAGAAGCGAGCGATCCCCGAGGCCGACGATCCGTTCCCGTTGTTGTCCGTCGTGGTTAGCCCGAGAGTCGTATAGTCGACACCGAAGCTGATCCCCGTGGCGTCCTCGAGCGAGGCCTTCGCCTCGAAGTAGGGGTCTAGAAATTCAAGATCGAAGAGCGCGTCGATCTGCACTTGGATCACGGCCAGCCGCCATCGCGCTGAGGAGTCCGAGGGCGCGTTTGCGCGCGACATCGACGGCGATCACATCGGCACGACCAATGCTGACGCGCTTCGTTTGGCGATCGACCTGACCCTCGGCGAAGAAGACCTTGGACCTGGTGCCGACGCGCACCCCGAAACCTCGGAGGATGTCGTCGCGGTAGAACTCTTGTCCTGCGGTGGTGAGGGGCAATGCATCCACGGATTTCCGGGTAAGGCGCAGACTGGGCATTTCGTACTCCTTTCGCTTACTCTAAGATAAGCTCGTGGAGTTTTAAATTAAATGTTTTCAATGACTTATGATAGAATAGCCAACTCTGTCATGTAGCATCCAAGCACGCCCATGTCCGTCCAGGATCACCTATGAATGGCGACGATCGCGGCACTTCCACGTGCTGGCGTCACCGACGCATTGTTCGCCGGCCCTTTACGCCAACCTTCGGGAAGCCCTTGCCCTGAATCGCTTTTCCCATCGGCTGCGTCCGATTGGCCGGCCTAAAGAAGGGAGAAATTCGAAGGAAGTGCCCCGTTGGGGACAACGCGCAGCCAGGGTTTTCTGTGTTTACAGGGTTATTTTCGGCCGAGCGGCGCTGGCCCTGCCGTGTAACATAAGGGCGCTTCTCCCATAGCAAGCATCGCTGCCGGATAGGCCGGAGTCAGCTCTCGGCCCATAGCTGACGCTCGCGCCCGCTGCAGCGAATGATCACTTTAAGCCCAAGGCGGACATCTACCCATTCCCGCTGCGACACATTCATCGTCATCAGGAGAAGGGTGAGCCTTCGTTGATTTGGGTCAATGCTGAGAAAGCCACCCTTATTTAACCTTACCAACTAATGGAAATGAGAATCTGTGCGCTCTCTACTAGCCGGCGCCTGACAAAACGCCGTGGCGATGCGGTATGCCGTCGACGCCGCAAATTGCAGAAGACAGATCCGTCCGGATGACCACAACGTCGGCAATCGCCTGAGACAAAATTCAGCGGAGGTATTCATGAGATACTATCGCTTTTTGATAACCCTACTGGCCGCGCAATTCCTATCACTGGGCCACGGACACGCTCAGGGAATCGTCCACGATTCCGAGTTCTATATCCTGCAGGCGCAGCATGGCGACGAGTGGGTCCGGCAGGACGCCGAACTGGACCGGAAGCTTGGAGAGCTTCGCGAAAAGTTCGGCAAACCACCAAACATCATCCATATCATGTGGGACGACACGGCGGTTGGCGAGATAGGCATCCCAGAAATTCAGAAGGTTCGCGGGTGGGCGACTCCCCACATGAACCAGCTCGCCGAAGAAGGCATGAATTTCATGCGCATGTATACCGAGCCATCATGCACGCCCAGCCGCGCGGCCGTGATGACTGGTCGGCTTGCGGTTCGCAACGGCATGTACAATGTCGGGTTCCCCTATGAATATGGGGGGCTGGCTGCGGATGAAGTGACCATCGCGGAAGTGTTGGGCGAGGCCGGGTATGCCACGGGCTTCTTCGGAAAAGCCCATCTAGGCGATGTCGAATCGAGCTATATGACCAAGCAGGGCTTCGACGAGGCGCTGTGGTCGCCCTACAATCAGGTACCAAGCCTCTACGTACCACAAGGGCAGATGGCGGCTCTTGCTCCGGCCGTCATGTTTCCCGAATTGTTCCCCGATGACCCCTACGACATCGACAAGGGCTGGCGGCCGACCGGCTATGTCTGGGCGCTTGAGGGGACGAAGGGCGGACCAGTTCGCGAGGTAGGCAATCCTCCCAATCACGATGACTACATGAAGCTGGAGGATGAATATTTTGCTCGCGCAGAGGCGTTCATTCGTAAGAATGCAGCAGGCGACAAACCGTTCTTCCTGGCGCTCTGGCCGCAGGCCACGTCGTTCTTGGGCTTCCCGGACCGGGTCACCGTTTCTGGCGGCTTACCCCAGGAAGCTTTGGCGCGCATGGACGTTCGGATCGGAGAATTGCGCGGCGTGGTCGAAGACCTCGGCATTGCCGAAAACACCCTCGTAGTGCTGATGGCCGACAATGGCCCCATGGTCCACAACGGACCACCGGGAATGGTCGAGACGCTCTATACAGGCGGCAAGGGCGATTACACCGAAGGCGGCGTGCGAGTTCCCGCGATCGCTTGGTGGCCTGGCGTAATCGAACCCGGTCAGATCGTCGGTGACATCATTCACGAAACCGATCTCTTCACGACGTTTGCCCGATTAGGTGGCGCCATCGACAACATCCCGACCGATCGTATCATTGACGGCGTAGACCAGACCGCTTTGGTCCTCGATGGTGATGGCAAGAGCCGCCGCGACTATGTTTTCATCTATACGGGCCCCATCTTGGCGGCGAGTGTCAAGGGCCGTTACAAGAAGCACTGGGTTGGCGCAAAACCTGGTCTCTCAGGTCCCGAGTTCTACGATCTCTACAACGACCCACGTGAGGTCAGTGGTCAGTTGCTGTCCATGTTCCCCGCAAAGGGCATGTTCAATATTATGAAGACCCGACATTTAGCATGGAAGAAGCAGTATCCTGACAAGGGTCAGAACCGCGATCTTCCGTTCCAGAACATCGAGAACGCGCGGGCTGCGACGGTTGCTGCTTCGAAACCGCGGATCAACCCGGGTCAATTGCCCTTTGATCCCAAGGACGCGCTGCTGGCGGTTCCCGAGTGGGAAAATATCGACGCGCGCTGGGGTATCGGACAGTGATCCCAAAGGGATCAGTTGCGGCGGCGGCACGGGGGGAAACAAATGATAGCTCGACGAATCCTGAGCTTTTTGGCGTTGCTGGGTGCGGTTCTGAGCTTCAGCCCAGCGTCCGCACAGACGATCGTCTTCGACGAGGGCACGCAAGACGACTGGCGCTTTTCCGTGACGCCGTATCTCTTCCTGCCGGTCACCACCACAGGGACATCGACGGTCGATGGAGCTAGCGTCGATGTGGATCTGGACCTCGCCGACGTTTTCGATGCGCTGAACTTTGCGGCATCGATGCGGGCAGAGGTCTGGAAGGGCGACTTCGGCCTTATGACGGATCTCTACTATGTCCATCTCGGCGGAGGTGCGACGGAAAGCCTGCCGGGCGTCGGGAGCGCTCGGGTTGACATCTCGGTCAAGCAGGGCTGGGTCGCGGTCCTTGCTGGCTATCGTTTCCTGGAAGGATCCTATGGCGCTCCCGGCGCTCTGCGTCGTTATGCGTTCGATGCTGGGGCAGGATTTCGCTACAACAACCTGCATCAGAAGGTCGATGCTAAGGTGAACATCGATATCGGACCGTCCCCGGGTTTTCAAAGTTCACTCGGCGGGACCGAAGTCTGGTTTGAACCGACCTTCACACTGCGCGGCGGGGTAGAAGTCAGTGAGAGCTGGACCTTGGCTGCCCGCGCAGACATCGGCGGCTTTGGTGTCGGCGGGGATAATCTGCAGTGGATCGTCGTTGCCGGCGCCGATTACCAACCTTGGGAAGATGTCTCTTTCAAGATCGGCTGGCAGTTCTATGGGATCGATTTCGCGACCAATCGATCCGACGGTCGCTTTGCCTATGATGTTTTCGAGACGGGCCCGTACCTAGGTGCGACGTTCCGCTTCTGAACGGAGACGACGCAAGGGTCCTGTCAGAGAAAACCGGTTTGAGCCGGGGGAGCGGCCTACCCACCCGCTCAGGATGACCAATCCGAGCTCGTTCCGCCACTTCAAGACCTCGCCGGAGATCATCCGCCCGGCGGTAATGCTACGCGGTTCGCCCGCAGAGCGGACGTCGGTGCGGAGCGCAGAAAACAGCCGCTTCCCGCCGTATTCCGACGTCGGATGCGGTGCAGCGAATGGCCGGACCGGGCTCGGAGCAGTCGTTCGCTGCACGGATAACGAAGGGCGGCTCAGCGGACAGACCGGTCGTCCACCCATCTCTTGAACTGCTCTTCAGCCCCCGTTTGAGACGCGTCAAAGACATACGCGTGGAGCAAAGCTATGCCTACACCGCGACAAAACAATGGAGAAGTTCTCATGAGACAGTTTGCCCTGAAAGCATGTCGAACGCTTGCTGCGCTCGCACTGTGCATCGCAGGAAGCGACGGGACTGCAGCCGACTTCAGCTACAATGCAGATGCTCTCACTGGCGCGAAGCCATGGACATCCGAGGACTTCAACAACAATCCGGACAACTTCCAATTCATTGTCGTGGGAGACAGGACAGGAGGCGCGAACGTCGAGGGCACCTTCGACTTGGCTGCGGAGCAAATTCGGCTATTACAGCCCGAATTCGTCATCAATGTTGGAGACCTGATTGAAGGCTACAGCGACGACCGGGCTGAACTGCATGCCGAGTGGGATGAAGTGGACGCCATGCTGGCCAAGATCCAGGTTCCGTTCTTCCGAACACCCGGCAACCACGACATCGCGAATTCGGTCGCGCAAGAAGTCTGGCGAGAGCGATTTGGCGCGACCTACTACAGCTTCGTCTATGGGAATACCCTGTTCCTAGTGCTCGACAGTGAAGACCCGCCCCGCGAAGCCCCGGAAGGCATGAAGGAAAAGATCGAACTCTACAATCGACTTCAGACTGAGGATCCGGAGCAGGCAAAGGCCATGCTGGCGGAATTCATGTCCGATGAATCTGTCGTGGCGGGGCTCGCGATGCAGGTTGAGTTCCACGAGGCGCAAACCGAATTTATCCGTGACGCGTTGGCGCAGAATCCGGACGTGCGTTGGACCTTCCTTTTTCTCCATGAGCCAGCTTGGGAGAACCCCTCTGACAGCTTCAAGGCGATCCAGGAAATGCTCAAGGAGCGCGATCACACCTTCATCGCGGGTCATCTTCACTACTATGACTACGACAACATCGACGGGCATGAGCACATCACGATGGGACCTGCGGGTGCGTCTTTCCACCTTGAGGGGCCTGGAAACGTCGATCACGTAATGTGGGTCACGATGACCGAGGATGGACCTGAGATTGCCAACATTGCGCTGAAAGGGGTGTTCGGTCGCAAAGGTCTCGATCCTGAGTTGTTCGGCGCCTACGATCGAAAGGGCCACTAGTAACCTCCGACTCGAAGTGTCTAGCGGGATCATGCCCTTTGGCGAATTCCCAAAGGCGCGTCCATGTCATGGGGTGTAACATGCATAGATCGAATTTCACCTGCGCTATAGGCTTGGTTGCCGGTACGATTATCGGTGCCGGCACGGCTTTGGCCCAGGATGCAGGGAGCAACTTGCGCGGGCTCCTTGAGGCTCGGGAAATCCCGGTCACTATCGATAATTTCATCAGGGCTGCAACGGATATCGAGCTCGACAAGTATGTCTCGCTGGCGGGCGGCGTGAACCGCTTCTTCCATTTCCGTGATCCGACGCCGGTGGAAAACCAGCCGACGATCCGGATGAACCGAGACACGCTCTATAGCGTTGCTGTCATCGACATAAGCGAGGGCGCGACCCTGACACTGCCGGATGTAGGCGATCGCTACATGTCTGCGATGGTCATCAATCAGGACCATTTCATCAACGCGGTGTTTCACGGCGGCGGCACCTATACTCTCGACATGGAGACTTGCGACACACCCTACGTCATCGTCTTTATGCGCACGCTCGTGGACGCCGCCGACCCGGACGACGTGGCAGAGGTGAACGCACTCCAGGACCTGATGACGCTGGAAGCAGCGTCAGCAACACCCTTCATCCCGCCGGATTACGACGAGGAAAGTTTTGAAGCACTGGTCGCGTCCATTCTGAGCTTTGGACCGTTCGTTCCAAACAGCTTCCACACGTTCGGACACCGGGAGGCGGTGGAGCCAGTGCGCCACTTCCTCGGTACGGCCGGCGGCTGGGGGGGGGGCTTCCCGAGACGGAAGCGCTTTACTTGAACATCGATCCGGGCCTACCGCCGGAGGCGTATAGGATCGAAGTGCCTGCCGACGTGCCGGTCGGCGCGTTCTGGTCCGTCAGCCTCTACAACGCTGACGGGTTCTTCGAACCGAACGCGCTTGGCGCCTACAACATCAACTCGGTCACTGGTGAACGAAACGACGACGGCTCGATGACGGTGCATCTCGGCGGTTGCGACGATGGCCGCGTCAACTGCTTGCCGATCATGGACGGCTGGAACTACACCGTCCGGCTCTACCAGCCCGGCCCGGAGGTACTCGACGGTGGCTGGACCTTCCCGGCCGCCGAGCCCGCAAACTGAAAGGACGAACGATGCTCAGGAGGCTCATCGCGATTGGTCTGCTCATGCCCTCTCTCGCCGCGGCACAAGACGTCACGATCGACACCCTGATCCGCGCGGAAACGGACCACATGTTCCGCTCCGGCATGGCCGCCTATGGATTGGATGTCGGAGAGCTGAACCACGTTCGGGTGCCGACGACGCCTGACAATCAGCCGGTCATCCGAATGAACCAGGACACGCTCTATTCCCAGGTTCTGTTGGATCTTTCCGAGCCGGTGGAGATCACGCTGCCCGAGATCGGCGGGCGGTACCAGTCGATGCACGTGCTCAATCAGGACCACGACATGTTCGTCGAGGCGCAGCCGGGAACTTACACGCTGACGGAAGAGGAGGTGGGCACGCGGTTTGCGTCCGTTACGTTCCGCACTTTCGTCGACGTCACGGATCCTGAGGACATCGAGGCCGCCCATGCTGCTCAGGATCAGATCGCGATCAGCGGTGGCGGCTCCGGCCCCTTCGACGCGCCGCTCTGGGATCTCGACAAGCTCGCGATGGCGCGCCGGGCGATCAACGATCTTGCATCCCTCGGGTTCCAGTCGACTCATGCCTTCGGCCGCAGGGAGGATACGCAGCCCGTCGCGCGCCTTATCGGCGCCTTGTCGGGATGGGGCGGCCTGCCGAGGACAGCGGCCACCTATATCCTCGCCAGCGTTGAGCAGAACGATGGCGAGACGCCATATGTGATCAATGCCAAGGACGTGCCCGTGGACGCCTTCTGGTCGGTCACGGTTTACAATGCCGAGGGCTATCTCGAGGAAAACGACCTCGGCGTGAACAGCTACAACAACTTCTCCGCCGCGCCCAACGAGGATGGCTCCTTCACGATCCACTTCGGCGGCTGTCATGATGGACGGGTGAACTGCATCCCCGTAACGCAGGGTTGGAACTATGCCGTGCGAATGTACCAACCCCGGGAAGAAATCCTCGACGGAAGCTGGACCTTTCCGGCAGCGGAGCCGACTGGTTGAAATCAAAAGAGCGGCATCGACGTGAACTCCTCGGAAGGCAACGAGATCCGCAGCCACAGGACGACTTCATCGCCTGCACCGTAGCGTTGAGGGCCGCTTTGTCCGCTGAGCCGCCTTTCGTTATCCGTGCAGCGAACGACCGCTCTGAGCCCTTTCCGGAAGTGGTCCGCCCGGCGCCCTCGCAAATGCAGCATAAGCTCAACCGAGGTGAAAGCTGCGGCGCAGAAGGAATAGCGGTCATTCGTGACCAGCGCAGCGAGATCTCAGACCCCGATGTCCGGGTTGCGGACGTTGCAGTCGTTGATCTTTCTAGTGACTTACAGACGTTCGCCAATTTCTCGCCAGTGTTTGCATTGCGGGCAAAGCAGACTCTCTCGGAAGAACTATTGGAGTGCTTTCAGGAGCCTGGAAGAGCAAAGAGCGGAAAGTCAAAAAATGATGGATCAAGCCCCAAACAGACCGGAGTATGCCACAAATAATAGCATCGCCGTGGTTATAAAATTGGCCGCCAACAAGATGCCTGCGCCTTTCCATCCAAGAGATGATCTAAGGATCAGAGCTAATACAAGAAACTCAATTGAGAAGTTTACAGTCGTGAATAATATTGTGGATACAATTTCGTAAAAGTCTTTGGCTGCATCAAATAATATTGGATGTATAGCAAACATTATACCTCCACCAATAAACGAACCAACCGATGTCGAGGCGGCGTACAGAACACATGCAACTATCCCCGATTTTTCCCAAGAATAGTCCGAGATTTTTTTAACGGCTACAGCCTCAATCAATACAGTTAATGGGAGCGTCGCAATCATAGCCACGCTAGTCCCCAGCAACATGACAAAATTTGGAGCATTCCCGTGTGCTGATGAGGGCAGTGTTAATAGCCACAATGCGATACAGCCCGAGAGCAGAGCCGAAGCCGTCGAGGTTGTGGAAAACACTGTTTCCATTGACCTACGAATTAATTTAACGGCAATCCACATTATCAATCAGCCTCCCGGGCCCTTCTCTGCCACACTCGTGAATACCGTAAAGCAACAAGAACGGCATTGATCTGCGTCAAGGCGACTGCAGACCTGTTCGATGACAATTCAGTGATGCTGGGTGCGGATAATTCCAACACACTAGGACGAGCGCTGATCGTCTTTCTTAAGGTATGGTTGTACGTCATCTTCTGTATCGTGGCAGTATTCGCAGCCTCTGGCTTATTTGGCAATTGGGAGCTATTTCCCCCAGGGCAATTTGGGATAGTTGTCGAGCTGATCGTTTTGATCTTTGCCTTCAAAGCGTTCCAGTGGCTAAGGCAATCACTGATCACGACGTTTGTGCTAGCGGTCGGCGGGATTTTGGTTTGTCTCTTACTCTATGCAGTCTTTGTTTCAGAGTATGACGACGGCGGCTCGCTGATTGGCTTGGCCAAAGCGTTCATTACGATCTTCAGCATTCCGATCAGCGTTGTTCTTACCCTTGGTTATCTTCTTTGGAAGTGCTTCAAAGGTGGAAATCTTTCCTAATAGACCAAGCCTCAATTCAAAACACATTACGCCAAGGCGAACGTCCGCTCCGGGCTCGAAGCAGTCGTTCGCTGCAAGTTGTCCGAGTGTCCGCTTTATAGAGGTAACCTAAACTCAAGAGAGGGGTTGGACCGAGAGCGCAAGGCGCCCTGCAGACTTCAAAAGCCGTACATGGGGTGGGGTGGTGTGCCGGGTCGGAAGTAGTCGGCACCGTGCGGGCACCCTTAACATCATGGACCATCCGCGAAGTGCGTGAGTGACATATCGTGGTGCAGACTGCCACGAAGCGATTTTCGGAGGACAAGATTTTTCTTCAGTTCAGGATGGTCATTGATGGGCCGGTGAGCGGTGGTGCTCGCGTGAAGGCGCCTTGTCGTCAGCTCGCGGGGTAATCAGTTGCCCTGTTGATGTGACCGATATCTGAGCGCGACGCTGATATTACTCGAGGTGAGCGAGAGATTGTTCAAACTCGACATTGGCGACTAGGGCGCGGTGCCGCTCGATAACAGACACCAATCCACCCGGGTAATTATCGTGCGACTTTCTGGATGAACCGGTCAACGATCCCCTCGATCTTCGGCTCGGAAGCGCCAACGTATTCATAGCTTGCGCGGACGGTCGGCTTGGCAATGGACAACAGCTCGGCGAGATCGCAGGGCGTTGCCACCACGACAATGTCCGCGTCTGCTGCGGAGATGGTTGCCTCGAGATCCCGGAGTTGATCGGCATTGTATCCGACGGCGGGAAGAACGCGGTCAATGTGGGGATAGGCTTCGAAGACGCGAACGAGATCGCCCCGCGCGCTCTTTCTAGCATCGACGATCTCGGCGGCGCCGGCGGCACGTGCGGCGACGTATCCCGCGCCGTAGGCCATGCCGCCATGGGTCAATGTCGGGCCATCCTCGATGACGAGGGCGCGCTTGCCCGCGACCGCAGCCGGATCGTCTAGTGTGACGACCGACTGCCCATGTACTACCGTCGCAGTCTTATTGACCTGCCTTACCCCGGCGATGACCGTCTCGATACCTTCGGGATCAGCAGAGTTCGTCTTAGCCACGAGGACGACGTCGGCCATGCGCAGCACCGCCTCGCCCGGGTGGTGCGTCGTCTCATGTCCAGGACGCAGAGGATCGACTAGGACGATCATGACCCCAGGCCGCAGGAAAGGCAGGTCATTGTTGCCGCCATCCCAGATAAGCACGTCGGACTCAGCCGCCGCCGCCTGAGCGATCCGCTCATAATCAACACCGGCAAATACGATGTTTCCAATCCGAATGTGCGGCTCGTACTCTTCGCGTTCCTCGACGGTGCAATCCGCTGCCGCCAGGTCCTCCAGCGTTGCCAGGCGCTGCACGGCCTGCTGCTCAAGCGCACCATAGGGCATCGGGTGGCGCAGCACCCCGACCCGAAGCCCGCGGGCTTTCAAATGCCGCGACACGTGACGAGCGACCTGCGACTTACCGCATCCAGTCCGGACTGCGCAAATCGCGATCACCGGGACCGGCGCATCGATCATCGTACTGGCGCCCCCCGGCAAAACAAAGTCAGCGCCGGCGGCGATCGCCTGCGATGCCAGATGCATTACCTGCACATGGCTGACGTCACTGTAGGCGAAGACGACCTGGTCGACCGCGTACTCCTGGCAAAGCTCGGTCAGGCGCGCCTCGTCCTCGATGGGAATGCCATCCGGATAGAGAGGGCCCGCCAGGCTGGCCGGGTAGCGCCGACCGCCGATCCCTGGGATCTGGGCGGCCGTGAAAGCGACGACCTCCACACCCGGATCGTCGCGGTAGAGCATGTTGAAATCATGAAAGTCACGCCCGGCCGCGCCCATGATCACGACGCGTTCCCGGACGTTCATCGCACTGGTGTCGGCCATTGGGCTGTCCTCCCTTCACGGCGCCAGGCCGGTGCAGCTTCTCCTCCTTACCACATCAGGTTCACCCCGGTTTAGGGACACGCTGGTTTGCAGAGATCGCCTTGCTGAGGCGCATGCAAGGATAGGGAGGAGTGCGGGCGTTCAAGGACAACATTCCAGCCCTCGAACGAGCCCATCGCTCCGTCCTATCGTCCATCCTGAGGGCGAGTTTCGGACGAGATTGACGGGCGAGGTGACTTCTCCTGATCGTTTAAGGCTTAAGGCCACCCCCCGCCGATGGGTTTCGGCGGTGGAATCTCCGAAACGGAGCAAAGGCAGAGCTTCCGCTTGGAGTCGGCACTCAGATAACCGAAGTCTTGATCTTCTTTTTCTTCGATTTAGCCTCCTTTGACTTCGGGATCGTGAGGCTCATTTCACCTTTACCGTGGCTTTACCGGTCGTCATGAGCTGTTTTTGGGCCGATGCACCGTCCCGCCCGAAGCGGCGATCTCTTGCGCACGTGCTGAACGTCCGCCTCTGAGACCGCTGCAATTCGCAAGCACGCCCAAACAGAGAGCCGGCTCACAGACCGAAGGGATAGGTTTCTTGCTCTCCCGACAGTGGTTTGGCAGGCAGCGGAACCACCGCCTGGGTGTGGTCGAACCAGACATAACCGTCGTACTGGGCCGAGAGAATCGCATGGCTGTAGTGGCTCCATCGCTCAGTCTCGGGCCGGTAGATAACGCCGATATACCGCTCGAGCCGCGGCTCGGCCATCGCGGCGCGCAGCGCATCGTTGACCCCGCGCCGAAGGTCGAGCATGAAGCGCGCTCCTCCCGCGGAATGGCAGATGGCCTCGTGGCTGTCGGGGCGCGATGGACGCACCGCCTTGATCTCCATCGGGCCGTCCCAGTCCGAGGCACAGGCGACGGTGCCGGTATGGGTACCGAACCCAATCAGGGCGGCATCCGCCCCCCATTCCTCGCGGCAGAGCTGGCCGATGTTGAGCTCGCCCCGGTTCACGCCCATGTCGGTGACGCGGGCATCGCCGATATGGGAATTGTGCGCCCAGACAACGCACCGCGCGTCCGGCCCGACATGGTTCATGATCTGCTTCAGGGTCTGGAACATATGTGTGTCGCGCAGATTCCAGCTTTCGGCCGAACCGTAATACATCAAGCGGTAATACTTTTCGGCCCCGGCGACGACTCGGGCGTTCTGGACGGCGTCGAACAAGCTTTCACCATTGCGCCGCGCATGCGAAAGCTCTCTTGTGAGCAGATCGACCAGCACCCGCGTCACTGGTTCCTCGCAAAGCGCGTGGCCGCGGGACAATGATACGCGACCGTAGGCGGCGGGCTCGTTGGACCAGGGCACGAGGCATCCGTACCGCCGGCGAGCCTGCACTGCGGCGGCGGGATCGTGCGCATCGAGATAAGCCAGAACCTCGGCGATCGAGTTGAACATGCTGTAGATGTCCAGCCCCTGGAAGCGGACGCGCTTGTCCATAGCCAGGGACGCATTGTGGTCACTAAGCCATGCGATGAAATCGTCCACGTCGCGGTTACGCCACATCCAGGTCGGGAAACGGGAAAATGCTGGCACGTTGCGGCGGCGCTCCGGCAATCCACGTGCGCGGCGGTCCAGGACCGCGGCATCGGGCCAGTCCGCCTCGACCGCGACGATGTTGAAGCCATGCTTCTCGATCAGCCTTCGGGTGATGGCCGCGCGGGCGCGGTAGAACTCCGAAGTGCCGTGCGACGCCTCGCCCAGCAGAACCACGCGGACCGCGCCAAAACGGTCAAAGGCTGCGCCGAAACCCGGGTCGTCTGGGTCGGGCAAAGGTTCGGCCGCGGCGCGGACGGTCTCCTCTGGCGCGGCCGGCGCCTTTTCCTCAATCGCTGGCGGCACCAGCGGGACTTCCGACTCATTAAGGTAGTGCTGGAACCAGGCACCGGCCATGTCGGTGACGGCGTCCAACTCGCCCGCCCCCTCGAACAAATGGCCGGCCCCCGGCACGATGCGCAGAAGCTTCTCACAGCGGAGCGCCGCAAGCGCGCGGCGGTTGAGCTCCAGGACTTGGATATCGCTGCCGCCCACGATCAAGAGCGTCGGCGCCGTCACCTCGCCCAGCCGCGGCCCGGCCAGATCGGGGCGCCCCCCGCGCGAGACCACGGCCGAGACACGCGCACCCAGCTCGCCGGCGGCTAGCAGCGCGGCAGCGGCCCCAGTGCTCGCTCCGAAAAAGCCAAGCGGCAGATTGGCCAGTTCCGGTTCGGCCGCGATCCACAGATCGGTCGTGAGAAGCCGGTCCGCCAGCAGCGGAATGTCGAAGACATTGCGGCGATCCGCGTCCTCCCGTGGCATAAGCAGGTCCATTAGCAGCGTCGCGAAACCCAGATCGTTCAGCCGCTCGGCGACCTCGCGATTGCGCGGGCTCAGGCGGCTCGATCCACTGCCATGGGCAAACAAGATCACCCCCCGCGGATCCGGCGGAACGACCAGATCGCCCTGCAGGCCCAACGGCGGGATTGTCACCGTGCGGCGGAGCGTCGAGCCTGCAAAAGTTGCTTCCGCCACCGTCCATGCCCGGCGCAGATAACCGATGGTCTCTTCGTCGGTGAGCTGGTGAAAATCGGCATAGGCCCCGCCGACGCCGCGGAACTGCGGATCAGCGACAAGACAGATCACCTCATCCGCGATCTCCCGAAGGACCGGGATTTCACCGGCCGGCGCCACCGGCACCGCCACCACCAGCCGCGCTGCACCCCAACGCCGGAGCGCGACAAGCGCGGCCTTCATCGTGGCACCGGTGGCAAGACCATCATCTACGACGATGGCCGTCTTACCCCTGGCATCGGCCCTGCGCCGGTTGCCGAGATACCGTTCGCGGCGGCGCTGCATTTCCCCGACCTGCCGCTCAGTTTCCCGCTCCAGATAGGCCTGATCGGCGCCTGAATCGTGCATCACCTCTTCGTTCACGACCCGCTCGGGCGGATCGCCCTCGACAATGGCAGCAAGCGCGACCTCGGGATTGCGCGGCGCACCGATCTTGCGCACGAGGATCAGATCGAGCGGCGCGCCTAGAGCCTCGGCAATTTCCGCGGCAACCGGTACCCCACCGCGCGGAAGTGCGAATACCACCGGCGCGTCGAAGCTGTGCTTCACCAGTTCAGCAGCGAGCCTGCGCCCGGCATCGCCACGGCTCAAGAATGGCAAGCGGCCCTCTGCCACAGTTGCCCCTCCTCGATCGCGCGTTCGTGGCCAAGTCTACTTCTAGATAGCAAGCGGCCATCAGCCAGTCCTTGATCAACCGCAAGAGTCTCCCAACGCGAGCAGATATCTCCGCCCCCCCTTGGGCTAGGACATTCTCATCAATGTAGGCGAATGTCTGATTTCCCCCGCAAACGCACATCGAGGCCGCCCCGCGAATACCTACGATATGATGCTGTGGGCTTCTAGACTCGCGTATGTGCAGCTTTGATCGTTCGATGACGCATGCTTAGCTCTGAGAGATTAGTAGGGTTTTAGTAGGGGATGTACGTCAAACGTTCGCCCGCGCGGTCCAGCATCATCCAAAGACCGCTCTGGAGATTTCGATTCATATGTAATGGGTTAGACGGCTTCAGCACGATCGATCCAACGCTGTCCAACAGACCGACCTCAAAATTCGTAATGCGTGGGTCGGGGGTTCGAGTCCCTTCTGCGGCACCATCTCTCCCAAGAACGGTTCGGCCGCGGCGCCCTGTCGTTGCCCCTCTCGTTCGCGTGACACGTTCGGCGAGGCGCCATCGGTCCATGCGCCAACCCATCCAGCGCGCGCAGGTCATCGACGCAGGTCGCAGCCATTCATACTTCGCCGAGGCCGGGCGGCCCTTCGCACCGACGCTGATGCAGACTGGAATGACGCTCCGCCCCGAGCCGATGCGGCCACGCGGCGCAGTTCCAGGCATGGTTGCGCGAGGCGTAACGAAATCTAAACCATCCCTGAGCAAGGCTCGGCGGGACTGTCGGCATTGGGTTGCGTGTGAGGGACCGGGTGCGAAAGCGGATGGGGGATCGGGCGGGGTGCGGCATCGCGGGCTTTGCCGACATGCCGTCGGGCGGGCTGTTCGCCGACACGCCCGCGGCATCGGACGCCGGGGCGGCCCCAGCCTCGGTGCAGGAAGTGCCGCACTTCCACCACCACCGCCAGAGACTGCGCCAGCGTTTCCTCGCCGCGGGACCCGACAGCGTTTCGGACTACGAGATGCTCGAGCTCGTGCTGTTCCGCGCAATCCCGCGGCGGGACGTCAAGCCGCTCGCCAAGCAGCTTCTGGCACGCTTCGGCGATTTCAACGCGGTCATCTCGGCACCGCCCTCGCGCCTCGCCGAGGTGACGGGCGCGGGCGAGGCAGTGATCTGCGAGCTCAAGATCGTCGAGGCGGCGGCCCACCGGCTAGCCCGGTCGCGCGTGCTGCACCGCCCGGTCATCACCAGCTGGGGCCAGCTGATGGACTACTGCAAGACCGCGATGGCCCACCGCGAGACCGAGCAGTTCCGCATCCTGTTCCTCGACCGCAAGAACGTGCTGATCGCCGACGAGGAGCAGGCGCGCGGCACGGTCGACCATGTCCCGGTCTATCCGCGCGAGGTCGTCAAGCGCGCACTGGAACTCAACGCCTCGGCGCTGATCCTCGTGCACAACCACCCCTCGGGCGACCCGACCCCAAGCCAGGCCGACATCGACATGACCCGCCAGATCGAGCGCGCGGCCAAGGCGGTGGGCCTCGTCATTCACGACCATGTCGTCGTGGGCAAACAGGCCGATGCGAGCTTTCGCTCGCTGGGGCTGCTGTAACCCCGGCGCAGCCATGTTGCGCCCCGCCACGCGCCCGTGTATAGGCTGCACCCAGGCACCCGTAGCTCAGCTGGATAGAGCGCTGCCCTCCGAAGGCAGAGGCCAGGGGTTCGAATCCCTTCGGGTGCGCCATCAAACCAATGGGTTATACGCGCGGCGCCAAACCTCGGCGTGAGCGTAGTGCGAGCCGGCCCGAGCGTCGGGGAAGTGGCCGAGGCGCCCGCTTGGGGCTGACGCCGCGGCGGCGCTGGCAGTCCTGCGCAAGGCTCGCGCGGCCCCGCCGCTCTCCTCGAACGCCACCGCACCTGGCCCGGCACGCGGCGTCACGACGCTGGGTCACCACCCTATGGCCGTCGGCCTGCGTTCCGCACCGCGGGCCTCGCCTCGCCGCAGGGGCCTTGGCGTGCTCGTGGGACCGAGCACCCCTGCCCGGGTCCTCGATGTCATCCGGGCGGCCCACGTCGATGTCGGCTGCGATCTCGCGGGCCCCGGAGTTGGGCGCCACAGTCCGGACGCCCACGTCGAAGCGGGCCGCCGTCTCTCGCAGGCGCATGCACTGGGCGCTACAGTCCGGGCCGCCCACATGATCGCCGATCGCCTCGGGCCGGGCGCACGGGCGCATTCCCGGGAGTTGCAGCGCGCCCTATTGCTGCCATCTTGCATAACTAGCCGGGAACCCGGGGAATACGCAGGGAGGGGCGCGTGCAGCAGAAGATCCATTTCATCTCGGGCCTGCCGCGCTCGGGCTCGACACTCCTCTCGGCGATCCTGCGGCAGAACCCGCGAATCCATGCGGGCATGACCAGCCCGGTGGGCCCCGTGTTCAACGCCTGTCTGACCGCGATGGGGGCCGAGAACGAGTTCTCGGTGTTCTTCAAGGAGGAGCAGAAGCGCGACATCCTCCACGCCATCTTCGACGGCTACTACCGCCATGTCGAGGCGACGGGGCTCGTGTTCGACACAAACCGCATGTGGACCAGCCGGGCGGCGGCCGTGCGCAAGCTGTTCCCGCAGGCCAGGATGATCTGCTGCGTGCGCAACCCCGCCTGGGTGATGGATTCGGTCGAGCGGCTGATCCGCAAGAACGCCTTCGACGTGAGCCGCATCTTCACCAACGCGCAGGAGCGCTCGACCGTCTACACCCGCGCCGACGCGCTCCTGAACCCGCACCGGATGATCGGCTTCGCCTGGTCGGCACTGAAGGAGGCCTATTACAGCGAGGACAGCGACATGCTGCTGCTGGTCGACTACGACCTCCTCGCCAGCCGCCCCGCCGAGGTGCTGCCGCTGATCTACAAGTTCATCGGCGAGGAGCCCTTCGATCACGATTTCGAGAACGTCGAATACGAGGCTGAGGATTTCGACAGCCAGCTCCTCGCCAAGGGCCTCCACCGCGTCCGCGGCAAGGTCGAGTTCCGGCCGCGGCCGACCGTGCTGCCGCCCGACCTGTTCAAGCGTTTTCAAGATCTTGTGTTCTGGCAGGACGCGCGCGGCACCCGCGCGCACCGCATCGTCGTGACGCAGGACCCGCCGCCGGGCGCGCAGGCGTCGGAGGACGGCCAGAGTCGTTGACACCGACGGCGTGTGGAATCACCATTCCGCATCCGCAAGCAAGAAATTCAAGCGTTTCCCATTATCGCGTAGGAGGGGGCAATCGCGACAACGACGGGCGACGGCTTTATCGGGGCAAACTACATAGCCGCCGGTTACACGGGCAACGGCACCGTGACGATCGATTCGGGAGCCTACAACACCGGCTACATCGGATCGGGGTATAACGCGTCGGGCCTCTCCGGCATCGTCACGATCACCGGACCTCTGACTTCGGTCGATGTCGGCGATGGCGCGCCCGGGTCGTCCGGTGGCATCTATGTCGGCGTTTCCACCGGTTATGGCCCTGCCTACGGCAATCTCTACATCACCAGCGGCGCCTCCGTCGTCTCGACCAACAGCGGATACTGGAACGGTTCTTACGTCGTCGGAGGTTACGACAACGTTAAGGCCGGGTTCGGTGCAGGGTCCTACGGCTACATCACCGTCGACGGCGCGGGATCGGAACTGATCGCACAGGGCGCCTCGGCGCGCATCACGATCGGCCGCTATGGCGGGCTTGGCGAGCTCCAGGTCTCGAACGGTGCGCTCGTCGAAACGCTGATCCTCGATGTCGGCCGAGATGGCGGCATCGGCGGCGTCAACATCTTCGGCGGAGGCACGCTGCGGATCACCAACGATTCCGGCCTTTGGGGAGCGCCCGGCTACGAAGGGCAGGCTGGCATTGCCACCTTCGGACGGGGCGCCGGCGGCAACGGGCTTCTCCTGATGTCCAGCGGCGGGCAGTTCATCGTCGAGAACACCGACGGCCTGACGGATACGCCGATCCTTCGCTTCGGCCGCGACAGCGGCTCGGCGGGCTACGCATACATTTCGGGTGCGGGCACCGAGTTGAACGTGATCCAGCACGGGGCCCAGGGCGACGATTACTCCGGCGGGTCGATCCTGAACATCGGCGAGGGCGGCCTCGGCATCGTCAACGTCTCGGACGGCGCTCAGATCAACGTGCTGGGCGACCAGGCCCTCCTGCAGATCGCGCGTGGCCGGAACGGATCGGCAGACAGCATCGAGAGCCAGCTCAACATCACCGGCGGCGCGGACGTGCTGGTCGATTCACAGGGCTACCAGGGCGCCGGGATCCGCGTGGCGCGCGTCGCTGGCTCGAACGGCGCGATCCTCGTCGATGGCGCTGGTTCGACACTGACCGTGACCTCCAGCAGCGACGTCGCCGGCGATTACGGCACCGGCTCGATCGTGATCGGCGAGAACGGCGAGGGCACGCTCGAGGTGTTCAACGGCGGCGCGGTCGAGGCGCGCTCGCTGCGCGTGGGCCAGAACTCGCCGCTCACCGACCCCGACACGCCCGGCCTCGGCGCGGCCGAGGTCACCATCGCCTTGGGCGGCACGGTGACGCTGACCGCGCTCGACAGCACCGCCTATCGCGGGCTGCAGGTCGCCACGGGCGTCGGCAGCTATGGCGTCGTCAACATCGACGGCGAGGGGTCGAGCCTGATCTCGCAGGGCGGCGCGGGCCGCTTCGAGGTCGGGCGCTACGGCACCGGCCGCGTGAACATCACCAATGGCGGCGACGCGACGAGTTCCTCAACGGCGAGATCTTCTACTCGCTCCGCGAGGCCCAGATCCTGATCGAACAATGGCGCCGCCTCTACAACACCGTCCGGCCGCATAGCGCTCTCGCATACCGGCCGCCAGCGCCGGAGGTCATCACTTCAATCGACCGAGCGCCTGCCATGCACTAACAATCAACTTGGACCGACCAATCTGGGCCACTCACTCCTTCTGGTCGGAGCCGCCTTCGATGCCGACACGCAGACCTCGGACCCGGCAAATGGCGGCGTGGGCGTCCTGGTGATTACCAGCGGCGCAGAGGTAACCGCGACCTCGACGCTGGTGGGCGCGACCGGGAGCATTGCCGGCGACGGCACCGTCACGAGCGATGTGGCGCTTGTCGGCGGGCGGCTCTCGCCCAATGGCGCGCTGGGCATCGTGGGCGGGCTGACGGCAGATGCGGACTCGACGCTCCTGCTCGAGATGACGAGCTTCGCGCCCGGCCAGTTCGACACGCTGTCGGTGAGCGGTACGGCTGTGATCGCCGCGGCGGCGCTCGATATCGTGTTCCCGGCGGCGCCGACGGCGGCGGGGACGACGGCGACGCTGGTCTCGGCGGGCGATCTCGAACTCACGAACCTCACGCTCGCGGGGCTGTTCGCCGACGAGGGCGGCGTGCCGCCGATCGGGGCGACCACGCTTGACGGCGAGGTGCAGGCCTTCCTCGTGGCCGACACCGGCAGCGCGCTCGCCGTCACCGCCCTCGGGCCGGACGGCGCGAACCCGACCGGCCGCGTCGACCTCGGCGAACTGGTCGCCGAAGGGGTGACGGTGAAAGCGGTCAACGGCACAGGCGTCGGTTCGGGCGGCGGGCTCGACGGCTTCGCCTTCTTCGGCGTGACGGCCGTGTCGGGCACGGCCGGGGCGGACGCCATCACCCTGCTGACGACCTCGGCAGTGACCATCGAGGGCCGCGGCGGCGACGACCGCCTGCAAGGCGCATCGGGCAACGACCTGCTCGACGGCGGCGATGGGAACGACAGCCTGATCGGCGGTGTCGGCAAGGACATGCTGCTCGGCGGGGCCGGCGACGACACGCTCGAGGGCAACAACGGCAAGGACACGCTCGATGGCGGCGATGGAAGCGACCTGCTGCAGGGCGGCCTCGGCAACGACCGGCTGCTCGGCGGCTCGGGCGCCGACACGCTCGAGGGCAGCGATGGAAACGACCGGCTCGAGGGGCAGGCGGACGACGACCTCCTCGACGGCGGCATTGGCGCCGACATCCTGCTGGGCGGCTTCGGCAACGACACGCTGCTGGGCGGCGACGGCAACGACCGCCTGATCGGCGCCGGTGGCAACGACACGCTGTTCGGGGACGACGGCGACGACACGCTGACCGGGAACAACGGCACCGACCACCTCGAGGGCGGCGCCGGCAATGACCGGCTGATCGGCGACCTCGGCAACGACACGCTGCTGGGCGGCGACGGCGACGATCGGCTCGACGGCGAGGAGGACAACGACCTGATGGATGGCGGCGCCGGCGCCGACCTCCTGATTGGCGGGTTCGGCAACGACACGCTGTCGGGCGGGGACGACGACGACCACCTGATCGCGGGCGGCGGCAATGACACGCTGTTCGGCGATGCTGGCAACGACACCCTGGAAGGCAACAACGGCAGCGACTTCCTCGATGGTGGCGACGGCGACGACGTGCTGCTCGGAGGCCTGGGCAACGACCGGCTGCTGGGTGGCACGGGGGCCGACACGCTCGACGGAAGCGACGGCAATGACCGGCTGGAGGGCGAGGCCGACGACGATGCCCTGTCGGGCGGAGCGGGTGACGACGTCCTGCTCGGCGGCTTCGGCAACGACACGCTCCACGGAGGCGGCGACGACGACTTGCTCGTAGGTGCGGGGGACGACGACGCGCTGTTCGGCGACGGCGGCAACGACGTGCTCGAGGGCAACAACGGGAGCGACCTTCTGGTCGGCGGCGAGGGTGACGACCTGCTGGCCGGCGGGCTCGCGGCCGACATCTTCGCCTTCGTCTCGGACGCCGACGGGGCGGATACGATCCTCGACTTCGAGGACGGGCTCGACCTGATCCAGTTCGACGGCATCACCGGCGTCGCGGGGTTCGACGACCTCGTCATCACCAGCGCGGGCGCCGACAGCCTGATCACTGCGGGCAGCGTGACGGTGCTGGTCGCGGGCGTCGCCACGGGCGATCTCACCGCCGACGATTTCATCTTTGGGCCACTCGTCACCTGACGCAGCAACCTGCGACTATACCGGCACGCAGGGCCCCGGCGCACCCCGCGCCGGGGCCCTCTTCACGCCTCCCGCGAGACCATGGCGAAGACGGCATCGCCCTTGTATAGTCGGCCCCATGGCAGTGCCGAAATCCATGCGAGGCCGGACCGAACCATGACGTGGCGCCTGCGATCGGGGCGGTGACGGGATGCTGGTGGTCAGCTACAGCCCGCTTCTCGTGACCGCGGCGGCGCTGATTGCGCTGATGGCCGCATTCACCGGGCTGAGCCTCACCAACGGTCTGTCGCGCCTGCCCGCGGCCCAGCGCAAGCCGATGATCGTCAAGGCCGCCATCGTGCTGGGCGGCGGCGTGTGGTCCACGCATTTCGTGGCGATGCTGGCGCTCGACCTGCCGGTCGAGGTGTTCTACGACCCCGTGCTAACGCTGGCCTCGGCGCTGATCGCCATCCTGATGGCGGGGGCCGCATTGCTTCTGCTGCATTTCGGGCCGCGCTCGGACCGGCGCATCGCGGTGGCGGGGGCGGTGATGGGCCTCGGCGTCGTCGCGATGCACTACACCGGCATGTACGGGATGCGCGGCTGCACGCCCCTTTTCGGCACCACCGGCTACGCGGTCTCGACGACGCTCGCGATCCTCATCAGCTTCGGCGCGCTGAAGGCGGCTTACGGCGAGCGCACGCTGAGGGGCATCGTCGCGGGGGCGGTGATCTATGCGCTCGCGATCCTCGCGATGCACTTCTCGGCGATGTACTGGACCGGCTTCGTCGCGGTCGAGGCCCTGCGCGTCTCGGCCCCCATGGTGTCGAACCACGTGCTCGCGATGCTGGTGGTGTTCGCGGCGTTCCTGATCTGTGGCGCCTTCCTTCTGACGACCGCGACACTGAGCGAGCTTGCCGCAGGCCCCGCCCGCGCGACCGAGCCCTCGCCCGAACCCTTGCCGGCGCGCCCCGCCCCGCGCCCGACCACCCGGCTGCCTTACGAGCGCGACGGACGCACCTTCTTCACGCCGCTCGCCGAGGTGATCGCCATTCAGGCCGAGGGGCGCTACACGCGGCTTCTGCGCGCGGGCGACGCGCTGTTCTGCCCGCTGCCGATCAACCGGCTGGCGGAGGATCTGGAAGGCCAGGGCTTCATCCGCACGCATCGCAGCTATCTGGTGAACCTCGCGCATGTGCGCGGGTTCGAACGGCGCAAGGATCAGGGCGCCTGCCTCTTCGACCCGCAGATCAGGGTTGCGCCTGTGCCGGTCAGCCGGGCCAACCTGCCGGTCACGATGAAGGCCATTGGCGTCTGAAATCGCCGTTCGTGCGGCTGAGGCGCATTTCGTGCGGCGCCGGCGCAGGTAACGCCACTGCGAATTGCCTTCGCGCGGCCCGACACTATCGACTCGACCCATAACGAGAACGGCGCCGTCAGCGCCGGCACCAACGGAGGAGACGACCTTGATACCGGGAGCCTTCGACTATCACCGCCCCACGACGCTGGCCGAGGCCACCGGCCTTCTGGCCGAGCATGGCGACGCCGCCCGCGTGCTGGCCGGCGGCCACAGCCTGATCCCGATGATGAAGCTGCGCATGGCAGCGCCCGAGCATCTCATCGACCTCGCCGCCATCGAGGCGCTGCGCGGCATCGCGCTTGGCACCGAGATCCGCATCGGCGCGATGGTCACACAGGCCGAGCTGATCGCGCATGAGGGGCTCGCGGCCGCCTGCCCCATCCTGCGCGAGGCGGCGCTGCAGATCGCCGACCCGCAGGTGCGCTATGTCGGCACCGTGGGCGGCAATGTCGCCAATGGCGATCCCGGCAACGATATGCCGGGGCTGATGCAGTGCCTTGGCGCGCGCTATGCCCTGACGGGTCCCGATGGCTCGCGCGAGGTGGCGGCACGCGACTTCTACCACTCGGCCTATGTCACCGAGCGGGCCGAGGACGAGATCCTGACCGCGATCCTCATCCCCCACCCCGCCCCCGGCACCGGCTACGCCTACGAGAAGCAGAAGCGCAAGATCGGCGACTACGCGACGGCCGCGGCGGCCGTGATGGTGGGCAGGAGCGCGGCGTCCATCGCCATGACCAACCTCGCCGACCGGCCCATCTGGTCGCAGGCCGCGGGCGCCGCGCTGGCATCCGGCGATGTTGCCGGCGCGGTGGCGGCGGCGTTGTCCGAGATCGACCCGTCCGACGACAACCGGGGCCCCGCCGAGTTCAAGCGCCATGTCGCCGGCGTGATCCTCAAGCGGGCCATCGAACGCGCCCGCGCGCGTGCAGCCTGAGGGAGGGTGGAATGGCAAAGACGCACATCAAGATGACCGTCAACGGCCAGCCGGTCGAGGCGCTGGCCGAGCCGCGGACCCTGCTGATCCACTTCCTGCGCGAGGAACTGGGCATCACCGGCCCCCATATCGGCTGCGAGACGTCGCATTGCGGCGCCTGCACGGTCGATCTCGACGGCCGCTCGGTCAAGTCCTGCACCCTGTTCGTGGGCCAGGCGCAAGGCGCGCAGATCACCACGGTCGAGGGGCTGGTGAACCCCGACGGCTCGCTCGGCGTGCTGCAGGAGATGTTCCGCGAGCACCACGGCCTGCAATGCGGCTTCTGCACCCCGGGCATGATCACCCGCGCGCATCGCCTGTTGCAGGAGAATCCCGCGCCGTCCGAGGAGGACGTCCGCTTCGGCATGTCCGGCAATCTCTGCCGCTGCACGGGCTACCAGAACATCGTCAAGGCAATCATGGCCGCAGCGGCCGTGCTGCGCGGCGAGAAGGAGGCCGCGGAATGAACGAGATGACCCCGAACCAATCCGAGCGCGCCGAGAAGCTCAAGGGCCTCGGCAGCAGCCGCAAGCGCGTCGAGGACGTGCGCTTCACGCAAGGCAAGGGCAATTATGTCGATGACATCAAGCTGCCGGGCATGCTGTTCGGCGACTTCGTGCGCTCACCTTATGCCCATGCCCGCGTGGTCTCGATCGATGCCGATGCCGCGAAGGCCCTGCCCGGCGTCGTCGCGGTCCTGACCGCGGCCGACCTCGCGCCGCTGGGGCTGCACTGGATGCCGACGCTCGCGGGCGACAAGCAGATGGTGCTCGCGGATGGCAAGGTGCTGTTCCAGGGGCAGGAGGTGGCCTTCGTCGTCGCCACCGACCGCTACGCCGCCGCGGACGCGGTGGAACTGATCGAGGTCGAATACGAGGAACTCCCCGTCGTCACCGACCCCTTCAAGGCGCTGGAACCGGGCGCGCCCGTGCTGCGCGAGGACCTCGCCGGCAAGACCGAAGGCGCTCACGGCCCGCGCCGCCACCACAACCACATCTTCACCTGGGAGCAGGGCGACAAGGACGCGACCGAGCAGGTGCTCTCCGGCGCCGACGTGGTGGCCGAGGAGATGATCTACTACCACCGCACCCACCCCTGCCCGCTCGAGACCTGCGGCTGCGTCGCCTCGATGGACAAGGTGGCGGGCAAGCTCACCGTCTGGGGCACCTTCCAGGCGCCGCATGCGGTGCGCACGGTGGCCTCGCTCATCTCGGGCATTGCCGAGCACAACATCCGCATCATCAGCCCCGACATCGGCGGCGGCTTCGGCAACAAGGTCGGGGTCTATCCGGGCTATATCTGCTCCATCGTGGCCTCGATCGTGACGGGCAAGCCCGTGAAATGGGTCGAGGACCGGATGGAGAACCTCATGGCCACCGCCTTCGCCCGCGACTACTGGATGAAAGGGCGGATCGCGGCGACGAAGGACGGCAAGATCACCGGCCTCTGGTGCCACGTCACCGCCGACCATGGCGGCTTCGACGCCTGCGCCGACCCCACCAAGTTTCCGGCGGGCTTCTTCAACATCTGCACCGGCAGCTACGACATCCCCGTGGCATATCTCGCCGTCGATGGCGTCTACACCAACAAGGCGCCTGGGGGCGTGGCCTATCGCTGCTCGTTCCGCGTGACCGAGGCCGCCTATTTCATCGAGCGGATGATCGAGGTGCTCGCCATCAAGCTCGGGATGGACGCGGCCGAGCTGCGCCGCGTCAACTTCATCCGCAAGGACCAGTTCCCCTATCACTCGGCGTTGGGATGGGAGTACGACTCGGGCGATTACCACACCGCCTGGGACAAGGCGCTGGCCGCCGTCGGCTACGAGGACCTGCGCGCCGAGCAGGCCGACCGGATCGAGGCGTTCCGGCGCGGCGAGACGCGCAAGCTGATGGGCATCGGACTGACGTTCTTCACCGAGATCGTGGGCGCGGGGCCGGTCAAGAACTGCGACATCCTCGGGCTTGGGATGTTCGACTCTTGCGAGATCCGCATCCACCCCACCGGATCGGCCATCGCGCGGCTCGGCACCATCTCCCAGGGGCAGGGCCACGCAACGACCTTCGCCCAGATTCTCGCGTCGGAAATCGGGCTCCCGGCCGATGACATCACGATCGAGGAGGGCGACACCGACACCGCGCCTTACGGGCTGGGCACCTACGGGTCGCGCTCGACGCCGGTGGCGGGGGCGGCGACCGCGATGGCCGGGCGCAAGATCCGCGCCAAGGCGCAGATGATCGCGGCCTACCTGCTCGAGGTCCACGACGACGACGTGGAATGGGACGTCGACCGCTTCGTGGTCAAGGGCGCGCCCGAGCGCTTCAAGACCATGAAGGAGATCGCCTTCGCCGCCTACAACCAGGCGATCCCCGGGCTCGAGCCGGGGCTCGAGGCGGTCAGCTACTACGATCCGCCCAACATGACCTACCCCTTCGGCGCCTATGTCTGCGTCGTGGACGTCGACGTGGACACAGGCGTCACCGACATCCGCCGCTTCTACGCGCTCGACGACTGCGGGACGCGGATCAACCCGATGATCATCGAGGGACAGGTCCATGGCGGGCTGACCGAGGCGCTCGCCATCGCCATGGGGCAGGAGATCGCCTATGACGAGATGGGCAACGTCAAGACCGGCACGCTGATGGACTTCTTCGTGCCGACGGCGTGGGAGACGCCTCACTACGAGACCGACTGGACCACCACTCCCTCGCCGCATCACCCGATCGGTGCGAAGGGCGTGGGCGAGAGCCCCAATGTCGGCGGAGTGCCCTGCTTCTCGAACGCGGTCAACGACGCCTTCCGCGCCTTCGGCCACGTCCACGCCCACATGCCGCACGACCACTGGCGGGTCTGGAAGATCGCCCATGACCTCGGCCTGCACGGCTGATAGCGGGGCGCAGGCGCGGCGCCTCCCCGCTGCCCCGGCCCTCGAGCCGGGGCGCTCCCGGACCGCGCCTGCCGTTCCGACGAGGCCCCGGGTCAATCCCGGGGCAGCGGCGGGCGGAGCGCCGGGCAACCTCGCTGCCCCGGCCTCCGAGCCGGGGCCTCGCTGCACGACCCGAGGCGCCGAGCGATGACCTACCGCGACCTCCAGCACCGCCTTGCGCAGACCGGCTACGTCGCCGACGACGCCCTCGCCATGGCGCTGCATCTCGCCCTCGCGCTCGGCCGACCGCTGCTGGTGGAAGGGCCCGCCGGCGTCGGCAAGACCGAGATCGCTAAGGCGCTGGCGGCGGTGAGGGGCGCCCGCCTCATCCGGCTGCAATGCTACGAGGGGCTCGACGCCTCGGCCGCGATCTACGAATGGAACTACCAGCGCCAACTCCTCGCCATCCGCGCCGCCGAGGGGGTGGGCGAGGATGCGCTGTTCACCGAGAAATACCTGCTCAAGCGCCCGCTCCTCGAGGCGATCACGCAGGACAAGCCACCCGTCCTCCTGATCGACGAGATCGACCGTGCAGACGAGGAATTCGAGGCCTACCTGCTGGAAATCCTGTCGGACTTCCAGATCACCGTGCCCGAGCTTGGCACCATCGCGGCCACCTCGCGCCCGATGGTGATCCTCACCGCGAACGGCACCCGCGACCTCTCGGACGCGCTGAGGCGGCGCTGCCTCTATGTCCATGTCTCCTACCCCTCGCCCGAGGCCGAGCTTGCGATCCTCGCGCGCCGCGCGCCGGGGATCGAGGCGCGCCTCGCCCGTCAGATCGTCGGCGTCGTGCAGGCGCTGCGCCGCGAGGAGCTCGAGAAAAAACCGGGCGTGGCCGAGATGCTGGACTGGGCCGCGGCGCTATCCGGGCTTGGCGTCAACGACCTCGCGGACGACCCGGCGGCAGTGCAGGCGAGCCTCGTGTGCCTGCTGAAGACCGCGGCCGACCGCGACGCCGTGCCGCCCGAGGTGCTGGCGCGCCTGGTCGGGCGGGCCGCGTGATGCGCCCCACGCGCTTTCCCGCCCGCGCCACGGGCCCGGCCGAGCGGGTCGCGGGCTTCATCGCGCATCTGCGGCTCAACGGGCTCGGCGCGGGCCCCGCCGAGACCGCGGGCGCGCTGGCGGCGCTCGGCCATGTCGACCCGCTCGACGCGGGCGAAGTGCGGCTTGCGCTCCGCGCGGCGCTTGCCCGCGATGCCGAGAGCTGGGAGCGCTTCGACGACCTCTTCGACGCGTGGTGGTTCAACGCGGGCCGCATTAGTCCGGCCGAGCCGCGGGCGAACGCGCGGACCACCCCCGCGCGCCCGGCGCTGTGGCGCGTGCATCTGGGCGAGGACGGCACCGCCCCCGCGCCGGAGGGCAGCGCCGCCCCCGGCGAGGGCGAGGCCGAGGGCACCGAGGGCCGCCTGATCGCCACCCGCACCGCCTCGCTCGCGCAGCGCGACCTGCGCGAGCTGATGGACCCCGAGACGCTGGCGGCGGCCGAGCGCGTCGCCGGCGACCTCGCTCGGGCGCTCAGGGACCGCCGCTCGCGCCGCCGTCGCGCGGCAAACCGGGGCGCGGCGCTCGACCTCCGGCGCATCCTGCGGCGCAGCCTCGCGCGCGGGGGCGAGCCGCTCGACCTCGCCCGCCGACGCAGGCCCGACCGCCCGGTGCGGATCGTCGCGCTCTGCGACGTCTCGGGTTCGATGGCCACACATGCGCGCATTTTCCTCGCCTTCCTCAAGGGGCTGACCGACGCCGACACCACGGCCGACGCCTACCTGTTCCACACTCGGCTGATGCGCGTGACGCCGGCCCTGCGCGACCGCGACCCGCTGCGCGCGGCGGCGCGGCTCTCGCTGATGGCCGAGGGCTTCGGCGGCGGCACCGACATCGCGGGCGCGGTCGCGGCCTTCAACGACGGCTACGCCGCTCGCGCCGTGACCCGGCGGACGGTGGTGCTGATCCTGTCGGACGGCTACTGCACCGCGCCGCCGCAGGCGTTGTCGGACGCGCTCGCCCGCCTGCGCCGCCGGGCGGGCCGGATCGTCTGGCTCAACCCGCTGGCGGGCTGGGACCGGCACGCCCCCGTCGCGCGCGGCATGGCGGCGGCGCGGCCGCATCTCCACGCGCTTCTGCCCGCCGACAGCATCGCGGCGCTCGCGGCGCTGGAACCCGAATTCGCGAAGCTCTGAAAGGGCCCCGCCATGTCCGGCTTCGACATCTTCGACACCATCGAACGGCTGCGCCGCACCGGGCGGCCGTTCTGCCTCGCGACCGTGGTGCGCACGGCGGACGTGACCTCGGCGAAGGCGGGCGCGAAGGCCGCGGTGACGGAAGGCGGCGAGGTCCTCGGCCATCTCGGCGGCGGCTGCGTGCAGCGCGCGGTGCGGAGTGCGGCGGCCGAGGCGCTGGCGAGCGGCCAGACCCGGCTGATCCGGGTGAAACCTGCCGAAAAGGTGGTCACGATGACCGACGCGGACGGCGTGCAGCTCTACCGCAGCGGCTGCCCCTCGGGCGGCACGGCCGACATCCTGATCGAGCCCTACAGCCTGCCGCCGCAGCTCGTGATCTTCGGCGCGAGCCCCATCGCGCGGGCGATCACCGCGCATGGCCTGCTGATGGGCTACCGCGTGGCCGTGACCGGGGCCGAGGCGACGGATGGCGCGCGCGCAGTCGCGCCCGAGGACCTCGCGCGGCTGGACGAGGGCGATTTCGTCGTCGTCGCCTCGCAGGGTCAGGGCGATCTCGCGGCACTGCGGGCGGCACTCGCGTCGCCCGCCCGCCATGTCGCGATGGTGGCAAGCCGCGTCAAGGCGGCGGCGCTGACCGAGCGCCTCGCGGCGGAAGGAATGTCGGCGGACCGGATCGCGCGGCTGAAGTCGCCTGCGGGGCTCGACCTCGGCGGCATCGATCCGCACGAGATCGCCGTCTCGGTGATCGCCGAGATCGTGCGCTGGCGCAACGCCGCGGGACGTGGCGAGGTCGGCGAGGTATCAGGCCCCGGCGCCTGAGACGACTTTTCCTCGAGTCCGGCCGATGCCGTCATGACTATGCTGTTCTCGCCCCGGGGCCTCACGTCGTCGGCGGCGCGGTGCGAGGCCCCGGCGCGGAGGCCGGGGCGGCGGAAGTCCCCATGATCGGTTCCGGTCGATGCAAGCCGGTATCAGCCGCCCATCAGCGTCTCATCCGGCCGCCCCCTGTCTCGCGGAGGTCGGTCGCCCGCGCAACGGCTTCGCCCGCCTCGGGCCGGCCGGGCCCGATCCGCAGCGCCCGCAGCGCGTTGAGGATGACGGCCACGTCGATCGCCTCCTGCAACAGCGCCCCCTGCACCGGGGTGATGTGGCCGAGCGCCGCCGCGATCATCCCCGCGAGCGAAAGCCCGATCCCTGCCATCACGCTCTGCATCGCGATGGCACGCGCGCCCCGGGCGATCTCGATCCCCGGCAGGATGCGGTCGAGCCGGTCGACCAGCAGCACCACGTCCGCCGCCTCGGCCGAGGCCGCCGTGCCGCGAGCGCCCATCGCGACGCCCACATCGGCGGCGGCGAGCGCGGGGGCGTCGTTCACCCCGTCGCCGATCATCATCACGGGGCCGACCTTGCGCTCGGTCACCACGACCAGCACCTTCTGGTCCGGGCTCAGTTCCGCGCGCACTGCGTCGAAGCCCAGCCCCTCGGTGACCGCCTCGGCCACCACGCGCCGGTCGCCGGTGGCGAGCACGATGCGCTCGACCCCGAGGCGCCTCAGCGCCGCGAGGAAATCGCCCGTTCCCGCGCGCAGCGCGTCCGCGAGCGTCAGCGTCGCGGCAAGCTGTCCATCGACCGCCACGCTGACCGTGACGGAGCCCGGCTCGGATCCGCCGCCCTCCGGCGCGTCGAGCCCCAACCGCCGCGCCACGAAGCCGGGGCCGCCGACCACCACGGCGCGACCCTCGACCCGGCCGTCGACTCCCTCGCCGGGCGTCTCGACCGCTCCCTCCGGGATGCCGAGGCCGAGCCCGCGACCACGCGCCTCGGCGACGATGGCCTGCGCGACCGGGTGTTTCGAGGCCTGTTCGAGCGATGCCGCGAGGCGCAGGATCTCGTCCTCGGCCAGCGTGTCGTGGCGCTCGATCGCGACCAGCCCCGGGCGCCCGTCGGTCAGCGTGCCGGTCTTGTCGATGACGATGCCGCGCACCTGACCCAGCACCTCCAGCACCTTGGCGCCCTTGATCAGCACCCCCTGATGCGCGGCCCGCGACAGCCCGGCTACCAGCGCCACGGGAACGGCGAGGATCAGCGGGCAGGGCGTCGCGACCACCAGCACCGCGACCGCCCGGATCGGGTCGCCGGTGACCGACCAGGCGACCCCCGCAATCGTCAGCGTCAGCGCCAGGAACCCCATGGCGTAGCGGTCCGCCATCCGCGCCATCGGTGCGCGGGAGGCTTGCGCCTGCTCGACCAGCCGCACGATCCCGGCATAGGTGCTCTCGGCGGCGCGGCGCGTGGCCATGAGGTCGAAGGCACCGCCCGCATTGGTCGAGCCGCTCATCACCGCCTCGCCCGAGCCGCGGCGCACCGGGAGAGACTCTCCCGTAAGCGCCGATTCGTCGAGCAGCGCGAGCCCGCCCGCCACGCTGCCGTCCACCGGCGCGATGTCGCCCTGCCGGATCATCAGCCGGTCGCCCGGCGCGATGGCGTCGAGCGGCACCTCCTCGAGCCCGCCATCGCGGTGGCGCAGCGCCGTGCGTGGGACGCGCGACAACAGGTCCGTCATCTCGCGCCGCGCCCGGTGGGACGCGAAGTCCTCGAGATGCTGGCCCCCCGCATACATCAGCGCGACGACCGCGGCGGCGAGCGTCTCGCCGAACACCAGCGCCGCGGTCATCGACACCGCCGCCACGATGTCGAGCCCGGTCTCGCCCCGGCGCAGGGTGGTCACGATCTCGACGACCAGCGCGCCCAGAACCGGCAGGGTCGCCAGCATCCAGACCGCCGATGCCGCGCCCGCCTGCCCGCCCCACCAGAGCCCGAGGCCGGCCGCGAGCCCCAGCGCCGGAAGCGCGACCAGGCCGGGCTTGGCGGCGCGGCGCAGGGCGTCGAGATCGGGGAGCGTCATCCGCGCGGACCGCCGGGCCCCGCGTCGGCCTCGTCCATCAGCCGGCGCAGGCGCCGCCCGGCCCACCATGTCGCGGGCACCCCCAGCGGCAACGCCCAGATCAGCGCCGTCACCGGGTCGAGCGCCGGCAGGCCCAGCGCCTGCCCCATCAGCCCGAGGAAGAACAGGTTGATCGCGACCGTCCCCGCCGCCGCTGGATAGAGCAGGAGTCCCAGCCGCCAGACCGGCCAGCGCCCGTCCCGAGGTACCGCGCTCACGCCGCGCGCCTTTCGAGATGCGCGCCCAGGGCCGCCGCGATCAGCGCGGGGATGCCCTCGTCGGTGCCGATGGGGTCGAGCAGCGGACCGCCGAAGCCCGCCTCGGCCAGCGCCTCGGGCAGGTCCTGCTCGACATGGCCCGCGCGCCCGGCGAACAGCGGCAGGCACAGCGCCGGCCCCTCGATCCGCGCGGCGTCGGCGAGATAGGGCGCCTCGTCGACATAGCCCGTGCGCACCGCGGCAAAGACACCCGTCGCGGCGACGGCGCGGGCCACCCGCTCGGCGGCCGCGCGCGGGCGGGCGTCGCTGGGCGAGCCATGGGCGGCGATCAGCAGGGTCGCGGCACCCGGCACGATCCCCGCAGCCTCGGCACCCTCGCGCGCACGGTGTAGGCACAGCCCGGGTAGTGCGGGGTCGAGGCCCAGCGGCGCCAGCACCTCGGCCCCGACGGCGCCCGCGAGCCGCAGGCGCCGGGGAAGTTCGTCGCTCACGAACCAGCCATCGGCCATGAAGTGCGGATAGACCAGAAGCGGCGCGCCGGTCGCGCGCAACGCCCCCACCGCGGCGCCCAGCGCGCCATGCGCGGCCAGAGTCGCGCCGCGCACCTGCCAGCCGGGGAGGTGCTTCGCCACGCGCGCGGCCAGCGCCCGCATCGCTGCCTCGGGCCCGTCGGGGGCCGAGGGCGAGCCGTGCGCGACGATCAACGCCGCGCCCGCCGGCTCAGTGGCTGGTGCCGTCCGAGAAGGTGATCTTGTTCCAGACATTGTATTTTCCCGAGGGCTTGCGCATCGGCAGGCGTTTGACCTCCTCGAGCGTCGCTGCATCGTAGACGATGATCGCACCGTCGTCCTCCCACACGCTGACCAGCGCGTGGCGGCCATGGCGGTCGAACTCGACATGGGCGACCGTCGCGCCCGGCTCGGGGCGCAGGGTCCGGACGACCTGAAGCGTCTGCTTGTCGATCACATGCATCGCGTCGCGGTTGGGGCCGAAGAACACATCGGCCCAGACATAGGGCGAATTCTCGTGGCTTCGAAGGAAGAATCCGGGGCCCAGCGTCTCGATGGTGCCGACCAGCTTCCAGCTCTCGGTGTCGATGACCGACAGGCGCGGCTCCTTGAGGTGCGGCGTCGCCATCACGCGGCGCCCGTCGCGCAGCCACGAGATGCCCGAGCCCAGATGCGGCATGCCGGGCAGCGGCAGTTCCGCGATCTCGCGCCCCACGGTCAGGTTCACCACCACGCCGCGTGCCCCGTCGCGCGAGGCGCCGATCAGGTTGCGATAGTCGGGGGTGAAGAAGAAGTCGTCCAAGGGCTCGGACACCGCGATCCGGCGCCGCGCGAACAGGCCCTGCGACGAGGGCAGCCCCTCGACCATCCCCTTTTCGCGACTGTGCACGAAGCCCTCGTAGACCGGAGGGGCGTTCGGGTCTGTCGCGATCTCCCAGATCTCGGGCGCGTCCTTGAGCGCGAGGATGAAGCTGTCGCGCGCCGGCGCCTGGTAGACCGCCGAGACGCGCGACGGCGTGCCGTCCTTGTCCGCCACCTGGAACACCCGCTCGACCGAGAGGTCGGCGGTGGACAGGATCGTCAGCGTCGCCGGCAGGTAGTTGGCGACCGCCAGATGCCTGCCGTCCTTCGAGATGGCGATGTTGCGGCTGTTGAGCCCGGCGCGGACCCGGCCGACCTCGGCCAAGCTCCAGAGGTCGTATTTCTGCACCCAGCCGTCGCGCGACATGATGAAGACAAAGCGCCCGTCGGGCGCGAATTTCGGCCCGCCATGCACGGCGAAGGGCGTCTCGAAGCGGTCGATGACCTCGAAGCGGTCGCCGTCCAGCACGCTCACATGGCTGTCGCCGGTCTCGACCACCAGGAACAGGTTCATCGGGTCGGCGGTGAACACCGGCGCCTCGGCGGCGCGGTAGTCGGGGTTCGCCATCAGGCTCGCGGCGATCTCGTCCGGCCCCCAGCCGGGCACCTCGGCCAGCGGCGCCCGCAGCCACTCGGCCAGCGCCGCGATCTCGGCCTCGGCCAGCGTGTCGGCGAAGCCCGGCATCTGCGTGGCCGCGCGCCCTCGCGCGATCACTTCGCCCAGTGCCGGGCCGCGCATCCGGGTCAGCGTCTCGGGGATCAGCGCGGGGCCGGTGCCGCCCAGCCGCCCCTCGCCGTGGCAGGCGGCGCAGTGTTCGGCATAGAGCGCCGTGGGCTCCGCCCCCACGGGCGCGGCCAGTAGCGCGAGCGCGAGGCTAGTTGAAGCGATGCGCCGGATCATGGCTTTTTCCCCGGAACGGCGTGACTTCGAGGCGCGGGGCCGGATCGACGCCGATCTCGGCGTCGTCGAGATAGCAGGCCGGGTCCTCGGCCCATGGATCGCCGGTCAGCTGCAGCGCGCGGATACGCGTGTTGCCGCCGCACACGGCCTGATGCGCGCAGTCGCCGCAGCGGCCCTTGAGCGGGCGCGGGCGCTTGCGCAGTTCCGCCAGCATCGGGTCGTCGCCCGTCCAGAGCGCCGAGAAGGGCGCCTGCCGCACATTTCCGATGGTGTAGTCCGACCAGTAGGTGTCGGGATGCACGTTGCCCTGCGGGTCGATATTGGCGACGCCCACGCCCGAGCTGTTGCCGCCCCAGGCCTGCAGGTGGCGGCACAGATGCGCGACCTTGTCGGGCGAGAAGTTCGCCTCGACCCAGCGCAGCAAATAGACGGCATCAGCGTCGTTGTTGCCGGTGACGATCTCCAGCGGCTGTCCCTCGGCCGCCGCCACCCAGGCGCGGTCGAGCAGGATGTCCATCGCCCAGCGCGTGCGCCTGCGGTCCGCGTCCTCGCCCCGGTGCTTGTCGCCGCGCCCGGCATAGACGAGGTGCGAGAGATAGAACTTGTCCACCCCCTCGTCGTCGCAGAGCGCGAGCAGGTCCGGAAGCTGCGAGGCGTTGTCGGCGGTGATGGTGAAGCGCAGCCCTACCTTGATGCCGCGCGCCTTGCAGGCCCTGACCCCCGCCAGCGCCATGTCGAAGGCGCCGGCGCGCCCGCGGAACCAGTCGTTCGTCCGCCCGATCCCGTCGAGGCTGATGCCGACATAGTCGAAGCCGATCTCGGCCACCCGGTCGGCGGTCTCGCGCACCACACCCGTGCCGTTGGTCGAGAGCGACAGATACATCCCCATCTGCCGCGCGCGGCCGGCGATCTCGAACAGGTCGCGCCGCGCCAGCGGCTCGCCGCCCGAAAGGATGAGGGCGGGGATGCGGAAGGCGCCCAGATCCTCCAGCACCGCCATCGCCTCGTCGTGCGTCAGCTCGCCAGGGAACTCGACGTCGGCCGAAGTGGTGTAGCAGTGCCGGCAGCGCAGGTTGCAGCGCCGCGTGAGGTTCCAGATCACCACCGGCCGCACCGGGCCGCGGCGGTGACGCACCGGCGTCGGCTCGACCAGTTCGCGCATGTATTGCGAAAGCCGGAACATCTTACCCCTCCCGTCGGGCCAGCCTCAGCCCGGTCTTCTTGAGGATGCGCGTCGAATAGAGCACGTCGTCCGCCCGGCAGCCGGGCCCCAGCAGCACGCGGATCGCGGCGCGCTTTTCCTCGACCTCGGCGCGGTCGTGGCCATGGACCATGGCGAACAGGTTGTAGGGCCAGTCGGGCAGCGCTCGGGGGCGCAGGTAGCAATGCGTGACGAACTCCAGCGCCCCCACCTGCCGACCCAGCCGGCTCGCTTCCGTATCCTCGACGTCCCAGACGGTCATGCCGTTGGCCGCGAGGCCCAGCGCATAGTGGTTGGGCGCAAGCGCGATGCGCCTCACGACGCCGCGCGCCTGCATGGCGGCGAGGCGGTCGATCACCTCGGCCTCGCTGAGGCCCAGACGCTCGGCCACGGCGGCATAGGGCGCGGGCGCCAGCGGCAGCCCTGCCCCGGTCGCCTCGATGATCCGCCGGTCGGTCGCGTCGATCGTCATGCCGCCACCCGGAAGCCGATGAAGAATTCCTCGAGCTTCGGAAACAGGAGCACAGGCAGCCCCGTCGCCTCCTCGATCCGTCGCGCCGTCTGCGTGATCCCCTCGGGCGTCTCGGTGGCCAGGACGAACCACATGTTGAGCCGGTGCGCACGTTCATAATTATGCGCGACCTCCGGTTGCGCATTGACTTCGGTCATGACCGTCTCGAAGCGGTCGGCCGGCACCGCCATGGCGCAGAGGCAGAAGGCGCCGCCCATGGCGGCGGCGTCGAAGAACGGCCCGAAGCGGGTGATCGCACCAGTTTCCCGCAGCCGCGCGAGCCGGGCGATCAGCGCGTCCTCCGACAGCCCCAACGCCTCGCCCGCCTCGGCGAAGGGGCGGGGCGAGAGGGGGAAGCCCTCCTGCAGCGCGTTCAGGATGCGCCGGTCGGTGTCATCCAGCGCGACGGGCGCGGCAGGGCGGCTCATGCGGCGCCCCCCCGATGCTCGGCCGCAGCATTCCCGGCGATCAGCGCGCCGGTCTGCTTGAAGCAGCGCAGGCTGAACAGCACCTCGTGCGGCGTCGCCGCGAGACCCGCGGCCTCGGCCGCCTGCTCGAGCGTGGCGATCGCCTCGGCCCGGCTGCGGGCATGGATCATGCAGTAGAGCGTGTAGGGCCAGACCCCCGGCACCGGGCGGCGCTGGTAGCACAGCGTCACACCCGGCACGGCGGCGAGCAGTGGGCCCGCCCGCGCGATGTCGGCCTCGGGCACCTGCCACACCACCATCGCGTTCGACCGCCAGCCCAGCGCGCGGTGGCGCACGATGATGCCGATGCGCGACACCACGCCCGCCGCCGCCAGCACCCGGATGCGGGCGAGCACCTCGTCCTCTGAGCGGCCAAGCCGCGCGCCCAGTGCCGCGAAGGGCCGCGACACCAGCCCCAGCCCGTCCGACAGTGCCTGGAGGATTGGGGCATCGCCCGGCTCGACCGCGCGCGCATCGACCGGCCCGCGCCGCACCGGCATCGCCGAGGGGCGGTCGAGCGAGAAGCCGAGATCGAGGTTGAACGGCCGCACCAGCGGCACGTCGAGCACGTCGAGCCCGGTCTCGGCCTCGATGCGGGCAAGGGTCGCGGCGACATGCGCGCGGTCGGGGCCGGTGGCCACGAACCAGATGTTGCGCTCGTGCTCGCGCAGGTAGGAATGGTTGACGCCCGGCAGGCGGCCGATTGCCTCGGCCACCTCGTCAATCCGCCAGTCGGGCGCGGCGACGGCGGCGAGCGTGCTCGCCCCCGCCGTGTTCGGCCGGAAGGTCCCGCCCACCCGGCTGATCGCCCCGGCGGCGCCGAGCGCGGCAAGACGTGCCAGCACTTCGGCCTCGCCGATCCCCATCGCCCCGGCGATGGCGGCATAGGGCCGGGGCACCAGCGGCAGGTCGCGCTGCCAGTCGTTCAGCAGCGCATGGTCGCGAGGGTCGAGGCGAAGGCCCATCGTCACAGTCCCATCCGGTGCGCGCGCGCGGTGAAGAAGATGCCCGAGGGGCTCTCGGCCGCGATCTCGGCGCGTTTCTCGAAGGTCCCGGTGTCGTAGACATCGACCCGCCCGGCATCGCGGACCGAGACCCAGACCTCGTGGCCGCGGGCGGTGAACTCCATGTGCAGGACGGCGGGGCCGGGGTTCAGCGTGTGGACCACCTCGCCCGAGGCGCTGTCGATCACCTGCACGGTGTCGTTCAGCGGATGCGCGAAGTTCACCCAGACCTGCCGACCGCCGGGCCGCGCGACGGCAAAGACCGGCTGCCCGTGGGTGGCGGTGCGGCCCACCTCCTCGAGGCTGCGCGCATCGACCCACAGCACCTCGTGCCGTCCGATCGCGGGCAGCACGAAGCGCTCACCGGCCAGCGCCCAGCCCTCGAGATGCGGCATCTTGTAGACCGGCAGCGGCTCCTCGCCCCGGCCATAGCCCGACAGGATCCGGCGCGGCGCTGGCGGGCTCTCCCACAGGTCCAGCGCGGTCAGGCCGTCCTCGCCGAAAAGTCCGGTGATGTAGCGCCGCCCGTCGCCAGTGATCAGCGCGTCATAGGGGTTCTTGCCCATCCCCTCGATGCGCGTGATCGCGGGCGCGCTCGACGCGAAGTCGGCGATCCAGGTCTCGCCCGCATCCCAAAGCGAGAAGACGAAGCGGCGCCCCGGCGCGTCCACCAGCCCGATGGTCTTCGAGCCCGTCGGAATGTCGGCCACGGGGGCGAGCGTCTCGGCGTCGAACACCCGCACGCCGCCCGGCTCGTAGTTCGAGACTGCCACCAGCCGCCCGTCGTCCGAGATGGCGCCGCCGATGGCGTTGCCCGACTGGATGACACGCGCGGCAATCGCGCCGGTCAGTATGTCGACCTTGGAAAGCCCGCCGTCGCGGCCGAAGACATAGGCGAAGCGCTGATCCGGCGAATAGACAACCGAGGCGTGCGAAAGGTCGCCCAACTCCGTCACCCGTCCGATGGCGGCCCGCGCGATCTGGTCGACGATCACGAGCGAGCCGGTCGCGCGCTCGACCACGACGCCCAGCGCCCCGGTGCCACGCAGCGTATCCGCGCCGCCAGGCGACGCGGCCAGCGCCGGCGCGGCCAATGCCCCCGCGGCCAACCCCAGCGCGCTGCGCCGGGTCAGGCCGCCGCCGGGGCGCGACGTGCGGCTCACGGGCGCTCGGTCCGCAGCAGGTAGTCGGCGATCCATCGGGCGTCCTCCTCGGTTATAAGCGGGCGCCAGGGCGGCATCGCCGTGCCCGGCACCCCGTCGAGAATGATGGCGGCAAGGCTCTCGGGCTCGGTGCCCGCCAGCGCCTCGGAGCCGATGTCGGGACCGAGCCCCCCCTTGAGCGTGAGCCCGTGGCACGAGCCGCAGTCCTGCACCACCAACCGCTCCAGCGCCGCGGCGCGCTCGGGGCTCACCTCGCCCGCCATCGCGGCGCAGGGCAGCGCCGCGAGCGCGAGGGCGAGGCGGGCCAGCCAGTCAGGCACAGGCGGCCTCCCGCTGCGCGCCGGCGGCGAGGCGCGCGACCATCTCGCCCGGCGCCTCGCGGTAGAGCCAGACGACCCGGCCAATGATGAACAGCACCGGCCCGTCGAAGCCCGCGCGGGTCGCGTCGTCGGCGACCGTGTCGAGGCGCGAGACCAGCCGGCGCTCGCGCGGGGTCGTGGCGCTCGCGATCGCCATCGCGGGCAGGTCGCCCGGCATGCCGTGCTCGAGCAGCTTTCCGGCGATCTGCGGCATGTTCGCAGCCCCCATGTAGACGACCACCGTCGTGTCGGGATCGGCGAGGCCCCGCCAGTCGAGATCGAGCGGCGCGTCCGCCCGGCAATGTCCGGTGACGTAGCGCACGCCCGAGGCAAGCCCGCGATGGGTGAGCGAGACGCCCGTGGCCGCCGCCGCGCCCTGCGCCGCGGTGATGCCGGGAACCACCTCGAAGGGGATGCCCTCGGCGTGAAGCTCGGCCGCCTCCTCGGAGCCGCGGCCGAAGATGTAGGGATCGCCCCCCTTCAGCCGCACCACCATCCGCCCTTGCAGCGCAAGCCGGACCAGCAGGCGGTTGATCTCCTCCTGCGGCACGGGGTGGTTGCGCGGCGCCTTGCCGACCGGGATCAGGCGGGCGGCGGCGGGGGCGAGCGCGAGGATCTCGGGCGAGACGAGGCGGTCATGGACCACGACCTCGGCGGCTCCGATCAGCCGCGCGGCCCGCAGCGTCAGAAGGTCGGGGGCGCCGGGGCCTGCGCCGACCAGGTAGACCCGTCCGATCCGTTTCATGGCGCCCTCGTGAGTTCGGGGAAGCAAGGCGCGGGGGCGGGCAGCCGCCCCCGCGCGGGACGCGTCAGTAGACGTCGTTGCGCGTGTTGAACACGTTGAACTTGCCCGTCGGCGTGATCAGCTTGGGATCCTTGATCACGTGCTTGAGGGCCAGCGTCTTGTCATCGACCACGACGATGGCCGATTCCTTGTCCTTGGCGTTCCAGACCGAGAACCAGATCTCGGTTCCCTCCTGGTTGAACTCGCCCTGGACGACGCGCGGCTGGCCTTCGGCGATCGCGGCCCATTCGCCGATCGGGAGCACCGTGTATTCGGGGCTCTCGGCGCCGAGCTCGGACACCTTGAACACCGCGATCGAGGCCGAGATCTCGGCATCCGGGTTCAGCGGCGCGTCGACATAGAGGTGGTCCGACGTCGGGTGCGACTTGACGAACAGCGAGCCGCCGCCCAGCGCCTCGAGCGTCTGGACCACCTTCCATGCGTGGTCGGGATGCCCCTCGGGGTCCGTGCCGATCAGCGCGACCGTCTCGTCGCCCAGGTGCGAGGTCGCCCAGACCGGCCCGTAGACCGGGTGGTTGAGGTTCGCGCCGCGCCCCGGATGGGGTGTCTGGCCGCCGGTCTCGACCAGCGCGGTCAGCGTGCCTTCCTTGGTGTCGATCACCGCGACCTTGCCGCGGGCGTTCGCCGCCACCAGGAAGTAGCGCTTGGTCGAATCGAACCCGCCATCGTGCAGGAAGCGCTCCGCCTCGATCTCGGTGGTCTTGAGGTTGCGGATGTCCGAGTAGTCGACCAGCAGGATCTTGCCGGTTTCCTTCACGTTCACGATGAACTCGGGCTTGTAGTGCGAAGCCACGATCGAGGCCACGCGCGGCTCGGGGTGGTAGGTCTGCTCGTCATAGATCATGCCGCGAGTGGACTGGATCTTGAGCGGCTCGAGCGTGTCGCCGTCCATGATCACGTATTGCGGCGGCCAGTAGCTGCCGGCGATCGCGTACTTGTCCTCGAAGCCCTTGAACTTCGAGGTCTCGATCGAGCGGGCCTCCGAGCCCACCTTGATCTCGGCGACGGTGGCAGGCTCCTTCATCCACAGGTCGATCATGTTGACCTTGGCGTCGCGCCCGATGACGAAGAGATAGCGCCCCGAAGCCGAAATGCGGCTGATATGAACCGCATAGCCGGTGTCGAGGATCCCCACGATCTCGTAGGTGCCGCCGTCGATCAGCGCGACCTGACCCGAGTCCCGCAGGGTGACCGAAAACAGGTTGTCGCGCGCGATGTCGTTCTCGGGCGCGGTCGGGCGCTTCTCGGGCGGCACGATCAGCCGCCAGCTCGCCTTCATCTCTGCCATGCCGTACTCGGGCGGCTGCGGCGGCTCGATCAGCAGGTAGCGCGCCATGAGGTCCACGTCGGCCTCGGTGAAGTCGCCCGAGGTGCCCCAGTTCGGCATGCCCGCGGGCGAGCCGTAGGTGATGAAGTCGCGCAGGTATTCATACCCGTTCTTGCGCGTGATGTCGGTGGTCAGGGCCTTGCCCGTGGCGCCCTTGCGCAGCACGCCGTGGCAGCCGGCGCAGCGCTCGAAATAGATCGTCGACGCCTTCGAGAACTCCTCGGGGGTGATCACGGGATCGCCCGGCTTGCGGCCGGGGATCTCGACCTGGATCTGGCCGAGCGTCGTCATGCTGGGCTCGTAGGCCGCAGCCGGGGTGTCGCCGTGGCCCTTCGGCTTGTCCTGGGCCGGCGATCCGGTCGCGGCGAGCGCGAGCGGCAGGGCGACGCTCGCATAGAGCGCGATCCTGCGGATTTCGCGAAATGTGTTCATGCCGGTGATCTCCGTTGCGCTGGTGAGGCAGGGGAAACATCGGCGACGCCCGGCGCGACTGCCTTGACTTCGGTCAACGCGCGACACCAGCGCCGCAGGCAGGGTCGCAGCCGGGTTGACGGAGGGACGTCATGCGGCTCAGGGAATGCCTCGGCGCGATCTGCCGTGCGGCCGGGCTTGGCCTCGCCCTCGCTTCGGCCGGCATCGCGCCCGCCGATCCCGCGCGCGCCGCGGGCCCCTTCGCCGCCGAGACCATCGAGCCGGCGCAACCGACACCCGTGATCGCCGCGCGACTGTTCTCGCATCCCGGTCCGCTCCTCGTCACCCGCGCGGCATCGGGCACGCCCGGCTGGCAGGTGACGGCCGGGGGCGCGGCGCTGGGCGAGATCGGCTCGACCTGGGAGATCGCGGGATCGGTGGGCTATTCCGGGCGCCCGCTCGACGTGCTGGTGGCGGTGACGCCCGAGGGCCTGATCGCCGGGGCCGAGCTTGTCCGCCACAATGAGCCGATCCTGACGCTGGGCATCTCGACCGCGGATATCGCGGCCTATGTCGGCGGCTTCCGCGGCTACGACCTGACGCGGCCCGCGGTGGAGGCGGTCGCGGGCGAGGCGGCCCCGGCTGGCGGGCTGCCCGACGTGATCTCGCGCGCAACCGTCACGACGGGCGTGATCCGCGACGCGATCCTGCGCACGGCGCGCACGCTCGCGGCGGCACGCGGCCTCGCCGCGGGCGCGGGCGGCATCGACCGGCAGTCCTTCGCGCCGCACGACTGGGCGGCGCTGGTGGCCGACGGGGGGCTCGCGACCCTGTCGGTCGGCCTCGCCGAGGCGCGCGAGGGGCTCGCGGGCTCGACGGTCCCGCTCCCTGCGGGCGAGGGCGCGTTCCTCGATCTCTGGGCCGGGATCATCGACCCGCCCACGGTCGGCCAGAACCTCCTCGGCGCACCGCTCTTCAGCCGGGCGATGGCGATGCTGCGGCCGGGCGATGCGGCGCTCATGGTCGCCTCGCGGGGCGCGCAGTCGCATCGCGGCACGGCCTGGCGCCAGACCGGCCAGTTCGAGCGGATCGCCATCGTCCAGGACGGCGCGCGCCATGTGCCCGCCGAGGCCGATTTCCTCAGGGTCGACCGCCTTGCCATCGCAGGCGCGCCCGAGCTGCGCGAAATCAGCGTCTTCCGCCTGCCCGCCGGGCAGATCGACCCTGCGCGCCCCTTCCGCGTCGAGGTCACCGCGACGCGGCCCGCCGCGACGGGCGAGGTCGCGATGACGGTCGGCCTCGACTACACGCTGCCCGCGCAGTTCCGGCTCGCCCCCGCCACCCTCGCGGCGGAGACCCCGCTGTGGGTCTCGGCCTGGGAGAAGAAGCGCCTCACGGTGATCGGCGTGGGCCTGATGCTGGCGGTGCTCGCGGCCATCCTGTTCCTGCAGGAAAGCTTCGTGCGCCGCCCGAAGCTGTGGCGCTGGGGCCGGATGACCTTCCTCGCGGTCACGCTGGTCTGGCTCGGCTGGATCGCGGGCGGGCAGTTGTCCGTCGTGCAGGTGGTGGCCTTCCTGCACTCGCTGCTAACCGGCTTCCGCTGGGAGACCTTCCTGATCGAGCCGGTGATCTTCCTCCTCTGGGGCTTCGTCGCGCTCGGGCTTCTGTTCTGGGGGCGCGGGGTCTACTGCGGCTGGCTCTGCCCCTTCGGCGCGCTGCAGGAGATCACCAACGAGATCGCCCAACGCCTGCGCGTGCCGCAGATCGAGGTCCCCTTCGCGGTGCAGGAGAGGCTCTGGGCCGTAAAGTACACGCTCTTCATCGCCATCCTGGGCCTCAGCTTCTACTCGATGGAGCAGGCGCTGATCCTGGCCGAGGTCGAGCCCTTCAAGACCGCGATGTCGATGCATTTCCTTCGCGCCTGGCCGTTCGTGGCCTTCGTCGTGGCACTCCTGGTCGCGGGGCTATTCATCGAGCGGTTCTACTGCCGCTATCTCTGCCCGCTGGGTGCCGCGCTGGCGATCCCGGCCAAGCTGAAACTTTTCGACTGGCTGCACCGCCGGCCGCAATGCGGGCGCGAATGCCGTCTGTGCGAGCAGCAATGCACCGTTGGCGCGATCGACCCGATCGGGCGGATCAACCCCAATGAGTGCGTGCTCTGCCTGCGCTGCCAGATGATCTATCACGACCCCGCCACCTGCACGGTGCTCAAGCGCCGCGCGGCCCGGGGATGAGCCGCACAGGAATGACGACGATGCAGACCGCGATGCGCACCGTGTTGGGCGAGGGCTTCCGCGTCTTCTTCCTCGCCGCCGGCATCTATGCCGTGCTGGCGATGGGCATCTGGCTGGGTATCCTGGGCGCCGAGGCGCGGGGCGCGGCACCCGCCCTGCCCTTCGCGCCGGCGCCGTATCTGTGGCACGCGCACGAGATGATCTTCGGCTATGCCGCGGCCGTGCTCGGCGGCTTCTTCCTGACCGCGGTTCCAAGCTGGACCGGCACGGCCGCCGCCCGGCGCGGGTATCTGGCGGCGGCGGCTGCTGCCTGGCTCGCGGGGCGGCTGGCGGTCTGGTGGTCGGGTGCCCTGCCGCCGGGGCTGGTGGCGGTGGCCGATCTCGCCTTCCTGCCGCTTCTTGGGGTGAAGATCGCTCTCCAGCTGGCGCGGCGCCCCAAGCCGCAGAACATGATGCTGCTGGGCGTGCTCGCGATCATCTGGTCGGGCAACCTGATGGTGCATCTCGAGTGGACCGGGCTTGCGGCCGACACGGCGGGAACCGGGCTTCGGGTCGGGCTCCTCGGCGTCACGGCGACCATCGCAGTGATCGGCGGCCGCGTCGCGCCCGCCTTCACCCGCAACGCGATGACGCGCGCCGGGGTCGAGGCGCGGCTGCCGCAGACGCCCGCGGCGCTCGACGCCATCGGCGTCGGCACGGCGATCCTGCTGCCGCTCATGGTGCTCCTCGGCGCGCCCGAGATGCTGCTCGCGGCGGTGGCGCTGGCCTGCGGGGCGGCGCAGGCGGCGCGGCTGATGGGCTGGCGCACCGGCTGGGTGCTGGGCCAGCCGATCCTGTGGAGCCTTCATCTGGGCTTCGCCATGCTGGCGGCAGGCTATGCCATCCTCGGGCTCGGCTGGGCCGGCCTCACAGGCGAGATCGCGGGGCTCCATGTCCTCGGCATCGGCGCGGTCGGGGGGATGACGCTCGCGGTGATGAGCCGGGCCACGCTGGGCCACACGGGGCGCCCCCTGGTCGCACCGCGCGCGACGGCGGTGGCCTATGCGCTGATCGCCGCCGCGGCGCTGGTCCGGGCGGCGGGGTCGACCCTCGCGACCGATTGGTATACGCTTTCCGTGCTTGGTTCCGGAGCTTTATGGATCGCTGGATTCGCGATCTTCCTGTCCGATTTCTGGGGGCCGCTCACCACGCCGCGCGCCTGACGCCTGCGACGCCCTGACCCGGGGTTGACAATAGTCAAGGAGCCAGCCCGCCCCATCCCGCAGCTTCCCCCCGACACGCCGGAGGACGACAATGCGGACGAGACTGCGACTGCAAGCGGCCCTGATCGCGCTGGCGTTCAGTCTCGTCGTCGTAGGGGTGCTCGCACCCTTTCGCGCCGATGCGGCGGACCTGCCGCGGCTGCTTGCGCGCGTGAGCCCCGGCGAGCTGGCCGAGGGCGCGACCGCCTTCGGCCCGCTGCGCGAGGACGTCCCCGTCGCCCCGGTGCTCAGGGACGGCGAAACCGTGGCCTGGGCCTTCCTCACCTCGGATTTCGTTGGCACCACGGGGTATTCCGGCAAGCCGATTCACGTGATCGCCGCGATCTCGCCCGACGCCGTGCTGACCGGCGTGCGACTGGTCGAGCATTCCGAGCCGATCGTGCTGATCGGCATTCCCGACGCGAAGATGCGCGGCCTGACCGAGGGCTATGCCGGGCTCGACCTCAAGGCCGAGGCGGCAGCGGGCGGCTCGGCGCACGATCTCGACATCATCTCGGGCGCGACCGTCACGGTGATGGTGATCGACGATTCGATCGTGCGCGCGGGGCTGAGGGTCGCGCGGGCGCTCGGCCTCGGCGGGCTTGCGCCCGCGGCCGAGGCGGCGGGACCGCAGCGCGAGCTCGACATGACGCGCGAAGCGACGTCCGGCTGGGCGACGCTGGCGGGCGACGGCTCGGTGCGCGCGCTCTCCCTCGACGTGGGCCAGATCAACGCGGCGTTCGAGGCCACCGGCGACGACCGCGCCATCGCCCGGCCCGAGCTGGGCGCGCCGACCGACACCTTCATCGAGATGGCGGCGGCCCTGGTCAGCGCGCCCGAGATCGGCCTGAGCCTGCTGGGGCCCGCCGAGTACCGCAACCTGATCGGCTGGCTGGCCGAGGGCGAGCACGCGATCGTGGTGATGGGGCGAGGGCGCTATTCCTTCAAGGGCTCGGGCTATGTGCGGGGTGGCATCTTCGACCGCATCCAGTTGATCCAGGGCGACCGGTCGGTGCGCTTCTTCGACCGCCAGCACCGCCGCCTGGGCGAACTCGCGGCCGAGGGCGCGCCCAGCTTCACCGAGATCGACGTCTTCAAGATCCCCGCCGATGCGGGCTTCGACCCCGCCGAACCGTGGCGGCTGCAACTGCTGGTGCAGCGCGCGGTCGGCGCGGTGGAAAAGACCTTCCTCACCTTCGACCTGGGCTACCGGCTGCCCGAGCGGCACCTCGTTCCCCTGCCCGCGCCCAGCGCGCCCGACCTCGCGGCCGAGGAGGCCGCCGCCAAGGCCGCGCTGTGGCAGCGCATCTGGCGCGACCGGCAGGTCGAGATCGGCATCCTCGCCGCCATGCTCGCGGTGCTGACCGGCGGCTTCTTCTTCCAGCGCCAGCTCACCCGTAACGAGAATGTGCTGTTCTGGTTCCGCATGGGGTTCCTGACGGTCACGCTGTTCTTCCTTGGCTGGTATGCGAATGCGCAGCTCTCGGTCGTGAACCTGATGGCGCTCGCGGGCGCGCTCAGGTCGGGCTTCACCTGGGACGCCTTCCTGCTCGATCCGCTGGTGTTCATCCTGTGGTTCTCGGTCGCGGCGGCGATGATCTTCTGGGGCCGCGGGGCCTATTGCGGCTGGCTCTGCCCCTTCGGCGCGCTGCAGGAGCTGACGAACCGCGTCGCGCGCTGGCTGAGAGTGCCGCAGATCACGCTGCCCTGGGGGCTGCACGAGCGGCTGTGGCCGATCAAGTACATGATCTTCCTCGGGCTCTTCGGGGTCTCGCTCGCCTCGATCCCGCTGGCCGAGCAGTATGCCGAGGTCGAGCCCTTCAAGACCGCGATCATCCTAAAGTTCCAGCGCGCCTGGCCTTTCGTGGCCTTCGCCGTGGGCCTCCTGGTGATCGGGCTGTTCGTCGAGCGCTTCTACTGCCGCTACCTCTGCCCGCTGGGCGCGGCGCTGGCTATCCCGGCCCGGATGCGGATGTTCGACTGGCTCAAGCGCTACCACGAATGCGGCCATCCCTGCCAGACGTGCCGCAACGAATGCCCCGTCCAGGCGATCCACCCGACGGGCGAGATCAACCCCAACGAATGCGTCAACTGCCTGCACTGCCAGGTGCTTTACCAGTCCGAGGCGAAATGCCCGGTGGTCATCCGGCAGCTCAAGCGGCGCGAGGCCATCGCCCGCTCACCCGCCACGCCTGCCCCCAAATCCCAAGCGAAGGAGAACGCCCATGTCTGACAGCACGAAACCCTGGGGCCTGACGCGCCGCGACCTGCTCGGCGCCTCGGCCAGCGGCGCGCTCCTCGCGGGCGCGGCGGGCACCGCCTATGTCGCCAGCAGCGAGCCCGCCCGCGCCGCCGGCGTCAACCTCGCCCCCGGCGAGCTGGACGAGTATTACGGCTTCTGGTCCTCGGGCCAGACGGGCGAGCTGCGCATCCTCGGCATCCCCTCGATGCGGGAACTCATGCGCGTGCCGGTGTTCAACCGCTGCTCGGCCACCGGCTGGGGCCAGACCAACGAGAGCCTGCAGATCCTCACCGAGGGCCTGACCGAGGATACCAAGGCTTACCTCGCCGCACAGGGCAAGCGGACCTACGACAACGGCGACCTGCATCACCCGCACATGTCGTTCACCGACGGCACCTATGACGGGCGCTACCTGTTCATGAACGACAAGGCGAACACCCGCGTCGCCCGCGTGCGCTGCGACGTGATGAAGTGCGACAAGATCATCGAGATCCCGAACGCCCACGACATCCACGGCATGCGGCCGCAGAAATACCCGCGCACCGGCTATGTCTTCGCCAATGGCGAGCACGAGGCGCCGCTGGTCAACGACGGCAAGATCCTCGACGATCCGTCGCAATACGTGAACATCTTCACCGCAATCGACGGCGACGAGATGAAGGTGGCGTGGCAGGTGATCGTCTCGGGCAACCTCGACAACACCGACTGCGACTACCAGGGCAAGTATGCCTTCTCGACCAGCTACAACTCGGAGATGGGCATGAACCTCGCCGAGATGACGGCCTCCGAGCTCGACCACGTGGTCGTGTTCAATCTAAAGGAGATCGAGGCCGGCATCGCCGCGGGCGACTACCAGGAGCTGAACGGCGTCAAGGTGATCGACGGGCGCAAGGGCTCGAACAAGAATTACACCCGCTACATCCCGATCCCGAACAGCCCGCACGGGGTCAACACCGCGCCCGACAAGAAGCACGTGGTGATCAACGGCAAGCTGTCGCCCACCGTCTCGGTGATCGACGTGACCAAGGTGGATGCGCTGTTCGAGTCGGACGCCGACCCGCGCTCGGCCATCGTGGCCGAGCCGCAGCTGGGCCTCGGGCCGCTCCACACCGCCTATGACGGGCAGGGCAACGCCTTCACCACGCTGTTCCTCGACAGCCAGGTGGTGAAGTGGAACATCGACAAGGCGGTGCGCGCCTATGCCGGCGAGAACGTCGACCCGATCATCTCGAAGGTCGATGTCCACTACCAGCCGGGCCACAACTCGACGACCATGGGCGAGACCGCCGAGGCCGACGGCAAGTGGCTGATCTCGATGAACAAGTTCTCGAAGGACCGCTTCCTCAACGTGGGTCCGCTGAAGCCCGAGAACGAGCAGCTCATCAACATCGCGTCGGACGAGATGAAGGTGGTCCACGACGGCCCCACCTTTGCCGAGCCGCACGACTCGATCCTGGTCCACCGCTCCAAGGTCAACCCGCGCACGGTCTGGGACCGCAACGACCCGATGTGGGAGGCGGCGCGCCAGCAGGCGGCGGCCGACGGCGTCGATCTCGACTGGGGCGCCGACGTGATCCGCGACGGCAACAAGGTGCGGGTCTACATGCACTCGGTCGCGCCGAACTTCAGCCTCGAGAAGTTCACCGTGACCCAGGGCGACGAGGTGACGATCTATGTCACCAACATGGACGACATCGACGACCTGACGCACGGCTTCACCCTGTCGAACTTCGGCGTCGCGATGGAGGTCGGGCCGCAGGCCACCTCGTCGGTGACCTTCGTCGCCGAGCGGCCGGGCGTGCACTGGTTCTACTGCCAGTGGTTCTGCCACGCGCTCCACATGGAGATGCGCGGCCGGATGCTGGTCGAGCCGCGGGCGACCTGACGATGCCGCTGCGTGCCCTGTTCGTGCTGGCCTGCCTGATCGCCGCCGCGCCCGCCGCGGCGGGGGTGCGGGACGTGCCGGCCGGGCATGGCGCGCTCGCGGATGCCGTGGCCGAGGCGCAGGCGGGCGACGTCCTGCGCCTCGGCCCCGGCACGCATCGGGGGCAGGTCACGCTCGACCGGCCCCTGACCCTCGACTGCCTGCCCGGCGCCGTGATCGATGGCGGCGGGCAGGGCTCGGTCCTCACCATTACCGGCCCCGACGTCACCGTGCGCGGCTGCGCCATCACCGGCTCGGGTCGCTCGCATCAGACCATCGATAGCGGCGTGCGGCTGCTCGAGGGCGCCGACGGCGCGCTGATCGAGGGCAACCGCCTGACCGGCAACCTCTACGGCGTCGACATCCATGGCGCGCGCGACGCCCGCGTCGCGGGCAACGTGATCGAGGGTGGGCAGGAGCGCCACGTCAACCAGCGCGGCAACGGCGTCTATGTCTGGAACGCGCCGGGCGCGGTGGTCGAGGGCAACGACATCCGCTGGGGCCGCGACGGCATCTTCGTCAACACCTCGAAGCGAAACACCTTCCGGGGCAACCGCTTCCGCGACCTGCGCTTTGCCGTCCACTACATGTATGCCAACGATTCGGAGGTTTCGGGCAATCTCTCGGTCGGCAACGACCTCGGATACGCGGTGATGTTCTCGAAGAACGTGCGGATCACGGGCAACGCCTCGATCGGCGACCGCGAGCACGGCATCATGCTGAACTACGCCAACGACTCGGTCATCGAGGGCAACCTCGTGCGCGACGGCGAGGGCAAGTGCCTGTTCATCTACAACGCCCACCGCAACCGGGTGACCGGCAACCGCTTCGAGCGCTGCGACATCGGCGTCCACTTCACCGCCGGCTCCGAGCGCAACGCGATGGCCGGCAACGCCTTCGTCGGCAACCGCACGCAGGTGAAGTACGTGGGCTCGAAATGGGTCGAGTGGAGCGCCGGGGGCCGCGGCAACCACTGGAGCGACTTCGCCGCCTTCGACCTCGACGGCGACGGGGTGGCGGACGCGCCCTACCGGCCGAACGACAGCATGGACCACGTGATCTGGACCCAGCCCGCCGCCAAGCTGCTGCTTGGGGCCCCGGCGGTCCAACTGGTAAGGTGGGCCCAGCAGGCATTCCCGGCGCTGCTGCCGGGCGGCGTGATCGACAGCCGCCCCCTGATGCGCGCGCCCGAACCCGCGGTCCCGGACTGGGAGACCCGACATGACGGATGACATTCTCGTCGTCGAGAACCTCGCCAAGCGCCACGGCGCGGTCGAGGCGTTGACGGATGTCAGCCTGAGCCTCGCGCCCGGCCAGCGTCTGGCACTGCTCGGCCACAACGGCGCCGGCAAGACGACGCTGATCAAGCTGGCGCTGGGCCTGATCGCGCCCACGGGCGGGCGCATCACGGTCGCGGGCGCGCGGCCCGGCACTCATGCCGCGCGCGCCGCCACCGCCTACCTGCCCGAATCGGTGGCCTTCCATCCGGCGCTGACCGGGCGCGAGCAACTGGCCCTGTTCGTCCGGCTCGCCGGCGAGCCCACCCGCGTCTGCGGCCCGTTGCTCGAGCGCGTGGGCCTCGCCCATGCCGCCGACCGGCGCATCAGGACCTATTCCAAGGGCATGCGCCAGCGCCTCGGCATCGCGCAGGCGATGCTGGGCCGGCCCCGGCTCGCGCTTCTGGACGAACCCGCAAGCGGCCTCGACCCGGTCTCGCGCCACGACCTCTACGCGCTGATCGACGGGCTGGCGCGCGAGGGCACCGCCGTGCTGATCGCGAGCCACGCGCTGACCGAGGTCGAGGCCCGTACCGATCGCATCGCGATCCTGTCGGCCGGGCGGCTGGTCGCGCACGACACGCTTGCGGGCCTGCGCGCGCGCGCCGCCATGCCGATCCGCCTGCGCCTCACGGCCCGAGACGGCGCGGCCGACGAGGTGCAGGCGCGACTCGGCGGCGAGCGCATCAATGGCGCGGCGGTCGAGATCCTGTGTGCCCCGCAGGAGAAGATGGACACGCTGGGCCGCATCGCGGCGCTTGGGCCGCTGGTCGCCGATCTCGACGTGACGCCGCCCGGGCTCGAGGCGCTCTACCGCCATTATTCCGGGGAGGACCGGACATGATCCGCCGCATCCTCGCCATCGCGGGCATCGAGGCGTGCATCGCGATGCGCAACCGCTGGGTGCTGACCGCGACCGCCATCATGCTGATGTTCGCGCTGGCGCTGACCTTCGCGGGTTCGGCGCCGACCGGCTCGCTGGGGGTTGACCTGCTCACTGTCTCGGTCGCCTCGATGACAACGCTCTCGGTCTATCTCGCGCCCCTGCTCGCGCTCATGCTCGCCTTCGACGCGCTCGCGGGCGAGGCCGAGCGCGGGGGCCTCGCGCTGATCCTCAGCTACCCGGTCTCGCGGGGCGAGATCCTCGCGGGCAAGGGCCTCGCGCATCTCGGCGTGCTGGCCTTCGCCATGACCGCGGGCTTCGGTGCGGCGGGGGGGGCGGCGGCGATGGCGGGCGGCGCGGGGAACGACAGCCTGATGGCGCTCGCCCGCCTGATCGGCTCGTCGATCCTGCTCGGCGCGGTGTTCCTCGCGCTCGGCTACGCGGTCTCGGCGCTCGCGGGAAGTTCGGCGGGCGCGGCGGCGATGGCGGCCGGGCTGTGGCTGCTGGCCGTGGTGCTCTACGATCTCGGGCTCCTCGGCGCCGTGGTCTGGAGCGGCGACGGCGCCTTCACGCGCGAGGTCTTCCCCTGGATGCTGGCCGCCAACCCCGCCGACGCCTTCCGCCTCTGGAACGTCGCGGCGTCCGAGGGCGTGGCGCTAGCCAGCGGCATGGGGGGCGCGGCCGCCGCGCTGCCCGGCTGGGCCGCGCCCATCTCGCTGATCCTGTGGCCGCTCGCGGCCTTGGGCCTCGCCCGCGCGGCCTTCGGGAGGATGGAGCCGTGAAACGCGCCCTTTTCGCCCTGATGCTGCTGGCCGCCTGCCGCGAGGAAGCGGCCGAGGCTCCCGCCCCAGTCGCGTTCGACGCCGGCACCACCGGGCATTTCTGCATGATGGTGCTGGCCGACCATGGCGGGCCCAAGGCGCAGATCCATCTCGAGGGCTACCCCGCGCCGCTGTTCTTCAGCCAGGTGCGCGACGCGCTGGCCTATCTGCGCGGCCCCGAACGCGAGGCCCGGGTGCTTGCGGTCTATGTCAACGACATGGCCCGCGCGCCAAGCTGGGAGAACCCCGGGGCCGAGAACTGGATCGCCGCCGAGGATGCCCGCTTCGTCGTCGGCGCCGACGTGCTGGGGGGCATGGGCGCGCCCGAGATCGCGCCATTCGGCGATGTCGAGGCCGCCGCCCGCTTCGCCGCGAAGCATGGCGGCGCGCCGATGGCGCTGGCCGACATCCCGGACGACGCCGTGCTCGCGCCCGTCGAGATCACCCTGCCAGGGAGCGACTGAGATGACCCCCCGCCCCACCCGCCGCCGGTTCCTGACCATCGCCGCCGCGGCCGCGGCCCTGCCCGGCGCGGCCTTGTCCACGACACCCGCCTTCCGCTGGCGCGGCACCGCGCTGGGCGCCGAAGCCTCGCTCACGCTGGTGGGCGTGGACGGCGCGCGTGCCGAGCGGCTCGCGCGCGGCATCGAGGCCGAGATCCTGCGGCTCGAGGACATCTTCAGCCTCTACCGCCCGGGCTCGGCGCTCTCGAGGCTGAACCGCGACGGCGGCCTCGAGATGCCTCCGCCGGAACTCGTCGAGCTGCTCGGGCTCTGCGGCGCGATCCACGACGCGACCGGCGGGGCCTTCGACCCTACGGTGCAGCCGCTCTGGACGCGCCACGCCGGCGCGGCCGCCGAGGGCCGCGCGGCAACCGCGATCGAGATCGCGCAGGCCCGTGCGCTGACGGGCTGGGAGGGGATCGCGTTCGGCGCGGACCGCATTGCGCTTCGCCCCGGCATGGCGCTCACGCTCAACGGCATCGCGCAGGGTGCGATCGCCGACCGGGTGGCCGCGCGGCTGGCTGCCGAGGGGCTGACGGACGTGCTGGTCGACATGGGCGAGGTCGTGGGGCTGGGCCACCGCCCCGACGGCACGCCCTGGCAGGCCGGCATCGCCGACCCCGAGGGCGCGATCCTCGCCCGCGTGGGCCTCGGCGGCCGGGCGCTCGCCACCACCGCGCCGGGCGGCACGCTGATCGACCCCGGCCGCGGGCTCGGCCACATCCTCGATCCGCGCACCGGCGGCGCCGGGGCGCGCTGGCGCGTCGTGTCGGTCTCGGCCCGGCGCGCAGCGCTGGCTGACGGACTCTCGACCGGCCTTGCGTTGATGGAACGCGCGGCAATCGACCACGCGCTGGCCCGCTGGCCCGACGCTAAACTTGAACTCATCGTCTGATGCCAACCCGAAGGAGAAACGCATGAGACTCGCAAGCCCCGCCCTGCTGGCCCTTCTCGCCGCCCTCGTCGCAAGTCCCGCCCTGGCGGATGGCGATGCCGAAAAGGGCCAGAAGGTCTACAACAAGTGCAAGGCCTGCCACGCGGTCGGCGAAGGCGCGAAGAACAAGGTCGGGCCCGCGCTGAACGGCATCGTCGGCAAGGAGATCGCCTCGGCCGAGGGCTTCTCCTACTCGGACGCCTTCATGGCCAAGAAGGCCGAGGGCTTCACCTGGACCGAGGAGAACCTCGAGGCCTATCTCGAGAAGCCCAAGGATTTCATCCCGGGCAACAAGATGAGCTTCGCCGGCCTTAAGAAGGAGGACGAGCGGGAAGATGTCATCGCCTACCTCAAGACCTTCCAATAGGCGCATGGTCCGCGGCGGCGCCCGCCTCTCGGGCGCCGTCCTTGCGACCTGCCTCGGGCTTGCGATGCAGGCCGGGGCGCAGACGGGCGCCGCGCCACAGGACGCGGAGCCCGATTTCCACGCGATCTGGGAGGCGCGCTGCCTCTCCTGCCACGGCCATGCCGGCGCCTTCGCGCGCGAGCGGCTGACGCTCGAGGCCGGCGAGGTGCGCGGCCGCGGGGGGCGCGACCTGCGCCCGTTCCTCGCGCGCCATGGCGGCGGCCTGCCGCCCGATCAGGTTGAGCTCTTCCTCGACGTGCTCGCCCGGCAGCTCGCCTCGGGCGGCTTCTACGAGCGCGAGTGCCGCATCTGCCACGACAGCGCGCGCGAGCTTGCGCGCCTGCGCCTGGTGCTGCGCGACGGCCGCCTGATGGGCCGCTATTCGGGGCGCGAGATCGCCACCTTCCTGGTCGGCCACGGCCGGATGTCCGAGGCCGAGGCCGAGGCCATGACCGAAGCCCTTGCGGCGATCCTCAAGGGCGCACGCTGACCGGCCTGCGCGCTTCTGCCACCCCTTGACTTTCGTTAAGGCCCCGCCGCGCGCCCGCGCGCATGGTCCCGCCATCGCCAACCACTCCTGAAAGGAAGGCGCGATGCGCGAAGTCATGACCAAGTCGATGGCCCGTAACATTTTTTATGGCGGGTCGCTCTTCTTCATCGTCATCTTCGTCGGCCTGTCAGTCCACAGCCACAACTACATCGTGACGACATCGACCGACGCAGCCGGCCTGACGGAGGGCGTGGCGCGCGGCAAGCGCGTCTGGGAAGTCAATGCCTGCATCAACTGTCACACCCTGCATGGCGAGGGCGCCTACTTCGCCCCCGAAGTCGGCAACGTGATGACCCGCTGGGGCGTGCTCGACGATCCCGACGGCGCCTTCGACGTGCTGAAGGGCTGGATGGAAGCCCAGCCCACCGGCGTCGAGGGCCGCCGCCAGATGCCGCAGTTCAACCTGAGCGATCAGGAGATCCGCGATCTCACAGACTTCCTGCTGTGGACCGACAAGATGGACACGCAGAACTGGCCGCCGAACGACGCGGGCTGAGGAGACGACCATGAAATACCAGACACAGAGGATCGCGCAGGTCTACTTCACGGTGGCCCTCGCTCTCTTCGCCATCCAGGTCATTGGCGGGCTGCTGGCCGGCTGGATCTACGTGGCGCCGAACACGCTGTCCGAGCTCTTGCCCTTCAACATCGTGCGGATGCTGCACACCAACAGCCTCGTGGTATGGCTGATCCTGGGCTTCATGGGCGCGGCCTACTTCCTCATCCCCGAGGAGGCCGAGCGCGAGATCCACTCGCCCATGCTGGCCTATATCCAGCTTGCGATCCTCGTCCTCGGCACGCTCGGCGTCGTGGTGACCTATGTCTTCAACCTGTTCGAGGGCAACTGGCTGTTGGGCAAGGAGGGGCGCGAGTTCCTCGAGCAGCCGCTCTGGGTCAAGGTCGGCATCGTCGTGGCGGCGCTGATCTTCCTCTACAACGTCACCATGACGGTGCTGAAGGGGCGCAAGACGGCCATCACCAACGTGCTGCTGCTGGGCCTCTGGGGTCTCGCGCTCCTGTTCCTCTTCGCCTTCTACAACCCGCACAACCTCGGGCTCGACAAGATGTACTGGTGGTACGTCGTGCATCTGTGGGTCGAGGGGGTGTGGGAGCTGATCATGGCCTCGATCCTCGCCTATCTCATGCTCAAGCTGACGGGCGTCGACCGCGAGGTGGTCGAGAAGTGGCTCTACGTCATCGTCGCGACCGCGCTGTTCTCGGGCATCCTCGGCACTGGGCACCACTACTACTGGATCGGCACGCCCGGCTACTGGCAGTGGATCGGCTCGATCTTCTCGTCGCTCGAGGTGATCCCCTTCTTCGGCATGATGGCCTTCGCCTTCGTCATGGTGTGGAAGGGCCGGCGCGACCATCCGAACAAGGCGGCCCTGCTGTGGTCGCTCGGCTGCGCCACCCTCGCCTTCTTCGGCGCGGGCGTGTGGGGCTTCCTGCACACGCTGCACGGGGTAAACTACTACACCCACGGCACTCAGATCACGGCGGCGCACGGGCATCTGGCGTTCTTCGGCGCCTATGTCTGCCTCAACCTCGCGATCTTTACTTACGCCTTCCCGATCCTGAAGAACCGCGATCCCTACAACCAGGTGCTGAACATGGCCAGCTTCTGGCTGATGGCGGGCGGCATGACCTTCATGACCTTCGTGCTGACCTTTGCGGGCACGGTGCAGACGCACCTCCAGCGCGTGATGGGCGAGGGCTACATGGACACCCAGGACCAGATCGAGGTCTTCTACCTGATGCGCTTCGGCGCGGGCCTTGCGGTGGTGATCGGCGCGCTCCTGTTCATCTACGCGATCTTCGTGCCCCGGCGCGAGGTGATCGAGCCCGGCCCCGTCGAGCGCGAGCGCATCGAGCACGATCCCGATCACGTGGCGGCGGAGTGATGCAGATGGACGGATCCATGAACCTGAAGGGGGCCGAGGCCCCCTTCTATCTCGCCAAGGGCGACGAATGCGAGGTCTTCGCCGCCGCCCATGCCAACGGCCTGCCGCTGCTGCTGAAGGGCCCCACCGGCTGCGGCAAGACCCGCTTCGTCGCCCACATGGCGGCGCGGCTGGGGCGCCCGCTCCACACCGTGGCCTGCCATGACGACCTGTCGGCCGCCGATCTCATCGGGCGCTACCTGCTCAAGGGCGGCGAGACCGTCTGGGTGGACGGGCCGCTGACGCGCGCGGTGCGCGAGGGCGCGATCTGCTATCTCGACGAGGTGGTCGAGGCCCGCAAGGACGTGACCGTGGTGCTCCACCCGCTGACCGACGACCGGCGCATCCTGCCGATCGACCGCACCGGCGAGGAGCTCGAGGCCGCACCCGGCTTCATGCTGGTGGCCTCCTACAACCCCGGCTACCAGAACATCCTAAAGACGCTGAAGCCCTCGACCCGCCAGCGCTTCCTGTCGATCGAGTTCGACTTCCCCGCGCCCTCGCGCGAGACCGAGATCGTCGCGAACGAGAGCGGCCTCGACCGCGAGCGCGTGGCCCGCCTCGTGCGGCTCGCGGGCAAGCTCAGGGCCCTCAAGGGCCAGGACCTCGAGGAAGGCGTCTCGACGCGCCTCCTCGTCTATTGCGCTACGCTCATCCGGCAGGGAATGCCGGTCGAGCGCGCCATCCTCGCGGCGATGATCGAGCCGCTCACCGACGACGAGGATGTCAAACGCGGGCTCCTCGATCTCGTCACGGCCGTCTTCGGGTGAGGCGCGGCCATGACGGGTATCGACTTCGAGCCATGGGAACCCGAGGAAACCGTCGGGAAACTGTGGCACGCCTTCGCCAGCCGCCTGGATGCGCCCGAGGCGCATGAGGGAGCCGCGACCGATCTGAGCGAGATCGGCGGGCGGCTGGCCGTCTTCTTCCGCGGTCTCGGCGGCGCCCATGCCGTCGAGATCGTGCCCGTGCGCGCCGAGGCAAGCAGCCACCGCCTGAGCTGGCGCCGCAAGTTGGGCACGCCGCGCGAATACGTGGCCCGCGCCTCGTTCGACGGCGCCGCCCTTCGCCTGCCCGAGCGAATTGCGGCCTTCCCCGCGCGCGAGGCCAATGCCGCGCTCTATTTCTGGCTGACGGCGGCGGCGGCGCACGCGCCCGCGCCGGTCACCGACCCCGACCCGCTCAGGGCCGACCTCCTCGCGCTGCGCGCGATCCATGCCATGACGCGGGCGACGCTCGCCGCCTGTCCGGGCCTTGCGGGGCTCCACGCCGACCTCGCGCGCGCCTGCCTCGCCCAGCGCCGCGACCGCGTCCTGCCGCGCTGGGAAGCGGCCGTCGAGCAGGCCATCCGCGCGCTGCTGGCCGAGGCGGCGTCCGCGGGCCCCGCCACTCTCGCGCCGACTCGCGCCCCTGCCACATCCCCCCGCGGCCCCGGGTCGAGCCCTGGGCCTCGCTGGACGGCACCGGCTGAAGGAGGCCCCGGCTCGGAGGCCGGGTCAGCCGCGCCAGACACAACCGCCGCCGCCATCCTCGCCGCGATCCGCGCCGACAGCCCGGACCTTGCGCCCTTCCGCGCGCCCATGGGCTACCGCCCCTTCGAGCCCGTCCCCCTCTGGCCCGCCCTGCGCGCCACCGCCCCCAGCGAGGCCAGCGCCGAGGCCGGCGAGACCCCCGACGGCGCGCCGCAGGACGGCAAGGAGGGCACCCACCGCGCACGGCGCCGCAAGTCCGACCAGGCCGAGCGGCGCGACAGCCTGATCCTGCACAAGTTCGAGGCGATCCTGAGCTGGACCGAGTTCCTCAACCTCAACCGTCGCGTCGACGACGACGACCCCGACAGCGCCAAGAAGGCGCTCGACGACCAGGACGAGATCACGCTCGGCCAGGTCTCGAAGGCGCCAGCGACGCGGCTCAAGCTGCATCTCGACCTCGCGCCCGAGGACGTGGACCGCGAGCGGCTGTCGGGCAACCATCTCTACCCCGAATGGGACGCGCGCTCGGGCACCTACCTGCCCGCCCACGCCCGGGTTCTGGCCAGCCCCGCCGAGGCCCCGGCCGACGGCGCCACGCCGCTCGCCGACCCGCAGGCCGCGCGCCGCATCCGCGCGGTGCGGCGCCAGTTCGAGGCCCTGCGCCCGCGCCGCATCCCCCTGCCCGGCCAGCCCGACGGCGAGGATCTGGACATCGAGGCCGTGGTCCGCTCGGCCGCCGACATCCGTGCGACCGGCGAGGGAACCGACCGCATCTGGCGCGCGACGCGGCCGCAGGCGCGCGACCTCGCGGTGTCGATCCTGCTTGACGTGTCGCGCTCGACCGAGAGCGCGGTGACGGGCCGCGCCGTGATCGACATCGAGCGAGAGGCGCTGGCCGCGCTGGCCTGGGGGCTCGAAGCCTGCGGCGACGACTTCGCCATACACGCCTTCTCGTCGCTGAAGCGCGACCGGGTCTATGTGCTGGGCTGCAAGGAGTTCGACGAGCCGATGTCGGCCAAGGTAGAGGCTCGCATCGCGGGGCTCAGGCCCGGCTTCTACACCCGCCTCGGTGCCGCGATCCGCCATGTCTCGGCCGATCTCGCACGCCAGGCGCGGGCGCGGCGGCTCCTGCTGGTCATCACCGACGGCAAGCCCAATGACCTGGACCATTACGAGGGCCGCCACGGCATCGAGGACAGCCGGATGGCGATCCGCGAGGCCCGTCGCGCCGGCCACGCGGTCCATGGCGTGCTGGTCGATGCCAAGGGAAAGTCGTGGTTCCCGCGCATGTTCGGACAGGGCGGCTTCTCGATCGTGCCCCACCCCGACCGGCTGGGTGCCGCCCTGCCCGAGATCTACCGCCACCTGGTCGGGGCATGAGTGACACCGCCCGCGCCGACGCCTCCGGCACGCTGCCGGGCGACCTGATGATCTGGGTGCTGATCGTCAGCGAACTGCTGGTGTTCGGGGCGGCGCTCGGCGGGTTCATGGCGGTGCGTACCACCGATGCCGCGGGGTTTGCAGCGGCGCAGGACCATCTCGACCGCACGGCGGGCGCGCTCAACACCATCGTGCTCTTGACCTCGGGCCTGTTCGCAGCGCTGGCGTTGCGGGCCTGCGAGGTGGGCTCGCGCGGGCGCGCGCGCCTCTGGCTCGGCGCGGCGGCGGCTCTGGGCCTCGTATTCCTCTGGGTGAAGGGGCTCGAATACGCCGCCAAGGCGGCCCAGGGCATCGGCACCGAGACGCACCCCTTCTTCACCTTCTACTACCTCGTCACCGGATTTCACGCGGCGCATGTGGTGGCGGGGATCGTGATCCTCGGCCTCGTGTCCTGGCGCGACAACGTGGCGAACATCGAGAACGCGACCGCCTTCTGGCACATGGTCGATCTCGTCTGGGTGCTGATCTTCCCCGTGATCTACCTGCTGCGATGAGGGTCTGGGCCGACAATCCGCTGTGGCGCGCCTGGGGCGGCCTAATGGCGCTTGGCGCTCTTACCACGCTCGCGGCGGCGCGTGGCGGGCAGGTCGCGGCCCCGGTTCTGGGTGCGGCGATCCTCGCGCTTGCCTGGGCCAAGGCGCGCCTCATCCTCGGCCGCTATCTCGACCTCGACCGCGCGCCCGCATGGCGGCGCGGCTTCTCGGGCGTTATCGGGGCGTTCCTCGTGCTCCTCTACGGGATCTATCTCATCCCCGCAGTGTGACGCGCCGCCCGGGCGAGCTCACAGTTGGAGAACCGGTTCCATTTCAGTGGCTTGTCTATGGCTTCACTCGTGAAATCCTTGCCGCTCACCCCTCGAACGCGGCGGCCAGGTCCGCCGGAAGGTCGAATCCAGCCCGCACCCGGGCGCGCCCCTCGGCCGACATCTTACGCGCGGTCTTGGCGGCGATGCCCAGGACCTGACCGGGCTCGCGTCCTGCGGCAAAATCGGCGAAATACCAGCGCAGGAAGACCAGGCAGATCACATCCTCGAGGAGCTGGACCTCGGGGTCGCGCTTCAGCCCCTCCTTGCGCAGCATCCGGCCCACGCGCGCGCAGTCCTCAGCGCCATAGCCGGCCCCGGCCATGATCTCGCCGACCCGCCCGGCATGAAAGACCGCCTGGGCACGGCGCCACGCCAGATAGGCCTCGCGCCCCTCGGGATAGGAACTGCGCGGCATCCGCCAGCGCTCGATGTGCTGGCCGCGGGCCGCAATGCGCAACAGCTCGGGCGCCTCGGGCGCGATGCGGGCAAGCTCGGCCGACATGCGCTGGCCGTAAAGCAGCGCCGCCGGCCCCTCGGCCTCGCCATCCGGCACCATTTCGGGGTCGGCCGCATTAGCCGCGTCGATCGCCGCCAGAACCTCCGCAAGCCGCTCGCTCACAGCGCGTGCCCCCAGGCCGCGGCGCGGTCCTGCTCGACATAAGTCCTGAGCCGCTCGACGTCGCTGATCGCCGCATGGTTCTGGCTGATGGTGACGCCGGCCTCCTTCAGTCGGGCGAAGGCGCGTGACAGGCTCTCGGGCTTCATGCCCAGGCGCCCGGCGATCAAGACCTTCTCGTAGGGCAGGGTCACCGCGCAGGCGCCCTCGTCCACGGGGCAGAGGTCGAGCAGGAACTCTGCCACCCGCTGCGCCCCGGTCTGCGCCTTGAGCTGCTCGACCTGCGTGACCAGCGCATGGAGATGCCCGAAGGTCGCCGCCAACATGGCCGAGCAGAGCTCGGGCCGCTTCTCCATCATGTTGAGGATCGAACTCGCCCTGACCGCCAGAAGGCGGCAGTCGGTCACCGCCTCGGCCGCGACCGGGTAGACGCTGTTGCGGAAGGCTACCGCCTCGCCGAAGCTGCGGCCCTTGGTGAAGACGCCCACCACCGCCTCGGCCCCGTTCGGCGCAATGCGGTAGAGCTTCACCCACCCCGAGAGCACGATGTAGACGTTGTGGGCGGGCTCGCCCTGCAGGAAGATCGAGCTTCCCCGCTCGCGCGCCTGCACGTTCGCTTGCCTCAGGAGGAAGTCGGCGACATCAGCAGGCATGCTGTCGATCAGCACGGCGCGGCGGGCGATCTCCTGATCTTCGCGCGACAGCATCGGCTCCCTCCGAGTGGGTGTCCGGCCGGAACCTGCCGGATCGTACGGGCCGCGACCCTGACATGGATCAAAGTTTTCCGCCAATCGTGCATGTCGGCAAGGGAATCGTTGCAGCCTGCCGTCAGGGAAGCTACACCAATCTGGTCTTTGGTTCTTCTATGGTGCGCCATGACCGCGACCCCGAGGGACGGCCTCAACTCCTCCATCGCGCTTGCGCGCATCCGCCAGATGGTGGATGGCGGCATCAGTGCCGGCGCGCGGCTGCCGACCGAGCGGGCGCTGGCCGCCGAGATCGGGGTGGGCCGTGCCGCCGTGCGCCGCGCGCTCGAGGCGCTCGAGGCCGAGGGGCTGATCTGGCGCCGCCAGGGCAAGGGCACCTTCGTCGTCCAGCCGCCACGCGCACCGGGCCTCGCCGGCAGCCTCGCGGCGGCGACCAATCCCGCCGAGGTCGCCGAGGCGCGCATCACGCTCGAGCCGCAGCTCGCCCGCCTCTCGGCGCTCAACGCGACGCCCGAGGACGTGGCGCGGATGCGCCAACTGGCCGAGCGCATCGCCGCCTCGACCGACGCGGACGCCCGCGAGCTCTGGGACGGCGCGCTGCACCGGCTGATCGCGCGCACCGCGGGGAATGGCCTCCTGCTCGCCGTCTTCGACCTGATGGAGGAGGTCCGGCGCGACGATGTATGGCGCATGCTTCGCGAGCGCGCCCGCACGCGCGGCACCCTCGCGCTCTACGCCCGCCAGCATGCCGCCATCATCGACGCCATCGCCCGGCGCGACGGCGCGGGCGCCGAAGGCGCGATGCGCAGCCACCTGCGCACCGTGGCCGAGAACCTGCGCCGCATCGTCGATGGCGACGCGCCCGATGCCGACACCGACGGCGATTCCCCCGCCGCCATGCCCGAGCCGACGGAAGGAGCCGCCCTTGCCCGGTGACCCCAAGCCGATCCTTGCGGTCGAGGGTCTCTCGATCCGCTTCCGCGGCCAGTCGCAGGACCTCGTGGACGGGGTGAGCTTCGACCTCGCGGCGGGTGAGACGCTGTGCATCGTGGGCGAATCGGGCTGCGGCAAGTCGCTTACCGCGCTCGCGCTGATGGGCCTGCTGCCCCAGCCGGCGGCGCGCATCAGCGCGGGCCGCGCGGTGTTCGAGGGGCGCGACCTCGTGACCCTCGACGCCGAGGCCATGTCCGACATCCGCGGCAACCGCATGGCAATGGTGTTCCAGGAGCCGATGACCTCGCTCAATCCCGCCTTCACCATCGGCGACCAGATCGCGGAAGCCGTGCGCCGCCACCGTCCCGTGGACCGTGCCGCCGCCCGCGCCCGGGCCCGCGAGATGCTGGATCGCGTACGCATTCCCGCGCCCGACGCGCGGCTCGACGAATACCCCCACCAGCTTTCGGGGGGCATGCGCCAGCGCGCGATGATCGCCATGGCGCTGGCCAACGACCCGGCGCTGATCATCGCGGACGAGCCCACCACCGCGCTCGACGTGACCATCCAGGCCCAGATCCTGCGGCTGATCCGCCAGTTGCAGGCGGAGACGGGCACCGCGCTGATCCTGATCACCCACGACCTCGGCGTGGTGGCCGAGACCGCCGACCGCGTGGCGGTGATGTATGCCGGACGCATCGTCGAGGAGGGGCCGGTGGCGGCGGTGTTCGACGACCCCCAGCACCCCTACACCATCGGGCTGATGGCCTCGGTCCCCTCGCTCGGGCGCCGCGCCGGACGGCTCCAGACCATTCCCGGCCTCGTGCCCGCGCCCGAGGCGATGCCCGCGGGCTGCCGCTTTGCCGCGCGGTGCCCGTTCGCCGAGCCGGCCTGCACCGCCGCCGCCCCCGCGCTCGCCGCCATCGGGCCGGGCCATCGCGTCGCCTGCCGCCGCGCGCCGCTGGAATCCCATGTCGCGGAGGCCGCCGCATGACCGCGCCCGCCGAGACCGTCGCCCCCGTGCTCGAGACCCGCGGGCTCGAGCGCCGCTTCGTCACGCACCGCCCGCTGTTCGGCGCGCCCACGGTCGTGCAGGCGGTAAACGGCGTCGACCTTGCCATCCGCGAGGGCGAGACCTTCGCCATCGTTGGCGAATCTGGCTGCGGCAAGTCCACGCTCGCACGCATGCTGATCGGGCTGATCCGGCCCTCGGCTGGCGAGGTGCTCTATCGCGGGCGCGACATCTCGCACCTGCCCGCGCGCGAGATGCGGGGGCTGAGGCGCGAGCTCCAGTTCATCTTCCAGGATCCGTTCTCGTCGCTCAACCCGCGCATGAGCGTCGGCCGGCTGATCGAGGAGCCGATGCAGGCCCACGGGATCGGCACGCCCGCAGAGCGGCGCGCGCGTGTGGCCTACCTGCTGGGCCGCGTGGGCCTGAGGCCCGAACATGCCGGGCGCTACCCGCACGAGTTCTCGGGCGGCCAGCGCCAGCGCATCGGCATCGCCCGGGCGCTCGCCTCGGGGCCCAGGGTGCTGATCGGCGACGAGCCCGTGTCGGCGCTCGACGTCTCGATCCAGGCGCAGGTCGTCAACATGCTCGAGGAGCTGAAGGACGAGTTCGGCCTCACGCTGATCGTGATCGCCCACGACCTCGCCGTGATCCGGCACATGAGCGACCGCGTGGCCGTGATGTATCTGGGTGAGGTGGTCGAGACGGGCCCCGTGGACGCGATCTTCGAGGCGCCGGCCCACCCCTACACCCGCGCCCTGATGACCGCGATCCCCGCCCCGGTGCCCGGCAGCCGCCCCGAGACCGCCGGCATCGTCGAGGGCGATGTCCCAAGCCCGACCGCGCCGCCCCCCGGCTGCCGCTTCCACACCCGCTGCCCCTTCGCCGAGGCCCGCTGCAAGACCGAGCGCCCGCGCCTCGCGCCCGGCCCCGGCGGGCGCTTGGTCGCCTGCCACCTGGCGGGCCGGCTGCCCGACTTCGCGCCCCGCACACTCGCACCCGGCCTCACGTCGGGCGCCGCCCGGCGTTTCGGTCTGTGGCGCGCGGCGCGCGGCGGCGATGTCGCCACAAGCAAGATCCCCCCAGCAGAGGAGAGACGACCGTGACCGACCTCAAGCGGATATCGCTCGCCCTGGCGCTCGCCGCCAGCGCGTCCTTCGCCCATGCGGCCGATCTGAGGATCGGGCTGCAGGAAGACCCCGACGTGCTCGACCCCGACCAGTCGCGCACCTTCGTCGGCCGCATCGTCTATGAATCACTCTGCGACAAGCTGGTGGACATCACGCCCGATCTCGAGATCATCCCCCAGCTCGCCACCGGCTGGAGCTGGTCGGACGACGGCAAGACGCTGACCATGCAGCTGCGCGAGGGCGTGACCTTCCACGACGGGACGCCCTTCGACGCCGAGGCGGTCAAGGCCAACATCGCCCGCTCGCAGACCATGGACGAGAGCCGGCGCAAGTCCGAGGTGAAGTCGATCACCGGCGTCGAGGTGACCGGACCGCACGAGGTCAAGATCAGCCTCGCCAACCCCGACGCCACGCTCCTCGCGCAGTTCTCGGACCGCGCCGGCATGATGGTCTCGCCCACCGCCGCGGCGGCCGCGGGTGCCGATTTCGGCCTAAACCCGGTCTGCTCGGGTCCCTACAAGTTCGTCGAGCGCGTCCAGCAGGACCGCATCGTACTGGAGAAGTTCGCCGGCCACTGGAATGCGGGCGAATACGCCTTCGACCGGGTGATCTTCCTGCCGATCCCCGACACCACCGTGCGCCTTGCCAACCTGCGCGCGGGCGATCTCGACATGCTCGAGCGCCTCGCCGCGACCGACCTCGCCTCGGCCAAGGCGGACGCGAGCCTCAAGGTCGAGCAGATCGTGGGCCTCGGCTATCAGGGCATCACCATCAACGTGGCCAATGGCGATCGGTCGAAGAACCCGCTGGGCCAGGACGCGCGCATCCGCCAGGCGCTGTCGCTGTCGATCGACCGCGCGGCGCTCAACCAGGTGGTGTTCGAGGGCGCCTTCGCACCCGGCAACCAGCCCTTCCCTCCGTCCTCGCCGTGGTATGACACCCGCTTCCCGGTACCCGATCGCGATGTCGCCAAGGCCAAGGCCCTGCTGGCCGAGGCCGGGCACGACCGGCTTGCCATCGAGGTGCAGGTCGCGAACAACCCCGTGCAGATGCAGGTGATGCAGGTCATCCAGTCGATGGCCGCCGAGGCGGGCTTCGACATCACCCTCGCCGCCAAGGAGTTCGCGACGCTCCTGAACGAGCAGACCGCGGGCAACTACCAGGCGAGCCAGATCGGCTGGTCGGGCCGTACCGACCCGGACGGCAACATCCACCAGTTCCAGACCTGCCAGGGCGGCATCAACGACTCGAAGTACTGCAACCCGGAGGTCGACCGCCTGCTGAACGAGGCCCGGACCTCGAACGACCCGGCCGTTCGAAAGGAGAGCTATGACGGCGCGCGGGCGATCCTCGCGAACGACATGCCGATCATCTACCTCTACCACCAGAGCTGGATCTGGGCGCTGTCGAACAAGATCGACGGCTTCGTGCCCTATCCCGATGGAATGATCCGGCTCGCCGGCGTCTCGATGAAGTGAACGCCCCCCGGCGCCGCCCCCGGCATGTCCGGGGGCGGCCCACCATTGCCATCGTCCCGGCCCCGAGGCCGGGACAGCGGAGAGGTCCATGCTCGGTTTCATCGCACGGCGGCTGGTGATCGCGATCCCCACGATCGTGCTGATCTCGATCTTCGTCTTCGCGCTGCAGAAGCTGCTGCCCGGCGATCCCGTGCTCGCCATGGCGGGCGAGGAGCGCGACCCGGCGGTGCTGGAACTCCTGCGCGAGAAATACCGCCTCAACGACCCGATCCCGCATCAGTATCTCGCCTGGATCGGCGGCGTGCTGCAGGGCGATCTCGGCTTCTCGCTGCGCACGCAGCAGCCGGTGCTGGACCTGGTGGCCGAGAAGCTCCCGGTGACCATCCAGCTTGCGGTGATGGCAATGATCATCGCCGTGCTGATCGGCATTCCCGCGGGGATCCTGTCGGCTGTGCGCAAGGGCAGCTGGATCGACTGGCTCGCCAACCTGTTCGCGCTGTCGGGCCTGTCGGTGCCGAATTTCTGGCTGGGGATCATGCTCATCCTGCTCGTCTCGGTGAAGCTCGGCTGGCTGCCCGCCTCGGGCTACCGGCCGCTGTCCGAGGACCCGCTCCTCTCGCTCCAGACCATGATCATGCCGGCCTTCGTGCTGGGCACGGCGCTGGCGGCCACGCTGATGCGCCACACCCGATCGGCCATGCTGGGGGTGCTGAGGGCCGACTACATCCGCACCGCGCGGGCCAAGGGGCTGCGCGGGCGCACGGTGATCCTCAAGCACGCGCTCAGGAACGCGCTGGTGCCGATCGTCACGATCTCGGCGCTGCTGTTCGGCGAGCTGCTGGCCGGCGCCGTGCTGACCGAACAGATCTTCACCATCCCCGGCTTCGGCAAGATGATCGTCGATGCCGTGTTCAACCGCGACTACGCGGTGGTGCAGGGGGTGGTGCTGTGCACCGCGGTGGCCTTCATCGGCATGAACCTTCTGGCCGATGTCGCCTATCGCTGGCTCAACCCGCGCATGCGCGACCAGGGCTGAGGGGGGACCGATGACCGACGCAACCCTCGCCGCCCCCGCCGCCCCACGCAGCCCCAGCCGCGCCTGGGCCAAGCTGCGCGCGAACCCTGTCGCGCTGCTGGGCGCGGCGCTCGTGCTGTTCTTCGTGGCGGTGGCGGCGCTCGCGCCCGTCCTGCCGGTGCCCGACCCTACCGCGACCGATTGGGGCGCGGTGCGCAAGGCGCCCTCGGCCGCCCATCTGTTCGGCACCGACGAGATCGGGCGCGACGTGCTCTCGCGCATGATCTGGGGCGCGCAGGCGTCGCTGCTGGCGGGTGTCGTCTCGGTAGGCATCGCGGTGGCGATCGGCGTGCCGCTGGGGATCGCCGCGGGCTACTGGGGAGGCTGGACGGACGCCGCCATAAGCCGGGTGACCGAGGCACTGCTGGCCGTGCCCTTCCTGATCCTTGCCATCGCGCTCGCGGCCTTCCTGGGGCCGTCGCTCACCAACGCCATGATCGCCATCGGGCTTTCCGCCATGCCGATTTTCATCCGCCTCGCCCGCGGCCAGACCATGAGCGTGATGACCGAGGATTACGTCGAGGGCGCCCGTGCCATCGGCCTGGGACATGGCGCGATCATCGGGCGCTATGTGCTGCCAAACATCTTCCCGCCGATCCTGGTGCAGGCGACGCTGACCATCGCCACCGCCATCATCGCCGAGGCCTCGCTCTCGTTCCTCGGCCTCGGCCAGCAGCCGCCCTCGCCCTCCTGGGGGTCGATGCTGAACGTGGCCAAGAACTTCCTTGAACAGGCGCCGTGGATGGCGCTATGGCCGGGCATCGCGATCTTCCTCGTGGTGCTGGGCTTCAACCTTCTGGGCGACGGGCTGCGCGATGCGCTCGACCCGCGCGAGCTCTGACGGAGTGACCATGCAACGCTTCACCACCCGGCCCGAGATCGCGGGCAGCTTCGGCGTCGTCGCCACCACGCACTGGATCGCATCGAGCGTCGGCATGGGCATCCTCGAGCGCGGCGGCAACGCCTTCGACGCCGCCGTGGCCGCAGGCTTCGCGCTGCAGGTGGTCGAGCCGCACCTGAACGGCCCCGGGGGCGACCTGCCGATCCTCATGCATTCCGCCCGCACCGGCGAAGACCTCGCCATCTGCGCGCAGGGCACCGCGCCCGCGGGCGCGACCATCGCGCATTACCGCGCGCAAGGGCTCGAGCTCATCCCCGGCTCGGGGCTGCTGGCCACGGTGGTGCCCGGCGCCTTCGACGGCTGGATGGTGATGCTGCGCGACCACGGCACGATGCGGTTGAGGGACGTGCTCGAGCCCGCGATCTTCTATGCCGAGCACGGCCACCCGATGCTCGCCCGCGTCGCCACCGCCATCGCGGAACTGGCCGACTTCTTCCAGGCCGAGTGGCCCACCTCGGCCGAGACCTGGCTGCCGCGCGGCCGCGCGCCGCAGGCGGGCGAGATGTTCCGCAACCCGGTTCTGGCCGCCACCTGGCGCCGCGTGCTGGACGAGGCGGAGACGCGCGAGGGCCGCGAGGCCGAGATCGAGGCCGCCCGCGACGCCTGGTATCGCGGTTTCGTCGCCGAGGCGATCGACGGCTATCTGCGCACCGCCGAGGTGATGGACGCGAGCGGCCACAGGAACCGCGGCGTGCTGACTGCCGAGGACATGGCGGGCTGGCAGGCGAGCTACGAGGCGCCGCTCGCGCGCGATTACCACGGATGGCGCGTGTTCAAGACGGGCCCCTGGGGCCAGGGGCCGGTGCTCTTGCAGGCGCTCGCGCTGCTCGAAGGGCTCGATATCGCGGCGATGGACCCGAGCGGCCCCGACTTCGTCCACACCGTGGCCGAGGCGATGAAGCTCGCATACGCTGATCGAGAGGCCTATTACGGCGACCCCGCGCAGGCCGGGATCCCGATGGACCGGCTGCTGTCGGCCGACTACGCCACGGCGCGGCGCGGACTGATTGGCGCCGCCGCCTCGCGCGAGCAGCGCCCGGGCCGCATTCCCGGCTTCGAGCATCTGGCCGATGCCGCCATCGCCCGCGCCCGCCGCGTCGTCGAGGTCGAGGCGAGCGCGACGGCGGGCGAGCCCACCATGGCGCACCTGACCGACCGGCGCGGCGACACGGTGCATATCGACGTGATCGACCGGTGGGGCAACATGGTCTCGGCCACGCCCTCGGGTGGCTGGCTGCAATCCTCGCCGGTGATCCCCGGCCTCGGCTTCGCGCTAAACACCCGCGCACAGATGTTCTGGCTGGACGAGGGGCTGCCCACCTCGCTCGCGCCGGGGCGGCGGCCGCGCACCACGCTGTCGCCCTCGATGGCCCGCCACGCGGATAGCACGGCCATGGCCTTCGGCACGCCCGGCGGCGACCAGCAGGACCAGTGGCAGCTCATCTTTTTCCTGCGCCACGTCCATCACGGGCTGAACCTGCAGGAGACGATCGACGCGCCCCTCTTCCACACCGGGCATTTCACGTCGTCTTTCTACCCCCGGCAGGCGCGGCCCGCGCATCTGATGATCGAGCCCAATGTCGGCGAGGCGACGCTGGCCGAACTCACTCGCCGCGGTCATGACGTCGAGGTGGCCGAACCCTGGACCGTGGGGCGCCTCACCGCCACGCGGCGCGAGCCATCGGGGCTGCTGCGCGCGGCGGCGACCCCGCGGCTGATGCAGGCCTACGCCATCGGGCGGTGAAAACGCCGGACTTCGGCCCAAGGGGCCGACGCCTTCGCTGCCTCGGGCTCGCCCAGGGCCCGCGCGGATTGTTCTGCGGAGGGCGGCGTGGCATGCGTCCCACACCCCCGGCCACGCTCCCCGCGCTGCCTCGGGCTCGACCCGGAGCGCCGCGGGCAGTGGTGCGGGATCCTCGGCTCGCCGCTTGCCAGTGCAGTGCAGCGTCTTTCAGGCGCGCACTGCGCGCACTCGTATCTTCATTTTAGATCAATAATTTAAACATTCTCTCGCGTGACCGGCCGCCGCGCGCTGCTACCCGCGGCCCCGGCGCGAGGCCGGCGCAGAAGGGAACGATGCCCGGCTCGAAACCGCCCACAGCCTGGGGCACGGGCGAGGCCGGGACCGGGGCCGTGAGGAAAGACGCCGTTCGGGACGACGCCAGCCCGCGGCGGCGGCCCGCCCGGGGGCGTCACTCCATCCAGATCGGGTTCGACCATGCCTTGCGTCCCGCGCGGTCCACCACCGTGACGCGGATCCACGGGCTGCGGCGGAACCGTTCGAGCGGCACGACCGCCTCGGTCATCGAGGCGCCATGCACCGCGCGGGCAGCCGAGCCCTGGCCCTGCACGATCACCGCCGCCGCCGAGGTCGAGCGAACGGTGACGCCGTCGCGGCCAACGCGGATGTCGCGGATCTCGGGACCCTGGGTCGAATAGAACGCCCCCGCCTTCAGCGCGTCGAGCAGGGCCTCTGGCTCGTTCTCCTCGGCCTTGACCATCACCCAGCCGCCGAAATGGTCGGGCTCGGTGAAATGCGCGTCGTCGGTTGCGATGGCGGTCAGCGCTCGGCCCTCGCTCAGCATGAGGTCCAGCATGTGGAACCCGTCCGGCCGGTCGCAGCCCACGGCGCAGCCGTGGTTGTAGATCTCGACCGCGTGCGCGGCCTCGATTCCGCGCGCGTCGGCCTCGGTCAGTCCCGACCATTGCGGATGGGCGATGGCGACGAAAGCGCCCGCCGCCCGGGCACGTGCGGCCAGATCGGCCGCGCTCTCCTGCCCCGCGACGGGCACGAAGCCCGGCGCGTGCGGCGGCGTGAAGTCGGGGGGCAGGCCGACGGCGACGAGGTGCCACAGCTCGCCATTCGCCATCGCGCCGGAATGGACCTCGGCTCCCAGGATGGTCGTGAAACCCTCACCCCGGAACGGCACGGTGTCGGCGATGGGATAGCCGTACTCGCCGATGAAGTGGTCGGTCAGCGCGATGAAGTCGTACCCCTCGGCACGGTAGCGCCGGCAGACCTCCTCGGGCGCCAACGCGCCGTCCGACAGGTTCGAATGCGTGTGCAGGTTGCCCCGCCGGAACCGGCCGGCACGGGTGAACAGTTCGAGCGACATCGGGTGCCTCGTGAAGCGCGCGGGAGCCCAGCCGTAGCATCCCGTCCGCGGCCCGTCGACGACGCCGGCGACAGATGATGACGCGCCGCGCCCGCGGACCGCACGGTGCGTCGGTAGGCGGGCTCATTCGGCCGGCGTGGGCCGGGTGCCGAGCTCATGCTCCAACGCACGCTCGATGGCGCTGCGGGGCGCGGTGAAGCGCGCGAGCAGGTCGTAGAGCACGGGCGTCACGAACAGCATCAGCACGGTGGCAAGCGACAGCCCCGCGATGATGACACTGCCGATGGCGATGCGGCTCTCGGCTCCCGCACCGGAGGCGAGCACCAGCGGCAGGGCGCCCAGAACGGTCGAGACGGCGGTCATCACGATGGGCCGCAGGCGCAGCACCGCGGCGTCGACCACCGCCTCGCGCACCTCGCGCCCCTCGTCGCGGAGCTGGTTCGCGAACTCGACGATCAGGATGCCGTTCTTGGCAATCAGTCCGATCAGCAGGATCGCCCCGATCTGGCTGTAGACATTGATCGAAAGCCCCCCGAGCGCCATCGCATAGACCGCCCCCGCCAGCCCCGTCGGCACGGTCAGCATGATGACCGCGGGGTGCACGAAGCTCTCGAACTGCGCGGCAAGCACCAGGAACACGATCAGCAGCGCCAGCCCGAACACCAGGCCCGCGCCGGCCGAGGTGTCCTTGAACACGCGCGACTGCCCCTCGTAGCCGAGCTTGGCCTCGGGCGGCAGGGTCTCGCGCGCCGCCGCCTCCAGATAGCCCAGCGCCGCGCCAAGGTCGTAGCCCTCGGCCAGCGCCGCCGAGAGCTGGATCGACGGCAGCCGATCGTAGCGCCTCAGCGACGGCGCCGCCGCGTTCTCGGTGAGGGTCACCAGCGCACCAAGCGGCACCAGCGTCTCGCCATCCCCCGCCCGGACGAAGATGTTGGCGATGTCCGAAGGCACCCGGCGATCGTCGTCCTCGGCCTGCACCAGCACCGGGTATTCGCGGCCCCGGCTCACGAAGCCGGTGACCTCGCGCGAGGCGAGCATGGTCTGCAGCGTCGCCGCGATCGTCTCGACCGAGATGCCGAGATCGTCGGCGCGGGCCCGGTCGATCCAGACGTCGAGCTGCGGCAGGTTCTCCTCGAAGTCGATCTCGGGGTTCACGAGGCCCGGATTTTCCTCGGCGCGGGCCAGAAGGGCGGCCGACCATTCCTTCACGCTGTCGAAGTCGGGGCCGCCGATCACCACGCGCACCGGGGTCGAACTTCCCCGCAGCCCCATGCCCGCGGGCGTCGCCGGGAAGCCGCGCGCGACCGTGACCTCGTTCATGCGCGGCCCGATCTCGCGGACGATGGCGCCCACGTCCCGCTCGCGCTCGTCCCAGGGCGCGAGGCGCAGCACGACGAACGAGCGGAATGCCCGCCCCTGGCTGCCGCTGAAGGTGAAGACGGTCGCGATGTCGCCCGATTGGCGCAGCGGCTCGACGATCGCCTCGACCTGCCGGGCGGCGAGGTCGGTGTGCTCGAGCGTCGAGCCCTGCGGCGCCGTCAGGGGCACGAAGGCGACGCCGCGGTCCTCGCGCGGCGCAAGCTCGCGCGGCAGCCCGCCATAGAGCGGCCAGGCGCCGGCCGTGATCGCGACTGCAAGGGCCAGTACGACCAGCGGCATGCGGATGGCCCGGCCGAGCATCCAGCGATAGCCGCGCTGCACCCATCCCTCGCGGGCTTCGGTGTCCCCGGCGCGCGCCTCCCTGCCGCGCAACAGCTTCGAGGCGAGCGCCGGACAGGCCGTGAGCGCGACGAAGGTCGAGATCGCCACTGCCCCCGCCATCACCCAGCCGAACTCGATGAAGAGCCGCCCGACCTGTCCCGGCAGGAACGAGAGCGGCACGAAGACCGCGATCAGGGTGATCGAGGTCGCGAGGACCGCGAATGTCACCTGCCCGGCGCCCCGGTGGCTCGCGGCGAGCGGGCTCTCGCCGTTCTCGATCCGGCGCTGGATGTTCTCGAGCACGACGATCGCGTCGTCCACAACCAGCCCGATGGCCAGCAGCAGCGCCAGCAGCGTAAGCGTGTTGATCGAGAAGCCCCAGGCGCCGATCAGCACGAAGCAGCCGATCAGCGCCACGGGGATCGTGACCGCCGGAATCGCGGTCGCGCGCAGGCTGCGCAGGAACAGGAGGATCACCAGCACCACGAGCACGAGCGAGATGCCGAGCGCGATCGCCACCTCGCGGATCGAGGCGCCGACGAACAGCGCGTCGTCCGAGCCCACCTCGATCGTCATGCCAGCGGGCAGGCTGGGCTTCAGCGCCTCGATCTCGGCGCGCACCGCCTCCGAGATGGCGAGCGTGTTCGCCTGGCTCTGGCGCAGGATCGCCATGCCGACGGCCTCGACGCCATTGTTGCGCACGATGGTGGAATCGTCGGCCACCCCCGGCGCGATCCGCGCGACATCGCCCAGCCGCACCGGGTAGCCCGCCACGCGGTCGATCACGATCTCGCGGAACTCCTCGATCGAGGCGATGCGGCTGTTGAGCCGGACCGAGAGCTGGCGCGCCACCGATTTGACGTCGCCCGCCGGCAGTTCAAGGTTGTTTCGCCTCAGCGCCCCCTCGACATCGGCCACCGTCAGGTTGCGCGCCGCCAGCGCCCGTCGGTCCAGCCAGATGCGCACCGCGAAGGGACGCTCGCCATAGATGTCGACATTGGCGACGCCGTCCAGGGTGGCGAGGCGATCTGCGATGAAGCGGTCGATGTAGTCGGTGATCTCGGCGGTGGTCATCCGGTCCGAGGTGACGGCAAGCCGCATCACCGGGTCGGCGTTGGCGTCGCTCTTGACCACCTGGGGCTGGTCGGCCTCCTCGGGCAGGTCGCCCAGCACCCGGCCGACCGCGTCGCGCACGTCGTTCGCGGCGGCGTCAATGTCGCGTCCCGCGACGAATTCGATGGTGGTCTGGCCCCGGCCCAGCCGGCTTTCCGAGCTGATGGTGCGGATGCCCGAGATCGAGGCCACCGCGCCCTCGACCAGCTCGGTGATGTCGGTGTCGACGACTTCCGGCGCGGCGCCGCGATAGGTCGTGGTGACGGAGACCACCGAGGTGTCGACATCGGGCAGCTCGCGGATCGGCAGGTCGCGGATCGCCGCGATCCCGAACACGACGATCAGCAGATTCGCCACCGCCGCGAGAACCGGGCGGCGGACCGAGATGTCGGAGATCCGCATCAGCCGCTCCCCGCCGGACCCCGCGCGGTCGCGTCGTCGTCCTCGCCCGCGATCCGCACGGCCGAGCCGTCGCGCACCCGCTGGAGGCCGCGTACCACCACCAGCTCGCCCGGCGCGAGCCCCTCGGTCACCGCGATCCGGCCGCCCTGGCGCTGCCCGGTGGTGACTGCGCGCCGGCGCGCCTGTCCGTCCTGGACCACGAAGACGTAGACCTGCGCCGCCTGCACCACGATCGCCTCCTCGGGAACCACGAGCGCCTCGGCCTCCGACAGGGTGAGGGTGAGCGACATGAACATGCCCGAGGGCAGGACCCCCTCCGGGTTCGGGATGACCGCGCGGACCCGGAACGCGCGGCTCACCGGGTCGACCCGGCTGCCGATGGTGGCGACGCGGCCCACGAAGCTGCGCCCCGGGAATGCGGCGCTGGCGGCCTCGATCGGTTGGCCCGGCGCGATCTCGGCGAACAGCGTCTCGGGCAGCGAGAACTCGACCTCGACCTCCGTGAGATCGTCGAGGGTGGTCAGCACGACCTCGTCATCGACCCGCGCGCCGAGATCGATGTCGGTGAGCCCCACGACACCGGCGAAGGGGGCGCGGATCACGCGGTCGGCCAGCCGGCGCCGGGCGCGGTCCACCGCCGCCTCGGCCGCCGCGCGCTCGGCGATGACCTGCTCGAGCGTCGCCAGCGCGACCGCGTTGGTGCGCTGGAGGCGCTGCGTGCGCTCGACCGCCTGGTCCTTCTCGATCAGCAGAGCCTCGGCCTCGGCGAGGTTCGCCCGCTCGATGTCGTCGTCAAGGCGGATCAGCACGGCACCCGCCTCGACCGGCTGGCCGGGAGCGAAGGCGATCTCCTCCACCCTGCCCGAGGCGAGCGGCACGATCTCGATGGACTGGCGCGCGCGGGTCGAGCCCACGGCCTCGACGCCGCGGCGCATGGTCCGCATCTCGGCTGGGGCCACCTCGACCACGATCTGGCGCGGCTTGCCGTCCGAGCCGTTCGCCCCGGCATGGGGCGCGAAATGCGCGCGGTAGCCCTCGTATCCCCCGAAGCCGATGGCCGCGAGAAGGCCGAGAACCACGAATTGCTTCCATATCGCCACGCGCACCTCGTTTGCGGCCGCAGACGGCCGCGCCAACCGTTCGGAGAACGGGCGGCGGCGACGGATCCGTCGCGCCGGCATCCTGCAAGCTAGTGCAGCGGGACCGCGCCGTCGATACGCGCGATGCGCCGCGCCGATCACGCGCGCGCGAAGGGCGTGGGCGCGCGCGCCGCCAGCAGCGCGCGCGGTGTGCTCACTCGGCCGCTTCGGCGTAGCTCTCGAGCGGCGGGCAGGAGCAGATCAGGTGCCGGTCGCCATACACGTTGTCGACGCGGTTGACCGGCGGCCAGTACTTGTCCACCCGGAAGGCGCCCGGCGGGAAGCAGGCCTGCTCGCGGCTGTAGGGCCGGTCCCACTCGCCCACCAGATCCTCGACCGTGTGCGGCGCGCGCTTGAGCGGGTTGTTCTCGCGGTCCGCACGGCCCTCCTCGATGTCGCGGGCTTCCTCGCGGATCGCCAGCATCGCGGTGATGAAGCGGTCGATCTCGGCCTTGGTCTCGCTCTCCGTCGGCTCGATCATCAGCGTCCCCGCCACGGGCCAGCTCATGGTCGGCGCGTGGAAGCCGCAGTCCATCAGCCGCTTGGCGATGTCGTCGACGCTCACGCCCGCCGAATCCGCCAGCGGCCGCGTGTCGACGATGCACTCGTGCGCCACGAACCCCTCGGGCGAGTGGTAGAGGATGTCGTAGGCCCCGCTCAGGCGCTTCGCGATGTAGTTGGCGCTGAGGATCGCGACCTTGGTGGCCTGGGTCAGCCCCTCGCCACCCATCATCAGGCAATAGGCCCACGAGATCGGCAGGATCGAAGCCGAACCCCAGTTGGCGGCCGACACTGCCCCCGCATCGCCGCTCTCGGGCCGGCACGGCAGGTAGGGCTCGAGATGCGCCTTGACGCCGATCGGCCCCATGCCGGGCCCGCCCCCGCCATGCGGGATGCAGAAGGTCTTGTGCAGGTTGAGGTGGCTCACGTCCGAGCCGAAGTCGCCGGGCCGCGCCAGCCCGACCAACGCGTTGAGGTTGGCGCCGTCCAGATACACCTGCCCGCCATGCCGGTGGGTGATGTCGCAGATCTCGCGCACCGTGCGCTCGAACACGCCATGCGTGGACGGGTAGGTCACCATGCAGGCGGCGAGGTTGGCGGAATGCGCCTCGGCCTTTGCGCGGAAGTCCTCGACGTCGATGTCGCCGTTCTCGGCGGCCTTCACGACCACGACCTTCATCCCGGCCATGACCGCCGAGGCCGGGTTGGTGCCATGCGCCGAGGTCGGGATCAGGCAGATGTCGCGGTGCCCCTCGCCACGTGCGCGGTGATAGGCCCGGATGGTCAGAAGCCCCGCATACTCGCCCTGTGCCCCCGAATTGGGCTGCATCGAGATCGCGTCATAGCCGGTGATCTGGCAGAGCTTGGCGCTCAGGTCCTCGATCAGTTCGGCATATCCCGCGACCTGGTCCTCGGGCACATAGGGATGAACGTCCGAGAATTCCCGCCAGGTGATCGGCATCATCTCGGCGGTCGCGTTGAGCTTCATCGTGCACGACCCCAGCGGGATCATCGCCCGGTCGAGCGCGAGGTCGCGGTCCGCGAGCCGGCGCATGTAGCGCGTCATCTCCGACTCGGCCCGGTTCATGTGGAAGATCGGGTGGGTCAGGTACTCGGAGTCCCGAAGCATCGCGCCGGGCAGGCGATAATCGGCCGTGAGGTCGGTGTCCTTGAAGTCACCGCCGAAGGCCCGCCACACGGCCTCGATCGTCTCGGGCCGGGTCCGCTCGTCAAGCGAGATTCCGATCCGGTCGCGCCCGATCCTGCGCAGGTTCACGCCGTTCACGCGCGCGGCCGCGAGGATCACCTCCTGCACGGCGCCCACCTCGACGGTCACGGTGTCGAAGAAGGATGCGGGCTCGACCGTGAAGCCGATATGCTCGAGCCCCTTCGCCATCCGCACCGCCTTGCGGTGGATGCGCTGGGCGATGGCCTTGAGCCCCTCGGGCCCGTGGAACACCGCGTACATCGAGGCCAGCACGGCGGGCAGCGCCTGCGCCGTGCAGACATTCGAGGTCGCCTTCTCGCGCCGGATGTGCTGCTCGCGGGTCTGCAGCGCAAGCCGGTAGGCGCGATTCCCGCGCGCGTCGATCGAGACGCCCACGATCCTCCCCGGCATCGACCGCTTGTAGTCGTCCTTCGTCGCCATGTAGGCCGCGTGCGGCCCGCCGAAGCCCATCGGCACGCCGAAGCGCTGGGTCGAGCCGACCGCGATGTCGGCCCCCATCTCGCCCGGCGATTTCAGGAGCGCGAGCGCCAGCGGGTCGGCCGCGACGCAGGCAATAGCCCCTGCCCCATGCAGCGCGGCGATGGGCGCGGTGAAGTCGTCCACATGCCCCAGCGTGCCAGGATACTGGAACAGCGCGCCGAACACGGCGCTTGGGTCGAGATCGCGGAAGGGGTCGCCCACCACCACCTCGATCCCCAGCGGTTCCGCCCGCGTGCGCACCAGCGCGATGTTCTGCGGGTGGCAGTGGTGATCGACGAAGAAGGCATTGGCCTTCGACTTCGCCACCCTGTGCGCCATGGTCATCGCCTCGGCCGCCGCCGTTGCCTCGTCGAGCAGCGAGGCGTTGGCGACCGCGAGCCCCGTGAGGTCGCTGATCATCGTCTGGAAGTTCAGGAGCGCCTCGAGCCGGCCCTGCGCGATCTCGGGCTGGTAGGGCGTGTAGGCGGTGTACCAGGCGGGGTTCTCCAGGATGTTGCGCTGGATGGCGGGCGGCGTGACGGTCCCGTAATAGCCCTGCCCGATCAGCGAGGTCAGCACCCGGTTCTTCTCGGCCACCCGGCGCATGCGGTAGAGCATCTCGCGCTCGGACAGCGCCTTGCCCCATTTCAGGGGTTTCTCCTGCCGGATCTCGGCCGGAACGATGCGGTCGATCAGCGCGTCGAGGCTGTCGGCGCCCACGGCCTTCAGCATGTCGGACATCTCGGCGGGCGAGGGGCCGATGTGGCGGCGGTTGGCGAAGTCGTAGGGCAGGTAGTCGGTCAGCTCGAAACTCATCGCGTCACCCGATCATCGCCTTGTAGGCGGCCTCGTCCATGAAGCCGTCGATGCTGACGCCATCGGCCGGCTTCATGCGGAAGAACCAGCCCGCGCCATGCGGATCGCTGTTCACGAGCGAGGGGTCGTCGGCAATCGCCTGGTTGACCTCGGTGATGGTGCCGTCGATGGGGGCGAGGATGTCGGACGCGGCCTTGACCGATTCCAGCACGACGATCTCCTCGCCCTTCTTCACCTCGCGCCCGGCCTCGGGCAGGTCGACGAAGACGATGTCGCCAAGCTGCTCGGTCGCGTAGTCGGTGATGCCCACGGTCAGCACGTCGCCCTCGGGGCGCAGCCACTCGTGCTCCTCGGTGTATTTCATGGTCGGGATCTCCTCAGGCCTTGTTGTTTTGGGGATTTGGCAGTTCAGGATTTCTTGTAGCCGTTCGGCACGAAGGGCATGGCGGCGACGGTGACCGCAAGGCGTTTGCCGCGCACCTCGGCGAAGAGCCGAGTGCCGGGGGCGGCCATGGCGGCGGGCACGTAGCCCATCGCGACCGGTGCGCCGAGCGTCGGCCCGAAGCCGCCCGAGGTGACCTCGCCAATGGCCTCGCCCCCGCTCTCGGCCGCAAACAGGGGCGAGTGCCCGCGCACCGGCGCGCGCCCCTCGGGCAGCAGACCCACCCGGAGCCGCTCCGGGCCGTCGGCCAGCTCGCGCAGGATGCGATCCGCGCCGGGGAAACCGCCCGCCCGCGCGCCGCCCGCGCGCCGGACCTTCTGGATCGCCCAGGTCAGCGCCGCCTCGACCGGCGAGGTGGTGCGGTCGATGTCGTTGCCATAGAGGCAGAGCCCGGCCTCGAGCCTCAGCGAGTCGCGCGCCCCGAGCCCGATGGGCGCCACCGCCGCGTCGGCCAGCAGCGCCTCGGCCAGCCTTTCCGCCCCTGCCTCCGGCACCGAGATCTCGAAGCCGTCCTCGCCCGTGTAGCCCGAGCGCGAGACCATGCAGGAGAGGCCCGCCACCTCGACCTCGCGCACGCCCATGAAGCGCATGTCGGCGGTCGCGGGCGCAAGGCCCGCCAGCACCCGCCCGGCCTCGGGGCCCTGCAGCGCGACCAGCGCGCGGTCGGTCAGCATCCGCACCTCGCACTCGGCGCCGAGACCGGCCTTGAGATGCGCGAAGTCGGCCACCTTGCAGGCCGCGTTGACCACCAGGAACAACCGGTCGCCGAGGTTGGTGACCATCAGATCATCGAGAATGCCGCCCGCCTCGTCGGTGAACAGCGCGTAACGCTGCCGCCCGACGCCGAGGCCCAGCACGTCCACCGGCACCAGCCGCTCGAGCGCGCGCGCGGCGTCCGCGACGTCGCCCGACCGGGCCGTGACCACGATCTGCCCCATGTGCGAGACGTCGAAAAGGCCGGCCTTTGCGCGGCAGTGCAGGTGCTCGGCCATGATGCCGGGGGAGTATTGCAGCGGCATCTCATAGCCCGCAAAGGGCACAAGCTTCGCGCCCAGCCTGCGGTGCAGCGCGTTGAGCGGTGTCGGCAATGCGTCGTCGGTGTCAGACATGGGCGCCCCTTGCACGGTTGCGGCCGGAGGAATCGCGGATCATCCCGCTCCCGGCCCCGTCGGCGCCCCCTCTGTCCTTTCGCCTGAGATCGCTATCCCTTCGGCGGACGCCTGCGCGCCTCTCTCCAGAGTATCGCTCCCCGCCGGTCCTTTTGCCTGAGAGTTTCCGAGGCGCGGTTGCTCCTTCGGCACCGGATGGTCCGGCTTCTCCCGGCGGGATGCGGGGAAGCCTAGCGGGCACCCCGAGGGCGATCAAGCCGGATCGTGCCGCCTCCGGCATCTCACGCCGATGTGAGCGCCGCGCGCACTGGTCAGACGAACTTTCGGAACAGCCGCGTCTCATCGAAGATCCGCTCCAGCGTCTCCATCCGCGCCTTGGCCTGCTGCCAGTTGAGGTCCTGCACCGCAGCGATCAGCGCCTCGACGATCATCAGGATCGCGACCGAGCTGTCCCAGGCCGAGGGCGCCTCGATATGCGCCGAGAAGCGGTGCCGCGCGATCTTGCCGATGGGCGAGCCCCACTGGTCGGTGAACAGCACGATCTCGGCGCCGCGGCCATGCGCCATCTCGGCCAGCCTCAGCAGCGCGTTCTCGTAGCGGCGGATGTCGAACACCACGACGACGTCGCCGGGCCGCACGTCCAGCAGGTAATGCGGCCAGATGCCCGGCGCTGCGCCAAGCTGGCTGACATCGGGGCGGATGACCTGCAGGTGGTTGAACAGATAGTCTGCCATCGACCGCGTGATCCGCCCGCCGGTGATCAGCACCCTGCGGCGCGTGTCGGCGAGGCAGGCGGCGGCCGCGTCGAAGGCCGCGGGCTCGATCTGGCCGATGGTCTGGCGCAGGTTCGACTCGACGGCCTCGGCGAAGCGGGCGATCAGGGGCGAGCCGGGCGCACCCGTCGTCCAGCTCTCGCGCTTGCGGATGGGGTCGGAAATCTTCGCCGCCACCTCGCGGCGCAGCGCCTCCTGGAACTCGGTGAAGCCTTCGAAGCCCAGCTTGCGGGCAAGCCGCATGACCGTGGGCCCCGAGACCTGCGCGCTGCCCGCGACCTGCGTGATCGAGCCGAGGCCCGAGACCGGGTAGCCGTCGAGCAGCGCGTGAGCCACCTGCCGCTCGGCCCGGGTGAGATCGTCGAGCCGGCTCCGCAGCAGTTCCTCGATGCTTTGCGGCTTGCGGCGCATGTCGGGCCCTTTGCTGCGTGCGGCTCCCCTCCGCATCTCCTGAAAGAATGTTGACAGACAATTCCGCGGTGAACAATCCTTTTCAGATGCAGACCGCCGAGACGCAAGATTCGCCCCTGCTCGCGCCCGACGAGGGCCCCGCCGCCGAGGTCCTGAACCCCGGCGGGCAGGGCGCCATCGTGCTGGTCTGCGAGCATGCCTCGAGCCGCATCCCGCGCGCGCTCGGCGACATGGGGCTCACGCCCGAGGCGCGGCTCAGCCACATCGCCTGGGACCCCGGCGCGCTGCCGGTGGCGCTGCATCTGAGCGCGGCCTTCGACGCAGCCCTGGTGGCCGCGCGCTTCTCGCGCCTCGTCTATGACTGCAACCGCCCGCCCGAGCGCGCCGACGCGATGCCCGAACGCAGCGAGGTCTATGACATTCCCGGCAACCGCGGCCTTTCGGCGTCCGAGCGCGCCCGGCGCGTGCGCGAGATCGCCGAGCCGTTCCGCGAGGCGCTGGCAGGCGTGATCGACGACCGCCTCGCGGCGGGCCGCCCGGTCGTCCTCGTGACCATCCACAGCTTCACGCCGGTCTGGTTCGGCGAGCCCCGCGCGGTCGAGCTTGGCATCCTGCACGACGCGGACAGCCGCCTCGCCGACGCCATGCTGGCCCGTGCCGCGACCGAGACCGGCCTCGCGACGGCACGCAACGAGCCCTATGGCCCCGACAGCGGCGTGACCCACACGCTCAAGGCGCATGCGTTGACGCGCGGCCTGCCGAACGTGATGATCGAGGTCCGCAACGACCTCATCGCCGACGCCGCGGGTCAAGCGCGCGTGGCCGGGGGGCTCGCCCGCGCGCTGGGCGCGGCGCTGGCGGCCCGCGGGACGGATCGTACGGCCGCGGATCGGTGGGGAGACGCGTGATGCCCGGCTGGGTCGTGGCCTTCGTCCGCTTCGTCGATGCGCTGAACTACCGCGTCGGGCGGATCGCCATGTACCTGGTCTTCGTGATGATGGGGATCCTGCTGTGGTCCTCGATCTCGAAGACCTTCTTCGTGCCGGCGCACTGGACGCTGCTGTCCGCGCAGTTCGCGATGACCGCCTATTTCATCCTGGGCGGGCCCTATTCGCTGCAACTTGGCTCGAACGTGCGGATGGATCTGCTCTATGGCGCCTGGTCGCCGCGCACCCGGGCCTGGGTGGACGCCTTCACCGTGTTCACCATGGTGTTCTACCTGGGCGTGCTGCTCTATGGCGGCTTCTCGTCCACCTCCTATGCGCTGCAGTACGGCGAGACCAGCCGCGGCATCTGGCGCGCGCCGATGTGGCCGATCAAGATGCTGATGTGCTTCGGCATCTTCCTCATGCTGCTGCAGGCGCTGGCGCTGTTCGCGCGCGACCTCGCCGCCATTCGCGGCGCGCCCATCCCCGAAAACCGCGCGATGGGTGAGGTCGGCTAATGCCATACGACATGATCGCGCTGACGATGTTCGCGTCGATGATGCTGATGCTGATGACGGGCCAGCGCGTCTTCGCCGCGATCGGCTTCGTCTCGGTGTTTGCCTCGCTGTCGCTGTGGGGCACGGGCGGGGGCGAGATCGCCTTCTCGGCGGCGATGAAGCTGATGGGCTGGTACCCGCTGCTGACGCTGCCGATGTTCGTCTTCATGGGCTACATCCTGTCGGAAAGCCGCCTCGCGGACGACCTCTACCGGATGTTCCATGTCTGGTTCGGCCCGGTCAGGGGCGGGCTCGCGATCGGCACGATCGGGCTCATGGTGCTGATCTCGGCGATGAACGGGCTGTCGGTTGCGGGCATGGCCATCGGCGCGACCATCGCGCTGCCGGAACTGCTGCGCCGCAACTACGACAAGGTGATGGTCACCGGGGTGATCCAGGCGGGAGCGTCGCTGGGTATCCTCGTGCCGCCCTCGGTGGTGCTGGTGCTCTACGCGATGATCGCGCGCCAGCCGGTGGGGGAGCTGTGGCTGGCGGGCGTGGTGCCGGGACTGATGATGGCGGCGATGTTCGTGCTCTACATCGTCGTCCGCTGCCGGCTGCAGCCGCATCTGGGCCCCGTTCTGCCGCCCGAGGAGCGCGGCACCGTCACGCTGCGCGAGAAGCTGCGCCTGCTGGGCGCGGGCATCCTTCCGCTCGCCATCTTCGCCGCGATGATGGTGCCCTTCGTGAACGGCTGGACCAGTCTCGTGGAGAGCTCGGCCATCGGCGCGCTCACTGCGCTCGCCGCCGCCATTCTCAAGCGCCGGCTCACCCGGGCGGTGTTCGAGACCACGGTGCGCAACACGCTGGGCATCTCGTGCATGTTCATGTGGATCATCCTCGCGGCGCTCTGCTTCGGCGCGGTGTTCGACGGGCTGGGCGCGGTGCGCGTGATCGAGGACGTGCTGGTGGGCGAGTTGGGGCTGGGCCCGTGGGAGATCCTGATCCTGATGCAGCTCAGCTACCTGATCATGGGCACCTTCCTGGACGACACGGCGATGCTGGTGATCGTGGCGCCGCTCTACGTGCCGCTGGTGGGGGAGCTGGGCTTCGACCTGATCTGGTATGGCGTGCTCTACACCATCACCTGCCAGATCGCCTACATGACGCCGCCCTTCGGCTACAACCTGTTCCTGATGCGCGCGATGGCGCCGCCCGAGATCTCGCTCATCGACATCTACCGCTCGATCATCCCCTTCGTGGGCGTCATGCTGCTGGCGCTGGCGCTGGTCACGGCCTACCCGGAGATCGCGCTGTGGCTGCCGCACTATGTCTATGGAAAGTAAACCAGAACTCCGAAAGGAGCGGTCATCCCGGATCGACCGGGCCGAGGAACCGGGCAGCCCCCGGAAACGACAGAATGGAGGTTTCGACATGACGACGAGACGCAAGTTCATCGCCGGCGCGGGCGCCATGGGCACCGCGGCGCTGGCGGCCCCGGCCGTGCACGCGCAGACCCCGATCCGCTGGCGGCTCCAGACCTATGCGGGCCCGGCGCTGGCCGAGCACGTCATCAAGCCCTCGATCGACAGCTTCAACAAGATCGCCGCCGGGCAGATGGAGATCGAGCTCTACACCGCCGACCAGCTGGTGCCGACGGGCGAGCTGTTCCGCGCCATGCAGACGGGCACCATCGACGCGGTGCAGTCCGACGATGACTCGATGGCCTCGCCGACCGAGGTGACGGTGTTCGGCGGCTACTTCCCCTTCGCCAGCCGCTACTCGCTGGACGTGCCGGTGCTGTTCAACCAGTACGGCCTCGGCGAGATCTGGGCCGAGGAGTATGCCAAGGTGGGCGTCAAGCACATCTCGGCCGGCGCCTGGGACCCGTGCCACTTCGCGACCAAGGAGCCGATCAACAAGCTGGCCGACCTCGACGGCAAGCGCGTCTTCACCTTCCCCACCGCGGGGCGCTTCATGGCGCAGTTCGGCGTCGTGCCCGTGACCCTGCCCTGGGAGGATGTCGAGGTCGCGATGCAGACGGGCGAGCTCGACGGCATCGCCTGGTCGGGCATCACCGAGGACTACACGGTGGGCTGGGCGAACGTGACCAACTACTTCCTGACGAACAACATCTCGGGCGCCTGGATCGGCCATTTCTTCGCGAATATGGACCGCTGGAACGAGGTGCCGCCGCATCTGCAGGAGCTGATGCGGATGTGCTTCGACAGCTCGCACTACTATCGCCAGTGGTGGTACTGGGGCGGCGAGGCCGACCTGCGCGTGAACGGAGACAAGCTCAAGCTCACCACCATCCCCGACGCCGAGTGGGCCACCGTCGAGGCCAAGGCCCGCGAGTTCTGGGACGAGATCGCGAAGGAATCCGAGATCAAGGCCAAGGTCGTGAACATCATCAAGACCTACAACGACGTGATGGAGAAGGCCGGGCGGCCCTACCGCTTCACCTGATCCGGCGTGCCCCCGCGCCGTGTGCGCGGGACCGTCCCTTCCCCTCTTCCCCCCGGGGGAGAGGGGGCTTCCCCGCGCGCCGCGGCGGCGCGCACGACCCGATTTAGGTGCTCAGATGCCAGGCAAGCTCAGCCTCGAGGAATTGAAAGCGGCCGTTGCCGCGGGCGAGATCGACACGGTGCTCGCCGCCCAGATCGACATGCAGGGCCGCCTGATGGGCAAGCGGTTCCAGGCGGAGTTCTTCTGCGAGTCCGCGCTCGAGGAGACCCACGCCTGCAACTACCTCTTCACCGTCGACATGGAGATGGAGCCCGTGCCCGGCTTCCGCTCGGCGAGCTGGGAGAAGGGATATGGCGACTACGTGCTGAAGCCCGACCTCGGCACGCTGCGCCGCATTCCCTGGCTGCCCGGCACGGCGCTGGTGCTGTGCGACACGCTCGACCACCACAGCCACGAGCCGATCCCCTATGCGCCGCGCTCGATCCTCAAGCGCCAGGTCGCGCGGCTCGAGGCGCTGGGCATGAAGGCGATGGCCGCCACCGAGCTCGAGTTCTACCTGTTCCGCGACAGCTATGAGCAGGCCCATGCCAAGGGCTATCGCGGGCTCGAGGCGGTGGCGCCCTACAACGAGGACTATCACATCTTCCAGACCTCGAAGGAGGAGGAGGTGATGCGCGCCATCCGCACCGGGCTCAATGGCGCCGACATCCCCGTCGAGAACTCGAAGGGCGAGGCCTGGGCCGGGCAGGAGGAGGTCAACGTCCGGTACACCGACGCGCTGACCATGGCCGACCGTCACGTCATCATGAAGAACGGCATCAAGGAGATCGCCTGGTCCAAGGGCCACTCGGCCACCTTCATGGCCAAGTACGACTACAAGGCCGCGGGCAGTTCCAGCCATGTGCACCAGTCGCTGTGGTCGCTGGAGGGCAAGCCGCTGTTCCACGACCCCGCGGCCGAGCACGGCATGTCTCAGCTTATGCGCCACTACCTTGCGGGGCTGCTGACGCATGCGAGCGAGTTCACGCTGTTCCTCGCGCCCAACATCAATTCCTACAAGCGCTTCATGGTCGGCACCTTCGCGCCCACCAAGGCCGTGTGGTCGACCGACAACCGCACCGCGGGCTACCGGATCTGCGGGCTCGACACCAAGGCCGTGCGGGTCGAATGCCGCGTGGGCGGGGCCGATCTCAACCCCTATCTCGCGCTGGCCGCGCAGCTTGCTGCGGGCATCGCCGGGATCGAGGGCAAGCTCGAACTGGAACCCCCGTTCCGGGGCGACGCCTATCACGGCGAAGGGCGCGAGATACCCAAGACGCTGCGCGACGCGACCACTGCGCTCGACGGCTCCGCAATGCTGCGCGCGGCGATGGGGGACGACGTGATCGACCACTACGTCCACGCCGCGAAGTGGGAGCAGTTCGAATACGACCGCCGCATCACCGACTGGGAGATCGCCCGCGGCTTCGAGCGGTCGTAAGGTTCGCCCGCGCAAAGGGCCGCACCGGGCCCCGGGCTTGACCCGGGGCCTCCTTCGCAGCCCGCGCGCGAGCGCGCGTAGGGCGGCACCCGCCGCAGCCTACCGGGCTTGACCGGGCCGCGGCACCCGATTTTCAAGGTGGCTCCGGGTGAGGCCCGGAGCCCGAACCACACGGAGCGCGCCGCGCCATGACCACCACGCTGAAATGCATCTCCCCCGTCGACGGCTCGGTCTTCGCCGAGCGGCCCGTCGCCGACCCCGCCGCCGCCCGCCGCGCCGTGGCCGCCGCCCGCGCGGCCCAGCCCGCCTGGGCCGCCCGGCCGCTCGCCGAGCGCATCGCGCTGGTCGAGACGGGGGTCGCGGCCCTCGTGGCCATGAAGGACGAGGCGGTGCCCGAGCTTGCCCACATGATGGGCCGCCCGACCCGCTATGGCGGCGAGTTCGGCGGCGTGGTCGAGCGCGCCTCCTACATGGGCTCGATCGCGTCGGACGCGCTCGCGCCCCTGGTGATCGAGGATACCGACCGCTTCGAGCGCCGCATCGCGCGCGAGCCCCATGGCGTCGTCTTCGTCATCGCGCCGTGGAACTACCCGTATCTGACGGCCATCAACACGGTCGCGCCGGCGCTGATCGCCGGCAACACTGTGGTGCTGAAGCACGCGACGCAGACCCTGCTGGCGGGCGAGCGCATGGCGCGCGCCTTCCATGCGGCGGGCGTGCCGGGGGACGTGTTCCTCAACATCTTCCTCGACCACGCCACAACCGAGGCGCTGCTGGCCGAGCGCGCCTTCGACTTCGTGAACTTCACCGGCTCGGTGAATGGCGGCAAGGCGATCGAGCGCGCCGCCGCCGGCACCTTCACGCCGCTGGGGCTGGAACTGGGCGGCAAGGACCCCGGCTACGTCATGGAGGACGCCGACATCGACTGGGCGGCCGACGTGCTGATGGACGGCGCGATGTTCAACTCGGGCCAGTGCTGCTGCGGCATCGAGCGCATCTATGTCCACCGCTCGCGCTTCGACGAGTTCGTGGCGAAGTCGGTCGAGATCGTCTCGAAGCTGAAGCTCGGCAACCCGTTCGACGCCGCGACCACGCTGGGGCCGATGGCGAACGCGCGCTTCGCGTCAGAGGTCCGCGCCCAGACGGCCGAGGCGGTGGCGATGGGCGCGAAGCCCCTGATCGACCCCGCATTGTTCCCCGAGGACGACGGCGGCACATACCTGATGCCGCAGATCCTCACGGGCGTCACGCACCAGATGCGGGTGATGCGCGACGAGAGCTTCGGCCCCGTGGTCGGCATCATGGCGGTCGCGGACGACGAGGAGGCGATCAGCCTGATGAACGACTCGCCCTACGGCCTCACCGCTTCGCTCTGGACCGCCGACCCCGAACGCGCGGCCCGCGTGGGCAGGCGGATCGAGACCGGGACCGTCTTCATGAACCGGGCCGACTATCTCGACCCGGCGCTCTGCTGGACCGGGTGCAAGGACACCGGGCGCGGCGGCGCGCTCTCGGTGATCGGCTTCCACAACCTGACACGTCCGAAATCCTACCATCTGAGAAAGGCCAAGACATGACTCTGCGGGCCAACTGGTCCTATCCGACCGCCATCCGCTTCGGCGCGGGCCGCATCGCGGAACTGCCCGAGGCCTGCAAGGCCGCGGGCATCGCCCGCCCGCTGCTGGTCACCGACCGCGGCCTTGCGGCGCTGCCGGTGACGGCGCGGACGCTCGACATCCTCGAGGCCGCGGGCCTCGGCCGCGCAATGTTCTCGGAGGTCGACCCGAATCCGACGGATGTGAACCTCGCCGCGGGCATCGCGGCCTTCAAGGCGGGCGGGCATGACGGGGTGATCGCCTTCGGCGGCGGCTCGGGGCTCGACCTCGGCAAGCTCGTGGCCTTCATGGCGGGGCAGACCCGGCCGGTCTGGGACTTCGAGGACATCGGCGACTGGTGGACCCGGGCCGATGCGAGCGCGATCGCGCCCAATGTCGCGGTGCCCACGACCGCGGGCACGGGCTCGGAAGTCGGCCGCGCGGGCGTGGTCACCAACTCGGAAAGCCACGTCAAGAAGGTGATCTTCCACCCGAAGATCCTGCCCTCGGTGGTGATCGCGGACCCGGAGCTGACCGTGGGGATGCCCAAAGCGATCACCGCGGGCACCGGCATGGACGCCTTCGCCCATTGCCTCGAGGCCTATTGCAGCCCGTTCTACCACCCGATGAGCGCGGGCATCGCGCTCGAGGGCATGCGGCTCGTGAAGGACTACCTGCCCCGCGCCTACAGGGACGGCACCGACATCGAGGCGCGCGCGCAGATGATGTCGGCGGCCGCCATGGGGGCGGTGGCGTTCCAGAAGGGGCTGGGCGCGATCCACTCGCTCAGCCATCCGCTGGGCGCGCTCTACAACACCCATCACGGCACCACGAACGCGGTGGTGATGCCGCCCGTGCTGCGCTTCAACCGCCCGGCGATCGAGGACAAGATCGGCCGCGCCGCCGCCTATATGGGCATCGCGGGCGGCTTCGACGGGTTCTACGACTGGGTGATGGCGATCCGCGCCGAGCTGGGCATCCCCGCGAACCTCACCGCCATGGGCATCGGGGCGGAGAGGTTCGACCAGATGGCCGCGATGGCGATCGTCGATCCCACCGCCGGGGGCAACCCGGTGGAACTCACGCTCGACGCGGCGCGCAAGCTCTACGACGACTGCCTCTGAACCCGCGCGGATGCGCAAGGGCGAGCCCCGCCGGGGGCTCGCCCATTTGCTTCTCCCGGCGCGCGCTCAGAACGCGAAGTCGCCCTCGTCGAGCACCAGGCTCCCCCGGCCCAGGGTCAGCATGATGTTGTCGCCCGCGGCAAGGGCGACCTCGTAGCTGCCCCCCCCAAGATCGGTGATCGCGAGGTCCGCGAAGCCGAGCCCCGTGGCCGAGAGGCCAATGACATCCGCCGCGTCGAGCCGCACGATCGTGTCCTTGCCTTCGCCGATTGCGAAGACGAAGCGGTCCGGGCCGCGGCCGCCATCGAGTAATTCGTGCCCGGCGCCGCCATGAATGATGTCGGCGCCGTTGCCGCCGCGGATTTCATCGTCGCCCAACCCGCCCGACAGCCGATCGGCGCCATTCCCGCCCTCGATCGCATCGTCGCCTGCGCCGCCCACGATCAGGTCCGCGCCATTGCCACCCCGGGTCCCGTCGTCGCCGCCGCGCTCGGCGATCACGTCCTTGCCGTTCCCGCCGTCGATCAGGTCGTCGCCGATGCTGCCCTCGATGGCATCCGCCCGGCGGGTGCCCTCGACCTCGCGGCCGAGTTCGATGGCGTAGAGCGCGGCGGTGCCCGACACCTCGAAGGACACCGCGATCTGCGCGACGCCGCTGGGGCTGCCCTCGGCCGGGATGAAGCGGATCACCTCGGGGGCCACATTCCCGTCGGCCTGAGCGTCGATTTAGTCGAGGAACCGCGCATTCTCGGGGTCACTAGGCTCAGGACCCATAAACGGGCTTCCTGCGTTCCCGGAAATCTGATTCAAACTCCCAAATGTCTGGAGTTTGATATGTCCGCCCACCACTTCTGGCTTTCCGATGCACAGTTCGCCCGCCTTCGCCCGCTGCTCCCGAACAAGCCGCGCGGCGTGCCGCGGGTGGATGATCGCAAGGTGATCTCGGGGATCATCCATGTCATCCGCGGCGGGCTGATGTGGCGCGACGCACCGGCGTGCTATGGGCCACCAAAGACGCTCTACAATCGGTTCGTCCGCTGGAGCCGGATCGGCGTGTTCGACCGGGTCTTTGCCGCGCTCGCAGCCGAAAGTGAGGCCACCGAGACCGTGATGATCGACGCGACACACCTCAAAGCGCATCGCACGGCCGCCAGCCTGCTCAAAAAGGGGCTGTTCCCCGGCGTATCGGGCGCATCAAGGGCGGCCTGAACTCGACGCTCCACGCGGTCTGCGCCGGCGACGGCAAGCCGTTGACCCTGCTGCCCAGCGAAGGCCGGGTCAGCGACTGCCGCGGGGCGGCAACCGTCCTGCCGGCGCTGCCCGACGCCGACATGGTCATTGCTGACAAAGGCTACGAAAGTGACCGATTTCGTGATGCGCTCCGCCGCCTCGGTATCACGCCCTGCACTCCCGGACGGACGCGCCGCAAGCGCGCAGTCGACCATGATGCCGTCTGGTAAAAGCAGCGCAAACGCATCGAGCGCATGTTCGGCAGGCTCAAGGACTGGCGGCGCATCGCCATGCGCTATGACCGATGCACCCACACCTTCATGAGCGCAATCAGCATCGCCGCAACCGTCATCTTCTGGTTATGAGGCCTGATCCTAGCGTCATAGACCATGATGCCGCCGTCGCGCTCGAACCCGATGAACGCGAGCGTCACGTCGCCCGCCCGCCCGATGGCGATGGCCTCGGCCCCCTTGTTGTCCGAGCGGTTCTCGCCCATCACCTCCGGGTCGTCCAAGGGGAAGCCGTCGTTGTTGGAGGCGTTCGGCACCCGCAGGGCCGCGATGATCTGCTCGAAATCGTCGCCCGAATCGAACGCCACGCTACCGGCCGCGTCGAAGATGGTGAACGAGCGCGAGCCGTAGCTGTGCAGCTCCTCGATCAGCCCGTCGCCGTCCGTGTCGCCGTCGATGTTCGAGAAGGTCAGCCGGCCCAATGCCGCGTCGTCGGCAAGGGCTGCGGTGATCGCGGGGCCGATCTCGGTGAGGTCGACCTCGCCATTGGTCAGATCGCCGTCGCTCAAGTCGTCGCCACGCGACTCGTCGAAGTCGCAGCTGTCGCCTTCGTTCTCGGTGAAGATGTAGGTTTCGCCGTCGATCTCGGTCACGGCGATGGCGTCGGGCATGCGCAGGCCCTGCTGCGGCACCTCGCGGATGGCGATCGCATCGTCGCGGTCCGAGGGGTCGATGCCGAAGCCCGCCAGCGAATGATCGACCGTGCCGAGCGGGACGATCTTGGCCCAGCTGCGGCTCGCAAGGTCGAAGACCGTGGTCGCGCTCGCTTCCTGGCGGGTGACGTAGAGCTTCCCGTCCGGCCCTTCGGCGATGTATCCGGGCTCGAAATCGGTCGACGGTAGCGTGCCGGGGAAGATCCGCACGCCCGCCTCGCGAAGTTCGTCCACCACCGCGTCGACGGCGTCGAAGGTGAAGGTCTCGGCCGTGCCGGTCGCGACATCGACGAACGAGATCGAGCCCTTCGTATCCTCGGCGTCCTCGCGCCCGCCTTCGTTCGCGACGAAGATCAGCGTGCCGTCGTTCGAATAGGTCGGCATGTCGGGCAGGTTGCCGACCTCCACGGTGTCGATGGGCGTGCCATCCAGCGCGAAGCGCGCCACCATGCCGTTCGCGCCAAGCGTGGGGTCCGCGAGATTGGCGATGTCCACCGCGACCGCGATGCCGTCGGCCCTCACATCGACCGACTGGAGACCGTCGAACCCCGGGATCGCCGGCAGCTAGACCGAGCCGAGCAGATCGCCCGTCGCCGCGCCGACGAGGTGGATCCGGTCCTTGACCCCGTTGGTGACGTAGAGCCGGCCGTCGGAGAAGGCTACGACCTCCGAGCCGCCCTCGCCCGAGCCGCTGTCGGCCAGGAGGTCGAGCGCCGCGCCGAGCGTCCCGCTGTCGCGATCTTCCGAGGTGGAAGTGCCGAAGGCAGGCGCGCGGCCGGGGGACGGAGAGGTCGAGAGGCTGCATGGCGGGGCTCCGAAGCTTGGACCGGTGATGGACCGGCGAGGTGGGGCACCCGGCACGCCGGGCACCCGCAGGACGGTCACGAGGGGTAGGGGCGCGCGCGACATCCGGGTCACGGAAGTCTGAAGTGTTCATGACGGCCGCGCCCCGCCCGCGGTGCCGGCCGATTGCCCGCCCGCTCGCGGCCCCCCGCGCCAACAGCCGCTTGCGCACGCGCGCCCGATGGGGAAGGGTGACCACACGTCCCCGACCCGCGCCGGAGCACGCCATGGCGCCCCGCCCTCACCACCGCCCGCGCCGCGCGCGCGCCCTGCCGGCCACACCGTGACGCCGCCCGACAAGTCGACCGACCCGGCGGTCGGCACGCTTCTGGCCGCCGTGCTCGGGCTCGTCATGCTCGCCGATTGGTCGGGCGAGGAATGGTATCGCACCGCGGCGGGGGTTCTGGTTCTGCCACTGGTCGCGCTTCTGAGCTTTGATGCCGCGTGGCCGCGCCGGGTGTTCGTGATCGTCGCGGGCGCCCTCGTCGCCGCCGCGGCCCTGACGCGGGACGACTGGAGCGCGATCACCGGCGCAGGACTGGGAACCGCGGCCTTCATCGCCGCCTTCTTCACCGCGCTCGCGACGCTCAGGAACGCCTCGGCAAGCTCGCCTTCGATCCAGACCTGCGGGCGCTTCCTTGCCGCCCAGCCGCCGGGGCGGCGCTATGCGGCGCTGACGGTGGGCGGGCAGCTCTTCGGCATGCTGCTCAATTACGGCGCGCTGGTGCTGCTGGGCACGCTGGCCGAGGCCAATGCCGCGCGCGAACCGGACCCCGAGATCCGCGGCCACCGGATCCGGCGGATGCTGCTGGCCATCCAGCGCGGCTTCGTCTCGACCCTCGCCTGGTCGCCGCTCGCCTTCGCCATGGCGATCTCGACGACCCTGGTGCCGGGGGCGAGCTGGGCCGCCGCCGTCGGACCCTGCCTGGTCAGCGCGGCCATCCTCGCCGGCACGGGCTGGGCGCTCGACACGATCTTCAAGCCGCGCCTCAGCCATCCGGCGCCGCCGCGCGCGCGGCCCGAGGGAAGCTGGGCCAGCCTCTGGCCGCTGGTCGCGCTGCTCGTGATCCTCGCCGTGGTCGTGGGCGGGCTGCACATTGCGACCGGCATCGCCGCGACGGGGGTGGTCATGGCGGTCGTGCCGGTCCTCTCGCTGGGCTGGGTGGGGCTCCAGAGCATTGGCAGCCGCCCGCTTGCCCGCGTGGCCATGCGCGCCCGCGACTACGCGGTGCGCGATCTGCCCGGATACCGGGGCGAGATCCTGCTGCTGATGATGGCGGGCTTCATCGGCACTCTGGGCTCGCGCCTGCTGGGGCCGCTGGCCGCGGGGACGGGCCTCGATCTTGCCGCCCTGCCCGGCTGGCAGATCCTGCTGGGGCTGGTTTGGCTCATCCCGCTCACCGGGCAGCTTGGCATGAACCCGATCCTCTCGGTCTCGCTGGTGGCGCCCCTCTTGCCGCCCGCGGCCGCGATGGGCGTGACGCCGGCCGACGTGATCGTGGCGATCACCGCGGGCTGGGCGCTGAGCGGGGCGAGCTCGCCCTACACGGCCACCACGCTTCTGATCGGCGCGCTCGGCAAGGTCGGCGCCCGCACGGTGGGGCTAAGGTGGAACGGGGCCTACACGCTGGTCTGCGGCGTTCTCCTCTCGGGTTGGGTGGTCCTGAGGGCGGTGCTCTGAGCCCGTGAGGGCGACCGTTGCATGCCCGGCAGGTTCTACAGCGACGTGGGACTGGCAGCAAATCAAGTCGGGAGATTGCGACGAGGCGTTTCGAGGCGACGGGAATGCGCGGCTGGGCGCCGGGAGACACGCCAGCCGACAGCAGCGCAGGCGCCCCCGCAGCATCTCGTCGCGGCGAGACGCGTCCAAGGCCCGGCGACCGAATCGCCGCCCTTCACCGCCAACAACAAGGCTGAGAGCAGTGCCGTCCGGGCTCGCGGCCATCGCGCTCGTCACTGCCCCCTTTGCCGGCAGCCTCATGGCGCTGACGGTCAAGCGATGGCGCACCGGCGAGAGCATCGTGACCGTTCGTTCGCGGTGTCCATCGTGCCGCCATCCGCTGGGCGTCCCCGACCTCGTGCCCATCCTCTCCTGACTCGTGCTGCGTGGCCGCTGTCGGAACTGCGGCGCACCCATAGGGCGGTTCGGCATCGTCATGGAGCTTGCGGCGCTTGCCGTCGCGCTCTGGTGCGCGCTCGTCTTTCCGGCCCATCTGTTCTGCCCAGCGCCGTCCTCGGCTCGGTCCTCGTCACCGCGTCCGAGATCGACCGGCGGCAGATGATCCTGCCCGATGCCCTCACGCTGCCGCTGATCCCGCTCGGGCTCGGCACGGTCTGGCTCGCGGCGCCGGCGGCGCTCGGCGATGCCACGGTCGGGGCGGTCGCGGGCGGGGTCGTGCTCTGGGCCCTGCGCGCGGGATATGCGCGCATCCGGGGCCGCGAGGGGCTTGGCCTCGGCGACGTCAAGCTCTTTGCCGCGGCGGGTGCGTGGACCGGCTGGGCGGGACTGCCGGGCGTTCTCCTCTGGGCCGGCGTCCTCGGCCTTGGGGCGGCACTGATCGCAGGCATGCGCCGGGGCGACGTCAGCGGCGGCGACGCGCTGCCCTTCGGGCCGTTCCTCGCGGCAGGGCTCTGGCCGGTCTGGAGCCTCGGCCCGATCGCCTTCGGGGGCTGAGGCGGAGATGGCGACCCCCGAGGCCCCCGGTACCACCGCCAGCGCGGATGACAGCGGGCGGCAGGCCGGCCTCGCGCTGGTCTTCGCGCTCTGGGGACTCGCGCTCATGGGGCTGATGGCGGCAGCCTTCCTGTCGGGCATGCGGACCGAGATGCGCGTGATCGCCAACATCTCAACGGCGCCGACCCGGAACGCCTCGCGCGGCTCCTTTCCGCCCTCGGTGAGCCGCCCGAGCGCGCACGGGACCTTGCCGGCGCGCTCGCGGACTTCCGTGACTGCGACAGCCTCGCCCGGGGCGGCGGGGCCGACGCGGCGGCCTACCCTCCGGCGGGCCACCGCCTGCAAACCGCCCGTTCAGCGCCGTCGACGAGCTGGCCGAGGTCGCCAGGATCGAGCGCGATCTCGCCGGGCGGCTCGCGCCGCATGTGACCGTCGGCCCCTTCGCCCGCGGCGTCGATCGGCGGGCGGCGACCCGCCCCGCGCTGCTGGCGCAGCCGGGCGTGAGCGCGGCCGAGGCGGACGCCTATCTCGCCGCTCGCGCCGGCGACAACGATTCCGCGCGAGCCCACGGGCCTCCACGCCCCTCGGATCCTAATCAAATCTTGAACAAAACGAGCAATTCCGCCCGAATTACCGCGATATTCTGTTATACATGCCTGAAGCCAAGGGCGATCCGCAGACTTGAGCCCGCGAGATCGGCGCCGCTTGATCGGTGAGGATCGTCACAGCGGCGCACCGGGATCCCTGCGAGAAGGCACGCGACGGCTTTGCCGCGGCATGCAGCGCATCCGCGGCGCGAGCGTCGCCGCAACATGGGTCCGAAAGCTTGCCGGGCCCGCAGGCGCGACCATCGGCGTGCGATGTGCGCCGAGACAGGGGGCGGGGGCCATCCCAGAGGAGCGCTCGATGAATCCGATCACCACACTTGCCGCAGCTGCGGCGCTGGCATTCGCCGCTGCACCGGCCACGGCCGAGATCCTCGCCATGGCCAATTACGAGAGCAAGACACCCGACCAGGTGAAATCCCTCAAGCTTTCGGGCGACGCGCCGCGCCGCGAGGGCATCGCCATCTTCGACGTCGACCCAGAAAGCCCGAACTTCGGCAGGATCCTCGCCGACATCCCGCTCGACCCCAGCGGCGTCGCGCATCACATCTTCTACGACCGCACGATGACCAAGGCGTATGTCACCAGCCTCGGCGCGCCCGCGCTGCAGGTGATGGACATGACCCGCTTCCCGCCGCGGCTTGCAACCATCGAGGTGCCGAACTGCACCATGGCCGAGGACGTGATCTTCGACGAGGCGAACGAGCACTGGTATCTGACCTGCCTGTCGTCGCAGAACGTCCGGCAGGGCAAGGTCGCGACCGACGAGGTGACCGGCGAGATCGCTCTTCCTGGGACGCACCCGCACGGGCTGGCGATCGACAGCAAGATCGACCGGATCCTTGTGACCGACACGGTGACGCCCGACATGGCGACGCCGGGCAACCATGTCTCGGTGGTGCGCGCGAGCACGCTCGAGCCGCTCGGGCAGGTGGCGATGGCGAATGGCGGCGACCCGGTCGGCCCGGTCGAGATCCTTCCCGTTCCCGGCACGGCGGTGCCCACCTTCTACGTCACCAACCTGCACGGCGCCTCGCTGTCGGCGCTGACCTGGAACCCGGCGACCGAAGCCTTCGAGGCAAGCGACGTGTTCGACTTCAAGGCGCTCGGGATGGGCGTCGCGCTCGAGATGTATTTCAACTCCGCCGGAGACCGGCTCTATGTCACGACGGCGGTGCCGGGGCACCTGCACATCTTCGACATGACGCAGGGCGGGCCGCTCGCGCCGAAGCCCGTCGCGACGATCCCGGCGGGCGAGGGGGCGCATCACGTCGCCATCACCAAGGACGAGCGCTACGCCTTCGTGCAGAACGCGCTGCTCAACCTTCCCGGCATGTCGGACGGCTCGATCACCGTGGTGGACCTCGGCAGCGGCGAGGTGGTGGCCTCGTTCGACACGCTGAAGGAGATGGGCCTGAACCCCAACTCGCTGGTCCTGTTGCCCGACTGGAACCATCTCGCGGGGCACTGATCCGCCACCCGCATCACCCGTGGCCGGCGGCGCTGGCGGGCGCCACCGGCGTACGCCTTTCCAAGCCACCGCGCCGGTGAGACCGCATTTCGTGCATCGAACGCGTGGCGGCGACCCCGGGGTCCGCGCGACGACCGTGAGCAAGCTTATGTCCCTCCTTCACGCTCTTGTGGCCGTGTCCTCAGCCCTCGCCAGCGGCGATGCCGGTGGTCCCCCGGCCAACCCGTTCACGCGCCCGGGGACACCGCCGGCAATCATGCGCGAGCCCGTCGTCGCGCATGGCGACGAGGCGCATTCCGAGACGCCGGGGGCGAGCGCCCGCTCGCCGGCGCATGCCGGCACCGGGCCGTGGCGCGAAATCACGGTCGAGGTCTCCCCGGACGCCGAGGCCCCGGTGCTACGGCTGCCGCAGGGCGAGGCGGTGCGTCTGGTCATCGGCGGGCTGCCCGCGGGTCCGCTGCATCTTCATGGCCATGACATCACCGTCACGGCCGATGCGGCGGGGCGCGCCACGATCGACATCGACACCCGCCACGCCGGGCGCTTCCCGATGATGGCGCACCGCGAGGACCCGCTGCTGGGCGCGCGCGAGATCGCGGTCCTCTACCTCGAGATCACCGCTCCATGACCTGCGCTCCCGGCCGCCGCGCGACAGTCCGGGCTGCGACGGTGCTCGCGGCAGGCGCGCTCGCGCCCTCGCCGGCCGCGGCGCATGCCTTCGCCGAACGCTACGATCTGCCCCTTCCGCTGGGCTTCTACCTTGCGGGCGCGGCTGTTGCGGTGGCGCTGTCGTTCCTCGGCTCCTTTGCCTTCCTTGCGCCCGGCCGGACATGGCGACTGCATCGCGACCTGCCCGTGCCCCGCGGCATCGCGCGTGCCGCGCGCGCAACGCTCACGGGCGTCGCGACCGCGATCCTCGCCATGGTTCTGGTGATCGGCCTGTTCGGCCCGGATTCACCGACGCGGAACTTCGCGACGGTGTTCATCTGGGTCGTCTGGTGGGTCGGCTTTGCGCTGTTCACCGCGCTGGTGATCGATCTCTGGACCCCGGCGAACCCGGTGCGGGCGGTGATCGCGGGCCTCGTCCCGCGCGCGGCGGGCGGCCCCCGCGAGCTGCCGGTCGGCGCCGGGGCCATGGCGGTGACGGGGCTGCTCGCGATCTCCTGGCTCGAACTCGTCTCCGACTGGTCCGAGAGCCCGCGCGCGATGGCATTGATCGTCGTGATCTATCTCGGGCTCACGCTTGCCGCCGTTTCGCGCTGGGGCGCGGAGCCATGGTTCGGCACGGCCGATCCGCTCGCCCGGCTGTTCTCCACCCTCGGCGCCCTCGCGCCGCTTGCGGTGGTTCCCGGCGGCATCCGCCTGCGCCTGCCGGGAAGCGGGCTTGGCGGGCTCGATCCCGGGGGCTGGGGCGCGGTGTTCATCGTCTCGCTCATCGCCATCGTGCTGTTCGACGGGCTGTCGGAGACGCCGCTCTGGGCCGGGCTGCTCGACTGGGTGACACGCTCGCCCGATCTGCGGCCGCATCTCATCGCCCTGCGCGAGGCGGGGGTGGACATCCTCAAGCTGTTGCGCAGCGCCGGGCTGATGGCGACCGTGGGCGCCGCGGTCGCCGCCTACGGCGCACTCTGCCTCGCGGTCTGGCGGGCGGGCGGCCGCACGGTCCCGGCGGGCCGCATCTTCAGCGCCTTCGCGGCGTCGCTCCTGCCGATCGCGGTCGCATATCATCTCGCGCATTACGTCTCGTATCTCGCGCTCGCCGGGCAACTCATGCTGCCCATTCTCAGCGATCCGCTGGGCCTGGGCTGGGACCTGCTCGGCACGGCGACGCGGCGGGTCCAGCTTGGCGTGATCGGGGCGCAGGATGTCTGGTGGATCGCGGCGGGGGCGCTGGTTGCGGGGCACGGGCTGTCGGTCGTCGTCGCCCATGCCGCAGCGGGGCGGCTCTTCCCCGACCGGCGCCGGGCGATCCTCAGCCAGGTCCCGATGATGGTCTTCATGGTGACGCTGACGGCGGCCAGCCTCTGGATCCTCGCCCAGCCGATCGTCGCCTGACGGCGCGCCCCCTGCGTCCGCGCGGCGGGAACGGGGCGGCGCGCGGCCGGCAGTGCGGCAGGTCTCGTGACCTGCGGCGGCCCCGATTTTGACTTTGGTCAAGGACGGGATCGCGCGCCCTCGTCCAACCTGTCCCCGAACGGCGACGGGGATGTCACACCGATGGCCTGCGTCTTGAGCCACGAACAGCGACGCGACGGCGACCCGCACAACGGGCGGACGGCACCCGCCGTGCCTCGCCTGCGCGGGCAAACCCTGGCGGCGGTGGCGGGAGCGCAGATCCGGCCGACCGATCCGGTTGCCGTCATGGCTCCGAGACCGGCACCCAGCCATTCAAGCAGGCGCATTACCGCCTGACCGTATCCGGCTGAGGTGTCGAAAGCGCCCCGCCCGTCCCCCCGGGCGGGGCGCACTTCCTTCCTGCACCCCGAAAGGCGCCGCGGCACAGCCGCCCCTCCTCGCGCAGGCCCGGCCGCGGCCCAAGGCCATTGCCGACTCGGCAGGGATGGAACATATCAGGAACATGATTGCCTTCGCCGAGCTCGTGACAACCACCAACTTCACCTTCCTCACCGGTGCAAGCCACCCGGAGGAGATGGTCGAGCGCGCCGCCGAACTCGGCCTCGCAGCCATCGCGATCACCGACCGCAACTCGGTCGCGGGCGCCGTCCGGGCGCATGTCCGGCTGCGCGAACTCGCCCGCGAGGGTGCAGCCCCAGCCACCACGCCCCGGACGCCCGCCGAGGTCGGCGCCGCGGATCCCGGCCGCAAGCCCGCCGGCGTCACCCGCGCCGATGTCGCGGCCCATGCCATCCGCATCCGCTCGCAGCAGCGGATCGACCCCTCGTCGCGCCTGCCCGAAAGCGCCTTCGCCCAAACCCGCAAGGCCGCGGCGGCTGACAGCCCGGCCAGCCCCGCATCCGGCCCCAAAACAGGGCCGCGGGTCCGCTCGATCCCGCGGCTGATCGTCGGCGCGCGGCTCGTCTTCACCGACACCGATCACGAGGTCGCGGCGCTCGTCACCGACCGCGCCGCCTGGGGCCGACTGTGCCGCCTGCTGACGCTCGGCAAGCGCCGGGCGGAGAAGGGGGGATGCCGCCTGACGCTGACCGATCTCGAGGACTGGGGCGAGGGGCTGATCCTGCTGATCCTGCCTCCCGATCCGCTGGGCGGGGCGGCGGTGCAGCCTGCACACGGCCCGCAGCCCGGCGCGGGCGCGACGGTCGGGATCGCGCAACGCCTGACGCGCCGCTTCGGGGCGGCCGTGCATCTCGCGGCCCACCCCCGCTACGACGGCCGCGACATCGCCCGGATCGACGCGCTCGCGGACCTCGCCGCGGCCGCCGGCTGCCCTCTCGTCGCCACCGCCAACCCGCTGATGCACCGCGCCGGGCGCCGCCGCCTCGCGGACGTGCTGACCTGCATCCGCGAGCGCCTCACGGTCGAGACCCTGGGCGCGAGGGCCCTGCCAAACGCCGAGCGGCGCCTGCGCTCGGGCGCCGAGATGGCCCGCCTGTTCCGTGGCCACGAGGGCGCCCTCGACACCGCCGCCCGGATCGCCACCGCCTGCACCTTCTCGCTCGACGAGCTCAGTTACGAATACCCCGACGAGGGCGAGGGCGAGGCCCCGCAGGCCCGCCTCGAGCGCCTCGCCCGCGAGGGGCTCGCCTGGCGCTATCCCGACGGCGTGCCCGACCACGCCCGCGCGCTGGTCGAGCGCGAGCTCGCGCTGATCGGCAAACTGGGCTACGCGCCCTATTTCCTCACCGTGCGCGACATCGTGGCCTTCGCCCGCGGGCGCGGCATCCTGTGCCAGGGGCGCGGCTCGGCGGCGAATTCCGTCACCTGCTATGCGCTGGGCATCACCGAAATCTCGCCCGAGACCATCACCATGGTGTTCGAGCGCTTCGTGTCCGAGGCGCGCAACGAGCCGCCCGACATCGACGTCGATTTCGAGCACGAGCGCCGCGAGGAGGTGATCCAGCACATCTACGCGCGCTACGGCCGCCACCGCGCCGGGCTCTGCGCCACCGTCATCCATTTCCGCGCCCGCGCCGCCATCCGCGAGGTCGGCCGCGCCATGGGCCTGTCCGAGGACGTGACCGCGGCGCTCGCGGGCCAGGTCTGGGGCTGGTCGCGCGAGAGCCTCACGCCCCGGCGCCTCTCCGAGATCGGCCTCGATCCCGCCGACCGCAGGCTGACGCAGACGCTGGCGCTGGTCGAGGAGATCATCGGCTTCCCCCGGCATCTCAGCCAGCATGTTGGTGGCTTCGTCATCACCGCGGGCCGGCTCGACGAGCTGGTGCCCGTCGAGAACGCGGCGATGGAGGAGCGCACCGTCATCGAGTGGGACAAGGACGACATCGACGCGCTGGGCATCCTCAAGGTCGATGTGTTGGCGCTGGGGATGCTGAGCTGCATCCGGAAGTCGTTCGATCTCATCAGGGGGCATCTGGGACGCGACTATACGCTCGCGACCCTGCCGCCCGACTGCCCGCAGGTCTACGACATGCTGTGCAGGGCCGACTCCCTGGGCGTCTTCCAGGTCGAGAGCCGGGCGCAGATGAACTTCCTGCCCCGGATGCGGCCGCGCAGCTTCTACGACCTCGTCATCGAGGTCGCCATCATCCGCCCGGGCCCGATCCAGGGCGACATGGTCCACCCCTATCTGCGCCGCCGGCGGGGCGAGGAGCCGGTCGAGTTCCCCTCCGACGAGCTGCGCGAGGTGCTGGGCAAGACGCTGGGCGTGCCGCTGTTCCAGGAACAGGCGATGCGCATCGCCATCGTCGCCGCCGGCTTCTCGGCCGACGAGGCCGACCGGCTGAGGCGCTCGCTCGCCACCTTCCGCAGGACCGGCACGATCGGCAGCTTCCGCGAGCGCTTCATCGGCGGGATGCTGGCGCGCGGCTACGACCCCGACTTCGCCGCGCGCTGCTTCGGCCAGATCGAGGGCTTCGGCGAGTACGGCTTCCCGGAGAGCCACGCCGCCTCCTTCGCGCTGCTGGTCTATGCCTCGGCCTGGCTCAAGCGCCACCACCCGGCGGTGTTCGCCTGCGCGCTGCTCAATTCCCAGCCGATGGGCTTCTATGCCCCCGCCCAGATCGTGCGCGACGCGCGCGAGCATGGGGTCGAGGTGCGGCCCGTCTCGGTCAACGCATCGCACTGGGACTGCACGCTGGAACCCGACGGACGCGGCGGGCTCGCGCTCAGGCTGGGGTTCCGCCAGATCCGGGGGCTGGCCGAGGACGACGGCCACTGGATCGCCGCCGCCCGCGGCAACGGCTATCCGGATGTCGAAAGCCTGTGGCGCCGCGCCGGCATCGGGCGGGCAGCGGTCGAGCGGCTGGCGCGCGCCGACGCCTTCGCCGCGGGGGGCGTCGAGCCGCCGCTCACGCGGCGCGAGGCGCTGTGGGAGGCCCGGGGCCTTTCGGGCGACGCGCCGCTGCCGCTCTTCGCCGAGGGCGAGGGCCTGCGCGAGCCGCCCGCCGCCCTGCCGCCCGAGACGGCGGGCGAGGCGGTGGTCGAGGACTACCGCGCGCTGCGCCTCAGCCTGCGCGCCCACCCGCTCGCGCTCCTTCGCGACGGGCTGGGGGGGGCGATGCCGGCGGCGGGGCTGGCCGCGCTCCAGCATCGCGCGCGGGCGGCGGTGGCGGGCCTCGTCATTACCCGCCAGCGGCCCGGCACCGCCTCGGGGGTGATCTTCATGACGCTCGAGGACGAGACCGGCGTCGCCAATGTCATCGTCTGGCCGCGCGTCTATCAGCGCTTCCGCCGGGCGGTGATCGCGGGGCGGCTGTTGCGGGTGCACGGGCGGCTCGAGCGCGAAGGGGCGGTGATGCACGTGATCGCCTGGCGCATCGAGGATCTCTCGGACCGACTCGACACGCTCGGCCTCGCCGGGCCGCTCTCGAGCCCGCGCGGCGACGAGGCCCGCCGGCCCGTCATCGAGCCCGGGCCACCCGTCCGCGCCACGCCCCGCCCGCGCCATCCGCGCGAGCAGGCCAGGGCGCTGTTCCCGAGCCGGGATTTCCACTGAGGCCGCGGCGCGCCCGCCGTGCGACGCCCATCGGAGCATCGCCCCGGCAGGGCGTCAGGCGCACCGCCCGCGCCGATTGCATCACCCCCCGAAGGTCACCGCGTCGGGGATCTCGTAGCGCTCGGCGCCGACGCGGATCAGGTTGAGGTCACTCTCCCTGCGCGACTCGAAGTCGAAGGCGGCCGGGTCGGCCTGGGAGGCATCGGCGCCGAGCGGCAGGCCATGGGCGAAGAAGATCGTCCGCGTCGTGCCATCCGGCTTCGTGATCACCACGGTCGCGTCGCCGCCGCCCGCGCGCGCCACGCCGAAGGCACAGTCGGTCATCGGCTGACCGGCGGCCTGCGCGCAGGGGATCAGGCCGGTCGCTTCGAACGCGCCCTGCCCCGCGCGGAGCGCCGAGGTGTCGGGTCCCGTCAACACCGCGCCGTGGGGCGCGACCGCGGGTGCGAGATAGGCCGCGTCCACGTAGCCGCGCGGCCCGCCGAGGAAGTTCTGCACGTCGCACCAGACGTGTCCCGCAGCCTCGCGGCAGCCGAGATTGGAGAGCACCGTGCCGGGCGCGAGGCGCGCGACGATGCGCGATGCGAGCGAGGGTTCCTCGCGCAGGTTCAGGGCGGAGGTCACGCCCGTCACCTCGAAGCGGCGCGGTCCACCATCCTCGGGCGCGGCGGGCACCTCGGCAGCGGCTGCCGCGACGGGGGCAAGGAGCAGCACGGCAACGGCATGGGAGCGAACTGTGGCGAGGGGAAATCGGTTCATCGACGGGCTCCTCGGACCTGCACGCCGCCCGCGGACCGCGGCGGCTTCGGAACGCAATAATCTGGCGCAGCACGGACCCCCGGCAATGCCGCTCCGGTCGCCGCCCCCCTGCGATCAGGCGCGCGCAAGGCGCAGCCGGCCCGACCACATCGCCAGGATCCCGGCAAACACGATCAGCCCCATCCCGAAGGCCACGCGCAGAGACACCATTTCGCCCCACAGCAGCCACGAGACCAGCGGCGCCCAGATCAGGAAGCTGAAATCGAAGATGCCGATGAAGCTACTCTCGGCGCTGCGATAGCCCACCGCGATGCAGGTGGTCGCGGCAAGCCCGGTGACCCCGATCAGCAGCGCAAGCCCCAGCGCCACGCCGTCCGGCGCCGCCCAGGGCCGCACGACGAACTCCGCGCCCTCGACGCCGCCAAGCGCCGCCCCCAGCCAGGGCAGGGCCGCAAGCCCCGCGAGCCCAAGCGCGACGAACCCCACAAACTGCCAGAACGACATGCAGATCGCCGTCTCGCCCGCGCAGTGGCGCCGCGTCCAGATCACGCTCAGCGCGTAGAAGGCGCCGCCGGCAACGGCCACCAGCGCCATCGGGCGGATCGGCTCGGACCCCACGCCAAGGACCACGCAGACCCCGGTGAAGCCCACCAGCGCCCCAAGGATGCGCCGCGGCCCCACGCGCTCGCCAAAGAACGCCGCCGAGAACAGCGCGACCCAGAGCGGCGAGGTGAACAACCCCGCCGCCGCCACCGCGATCGACACCGCCGGCAGCGCCGCAAAATACATCATCAGGGCAATGATCGACAGCAGGCTGCGGACCGCGATCCGCCATGCCGACACCAGCAGGATCAGCCGCAGCCGCCCGCTCGCCAGCACGAACAGGAACACCGCCGGCAGCACCATTCCCGCCCGCATCGCCTGGAACTGCCACAGACCCATCCGCTCGGCGACCAGGGGAATGAAATTGTCGCTGACGGCGATCAGTGCCATGCCGCCGGCCACCCACATCGCGGCACCCGCGGCCGTCCTCTCCTGCATCCACGCCACCCCGCGCCCGCCGCCCGCCTTGCGGCAGCCTTTTGTGGGCTTGGCACCGACCGCAGGCAAGCGCGGACTTGAGGGGATCCGCGCGCCTGCTAGAGTTCCCGAAAACGTGACCCGGGGGAGGGAGGCCATGCAGGACCTGATGCAGGACTGGCCGCTGCGCGTGTCCGCGATCATCGACCATGCCGCGCGCTATCACGGCGGGCGCACCATCGTCAGCCGCTCGGTCGAGGGGCCGGTCACGCGAACCGACTGGGCCGCGACGCGCGTTCGCGCGCTCAAGGTCGCGCAGGCGTTGCGCCGGCTCGGCGTGCGGCCCGGCGACGTGGTGGGCTGCATGGCCTGGAACACCGCCCGGCACCTCGAGGCCTGGTATGGCGTGCCGGGGGCGGGCGCCGTCCTGCATTCGCTGAACCCGCGCCTTGCCTGCGAGCAGCTTGCCTACATCGCGGGCCATGCCGGCGACCGCTGGCTGATCTGCGACCCCGACCTCGCGCCCATCGTCGCGCGCATGGTGCCCGACCTGCCCGACCTGCGCGGCGTGATCGTCCTGACAGATCGCCCGCACATGCCCGAGGAGCTGCCCGGCGCGCTCTGCTTCGAGGACCTGCTCGCCGCCGAGGACGGCGACACCGGCTGGCACCGCGGCGACGAGCGCGACGCCTGCGGCATCTGCTACACCTCGGGCACCACCGGGCATCCCAAGGGCGTGGTCTATTCGCACCGCTCGAACGTGCTGCATGCGATGGCGATGATCCAGCCCGACATGCTTGGGCTGTCATCGCGCGACGTGGTGATGCCGGTCGTGCCCCTGTTCCACGCGAATGGCTGGTCGACGGGCTTCTCGGCGCCGATGGCGGGCGCGGGGATGGTGCTGCCGGGGCGCCTGATGGACCCCGCGAGCCTCTACGGCATGCTGGAGCAGGGCGTGACCGTCACCGCCGCCGTGCCCACCATCTGGCTGCCGCTGCTGACCTACCTGCGCGAGCAGGGCCTCGACCTGCCGCATCTCGACCGCGTGGTGATCGGCGGCTCGTCCTGCCCGCGCGCGGTGATCGAGGCGTTCCAGAACGACTATGGCGTGCGCGTCCTGCACGCCTGGGGCATGACCGAGACCTCGCCGCTGGGAACCTTCGCCTCGTTCAAGCCCGAGGTCGCCGCCATGCCGGACGAGGAGCGCATCGGCGTGCAGCTCAAGGTCGGCCACCCGCCCTTCACCGTCGATCTCTGCATCCGCGACGACGCGGGCGCCGACCTGCCCTGGGACGGCGAGACCCAGGGGCGGCTGCAGATCCGCGGCCCCGGCGTGCTGCGGCGCTATCTCAAGCAGGAGGCCGACGCAATCGACGCCGAGGGCTGGTTCGACACGGGCGACGCGGCGACCATCGACGCGCTCGGCTATGTGCGGATCACGGACCGCTTCAAGGACGTGATCAAATCGGGTGGCGAATGGATCAGCTCGATCGACATGGAGAACGCCGCCGTCAGCCACCCCGACGTGGCCGAGGCCGCGGCCGTCGGCGTGCCCCACCCGAAATGGGACGAGCGCCCGGTGCTCTGCATCGTGCCCAAGCCCGGCCGCAGCCCCGGCGCGGACGAGATCATCGACCGGTTGCGCCCGCATTTCGCCAAGTGGCAATTGCCCGACGAGGTGCTGTTCGTGACCGAGATCCCGCATACCGCGACCGGCAAGATCTCGAAGCTCACGCTGCGCCGCCAGCTCGAGGAGGCGGGCTACCGCCTGCCCGACCTGCGCTGAGGGCTCAGCCGGCGGCGAAGGCGATCATCCGCCCCGCGACCAGCGTGCCGGTCCAGGCGGCCAGAGAGACGGCGCCGGCCAGCCGCAGCCGCGCGGGCGACGCCGCGGCAAGGCCCGGCCCCAGACGCAGCGCGAGCGCCTGTGCCAGTCCCAGCACCACCAGCGCGAGCTTGGCCCACAGGAGCGGGATCGCCCCATATTCCGGCGCGCGCACCGCGAAAAGCATCGGCCCCGACGCCAGCGCGAGCGCGAGGCCCACGCCCGCCACCGGCACCAGAACCCGCCCGAGCGCCGCGACCGGCACGGCCCGCCACACGCCCATGAGCCGCAGGTCGAGCGCCACGATGGCGCCGAAAAGCAGCGCGACCCCCATGACGTGGCCCGTCAGCACCGAGGCATAGCCCCAGCGGGAGAAGCGGAGCCACTGCGCAGGGCCGCTCGCTGCGATGGCCTCGAGGGCCTCCACCCGTCAGTCTCGGCCGGGATAGAGCTGGTATTCGACGTCGCCGATGGTGAGCCGCTCGGCCTTGATCCGGCGATCGGATATGTCGGCCGAGGGCTCGCCGATCACGCGGATCTCGACCCCTTCGGCCATGGCGCCGTCGGGGATGCCGGCGCGCTCGTTGCGCCAGGGCTGGCCGACTTCGACGCTCCAGACCTCGCCCTCGACATCCACCTCGAGGATGCCGTGGGGCAGGCCCAGGCTCGCCTTGCGGATCACGCCCGTGAGGTCGATGTTCTGCCCCGTCGTCCAGCTCCAGCCGTGATGGGCCGGCGCCGTGCCGGGCGTCGCAAGCGAGAGCGCCGCGAGGGCGCAGGCGGCGAGGATCTGGCGGATCGTCATCTCTCTCTCCCCGGTCCTGGTCTCCGGTCCAAAATATGACGCGCCAGGGCGGCGCTTCAACCGCCGGCGGCTGCCGCCGCCTCGGCGAGAGCGGCGAGCGTGGTGAAGCGGAAGTCGACCGACGGGACCTCCGGCACCCGCGCCGTCGCACCCCAGTGGCCGCCCTCGGCGAGGTTCTGGCGGTCGATCCAGCAGCGCGCGAGCCCCGCCGCCGTGGCCGGGACATGATCGTGGCGCAGGCTCTGGGCGACGTGCAGGATGCGGCCCGGCGCGACGCCGTGCCCGGCGCCGAGGCGGTCCAGCATGTAGCGGAAGTTGCGCGGATCGGGCTTGTAGCTACCGACATCCTCGGCCGTGTAGACCGCGTCGAACGCAACCCCCAGCCGACCGATCGAAGCCGCGATGCCGGCCCTGTGGACATTCGACAGGATCACCAGCCGATAGCGGCGCTTGAGCGCGCGCAAGGCCGTCGCGCTGTCCTGGAAGGCCGGCCACATCGGCACCGACGCCCCGAACGCGGCATCGAGCGCGGCATCCGTGCGCCAGCCCATCCGCGCCGCCAGCCGCGCATGCACGCGCGCCAGCAGGTCGGGATAGAGCATTGCCGGGGTTGCGGCCTGCTGGTCGCCCTCGATCTCGCCGAACACGCCCAGGATCTCGGAACGGCCGGGGTCGGCGGCATTGGTCGCGATGAGCGGCTGAAGGGCGTCCCAGATGCCAGCCTCCCAGTCGATCAGCGTGCCGTAGCAGTCGAAGGTCAGCATGTCATAGCTGGCGAGCGAGGTCGTCATGGCGTCATCTCCCCGATGCGGTCGGCCCGCAAACTAGCCCGGCGCGGGCATCGGCGCGCGGCCGATCCTCGCGATTTTCGTGCCGATCCTCTCAGGCGCGGGCCCGCACCGCCGCGCCACGGGCGCGCAGGGCACCGGGGGCGCAGCCATGGGCGCGGCGGAAGGCGCGGGCGAAGGCGGCCGGATCGTCATAGCCCACCCGCGCCGCGACCTCGCCGACCGCGAGCCCGCCCGTGACCAGAAGCCGCCGCGCCTCCTCCATCCGGCGGGCGGTCAGCCAGCCCATAGGGGTGGTGCCGAGGCAGTCGCGGAAGGCGGCATGCAGGCGGCTGCCGCTGGTGCCCGCCCGGCGCGCGATCTCGCCGACCCGATGGGCCGCGCCGAGATCCGCCGTCATCGCCGCCATGGCGCGCGCGAGCGGCGCGGGCAGCGGTGCGGCCGCCCCGATCCGCCGGCGCAGCGCCTCGACCAGGAACGCCACCACCTCCGCGCCCATGTCGAGCGCGACGCTGCCCGCCCGCCGTCCGCCCGCGCCTGCCTCGCTCTCGGCCAGCAACGCCGCGAAGCCCCGCAGCGCCGGGTCGAAGGGCAGAAACGGCCGCAGGCGGGCGCCATGCCAGAGCGGATCGGTCCCGGTCTCGGGCAGGTCGACGATCAGGAAGCTGTCGCCTGCGGGCGCCTCGAACTCGTGCGCCTCGCCGGCCGCGAGCGCGGCGAACTGCGCGCCATCGAGCCGCGCGCCGCGGCCGCCCACCGCCATCTCCATGCGGCCCGCCAGCGGCAGCACGACCTGGTGATGCGCATGGCAGTGCAGGGCGCTGCCACCGGGATAGCGCCGGGTCTCGATCCTCACCGGGCAGGCGCCGGGCTCCATCGTCGTCCTCCCTGCCGCCCCTGGCGGGCGCCGCGGCACGCACCGCACCATACCCCCGCCCCGCGCGCCGCGCGAGCCCGACAACACCCCGCCGGTGGCGGCCCGACCCGATTTCCGCCATAGTGATGCGCAACCAATCAGTGCATCGAAGCACGGCGCTCACGGAGGCAGCCTTGAGCGGGGAAGACGAGCAACCGCGCCGCCGGTCCTGGGATCTCGACCAGTATCACAGCTGGGCCGAGAAGCCGGCGGCCCCCGACCCCTTCGCGCGCCGCGACGGGAACGACGACGAGGCCGCACTGGCCGCGTTCTACGACGACAAGCGAATCCGCGCGCGCTACCGCGACGATGGCTCGCTGCTGCTGCTCGCGCTGAAGACCGCGCTTCTGTCGGTTGTCACGCTGGGACTCTACCGCTTCTGGATGGTCACGCGGCTGAGGCGCTATTTCGCCAGCGCGATCCGGATCGACGGCGACCCCTTCGAATACACCGGCACGGGGCTCGAGAAGCTGCTGGGCTTCCTGCTGGCGATGGTGGTGCTGGCGGTCTATCTCGGCCTCGTCAACCTGGGGCTCACCTTCATCGGACTCAGCTTCTTCCAGGGCAACCCGGTCGCGCTCAACGCCTCGCTGGTGGCACTGGTGCCCTTCTGGTTCTGGGCGGCATATCGCGCGCGGCGCTACATGCTCTCGCGCCTGCGCTGGCGCGGCATCCGCTTCGGCGTCGAGCCGGGGGCCTGGGGCTACATGCTGCGCTCGATCGGCTGGTCAATCCTGACCGTGGTAACGGCGGGGCTCGCGCTGCCCTACCAGCATTTCCGGCAGGCCCAGTACATGACCGACCGCACCTGGTTCGGCGACCAGAAGTTCCGGCAGGACGGCTCGTGGCTCGGGCTCATGGTTTGGTGGGCCTGGATCTACGTTACGGCACTCGTCTTTGCGCTGCTGACATGGGGCATGGTGATCGAGGCCGACTACGATCCCGGGTTCACGCAGGCGGCGGTCAGCATCATGTCGTCACTGTGGATCATGGTGGCCTCGTTCGTCGTGTTCGGCTACCAGATCGCGAGCTTCCGCTACCTGTGGGACAACCGCAGGCTGGGCGACTCGGCGCTTGGCAACGACGTCTCGGTCGTGCGCGTCTTCGCGCTGACGGTGGGCGGCTACATCGCCACGTCGCTGTCGACGCTGATCGCTGCCGCGATCGTCGGCGCCGCGGTGGCGGGCGCATGGATCGTGCTCGGCGGACCCTCCCTCGAGGCGCTGCTGTCGTCCCCCGAGAACCCCGTCAACCCCGCGACACTGGGCGTGGGAGCGGCGAATTGGCCCCTTGTCGCGATCGTTGTTCTGGGCTTTCTGGTGGTCAGTGCGTTCGCCTACGCGTTCACGCAGTCGATGCTGGTCCAGCCGGTGCTGCGCCGCAAGATCGAGGCCATGCAGATCGAGAACCCCAACGCCCTGCGCGACGTCGCCCAGCGCTCGCACGATCAGGCCACCGAGGCGGGCGGCTTCGCGGACGCACTCGGGGTCGACGTGGGCGCGGCCTTCTGATGACCGCAGTCGCGCGCTATGCGCTGCTCGAGTCGGACGGGCGGTATTTCGACGGGCTCTCCTCGCGGCCGCGCAACGTGGTGCTGAGCTTCCGCGAGCGCTCGCTGATCATCCGCACGCTGGACGATCAGGTGTTGACACACTGGCCGCTCGCGAGCTTGCGCGCGATCTCGGAGCGCGACGAGCAGCAGGTCCAGATCGTCCCGCACCTCGGCAGCGACGAGCGCCTGCTCGTCAACGACGACACCATGATCGAGGCGATCCGCGCGGTCTGCCCCGACCTCCACCGCCGCGAGGTCGACCGCCGCGGCGTGCGCCGTGCGCTGGTCTGGGGCGTGGGCGCGGTGGGCGCGGTCCTCATGATGGTGTTCGTGCTGATCCCCGCGCTCGCGAGCCAGCTTGCGCTGATGATCCCGCCCGAGCGCGAGCGCGCGCTGGGGGACGCCGTGGCGGGGCAGCTCGCGCAGATCCTCGAACTCGGCGGATCGCAGGCACGCTTCTGCACGGGCGCAGAGGGGCAGTCGGCGCTCGATCGGCTCGCCGCGCGGCTGGGCGGGGGGGCGGGGCTACCCTATCCGCTCCGGCTCGACGTGCTCGACCATCCGATGGTGCAGGCCCTCGCGCTGCCGGGGGGGCGCATCCTGGTGTTCCGCGGGCTGATCGACGAGGCCGACTCGCCCGAGGAAGTGGCGGGCGTGCTGGCGCACGAGATCGGCCACGTCATCCACCGCGACCCCACCGTCGTCGCCCTGCGGGCAGCCGGGACGGCGGGGCTTCTGGGCCTGCTGATCGGCGACGTGTTCGGCGCGGGCGCCCTGGCCGCGGCCACCGATGCCGCGCTCAATGCCAGCTACCAGCGCGAGGCCGAGGCGCGCGCGGACCAGGAGGCGCTGAGCCTGCTCGCCAAAGCGGGGCTGCCCAACGGCCCCTTCGCCCAGTTCTTCGAGCGGCTCGAGGAACGCCATGGCGCGACGCCCGCGGCGCTGCGCTACTTCGCCTCGCATCCCGAGCTGGCCGAGCGCGCCGAGCTTGCGGCCTCGGGCGACACGATCGGCGGCGGGGCCTTCACCCCCGCGCTCAGCGACCGGGACTGGATCGCGCTGCAGGGTATCTGCTCGGAACGCGGCTGACCGCCAGCCCGGCCAATGTGCCGAGCACTCAACCCGGCCGGAACTCGGCCCGCGCCGACAGCGGCCCCGCGCATTCGACCCGGCCCTCGGCCATCAGCCCCAGCAGCGTCGCAAGCACGTTGCGCGCGGCCGCGGGCATGAGGCGCGGGTCGGTGTCGCGATAGACCGCGGCGGCGAGGCTCTCGGCCGTCCCGCCGCCGGCGCGCCGCAGCGCGTCGAGGATCGCCGCCTCGCGCATCTCGCGGTGGCGGATCAGGTGCGCGACAAGCGCCGCGGGCGCAGCGACCTCGTGCCCGTGCCCCGGCAGATAGAGCCGGTCGCCTTCGCGCGCCGCGAGGCGCCGCAGGGTCGCCATCTGCGCCGCCATGTCCCCCTCGGGCGGCGAGACCAGCGTCGTCGTCCAGCCCATCGCCGCGTCGCCCGTGAACAGCACCCCCGTGCCCTCGAGCGCGAATGCAAGATGGTTCGACAGGTGCCCGGGCGTGTGCAGGGCCGTCAGCCGCCAGCCGGGTCCGCCCACGCTCTCGCCATCCGCCATCAGCCGATCCGGGGCGAAGCCGCGGTCCGCCCCCTCGCCGCCGCCGAGGTCGAGCCCCGCCGCCTTGAGCTCGCGCATCGCGCCGCTCATCCCCGCGCCATGCGGTCCGAAGCCCCAGACCGGCGCGCCGGTCAGCGCCGCCAGCCCCCGCGCGCCGGGGCTGTGGTCGAGATGGCTGTGCGTGACCAGGATGGCCGCGACCGCCTCGCCCGGCTCGAGCGCCGCGAGGATCGCGCCCAGATGCCGCGGGTCGTCGGGCCCCGGGTCGATCACCGCCACCTCGCCGCGCCCCACCACGTAGCTGCGCGTTCCCGTGAAGGTCATCGGCGAGGGGTTGGCGCAGGTCACGCGGCGGACGCCCGGCGCCACCGTCTCGGCGACGCCATGCACCACGTCGGGCCGCAGGTCGAAAGGTGCACTCATCCGCTGCCGCCCTCGCCGCCTCTTGCCCAGGGCGCGCCCCGCGCCCTAGCGTCGGACAGGATGAAGCGCATCGCCGCCCTGCTCAAGAAGTTCACCCCGCGCAGCCTGTTCGGGCGCGCGCTGATGATCCTCGTCCTGCCCATCCTGCTCCTGCAGGTGGTCGTTGCCGTGCTGTTCATCCAGCGCCACTACGATGGCGTGACCGAGCAGATGGCCACCGCCGTCGCGCGCGAGATCAAGTTCGTGATCGCGCAGATCGAGAGCCTGCCCGACCTCGCCGCCGCCGAGGCGATGCTGACCAGCATCGAGATCCCGCTCGGCTTCGATTTCGGCCTCCATCCCGGCGAGCGGGTCGAGGCCGAGGCGTTCCGCGCCCTCTACGACGTGACCGGCGGCGTGATTGAGCAGACGCTGAAGACCGAGCTGCGCCGGCCGATGTCGCTCGATCTCGTGAGCTTTCCCAAGCATGTCGACGCCCGCATCGCCACCACCAAGGGCGTCCTGCAGGTGCTGATCCCGCGGCGCCGGATGAACGCCTCGAACCCGCATCTCCTGCTGGTGTGGATGACCGTCACCTCGCTCGCGCTTACCGGCGTCGCGGTGGTGTTCCTGCGCAACCAGATTCGGCCGATCCGCGAGCTCTCGACCGTGGCGAGCGCCTTCGGGCGGGGCCGAAGCCTGCCGTTCCGCCCCTCGGGCGCCGAGGAGGTGCGCCGCGCGGGCATCGCCTTTCTCGACATGCGTACCCGCCTCGAGCGCCAGATGCAGCAGCGCACCCGCATGCTGTCGGGCGTGAGCCACGACCTGCGCACGCCGCTCACGCGGATGAAGCTCGCCCTCGCCGTGGCCGAGCCGATCCCCGAGATCGCCGAACTCGGCCGCGACGTGTCCGAGATGGAGCACATGCTCGACGCCTTCCTCGCCTTCGCGCGCGGCGAGGCGGGCGAGCTCTCGTCCGACACCGACCCCGTCGAGCTCGCCGAGGAGATCGTCGAGGACGCCCGCCGGCGCGGCCGCGACATCGCGCTCGCGACCGAGATCGCGACGCCCGCCGAACGCACCGTCGCCCTGCGCCGCCAGGCGGTGAAGCGCTGCGTGGTCAACCTGGTCGAGAATGCGCTCGCCTATGGCGAGACGGTCGCGCTCGGCGTCCGCCTCGGGGCGCGGGCGGTCGAGTTCACGGTCGAGGACGACGGCCCCGGCATCCCGCCCGAGAAGCGCGAGGAGGTCGTGCGGCCCTTCACCCGTCTCGACGAGGCGCGCGGCCAGAACATCGCCTCGGGGGTGGGGCTCGGCCTGTCCATCGCGCTCGACGTGGCGCGCAGCCACGGCGGCGGTCTGACACTGGACGAAAGCCCCCGCCTCGGCGGCCTTCGCGCCACCGTTCGCCTGCCCCGCTGAGCGGGCCGGCGCCGCGTGCCCGCCCGCCACGGCCACCCCCGACCGCAGCGCGCCGCGGGCGCGACCGCGCCACCGGCCCGACAGCCGACGCGGCGCCCCCGATCAGTGCATCCGTGCGCCCGGGGCCACGTCCGAATCGGGGGCGAGCAGCACGATCGCGCCGCTGGCGTCCGAGACGCCCAGAGTCAGGACCTCGGACATGAAGGGGCCGATCTGGCGGGGCGGGAAGTTGACGACGGCCATGACCATGCGGCCGACCAGCGCCTCGGGCGTGTAATACTCGGTGATCTGGGCCGAGGTCTTCTTCACGCCGATCTCGGACCCGAAGTCGATCCACAGCTTGATCGCGGGCTTTCTCGCCTCGGGGAAGGGTTGCGCGTCGATCACGCGCCCGGCCCGGATGTCGACCCTGAGGAAATCGTCGTAGCTGATCGTGCCCGTCATGTCCCGCCCCCTGCTTCGAGGGGGCGAAATATGAAGGCCGCCTGCGCTTGGCGCAAGCGGCCCCCGGGCTCTGGCGAGCGATCCGTCAGGCGGCGAGCTTCGACGCCGCGTCCTTGAACTCGGCCACGGCCTCCTCGAAGCGGGCCTTGACGATCTCGAAGGCCTCGGTGTTCGCCTTCTGCGCGAGATCGGCGAGTTCTTTGACGTCGGCCATCGCCTTCTCGATCGCGGCCTTCGCGGTCTCAATGTTCCGGGCGGTCTGGTCGGCGGTCACCGGCTGGCCCTGGAACTCGGCCATCTGGTCCTTGAGGACGGCGACGCCTTCCTCGACCAGCGCGACCTGGCGCTTGAAGATCTCCTGGTAGCCGGCGATCGCAACCTTGTTGGCCTCGACCAGCGCGGCAATGTTCTTCTGCTGGGCGGCAACCACCGCCTCGACGTCCACGGCCGGCAGCTTGCTGGCATCGAACATCTTGTCGAACTCGGGCAGCTTGAAGAGCTCGCCCATCTTCTCGGCGTCGAAGCTGAAGGGGAACTTGTCGAGAGCCATGTGCTTTCTCCTCGGATCGGGTCTGGGCCGGGGCCGTCCCCGCGCCGTTCTGAGGGAGAATATTGTGCAGCGCACAAAAGATGTCAACCGCCTCTTTTGTGCGGCGCACAAAATTTTCAATTGAAACTTTTCGGACTCCGCTGCCCGGGCCGGCAACTCAGCCGCGCAACTCGCGCGAGCGCTGCGTCGCCGCGGCAACTGTGCGCGTCATCAGGCCGGGCAGTTCGGCCATCAGCACGCCCAGCCCCGCCGCCGTGGTGCCGCCGGGGCTGGTGACGTTGATGCGCAGCTGTGCCGCGCTCTCGTCCGACGCCACCGCCAGCGCCCCCGCCCCGCAGACCGTGGCCCGCGCGAGCCGCATCGCGAGGTCGGGCGCAAGCCCCGCCGCCTCGCCCGCCGCGGCCATCGCCTCGATCATGTGGAAGACATAGGCCGGCCCCGAGCCCGAGAGCCCGGTGACCGCATCCATCTGGTCCTCGGACTCGAGCCGCACGGTCTGCCCCACGGCGGCGAGAAGCGCCTCGGCCATGGCCATCACGCGCTCGTCGGCAGCGATGTTGCCGATCAGCGCCGTGATCCCGCGCCCGACCGCCGCGGGCGTGTTCGGCATCGCCCGAACGATCGGCGTGCCCGCGCCGAACATCGCCTCGAAAGCGGCAATCGGCGTGCCGGCGGCAATCGAGACGAACACGGTTCCCTGCCCCGCAAGGGGCATCAGCGCGGGCGCCGCGTCGCCCATCATCTGCGGCTTGACGGCGATGATAGCAACCGAGGCCGGCGCGAGGCTGGTTGGATTGAGCACGAGGCCCTCGCCCGCCAGCACCTTCACGCGCTCGGACGGCCGCGGCTCGATGACCGTGACCGCCGCGGGCGACAGCCCCCCGGCCAGCCAGCCTTCCAGCATCGCACCGCCCATCTTGCCGCAGCCCAGCAGCACCAGCGTCTCGACGCCCGCATTCTGCAGCCCCGCCATCCGCGTCCCCTCCGATCCGTTCCAGATTGCCGGTCTCCAGAAAAGAGCCGGGCGCCTGCGTCCCGTCAACCCTGGGACGCAGGCGCCCGCTCCGGCGCCGCGGGGTGGAGCGCCGCCCGCCCCCGGATCCGGGCGGCGCAGCGGCGCCTCAAGCCGTGCCGTAATGCTCCTCGATCGCGACCCTGAGCGCCGTCTCGGCCGCCTCGCCGCCCCAGCCGACAAGCTGGAAGGCTGGATAGAAGCGCTCGCTCAGCGCCACCGCCGACAGCACCATCGCCTCGATCTGCTCGGGCGTCGCCGTGGCGCCGCCGGCCAGCGTCAGCCCGTAGCGGAACGCCAGCATCCCCTGCTCGGCCCAGTGCACGAAACTGCCGTTCCAGACCTTGTCGTTGATCATGTGGATGAGCCGAACGACCTCGGGACGGCGCTCGGCCGCCGGGTCGAGCTCGAACGAGCAGACCAGCCGCAGCATGTCGTCATGGCCCGACCAGGCGAGCGAGAGAGAATAGGTGCGCCACGCCCCCTCGATCGCCATCGCGATCTGGTCCTCGCCAAGCCGGTCGAAGTCCCAGCGCGATTGCTCGGCCAGGGTTTCCACCATGTCGATGGGATGGACGTCGGCTGCGAGAAAGTCCTGCTCGACTGCGGTCATTGCCTCGATACCCCCCTCCTGTCTGGTGGTCCCGTGAGGCCTGTCCCACAGGATACACCCAGGGTCGCCATGGATCGTGGAACGAACGCTCCCGATCCACGAAATATGGTGGCACCGACAGGCGGAGGCGTAAAGCGATTTCAGGGGCGCCGCGAAAGATTCACTGAGACCCGGGACGCGCGCCGCGGTCAGGCCGGGCGCGCGGCCCGGCGGGTCAATCGGGGACAAAGACCGGCTCGCGCCGTCGCGAGGCACGCCACGGGCGGCGCGGATCACCTTGCCGGCCGCGGGCCATCGCCGCGGCCTTCGGCGGTCACTTCTTCCTTGCGGCCTCGAGCGCCTCGAGGCGCGCCTTGAGCGCCTCGTTCTCCAGCCGCGCCTTCTCGGCCATCTCGCGCACCGCCTCGAACTCCTCGCGGGTGACGAGGTTCGCGTCGGCGATCCAGCGCTCCATGAAGCCGCGCATCGCGGTCTCGGCCTCGGTCTTCACGCCCTGCGCCATCCCGGCGGCATTGGTCATGAGCTGGCTGAGATCGTCGAAGAACTTGCCGCGGGTCTGCATCTGGCGCCTCTCTCGGTCGGGCCGGCCCGGTGCCGGCGACCCCCGTTATATGCGCGGGCGGCGCGGCGCGGGCAAGGCACGAGAGCGACCGCCCGCCGGGGCGCGCTTGACAGGGCCCGTCCGCTCCCCCACCCATGACGCGCCACCCTCGATGCCGCCGGAGCGCCGATGCCCCCCTTCGTCCTGCCCTTTCCGCAGATCGACCCCGCGATCTTCACGCTGGACCTCGGCGGGCTCACCTTCTCGCTGCGCTGGTATGCACTGGCCTACATCGCCGGGCTGGTGATCGGCTGGCGGATGGTCGTCTGGCTGATGCGCCGCCCGCGGCTGTGGCCGGCCGAGCGCGCGCCGATGACCCCCGACCAGCCCGAGGAGCTGCTGACCTGGATGACGCTGGGTGTCATCCTCGGCGGGCGGCTCGGCTACGTGCTGTTCTACAACCCCGCGCATTTCCTCGCCAACCCGTCCGAGATCCTCGCGATCTGGCAGGGGGGGATGTCGTTCCATGGCGGGTTTCTGGGCGTCATCCTGGGCGTCATCGGCTTCGCGCTGAAGCGCGGCGCGCCGGTGATGTCGGTGGGCGACGCCGTGGCGCTGGCGGCGCCCCTGGGCATCCTGTTCGGGCGGCTCGCGAACTTCATCAATGGCGAGCTGTGGGGCCGGCCGACCGATGTCCCCTGGGCCATGGTGTTTCCCCATGCCGGCCCCGAGCCGCGCCACCCGAGCCAGCTCTACGAGGCCGGGCTCGAGGGGCTGCTGCTGGGCGGCGTGATGTGGTGGCTCGCGGTCCGGGGCGGCTGGCTGAAGCGGCCGGGCGGGCTGATCGGGGTGTTCTTCGTCGGCTACGGCCTCGCGCGGACCTTCGTCGAGAACTTCCGCCTCGCCGACGAGCAGTTCATCTCGCCCGACAACCCGATGGGGCATGTCATCCGCCTCGGCGCCGGGGTGGACGCCTGGGGGCTGACCATGGGCCAGCTGCTGTCGCTGCCGATGGTCGCGATCGGGCTCGGCTTCCTCGCGGTGGCGTTCACGCGCCGGCCGGCGTGACCCCCCTCGGCCGCATCATCCGCGACCGCATCGCGGCACAGGGGCCGATGGGCGTGGCCGAGTTCATGGCCCTCTGCCTCGGCCATCCGCGTCATGGCTACTACGTCACGCGCGACCCGCTGGGTGCTACGGGCGACTTCACCACGGCGCCCGAGGTGAGCCAAATGTTCGGCGAGATGATCGGCCTGTGGCTGCGCGCAGTCTGGGAGGGGATGGGCGCGCCGCGCGAGGCGCGCGTCGTCGAGCTTGGCCCCGGCCGCGGCACGCTGATGGCCGACGCGCGCCGCGCCATGGGGCCACTGGCCGCCGCCGAGACCTGGCTGGTCGAGACCTCGCCGCGCCTTCGGGCCGAGCAGGCCCGCCGCCTGCCCGGCGCGCGCTGGGCCGAGCGGCTGGAGCAGGTGCCCGAAGGTTTCGCGCTGATCGTCGCCAACGAGTTCCTCGACGCGCTGCCCGTGCGCCAGTTCATCGCGACGCCCGAGGGCTGGCGCGAGCGGCAAGTTGGGCTGGCGGGCGACCGGCTGATCTGGGGCCTCTCGGGCCCGCTCCCCGGCCTCGACCCCGCGCCGGAGGGTGCGTGGCGCGAGACCTCGCCCGCCGCCACCGCCACCGCCCGCGAGATCGCGCGGCGCATCGAAAGCCACGGCGGCGCGGCTCTGCTGATCGACTACGGCTATCGCGCCGCCGACCGCCCGCCCGGCTGGACGCTCCAGGCGCTCCGGCGCCACGCCCCCGCCGAACCGCTGGCGTCGCCGGGCGAGGCGGACCTCACATGGCTGATCGACTTCGACGCGCTCGGCGCCGACCTTGCGCCGCTCGCGGTCCGGATGGCCACGCAGGGCGCCTTCCTCGGGCGGATGGGCATCGGCCAGCGCGCGGCGATGCTGGCGCAGGCGCGGCCCGACCGGGCCGACAGCCTCGCCGACGCGCTCGAGCGCTTGACGGCAGCGGACGCCATGGGAACGCTGTTCAAGGCACTTGCGGCGCTGCCGCCCGGCGCCCCGATCCCGCCCGGCTTCGCGGAGGACGCATGACGCTCTCGCCCATCACGGCGCCCGAACTGCGCGGCATCGCGCACGGCTTCTTCACCCGGCAGGGGGGCATCTCGAAGGGCCTCTACGCCGATCTGAACTGCGGCCCCGGCTCGGGCGACGACCCGGGCGCGGTGGCCGAGAACCGCGACCGCGTGGCCGCGCATCTGGGTGCCGCGGCGCTGGTCTCGCTCCACCAGATCCACTCGGCCGATGTGATCAGCGTCACCGAGCCCTGGGGCTCCGACCGCCCGAAGGCTGATGCCATGGTCACCGACCAGCCCGGCATCGCGCTGGGCGTGCTGACGGCCGACTGCGCGCCGATCCTGTTCGCGGACCGCGAGGCGGGCGTGATCGGCGCGACCCATGCCGGCTGGAAGGGTGCGATCTCGGGGGTGGCCGAGGCCACGCTCGATGCCATGGAGCGCCTCGGCGCGGCCCGCGCGCGAATCGTCGCCATGATCGGCCCCACCATCTCGCAGCGCGCCTACGAGGTGGGACCCGAATTCGTCGAGCGCTTCCTCGACGACGACCCCGATCACGCCCGCTTCTTCGCCGGCGGCACGGACGGGCGGGCGCAGTTCGACTTGCCCGGCTTCCTTCTCGCGCGGATGCGCGCGGCGGGCGTGGCCGAGGCCGGCTGGACCGGGCACTGCACCTACTCGGACGCTGCGCGCTTCTACAGCTACCGCCGCGCCACCCACCGGGGCGAGCCGGATTACGGCCGCCTCGTCTCCGCCATCATGCTCTGAGGCCCAGATGCTCCACTTCACCCAAGGCGAATTCGACAAGCGCCTCGCGCGCGCCCGCGCCGCGATGGCCGATCGCGGGCTCGACGCGATGCTCCTTTTCGCGCCCGAGAGCCAGTACTGGCTGACCGGCTACGACACCTTCGGCTTCTGCTTCTTCCAGTGCCTGATCGTGACCGACCGCGAGCCGGTGCTGCTGACCCGCTCGGCCGATCTCAGACAGGCGCAGCTCACCTCGACGATCCGCGACATCCGGGTCTGGAAGGATCGCGCGGGGGCCGACCCCTCCGAGGACCTCGCTGCCATCCTCGCCGAGCTGGGCCTGACTGGCGGGCGCGTCGGGTGGGAGACGGCGACACAGGGGCTGACGCACGCGAACGGCCGCAGGGTCGAGGCGCGCATCGGGGCGATGGCCACGTTGGTCGATGCCTCCGACCTGATGGGCCAGCTGCGGCTGGTGAAATCCCCCGCCGAGATCGCCTATGTCCGCCGCGCGGCGGAACTGGGCGACGCCGCCTTCGATGCCGCGGTCGCCGCGACCCGGCCCGGCGCGAACGAGGGCGACGTGCTCGCGGCCATGCACGACGTGATCTTCCGCGGCGGCGGGGACTACCCGGCGAACGAGTTCATCGTGGGCTCGGGCGAGCACGCGCTGCTCTGCCGCTATCAGGCCGGGCGGCGGACCTTCGGGACCGAGGACCAGCTCAACCTCGAATGGGCGGGAACCTATCGCCACTACCACTCGGCCAATTTCAAGACCGTGGTGATCGGCAAGCCCCGGCCGCAGCACGTCTCGATGCAGTCGGCCGCCCATGACGCGCTGATGGCCTGCGAGGAGGCGCTGCGCCCCGGCCGCCCGATGGCCGAGGTGTTCGACGCGCACGCCCGCGTGCTCGACGCCGCGGGGCTGGGGGCGCACCGGCTCAACGCCTGCGGGTACTCGCTGGGGCCGCGCTTCGCGCCGTCGTGGATGGAGGACCAGATGTTCTACGAGGGCGCGCCCACGATCATGGAGCCCGGGATGGTCTTCTTCCTGCACATGATCCTGATGGATTCGGCCAGCCAGACCGCGATGTGCCTCGGCCGCACCTCGCTGGTGACCGAGGGCGCGGCCGAGCCGCTGAGCCGGATGCCGCTTGGCATGGTGGTGGTCTGAGGACGCTGCGCCGGAACCCTCGCCGCCCCGGGCCCCACCCGGGGCCATCTTCACAGTATTGCGCGAAACCCTCGCCGTCCCGGGCGCGACCCGCGACGTCGCGGACACCGCCACCCGCCCCCACGCTGCCTCCGGTTTGACCCGGGGCCTTGCCGAGTCAGGCCTGTGGCATCGGCGCCCCGGGTCGAGCACGGGGCAGCAGGTGGCGCCACCGCGCGGCAGGACGTGCCCGGCGCTGCGGCCCGGACCGCGCCGGCCGCGCCCTCAGCTCCCCTCGGGGAACAGGTGGTCCGACATCTCGAAGGGCACGCCCGGCTCGTTCTTGGCGGCGCGGATCACCAGCGAGGTCTTGACGCTCGCGACGTTCGGCGCGGCCGTCAGCTGCCCGGTCAGGAAGTTCTGGAAGCTGAGGAGGTTCGGCGCCACGCATTTCAGCAGGAAGTCGATCTCGCCGTTCAGCATGTGGCACTCGCGCACGATCGGCCAGCCGCGCACCAGCGTCTCGAAGGCCACGAGGTCGCGTTCGGCCTGGCTTTTCAGGCTTACCATGGCGAAGACCGCCACCTCGTAGCCCAGCGCGCGGGCGTTGACGCGGGCGTGATAGCCCTCGATGTAGCCGGCCTCCTCGAGCGCCCGGACCCGGCGCAGGCAGGGCGGCGCAGAGATGCCGACCCGGCGCGAAAGCTCGACATTCGTCATCCGTCCGTCGCCCTGAAGCTCCATCAGGATGCGCCGGTCGATGGGGTCGAGCTTGGTGGCCGACATGGGCGTTTGTCCCTCTCGCGTGGATCGCCCCTCTGGTCAGGGGGCTTTGGGGCAGATATGTATGCGGCAGCCGCCCCGAAAGCAATAAAATTGCAGGCCCACGCAACAAATGGAAAGTTCGCGCACGGAGCCCGGAATTCTCGCCATCTGGGCGATGACCGATGGCCGGGCGGGGAACGTCGCGCAGGCGCTGGGTCTCGCCGAGGCCGTGGCGCGATGTAGCCCCGCCTCGGTCACGGCGCAAGAGATCCGGCCCAGCACCGTTGCCGCCGCCCTGCCCGCCCGGATCTGGCACGCGCTGCGCTGGTTGCCGGGCTGGCCCGAGGGCGGGCTCGCCCGCGGCTGCCCGCCCCCCGGCCCGCCCTGGCCCGACCTCGCGATCGGCGCGGGACGCCGCGCCGCGCCCTTCGTTGCGGCGCTGGGGCGGCGGCACGGCGTTCGGACGGTGCAGATCCTCGACCCGCAGATGGACCCCGCCGCCTTCGACCTGATCGTGGCGCCGGAGCACGACCGCCTCGCCGCCCCCAACGCCATCGCGACGCTGGGCGCGGTCGGGCGCATTACGCCGGATCGGGTGGCCGAGGCCGCCGCCCGCCTCGCGCCACGCATCGCGCACCTGCCCCCGCGCCGGGTCGCGGTGCTGATCGGCGGCAGCGGCAATGCAGCGCGCTGGTCCGAGGACGATGCCGACCGGCTGGTCGCGCAGCTCGCGGCGCTCGTGGCCGGCGGGACAAGCCTGCTCGTGACCACGTCGCGCAGGACCGACCCGGCGGTGGTGACGGCCTTGCGGGCCGATCTCGACCCCACGCAAACCTTCCTCCACACCGGCGAGGGCGAGAACCCCTATCCCGGCATGTTGGGGCTGGCGCAGGCCGTCATCGTGACCGAGGATTCGGTCAACATGGCCTCCGAGGCCGCTTCGACCGGTCTGCCCGTCCATGTGTTTCGCGTGTCCCACCCCTCGGCCAAGGCGCGCGCCTTCCACGCGGCACTCGCCGCGCGCGGCATCGCCCGGGATTTCGAGGGCGCGATCAGCCAGTGGTCCTACCCGCCGCTGGCCGAGGCCGACCGGGTGGCGCGCCTCGTTCTCGCGCGCCTGTTCCCGGGGCGAGAGGTCGCGCAGCCGTGAGCCCGATCCCCTCTTGGCGCGCCGCGCCCGAGCCCGTATCTAGGGGCAACCGCCGCGAGAGGACCGCCCCATGGCAGAACCGCGCAAGATCCGCCTTCTCATCATCGGCTCGGGCCCCGCGGGCTACACGGCCGCGGTCTACGCCTCGCGCGCGCTGCTCGAGCCCGTGCTGATCCAGGGCATCCAGCCCGGCGGCCAGCTCACCATCACCACCGAGGTCGAGAACTGGCCGGGCCTGATCATGACCCAGGGCCCCGAGCTGATGGAACAGATGGAGGCCCATGCCCGCGCCGTCGGCACCGAGATCGTGGCCGACCACGTCACCCGACTCGACGTCTCGAAGCGCCCCTTCGTGGCGGAGTGCGACTCGGGCGCGGTCTGGATCGCGGACGCGGTGATCCTCGCCACCGGCGCGCAGGCGAAATGGCTGGGCCTGCCGTCCGAGGAGAAATTCAAGGGCATGGGCGTCTCGGCCTGCGCGACCTGCGACGGGTTCTTCTACCGCGGCAAGGAGGTTCTGGTGGTCGGCGGCGGCAACACCGCGGTCGAGGAGGCGCTGTATCTCGCCAACCTCGCCTCGAAGGTCACGCTGGTGCACCGCCGCGACAGCCTGCGGGCCGAGGCGATCCTGCATCAGCGCCTGTTCAAGCACCCGAAGGTCGAGGTGATCTGGGACCACCACGTGGACGAGATCCTCGGGACGCCGGCCGATGGCGTGACGGGCGTGCGCCTCGCCCACGCCGCGACAGGCGAGACCCGCGAGGTCGCGGTTCAGGGCGTCTTCATCGCCATCGGGCACGCGCCCGCGTCGGAGCTCGTCAGGGATCAGGTCGAAACCCATCACGGCGGCTACGTGGTGACCAAGGGCGACTCGACGGCGACCTCCGTCCCCGGCCTCTTCGCCGCGGGCGACGTGACCGACCATGTCTACCGCCAGGCCGTGACCTCGGCCGGCATGGGCTGCATGGCGGCGCTGGAGGCCGAGCGCTTCCTCGCCGCCGAAGCCGACGCCGGCACGGCCGCGGCCGCCGCTGAGTGACACAGCCCCCGTTGAACGGGAGCGCCCCCACGGTCGTCCCGCTCGCGCTCAAGGCCGAGCTCGACGCCATCGCCGCGGCCATGCCGGGGCCGATCCTGCAGGTCGACGCGCGCACGCAGGTGATCGACCGCGGCGCCACGGGCCGGCGCACATGGCGCGATAGGGCGGGCGCGAAAGGCTTCGTCGGCGCCGATCTTTCGCTGGACGAGAATGTCGATGCCGTCTTCGACATCTGCTGGCCGCTCGAACGCATCCGCGCGGCACTCCTGCCCGCGGGCCACATGGTGTTCGGCGGCATCGTCTGCGCGCATCTGCTGGAGCATGTGAGGGACCCCTTCACGGCCGCGCGCAACATCGCGAGCCTGCTGGCGCCGGGAGGTCGGGTCTTCGTGCAGGTGCCCTGGGTGCAGGCCTTCCACGCCTTTCCCGACGACTACTGGCGGATTTCGCTCTCGGGCCTCGAAGTGCTGTTCGAGGGACTCGCACCGGTCGATGCGTTCTATTCCGGCGGCTCGGGGGATGTCGGCTTCCGCATCACCCGCGACGGGCGAACGGACTTTTCGCGGCCCACCCGCGAAGCCGAGGCCGAGCTGTTCCAGGTCCTGCTGCCGCGCGAGGCGAGCCAGCGCCTTCTCGCACAGGCCGGCAAGCGGCTGCACCTCTCGCGCGGCTACCTGCCGGTGACGGTGATCAATTTCGTGGCCGAGCGCCCGGCCTGACGGGCATGGCGAAAGCGAGGGCAGGCGAGCAGCGCCCGGTCCGGCTGGCATCCCGTCCGGGACACCGTGGCCGCCTTCTCCGTCCACCCACGGAAAACCGGCCCGCCGGGCGCTGCCGCCCCCCGTCTCGGGGGCGCCACGGCCAGAGGCCGGGCGCGCACCCGCGCTGCAAGGCAGATCGCCTCGAATCATGGCGAATTTGACGCAGACGTCTCCCGTGCCGCGGCGATCGGACTCCGCCGGCCCGGAACCTCGGCAACCTGACGGCCCACCCGCCTCCGGCTGCCGGCACACCACGCGACAATCCCTTTGCCGCAACACCGCGGGCCTCGCGGACCGCGCCGCACGAGCGACGGGGAAGTCAGAAATCCACGCGACCCCCCGTCGCACGGCACGCCAAGCAGAAACACCAACGCAGAGCTTTACGCCACGAGGTTTGTTCTAGGCGCGGAACGGGGCTGTTTTTGGGCTGGAACGAGGCCATTGCGGAACGGCATTGCGCCGAATTCTTGCCTCGCAACCGCAGAAGGCGGCCTTAAGTGAACCGATTATCTCGGGGAAATCCGCGCGGCGCCATTCTACCTGCGCTTGCGCGCCGCGCCACATATTCGCCCAGATCGCGCTCGGTTCGCGTTCGGCCCGCGGGATCGCGCCACGCAAGGCCGTGCTCCATCGCGAAGGTGATGGCGTCCGAAAGCCCGCCATCCTTGTATTTCTGCAGCCGAACGCCCTTGCCGCGCGTCATTTCCGGCAGCTCAGCGAGCGCAAATACCAGCAGTTTCCGATTCTCGCCCACCACGGCCACGTGATCGCCGGTCACAGGCGCGCAGACCCGCGCCCTGGCGCCATCGCGCAGGTTCAGCACCTGCCGCCCGGTTCGCGTCTGCGCCAGCACCTCGGCCTCGGCCACGACGAAGCCGTCGCCTTCGGACGAGGCGACCAGCCGTTTCGCCCCCGGCTGATGGACGAACAATGCCACGATGTCGTCATCATTGCCGAGATCCATCATCAGGCGCACCGGCTCGCCCATGCCGCGCCCGCCGGGGAGGCGCTCGCAGGCCAGCGTGAAGAATCGCCCGTCGGTGGCGAAGGCCAGCAGCCGGTCGGTGGTCTGGGCGTGGAAGATGAAGCGGCCCTCGTCGCCGTCCTTGTATTTCAGGTCCGAGTCGAGCGGGATGTGCCCCTTCATCGCCCGGATCCAGCCCATCCGCGAGCAGACGACCGTGACCGGCTCGCGCTCGATCAGCGCCTCGACCGGCACGTCCTCGACCGCAGGAGCGTCCGCAAGCCCGGTGCGCCGCGCCCCCTCGGGATAGGGCGCATGCGCGCGGCGGGCCATGGCGATGTCCTCGGTCAGGCGCAGATGCCTCAGCGCCCGGGGCGCGCCGAAGCGGTCGCGCATCGCCCGGATCTCGTCGCCGATGCGGCCCCATTGCAGGCTCTCGTCGGCCAGCAGGGCCTCGAGATCGGCGCGCTCGGCCAGCAGTTCGTCGCGCTCGGACCTCAGCGCCATCTCCTCGAGCCGGCGCAGGCTTCTGAGCCGCATGTTGAGGATCGCCTCGGCCTGCACGTCTGAAAGGAACACGCCCCCAGGCGCGTCGCCGTTCGACCAGTCCTCGGCCATCATCACGGCCTTGGGGTCGTCCTCGGTGCGGATGATCTCGATGATCCGGTCGAGGTTGAGGAAGGCGATGATGTAGCCCTCGAGCACCTCGAGCCGATGCGCGATCTTGCCCAGCCGGTGCCGCGAGCGGCGCAGGAGCACCTCGCGCCGGTGGTCGAGGAAGGCGCGCAGCACCTCGCGCAGGCCGCACACCTTTGGCACGCGCCCGTCGATCAGCACGTTCATGTTGAGCGGCACGCGGACCTCGAGGTCCGAGCTGCGGAACAGCGTCTCCATCAGCAGCGCGGGGTCCACCGTCCGCGCGCGCGGCTCGAGCACCAGGCGCACGTCCTCGGCCGACTCGTCGCGCACGTCAGCGAGGATCGCCACCTTCTTCGAGGTGACCAGCTCGGCGATGCGCTCGACCAGCTTCGACTTCTGCACCAGATACGGGATCTCGGTCACCACGATCTGCCAGGTGCCGCGGCCCAGATCCTCGACCTCCCAGCGGGCGCGCAGGCGGAACGATCCGCGCCCGGTCTCGTAGGCGGACAGGATGCTCTCGCGCGGCTCGACCAGCACGCCGCCGGTGGGGAAGTCTGGGCCGGGGACGAACTCGGCCAGCGTCTCGGTCCGCGCGTCGGGGTGGCGGATCAGGTGCAGGAGCGCGTCGGCAAGCTCGCCCGCATTGTGCGGCGGGATCGAGGTCGCCATGCCCACCGCGATGCCGGTGGCACCGTTCGCCAGCAGGTTGGGGAAGGCGGCCGGAAGGACCTCGGGCTCCTCCTCCTCGCCATCATAGGTCGGGCGCAGATCAACCGCGTCCTCGTCGAGCCCGTCGAGCAGGGCCTGCGCCACTTCGGTCAGCCGGCTCTCGGTGTAGCGCATTGCGGCCGCGCCATCGCCGTCGATGTTGCCGAAATTGCCCTGCCCGTCGACCAGCGGATAGCGCAGCGAGAACTCCTGCGCCGCGCGCACCAGCGCGTCATAGACCGACTGATCGCCATGCGGGTGATACTTGCCAATCACGTCGCCGACGACGCGGGCCGATTTCTTGTAGCCCGAGGCGGGGTCGAGCCTGAGCTGCCGCATCGCCCACAACAACCGCCGGTGCACGGGCTTCAGTCCATCGCGCGCGTCCGGCAGCGCCCGGTGCATGATGGTCGAGAGCGCGTATGTCAGATACCGCTCGCCCAGCGCCCGGGCCAGCGGCTCGGGGATCTCGCGCTGCATGTCGGTGTCGGTGGGCCGCCTGCTCATAGATGTTGTGTAACCCGTGCATGCGCGGGCGTCCAGACCGATGCGGCGAACAGGACCCGGGATTGATCGCGATCAACGCGCGGGACGACGGGCCGCGGCATCAATCGTCCATCCGCCATCTGGCATCGGAGGCATCATGGAGACCCCCGGACCCGGCCATGTCGGCAGTGCCGACCGCGCGGCCCGCATGATTCTCGGAATCGTGCTCATCACCTTCGCGCTGTTCTGCCCCTTCGCCCACAGCCTCGGGCCGCTGGCGGTGTGGGGCTCGGGGCTCGTGGGTGCGGTGCTGATCGTGACCGCCGCGATCCGCCGCTGCCCGCTCTACCGGCTGCTCGGCATCCGCACGTGAGGGGCCTCAGCGCCGCTCGCCCGCCAGCCCGTTCAGGATCGGGCAGTCGGGCCTACCGTCTCCGGCGCAGGCTTCGGCCAGATGCGCGAGGTCGGACTTCAGCTCGGCCAGCTCGGCCATCTGGCGGTCGAGCTCGACGATGCGCACCTCGGCGATGCGCTTGACGTCGGCGCTCGCCCGCCCGCGGTCGGCGTAGAGGCCCAGCAGCTCGCGGCACTCGTCGATCGAGAAGCCGAAGGCCCGGGCGCGGCGCACGAAGCCGAGCCGACGCACGTCGCTTGCGGAATAGTCGCGATACCCGTTACCCCCGCGCCCCGACGGCGCGACGAGGCCGATATCGGCATAGTAGCGGACCGTCTTGACCGGCAGGCCCGAGGCCCGGGCGGCATCGCCGATGCGCATGGCAACCCTCCGTTTTCCTCGCGAAGTCTAGCGCAGCCGCGTGCCGTGCGCGACCGGAAGGCCATTTAGGAACTCGGCCGCCGTCACCTCGCCGCGCCCGGCGCGCTGGAGCCGCGCAAGCCTCAGCGCGCCCTGCCCGCAGGCGACCAGAAGGCGGTCGTCCAGCACCTCGCCCGGCGCGCCATGGCCCTGCTCGGGCAACGCCATCAGCACCTTGACCCGCTCGCCCGCGATCTCGCACCACGCGCCGGGGAAGGGCGAGAGGCCCCTGACATGCGCCGACAGCGCCGCCGCCTCGCGCGTCCAGTCGATGCGGGCCTCGGCCTTGTCGATCTTGGCGGCGTAGGTAACGCCCTCTGCGGGCTGCGGGCGCGCCAGTGCCCGCCCGGCCGCGATATCGGCCAGCGTTCGCACCATCAGGGGCGCGCCCATTTCCGCCAGCCGGTCGTGCAGCGTGGCCGCGGTGTCGTCGCGCGCGATCGGGGTGGCCTCGCAGGCCAGAACGGGACCGGTGTCGAGCCCCGCCTCCATCCGCATCACGCAGACGCCGGTCTCGGGGTCGCCCGCCATGACCGCCCGCTGGATCGGCGCGGCGCCACGCCAGCGCGGCAGCAGCGAGGCGTGGAGGTTGAAACAGCCGAGGCGAGGAGCATCGAGCGCGCGCTGCGGCAGGATCTGACCATAGGCCACCACCACCGCCGCATCGAGGCCCAGCACCTCGAAGCCCTCCTGCACGGCGCCGTCGCGGAAACGTTCGGGGGTCAGGACCGTCAGTCCCAACTCGCTGGCCGCCACCGCCACGGCCGAGGGGCGGGGCTGCTTGCCGCGCCCTGCGGGCCGCGGCGGCTGGGTGTAGACGGCGGCGATCTCGTGCCCGGCCGCAGCCAGCGCGCGCAGCACCGGCACCGCGAAATCAGGCGTGCCCATGAAGGCGAGGCGCAAGGCGCTCAGGCCTCCGCCCCCGCCTTGGCGCGCTCGCGCTTCAGCTTCTTCATCTTCTCGGTGATCATCCGCCGCCGCATGGGCCCGAGATAGTCGATGAACAGCCGCCCGTTCAGATGGTCGATCTCGTGCTGCACGCAGGTCGCCCAGATGCCGGAATAGCCCTCCTCGCGCTCGGCGCCCTGCGCGTCGCGGAACCGCACGCGGACCGATGCCGGGCGGGTGACGGTGGCGTAAATCTCGGGGATCGAGAGGCAGCCCTCCTCGTAGTCGGCGGTCTCGTCCGAGGCCCAGACGACTTCGGGGTTGATCAGCGCGACCGGCTGCGGCGGCTCGTCCTCGCGCCGCGCGCAGTCCATCACGATCACCCGTGCGTTCACCCCCACCTGCGGCGCGGCGAGGCCGATGCCCGGCGCGTCGTACATGGTAGCGAACATGTCCTCGATCAGCCGCGCCTCGGCGGGGCCGATGTCCGTGACGCCTTCGCAGACCTTCTTGAGGCGCGGATCGGGGTGGATGAGGATGGGTCGCAGCATGGCGGTCAGGTAAGGAGAATGTGCCGCCGATGCAAGCAACTCATTGCCGGTCGGCGGTTACGAGAAGCGCAGCCTGCGGCACCGCCAGACCCGCGGCCGTGGCGAAGGGCGCCATCGCCGCCTCCATCTCGGCCACGATCGCTGCCAGCGCCTGGGGCGGCGCCGACGACACGGTCTCGGCCAGGGGCGAGGCGAGGAGTTCCGCCGGGACGCAACGCTCGGCCGGCGCCATCACGCGAATCAGCTCGATCTCGGTCTCGGCGATGCCCGCGAAACCCACGGCGCGCAGGTCGGCGTGCAGGAACGCCGGATCGGGCCGGGCGAAAGGCGCTACGCAGCGCGCCGCCGCCTCGGCGCCGAGGTGCCGGCCAACGCTCTCGCCAAGGGCCGCGAAGAATGGTGGCACGCCGCTCCAGATGCTGAAGGCAAGGCGCCCGCGCGGGACGAGGACTCGGGCCATCTCGGCCAATGCCGCGCGGCGATCGGGGAAGAACTGAAGCCCCTGCTGGCAGATGGCAAGGTCGAACGCGGCGGCGTCGAACGGAAGGGCGGCTGCGTCCGCCTCGCGATACTCGGGGATGACGCGGCCGGTCACGGGCTGGCGCCGGGCCACCGCGATCATCGCCGGATTAAGGTCGACCCCGACGACCCGCCCCGCAGGTGCGATCATCCCGGCGACAAGGCGCGCGACGATACCCGTCCCGCAGGCAATGTCGATGATGCGCTGGCCGGGCGCGGGGGCGAGCCGTCGCAGCGTCCCCTCGGCCAGCGGGCGGAAGATCGCGGCGACCTTCTGCGTCTCGTAGCGCTCGGCGGCGGCTGTCGAGACGGCGTAGGTCTCCCGGATGGGCATCGCCCCCTCCTTCCCTCCCGCGCCTGAACCGAAACTAGCAGACGCCAACGGCTGCGACAAACGGGAGGGGCCAGGCCCGTGTCGATTGACGCTCCACGGCCCGCCATCTAGTGTGCGGCGCAACAATCTTGCGCCGCACTGCGGCATGCCGAGGAGTCGCCCGATGAGCTTCACCGTCCAGCCCGCGCCCGTGGCCCGCCCCAACCGCTGCCAGCTGTTCGGCCCCGGCTCGCGCCCGGCGATCTTTCCCAAGATGGCGGCATCAAGCGCGGACGTGATCAACCTCGACCTCGAGGATGCCGTGGCGCCCTCGGACAAGGAGGCCGCGCGCGCCAACATCATCCGCGCGATCGACGAGATCGACTGGGGCCGCAAGACGCTGTCGGTGCGGATCAACGGGCTCGACACGCCTTACTGGTATCGCGATGTCGTGGACCTGCTGGAGCAGGCGGGCGGGCGGCTCGACCTCATCATGATCCCGAAGGTCGGCAACGCGAAGGACCTCTACGCCGTCGAGGCGTTGGTGGCCGCGATCGAGGCCGCGAAGGGCCGCCGCAAGAAGCTGGGCTTCGAGGTGATCATCGAGACTGCCGCCGGCCTCGCCCATGTCGAGGAGATCGCGGCCGCGACGCCGCGGCTGCAGGCCATGAGCTTCGGACCCGCCGACTACGCCGCCTCGATGGGCATGCAGACCACCGCGATCGGCGGCACCCAGCCCGGTTATTTCATGATCGAAGACGCGCGCGCCGATGGCGGCCCCCGCGCCATCCACTACCCCGACCCATGGCACCATGTCTCGGTCGCCATGGTCGCCGCCTGCCGCACCCATGGCGTGCTGCCGGTCGACGGCCCCTTCGGCGACTTCTCGGACCCCGAGGGGTTCCGCGCCCAGGCGCGGCGCTCGGCCACGCTCGGCATGGTCGGCAAATGGGCGATCCACCCCAGCCAGGTGGCGCTGGCGAACGAGGTGTTCACCCCCTCGGACGCCGCCATCGCCCAGGCCCAGCGCGTGCTAGAGGCGATGGAGGCCGCCAAGCAGGCGGGCTCGGGCGCCGTCACGCTGGACGGCAAGCTGATCGACCTCGCCTCGATCCGGCAGGCCGAGGTGATCGTGAAACAGGCCGAACTGATCGCGGCGGGCTGAGCGGTCGCTCAGACTGCCGCGAGGCGCGGGAGCGAACTCTCGGGCAGTCCCGCATTCACGCAGAGGCGAACGAGCGTCTGCAGGACATCGCGGTCGGCGTAGAGTTCCTGCGTGCGGATGAATTCGGCCGTGAGATCCGGCGCATCCGTCAGCGCCTCGCGCACGATCTGCCGGGCCCGTTCGGCATCGCCTGCCATCATCCGCGCCGCGGCGCGGTAGAGCCGCGAGCGCCTCGTCTGGAAGGGCAGCGTGCGCGCGACTGAAAGCATCTCGTCGTAGCGGCCCAGGGCGTAGAGCGCGGCGACCCGCTCCTCGGTCACCCAGACGGGCAGGAAGGGGTCGAGCGCCTCGGCCCGGTCAAGCAGCTTCAGCGCGCGGTCGGGATCGCCCGCGAAGATGTAGAAGGCGGCGCATCGGCCAAGGATGTACGAATCGTTCGGCGCGAGCTGCATGGCGCGCTCGTGATGGCGCCGGCTGGCGGCATAGTCGCCGTTCTTCTTGAGCTGGACGATACCCATGATCCGGTGGGCTTCCGGGTCGCAGGGATCGAGGTCGATCGCCCGGGCCACCATCTTCTCGGCCTCGGCGATATCGAAGTCGGGCAGATACGACCACGCGCAGACATGCATCGCGAGCGGCCTCCCGAAATTCGGATCGGCCTCGCGGGCACGGCGAAACCAGTCGATCGCCTCCTCGACATGCGCGTCGGTGACGCCGCCAAGCCGGTGATGCTCGAGACCGCGCAGATAATATTCGTAGGCGGTCATGTTCTCGGGCCGCTTGGGGCGCGCCTCGCTCATCCCGGCATGCTCGATCCGGTTCGAGGCAGTCGCCGCGACCCGCGCGGTGATCTCGTCCATCGCCTCCATCACCTCGTCGAAGGACCGCTCGATCCGGTCCGACCAGACGATCTCGCCCCGTGTCGTCTCGGTCAGCGTGAGATTGAAGCGGATGCGCTCGCGCAGGCGGCGGATCGACCCCGCGAGCACGAAGCGCACGCCGAGCGTCCGCCCGATCTCGACCGGGTCGGTCGAGCGGAGCGCGGCCGAGGCCGAGCGCGAGGTGACGAAGAGGTCTCGGACGCGGCTCAGTTCGAGGATCAGGTCCTCGGTCAACCCGTCGGCCAGGAACTGCTGATCCTCGTCGGCCGATGACGCGGTGCGGAACGGGACGACCGCGATCGAGTTCGGCCGCGCCGGCGACTGTTCCGGCACGCGCGTCGGCGCCGACTGGAAAACGTGCCGGTTCATGCCACTCCGCACCCGGAGGATGCGCACCGGCTCGCTGATCCCGGCGAGGTCGCGGGCGCCGAGGTCGTCGAAGACACAGGGCGAGACGCGCCGAACATGGTCGTAGAGCGTGCCCGAGACCTCGATTGCCCCCGGCTCTGCCGTCGCCTGGATCCTTGCGGCGAGGTTCACGCCATCGCCGCGCAGATCGCCGCCCACGGCCAGGACATCCGCGAGGTGAAGGCCGAAACGCATATCCTCGGGGCAGGTGCCCTCGACGCCTGCAAGTGCCGCGCGCCCCTCCATCGCGGCGCGCAGCGCGTTCACGGCGCTCGGGAATTCGGCGAGCAGCCCGTCGCCCGTCGTGTTGAAGACCCGCCCGCCGAATCGCGCGACGGCCGCGGCAACGGTGTCGAGGCAGATCGAGATGCGGTGCACGACCGCCTCCTCGTCCGCCCCGATGGCGACCGTCGATCCGACCGTGTCGCAGACCATGATGGCGGCGAGCCTGCGCTCCATGCGGCGTCCTCTCCCCAAGAGGCCTCGGTACAAGTCGTCCGATCGTCTCAGCGTATCTTCGCGGTGTGCCGCTGTCAGCCCTCGCCTGCCAATTGCATTTCGCGCCCGGATGGTCCATCTGACCGGGACGCCGCAGCATGGCGCGGCGCACAGGGTCAGCCACGGGCAGGATCATGCGCAACTATCTCGACTTCGAGAAGGGGATCGCCGAGCTTCAGGGCAAGGCCGAAGAGCTGCGCGCCATGGCGCGGCAGAACCCCAACCTCAAGGTCGAGGCCGAGGCCGACCAGCTCGAGGCGCGCGCGGGCGAACTGCTGCGCGACCTCTATCACGGCCTCAGCCCCTGGCAGAAATGCCAGGTCGCGCGCCATCCCGACCGGCCGCATGCGCTGGATTACGTGCGCGCCCTCTTCACCGAGTTCACGCCGCTGGCGGGCGACCGCAACTTCGCCGAGGACCACGCCATCGTCGGCGGGCTCGCGCGCTTCCGCGACCGCCCGGTGGTGGTGATGGGGCACGAGAAGGGCCATGACACCCAGACCCGGATCGAGCGCAACTTCGGCATGGCGCGGCCCGAGGGCTACCGCAAGGCGATCCGGCTGATGCAGCTGGCCGACCGCTTCCACCTGCCCGTGGTCACGCTGATCGACACCCCCGGCGCCTATCCCGGCAAGGGCGCCGAGGAGCGCGGGCAGGCCGAGGCGATCGCCCGCTCGACCGAGGCGTGCCTCGGGCTCGGCTCGGCCATCGTCTCGGTGGTGATCGGCGAGGGCGGCTCGGGCGGGGCCGTGGCGCTCGCCACGGCGAACCGCATCGCCATGCTCGAGCACGCCGTCTACTCGGTCATCTCGCCCGAGGGCTGCGCCTCGATCCTTTGGAAGAACGCCGAGAAGATGAAGGAGGCGGCGCAGGCCCTGCGCCTCACCGCGCAAGATCTCAGGACGCTGGGCGTCGTCGACCGCGTGATCGAGGAGCCGCTGGGCGGCGCGCAGCGCGACCGGGCGCTCGCGATCACCCGCACGGGCGACGCCATCGCCGCGATGCTGGGCGAGCTCGATGGCCAGAGCGCGGCCGATCTGCGCGCCGGGCGCCGGCGCAAGTTCCTCGAGATGGGGTCGAAGGCGCTCGCCTGAGCCGGCGTCAGGCCACCCCCATCCGCCGCTCGGCCTCCGCCACCAGACGGTCCGAGGCGGGCTCGATCTCGGCCTCCATCCGCGCCATCACCTCGGCCCCCGGCAGGCCCGGGGGCAGCGTTCCGAGAAACTCGACCACCAGGTTCCCGGGCCCCCGGATCGTGCCGCCCTTGGGCCAGAACGCCCCGGCATTGGTCGCGGCCATCACCATCGGCAGGTCGAGCTGGCGGTAGAGCATCGCGGCCCCCCGACGGTAGGGCGCGGCCACCCCGGGACGCACGCGCGTGCCCTGCGGATAGATCACCACCTGCCCCGCCTCGTGGTTCTGTGCCGAGACCTCGCGCAGCACCTTGGCGCCCTGCCCTCGGGCCTCGCGGTCGATGGCGACGGTGCCGATCCGCCAGGTGTAGAGGCCGAACACCGGCATCCACAAAAGCTCGCGCTTCATCACGAACTTGGCGCGCGGCAGGCAGGCGAAGATCAGCAGCACGTCCAGCATCGACTGGTGCTTGGCCGCGACGATCACCGCGCTCTGCGGCACCTCGCCCCGGACCTCGGCGGTGATGCCGCACATCAGGCGTGCGATGGCGAAGACGCAGCGCGCGTAGCGGCGCATCCAGGCGTAACAGAGGTCGCGCGACCAGATGATGACCGGCAGGCCCAGGATGCCCATCGCCCCCATCAGGCCGTAGATCGCCACCAGGAAGGCGGCATGGCGCAGGGTCTGCATTGCCCGACTCACTCCATCTCGCGCAGCGTGACCCGCAGCGTGATCCGCGCCGCCGCCCAGCCCACCGCCACGAGGCCGAGCGCGACTGCGGCGGCAAGCGCCGCCAGCCCCTCGGCCCCCGGCAGCAGGACCGGCGCGAGCGCCGCCGCCGCGCCGCCCGCGGGCAGGGCCGCCAATGCCGCCGCGCCCAGCGCCGCGCCGGCCAGCGCACCCAGCGCAGTGCGCCGAACCACGCGGCCGACGAAGGCGCGGGTTATGAAGGCGTCCTCGCCGCCGATCAGCCGGATGATGCGGACGAGTTCCGAATTCGCCGCGAGACTGGCGCGGGCCGCCAGCGCCACCATGGACGCCGCCGCCACGATCACCAGCAAGGTGCCCGCGAGCGCGAGACGCCGCACCTCCTCGGCGGCGCGGCCCAGCGGCGCGCGGACGCCCGCATGGTCGTCGTAGACGGCCCCCGGCGCCGTCAGGCCGAGATTGGCCTCCAGCGCCGCCACGTCGGGTCCCGTGCCCAACACCCTGAGATCGATCATCACGGGCAGGGGCAGGTCGTCGAGCGCCGCGCCCCGCCCAAGCCAGGGTTCGAGCAGCGCCGCCTGCTCGGCCGCGTCGAGCGGCCGGGACGAGGCGATGCCCGGCGTCGCGCGCAGGAGATCGACGACCTGCGCGACCGTCGCCGCATCCGTGCCCGCCGGCAGGCGCAGCGTCGCGGCCTCGGCAAGATCGGCCCGCCAGTCCTCGGCGAGCCCGCCTGCGGCAAGCCCCGCCGCGATGGTCAGGAGGGCGAGGAACGCCATCGCGCCCGCCGTCAGCGTCGTGAGCCAAGCCGACCAGCCGCTGGGCGGCACGATGGGCGGGCCGCCCTCGTCGTCGGGCAGAAGGCCGATTCGCGCGGCGATGCTGCGCAAGGCCGCCATCACAGCTCGCTCGCCGCCAGGAGAAGCCGGCGCTCGCTCAGCCGCAGGGTCCTTGCCTGCACCAGCGACTTGGCCGCCCGGATCAGGCCGAGGTCGTGGGTCGCCACCAGCACCGTCTTGCCCAGCCGGTTCAGCTCGACCAGCAGGCGCAGGATGCGCATCCCCATCTCGGCGTCGATGTTGCCGGTGGGCTCGTCGGCGATGATCAGCTCGGGCGAGGTGATGACCGCGCGGGCGATCGCGGCGCGTTGTTTCTCGCCAGCCGAAAGGGTGCGCGGCAGCGCATCCGCCCGCTCGGTCAGACCGACCCATTCCACCAGCTCGGTCACGTCCTCGCGGTGCGTTGCCATGGGCTTTCCCTGAAGGCGCAGCGGCAGCGCGATATTGTCGGCGACGCTCATGTGATCGATCAGGCGGAAATCCTGGAAGACCACGCCGATGCGGCGCCGCAGGCGCGTGCGCTGGGCGGCGTCGGAGGGCGCGATGTTCTCGCCGAACAGGGCGATGCTGCCCTTGTGCGGGCGGTGCTCGAGATGGATCAGCTTCAGCAGCGTCGTCTTGCCGGCGCCGGACGGACCGGTGAGGAAGTGGAACGAGCCCGCGGGAATCGTCACTTCGACGCCTTCCAGCGTCGCACGGCCGTCATATCCGAAGCTGATCCTGTCGAGCGAAATCACCGTCAGGTTCCCGTTGAGCACGCCGGTCAGAACCTGCACATTTGCAGAGGTTTGACAACTGAGATTAAGATGGTGCCAAATCCGGATGCTGCTGCGCGCGACCCCGGGCGACGCCTGGGCCGCCTGTCTCCGAAAGGGGGAGCCTGACGTGAGCGAGATCGTCTGCCCATCCTGCAACGCGAAATACCGCGTGCCCGACTCGGCGATCGGGCCCGAGGGTCGTCGCGTCCATTGCTCGAAATGCGGAGAGATCTGGCTCGCCCGCCCCCCCGGCGTCGCCGCGCCGGTGCATGAAACCGGGCCGCAGCGCGCGCTCCCCGGCGGCGGGATGGCCGCCGGGGCGGAGCCCGACGCGGGCGGCATGGCCGCTGCCGCACCGGCCGGCGAGCCCGAGGGGCGCGGCGCCAAGGACGCACCACGCGAGACCCCGCCAGCCATGCGGGATGCGGAACCCGAGCATGAAATGGGACAGGAGGCCACGCCCGAAGCCGAGCCCCAGCCCGAGGCCGAGCCCCAGCCCGAGGCCGAGCCCCAGCCCGAGGCCGAGCCCCAGCCCGAGGCCGAGCCCCAGCCCGAGGCGGAGCCCCGGCCCGAGGCCGAGGCCGAGCCCCAGCCCGAGCCGACCTGGCGCCGCATCCTCGCGGCCGAGCGCGCCGGCGGGACCGAAGCCGCAGGCGGCGGCGCCGAGCGCGTCGAGCCGACCGTCGCCCCGGCCGCCGCCGCAGGCGCGGCAGCCGCGGGCGCAGCGGCCGGCGCGGCGGCGGCTGTCGCCACCGGCCCCGCGGGCCCCGCGAGCGCCGAGCGCGAGGCGCAGATGGCCGAAATCCGGCGCATGCTGGACGAACTCCAGTCGCCTCGGCCTGGCAGCGGCACCGCGCCCGCGCCCGCCCCGGCGCAACCCGCCGCGGCGGGCGTGTCGGGCTTCACCCCGGCCGGCACTCCTGCCGCGCCGCAGCCAAAGCCCGCACCGCGGCGGCCCGATCCAGTGGTCGAGGAGACCTATCACGACCCGCTGCGCGAGAAGCTGCTGCAGCACGATTCCCGTGGCAAGGCGGCGGCGCAGGGCTCGGGGCGCGCAAACTACGACGCGTCTCGCCTGGCCAAGCGCCATGCCCGGCGCCATCGCCGCCGCATGATCGCCGAGGAGCAGCGCAATTCCTCCAGCGCCCTGACCACCGGAATGATGCTGGTGGTTATGGTCGCCTGCGGGATGGCGCTGATCTATGCGTTCAGCGACGAGATCGTCGCACGCGTCCCGGAAAGCGGGCCGGCGATGGACGAGTATGTCGCCGTGATCGACGGCTGGCGCACCGTCGCCGGCGAGGAATACGCCAAGATCCGCGAGAAGGTCGACCGGGTGATCGAGGAATCGATGTAACGCACCGCCGGCGCGGGGTGCCGGCGGTCGCGCCCAGGCCGCGTCAGAAGCGGTCGATCAGCCGGTCGAGATAGTCGAGTTCGAGCTGCGGGCGCATCGGCTCGCCGGCCCGGCGGCGCAACTCCTCCAGAAGCTCGCGCGCGCGGTCGATGGCCGAGCGGTCCGGTAACCCGGTGTCGCGCCCGTCGATCGCGCCATAGCTGCCCGAGGGGCGGTCGAAGGGGTCGGCTTCGCGATTGTCGGCGGCCTCGCCGCGGCCGCGCCGGCCGGTGGTGTTGACGTCGCCCTGCCCCTGCTGGCGCAGCGCCTCGGCCAACGCGCTCGCACCCTCGTTGAGCCGGTCGAGCGCCTCCATCTGGTCGTCGACGGCAGAACCCGGCTCGCCCGCGTCGAGATCGTCGCGCGCTTCGCCCATCGCCCGGCCCGCATCCTCGAGCGCGCGGCGCATGTCCTCGCCACCCTGCCCGCCCGGGATCTGCCGCGCGAGGTCGTCGAGCATCCGGCGCAGCGCCTCCTGCTCGGCCGAGAGGCCCTGCTGGCCGCGCCCGGGCTGCCGGCCCTGGCCCTGCTCGCCCTGACCGCTGCCCTGGCCCATCTGGCCCTCGCCCTCGCTGCCCTGCTGGCCGCGCTGCGATTGCTGGCCGCCGTCCTGCCCGTCGCCGCCGCCCTCGCGCCGCTCGCGCCGGGCCTCGCCGAAGGTGCGGTCGGCCAGATCGCGCTGGCGCTCGATCAGTTCCTGGAGCTGTTGCAGCGCCTGCTGGCCCTGGCTGCCCTGCTGGCCGGGTTGCATGCGCCCCGCCTGGAGGTTCTCGAGCATCCGCTGCAACTGGCTCAGCATGTCGCGCGCCTGGTCACGCAGGCCGCCCTCGGCGCGGCGCTGCAGCTCGTCCAGCATCTCGTCGAGGTCCTGCTGGGTCATCTCGTTGCCCTGCGGACCCTGCGGCTGCTGGCTCGGGTCGAAGCCGTTCTCCAGCGCCTGGCGCACCATCTCCTCGAGATACTGCTGGATCGCCTCGCGCAACTCCTCGATCGCCGCGGCAACCTGCTCGTCGGTGCCGTTCTCGAGTGCGTCGCGCAGCCGCTGCTGCGCCTGGCGTAACCGCTCGAGCGCGTTGGCGAGGTCGCCGCCCTCGAGGTCGAGCGCCGCGAGCCACAGATACTCGATCACATCGGGCGCCTCGGCAGCGACGGTGCCGCCGACGATCGCCAGCGCCAGCCGACGGATCGCCGCGCTGGTGCCCAGATACGCCCCGTGCTTGTCGCCGAACACCTCGCCCGGCCGGCGCGTGACGGCCTGGAGCACGTCCAGCACCCGCTCGGCCTGCCCGAAGTCGAGCGCGAGTTCGCGCCGCTGCTCGACCAGCGCGCGCGCCAGCGGATGGCTGAAATTGCGCCCCGGCAGCATGATGCGCACCGGGCCGTGGCTGCCCACCTGGCCGGCGCCGTCCTCGGCATAGAGCGTGAGCTCGACCGGGCCGCCGGCCCAAGGGTGCTCGCCGAAGTCCTGCATCACCGAATCGCTGACCTCGCGCGGGTCGCCGGTGATCGGCAGCGGCAGGGCGAAGCTGAGCGGCTCGAGCGCGAGGCCGCGCCCGTCGCTCATGCCGCCCGGCGGCGCGATCTCGGCCCAGGCGGCAACGACGCCATAGTCGTCGCGCGCCGAGAAGAACACCTCGAGCGCTCCGGTCAGCGCCGCGACCGGCGTCTGCGGCATCCCGATCTCGGGCGGCGCATCGGGCGTGACCTCAACGCTCCAGTCGGCCAGCACGTCGCCGCCGCCGCGGATCACGAGCCGGCCCGACCGTTCGATCACGCCGGTGAGTTCCGAGAGCCCCGCACCCAGCGCGACGAAGCCCGCCGTCGCGATGCCGGCATCGCCCTCGCGCTCGGGGGCCTCGCCGAGATCGGTCACCCTCAGCGTCACCTCCGACCCCTCGGGCAGCACGAAATGGCCGCGCGGCGCGCCGTCAGTCGCGAGATAGACGGTCCTGAGCCCGGTATGCGCGGGGGGCGTCGCCCAGCCCTCGGCCATCGGCACGCGGCTTGCAACTGCGTCCTGCGCCTGCCCCCCGGTCGAGGGCGGCGCCATCAGCGAGGCCAGCCGGTCCGCCCAGCGCCCTTCCGACGCCATCACGCCGGCCAGCAGCAGGACCGGCGCCACCAGCCGCAGGGCCCAGGTGTCGAGATGCGCAAGCCGGGGCGCGGGGGGCGCCACCGTCAGGCGCTCGGCCTCGACCTCGGCGCGTCGCTGGTGCTCGAGCCAGACGGCCCTCGCCCAGGGGTCGCTGCCGCCCGAGGCCAGCCGGTCCGACAGCGCCGCCAGCGGCCGATCGGGCGCCGCCGCGTCGAGCCGGGCCCGCGCCTCGGTCTCGCGCGGCAGGCGGAAGCGCCACAGTCCCCAGCCAAGCGCCGCGGCCAGCCCGAGCCCGATCGCCGCGAGGCCCGCGCTATGCCACAGGCCAGGCAACCACTCGAAGACGCCCAGCAGCACCGCCGCCGCCGACAGGCAGAGCGCGGTCGAGAGCGGCCAGAAGGCGCGCGCCGCGCGCTCGAGCGCCAGCGCCCGGCCACTCGCGGCGATCAGGCGACGCAGCCGGAGGCTGGTCGCCCGGGCCCTGTCGCGGAAGCTGAACCTCGCCATCCGTGCCTTTCCGCCGATCGCCGCGCCAGCCGCGGGTCGGCTGTCCGCAGGCCCCTCGCGGCGCGCCGCCGCGGCAGGGGTCCGTCAGGTCAGGCTAGCGGCAGGCGTGACCGTCCTCAACCGCTCCGTCACCCGACCCAGGGCGGCAGCCTATCACGGGCCAGCATCTCGTCATATGTGGGGCGTGCCCGGACGACGGCAAACTCGGCGCCGTTCACGAGAACTTCAGGCACCAGCGGGCGGGTGTTGTATTCCGACGCCATCACCGCGCCATAGGCCCCGGCCGAGCGGAAGGCCACGAGGTCCCCGGGTGCCACGGGTGGCAGCTCGCGCGCCTTGGCGAATGTGTCGCCCGATTCGCAGACCGGCCCCACCACGTCCACGGGCGCCACGGGCGCGCCCGGCGCGGGTTCGACCAGCGGCACGATGTCGTGCCAGGCGTCGTACATCGCGGGGCGCACGAGGTCGTTCATCGCGGCGTCGAGGATCACGAAGTCGCGCCCCTCGCCCGCCTTGCGATAGATGCAGCGCGCGACCAGCACGCCCGCATTGCCCGCGATCAGCCGCCCCGGCTCGATCACGATCTGGCAGCCGAGGTCGCCCACAGTGCGCCGGATCAGCGCGCCATAGTCGAAGGGCAGCGGCGGCGCCTCGTTCGAGGCGCGATAGGGGATGCCGAGCCCGCCGCCGAGGTCCAGCCTGCGGATGTCGTGCCCCTCGGCCCGCAGCCGGCGCGTGAGCCCTGCCACCTTGGTGAACGCCGCCTCGAAGGGGGCGAGGTCGGTCAACTGGCTGCCGATATGCACATCGACGCCCACCACCTCGATCCCCGGCAGGCCCGCCGCCCGGGCGTAGAAGGCGGGCGCGCGGTCGATCGGCACGCCGAACTTGTCCTCGTAGCGCCCGGTCGAGATCTTGGCATGGGTCTTGGCGTCCACCCCCGGATTGACCCTCAGCGCGATCCGGGCGGTCGCGCCCATCGCCTGCGCGACCGAGGACAGCGCCTCGAGCTCGGGCTCGCTCTCGACGTTGAAATGCGCAATGCCGGCCTCGAGCCCCGCGCGCATCTCGGCCTGCGTCTTGCCGACGCCCGAGAACACGATCTTCGCGGGCTCGACCCCCGCCGCCAGCGCCCGGCGCAACTCGCCCTCGGACACCACGTCGGCGCCCGCGCCCATCCGCGCCAGGGTCGCCACCACGGCAAGGTTGGAATTGGCCTTCAGCGCATAGGCGATGAAGTGATCCGTTCCCGCCAGCGCCTCGTCGAACACGCGGAAATGGCGCGCAAGCGTCGCTGTCGAATAGACATAGACCGGCGTGCCCGCGGCCTCGGCGATGCGGGCAAGCGGCACGTCCTCGGCATGGAGGCGCCCGCCGCGATAGGTGAAATGATCCATGCGGTCTCCGGGGGGGTGCGGGCAGTCAACTCGCGGGCTTCTCGGCCTCGGGCGTCGCGGGCGCGGTCTCGGTGGCGGGTGCGGGGGCCCGTGGCGGGTTCTTCCGCCCGCAGGCCGCAAGCGGGCCGGCCAACAGCGCCGCGAGCGCCGCCACCAGCACCAGGCGCGAGAGCATCAGGCGCGCGCAGGTCATCCCAGCATCTCCTTCCACCGCGCGATCTGCTCGCGCACCCGGGCGGGCGCGGTCCCGCCATGCGACAGCCGCGAGGCGGCCGAGGCCGCGGGCGTCAGCACCTCGAACACCGCCGCCGTGATGCGCGGCTCGACGCCCTGCATCTCGGCGAGGCCGAGGGCCGAGAGGTCGACGCCCTTCGCCTCGGCCAGCGCGACGATGCGGCCGGTGACATGATGGGCCTCGCGGAACGGCATGCCCAGCACCCGCACCAGCCAGTCGGCCAGGTCGGTCGCGGTGGAATAGCCCTGCCCCGCCGCCTCGGCCAGCCGCCCGACATTCGGCGCGAGGTCGCGCACCATCCCCTCCATGGCCGCAAGCGACAGCATCAGCGCGTCGGCGGCGTCGAACAGGGGCTCCTTGTCCTCCTGCATGTCCTTGGAATAGGTCAGGGGCAGGCCCTTCATCACGGTCGAAAGCGCCACCAGCGCCCCCATGATCCGCCCCACCTTGGCGCGGATCAGCTCGGCCGCGTCCGGGTTGCGCTTCTGCGGCATGATCGACGAGCCGGTCGAGAAGCGGTCCGACAGCCGCGCAAAGCGGAACTGGGCCGAGGACCATATCACCAGCTCCTCGCTGAGTCGGCTGAGGTGCATGGCGCAGATTGTGGCGGCCGACAGGAACTCCAGCGCGAAGTCGCGGTCGGCGACCGAATCCAGCGAATTCGCGGTCGGCCGGTCGAACCCCAGCGCTGCGGCGGTGGCGTGCCGGTCGATCGGGAACGATGTCCCCGCCAGCGCGGCCGCCCCCAGCGGGCACTCGTTCATCCGCGCCCGCGCGTCCCTCAATCGCCCGCGGTCGCGGCCGAACATCTCGACATAGGCCATCATGTGATGGCCCCAGGTCACGGGCTGGGCGACCTGGAGATGCGTGAAGCCCGGCATCACCACCTCCGCCCCGGCCTCGGCCTGCACCAGCAGTACCCGGATCAGGGCCTCGAGCCCCGCATCGGCCTGGTCGATGGTCTTGCGCACCCACAGCCGGAAATCGGTCGCCACCTGGTCGTTGCGCGATCGCGCGGTGTGGAGCCGCCCCGCCGGCTCGCCCACGATGTCCCTGAGCCGCGCCTCGACATTCATGTGGATGTCCTCGAGCGCGCGGGAGAAGGCGAACGTCCCCGCCTCGATCTCGGCGAGCACCTGCGCGAGCCCGCGGTCGATCTCGGCCGCGTCGGCCTTCGAGATGATGCCCTGCGCCGCCAGCATCGCGGCGTGCGCCCGGCTGCCCGCGATGTCCTCGGCCGCCATGCGCTGGTCGAAGCCGATCGAGGCGTTGATCTCCTCCATGATCGCGGCGGGGCCGGCTGCAAAACGACCTCCCCACATTTTGTTCGAGCCGGCCTCGGGCGCGGGCTTCATTCCGGGCACATTTTGCTTATGTTCGCTCATGGCTTTCCGCGCTGATCGGAGGAACGAGGCATGACATTTCCGAGACCCTTCGCCCTCGGGATTGCGGCCATCCTATACGGCGCGATGGCGCTCTCTGCAAACCCGTCGGATGCCGGGGCGATCGGGCCCTCGGACCGCGCCGCGCTCGAGGCGATGCGGGCGGGCGACATGCGCAAGCTGGTGTTCCACGATACGCCTCGCGCGCAGATGACCGAAAGCTTCCAGGACGGCGCGGGGCGGACGGTGGGGCTCGCCGACTTCTCGGGCAAGGTGGTGGTGCTCAACATCTGGGCGACATGGTGCCCGCCCTGCCGGGCCGAGATGCCCTCGCTCGACCGCCTCGCCGCCAAGGTGAAGGGCGACGGCATCGAGATCGTGGCCCTCTCGACCGACCGCGGCGGCGCGGCCAAGGTACGCGGCTTCTTCGACGAGATCGGGGTGAAGAACCTCGCCATCTATGCCGACCCCTCGAACCGCCTCGCGCGGCAGGCGGCGGTGATGGGCCTGCCGGTCACGCTGATCCTCGACCGCGAGGGGCGCGAGATCGCGCGGCTCACGGGCGATGCGCACTGGGACGGCGCCGATGCGCTCGCCATCCTGCGCCGGATCTCGGTCATGACGCGCGGCGCGCATACGCAAGGCGCGCGCCTCGACACCGGCACCGCCCTTGCCGATGCCGACCCGGCGGGGCGCCTGCGATGAGCGACGCCCCCACCCTGCCGGCCGCTGCGGCGCGGGTGCAGGCGGCGCTGGCGGCGCTTGGCTCGGAGGCCCGCGTGCGCGAGATGCCGGGCTCGACCCGCACGGCCGAGGACGCGGCCGCCGCCTGCGGCTGCCCGGTGGGCGCAATCGTCAAATCCCTGCTGTTCCGGGACGCCGAGGCCGGGAGCCCGATCCTCGTCCTTACCTCGGGCGCGAACCGGGTGCACGAGAAGCGCCTCGGCCGCCAGCTCGGCGTCAGGCTGGAACGCGCCGATGCCGATTTCGTGCGCAAGGCCACGGGCTACGCCATCGGCGGCGTGCCGCCTCTTGGCCATGCCGCGCCGATCCGCACCGTCTTCGACCCCGCGCTACAGGCGTACGAAACCGTGTGGGCCGCCGCCGGCACCCCATTCGCCGTCTTCCCGATCACGCCCGCCGACCTGGTGCGCCTCACCTCGGCCGAGGTCGTCGAGGTCACCTGAGCAGGTTCAGCGCCCCAGGATCATCCGCATGAGCACGCGGTCGCGGTCGGCCAGATGGTGCTTCACCGCGGCCAGCGCGTGCAGCCCGACCAGCACCGCGAGCCCGAAGGCCGCCCAGGCATGGATCGCGGCCAGCCGGTCGGACAGCGTCTTGTCCCCCACCGGGAAGGGGTCGGGCAGCTCGAACAGGCCGAACACCATGTTCCTGATCTGCGGCATGTAGCCCCCGGCATCGTTCAGCGGCGAGGCCGAGGCCATCAGCCACCCCGTCACCGGCATCGCGAACATCAGCACGTAGAGCGCGAGATGCGTGCCCTCGGACAGCGCGCGCTCGGCCCGGCTCATCCCGCGCGGCAGGTCGGGCCGGCGGTTCGCCAGCCGCCAGCCGACGCGCAGGGCGGCGAGCGCGAAGACGACGAAACCCCAGCTCTTGTGCGTCTGAGTGAGCGCCGTGCGCTCGGCGATTCCATCCACGGTCATCTCGATCACGTTGACCATGTAGAAGCCGACGCCAAGCTGGAACAGGATGATCGCCGCCACCGCCCAGTGCAGCAGCCGGGCGGGCCAGCCCCAGCCCTCGCGCGTGTTGATCAGGCTCATCGCCGGGCTCCCTTCCCTCCGGGTCGGCCTAGCGCACGCGCCGGGCGTTGAGAACGAAATGCACGCCCACCATGGGCTCGAGGTCGATCAGGGACGAGAAAGGCCCAACGCCAAGCCCGAAGCGCGTGCGATCGACCTCGAAGCGCCCCTCGGCGCGTGCGGCATTGGGGCCGATCCCCAGCGTGATGGGGGTCTCGAGCGCCTGCTGGCGGCCCTTGATCGTCACGACGCCCCGGGCAAGGTAGCCATCGCCCCCTGTCGGCTCCAGCCCTGTCAGCCGGTAGACCGCCTCGGGATGGTTCGCGCTGTCGAATCCCTCGGCCGAGGTCGCGAAGGCATTCACGATGGCATTGCCGAGATCGACCGACGCCGTGTCGATCGAGATCGCGAGCGTCGCCGCCTCGGGATGCGCGGCGTCGAACTCACCGCTGCCCGAGAAGGCGCGGAAGACGCCGCCGTCGGGTTTGCCGTCCAGCACGAAGTCGAAGGCGACTTCGGACGCGCCGGGGTCTATCACCCATTCCGGCAGGTCCTGCGCGGTGGCGCGACCGGCCAGGGAAACCGCCAGCAGAAGGAACACGGCCGCAGCAGGGCGCCGGGCGATGCGCGCCGCAAGGGGCGGCACGCTCACCGTCGGTCCGGATGCGGCCGCGGCCATGGCGTGCCTCAGCCCGCCGGGCTCATCTCGATGTCGATGCGCACCGGCACCACCGCGCTGACCGCCGGGGCGGCGTAGGACATGCCGAACAGTGTGCGGTCGATCTGGCCCGTCGCGGTGAAGCCCGCGATCGTCTTGGTCGCGTCGAAGGGCGACGGGCCCAGCTTGTTCAGCTTCGCGTCGAAGGTCACCGGATGGCTCACGCCCTTGATGGTCAGCGTGCCCGCCACCTTGGCCGTGTCGCGGCCGGTGGGGGTCACGGCGGTCGACTCGAAGACGATCTCGGGATGGTTCGCGACATCGAAGAAGTCGGCGGTCTTCAGATGGTCGTCGCGCGGACCCCAGCCGGTGTCGATGCTGGCGGGGTCGATGACAAAGCTCAGCCGCGTCGCCTCGACCTTCTCGGGGTCGAAGTCGATCTGCGCCTCGAAGGCGCGGAACTGCCCGTGCACGGTCGAGAAGCCAAGGTGATCGACCTCGAAGGTGATCGCCGCATGGCTCTTGTCCATGACATAGGGCTCGGCGGCGGCGGGCAGGACGGAGCCGAGCGCGAGCGCTGCGGCAAGGGCGAAGCTGGCCAGTTTCATGATCGGTTCCCGGTCATTTCAGGTCGGTTGCATGGGTCCTTGCCGGACGGCGCCGACAACACCGGGGAACATATGGCAACGCCCGCGCGCCGCCAGACGGGCCACAATGAATTTACCATTGCCGAAAACGCAAAGATCCGCGCCCGCCCCCTCAGCGCGTCGGCACCGGCTTCTCGCCGCGATAGTCATAGAAGCCGCGATTCGTCTTGCGCCCCAGCCACCCCGCCTCGACATATTTCACCAGCAGCGGGCAGGGCCGGTACTTGGTGTCGGCCAGCCCGTCATGCAGGACGTTCATGATCGCGAGGCAAACGTCGAGCCCGATGAAATCCGCAAGCTCCAGCGGCCCCATCGGATGGTTGGTGCCCAGCTTCATCGCGGTGTCGATCGATTCGACCGTACCCACGCCCTCGTAGAGCGTGTAGATCGCCTCGTTGATCATCGGCAGCAGGATGCGGTTGACGATGAAGGCGGGGAAGTCCTCGGCATTGGCCGCGGTCTTGCCGATCTTCTCGACGACGCCCTTCAGAAGGTGGAAGGTCTCGTCATCCGTGGCGATGCCGCGGATCAGTTCGACCAGCTGCATCACCGGCACCGGGTTCATGAAGTGGAAGCCCATGAACCGCTCGGGCCGGTCGGTAGCCGAGGCGAGCCGCGTGATCGAGATCGACGAGGTGTTCGTGGTCAGGATCGTCTGCGGCCCCAGATGCGGCTTGAGCTCGGCGAAGATCCGGTTCTTGACGCGCTCGTCCTCGGTCGCCGCCTCGATGATCAGGTCGAGCGCACCCAGGTCGGTCAGTACCGGCGCCGGCCTGATCCGCGCCAACGCCGCGTCGGCCTCGGCCGCGCTCATGCGCTCCTTGGACACCAGCCGCTCGTAGCCCTGCCGGACCTTGCCGATCGCCGCCTCGACCTGCGCGGGGTTGATGTCGAACAGGCTGACCTCGTAGCCGGCCTGCGCAAAGACCTGGGCGATGCCTGCGCCCATCTGACCGGCGCCGACCACGCCTACCGTGCGGATCTCCATGATCCCGAACCCCCGTTTATTCGTCCGCGCCTCTCATGGTGCGCTGCAGCGGCCAAGTATGGGCTTCATGCCACCCCGCGCAAGCGCAGGCGACGAAAAATGCGACGGCGCGACGAAAGTTTTGCGCGAGCGTGATGGTCACCGTTGCGGTTCGCGACCCACGCCGAACACGACCCTGCCGCTCACCCGCAACTCGAAGACGTCCGGGCGCGCGTAATGGCCGGCATTGTCGACGATGGCCTTGGCCGCACGGACCTGCGCGAGGTCGAGTTCGGCGATCAGGATGCCCTCCTCGCCATGCAGGGGGCCCGCGACGATCTCGCCGCGCGGGTCGATGATGGCGCTGTCGCCGGTGTAGGTCGGCAGCCATTTCCTCGCTTCCGGCGGGATGTCGTCCCTGGTGCGGCATCCGCCGACGCAGAGAACGTAGCAGGCGCCCGCCGAGGCGAAGGCGCGGGACATGAGATGCTGACGCGGCCACATCGCCTCGGGCGCCGAGGGTACCTGCGGCGGCTCCCGCCCTGGCCAGAGCGCCACGTGAACCTGGGTGCCCTGCGCCATCAGCGCGAAGGACGGCAGCATCATGAAATGCTCCCAGCAGTTGAGCGCGCTGATCCGGGCGTAGCCGCAGTCGTGGACGCGCAGGCTGTCGCCGCTGGCGTTCTCGCCCCACTCGACGCGCTCGCCGCCGGTCGGCTTCAGCTTGCGATGCCTGCCGATGATCGCGCCCTCGCGCCCGATCGTCAGCGCGGTGCAGTAGAGTGTGCCCTGCGTGGTCCGGTCGCGCTCGACCACGCCGATGACGACGTCGATGTCGTGTTCCTTCGCCGCGGCGCACAGCCGGTCGGTGGTCTCGGACGGGATCTCGACCGCCTGCTCGTTGAACCGCGCGGCAAAGCTCCACCATTCGGGGCCATCATCCGGGGTCCAGCCGTACCCACCATAGCCATGCAGCCAGTTTTCCGAGAACGCCGCCAGCCTTGCGCCCTTGTGCGCGGCCTCGGCGATCAGCCGGCATGCCTTTTCGGTGGACGCCTCGCGATCCATCAGCACCGACGCCGCCTGAATGGCGGCAACCTTGAAGCGCCCGTCCCCGGTCATGGCCCCTCCAGTCTTTCCAGCCAGTCGCGCATCAGCGCCCTGAAGAGTTCGGGCCGCTCCCAGCCCGGCGAATGCCCGGCGCAATCCAGCAGCGCGAAGGTGCCGCGCGAATATCGCCCCTGCATCGCGACGGCATCGTGGCAGCCCACGATCGAGTCCTGGCGCCCGGCGACGATGAGCGCGGGCTTGTCGAACGCCGCGCCATTCATCGCGTCGTGGAACGAGAACAGGAACCGCTCCTGAACGCGGGCCTCAAGGGCCGGGTCATGGAGGGCCCCCGCGGGCAGCTTGGTCTGGCGGATCTTCCCGACGATCCCGGCCGTCTGCACGACCAGGCGCTCCGCCCGATCCCTGAGCGCGGGCTCGAGCCCGGCGATCAGCGCGGCGTCCGGCACCAGCGCGACGGGCTCCGGCAGCGTTCCCTGCGCGGCGGAAGTGCCCCCCGGCACGATCAGGGCGAGGCCCGAAACGAGGTGCGGATGGGCATGGCCGAGACCCTGCGCGATATAGCTCCCGCGCGATTCGCCGATAACGGCCAGGGGTACGCCCGCCGCCGCCGCATTGGCGAAGGTCGCGACTTTCTGCAGCACGTCGTCCTGGGAGCGGACATGCGCGAAGCCGGTCGAACCGCCGCAGCCGGGCAGGTCGGCATAGATCCGCTTCCAGCCGGGGACGCCATCGAACACCGGCTCGAGCGCGTCGAGTATGTGCCGGTGATCGAGCTTGCCGCCGTGCAGGACGAGGACCGGTTTCCCCGACCCGATCTCCACATGGTTGAGCCGCTGCGCCATCGAACCCCCCTGCGCGAGAAGCTTAGGTGAGCCCGGCCGCCCTGTCACCGCAATCCGGCCATCCCATCCAACCGGGCCCCGGCGGCGCGGCGGCGCCGTCGGCCGCGCGACACATGGATGGGTAAAACTTTGAGTATCAATCCCTTGAATACGGCATCATCCGGGAAAGCGCGTCCCTTCCGGTCAACCTCCGCGAAAAGGAAGGGCCCGCGCACCCGGCGCGGGCCCTTGCAAACCCTGGTCTGCGGGGAAAGGCGCGCTGCTCAGCCCAGCGCCTTCTCCAGCTCGGGCAGCACGACGAACAGGTCGCCCACCAGCCCGTAATCGGCCACCTGGAAGATCGGCGCCTCGTCGTCCTTGTTGATGGCGACGATGACCTTGCTGTCCTTCATCCCCGCGAGGTGCTGGATCGCGCCCGAGATGCCGACCGCGATGTAGAGCTCGGGCGCCACGACCTTGCCGGTCTGGCCCACCTGCCAGTCATTGGGCGCGAACCCTGAGTCGACCGCCGCGCGCGAGGCCCCCGTCGCGGCGCCCAGCTTGTCGGCCACCTTCTCGATCAGCGCGAAGTTCTCCTTCGAGCCCATGCCGCGCCCGCCCGAGATCACGATCCGCGCCGAGGTCAGCTCAGGCCGGTCGGACGAGACGACCTTGTCCTCGACCCATTCAGACAGGCCCGGATCGCCCGCCGCCGCGCCCTTCTCGATCGGGCACGGGGCCTGCTCGCCGGTGGCCTCGAAGCTCGCGCCACGCACGGTCACGACTTTCTTGGCGTCCTTCGAGCGCACGGTCTGGATGGCGTTGCCGGCATAGATCGGCCGCACGAACTCGTCCGGGCCGTTCACGCCCTGGATGTCCGAGATCACCATGACGTCGAGCAGCGCGGCGACCCGGGGCGCCACGTTCTTGCCCGAGGTGGTGGCCGGCAGCACGATGTGCTCGTAGTCGCCGGCGAGGCTCACGATCAGGTCGGCGAGCGGCTCGGCGAGGCGCTTGCCATAGGCGTCGCCCTCGACGCAGATCACCTTGGCGACCCCGTCGAGCCGCGCGCAGGCCTCGGCCACCGCCCCGCACCCGGCGCCCGCGCACAGCATGTGGATCTCGCCGCCCATGCTCTTCGCGGCGGTGACGGTCTTGGCGGTCGCCTCGTTCAGCGCCGCGTTGTCGTGCTTGGCAACGATCAGGACGGCCATCAGAGCACCCCCGCTTCGGTCTTGAGCTTCTCGACGAGTTCGGCCACCGAGCCGACCTTGACCCCGGCCTTGCGCGCCGGCGGCTCCTCGGTCTTCACCACCTCGAGCCGCGGACTCACATCGACGCCGTAATCGGCCGGCGTCTTGACATCGAGCGGCTTCTTCTTGGCCTTCATGATGTTCGGCAGCGACGCGTAGCGCGGCTCGTTGAGGCGAAGGTCGACCGTGACGATCGCCGGCATCTTCACCTTGATCACCTGCAGGCCGCCGTCGATCTCGCGCGTGACCGTCGCGCTGTCGCCCTCGACCTCGACCTTCGAGGCGAAGGTGGCCTGGCTCCAGCCGAGCAGCGCCGCCAGCATCTGCCCGGTCGCGTTCATGTCGTTGTCGATCGCCTGCTTGCCCGCGAGCACGAGGCCGGGCTTCTCCTCGTCGATCACGGCCTTCAGCAGCTTCGCCACCGCCAGAGGCTCGATGTCGGTCGCCACGTCCTCGGCGGCCTCGATCAGGATCGCGCGATCGGCGCCCATCGCCAGCGCCGTGCGCAGGGTTTCCTGCGCCTGTTTCACGCCGATCGAGACGGCGACGATCTCCTCGGCCTTGCCCGCTTCCTTCAGCCGGATCGCCTCCTCGACGGCGATCTCGTCGAAGGGATTCATCGACATCTTGACGTTCGCGAGGTCGACGCCGCTTCCGTCCGCCTTCACGCGGACCTTCACGTTGTAGTCGATCACGCGCTTGACAGGCACAAGCACCTTCATCTGCGTTCTCTCCTCGAAGCCATTGCTCGACCGGCCGGGGACCGGCGGCCGCATCTGCATCCGGCGCATCCCTTAGCGCAACCGGCGCGCGCTTCGTAGGGAAAAAGCGACGCGGCAGGACGGGATTCGCCGATCGAGGCCGGATGGGCGCCATGGACACAGGCGCTCGCGCCGCCCATGCCGCGCCGGGGCCGCCTTCGCCGGCACCCGAGGCCGTTCAGCGTCGGCAGGCGACCGCGGCTCACGCCGGACGGGCAAGCCCTGCAAGGATCGTCTCCGCCTCGCCGACGAGGCGCGCGACGAGCTCACCCGCCGGTAGTTCGCGCGCAAGGCCCGCCGCCTGGCCATAGAGATCGAACGAGAAATCATCCCGCCCCGCGGCCTCCGCCGCGTTCCGAAGCGGCCCGCTCAGCGCGTACATGGCAAGGAACGGGGCCGGTGGCGGCGCATTCTCGGCCATCCCTTCGGTGTAGCGCGTGCGCCGCGCCCGCGCCGGATAGCCCGAATGCGCGTCGGTAAAGGCCGTGTCGCTGCCGTCCGAGCCGCGCACCGCGGCCCGATGGTGCGGCGGGACGCTGGCCTCGGGGCAGGCGAGGAAGGCCGTCCCCATCTGCACCCCCGCGGCGCCCAGCGCGAAGGCCGCGGCGATGCCGCGCCCGTCCGCGATCCCGCCGGCCGCAATCACGGGAAGGTCGATCGCGTCGACTACCTGCGGCACCAGCGCAAGCGCCCCGATGCCCTGATCGGCCCGGGTCCAGGCATGCGCGCCGCGGTGGCCGCCGGCCTCCCACCCTTGGGCGATCACGGCATCGCAACCCGCCGCGGCGAGGACGTGGGCCTCGCGGACCGTGGTCGCGGTCGCCATGACCGCGATCCCCGCTTCCTTCAGCGCGCGCATCGCCGCCTCGTCCGGCAGGCCGAAATGGAAGCTCACCACCGCGGGCCGGGCGGCGAGAGCGGCCGCGAGCTTCGCGGGCGTGAAGCCCTCGGGGATCGCCTCGATCCCGGGCGGCTCGCCGAGTCCCAGCTCGGCGTAATAGGGCCTGAGGCGGTCCTGGATCGCGGCCTCGCGCGCCGCGTCGGGCCGGGCGGGGATGTGCGCGAAGAAGTTGAGGTTGACCGCGCGGTTGGTCAGCCGCGCGACGGCGGCCATCGACGCCTCGATCCCCTCGGGCGCGGCCTCACCGAGCCCGAGCGAGCCGATGCCGCCCGCGTTGCTGACCGCCGCGGCAAGCTCGGGCGTGGCAAAGCCCGCCATCGGCGCCTGGATGATGGGGTGCTCGATCCCGAGACGATCGAAGAAATGCCGGTGTCGTCGCATGGCACCCTCTCGCTGCTTCAGCGGTCCTGCGGCCCGGCGCATCCGCAAGAATAGCACCTGCGCGTCGCTTCGTCAGTTGCGACGTACCAGGCAGGCCGCACCCGCGACGCGCAGGCGGGCGCAGAGCTTGACCGCCTCGGCGCGCGTGTCGGTGCCGAGGCGCACCGACCAGACCCGCCCCGCCCCCATGCCGACCCGCGCATGCACCAGCATGGGCGCACGCCCGCCGATGATCCGATGATGCCGGGCCTGCACGCGGGAGAATTGCGCGAGCGCCGTCGCCCGACGCACATGGCCCGCTACCTGCACGCCCCAGGGCTGCCAGTCGGCGCCCTCGAACAGGGCCGCGCGCGTGGGCATGACCGGCAACCCGGCGCAGGCGGCGCGGAAGGGAACAGCAGGGTCGAGCGGTCGCGGCTCGACCTCGCGGCCCGGCTCGCGGAACCATTCGGCCGGGCGGAAGGTGATCGAGAGCACGTATTCCAGCGTCTCGCCCGGCAGCCCGGCCGCACGGGCGACGTATCGCTCGACCCGCTCCTCGCCGGCATTGTAGGCGGCGGCCGCGAGGCCCAGATTGCCGAAGCGCGCACGTAGCTCGGCAAGGTATCGCGCCGAGGCCGGGATCGCCTGGTCCGGGTCGAAGGGATCGGCGAGGCCGCGCAGCCGCGCCGTGCCGGGCATGAACTGCGCCACCCCCTGCGCGCCCTTGGGGCTGACGGCGCGCGCGTCGAAGCGGCTTTCCTTCCAGATCAGGCGGGCGAGGAACTCGGGAGGGAGGTCATGCGCCCCCGCCGCGTCCTCGATCAGCCGGCAGAGGCCCGCGGCGCCCTCCGCGGTCTGCGGCGCTGCCGGCGAGTCGCCCGGCGGGCGCCCATCGGCCGACGTCGCGGCCATTGCGAGCAGCGCGGCCCACAGTCCCGCGCGCGGCCATGATCCCGCGCGCGCGCCACGTGGCGCGTGGCCACCCGGCCCGGCTTCGAGGCCACGGGCGCCGGGCGCGGCGGGGCTCAGCGATTCGCGCCCGGCACCCACAGCACGTCGTCGCGCCCGTCGTCGTTGGCGATGCGCGAGGCCACGAAGAACCAGTCGGACAGGCGGTTGAGATATCGGATCGCCGCCTCGTTCACGCCCTCCACCGTCGCAAGCTCGACCGTCAGGCGCTCGGCCCGGCGGCAGACGGTCCGGCAGAGGTGCAGATGCGCGGCCAGCGCCGAGCCGCCCGGCAGGATGAAGCTGCGCAGGGGCGCGAGCCGGATGTTCATCGCGTCGATCTCGCGCTCGAGCCGCTCGACCTGCGCGGGCACCATCCTCAGCGGCGGGTACTCGGCATCCTCGTCGCGCTCCATGTGCGGGCGGCAGAGATCCGCGCCGAGATCGAACAGGTCGTTCTGGATGCGCGCGAGGCTCTCGTCCATCTCCTCCCAGGCGTGCAGCCGCGCAAGGCCCACGGTCGCGTTCACCTCGTCCACCGTGCCGTAGGCCGCGACCCGGGCCGAGTGCTTGGCGACACGGGTGCCGTCACCCAGCGCCGTCTCGCCCGCGTCGCCGGTGCGCGTGTAGATGCGGTTGAGCACGACCATCGCTCACATTCCCTGCTTGGCGAACCAGACCATCGCGAGCAGAAGCGCCACCGCCACCGCCTGCGCGATGATGCGATAGCGCATCATCCGGTTCGAGAAGCGCGGCGACGCCTTGCCGGTGCCGAAGCCGCCGATCCCGACCATGAGCACGCCCAGAGTGACGAGGCAGGCAAAGCCCGCGAGGTAGAAAAGGATCCCTGACATGGGCAGCATACCTAGCGCGCCCCCGCCCCGGCGGACAGGGCGAAAGTGACGCGCCGCCCGATCCGCCGCCGTTTCATTGCACGCCCATGATCGCATCCATCCAGCGCGTGGGCAAAAGCCGCTTCATCGCGCCAACGAGATGGGTGGGGCGGGTGACGTAATAGCGCGGGTTCGGCCGCCGCGACTCGAGCGCCGCGACCAGCTTCGCGGTGGTCGCCCGGCACGAAAGCTCGCCCACATCGGGCGGCGGGTTCTTCTTGTAGAGCCGGGGCTCGAGCGTGGTGCGGTAGAACTCGGCCCAGGCCGAGTTCTCGCGGTCGATCCAGCGCTCGTAATGGGCCTGCGCGTTCTCGCGGATGCGGGTCTTGATGGGCCCCGGCTCGAGCAGCACCACATGGATGCCGGTGCCGCGCAGCTCCAGCCGCAGCGTGTCGGTATAGCCCTCGACCGCGTGCTTGGTGGCGATATAGGCCCCCCGCATCCTCAGCGCCGAGAAGCCCAGCACGCTCGAGCACTGCACGATGCGGCCCGCGCCCTGTGCCCGCATCACCGGGACCACGCGGCGGGTCAGCTCGTGCCAGCCGAAGAAATTCGCCTCGAAGCTCGCCCGCAGCGCGTCGGTCGGCAGGTCCTCGACCGCGCCGGGCTGGGCGAAGGCGCCGTTGTTGAACAGCGCGTCAAGCCGCCCATCGGTGCGCTCCATGGCGGTGTCGAAGGCTGCATGGATGCTGTCGCGGTCCTGGTAGTCGAGGCGGAAGCTGTCGAGCCCCTCGGCCCGCAGCCGCTCGCAGTCGGCCTCCTTCCGGCAGGTCGCCAGCACCTGCCACCCGCGGCTTGCCAGCGCATGCGCCGCGTGATGGCCAATGCCCGACGAGCAACCGGTGATCAGAATGCTCCGCGCTCTCGCCATCTCGACCCCCGTGCTCCGCCTTGCGCCGCGGCATCAGATAGCAGAGCCTCGCCGCCGCGCACAGCCCGTGCGGCAGGCTCACCGCCGCCGCCGTCCGCGGCCGGCACTGCGGCTGTGGAAGGCGGGATCGCGGCGCGCCACCCATTCCACGAATCGCGCGATGCGGGGATGGGTGCGCAGGGCCTCGATGCTGGCATGGCCGCGGGCAAGCTCGGCCTCGGTCATGCTCGCATGGATCTCGTTGTGACAGATCTGGTGCAGCAGCACGACGGGGCCGCGCGCGCCGCCCTTGAGGCGTGGAACCAGATGGTGCGCCGACCGTTTCGCCCCCGGAGGGATAGGCCGGCCGCACAGCGGGCAGATCGGGTCCTCGGCTTGCGTCATCGGGCCCAGGGTAACGCGGCCCGTCCCGATCCGGCCAGCCCCATTGCGGCCGGCGCCGGCGGGCGCCACATTGGTCAGTGAACCCCGCCGTCACCCGGCGCAGAGGCGGAGCTGAGACGCGATGCCCCATAACGACACCCGCACCAGCCGCGCGCCCTCGCGCGCCGCGTGCGAGGGCGCGACGGTCGCCGCGCCGCCGGTCGAGTGCGGCGCAGACGGCCGCCCGCGCGGGGTGGGGATCGAGCTCGAGTTCGGCCAGCTCACCGCGGCGCGGGCGGCCGAGGTGGTCGCGGCGGCGCTCGGCCCCGATGCGCGGCTGCGCGAGGACGACCCGCACCGCTTCCGCATCGAGCCACTAGCCGACGGCCCCTGGCGCGGCGGTTTCCGGGTCGAGCTCGACACGCGCTGGGCACATCCCGAGCACCTGATGGCCTATGCGGGCGACATCGCGGACGACCCCGATCCCGAGTTGCCGCGCCGCGCCGCGGCACTGTTCGGCACCGTCGCGGGGCTGGTGATGCCGGTCGAGCTGGTGGCCCCGCCCGTTGCCTGGAGGGACCTCGAGGCGCTGCTACCCCTCGTCTCGGCGCTGAGGCGCGCGGGCGCGACGGGGACCGAGAGCTCGGCCTTCGCCGGGTTCGGCATGCATCTCAACGTCGAGGCCGCCTCGTTCGACGCGGCCGACCTGCTGGCCGTGCTGCGCGCCTATGTCCTGATGGCGCCGCGGCTGCGGCGCGACAGCGGGCTCGCCACGATCCGGCGCGTCCAGAGCTATATCGACCCCTTCACCGTCGACTATGCCCGCCACGTGCTGAACCCCGATTACAGCCCGGGCCTCGGCCGCCTGATCGACGACCACATCCGCTTCAACCCGACGCGGAACATGGAGCTCGACATGCTGCCGCTGTTCGCGCATCTCGACGCGGCACGGGTGCGGCGCTGGCTGCCCGAGGAGAAGATCTCGGCGCGGCCGGCCTTTCACTGGCGCCTGCCCGACTGCCGCATCGACGAGCCCGGCTGGCGCCCGCTCGACGACTGGGCGCGCTGGGTCGCGGTCGAGCGGCTGGCGGCGGACGCGCGCGAGCTGCACGTGCTTGCGCGAACCTTCCTCTCGAAGGGGCCGCGATGGGAGATCGAGGCCCGCCTCGCGCGCATCGTCGAGACCTTCGAGTGAGCGACCCATCGCGTCCGGTGCCGGCACCCGGGGCCACCGCGTGACGCCCGAACGGGTCGAGGCCGCGGTCATCGGCGCGGGGCCCGCGGGGCTTGCGGCGGCCGAGGCGCTGCTGGCGGCGGGCCGTCGTCCCGTTGTGTTCGAGGGAAGGCCCAGCGTCGCGCGCAAGTTCCTGATGGCGGGGAAGTCGGGGCTCAACCTCACGAAGGACGAGCCGGACGCGGCCTTCCTCGCCGCCTTCGGCACCGCCGCGCCACGCCTTGCGCCGATACTTGCCGGCTTCGGGCCGCGCGAGGCGATGGGCTGGGCGGCGGGCCTCGGCGAGCCGCTGTTCACCGGGTCCTCGGCCCGGGTCTTTCCGGTCGCGATGAAGGGCTCGCCCCTGCTGCGGCGCTGGCTCGGCCGCCTGTCGGGCGCCGAGTTCCGGACGCGCTGGCGCTGGACGGGCTGGCAGGACGGCGCCCTCGCCTTCGAGACGCCCGACGGCCCGCGCCGGATCGAGGCCGGGGCCGTGGTGCTGGCGCTGGGCGGCGCATCCTGGCCGCGGCTGGGGTCGGATGCGGCCTGGGTTGCGTGGCTTGCGGCGCGCGGCGTGCGGGTGGCGCCCTTCCGGCCCGCCAACATGGGGTTCGATGTCGCCTGGTCGGATCATTTCGCCGGGCGCTTCGCGGGCGCGCCGGTGAAGAACGTCACCCTCGCGCTCGGCGAGCGCCGGGTGCGCGGCGAGTTCGTGATCAGCCGCCACGGCATCGAGGGGAGCCTCGTCTACGCGCTCTCGTCGCCGCTGCGCGACGCGCTCGAGGCGGGCGCAGCCGATCCGAGGCTCGATCTCGCGCCCGACACCAGCGCCGAGGCCCTTGCCCACCGCCTCGCCGGGCCGCGCGGGCGTGCATCGCTCGCGAACCACCTGCGCAAGGCCGCCGGGATCGAGGGCGTGCGCGCGGGGCTGCTGCGCGAGCTCGCGCCGGACGCGCTGGACCGGCCTGCGGCGACGGCCGCGGCGATCAAGGCACTGCACCTGCCGGTTCTGCGCCCGCGCCCGCTGGCCGAGGCGATCTCGTCGGCTGGCGGCATCGCCTGGGACGAGCTGGACGAGGGGCTGATGCTGGCGCGCCTGCCGGGCGTCTTCGCCGCCGGCGAGATGCTCGACTGGGAGGCGCCGACCGGCGGCTACCTGCTGACCGCGTGCCTCGCCACGGGCTTTCACGCGGGCCGCGCCGCCGCCGCGCGCCTCGGCCCGACGGCGGGCTTGCGCGGTCGGGGTGCCGCGGCCACTCTCGGCTGACGCAGCAGGGGACCCCGCATGACCGCACCAACCGACGAAGCCGCGCCACAGGGCGAGGTCACGCTCCAGACCATCGCGATGCCCGCCGACACCAATGCGAACGGCGACATCTTCGGCGGCTGGCTTATGGCGCAAATGGACCTCGGCGCCAGCGTGCTTGCCCGGCGCCGGGCCCGCGGGCGCGTGGCGACCGTCGCAGTCGAGCGGATGACCTTTCACCGCCCGGTCTGGGTGGGAGACGTCGTGTCGATCCACAGCCGGATCGAGCGCGAGGGGCGCAGCTCGATGCGCATCGAGGTCGAGGTCTGGATCACCCGCATGCCGGCTGCCGAGCATGTGAAGGTGACGGAAGCCGTGTTCACCTTCGTCGCCATCGACGAGGCCGGCAAGCCCCGCCACCTGCCCTGAGCCGCCTCAGGCCGCGCCCGTGTCGCGCGCCACGAGATCGCGGTAGAGCGCGCGGATGCGCGACGTCACCGGCCCCATGCCGCCATTGCCGATGCGCCGGCCGTCGATCTCGGCCACCGGGGTCTGTGCGCCGAAGGTGCCGGTGAGGAATGCCTCGTCGGCGGAATAGGTCTCGACCAGCGAGAAGTTGCGCTCGAACACCGGAATGCTGTTCTCGCGGCAGAGCGCGATGACATGGCCCCGCGTGATGCCGTTGAGGCAGTAGTCCCCGGTCGAGGTCCAGACCTCGCCCCGCCGCACGATGAAGAAGTTGCAGGAATTCGTGGTGTTCACGAAACCGAAGGGGTCAAGCATCAGCGCCTCGTCGGCGCCCGCCTTCTCGGCATGGATGCAGGCGAGGATGCAGTTGAGCTTGGAATGGGAATTCAGCTTGGGGTCCTGCGTCAGCGGCAGGCCGCGGTGCTGCGGCACGGTCATCAGCCGGATGCCGCGCGGCTGCACCGGGCGGCTGTGCTCCGCGATGATGACGATGGTGGGACCCGAGCGCGAGAGCTTGGGGTGCTGGAACGGCCGCGCCTTGATCCCGCGCGTGACCATCAGGCGGGCGTGGGCGTCATCGGTCATGCCGTTCGCCCGCGCGATCTCGTCAAGCGCCGCGGCGAGGTCCGCGCGCGTCCGGCCGATGTCGAGGTCGATGGCGCGCGCCGCCTCGAACAGCCGGTCGAGATGCTCGTCGCGGAACGCCCAGCGGCCATTGTGGAGGCGCAGCCCCTCCCACACGCCGTCGCCCAGCATGAAGCCGCTGTCATAGACCGAGACGGTGGCCTCGGCGCGCGGCACGAGCCGCCCGTTCACATGGATCAGGAGTGACGCATTGCGCGGGTCCTCCTCGGCGTCATGGGCGCTCATGTGCTCGGCGTCGGTCATGGTGTGGCGACCCTCCCGTCATGGAAAGACTGCGCGCGGCCTCCCGCGCGCAGTCGTGGCATCGGTCCCGAACGGGATCAGCGGTAGTCGTAGCTGCCGTCCTTCCACTCGTACCAGACATAGCCCGGCAGCGTGACGTCGCCCTTCTGGTCGAACGAGAGCTTGCCGAGAACGGTGGAGAACTCGCCCGACTTCAGCGCACCCGCCACCGGCTCCAGATCGGTCGAGCCCGCCGCCGCGGCCGCCTGCGCCCAAGCCTGGATCGCGGCATAGGTGTAGAGCACGTAGCCCTCGGGCTCGATGCCCTTCGCCTTGAACTTCGCCACGACGTCGGCGGCCTCGGCGTTCTTGCGCGGATCGGGCGAGAAGCTCATCAGCGTGCCCTGACCTGCGTCGCCGGTGATCGACCAGTACTCGTTGGTCACCAGCGCGTCGCCCGACACCAGCTGGGTGCTCATGCCCTGATCTCGCATCTGGCGCACGATCAGGCCGGCCTCGGTGTGGTAGCCGCCCAGGTAGACGACGTCGATGTTCTCCTGCTTCAGCTTCGAGACCAGCGCCGTGTAGTCCTTCTCGCCCGCGGTGATCGCCTCGTACATCGCGGGCTTGCCGCCCTTGGCCTCGTAGGCGGCCAGCGTCTCGTCGGCGAGGCCCTTGCCGTAGGCGGTCTTGTCGTGGAGGATCGCGACGCGCTTGCCCGCGAACTCGGTTGCAAGGAGCTCGCCCGCGACCAGGCCCTGCTGGTCGTCACGGCCGCAGACGCGGAAGACGTTCGGGCCGCCCTCGTCGGTGAACTTCGGGTTCGTCGAGGCGGGCGAGATCTGGATGATCCCCTCCTCCTCGTAGACCTTCGAGGCCGGGATCGACGAGCCCGAGCAGAAATGCCCGGCCATGAAGACCACGCCCTTCGAGGCCATCTGGTTCGCGACCGCCACGGCCTGCTTGGGGTCGCAGGCATCGTCGCCGATGTTCAGCACCAGCTGCTCGCCGTTGACGCCGCCGGCGGCGTTGATGTCCTCGACGGCCTGCTCGGCGCCGGCCTTCATCTGGGCGCCGAAGCTCGCATACTGGCCGGTCATCGGGCCGGCGGTGGCGATCTGGATCTCGGCAAGCGCCGCGCCCTGGCCGAGCATCAGCCCGAGCGAGAGCGCGGTCCCCATCAGAAGAATCTTTTTCATTTCAGTTCCTCTCCCTGTGTTGCGAGATGCCGTGGCGGCGTGCTTGCCGCCGGGGCGGTCTCAAGTCGTCAACCCGTGCGTGCCTCAGCCCTTCTCGCGCCACGAGAAGGGGCCGGCGCGGTCGTAGAGCCAGGCGTACTGCGTGACCATCTGGCTCACCCGCTTGAGGCGGAAGCCGACGAGGGCGAGCAGGATCACCGCAGCCGAGTCGGCCAGATAGTATTGAAGCGACAGCAGCGTTCCACCGAAAAGCGCGAAGTGGAAGAAACGGATCGCCGCCGCCAGCAGCAGCATGTAGAACACCAGCCGCCAGACCGGCTGCCATGTCGAGGCGAGCGCGCGCCCCGACATGAAGGCGGCGCCCCCGCCGATCGCGAGCGTCACGAAGAAGAAGGTGACGAAGTCGGTCTCCCAGATCACGCCCATGTCAGTGCGCGCCCCCTTCGAGATAGGCGGCGCGGATCTCCTCGCGCGCCAGAAGCTCGGTGCCGGTGCCGCTCATGGTGATCTTGCCGTTGACCATCACATAGCCGCGATGCGCCAGCTTGAGCGCGTGATAGGCGTTCTGCTCGACCAGGAAGACCGTGAGCCCGTCGGTCTGGTTGAGCTCGCGGATCGCACCGAAGATCTGCTTGACCACCAGTGGCGCAAGCCCCAGCGAAGGCTCGTCAAGCAGCAGCAGCCGGGGGCGGGCCATCAGCGCGCGCGCGATCGCCAGCATCTGCTGCTCGCCGCCCGACAGCGTGCCGCCGCGCTGCTCGCGCCGGTCCTTCAGCCGCGGGAACAGCGTGAAGGCGCGCTCGATATCGGCGTCGAAGTGCCCGGGATCGGCGACCGAGGCGCCGATCATCAGGTTCTCCATCACCGTCATGCGCCCGAAGATCCGCCGCCCCTCGGGCGACTGGGCGATCCCCATGTGCATGATCTGGTGCGTCGGCAGGGCAGTGATGTCCTGCCCATCATAGACGATCCGTCCCGTCCGCGCCTGTGGCGAGCCGCAGATCGTCATCATCAGCGTCGACTTGCCGGCGCCGTTCGCCCCGATCAGCGTGACGATCTCGCCCTGCCGCACCTCCATCGAGACGCCGCGCAGCGCCTGGATCCGGCCATAGAAGGTCTCGACATCCGAGACCGCGAGAAGCGGCTGCGCGTTCATGCCGTCCCCTCCCCGCCGGCTGCCGCGGCGGTTTCCTCGATCTCGTGCTCGACCTCCTCGACCTCCTCGTCCTCGACGCCCAGATAGGCGGCGATGACTTTCGGATCGTTGCGGATCTGTTCGGGCGTGCCGTCGGCGATCTTGGCGCCGTAGTCCAGAACCACGATGTGGTCGGAAATTCCCATCACGACGCTCATGTCGTGCTCGATCAGCAGGATGCCCACGTCCCGTTCCTTGCGGATGAACAGCAGCAGCCGGTTCAGTTCCTCGGACTCGCGAGGGTTGAGGCCCGCCGCGGGCTCGTCGAGGCACAGGAGCTTCGGTCCCGTGCACATCGCCCGCGCGATCTCGAGCCGGCGCTGGTCGCCATAGGGCAGGTCGCCCGCTGCGTCGTCGGCGCGCGCCATCAGCCCGGCCTTGTCGAGCCAGTACTCTGCAAGCTCCACGGCCTCGCGTTCCGCCGCGCGGTAGCCGCCGATCCCCAGCACGCCCCCGAAGGTGAAGCCCGAGGCCCGCATCAGCGGGTTGTGCTGCGCGACCATCAGGTTTTCCAGCACCGTCATGCCGCCGAACAGGCGGATGTTCTGGAAGGTGCGCGCAACCTTGGCCTCGCGCGGGATCTGGAAGTCCGGCATGCGCTCGAGCAGGAAGGTGTCGCCGGTCTCGTGGTGCATCGTGATGCGCCCGACGGTCGGCTTGTAGAACCCGGTGAGGCAGTTGAACACGGTGGTCTTGCCCGCGCCGTTCGGCCCGATCAGCGCGGTGATCTCGCCGCGCCGCGCGACGAAGGAGAGGTCGTCGACCGCGGTGAGACCGCCGAAGCGCATGGTGAGGTGCTCGACCTCGAGCAGTGCATCGCCGGCCATGTCAGTGTCCCTCGCCCTGTGCGACCAGAGCGCCCGAAACCGATTTCTTCTCCCGCAGGAAGATCGAGGGCTCGCGCGTCGCGATCAGCCCGCGCGGACGCCAGATCATGATCAGCACCATGGCCACGCCGAAGATCAGCATGCGGAAGTCCTCGGCCTCGCGGAACACCTCGAAGCCGCCGATCAGCGCGACCGAGGCGATCACCACGCCGATCTGCGAGCCCATGCCGCCCAGCACGACGATGGCAAGGATCAGGGCCGATTCGATGAAGGTGAAGCTCTCGGGCGAGATGAAGCCCTGGCGCGTCGCGAAGAAGGCGCCGGCGAAGCCACCGAACATCGCCCCAGTGGCGAAGGCCGTGAGCTTGACCGAGGTCGTGTTGAGCCCCAGCGAGCGGCAGGCGATCTCGTCCTCGCGCAGCGCCTCCCAGGCGCGGCCGATCGGCAGGCGGCGAAGGCGCATGGTCACGAAGTTCGTCAGAAGCGCGAGCGCAAGGATCAGGAAGTAGAGGAAGATGATCCGGTGCATCGACGAGAAGTCGAGCCCGAACGTGTCCGCGAACCCGCCTTCGCCGCGATCGAAGGGAATGCCGAAGAAGCTGGGCCGCGGAATCCCCGAGATGCCGTCCGGCCCGCCGGTGAACCAGTACCAGTTCAGCAGCACGATGCGGATGATCTCGCCGAAGGCCAGCGTCACGATCGCGAGGTAGTCGCCCCTGAGCCGCAGGACCGGAAAGCCCAGGATGATGCCCCAGAACGCCGCGAGGATCCCCGCCAGCGGCAGGCAGAGCCAGAACGACCAGCCGAAATGCATGGCGAGAAGCGCGTAGGAATAGGCCCCCACGGCGTAGAAGGCGACGTAGCCCAGATCGAGCAGCCCGGCGAGGCCGACCACGATGTTGAGCCCCCAGCCCAGCATCACGTAGGTCAGCACGAGGATCGACAGGTCGAGGATGTAGCGGTCGGTGAAGGGCAGGAACGGCAGCAGCAGCGCGAAGACGAGGAGCGCGGGGCCGAACACCTTGCCCGTGCCCGTCGCGGCCTGCTCGACCCGCGCCCGAACGCCCATGGGCAACAGTGGCGGCGCCCCCTCGGGCCGGCTCCAGACGGTGAGATGAAGGACCAGCCGGCCGACCACCGCGACAGCAGCAAGCGCCAGCGCGCTGGTCCACTGCGGCTGGAGTTCGAGCCCGCCGGGGATCGTCTCGGTCCTGAGGCCCACCATGGTGCCGAAGATGGCGAGCGACAGGAGGGCGGTGACGCCGAGATCGGCGGCGAGCTTGGCGGGCCGGCGCGCGGACGCCGGGGATGCTGCGGATGCCATCAGACCTTCTCGACCTCGGGCTTGCCGAGGAGGCCCTGCGGCAGGAAGATCAGCACGAGCGCAAGCATCGCGAAGGCCGCGACATCCTTGTACTCGATCGAGAAATAGGCCGACCAGAAGGTCTCGATCAGGCCGATCACCATGCCGCCCAGCATCGCGCCGGGCAGCGAGCCGATGCCGCCCAGCACGGCCGCGGTGAACGCCTTCACGCCGGCGACGAAGCCGATGAAGAAGTCGATGACACCGTAGTAGAGCAGGAACATCAGCCCCGCGACCGCCGCCAGCGCCGCGCCCATCACGAAGGTGAGCGAGATCGTGCGATCGACGTTGATGCCCGAGAGCGCGGCCATCTTGCGGTCCTGCTCGCAGGCGCGCTGGGCGCGGCCCAGCGGGGTCCTCGCGATGATCAGCGAGAAGACCACCATCAGCAGGGTCGTCAGCACGATGATGAAGATCTGCATGTTCGAGATCTGCACGAGGAACTCGCCCTGATCGTCCACCCGGCGCATGATGGTGTAGCCATCCTGGATGATCGGCTGCAGCGGCTTGACGCGCGCGCCCTGGGCGATCTGCACGAAGTTCTGCAGAACGATCGACATGCCGATCGCGGTGATCAGCGGCGCGAGCCGGAACGAGCCGCGCAGCGGCCGGTAGGCGATGCGCTCGACCGTCCAGCCATAGACCGAGGCGATCAGCATGGCGAAGATCAGCACGAGGATCAGCGCGAGGATCGTCAGCCCCAGCCCCGTCGAGGCCGTCAGCCCCAGCGCCGTGATCGCGATCAGCGAGACGAACGAGCCCACCATGAAGATGTCGCCATGGGCGAAGTTGATCATGCCGACGATGCCGTAGACCATCGTGTAGCCGATCGCGATCAGACCGTAGATCGAACCGAGAGTGATCCCGTTGATCAGCTGCTGAACGAAATATTCCATACGTCTCCCTCACGTCCGCGGCGGTGCGGCCGGCACCATGCGCAGCGCCGCGTCCTGCACTCCGCGCGGCCTCTTGAGGTAAGGCAAAGCCGCGCGCGGATACAACACAAATTGCGCGGGCGGACGCCGCCAGACCCGTTGCCCGGCCCCCACCGGCCGAGGCATGGTCGGACCCTGGGAGGACGCTCGCGATGCGTAACAAGATCATTCCGGCCGAGCAGGCCGCGCGGCTGGTCCGCGACGGCGACTGGCTCACGACCTCGGGTTTCGTCGGCATCGGCGTGCCGGACGAGCTGCTCGCGGCGATCGAGGCGCGCTTTCTCGAGACCGGCGAGCCGAGGGGGCTGGGCCTCATGTTCGCGGCGGGACAGGGCGACGGCAGGACGCGCGGGCTCAACCGCCTTGGCCATGACGGCCTGCTCGCGCGCGTCATCGGCGGCCACTGGGGCCTGATCCCCAAGGTCGGCGCTCTGGCGCTGGCGGGCCGGATCGAGGGCTGGAACCTGCCGCAGGGGGTGATCAGCCAGCTCTACCGCGACATCGCCGCGGGGCGTCCCGGCGCGATCTCGAAGATCGGGCTCGAGACCTTCGTCGATCCGCGCAAGGGCGGCGGGCGCATCAACGACCGCTCGACCGACGAGGTGGTGCGCCTGATCGAGATCGCGGGCGAGGAGTGGCTGTTCTACCGCCGACAGCGCCTCGACGTGGCCCTGTTGCGCGGCACCACCGCCGACGAGGCCGGCAACATCACCATGGAGCGCGAGGCGCTCATCCTCGACAACCTCGCCCAGGCGATGGCGGTGCGCAACTCGGGCGGCCTCGTCATCGTGCAGGTCGAGCGCATCGCCGCCCCGCACACGCTGAACCCGCGCGAGGTGGTGATCCCCGCGGCGCTGGTCGATGCCGTCGTGGTCGCCCGGCCCGAGAACCATCTGCAGACCTATGCCACCGCCTATTCGCACCACTACTCGGGCCGCTTCCGCGCGCCGGAGGGCGCGAGCCGGCCGATGGCGCTCGACGCGCGCAAGGTGATTGCCCGGCGTTGCGCCTTCGAGCTGCCGGTGAACGGCGTCGTCAATCTCGGCATCGGCATGCCCGAGGGGGTCGCCGCGGTCGCGGGCGAGGAAGGACTCACGCACCACCTGACGCTGACCGCCGAGCCCGGAGTGGTCGGCGGACAGCCGGCGTCGGGGCTCGACTTCGGCGCCGCGATCAACACCGACGCGATCATCGCCCAGAACGCGCAGTTCGACTTCTACGACGGCGGCGGGCTCGACATGGCCTGCCTCGGGCTGGCCGAGGCGGATGCGACGGGCAACGTGAACGTCTCGCGCTTCGGACCCAAGCTCGCGGGCGCGGGCGGCTTCATCAACATCTCGCAATCCGCGAAACGCGTCGTGTTCGCGGGCACCTTCACCGCCGGCGGCCTCGACGTCGCGGTGGCCGGCGGCGGGATCGAGATCCGCGCCGAGGGCCGCGCCCGCAAGTTCCGCGAGACGGTCGAGCAGGTGACCTTCTCGGGCGCGCGCGCCGCGCGGCTCGGCCAGCCCGTGCTCTATGTCACCGAGCGATGCGTCTTCGAGCTCGCGCCCGAGGGGCTGCGGCTCACCGAGGTCGCGCCCGGCATCGAACTCGAGCGCGACATCCTCGCGCAGATGGCGTTCCGCCCCCTGATCGGCGAGTTGGCCGAGATGGACCCACGCATCTTCCACGACACCCCGATGGGCCTGAAGACCGACCTCCTCCATCTCGACCTCGCGGACCGCATCGTCCTCGACCCGTCGACCGGGCAACTCTTCGTCAACTTCGAGAAGCTGCGGGTGCGCAGCCTCGACGACATCGAGCGGATCCGCCGGCGCGTGGCCGAGGTCTGCGCGCCGCTCGGCCACAGGGTCGACGTGGTGGTCAACTACGATGGCGCGCGCATCGAGGAGGAGGTGGCCGACGCCTATGCCGCGATGGTGGCCGACGTGACCGAGCGCTTCTACGCGCGGGTGAGCCGCTTCTCCGGCTCGGCCTTCATGCGGCTCAAGCTCGGCCATGCCCTGTCGCAGCGCGCGCTGGCGCCGCACATCTTCGAGACCGCGGCCGAGGCGCGCGCGTTCCTCGACGCCGGCGACGGCATTTGACCCGTGTCGCCGGGCGGGCTAGGCATGGGCCCCGACGACAACCCCGAGCGGAGGATTTCATGCTCAGGAAGCTCTGCCTTCTGGCCGCCCTGCTCCTCACATTCGCGACACCGGAGGCACGCGCCGTGGACATCAAAGACCCCGAGAACACGCTGATCATCGAGCTGAAATCCGGCCGTGTGGTCATCGAGATGCTGCCTGACGTGGCTCCTGGCCATGTCGAGCGGATCAAGACGCTGGCCCGCGCCGGCGAGTACGACAACGTCGCGTTCCACCGCGTGATCGAGGGCTTCATGGCCCAGACCGGCGACGTGCAGTTCGGCGACATGGCGAGCGGCTACAACCCCTCGCGCACCGGCACCGGCGGCTCGGACCTGCCGGATCTCAAGGCCGAGTTCTCGTCGCTGCCCTTCGACCGCGGCGTCGTCGGCATGGCGCGCGCGCAGAACCCGAACTCGGGCAACTCGCAGTTCTTCATCATGTTCGAGGACGGCCACTTCCTGAACAACCAGTACACCGTCTGGGGCCGCGTGATCGACGGCATGGAGCATGTCGACAACATCAAGCGCGGCGCCCCGGGCTCGGGCGCGGTGACCGACCCCGACCGCATGGTCAAGGTGACCGTCGCGGCGGACAACTGAGCCCCGCAGACGATCCCGCAGAACCGCTGCGCGGGGCACTCCCCCGCGCGGCGTCCCTCGGGGGCCGGGCGGAGACCTCTCCGGATCGGCCGCGGCGGTCCGCTGTCCCAGGCTTGATCCGGGACCTTGGCGCAGCGGGTGCCACGCGGCGCAGCCGCGCCTCCTGCCCCCGCGGAATTGCCCTTTACCCGCCTCGCCCGCTCGCCTATCTGCGCGGCCATGCAGCTCTCGGACTTCGACTTCGACCTTCCGGAGGCGCTGATCGCGCTGCGGCCGGTCCGCCCCCGCCCCGCGTCGCGCCTGCTGGTCGCCGCGGGCGGGGCCACGCATGACAGCCATGTGCGCGACCTGCCCGGCTGGCTCCGCCCCGGCGATCTCCTCGTCTTCAACGACACCCGCGTCATCCCCGCGCGCCTGTTCGGCGAGCGGCGGCGCGAGACGCGCGACGGCGCGGGCGTCGCGCGGATCGAGGTCACGCTGATCCGTCGCGACGGCTCGGACCTGTGGTCGGCGCTGGTGCGGCCGGCGCGCCGCCTTGCGCCCGGCGACGTGATCCGTTTCGCGGACGGGCTTGCCGCCGAGGTTGTCGCGCCTCCCGCCGAGGGCGAGACCAGGCTTCGCTTCGACCGCGGCGGCGAGGCCCTCGACGCGGCGATCGGCCGGACCGGCGTCATGCCGCTGCCGCCCTACATCGCGCAGAAGCGCCCGGCCGACGCGCAGGACGCCGAGGACTACCAGACGATCTTCGCGCGCCGCCCCGGCTCGGTCGCGGCCCCGACCGCCTCGCTGCATTTCGACGAGGCGCTGGTCGGGCGGCTGGCCGAAGCCGGCGTCCTGTCGGCGCGGGTGACGCTGCATGTGGGCGCCGGCACCTTCCTGCCGGTCAAGACCGAAGCCATCGCCGAGCACCGGATGCATGCCGAGTGGGGCGAGATCGCCCCCGAGACGGCCGAGGCGATCAATGCCGCGCGCGCCGCCGGCGGGCGCATCATCCCCGTCGGCACCACGGCGCTGAGGCTGATCGAGAGCGCCGCCGACGCGGGCGGGCGCCTCGCACCATGGACGGGCGAGACCGACATCTTCATCACGCCGGGCTACCGCTTCCGCATCGCCGACGGTCTGATGACGAATTTCCACCTGCCGAAATCGACGCTGTTCATGCTGGTCTCGGCGCTGATGGGGCTTCCGCGGATGCAGGCGCTCTATGCCCACGCGATCCGCGAGCGGTATCGCTTCTTCTCCTACGGCGACAGCTCGCTGCTGATCCCGGATCGCGGCTGAGCGCCCGATCCGCGACACGTTCTGCCGCCTTCGGGGTGGCACGCGCGGGCGAATGCCCGCAGGATGGCCCGACCCGACCCGACGCCGAGACGAAGGACCCGCGATGCGCGCCGTGCTCAAGACGTCCTGGCCGCTGCTGATCGGCATGTTCCTGCTGATGATCGGCAACGGCATGCAGGGCACCGTGCTGGGCGTGCGCGGCGGCCTCGAGGGCTTCGACGCGACGACCATGGGCCTCGTGATGTCGGGCTATTTCCTCGGCTTCCTGGGCGGCGCCAAGCTCACGCCGGTGATGCTGCGCCGGGTCGGGCATGTCCGGGTGTTCGCGGCGCTCGGCTCGATGATCTCGGCGGCGCTGATCATCTATGGCGCGATCGTCGATCCCCTCGCCTGGACCCTGATGCGCGTGATCGTGGGCTTCTGCTACTCGGGTGTCTATGTCGTGGCCGAGAGCTGGCTCAACAACCAGGCCACGAACGAGACACGCGGGCGCGCCCTCTCGGCCTATCTCATCGTGCAGATGCTGGGGATCATCGCGGCGCAGGGACTGCTGAACGCGGCCAACCCGGCGGGCTATGACCTCTTCGTCATCATGTCGGTGGCGGTGTCGATCTCGTTCGCGCCGATGCTGCTGTCGGCCGGTCCGACGCCAGTGTTCGAGACGACGCGCACCATGTCGCTGGGGCGGCTCTACCGCACCTCGCCGCTCGGCTGCGTCGGCACGTTCCTCCTGGGCGCGATCTTTGCCTGCCAGTTCGGCATGGCGCCGGTCTACGCGACCCTGCGCGGCATGACGACGGCCGAGATCTCGATCTTCATCGGCGCCTTCTATGTCGGCGGGCTGGTGCTGCAATACCCGATCGGGTGGCTGTCGGACCGGATGGACCGCCGCCGGCTGATCGCCATCGTGACCGCGGTGGGCGCGGCTGCGGCCTTCCTTGCGCTGGCGGCGGGCGGCAGCTTCGTCTGGCTGGTGCTGGCGGCGACATTGATCGGGGGCACGTCGAACCCGCTCTATTCGCTGCTGATCGCCCATACCAACGATTTCCTCGCGCCCGAGGACATGGCGGCCGCCTCGGGCGGGCTGATCGTGCTCAATGGCGTCGGCGCCGCCGGAACGCCGATCCTGGTCGGCTACCTGATGCGCGACTACGGCGCGGCGGCCTTCCCGCTGTTCCTGGGGGTGGTGATGGCGACGATGACGGCCTATGCGCTCTACCGCATGACGCGCCGGCGGGCCAAGTCGGCGGCCGAGACCGTGCCGATGCCGCCGATCACGATGGGCGCGACCCCCGTCGCCGGCGAGATGGCGCAGGAGGCCGTGGTCGAACTGATCGAGGCCGCCGAAGCGACCGGCGAGGGATCGCCGCAACCCGCTGGTGCACCATGATCCCCGACCGGACCCGCGCCACGGCCGAGATCCTCGACTTCTGGCTTGGCGAGATCGGCCCCGGGAAGTGGTATGTTGCCGACCCCGGGCTCGACGCCGCGATCGCACGCCGCTTCGCCTCGCTCTGGCACGAGGCGCTGCGCGACCCGCCGGAAAGCTGGCTCTGCACCGCGCGCGGCGCGCTTGCGCATCTCGTGCTGCTCGACCAGTTCCCGCGCAACATGTTCGGCGGGACGGCAAGGGCCTATGCCTCGGACCAGCGCGCCCGCGCCAGGGCCAAGCGCGCGATCGACCTTGGCCGCGACCTCAGCATGCCCGAGCCCGAGCGCCAGTTCTTCTACCTGCCGCTGATGCATTCCGAGTCGCTGAGCGATCAGGAGCTGTGCATCGCGCTCCTGCGCCAGCGGATGCCACTTACCGGGGCCAACAATCTGGGCCACGCGGTCAGGCATCGCGACGTCATCCGCCGCTTCGGCCGCTTCCCCAGCCGCAACGCAGCCCTGGGGCGGCGCGACACCGAGCGCGAGATCGCCTATCGCGCGGGCGGCGGCTACATGTCCTGACCGCCCGACCGCGACCATGTGATTCGGCCGGCGCCCCGCCGGCGCAGCCGAACCCCGGCCCGCGCGGGTGGCCGAACGGGGGAAACCCGGCCCCGCGCCCCACGCCGCGCGAAACGGAGCTGGCCTGCACCATGCGCGCCCGCGAAGAAAGTTTCCGGCGCATTCTGCCGCAACCCCGATCGGCACCAAGACATTTGCCCTGCGCGTCGCCCCTGCCGTAGGGTTTCACACCATTCGCGTGAGGGAGGACCCAGATGTCCAGAAGCTTCGATGTCGTCGTGATCGGCGCAGGCCCCGGCGGCTATGTCGCCGCGATCCGGGCCGCGCAGCTTGGGCTGAAAGTCGCGATCGTCGAGCGCGAGCATCTGGGCGGCATCTGCCTCAACTGGGGCTGCATCCCCACCAAGGCCCTCCTGCGCTCGGCCGAGGTCTATCACCTGATGCACCGCGCGAAGGACTTTGGGCTGAAGGCGGACGCCATCGGCTACGATCTCGACGCGGTGGTCAAGCGCTCGCGCGGCGTCGCCAAGCAGCTCAACTCGGGCGTCGGCCACCTGCTCAAGAAGAACAAGGTCGAGACCATCATGGGCGAGGCCGCGATCCCCGCGAAGGGCAAGGTCGCGGTCAAGACCGACAAGGGTAGCGAGGAGCTGGCCGCCAAGGCGATCATCGTCGCGACCGGCGCGCGGGCGCGCGAGCTGCCGGGGCTCGAGGCCGATGGCGACCTCGTGTGGACCTACAAGCACGCGCTGGTGCCGCCGCGCATGCCCAAGAAGTTGCTGGTGATCGGCTCGGGCGCCATCGGTATCGAGTTCGCGAGCTTCTTCAACACGCTCGGCGCCGACACCACCGTCGTCGAGGTGATGGACCGCATCCTGCCAGTCGAGGATGCCGAGATCTCGGCCTTCGCGAAGAAGGTGTTCGAGAAGCAGGGGATGAAGATCCTCGAGAAAGCGACCGTGAAGAAGCTCGACCGCGCCAAGGGCAAGGTCACCGCCCATGTCGAGCGCGCAGGCAAGACCGAAACGATGGAGTTCGATACCGTGATCTCGGCTGTCGGCATCGTCGGCAACACCGAGGGGCTGGGGCTCGAGGCACTCGGCGTCAAGATCGACCGCACCCACGTGGTGACCGACGAATATTGCCGCACCGGGGTCGAGGGGATCTACGCCATCGGCGATATCGCCGGGGCACCGTGGCTCGCGCACAAGGCCAGCCACGAGGGCGTGATGGTGGCCGAGCTCATCGCCGGACGGCATGTCCACCCGATCAAGCCCGGCTCGATCGCCGGCTGCACCTATTGCCACCCGCAGGTTGCGTCGGTGGGCATGACCGAGGCGAAGGCCAAGGAAGCAGGTCACAGCGTCAAGGTCGGCCGCTTCCCCTTCATCGGCAACGGCAAGGCGATCGCGCTGGGCGAGCCCGAGGGGTTGGTCAAGACCGTGTTCGACGCGAAGACCGGCGAGCTTCTGGGCGCCCACATGATCGGCGCCGAGGTGACCGAGCTGATCCAGGGCTATGTCGTTGGCCGCGCCCTCGAGACCACCGAGGAGGACCTCATGCACACGGTCTTCCCGCATCCGACGCTCAGCGAGATGATGCACGAGAGCGTGCTCGACGCCTATGGCCGGGCGATCCATTTCTGAGCGAACCGGCCGGGAACCTTCGCCGGGCGTGCGAGTTGAATGGAGGCCGGCGACCCGACCGGCACGATCCTCGTTTCTTGCGGGCCCGACCGGCGTCGGGTCCGCCTCTTTTGGCGGGCCGGCGACGCGACGCATGCGCGGGACGCCCGACAGGAGTGACGCACGACGCGTGTGGTGCTGATCGCCCTCCTCGCCTCGCCCCTGCTGTCCGGTTGCGTGGCGGTTGTCGCCGGAACGGCGGGCGGGCTGATCGTGGACGAGGGCATGGTCGAGAACGACGGCCGCTTCGATCCCTTCGAGAACACCGAGATCGGGCGCAAGATCTACGAGTGAGCCGGCGCTCGCCCGCCGCTGTGCGGCCGGAAACCCGGGGCGGTCTGCCCCCGTCCGGGACGCGCGCGTCGACAACCCTGCGCTGAAGAATCGGAACGCGGCACCGCCTCGAGGCGTTGTTTCCGTGACCGCGGCGCTTTCGGCGCGCCGCACAGGCAGGAACGGAGAGACATATGACCGGCTCGACCCGCCCGCGCCCCGCCCTTGCTGCCGCGCTGCTTCTGTGCACGCTGCTTGGCGCATGTGGCGCCGTTGCCGCCGGCACCGCCGGGGGGCTGATCGTCGACGAGGGCATCAACGAGAACGATGGCACCTTCGATCCCGGCGAGAACACCGAAATCGGAGAGAAGATCTACGACTGATGCCGCCTTGCGCCGATCCGGATGCACGCGGTCGAGGCCAGGCTGCGCGCGGCGCTCTTGACCCGGCCCCCCTGGCTTCGGTGATCGCGTCGAAGCCCCGGCTCGCGGGCCGGGGCAGCGGCGCCTCCTCCGATGGGCGCCAATCAGTCCAAGCTGCGATGACCTGATCCCCGCGCACGGATCCCTTTCCCCAAGGCATACGGGCATCGCGCAACGGCGAACGCCCACCGGTTTCCCGGCGGGCGTGCCTTTTTCTTGGTGACTAAGTGCCTCGGCGCCGCGCTCAGTTCGGTTGAGGCTCCATGCCGCCGTCGCCGAGGCCGCCACCGCGCTTCGGCTTGCCGGCCTTCGGGACGGCGGCGCGACCGCCGTCGCCATGGGCGGCAGGCGGCATGCCGGAGTCGTCCGAGCGGTCGAGCTTCTCGCCGGCGATCACCTTGCGGATCTCGTCGCCGGTGAGGGTCTCGTACTCCAGCAGGCCCTCGGCGAGCCGCACGAACTCGTCATGCTTCTCGGTGAGGATGCGCTTTGCGGTCTGGTAGCCCTCGTCGATCAGGGCCTTGACCTCCTCCTCGATCGCACGCTGGGTGTCGGTCGAGATCGAGACCTGGCCGTTATACGCCCCCAGGAAGCTGTCGCGCTGGTCGGCGTAGTCGACATTGCCGAGCTTGTCCGACATGCCGAACTGCGTGACCATCGCGCGGGCGATGCGGCTGACCTGCTGGATGTCCGAGGTCGCGCCCGAGGTCACATTCTCCGGCCCGAAGGTCAGTTCCTCGGCCACCTTGCCGCCCATTGCCATCGCGATCTTCGACTTATACTTGCGGAAGCTGACCGAGAGGTGGTCCCGCTCGGGCAGGCTGAGCACAAGGCCGAGCGCCCGGCCGCGCGGGATGATCGTGGCCTTGTGGATCGGGTCGTGGTCGGGGACGTTCAGGCCCACGATCGCGTGGCCCGCCTCGTGGTAGGCCGTGAGCTTCTTCTCGTCCTCGGTCATGATCAGCGAGCGCCGCTCGGCACCCATCATCACCTTGTCCTTGGCGCGCTCGAAATCCTCCATGGTCACGAGGCGCTTGTCCGCGCGCGCGGCGGTCAGCGCGGCCTCGTTCACCAGGTTCGCAAGATCGGCGCCCGAGAAGCCCGGCGTGCCGCGCGCAATCACCTTGAGGTCCACATTCGGTGCCAGCGGCACCCGGCGGGCGTGAACGGCAAGGATCTTCTCGCGCCCGCCCACGTCGGGATTGGGCACGGTCACCTGCCGGTCGAAGCGGCCGGGACGCAGCAGCGCCGGGTCGAGCACGTCGGGGCGGTTGGTTGCGGCGATCAGGATCACGCCCTCGTTCGCCTCGAAGCCGTCCATCTCGACCAGAAGCTGGTTCAGCGTCTGCTCGCGCTCGTCATTGCCGCCGCCATAGCCCACGCCGCGGTGACGGCCCACGGCGTCGATCTCGTCGATGAAGACGATGCAGGGCGCGTTCTTCTTGGCCTGCTCGAACATGTCGCGCACGCGGCTCGCGCCCACGCCCACGAACATCTCGACGAAATCCGAGCCCGAGATGGTGAAGAACGGCACGCCCGCCTCGCCCGCGATGGCGCGCGCGAGCAGCGTCTTGCCGGTGCCCGGGGGGCCGACCAGCAGCGCGCCCTTGGGGATCTTGCCGCCGAGTCGGGAATATTTCTGCGGGTCGCGCAGGAATTCGACGATCTCCTCGAGCTCCTCCTTCGCCTCGTCGATGCCCGCGACATCGTCGAAGGTCACCTTGCCCGACCGCTCGGTCAGGAGCTTGGCCTTCGACTTGCCGAAGCCCATCGCGCCGCGCCCGCCGCCCTGCATCCGGTTGAGGAAGAAGATCCAGATCCCGAAGATGATCAGCATCGGCAGCCAGAAGCCCAGCGTCGAGAGCAAGCCCCCGCGTTCCTGCGGCTCGACGCGCACATCGACGCCCGACCGGCGCAGCGTCTCCATCAGGTTGCCGTCATTGGGCTGGATGGTCTGGAAGCGCTCGCCGTTGCTCGCGCGGCCGCTGACCGTCTCGCCGTCGATCACGACGCTCGAGACCTCGCCCTGCTCGACGCGGTCGAGAAACTGCGTGTAGGACATCGACGTGCCGCCGCCCGCCGGGGATCCGTCCTGGAACACGCTGAACAGCGTGACGAGAAGAAGGATCAGGATCGCCCAGAAGGCGAGGTTCTTGGCATTTCCCACAGAAGCGATCTCCCGCAAGTTGGTCACTGGGGCCGCAGAGTGCACGGCTGGCCTTAACATAGGGCGCGACGGCCCGAGGTTAAGTGCCGCTCTCGCTTCCCGCCGCAGTCTCCACTTAGCCCCGGTCGGGTGCGCAGGGCAACCGCTCGCGCACGAGGTCCTCGGCGCGCGCCAGCGCGATGGCGTCGCGGGTTGGCGGCATGGCGCCGCGCGAAAGCGGGATCGCGACGAGAGCGTCCCCCCGGCGGATCGCGGGCAGGGTCAGACGCACCACATGCGGCATCGCATCCCATCCCTCCGGGCGCAGCACGACCGGGAGAGCGCGCGTCCCCACCTCGCCCAGCGCGCCCAGCGTGAGCCCCTCGCCCACGGGCCCGATGCGCCAGCGGGCGTCCCAGACCGCGCCGGCGGGACCGATGGCGACGGGCGGCGCGGCGGCCGCGGGCTCGCGGCACATGAGGATGCGCCCGCCCCGTGACGGCCGCGCGATCACGCCCCCCAGCGTGGCGCCATGCGGGACAGGGGCGCCGAGCCCCGCGACCACTGCGGCGAGCGGCTCGCCCCGCGGCGCATACGGCGCCCCCGTGATCGCGCGGATGCACGACGCCACCAGCCGGCCGGCAATCTCGGGGTCGGCGGCGGCCAGCGCCGCGCGGTCGATCAGGATCTCGCCCGCCGCCCCGACCCCGAGGGCCTGTGCCGCCAGCACGGCGGTCGCGCGGTCGAGCGCCCGGCGCTGCGCCGCGAGGCGCCGCGCGCTGGCCGCGATCGCCTCGGCGGGGATGCCGGCCCCCTCGAGCGCCGCGACGAGCCCCCGCAGGCGCACGCGCAGATGTGCCGGGTCCTCGTTCGTCGGGTCGTCCACCCAGGCCGCTCCACGGGCCGCAAGCCAGTCGCGCAGCGCGGCCCGCCGGAGGCCCAGCAACGGGCGCAGCCACAGCGTGCCGAGCAGGCGGCTCGCCTCGGCCATGCCGGCAAGGCCATCGGCACCCGACCCGCGGCCCAGCCGCATCAGCACCGTCTCGGCCTGATCATCAAGCGTGTGGCCCAGCAAGATGGCCGAAAGCCCCCGCTCGCGCGCCCAGCCGGAGAGAAGGCTCAACCGGGCCTCGCGAGCACCCGCATTGATGTTGCCCGATGGCAGGCGCCCTGCCTCGAGCGTGCGATGCGGCACGCCCAGTGCGGCGGCCTGCCGAGCGACCCCGGCCGCCTCGGCCGCGGAGCCGGGCCGCAGGCCATGGTCGACCGTCGCAACCTCGATCGACCGTCCCCGCGCCGCTGCCCATTGCTGCGCGGCGAGCAGGAGGGCGACCGAATCGCCGCCTCCCGACACGGCAATGCCCAGAGGTCCGTCGGGTGCGAGGCGGTCGAGTGCCGCGGCGACCATGGCCGTCAGATCGGGCTTTGCCCCCGCCGCCTCGCGACCCATCGGGTCGTCCATGCCGTCCGGGCGCCCGCCGCCAGCGCACCGGGCGCGGCGCGACATCTCAGCCGCAGCCGAGCCGCTGCGCCTCGGCCTCGGCCTCGCCGACCGCGCGGCTGTCGCCGGCGAACTGGTTGGCCACCTCGCGCAACGTCAGGCAGGCCTCGCGCTGCTGCCCGAGGCGGCCGAGCGTGACGCCCAGCTTCACCAGGTTGCGCGCGGCGAGCGGACCGCCGCGATCGGTCTCGTAGCCGTCGAGATAGCTGCGCGCGGCCTCCTGGAAGGCGCCCCGCACGAATTGGCTCTCGCCCATCCAGAAGCGCGCCTCGCCTTCCAGCGGGCTGCGCGGATAGTCGTTCAGGAAGCGCCGCAGACGGTCCTCGGCCTGGTCGAACCGGCCCTGCTGCACGTCACGGATGGCGCGGTCGAGGTCGCTGCGCTCGCTGACGGACACCTCGGGCCCGGCCGAGGCGACCGGCGTGCCGCCCCCGCCCGCAGCCGCCGGCGCGCCGCCGCCGACCGGCGGCGTCTGGCCAAGCGCCGAGATGTCGCCGCCCTCGAGCTCGGTCAGCCGGAACTCGATGTCGCCGAACCGCCGCGTGGCGTCGGCGGCGACCTGTTCGATGCGGAAGCGCAGCTCCTCGACCTGACCGGTGAGGCGGCTCATCTCGGCCTCGAGCCGCTGCACGCGCACGAGGGCGTCGCCGCTCACGGGCGCCCCGCCGCCACCGGGCGCGGCCGTTCCGCCGATCTGCGCCTTGAGCTGCTGCACCTCGGCATCGATCACGCTCAGGCGATAGCGCAGGTCGTCGGCGGTCGGTTGCGGTGCCGACCAAGTCTGCGCCAGCGCCGCCCAGCCCATCGACAGCACAAGCGCCGCGGCGGCCGTTCCCCCGGCTAGGCGGGAGGTGAGGCGCGCGGGTCGGGCGGGCACAGTCGGACGCATTCTGTCGTCTCCCCAAGGATCGTCCGGGCGGGGCCATCCGCTCCGCCCGGACAGTCAGGCCGGCATCAGCTGGTCGGCGCGCCGACGACAACGCTCACGGCGCGACGGTTCTGCGACCAGCAGCTCTCGTCCGAGCACAGCGCCACCGGGCGCTCCTTGCCATAGCTGACGGTGCGCAGGCGGTCAGAGGATACGCCCTGCGAGAGCAGGAACGCCCGCGCCGCGTTGGCGCGGCGCGCGCCCAGCGCCAGGTTGTAGTCGCGCGTGCCGCGCTCGTCGGCATGGCCCTCGATGGTCGCGGTGGCCGCGGGGTTGTTGCGGAACCACTGCGCCTGCTGGGCCAGCGTCGACTGCGCCTGCGCGTCGAGCTCGGAGCTGTCGAACGCGAAGAACACGCGGTCGCCCACGACCTGGTTGAAATAGGCGATCGTGCTCGGGTCGGGCTGGCCGGCGATGCCGCCACCCGCGCCGGCACCCGCCGAGGCATCAACCGAATCGTCGCCCGCACAGGCCGCGAGCAGGGCCACCAGGCCGAGGGCCGCGACTGCTTTGATCTTCATCTGGCTCTTCTCCTTTTCGAAGCCGGATCTGCGCCGTGGCAACCACACCCCGGCGCGCACTATCGCCCGCGCAACCCGCTCTCGCAACCCGGAGGCGAGACTGCGCAGCCATATTCCCCTATCGCCGCAAGGGCGACCACGCCGGGTCCGACGCCGCGTTCGGCGTCGGGACGATACGCAGGTTCCTGCCCGTGATGTCGATCGACATCAGCTGGGCGCGCCCGGCCTGCCCCGGGCTCTCGCGGAAGAACATCAGCACCCGGCCATTGGGCGACCAGGTCGGCCCTTCGTCCAGAAAACTCGACGTGAGCAGCCGCTCGTCCGAGCCGTCGGTCCGCATCACGCCAATGTGGAAGCGCCCGCCGAGGATCTTGGTGAAGGCGATGAGATCCCCCCGCGGCGACCACACCGGCGTGCCGTAGGAGCCGCGGCCGAAGCTGATGCGCCGCGGCTCGCCGCCCGCGCTCGACATGATGTAGAGTTGCTGGCTGCCGCCGCGGTCCGACTCGAACACGATCTGCGTGCCATCGGGCGAGAACGAGGGTCCCGTGTCGATGCCCGGATGCGAGGTGAGCCGCCGCATCTGCCGGCCCGCCAGCGTCATCGCGTAGATGTCGGTGTTGCCGTCCTGCGCGAGCGACAGAACGACCTGACCGCCATCGGGCGAGAAGCGCGGCGCGAAGGTCATGCCGGGGAAGTTGCCCAGCCGCTCGCGCCGCCCGCCGTCGAGGCTCATGAGATACACCTGCGGCTCGCCGGTGTCGTAGGAGATGTAGAGGATCGCGGCGCCCGAGGGCGCGAAGCGCGGCGTCAGCACCAGGCCGTCGGCCGGCAGGTAGCTCAGGTTGGCGCCGTCCTGGTCCATGATGGCGATGCGCTTGCGGCGGTCGCCCTTCGGCCCGGTCTCGTCCACGAAGACGACGCGGCTGTCGAAATAGGGGCCTTCGCCGGTCAGGCGTGCATAGATCCCGTCCGAGACCTTGTGCGCGACGCGCCGCCAGTCGTCGGGCGCAGCCAGAAGCTGGAGCCCCTCGACCTGCTCCTCGCCCTGGGTGTCGAAGACGCGGAACTGCACCCTGATCCGCCCGTCCTCGGCCCGCGCGAGCAAGCCGGTCACCAGCGCGTCGGCGTTGATCACGCGCCAGTCGGCAAAGACCGGCAGGCTGTCGAAGGGCACCGCGCGGCTCACATGCGCCTCGCGCGGGATGATGCGGAACAGGCCCGAGCGCTCGAGATTGTCCGAGACGACCTGCACGATGTCCGCCGCGACCGCGGCGAGCGAGGGATCCGCGCTCTGGAACGGCTGGATGGCGATCGGCAGCGGCTCGAACTCGGCGCCCGCCACGGTGATCTCGAGCGGCGTTCCCTGCGCGCGCACCTGCGGCACGCCGAGTGTCGCCGCCGCGAGCAGCATCGCGGCCAGCGCGATCAGGCGCGCGGCGCCGTTGAGCGGGAGCAGCCGGTGCTGCGTGTCAGGCGCAACCGTCGAGATCATGAGGAAAACCCGATTTCTTCCGGTGTGAAGGTGACGTGGATGAGCTGCCAGGCCTCGTACTTGTCGGCCGGCAGCTTGCCGAACTCGCCCGCGTTCATCGCCCGCAGCAGCGCCCGGCGCCCCGCCTGGTAGAGCGCGGTCTGCGTCGCATCGTCTCCGCCCTGCGCCCGTAGCAACTCGGGGCCCGAGGTGATCTGCCCGGAGGCGTCGAGCCCGATCGCCAGGGTCACGCGCAGGCTGCGGTCGGCGCGGTTTCCGTTGTAGGTGAAGTACTTGCGAAGGGCGAGCGAGAGCGCGTCCTTCTCGCCCTGGCTGAAGGTCGCGGCAAAGCGCGCGTTCGAGCCGCCCGCGGGCTTCGGCTCGGCGGCGGCGGGCTTTTCGGCGGCCTGGGCTGGCGGGGCCGGGTCGGCGGGCTTGGGCTTCTCCGCGACCTTCTCGGCCGGCGCCTCGGCGGGCCCCGTGGCGGGCGCGGCACGCGCGACATCGGCCGGCCGCGCGACCGGGAGACGCGCCTCGCGCGGCGCGGGCGCAATCGGCGCGTCGGGTTGCGCGGCCTCGGCAGTCGCGGCCGGGTCGGGCTCCTGGTCAGGCTTCTTCTCGGCCGCGTCGGGCGAGGGTTCGGGCGTCACCGGGCGGGGCGCGACGGGCGCGGGCGCCAGCGCCTGCGACGGCGCCGAGGCGAGCGCCGACAAGGGCTCGGTCGAGGGCTTGCTCTCGGGCTCGCGCGCCTGCGGGATGGGCAGCGAGTCGGGCACCGGGATGTCCGCGATGGTCATCCGCGGCGCCTCGGAGGGCACCACCCGCACGCGCGGCGGAGGCGTGATCTGCGGCCGCTCGGCCGCACCCTCGGGCACATCGGTCTTGCTGGTGAGCGTGGGCGTCGCGGGCGGCGCGATCGCGAGGTCCTGCTTCTCGGCCTCGACCTCGGCGGCGCGGTCGGCCTCGGGCTGGTTCAGGTCGTCGGGCGTCTCGCTCGGCCGGTTCGGCTCGGTCGAGAGCATCGCGTCGAACGTCGCCATGTCGATCACCTCGACATCGGCCATGACCAGCGTCACCGGATCGCGCTGCGGAAACAGGTCAGCACCGAAGATCAGGAGCAGCAATGCCCCTGCGTGAAGCGTCCCCGAAATGGCCGTACCCGTGCGCATCCCGTTCACCGCGGCCGCCCTGGGCGGCCAACGCTCCCCTTACCGATCGCTGCGCTCGGCCTGGTCGGTGACCAGCGCGACGCGCGCGAAGCCACCGGCAGACAGGGCGCCCATCACCTGCATGACCCGGCCGTAGTCCAGCGACCTGTCCGCCCGCAGGTAGATCTTGTCCGAGGTCCGCTCGGCCTGGATCGCCGCGAGGCGGACGATCAGCTCCTCGGGCGGCACCTCGGTCTTCTGGATGTAAACGCGCCCCTCGGCATCAAGGTTCACCGTGAGCGGCGGCTCGTTCTCCGACGGCAGGCTCTGCGCCTGGCTCTTGGGCAGGTCGAGCGGCACGCCGACCGTCAGCAGGGGCGCGGCCACCATGAAGATGATCAGCAGCACCAGCATGACGTCGACGAAGGGCGTCACGTTGATCTCGGACATGGGCGCGGCGCGCGCGCGCCCGCGCCGCCCCGCCCGCATCCCCTTCTGCACCGAGGCGCCCATCTCAGCCCTCCCCGCCCGCGTTCTGCCGGTCGAGCTGCCGGCCAAGGATCGTCGAGAACTCGTCGGCGAAATTCTCCAGCCCGCCGGCCAGGCGGTCGGCATCCGCCTGCAGGCGGTTGTAGGCCACCACCGCCGGGATTGCCGCGAGCAGCCCCAACGCCGTGGCGAACAGCGCCTCGGCGATGCCGGGGGCCACGACGGCGAGGTTGGTCGACTGTTGCATGGCGATCGACTCGAAGCTGTGCTTGATGCCCCAGACCGTGCCGAACAGCCCGACGAAGGGCGAGACCGAGCCCACCGTCGCGAGGAACGGCAGACGCTTCATGATCTCCTCGGACTCGCGGGCGATCGCCACGTCCATCGCGCGCTCCACGCGCTGCTGGGTTCCCGGCATCATCCCGCCGACCTTGCGGACCGAGCGGTTCCATTCCGTCATGCCCGCCACGAAGACCCGCTCGATCGGCGAGCGCGCCCTCTGCCCGATGCGGTCGAACAGCTCCTCCAGCGGCTGGCCTGACCAGAAATCGCCCTCGAAATGGGCCATCATCCGGCGCAGGCGGCCGAACTGGATGGCCTTGTCGAAGATGATCGCCCAGGACCAGAACGAGACCACGACCAGCAGAACCATCACGATCTGAACGACGAAGGTGGCGCGCAGGAACAGTCCCCACGCCGAGAAATCCATTCCACCCGCCGCGGGCAGACCCAACGGCGCCTCGGTGGCCGCCGACTGCACCAGGCCGATGGCCGCGGTGCTGAGGCCAATCACATCCATCACTGTCTCTGCCCTGCTCTCATCCCCGATTGCACGGGGTGCCTTGGTTCCAGTGTGCCCCGCCACGAGGACAGCGGCCACGCCACCTTTTCTTGTCTCGCGTCTTTATGCGCGAATCTCGCCCGAATTTCGAGGGATTTAGGGCCCACCCCCGACGATTGGCAAGGGGCGGGATCGACGACCCGCTCATGTCCCGCGTCGTCGTGTTCCCCGACCGTCAGACGGATCCGGCAAGCGCCGCTCTGACCACCCCCGGCAAACGTCTCGGACGCCCTTCGGTTCCCATGCAGGCGATCGTGACCCGGGCGCGGAACAGTATCTCCGGTCCGCGCAGAACCTCCTGCGCCATCACGACGGTCGCGCCCGTGAGCGCCTCGACGCGGGTCAGGACGTTGAGCAGATCGTCGAAGCGGGCGGGGAGGAGGTAGTCGGCTTCGATCCGCCGCACCACGAAGACGGCGCCCTCCTCGGCCTTGAGCCGCCCCTGGTCGATGCCGGCGGCCCGCAGCGCCTCGGTCCGGCCGCGCTCGATGAAGCGCAGGTAGTTGGCGTAGTAGACCACGCCCGCGAGGTCGGTGTCCTCGTAATAGACCCGGATGTCCATCTCATGCATGGCCGGCCTCCTCCGCCAGCTGCACCCGCGCCGCGATGCGCAGCGCCAGCGCGGCGTCCCGTCCGGCGGCCGGCAAGGCCGGGTCATAGGCCGCGCGCAGCACGCGCCGCAACCAGGGCTTCAGGACGACGCCCGCCCGGTCGCCGACCGACACGATCGGGCTCTCGCCCGCGAAGGCCCGGTCCGACCACAGCAGCAGACCCTGCAACGCCTGGCTCAGCGCGAGCGTTCCGGCCGGAACCTGCTGCAACGCGGCGTCATAGCGGATCAGGCTGATGCAGGCACGGATCGCGCCATCCTCGTCGAAGCCGAACAGCCGGTACTGGTTCGCGCGCGCCGCCGCGAGACGGTGCGCGAGCGCGTCGAGGCCTGGGATCAATTGGCCCAGCGCCGGCAGCTCGCCCAGCTCGGCCCAGTCGCGGCAGAAGAAGACAAGGAAGTTCGCGCCAAGCTCGGGATCCGTGGCGGCAAGCTCCATCCCCGCAAGCCGCGCGACCGAGCCGAGCGCCTCCTCGAAGATGCGGACCCCCGCGTCGTCGGTGCCATAGACCATCGGCGCGGGCCGGCGGCCCCACCGCGCGAAGCGGAACGTGCCGTCGCCATGGGTGAACAGCGCCGCCACCGCCGCCGCGGCGTCGGGCGGGTCTGCCTCAGCCATCGCCATCGCCGAACAGCGCCGCCTGCTCGCTCCCACGCGGCGGTGTCAGCCCCAGGTGCCGCCAGGCGCCGCGCGTGAGCATCCTGCCCCGCGGGGTGCGGGCGACGAGGCCCGCCTGCATCAGGAACGGCTCAATCACCTCCTCGATGGCGTCCCGCGCCTCCGAGAGCGCTGCCGCCATGGTCTCGACCCCCACCGGACCGCCGCCGTAATGCTCGGCGATCGTCGTCAGATACCTCCGGTCGGCGCCGTCGAGGCCCAGGTGATCGACCCCCAGCCGCTCCAACGCCCGGTCGGCGAGCGCGCGCGTGAGCCGCCCTTCGGTCTCGACCAGCGCGAAATCGGCCACCCGGCGCAGCAGCCGCCCGGCGATGCGCGGCGTGCCGCGGGCCCGCCGCGCGATCTCGGCCACGCCATCGGCCTCGGCCTGCAGGCCCATCAGCCGCGCCGCACGCCCCACGATCAGCGCAAGCTCGTCATGGGTGTAGAACTCCAGCCGCGTGGGGATGCCGAAGCGGTCGCGCAGCGGCGTGGTCAGCAGGCCCAGCCGGGTCGTCGCGCCGATCAGCGTGAATGGCGCGAGGTCGATGCGCACCGTCCGCGCCGCAGGCCCCTCGCCGATCACGAGGTCGAGCTCGAAATCCTCCATCGCCGGATACAGGATCTCCTCGACCACCGGGCTCAGGCGGTGGATCTCGTCGATGAACAGCACGTCGCGCGGCTCGAGGTTGGTCAGCACGGCGGCGAGATCGCCCGCCTTGGCGATCACCGGCCCCGAGGTCATGCGGAAATTCACCCCCAGCTCGCGCGCCACGATCTGTGCGAGCGTGGTCTTTCCCAGACCCGGAGGGCCATAGAGCAGCAGATGGTCCATCGACTGCCCCCGCCGCCGGGCGGCCTCGATGAACACGCGCAGGTTCGCCCGCGCCTCGGCCTGGCCGGTGAAATCGTCCAGCGTCTGCGGACGCAGCGCGCGCTCCTCGGCCTCGGCATCGCCGGGCTGAGGGGCGGGGCGCAGGATCGGGTCGGGGTTTGCCATCGGGCCGAGCCTAGGTCGCCGGGGCAAGGCGCTTCAAGGCCGACTTGATCAGCCCGGCCGCGTCCGCCCCGCCATCGCCCGACGCCTCCGCCACCGCGCGCGCCGCCTCGCCCCGGTCGTAACCCAGGTTGACCAGCGCCGAGAGCGCGTCCGCCACCGCGTCCGCCGCCATCGCCGCGGCTGGTGCGGTGCCCCCGGCCGCGCCCGCGGCCGCGGCCACGGCGAGCGGGGGCGCCTCGCCCCCCGAGACGGGGCCGGCCCTGCCCCGGACCCCCGCGCCCAGCGCCATGATCGAGGGCGCCTTGTCCTTCAGCTCGTTCACCACCCGCGCCGCCAGCTTCGGCCCGACCCCCGGCGCGCGCTTGATGGCCATCGCATCGCCCAGCGCCAGCGCTCGGCTCACGCCGTCCGGGCCCAGCGCGCCGAGGATCGCGAGCGAAACCTTCGCCCCCACCCCCTGCACCGAGGTGAGCAGCCGGTGCCATTCCCGCTCGGTCACCGAGCGGAAGCCATAGAGCTGCATCAGGTCCTCGCGGACCACCAGTTCGGTGTAGAGCGCCGCGACCTCGCCCGGCGCGGGCAGGGACGCGAGCGTCGCCGGCGCGCAATGGATGATGTAGCCTACCCCCGCCGCCTCGATCAGCGCGTGGTCCTCGGCCACGTAGTCGACCCGGCCGGTGATCTTGCCGATCATGCGCGCGCCTCCAGCGCCGCGGCCAGGCGCGCGCCGCTGCCCGCGTTCCAGGCATGGCAGATCGCGATGGCAAGGGCATCGGCCGCGTCCGGGCTCTCGAAGCTCACGCCCGGCAGCAGCATCCGCACCATGTGCTGGACCTGCGCCTTCTCGGCATGGCCCACGCCAACCACGGCCTTCTTGACGGCATTCGGGGCGTATTCGGCGACCGGGATCCCCCTCTGCGCCGGGACCAGAAGCGAGATCGCCCGCGCCTGCCCCAGCTTGAGGGTCCCGGCGGCGTCCTTGTTGACGAAGGTGTGCTCGACCGCCGCGCAGTCAGGCGCAAAACGCCCGACCACGCCCTCGATCCCCGCATGGAGCGCCGCCAGACGCACCGCGAGATCGCCGTCACCCGAAAGGCAGGCGCCGTTCGCCACGTGGGTGAGCCGGCTGCCATGCACGTCGACGACGCCCCAGCCGGTACGCCGGAGGCCCGGATCGAAGCCGATCACCCGCATCGAATTCCCCTCGCCGCGACAGTTCCGCAACGCCTAGCACGAAAGGGGAACGCCCGCCAGCGCGCAGATACCGGAAAACGACTTTTGCAGGTGCGAAACGGTCGCTTTTGTGCGCCGCACAAGACCCGGCAAAACCGCAACTCAGCCATGCGTTTATCACAATTGTTGAAATGCCGGGCACGCCCTATCTGCCGGCAATCAACGGGCAAGGCCCAGTGCAAGTTTCCGATCGAGGAGGCGCCGCCATGGCGATCACCACCAACACCCAGACCACGCTGCCGCTCGGCGCGATCACCCTCTACCGTGTCGTGTCGGGCCTGTCCGAGGCCATTTCCCGCGTCCAGGCGTGGCGCGATGCGCGCCGGACCGCGCAGATCCTGAGCGGGCTGAGCACCCGGCAGCTCGAGGATATCGGCCTCACCCGCGCGGACATCGAGACGCTGGTCACCACCGGCCGTTTCTGACATCCGGCCCGGGCCTTGCGCCCGGGACGATGACGCCGATGCAGGCCGCCCGCCCGGGCGGCCTTTCGCGTTCTGGGCCGTGCGCCCGGTCGCCGCGCGCTCAGCCGCGGCGCATCAGCAGGGTCGACCAGGCATCCAGCCGCAGCCGCTTCTCGGGCGTGAAGCCGTGGCCGCGGAACACCGCCTCGACGCCCGCCACCTGCGCGTGCAGCAGCCCCGACAGCACCGCGCGCCCGCCCGGCGCCAGGTGCCGCGCGATCTGCGGCGCCAGCCGCTTCAGCGGCGCGGCGAGGATGTTCGCGAAAACGAGGTCATAGGGCGCGAGCGCCGGCGCGAGACCGCCGCGGAACCCCGCTGCGGTCCCCGTCCGCACCCAGGGGTGCAGCCGGTTCGCCACGGCATTGGCCTGCGCCGTCGCGGCCGCCACGGGGTCGATGTCGGTGCAGACCACGGGCACCCGCCAGACCCGCGCCGCCGCCATCCCCAGAACGCCCGTGCCGCAGCCGATATCCGCGACCCGGCGCGCCTTCAGGCCGTGGCGCAGCAGGTGATCGAGCATCATCAGGCAACCCTGCGTGGTGCCGTGATGCCCGGTGCCGAAGGCCATCGCCGCCTCGATCATCAGCCCCGGCCGGTTCGGTGGCACGCTCGCCGCATCGTGCGGGCCGAAGACCACGAAGCGCCCGGCCTCGATCGGGTGCAGCTCGCGCCGCACCTGCGCCACCCAGTCGCGATCCTCGACCCGGCTGACGGCGAAGGGCTTCGCGCCATGCATGGCCGCCAGCACCGCCAGCGCCCCCTCGTCCGGCCGTTCGAGAAAATACCCCCCTACCTCCCAGCGCCCAGTGCCGTCCTCGATCTCGAAGACGCCGAGGCCCGTGGGCGCGGGGTGCAGCAGCTCCTCCATCGCGGCACCCAGCGCGGACGCCGCGGGCTCGCCCGCGATGGTGGTCAGTGCGGTCCAGGTGGCCATGCCGGCGACTCGCTCCGTGCTCGTTCCGAGCCGCAGGGCATACGCCGGATTGCAGCGGGCGAAAAGGGGGGCCTCCGGTGCGCCGCAGCCGCGGCCGCCGGCGCTGCGCTCAGGCCCCCGTGCCCACCGGGAAGCTCACGCCAACGCCGCCCACGCCGCAATAGCCGCCGGGGTTCTTGGCGAGATACTGCTGGTGATAGTCCTCGGCGAAATAGAAGCCGTCGGCGGGCCTGATCTCGGTCGTGATCCGGCCGAAGCCCGCAGCGGTCAGCCGCTCCTGATAGACCGCCCTCGACGCCTCGGCCGCTGTCGCCTGCGACTCCGTGTAGGTGTAGATCCCGGATCGATATTGCGTGCCCACGTCGTTGCCCTGCCGCATCCCCTGCGTCGGATCGTGCCCTTCCCAGAAGGCCCGGAGCAGGTCCTCGTATCCGACCCTCGCAGGGTCGTAGACCACGCGCACGACCTCGTTGTGCCCGGTCTGGCCCGAGCACACCTCCTGATAGGTCGCATTCGGCGTGTAGCCCGCGGCATAACCCACCATCGTCACCCAGACGCCGGGGATCTTCCAGAAGATCCGCTCGACGCCCCAGAAGCAGCCCATGCCGAACATCGCCATCTCGGACCCCTCGGGATAGGGGCCGGCCAGCGGTCGGCCGTTGATGAAATGGCTCGTCGCCGTGGCAAGCGGCTCGGCCCGGCCCGGCAGCGCCTGATCGGCCTGGGGCATGACCGTCTTTCTTGTGCCGAAGATCCCGAACATGTCGGCTGGTTCCTCTTGCAGGTTTCGGCCTTCAACTATGGCGCGGCCCGCCCCCGCGGCAAGGCCGTGAACGCCGACGTGAACGAGGGACCTGCGCGGTCGTCCGCCAGGAACGCCCCGCCGGGCGGCTCCGGCGGCGCGCGGCGCGGCGCGACAGGTCCGCAAGACAGGGGAAACCGGGCGAACATGTAGCGAACACACCCTTTCCCGAAGCACATCCGGGCGCTATGCTCCCGCCCATGTCCGAGATGGAGCAAAGCGAGATCGACGCCTTCGAGGGGTGGGAGAGCGCCCCCCTCTCGCAGCGCGCGCGTCCCGCGCCGCCCTATCTGGCGGGCCTCAACCCCGACCAGCGCGCGGCGGTCGAGGCGCTCGACGGCCCGGTCCTCGTGCTTGCGGGCGCGGGCACCGGCAAGACACGGGCGCTGACGACGCGGCTTGCCCATCTGATCCACGAGCGCCGGGCCTTCCCCAGCCAGATCCTCGCCGTCACCTTCACCAACAAGGCCGCGCGCGAGATGAAGGAGCGGATCGGCGCCCTCCTCGGCAGCGCCGTCGAGGGGATGCCCTGGCTTGGCACCTTCCATTCGGTCTGCGTCAGGATCCTGCGCCGCCACGCGGAACTTGCAGGCCTCAAGCAGAACTTCACCATCCTCGACACCGACGACCAGCTCCGCCTGATCCGACAGATCCTCGACGCCGAGGGGATCGACGACAAGCGCTGGCCGGCGCGGCTGTTCGCGTCGCTCATCGACCGCTGGAAGAACCGCGCCCTCGGCCCCGACCAGCTCCCGGCCGAGGAGACGTGCTTCGCCGGCGGTCATGCTGCGGCGCTCTACCGGATGTACCAGGAGCGCCTGCGCACGCTGAACGCGGTCGATTTCGGCGACCTGCTTTTGCATGTCGTCGCGATCTTCCAGCACCATCCGGACGTGCTGGCCGACTACCAGCGGCGGTTTCGCTACATCCTCGTGGACGAGTATCAGGACACCAACGTCGCCCAGTACCTTTGGCTGAGGCTTCTCGCCGCGCAGCACCGCAACATCTGCTGCGTGGGCGACGACGACCAGTCGATCTATGGCTGGCGCGGGGCCGAGGTCGGCAACATCCTGCGCTTCGAGCGCGACTTCCCCGGCGCGCGGGTGATCCGGCTCGAGCAGAACTACCGCTCGACGCCCGACATCCTCGCGGCCGCCTCGGGCGTCATCGCGGCGAACCGCGAGCGACTGGGCAAGACGCTCTGGACCGACGCGAGCGGTGGCGAGCGGGTGCGCCTGATCGGCCACTGGGACGGCGAGGAGGAAGCCCGCTGGATCGGCGAGGAGATCGAGGCGCTGGCGCGCGGTACCCGCGGGCACGAGCCGGTCTCGCTCGACGAGACCGCCATCCTGGTGCGCGCCTCCTTCCAGATGCGCGCCTTCGAGGACCGGTTCCTGACCATCGGCCTGCCCTACCGCGTGATCGGTGGCCCCCGCTTCTACGAGCGGATGGAGATCCGCGACGCCATGGCCTATTTCCGCGTCGCCGTCAGCCCCGATGACGGCCTCGCCTTCGAGCGGATCGTGAACACGCCCAAGCGCGGCCTCGGCGACAAGGCGATCCAGCGGCTCAACGTGATCGCGCGCGAGCGGGGCATCAACCTCGTCGAGGCCGCGCGCCTCGCGGCAGGCGGCGGCGAGGGCATCACGAAGAAGGCGGCCGGCGCGCTGGGCCAGCTGGTCGCGCAGATCGACCGCTGGGGCGAGATGCTGCGCGGCACCGAGGTCGGCCATGTCGAGCTGGCCGAGATCATCCTCGACGAGTCGGGCTACACCGCGATGTGGCAGGCCGATCGCGGCCCCGAGGCGCCGGGCAGGCTCGAGAACCTCAAGGAACTGGTGCAGGCACTCGAAGAGTTCGAGAACCTGCAGGGCTTCCTCGAGCATGTGAGCCTGGTGATGGACAACGAGCGCGACGATGGCGGCGCGAAGGTCTCGATCATGACGCTGCACGGCGCCAAGGGCCTCGAATTCCCGGCTGTCTTCCTGCCGGGGTGGGAGGACGGCCTCTTTCCCTCGCAGCGCTCGATGGACGAGAATGGCATCAAGGGGCTCGAGGAGGAGCGCCGCCTCGCCTATGTCGGCCTCACCCGCGCCCGCCGCCACCTGACCGTGAGCTTCGCCGCGAACCGCCACGTCTATGGTCGCTGGCAGTCGGCCCTGCCCTCACGCTTCATCGACGAGCTGCCGCCCGAAACGGTCGAGGTCCTGACACCGCCCGGCCTCTATGGCGGCGGCTTTGGCGCGGCGGCGGCGCAGGGGGCGCAAGGAACGCCGGGATCGCGGCTCGAGCGCGCCGCCGCCGAGGCCTCGACCTACAACTCGCCGGGCTGGAAGCGCATGGCGGACCGCCGCGGCAGCCCCGACGCCGCCCGCGTGCGCACCGCCCGCCCCACCGTGACCGAGGCCACGGCCACGCATCTCGACGCCGGGACGCGCGTCTTCCACCAGAAATTCGGCTACGGCCGAATCACGGGCGTCGACGGCGACAAGCTCACCGTCGAGTTCGAGAAGGCGGGCGAGAAGAAAGTCGTTGCCTCCTACGTCGCACCGGCGGAAAAACAGGACGGCAGCGACGACATCCCCTTCTGATCCCACAGGGCGCCGCCCACCTGCCTGCGCGCGCCGAGGCTCCCCGCACCGATGCACGACTTCCGACCTGTAGGGCGACTGATCGGGCAACTGGGCGTGGTGCTGGCGATCAGCATGCTCGTGCCCGCGGGGCTCGACGCCTGGGACCGGCACGACAACTGGCGGGGCTTCCTTCTCGCGGCCTTCGTCACCGCGGCGGGCGGGTTGTCGCTGGCGGTGGTCACGCGCGGCAGCGACCTCCGCGGCCTCAACCGGCGGCAGGCCTTCCTCGTGACGGTGCTCGTCTGGGCGATCCTGCCAGTCTGCGGCGCGCTGCCCTTCGTGTTCGGCGCCCCGGGCTCGTCCTTCACCGACGGCTATTTCGAGGCGATGTCCGCCCTCACCACGACGGGGGCCACGGTGTTTGCGGGGCTCGACACGGCGCCGCGCGGGATGTTGCTGTGGCGCGGCATGATGCAATGGTTCGGCGGCGTCGGCATCATCGTCGTGGCGATCGTGTTTCTGCCGGCGCTCAGGATCGGCGGCATGCAGTTCTTCCGCTCGGAGAGCTTCGACCTCTCGGGCGACATCGTGCCCCGCGCGACCGAGATCGCGGGCTCGCTCGCCTGGATCTATGTGGGTCTGACGGCGGCCTGTGGCATAGGCTACTCGCTGGCCGGCATGTCGGGCTTCGACGCCGTGGTGCACGCAATGACAACGCTGTCCACCGGGGGGATGGGAAACTACGACTCGGGCTTCGAGCATTTCTCGGAGGCCGCGCATTACAACGGCGTGCTGTTCATGGTTCTCGCCGCCCTGCCGTTCGTGCGCTTCATCCAGCTTGCCCGCGGCTCGGCACAGCCACTCTGGCGTGACAGCCAGGTGCGCGCCTTCGTCGCCATCCTCGGCGCGGGCATCCTGCTCGTCGCGGCCTGGCTGGTCTGGCACGACCACCACGGACCGCGCGACGCGCTGCGCGAGGCGGCCTTCAACCTCACCTCGGTGATGACCGGCACGGGATATGCCTCGGACGCCTATGACCGGTGGGGCGGCTTCGCCGTCGCCATCTTCTTCATCTGGGCGCTGATCGGCGGATGCTCGGGATCGACATCCTGCTCGGGCAAGGTCTTCCGCTACCAGATCCTCTATGCGGCGCTCGTGGTCCAGATCAAGCGCGTGCACAGCCCGAACGGCGTCTTCCCACTGCGCTACCAGGGGCGGCCCGTGGACCCCGAGATCGTCTCGTCGATCATGGGATTTTTCTTCGTCTTCGTGGTCTGCCTGTCGATCTGGTCGATCCTGCTCTCCCTGATGGGGTATGACACGCTCACCGCGATGTCGGGATCGGTCGCGACGCTGGCGAATGTCGGGCCGGGGCTTGGCCCGGTGATCGGCCCGTCGGGGAACTTCATGCCGCTCACCGACACCGCGAAATGGCTGCTCAGCTTCGGGATGCTGTTGGGCCGGCTCGAGTTTCTCAGCGTGCTGGTGCTGTTCACGCCGCTTTTCTGGCGCAGGTGATTGACCTCGGCGCCTGCGCCTGCATTGTCTGGCAGGCGAGCGCCGCGACGCAGACGGGAATTCATGGACCGATAATGGGGATGCCTCTCGCCGAGTTCGCCGTGATCTGGGCCGCCGTCACCGCGGCCAGCATCGGCCTGTTCCTTGCCCTCGGCCTCGCCCTCGAGGCGCTGAACCGCCGCCACCCGGAGCGCAGGATCCAGTCGCGCGAGCCCAGCAGCGAGCGCGTCCGCGACATGCTGGCCTCGATCCGCCAGCTTCTGGTGACCTGCACCTGCATCGCGCTCGGCATCGCCCTGCAGCGCGCGGGCTGGGGCGTGGGTCCGCTCGCGGCGACATGGTGGTCGGTGCCGCTGATGGCCGCCGTGGGCATCGTGCTGCTCGATGCCTGGTTCTATTTCGTGCACCGGCTGCTGCACACGCGGCCGCTCTACCGCTTCCACCGGCCGCACCACCTCAACGTCACACCAACGGTCTGGAGCAACGACTCGGGTCACGCGGTCGACACCGCGATGACCCACAGCTTCTACGTCCTACTGCCGCTGCTGCTGCCGGTGCCCGTGCTCTCGGTCGTGCTCGTCCGCCTGTTCGACCAGGTGACGGCGATCATCGGCCATTCGGGATACGAGCACTTCGCGGGCGCGACCATGCGGTGGCCCTGGCTCGGCATCTGCACGGTCTATCACGACCAGCACCACTCGGCCTTCCGCTACAACTACGCGAACTTCTTCTCGTTGTGGGACCGCGTGTTCGGCACGATCCATCCCCGCTACGACGAGGAGGTCGCGAGCTGGGAAGCGCGCTACCAGACCACCGCGGAGGCGCGGGCGAACCCGGCCGAGTGAGCGCGCTCCCACCGCCGCGCAAGGCGGATGCCTGCCCGGGCTATGGCCGGTGATGATGGGGGAGAGTGGTACGCCCTACGGGACTCGAACCCGTGTTTTCGCCGTGAGAGGGCGATGTCCTAGACCGCTAGACGAAGGGCGCTCAGCGAGACGCGCATATGGACCTTTTGGACCCGCCCGTCAAGCCCCGCCGGTGGTACACCCTACGGGACTCGAACCCGTGTTTTCGCCGTGAAAGGGCGACGTCCTAGACCGCTAGACGAAGGGTGCAGACCGGTCAGGTGGTGGGTGGATAGCGAAAAGGCCCCGGCCGATCAAGGCCGAATCGCGCGGCCTCAGGCGCCGGGCGCGGCATCCTCGATCCGCAGTTTCGCCCGCCGCGTGCCGCCCCAGTCGTCGATCTCGAGCCGCCCGGCGACATGCACCGGCGCCCGCACCGAGGCGCGCGCTTCGAAGAGCCCGGCGATGCCGCTCTCGCAGGCGCCGAAGGCGATCGCCGCAAGAGCGCCGCCTGCCGCCGGCGCCGCCAGCCGCACCTGGCAATGCCCCTGGCCCACGATCCGCACGCCCGAGGGGATGACCCCGCCAAAGGCAAGGCGCGGCGCCGGGTTCGCCTGCCCGAAGGGGCCCGCCGCCTCGAGCCGGGCCACCAGCTCGGGCGTAGCCCCCCCGGGCGCGAGGGTTCCGTCGATCCTGAGGTCCCGCGGCCCCTCCGCCCCCGCGCCCTGACGGGCGAGGCGCTCGGCCAGCGCCGCCATGGCGTCCTCGAGCCGGTCCTCCTCGACCGTCAAGCCTGCGGCCATCCGGTGCCCGCCGCCCTTCAGCAGCAGCCCCTCGCGCGCCAGCGCCCCCACCGCCGAGCCGAGATCGACCCCGGCCACCGAGCGGCCGGACCCCTTGCCCTCGGCCCCATCGACGCCGATCACGACGGCGGGCCGGTTGAAGCGCTCCTTGAGCCGGGCGGCGACGATGCCGACGACGCCCGGATGCCAGCCATGGCCCGCAGCCCAGATCAGCGGCGCCTGAGGGTCGCGGGCCTCGACCTGCCGGATGGCGGCATCGAGCACCTCGGCCTCGATGCGCCGGCGCTCCTCGTTCAGCAGGTCGAGCTCTGCCGCCAGCCGCGCCGCATGGGCGGGGTCCGCCGTCGTCAGCAGCTCGACCCCCAACCCGGCCCGGCCGACGCGCCCGCCGGCATTGATGCGCGGCCCCAGCACGAAGCCCAGATCTCGCGAGCCCGGCGGCGCGCGCAGCCGTGCCACGTCCGCCAGCGCGGCAAGGCCCGGCCGCCCGCGCCGCGCCAGCACCGCCAGCCCCTGCCGGACGAAGGCCCGGTTGAGCCCGACCAGCGGCGCCACGTCGGCAACCGTCGCCACCGCGACGAGGTCCAGCATGTCGATCAGCCCGACCTCGCGCCCGCCCGCCCGGCGGATCAGCCGGTTGGCGGCGACAAGCAGCAGGAACACCACCCCGGCCGCGCAGAGCGCCCCGAGCCCCGACGTGTCGTCGTGCCGGTTAGGGTTCACCACGGCCAGCGCGGGCGGCAGCGTCTCGCCGGGCAGGTGATGGTCGGCCACCATCACATCGGCCCCGGCGGCGCGGGCGGCGGCGACCGGCTCGTGGCTCAGCGTGCCGCAATCGACGCAGACGATCAGGTCATGGGTCGCGCCCAGCGCCTGCATCGCCGGGACGTTCGGGCCATACCCCTCGTCGATCCGGTCGGGGATGTAGACCGTGGCCTCGATGCCCTGCGCCGCCAGCCACAGCCGCAAAAGGGCCGCCGAGGCCGCCCCGTCCACGTCATAGTCGCCGAAGATCGCAACGCTCTCTCGCGCGCGCACCGCGCGGACCAGGCGCTCGGCCGCGGCATCCATGTCGCCGAGCGTCGACGGGTCCGGCATCAGGTCGCGGAGCTTCGGGTCGAGATATCCCGCCGCCTCCTCGGGCAGGACGCCGCGCGCGGCCAGCACTCGTCCCACGATTTCGGGCACCTCGGCGGCCTGGGCGATTGCGAGGCCCATCCGCTCGACGGCCGCATCCGGCCCGACCCAGCGGCGGCCGGTGACCGAGGCGGTGACGCCGAAGACTGCCGGAAGATCGGGCATCCGGGATCTATGGACCACGCCGCACGGCCGCGCCAGCCCCGGCCCGCTCAGAAGTTGCGCGTGCGATACTGCAGGCGGCGGACCGAGCCCGTGCGCGAGCGCATCAGGATCGTGTCGGTCTGCAGATAGGGTCCGTCGCGATGCGCGCCCTCGAGGATCGACCCGTCGGTGACGCCGGTCGCCGCGAAGATCACGTCGGCGCGGATCATGTCGTCGCGCGTGTATACCCGGTCGAGGTCCTTGATCCCGGCCTTCCGGGCGCGGGCGATCTCGTCCTCGTTGCGGAACAGCAGGCGGCCCAGGATCTGCCCGCCCATACATTTGAGAGCGGCCGCCGCCAGCACCCCCTCCGGCGCGCCGCCCGAGCCCATGTACATGTCGATGCCGGTCTGGTCGGGCTCGGCGCAATGGATCACGCCCGCGACATCGCCGTCGGTGATGAGGCGGATCGAGGCCCCGGTCTCGCGCACCCCTGCAATCAGCTCGGCATGGCGCGGACGCTCGAGGATGCAGACGGTGATGTCGGCGGGCGGGCAGCCCTTGGCGCGCGCGAGCGCCTCGACCCGCTCGCGCGGGCTCATCTCGAGGCTTACGATGCCGTCCGCGAAGCCCGGGCCGATCGCCAGCTTGTCCATGTAGACGTCGGGCGCGTGCAGCATCGAGCCGCGCGGCCCCATCGCGATCACGGTGAGCGCGTTCGGCATCGCCTTGGCGGTGAGCGTCGTCCCCTCGAGCGGATCGAGCGCGATGTCCACCTCGGGGCCCGTGCCGGTGCCGACTTCCTCGCCGATATAGAGCATCGGCGCCTCGTCGCGCTCGCCCTCGCCGATCACCACGGTGCCGCGGATCTCGAGCTTGTTGAGTTCCGACCGCATCGCCGCCACCGCTGCGGCGTCGGCGGCCTTCTCGTCGCCGCGCCCGATCAGCCGGGCCGAGGCGATCGCCGCTGCCTCCGACACGCGGGCGAGGCCCAGCGATAGCATCCGGTCCTGGAAGGTGACGACGGTATCGGCACTCATGGGGTTCTCCCTCCCTCGCGGGACCTCGCGCCGGGTGGCGCGCGCCCTCTTCTCCTCGATCCGTGTCTAGGCGCGCGCCGGGGGTGCTGGCAAGCGGGCGCCCTGTCGCGTCGGTCTCAGACTTCCTCGATCCGGATCGCGACCGGGGCCTCGGCGCTCACCGGAAGCGCGCCGATCTCGGCCAGCGCCGCGTCGATCGCGTCGCGCCGCGCATCATGCGTCACGATCACCACTGGCACCGGGTCGCCCTTGCCGTACTGCCGCATCCGGTGGATCGAGACCCCCTGCCGGCCCAGCGCCGAGGCCACCTGCGCCAGCGCCCCCGGCCGGTCGGCCAGTGTGAAGCGCAGGTAATAGGGCGAGTGCTCGTCGCCATGCGCGAGCCGCGCCGCGGCCTCGAGACGCGCGGCCGGCCGGCCGAACAGCGGGCGCACGGCCCCGCGAGCGATGTCAATGACGTCCGCCATGATCGCCGAGGCCGTCGGTCCCTCACCCGCGCCGGGACCCGAGAAGGCGCACTGGCCCACGAAATCCCCCTCGGCCACCACGGCGTTGGTGACGCCGGGCAGCGCGCCAATGAGACTCCGCTCGTCCACCATGCAGGGCCTGACCCGCTGCTCGAGCCCCGCCTCGTGCATCCGCGCGAGCCCCAGCAGCCGGATCGAGAAGCCCATGTCGCGCGCCGTTTCGATGTCCGACAGCGTCACCCGCTCGATCCCCTCCGTCACCACGCCCTCGAAATCGACGTGCGTGCCGAAGGCCAGCGCTGCGAGGATCGCGAGCTTGTGGGCGGCGTCGATGCCACCCACGTCGAAGGTCGGGTCTGCCTCGGCGTATCCCAGCCGCTGCGCGTCGGCCAGAACCGCCTCGTAGGGCGCCTTTCGCGCCTCCATCTCGTTCAGGATGTAGTTGCAGGTGCCGTTCAGTACGCCGAAGACACGGGTGATGCGGTTCGCAGCCAAGCCCTCGCCCAGCGCCTTGAGCGCCGGGATGCCGCCCGCCACCGCGGCCTCCGCCGCCAGCCCCACGCCCGCGCCTTCCGCCATCTCGGCCAGCAATTGGCCATGGCGGGCCAGCAGCGCCTTGTTCGCGGTCACGACATGCTTCCCGGCCACCAGCGCCGCCTCGACCAGCGCCTTGGCGGGGCCGTCAGCGCCGCCCATCACCTCGATCACGCAATCGAGATCCGCACGGCGCGCCAACGCGACGGGATCATCCTCCCAGGCGAAGGCGCTCAGGTCCACGCCCCGGTCGCGGCGCCGGTCGCGCGCCGAAACGGCGACGATTTCTACAGGCCGTCCGGCACGCTCGGCCAGCATCTCGCTGTGCGCGTGGCAAAGGCGCACGACGCCCCGCCCGACGGTGCCGAGCCCCGCAAGGCCGAGGCGGAAGGGGGTGCTCATGCCGGGTTCTCCCTGAATTGACCGTAGCGGGCGAGGATCTCGTCCGCGTTCTGCAGGACCCGCTTCACCCCGCGCGCCGCCTGCCGGATGCGGTGCTCGTTCTCGACGAGGCCAAGCCGCACGAAACCCTCGCCATACTCGCCGAAGCCCACGCCGGGGGCGACGGCGACCTCGGCCTCGGCCAGCAGGATCTTGGCAAATTCCATCGAGCCCAGCGCGGCGAAGGGCGCGGGGATCGGCGCCCAGGCGAACATGGTCGCGGGCGGCGGCGGGATGTCCCAGCCCGCGCGTTTCATCGCGTCGATCAGCACGTCGCGCCGCGCGCGATAGATGCCGCGGATCTCCTCGACGCAGTCCTGCGGGCCGTTCAGCGCCGAGGCGGCGGCCACCTGAACCGGCGTGAAGGCGCCGTAGTCCAGGTAGCTCTTGATCCGCGTCAACGCCGCGATCAGCCGCTCGTTGCCGACGGCAAATCCCATGCGCCAGCCCGGCATGGAATAGGTCTTGGAGAGTGACGTGAACTCGACCGTGCACTCCATCGCGCCGGGGATCTGCAGCACCGAGGGCGGCGGGTTCCCGTCGAAATAGATCTCGGCGTATGCAAGGTCGGACAGGATCCAGACGCCATACTTGCGCGCCAGCGCCACCAGATCGCGGTAGAAGTCGAGATCGCAGACCTGAGCGGTGGGGTTCGACGGAAAGCTCACGATCAGGGCCACAGGCTTCGGCACCGAATGGTGGATCGCCCGGTCCAGCGCGCGCAGGTAAGCCTCCGGGTTGAAGCGCCCGTCGTCCAGCGCCGGGATGTGCCTGAGCGTCCCGCCCGCGATCATGAAGCCGTAGGGGTGGATCGGGTAGCTTGGGTTCGGGCTCAGGATCACGTCGCCCGGCGCGGTGATCGCCATGGCAAGGTTGGCGAGCCCCTCCTTCGAGCCGAGCGTGGCGATCACCTGCCGCTCGGGGTCGAGGGTCACGCCGAAGCGCCGCGCGTAGTAGCCCGCCTGCGCGCGCCTGAGGCCGGGAATGCCCTTCGAGGCCGAATATCGGTGGGTGCGCGGCTTCTTCACCGTCTCGACCAGCTTCTCGACGATGTGGGCGGGCGTGTCCATGTCGGGATTGCCCATGCCGAAGTCGATGATGTCGCGCCCGGCCGCGCGCATCTCGGCCTTCATGCGGTTCACCTCGGCAAAGACGTAAGGCGGCAGGCGCTTGATGCGGTAGAATTCTTCGGCCATGGGCGGCGGTCCCGGACCCGGTTCGGATGGGTTGCCTTCTCTAGCAGCTTCGCCCCGAAAATAAAGTGTCAATGGGGGCGCCGCGCCGGGGCTCAGCGTCCCAGCCGCCTCAGCCCCTGCTCGGAAATCACCGGCTGGCCCAGCGCCGAGGCCCGCTCGGCCGAGCGGTCGGCGACGCCCGAGAGGTCGCTCACCACGGCCACGCCCTCGGCCGGGTCGGGATATCCCGGCCCGAACGTGCCGGGCGGGGGCGGGATCCGCGTGTCGGCAAGCCGCGGCCAGGGCGCGTTCGCGACCTCGGGCGATTCCGGCAGGTCGTAGGTGCCGAACAGCTCGCTCGTGCCGCAGCCCGCTAGGGCGCCGAGCGCCAGCGCCGCCGCGGCCGCACGCGCCGCGCGCGTCCGTCTCGCCCGCCGCGCGAAAGCCCGTCCCCGATCCGCCGTCATGAGCGACCTTCTGCCCGATTGCCTGCCGCCGCCCGGCGCAACACCTTGCGGCCGCGTCACCATAGCGGCCGGTGCATGCCGGCGCCAGACGTGTATATGATGGGGGCGAGGCCGGCAGCCCCAGCCACGACCGGTCGCCAGGGAAGGACGACGCCGATGACCCAGGACCCGCGCAAACCCACGCCCGCCGAGATCGAGGAGGCCAAGGAACTGGCCGACCGCATCCAGAAGCTCGTGGGCCGCAGCCAGAAGGTCTGGGCGCAGTCGCTCGAGCGCTCGCTCCACGACATGACCACGCTGAAGCCCGACCCGCTCAACACCGCGCCGGCGATGGCGCGCCTCGCCTACGACTACATCGACAAGCCGCAGAAGTTCATCGAATCCTCGATGCGGTTCTGGGCCGGGCAGGCCGACCTGTGGGCGCGCACCTGGGCAAGGGCGCTGGGCGAGGAGAAGGTGCCTCCCGTCGTGCAGCCCGCCCGCAGCGACAAGCGCTTCAAGGACGAGATCTGGGAGCAGAACCCCTTCTTCGACCATCTCAAGCAGTCCTACCTCCTGACCGCAGGCTGGCTGAAGGACAGCCTCGAGAAGGCCGAGGGGCTGACGCCGCACGACCGCAAGAAGCTCGACCTCGTGGTGCGCAACTTCATCGAGGCGCATTCGCCCTCGAACTACCCGGCGCTGAACCCCGAGGTGCTGAAGGCCACCGTCGACCAGAAGGGCGAGAACCTCCTGCGCGGCCTCGAGCACCTGATCCGCGACATGGAGCGGGGCAAGGGCGTGCTGATGATCCGCCAGACCGACATGGAGGCCTTCGAGGTCGGCAAGAACATGGCGACCACGCCCGGCAAGGTGGTCTTCCAGAACGACGTGATGCAGCTGATCCAGTATGCGCCGGCGACCGACAGCGTCCACAAGCGCCCGCTGCTGTTCGTGCCGCCCTGGATCAACAAGTTCTACATCCTCGACCTCAACGAGAAGAAGTCGATGATCCGCTGGCTGGTGGCGCAGGGGCACACGGTGTTCGTGATCTCGTGGATCAACCCCGACGGGCGGCAGAAGGACGAGACCTGGGCCAGCTACATGGCCAAGGGCCCGCTCACCGCCATCGGCAAGGCGCTGGAGGAGACCGGCGCCGACAAGGTCAACATGGTCGGCTACTGCATCGGCGGGACCATGCTGGGCACGACGCTCGCGTACATGGCCCAAACCGGCGACGACCGCGTGGCCTCAGCCACATTCTTCACCGCGCAGCTCGACTTCACCGACGCGGGCGAGCTTCAGGCGTTCGTCGATGACGAGGTGATCGACACCATCGAGGGCGCGGTCGGCGATCGCGGATATCTGGCCGCCGAGAACATGTTCGGCGCCTTCAACTCGTTGCGCTCGACCGACCTGATATGGAGCTTCGTGATCAACAACTATTTCCTCGGCAAGGAGAATTTCCCCTTCGACCTGCTCTACTGGAACTCGGATTCCACCGCGATGCCGGGCCGCGTCCACGTCTTCTACCTCGACCAGTTCTACAACCGGAACGCGCTGGCGAAGGGTGCGATGGAACTCGACGGCGTGAAGCTCGACCTCGGGAAGGTCAAGGTGCCCTGCTACCACGTCGCGACGATCGAGGATCACATCGCGCCCGCGCCTTCGGCCTATCGCGGCGCGCGCCTGCTCGGCAGCCGGTCGCAGACCTTCGTGCTGACGGGCTCGGGCCACATCGCGGGCGTGGTGAACCCGCCCGAGCCGCAGAAATACCAGTACTGGACGAGGACGGGGATGAAGGAGCCGAGCCTCGAGGCGTGGCGCGAGGGCACGACCGAGACGCCGGGATCGTGGTGGCACCACTGGGATGCCTGGCTCGGCAAGCATGGGGGCGGCAAGGTTCCGGCGCGCGAGCCGGGTGCTGTGCTCGGCGTCGTCGAGGACGCGCCGGGCTCGTTCGTCCGGATCCGCGCCGATCAGCGCTGAGCGGCCTCGCGACGCGCCGGACGCCTGCGGCCTTGATCCCGTTGGGGCAGGGCGCCAAGCTTGCCGGCACAGGATGTGGCAAGCGGCACGAGGGCGGTCGCGTGACGAAGCGGCAGGCACGGGGGAACATTCGGCGACTGGCGGCCGGACTGGCCGCGCTGCTGGCGGCCGGGCTCGCCTTTGGCGCCGCCCCGGCGCGGGCTGACCGCTTCTGCAACCCGGCCGACAGCCGCGCCCCCTGCTTCCTGGCTGAGGGCAGCTACCATGTGCGCGCGCCCGAGGGCGCGGGCCCCTTCCCCGCGGTCGTCATGCTGCACACGGCGGGCGAGACCGGGGCCGATATCGTCAACGACCCGTTCCTCGTCGCGATGGTGCTGGGCCGGGGCTTCGCGCTGGTCGCGCCGACCGGCCGGCCGCAGCGCTATGCCAACGGCTCGACCGAGACCGGCTGGCATATCCGCCAGACCTCGACGGGCGGCCGCGACGATGCGGCCTTCATCGCAGCCGCGATCGAGGTAGCCGCCCAGGGCTTCCAGATCGACCGCAAACGCGTGCTGCTGACCGGCTGGGGCAACGGCGCCTCGCTGGTCTGGGAGATCGCCTGCCTCGCCCCCTCGACCGCCTCGGCCTATGCGCCAGTGAATGGCGGCTTCTACCAGAAATTGCCCGACCGCTGCCGCGCCCCGGTGCGGCTGATGCAGGTGCATGGCCGCGGCAACGGCTTCTGGCCGCTCGACGCAAGCGAGGTCGAGACGCGCCGCGGCGTGGCGACCCCGGTGCCGACGCAGGAGCATGTCTTCCTCGCGCGGCGCCTCAATGGCTGCGGCGAGGCCCGCCCGCGCGGCGGCGATACGCCACCCGGCACCGAGATCCGCGACTGGGAGGGCTGCCACGCCGGGGCCGGCCTCTCGCTGATCCTGCACGACCATGGCAACGCGATGTCGCCCGCGCTGTTCGACGCGATCCTCGACTGGTTCGCGCCCCCCGAGCCGGCCCGCCGCGTCGCGCCGCCGGGGGTGGGCTCGATCTTCCGCCGCCCTGGCGAGGGCACCGGCGCCTTCGGCAAGCGCCCGCCGGGACAATGAGCATCGGCCGCGAGAGGGAGGCTGCGGGCATGAGACTGGAAGGCAAGACCGCGCTGGTCACGGGCGCGGGCTCGGGCTTCGGCGAGGGCATCGCGCGGCGCTTCGCCGAGGAGGGCGCACGGGTCCTCGTGATCGACATCGACGCAGGCCGCGCCGCGAGCGTCGCCGCCGCGATCGAGGCCGCGCGACAAGGCGCGGCGCGGGCGCACGCGGCGGACGTGGCGGACGCAGCACAGGCCGAGGCAATGGTGCGGGCGGCCGTCGACAGCTTCGGGCGGCTCGACATCGTCGTGAACAATGCCGGCGTCACGCATCGCAATCGGCCGATGCTCGAGGTGAGCGAGGCCGAGTTCGACCGGATCTACGCGGTCAACGTGAAGTCGATCTTCCTCGCCGCGAAAGCGGCCGTGCCGGTCATGCGCGCGCAGGGCGGCGGCGTGATCCTCAACATCGCATCGACCGCCGGCGTCCGGCCGCGGCCGGGGCTGACATGGTACAACGGCTCGAAGGGGGCCGCGATCACCCTCACCCGCTCGATGGCGGCCGAGCTTGCCCCCGACCGGATCCGCGTGAACGCCATCAACCCGGTGATGGGCGAGACGGGACTGCTCGAGGATTTCATGGGCATGCCCGACACGCCGCAGAACCGCGCCCGCTTCATCGCGGGCATCCCGCTGGGCCGCCTGTCGCGGCCCGAGGACATCGCGAATGCCGCGCTCTTCCTCTGCTCGGACGAGGCTGAGTTCGTCACGGGCGTCGCCATGGAGGTCGATGGCGGACGCTGCATCTGACACAGCGCCGCGGCGCCGTCAGCGGTCGAGCGCTGCCTCCCAGGAGGGGCGCGGTCCGATCCGCGCCCGCAGGAAGTCGATGAAGGTCCGGGCCTTGGCCGAGAGGTGCCGGGTCTGCGGGTAGACCGCGTAGATGGCGATGTCGTGCCAGGCGTGATCGTCCAGCACGGTCTCGAGCTGCCCCTGCCGGACAGCCTCGCACAGGATGAAGCTCGGCTGCAGGACGACGCCCAGCCCGGCCGCCGCGGCGTCGCGCAGGACCGTGCCGTTGTTGGCGCGCATCCGCACCGGAAGCTGCACCGATCCGTCGCTGCCATCGGGCCGGCGGAACCGCCAGATGTCCGCGCGCTCGCTGCCGACATAGGCGAGCGCCGGCCAGTCGCGCATGTCCTCGGGCCGCGCGGGACGGCCATGGCGGTCGAGGAAGGATGGCGCCGCCGCCGCTGCCACGCGCACGTCGCAGATCTTGCGCGCGACCAGCGTGCTGTCCCTGAGCGCGCCGATGCGGACGGCCAGGTCGAACCCCTCGCCCACCAGATCGACGATCCGATCCGAGAGGTCGAGGTCGACCGAAAGCTCGGGATGGGCGGTCACGAAATCGGTGATGACCGGCGTCAGATGCGCGACCCCGAAGGTGAGCGGCGCCGCGATCCGCAGCTGGCCGGCCAGCGTCCGCGAACTGTCCGAGACCTCAGACTCGGCCTCATCGACATCGGCAAGGATGCGCCGCGCGCGCTCGGAGAAGATCTGGCCCGCCTCGGTCAGGCTCATGCGGCGCGTCGTGCGGGCCATCAGCTGAACGCCGAGCCGAAGCTCGAGCTCCTTGAGCCGGCGGCTCACCGCGGACGGTGCGATCCCCATCGCCTCGGCGGCGCGCGTCACGCTGCCCTGGTCGGCCACATGCACGAAGCATCGCATGTCTTCGAATCGATCCATGAACAGAAGTCTCCGGCAATTTCTCCGGCCCTAGATGCGGGATGTTTCAGTTCATACAAGAAGCAACATTTTCGTGATCGGGCAAAATTTCACGCAGGGGCCGTGGCGTCGGGGCGGGAACGTGCCGAAACATGGCAGAATTCATTCGGGGACGATGACCTGTCCCCGCCCGGGTTCCGGAATCGACCGGCCTCGGGCGGCTGCGCAGGGAACGATCGCCCTTCCAGTCACGTCCGGCTGAAACCGGGGCCGGCGCAGTCCGAACGCCACGCCGCTCCCCATCGCACGGGGGCGCTCACCGCATCCGGTTGGTCGGATTGCCGATGATGTCCATGAACTCCTTGCGGGTCCGGGGATCGTCCCGGAACTCGCCCAGCATGGTCGAGGTGACCATCGACACGCCCGGCTTGTGCACGCCGCGGGTCGACATGCAGTGGTGCTCGCCTTCGACCACGACCGCGACGCCGCGCGGTCGCAGGACCTCGCTTAGGGTGTTGGCGATCTGGGCGGTCATCTTCTCCTGCACCTGGAGGCGCTTGGCGAAGGCGTCCACCAGGCGCGCGAGCTTCGAGATGCCCACGACCCGGTCGGTCGGGATGTAGCCGACATGCGCGACGCCGATGATCGGTGCCAGGTGGTGCTCGCAATAGCTCTCGAAGCGGATGTCGCGCAACACGACCATCTCGTCATAGCCCTCGACCTCCTCGAAGGTCCGGGCCAGCATCTCGGCCGGGTCCTCGCCATAGCCGCGGAACCAGTCGCGATAGGCGCGCGCAACACGGGACGGCGTGTCCAGAAGCCCCTCGCGGTCGGGATCGTCACCCGCCCAGCGCAACAGCGTCCGCACCGCGGCCTCGGCCTCCTCACGCGTCGGGTGCGCCACGGACTTGGCCTCGCGCGCCATGTCGGCCTGCGGATGGATCTTGTTCATGGCGCTCTTCCCCTGTCGCGTCGATCGGGCCGCGGCGGCCCGCTCCGGTGCCCACGCCCATATAGTCTGCGCAGTCACCACGACAAACCATGATGGTTTACGAATGGTAAATGCGCATGGTATGGTTAGCACGCTGTTTATAAGAATATTTCCACCTTTAGCGCACGCATCTTTCCGCCATCCTTACCCCCGCGCCGCCACCATTCGCCGCAATGAACACCACGCCCGCGCCTTCCAGCGCCGCGCGGATCTTGTCAACCGTCTGCGGCTTGAGGGTTTCGCCTCGCATGAAGCGGGCAACCGTGTTCGCGCCGACGCCCGACAACGCGGCGAGGTCGCGCACGCCCATCCTCAGCGCGGCAAGCGCCATCCGGCACTGCGAAGGCTCCATGGCACCCTGTTACTTTTTTTGTTGCCTACGGTTGATAACCTCTGAGTGGCAACAGCGCTACCGTATCACCAATCGGGGGCTATCAGCGATGGTGTAACCACAACCAAGCGTCCTCGCCAAGTCGCACGCATTGACGCAATTCTCTCCACGGTGCCTGCCAGGCACATATTCGCAGACGCCGCCGCCGCCGTGCTGGCACTCAGCAACGATCCGCCCGTGGCGGCCAAGATCCACGGGCCGGCCGGCGATGGGCTTGGGCCCAACGATAG
>NZ_JAMFKN010000009.1 GCF_023487995.1 Thermohalobaculum sediminis
GCGGAAAGGGCTGCGTCTGCTCATGCTGCGAGGGTAGGGAGGGCGGCATCCCGCCTCAAGCGGGATTGCCCTGACAGTGCCGGGAGGTGGCTTCCCCGTCTCAAGCGGAGTTCGTCTTGCCGAGCCCCCCAGCGAGCATCCGAGGGTGGATCTTAAGGTGGTTTCAAATTCGTCGGGGGAGATTAACCACCAGATTAATAAACATTTTCTCGGAGTTCTTGGAGCGGGTAGCGGGAATCGAACCCGCGCGTTCAGCTTGGGAAGCTGACAGGCTACCATTACATCATACCCGCCTGGGCACGGCCCTCGATCTAGCATCGCGCCCGGGGCGGTGCAAGAGGGCTCCGGGCGCCGAGGCCGCGTCACTTCAGGCTGGCGCAGAACCGCTGGATGCGCTGGCAGGCCTGCTCCAGCACCTCGTCCGAGGTGGCGTAGGAGACGCGGAAATTCGGGCTGGTGCCGAAGGCCGCGCCGAACACGGCCGCCACCCCTTCGGTTTCCAGAAGCTGGGTGCAGAACACCTCGTCGTTCTCGATCACCACGCCCGAGGGAGTGGTCTTGCCGATCAGCTTGCGGATCGAGGGGTAGACGTAGAACGCCCCCTCCGGGGTGGGGCACTCGACCCCCGCCGCCTGGTTCAGCATCGAGACAACGAGGTCGCGGCGGCGCTGGAAGGCGCGGCACGAGGTGGCGATGTAGTCCTGCGGGCCGTTCAGGGCCTCGACCGCCGCCCACTGGCTGATGGTGCAGGGGTTCGAGGTGGACTGCGACTGCACCTTGGCCATCGCCTTGATCAGATGCTCGGGGCCCCCGGCATAGCCGATGCGCCAGCCGGTCATGGCATAGGCCTTGGAGACGCCGTTCACGGTGAGCGTGCGCTCATAGAGACCGGGCTCGACCTGCACGGGGGTAACGAACTCGAAGCCCTCGTAGGCGATGTGCTCGTACATGTCGTCGGTCATCACCCAGACATGGGGGTGACGCATCAGCACGTCGGTCAGGGCCTTGAGCTCGCTGCGCGAATAGCCCGCGCCCGAGGGGTTCGACGGCGAGTTGAAGATGAGCCACTTGGTCTTCGGCGTGATCGCGGCCTCGAGCTGGCCGGCAGTGATCTTGAAGGCGCTGTCGATCGAGGTGGGAATCACCACCGGCACACCGCCGCCCAGCAGCACCATGTCGGGATAGCTGACCCAGTAGGGCGCGGGGATCAGCACCTCGTCGCCCGGGTTCAGCGTGGCGATCAGCGCGTTGTAGAGCACCTGCTTGCCGCCCGTGCCGACCGAGATCTGCGAGGGCTTGTAGTCGAGCCCGTTCTCGCGCGCGAACTTGGCGCAGATCGCCTTCTTCAGCTCGGGGATGCCATCGGGGGCGGTGTACTTGGTCTTGCCTGCGCGGATCGCGGCGATCGCCGCCTCCTTGATGTTGTCGGGGGTGTCGAAATCGGGCTCGCCGGCGCCGAGGCCGATGATGTCGCGGCCGGCGGCCTTCAGCTCGGCCGCGAGCGTCGTGACCGCGATCGTGGGCGAGGGTTTGACGCGGGCGAGGGCGTCGGCGAGGAAGGCCATGGCGCGGGTCTCCTGTTGGGGCAAGCGGTTCATCGCGCGTGATACGCGCCGCGCGCGCGCCGGGCAAGCGGCGGGGCGCCGCAAACGCGGCGGATTCGCGCGCCTGGCGCCCCTGGGTCGCAGGGCGGCGGCATGCGGAGCGCACGGCGCAAGGGGTGACATCGGCGGGGTCGGGGGCTAGAACCCTTGGCAAGACGCGTGGCGCGCCGGCCCCTGATAACGGCGCGCCTGCCGCCACGCCGCACGGCGGCGGCCAGCGTCCCGCGGTGCGAGCCGCACCGCATGGCGGCCCTTTTGCCGCACGTCGCGCCCTTCGCGCGCCCCCGGGCGCCATCCCCGGCGCGGCCATCGCTCACCGAGGCGCGACCCCGCGTCCGCAGACGGAGGAATTCGCATGGACGACTACACCGACAACTCGGCGACCTTCGGCGACCGCCTCGCGGTGGCGCGCGAGGCGCAGGGCATGACGCCCGCGCAGCTTGCCCGGCGCCTTGGCGTGCGGCAGGACACGCTCGAAGCCTGGGAGGCCGACCGCTCGGAGCCGCGGGCCAACCGGCTGCAGATGCTGGCGGGGCTGCTCAACGTCTCGCTCGTCTGGCTGATGACCGGCGAGGGGCCGGGCGGGCCGAACCTGTCGACCCCGCCAGCCGACCCCTCGACGGAAATCGGTGCCATCCTGTCCGAGATGCGGGACCTGAGGCTCGATCAGGTGCGGCTGGTCGAGCGCATCGCGCGGCTTGAGAAGCGGCTGAAGGCGCAGGCCGGAGCGGCCTGAAGCGCCGGGCACGCGTCCCGACCGGGCCCCCGGCAGGCGGGCGGGGCGATTGCGCGCGGCGCACGCGCGGGCGGGACCATTGCGCGCGGCACACGCGCGGGCTTAGGCTCGCGCATCGTCCGGGCAATGGGGGCAGGCTTGATCCGCATCGGCATCGATCTGGGCGGCACCAAGACCGAGGCCGTGGCGCTGGCGCCCGGCGGCGAGGTCGTGGCGCGCGAGCGCGTGCCGACCCGGCGCGAGGACTACCGCGCGATCGTCGCGGACATCGCGGCGCTGGTGGTCCGCGTCGAGGCTGCGGCAGGCGGCCGCGCGGCAGGCATCGGCATCGGCATACCGGGCTCGTTTTCCCCGGCCACGGGGCTCGTGCGCAACGCCAACACCACGGTGCTGATCGGCCAGCCCTTCGACCGCGACATCGGGGCGGCGCTGGGCCGGCCCGTGCGCATCGAGAACGACGCCAACTGCTTCGCGCTGGCCGAGGCGCGGGCAGGCGCGGGGCAGGGCTTCGGCGTGGTGCTGGGCCTGATCCTCGGCACCGGGGCGGGGGCCGGCATCGTCATGCGCGGCGAGGTGCATGTCGGCCCCAACCGCATCGCCGGCGAGTGGGGGCACACGCCACTGCCGCAGCCGCGCGACGACGAGCGGCCGGGGCCCTCGTGCTATTGCGGCCGGCATGGCTGCCTCGAGACCTGGATCTCGGGTACCGGGCTCGAACACGACTACCAGCGCGCGACGGGCGAGCGGCTGGCCGCGCCCGAGATCGGCGCGCGTGCCGCGGCAGGGGATGCGGGCGCGCAGGCCAGCCTTGGGCGGCATCTCGACCGGATGGGGCGGGCGCTCGCGATGGTGGTGAACATCCTCGACCCGGACTGCATCGTGCTGGGCGGGGGGCTCTCGCATCTCGACCACCTCTACCGCGACCTGCGGGGGGCGACGCGGCCACATGTGTTCTCGGACTGCTTCGAGACGCCGATTCTGCGGAACCGGCTGGGCGACAGCGCAGGCGTGATCGGCGCGGCCTGGCTGTGGCCCGAGGCCTGAGACCCCGCTATAAGCCCTGCATGAGCCCGGAGGAGCCGATGACTGAACCCCGCGACACCCGCCGCAAGCGCCTGAAGATCCGCAGCTGGCGGCGCGGCACGCGCGAGATGGACCTGATCCTGGGGCCCTTCGCGGACAGCGAGCTTGGGCGCCTCGACGACGCGGACCTCGCGGCCTATGAGGCACTGCTCGATGAGAGCGACCAGGACCTCTACGCCTGGGTGAGCGGGACAGCGGCAACCGCGGCGCCGCATGCGGGGCTGGTCCGGCGCATCGCGGCGTGGCACCAGATCGGCTGAGGCGGCGGCCCGGCGACGAAAACGAGAAGGGGACGGACATGAAGATCGGTTTCATCGGGCTCGGGAACATGGGCCTGCCGATGGCGAGGAACCTGCTGGAGAAGGGGCACGCCGTGACCGGCTTCGACATGGCCGAGGCGAGTCTCGCGGCGCTGGCCGAGGCGGGCGGCAAGATCGCCGCGTCTGCGGCCGAGGCGGTCGCCGGCGCCGAGGCAGTGGTGACCGCGCTGCCGGCCGCGCGTCATGTGCGGGCGGTCTACGAAGGCGAGGGCGGCATCCTCGCGGCGGCGCCGAAGGGCACGGTGTTCATCGACTGCTCGACCATCGACGTCGAATCGGCGCGCGCGGTGGCGAAGGCCGCCGAGGCCGCGGGGCAGATGATGGTGGACAGCCCGATGTCGGGCGGCGTGGGCGGCGCGACCGCGGGGACGCTGACCTTCATGGTGGGCGGCTCGGCTGCCGCCTTCGGCGCGGCCCGCCCGGTGCTCGAGGGGATGGGCAGGAACATCTTCCACGCTGGCGGGTCGGGCGCCGGCTCGGCCGCCAAGATCTGCAACAACATGATGCTGGCGATCCAGATGATCGCCGTGTCCGAAGGGTTCAACCTGGCGGCGCGACTGGGGCTCGACGCCCAGAAGCTCTACGACATCTCCTCGACCGCGACGGCGCGGTGCTGGTCGCTGAACGATTACTGCCCCGCGCCCGGGCCGGTGCCAGGCTCGCCCGCCAACCGCGACTACCAGCCGGGCTTTGCCGCCGCGCTGATGCTCAAGGACCTGCGCATTGCCATGGAGGCCGCGCAGGCCGCGGGCGCGCATGTGCCGCTGGGCGCGCATGCGACTCAGCTTTATGCGCTGATGGACCTGCAGGGGAAGGCGGGGCGCGACTTCTCGGGCATCATCGAGGTGCTGAGCGGAAAAAACTGAGGGAGCGCGCGCTCCCTTTAACTCCCTGTTTGCCATTCGCCGCGACACTGACCCGCGTCAGCAGCAGTCGGACGCGGGAGAAGTGCATGCGGGCCTCGATCGCCATAGCCCCCATCTACGAGGACGAGGCCGGGCCCGATGTCCTCGCCGGCTACCTCGAGACACTGTCGCTGGTCGAGCGGCTGCACCGGCTGATGCTGGAGGTGATCAAGGACGAGTTCGAGCGTCTGGGGCAGATCGACCTGAACGCGGTGCAGGCGCTCCTGCTCTTCAACATCGGCTCGAAGACCCTGACGGCGGGCGAACTGCGCAGCCGCGGCTACTACCAGGGCTCGAACGTCTCCTACAATCTCAAGAAGCTGGCCGAGGCGGGGTTCGTCGAGCATCGCCGCTGTGACATCGACCGCCGCACAGTCCGCATCCGCCTCACCGCGCGCGGGATGGAGGTGCATCGGATCGTCGCCGACCTGTTCCGCCGTCATGCAGACGACCTCGGCCTTGCCGAGCGGCTGCCGCCCGCCGACCTCGATCGCATGAACGCCGACCTGTGCCGGCTCGAGCGCTATTGGACCGAGGAGATCCGCTACGTCTACTGACGCCGATTGACGATCCGTCACCGCGCCCGGACCTCGCGCCGGGCATCGGCAGTGCGTTGGGGGAGGGCGCCGTGCGGCAGCGCCGGATTGCCTTCGGCCGGGGTCTTGCCTGCCGCCGCCTGTGGCACTGAAACGGAGCCGTCGGCGGGCGCCGACTCACGCCCCCGGCCGGGCGCGTGCCAGGCCGTCGGGGTCGGTCCCGGATCCGCTTGCGCTCGGTCGGTTTCGGTGCAATTCGGAAGCCCGTGGGTGGAATTTCGCGAATCTCGCTGGAACGATCCCGGATCTGCGCTGTTATCTGCAGGAAAAGGCGCGATGTGGGGCCGTTCCGATTGAAATGTTCCGACATTTTTGCCAATCTGGCAGCGAGGCGGAATGACCATCGGAACGATGGCGCGGCGAAGACCTGAGCAGGAGAAGCCCGAGTGGCACTTCGGGGCTTTGACGATTATAAGTTCACGCTCGGCGACGAGATGCGCGGCGAGAGGGCTTGCCTTGGCAAGACGCTCGCGGATGCCGAGCGCGACCTCTGCATCAAGGCGGAGATGCTGGCCGCGATCGAGAGCGCGGACATCGAGGCCTTTCCCAACAGATCGGTGGTGCCCGGATACGTCCGGTCCTACGCACGCTACCTGAGCCTCGATCCCGAGCGAAGCTACGAGCGCTTCTGCGAGGAGTCGGGCTTCCGCTCGCCGCTGGCGAGCTTCGGCATGGCGCCCGACCCCGCCGCGCGCGGGCAGCGCCCGGATGCCGGCGCGATGGCCGCGCTGGGGGCCGCGGCCTCGGGCTTCACGCAATCGCGCTTCGCCTATGCGCCGCGCACGCGCCGCATCGGGGCGCCGGTCTCGCTGGGCGGCGTGTTCTCGGCGGTGGCGCTGGTGGGGCTGGTCGGCGGGCTCGGCTATGGCGGCTATGCGCTGGTGCAGGACATCCAGCGGGTGGGCTTCGCGCCGCTGCCCGAAGCCCCGGCCGTGGTGGCCGATGCGCCGGTGATCGCGGCGCCCGACATCGCCCTTGCGGCGGGCGAGGCTGCCGCGCGGCCCGATGCCAGCGCCTATGACGATGGCGGCGCGCTTGCGCTGACCATGCCGGCCGAGCTTCCGGTCCCCGTTTCCGGGCGCCGCGACGGCCCGATTTCCGCCATCGACCCCGCGACCTCGGGTGTGTTTGCCACCTATCCCGGCCTGCAGCGCTCGCCGCGCGCCGAGGAGGCGGACGACGATCGTCCGCTCGCGGTGTTCGCTGCCGTCACGCCCGTCGGGCCCGGTGCGCATCCCGGCATGGGCGTGACCGCCATGGACGCGGCCGAGCCGGCCCTGTCCGAGGCGGTCGATGTCGCCACGGCCCCGGCCGATGACGGCGTGTCGCTGGTTATCTCGGACGAGGCATGGCTGCGTATCCGCGAGGCGGGCGGGGCGGTGCTGTTCGAAGGCGTGCTGCAGCCCGGCGCGCGCTACGAGGTGCCCTTGCGGGCGCAGGCGCCGGTGCTCCATGCCGGGAACGCGGGCGGCGTATTCGTCGCCGTCGGCGGCGTGCTGCGCGGTCCGATCGGCGGATCGGGCAAGGTGGTCAAGGACTTCTCGCTGGCACCGTCCGATCTGCGCGACAGCCTGCCGGTCGCGGCCGCGCTGCCGTCGGCGGCGTCCGCGGCAAGCGCGGACCTCCAGAGCGCGGTCGCCGTGGTCGAGCGCTGACGGCCGAGGCCCGGCGCCCCGGCCCGTGTGCGACAGGGCGCCCGGGGTATTGCGCGATGCGCCAGCCGAAACCTGAGACTTTCGCGGCGCCGCAGTTGCCGGGCACCCGTCTTGCGGCCGATCTCCCCTCGACTTGACGGCCTTCAGACCTTATCTCTGCGCACTGAACCCGAGCCCCCGAGGAGGCCGCGCGTGAGCACCAACCACATCCGCCCGTGGCGCAACATCTACCGGCGCCCGAGCCGCAAGATCCGGGTCGGCAGGGTCGAGGTCGGGGGCGACGCGCCGATCTCGGTGCAGACCATGACGAACACGCTCACCACCGACGTGAAGGCCACGATCGAGCAGGTGAACCGCTGCGCCGAGGCGGGGGCGGACATCGTGCGCATCTCGGTCCCCGACGAGGAGAGCTCGGCGGCGCTGAAGCAGATCATCCCGCATGTCGAGGTGCCGATCGTCGCGGACATCCACTTCCACTACAAGCGCGCGATCGAGTCGGCCGAGGCGGGTGCGGCCTGCCTGCGCATCAACCCCGGCAACATCGGCGACGAGAAGCGGGTGCGAGAGGTGATCAGGGCGGCGCGCGATCACGGCTGCTCGATCCGCATCGGGGTGAACGCCGGGAGCCTCGAGAAGGACCTGCTGGAGAAGTACGGCGAGCCCTGCCCGGAGGCGATGGTCGAATCCGGCCTCGACCACATCAAGATCCTGCAGGACAACGATTTCCACGAGTTCAAGATCTCGTGCAAGGCGTCGGACGTGTTCCTCGCCGCGGCCGCCTACCAAGCGCTGGCGGACGCGACGGATGCGCCCATCCATCTCGGCATCACCGAGGCCGGGGGCCTGATGTCGGGCACGATCAAGTCGGCGATCGGGCTGGGGAACCTCTTGTGGATGGGCATCGGCGACACGATCCGCGTGAGCCTCAGCGCCGACCCGGTCGAGGAGGTCAAGGTCGGCTACGAGATCCTCAAGTCGCTGGGTCTTCGGCATCGCGGCGTCAACATCATCTCGTGCCCGTCCTGCGCGCGGCAGGGCTTCGATGTCATCAGGACGGTGGCGACGCTCGAGCAGCGGCTCGCGCATATCAAGACGCCGATGTCGCTGTCGATCATCGGCTGCGTGGTGAACGGCCCCGGCGAGGCGCTGATGACCGATGTCGGCTTCACCGGCGGCGGCGCGGGGTCGGGCATGGTCTATCTCGCCGGCAAACAGGATCACAAGATGGACAACGACCGGATGGTCGACCACATCGTCGAGCTCGTCGAGAAGCGCGCCGCCCAGATCGAGGCCGAGCGCGAGGCCGCGGCACGGGCGGCCGAGTGAGATGTCGGGCCGCGCGGCCTCCATGCGTGCCGGCCCGGTGCCGGTCTCGCTCTGGCACCGCCTTTGGCGGATCACCGGGCGCGTGGCCGTGGCGCTGGCGGTGGTGGCGCTGACGCTCGGGGTCGGGCTGCGGCTGGTACCCTCGGACCCGGCCGAGTGGCACGCCGATCCGCTGGGCGCGGTGCGGAGCGGCGCGCCGAACGACTACCTGGTGCTGCCGCAGGGGATGAACGCCCCGGCCGACCGCACCATGGCGCCGGTGCAGGTGCCCGCGCTCGACCTGATGTCACGCTTCGACGCGATCGCGCTGGCCGCGCCGCGGGTCGAGCGGATCGCGGGCGGACCGCAGCTGCTGTTCGCGACCTACGTGCAGCGCTCGGCGGTGTTCGGCTTCCCCGACTACATCTCGGTCCGCGCGGTCGAGGGCGAGGACGGCGCGGCGCTGGCGATCTGGTCGCGCGCGCGCTTCGGATATTCCGATCTCGGCGTGAACCGCAAGCGTGTCGAGGACTGGCTCGCCCAGCTCGGCAGCGGCCGCTAGGGACGGGCCGCTCAGCTCGTCGGGCAGCTCTCGCCCTCGCGGTGGCGCCACGTCGTCACGTTCACCGACCAGTCGCACAGCGCCCAGATCTCGCGCCCGCCGATGTGCAGGCAGGCGTGCTGGCCGACCTCCACCCGCTTGCCCTGGCTGTCGGTACAGTAGCAGTCCGGGTAGCTGTAGCCTTCCTTCGGCGGCGCCGGGGTGTAGTTGGGATTGGCGGGAGGCATGTGCTGTGCCGCGGCGGGGGCGGCGGCAATCCCGACGAGAAAGGCCAAAGCGCATGTCATCCTCATGGCGCGAGGGTAATCGCATCGGCGGCTTTCGCAAAGCGGCGTCTTGACGGCGCCGGGCGGCCGGGGCAACTGAGGGCGATGATCCCTTCCGAGAGACTGACCGAGATCCTCGAGCGCTCCGCCTATCTCGAGGCCCGCCTTGCCACGGCCGGCGAGCCTGCCGAGATCGCCGCGCTGAGCCGCGACTACGCCGCGCTCGGCCCTGTCGTCGCGGCGATCCGCGATTGGCAGCGGGCGACGGGCGACCTCTCGGCGGCGCGCGCGATGCTGGCGGACCCGGAGCTGCGCGAGCTTGCCCGCGAGGAGGTGGCGCAGATCGAGGCCCGGCTGCCGGGGCTCGAACAGGCGCTGAGGCTCGCGCTGCTGCCTCGCGACGTGGCGGACGAGCGCGCGGCGATCCTCGAGATCCGGCCCGGCACCGGCGGCGACGAGGCGGCGCTGTTCGCCGCCGACCTGTTCCGCATGTATGCCCGCCATGCCGAGTCGCGTGGCTGGAGCGTCGAGGTGCTGGACGAGAGTCCCGGCGAGCTGGGCGGGCTCAAGGAGATCGTCGCCGCCATCCGCGGCCGCGGGGTGTTCGCGCGGCTCAAGTTCGAATCGGGCGTCCACCGGGTGCAGCGCGTGCCGGTCACGGAATCGGGCGGGCGCATCCATACGTCGGCCGCCACCGTCGCGGTGCTGCCGGAAGCCGAGGAGATCGACGTGGCGATCCGGCCCGAGGACATCCGCATCGACACGATGCGCGCCTCGGGGGCCGGCGGTCAGCACGTGAACACCACCGACTCGGCGGTGCGGCTCACGCATCTGCCGACGGGCATCGTGGTCACGGCCTCGGAGAAGTCGCAGCACCAGAACCGCGCACGGGCGATGGAGGTGCTGCGCGCGCGCCTCTTCGACCTCGAGCGCCGCCGCGCCGACGCCGAGCGCGCCGCCACCCGCAAGGGGCAGGTGGGCTCGGGCGACCGGTCCGAGCGCATTCGCACCTACAACTTCCCGCAGGGCAGGGTGACCGACCACCGCATCGGGCTGACGCTCTACAAGCTCGACCAGGTGATGGCGGGCGACCTCGACGAGATCACCGACGCGCTGATCGAGGCCGACCACGCGGCGCGGCTGGCCGAGGCGACTGCGTGAGCGGCACGACCAGGGCCGAGATGATCCGCCGCGCCGTGCCCCGGCTGGCCGCCGCGGGAGTGACCGAGGCCGAGCGCGACGCGCGGCTGATCTGCCGCTGGGCGGCGGGGCTGAGCGGGGCGGGGCTCGCGGCCCGGCTGCACGACCCTGCGTCCGCGGACGAGGTCGCGCGCTTCGAGGCCGCCATCGCCCGGCGCGCGGCGCGCGTGCCGGTCTCGCAAATCACCGGGACCCGCGCCTTCTGGGGCCGCGACTTCCGGGTGACCGCGGACGTGCTCGACCCGAGGCCCGAGACCGAGACGCTGATCGAGACGGCGCTGGCGGGCGGGCCGGCCGCGCGGGTGCTCGACCTCGGCACCGGGTCTGGCTGCATCATCGTCACGCTGCTGGCGGAATGGCCGGGCGCTGCGGGGGTCGGCGTGGACCTGAGCGCAGCGGCGCTTGAGGTCGCGCGCGCGAATGCCCATATGCATGGCGTCGAGGGGCGTCTGCGCCTCCTGCGCTCGGACTGGTTCGGGGCGGTGGAGGGCACTTTCGAGCTGATCGTGTCGAACCCGCCCTATATCGCCGAGGACGAGATGGCCGGCCTTGCGCCCGAAGTGGCGCTGCACGAGCCGCGCATTGCGCTGACGCCAGGCGGCGACGGGCTGGGCGCCTACCGCGCGATCGCGGCGGGCGCGACTGTGCATCTCGCCCCGGGCGGGCGGCTGATCGTCGAGACGGGCGTGGCTCAGGCCGAGCGGGTCGGGGCGATCTTCGAGGCCGCGGGATTCGACGATTACGCAATTGTGCGCGACCTGAACGGTCACGAGCGTGTCGTTCTGGTGCGCAACGGCAGAAAAATCGCAGAAAAGCGATGAATCGGGTTGAGCCCGAGAGAAAAAGGGATATACCGACAACGATCCGGTCAAGGCGCGGTCTTTGGACCTTCGCCAACGGGGTGGCCGGATACGCATCGAATCACGCGCCATAGCCCGTCGACCCTCTGCCATGTGCGGCCGATGCCGTATCACGGAATCGCGGATCGGGCTCCCCTCGTGTTCCGGCACGGTGGCCGCAGCAAGACCAGTGTGAGATGAGACAAGCGCAGAAATCAAACCGTGCAAGGGGTCGCGGCGGCCGCAAGGGCGGCGGTGGCGGCGGTGGAAACAACCTGAACCGCGTCTACGAGAGCGCCGGCCCCGAGGGCAAGGTGCGCGGGACCCCGCAGCAGATCGTCGAGAAGTATCTGGGGCTCGCGCGCGACGCCCAGACTTCGGGCGACCGGGTGACGGCGGAGAACTTCCTCCAGCATGCCGAGCACTACCAGCGCATCGTCCTGCAGGCGCTTGGCGCGCAGGAGGAGCGGCGCGAGAACGTCGCCTCGGACAGCGACGACGACGATGACGACGAGTACACCCAGCCCTCGCCCCACGCCCAGCGGATGTCCGAGCCGCGCCAGCATGGCGGCGGGCAGCATCACCACAACGGCCGCGATCATGGCGGCCATGCGGCGTCTCATCCGGCCCCGGCGTCCGAGCCGCAGCCGGTCAGCTCGCTGACCACCATCGATCTGTCGGACGAGGATGGCGCCGACCTTCTCGTCACGACCGAGAGCACGGCCCGGCTCGAGCCCGCGCCGCAGGCCCCGGCGGCGGCGCAACCCGAGGCCGCCGCTCCCGCCCAGCCCCGGCGTCCGCGCCGCCCGCGCAACCGCCGCCCGGCGGAAGGCGGCGAGGCGCAGCAGCCCGCGGGCGAGGCCGCGGCCCCGGCGCGCGGCGGCGGCGACGCCGACTGACACCCAGGCGCGCGCGGTTCCGGCCAGCGCGCGCGAGCCCCTGCGTGGCTTGCGAGCGCGGCCTTGGGACGCGGCCGCCCGGCGCCGGGTTGGCGTCCCGCCGCGGCTGCATCCCCTTCAGGGCGAGGTGTCCGGGATCAGAGCGAGAAGCTGGTGCCGCAGCCGCAGGTCGCGGTGGCATTGGGGTTCTCGACCGCGAAGCGCGCGCCGATCAGTTCGTCCCTGAAATCGACCACGGCGCCCGACAGGAAGGGCAGGCTTTCGGGGTCGACCAGCACGCGCTGGCCCTCGCCCTCGATCACCAGGTCGTCGGGGGCAGGTGTGTCCTCGAGCTTGAACTCGTACTGGAAGCCCGAGCAGCCTCCGCCCAGCACGGCCACCCGCAGGGTTGCAGGCGTGCCCTGTTCATCGGCGATCTCGGCGAGGCGCGAGAAGACGCGCGGCGTCACCTTCACGGGCAGGGTCAGGTCCATCCTTGGCGCTCCTGAACGGCGAAAGCGTGTTTGGGGCGCGGGGCTCGCGCCGGGCCATCCACTGAAGTATGTATCCAGCGCGCGCGGCGGAACAAGGGGGCAGGGCTGATGGACGAGGACAGGCTGGCGCCATTTGCCGCCCATCCCTCGCGTTCGCGCGGGCGGCTGCATCCTGAGGAGGAGAGCGCGCACCGCTCGCCCTTCCAGCGCGACCGCGACCGGATCATCCATTCGGCCGCCTTCCGCCGGCTCAAGCACAAGACGCAGGTCTTCGTCGAGCACGAGGGGGATTATTACCGCACGCGGCTCACCCACAGCCTCGAGGTGGCGCAGATTGCCCGCACCGTGGCGCGGCATTTCCGGCTGAACGAGGATCTGGCCGAGGCGGTGGCGCTGGCGCACGACCTCGGCCACACGCCGTTCGGGCATACCGGCGAGGACGCGCTTGACGCCTGCATGGCTGCGCATGGCGGCTTCGACCACAACGCGCAGGCGCTGAAGATCGTGACCAGCCTGGAAGGGCACTACGCCGAGTTCGAGGGGCTGAACCTGACCTGGGAGACGCTGGAGGGCATCGCCAAGCACAACGGGCCCCTGCTGCCCGCGGCCGGTGCATCGCGCGAGGGGCTGCCGGACGCGATCGCGGCCTATGCGGCGCGGCACGACCTGGAACTGCACACGCGCGCGGGAGCCGAGGCGCAGGTGGCCGCACTGTCGGACGACATCGCCTATGTGAACCACGACCTGCATGACGGGCTGCGCGCGGGCCTGTTCACCGAGGCCGAGGCCGAGGCGCTGCCGCTGGTCGGCCGCTGCTACTCCGAGGTGGACCGCCGCTATCCCTCTCTCGCGCCCCAGAAGCGCCGGCACGAGGCGCTGCGCCGGGTGTTCGGGCTGATGGTGGACGACCTGCTGGCCGAGACGCAGGCACGGCTCGCCGCGGCCGCGCCCGGGTCGATGGCCGATGTGCAGGCCCTGCCGATGCCGGTGGTCGCCTTCTCGACCGCGATGGCCGAGGACATCCGCGCGATCAAGGGCTTCCTGTTCCGCCGCATGTATCGCCACTGGCGCGTCAAGCGGATGCGGATCAAGGCGACAGGGGTGGTGACCGAGCTGTTCGGCATCTTCTGGGAGGCGCCGGACCTCATGCCCAACGAATGGGCCGATGCCGCGATTGCCGCCCCAGACGCCACGGGGCGGGCGCGGGTGGTGGCCGACTACATCGCCGGCATGACCGACCGCTTCGCGCTCGAGGAGCACCGGGTGCTCACCGATCCGCAGGCCCGCGCCTGAGCGCGCCGCGGCGTTGGACCGCGCCGCGCCGCTGTGCTATCGACCGCGCGACCCATGCCCGCGCAGCCGCGCCGCGGCTTCCCGAGACCGAAAGACCGACATGGCCGCAATGAACCTGTTTGCCGATATCCGCACCCTCGTGACCGACTGCCTGACCGCGATGGCGGCGGAAGGCCAGCTTCCCGCCCGGCTCGATTTCGCCAATGTCGCGGTCGAGCCGCCGCGCGATGCCGCGCATGGCGACATGGCGACGAACGCGGCGATGGTGCTGGCGAAACCGGCGGGCGTGAAGCCGCGCGACATCGCCAATGCGCTCGCGCCCCGTCTGGCGGCCGACCCGCGCGTGGCCGAGGCGACGGTCGCGGGGCCTGGCTTCATCAACCTGCGGCTCGCGCCCGCGGTCTGGCAGGGCGTGGTGGCGACGGCGCTGGAGTTCGGCACCGATTACGGGCGCGCGATGGCCGGCGCGGGGCGGCGGGTGAACGTCGAATACGTCTCGGCCAACCCCACGGGGCCGCTGCATGTCGGCCACACGCGCGGCGCGGTGTTCGGCGACGCGCTGGCGCGTCTCCTTGCCTTTGCGGGCTGGGACGTGACCAAGGAGTATTACATCAACGACGGCGGCGCGCAGGTCGAGGTGTTGGCCCGGTCCGCATACCTGCGCTACCGCGAGGCGAATGGCGAGGCGGTCGAGATCCCCGCGGGCCTTTACCCGGGCGACTATCTCGTCGAGGTGGGCAAGGCACTTGCCGCCGAGTTCGGCGACAGCCTGATGGACCAGCCCGAGGAAAGCTGGCTGCCCGACGTGCGCGACTTCGCCATCGAGCGGATGATGGCGATGATCCGCGACGACCTCGCCGCGCTGGGCGTGACGATGGACGTGTTCTTCTCGGAGCGCTCGCTCTACGGCACCGGCCAGATCGAGGCAACGCTGGCGGCGCTGGAGGAAAAGGACCTCGTCTATGTCGGCGAGCTCGAGCCACCCAAGGGCAAGCTGCCCGAGGACTGGGAGCCCCGCCCGCAGACCCTGTTCCGCTCGACGGCCTATGGTGACGACACCGACCGCCCGGTGCGCAAGGCGGACGGGTCGTGGACCTATTTCGCCCCCGACATCGCCTATCACCGCGACAAGATCGAGCGCGGCTTTGACCTCCTGATCGACGTCTGGGGCGCCGACCATGGCGGCTATGTCAAGCGGATGAAGGCGGCGGTGGCCGCGCTGAGCGACAACCGGGTCGAGCTCGACGTCAAGCTCTGCCAGCTCGTCAAGCTCTTCAAGGCCGGCGAGCCCTACAAGATGTCGAAGCGGGCGGGCACCTTCGTGACGCTGCGCGACGTGGTGGACGAGGTGGGTGCCGACGTCACCCGCTTCGTCATGCTGACGCGCAAGAACGACGCGCCGCTCGACTTCGACTTCGCTAAGGCGCTGGAGCAGAGCCGCGACAACCCGGTCTGGTACGTGCAGTACGCGAACGCCCGCACCCATTCCGTGTTCCGCGCGGCCGAGGAGAAGGGCGCGGGCGTGGCGGAAGAGTCACTGAAAGGTGCCGATCTCACCCTGCTGGGGCATCCGGCCGAGCTTGCGCTCTTGCGCAAGATCGCCGAGTGGCCGCGTCTGGTGGAAACCGCGGCGCAGCATCACGAGCCTCACAGGATCGCCTTCTATCTCTATGACCTCGCGTCGGAATTCCACGCGCTGTGGAACCGCGGGCAGGACGAGCCGGGGCTGAGGATCGTGCAACCCGAGGACCCTGCTGCTTCGCGCGCGCGCCTTGCCATGGCGCTTGCCGTCAGAGTTGTTATTTCGGCCGGTCTTGGTATTCTTGGCGTCACCCCTGCGAGTGAGATGAAATAGTCACGATTAAGAACAAGCTGGGGTCGAGCAGGCAATCCCCGGGAGCCTCTCCGGGGCGCGACAGGCGCGGGAGGCTATGAAAGCCTATTACGACGACGATGAAGACTATGCCGACGCCCTCAGTGCCGCACATGCCCGCGGCGGCTGGCGCGCCACTGTGTCGATCTGGATCGGCGCGGGGGTGGCGCTCGCCCTGATCGCGGGGCTCGTGCTCTGGTCGTGGCAACTCGCGACGCGCGAGCCGGGCGAGGTTCCGCTGATCCGCGCCGCCGTCTCGCCCGCCAAGGAACGCCCCGCCGACCCCGGCGGCGCAGGCACGCCGCACCAGGATGTCCGCGCCTTCGACGCGGCGCTGGGGCAGGGCGGGGCCGCGCCGCAGGTCGTGCTTGCCCCGCCCGCGCCCGCGCCGACCGCCGAGGACACCGCCATGGGACGCCTTGCGCCGCAGGCCGGTGGCGCATCGCCCGACGTGGTCGCGGCCGTGGTCGGCGGCGTCGAGGAGGTCGACGAGCGCGCGCCCCCGGCGGCCGCGATGCCCGGCCCGAGCCCGCTGATCGAGGCCGAGCAGGCCCTGATCGAGGAGAGCCTGCGACGCGTCCTGACGGATCAGGGGACGGTAGGGCCGGTTCCACCGGTAGGCGCCACCAGCGAGCAGGCGCCACCCTACAGCCCCGCAATCCGCGGCAAGCCGGGTGACCTGGCCGCGCGCGTCGCCGCCGCTGCCGCCACGGCTACCGATGCCGAGGCGACGCTGCGCGAGCAGGCGGCGACCTCGCAGATCCAGGTCCAGCTTGGCGCCTTCCCCGAGCGCGGCGAGGTCGACCGCGAATGGCAGCGCATCTACCAGGCGAACCGCGACATCCTGTCGGGGCGGACGCTTGCCGTGCAGCAGACCACCTCGGGCGGGACCGTCTATTTCCGCCTGCGCGTGGGGCCCTTCCGCGACGGGCACGAGGCCAATACGGTCTGCCAGGCCCTGAAGGCGCGAGGGCAGGACTGCCTCGTCGCCATAAACACCGACCGGAGGGGATGAGGTGGCGGCCCCCTCGGCCTCCATCTTCGGCGTCCTTGGCCCCGCGTTGACGCAGGCCGAGCGCGCCTTTCTGCGCGAGGCAGACCCCTGGGGCTTCATCCTGTTCGCGCGGAACATCGAGAGCCCGGCGCAGGTCGCGGCGCTGGTGGCCGGGCTGCGCGAGGCGGTGGGCCGCAACGCCCCCGTGCTGATCGACCAGGAGGGTGGGCGCGTCGCCCGGCTTCGTCCGCCGCACTGGCGCGGCTGGCGCCCGGTGGCGCACCTGTTCGACGGTCGGGCCGAGGCCGAGGCGCGCGAGGCATTGCGCCTGCGCTATCGCATCATCGCGGCCGAGCTTGCGGCTCTGGGCATCGACGTGAACTGCATGCCGCTGCTGGACCTGCCGGTGCCGGGCAGCCACGACGTGATCGGCGCGCGCGCGCTGGGCACCGAGCCGGCGCCGGTGGCCGCCCGCGCCCGCGTTGTCTGCGAGGCGCTGCGCGAGGGGGGCGTGCTGCCGGTCGTCAAGCACCTCCCCGGCCATGGACGTGCCACGGTCGACAGCCACGAGGGGCTGCCGCGGGTCGCGACGGATCTCGCCACGCTCGACGCCACCGACTTCGAGGCGTTCCGGCCCCTGGCCGGCGAGGTGCTGGGGATGACCGCGCATATCGTCTACGAGGCGGTCGACCCCGACGCCTGCGCGACGCTCTCGCCCGCCTGCATCCGTCTCATCCGCGAGCGGATCGGCTTCGAGGGGTGCCTGATGACGGATGATCTCTCGATGCACGCGCTCGCCGGCCCGATGGGCGCGCGGGCCGGGGCGGCGCTTGCCGCGGGGTGCGACCTGATCCTGCACTGCAATGGCGAGATGGCCGAGATGGAGGCGATCGCCGCCGCCACCCCCGGCCTCGCCGGGGCCGCTCTCGCCCGTGCCGACCGCGCGCTGGCGGCGCGGCGCGCGCCCGGGTCCTTCGACGCCGACGACGCCCATGCCCGCTATCTCGCCCTGACCGGAGAGGCCGCCCATGCCTGACGACATCTTCGATCTCGACGCGCTCGCGGCCTTCGAGGGGGCGCCTCGCGACTCCGCCGCCATCGAGGCCGAGACGCTGGTGGTGGACGTGGACGGCTTCGAGGGGCCGCTCGACCTGCTGCTGACGCTCGCGCGCGCGCAGAAGGTGGACATGCGGCGCATCTCGGTGTTGCAACTGGCCGAGCAGTATCTGGCCTTCATGGCCGAGGCGCGGCGGATGCGCATCGAGCTGGCGGCCGACTACCTGGTGATGGCGGCGTGGCTCGCGTATCTCAAGTCGCGCCTGCTGCTGCCCCAGCCCGACGGCGCCGAGGGGCCGTCGGGCGAGGAGCTGGCGGCGCGGCTGGCCTTCCAGCTCGAGCGCCTCGAGGCGATGCGGCGCGCGGCGGCGCGGCTGATGGCGCGCGACCAGAAGGGGCGCGACTTCTTCGCCCGCGGGCTGACCGAGGCGATGACGGTGCGGCGGCGCACCGAATGGTCGGCGTCGCTGTCGGACCTGCTGCGCGCCTATGCCCGGGTCAAGACGCGCGAGGAATACCGCCCGCTCCAGATCGACCGCGACGCGCTCTTTGCCATCGACGCGGCGCTCGACCGGCTGAAAAGCCTGGTCGGTCAGACGCTCGACTGGGGCAGCCTCGCGGGCTTCCTTCCCGAAGGCTGGGCGCTCGACCCGGTGAAGCGGCGCAGCGCGCTGGCCTCGTGCTTCGCGGCGTCGCTGGAGCTGGCCAAGCGCGGCGAGATCGAGCTCAGGCAGGCCGAGACCTTCGCGCCGCTCTACCTGCGCCGCCGCGCCAGCGTGGCCGAGCCCGCCGGATGAGCGACGAGACCGAGGACGAGGCCGGGCTCGCCGGGGCGGAGGATACGGGCGCGGCCGGGCTTTTCGACGCCCCCCCGCTGCCCGAGCAGGAGCGCATGGTCGAGGCAATCCTGTTCGCCGCCGCCGAGCCCATGACCCGCGCCCAGATCGAGGACCGCCTGCCGCACGGCTCGGATGCCGGCGCGGCGCTCGAGATGCTCCGCCGCCGCTACGAGGGCCGCGGCGTGCGGCTGGTCCGCGTGGGGCCGGGCTGGGCGTTCCGCACGGCGCCCGACCTCGGCTTCCTGATGCGTCGCGAGGCGGCCGAGTCGCGCAAGCTCTCGCGCGCGGCGATCGAGACGCTGGCGATCGTCGCCTATCACCAGCCCGTTACCCGCGCCGAGATCGAGGAGATCCGCGGCGTCACCGTCTCGAAGGGCACGGTGGACCTGCTGATGGAGCTCGACTGGATCAGGCTGGGCCGCCGGCGCGAGACGCCGGGGCGGCCGGTGACCTTCGTGACGACGAATGCCTTCCTCGACCATTTCGGGCTCGAAAGCGCGCGCGACCTGCCGGGACTGAAGGAGCTGCGCGCCGCGGGCCTGCTCGACGGCATGCCGCCCGAGGGGGGCGAGGGCGACGAGCCGGGAGAGGAGGTCGAGACCTCCGACATGTTCGGGGAGGAGGCCGAGGCCGACGATTCCGCCGGCGACACCGGCGACGATCTGCCCCCGCGCTGACCGCGGACCCGCAGGGCGGGGTTCACTCCGCCATTCCTCTGGTCGATGCCGGCGGGGTGACCGTGGCGGGGTGAACCCCGCGCAACGATAGCCCACCGGTCGCCGCGGCCCGTCGCGGCACAGCCGCGATCCGTGCCGGCCGGGGCTAGATGCCTTGCACGGCACGCCCCTCGCGCGGCGTCATGGCGCCCGGAAATGCTTGGCGAGCTTCAGCGCCTGTCCCTGGTAGTTCGAGCCGATGTCGCGGCCGTAGAGCAGGTCCGGTACCTCGGCCATGCGCTCGAACACCAGCCGGCCCACCACCTGCCCGTGCTCGAGCGCGAAGGGCGCCTCGTGGCAGCGCACCTCGAGCACGCCGCGCGAGCCCGAGCCGCCGGTGGACGGGTGCCCGAAGCCCGGGTCGAAGAAGCCCGCGTAATGCACCCGGAACTCGCCCGCGACGGCCGTGTAGGGCATCATCTCGGCCGCGGTCTGCGGCGGGATCGACACCGCCTCGCGGCTGACCAGGATGTAGAAGGCGCCGGGGTCGAGGATGATCCCGCCATGCGAGCCGGGGCGGACCGGCTCCCAGAACTCCTCGACCGGGTAGTGGCCGATGCGGCCAAGGTCGATCAGACCGGCATGGCGCCGTGCCCGCCAGCCGATCAGGCCGCCCGGCGCCGCCGCCCTGAGATCGACCGAGAAGCCGAGGCCCCCATCGATCACCGGCTCGACGTCCACCAGCCGGTCGCGCGCGTTCAGCGCGGCGAGCGCCGCGTCGTCGAGCATCGCCTCGCCGCGGCGGAAGCGGATCTGGTTGAGCGCGACTCCCGGCCGCACCAGCACCGAGAAGGTGCGCGGGCTGATCTCGGCATAGAGGGGGCCCTGGTAGCCCGCCTCGACCCGGTCGAACTCGGCCGAGCGGTCGGTGATGAGCCGCGTCAGCAGGTCGAGCCGCCCGGTCGAGCTCTTCGCGTTCGCGGCCGCCGAGACATCCGCGGGCAGCGCCAGCCGCTCGCTGAGCTCGACCACGTACACGCAGCCGGTCTCGAGCACCGCGCCGGGGGTGAGGTCGATCTCGTGCATCGCGAACAGCGCCAGCCGCTCGGCCACCGTGCGCTCCCGCCCGGCGAGGAAGCTCGCCCGCACGCGCCAGGCCCGGCGCCCCAGCCGCAGGTCGAGGCTCGCGGGCTGGATCTGGGCGCGCGTCACCTCGGGCAGGGCGGCGATCTCGCCGGCTTCGATCATCGCCCGCAGGCCCTGCGAGGGGATCACGCCATCCGTCATGCCGGTCCTCCTTCGGCCCGGAGCGGGGCCGGAAACGAAAACGCCAGCGGCAGGGCCGCTGGCGTCTCGGTGTTGGTCGGGCCGGCGAGATTCGAACTCACGACCTCTTGCGCCCCATGCAAGCGCGCTACCAGGCTGCGCTACGGCCCGACAACCGTGGACGCCCTTATACCGGTTGCGCCCGCGAGTTCAATGGGAAAGCGACGGATTTCCATCGCCACAACGACGGCGCCGGGCCGCCCGCAAACGGCCCGACCCGCGGTGCGCGCCTCAGTTCCGCTCGAGCCGCGCGAGCACCGATTCGAGGCGCGCGATCGAGGCGCGGATGCGCTCGGCGGGGTCACCCGCGGCCTCGTCCGGCGCCGCCTCGGCAGCCTGCGGCGGGGCCATCCGCGCGCGGATCGAGGCGAGCCGCGCCGGCGTGTCCTCGGGCAGGGAGGGCACCAGCGGCGCCCCCCCGGCCTCGGCGCGCCCGCGCGCGATCACGGCCTTGACGCCCTGCTCGCGCAGCACCTTCTGCACGCCCTTGATGGTCATGCCATCGCCGTAGAGCAGCGCCTTGATGCCGCGCAGCAGCGCCACGTGGTCGGGGCGGTAGAGCCGCCGCCCGCCGCCGCGCTTCAGCGGCCGGATCTGGGTGAACCTGGTCTCCCAGAAGCGCAGGACGTGTTGCGGCAGGTCCAGTTCCTCGGCGACTTCGCTGATCGTGCGGAACGCCTCGGGCGACTTGACCGGGCTGCCCTGCTGCGATGCCGGGACCGTGCTCACGCCTCGCCCCCGTTCACCCGCTCCTTCATGATGTGCGACGGGCGGAACACAAGCACGCGGCGCGGCTCGATCGGGACTTCCTCGCCGGTCTTGGGGTTTCGGCCCATGCGGGCGCCCTTTTCACGGACGGTGAAGGTGCCGAAGGAGGAAATCTTGACATGCTCGCCGCGGACCAGCGCGTCCGAGATCTGCCCGAGGATGCTCTCGACCATCTCGGCCGATTCGTTGCGCGACAGACCGATCTCGCGATAGACCGCCTCGCTCAAGTCAGACCGGGTCAGCGTGTTGCCTGCCATCGTCCCCTCCGATTATCAACGCCCGACACCCCGCGCCTTCTCGCGAGCATAGGACAGCCCGCGAAAACGAGTCAATGTCAATGACTTGTGCTGCGATGCGAAAGCGGTGCCCGAGGAAGGCGCCGGACCGCCCCGCCGCGCCTACCAGCGCATCAGCGCCGATCCCCAGGCAAGCCCCCCGCCGATGCCTTCCATCAGCAGCAGATGGCCGGCGCGGATGCGCCCGTCGGCCACCGCGGTGGAGAGCGCGAGCGGGATCGAGGCGGCCGAGGTGTTGCCGTGATCGTCGACCGTGACGACCACCTTTTCCATCGGGATACCGGCCCGCTTGGCGGTCGATTCGATGATGCGGATGTTCGCCTGGTGGGGGACGATCCAGTCCACCTCGGTGCTGGTCACGCCCACCTTCTCCATCACCTCGTCGGCGACATCGGCGAGCTTCTGCACCGCGTGGCGGAACACCTCGCGCCCCTCCATCTTGAGGACGCCCGCGTCGCGCGTCGACGACGGCCCGCCCGAGACGTAGAGGATGCGGTTGTGCGCCCCGTCGGAATGCAGGCATGTGCCCAGCACGCCGCGGTCCGCTGGCGTGCCCGCGCCGATGCCGCCCTCCAGCACAACAGCCCCCGCGCCGTCCCCGAACAGCACGCAGGTCGAGCGGTCCTGCCAGTCGAGGATGCGCGAGAAGGTCTCGGCCCCGATCACCAGCACCCGCTCGGCCATGCCGCTGAGGATCAGGCCGTTCGCGTTGGCCAGCGCATAGATGAAGCCCGCGCAGACTGCCTGGATGTCGAAGGCATAGCCACGCCGCATGCCTAGCGCGTCCTGCACCCGCGTTGCGGTCGAGGGGAAGGTCTGGTCGGGCGTGGCGGTCGCCAGCACGATGGCGTCGAGATCGTCTCCCGCCATGCCCGCCGCCGCGAGCGCGCGCTGCGCCGCCGCGATCGCGAGGTCCGAGGTCATCTCGTCCTCGGCCGCGATGTGGCGCCGCCGGATGCCGGTGCGCGAGACGATCCACTCGTCCGAGGTGTCGAGCGTGTGCGCAAGTTCGGCGTTGGTCACCACCCGCTCGGGCAGGTAGTGCCCGCAGCCCACCGCCCGGCTCCGCAGAACGCTCATTCATCGGCTCCTTGCTCGTCTGCATTCCGGCCAGCCTGCTGGGCGCGGTCCTCGGCAGTCAGGGTGTTGATCCGGGTCAGCCGCTGCTCGACGCCGGTGGCGAAATCGGTCGAGGCCATCCGCGCGGCCAGCCGGACCGCGGCCTCGAAGCCCACGGCGTCGGCGCTGCCGTGGCTCTTGATGACCGCACCGTTCAAGCCGAGGAACACCCCTCCGTTGACCCGGCGCGGGTCGATCCGCCGCGCAAAGCGCTTGAGCGAGCCCATCGCGACCAGCGCGGCCAGCCGCGAGAGCACCGTGTGCCGGAAGGCGTCGCGCAGCCCCGCGCGGATGAAGGCGGCGGTGCCCTCGGCGGTCTTGAGCGCGACGTTGCCGGTGAAGCCGTCGGTCACGAACACGTCGACCCCGCTTGCGAACATCTGCGTGCCCTCGACGAATCCAACGCAGTCGAACGCCGACTCCGGCGCCTCGGCGGCCGCGGTCAGGATGCGCAGCGCCTCGCGCAGGTCGTCGCGGCCCTTGGTCGCCTCGGTGCCGACGTTGAGGATGCCGACGCGGGGCCGGGCCAGCCCGAAATTGATCCGCGCGTATTCCGCGCCCATCACCGCGTATTGCACGAGGTTCCGCGCGTCCGCCCGGATGTCGGCGCCCATGTCGAGCACGATGTTATAGCCATGCGGCGCGCTCGAGGGCCAGTGCACCGCGATGGCGGGGCGGTCGATTCCCGGCGCCTTTCGCAGCAGCAGCACCGACATCGCCATCAGCGCGCCGGTGTTGCCCGCCGAGACCGCCGCGCCCGCCTCGCCGCGCTTGACCGTCTCGATGGCGTTCCACATCGAGCTGCCGCGATGCTCGCGCAGCGCGCGCGAGGGCTTGTCGGCCATGCGCACGACATCGGCGGTGTGGCGCAGGTCGACCCGGCTGCGGAGCGCAGCGAACGAGCGCTTGCGCAGCAGCCGCGTCAGCGCCGCCTCGTCGCCATGCAGGATGAAGGAAAGGTCCGGCGCGCCGCGCAGCGCCCGGTTCAACCCACCGAGGACAGGAGCGGGCCCCTTGTCCCCCCCCATCGCATCAACGGAGATCACGGTCGCGCGGGTCATTTCGCCTGTCGACTCAAAGGCCCGCAACGCCCCCTAGGGACGGCGGGCCAGAAGGCGCCGGAACACCCGGCCGTTGCGCTCAGGCGGCGTCTTCGTCGAGATCGACCTCGGCCGTCCGGGCCACGACCTCGCGGTCGCGGTAATGGCCGCAGGCGCCGCAGACGTGATGGGGCAGCTTGAGTTCGCCGCAGTTCGGGCACTCGTTCGACGCCACCGCCTTCAGCGCGTCGTGGCTGCGGCGCATCCCGCGCTTCGACCGCGTTTTCCGGTTCTGAGGGACTGCCATGATGTAACCTCTGCTCTTGTCGCACGGGCGCCCCGTCCGGGCGCGCGATGGGGCGGTGTGTCTGTCCGGCACGCAAGACAGCGGCGCGGGTCGGCGCCGGCCGCAGGCCATCCGGTGAACGAGACGCGGAAAATACTCGCTTTCGACGCCGGGGCAAGTGCTTTTTTCCGGCGGTCAATCGCTGTCTCCGCTCAGGCGCGCGCGCAGTCCCGCCAGCCCGGCGAAGGGCTTCTCGGCGGTCTCGTCGATCGGTGCCGCGCCCGGCGGCGTGCGCGAGACGGTTCCGAGCCCGGCGCCCGGCGCCCGCGGATAGGGGTCGATCGCGAGCGCAAGCTCCTCGACCAGCACCGCGCCGAGGTCGATCTCGTCGCCCAGCGGCTCGGGCGGCTCGTCGTCCTCGTCCTCGCCCGCCTCGCCCAGCGAGAGCGCGATCACGCCCGCTGCTTCGGCGCCCGGCTGGTAGCTGCGGGAGACGCGCGAATCGATCACGGTCTCGACCGGATCGAGGCTCACGACGCAGCGCTGCCCCACCCGGGCCCTCAGCCGCGCCTCGAGCCGCCAGCCCCGGCGCCCCTCGGGCGAGAGGCTGCCGGCAAGCGAGACATCGGCGAGCCAGTCGACATCGAGATGGCGCGCAAGCCGCACCAGCGTCTCGGCGTCCGGCACCAGCGCGACCGGGGTCTCGCCCTCGACGTCGAGCTTGCGCACGGGCAGGCGCATCGTCACGGGAAGCGGCGGGGCATCCGGCTCGGTGGGGGTGCTCATTGGCGCTCTCCGTCTCCTGCATCGCAGCCGGCCGGGGGCGCGCCCGTGTTCCGCGCCGCGATCCGCCCCCTCCGGGCTAGCGCGTCGCTTGAAATTAGTCCAGACGCAGGGTAGGGGAAACAGCGTGGACGAGGGACCTGAGGCATGACGCGGTTCGGACATCTTGCTTGCGCGACGGCCCTCGGGGTCACCCTCATCGGCTGCTCGCCGGTCATCAGCACGCATGGCTATGCGCCGCCCGAGGAAGAGCTGTCCGAGATCGCCGTGGGCCAGGATACCCGCGGCTCGGTTCGCCGCAAGATCGGGCGTCCGGGGCTTGGCGGCGTGTTCACGGACGACGGGTGGTATTACGTCTCGACCACCGTCGAGCGGCTCACCTGGCACGAGCCGAAGGTGACAGACCGCCGCGTCGTCGCGATCCGGTTCGACCAGGCCGACACGGTCGCCGCGATCAACACCTACGGGCTCGAGGACGGGCGCGTGGTCGATCTCGAGACCCGCACCACGCCGACGCGCGGCAGCGAGCTGACGGTGCTCCAGCAGCTTCTGGGCAACATCGGCAACATCTCGGCCGAGCAGGTCATCAACGAACAGCAGTAGTAGGCGGTCGCCCCCGCGAGCGCTCAGGCCCGCGCGCGGACGCCCTCGCGCAGCACCAGCCAGATCAGCGCCGCCCCCGCCGCCGTCAGGAAGGGCAGCATCGCAAGGTTGACCGCCGACCAGCCGAAGGCGGCCATCAGCGCGCCCGAGCTGAAGGACGCGGCCGTCACCAGCCCCATGACCAGGAAGTCGTTGAGACCCTGAACCCGCGCGCGCTCCTCGGGCAGGTGGGCGCCGGCGAGCATCGTCGTCGCGCCGATGAAACCGAAGTTCCAGCCCACGCCCAGCAGGATCAGCGCCGCGGTGAAGTGCTCGATCTCGATCCCCGACAACGCGATCAACGCCGCCACGGCAAGGCAGGCCAGCCCCATCGCGATGACCCGCGGCGCGCCCAGCCGCGCGATCACCGAGCCGGTGAAGAAGCTTGGCCCGTACATCGCCAGCACGTGCAGCCGCACCACCCCGGCGGCGTCGGGCGTGCCGAAGCCGCAGCCGAGCATCGCCAGCGGCGTCGAGGTCATCACGAGGTTCATCAGCGCGTAGGACACCATGGCGCACAGCATCGCCACCACCACGCGCCGGTCGGCGAGGATCTCGCGCCACGGCCGCCCGGCGCGCTCGCCCCGCGGGCGCCGCGTGGGGGGGGGGATGTCGAGCAAAAGCACCGGCAGCACGCCCACGAGGTTGAGCACGATCACCGCGCGGTAGGCCCCGGCGAAGGGCACGGGCTCCATCGCGTCCTGGAACCAGATAACCAGTTCGGGTCCCAGCAGCGCCGAGACGAGGCCCCCCGCCATGACGTAGCTGATCGCCTTCGGCCGGAACGCGGGGCTTGCCATGTCGGCCGCGGCAAAGCGGTAGAAGTTGTGCCCCGACATGTAGATGCCGGTCAGCAGCGCCGCGCCGCAGAACAGCGCGAAGTCCTTCTGGCCGATCGCATGGACCGCCAGCGCGGCGCCCCCCGCGCCGGCGAGAGCGCCGATCAGGAAGCCGGTCCGCCGCCCCAGGCGCGCCATCAGCATGGACATGATCGGCGCCGCCAGCATCGAGCCCATCACGGTCATCGAGATCGGCACCGTCGCCAGCGCCTTGTTCTCGGCCAGCATGGCGCCGACCAGACCGCCCAGGATGAAATGCACGGGCATCTGCGCACCCAGCACCGACTGCGCCCAGACGAGGATGGTGACCGCGCGACGCGCGCGGACGTCGTCATGCATCGGAGGGGCAACGGTGTCGGTCATGCGCGACGCTTAGTGTCTTCCGCGAGGCCACGCAATGCGACGCGTCTGCAGGGCAGGTTTGCGTCCGAAAGAGGGCCCGCTCAGCGCGGCGCCATATCGGCCGCGCGCACCTCGCGCGCCATGTGGTCGAGCACGGCGTTGACGAACTTCGCCTCCTTGCCCTCGGCGAAGAAGGCCTTGGCGACATCGACATACTCGCCGATCGTCACCTTCGGCGGGATGTCGTGCCGGGCCATCAGCTCGTGCCCCGCGGCGCGGAACACCGCCCGCAGGGTCGCGTCGATGCGGCCCAGCGGCCATTTCTCGACCAGCGCCCGGTCGGTGAGCTGGTCGATTGCGGCCTGCCGCGCCACCACCCCTTCGAGGATGTCGCGGAACAGGTCGATATCGGCCTCGCGGTACTGCTCGCCGTCGATCTCGGCGCCCAGCCGATGGGTTTCGAACTCCCGCCGCACCGTCTTCCAGTCGGCGCCGCTCAGTTCCATCTGATAGAGCGCCTGCACCGCCGCGAGGCGGGCGGCGGACCGCGCGAGGCGGGCTTCGGAATGCGCGCGCGAGGCCATCACGCGGTCCTCGTGCTGGCCGAGACGGCGGCGGTCATCACGTCGGCCTCGGGTCCCGCCGGGCCGCCGCGGAAGCGGCGCGCGAGGTCGATGAGGTGCACGGCCGCCGCCGCCGCGCCGCCGCCCTTGTCCATCTCGGCGGGGTTCGCCCGCGCCTCGGCCTGCGCCAGCGTCTCGCAGGTCAGGATGCCGTTGCCGATGCACAGGCCGCGCTCGACGCCAAGCAGCATCAGTCCGCGCGAGCTGTCGTTGCAGACCGTGTCGTAATGCGTCGTCTCTCCCCGGATCACGCAGCCGAGCGCGACATAGCCCTCGTATCGCCCGCTGTCGGCGGCGAGGCGGATCGCCGGAGGGATCTCGAGTGCGCCGGGAACCTCGACCGTCTCGGCCACCGCGCCCGCCTGCTCCAGCACGGCGCGCGCGCCCGACAGCAATCCGTCGGCGATGGCGCGGTAATAGGGCGCGACCACGATCAGCACGCGCGGCGCGGGGGCAAGGCGGGGCAGGGCGAGGCTGCCGGTCGCGGGTCCCGCCATGGCTCAGGCCCCCCGTCGCGGAATGGGCCGGGTCGCAACGATGGTGATGCCATAGCCATCGAGGCCCACGACCTTGGGCGCGGGCGAGTTCGACAGCATTTCCATCTCGGTGATGCCGAGGCTCAGCAGGATTTGCGCGCCCACGCCATACTGCCGAAGCTGCCGCGGCCCGGCGCCCGCTTTCGGCCGCAGCCGGTCGGACACCGCGGTGGGCGAGCTGTCGCGCAGCATCACCACCGCGCCGCGCCCCTCGGCCGCGATGGCGGCCATCGAGTCGGGCACCTGGCTCGCCCGCTCGGGGTTGAGCGCGATCACGTCCTCGAGCGGATCGAGCACATGCATCCGCACCAGCACCGGCCGGCCGTCGGCGACATCGCCCTTGATCAGCGCGTAATGCTCGGCGCCGTCGGGGGCGTCGCGGAACACCCTGAGACGCCAGGTGCCGCCGATCATCGAGGTGATCTCGGCCTCGTCCACCTCGTGGACCAGGTTGTCGTGGCGCCGGCGATAGGCGATCAGGTCGGAAATCGTGCCGATCTTCAGCCCGTGGCGCTGGGCAAAGGCCACGAGATCCGGGAGCCGCGCCATCGAGCCGTCGTCCTTCATGATCTCGCAGATCACGCCGGCGGGCGTGAGCCCCGCCAGTCGGGCGATGTCGACCGCGGCCTCGGTATGCCCCGCGCGGACCAGCACGCCGCCGTCCTTCGCCCGCAGCGGGAACACGTGGCCCGGCGTCGCGATGTCGGCGGGGGTGGAGCGCGGGTCGATCGCCACCGCAATCGTGCGAGCCCGGTCATGGGCCGAAATGCCGGTCGTGACGCCCTCGCGCGCCTCGATCGAAACCGTGAAGGCGGTCTCGTGCCGCGACTGGTTCGAGGGCGACATCAGCGGCAGGCCCAGCGCGTCGACCCGCTCGCCCGGCATGGCGAGACAAATCAGTCCGCGCCCGTGCATCGCCATGAAGTTGATCGCATCCGGCGTCGCCATCTGCGCCGGGATCAACAGGTCGCCCTCGTTCTCGCGGTCCTCGTGATCGACGAGGATCACCATGCGCCCGTTGCGCGCGTCCTCGATGATCTCGGCGACGGGCGAGATGGCGTCGCTGTAGTCGGTGTCGGTCATCGGTTCGGGGCTCCGGGATGGCAGCGTCTTGGCGAGGCACTTAACCCGGACGGAACGGGAATTCCAGAGGGCTACCGAAGCCCGGTCTGCTTGAACATCGAGAGAGCATCGCTCTGGCGGTGCGGCTCCGGCATCATCCAACGCCAAGCACCCTGTCTGTATCAGTTGCCGAAATCAGAACCGCAACTGTCCACAGAAGCGCAGAGCCAAGTGCCGGCACGATACCCAGAAGCTTCTCGTGCATCGCAAGCTGTCGGCGATGGATGATTGTGAATGACAGACTTATGATCGCCGCCAATGATGCGGCTCCATACCACCAGAACAAGAAGATGTAGCCTCGAAACCAAGGATCGGGTTCGGAAAATAGAGCATGTATCGGGCCGGCAGCGAGACATAGAAACCACGCCACGGTCCCGCTGATCAATTTTTGCCGGATGGACATGGTAACGCGTTACTCGAATCCCGCAGAAGAACGTCGATCTGTATCAAATTTCTCGATGAAAGGGCAGAATACGCCGGTGCCGCACGTGACGGCGGCGGGGGACGTGAAGTGTGTGCGGGTGAGCGGCGGCTCGGCGCGCTGGCTCAGACCGCCTCCCGCAGCCGCGCCACGTAGCGTGCCATCAGGTCCACCTCGAGGTTGACCTCCGAGCCCTCGCCCTTGCCCCTCAGGCTCGTGATCTCCCAGGTGTGGGGGATGATGTTGACGCCGAAGCGCGCGCCCTCGACCTCGTTGATGGTGAGCGAGATGCCGTCGACCGCGATCGAGCCCTTTTCGGCGATGAATTTCGCCAGACCCGCCGGCGCCTCGATGGTCACGCGGTGCGAGGCGCCCTCGGGCCGGATCGCCACGATCCGCCCCAGGCCGTCCACATGCCCCGACAGGATGTGCCCGCCCAGTTCGTCACCCACGCGCAGCGCGGGTTCGAGGTTCACGGCGTCGCCCGCGCGCCAGGCGCCCAGCGTGGTGCGTGCGCGCGTCTCGGCCGAGGCGTCGACCGCGAACCAGGTCCGTCCCTCGCGCGTGCCCTTGGCCACCACGGTCAGGCAGATGCCGTTGCAGGCGATCGAGGCGCCGATCTCGATCTGCCCCTCGGGCCGCGCGCAGCCGATCTCGAGCCGCGTGTCGCCCGCCTCCGAGACGGCGAGCACCTGGCCGACCTCGCGAACGATCCCGGTGAACATGCTGGGCTTCCTCCCGCTTTCGCCGCCGTTATCCGGCGGGCCAGCGATACCGTCTGGTTGGCCTTGCGACAAGCCCCGCGGGGTTCGCATAGGGCCCGGACTGTTGCATCGCGGCTCTGGGCGCGGCATCGCGATTGGTCTAGTGTCGGCCTCGCGCGCGGCCCGGGGGGCGATGTAGCCGACGCGCCGCGTGCCAACGACAGACCCGATCCGGGGCCGGAGCAGGAGAGCGAGGGATGACGACAACGGCGCGGCTGCTTCTTGCAGCGTCCATGGCCGTGGGGCTGGCGGGCTGCGGCCTGCCGAGGAGCGGCCCCTTCTACAGCGAGATCACGTCGACCGAGGAAGCGCCCTTGCCGTTCAACGTGGTCGAGGTGACGCCTCAGGTGGTCGCCGCCACCACCATCGACGAGCGCCGCGGCTTCGATCCGTCCTTCCTTGACCAGCAGCCCGAGGACACCGACCGCGTGGCCCGCGACGACGTGCTGAGCGTGACGGTGTGGGAGAGCGTCGAGGAAGGCCTCCTCAGCCCCGAGGGCGTCGGCGCCACCGCGCTGCCGAACCTCGTGGTCGACGAGCGCGGCATGATCTTCGTGCCCTATGTCGGCGCCGTGAAGGCCGAGGGGCGCACGCTGGCCGAACTGCGCGACACCATCCGCAAGGCGCTGTCCGAGCGGACGGTCAACCCGCAGATCGACGTCCAGCCGGTCAGCTCGAACGGACGGCGCGTCAGCGTGCAGGGTGTGGTGAACGCGCCCGGCCTCTACCCGATCGAGCGCGCGACCAACCGACTTCTGCCCATGCTGGCCCGCGCGGGCGGTATCCGCGAGGATCCCGAGGTGATCCTGCTGCGCCTGCGCCGTGGCGGGCAGGAGGGCGAGATCTGGGTGCAGGATCTCTACGACAACCCCGCGCTCAACGTTGCACTGCGTCCCGGCGACGCGGTGATCGCCGAGCGCGACCGGCGGGTCTTCTCGGTCCTCGGTGCGGTGGGCGGGCAGTCGCTGGTGCCCTTCCCCAGCCGGGACCTGACGCTGACCGAGGCGCTGGCCCGCGCCGGCGGCCTAATCGACCAGACCGCCGATCCGACCGGCATCTTCGTGTTCCGCGAGGAACTGCCGCAGATCGCGACCACGTTGCAGGAGGTCGAGGGCGTGCAGGCCGCGGCCGGGAGCACCCAGACCGTCTTCGTCGTCGACCTGACCAAGCCGGCGGGCATGTTCATGGCCCGCGACTTCCGGCTGCGCGACCGCGACACGCTGTTCGTGACCACCGCGCCCTTCGTGCAGTGGCAGAAGATCATGCAGTCGATCGCGCCGCTGGTGGGCTTCTCGGCCTCGGCCCGGACGCTCTCGGGGGCCTGAGGCGTCGGGCGCGGCGGCCGGGCGCGGCTGGCGTCCGGCTCAGCCGCGGCGCCAGACGCTCAGGCAATCGCCGCCGACGCGCTCGAAGCGCTCGAGCGCGAGCCGCGGCGCCTCGCCGAGCCGCCCGAGCGCGAGCGGCCCGACCGCCGCCGCGCCCTCGGCCCCGATCGCCTTGCCGGCGGTGAACAGCCACAGCTCGTCCACCAGCCCCGCCCCAAGCAGCGACGCGGCGAGCCGGCCGCCGCCCTCGCACAGCACTCGCGTGAGTCCTGCCCCGGCCAGCGCCTGAAGCGCCGCGGCGGGATCGATCATCCGGCCCTCGCCGGGGACGCGGATCAGCCGCGCACCTGCTGCCGACAGCGCCTGCTGCCGGCCGGCCTCGGCGTCCGCCCGATGCAGCAGCCACAGCGGATGGCGGGTGGCGCTGGTCGCGAGGCGGCTCTCGAGCGGCAGCGTCAGCGCGGCATCGAGCACGACCCGGACCGGCCGGGGCGCGCCGGCGCCAAAGCCGCGGACGTCCAGCATCGGGTCGTCGGCGCGTGCCGTTCCCGCGCCGATCAGGATGCCGTCGGACTGCGCCCTCAGCCCGTGGACGCGCAACCGCGCCTCGGGCCCGGTGATCCAGCGGCTCTCGCCCGCCTCGGTGGCGATGCGCCCGTCGAGGCTGGCCGCGAGCTTCAGCGTCAGGTGCGGCCTGCCGCGCTCGATGCGGCCGAGAAAGCCCTTATTGAGCGCCGCGGCCTCGGCGGCCATCAGTCCCGTCTCGACCGCCACCCCCGCCTCGCGGAGCCGCGCGAAGCCGCGCCCCGCCACGCGCGGGTCGGGATCGCCCAGCGGGCAGACCAGCCGCGCGATGCCGGCCGCCACCAGCGCCTCGGCGCAAGGCGGCGTCAGGCCGTGATGCGCGCAGGGCTCGAGCGTTACGTAGGCGGTCGCGCCGCGCGCTGCGCCCGGCCCGCCCAGATGTTCGGCGGCTTCGAGTGCCAGCGCCTCGGCATGGGGCCGCCCGCCCGGCGCGGTGACGCCGCGGCCCAGAAGGCGTCCCTCGCGCACGATCAGCGCCGCGACCGCGGGGTTCGGTGCCACACGCCCCAGCCCGCGCCGGGCGAGGCCCAGCGCCATGGCCATCCAGCGGCGATCCTCGGCGGCGGCGGACCCGCCCATCGGATCAGCCGTCCTGTGCTGGCGGGTGGGGTCTCAGCTCGGACACGAAGTCCTCGAAATCCGCGACTTCCTGGAAGTTCTTGTAGACCGACGCGAATCGGACATAGGCAACCGTGTCGATCCGGCTCAGAGCCTCCATCACGATCTCGCCGATGGTGTCCGAGGGGATGTCGGTGTCGCCCATGCTTTCCAGCCGGCGCACGATGCCCGAGATCATCTGCTCGATGCGCTCGGGCTCGATCGGGCGCTTCTGCAGCGCGATGCGGATCGAGCGCGCGAGCTTGTCGCGGTCGAAGTCCTCGCGCCGGCCGTTCTTCTTGATGACCACGAGGTCGCGCAGCTGCACCCGCTCGTAAGTTGTGAAGCGCCCGCCGCAGGCGGGGCAGCTGCGCCGCCGCCGGATCGCGACGTGATCCTCGGCGGGCCGCGAATCCTTCACCTGTGTCTCGGTGTTGCCGCAGAACGGACAGCGCATTTCGGTATCCCCAAAGCCGAACGGACCAGCACTATAGGCGAGCGGCAAATCGTTGTGTAGGGGCGTTGAGCGGCCCCAAGATTTGCACCGTCGCGGCCGGAAACGCGAACGCCCGCGCACATGGCGCGGGCGTCGGGACCGGTGCGGGCCTTGCGGCTCAGAGCGTGTCGTAGATCGGGAAGCGGTCGCAGAGCGCCTTGACGCGGGCCTTCACGGACTCCTCGACGGCGGCGTTGCCTTCCTCGCCATTGGCGGCGAGACCGTCGAGCACCTCGCAGATCAGGCGGCCCACCTCGGCGAACTCTGCCTCGCCGAAGCCCCGGGTGGTGCCTGCCGGGGTGCCGAGGCGGATGCCCGAGGTCACCATCGGCTTTTCGGGGTCGAACGGGATACCGTTCTTGTTGCAGGTGATGTGGGCCCGGCCCAGCGCCTTCTCGGCGGCGACGCCGGTGACCTTCTTGGGGCGCAGGTCGACCAGCATGACATGCGTGTCGGTGCCGCCCGTGACGATGTCGAGCCCGCCGTCGATCAGCGTCTGGGCCAGCACCTTGGCGTTCCTGACGACCTGGGCTGCATAGGCGCGGAACTCGGGCCGCAGCGCCTCGCCGAAGGCCACGGCCTTGGCGGCGATCACGTGCATCAGAGGCCCGCCCTGCAGGCCGGGGAACACGGCCGAGTTGATCTTCTTCGCGATCTCCTCGTCATTCGTCAGGATGATGCCGCCGCGCGGCCCGCGCAGGGTCTTGTGCGTGGTCGAGGTGGCGACGTGGCACCAGTCGAGCGGGTTCGGGTGCTGCCCGCCCGCCACCAGCCCGGCGAAATGGGCCATGTCGACATGCAGGATCGCGCCCACGCTGTCGGCGATCTCGCGGAACTTCGCGAAGTCGATCTGGCGCGGGATGGCAGAGCCGCCGGCGATGATCAGCTTCGGCTTGTGCTGCGCCGCCAGCGCCGCGACCTGGTCATAGTCGATCAGGTTGGTCTCGCGGGTCACGCCATACTGGACGGCGTTGAACCACTTGCCCGACTGGTTCACCTTCGCGCCGTGGGTCAGGTGCCCGCCCGAAGCGAGTTCCATACCCAGGATCGTGTCGCCGGGCTGAAGCAGGGCGAGGCACACCGCCTGGTTCGCCTGCGCGCCCGAATGGGGCTGCACGTTCGCGAACTTCGCGTTGAACAGCTGGCAGATCCGCTCGATCGCCAGCTTTTCGGCCACGTCGACGTACTGGCAGCCGCCGTAATAGCGCCGGCCCGGATAGCCTTCGGCATACTTGTTGGTCATCACCGAGCCCTGCGCCTGCATCACGGCGCGGCTGACGATGTTCTCGGACGCGATCAGCTCGATCTCGTCGCGCTGGCGCGTGAGCTCGTGCGCGATCGAGCCGAACAGCTCGGGGTCGCGCGTGCTGAGATCCTCGGTGAAGAAGCCCTTGTCGCGGGTCGTCGCGTCCATCTGGTCGCCTCCTTGCGTCGGTTGTGCTGGGCGTCGCGCGTCGCGGTCTGGTGCCATCCCGCGAAGCGGCCCGTCAGGCTGTGGATGTTGCGCGCTTCTATACAAAAGCAAGTCGGTGGCAAACGGGAGGTTGGCAAAGAAAAACTTAAGGGCTCATAATTTCCCCTCCGTGGAAATCGGCGAGGTGCCGGGCGCGGGCGGGCGGCGGGCCGATTGCCGGGCGGGGCGGGCGCGGCTAAGGTCGGCCGGGCAGGGCGGGGGGCGGCGGGGCCGGTGACACTGACACGCATCGCATTCATGGCAAGCCCCGCGCCCGAGGCGCAGGAGGCGCTGGCCGCGCTGGTCCGCCGCTATGGCAACGCCGCGCCCGAATCGGCCGAGGCGATCGTGGCCCTGGGCGGGGACGGCTTCATGCTGCAGACGCTGCACGCCACCATGGGCCTCGGCGTTCCGGTCTACGGGATGCATCGCGGCACGGTGGGCTTCCTGATGAACGACTATGCCGAGGACGGGCTGCCCGCCCGGCTCGCCGCCGCGAAATGCGCCGTCATCAACCCCTTGCGGATGCTGGCCGAGACGCGGGACGGCGCGCGGCAGGAGGCGCTCGCGATCAACGAGGTCTCGCTGCTGCGCCAGACCCGGCAGGCGGCGAAGATTCGCGTGATCGTCGATGGCGAGGTGCAGCTGCCCGAACTGATCTGCGACGGCATCATGGTGGCGACGCCCGCGGGCTCGACCGCCTACAACCTGTCGGCCCATGGGCCGATCCTGCCGATCCGGGCTCGGCTGCTGGCGCTGACGCCGATCTCGGCCTTCCGGCCGCGGCGCTGGCGGGGCGCGATCCTCCCGCTCGAGACGCAGGTGCGCTTCGAGATCATCGAGCCGGACAAGCGGCCCGTCTCGGCCACCGCCGATCATGTCGAGGTGCGCGACGTGGTGGGGGTCGATGTCGCTGCCGCGCCGCAGATCGAGCTGCGCCTGCTCTACGATCCCGGCCACGGGCTCGAGGAGCGCCTGATCCGCGAGCAGTTCGCCACCTGACCACGCGCCGCGATTCGGTCTCCGCGGGCCGCCCGCGGGCGGGCGATGTCCTGCATTGGCACATATTTGCCACGCTCGGCCGCTATCCGAGCCCCGCCACATTTCGGCGACATTCCTGTCCGAGCTTTGCCGCGAGCCGGGTGGATACGGGACGTGTTTCGAGTCGAGTGCTTCGGGTGCTTCGCGTTTTTCCCCCGTGGCGTCGTATGCGTTGGGGGCAGTTACGTCGATGTGCCGCTATGCGTTGTTGTGCTGCGTTGACCCGCCGCGGATCGGCTTGCGGTTCGCGGCGGGCGGTTTTACCCGCTTTATTCGCGACACGCGGGGGGCCGTCACGCTCGACTGGATGACGCTGTCCGCGGGGCTCGCGGGACTCGCGGCGCTGGTCGTCGCCGGCATCTCCTGGTTTGGCATCCTCGACGGCGAGGCGATCGCGGCGCGCGTGCAGGCCGATGCGCGCCAGCATGTGGTTGCCGCGACGGGGATCGAGCGGGTCGACCCGGGCGCGCAGTACGCGCCGGGCGCGCCGGTGTTCGACCCCGGCGGCAAGGATCCAGGCGCGGTGGGGGCGCCTGCGCCGCTTCCGGCGTCGCCTCCCGTCCCCGATGCCGACCGCCCGGGCCTCTCGACCAAAGCCCCCTCGCCGCACGGGATCTGACACCGCGCGCCGCGCACGCCGCCCATCGGCCTTGCCCCGGCGGCACCGCGTCCCGACATGGTTGACGTGGCAAAGGCGCGCCTGCACACCATGCGCGCACAGGCAGGCCGCAGCAGGGCGCGCGCGATGACGATGGGCGAGCAACTCAGGTGGTGGGGGGCGGGGTTCGTCGTCCTCTGCCTCGTCCTGTGGCTGCTGGCCGAATCGCTCACGCCCTTCGTGCTGGGCGCGGCCATCGCCTATCTGACCGACCCGCTCGCCGACCGGCTCGAGCGCCTCGGCCTCAGCCGGCTGCTCGCCACGGTTGCGATCACACTCGGGGCGATGGGTGCGGCGGTGGTCGCGGTGCTGCTGGTCGTCCCCGCGCTGGTCGAGCAGGTCCGCGCCGTCATCGAGAACGCGCCCGCCTATGTCGAGCGCCTGCGCCTGTTCCTCGAGACCACGCTGCCACAACTCTCCGACGCCAGCGGGGTGCTGCGCCGGGGGCTCGATACTTTCAGTGGCCGGGTCGAGGGCTGGAGCGTCTCGGTCATCCAGAAGATCCTCTCGGGCGGCATCGCGGTCATCGACTTCGTGCTTGTGCTGTTCATCACGCCCGTGGTGGCGTTCTACCTGCTGCACGACTGGGACCGGATCGTCACGCACCTCGACGACGCGGCGCCGCGGCAGCACCGCGCGGTGATCCGGCGCCTCGCGTCCGAGCTCGACGACGTGCTGGCGGGCTTCGTGCGCGGGCAGCTCACGGTCTGCGCGATCCTCGGCATCTTCTACGCCGTGGCACTCAGCCTGGTGGGATTGCAGTTCGGGCTGCTGGTCGGCGCCTTCGCTGGGCTGATCAGCTTCATCCCCTTCGTCGGCTCGATCCTTGGCGGCACCATTTCGATCGGCATCGCGCTGGCGCAGTTCTGGGGCGAGTGGCATCTCGTCGCCGCCGTCGCCGCGATCTTTGCCGCGGGACAGGCGGCCGAGGGCAATTTCCTCACGCCGAAGCTGGTGGGCGGCCACGTCAAGTTGCATCCGGTGTGGCTGATGTTCGCCCTCTCGGCCTTCGGCTCGCTTATGGGCTTCTCGGGGATGCTGATCGCGGTGCCGGCGGCGGCGGCGATCGGCGTGCTCGTGCGCTTCCTGCTCGAGCAGTACAAGACCGGCCGGCTCTACCAGGGCAGCGCCGAGTGGCAGCAGGCCGAGGCCCGCGCCCGCGCACTGGCAAGTGCGGGCGAGGGCACGGCGGGCGCGCTGCCGGCCGCGGACGAGGGCACGGCGCCCGAGAGCGCGCGATGAGCGCGCCGGCGCGGCAGATCCCGCTCGACCTGCCGCCGCGCCCTGCGCTGGGGCGAGGTGATTTTCTCGTCTCGCCCGCCAACGCCGATGCCGTCGCGCTGATCGACGCCTGGCGCGACTGGCCGGGCGGGCGGCTCGCGCTGATCGGGCCGGCCAGCGCGGGCAAGTCGCATCTCGCGCATGTCTGGATGGCCGAGAGCGGTGCCGCCGCGGTCGAGGCCGCGGCGCTCGCGGCCGGCGCCGTGCCCGCACTGGCCGCGGGCGGCGCCGTCGTGGTCGAGGACGCCGACCGGCTCGCGGGGCTTCCCGAACCCGCGAGGCGCGCGGCCGAGAGTGCGCTGTTCCACCTTCTCAACCTGGTCGCGGCCGAAGGCGGGCGGGTCCTCGTGACCGGCCGCACGCCGCCCGCGGGCTGGGCGATCGTCACGCCCGACCTTGCCTCGCGGCTGCACAGCTTCGCGCTCGCGCGCATCGCGGCCCCGGATGACGCATTACTGTCATCGATCCTCGTCAAGCTCTTCGCCGACAGGCAGTTGCCCGTCGCGCCGGAAGTCGTGAATTATCTGGTGGAGAGGATCGACCGCTCCTTCGCCGCGGCCGAGCGGGCGGTGGCGGGGCTCGACTCCCTGTCGCTGGGGCAGCGGCGGCGGATCACGAGGCGTCTTGCCGCCGAGTATCTGGGCGAGACGGCCGGCGAGGACGATGGGGGCGGCGCCCCGGGAGAGTGAGGCCGATGCGCGCGGATTTCCTGAACACGACCGAGACGCCGGTGCCGGCCGGGCACCGCATCGAGATCGACATCGCCTCGCCCGACCGGTTCCAGAACCGCGAGCTGTCCTGGCTCGCTTTCAACTGGCGCGTGCTGGAGGAGGCCGACAACCCGCATCAGCCGCTGCTCGAGCGCATCCGCTTCCTGTCGATTTCGGGAAACAACCTCGACGAGTTCTACACCGTGCGAGTCGCGGGCCTGCGCGCGCAGAAGCGGGCGGGGGTCGAGGCGCGCTCGCTCGACGGCCGCACGCCCGCCCAGCAGCTCGAGCTGATCGACGCCGACGCGGTCCGCCTTCTCGAGGCGCAGCAGCGGACATGGGCGACGCTGCGGCCCCTGCTGGCCGAGCACGGCATCCATGTGCTGCGCCGCCCCGACCTGACGCCCGAGGACCGCGAGCGGCTGTCGGAATACTTCCTCGCTCAGGTGTTTCCGGTGCTGAGCCCGCTCGCCATCGACCCGGCGCACCCGTTCCCCTTCATCCCCAATGGCGGGCTCGCCGTGGCGCTGCAGCTGGTGCGCCGTCGCGACCGCGAGCCGCTCTACGCGCTGATCCCGGTGCCGCCGCAGCTCAAGCGCTATATCCGTCTCGCCGACGGCCCCGCGGGCGAGATCCGCTTCCTCGCGCTCGAGAAGCTGATCGCGCTGTTCCAGGACGAGCTGTTCCCCGGCTACGACGCCGAGGGCTGGTGCATCTTCCGCGTCCTTCGCGACAGCGACCTCGAGATCGAGGAGGAGGCCGAGGACCTGATGCGCGAGTTCGAGACCGCGCTCAAGCGGCGCCGCCGCGGCGACGTGATCCGGCTGAAGATCTCGTCCGAGGCGCCTGACGATCTGCGCCGCCTGATCGTGGACGAGCTGGGCGTCTCGCCCGATGAGGCGATCACCGTCGATGGCGTCGTCGGCATCGCCGATCTTGCCGAGCTGGCGGTGGACGACCGCCCCGACCTGCGCTGGACGCCCTACCAGCCCCGGCTGCCCGAACGGGTGCGCGACCATGACGGCGACATCTTCGCCGCCATCCGCCAGAAGGACATGCTGCTGCATCACCCCTACGAGAGCTTCGAGATCGTGGTGCAGTTCCTGCAACAGGCCGCGCGCGATCCCAACGTTCTGGCGATCAAGCAGACGCTCTACCGCACCTCGAAGGAGAGCCCGATCGTCCAGGCGCTGTGCGAGGCGGCCGAGGACGGCAAGTCCGTGACCGCCCTCGTCGAGTTGAAGGCCCGCTTCGACGAGGCCGCGAACATCCGGCAGGCGAGGGCGCTGGAACGGGCGGGGGCGCAGGTCGTGTTCGGCTTCGTCGATCTCAAGACCCACGCCAAGATCTCGACCGTGGTGCGGCGCGAGGGGGGTGAGTTGGTCACCTACACCCATTTCGGGACCGGCAACTACCACCCGATCACCGCAAAGATCTACACGGACCTCTCGCTCTTCACCTGCTCGCCCCTGCATGGGCGCGACGCCGCCAAGATCTTCAACTTCACCACCGGCTATGCCGAGCCGCAGGGCCTCGAGAAGGTGCAGGTGGCGCCGCTGACGCTCAAGCGCACCCTGCTGGACTGCATCGCGGCCGAGGCCGAGCACGCCCGCGCCGGGCGTCCCGGACATGTCTGGGCCAAGATGAACAGCCTGATCGAGGACGAGGTGATCGACGCGCTCTATGCCGCGGCCCAGGCGGGCGTGAAGATCGACCTCGTGATCCGCGGCATCTGCGGGCTGAGGCCCGGCATTCCGGGCCTGTCCGAGAACATCCGCGTCAAGTCGATCGTCGGCCGCTTCCTCGAGCATGGCCGCATCGCCTGCTTCGGCAACGGGCAGGGCCTGCCCTCGGCCCGGGCGCGGGTGTTCATCTCATCGGCCGACTGGATGGGCCGCAACCTCAACCGCCGGGTCGAGACGCTGGTCGAGATCGACAACCCCACGGTGCACGCCCAGATCCTCGACCAGATCATGGCCGCGAACCTGCGCGACGAGGCGCAGAGCTGGGTGCTGATGCCCGACGGGCGCTACCTGCGCGCGATGGCCGCGCCGGGCGAGGAACTTTTCAGTTGCCACGAGTTCTTCATGAAGTATCCCTCGCTTTCGGGTCGGGGCCGCAGCGGTGCCGAGGACGCGCCGCGCCTGACCCGGGAATGCAGTCCCGCCGCCTGACGCGAGAGGTCCCGTGACCAGGGAGATGCCACGCCCGCCCAGCCTCGGCGACGCGCGCGCGCTGGGCGCGGCCGACATGCAGCGCGACTTCTTCGGCGTCGGCGCGCGCTCGTTCGCGCGGCCCGACCGGCTGGCCGACGGGCGCATCGGGGTGATCGACGCGGGCTCGAACAGCGTGCGCCTCGTGGTGTTCGAGGGCGGCCAGCGCAGCCCCGCGGTGATCCACAACGAGAAGGTGATGTGCGCGCTGGGCGCACGGCTCAACGACACGGGTCGCCTCGACCCCGCGGGCGTCGGGCGCGCGCTCGCGGCGCTCAGGCGTTTCGCGGCGCTCGCCGACCATCTCGAGGTGGCCGCGCTGCAGGGCGTCGCCACCGCCGCGATCCGCGACGCCGAGGACGGCCCCGAGTTTCGCGCGGCCGTCGAGCGCGAGACCGGCATCCGCCTCACGGTGGCAAGCGGCGGCGACGAGGCGCGCCTTTCGGCCCAAGGGGTGCTGTTCGGCAATCCCGGCGCGGCGGGGATCGTCGTCGATCTCGGCGGCGCCTCGATGGAGCTTTGCGGCGTGGCCGAGGGCAGGGTGGGGCCCGGCGTGACCACGCCGCTCGGCCCGCTGCGCCTTGCCGCCATCGCCGCGCGCGGCGGCGATGTCGGGGCCGAGGTCCGGCGCACGCTCGACGCGCTCGATCCCTCGCTTCGGGCGCATGGCCACCGCATGTATCTGGTCGGCGGCTCGTGGCGCGCGCTTGCCCGCCTGCAGATGGACCGCGCGGACTACCCGCTCAAGGTGCTGCACGAATACACCATCGGCCCGGACGACGCGGCGGGGCTGGCCGACTGGGCTGCCGCCGCCTCGCCCGAGGCGATCGCGGCGTTCGCCGGCGTCTCGCAGTCACGCGCGCCGGTGCTGCCCTTCGCGGGCGAGGTGCTGCGCGGGCTGCTGGCGGCGCTGGCCCCGCGCGAGGTCGTGGTCTCGGCCTTCGGGCTGCGCGAGGGCGTGTGCTTCGAGAACATGCCGCCGTTGTTGCGCCGGCAGGACCCCCTGATCGCCGGCTGCATCGACCAGGAACAGCGCCGTGCCCGGGCCCCTGGCTTCGGCGCGGAGCTTGGCGACTGGGTTCTGCGGGCCCTTCACCCTGCCGACGCGGCCGAGGAGCGGCTGATCCGTGCGGCCGGACATCTTGCGGATGTGAACTGGCGGACCCATCCCGACTACCGCGTCCAGGGCTGCTGGGAGACGGTGACCCGCGTCTCGGTCAGCGACATCGGCCACCGCGCCCGCGTGATCCTTGGCGCGGCCCTGAGCTACCGCCACAAGCGAGGCCGCAAGACCCTCGCCGGCGTCGATGCCATGCGCCTGATCTCCGAGGCCGAACGCGACCGCGCCGAGCAGATCGGCCTCGCGCTGCGGCTGGGGATCGAGATCGCCGCCGGCACCCCCGGCGTGCTGGGCGACGTCGAGGTGACGCGCGACGAGGCGGGGCTCTCGCTGACCTTGGGCGGGGCGAGCGCCGAGCTGCGGGGCGAGGAAATCGAGCGCCGCCTCGCGCAATTTGCCAAGGCACTGGGGGTCGAGGGGCGGATCGTCTCCGCCTGAGCGGGCGCCATTCGCGGCCGTGCCGAACCCCCGCAAATGGATACGGCCCGCCATGTGGCAGGCCGCTTCTCCCCTAGACCCGGACCGGACTCGTTGGCCGTTTGTTTTGTTTGTTTGGCACCTATAACGCGCCTGCGACCTCCTGTCACCCCCGGATCTCCCGCCATGCGGGAAAGCTGCCCGCCGAGTGCCGCGGCTTGCCAGCCGGGACCTTTGCCCCTACACCTCGGCCCGACCGGCCGCGGCGGCCGCGACAGCCCCGATGAGAGTTCCGCATGCGCCTGACTCGCTATTTCCTGCCCGTCCTGAAGGAAACCCCGGCCGAGGCGCAGATCGTCTCGCACCGCCTGATGCTGCGCGCCGGCATGATCCGCCAGTCCTCGGCCGGGATCTATTCGTGGCTGCCGATGGGCTATGCCGTGCTGCGCCGGATCGAGGAGATCGTGCATCAGGAGCAGCAACGCGCGGGCGCCATCCCGGTGCTGATGCCGACCATCCAGCCCGCCGACCTGTGGCGCCAGTCGGGCCGCTACGACGCCTATGGCCCCGAGATGCTGCGCATCAAGGACCGCCACGAGCGCGACATGCTGTATGGCCCGACGAACGAGGAGATGATCACCGAGATCTTCAAGGCCTATTGCGGCTCGTACCGCGACGTGCCGAAGATGCTCTACCACATCCAGTGGAAGTTCCGGGACGAGATCCGCCCCCGCTTCGGCGTGATGCGCGGGCGCGAGTTCCTGATGAAGGACGGCTACAGCTTCGACGTCGACCACGCGGCTGCGATCCATTCCTACAACCAGATGATGGCGGCCTACCTGCGCACCTTCGAGCGGATGGGCCTCAAGGCCGTGCCGATGAAGGCCGAGTCGGGCCCGATCGGCGGCGACCACGCGCACGAGTTCCTGATCCTGGCCGAAACGGGCGAGTCGGGCGTGTTCCTCGACCGCACGGTGGTGGACCTGAGCCTCGGAGGCACCGCCATCGACTTCGACGACCGCGCGCAGCTCCAGGACATCTTCGACCGCTGGACCGCGCCCTATGCCCGCACCGACGATACCCATGACGAGGCGCTGTTCCACTCGATGGTGCCCGAGGACCGCCGGGTCGAGGCCCGCGGCATCGAGGTCGGCCACATCTTCTACTTCGGCACCAAGTATTCCGAGCCCCTGCAGGCGCTGGTGACCACGCCCGAGGGCGAGAAGGTCCCGGTCCATGGCGGAAGCTATGGCATCGGCGTGAGCCGCCTCGTCGGTGCGCTGATCGAGGCGAACCACGACGACAAGGGCATCATCTGGCCCGAGAGCGTGACCCCCTTCGCCGTGGGCCTCGTGAACCTCAAGCAGGGCGATGCGGCGGTCGATGCCGCCTGCGAGGACCTCTACGCAAAGCTCGCGGCCGCAGGGCTCACGGTGCTCTACGACGACACCGACGAGCGGGCAGGGGCCAAGTTCGCCACCATGGAACTGATCGGCCTGCCGTGGCGTCTTACGGTGGGGCCGCGCGGCCTGAAATCGGGCGTGGTCGAACTGGCCTGCCGGCGCACCGGCGCATCCGAGGAACTGTCGCCCGACGCCGCGGTGGCGAAATTGCGGGCGATCTATACGGGGCTCTGAGCGCATGGCGGCGGGCGACTATGGCGGGGCCTTCTCGCGCCTCGAATGGATGGTCGCGGGCCGCTACCTGCGCGCCCGGCGGTCCGAGGGCGCGATCTCGGTGATCGCGGGCTTCAGCCTGGTCGGCATCATGCTGGGCGTGGCGACCCTCATCATCGTCATGTCGGTGATGAACGGCTTCCGCACCGAGCTGGTCGACCGCATCCTGGGCGCACAGCCGCACATCTCGGTGCTCTCGTCCGATCCGGGCGGGATCGCGGACTACGACGCGATGGTCGCGCGGCTGCGCGCCAACTCCGAGGTCACGCGCGCGGCCCCGATCCTCGAGCGCCAGGTGATGGCCTCGTCCGATGCCGGCAACTCCGGCGCGCTCATCCGCGGCATGCGGGCCGAGGACCTCGCCACCCTCGAGTCGGTGGCCGACCCCGAGGAGGCGCGCGGCAAGCTCTCCGACTATGGCGAGGGGGGCGTCGCGGTGGGGGCGGGGCTTGCGCAACGGCTGCGGCTCGGTGTGGGCGACACGATCACGCTGATCAGCCCGCGCGGGCTCACCACCCCCTTCGGGGTGGCGCCCCGCGTCAAGGGCTACCGCATCGCCTACATCTTCCGCATCGGCATGTCGGAATACGACCGCGCCTTCGTCTTCATGCCGCTCGCCGAGGCGCAGGCCTTCTTCAAGATGGACGGCCGCGTCGATGCCGTCGAGGTGATGGTCGCACGCCCCGACGAGGTCGAGCGCATCGGCGTGGCGCTCGCCCCGGACATCGGCACGGCCGGCTATCTGTGGAACTGGAAGCGGGCCAATTCGGGCTTCCTGTCGGCATTGGATGTCGAGCGCAACGTGATGTTCCTGATCCTCGCGCTCATCATCCTGGTGGCCGCGCTCAACATCATCTCGGGCCTCATCATGCTGGTGAAGGACAAGGGGCGCGACATCGGCATCCTGCGCACCATCGGCCTGCCGCGCGGCGCGGTGCTGCGGATCTTCTTCATCTGCGGCGCCTCGATCGGCGTCGTCGGCACGGTGCTGGGGGTGGCGCTGGGGATCGCGTTCACCCGCAACATCGCCGAGATCCAGTCGGCGGTCGAGGCGCTCCTCGGCACCTCGGTCTGGGACCCCGAGATCCGCATGCTGACGCGCGTGCCGGCGGTGATGGTGCCCTCGGACGTGGTGATGACGACGGTGCTGGCGCTTGGGCTGTCGTTCCTCGCCACCTGGTATCCGGCGTGGCGCGCGGCCCGGCTCGATCCGGTCGAGGCCCTGCGCTATGAGTGACGCGACGCTGCGCCTCGACGGCATCACCCGCACCTTCCGGCAGGGGCCGCGGGTAATCGAGGTGCTGCGCGGTGCCGAGCTTGTCGTGGCGCGAGGCGAGATCGTGGCCCTCGTTGCCCCCTCGGGCGCGGGCAAGTCCACGCTCCTGCAGATCGCGGGGCTGCTGGACACGCCCACCGGCGGCACGGTGTCGATCGCGGGCGAGCCCGTCTCGGCGCTCGACGACCGCGGCCGCACCGCGGCGCGGCGGCGGCTGATCGGCTTCGTCTACCAGTTCCACCACCTGCTGCCCGAGTTCTCGGCGGAGGAGAACGTCTCGATCCCGCAGCTTGCCGCGGGCGCCTCGCGCAAGGCCGCGCGGGCGCGCTCCGAGGCGCTGCTCGCCCGCGTGGGCCTCGCCGAGCGCATGAGCCACCGCCCGGCGGAGCTGTCGGGCGGCGAGCAGCAGCGCGTCGCCATCTGCCGCGCGCTCGCCAACCAGCCTGCGCTTTTGCTGGCCGACGAGCCCACCGGCAACCTCGACCCCGAGACCTCGGGCCGCGTGTTCGACATGCTGATGGAGGTGGTGCGCGAGACCGGCCTAGCGGCGCTCATCGCCACCCACAACCACGAGCTTGCCTCGCGCATGGACCGGGTGGTGCGGCTGGAGGGCGGGGAGATCGTCGGGGGGGCGGGGTAAATGGCTGAGAAGACTGCTGCCATCGTCATCTATGATGGTGAGTGTCCTTTCTGCTCCCGTTATGTTCGACTGATGCGAGTGCGCGAGGCGGTTGGAACGCTCCACCTCGTCAATGCGCGCGACGGTGGCCCCGAGGTCAATGCGGCACGCGCCCGGGGCCTCAATCTCGACGAAGGAATGGTGCTGATCCTTGGTGGCCAATTTTATCACGGCGCAGATTGTTTAAACCGATTGGCGCTACTCAGCTCGCGCTCTGGAATATTCAATCGGATTACTTACATCGCCTTCCGGTCGCCTATGGCATCGAAGATCCTGTACCCGGTGTTACGTGCTGGCCGCAACGCGACGCTTCGGTTGCTCGGGCGTCCTCCGCTCACGTTTTGACGGGCGCCGCGTGCCAGCCGAGCCCTCGACGCAGGACGATTCCCAAAATGGGAAGCGATGCGACCATCTCTTTCGAATGGACGCGCCCCGGGTGATACGGAGACATCATGAAGAGCAGAGCATTGAAGACAATGTGAAGCGGAAAGGCGATCTCTATAAAAACGATCGTTCCGAAGTGAAAAATGATCAACCCGATGCCCCACGCGCGGTGCAATGCAGGCCGGAAGAATATTACGATGGCGACGAGTTCAGCATAGTAGATCCAAAAAAACATTGGCCAACCGATAAGTGGATTCTCTATAATAAAATCCGCAAAAATTGGCGTATTTTTAGTTTCCATCAATCTCCAAGCCAAGGTATCGGCCATTGCATGAGGCGAGAATCCACCCTTCTCCCCAGCGAGAAGCATCTGCAAGGCGTCGATAACCTTGTATGCTCCGGACATCGTATAGAAAAGCAGAATAAGAAGCATTGCAGCTGAAACACATGTCAATAATTGAATTATTGCGACGCGAGAGCTGATTATTTTTTGGTTCCGCGCATTGGGTAAAAATATAAAGCAGACAGAAATCCAGAAGAGCTCATGATAGCCATGGTTCATGGCGCCCCAGGAATTGCTGATCGCAGTGTATTGAAGAATGAGTATCGAGGAAGCGAGCCGGACCCAGAAGCAATGCCACATGATCACTGCGGCCATCCCGGTGGCGATCATGGCCGGTATGAGGATTTTTGCCGCCACCTCGAGGCCCACCAGGTCAACCCAGAGTACTGGCCATAGTGGCTGAAATCCTTCGGGCGCTGCGGCCATCCGCTGCAGGGACGAGACGAAATCGACGAATTGCAGCAAGACGATGACATAGAAGCATTGAACGATGATAAGAGCTTTCCGCGCGTAGTCTCGATGGGCGTGCCAGCGTGGCCGGGGCTTCTCCAAAGAGAGCGCATTTCCAAGTGCCTTGAATAGCGGCATCTTTAGCATCATTGGCGAGGCTCCACGAGATGTGTGGATACTTCGACCCGGTCGAAGACCTGTCCCGTCTTGAATCGCACGAGTGGATCGAACTTGACGATTACCATTCGGTAATGGACTGGCTGATCCAGTCTGAGGTAGTGCTCTTCGAGATTCCGCCTGCGCACCTCCCCGCGCTCAGGGTCACGCCCCCGGGCCGCTAAAACTGCGCGCCCTGCCTTGATCAAGCTGACGTCCCGCCTCTGTGCCGTCGCGAAGTATTCGGGAAGGTCGAAAATGTTTGCCGGTGGTTCGAACACTTCATCGCCGATGCGAAGAATCTCGAATTCGAGGCGAATCATCGGGTTTCGAACGTGTGTGAAAAGTGACCAGTTAAAAAATGGAAACAACTCGAGCCCTTTAGAGCCAAAAAGAGTGGAAATAACCAAGTAAACGCTGAATATTATAGCGAGGGCGGCCTTAGAGAATGAATATTTCTTTATGCTTGTTGCGGGCATTTTGAGCCTTCAAATATATGTCTTTCTAGCCAAGGGTAAAAATGATTCGTCTACAAAATGTGGCGCCCGCCTGTGGGCGCCCTTTTGCCTTACCCCGTCTTGCTCCCCGTCATCGCGCACAACAGCTCGAACATGATCGTGGCACCATTCAGCGCCGTGACGCCGCCCACGTCGTAGGGCGGCGAGACCTCGACCATGTCGGCGCCCCGGATGTCGAGCCCCGCCAGCGCCCGCACCATTCCCTGCGCCTCGCGCATTGTGATGCCGCCGGCTTCGGGCGTCCCGGTCCCCGGCGCGAAGGCGGGGTCGAGGCTGTCGATGTCGAAGCTCACATAGGCGGGTGCGTCGCCCACGATGCTCACGGCTTCCTCGATGCAGGCGCGCCAGCCGCGTTCCTCGACCTCCTCGATCTTCATCACCCGCATGCCGCTGGCGTAGGAGAAGGCCCACATCTCGGGCGCGAACAACGTGCCGCGGATGCCGATCTGCACGGTGCGCCGCGGGTCGATCAGCCCCTCGTCCACCGCGATCTTGAAGGGCGCGCCGTGGTGGAAGCGCGAGCCGAGGTAGTCGTCCCCGGTGTCGCAATGCGCGTCGACCTGCACCAGCGCGAGCGGGCGGTCCCTGCCGATCGCCCGCAGGATGGGCAGGGTGATGGAGTGGTCGCCGCCGCAGGTCAGCGGCCGGATGCCGGCGGCATGGACGCGCGCGTAGGACGCCTCGATCTCGGCATGGGCGGAGGCGAGATCGAAGGGCCGCCGGACCCATGCGTCGCCGATATCGGCGACCCGCGCCGCGGCGAAGGGCGCGGCCCCGGTCGCCTGGTTCACCCGCCGGATCAGCGAGGACTGGTTGCGCACCTCGCGCGGCCCATGCCGCGGGCCGGGGCGGTTGGTGACGCCGCCGTCATACGGCACCCCGATCAGGCCGATCTCGGGCGGATTCGCCTCGAAATCCTCGACGTAGGGCAGCCGGAAGAAGCTCGCGAGCCCGGTGAAGCGCGGCCGTTGCTGGGGATCGCCATAATCCAGGAATTCCGCCATGTCTCACTCCGCAGGACGTGCCGCGCCGGGCCGCGAGGGCGACGGCGGCGCCCCGGCGGCCATCGCGCCCACCTTCCGGTCATAGCCGGGATGCAGCGTGCCCATGACGCGGTCCCAGATCGAGAAGAAATTGCCGTAGTTGCAGTTGAACAGCTCGTGATGCTGGTCGTGGAAGGTGGTGCAGACCAGCGGCCAGGGCCGGCGCGCGGTGGGGCTGGCGAAATACTCGAACCCCGCGTGACCGATCTGCCCGTTGGCGTGATCGTAGAGGCGGTGCACAATCAGCACCGAGGGCGGGATCGGCAACACCAGCGGCGCGATCAGCAGGTAGCCCTGATGCACCACCGCGTCGAGCGGGTCGTCCGAGTATGTGGACCAGACCGTCGGCGCCAGCGAGCGGTGATGCACCCGGTGGAAACGGTAGAGCGGGCGCCAGTGCATCATCCGGTGCGCCCAGTAGAACCAGGCGTCGAACAGCAGCACCGACAGCGCGAACATCCCCAGCCACGCAGCCCAGCCCTCGGCCGGCTTCCACAGGGTGATCCCGTGGCGCTGCAGCGCCAGCCCCGCGCCCATCATCGCGCAGATGGGGACCAGCGCCTTAAGGCTTTTGACGATCTCGGCTCGCGCGCGATCCTCGCCGCGCCGCCCGCTCTGGATGCGCCGCTCGGGGTGGCGGGCGTTCCACCATGCCAGCACGCCCCCCAGCCCGAAATAGGCCGCGACATGCCCCGCATAGAGCACCGCCGTGATCCACAGGAAATCGAGCGCCAGACCTGCCATGTCCGCCCGTCCGCTTGCCGCCACCCGAAGGGGTAGGGCAAGGGGCGGGCGGGGTCAATGCGGCCCCGCCCGGCGGTTCACTTGATGGCGGCGGCGATCTTCTTCAGCACCGGCGCGATCTGGCTCATCCGGTCACCGATCTCGTCGTCGCTCGTCGGCATGAAGTCGTTGGTCGTGAACTTGCGCCACGCCTTCCACTCGTTGACGATGTCGAGCTCCTTCGCCAGCGGCGGCAGCGCGGTGCCCACGCCGCGGATGTCCTCGCTCCAGAACTTCTTGAACTCGGTCGTGGTCTTGATCGACCGCAGACCCTTGGCCACCTCGGTCACATAGTGCTTCAGCCGCTTGGCGTTCTCGGCGATGAACTTGGCGTGCTTGTCGAAATCGTCCACCGCTTGGTTGTAGTCGGCCTGGAAGCTGGGAAGCACCGTGTTCTTGTTGATCGAGACCATGAAGAAATCTGCCGCCTTCTCGACCTCGCGGGCGTATTTGGCGGAATCCTTCGGGATCAGCTTGTTCTTCTCCCATTTCTCGGCGGTCTTCTTGGCGGCGTCGCGCAGGGCGATGATCTTCTTGCGGACGTCGCCCTCGACATTCGCGTTATAATAGGCGACCACCTGCTTCAGCGTCGCGTCGATGTCCTCGCGCTTGAGCTTGTCGGCGTGGGGCAGGCGCTCGGCCAGGTTCATCTGCGTGCGGTTCTTGAGCACGTCCGAATAGGCCTTGTCAGCGGCCTTCATGGCGTCGCCGACACCGGTCTTGCCGGCGATCTTGGCGATCGCGCCCTTCTTCTTCTGCCAGGCGGCGTCGGTCAGGATGGCGGGGTAGGCGGGCCACTTGTGGGGCATCGAATCCTCGCTGAAATCAATCTGTAACCAGGGCGGCCGAATTCCCCCTCAGCCGCCGCACGCAGTAGGCCCGCAAGGTCGCGCAGGTTTCAATCGAAAAACGTCCGCCGCGCGGCGAACGCGCGGCGGTCAGAATGCATGGCGGCGAGGCAGGGAGGCCCGCCGCGCCACCGGGCGCCTACTTCACCGCCTCGGCGATCTTCTTCAGGACCGGCGCGATCTCCTTCATCTTCGCGGGGATCTCGCTGGCGTCCTTGGGCTTGAAGCCATCGGTCGTGAACTTGCGCCACTGCTTGTACTCGGTCTCCAGCCCCAGCGGCTTGGCGACCAGCGGCAGAACCGTGCCGATGCCGCGAATGTCGTTGCCCCAGAAGGGACGCTCGAAATCGTCCGTGGTCTTGACCGTCTTCATCCCCTTCGCCACGGCGAGGATATAGGGTTTGAGCTTGCCGGCCGCGTCCTCGACCACCTTGCGGGCCTTGGCATTGGCCTCGAGCGCAGCCTTGTGCTCGGCCTGGAAGCTGGGCAGCACCGTGTTCTTGTTGAGCGAGACCATGAAGAAATCGGCCGCCTTCTCGACGTCGCGGGCGTATTTGGCGGAATCCTTCGGGATCAGCTTGTTCTTCTCCCATTTCTCGGCGGTCTTCTTGGCGGCGTCGCGAAGGGCGATGACCTTCTTGCGCACGTCGCCTTCGACATTCGCGTTGTAGTAGGCGACGACGCTCTTAAGCGCCGCGTCGATGCCTTCCTTGGTGATCTGGGTGGCGTTCGGCAGGTAGGTGTAGATCTCCATCTGCCGCTGGTTCTTGAGCACGTCCGCATAGGCCTTGTCGGCGGCCTTCATGGCGTCGCCGACGCCGGTCTTGCCGGCGACTTTGGCAATCGCTCCCTTCTTCTTCTGCCAGGTGGCGTCGGTCAGGATGGCAGGATAGGCGGGCCATTTGTGCGGCATCTTGTCCTCATGAAAAATCGCGGCCGCGCGGGCCGCGGAGTCCCCCTTCCCGGTCGATCGGGTGACGCAAAGTAAATGCAACCAACGCGCGAATCGCAAACGGATTCAGGCAATCCATCCACCTCTTGGCCGCGCCGCGCGCTGCGCGCTAGGCTCGGCCCATGGCCCAGCCCCGATTCATCCATCTCCGCGTCCATTCCGCCTTCTCGCTGCTCGAGGGGGCGATCCACGTCAAGAAGCTGCCCGCAATGGCCGAGAAGCTGGGCATGCCGGCGCTGGGCCTCTGCGATACCAACAACCTCTTCGGCGCGCTGGAGTTTTCCGAGACCGCGGCTAAGGCGGGCATCCAGCCGGTCATGGGCCTGCAGCTTGCCCTGCGCTACGCCGACACGCGGCCGGGCGAGAAGCCGGTCCCGCCCGCGCCGGTCGCGCTCTATGCCCAGAACGCCGCCGGGTGGCGCAATCTGATGGCCCTGACCTCGGCCGCCTGGCTCGAGACGGATGCGAGCGCCGAGCCCTCGGTGCCGCTGGACAGGCTCGCCCGCCATACCGAGGGCGTGATCTGCCTGACCGGCGGGGCAGACGGTCCGCTCGGCCGCATGATCCGGGCGGGCCGCCAGCCGCAGGCCGAGGCGCTGGCCGCGCGCCTCGCCGCCCTCTTTCCCAACCGGGTCTATGTCGAGCTGCAGCGCCACGGTACCGGCCCCAGCCTGCGCACCGAGGCCGAGGCGGCGTCCGAGCCGGGCCTCATCGAGATCGCCTATGCCCACGACCTGCCGCTGGTCGCCACCAACGACGTCTACTTCGCCGATCCCGCGATGTTCGAGGCGCATGACGCGCTGTTGTGCATCGGTCAGAGCCGGTACGTGAACGAGAGCGACCGCCGCCAGATCACCCCCGAGCACTGGCTGAAGCCCCCCGAGGCGATGATCGAGCGGTTCGCCGACCTCCCCGAGGCCATCGCGAACACCGTCGAGATCGCGCGCCGCTGCGCCGTCCGCCCGCGCACCCACCCGCCCATCCTGCCGAAATTCGCCGATGACGAGGTGGAAGAGCTGCGCCGCCAGGCGCGCGAGGGGCTGGCCGCGCGGCTGGCCGTGATCCCGCATGCGGCGCCGGTGCAGGACTACGAGGCCCGCCTCGACTTCGAGCTCGGCGTGATCGAGCAGATGGGCTTCCCGGGCTACTTCCTGATCGTCGCCGACTTCATCAAGTGGGCCAAGGCGCACGATATCCCCGTGGGGCCGGGGCGCGGCTCGGGCGCCGGGTCGCTGGTGGCCTACGCGCTGACGATCACTGACCTCGACCCCCTGCGCTACGGCCTGCTGTTCGAGCGCTTTCTGAACCCCGAGCGCGTGTCGATGCCCGACTTCGACATCGACTTCTGCCAGGACCGGCGCGAGGAGGTGATCCGCTACGTGCAGGAACGCTACGGCCGCGACCGGGTGGCCCAGATCATCACCTTCGGCGCGCTCCTGTCGAAGGCTGCCGTCCGCGACGTGGCGCGCGTGTTGCAGATGCCGTTCAGCCAGGGCGACCGTCTGTCGAAACTGATCCCGATGGAGGGGGTCAAGCCCGTCTCGATCGCCCAGGCGCGCAAGGAGGAGCCCCGTTTCGCCGAGGAGGCCGCGAAGGACGAGAATGTCGGCATCCTTCTCGACATCGCCGAGAAGATCGAGGGCCTCTACCGCAATGCCTCGACCCATGCCGCGGGTGTGGTGATCGGCGACCGGCCGCTGGTGGAACTGGTGCCGCTCTACCAGGACCCCAAGTCGGACATGCCGGCCACTCAATACAACATGAAGTGGGTCGAGCCCGCGGGGCTGGTGAAGTTCGACTTCCTCGGCCTCAAGACGCTCACGGTGATCCAGAACGCCGTCGACCTCTTGAAGCTGCGTGGGGTCGAGATCGACATCGGCGCCATCCCGCTCGACGACGCCGCCACCTACGACCTCTATTCCCGCGCCGACACGGTGGGCGTGTTCCAGGTGGAATCGGCCGGCATGCGCGACGCGCTGCGGCAGCTCAAGCCCACCTGCATCGAGGACATCGTGGCGCTGGTCGCGCTCTACCGACCCGGGCCGATGGAGAACATCCCGACCTATTGCAACGTCAAGCACGGGGTCGAGAAGCGCCAGAGCCTGCACCCCTCGATCGACCCCATCCTCGACGAGACGCAAGGGATCATCGTCTACCAGGAGCAGGTGATGGAGATCGCCCGCGTCATGGCGGGCTACAGCCTCGGCGGCGCCGACCTCCTGCGCCGCGCCATGGGCAAGAAGATCAAGGAGGCGATGGACGCCGAGCGCCCCAAATTCGTCGAAGGCGCGGCCAGGCAGGGCGTCACCAAGGCCAAGGCCGAGGAAGTCTTTGCCCTGCTGGAGAAATTCGCTAATTACGGCTTCAACAAGTCGCATGCCGCCGCCTATGCCGTGGTCAGCTACCAGACCGCGTATCTGAAGGCGAACCACCCGGTCGAGTTCATGGCCGCGGTGATGAACCTCGACCTGCACCTGACCGACAAGCTCAACACCTACGTCCAGGAATGCAGGCGGGCCGAGATCGAGATCGCGGCGCCTTGCGTCAACCGCTCGGCCGCGCGCTTCACGGTCGAGGAGGGACGCATCCTCTACGCACTGGGCGCGCTCAAGGGCGTGGGCGTCGAGGCGATGCGCGCAATCGAGCGCGCGCGGGCCGAGGGCGGGCCGTTCGACGACCTCTTCGACTTCGCCCGCCGCGTCGATCTGAAGGCCATCGGCAAGCGCGCGCTCGAGATGCTCGCCCGCTCCGGCGCGCTCGGGGCACTAGAGCCCAACCGGCGCCGTGCGCTGATGGCGCTCGACGCGCTGGTGGATTTCTCGGCCACGGTGCACGGGGAGCGGGTGTCCTCGCAGGTCTCGCTGTTCGGCGCCTCCGACGCCCTGCCGCCGCCACGCCTGCCCGACCCCGAGGACTGGCTGCCGACGGAACGCCTGCGCGAGGAGCACGCCGCCGTCGGCTTCTACCTCTCGGGCCACCCGCTCGAGGACTACATGGGGGCGCTGAGGCGCAAGCAGGTCACCACGCATGGCGAATTCGCCTTCCGCACCCAGCGCAGCGGGGGGACGGGCCGGATCGCCGGGACGCTCGCGGCCATCCAGTTCCGCAAGTCGGCCAAGGGCAACCGCTTCGCCTTCATCGGCTTCTCGGACGTCTCGGGCGCCTTCGAGGTGATGGCCTTCTCGGACGTGCTGCACGCCGCCGAAGGGCTGCTGGAACCCGGCCGCAACCTCGTCCTGACCGTCGAGGCCGAGGGCGGGGCCGAGGGCGCGCGCCTGATGCTGCGCGCCGTCCAGCCGATCGAGCAGGTGGTGGCCGACGCGGCCGCCTCGGGCCTGCGCGTGCATGTCGAGACCGAGTCCGCCTTCGCCTCGATCCAGCGCCGTCTCGGCATCTCCCGCACCGCGGCGGGGCGCGCGCGGCGCGGCGAGGGGCCGGTCTCGATCGTCCTCGCGATCCCCGAACTGGGGCAGGAGGTCGAGATCGACCTGCCGGGCAACTTCCCCGTGGGGCCGGAGATCCGGGGCGCGCTGAAGGCCGTGCCGGGCGTGGCGGCTGTCGAGGAGATCTGACGGCGCCTGCGCGACGATCCTCGCCCCGGTCGGCCCGGGGTCGGCGGGCGCCGTGCGCGGCGGTGGCGCAAACTGGCCGGTTATGGCATGATTTTCGAGCGAGAGGCGCGCCTTTCCAGATAACCCTCTACCTTGTTTGACGTTTTCGATGCTTGCGCCTTGGTTGATCTGGATGCGGCCGCCGTTCCATGGCGGAGGCAGGCATGAAGGATCCCCTGATCTGGGCGATCGTGATCGTGGCGGCAGTTTTCTTCTGGTTCTTCAAGGAGCTGCCAAAGACATTGTGAGGACCGCGCGGCAGGTTCAGGTCGCCGCCCCCGGCGCAGCGGTTGGGCTCGATGCCGGCGCAACCCCTCGGCGTCCGCCCTCGCGGCCGATGACGGATCGCGGGTCCGCCGGCAGGGCGGGGTTCACTCGCCACTCCCCGAACGGCTTTGGCAGGAACTCGAATCAACACAAGCAATGAATCGTCATTTCACGCCTGAGAACCCACCCCGCCGCGGCATCCGGACCGGCAGCATCATCCGCACCAGCGGGTTGGCGAAGCGGCGGCAGTCGAGCGTCTCGTGGACCGCGGGCACGCGCTCGCCCATCAGGTGGGTCTCGAGGGCGGCGCGGGTGTAGAAGGGCGCGTCCTCCATTCGCCGCACGATCCGTGCGCCACCGGCCTCGGTTTGCACGAAGCGCCGGACCCCCCAGAAGCCGCGGGGCAGTGGCTGGCGGGGCGGGGGCTCGAACGGGGTGATCGCGCCGTCGCGCCCGATTTCCAGCGCAAGGCCCCGCCGCGTCCCGTCCGCCATCGTCATGTCGTAGAGCACCGCTGCGCCCCGCGAGGTCAGCGCCCGCGACCAGTCCCAGCGGCGGAAGCCGTGCTCCAGCATCTCCGCGCCCCAGTTGCTGTCGAAATATCCGTGCCCTCGCCAGCCGAAGCCCGGCCGATCCGTCTTCACCTCGACGCGCGCCATGGGCGCGATCGGCCACCACCGGTGCCGCCCTCCGGCATCGAGCGCGAGCGGCTCCGTGGTCACCGCCTCGGGCCACAGCGTCACGCGGCCGCGGATGCGCCGGGGCAGGGGGACGGTCACCTCGTCGAACTCGACCCGCAGCCGCGTGCCGTCCCAGTCGAGGCCCGAGGGCCCGACCCGGAACGCCCCCGCCTCGCGCGACAGCGCCCCGCGCCCGCGTTCGGTCATCGCCCAGAGGTTCCCCCGCGGGCCATAGAGGCAGACATTGATCGCGACGTGGTTCTCGGGGTCGCGATGGCCCGCCCAGTTGTAATAGGGCGAGAACACCGAGCCCACGAAGGCGATGACGGTCAGCCCGGCGCCGCCGTCGTCCGAGAGCGCATCGATATACCACCACCGATAGCCACCGGGCGGGACCGCCGTATCGAAGCCCGGTCCGCCATCAGCCGCGCCGCCGCAATCCGGCCCGACAGCGCTGCCATCGGCACCCCCGCCCCCGGATGCGCGCTGCCCCCCGCGAGGTAGAGCCCCGGCAGGCCCGTCGCCGCCCCCGGCCGCCGGAACGAAGCGAAGGCCCCATGTGTCGCCGCCCCGTAGAGCGCGCCCCCCGTCGCCGGGAAGGCCCGCGCGAAGCCCGCGGGCGTCGTCATCACCGTCGCCGCCGGGTCGAGCGCGAGGCTCAGCCCGCAGCGGTCCATCAGCGCGAGGGTCGTCTGCTGGCATCTCTCGATCTCCTCGGCGGTCATCTCGCCCCGGTCGCCGGTTGCGGGGGCATTGATCTGGATGTGGAGCCGCTCGGGTCCCCCGGGCGTGGGGCCGCCTGCGGCGTCGCGATCCTGCGCGCAGACATAGACGGTGGGCTGGTCCGGCAGGCCGCGATCGCGGAACATCCGGTCGAACTCGGCGCGGTAGTCGTCGCTGAACAGGACCGTGTGATGGCTCAGCGGCAGGCCCGCGGTGCTGGCCACCGCGCTCCAGACCACCGCCGACAGGCTGCGCGCGGCGCGCGGCACGGGCGGAACGGCGCGGGCGGCCTCGGGCCCCAGCAGCCCCGTCGCCAGCGCCGCCGCGTCGCCGTTGAAGATCACCGCCGCCGCCCCGATCTCGGCACCGCCCGCCAGTTGCACCCCGGATGCGCGCCCGTCCGCGGTCAGCACCTTTGCCACCGGCGCGCCTGTCATCACCCGCCCGCCCCGCGCCTCGATCAGCCGGACGAGTGCTGCGGCAAGCCCGTGCATGCCCCCCGGCAGGCGCCAGACCCCTGTCTGCTCGACATGCGCGATCAGCATCAGGGTCGCGGGCGCAAGGAAGGGCGACGAGCCGCAATAGGTGGCGTAGCGTCCGAAAAGCTGACGCAGCCGCGGGTCGCGGAAGTGCCGCCCCAACTCGCGCCACATGTTTGTCATCGGACGGGCTGCGACCAGCGCGGGCAGCCCAGCCAGCCCCACCCGGCCCACCACCGACAGCGGCCCCGGCCGCTCGGCCGCGATGAAGCTGTCGCGAAAGACGCCATAGGCCCGCGCCGTCGCCCGCTGGAAGCCGCGGAAGCGCTCGGCCTCGGCCCGCCCCGCGAAGGCCGCGACCGCCGCGACGCTGGCCTCGGGGTCGGCATGGAGGTCGAGGCGGCTGCCATCGGTCCAGGCGTGGCGGGCGAGGATGGCGGCCTGCTCCATCGGGATCAGGGCGTCGAGGCTGCTGCCCGCCTCGGCCAGCAGGCCGTCGAACACCCAGCGCATGGTCATCACGGTCGGCCCGGCATCGACCGCGCGTCCGGCAACGCCGAGCGCGCGCATCTTGCCGCCGGGCGTGGCGCCGGCCTCGCAGATCGTGACCGCCACGCCTCGCGATACCAGCGCGAGCCCGGCCGCGAGCCCGCCGATGCCAGCACCGACGATCACGACATGATCCTGCGCCGCCACCGGCATCCAACCCTCCCGGCCTCCATGACGCGATTTCCGTCAGAGACAATTGACAATCTAGACTGTAAGCTAAAACTTACAATCACGCATCCACAACGCGCTGACATGCGCCGCGAGAGGGAGGCCCGGGCCATGGACGAGACCACGAGGATCGAAGCCGCGCTCGACCGCGCGCTTGCCTATGCCGAGGCGCCGGGCGCCCCGCCGCGATTGGCCGAGGCGATGCGCCACGCCGTATTTCCCGGCGGCGCGCGGGTGCGGGCGCGGCTGTGCCTCGCGGTTGCGCGGGCCTGCGGAGACGCCGACCCCTCGGCCGCGGATGCGGCGGCGGCGGCGATCGAGCTTCTGCACTGCGCCTCGCTGGTGCATGACGACCTGCCCTGTTTTGACGATGCCGACACGCGCCGCGGCAAGCCCACCCTGCACGTCGCCTGGTCCGAGCCGATCGCGGTTCTGGCGGGCGACGCGCTTATCGTGCTCGCCTTCGAGACGCTGGCGCGGGGGGCGGCGCGCGAGCCGCGCAAGCTCGCGGCACTGACGCTGGCGGTCGCGCGCTCAGTGGGGATGCCACATGGTATCTGCGCGGGTCAGGCGTGGGAGAGCGAGCCCGCGCCCGACCTGTCCGCCTATCAGCGCGCCAAGACCGGGGCACTGTTCGTCGCGGCCTGCGTCGCCGGCGCCACGGCGGCGGGGGGCGATCCCGCGATCTGGCGCGCGCTGGGCGACCGGCTGGGCGAGGCCTATCAGGTGGCCGACGACCTGCGCGACGCCATGGCGGACGCGGCAGAGCTGGGCAAGCCGGTCGGGCAGGACGCGGCGCACGAGCGGCCGAACGCGGTCGCGGCGCTGGGGCTCAAGGGCGCCGTCGGGCGGCTGCGCGGGCTGGTCGCGGGGGCGGTCGAGGCGATCCCCGACTGTCCCGGCCGGCCGCTGCTCGAAGCGCTGGTGATGTCGGAGGCCAAGCGGCTGGTGCCGCGCAAGCTCGAAGCCCTGGTGGGCTGAGGGCATGGAGCGGGCCGGGCGCGTCTCGCTCCTCGACGGCCTCAAGGGCTGGCGCGACCGCCTCATCGCGAGCGGCCGCTTCCAGCGCGCGGCAGCCGCCTTTCCGCTGACGCGCGGCATCGCCAACCGCCGGGCGCGCCAGTTGTTCGACCTCACAGCGGGCTTCGTCTACAGCCAGATCCTTTCGGCCTGCGTGCGGCTCGACCTGTTTGCGATCCTCGCGGAAGGGCCGCAAGGCACGGGCCAGGTGGCGCTGCGCACCGGGCTGTCGCACGCCGCGGCCGAGCGTCTGCTCGAGGCGGCGGTGGCGCTGGGGTTGGTCGCGCGTCGCTCGCGCGGGCGCTATGGGCTCGGCCAACTTGGCGCGGCGCTGATCGGCAATCCGGGCGTGGTCGCGATGATCGCGCATCACGACATGCTGTATCGCGACCTCGCCGACCCCGTGGCGCTTCTGCGCGGCGAGACCTGGCCGACCGAGATCGGGCAGTTCTGGGCCTATGCGCGCGACCCCGACAAGCACGGGATCGGGGCCGAGCGGGTGGCCGACTATTCGCGCCTGATGGCGACAAGCCAGCAATTCATCGCTGGGGATGTGCTCGACGCGCTGGACCTGCGCGGCGTGCGGCGGCTGCTCGACATCGGCGGTGGCGAGGGGGCGTTCCTGATCCATGCCGCGCGCCGGGCGCCGCATCTCGAGCTGCGCCTGTTCGATCTGCCGCCGGTGGCCGAGCGGGCGCGGGCACGGTTTGCCGAGGCCGGGCTTAGCGCGCGGGCGGTTGCCGCGGGGGGCGACTTCTTTGCCGACCCGCTGCCGCAAGGCGCAGACGCGGTCTCGCTGATCCGGGTCATCTACGACCACGACGACGATTTCGCGCGCCGGGTGCTTGGCCGCGCGCGCGAGGCGGTTGCGCCGGGTGGCCGCTTGATCCTGGCCGAGCCGATGGCCGGCGCGAAGGGGGCCGAGCCGGTCGGCGCCTATTTCGGCTTCTACCTCGCGGCCATGGGATCGGGTCGCGCACGCCGGCCGGAGGAACTGGTCGCGCTGGTGCGCGAGGCGGGCTTCGAGGATGCCCGTGTCCTGCGCACGCGGCGCCCGATGCTGACCGGCCTGATCACCGCGCGGGCGCCTCGGGCCGCGCCTCGCTCGGTAGTGAACCGACACGATATGTAATGCATGCTTGACGTCTAAAAGTGTCAAGCTAGACTGACAATTGCACAACATGACAGCGGTGTGACAGGCCGCGAGGCGGAGGGGAAGAATGGACGCGCTGGCAGTCGTGATGGATCGGCCCGGGAGCCTCGCGCTCTCGCGTCTCGATCTCGCGGCGCCGGGTGCGGCCGATGTCGTCGTCGAGGTGCGGTGGTCCGGGATCTCGACCGGCACCGAGAAGCTGCTCTGGACCGGGCAGATGCCCGCCTTCCCCGGCATGGGCTATCCCCTTGTTCCCGGGTACGAATCCGTCGGTGAGGTGGTCGAGGCGGGGCCTGCCTCGGGCTGCAGGGTGGGTGAGTTCGTGTTCGTCCCGGGCGCGCGCTGCTTCGGCGACATGCGCAGCCTGTTCGGCGCCTCGGCCTCGCGGCTGGTGGTGCCGGGGACACGGGTGATCCCGCTCGACCGCGGCCTCGGCGAGCGTGGCATCCTGATGTCGCTGGCCGCAACCGCCCATCACGCTCTGGCGCGTGCCGAGTCGGGCAGGCTGCCCAGCCTGATCGTGGGCCACGGTGTGCTGGGCCGGCTGATCGCGCGCATCGCGGTCGCCAAGGGCGGCGAGCCCGTGGTCTGGGAGATCGCGCCCACCCGCATGACCGGCGGCCAGGGCTATCTCGTGGCCCGGCCTCAGGACGATCAGCGCTTCGACTACGCCACGATCTGCGAGGCGAGCGGGGCGCCCGGCATCATCGACCAGCTTGTGCCGCGCCTGACGCGCGGCGGCGAGATCGTGCTGGCGGGGTTCTATGACGCGCGGCTCGATTTCGGCTTCACGCCCGCCTTCATGCGCGAGGCTCGGCTCTCCATCGCGGCCGAGTTCCGCCCGGACGACCTCGCCGCCGTGCGCGGGCTGATCGAGGCGGGGCGGCTCTCACTCGACGGGCTGGTCACGCATCGGTGCGCGGCGGCGGAGGCGGATCATGCCTACCGCACGGCCTTCGCGGACCCCGCCTGCCTCAAGATGATCCTGGACTGGAGGAGCCTGCAATGACCCCTGCCGACGGCGCGCCCGCATCCGCCACGGCCGAGAGCCGGCCCTTCGACAAGATGGTCGCCGACCTGCGCGCCGAGGCCGCAATCGAGCCCGAGGCGCCGGCGAGCAAGGCCACGCGCGAGACGCAGATCATCGCGATCTACGGCAAGGGCGGCATCGGCAAGTCGTTCACGCTGTCGAACCTCAGCTACATGATGGCGAGCCAGGGCAAGCGGGTGCTGCTGATCGGCTGCGACCCGAAGTCGGACACCACGTCGCTGCTGTTCGAGGGGCGGGCCTGCCCCACGATCATCGAGACCTCGACCAAGAAGAAGCTTGCGGGCGAGGAGATCACCGTGGGCGATGTCTGCTTCAAGCGCGACGGCGTGTTCGCGATGGAGCTGGGCGGGCCCGAGGTCGGTCGCGGCTGCGGCGGGCGCGGCATCATCCACGGCTTCGAGACGCTCGAGAAGCTGGGCTTCCACGACTGGGATTTCGACTACGTCCTGCTCGACTTCCTGGGCGACGTGGTCTGCGGCGGCTTCGGCCTGCCGATCGCGCGCGACATGTGCCAGAAGGTGATCGTGGTCGGCTCGAACGACCTGCAGTCGCTCTATGTCGCGAACAACGTCTGCTCGGCGGTCGATTACTTCCGCAAGCTGGGCGGCAATGTCGGCGTCGCGGGCCTCGTCATCAACAAGGACGACGGGACGGGCGAGGCGCAGGCCTTCGCCGAAGCCGTGGGCATCCCGGTGCTGGCCGCGATCCCGGCGCACGAGGACATTCGGCGCAAGTCCGCGAACTACGAGATCGTGGGCAAGCCCGACGGCGAATGGGGCCCCCTGTTCGCCGCATTGGCCGAGAACGCCGCCAAGGCGCCGCCGGTGCATGCCAAGCCCCTGACGCAGGACGAATTGCTGGGCCTTTTCAAGGCCGACGCGACGGGGGCGAACGTCTGGCTCGAACCCGCCACCTTCGAGGACATGTGCGGCAAGGACTACGCGCCCAAGCCCTCGCTCGAAGTCATCTACGATGATGCGTGAGCGGTGATGGACGAGCGCCACCATATCGACGAGGGCCGGGCCGAGGTGGTCTATGACCGTGCGGGAGACGTCCCGCTGGACAGCCCGGCGCCTGCCTCGCGCGACCGGGCCGAAGGTGGCCCGGGGTCAAGCCCGGGGCAGCGCCCCGCCACCGGCTGTCACGCCCCGGCCGAGCAGATGCGCTCGGCGGCGCAAGCCGCGGGCAAGGCTGAGGTCCTGGGCCGCTATGCCGAGGATTATCCCACCGGCCCGCACGACAAGCCGCAATCGATGTGCCCGGCCTTCGGCAGCCTGCGCGTGGGCCTCAGGATGCAGCGCACCGCGACGGTTCTTTCGGGTTCCGCCTGCTGCGTTTACGGGCTGACCTTCACCTCGCACTTCTACGGCGCGCGGCGGACGGTGGGCTATGTGCCCTTCAACTCCGAGACGCTGGTCACCGGCAAGCTGTTCGAGGACATCCGCGACGCCGTGCACAAGCTCGCGGACCCCGCGCTCTATGACACGGTGATCGTCACGAACCTCTGCGTGCCAACGGCTTCGGGCGTGCCGTTGCAGTTGCTGCCGAAGGAGATCAACGGCGTCCGCATCGTCGGCATCGACGTGCCGGGCTTCGGCGTGCCGACCCATGCCGAGGCCAAGGACGTGCTGGCCGGCGCGATGCTGAAATACGCGCGCGAGGAGGCGATGCAGGGCCCGGTCGCGGCCCCCCGCACGCGCAGCGACCTGCCCGGCGTCACGCTGGTGGGCGAGATGTTCCCGGCCGACCCGATGATGATCGGGCGGATGCTCGAACCCATGGGGCTCTCGGCCGGCCCGGTCGTACCGACCCGCGAGTGGCGCGAGCTCTATGCCGCGCTCGACTGCGCCGCGGTCGCTGCGATCCATCCCTTCTACACCGCGTCTTTCCGCGAGTTCAGAGCTGCGGGGCGGCCGATCGTCGGCTCGGCCCCCGTCGGGGCGGACGGCACCCAGGACTGGCTGGAGCGGATCGGCCATGCCTGCGGTGTCGCCCGTGCCCGGATCGACGCCACGAAGAACGCGATGCTGGCCGCGGTGCGTGCGGCGCTGGAAACGGCGCCGGTGAAGGGGCGGATCACGCTGTCGGGCTACGAGGGGTCCGAGCTGATCGTCGCGCGCCTCTTGATCGAGTCGGGCGCAGATGTGCGCTATGTCGGCACCGCCTGCCCGCGCACGCCGTGGTCCGACCATGACCGCGAGTGGCTCGAGGCCAGGGGCGTTCATGTCCGCTTCCGCGCCTCGCTGGAACACGACTGCGCCGCGATGGAGGAATTCCAGCCCGACCTCGCCATCGGCACGACGCCCGTGGTGCAGAAGGCCAAGGCGCGCGGCATTCCGGGCCTTTACTTCACCAACCTCATCTCGGCCCGGCCGCTGATGGGACCGGCCGGCGCCGGCAGCCTCGGGGTCGTCGTCAACACCGCCATCGCCCGCAAGGGGCGGATGGAGGCGATGCGCGACTTCTTCGAAGGCGTGGGCGAGGGTCATGCCGCGGGCGTCTGGGAGGACGTGCCGCGGGACCGCCCCGACTTCCGCCAGAAATACGCCCGCCAGGTCGAGAAGCTGCGCGCCCGCCAGGGCCGGGCAGAGGAGATCGGGACATGACCCTGATCTTCGACCACGACCGGGCAGGGGGCTACTGGGGCTCGGTCTATGCCTTCACGGCGATCAAGGGCTTGCAGGTCATCATTGACGGCCCGGTGGGCTGCGAGAACCTGCCGGTGACCTCGGTCCTCCACTACACCGACGCGCTGCCGCCGCACGAATTGCCCATCGTCGTGACCGGGCTGGGCGAGGAAGAACTCTCGCGCGACGGCACCGAAGGCTCGATGAAGCGCGCCTGGGGCACGCTGAGGCCCGATGAGCCCGCCGTGGTCGTCACCGGCTCGATCTCCGAGATGATCGGCGGCGGCGTGACGCCCGAGGGGACCTCGATCAAGCGGTTCCTGCCGCGCACCATCGACGAGGACCAGTGGCAATCGGCCGACCGCGCCCTGCGTTGGCTGTGGACGGAGTTCGGCCTCAAGGGCGGCAAGGCCCCGAAGCCCCGGCCGCGCAAGGACGGCGAAGCGCCGCGCGTCAACATCATCGGCCCGATCTACGGCACCTTCAACATGCCCTCGGACCTCGCCGAGATCCGCCGGTTGATCGAGGGGATCGGCGCACAGGTCAACATGGTGTTCCCGCTGGGAAGTCACCTCGCCGACGTGGGCCGGCTGATCGACGCCGAGGTGAATGTCTGCCTCTACCGCGAGTTCGGGCGGATGCTGTGCGAGGATCTCGACCGGCCCTATCTGCAGGCGCCGATCGGGCTCAGCTCGACCACCGCCTTCCTGCGCAAGCTGGGCGAGCTCACAGGCCTCGACCCCGAGCCCTTCATCGCGCGCGAGAAGCACACGACGATCAAGCCGCTGTGGGACCTGTGGCGCTCGGTCACGCAGGATTTCTACGGCACCGCGAGCTTCGGGATCGTGGCGAGCGAGACCTATGCCCGCGGCATCCGCCACTTCCTCGAGGACGACATGGGGATGCCCTGCAACTTCGCCATCGCGCGGCATGCAGGCGCCAAGACCGACAACGAGGCGGTGCGCCGCGCCGTGCACGAACGCACGCCCCTGATCCTGTTCGGCTCCTACAACGAACGGATGTACCTGGCCGAGAAGGGCGGGCGCGCGGTCTTCATCCCCGCGAGCTTCCCCGGCGCGATCATCCGGCGTCATACGGGGACGCCCTTCATGGGCTACGCGGGCGCCACCTACCTGGTGCAGGAATGCTGCAACGCGCTGTTCGATGCGCTGTTCCACATCCTGCCGCTGGGGACCGAACTCGACCGCGTCGAGGCGACGCCGAGCCGCGTGCATCACGAGATCCCCTGGGACGACGAGGCGCGGGCTGCGCTGGAGGCGCGGGTCGAGGCCTTCCCGGTGCTCACCCGCATCTCGGCCGCCCGGCGGCTGCGTGACGCGGCCGAGGCCGCGGCGCGGGGCGAGAACGCAGGCCGGGTCGCCCCCGCGCATGTCGCGCGGGCGGGCGAGCTGGTGGCCGCCTGAGGGCGGCGGGGCAAAGGCGCCGGTAACCCGTCAGGGGCTCTGGCGCATCGGAACGACAAGGGGCCATGTGCCCTCAACGACGAGGAGGAGGCCGATGGATCACGCACTCAAGCACGACGCGATCGACCCCGCGCGGCTCGCCCGCGCCAAGGCGCGCGACTTCCGGGTGATGTTCTGGGCGAGCCTGCCCGCCTTCCTGGTTGTGGCGCTGGCGAAGCGGCTGATCCCCGGGCGCGAGCCTTTCCACTCGGTCCATGAGACCCCGCGCCGCGGCATCGTCGCCGACGCGGTGCACATGGCCAACACCTTCATCCCCTTCGCCTTCATGCATTGAAGCGAAGGGCGCCGGGGGAGCGCGGCGGGCGCCGCGGCAGACCCTGGCGGACGAGGCATTCGCCCGGCATCTCGCCGGGCGGAAGGACGGCGGCCGACAGGCCGTTCGTCCGCCCCAGCCGCACGGGATGTGCGGTATCGGCCCGAGTGGCCATCAGCCGGAGGTTGTTCGAATGGCTGACGAAAAGGGCTCCCTCACGGGGCTGACGGACGAAGAGGCGAAGGACTTTCATGAAGTCTACATGAGCGGCTTCACTCTCTTCACCGGGGTCGCCGTGGTCGCCCACATCCTGACGTTCATGTGGAAACCGTGGTTCGTCTGAGGAGGCGATGATGCAGAAGTTCTACAAGATCTGGCTCGTCTTCGACCCGCGGACCGTCCTGGTGGTGCAGGGGATCTTCCTGTTCGCCCTGGCGGTCATGATCCATCTCGTCGTGCTCTCGACCGACCGCTTCAACTGGCTCGAGGAGGACAAGACCGCCTCGCTCGACCAGTCGGCGGTGATCGAGGCGCCGGCGACATTGATCGGCTGACGCCCGAGACTGGCCGCGGGCGGGGCCGTTCCCGCCCGCGGCCGAACGAATGGCGATGCGAGACCGCGCGCGCCCCTGGGCACGGCGGATCCGGAGGACCCAACCATGGCCTTGCTCAGCTTTGAAAGAAAATACCGCGTCCGGGGCGGGACGCTCATCGGCGGCGACATGTTCGACTTCTGGGTGGGGCCGTTCTATGTCGGCTTCTTCGGGGTGACGACCATCTTCTTCTCGGTGCTGGGGACCGCCCTGATCTTCTACGGCGCAGCCCTGCAGGGGACGTTCAATCCCTGGACCATCAACATCGCGCCGCCGGACCTGAAATACGGGCTGGCGCTGGCGCCGCTGAAGGAAGGCGGGTTGTGGCAGGTCATCACGATCTGCGCGATCGGCGCCTTCGCCTCGTGGGCGCTGAGGCAGGCCGAGATCAGCCGCAAGCTGGGCATGGGGCTGCACATCCCCTTCGCCTTCAGCTTCGCGATCCTCGCCTACGTCACGCTGGTGGTGATCCGGCCACTGCTGATGGGCGCCTGGGGGCACGGCTTCCCGTACGGCATCTTCAGCCACCTCGATTGGGTGTCGAACGTCGGCTACCAGTACCTGCACTTCCACTACAACCCGGCGCACATGATCGCGGTGAGCTTCTTCTTCGCCAACGCCTTCGCGCTGGCGCTGCATGGCTCGCTGGTGCTCTCGGCGGTGAACCCCGAGAAGGGCAAGCCCGTCCGCACGCCCGAGCACGAGGACACCTTCTTCCGCGATTTCATCGGCTACTCGGTCGGCACGCTCGGCATCCACCGGCTCGGCCTGTTCCTGGCGCTGTCGGCGGCGTTCTGGTCGGCGGTGTGCATCGTCATCTCGGGGCCGTTCTGGACCCGCGGCTGGCCCGAGTGGTGGAACTGGTGGCTCGACCTGCCGGTCTGGGGCTGATGGGGGACTGACCAATGACCAGCATCGAATATCAGAACATCTTCACGCAGGTGCAGGTCCGCGGCCCGGCCGAGGAAGGCGTCGCCCTTCCCCGCGGCTCGTGGAAGCGGACCGGGACCGGGCGCTTCAACTACTGGCTCGGCAAGATCGGCAACGCGCAGATCGGGCCGATCTACCTGGGGGGGCTGGGGCTGACCTCGATCATCTTCGGGACGCTCTCGCTCAACATCATCGGCTTCAACATGCTGGCGTCGGTGAACTGGGACATCCTCGAGTTCCTGCGCCAGTTCTTCTGGCTCGCGCTCGAGCCGCCGGGGCCCGAGCACGGCCTGTCCATGCCGCCGCTGAACGAGGGCGGCTGGTACATGATCTCGTCGCTGTTCCTGCTGATCTCGGTCATCGCCTGGTGGATGCGGACCTACGAGCGGGCGCATGCGCTGGGGATGGGCAAGCATGTCTGCTGGGCCTTTGCCTCGGCGATCTGGCTGTTCCTGGTGCTGGGTCTCATCCGGCCGCTGCTGATGGGGTCCTGGGCCGAAGCCGTGCCCTACGGCATCTTCCCGCATCTGGACTGGACCGCGGCTTTCTCGATCCGCTACGGAAACCTCTTCTACAACCCGTTCCACGCGCTCTCGATCGCCTTCCTCTACGGCTCGGCGGTGCTGTTCGCGATGCACGGCGCCACGATCCTCGCGGTGAGCCGGCTGGGCGGCGAGCGCGAGATCGAGCAGATCGTCGACCGCGGCACGGCCTCCGAGAGGGCGGCGCTGTTCTGGCGCTGGACCATGGGCTTCAACGCCACGATGGAGTCGATCCACCGCTGGGCCTGGTGGTTCGCCGTGCTGGTCACCCTGACGGGCGGCATCGGCATCCTGCTGACCGGAACCGTTGTCGACAACTGGTACCAGTGGGCCGTCGATCACCAGTTCGCCCCGAGCTACCCGGCGGTCTATCCGTCCGCGGTCGACCCGGCGGCGGCAGGCTGAGGGAGAGGGATCATGAGAAGAAGTGACACACGCATCGCGATCCTGACCCTTTCGGGCTTCATCGCCATCGTGTTCTTCGGCTGGGTCGTGGGTCCCCGCACCCCGGTCGAGGTGGACCAGGTGGGCTATCGCGGCGTGGCGATGGAGCAACTCGCCTTCGCCGACGACAAGGCCGCGCTGCTGGCCGCGAACGTGGCGCCCGAGCCGGTCTATGACCGCGACACCGAGGACACCACCAAGGCGTCCGAGATCTACGAGAACGTGCAGGTGCTGGGGGACCTCTCGGATGCCAACTTCACCCGGCTGATGGCGCAGATCACGGAATGGGTGAGCCCCGAGCAGGGTTGCGCCTACTGCCACAACGACGACGGCAACTTCGCCTCGGACGACAACTACGCCAAGATCGTCTCGCGGCGGATGATCCAGATGACGCAGCACATCAACTCGCAGTGGCAGGATCACGTGGGGGCAGTGGGCGTGACCTGCTACACCTGCCATCGCGGCAACCCGGTGCCGGAGAACATCTGGTTCACGGACCTGTCGACCACCCGCACCGGCCCCGCGCTGGGCTGGCGCGACGGGCAAAACGCGCCCGGGATCGGCTCGATGTCGCTGCCGACCGATCCGCTTACCCGCTTCCTGCTCGAGGATCACCCGATCCGCGTGCAGACGAACCGGGCGCTGCCGGATGGCGTCAACACCCAGACGATCAAGTCGACCGAGTGGACCTACTCCCTGATGAACCACATGTCGGAAAGCCTGGGCGTCAACTGCACCTTCTGCCACAACAGCCGCGACTTCGCGGTGTGGGCCGAGAGCCCGCCGCAGCGGGCCGTGGCCTGGCACGGGATCCGCCTGTCGCGGGATCTCAACCGCCAGTTCCTCGAGCCGCTGCAGCCGGTCTACCCGGCCCACCGACTCGGCGCCGAGGGCGACGCACCCAAGGCGAGCTGCGCGACCTGCCACAACGGCCTCAACAAGCCGCTGATGGGGGTGAGCATGCTGGAAACCTTCCCCGAACTGCAGGCGCCGGGGGCGAACTGAGGGCCTGACATCCCCCGGGCGCGGGTTCGCGGCTGGGGGTACACCTGACATCGCCATGTCGGAGGGGCGGGGCACGAGGGTGCTCCGCCCTTTCCACGTCGGGGCGTTGCGAGGGGGCCGTGAGCTACCAGGTAATCTCGAAGGTGCAGGCGGGCGCGCCCTCGGCCTCGCAGGCGGTCTCGCGCACCTGCGCGCGGTGGTGCACGAGGGCGCGAAAGATCCCCTGAAAGACGGCGGTGTAGAAGACGCAGACCGGTCCGCCGCCCGCGCCGCGGGTACAGATCGGGCAGCCCGCGATCGAGACCGTGCAGCCGCGCCCGACCCGCGCCGAGAAGCTGCCCGAGCCCGCGAAAGTCCAGGCGTGCCGCCGGATCCCCGCGATCAGCGCCATCGCGGCAAGGCGCGGCGGCAGCCAGCGCAGCAGTCGTTGCGCGGGATGCGGGATGCGATGGGCGAGCAGGTAGTCGCCTGTCCGCAAGCCTGCCTCCCACGACAGCCGCGCTGCCTCCTCGTCGCCCATCCGCTGCCAGAGGCAGGAATGGAGGGCGCGCACCTCGGTCTCGGGCACCATGGCCTGTGGCGACTCGGCGAAATGCGCGGCGAGGCCGGCGGCACCGAACAGGGCGCGCGCGGCCTCGGCCCCATGGTGGCGCGCGACCGCCGCGCCAAGCTGGGTGATGGCGTTCGGCCCGACCAGGCCGGCATGCCCGTGGGCGGTGGCAGTCATCTCAGCTTGCGTCCATCCCCGCGCCCTGCGGCATCTCGAACTCGCCGGCCGGCCCGCCGCCGCAGGCCTTGACCGCGGCCATGTTCGCCTTCGCCTTGCGCGAGCGGTCGGCCGCGGCCTCCCAGTCGGCCATCTGGGCGGGCGCGATCCTGCGCGAGCGGTCGAAGTGGAAATCCACTTTCTTCTTCGACTGCGGCCCCCAGTAGTTGACCTTGCCAAGGTCGTAGAACTTGCGCTCGAAGCCCGACTTCAGGAACGCCTTGAGGCAGCCAAGCAGATAGCGCCGCCGCTTGCCGGTGCCCTGCCACGGGTAGGAGAACAGCGCCTTGCGCATGTAGAAGCGGCGGTAGTTGTTCATCACCCGGTCCAGGAGCTCGGCGCGGTCCATTGCGTCGGGCTTTATGATCGGGGTGACGAAGTTGTATTTCTCGAAGTCGAAGATCTCTACCTTGTCGCCTAGGTCGCGGAACAGGTCCGAGAACGGCCAGGGCGTGTACATCGACCAGTTGGCAAGATCGGGGTTCCAGTCCCGTGCCATCTGGTAGGTCTCCTCCAGCGTCTCGGCGGTCTCGTTCTCGAGGCCCACGATGAACTGCGCCTCGGTGACGATGCCGTTCTCGCGCAAAAGCTGGATGGCGCGCTTGTTCTGCTCGATCTTCGTCTCCTTGTTGAAGAGGTCGAGCTTGAGCTGGCTCGCGGCCTCGGTGCCCAGCGAGATGTGGATCAGCCCGGCGCGGCGATAGAGGGGCAGCTCCTTCTCGTCGCGCAGGATGTCGGTCACGCGGGTGTTGATGCCCCATTGCACCTTGTCGGGCAGGCCGCGGGCGATCAGCTCCTCGCAGAAGGCGACGAACTTCTTCTTGTTGATGGTGGGCTCCTCGTCCGCGAGGATGAAGAAGCCGACGCCGTGGTTGGTCACGAGATCCTCGATCTCGTCCACCACCACCTTGGGGTCGCGGATGCGATAGTCGCGCCAGAACTTCCACTGCGAGCAGAACGAGCAGGTGAAGGGGCAGCCCCGCGCCATGTTCGGGATCGCGACGCGGCAACCCATCGGGATGTAGATGTATTTCTCCCATTGCAGGATCGACCAGTCGGGCCTGATCGCGTCCAGCTTCTTGACCGTCGAGGCGGCGGGGGTCGCGACGATCCGCTCGCCGTCGCGGAAGGCGAGGCCCTTCACGGCGTTGCGGGTTGCCAGCCAGTTGCCCGCCTCGATCGCGTGCATCAGCTCGACGATGATCTCCTCGCCCTCGCCGCGCACGATGACATCGACGGCGGGGGCCTCGGACAGGACCTGGTTGTACATGAAGGTCGCATGAACGCCGCCCAGCACGGTGACGATGGCGGGGCTGACCTCCTTGGCGATCTCGCAGACCCGCTCGGCCTTGTAGATCGAGGGGGTGATGGCGGTGACGCCCACAACGTCGGGACGGGCGTCGGCGAGCGCCGCGCGGATCTGGTCGTCGGTGAGGTCGTTCGTCATCGCATCGACGAAGCGCACGTCCGAATAGCCCGCGGCCTTCAGCGCGCCGGCGATGTAGGCGGCCCAGGCGGGCGGCCAATTGCCCGCGATCTCGGCGCCGCCGGAGTGGTAGTTGGGGTGGACGAGGACGATGCGCATGGGTCGGTTCCCTCCCGCCGGGAAAATGCCATTGCGGAAGTCTGACAGTGGAATATGTCACGACACATTGACATAAGTCATGCCGCGGGGATGATCCCAAAGTGAAACTTGTTCGGGTCAGGCGAGGGAGTCGCGCCCCTCCCATGTCCCGTCATGGCTGATCACGGCAAACCGCGCGAAAAGCTCCTCCGTGAACCAGTCGCCCGCGCGCGCATCGGCGATGGCGGTGCGGTGGCCGTCGCCACGATAGGCGAAGGCGCGCATGGCTTCGGCGCTTTGCCAGATCGAGAAGGTGACCTGATGCAGCCAGGGCACCTCGCCCATGCCCATGCGGAACAGCATCGCGGGCGCGGCACCGATCTGAGCGTTGATCGCGGGCACCTTGCGCCAGAAGGCGCGGGCATGGCGCGGCTTGACCGAGGCGCGCGTCAGCACCGCCAGCGGCGCGGGCGGAGATTCGGACCGCGCGGCCTCGAAGGGCGCAAAGCCCGACCAGCGGCCGGTGGAATGGATGGGCGCGAGATAGACGGTGAACTGCTCGGCCGCACGGGCGCGAAAGCGGCGGAACACGCCCCGGTCCATCGCCGCGCGAGCGGTGGCGGCGTCGGGCCATGTGGCGAGGATCGCCCAGACCCCGAAATTCGGCCAGGGGTCGAAGTTCAGCCCCGATCCCGTGCCCATCAGCTTGGCGAAGCCGATGCCGGGCGTGCGCGACAGCGGCCGCCGCGCGAGGCCCATCTGCCCGAATGCCCAGAGCCGCGAGGCAAGCCCGTCGAAGCGAAAGACGCTGAGGCTGACGACCTGTCGCCCGGCCTCCTGCCCGGTGCGCCGCGCGGGGGCGTGACCGGAAAGCGCGCTGTGCGGCGCATCCCCGATCGTTCCCGTCCGCTGGTCCATCGCCGCCCCCCGGAAAAGAAACGAGCCGGCAAGCAGGCTCGGAGGAGAGAGAATTCAGGGCCGACGCGCGTTTATTGCGCCGCGCGCGGCATCCGCGCGAGGCGGCACTGCGCCCACAGCGCTTCCAGCGCGGTGGCGAGATGGTCGAGATCGGCCTCGCTGTGCAGCGGGCCGGGCGTGAAGCGCAGCCGCTCGGTGCCGCGGGGCACGGTGGGGTAGTTGATCGGCTGCACGTAGACGCCCCATTCGTCCAGCAGCAGGTCGGACAGCCACTTGCACTTGACGGGGTCCTTCACCATCACCGGGACGATGTGGCTGGGATTCGGCAGGTGCGGGATGCCGATCTGGTCGAGCCGGGCGCGAAGCTGGGCCACCCGCAGCTTCTGGAGGTCGCGCTCCTCGGAGCTTTCCTTGAGGTGCCGGATCGCGGCCCGCGCGCCGGCGGCCACCGCGGGGGGAAGGGCGGTCGAGAAGATGAAGCCCGAGGCGTAGGAGCGCACGAAATCGCAAAGCGCCGCGGAGGCCGCGATATAGCCGCCCATCACGCCGAAGGCCTTGCCCAGCGTGCCCTCGATGACCGTGATGCGGTCCGTCAGCCCCTCGCGCTCGGCCACGCCGCCGCCGCGGGGTCCATACATGCCGACCGCGTGCACCTCGTCGATGTAGCTGAGCGCGCCGTATTCCTCGCAGACATCGAGGATCTCGGCGATCGGGGCGATATCGCCGTCCATCGAGTAGACCGACTCGAAGGCCACGATCTTCGGCCGCGCGGGGTCGAGCGCCGCGAGCTTCTGCTCGAGGTCCATCACGTCATTGTGCTTCCAGATGACCTTCTCGGCGCGGCTGTGCCGGATGCCCTCGATCATCGAGGCGTGGTTCAGCGCGTCCGAGAGTATCACCGCATTCGGAAGCATCGAGCCCAGCGTCCCCAGCGCCGCCCAGTTCGAGACATAGCCCGAGGTGAACAGGAGCGCCGATTCCTTGCCGTGCAGGTCCGCCAGCTCCTGTTCCAGCAGGACGTGGTAGTGGTTGGTGCCCGAAATGTTGCGCGTGCCGCCCGCGCCCGCGCCGCAGCGGTCGAGCGCCTCGTGCATCGCCGCGAGCACCTTCGGGTGCTGGCCCATGCCCAGATAGTCGTTCGAGCACCAGACGGTCACGTCGCTTTGCGCGTTGCCGGTCCGGCGTGTCGCGCGGGGGAAGGCGCCACGGTGCCGCTCGAGATTGCAGAAGACGCGGTAGCGCCCCTCGTCGTGCAACTTCGCGATGCGGTCGCGGAAGAAGCCTTCGTAGTCCATGGGTCATCCCCCTTGTATCGGTGCCGGCATCCCGCCCGCGAGGGTGCGCGCACCCCCCGAACGGTGTCCGGTTTTGGACGTCACGTAAGCGGTCTGCGCGTCGATGTCGACCATCCCCGTCGCCGCAGGGGACGCTTTGCCGCGTCCGCCGCCCTCGAGGAACCATTTCCACAGCGCCGTTTCCTGCACTGGGAGCACGAGGAGCCAGTGCTCGACGATGCCCAGCGCCAGCATCGTGCCGAACAGCGCGTAGGCCGCGGCGTGGAACGGGTCGAGCCCCGGCTCGCTGGCCCGCCAGCCGACCAGCGCCAGCAGCACGGTCGCTGCCGTGATTACCACGGGCAGCAGGGGATTGAGCGGTGCCGTGCGGAAGAAGCTGCCCAGATGCGCAAGATCGGCGGGCAGCAGCTCGCGCGGCGGGTAGGGCACGCCGAGAAACAGGTTGAGCTTGGCCGACAGCCGCATCCCCATCAGCAGCACGAAGGTCCATGCGCCGACCTGGTTGGGATGCCCCCAACTCAACAAGACCATCAGCGTGCCGAGCCCGAGAATCGCAAGCTCGTGCCACAGGATCGCCGCGACCGCGTAGGCAAAGCGCCCCCACGGCCCGGCATCGGGCGGGCAGGGCTGCTTGCGCGGGCCGGTGACGGCGCCGAACAGGAAGGCGATCTCGATCCAGGCCCAGGCCATGACGCCGCAGGCGAACGAGACGAAGGCCGCCCAGATGGCGGTGTCGTCCCGGATGCCCTTGGCACAGGCGAGCGCGAGGGCGAGCAGCACCGTCGCGCCCGTCACCGTCATCGACCGCGCCGCCTCGCCCCGCCGCGCCAGCCAGAAGATCGCGCCGGTGGAGAACCACCAGACGAACAGCGCGAACAGCACGGGCAGCCAGAGTTGCGTCACGGGCACGGGGCCTTTCTCACCAGACAGGTTGCAGTCTGACATCCGCCGGCAGGGTGTTGTCCTTGACCGGTGTCAAGTACATCCGGGCGAAGATGAGCCCCGCACGCGCGCCGAGGCCGACCTTGCGGATGCGGCCCCACAGGCCCTGCCTCGACGCCTCGGCCATCGCCTCGGAGATGCGGGCGAGCCTGCGGCAGCCGTCCCAGAAGATGGGGTTGTCGAGGTCGAGCTCGATGGGGAAGCACTGGCGCGAGATCTCGGAGGTCAGGCCGATCACCTTGCGGTCATAGTCCTCGATATCCACGCCCAGCGCCTCGTGGAAGGCGGGGCGCGCATGGTCGCGGACATACATCGTCGAGAACACCGCCAGCAGGAAGAACCGGATCCAGAGCCGGTTGACGCCCGAGGTGAGCGACGGGTCGGCGCGCATCAGCAGCGCGAAGGCCTCGCCGTGGCGGAACTCGTCGTTGCACCATTCGCGGAACCACTTGAAGATCGGGTGGAACCGCTGGTCGGGGTGCTTCTCGAGGTGCCGGAAGATCGTGATGTAACGGGCATAGCCGATCTTCTCGCTCAGATAGGTCGCGTAGAAGATGAACTTCGGCCGGAAATAGGTGTATTTCTTGGTCTTGGTTAGGAAGCCCAGGTTCACGCCGATGCCGAATTCCTTCAGCGCGTCGTTGATGAAGCCGGCATGGCGCGCCTCGTCGCGGCTCATCATGGCGAAAAGCTCGCAGATATCAGGGTTCTTGCCGCGCTTTTTCATCTCCTTGTAGAGGACGCAGCCCGAGAACTCGGCGGTGAGCGAACTCACGAGGAAGTCGATGAACTCGCGCCTGAGCTCGGGCTCGAGCGCGTCGAGGTCGATCTCGTCCCAGTCGGCGGTCTTGCGGAAATGCCGCTTGTTGGGGTCCGAACGCATCTCGTCCAGCAGCTTGTCCCAGTCGGCGCGCACCGCGCTCACGTCGGTCTTGTCCAGCGCCTCGAAGTCCGTCGTGTAGAAGCGCGGATTCAGCAGCGTGGTCTCCTGCGCCATCCGGGTCGTCTCGCTGACGGCGGCGTCGATGTCCGTATGCGCGTTCATGACAGCGCCTCCTCGGAGAAGCTGAATTCCAGCAGTTCAATGTAGTCGAAATCACCCGTGAGCCGGGTCCAGAGCCGCTCGGCGGCGGTCGCGCGGGTCACGGTGGCGCGCCGCGTCATGCGCACGGTCTCGCCATAAGGCACCTCGATCGGGCGGCCATGGACCAGCACCTCGTCTCCGGGGCGGATCAGGACGCCGTCCTGCAATTCGACATGGGCCGAGAGTTCGTCGAACGTGTTGCGCACCTCGACGGTGCAGTCCACGTCGATCCTCTCGCGCCCGAACGGTGCGAACGGGTTCATTGCAGCTCTCCCTTTGCGGATAGAAGGGTTGCGAAGGCGCGGGCGTTGTCGATGCCGAAGGCGTTGATGTCGATCACCCGGCCGGTGGCCAGGTCCTCGATCGACAGACGTCCGTCGGCATGGGCGGTGAGGCGGAAGGCGCCGCCGGGGGCGACGCCCTCGGTGCGGCGCTCGCGCGCCATGGCGCGCAGGACGCCGCGGATGAAGCCGCCTTCGCCGGGCACCAGCACGGCGGCAAGACGGTCCTCGCGCACGTCCCAGACCGTGACCCCGCCCTCGGGGTTGTCGCGGAAGGCGAGGTCGCGGGTCTGCATCACCGCCGCCGGGGTCACCGGGCCCGGCGGTACGGGCGTCGTGGTCAGGCGGATGAAGGCCACGCCCGCAAACACGAACAGAATGAGGGCGCCCGCCGCGATCAGCACGGCGCGCGGCACCTCGTCGTCATGGCGGCGGGTGGTGGTGGTCATCGCGCTCTCTCCTCAGCCGGCCGCGGCCAGGTGGCCGGCGGGCATGGGGGTGCCCGCGGCCCGCGGCTCGCGGGCGGGGCGAGGTTCGGCGGCGGGCTCCTCGCCGCGGGCGCTTGCCTCGGCGTGGGCGCGCAGGGCATCGGCGAGGATCGCCGCGACCTTCTCGCCCTCGGGCACGGCGCGCAGCATCGGCTCGGGGTCGCGGAAGCGCCAGGGCCGGACGTTCGGCCACAGATGCAGGTATGCGAGCCGGTCCTTGCCCGCGAGCCTGAGCGGCAGGTCGCAGGTGCCGTCGGGGAACTGCCGCGCCGCGGCGGAGGCTATCTGCCGGAAGGGCAGATTGATCGACATGTCGAGCGCGAGCCCGAAGCGGATCACGACGCGCCGGTTGGTGATGGTATAGACGGTCGTCCGCCCGTAACCCCAGGCCAGCGCCGCGAGGATGCCGACGCCCACCGCTCCCACGCCCGCCGTCATGGCGATCGAGAGCGCGGCATCACCGGGCGTCATCGTCCCGGTCAGCGCCTGGCCGAGGCGGAAGGCCACGATCGCCCCGAACCAGACCGCCACGGCCCGCGTGTGGAACGCGCGCCGCGCGAGGGGCCGCCACGCGGGCGCGCCCTGCCAGAGCACCCGCTCGCCCCGCGGCAGCAGGCCAGGCAGCCCGCGGACGGGCTCGAAGGCGAAATCGTCGTGGCTCACAGCAGCGGCTCCGTGCGCGCGGGCGTCGCGTAGAGGGTGCCGCCCGCGTAGTAGGCGCCGATCCTGTCCTCCTCGAGCAGTGTGACCGAGGTGGCCTTTTTCGTGCCCGGCGCGCGGGTCATCTGGTCGGCGGTCACCGACTTCACACGCACCACCGCGCGGTCGGGGTCGATCACCGCCATGGTCATCGGCAGCATGACCTTGCGCTCGCCCGTCTGCACCTCGAGGTAGCGGACCATGTATTCCGCCCGGTCGATCCAGACGTCCGACACCGTGCCGGGCGAGGCGCTGTCGAGGCAGACGACCTTCATCCCCCGCGGGTCGGGGTCGCGCCCGTCCAGCCAGAACTCCTTGGCCGAGCGCAGCGGCACGATGCGGTTGTCGCCATGCGCGGTCACGTCCGGCCGGTCGGGACGCTGCGCCCAGGCGGCGGGGCCGATGCCGTCGACCAGCGGGTCGCCGGTGGGGGTGAGCGGTGCGCCGGTATAGGCGTTGGTCGGTTCGGCCTTCAGCGCGTATTCGTTCATCGGCTCGGGCACCGTCACGGTCGAGCCGTCCGAGCGGATGAAGGTCTTGGGCTCGGGCAGCGACAGGATGAGCCCGCCGCGCAGCGTCTTGCCGGTGGTCTCGGAGATGGCGGGGAAGCCCTCGCGCATGCTCTCGCGCACCAGGTAGACGATCAGGCCCGCGAAGAAGAGCCAGAAGGCATAGAGCGCGATCTGCGCCGCATCGATGGTCCCGACGATGTATTCTGCGGCCATGGGATCCTCCACTGGTTGTCAGGCCGGGAATTCGGCGAGGCCGAATTCACTGGACTTGCGCGCCCGGCCCGTGCCCGCCCTGCGGACGAGGGGGCCGATCGCGATAAGGGTTGCGAAGAGAAGGGCGATCTCGACGTGGTAGACGAAGCCGTATCCCGCCGAGGCGTCGCCAAGCGCGGGGCCGAGCGCGCCCGACTGCGCGAGTCCGCCCACGACATCGCGCAGCGCCCCGCCCGATGCGACGGCGAGCCCCATCGCGGTCGCCTGCACCGAGCCCCAGGCGCCGAGCGCGAGGCCCGAGCCGCCCGCGCGCGCGAGGTCCATAGCCGCGGTGAGCGTGCCCACCGCGAACAGCCCGCCGCCGAAACCGATCAATGCGGTCCCCACGCGGAACAGCACCCCCGAACCCAGCGGCGCCGCGAGGATGACGGCGGCGAAGGCAAAGACCCCTACCACCGCCCCCCAGGCCGCGAGGCGGCAGGGGTCGGCGCCGCGGATCAGCCGCCGCCCCGCCAGCGCGAAGCCGGCCAGCGAGCCCGAGGCGAGGATCGCGGTGAGAAGCGTGGTGTCCGAGACCGAAAGCCCCAGCACCTCGCCGCCATAGGGCTCGAGCAGCACGTCCTGCATCGAGAAGCCTGCGGTGCCGAGGCCGATGGCGACCAGCAGCCGCCCGGCCCGCCCGCCCGCCATCAGGTCGCCCCAGGCCTCGCGGAAGCTGGGGCGGGGGATGTCGTGGCGGGTGAGGTGGGGCTTGAGGACTTCCTGCTTCCACAGCGCGAACAGGTTGATGACCAGCGTCGCCACCGCCGCGCCCTGTACGATCTGGATCAGCCGGACCTTGCTGAAATCGGCGAGCAGCCAACCGAACAGGATGGCCGAGCCCGCCATGCCGACGAGCAGCATGACATAGAGAAGCGCCACCACCCGGGGGCGCGTTTCCTCGGGCGCGATGTCGGTGGCGAGCGCGAGCCCCGCCGTCTGCGTCGTGTGGAGCCCCGCGCCCACCATGAAGAACGCCAGCGCCGCCGCGGCAGGCCCGACCCAATATGGCCCCGTGGTGTCGCCCGACATCAGGATCAGCGCCATCGGCATGAAGGCGAGGCCGCCCCATTGCAGAAGGGTGCCGTACCAGAGGTAGGGGATCCGCCGCCATCCCAAGGCCGACTTGTGCGTGTCCGAGCGGAAGCCCACCAACGCCCGGAACGGCGCGAACAGCACCGGCAGCGCAACCATCAGCGCGACGATCCACGCGGGCACGCCCAGTTCGACGATCATCACCCGGTTGAGCGTGCCCGTGAGCAGCACGATCGCCATGCCGACCGAGACCTGGAACAGCGACAGCCGCAGCAACCGCGGCAGCGGCAGTTCCGGGCTCGCAGCGTCCGAGAACGGCATGTAGCGCCGCGGGATGGCGAGCATCGGGTTCACGAGCTGGCGCAGCCGGGGTCTCATGGCGCGAGCACCTCAAGCGCCTGCGAGGTGTAGAAGCCGCAGGCGATGCGGCGAGTGCGCCCGACCTTCAGGCCCTCGCCCGCCAGCGCCGCGGCGAGGCGGCGTCCGGGGGCGGGAACGATCGCGGGCGCGCGGTCGGCGCGCGGGAACAGCCGCCCCGTGAGGTGCATGGCGCTGAGCAGCGCCGTGCGGGGCGCGAAGGTGAAGATCACCGACCCCCGCGTGCGCGCCGCCAGCGCCGCCACCGCCCGCACCATGTCGGGCGTGGCGTAGTGGATCAGGCTGTCCATCGCCACCACATGGTCGAACCGGCCGAGCGCTGGGTCGAGCATATCGCCCGCGCGCCACTCGATCAGGCCCTTCGTCGCGGCGGGCGCGCGCTCGGCTGCCACTTCCACGAGGCCCCTTGCCACGTCGATCGCGACCACTTCGGCGCCGCGCCGTGCCGCCTCGACCGCCAGCGCCCCGGTCCCGCAGCCGGCATCGAGCAGGCGCAGGCCGCCAAGGTCGGCGGGCAGCCACGACAGGATCGTCGCGCGCATGTCGTCGCGGCCGCGGCGCACCGTTTCGCGGATCCGGCTCACCGGCGCGTCCGAGGTCAGGCGCCGCCACGCCTCGAAGGCCGTGCGGTCGAAATAGTCCTGAAGCTCCGCGCGGCGCGAGGCGAAGGTGGGGGTGTCGGAGAGGTTGCTCATCAGTCGAAACCCAGCAATTCGAAAATGTCGCGGTCCTTCATCGGGGCGGGCGCAAGCGGCTCGGTCCCGTTCCACAGCGTCTCGGCTAGGCGGATGTATTCCTTCTGGACCTGCACGATGTCCTCGTCGCCCTCGCCCATCTCGAACAGCGTGCACTTCTTGAGGCGGCTGCGCCGGATGGCGTCGAGGTCGGGCAGATGCGCGAGGCGCCTGAAGCCCACCTTCTCGCAATAGCGGTCGACCTCGTTGGTCTCGCGCGAACGGTTGGCGACGCAGCCGGCGAGGCGTACCGAATAGTTCTTCGACTTGGCCTGAACGGCGGCCACGATCCGGTTCATCGCGTAGATCGAGTCAAAGTCGTTCGCGGTCACGATCACCGCCCGGTCGGCATGCTGCAGGGGCGCGGCAAAGCCACCGCAGACCACGTCGCCCAGCACGTCGAAGATCACGACGTCGGTGTCCTCGAGCAGGTGGTGCTCCTTGAGCAGCCGCACGGTCTGGCCCACGACATAGCCGCCGCAGCCGGTGCCGGCCGGCGGGCCGCCCGCCTCGACGCACATGACGCCGTTGTAGCCCTCGTAGACGAAATCCTCGGGGCGCAGCTCCTCGGGGTGGAAGTTCACGCTCTCCAGCACGTCGATCACGGTCGGCACCAGGCGCTTCGTGAGCGTGAAGGTCGAGTCGTGCTTGGGGTCGCAGCCGATCTGCAGGACCTTCTTCCCAAGCTTCGAGAAGGCGGCCGAGAGGTTCGACGAGGTGGTGGACTTGCCGATGCCCCCCTTGCCGTAGACCGAAAAGACCTTGGCCCCCTCGATCTTCATCGCCGGGTCCATGTGGACCTGCACGCTGCCCTCGCCGTCCTCGCGGCGGCGCCTGGGCAGGGTCGGGGTCTCGAGCGGTGCCATCGTCTTTCCTTCCGTCAGGGGCTTACGCCTTCCAGGCGGTCCTCGAGCTCCTCGCTCGCCGCCTGGAGCGCCGCCAGCGTCGCCGCGTCGGGCTGCCAGTAGTTGCGCTCATGCGCCTCGATCAGCCGGTTCGCGAGGCGGGCCGACGCCTTGGGGTTCATCTCGGCCAGACGCCGGCGCATCGCCTCGTCCAGCACGAAGGTCTCGGTCACGCGCTGGTAGACCCAGGGGTCCACGGCGCCAGTGGTGGCCGACCAGCCGACGGTGTTCGTGAGCGACGCCTCGATCTGGCGCACGCCCTCGGCGCCATGCTTCAGCATCCCCTCGAACCATTTGGGGTTCAGCACGCGGGTGCGGGTCTCCAGCGCCACCTGCTCGCGCAGGGTGCGGACCTTGCCCTCGCCGCGGGTCTGGTCGCCGATATAGACGGGGATCTCGTCGCCGCGCGCGCGCTTCACCGCCCGCCCGATGCCGCCCAGCGTGTCGAAGTAGTGGTCGATGGTGGTCACGCCGAGTTCCACCGAGTCGAGGGTCTGGTAAGCGAGCTCGACGCCGCCCAGAACGTCCTGAAGGAGTTCCGGTTGCTTCACGGGCTTCCCGTCGATGCCATAGGCGAAGCACTTGCGCTTCGAGTAGGCGTCGGCCAGCTCGTCCTCGTCGTCCCAGGCGCCCGAGTCGATCAGCTGGTTGACGTTCGAGCCGTAAGCCCCGTCGGCATTGGAGAAAACGCGCAGAGCCGCCGTCTCGATGCCGCAGCCGGTGCGGGCCATGTAGTCGAGCGTGTGGCGGCGGACATAGTTGAGCTCGAGTGGCTCATCGGCCATCGCGGCCTTGAGCGCGGCCTCGGCCAGCATCCGGGTCTGCAAGGGCAGCAGGTCGCGGAAGATGCCCGAGAGCGTGACCATCACGTCGATCCGGGGGCGCTTGAGCTCGTCCAGCGGGATCAGCTCGGCGCCGCAGACGCGGCCGTAGCTGTCGATCCGCGGGCGCGCGCCGATCAGGGCGAGGGCCTGCGCCATCGGCCCGCCTTCCTGCTTGATGTTGTCGGTGCCCCACAGAACCAGCGCCACGCGCTCGGGGATGCCGTTCCCTTCGGTGAGATGCCGCTCGAGAATGCGCGCCGCCTGCCGCTGCCCGTCCGCCACCGCGAAGGGCGAGGGTATGCGGAACGGGTCGAAGCCGTGCAGGTTGCGCCCCGTGGGCAGGATCTCGGTCGTGCGGATCAGGTCGCCGCCCGGCGCCGGCGCGATGAAGCGGCCATCGAGCGCGCGGACGATCGCGTCGGCCTCGTGATCCCGCGACAGAAGCTCGGCGGTCTCGGCCAGTTTCCCGAAGATGCTGATCGTCTCGGGCGTGCGCGGCAGGCCGCTATCGGCCAGCGCGGCCTCGGCGGAATGGCCCTCGGCCAACATCTGCATCGCGGCGGTCGCCGGGTGCAGGCCGTGCGCGGCCTCGGCCACCACGCCCAGCATCTCGGCCCGCTCCGCCGGGGGCATCGGCTCGCCCACCACGTGCAGGCCGTGCGGGATGAGGCTGTATTCGAGCTCCAGCACCTGGTCGGCGAGCGGGCCCACGCGGGCCTCGGCGTCAGCCAGCATCCAGACGGGCTCGGGCGCCACCATGTCGAGGGCCGCGGCCTGTGCCTGGATCATCTCGCCCAGCCGGGTGCGCTCGTCGGCTGAGGTGCCGGGCTCCATCGCCCGCCAGCGGTCGAGCGAGGCTTTCAGTTCGACCAGCCCGCGGTAGAGCCCGGCATGGGCCACCGGCGGCGTGAGGTAGGAGATCAGCGTCGCCGCCGCCCGCCGCCGCGCGATGGCGCCTTCGGACGGGTTGTTCGAGGCGTAGAGGTAGAAGTTCGGAAGCTCGCCGATCAGCCGGTCGGGCCAGGATGTCGCCGACTGCCCCGCCTGCTTGCCCGGCATGAATTCCAGCGCGCCGTGGGTGCCGAAATGCAGCACCGCATGGGCGCCGAAATCGCGGTCGAGCCAGCGGTAGAATGCGCTGAACGCATGGGTGGGGGCAAAACCCTGCTCGAACAGCAGGCGCATCGGGTCGCCCTCCCACCCGAAGGCGGGCTGGATGCCGACGAAGACATTGCCGAAGCTCTGGCCCAGCACCAGGATCGAGGCGCCGTCGGATTGCGCGCGACCGGGGGCGGGGCCCCAGACCTCCTCGATCTGCGCAAGGTGGCGCTCGTCGCGCACATGGGTGTCTGCGGGGATGCGGTGAAAGACGTTGGCGTCGGTCCCGAAGGTCGCGGCATTGCCGCCGAGAACCGCCTCGCGCAACGCCTCGGCGCTCGCTGGAAGATCCACTGTGTAGCCGGAATTCTTTAGTGCAGACAGCGTGTTCCAGAGGCTTTCGAAGACAGAGAGATAGGCCGCGGTGCCCGTCGCCCCGGCATTGGGCGGGAAGTTGAACAGCACCACGCCCACGCGCCGCTCGGCTCGTGCTGCGCGGCGCAGGGTGATCAGGCGCGCAACGCGGGCTGCCAGCATTCCCGCGCGCTCGGCGCAGGCGTGCATGTCGCGCCCGGTCGCGGGATCGAACAGGCAATGGCGCTCGCAGCCCTGGCAGGGCAGGCCCGCGCCGTCCGAGCGCCCGCCGTAGACCATCGGGTTGGTGGCGCCGTCGAGCTCGGGGATCGCCACCATCATGGTGTTCTCGATTGGCATGAGCCCGCGCGGCGATGCGCCCCACTGCTCGAGCGGCTGGAACTCGAGCGCATGCGCCGCGATGTAGGGCACGTCGAGCCCGGCCAGCACCGCCTCGGCCGCCGCCGCGTCGTTGTAGGCAGGGCCTCCCACCAGGCTGAAGCCGGTGAGCGAGATAAGCGCATCCACCGTCGTGCGCCCCTCGCGGCGGAAGAAGCGCTCGATGGCGGGCCGCCCGTCGAGGCCCGACGAGAAGGCCGGGATCACCCGCAGGCCGCGCGCCTCCAGCGCCGCGATCACCCCGTCGAAATGGCCGGTATCCTTGGCCAGCACGTAGGAGCGCATGATCAGAAGCCCGACCGTGCCGGTCGCTGCGCGCGGCGCGGGCAGGGCGGTCGTGTCCTCGGTCACGCGGCCGGGCAGGGCGGGATGGTAGAGTCCGACTTCCGGGTAATCGACCGGCGGCTCGACTTTCAGTTTGCCGCGAAGTCCCGAGCGCGGGCCATCGGCATAGCGGTCCACCAGCAGGCGGATCATGTTGAGGACGTTCTCGTCCGACCCGCTCAGCCAGTATTGCATCGTCAGGAAATAGGCCCGCAGGTCCTGCGCCGTGCCGGGAATGAAGCGCAGGATCTTGGGGATCCGCCGCAGCATCGCCATCTGGCCCGCGCCCGACGAGCCCGGTGTCCGCTTGCCGCGCAGCTTCTTCAGCAGCGCCATCGGCCCCTGCGCGGGCTTCGCCATGTCGAGCCGGCCGATTTTCGTGAGCCGGATCACCTCGGCCGCCGAAACGCAGGCGATCATCGCGTCGCATTGCGGGCGGCGGGCTTCCAGCGCCGGCAGGATCGCCCGGATGTGGTCGTCTAGGAACAGCATCGAGACCAGCACGATGTCGGCCTGCGCGACGGCCGCGCGGGTGTCCTCGAGCGCCGCGGGGCATTCGGCCCAGTCCGAGGCGGCGTGCAGGCTGAGCGAGAGGCCCGGCACTTCGCTGGCAAGGATGGGGCGCGCACGCTCGATGGCGCTCGCGAAATGCGCGTCGAGCGTGACGATGGCGAGCCGGAGCCCGCCGAATTCAGCGGGCGAAATGGGCTTTTGCATCGTAGAGCGTCTCGAGCGTGATGGTGCCAAGGCCGCGTTGGGCTGCGAATTTCTCGGTGTTCCGGCGCGCCTTGCCGCGCACGAAGAAGGGGATCTTGCGCAGCTCCTTCTCGGCCTCGTTGGCCCAGATGGGGGCATCGGCAGGGGCGGGTGCGGGCTCCTCGGTGCGCGCGCCATGACCCAGATGCGACGGCTGGGCCGTGTCGTTGAACTCGAAGTCCTCGCGGAACATGCCCAGGAGGTGCTCTTCGAGGCCCATCACCAGCGGGTGGACCCAGGTGTCCCACAGGACGTTCGCGCCCTCGAAGCCCATCTGCGGCGAGTGGCGGGCGGGGAAGTCCTGCACATGCACGGGCGCCGAGATCACCGCGCAGCCGATGCCAAGCCGCTTGGCGATGTGGCGCTCCATCTGCGTGCCCAGCACCAGTTCGGGGGCGGCCGCGGCCACGGCCGCCTCAACTTCAAGGTAATCGTCAGTGATCAGCGCCTCGAGCCCATGAGCCTCGGCCGCCGCCCGCACGTCGCGCGCGAACTCACGGCTGTAGGTGCCGAGCCCGACGAGGTCGAAGCCAAATTCCTGCGTGGCGACGCGCGCGGCGGCCAGCGCGTGGGTGGCGTCGCCGAAGATGAAGACCCGTTTGCCGGTCAGGTAGGTCGAGTCGATCGAGCGCGAATACCACGGCAGGCGCGAGGGCTGGCCCGCCAGCGCGGGCGCGGGGTCCACGCCCGCCAGCCCCGCCACCTCGTGGATGAAATCGGTCGTGGCGCCCACGCCGATCGGGATCGTGCGGGTGAAGGGCTGGCCATGGGTGCGCTCGAGCCAGCGCGCGGCGGTCTCGGCGACCTCGGGGTAGAGCACGACGTTGAAATCGGCCTGCGGCAGGCGCGCGAGGTCGGCGGGGCGGCAACCCATTGGGGCGGTGACGTTGATCTCGATGCCCAGAATGCCCAGAAGCTTCGTGATTTCAATCGCGTCGTCGCGATTCCTGAAGCCCAGCGACGACGGCCCGAGGATGTTGGCTCGCGGCCGTTCCCAGGTCCGCTCGGCCGGTCTGGCGGCGAGGCGGCGGACGAGCTGGTAGAAGGTCTCGGCCGCGCCCCAGTTCTCCTTCTTCTGGTAGGCGGGAAGCTCCAAGGGCACCACCGGCACGGGCAGGTCCATGCCCGCGGCAAGCCCGCCGGGGTCGTCCTGGATCAGTTCCGCGGTGCACGAGGCGCCGACGATCAGCGCCTCGGGGCGGAAGCGCGCGACCGCGTCCGCGCAGGCCCGCTTGAACAGATCGGCAGTGTCCGAGCCCAGATCGCGCGCCTGGAAGGTGGTGTAGGTCACCGGCGGACGGCGGTCGTCGCGCTGGATCATGGTGAACAGAAGGTCGGCATAGGTGTCGCCCTGCGGCGCGTGCAGGACGTAGTGCAGCCCCTCCATCGAGGCCGCGATCCGCATCGCGCCGACATGGGGCGGGCCCTCGTATGTCCAGAGCGTGAGCTTCATACCGCGAGCCTCATGCGCCGGTTGAGGGGACGGGCAAAAAGCTCGGCGAGGTCGCCGGCCTGATCGTAGCCCTGGATCGGGGTGAAGACGAGTTCGATCGACCACTTGGTGGTCAGCCCCTCGGCCTCGAGCGGGTTGGCGAGCCCGAGCCCGCAGACCGTGATCTCGGGCCGCGCCGCGCGCACGCGGTCGAGCTGCGCGTCGACGTCCGAGCCTTCGGTCAACGCGCAGTCGGGCAGGAGCGCAAGCTCGGGCCCCATCAGGCCGCGATGCAGGTAGGGGGTGGCGACCTCGACCAGCTCCATGCCGACCTCGCGGCTCAGGAAGCGGGCGATCGGGATTTCAAGCTGGCTGTCGGGAAGGAAGAACACCGACTTGCCCGCGAGCTTTTCGCGGTGCCGGACGATGGCGGCGGAGGCGCGCGCCTCGCCCTTCGCGGTGACCTCGGCCAACCGGGCGTCGGGGATGCCGAAGGCGCGCGCGGCGGCGGCGAGCCAGGCGGTGGTGCCCTCGGCGCCCAGCGGGAAGGTCGCGGGCAGGTGCTGCGCGCCGCGCGACGCCAAAAGCCGCGCGGTCTCGACCAGGAAGGGCTGCGCCAGCAGGAAGCGTGTGCCGGGGCCGACCGGCGGCAGCTCGCGCGCGCGGCGCGGGGGCAGGAAGCGGACCGGGCCAATCCCAAGCTCGGCGAAGGCGCGGGCAAACTGGTCCTCGACAATCTCGGCCAGCGCGCCCACCACCAGAAGGCCGGGTTCGGCTGTTTCCGGCAGCACCGGCACCAGCGAGGCGAGGCAGGCGTCCTCGCCCTCGGTGAATGTGGTCTCGATGCCCGAGCCGGAGTAGTTCAGCACACGCACGCCGGGATGGAACTGGCGGCTGAGACGTTGCGCCGCGCGCGACAGGTCGAGCTTGATGACCTCGGACGGGCACGAGCCCACGAGGAACAGCAGCCGGATGTCGGGCCGGCGCGCGACCAGTTCGGCCACCACGCGGTCGAGCTCGTCATTCGCGTCGGCCATCCCCGACAGGTCGCGGTCGTCGATGATGGCGGTGCCGAATCGCGGCTCGGCGAAGATCATCACGCCCGCCGCCGACTGGATCAGGTGCGCGCAGGTGCGCGAGCCGACGACGAGGAAGAACGCGTCCTGGATCTTGCGATGCAGCCAGATGATGCCGGTGAGCCCGCAGAACACCTCGCGCTGGCCGGCCTCGTGCCGGACAGGCCGCTCGGCGCAGCCGGTGGTCGGGGCAGGGCTCAGGCCGTCGGGCGGGGCCATCACGCGGCCTCCGCCATCGCGGGCGCGCGGGGGGTGCGCTCACCCTCGAGCCGCGCCTGCCGCAGTTTCCAAAGGAACTGGGCCGCGTTCACGACATAGGCCGCGTAGGCCGCGAGCGCGAGATACATCTGCTCGGCCGGCGTGCCCCAGCCAGCGAGGATCGCGGCGAGATAGGCGGTGTGGAGCGCGATCACCAGCATCGAGACCGCGTCCTCCCAGAAGAACGCGGGCGCGAAGAGATACCGGCCGAAGACCACCTTCTCCCAGATCGCGCCGGTCACCATGATCGTGTAGAGCACCATCGTCTTGAGCACGATGGACACGGTCGCGGCCCCGTATCCGTCCCCGGTCCAGAGATACCGGACCACCAGCGCAAGGCTTGCGAGGAAGACGAGGAACTGGACGGGTGCGAGCACGCCCTGCACCACCGTCCATTTCGTCCGGTCGCGCCGGCCCCGCTCCTCGTCGGTGTAGAGGCGGTGCCGGGCTGGTGCCTTGCCGTATCTGGCGGCCACTTGCGCGCTCCCTGAACCGTCTTTCCTGGAGGGAAGGCTACGACTGCGTCGCGAGATATGTCAATCTAAGTTTACGTCAACTGAGCGCGTCCGCTCCGGGCGGTAGCGCAAAAAAATTAGCGGGAATGGTGGAAATCAACGCAAAAATTGCGTTTCAAACTGCATACGACCCTCCGGGCGGGTTGGAATTTGGTTGTCAGGGCGTTTTCCGGGTGGTCAGATGGCTTTTGTGCAGAGAGTGCCGTGATTGGTTGTCAATCAAGATTGACGCACAATTCCGGGAGCGTGTTCTGCACAATGGAATGCAAGTAGGTGCGCCCATCGCGAACGGTGCCGTGCAGACCTGCGGCAGACAAAGGGCGCGCCAACGGGAAATGACCCCGAGGGAGAAGCCGCATGTCCGCAACCGACGACGGGGCCTTTGGCGGCGAGCCTCACGATCGCGCGGTGGCTGTGCCGGACAAGGTCGCGAGGCCGGACGCCTCGGTCCGCGTCCCGGACGGATCGGCCACCCACACGTCCGTTGCCGCGGGCGCACGCGAGCGGCGGGCGGGCGCCGCACGGCGGCTTGCCGCCACCATCGAGCGCGACATCGTTCCCCGGCTGGTCGAGAGCGCGCGGCGCTGCGAGGGGGCAGACCAGGTCGCGGCCGAGGTCGAGCGCCTCGCCGGGCTGCTCGTTCAGGGCGATCTCGGCTCGGCGCGGTCGTTGCTGCGCGACGCCAATGCCCGGGGCATGGCGCCGCAGGAGATGATGTCGGACCTACTCGCTCCCGCCGCGCGCCGCCTCGGCGTGATGTGGGAGGACGACGCCTGCGACTTCAGCGCCGTGTGCCTCGGTGTCGCCGACCTGCAGAGGCTTATGCGCGAGTTCCGCGGGGGCATCGTCAGCAGCATCGCGCCAGCGATGGCCGGGCGGCGCATCCTCTTGGCCGCGACGCCGGGCGAGCATCACGTCTTCGGCGTCGAGATGGCCGCGGAAGCCTTCATCACGGCGGGGTGGGAGGTCGTCTGCCGACCATCGGCCAGTCATGCCGAACTGGTCCGCATCGCGATGCGCGACTGGTTCGACGTGGCGGGCTTCTCCCTCGCCGCCGAGCGTCACGCCGGCGCACTGGGCGACGCGATCCGCGCGCTGCGCCGGGTGTCGCTCAATCCCGGCCTCGTTGTGATCGCGGGCGGGCCTGCCGCGTGCCTCTCGCCCGAGGCGTTTTCGGGCGCGGGCGCCGACTGGATTGCCTTGGATGCGGGCGCCGCGATCGCGCGTGCCGGCGAGGCGGTGCGCGGCTGACTTGACAGTCGGACGTGAAGACAAGTGTTGACGCGGAAGGAAACGGAGACTAGGCGCAGAAAACGACCTCGGGAGAGAGGATATCTCGTTGAAGAACTTTGCTGCCCCGAAGGAGTCGCTGGGCGGGCTGGGAGCCGTGTCTGCGGCCAGGCTCATCGCGACGGCAGCCGACATCGCACTGGTGGTCGATGCCGAGGGCGTGATCCAGGATCTCGCGCTCGACAGACGCGAGATGGGCCTCGCGGATGCCGAGGGCTGGATCGGTCGCCTCTGGATCGACACCGTCACCACCGAGAGCCGCCCCAAGATCGAGGCGCTGATCCGCGACGCCATGGCGGGCGAGGAGCCACGCTGGCGGCAGGTGAACCATTCCGGCCAGACCGGGATCGACATTCCCGTCCTCTACTCGGCCGTGAAGGTCGACGAGACCCGCATGCTTGTGGTCTTCGGCCGCGACCTGCGCACCGTCTCGTCGCTGCAGCAGCGCCTGATCGAGGCGCAGCAGGCGCTCGAGAAGGATTATGCGCGGCTGCGGCATCTCGAGACGCGGTATCGTCTGCTCTTCCAGCTTTCCTCCGAGCCGGTGCTGGTCGTCGACGGCGCGTCCGAGAAGGTGCTGGAGGCCAATCCGGCCGCGCTGGCCGTGCTCGACCGCGGCGGGCGGGGGGGGCTCATGGGCCGCCGCCTCGCCGACTGCTTCGAGGGGCCTGCGTCCGATACCGTCGAATCGCTTCTCACCACCGTGCGGGCCACCGGCCGCGCCGACGAGGCCGAGCTGCCGGGGCCGGGTGGCGAGACGCGCTTCCGCGCGTCGGTGTCGCTGCTCAGGCAGGAGACCGCCTGGGTGTTCCTCGTCCGCCTGGCGCTGCCCGAGGGCGGCGCCCATCCTGCGCTGGCCGATGGCGGGCCGGACTTGTCGCGCCTTGTCTCGGCCCTGCCGGACGCCTTCGTGGTTACCGCGCCCGACGGCACGATCCAGAGCTGCAATGGCGCCTTCCTCGACATGGTGCAGATCGCGACCGAGGAGCAGGCGCGCGGCGAGAGCCTCGAGCGCTGGCTGGGCCGGCCGGGGGTCGATCTCAGCGTCATGCTTGCGAACCTGCACGAGCGCGGGGCGCTGCGGCTGTTCTCGACTGTCCTGCGCGGCGATTACGGGACCGAGACGGATGTCGAGATCTCGGCCAGCATCGCCGCCCGCGGCGGCGTCACCGCCTATTGCTTCGTGATCCGCGATGTCTCGCGCCGCATTTCGGCCGCGCCGCGCAGTGGGCACGAGCTGCCGCAGTCGGTCGACCAGCTCACCGAGCTGGTGGGCCGGGTGTCGTTGAAGGACGTGGTGCGCCAGACCACGGACATGATCGAGAAGCTCTATATCGAGGCCGCGCTCGAGATGACGGGCGACAACCGCGCCTCGGCGGCCGAGATGCTGGGCCTCTCGCGCCAGAGCCTCTACGTCAAGTTGCGCCGCTTCGGCATCCGCGACTACGCGGACGGCGAGTAACCCCCCGTTCGGCGACTGCCGCCCGCCGCGGCCCGCCCGCGCGTCGCGTGGCCAGGCACGCGTGCCGCGAATTCGCCGCAGCTCGACATTCGTTGCCAAATCGGACTGACAAGCGGCGCCGACTGTCATATTCTGTTGACAGTCATGTCAGTCAACCTTGCCATCGCAGCGTCTAGCCGCCGTCCCGCGCCCGCCGCGGTGCTCGAACTCCTAAAGCCCATCACCTGGTTCCCGCCGATGTGGGCCTATGGCTGCGGCGTCGTCTCGTCCGGCGTGGCGCTGGGCGACCGGCTGCCCGAATTCCTGGGCGGCGTTCTGCTGGCGGGCCCGCTGGTCTGCGGCATGAGCCAGGCCGCGAACGACTGGTACGACCGCCATGTCGATGCGATCAACGAGCCCGGACGGCCCATCCCCTCGGGACGCATCCCCGGAAGCTGGGGCTTCTGGATCGCGGTGGCGCTCAGCGGCGTGTCGCTTGGCGTGGGCGGGCTTCTGGGCGCCTGGGCTTTCGCGGCGACGCTCGTGGGGGTGTTCTTCGCCTGGGCGTATTCGGCGCCTCCGCTCCGGCTCAAGATGAACGGCTGGTGGGGCTGTGCCGCGACGGGCCTGTGCTACGAGGGGCTGCCCTGGTTCACCGGCGCCGCCGTCATGCTGGGCACGTTGCCGGATGCGCGCATCGTCGCGCTGGCGGCGCTCTATGCCGCGGGCGCGCATGGCATCATGACGCTGAACGACTTCAAGGCGGTCGAGGGCGACCGGGCGCTGGGCATCCGGTCGCTGCCCGTCGTGCTGGGGCGCGCGCGCGCGGCGCGGCTCGCGTGCTGGGTGATGGCGGTCCCGCAAGCCGTTGTCGTGGCGCTGCTTCTGGTGTGGGGCCATCCGTGGCATGCCGGCGTGGCCGCGGCACTTCTGGCGGCGCAGGGGCTTGCGATGCGGGTTCTGCTGCGCGACCCGCGTGGCAAGGCCCCCTGGTACAACGCCACGGGCGTGAGCCTCTACGTGCTGGGCATGCTGGTCAGCGCCTTCGCGATGCGCGCCGCCGCGCAGGGCGGGGCGTTCTAAGAATGCGACGGGAGGGGGCAGGGATGCAGCGCGCGACCGGACGTCATCTCGGCTGGCTCGGCATGGTGCGGCTCGGCCTCGTGCAGATGGCGCTCGGCTCGATCGTGGTGCTCACGACCTCGACGCTCAACCGCGTGATGGTGGTGGAACTGGCGCTGCCGGCGATGCTGCCGGGCGCGCTGGTGGGGCTTCATTATGGCGTGCAGATGATGCGTCCGCGCTGGGGGCATGGCGCCGATCAGGGCGGGCGGCGCACGCCGTGGATCCTTGGGGGCATGGCGCTGCTGGCGCTGGGCGGCGTGGCGGCGGCGTGGGCGACGGTTCTGATGGCCTCGGCGCCGGGACTGGGGCTTATGGCGGCGGTCGTGGCCTTCGTGGTGATCGGCATCGGCGTGGGTGCGGCCGGGACGAACCTGCTCGCGCTGATGGCGGTGCGGGTCGCGCCCGCTCGGCGCGCCGCGGCGGCGACCATCGCGTGGCTGATGATGATCGGCGGCATTGCGGTCACGGCGGGTGTCGCTGGCGGACTGCTCGACCCCTTCAGCCATCAGCGCCTGATCGCAGTGGCCTGCGGCGTGGCGGCGCTGGCCTTCACGCTCGCGGTGCTTGGCGTCGCGGGCGTCGAGCGCGGCGCGCTGCCGGGGAGCGACGCCTCTCCGCGGCGAACGAGGGTGCGGTTCCGCGCTGCGCTGTCCGAGGTCTGGGCCGAGCCGCAGGCGCGGGTCTTCACGCTCTTCGTCTTTGCCTCGATGCTGGCCTATTCGGCGCAGGACCTGATCCTCGAGCCCTTTGCCGGGCATGTCTTCGGCATGACGCCGGGGCAGTCCACGCAGCTTGCGGGCGTGCAGCATGGCGGGGTGTTCCTGGGCATGGCGGTCGTCGGCGTCCTCGGCACGGCCTGGGGCAGGGGGCGGCCCGCGGTGCTGCGGGGCTGGACGATCTGGGGCTGCATCGGCTCGGCGCTTGCGTTGATCGCGCTCGCCTGGGGTGGGCAGATGGGCCCGGGCTGGCCGCTGGGGCTGAACGTGTTCGTGCTGGGCGCGTTCAACGGGGCCTTCGCGGTCGCGGCCATCGGCTCGATGATGGGCCTCGCCTCGGACGGCGCGGGCGGGCGCGAGGGCACGCGCGTGGGTTTGTGGGGCGCGGCGCAGGCGGTGGCCTTCGGGCTCGGCGGCTTCCTTGGCACGGTCGCGGTCGATGCCGCGCGCGCGCTGATGGCCGATCCGGCGGCCGCCTATTCCATCGTCTTCGCGGGCGAGGGGGTGCTGTTCCTCGTCTCGGCGATCCTCGCGGCCCGGGTGGGGCGCGACCTGCGGGACGCGCCACTGTACGGAGCCGCGGCCGGCATAGCGGGAGAGTGAGCGATGAGCCTCGACACCTGGGACGTGGTGGTGGTGGGCGGCGGCCCGGCGGGTGCCACGGCGGCGCACGACCTGGCGCTCAAGGGACGGCGCGTGGCGCTGCTCGACCGCGCGGGTCGGATCAAGCCCTGTGGCGGCGCCATCCCGCCGCGCGCCATGGACATGTTCGCGATCCCCGAGGAGCAACTCGTCGCGAAGATCACCAGGGCGCGGATGATCTCGCCGAAAGGTCGCAAGGTGGTGATCCCGATCAGGGACGGCTTCGTCGGCATGGTCGACCGCGAGCATTTCGACGAGTGGCTGCGCGCCCGCGCCGGTTCCAGCGGGGCCACACGGCTGACCGGCACCTATGAGCGCATCGAGCGCGATCCCGACGGGGTGGCGGTGGTCTGCTACCGCCCGAGGGAGGCCGGCCAGTCGGGCGAGATCGCGCGCATCCGCACCCGCGCGGTGATCGGCGCGGATGGCGCGCGCTCGAACGTCGCGCGGCACGAGATCCCGGGCGGGCAGGACATCCGGTATGTCATCGCCTATCACGAGATTGTCGAGAGCCCCGCGCCCGACGCCGCCGACTTCGCGCCGGACCAGTGCGACGTCTATTACGACGGACGAATCTCGCCCGACTTCTACGGCTGGGTGTTTCCGCACGGCGCGCAGACCAGCATCGGCATGGGAACCGAGCTGACCGATTTCTCGGTGAAGAAGGCCACCGCCGGCCTGCGGGCCGTGGCGGGCCTCGACGGTGTGTCGACGATCCGCAGGGAAGGCGCGCCGATCCCGCTGCAGCCGCTGGGGCGCTGGGACAACGGGCGCGACGTGGTGCTGGCGGGCGATGCCGCCGGGGTGGTGGCGCCGTCCTCGGGCGAGGGGATATTCTACGCAATGTTCGGCGGCCGGGTCGCCGCCGACGCGGTCGAGGAGATGCTGGCGACCGGCCGCGCCGCGGCGCTCGCCAGGGCGCGGCGGCGCTTCATGCGCGCGCATGGCAGCGTGTTCTGGATCCTGCGCATGATGCAGGACTACTGGTACATCAACGACGACCGCCGCGAGCGCTTCGTCGCCATCTGCCGCGACCGCGACGTGCAGGAGCTGACCTTTGACGCCTACATGAACAAGGAGCTGGTCAAGGCCCGGCCGCTGGCTCATGTGCGGATCTTCTTCAAGAACCTCGCGCATCTCTCCGGGCTCGTGCCCGCCTGACGCATTGATCGGCGTCATGGAGCGGGGCTGATTCCTCTGCTAGATTGCTCCCGCTCCGCCCGGTTTGCGGGCGGAAGCAGGCATGGGGAGAGACCATTGAAGAAGATGCTTTTCGCCGCTGCCCTCGCGGCAGCCTCGACGGCGGCGCTGGCCGAGCCCACGCGCGAGGATTTTGAGGCCATGACCGTAGCTTCGCTTGCCGATCTCTGCTCGGCCGACGAGGGCTCCGACATCGGGAAGTATGCGATCGGCTTCTGCTACGGCTGGATCGAGGGGGTCGAGCAGCTCTATGCCGAGCTGCTGCGCGACGAGCGGTTCGACGTGAAGCCCGTCGCCTGCCCTGGTCGCGTCGTAACCCGCGACGAGACCCGGAAGATCTTCCTCGCCTGGGCCTCGGGCAACCCGGATTCCGCGAACCTCGAGCCGCTGCAAGGGATCGTCGAGGCGATGCGCGCAACCTTTCCCTGCACATGACTGTTATCCACGCAAACATCCAAGCAAGACGAGTTCCTGAAGGAGAAAACCTGATGTCGCGAAAGGGTCTTATCGTCGTCATGTCCGTCGCTGCCATCACGCTCGCCGGCTGCGAGACCATGGACAGGGATACGGCGACGCGCACGGGCACGGGCGCAGCGGTGGGTGCTGCCACCGGCGCGGTGATCGGCGCGTTCAGCGGCTCGCCCGGCGCGGGCGCCGCGATTGGCGCGACGGTCGGTGGCGCGGGCGGCTTCCTCTACGATCGGATGAAGCGCGACGGCACGCTCTGATCGCCGCTTGTATCGGATGGGCCGGGAGCCGTGATCGCGGCTCCCGTTGTTGCAGGCTCAGAAGGCGCGGAAGGTCAGCGTTGTCAGCGAGCGGCTGATGCCCGGAATGTCGAGCAGCCTCTCGTTGATGAAGCGGCCGATATCGGCCTCGTCCGGGATGTAGATCTTCATCAGGAGGTCGTATTCGCCCGAGGTGGAGTAAAGCTCCGAGACGATCTCGCGCTCCCAGATCGCGTCTGCGACCTGGTAGGTCTTGCCGGGCTCGCAGCGAAGCTGCACGAAGACACAGTTCATCCCGTTCTCCCTCGGATATCGGTGAGCGCCCGGGCCAGAGCGCCATCGGGCGTGGTCAGGCTGTCGATCACGTCGAAATGGTGCCGCCCGCTCTCGACGACCGAGGCAGTCGCTGCGCCGAGCCCCGTCCAGACATTCGCGAGCAGCGCCGACTGGCGGATGAATTCGGGCCGCTCGTCGCCCCCCACCCAGGCGGTGAGCCGTGTCCCCGGCCGGGGCTCGAGCAGGGCAGGGCTCTCGGATGCGGCCTCCGGTGGGTCGAGGCGCAGGTCGGCGTTCATCGCAGTGCGCAGCAGCGGACGCAGGTCATGCACGCCGCTGATCGACAGGACATGACCGACGCGCGCCGCTACGCCGTCCGCCAGAAGTCCGTCGCTGCACATCAGGCGCGTGACGAGGTGCCCGCCCGCGGAATGCCCCGCCAGCACGATGGGGCCTGCGACCTCATCCGCCGCGCGCTCGACAGCCGCCGCGACGTCGCGCGCGATGCGGGCGATCCTCGCCTCGGGGGCCAGCCTGTAGGACGGCATCGCCACCGCCCAGCCCTGCGCCAGCGGGCCGGCCGCCAGGTGCGACCAGACCGGGCGGTCGAAGCGCCGCCAGTAGCCGCCATGCACGAAGACGGCGAGGCCCCGTGGATCGGCCTCCGGCAGGAACAGGTCGAGCGCCTGCCGCGCGCCCGGCCCATAGGTCAGGCCAAGGCGTGCGCGCGGCCCCAGCGCGTCACGGAAGCTGGCCGCCGCCCTCTCCCAGCGGGGCGGATAGCCGTCCGCGTCCGGTATGTGATCCCGGTTCGCATAGGCATCGTCCCAGTCGGTCACCGCCGTAAAGATCATTGCGCCCGCGCACTCCCCCGGTCCTCTCGCCTCAGCGCCCGACTATCGCGGAAGACGCGCAGGCTTGTCGAGCCACCGGCGTGCCGCCCGGACGACCCCGCGCGGTCCGCTCACGGCTCGAGGCCCGTGGCGTTCGGCCCGGTGCTGAGCCCCAGGATGCGGCTGATCGCCATCAGCGGCAGCCCGGTCTCGCGCGACCAGTCGTTGTAGGCCGCCTGCACGGCCGCCATCGCGCCCTTCGACGTGGGCTCCTTGTCGATCACGCCCGCTTCGATCAGCGCGGCCACGCCATCGCGCGACAGCACGAAGCCGTCCACCCCCATCATGCGCAGGAAATACTGCCCGGTCAGGCCTCCCAGCCGGTCGCCGCGGCGCTTGAGCACCTCCAGCAGCCCCACGAAATCCGAGGCGGGCCAGCCGGCGAAGAAGGCGCCCGCGCTGCCATGCTGGGCGCGGATCGCCATCAGGAAGGCCGCGTTGTTCTGGACCGAGCGGATCTTGGCGCCATAGCGCACGATGCGCCGGTCGTTGACCAGCCGCTCGAAGTCCTCGGCGCTCATGGTCTCCCAGCGTTCCGGCGAGAATCCCTCGAAGGCCTCCTCGAAGCCTGGCCACATCGCGTCGACCACCTTCCAGTTGAAGCCCATCTGGAAGATCGAGCGCGTCATCTGCGCCAACCACCGATCGTCGGAGATCGCGGCAAGCTCGGCGGCGGGCCTCGGCTGCGGCAGCAGGCGCGCAAGCGCCTCGTCGCCGCCCTTGCGTTCGGCGGCGCGGGCGCGGATGGGCTCGAAGGATACGGTCATGGGCGGCCCTCGTGTCACGGGCGGCGCCACGACGATGCTTGCCGCCGCCCGGGCGCAAGTCTTACGGCGCGCCGGCCGGACTGCAAGCGCTCAGGCCGGGCGCCCCGGCGGCAGGGCCGTCACTCCCACTCGATCGTCCCCGGCGGCTTCGAGGTCACGTCGTAGACCACCCGGTTGATGCCGCGCACCTCGTTGATGATGCGGCTGGCCGTGCGGCCGAGGAAGTCGTGCGGGAAGGGAAAATAGTCGGCCGTCATGCCATCGACCGAGGTGACCGCGCGCAGCGCGCAGACATGGTCATAGGTGCGTCCGTCGCCCATCACGCCCACCGTGCGCACCGGCAGCAGCACCGCGAAGGCCTGCCAGATGGTGTCGTAGAGCCCGGCCTTGCGGATCTCGTCGAGATATATGGTGTCGGCCTGGCGCAGGATCGCCAGTTTCTCGCGCGTGATCTCGCCGGGGCAGCGGATGGCGAGGCCGGGGCCGGGGAAGGGGTGGCGGCCGACGAAGGCGGGCGGCAGGCCCAGCTCACGGCCCAGCGCCCGGACCTCGTCCTTGAAAAGCTCGCGCAAGGGCTCGACCAGCTTGAGATTCATCCGCTCGGGCAGGCCGCCCACGTTGTGATGCGACTTGATGGTGACCGATGGCCCGCCCGAGAACGAGACCGACTCGATCACGTCCGGGTAGAGCGTGCCCTGCGCCAGGAACTCGGCGCCGCCGACCTCGCGGGCGTGACGCTCGAACACCTCGATGAACAGCCGCCCGATGGTCTTGCGCTTCTGCTCGGGGTCGGTGACTCCGGCTAGCTCGCCCAGGAACAGGTCCGATTCGTCCGCGTGGATCAGGGGGATGTTGTAGTGGTCGCGGAACAGGGTGACGACCTCTGCGGCCTCGCCTGCGCGCATCAGCCCGGTGTCCACGAACACGCAGGTGAGCTGGTCGCCGATCGCCTCGTGGATCAGGACCGCGGCGACCGAGGAATCGACCCCGCCCGACAGGCCGCAGATCACGCGGGCCTCGCCCACCTGCGCGCGGATCCGGGCGATCGCCTCGTCGCGATAGGCGCCCATCGTCCAGTCGCCGCGGAAACCCGCGATGCCACGGATGAAGTTCGTAAGGATCTGTGCACCCTTTGGCGTGTGCACGACCTCGGGGTGGAACATCACGCCGTAGAAGCGGCGCGCGGGGTCGGCCAGCACCGCGAAGGGTGCGTTGGGCGAGGCGCCCTGGACATGGAAGCCCGGCGGCAGGGCGGTGACACGGTCGCCATGGCTCATCCAGACCTCGGTTTCCTCGCCGGGCGCGGCGACGCCCGCCATGAGGTCCGAGGCTTCCGCCATTTTCACGAAGGCGCGCCCGAACTCGCGGTGATGCCCGCCCTCGGCCTTGCCGCCAAGCTGGTGGACCATGACCATCTGGCCGTAGCAGATGCCAAGGACCGGGACGCCAAGCTCGAACACCTTCTGCGGCGCGCGCGGGCTGCCCTCGTCCTCGACCGAGGCCGGGCCGCCTGAAAGGATCACCGCCTTGGGTGCGAGGCGCGCGATCAGCGCACCGTCGACCAGGTTGAAGGGATGAATCTCGCAGTAGACGCCCGCCTCGCGCAGGCGCCGGGCGATCAGTTGCGTCACCTGGCTGCCGAAATCGACGATCAGGCAGGTCTCGTGCTTGGGGGTCGGGGTCATCAGGGCTCGGCCTCGGGTGGTCCGCCGCAGTTTTGCGCGAGTCTATAGGGCGCGGGCGGCGCGCTGTCACGCACTCGCGCGGGCGCGATGTCGCCTTTCGGCGCGGGATGGCCGAAAACATCCGGTCAGTGGCGCCCGCCTCGGGCCATTGAGGGGGAAACGTGGCTGCGGCCCCGGGCGCTGGCCCGTGGCCCGAAGGAGTGAGCGATGAGCATGACCGGCGCGGAGCAGGACGAGGCGGGCGCGCGGCGCGGGCGGCGTGGAGCGGGCGGCGGTGCGGCTCGGCGGGCCGAACGTACGGCGCCGCGCCTCGAGGTCGCGCGCTATATCGAGCGCAATATCCCGAACTTCGAGATCCTGACGCCCGAGGCCATCGAGATCATCGAGGCGAATGCCGAGACGGTGCTGGAGGAGATCGGCGTCAACTTCGTCGAGAACCCCGAGGCGCTGCGGCGCTGGCGCGAGGCGGGCGCCGATGTCCGCGGCGAGCGGGTGCACATCCCCCGCGGCCTCGCGCGCGAGCTCTGCAAGACCGCGCCGCAGCGCTACACCCAGCACGCGCGCAACCCGGAGCGCTCGGTCGAGATCGGCGGCAGGACGCTGGTGCTCGCGCCGGTCTACGGTCCCCCCTTCATCCGCGACCGCGACGGCGGGCGGCGCTATGCCACGATCGAGGATTTCCGCACCTTCGTGAAGCTCGGGTACATGTCGAAATGGCTGCATCACTCGGGCGGGACGGTCTGCGAGCCGACCGACGTGCCGGTGAACAAGCGCCATCTGGACATGCTCTACGCCCATATGAGCCTGAGCGACAAACCCTACATGGGCTCGGTCACGGCGCCCGAGCGGGCGCGCGACTCGGTCGAGATGTCGGAGATCCTGTTCGGCCGCGACTTCGTCGCGCAGAATACGGTGATGACCTCGCTGGTCAACATCAACTCGCCCCTGACCTTCGACGGAATCATGATGGGCGCGCTGGAGGTCTATGCCGCGGCCAACCAGGCGGCGATCGTCTCGCCCTTCATCGTCGGCGGTGCGATGGCACCGGTATCGGTCGCGGGCACGCTGACGCAGGTGCTGGCCGAGGTGCTGGCGGGGGTGGCCTACAGCCAGCTCGTGCGCAAGGGCGCGCCGGTGATCTTCGGCGCCTTCGTGACCTCGATCGACATGAACTCGGGCGCCCCCACCTTCGGCACGCCAGAGGCGTCCAAGATCCTGTGGGGCGCGGGTCAGCTTGCGCGGCGGATGAACCTGCCGTTCCGCTCGGGCGGCGGGCTCTGCGGCTCGAAGCTGCCGGACGCGCAGGCGGCCTACGAGAGCGCGAACACGCTCAACGCGGCGCTGCTGGGCGGCGTCAATTTCATGCTGCATGCCTGCGGCTGGCTGGAAGGCGGGCTGGTGGCGAGCCCCGAGAAGTTCGTGATGGATGCCGACCAGCTTGGCGTCCTGCACTCGATCGCCGCGGGCATCGACATCTCGGAGAACGGCCAGGCGATGGACGCGATCCGCGAGGTGGGGCCCGGCGGGCACTACCTCGGTTGCGCGCACACCCAGGCGAATTTCAAGGAAGCCTTCTGGCGCACGCAGGTGCTCGACTACAAGCCGTTCGAGCAGTGGTCGGATGAAGGCGGCGCCGACACCTTCGAGCTGGCTGCGCGCCGGGTGCGGCGGATGCTGGACGAATATGTCCAGCCCGCGCTCGACCCCGCGGTGGACGAGGCGCTGAAGGACTATATCGCGCGCAGGAAGGCCGCCGAGCCCGACGCCTTCGTCTGAGCCGGGCAGGGCGCCCCGGCATCGGGCCGGGGCTCGGCCCGCGCGCGCCCGGCGAAGACCAGCGACAGCGCCTCGACATGCCGTGCCGGCCGGTAGGCGGGCGATGCGGCGCGGCGCAGCGTCTCATGGGCGCGCTCGGCCGCCATGGCGTGCTGCAACGCGGCGGCGTCAAGTGGCGCCAAGCCACGCTCGATGCGGATGCGCGCGCCGACCCGCGCCGCATCCACCAGCAGGCGCGGCCGCCGCATCACCACCGCCACCCCCGAAACCGCCAGATCGTTCTCCATCAGGCCCATCGCCGCCTCCTTTCGTGGGACGGGCAAAGTCTGGGCGGTTCCCCGTGGCGTTGCGCCGGGCGGCGTGACAGCGCGCAGCGTTCACACTTTATAAATGTCTATTAACAGATTATGAATAAACGGAAAAACTTGATATTTAACCTTCGATTCACCATTCGGCCCCTAGAAGGTTTTCATAAAACTTGACGCAAACAAGGGCGTTCCACCGTGGCGAAAACTCAGCAGGTTCTGGACCGGTGCGCGGATCTCGCGGGCACGGTCTTCGGAGAGCGGCGCTCGTCGTGCTCGGCGCATGACGCGGCGCTCTATCTCGCCCATGTCGGGCATGGCGAAAGCATCCGGGCGCTTGCGGCAGCGACCGGGACGCATCCCTCGACCGTCTCGCGCACCATCCGCCGGGTCGAGGAGCGGCGCGACGATCCGCTGGTCGACCGCATGCTGTCGGCGGCCGAGGGGCAGGCGTGCGACGAGCCCGAGGCGGCCCCCGCCGCCGAGGTCGCCGCAGCCGGGATACCGGCGGCAACCCCCGACGACGCCGAGGTCGAGCGCGAGGCGCGCCGCTACCTGCGCCGACTGGCCGAACCCGACAGCTTCCTGCTGGTGGCCGAGGGGGCCGAGCGCGCCGGCGTGTTCTGCGGCGCCAACGGCCACCGCAAGCCGATCGCGATCGTCGCCATGCGGCTCGCCGCCGAGTTTCTGCGGCGCGACTGGATCAGGCCGCACCGGCGTGGACAGGCGAGCGTGCAGTACCGGCTCAGCGATGTCGGGCGCGCCTGGCTGAGGCGCGTGCTGGCCGAGGAGGCCGATGCGCGGCGCCGCAAGACCGGGCAGGGCTTCGCCGAGGCGCCGGACGCCTTCCAGCACCAGCACAAGCTGATGGCAGAGCGCGTCTTCCTCGATCCCCGCAGCGGCGAGGAGGAGGTGCTCGAGGTCAACCTGGGCGAAAGCCCGATCGGCTGGCTCGCCCGGCGCAAGGGCCCCGACGGGCGCACCTTCCTGACGCCGGCCGAGGTCGAGGCGGGCGAGCGGCTGCGCAACGATTTCGAGCTTGCACAGATCGGCCCGTCGGTGGCGCAGGACTGGCGCAAGTTCCTGACACCCGGCGACCGGTATTCCGGCAGCCCGCAGGGCCGCGGGCCCGCCGAGGGGCCGATGATGGCGCGCGACCGCGTCATGAAGGCGCTCGACAGCCTCGGTCCCGGCCTCTCGGACGTTGCGCTCAGGGTCTGCTGCTTCCTCGAGGGGCTGGAGGCCTGCGAGCGGCGGATGGGCTGGTCGGCGCGCTCGGGCAAGGTGGTGCTCAAGATCGCCCTGCAGCGCCTTGCCGAGCATTACGGGCTGGCCGATTTCCGGCACTGAGACCCGTTGACCGGATGGGCGGGGGCGGCAAGACTGCCCCCGCATGACCGGACGCATCATCCATTCTCCCGACTGCATCGCCGAGGGCTGCGACTGGCTCGCCCGCGCCGAGCCGCGTTTCGGCCATGTCGTCGCGGTCGCCGGCCCGCCGCCGCTGCGCCGTCGCGAGGGCGGGTTCCCCGCGCTCCTGAAGGCGATCTGCTCGCAGCAGTTGTCCGTCGCCGCAGCCGACTCGGTCGCGGGCAAGCTTGCCGCCGTGGGCGCCGAGGACCCAGGCGTGCTGATGGCACTCGATGACCAGGTGCTGCGCGGCTGCGGTCTGTCGCGGCCCAAGATCCGCTACGCGCGCGCGCTGGCCGAGGCCGGGCTCGACTACGAGGCGCTGGCCACGATGCCCGAGGACGAGGCCATCGTGACGCTGACCGCCGTCAAGGGGATCGGCGTCTGGACGGCCGAGATCTATCTGATGTTCGCGATCGGCCGCGCAGACGTCTTCGCCCCCGGCGACCTCGCCTTGCAGGAATCGGCGCGGCTGCTGTTCGACCTTCCCGCCCGCCCGGCCGAGAAGGCCTTCCGCGCGCAGGCCGAAGGCTGGAGTCCATGGCGCGCGGTTGCGGCCCGGCTGCTGTGGCACTACTACCGGCACGCGAAATCGCGCGAGGGCATATCGGAGTGACCCAATGACCACCGCCCAGCCCACCCTCACCGGGCCGCGCCATGCGCCGCGCTCGGGCCGGACCAAGTCGCTGGTGATCCTGCTGCATGGCTACGGCGCCGACGGGAACGACCTGATCGGGCTGGCCGACCCGTTGTCGAGCTACATGCCCGACACCGCCTTCCGGGCGCCGAATGCGCCGGAGCGTTGCCGGGTCAATCCGATGGGCTACCAGTGGTTTCCGATCTCGTGGATCGACGGAAGCCCCGAGTCGGAGATGCAGGCAGGGTTCACCCGCGCGGCCGGCGTCCTCGACGCCTACATCACCGCGGCGATGGCCGAGGAAGGCGTCGAGCCGCACGAGACCGCGCTGGTGGGCTTCAGCCAGGGCACCATGATGAGCCTGCACGTGGCGCCCCGGCGCGAGGCGGCGCTGGCCGGGGTGGTGGGTTTCTCGGGCAGGCTGAATGCGCCCGAGCGACTGGCGGCCGAGGCGCGCGTCAAGCCGCCCGTGCTGCTGATTCATGGCGATCGGGACGAGGTGATCCCCGTGGGCGCGCTGCGCGAGGCGCATGACGCGCTGGCCGCGGCGGGCTTCCCGGTGGCCGCCCATGTCAGCCGCGGCACCGGCCACGGCATCGCGCCCGATGGGCTGGGCCTCGCGCTCGGCTTCCTGATGGACCGCTTCGGCATCGAGCGCCCGGTCGAGGCCTGAGCCGCCCGCGCCGGGGCCGGGCCGAGCGGGGCATCGAGCCCCGCCCGTCCCGCGGCGCGGCTGGCGCCGCATCGGGGGCGCACGCATCCGGCGTCATGCGGCTGTCACGCCGACCTGCTAAACCGGGCGTGGGCGGTGGCTTATCTAGGCGCTTGCCTGATCGACGCCGCGAGATATAGTGAACGCACAGGGGCGGACTGTCCCCGGACCCACGCCCCGGTGGCGTCGCGGCGATTGCAGCGGCGGCAGATGGAGGTGGGCCGACCATGCTTTACGGCAGCTTTGCAGGGCAGTTCGTGCGTCAGCCGGCGGGGTTGCGCGATCATCCCGCGCTGGTGCTGAACGCCGATTTCCGCCCGCTCAGCTACTTTCCTCTCTCGCTCTGGCCGTGGCAGGAGGCGATCAAGGCGGCCTTCCTCGACCGCGTGACCATCGTCGCGGAATATGACGAGGTGGTTCACAGCCCCTCGATCGTGATGCGCCTGCCCTCGGTGGTGGTGCTGCGCGACTACGTCAAGCCGGCGCGTTACCCGGCCTTCACCCGCTTCAACCTGTTCCTGCGCGACGAGTTCGCCTGCCAGTACTGCGGCGCGCGGGGCGAGATGACCTTCGACCACGTGGTTCCCCGCTCGCGCGGCGGGCGCACGACCTGGGAGAACGTCGTCGCCGCCTGCGGGCGGTGCAACCTGCGCAAGGCCAACCTCACGCTGCGCCAGGCGGGGATGAGCCTTGCCCGTCCGCCGCGCCGACCCGATGCGGTCGAGTTGCAGAACAAGGGGCGCAAGTTTCCGCCCAACTTCCTGCACGACAGCTGGATGGACTTCCTCTACTGGGACGCCGAGCTGGAGAGCTGAGCCTCAGTCGCGAGGGGCCGCGTCGAAGGGCATTCGCCACCAGACGAACGAGGCCGCCCAGAGCCCCGCGAGCCCCAGCGAGATCAGCGCGTTCCACCCTGCCATCGTGAGGCCCAGGAGCTCCCAGACGATCTCGTCGCAGCGAACCAGCGGCGCGCCCAGGATCTGCGCCATCAGCTGGTCGGCGGTGAGCTGCGCGATGTCGCCCGCGGTGCAGGTGGTGGGGCCCTCCCACCAGTTCCATTCGACCCCGGCGTGGAAGGTGCCGAGGCCCGCCGAGACCAGCATCACCACGGCGCCCAGCCCCGCGAGCCACCGCCGCCGGCGCCACAGCACTGTCGTGGCGAGCGCCGCGATCACCACGGCCGCGACATGCGGCCAGCGCTGCCAGATGCACATCGGGCAGGGCGCGAGACCGCCGAGGAACTGGAAGCCCAGCGCCCCCAGCAGAAGCGCCGCCGAGCCCGCTCCGGCCAGCAGCATCCGCCCGTAAGCGGTCATCATATCAGCACCTTCGCCACGACGAAGCCCCCCAGGAGCAGCCCCACCGACACGGTGAACACGAGGCCCAGGCGGCGCTCGATGAAGTCGCGCACGGCGGGGCCGAACTTCCACAGGAGCGCGGCGATCAGGAAGAACCTCAAGGCCCGCGCCACCAGCGATGCCACGCCGAACACCCAGATGTCGAGCGCGGTCACCCCCGACAGGATGGTGATCACCTTGTAGGGGAAGGGCGTGACCCCCGCGATCAGCACCGCCCAGGCGCCCCAGTCGTTGTAGGTCTGGCGGAACACCTCGAACTTGTCGGTGTAGCCATAGAGCGCGAGCACGGGCTGGCCCACCTGCTCGAACAGGAAATAGCCGATCGCATAGCCCGCGACGCCTCCGGTGACCGAGGCCAGCGTGCAGACCCCGGCGATAATCCAGGCACGGTGCGGCGCCGCGAGGATCATCGGGATCAGCAGCACGTCGGGCGGGATCGGAAAGACCGAGCTCTCGACGAAGCTGATCGCGGCGAGCGTCCACAGCGCATAGGGCGTGCGGGCCTGGGCAAGAATCCAGTCGTAAGTCCGGCGAAGCATGTGGCAGCCTGATCCCATCGGCACGAGCTCGCCGATTACAGGCGGCACGGTTTCCTGTCCAGCGGGGCGGGCCCGCCGGGCGGGACGGGAGGCAGCGATGAAATGGCGCGGGCGCAGGACCAGCAGCAACATCGAGGACCGGCGCGGCCGGGGCGCCGGGTTCGGCGGGCGCCGGATGACGCGGGTCGGCGGCGGGCGGCTCGGCGGGCTCGGCGCCATCGCGGTGGTGCTGCTGGGGCTCTATCTCGGCGTCGATCTCACGCCGCTGATCACCGGCGGCGGCATGATCGCCCCTCAGGAAGAGGTCGCGGCCGCGCCGCCGCCGTCGGATGACCCGGGCGCCCAGTTCGTGGGCGTCGTTCTGGCGGACACCGAGGAGATCTGGTCGGGTATCTTCGATGAGATGGGCCAGCGCTATCGTGCGCCCAGCCTCGTGCTGTTCGACGGCGAGACCGCCTCGGCCTGCGGATACGCGACGGCCGCCTCGGGGCCGTTCTACTGCCCCGGCGACCGCAAGGCCTATCTCGACCTCGAATTCTTCCGTGTGCTCGAGCGCGAACTGGGCGCGCGCGGCGACTTCGCCGCCGCCTATGTGATCGCGCACGAGATCGCCCATCACGTGCAGAACGAGCTTGGCATCCTGCCCGAGGTCAATCGCCTGCGCGCCGCTGCAGGGGCGACCGAGGCGAACCAGCTCTCGATCCGGGTCGAGCTCCAGGCCGACTGCCTCTCGGGCGTCTGGGCGCATCACGCGCAGGCCCGCTTCGGCAGCCTCGAGCCCGGCGACATCGACGAGGCGCTGAACGCCGCAAGTCGGATCGGCGACGACACGCTGCAAAGGCGCGGCGGTGGCGTGGTGGTGCCCGACAGCTTCACCCACGGGACCTCGGCGCAGCGCGTGCGCTGGTTCCGGCGAGGCTTCGAGACGGGCGCCCCGGAGGAATGCGACACGTTCTCGGCCGAACGGCTCTGAGCCGCTTTCGCTTGCGCCGCCCGCGCGCCCGCCTATAGTGCCGCCGCAGGCCCGGATGGCGAAACTGGTAGACGCAGCGGACTCAAAATCCGCCGCCGCAAGGCGTGTCGGTTCGACCCCGACTCCGGGCACCATGCTCCCGACGCCAGCCCGCGCGCCGGAGCGGCGAACGGGGGCGCTGGCCCCGGGCTCGCGGGGGTGGACCGGCGGAAGCGAGCGCAGGCAGTCGAGATGATCCACCGCAGTTGCGATCCTGTCAGCGCCGAAGCCGGCGCCCGCCGCCCCGCGAGAGCGGCCCGGTGAGCGGCGTCCTGATCCGGCGCGCCTCGGCCGGGGATGCCGAGGCGCTGCACGCGGCGCTGGCGCGGCTTGCCTTTCACCTCGGGACGGCCGAGGAGTTCCATGCCCGTGCCGCCGATTACCTGCGCCACGGCTTCGGCGCGCGCCCGCTGTTTCGCGCGCTGATTGCGTCGGACGGGGGCGAGACGCTGGGCGTTGCGGTGTTCTTCCCCGAGTTCTCGACCATGCGCGGCCGACCCGGCGTCTATCTCCAGGACCTGTGGGTGGCCGAGGGCGCGCGCGGCTCGGGGCTGGGGCGGAGGCTTCTCGGCGCGGTGCTGCACGAGGCGGCTGAGTGGGAGGCCGCTTACATGAAGCTCGCCACCCATATCGAGAACCCCGAGGCCATCCGCTTCTATCGCGGTCTCGGCTTCCGCACGGACGAGGGCGAGCGCGTCTTCGTCATCGAGGGCGCGGTGCTCGACCGCCTGAAGGGGGAAAGATGAAGACCTTTTACGACGACCGCCAGCGGGCGCATGACCCGAAGCACTTCCTCTCATCGGGCGCGCAGCAGCCGAACCCGGAGCAGCCCGCGCGCATCGATGCGCTGCTCGGCGCCGTGCGGGGGCTGGGGTTCGGGGTCGAGGCGCCGGCCGATCACGGTTTAGGCCCGATCGCGGCGGTGCACACGGCCGAGTATCTGGTGTTCCTGCAGACCATCTACACCCGCTGGCAGCGGATCGAGGGCGCGTCCGCCGAGGTCATCCCAAACATCCATCCCGACAGCCGCCGCGCGAGCTATCCGAAGTCGGCGGTGGGGCAGGCGGGATGGCATCAGGCCGACACGGCCTGCCCGATATCGGCCGAGACCTGGGACAGCGCCTACTGGAGCGCGCAGACCGCGCTGTCCGCCACCGGCGCCGTGCTGGCGGGGGCGCGCGCGGCCTATGCGCTCTGCCGCCCGCCGGGACACCACGCCTTCGCCGATCTGGCGGGAGGGTTCTGCTTTCTCAACAACTCGGCCATCGCGGCCGAGGCCGCGACCCGCGCCGGGCGGCGCGTGGCGGTGCTCGATGTCGACCTGCACCACGGCAACGGCACGCAGGGCATCTTCTACCACCGCGGCGACGTGCTGACGGTCTCGATCCATGCCGACCCCGAGCGCTACTATCCCTTCTTCTGGGGCCATGCGCACGAGCGGGGCGCGGGGGCCGGGATGGGCGCGAACCTCAACCTGCCGATCCCGCGCGGCACCCGCGACGAGGGCTTCCTTGAGGCGCTGGACGCGGGCCTCGCGCGCATCCGCGCGTTCGGGGCGGATCTGGTGGTCGTGGCGCTTGGGCTCGACCCGTTCGAGGGCGACCCCTTCGCCGGGCTCGCGGTCACGACGCACGGCTTCGCGCGCATCGGGCGGGCGATCGCGGGGCTGGGCCTGCCCGGCGTGATCGTGCAGGAGGGCGGCTATCTGTGCCCCGAGCTCGGCGCAAATCTCGCGAGCTTCCTCAAGGGCTTCGAGGGGGGCTAAGCGTCCTCAGTCCGCGGCGTCGGCCGAGCCGCGCGCCTCGCGGGCCCGCGCGTCCGCGGCCAGCGCGGCGAGGCGGTAGAAGCCGTGCACCATCTTGGAATAGGGCATCAGCAGGAAGAAGCTGAGCACCGCGCCAAGGTGCAGCGCCAGCCAGACCGCGCCGCCGAATGCCATCAGCGCAAGCCCCGTGGCCGCTACGATTCCCAGCAGCAGGATGAACCCTATCTCGCCGCCCCAGACCCGGGCGGAGCCCAGTTCCCGCTCGGCGCGCAGCTTGAGATGCACGAGCCCCGCCGCGCCCGCGACCATCAACATGCCGCCGGGCACGCCCAAAAGCTTCGGGAGGCTCAGCAGCGGGTAGGGTGCGGGCCAGTCCATGAGGTAGTGCATCACCGTGCCCGCTGAGGTCGCGCCGAAGCACAGAAGGAAGCCCAGCACGAGCGCCTGATGTGCCCGGCGCCGGCGGTCCGAGAAGCGGTCCTCGATCTCGAAATTGCAGCCCTGACCCTGCCCGCCGCCGAGATTGCGCAGGCGCGCCGCATCCCCCAGCGCCGCCCGCAGGTGCCGCAGCCGCAGCGCGCCGCCGCCGACCTCGCGCCAGTAGCGGCCGAGCGCCACGCCGATGGCAGCGAGCGGCATGAGGAAGGCGGGCGCGAAGATCGCGACCATCGCACCGTGCGAGAGGTAGGCGTAGAACCCCTCGCCGCTCGCCGGCCGCAGCGCGGTAAGTGCGAGGAAGATCAACGCGATGCCAACGATCAGCGCCCCGGCCAGCGCCACGCCCGATTCGTGAAAGCGCCGGGCTAGCGGCGCGGGCCAGGCCAGCCGCTCCCAGCTGTCCTGCCGCACCTCGGCCAGGATGCCCGGCAGGTTCAGCGCGAACTCGTGCGGCGGCGTGTACTGGCAGGCGTAGTAGCAGCCCCGGCAGTTGTGGCACAGGTTCGCAAGCTGGGTGATGTCGCCGTCCGCGAACACGGTCTGGCGCATCAGGGCAGGGAAGACCGCGCAATAGCCCTCGCAATAACGGCAGGCGTTGCAGATCTCGATCTGGCGCCGGGCCTCGGCGTGAAGGTCAGGCGACATGGGCTGCGGCCTCGCGTCCTGCAATGCGTCCGAAGACGGTTCCGATGGTCATGCCGAAGCCCGCGAGATACCCCTCGCCGAGGATCGAGCCCGCCATGATCTCGCCCGCTGCCCAGACATTTTCCAGCGGCCCCTGCGGCGTCTGCACCTGCGCGCGGTCGGACACCTTCAGCCCCAGATAGGTGAAGGTCACGCCGGGCCTGAGCTGGTAGCCGTAGAAGGGCGGCGTATCGAGCGGGCGCGCCCAGTTGGTCTTGGGCGGGGTCAGCCCATCGGTCGCGAGCCCGTCCTTCTCGGTCGGGTGGAAGCGGCCGGGGCGGCAGGCGGCGTTGAACTCGGCCACGGTCTGCGCCAGCGCCGCGCCGTCAAGCCCCAGCCTCTCCCCCAGCGTCGCGACCGTGTCGGCCTGCTCGGGCGGAAAGACCGACGGCATGAAAAGCTCGCGCGCCTTCGCGTCGATGACCGCATAGGCGACCTGCCCGGGTTGGCCCGCGACCAGCCGGCCCCAGATGGCATAGCGCTTGGGCCAGACGTCCTCACCCTCGTCGTAGAAGCGCCGCGCCTCGCGGTTCACCACCACCGAGAATGGCACGCAGTCGAGCCGGGTGACGATTCCGCCGTCGTATTTCGGGGCCCGCCCGTCGATTGCGACCGCGTGGCATTGCGTGGGGTCGCCCACCGTCTCACAGCCCTGCTCGATCATGTCGCGCAGCACCACTCCGCGGTTGTAGGGCGTGCCCCGGATCAGGAAATTCGCCGCCGCCGGCCCCCAGGCCCGCGTGAGCCAGTCGAGATCTGCCTGGAAACCGCCCGAGGCCAGAACCGCGGCGCGCCCTTCGATGCGCCGCTCGGTCGCGCCGATCCGGGCCACGACATGGCTGAAGCGCCCGGCCTCGATGCCGACATGGGTGACCTCGGCCTGGTAGGCGACGCGCACGCCCAGGTCCTCGGCGGTGTTGTAATAGGCGTTCACAAGCGCCTTGCCGCCGCCTAGGAAGAAGGCGTTCGTCCGCCCCAGCGACAGCGTGCCCGACAGCGACGGCTGGAAGCGCACGCCATGGGCCTCCATCCAGGGCAGGCAGTCCTCGGACTCGCGGATGGTCATCCGGGCCAGCGCCTCGTCGGTCTTGCCCCTGGTCACCAGCATCAGGTCGTCGAGATACTCGTCCTCGCCATAGGCGTCCGTCAGCACCGACATCGGCGCGCGGTGCATGCAGCGGAAATTTCGGGTGTGGCGCGAATTGCCGCCCCGCATTGCCTTGGGCGCCGATTCGAGGATCAGCACGCGCGCGCCGGCCTCGGCCGCCGTGATCGCGGCGCAGAGCGCGGCATTGCCGCCGCCCACCACGACGACGTCCCAGGGGCCGTCGAGATCGTCGGGCCGTGCCATCTTCGCCTCCCTCAGCTCTCGCCGCCGCGGCGCAGGGCGCGCAGGCGCACGCGGTGGGCGGCCTCGATATGGGCTCGCATCTCGGCCTCGGCCCTCGCGCCGTCGCGCGCGGCGAGCGCGGCCAGCACGCTTGCGTGCTCGGCCACCGCCTGCTCGGCGCGCCCGGGGTCGGTCAGCGTGGTCGGGCCGAGGACGGTCAGCGTCTGCTGCAGCGCGTTCATCGACTTGACGAGATAGCGGTTCTTCGCGGCCTCGAGGAGCATCCGGTGGAACTCCCGGTTCAGCTCATAGGCCGCTGCCGCGTCGGGCGCCGCCGCGATCTCGGCATTGAGCGCCTCGAGTTCGGCGATCTCGGCCTCGCTCGCGGCGCGTGCGGCAAGTCGGGCTGCCGCGCCCTCGAGCACGGCGCGCATCTCGTAGAGCTCGACCACCTCCGCGTGCTCGAGGCGGCGCACTGTCGCGCCGGCGCGCGGGGCGTGGACCACCAGCCCGTCGGACTCCAGCATGCGGATCGCCTCGCGCACCGGCGTGCGGCTGATGCCCAGCCGTTCGGCCAGCTCGGCCTCGCGCAGCCGCGCGCCGGGGGGCAGGGCGCCGCGCCGGATCTCGTCCAAGAGCCGCAGATAGGCCGACTGACCCTGCGGCGCGTCGGCGGTGTCGCGGTCGTCGTCGTTGCTGCTCACTTGCGGGGCGTCCTCAAACAATGTATGCGGATGTATACTAGCGTATTCAAATGCGGTCAAGCACCCGCCCGACGCCGGAGAAAGTGCCCATGAGAGCGCAGGCCCAGACCATCGCCTTTGCCGCGGCGGGGACGGCCCTGTTCTGGGCCGCGGGGCTGCCGCTGCCCTTCCTGTTCGGTCCGATGGCGGCCTGCCTGCTGGCGGCGCTGATGGGCGCGCGGCTGAGGGGGCTGGGCGCGATCTCGGTGGGCGCGCGCACGATCCTCGGCGTCGCGGTCGGCGCCTCGATCACGCCCGCGCTGCTGGCGCAGGCGCCGCAGATGCTGGCCTCGGTCGCGCTGGTGCCGTTCTATGTTGCTATCATAGGGCTGATCGGGGTGCCCTTCTTCCGCCGCGCCTGCGGCTTCGACCCCGTCACCGCCTACTACGCGGCGATGCCGGGCGGATTGCAGGACATGGTGATCTTCGGCGTCGAGGCCGGGGGCGATGGGCGCACGCTCTCGCTGGTGCATGCCACGCGGGTGCTGATCATCGTCGTCATCGCGCCCGTGCTGCTGACGCAGGTCTGGGGCACGCCGCTGAGCAACCCGATCGGCGCGCCCGCGTCCGAGATCCCGCTGTCCGAGCTTGCGCTGATGGTCGCCGCCGCCCTGGTCGGCTGGAAGGGGGGCGAGCGGATCGGCCTCTTCGGCGCCTCGATCCTCGGTCCCATGATCGTGTCGGGCGCGATGTCGCTGGGCGGCCTGATCCACGCCCGCCCGCCGGCCGAGGCGATCCTCGCCGCGCAGTTCCTGATCGGCATGGGAATAGGCGTCTATTACGTCGGCGTGCAGTGGGCGGAGCTGCGGCGCGTCGTGGCCTTCGGTGTCGCCTATGTGCTGATCCTCGCCGCCTTGGCCGCGGCTTTTGCCGAGATCGTGGTGCTCTCGGGCCTCGCGGCGCCGGTCGAGGCGTTCCTCGCCTTCGCGCCGGGCGGGCAGGCCGAGATGACCGTGCTCGCCATCGTCGCGGGCGCGGATCTGGGCTATGTCATCACCCATCACCTGACGCGCATCGTCATCGTGATCGCCGGCGCGCCGGTGGTGGCGCGCCTGCTGCGGCTCAGGCGGGGTTGACGCTCAGCCCCGCGTCCAGACGCTGGCCGGCACGAACGCCTCGCCGCGCGCCAGCAGCCGCGCGGTGCGCAGCAAGCCCGCCGAGTTGAGCCTGAACCCGTCCGGCCCGTTCTCGTAATCCACCGTAACGTCGATGGCACCCGAGGGGTGCTCGATCACCACCAGCGCGGGGTTGCCTTCCGGCTGGGTGAACAGCCCCTCGGCCGCCGTGCCGGGCGTCAGCACGCACGAGGCGAGGCACTGCGCCCCCGTCACGGCCATCGAGGGGTGGCAGGCCCGCGGCATGAAATAGCGCGCCGTCACCGTGCCCCCGGCGCGCGGCTTCGCCAGCAGCCCGAACTTCGGCGTGACCGAGTTCGAGACCTCGCCCATGCCCATCAGGCGGCCCGCTTCCACCCGGATCGGCTCCATCCGCGCATAGAAATCGCGGTTCGCGTCGATCTCCTCGGCGCTCTCGTAGCCCGTCAGGCCGAAGTCGGCGGCGCGCGCGATCACCACGGGCATGGCGACGTCCATGCAGGTGACCTCGATCCCGCCGATCACGTCGCGCGCACGGCCCGTGGGCAGGAGCGAGCCGCAGGACGAGCCCACCACGTCCATGAAGTTGAGATAGACCGGCGCCGCGGTGCCCGGCACGCCGTCGATGGCGGCGTCGCCCTCGTATTCGACCGCGCCCCCGGGGGTTGCCACCACCGCCTCGATCATCGCGCCGGTGTTGACCGCGTGAATGCGGACGCGGGTCTGGCCATCCTGCGCCGGCATCAGCCCCATCTCGATCGCCGCGGGGCCCACGCCCGAGAGGATGTTGCCGCAGGTCGGCTTGAAATCGACCTGCCCGTCCTCGACCGAGACCTGCGCGAAGAAATAGTCGATATCGGCGCCCGGCTGCTCGGACCGCGACAGCATCGCGACCTTCGTGGTCACCGCCGCGCCCCCGCCCAGCCCGTCGATGTTGAGCTTGTGTCCCGAGCCGACGACCGAGACCAGCACGCGGGCCAGCATCTCGCGGTCCCCGGGCAGGTCCTCGCGCCGGAAATAGGGCCCGCGCGAGGTGCCGCCGCGCAGGAAGTGATAGGGGATTGCGGTCTGCGGCATCTCAGCTCTCCGAAATCAGGCGGCACAGGTGATCTGCGAAGGCACGCGTGCCCAGCGCGCCGCCAAGGTCTTTGGTCCGTGTGGCAGGATTGGTCAAGGCCCGCGCGACAGCGGCCTCGATCGCGTCCGCCGCGGCGCCGGCGCCGCGGTGCCGCAGCAGCATCGCGGCCGAGCCGATCAGCGAGACCGGGTTCGCGCGATCCTGCCCCGCGATGTCGGGGGCCGAGCCGTGCTGCGCCTGCGCCACCGCGTGACGCTCTCCCAGGTTCAGCGAGGCCGCGAGGCCAAGCCCCCCGGCCAGTTCCGAGGCGAGGTCCGACAGGATGTCGCCGAACATGTTGGTCGTCACGATAACGTCGAAGCGGGCAGGGTCGCGCACCAGCAGGGCGGCGGCGGCATCGACCAGCACCTCCTCATACGCGATCTGAGGGTGGTCCGCCGCGACCGCCCGCACCTCGGACAGGAACAGCCCGTCCGACATGCGCATCACGTTCGCCTTGTGGACCGCGGCGACCCTCAGGGCAGGGCGCGTGGCAGCGAGCGCAAAGGCCGCCTGCGCAATGCGGCGCGAGCCCGCGGCGGTGATCTTGCGCAGCGCCAGCGCGATCCCCGGCTCGGGCATGAACTCGCCCCCGCCCGCCGCCATGTTGCGGTCGGCGTAGAAGCCCTCGAGGTTCTCGCGCACCACCACGAGGTCGACGGGCGCCGCGCAGGGCCGTGGCACGGCAGGGTGCGACCGGGCGGGGCGGATGTTGGCATAGAGCCCCAGCTCCCGCCGCAGCACGCCCGAGGGGTTGCGCCCGCCCTCGGCCACCGGCGGATAGGCGTTGTGCGAGACTGGGCCCAGAACCACGCCATCGGCCGCCTGCGCGGCAAGGATCACCGCCTCGGGGATCGTCGTGCCCGCACGCGAAAGCGCCGCAAAGCCGATCTCGGCGTGCTCCAGCGTCAGCGCAGGCCCGTGCCGCCGCGCCGCCGCCTCGAGCACCGCCACCGTGGCCTCGGCGATCTCCGGGCCGATGCCGTCGCCCGGCAGGATCAGGAGCCGCATCACCGCCTCACCGGAACGGCCAGGGCAGGTCGTAGCTCTGTTGCAGCAGGCCGTAGGGGAAGTTGAGGCTCAGCATCCAGGCAAGCCCCAGCACGAAGGCCGCGGCCCCCGCCGTCATGGTCAGGGTCGTCACCCAGCCTGCGCGCGCGCGCAGCCGCAGGAAGGCGATGAAGAACAGGATCATCGAGACGTAGAAGCCGACCAGCGCCGTCGCCGCCACCAGCCCCGCGATCCAGGCCGGGCCGGTCCAGAACCAGCCATTGTCGTCGCTTTCGGCATGGTCGCCCACGATCTCGTAGTCGTAGAAGGCCGGGTGGTCGTCATGCCCGCGCCACAGGTGCACCAGCAGGATTGCGGCGAAGACCAGCCCCACCACGCCCACGCCCACCGGGAACACGGCGCCCAGGAACGAGTGCTGCGTCGTGTCCCACAGCGTGACCGCGAAGAAGCCCAGCATCGCCGCGGCGAACAGGATCTGCACGCCGCGGCTGGCGCGCGAGGCGGCCGCGCCGGCCGCCGTGCCGGTGTCGTCCACCCGGTTGCGCAGCCCGAACCAGACCGAGGCCAGCGTCATCAGCCCGATGATGATCACGCCGGGCCGCAGGAGGAAGTCCCAGCCGTTGAACTGCAGCGCCTGGTAGAAATAGGTCTCGGCCTGCGGCGAGAGCACATAGCCGATCAGCAGAGCCGGGCGCGGCCAGCCGAAGCGCTTCATCAGGATGCCCACCAGCCCCAGCGCCAGCAGAGCCACCAGATCGGCCAGATCCCGGGTCGCCTGGAAGGCGGCGAAGCAGATCAGCGCGATCATGCAGGGTGCGAGGAAGGGGAAGGGGATGGCCGTGAGCCGCGAGATCGGCTGCGCCAGCGCGATGCAGATGCCCGCGCCCATGATGTTCGCAAGCGCCAGCGACCAGATGATCGAGTAGGTGACATTGAGGTCGGGGCCCACCATAGAGGGCCCCGGCTCGATGCCGATCAGCACCATGCCGCCGAGGAACACCGCCATCGAGCCCGAGCCGGGGATGCCGAACAGCATGGTCGGCAACAGCGCGCCGCCCTGCATGGCGTTGTTGGCGCTTTCCGGCGCGACCACGCCGCGGATGTCGCCCTTGCCGAACTGCGGGTCCTTCCGGGTGGTCTGCACCGCGTGGCCATAGGCGATCCAGTCGACCACCGAGCCGCCCAGTCCCGGAATGGCGCCGATCATGCAGCCGATGCCCGCGCAGCGGACCGACAGGAAGATGTTGCGCCACCAGTCGAGGAAGCCCCGCAGCCAGCCCGCGCCGATCACGCTGCCCTGCGCGATTGCGCTGTTGCGGCGCAAGAGGTCCGAGATCTCGGGCACCGCGAACAGCCCGAGGCCAACGATCACCAGCGGGATGCCGTCATAGAGGTATTCGGTGTCGAAGATCATGCGGAACTCGCCGGTCGCCGGCGCACCGCCAATCGCCCCGATCAGCAGGCCGATCGAGCACGCCGCCAGCCCCTTGGGCAGGCTGCGCCCGGCCAGCACTGCGACCATCGACAGCCCGAACAGCGCCAGCATGAACAACTCGGCCGAGCCGAACATCAGGATCAGCGGCCGCGCGATCAGCACGAAACCGGTGAGGATCAGCGCCCCCACCACGCCGCCGAACAGCGACGAGATGAAGGCCGCCGACAGCGCCCGCGCCGCCTGTCCCGACTTCGCCAGCGGGAAGCCGTCCAGCACCGTCGCCTGGCTGGCGCTGGATCCCGGTATCCCCATCAGGACCGAGGCGAAGGTGTCCGAGGTCGGGATCACCGCCACCAGCCCGATAAGCATACCCAGCGCCGAGATCGGCTCCATGCCATACAGGAACGGCACCAGAAGCGAGAGGCCCGCGATGCCGCCCAGCCCGGGGATCACGCCGACCACGAGGCCGACCGACACGCCGAGCAGCATGTAGCCGAGATGTTCGGCCGTCATCAGTGCCGCGAATGCGGCGGCAAGGGTCTCGAGCATCGCCGGCTCCCCCCGTTCGCAAGGACGATGAAGATGGGGGGCGGGCGGCCGAGGCCGGCCGCCCGCCAACTCAGGCCGCGATCACTCGCCCAGCTTGACGTTGTACTCGGCCGTCAGCATGTCGACGACCTGCTTGCGAAGCTCGGGAGAGATGACGGTGCCCTTGGTGTAGAGCGCCTGCGCCGCCTTGCCGGTCACCTGCTCGTAGGTGCCAAGCACCGCCTCCTTCGTGGCATGGTATTCGGGGTCCTGCTTCATCGCCGTGACGGCCGCCTGGTAGGCGTCGACGATCTCCTGCGGCGTGTCCTTGGGCAGGAACACCATCTTCTGCGCCGGGAAACCCGCGGTGAAGAATGCAAAGTAGGCGTCGTATTCGGGGCCCGAGGGCGCCTGGCCGGTCGCCATCTGGTAGGCCTCGCCAAAATGCGGCAGGTCGGGGAAGGTCGGGTCGCGCACGAGGTTGCCGTCCTCGTCCAGCGCGCCCCACGAGAACAGCGGCACGGCGGTGCCCGCCTCGACCAGCGGCGTCACGTTCTTCAGGTAGGCCGACGAGGTCTGGTAGTCGATGTTCGTCTCGCCCCGCTCGAAGGCGAGCCGCCCGTCGCCGCGGCCCTTGAAGCCGAACACGTGCTGCACGTCGAGGCCCATCATCTTGAACCCCAGCAGCGGCACGAGGTCGAGCGAGGTCGCACCCTGGCTCGCATAAACCAGCTTCTGGCCCTTGAGCTTGCCGATCTCGGCCGCCGAGGTCACGCCGGTCGAGGGCGACGTGTAGGCGACGCCGCCGGTGGGCGAGGCCATCACGATCTTCCAGTCGGCGTATTCGTAGCGCACGCGCGGGTCGCCCAGCAGGTAGGGGAACTGCGTCGAGCCCGAGGTGCCAAGGATCGTCAGCCCATCGGGCTTGGCGCGCGCCGCGAACAGGTTGGTGCCCTTGGTCGAGCCGCCGCCCGGCTCGTTCACCACCACCACGGTGGGGTTGCCCGGCAGGTACTTGGACAGGAAGGGCGCATTGAAGCGCGCCCAGGTGTCGGAGCCACCGCCGGCCGAGAAGGGGATGATCCACTCGATCGTCTTGCCCTCGAAGGACACCTGGGCCTGTGCCGCGCCGCCGAGCGCCAGCGCCGCCGCGCCGCCGATCAGCGCGGCGATTGCGCCGCGCCGGGTAATGTCGAAAAATCCGGTCATCTTGCTGTTCCTCCTGAGCTTCGTTTCCCCACCGGAGCGGCTGCCGCGATGCGGTCACCACCCCGAATCGCCGGGACTTGTCACTGCGGCCCGGCTTCTTCGTGACGAAGCATAGTGACGCTAGCTGTCCCGGAACTGTCAAAGTTCTTTCGCCGGCCCGGCGCGCGGCGCTGCGGAAAGTCTCTCAGCGCCGCCGCCAGGCCTGCGTGCGCACCAGCACGCGCCGCGTCACGACGGCGTGCAGGATACGGGCGACCGCGTTGGTGTAGAAGATCATCATCCCCATCGCCGCGGCGGGGGCGATGTCGCCCGCATCGTCCATGTTCAGCACCGCGATCGAGGCGAGCGTCGTCTGGGTCGAGTAGAGGAACACCACCGCCGACACCGTCGTCATCGCGTTGACGAACAGGTAGATCGAGATGTCGAGGATCGCTGGCAGGCAGACCGGGACGGTGACGCGCGCGAACAGCCGGTAGAAGGGCTGGCGCAGCGAGCTTGCGACCGGCTCGAACTCGGCGTCGATCTGCTTCAACGCGGTCAGCGCGGTAAGGTGCCCGACCGTGTAGAAATGCGTGACCGTCGAGACCACCAGGATCGCCATGGTCCCGTAGATCGCGTTCAGCGGGTTGGCCGGGTTGTTGAAGAAGAAGATGTAGGCAAGGCCAAGCACCATGCCGGGGATCGCCATCGGCAGCATCGCGAGGAACTGGAAGACGTTGCGCCCGGCCGCGAAGCCGTCGACCTTCTCGACCATGTATGCGCCGGTGAAGACCACGACCGTGCCGATGACCGCCGTCAGCGCCGCCATCTCGATCGAGTTCCAGTAGGACGCCCAGCCGCCCCCGTCCATGCGGTTGAAGTCATAGTTGTTGAGGCTCAGGCTCAGGTCATAGGGCCAGAACTTCACCAGCGCGGCATATTGGCAGACCAGGATGATGCCCATGATGAAGACGGCGATGGCTCCGCACCAGGCGAGGCAGAACATCTCGAAGCGCCGGTTCGGCCGGGGCTCGAACGGCACCGAGCGGGCCGAGAGCAGCGAGACCTGCTTCTTCTGCATCTGCCGGTCGACCGCGAAGGCCACCACCGCCGGTATCAGCAGGATCATCGAGACGACCGCGCCCATCTCGAAGTTCTGCTGGCCGATCACCTGCTTGTAGATGTCGATCGCCAGCACGTTGTATTGCCCGCCGATCACCTTGGGCAGGCCGAAATCGGTGATGACCAGCGTGAAGGTCACGAAGGCGGCCGAGATCAGGCCATAGCGGGCGCCGGGGATCGTCACGATCCAGAAGGTGCGCCACTTGCTGGCGCGCAGCGACTCGGCTGCCTCGTACTGCCGCTGGTCGGCGAGCGACAGCGCCGTCGAGATGATGATGAAGGCGTGCGGGAAGGTGAAGAAGACCGAGCCGATCACGATGCCGAGGGGGCCGTAGATCGACTGCCCGCCCAGCATCTCCTTCAGCATCCCCTGGTTGCCGAACAGGTAGATCAGCGCGATGCCGGGCAGCAGCGAGGGCACCAGGATCGGCATCATCGCGACCAGTCGGAAGCTGCCCTTGAACGGCATGCAGCTTCGGTTGATCGCGTAGGCGAAGCCGAAGGCGAGCACCACCGTCAGCACCGTGCTGACCGTCGCGATGAAGATCGAGTTCTCGATCGACGAGAACAGCGCGGGATTCGAGAAGTACTCGGCATAGTTCTGCAGGCCCTGCGAGGCCACGGGGCGCAGGTTGACGCGCCGGAAGGTGTTGCTGTCGTACTCCTGCCACGCGGTCGTGTTCTTGAGGTCGAGCCCGACCAGCCAGGGCGCGTTGTCGGTGGTGCCGCGCAGGCGGTACTTGACCGGGCTGCGGAAGCTGAAATCGGGGAAGAAATCGGTCGCTGACAGGCGGCCGTTCGTGTTGGTCCGCAGGTCCGTGGGAGCAAAGCGGCCCAGCCGCGCGTTCAGCTCGGCCGCGCTCACGGGCTCGCCCCAGTTGCCCGCCTCGTCGCTGACCTGGAACTCGTAGCGCGTGAGGTCGAAGCTGTAGGTCACCAGCGAGCGCGACATCATCGCGTAGAGCGGCAGCGCCAGCGCGATCACGAGGTAGAGGCCGATCACGACCATGAACAGCCGCTTGATCGCGCCGTCTCGGTCGACGCGCAGGCGGACCGCCTTCCCGGGCGGCATGGCGATCTGGGTGCCGTCCACGCTCATCCCTCCCGCGGGAACACCAGCACGCGCTCGGCCGGGAGCTCGACCGAGATCTCGCGGCCGGTTTCGAGCCCCAGCCGACGCACGGCGTTCATCGAGAAGTTCGAGACCAGCGGCGCGCCCCGCAGCGCCGCGGCGCGCAGATGCGTGCGCCAGTACGAGCCCAGGAACTCCATGTCCTCGATCTGCACGCGGAAGACGTTGGGCTGCCCGTCATCGGCATGGGCGGCGGGGTGGGGCAGGATGTCCTCGGGTCGCACGGCGACCGTGACGGGCTTGCCCTCGGCAATCGCGCCGGTGCTCGCCTGCAGCGCCACGTCGCCGATGCGCACGTTGCCGTCGCGCAGGACCGACTCGAACTTGTTCGTCTCCCCCACGAAATCGGCCACGAACAGCGTCGCGGGGTGGCGGTAGACCTCGGTCGGCGTGCCGACCTGCTCGATCACCCCGTGGTTCATCACCACGATGCGGTCGGCCATCGAAAGCGCCTCCTCCTGATCGTGGGTGACCATGATGGTGGTGACGCCCAGCTTGCGCTGCAGCTCCTTGATCTCGTGGCGCAGATGCACCCGCACCTTGGCATCGAGCGCCGAGAGCGGCTCGTCGAGCAGCAAAAGCCCCGGCTTGATCGCGATGGCGCGCGCCAGCGCGATGCGCTGCTGCTGGCCGCCGGAAAGCTGCGTTGGATATTTGCGCGCCTGCTCCGGCAGACCCACGAGCTGCAGAAGCTCGGCCACCCGCGCGTCGATCTCGCGGCGCGGCCGGCGCGTGTTCTCCAGTCCGAAGGCGATGTTGTCGCGCACCGTCAGGTTCGGGAACAGCGCATAGGACTGGAACACGATCCCGTAGTCGCGCCGCGAGGCGGGCAGGGTCGAGATGTCGACGCCCGCCTGCTCGATCGTGCCTCGACTCTGCGGGTCGAGGCCCGCGATCGCGCGCAGCAGCGTGGTCTTGCCGCAACCCGAAGGGCCGAGGAAGCAGACGAACTCACCCTGCTCGATCTCGAGCGACACGTCGCGCAGTGCAACGAAGTCGCCGAACGCCTTCCAAAGGTTGGAGATCCTCAGATAGGGCTCGCGCTCGCGCGGGCCCGGTCGCGCGTCGAGAGGCGTGGCCGCCTCCGCTCCGCCGGCAGCATTCATCCTGATCGTCCCGCCCGGTTGAAAAGACTGGGGCGCCGCCTCGGGGCGGCGCCCGCGAACGCGGGAGAGGTCAGCTCCTGGGCTCCGACTTGGTGTCGTAGCGCCGGGTCCATTCCTCAAGGATGGCGCTGCGGTTGTTCGCGGCCCACTCGAAGTCGTTGTCGATCATCGCGTCCTCGATGCCCGCGGGGAAGTGCTCGACAGGCTTGGCGATGCCGGGGATGCCGACGACGGCATAGCCGACATTGTACATCTCCATCGCCTTGCGCGAGATCGACCAGTCGACCAGCGTCTGCGCCGCTTCGGGCGCATCGGTCCCGGCCACGATCGCGGTGGCCTCCATGTCCCAGCCGATGCCCTCCGACGGCACGATGATGTCGATGGGGGCGCCCGCCGCCTTCGACTTGGCGCCGCGGAAGGCGAACGACACGCCGATCACCGTCTCGCCGGCCGCGGCCATCTTGCAGGGCTTCGAGCCGGAGTGGGTATAGGCCTGGATGTTCTGGTGCAGGGCGTCCATGTACTCCCAGCCCTTTTCCTCGCCGAAGATCTGCAGCCAGCTCGACACGTCGAGGAAGCCGGTGCCGGACGAGGCCGGGTTCGGCATGACGATGTGGCCGGCATATTCGGGCTTGGTCAGGTCCATCCAGCTCGTGGGCGCGGTCATCCCCAGCTTGGCGCCCTCGACCGTGTTGTAGCAGATCGCGGCCACCCAGGCGTCCATGCCGACCCACGAGGGCGGGTTGTCGCCGTCACGGAAGTTCTTGCTCAGCGCGTCCAGCCCCTTCGGCGCATAGGGCTCGAGCATGCCTTCGGTCTTGAGCACCAGAAGCGAGGTCGCGGCCAGGCCCCAGACCACGTCGGCCTGCGGATTGTTCTTCTCTGCCAGAAGCTTCGCGGTGATGACGCCGGTCGAGTCGCGCACCCAGTTGATCTTGATGTCGGGGTGGTCCTGGTTGAACGTCTCGGCATAGCGCGCGAGATCCTCGGCCTCGACCGCGGTGTACACGGTCAGCTCGGTCTCCGCCCGGGCCGCAACGGTGCAGAGCAGGGCCGCCGCCGCGCTCAGGAGCAGGGTCTTTTTCATCGTGATACCTTCCCGTCGATTTTCAATGACGTGTCGAACGCGCCTGGGGCTGCGTCGAACGTTCGTCGGACCCTCGCGGGCAGGTGTCCGGGTTGTCCGGGCTGACCTGCGGGGAAGCCGTCCGTCCGTGCGCACAGCGTCTCATTGTGGCGGAAGTTTGTGAAGCTATGAACAATAAGTAAAATCTATTCGACTTATGTCTCGAACGATTCTTCCGATGGCGCTCACGATCCGGCCGCGAGCGCCATCACGCCGCCGGCCACGATGGCGGCGGCGGTGATCCGCCCCTTCCACGGCCGCTCGCCGAACAGCACCACGCCCATCAGCGCCGCGATGATGACGCTCGACTCGCGCACCGCCGATACCGCCCCCAGCGGCGCGAAGGACTTGACGTAAAGAACGATTCCATAAGCCGAAACCGACAGAAGCCCCCCGATCAGCCCGAGCAGGACGACCTGCCGGCTCACGCCCGCCCTGGTGCGGTGCCGGTGCAGCGCGACGGCCAGCGGCACCGGCGCCTCCAGGATGAACAGCCAGCCCATATAGCCCAGCGGGCTTTCCGACAGCCGCACGCCGATCCCGTCGGCGGTGGAATAGAGCGCGATGCACATCCCCAGCGTCACCGCCAGCGCCACGCTGCCGCGCGGCGCGCTGGCGGCACCCCGCTGCAACGCCAGCAGGCCGATCCCCGCCGACACCGCCGCCACGCCCGCCCAGCCGGCGGGCGAAAGGCTCTCGCCGATCAGCAGGAAGGCCGACAGCGCCACCAGCGCCGGCGCTATCCCGCGCGAGATGGGATAGACTTGGCTCAGATCCCCCAGCCGGTAGGAATGGAACAGCAGCAGGTAATAGGCGTAATGCGTCGCCGTCGAGATGGCGATCGACGGCCAGCTCGCCATCGCGGGCAGGGGCGCCATGGCCGCCAGCGCGGCGCCGACGAAGACATGCGACAGCGCCACCCCCGCCAGCACCGCCGCCCGGTCGGTCGCCGACTTGACCAGCGCGTTCCAGCTTGCGTGCATGAAGGCGGCCGACAGCACCAGGGCGAGCGCGTAGGCGCTCATTCGGACTCCGCCAGGATGGCCTCCCCGACGATCTCCAGCGCGCGGTCGAGGTCGTCGCGCGCAATCGTCAGCGGCGGCGAGAGCGTCAGCACCGAGCCGGCGCTGATCTTGAAGCTGAGCCCCGCCTCGAGGCAGCGGTAATAGATCCGCTCGGCCCGCCAGGGGGCGGGGGCGCGGCTGTCGCGGTCCTCGACGATCTCGACCCCGAACATCAGGCCGCGGCCGCGGATGTCGCCGGCGATGGGGCAGGGTGCCAGCCGCTCGCCCAGCCGCGCCAGCGCGTGCGCGCCAAGCTCCGCCGCGCGCTCGACCAGCCCTTCCTCGCGGATGATGGCGATCGTGGTCAGCGCCGCGCGTGCCGTCACCGGGTTCTTCTCGTGCGTGTAATGGCCCAGCGCAAAGTCGCCCGCCACGTCGAGGTCGCGCCGCGCCACCACCGCCGCGATGGGCAGGATGCCGCCGCCCAGCGCCTTGCCCAGCGTCACGATGTCGGGCACCACCTCGTCATGCTCGAAGGCGAACATCCGGCCGGTCTTGCCCAGCCCGGTGGGGATCTCGTCGAGGATCAGCAGCGCCCCGTGCCGGTCGCAGGCCGCGCGCACCGCCTGCCAGAAGCCGGGCGGCGGCACGATGGGCACGGCGCGCATGGGTTCCGCGATCACTGCGGCCACGTCACCCTCGCGCGCCAGCACGTAGTCGACCATCTTCGCGCAGGCCAGCCCGCAGGTCGCCGGGCCGGGATGGCCATAGGGGCAGCGATAGCAGTGGAAGGGCGCGACATGCTCGGCCCCCGGCAGCAGCGGCCCCGCGATGTGGCTGCGGAACGTCGCCTCGCCGCCCACGCTCGCCGCGCCGAAGCCCGCGCCGTGGAAGGCGTCCCAGAAGCTGACGGTCTTGAACCGCCCCGTGGCGGCGCGTGCGAGCCTCAGCGCCACCTCGTTCGCGTCCGAGCCGCCCGTGGTGAACAGCACCTTGCCAAGGTCGCCCGGCGCCATCTGGCCCAGCGTCTCGGCCAGCTCGACCGAGACCTCGTTGGTGAAGCGCCGCGGCGAGAAGCTGAGCGTGTCGAGCTGGTCCTTGATTGCCGCCACCAGCCGCGGATGGGCATAGCCGATGTGATGGACCGAATTGCCATGGAAATCCATGTAGCGCCGGTCGGCGGTGTCCTCGATCCAGATGCCTTCGGCCTTGACGATCGTCGAGAGGCAAGGGGACGAAAGGCTCTGGTGCAGGAAGGCGTCCGCGTCGCGTGCCAGCAGCTCGCGCGTCGCGGCGTCGGGGTGGCGCGCCGCCCATGCCCGGCGCGCGGCCGAGCTGTTCGACTCGCCCTCGGTGTGCTGGATCGGGCCCGTCGCCCCGCGCCCGCCGCTTCTGGTCCCGCTCACGTCCCCGCCTTCCCGCCATGCCCGCACGCAACCCGCGCGGCGCGAACGCCACCCCTCACGGGGTCGCGTGCGCGCCGCGCTTTTTGAAAAATTTATTCAGGTCAATGCCTTGAGAATGACTTCTCGCGCAAAATCCTCCCCGCTCACCCCCAAGGCAGCGAGAAGGTCTTGACGTTGGTGAAGGACTTCATCGCCTCGATGACGCCCTCCTTGTAGCCGTTGCCGCTGTCCTTGATGCCGCCGAAGGGCGACATCTCGATGCGGTAGCCCGGCACCTCCCAGATGTTCACCGTGCCGACGTTCAGCCCCCGGATATAGCCCTGCATCCGCCGCCAGTCGTTGGTGCAGACCCCCGACGAGAGGCCAAAGGCGGTCGAGTTCGAGATCGTTATCGTGGCCTCGTCGTCGTCCGGCACGCGGACCACGGGGATGACGGGGCCGAAGGTCTCTTCCATCACCAACTCGCTCTCGTGCGGCACGTGATCGACCACGATGGGCGGCAGCAGGGCGCCTTTGCGGCCCGGATCGTAGAGCACCTTCGCCCCCTGAGCCGCCGCCTCGTGGACGCGCCGCTCGAAGGTCTCGGCGGCCCTTGCGTGGATCACCGTGCCCAGCTCGGTCGCGGGGTCCATCGGGTCGCCGAAGCGCAGCCGCTTCGCCCGCTCCAGCACCAGCGGCACGAAGCGGTCGGCCACGCTCTCCTGGCACAGGATGCGCTTGACCGCCGTGCAGCGCTGGCCCGAGTTCTTGGTGGCCCCCGCCACCGCGAGGTCGGCGGCCTTGGCAAGGTCGGCGTCGCTCAGGTCGTTGCAGATGATCAGCGGGTCGTTGCCGCCCAGTTCCAGCACCTGCCGCTTGTAGACGGCCTTGGCCGCGATCATCTTGCCGACTGGCACGCCCCCGGTGAAAGTGATCAGCTCGACATGCGGGTTGGTGATCATCTCGTCGCCGATGTCGCCCGGCCAGCCGGTGACGACAGACAGCATCTCGGGCGGCAGCCCCGCCTCGTAGATCGCGTCCGCCAGCCAGATCGCGGTCAGCGGCGTCAGTTCGGTGGGCTTCACCACGATGCAGTTGTTGGTGGCGATCGCCGGCGCGATCTTGTGGCTCACCATGTTGAGCGGGTGGTTGAACGGCGTGATGGCCGAGATCGCCCGCAAGGGCTCGCGCGTCGTGAAGATCTTGCGCGCCTTGCCGTGCGGGGTCAGGTCGCAGGAGAAGATCTCGCCGTCGTCGAGGATGCAGAGCTGCCCGGCCAGCGTGTAGACGTCATAGGCCCGCCCGCATTCGTACATCGAATCCGCCAGCGAGATGCCAAGCTCGGCCGTGATGATCGGCGCGAGCTCGGCCTTCCGCTCGTCGATGATGCGCGCGATGTTGAGCAGGATCCGCTGCCGTTGGTAGCGGGTCAGGGTGGGCCGGTAGGCCGCCGCGATCTCGAAGGCCTCGCGCGCATGCTCGGCCGTGCCCGCGGGGACCGAGCCGATCACCTCGTCGGTGTAGGGGTAGTGGACCGGGACGCGGTCGGCAGTGTCGACCTTGCGCCCGGCGATGCGCATTGCCTCGTGGCGCAGCGCGATGGGGGGGGATTTCGTCAGCATGGAGCTCACTTCGCGGCGGCGTTGGTGGCGTAGAAGAAGGCGTCGAAATTGCGCAGCTTGGGCGCCTGCGGCAGCTCGATGGGGCGGTTCACGATGAATGGCACCTCCTGCTCGGTCAGCCCGCCATGGCTGCGCAGGGGCTCCTTCAGCGCGGCGAGGTCGTGGCGGTGTGCCGAGGTGCCGATGGTCATGTTCTCGCCCGAAACCATCACGATGTCGCCGATCCGGTCGGCCGGCAGCTCGAAGCGGCGCACGGCCTCGGCCTTGTCTATGACAAGGATGATCCCCTCAACCGCCCGCAACCTTGCCATCACGTCACCGGTGTCGGCGCCGGCGGGCAGGTAGGCGGTGGCGAACGAGCCGAGCGCCCCGTGGTGGACCACGTAAGGGTCGGTGATCGGCAGGATCACGCGCGCCGCGTCCTTGCCCAGCCAGCCATCGAGCAGGTCCTGCACATAGACCACCGCGGGCGAGCCATCGGCGAGGTGCTTGGGCTTCATGCCGTGGTCGGCGGTCACGACGATGGCTGCGCCCAGCGCGTCGAGCTCGGCAAGGTAGCCGTCGAACATGCGGTAGAAGTCCTTGGCCTCGGCGTCCTCGGGCGCGTGCTTGTGCTGCACGTAGTCAGTGGTCGTCAGGTACATCACGTTGGGCTGCCACTCGCGCAGCAGCTTGACGCCGGCGGCGAACACGAATTCCGAGAGATCCGCCGAATAGACCTCGGGCACCGGCCGGCCGAGCCACGCGCTCGCGTTGTCGATCCCGTTCTCGGCCTTCGTGGTGGTGTCGGACCTCTCGGACGAGAAGCAGATCGCCCGGCCCTCGTCGAACCGCAGCCCGGCGCCCAGCAGCGCGCGCAGCTTGTCCTTGGCGGTGACGATGGCGACGCGCGCGCCCGCCTCGTAGAACTGGCTGAAGATCGTGGGCGCGCGCAGGAAGCGCACGTCGTTCATCATCACCTCGGCCCCTGTCTCGGGGTCGTAGAGGTAGTTGCCGCAGATCCCGTGCACGGCGGGCGGCGCGCCGGTCGCGATCGAAAGGTTGTTTGGGTTGGTGAAGGACGGGATCACCGAATGCGCGATCCGTGCCGTCCCCGTCTCGCGCATCCGCGCCAGCGTCGGCATCAGCCCATCGGCAATGGCCGCGTCGAGATAGGCGGGCTCGCAGCCGTCGAGGCAGATGGCGATGGCCGGCACCTTCGGCCAGGGATAGCTGCGGCCGTTCGCCGTGACGGTCATGCGGGTGGTCTCGTTCATTGTCCTGCCTTCCATTGTCAGTCCGGGCTCAGGCCGCGAGCCGCGCGCGCTCGGCGATCGCCGCGGCCGGGGGGGCCGCGCTCGCGACGCCCATCTCGGCCAGCGCCTCGGCCGCCGCCGCCACGACGCGGCGCATCACGTGCTCGTCCATCCGCCCGATGCAGCCGACGCGGAACGAGTCCACGACCGTCAGCTTGCCCGGGTAGATGATGAAGCCCTTGGCCTTCATCAGGTCATAGAACCGGCTGAAGGAGAAGGCCGCATCGGCGGGACAGAAGAAGGTCACGATGATCGGCGACAGCCAGCGATCCTTCAGCAGCGTCTCGAAGCCGAGCGCCCGCATCCCCTCGACCATCACGTCGCGGTTGCGGGCATAGCGCGCGCCGCGCCCGGCGACGCCGCCCTCGGCCGCGTGCATTTCCAGCGCCTTGAGGAAGGCCGCGACCACATGGGTGGGCGGCGTGTAGCGCCACTGCCCGGTCTTGACCAAGTAGGCCCACTGCGCATGGACATCGAGGCAGAGCGAGTGGCTGTTGCCCTTCGCGGCCTCGAGCTCGGACTTCCGGGCGATCACGAAGCCGAAGCCCGGCACGCCCTCGATGCACTTGTTGGCCGAGGACACCATCGCCTCGTAGCGGATCTGGTTCACGTCGAGCGGGATGGCGCCGAAGGCGCTCATCGAATCGACCAGCAGCTTTCGGCCGCGGGCATAGACGGCCTCCGAGATCTCGGCCACCGGGTTCAGGATGCCGGACGAGGTCTCGCAGTGGATGACCATCACATGGGTGATCGCGGGGTCGGCGTCGAGTGCCGCGCCCACCTCGTCGCCGCGCGGGGGCATGTAGTCGCCCTTGTCGATCAGCGTGTGCGCGCGCCCCAGGTAACGCAGCGTCTCGGCCGCGCGCAGGCCATAGGCGCCGTTCGCCAGCACCAGCACCTTGCCGTCGCGAGGCACGAAGCTGCCCAGCATCGCCTCGACCGCGAAGCTGCCCGAGCCCTGCATCGGCACGCAGGCGAACTCGCCGCGCGTGTCGCCGGCCAGCGCGACCAGCCGTTCGCACAGTTGCGCCGTCATGGCGCGGAAATCGGCGTCCCAGGAACCCCAGTCGCGCAGCATCGCCTCCTTGACCTCGAAGGCGGTGGTCAGCGGACCGGGCGTGAGCAGGTAGGGCTCGCCCAGCTTCGGGGCGGGAAGCGGCTCGGGCGTAGTGCGGGTCGCGGACATGGGGTCCCTCTCGCGGGAAGATGCGTCGGGCGCCATCATCGTGGCCGGCGCGTCATTCGTAAAATCGATATTTCGTATCGAACCATTGGTTTTTCTGTGCTTCTATCGCAGGCCGCTGGGCGGCATGCGTTCTCCGCAGGACGCGGCCGGTGCAGTTGCGATCCATAAGCCGCGTCGTTGGCGTAGCTACTGATATCGATGGAATTTATCGAGAGGTGCCGTGCGCTACGTCCAGCTGAGGGCATTCCACCATGTCGCGATCTGCGGCGGCTTCTCGCGCGCCGCCGAGGAGCTGCGCCTTACCCAGCCGGCGATCTCGGACCAGGTGCGCAAGCTCGAGGAGGAGTATGACGTGCTCCTCTTCAACCGCCACAAGAAGCAGGTCTCACTTACCCCGAGCGGCGAGCGCCTGCTCGAGATCACGCGGCGCATGTTCGACAACGAGCAGCAGGCGCTGGAGCTTCTGTCCGAGAGCCGGGCGCTGAGGGCGGGAACGCTGCGGATCGTGGCCGACAGCGCTCACCACCTGCTGCACATCCTGGCCCGGTTCCGCGAGAAGTATCCCGGCGTGCGCATCTCGATCCGCGCCGGCAACACCCAGACCGTGATCGAAAGCCTGTTCCGCTATGACGCCGACATCGGCGTGCTGGGCGAAGTGCCCGAGGCGCGCGAGTTCGAGACGCTGCATCTCAACGCCACCGCGATCTCGGCCTTCGTGGCGGCGGATCATCCGCTGGCCGGGCGGGCGTCGTTCACCTTCGCGGACCTCGCCGGCCTGCCGCTGGTGATGCGCGAGGAGGGCTCGAAGACGCGCCGCAAGCTCGAGGAGGGGGCCGCCGCGGCCGGGTATGCGCTGGTCCCCGCCATCGAGGCGGAGGGACGCGAGGCGGTGCGCGAGATCGTGGCCTCCGGGGCAGGGGTTGGCTTCGTCTCGGCCGCCGAGTTCGGCGAGGACCCGCGTCTCGTCCTGATCCCGATCGAGGGGGCCGAGGCGATGCGGATGGACGAGGCCCTGATCTGCCTGCGTGAGCGGCGTGGCGGCAAGCTGGTTCATGCCTTCTTCGAGATCGCGCGCAGGCTCGCGACGGCTCGCTGAGAGGGGCGCCCGCCCGCGGGGTCGTCCCCGTACCGCCACCTGTGCTAGGATCCCGACGCAACCGAATTTCGCGACCGCCGCGACGGCATACTGCCGGGTGCATTTCCGCATCGGCGAGGCGAAGACGGGGAGGGGGATTGATGAGCTATTTCGATGTCGACGTCTATTCGCGCCCGATCACGACGGCCTCGGCCGAGGCGCAGCTCTGGTTCGACCGCGGGCTGGTCTGGACCTTCGGCTATCACCACGAGGAAGCCATCGAGTGTTTCCGGCGCGCGCTGGAACACGATCCCGACTGCGCAATGGCGCACTGGGGCATCGCCTACGCGGTCGGCCCGAACTACAACATGGAGTGGCGCCATTTCGACCCGGACGGCAAGGCGCAGGCGCTGGCCGCCGCCTTCGATGAAACCGCCGCGGCGATGCGGCTGGCGGGCAGGGTCACGCCCGTCGAGCGCGCCCTGATCGAGGCGCTGCCGGCACGTTACCCGCAGCGCGATCCCATCGAGGCGCAGGAGCCCTGGAACGACGCCTTTGCCGACGCGATGCGGGATGTCTATCGCGCGTTCCCCGACGACCTCGAGGTCGCGACGATCTTCGTCGAGGCGATCCTGAACCGCACGCCGTGGCGGATGTGGGACCTGCGGACCGGGGGCGTCGCGCCCGGCGCCGGGACCGCCGAGGCGCGCGAGGTGCTGGAACGCGCGATGCGGGACGACCCGACGGCAATGCGCCATGCGGGGATCCTTCACCTCTATGTCCACCTCATGGAGATGTCGCCCTTCCCCGAGCTTGCGCTCCGCGCGGGGGACGTCCTGCGCACGCTGGTGCCCGATGCCGGCCACCTGGTCCACATGCCGACGCATATCGACATCCTGTGCGGCCAGTACCGTGACGTCCTCTACTGGAACCAGAAGGGGATCGAGGCCGACCGAAAGTACTACGACAGGCACGGGGCGCTGAACTTCTACTCGGCCTACCGCATCCACAACTACCATTTCGCCATCTACGGGGCGATGTTCCTCGGCCAGTACGAGCCGGCGCTGGCCGCGGCCGAGGAGCTGATCGAGACGACGCCCGAGGAACTGCTGCGCCTGCCGACGCCGCCGATGGCCGACTTCATCGAGAGCTACATCTCGATGAAACAGCATGTCTTCATCCGCTTTGGAAAATGGCGCGAGATCATCGCGCAGGAGCTTCCCGAGGACCGCGAGCTCTACTGCATGACCACGGCCAGCATGCATTACTCGAAGGGCGTGGCCCACGCCGCGCTGGGCGAGATCGAGGCGGCCGAGCAGGAGAAGGCCCGCTTTCTCGCGGCGCGCGAGCGGGTGCCCGAGAGCAGGCTCCTGCACAACAACACCTGTCTCGACCTGCTGGCGATCGCCGAGGAAATGCTGAATGGCGAGATCGAGTACCGCAAGGGGAACCACGATCTTGCCTTCGCGCATCTTCGCCGGTCGGTCGAGCTCGACGACAACCTGCCCTATGACGAGCCCTGGGGCTGGATCCAGCCGACGCGCCATGCCCTTGGGGCCCTGCTGTTCGAGCAGGGCCGGGTCGAGGAAGCCGAGGCGGTCTATCGCGAGGACCTCGGCCTCGGCGGGGCGCTGTCGCGCGCGACCATCCATCCCGACAACGTCTGGAGCCTGCGGGGCCTGCACGACTGCCTGGCGCGGCGCGGCGAGACGATCGAGTCGCGGCTGATCAGGCAGCGCCTCGACATTGCCGCGGCGCGTGCCGACATGCCGGTCCGGGCGTCGTGCTTCTGTGCGAGGGCTGCGGCGGAGTAAGGAGTGGGGAGGGAGGTTCGGCGGCTTCGAGCGCGCGCCTCAGTGGGGCGCGCAGAACAGTTCGTGCAGCGTGCCGAGGAGCGCGCGCGCGCGCTCGTCGCAGAGCGAGTAGTAGATCGCCTTGCCATCGCGACGGGTGGTCACGAGGCCCTGCAGCCGCAGGCGCGCAAGCTGCTGGCTCACGGCCGCCTGCTCCCAGTTCAGAAGGTTCTCTAGCTCGGTCACCGACTTCTCGCCGCCCGAGAGGAAGCAGAGGATCAGGAGCCGCCCGGAATGGCTCATCGCCTTGAGCATGGCTGCCGCTTCTTCGACGTTGCGGGCCATCTCCTCGGGATCGAGATCGGTTGCCTCGCCAGATTGTTGTCCGTCGACGCTCGCGTCCATGCTGGCGGTCCTCAGAATGCGATTTCGTCTTCGATCGCGGCGATGCCGGCGCGCGCGCACTCGTCGTCGATGTCCGGGCCGGGCGCGCCCGAGACGCCCACGCCGCCCAGAAGCGCGCCGTCCCCGGCCAGGATGGGCACCCCGCCGCCCAGCGCGATTGCCCGGGCCGAATCGCGGATCCCGGCCGAAAGGCTGCCGTCGCGCGTCTCGTGGTCCAGCGCGAGCGTGTCGGTGCGGAAGCTGACCGCCGTCCAGGCCTTGCGCTGGGCGATTTCCTCGACATGCGGGCCCGCGAAGCGGTCGCGCAGGAACACCTGCAGCACGCCGAAGCGGTCGACCACGGCGACGCCGACCTGGTAGCCGCCGGCCCGGCAGCTCTCCATCGCCGCGACGGCCAGTTCGAGCGCAAGCTCGGGCTTGAGCAGCTTGACCTCGACGAAGGCGCCGCCCTCGTCCTGGGCCTGCGCCCCCAGCGGGGCAAGTGCGATGGCGGTCGCGGCCAGCAAGCGTCTCATTCGTCGGTCTCCCTGCGTTGTTCGGGTGGAAGCGAGTCGATCAGGTTGGCCAGCAGGGGCCAGAAGAAATCCTCGCCCGGATAGCCCTCGATGCGGCCGATCTCGATGCCGTCGGATACCAGCACGAAGGTCGGCGTGAACACGGCGGGTCGGTGGAAGCGCAGGTCGCTCGGCAGGGGCGAACGCAGGTCGACCCGGCGCAGCGGCGCGGCGCGGCCCTCGTCGGTCAGCGCGTAGGCGTCGCCGACCTCGGCGTCCCAGCGGGCGCACCAGTTGCATCCGGGCTGCTCGATCATCACGAGCCGCACTTCGGCTGCAGCGGGCGCCGCGAGTGCCAGCACTGCGGCAAGAAGGCCAGTTCGAACGGCGGTCATTGACGCGTCCCACGATTTATAGATAATTTTATATCTCTTTATGCGTCGGGAAGGCAAGGGCACCGAATGGACCTCGGCATCACATTTGGGGGAGCGGCGCTGGCGGGGCTCCTGTCGTTCCTGTCGCCCTGCATCCTCCCGATGGTGCCGTTCTACCTGTGCTACCTCGCCGGCATCTCGGTGCATGAACTGCGCGGCGACCAGACCATCGCGCCGGGCGCGCAGCGGCGGCTGGTGACCCAGTCGGCGGTGTTCGCGCTGGGCGTCACCACGATCTTCGTGCTGCTGGGAATGGGGGCGACGGCGCTGGGGCAGGCCTTCGCGCAGTGGAAGAACCAGCTTGCCTATGTCGCGGCCGCGGTGTTGTTCCTGTTCGGGCTCCATTTCCTTGGCATCCTGCGCATTCCGTTTCTCTACCGCGAGGCGCGGATCGATGCGGGCACGCAGCCCTCGACGCTGATCGGCGCCTATGTGATGGGCCTCGCCTTCGGGTTCGGCTGGACCCCCTGCGTGGGCCCGGCGCTGGCGGCCATCCTGATGATCGCCTCGGGCATGGGCGACATCGCGCAGGGCGGGGCGCTCTTGATGGTCTATGGCCTCGCGATGACCTTTCCCTTCGTGGTCGCGGCGTTCTTCGCGCGGCCCTTCCTGTCGTGGCTGCAACGGCATCGCCGGCATCTGGGGCATGTCGAGAAGGCGATGGGCGCGATGCTGATCGTCTTCGCGGCGCTCATCTCTACGAACTCGCTGACTTACATCGCCGACTGGATGATCAGAAACGTGCCGTGGTTCACCACGGTCGGATGAACCCTTGGGAGGACGACATGCGCATCTTCGCCTCGGCATGCCTGCTTGCCGCGCTGGCCTTTCCGGCCCTTTCCGCGACGCTGGGGGATGACGGCCTGCACAAGCCCGACTGGCTTCGCGACACCTTCAGGGTGATGGCCGAGGACCTTGCCGAGGCCAATGCCGAGGGCAAGCGGATGCTGGTGATCTTCGAGCAGCGCGGCTGCCTCTACTGCTCCAAGATGCACGAGGAGATCTTTCCCGACCCGCAGATCGACGCGCTGATCCGCGAGCATTACTTCGTCGTGCAGATGAACCTGTTCGGCGATGTCGAGGTGACCGACTTCGACGGTACAGTGCTGTCCGAGAAGGACATGGCGGCGCGCTGGGGCGTGCTGTTCACCCCCACGATGATGTTCATGCCCGAGGCGATTCCGGAGGGGGGCACCGCGGCCCAGGCGGCCGTCGCGGTCATGCCCGGGGTCTTCAGCAAGCTGACCACGCGGAACCTGCTGACCTGGGTGCTGGAGCGCGGCTACGACAGCGGCGAGCACTTCCAGAAGTATCACGCCCGGCACCTGGACGGCGCCACCGAGTGAACGCAATCGCTCGCAACTTTCTTTACATGCAAACAAATATATTTCTCGTTGCGTCGGACGCCAAATCCCATTAGGGGTCTGTGAAAATGACCAGCGGGAGGAAGAACATGATTCGCGGCATGTTGGGGCTGCTCGTCGGCTGCTCACTGGCGGGAGCCGCCCTGGCCGAGACGGCGCCTGCCGACATGAAGGTCGGCGAGAACGGGGAGGTCGCCGCGTCGCTGACCGGCGCGCCCGGAAATGCGGCCGAGGGGCGCAAGGTCTTCTCGTCGCGCTCGGCGGGGAACTGCGTGGCCTGCCACGCCGTGAGCGAGATGGCGCATGACGTGCAGTTCCACGGCGATGTCGGCCCGTCGCTGGACGGCGTGGCCGATCGCTGGAACGAGGCCGAGCTGCGCGGCATCGTCACCAACGCCAAGAAGATCTTCGAGGGCACGGTGATGCCGGCATTCTACAAGACCACCGGATACGTCCGCCCCGGCGACGCCTTCACCACCAAGCCCGCCGCCGAGCCGCTGCCGCCGCTGCTGACGGCACAGCAAATCGAGGACGTGGTCGCCTACCTGATGACACTCAAGGAATGAACCAGAGCCGCATGGCACGGAGGAAACATATGCAATTGACCAGACGAGGCGCGCTGGCGCTGGGTGCGGGCTTTGCGGCTACCATGCTGCTGCCCTTCGGTGCCGCGCAGGCGGCCGTCGACGAGGCGCTCGCCGCCTTCACCGGCGGTGCGGCGATCGGCGAGGGCGGGATCACGCTGACCACGCCCGAGATCGCCGAGAACGGTAACACCGTGCCGGTGACGGTTTCGGCCCCGGGGGCGGTGTCGATCATGCTGCTCGCCGCCGGCAACCCGAACCCCGGCGTCGGCACCTTCAACTTTGGCCCGCTCGCGGCCAGCCAGTCGGCGACCACGCGGATCCGGCTTGCGGGCACCCAGCAGGTCATCGCCGTCGCGAAGATGGCGGACGGCTCGTTCGTCAGGACGGCGAACGAGGTCAAGGTCACCATCGGCGGCTGCGGCGGCTGAGACGAGAGAGGACGAGAAAATGGCCGAGAACGTAAAGCCCCGGGTCCGTGTCCCGAAAACCGCCAAGGCGGGCGAGGCGGTCGTCATCAAGACGCTGATCTCGCATCCGATGGAGAGCGGTCAGCGCAAGGACAAGGACGGCAACCTCATCCCCCGCCAGATCATCAACCGTTTCACCTGCGAATTCGAGGGCGAGATGGTTCTGGACGCGACGCTCGAGCCCGCGATCTCGACGAACCCTTACGTCGAGTTCGAGGCCAAGGTGCCTGCGTCGGGAAGTTTCAAGTTCACCTGGTATGACGACGACGGCTCGGTCTACGAGACCACCGAAGCGATCACCGTGAGCTGAGACTTCGGGTCAGCCGAAGCGAGCAGGGAGGAACCCATGTCTCAGAAATACGCCCTGATCGGACTTGTCGCGCTTGCCGCTGTGGCGGGCGCGGCCAAGGCCGACCCGGTGGACGACACGCTGGTCATCAACGACGAGATCGAGATGATCACGGTGGCACCGGCGCCGGATCACCTCAAGGACGTGTTCGACGTCGTGCGCTCGGGCTGGCTCTACCGCGAGACCGAGACGCGCGACATGCAGCGCGACGACTTCGAGAACCCCGCCATGCTGCATGTCGAGGCCGCGGCCGCCGTCTGGTCGACGCCCGAGGGCACCGAGGGCAAGTCCTGCGCGTCCTGCCACAACGACCCCGAGTCGATGGCCGGCGTCCGTCCGACCATGCCCAAGGTCAACCCGAACAACGGCGAGCTCTGGGCGCTCGAGCAGTATGTCAATGCCTGCCGCACCGAGCGGATGGGCGCCGAGGCGTGGAAATGGGACAGCCAGGACATGCGTGACATGACCGCGCTGATCTCGTCGGTCTCGCGTGGCTTGCCGATGAACGTGGCGATCGACGGCCCGGCCGCCCCGTTCTGGGAGAAGGGCAAGGAGATCTACTACACCCGCTATGGCCAGCTCGAGCTGTCCTGCGCGAACTGCCACGAGGATAACAACGGCCGCTACATCCGGGCCGACCATCTGAGCCAGGGCCAGACCAACGGCTTCCCGGTCTATCGCTTCCGCACCACGAACCTCGTCTCGATGCACAACCGCTTCAAGGGCTGCATCCGCGACACTCGTGGCGAGCCCTTCGAGATCGGCTCGCCCGAGTTCGTGGCGCTCGAGCTCTATGTCGCCTCGCGCGGCCAGGGCCTCTCGGTCGAAGGACCCGCGGTCAGGCAGTGACGCACATGCCCGCCCCCGCGGGGGCGGGCCACCGACCCTTTTCACCTGTGCCGATCGAACGGGCGGGGGGCAAGCATGCCTTGCGCCGCACGCGACAGGCATGTCTGATGACGGAGACAACGGGATGATTTCGCGGCGCGATTTCCTGCAGGCCACCGTGGCGGCCTCGGCCATCTGGGGTGCCTCGGGCGTCGGCAAGTGGTCGAGGCTGGCGGCGCAGCAGGCGCTGGGCCAGGATCAGCTTCTGGCGTTCGAGCCGCTGGGCAACGTCACGCTGATCCACATCACCGACGTGCACGCCCAGCTCAAGCCCGTCTGGTTCCGCGAGCCCGAGATCAATCTCGGCGTGGGCGAGGCAGCGGGCAAGCCGCCGCATGTCACGGGCGCCGATTTCCAGAAGATGTTCGGCATCGAGAGCGGCAGCCCCCATGCCTACGCGCTGACCTACCCGGATTTCGTCGCACTCGCCCGCGGCTACGGCCGGATGGGCGGCATGGACCGCGTGGCGACCGTGGTGAAGGCGATCCGCGCCGAGCGGCCCGAGGCGATCATCCTCGACGGCGGCGACACCTGGCAGGGTTCGCTCACGGCGCTGCGCACCAACGGCCAGGACATGGTCGACGTGATGAACAAGCTTGGCGTCGAGGCGATGACCAGCCACTGGGAATTCACGCTGGGCATCGACCGCGTGACCGAGATCGTCGACAGCCTGCCGTTCCCCTTCCTGGGCGCGAACATCTTCGACGCCGAGTGGGACGAGCCCGCTTACGAGCCCTACAAGATCTTCGAGCGGGGCGGCGCCAAGGTCGCCGTCATCGGCCAGGCCTTCCCCTACATGCCGATCGCGAACCCGGGCTGGATGTTCCCCAAGCTGTCCTTCGGCATCCGCGAGGAGCGCATGGCCGAGGTGGTGCAGGAGGTGCGCGACGCCGGCGCCGACCTCGTGGTGGTGCTGTCGCATAACGGCTTCGACGTCGACCGCAAGATGGCCGGGCGCGTGCCGGGGATCGACGTCATCCTGACCGGCCACACCCACGACGCGCTGCCCGAGCCGGTGATCGTCGGCAACACGCTGGTCATCGCCTCGGGCTCGAACGGCAAGTTCGTCTCGCGCGTCGATCTCGACGTGCGCGAGGGGCGGATGATGGGCTTCCGCCACAAGCTGATCCCGATCTTCTCCGACGTGATCGCGCCGGACCCCGAGATGACGGCCCTGATCGACGGCCACCGCGCGCCCTTCCAGGCCGACCTCGACGAGGTGCTGGGCACGACCGAGAGCCTGCTCTACCGCCGCGGCAACTTCAACGGCACCTGGGACGACCTGATCTGCCAGGCCCTGCTGGAGGAGCGCGAGGCCGACATCGCGCTCTCGCCCGGCTTCCGCTGGGGCCCCAGCCTGCTGCCGGGCGAGCCGATCAGGCGCGAGGACCTGATGAATGCCACCGCCATGAGCTACCCGTCTGCCTATCGCAGCGAGATGACCGGCGAGTTCCTCCACACGATCATGGAGGACGTGGCCGACAACCTGTTCAACCCCGACCCCTATTACCAGCAGGGCGGCGACATGGTGCGCGTGGGCGGCATGGGCTACGACATCGACGTGTCGAAGCCGATGGGCTCGCGCATCTCCAACATGACGCTGCTCAGGACCGGCGAGCCGATCGACCCGGCGCAAACCTATGTCGTCTCGGGCTGGGCGAGCGTGAACCCCGAGACCGAGGGGCCGGCGATCTGGGACGTGGTCGAATCCTACCTCAAGCGCAAGGGCACCGTGACGGTGGAGCCCAACACCTCGGTGAAGGTGTCCGGCGCATGACGACGAGCACGAAGGAGCGCAAGATGACCGACAGGAGCGGCGCCTCGCGGCGCGATTTCCTCAGGGCGGGGCTTGCCGGGAGCGCGGCGGCGCTGGCGTCGGGAACGCTGGCCCGCGCCGCCGGCCCGGACCCCGCGATCACCGAGCTGCAACCCTGGATGACGGAGCTGGGCGAGGGCGTCGATGCCCGGCCCTATGGCAAGCCGTCGCAGTTCGAGGCGCATGTGGTGCGGCGCAACGTGGCGTGGCTGACCGCCGACCCGATCAGCTCGGTCAACTTCACGCCGCTGCACGAACTCGACGGCATCCTCACGCCGAACGGGCTGTGCTTCGAGCGCCACCACGCGGGCATCGCCGAGATCGACCCCGCGAAGCACCGCCTGATGATCAACGGGCTGGTGGACACGCCGCTGGTGTTCACGATGGCGGACCTGATGCGCTTCCCGCGCGAGAACCGGGTCTATTTCCTCGAATGCGCGGCGAACTCGGGCATGGAGTGGCGCGGCGCTCAGCTCAACGGCTGCCAATACACCCACGGCATGATCCACAACGTCATGTACACCGGCGTCCGGCTGAAGCACCTGCTGGACGAGGCGGGCGTGCGCACCAACGGCAAGTGGATCCTGCCGGAGGGGGGCGATGCCTCGGGCATGACGCGCTCGATCCCGATCGAGAAGGCGATGGACGACTGCCTCGTGGCCTTCAAGATGAATGGCGAGGCGCTCAGGCCCGAGCAGGGCTATCCCCTTCGGCTGGTCGTGCCGGGCTGGGAAGGTAACATGTGGGTCAAGTGGCTGCGCCGCATCGAGGTCGGCGACGAGCCCTGGCACCACCGCGAGGAGACGTCGAAATACACCGACCTGCTGGAAGGCGGGAAGGCGCGGCGCTTCACCTGGGTGATGGACGCGAAATCCGTGATCACCAACCCCTCGCCGCAGGCGCCGATCACGCATGGCCGCGGCCGGACTGTCCTGACCGGCGTCGCATGGTCGGGGCGCGGCACCATCCCGCGGGTCGACGTGACCATCGACGGCGGCAAGAACTGGTACCAGGCACGCATGGACGGGCCGTCGCTCGACAAGTCGATGCACCGTTTCTACTTCGAGTTCGACTGGGACGGCTCGCCCCTGCTGCTGCAGTCGCGCGCGCACGACTCGACCGGCTACGTCCAGCCCACCAAGGACGAGCTGCGCGCCTTCCGCGGTGTCGAGTCGATCTACCACAACAATGGCATCCAGACCTGGTACGTGAACGAGAAGGGAGAGGCCGAGAATGTCGAGATTTCTTGAGGCCACGCTCGCGCTCTCGCTCGTCGCGACGCCCGCCGCCGCCGACAGGCTGGGGCTCGGCCGCCCGGCGCTGACCGAGGAGATCGCCGCCTGGGACATCGACGTGCGCCCCGACGGGCAGGGCCTGCCCGAGGGGCGGGGCGACGTGATGACGGGCGAAGGGCTCTACATCGACAACTGCGCCGTCTGCCATGGTGACTTCGGCGAGGCGGTCGGCCGCTGGCCGGTGCTCGCGGGCGGGCAGGGGACGCTGAACCACGAGGACCCGAACAAGACCATCGGCTCGTACTGGCCGTATCTGTCGACGGTCTATGACTACGTCCATCGCGCCATGCCCTTCGGCAACGCGCAGTCGCTGAGCGACGACGACGTCTATGCGATCACCGCCTACCTGCTCTACCTCAACGATCTGGTCGAGGACGACTTCGAGCTGAGCCGCGAGAACTTCGCCGAGGTGCGGCTGCCGAACGAGGAGAACTTCTTCATGGACGACCGCGACGAGGTGGAACTTCCCGCCTTCACGCGCGAGCCCTGCATGGAGAACTGCAAGGAGACGGTCGAGATCACCGCGCGCGCCGCCGTGATCGACGTGACGCCCGAGGACACCGCGGCGCGCGAGCGCCGCGCTGCCGCGCCCACGGCCGAGCCGGCCGCAGAAGTCGCCGCCGCGACGCCCGAGCCGGCGGTTCCCGCCGTGAGCCCCGAGCAGGTCGCGGCCGGCGAGAAGGCGTTCCGCGCCTGCCAGGCCTGCCACAAGGTCGGCGAGGGTGCCAAGAACGGCACGGGGCCGGCGCTCAACGGCGTCGTCGGCCACGCGGCCGGGAAGGCCGAGGGCTTCAAGTACTCGAAGGCGATGGCCGAGAAGGTCGAGACCGGGCTCGTGTGGACGCCCGAGGCGCTCGATGCATTCCTCGCCGACCCGCGGGGCTTCATGAAGGGCACCCGCATGGCGTATGGTGGCATGAAGGATGCCGATCAGCGCGCCGCCGTGATCGCGTATCTGTCGACCTTCGCGGAGGATTGATGCGCAAAGGCCTCGCGGCCCTTCCCGTCCTCGCCGCGCTCGCCGCGCCAGCGGCGGCGTCTGAGATCGGCGACCGCGAGCGCGGCGCGGCGCTGTTCGACGAATGCGCCGGATGTCACGAGGTCGGGCCGGGGGCGCAGGACGCCACCGGCCCGCATCTCAACCGGGTGTTCGGGCGCAGGGCGGGCTCGGTCGAGGGCTACGACTATTCCGAGGGCCTCGCGCGCATGGGCGCGGACGGGCTGGTGTGGACGCTCGAGACGCTCGACGCCTATCTCGAAAACCCGCGCGCGCTGGTCTCGCGCACGCGGATGAATTTTGCGGGCTTCGACGACCCGCAGGACCGCGCAGACGTGCTGGCCTACCTGAGGGGTTTCTCCGACAACCCGCGAGACATCCCCGAGGCCGAGCCGACCGCGCGGCGCGAGATCTACACGGTCCCGCCCGAGATCCTCGCGCTCAACGGCGACAGCGAGTATGGCGAATACCTGTCGGCCGAGTGCCGCACCTGCCATCAGGCGAGCGGCGGCTATGACGGCATCCCCAGCATCACGCAATGGCCGGTCGAGCATTTCGTCGTCGCCATGCATGCCTACAAGGCCAGGGTGCGGCCGCACCCGGTGATGCAGATGATCGCGGGACGCCTCGGCGACGAGGAAATCGCCGCACTCGCCGCATATTTTGCTACGCTGGAAGAATGAAAGCCGTCCGCCCGTGACGGCGTTGATGGGGAGGATGTTGCCATGAGCTGGAGCCGGCGTGCGTTTCTGGGAGCAACCGCAGCCATCGTGGCGGCACCCGCCACGATCGGTCAGGCGCGGCCGCGCGTCGTCGTGATCGGCGGCGGCGCGGGCGGGGCCACCGCCGCGCGGTATCTGGCGCGCGACGGGAAGGGCGCGCTCGACGTGACGCTGGTCGAGCCGAACGCGACCTATCACACCTGCTTCTTCTCGAACCTCTATGTCGGCGGCTTCCGCGACTACGACTCGCTTGGGCATGGCTACGAGCGGCTCGTTTCGGCGCATGGCGTGCGGCTGGTGGCGGACCGCGCCGCCGGGGTCGACCGCGACGCGCGCGTGGTCGCGACCGCGGGCGGCGAGAAGCTGCCCTATGATCACCTGGTCGTCTCGCCCGGGATCGACTTCGTCGAGGGCTCGGTTCCGGGCTGGAGCCTCGCGGATGCCGAAGCCATGCCCCATGCCTACAAGGGCGGCGAGCAGGTCCGGCTTTTGCGCGCCAAGGTCGAGGCGCTGCCCGAGGGCGGGGTCTTCGCCATGGTGGCGCCGCCCAATCCCTATCGCTGCCCGCCCGGACCCTACGAGCGGATCTCGATGATCGCGCATCTGCTCAAGCAGCGGAACCCGACGGCCAAGATCCTGCTGATCGACCCCAAGGACAAGTATTCCAAGCAGGCGCTGTTCGAGGAGGGCTGGCAAAAGCATTATCCCGGCATGATCACCCGCATCGGCCCCGACTTCGGCGGCGCGAATGTCGAGGTGCGGCCCGCGGCGATGGAGGTCGTGGTGGACGGCCAGGTCGAGAAGGTCGATGCCGCGACCATCATCCCAGCCCAGCGCGCGGGCGACATCGCGGCAATGGCGGGCCTGACGAACGACGCCGGCTGGGCGCCGATCGACCCCGGCAACATGCGCTCGCGCATGGACCCCGCGATCACGGTGCTGGGGGATGCGGCGCAGCAGGGCGACATGCCGAAATCCGCCTTCGCCGCGAACAGCCAGGCGAAGGTGGCGGCGAATGCCATCCGGGGCGAGCTGACCGGCTCGCGGGTGTTCCCCGCCAAGTATTCCAACACCTGCTGGTCCCTGATCGCGACCGAGGATGGCGTCAAGGTGGGCGCCGCCTACGAGCCCACGCCCGAGAAGATCGCCAGCGTCGACAGCTTCATCAGCCAGACCGGCGAGGACGCGCGCCTGCGCAAGGCGACCTTCGAGGAAAGCCTTGGCTGGTATGCGGGGATCACGGCGGACATGTTCGGCTGAGGCATTTCAGGGGGCGGGCCTTGGCCCGTCCCCGCCTCATGCCGCGATCCGGCTGCCGCGCTCCTGATCGACGAGGAAGTCGGTCGCCACCGCGCCGATCCACATGCAGGTCAGCGCGGCCCAGGCGGTGGCCACGAAGATCGAGCCGCCGGTGACGCCTGCGCCGATCGCGCAGCCGCCGGCCAGCATGCCGCCGAAGCCCATCAGGGCGGCGCCGATCATGGCGCGGCGCATCGAGCCTGCGCCCTCGAAGCCCTGAAGCTTCAGCTCGCCCGCAGATGCGGCGGCCGCGAAGGCGCCGAGGAACACGCCCGGCACCAGGCCCACGTCGAAGCCCAGCTCCGGCAGGGGCTCGAGGAAGAACATCAGCGTCCGCGCCGACGGGCCGGTAAAGGTCGCCGAGGTGATGCTGACCGGCTCGAAGCTGACCTGCGCCAGCCAGAAGGTCAGGGCATAGCCCAGCGCCACGGCAAAGCCGACGCCCGAGGCGAAGACCAGCGTGCGAAGCCCGATCCGGTTGCGCTGCGCGAGGACGAGCGCCACGGCCGCCGCGACGAGGCCGAGCGCGAGGCCCGACGATTCGGGCAGGCCCATGAGCGCGCGCAGGTCGACATTGCGCCCGCCCGGCGTCACCCAGAGCCGCGCGAGCCCGTCGCGCAGCGGCGCGAGCCAGCCCTGAAGGCTCATCTGCGCCACGACCGCGAAGATCAGCCCCGAGATCACCGAGCGCAGGTTGCCGGTGGCCGCGAGCACCAGGAGCCGCCCCGAGCAGCCGCGTGCCAGCACCATGCCTGCGCCGAACATCAGCCCGCCGATGATCGCCCCCGACCAGCTTCCGGGCACCGCCATCATACGCGCCTCGGACGGGCGGAACAGCTCCAGCGCCTCGGCGGCCTGGACCCATACCACCGCGGTCGAGAAGGCGAGCAGCCAGACCGCGACGCGTCCGCCAAGCTCGCCGCGCGCGAACTCGACCGTCGCGGCACGCAGGCAGAAGGCCGAGCGCTGCGCCGCCACGCCGAACACCGCGCCGGTCACGAGCCCGAGGATGGCCGCCATCGGGCCTTCGCCCACGGCTTCGATGAGGTCGAGAAGGGACATGCGCCAGGTTCCGTCGCGGATTTCGCCCCATCCTGCCGGCTGCGCGCGCGCGCGCATTGACGCAGATCATCCGCTGCAACATGTCGCGGGGGGCGCCCGAGGGCGCGGAGGAAGCACTCACTCGGCGAGGTCGCGCATCACCCGGATCAGGTCTGCCTTCCCCTCGAAGCCGATCCCGGGCAGGTCCGGCATCACGATATGCCCCTCCTCGACAAGCACGCCGTCGGGAAAGCCGCCATAGGGCTGGAACAGGTCGGGGTAGCTCTCGTTGCCGCCAAGACCCAGACCGGCCGCGATGTTGAGGGACATCTGGTGCCCGCCATGCGGGATGCAGCGCGCCGGCGACCATCCGAACTGCGCGAGCACGTCGAGCGTGCGCAGGTATTCCACCAACCCGTAGGACAGCGCACAATCGAATTGCAGCCAGTCGCGGTCGGGCCGCATCCCGCCATGGCGCAGCAGGTTGCGCGCATCCTGGTGCGAGAACAGGTTCTCGCCGGTCGCCATGGGGCCGGGGTAGAACTCGGACATCGCGGCCTGCAGCGCATAGTCGAGCGGATCGCCGATCTCCTCGAACCAGAACAGCGGGTACTCCCGCAGCATCTTGGCATAGGCGATCGCGGTCTCGAGGTCGAAGCGCCCGTTGGCATCGACGGCAAGCTGCGCCTCGGCGCCGATCTCGCCCAGCACCGCCTCGATGCGCCGGCGGTCCTCGTCGATCCGGGCGCCGCCGATCTTCATCTTGACGACGGTGTAGCCGCGATCGACGTAGCTGCGCATCTCGGCGCAAAGCGCGCGGTCGTCCTTGCCGGGATAGTAGTAGCCGCCGGCGGCGTAGACGAAGACCCGCGGGTCGGCCTCGCGCCCCTTGCGCGCGGCCAGCAGCCGGAAGAGCGGAACTCCCGCGACCTTGGCGACCGCATCCCAGACCGCCATGTCGATGGTGCCGACGGCGACCGACCGCTCGCCATGCCCGCCGGGCTTCTCGTTGCGCATCATCGCGGCCCAGATGCGCCCGGGGTCGAAATTCGTGCCCTCGTCGTCGAGCAGGCTGGCGGGATCTGCTTCCAGGATGCGGTCGCGGAATCGCTCGCGGATCAGCCCGCCCTGGCCATAGCGGCCGTTCGAGTTGAAGCCATAGCCGACGACCCGCCGGCCGCCCCGCACGATGTCGGTGACGACGGCCACGACGCTCGCGGTCATCTTGCTGAAGTCGATATAGGCGTTGCGGATCGGGGACGAGATCGGCTGGGTGACCTCGCGGATTTCGACGATGCGCATCTCTCGCTCCGTTCCTGCGTCGGGTTGGGCGGCGTTCAACCTAGCCGCGCGGCGCGGCTCGACGCGAGGGGTCTTTCAGCACGCTGGGGATAGGCGCGCTGCTGGTCGATGTCGCGACCTGCGGCGTTTGCCGGACGGGCCTGCGCGTGGTCGTTGGCGAGCCTGACGAGCCCACGTTCTCGCCGGAGCCGGGCCATGCGTCAGGGCGCGAGCGGCGCGCGCGTCAGCTCGGCGGCAATTTCGGCGTCGAGCGGGGTGTCGAAGCTTTTCACGATGAAGGCGAGCGTCGTGTAAAAGCCCACCGTCGCGATCAGGTCGAGCATGGCCTCGGTGCCAAGCTCCGTCGAAATCCCCGACTGGAGCCCGGCCGACAGGCGCCCGTGATCGACGAGGTCATCCACGGCCCGCGCGAGCAGGGCGTCAGCCCCCTCCATCGCATCGGGCGCGCCCCGCATCGCGGCGATCCGCCGGTCCGAGAGGCCGGCCTTCCGCGCGCGGACGACGTGGTGATCCCACTCATAGGCTGCCCCGAGCCGGTGCCCGACCCGCAGGATGACGACCTCCAGCCGCTCGTCGCCCAGCGCGTTGCGCGTGACCACGTGCTGCCGCAGGCCCGACCAGGCGCTGACCAGGGCCGGGTGATGCGCCATTACGCGATAGACGTTGCCGCGGCCGATGAAGCTGTCCTTGAGGTGCGCGAGGGCCGGCGGCCAGTCGTCGTCGGTGATGGGGTCGAGTGGCATCCGGCACCTCCTGCCTTGCTGGAGAGGCCAGCCTAGCGCAGCCCGCCCGCCGGGCGAAGGTCCACGACCATTTGCGTTCGGTACGCGCGAAGGGGCGCCGCGTTGTCGCGGGCGCCCCTCGGGCCGAATGGCTTCGCAGAATGTCAGGCGACCTTGACCCGGTTGCGGGCGAGTGCCGCGTCGACATGCGCGACCACCTCGTCGACCCCGGGGTGCCCGAGGCCGAGCTGCCGCCCGATCGCCTGCACCACCCGGTCCACGCGCTCGATCAGGGGCGCGCCGGACATCACCGCGCGGGCGGCCGAGGACGGCTTGAGCAGGCTTTCCGCCGCGCGGGCGTACTTCTCGAAGGGCACCTGCGCGTCGGGCTCGGCGCCGAGGCGGCGAGCGAGCATGTCGACATGCTCGTAGATCGCGCGCGAGCGGTCGAGATCGTCATGCACGGCCTCGCGGATCGCGCGCGCGCCCGAGGCGGTGACGCAACGATAGTTGCCGGTCAGCAGCATGCTCCACTTCGCCAGTGGCACGAACAGCGAGTCCGAGACGCGTAGCTTCACCGGCACGTCCTGGCCGTCCAGCGTCACGGCGTCGATGTCGGCCTCGAGCCGGCGCAGCATCTCGGTGTGGCGCGCATCCTCGAAGGCCGCGGCCTTGAAGTTGGTCGGCAGGCCGACATGGAGCACGTTCGCCCCCTCGCCCTCGGGGCGGAACGCCTGCGGATCGGGCGAGCAGAGCGTGACCAGCCCCGGCTCGAAGCGGTCCCAGACCCGCGCATCGGTGAAGGCGCCCTCGAGCGCGCGGGTGTCGATGCCCGGCAGCCGCTTGAGGAAGGGCAGGGGCGGCATGTTCATGATCGACAGGCATGGCACGCGCGCCTCGGCGATCCGGGCCAGCAGCGTGCGGATGGCATGGGCGCAGTATTGCGGCTCCTGCATCGCCAGCGCGACGAGGTCGTAGCGGGCGGGATCGGCGGCTTCGGGCGTCACCGCGTCGATGCGGCCGGGAAGATCGGCCGAGCGGATCGCGCGGTGGGCGTCCTCGCCCTTCAGCCTGATCCGGACCTCGGTGCCCTCGGAATTGATCAGCGCAGCGGTGCCGGCGCGGCAGACCAGCGTCACGTCATGCCCCGCCATGGCCAGCTTGGTGCCCAGCAGCGAGCCGTAGGATGCGCCGAGAATGAGGATCTTGAGTGTCATGGACGGTCTCCTGCTGCCACCGTTGGTGTCGGGCCTCTACGGCGCCTTGCCGTGACCAATTGGGTAACATTGCCGGGCGGGCGATGCATGACGAACCGGGTTTCTGTGTAGGATGTGGGCTTAACAGCGTTTACAATTGTAATGTTGTAAATTCGGCAGATCGGGTCCCGAGAGGCGCGTCACCGCCCCCCGGCCGGGCCATCGCACAGATGGGGCAGGATGGCCGCGGCCCGGCCTAGGACACCGCGGCGACGTCACGGGCCGCGGTTGCCGCCTGCGGCCAGCGCGCGCCCCAGAGCCGAAGAAGATCGGCCGAGCCCACGAGCATCTCGTGCTCCTGCGACGTCAGCCAGCGGGCGGCCTGTTCGGGCCGATCCGCGGCTTCGATCTTGGCGCGCGCGGTGACGCGGGCGATTGTCTGGCTCTCGTCCCACTCGGGCGGCGATCCGATCGAGCGCAGGTGCAGCGCAAGCGCCCCGGCGTCCTGCGCGAGCGTCTCGATGCGGATCTGCGAGACGGGTTCGAATTCGGCCGCCGCCGCGGCTGCGGCACGCATGATCGCGGGCGGGCTCTCCTCCTCGGGCGTCACGAGGAGCTTGTGCCCGAGCGCCCAGTCCGCGGCATGGCGCGCGCTGCTCCACCGCGACAGCGCCGGGGCGAGCACCAGCCCCGCGAGCACGGGCAGGATCCAGATGACCTGGTTGGGCGCGAACCAAGCGAAGGCCGCCCCGAGCACCAGCCCGGCAACGACGCCCGACCAGTGGCGCGCGAAGGCCTCGCGCCAGGAAAGCTCCATGCCCTCGCGCTGCTGGCGGCCCCAGCCGGAATCGCGGCCGAGCAGGATCTCGGTCACGTGACGCGCCTGCAGCAGCATCAGCGTCGGGGCGTAAAGGGCGCTCAACAGCACCTCGAAGACCGTGCTGGCCAGAAGGCGCGCCGCACCCCCGGCGCCCCGGCGGCCGGCGCGGCAGCTCAGCGCGCGCATGAGCCCCGCGATCTTCGGCAGGAGCAGCAGGCCCATCGCGAGCAGGAACAGGTGCCGCATCCGCTCGGCATCGAACACCGGCCAGTCCGGGAACAGCTGCAGGGTGTCCGCGAAATACTCGGGCCGCACCAGCATGGTCTGCGCCGTCAGCACCATGCCGACCAGCAGCATCGCAAGCCAGATGGGCGACATGAGATACGCGCCGATGCCGATCGCCATGTGGACCCGGTTCGGCAGCCTCAGCCGGTGCGCGCCGATCACCTTGGCGTGCTGTAGGTTGCCCTGCGCCCAGCGCCGGTCGCGGACCGCGAGGTCCAGCAGCGAGGGCGGCGCGCCTTCCCAGCTCCCCCCGAGGTCGGGGTCCATGCGGACCTCCCAGCCCGCGCGGCGGATCAGCGCCGCCTCGACGAAATCATGGCTGAGGATGTGGCCGCCGAAGGGCTTGCGGCCAGGTAGTTGCGGCAACCCGCAGCTCGCGGCGAAGGCGGGCACGCGGATTAGGGCGTTGTGACCCCAGTAGTTGCCGTCGAGCCCCTGCCAGGCCGCCACGCCGCGCGCGATCACGGGGCCGTAGATGCGGCCCGCGAACTGCTGCAGGCGGGCAAACAGCGTGGTTCCCCCGGCAAGGGCGGGCACGGTCTGGAGGATGCCGAGCCCCGGCGCCGCGTCCATCCGGCGGACCATCTCGACGATCGTCGCCGCGTCCATCAGGCTGTCGGCATCGAGCACGAGCATGTAGTCGTAGCGCCCGCCCCAGCCGGTGATGAAGTCGTGCAGGTTCCCGGCCTTCTTGCCGGTGTTGCGCCAGCGCCGCCTGTACCAGACGGCGACCCGCCCCGCGAGGCGCGCCCTCAGCGCGTTGAAGGCCGCGGTCTCCATCAGCCAGGTGCCGGGGTCGCGCGTGTCGGACAGGATGAAGATCTCGAAGGCGTTGCCGTGCCCCGCCTCGGCCAGCGCCTCGCCCATCGCCGCAAGCGCGCCGCAGGTGCTCGACGGGTCCTCGTTGTAGACCGGCATCAGGATGGCGGTGCGGCCCTTCAGCGGACCCTCGCGCGGCACGTCGCGCCGACCAGGGGCGAACAGGAGCCCGGCAATCGTCTGCGTGGCCGAGAGCGAGATCCAGCCGAAGGTGATGGTGAACAGGCCCAGCAGCACGAGCTGGAAGAAGGTGCGCGTCTCGTTGCCGAAGACGAGCAGCATCTGGTCGAAGCCATAGGCCGTCAGCCCCGCGGCGCCGCCGAAGGCGACGAGCCGGGCGAAGGCCGTTTCGACCGACGCGGGCGGAAAGGCGACGACCGGCGCGCGGGCAAGCTCCTGCTCGGGCATTTCCAGCGGCGCCGGGGGCGGGGTCGGCGAGTGCAGGAACTCGGCGGGGCGGGCGGGCGCCGGGGTCGCGGCGGGGCGTGCGGCGATGCCGCGCGGGTCCGATTGCTCGCTCATCGCGTCACCGTCCAGCGGTAGAGCCATGTCTCGGACTGCCGCTGGCCCGCCTCGTTCTCGAGCGCGAGCTGCAGTTCGGCCGCCTCTGCATTTCCCGGCTCGAACACGAAGGCCGCGCGCAGCATCTGGCCACCCGGCAGCGGCGTCAGCGTGACAGGCGACACTGCGCCGGCGCTGGCCGTGACGAGGCCGCGCGGCATCCCCACGCTCTCGGACGGCAACGCGAAGTCGATCACGAAATCGCGCTTCGTGCGGTCGTGCATCGAGATGCCGCTGCGCGTGGTCCTGACCCGCGCGAGGGGGGCCGCGTCGGGTGGCGTCGCGCACCAGTGCAGGCGGTAGGCGAACTCGTGGCCCGCCTCGGATGGCTGCAACGGCTCGCGCGGCCGCCAGAAGGCGACGATGTTGTCGTTGAATTCGTTCTCGACCGGGATCTCGACGAGCATGACTGTGCCGGGCCCCCATTCGCCCAATGGCTCCACCCATCCGCTCGGGCGCCGATCATAGCGTGCTTCGGCGTCCTGGTAATGGCTGAAATCGAGCGGGCGCTGCGTGAGGCCGAATCCCTTGGGATTCTCGTCGACGAAGGCCGAGATCTCGACCCTTGCGGGGTTCGTGAGCGGACGCCACAGCCGCGTCCCCTGGCCGGTGATCATCTGCAGGCCCGCGCTGTCATGCACCGCGTCGCGGAAATCGTCGATCCCTGCGCGCTGTTCGGGCCCGAAATAATACATCGAGGTAAGCGGCGCGATGCCGATCTGGTCGATCTGGGTCCGCGGGAAAAGCCGGCAGCGGGTCTGCATCACCGTCGTCTCGCCCGGCCTGATCTCGAACTCGAAGGCGCCGGTCACCGAGGGACTGTCGAGCAGCGCATGGACGAGGATGTCGCGCGCGTCGGGACGCGGCTCGTGGATCCAGAAATTGCGGAAATGCGGGAACTCCTCGCCCCGCGGGTCGGCGGTCGCGATCGCGAGGCCGCGGGCCGACAGCCCGAAGATCATGTTGCGCGCGATGCCGCGAAAGTAGCTTGCGCCCTGGAAGACGAGGAATTCGTCCAGCACGTCGGGGCTGTTGATCGGGCTGCGCAGCCGGAAGCCGGTGAAGTCGAGCCCGTCGCCGGCCCCGGAAGGCGCGCGCCCGTCGGGGAAGGGGAAGTGGCTCGCGTCGAAGTCGAAGAGGTCGGACGAGAAGGCGAGGTCCTCGACCGCGGCCTGCCGGACGATCGAGATGCTCACCCGCTGGCGGTAGACCGATCCGGGCGGCAGGAGGTCGATGGCGAACGCGCTGCCCGAGCCTGCCAGCGGACGGGCATCCGCGCGGAAGCGGATGGCGCGGTACTGATCGTATTCGAGATTCGCGAAGGGCGCGCGGAGGGTCATCGCCGGGGCCGCGTAGTCCTTCGACGCCCGGTCCCGCGCCAGTGCGACGAGATCTGCGAAGTCGAAGGGAGGGGTTGCCGCCGGAGTCTCGGCGAGGGGTGCATCCGGTACCACCGCCGCCCCGGCGGCCTGCTGGGCCGACGCGGCACCCGCGGCGACGGCGCCGAGAACGCCGGCGCCTGCTCCGGCGATGAAGCCGCGGCGGCTGATCGTCCCGGATGGCGGCGCGGGCCGCGTCGTGGACATCGGGGTCGGACGGGATCGGGACATCTGTCTCCTCAGGCGCGACACTGCAACACCCACCCCGAAACGCGCGCAGCCCCTCGCAGTCATGCGGTCGAGAAGCGGAGCCGTGGCCGGATGACTCTGCCGACGCGGCACTTCCGCCGCAGGCCGCACAAAATCGGGCTGCTAAATAATGAGCATTCCCGCGCCCGACAATAAGGAGAGTGGGCGTGGCGCAATCGCAACGCAAAGAAAGATATTTGAGTTTCGCCGCACTCGGCAACCCCACCCATGAATCCCGTCCCAAGCTCGCCTCATTTCTGAACACATTCTGGCCGCGTGGGTTCCTGGGGTGGATGTGTCCGGGCGGGGGATGGTTCGCGGTAGGGTACAGGCTTTCGGTGAGTCTCGGGCGGTCGCGCCATGGCGCGGGACCGGGGGCGAGGCGCTGATCGCAGCCCGGATCTGCACGCTGGCCGCGATGGTCGGCTTCCTGCCCATCGTCCTCGCCCACGCGCCGCCCGAGGTGGCCCAAGCCCTTTCCGAACACGGCGTCCGCGCGGCTCAACTCGCCGCGGCCGCCCTTGCCGCGATCGCGGCGATGGATTTCCCGGCTGTTGCGGCCTGGCTCGACCGCGCCATCGGGCCGGATCGTCTGCGGCGCCCACTGGTCCGCGCCGGCCGCACGCCCGTCTCGCACATGCGCGGCTTCTGGGGGTTGCTCGGGGCCTATTGGGTCTCGGAGCGGTGGGTCGAGGCCTGGGCGTTGACGATCGGCATGTTCGGCCTCACCACCCTCATCAGCAAGAGCAGCGTCTGGGCCGCGACCTCGAGCGCCGATTTCCTGAACGCGCTGGTCCGCTTCCACAGGCCCGAGGACGGCATGGAGCCGGTCTCGTATCTCGTCACGGCGGTCGCGGTCTTCGCCGCCGTCCATCTCGGGCGGATCGGGGCGAGCGGCATCCGGCACCTGTGCTCGAGCACGCTGCACCGCAAGGCGCGGGGATGGACTCAGGCGCAGTTCTCGGGCGCGATCCTCGCCCGCCACCATGTCGCCGCGAGCCTGATGAGCGACCGCGACACCGGCCGCGGCGCGCGGCTGCCGGACAACATCGACCAGCGGGTCGACGAATGCACGATGAACGTGTTCGCCGGCCTCGTCGGGCTTGCAATGGGGGTCTGGGGCGCGATCGCCTCGATCTACTTCATCTCGGTCGCGGTGATCGAGCGCTCGACCGAGGTCGCCTTCCTCGAGCGCTGGGCGGCCGCGGCCTCGGCGTTTCTGGGGCGCCACCTTGGCATGGGCCCGGTCGATCTCACGCCGGGCGAGTATGGCAGCGCGCTCCTCGTGCTCCTGCTGGTGCTGGTCTATGTGCCCGTCGGGCTCGCGATCGCTTGGCGGATGGGCCGGGTGCTCGAGCGCCAGACGCTGGCGCAGCAGAGCGCGGGCGGATCGTGGCGCGGCGAATACAACGCCATGCTGGCCCGCGCCCCGCAGCTTGCCGCCTCGCACGGGCAGAAGGTGCAGGCCCGCGTCAATGGCCGGCTCTACACGGCCGTCGATGGCGTGTGGCACCGGGTGAACATCACCCGGTTCAACTTCATGGTGTTCACTGACGCCTACAATTTCATGGCGAACCGCCTCGTGGCCTACCTGCCGGCCCTCCCGGCCTTCCTCGAGGGGGGCATGAGCTTCCGGCGCTATTCGGCGACGTCGGAGCTGGTCGCCCAGTTCATCAACGACACCTCGTGGTTCATCCATGTCATGCCGGCGCTGGCGACGCTCAAGGCCAATGCACGCCGCCTCAACGAGCTCGCCAACGCCATCGAGGACGTGCAGGAGCGCTCGGATTTCTACGCGCGGACGGGCGTGTCGGACTTCCGGTTCCACAGCCAGGACGCGGCGCTGGGCGTGTCGGTCCCGAGGATCGAGCTCAGCCATCGCGGGCACGAGGCCGCGCCGTTCCTGCGGGCCAAGGGGCTCGTGTTCCGGCCGGGGCAGTGGGTCTATGTGCGCGGCGGCAATGGCTGCGGCAAGAGCAGCCTGATGAAGGCGATCGCCGGCCTGTGGCCCTACGGCAAGGGTGAGATCGTGCTGGGCGAGGGTGCGCGCTGCTTCTTCGCCGGGCAGGACCCGGACCTGCCGGTGCGGCTGAGCCTGCGCGAGTTGGTCTGCTACCCGGCCCTCGAGGACGAGCATGCCGAGCGCGAGGTCGCGGCGGCTCTGGCCGAGGTGGGGCTCGGCAAGTTCATCCGCCACATGGACGCGGCACTGCACGACGGCCTGCCGTGGCAGAGCGTGCTGAGCGGCGGCCAGCGCCAGCGTCTCGTGCTCGCGCGCATCCTTCTCCATCGCCCCGACGTGCTGCTGCTGGACGAGGCGACCTCCGCACTCGACCCCGACGCGGTGCGCGAGTTCCACCTGCTGCTGCGCGAGCATTGCCCCCGGGCCGTGGTTCTCAGCGTCATGCACGACGCCGAGATCCCGCGCGACCCCGGGGGGCGGCCGTTCTACGCGAGGATGCTGCTGATCGCCGATGGCGAGGCGCAGCTCGTTCCCCTAGACTCGCTGCCGGCCGGTCGCGAGGCGATCGCCGCGGAGTGACGGCCGCGGCCCCCCGCGCCGGCGGCGGAGCGGCGGGAGACGGGGCAGAAAGCCGATGGCGCAGGGCACCAGCATCGACGACCTGATGGCGCGGATGACGCTGGCCGAGAAGATCGGGCAGCTCAATCTCCTCAGTGCCGGCGAGGGGCCCGAGACGGGCAGCCCGCGCAGCCGCGACATCCGCGCGCGGCTGGCCGAGGGCCGTCTTGGCGCGCTGTTCGGCACCAAGTCGGTGCGCTCGGTCCGGGCGTGGCAGGAGCTTGCGGTCGCGGGCTCGCGGCACGGCATTCCGCTGCTGTTCGCCGAGGACGTGATCCACGGCCATCGCACCATCTTTCCGTTGCCGATCGCGCTCGCCTCGTCGTGGGACATGGCGCTGGTCGAGGCGACCGCGCGTGTCGCCGCGGCCGAAGCGGCGGCCGAGGGGATCCGGCAGGTCTATGCGCCGATGGTCGATATCGCCCGGGATGCCCGCTGGGGCCGGATCGCCGAGAGCCCCGGCGAGGACCCCTTCCTTGCCGCCCGCTATGCCGAGGCGATGGTCCGGGGCCTCCAGGGCGCGGACCTCCGCGCGCCGGACGCGGTGGCCGCCTGCCTCAAGCATTTCGTCGCCTACGGCGCGGCGGCTGGCGGGCGCGACTACGACAATGCGAGCCTCGCGCCCGCCGAGCTGATTGGCGTTTATGCCGAGCCCTTCCGGGCCGGGGTGGCGGCGGGGGCGGCGAGCGTCATGGCGGCCTTCAATGCCGTCAACGGGCAACCCATGCACGCGCATCGCAAGCTGATCGACGGCTGGCTGCGCGGGACCTGCGGCTTCGAGGGGTTGGTCGTCGCCGACTACACCGGCATCCACGAGCTGATGGCGCATGGCATCGGCGACCGCGAGACGGTGGCGGCGCTCGCGCTGGTTGCGGGGGTCGACATCGACATGATGGGCGAGGACTACCTCGCCTGTCTGGATCGGATCGCCGCCGAGGGCCTTGTCCGCCCGGATGTTGGAATCGAGATCGACCCGGCACAGGTCGTCGAGGCGATCGACCGCTCCTGTCGGCGGGTGCTGGAGATGAAGGAGCGGGTTGGGCTGTTCGACGATCCGTTCCGCTACTGCGACGAGGCCCGCGCCGCACGCCTCACTCTCGCGCCGGCGCACCGCGATCTGGCGCGCCGGGCCGCGGCCGCCTGCTGCGTGCTGCTGAAGAACGCAGGCGGGGTGCTGCCGCTGGCGCCCGGCGCGCGGGTGGCGCTGATCGGGCGGCTCGCGGACGACCGCGCCAACATGCTGGGCACATGGGCGGTATCGGGCGACCCGGCCGAGGCGGCGACGATCCTCGAAGGGCTGCGCGAGACGCATGACGGCGAGGTGCGCCACGCGGTCGGCGCGAACCTGGTCGATGATCCCGAGATCGCAGCCCGACTGGACGTGTTCGGGCCCATCGTGCGTCTCGACCCGCGTCAAGAGCGCGAGATGACCGCCGAGGCCCTCGCCCTCGCCACCGACAGCGATGTCGTCGTGTTGGTCGCGGGCGAGGCGAAAGAGCATTCCGGCGAGAGCGCAAGCCGCACCGAGCTCGACATCCCGGCGCCGCAGCGGCGGCTCCTCGAGGCGCTGGCCGGGGCGGGCAAGCCCGTCGTCCTCGTGGTGCTGGCGGGCCGTCCGCTGGTGCTGGCGCGCGAGGCCGGGCTTGCGGATGCGCTGGTGCTGGGCTGGTTCGGCGGAACCGAGGGCGGCCGCGGCCTCGCCGACGTGCTGACCGGCCGCGCCGAGCCTGGCGGGCGGCTCGCCGTCTCGCTGCCGGCGCGAACGGGGCAGGTGCCGCTGCATCACGGCGCCGAGACGACCGGCAGGCCCTGGACCGGGCGGTTCGAGAAGTTCCGCACGGGCTATCTCGACCTTCCCGACGACGTTCCACCGGCTGGCGGGCTCTATCCCTTCGGCTTCGGACTCGGCTACACCGACTTCGAGCTGGACGCGCCCCGCGTCACGCCCACGAGGCCGACGGGCGGGGACAGGTACGTGACGGTCACGGTGGCGGTCCGCAACACCGGCGCGCAGCGGGGGGCCACGGTGGTGCAGCTATATGTCACCGACCCGGTGGCACGCTGCGTCCGGCCCTCGCGCGAGCTGAAGGGCTTCGAGCGGGTGACGCTCGACCCGGGCGAGGCGCGCGAGGTCGCGTTCACCCTTGGCCGCGAGGACCTCGCCTATCTCGTGGGCGAGACCATCGGCACGCTCGAGCGCGTCTGGGACCCCGGCACCTTCGTGATCCATGTCGGCCTGAACGCGCGCGACCTTCGGAGCGTCGAGATCGCATGGACCCCCTGAACCCAGGCCTGCCACCGAAAGGACTGTCGGACGATGCCCTGCTCGACGCCGTCAGCCGCGCCGCGCTCGACTACTTCTGGTCCTTCGCCCACCCCGTCAGCGGCATGGCACGCGAGCGCAGCGGCGGCAGCTTCGGCTACGACACCGATGCGACCGTGACCACCGGGGGCACGGGCTTCGGCATCATGGCGATGCTGGCGGGGGCGGCGCGCGGCTGGCTGGACCGGGCGCAAGTCGCGGGCCGGATCGGCCGGATCGTCGATTTCCTGGAGGTGGCCGAGCGTCACCACGGGGTATTCCCGCATTTCATGAATGGCGAAACCGGCCGGACGATCCCCTTCAGTCCGCGGGACGATGGCGGCGACCTCGTCGAGACGTCGTTCCTGATCGCGGGGCTTCTTGCGGCGCGTCAGGCCTTTGCCGGCGAGCCCGGGCTGGTCGCAGGGATCGACCGGATCTGGCATGGCGTCGAGTGGTCCGCCCATCTGCGCGACGGCGGCCGCGAGCTGATGTGGCACCGCAGCGACCGCCATCCCTGGGACGCGCGAAGCCTGCCGATCCGGGGCTGGAACGAGTGCCTCGTGACCTATGTCCTCGCGGTCGCCTCGCCCACCCATTCCGTCCCGGCCAGCGTCTATCACGACTGCTGGGCACGGGGTGACCAGTTCCTCAACGGGCGGCGCTATCACGGCATCCGCTTGCCGCTGGGCCCCGCCGGCGGGGGGCCGATGTTCCTCTCGCACTATTCGTTCCTGGGACTCGACCCGAACGGGCTCGCGGACCGCTATGCCGATTACGGCGAGCAGGTCCGGGCGCATGCGCGCATCAACCACGCGCACTGCGTCGCGAACCCGCATGGCTATCCCGGCTATGGCCCTGAGTGCTGGGGCCTGACGGCCAGCGACAGCCCGCTGGGCTATGCCGCCCACTCGCCGACCGAGGATCTCGGTGTGATCTCGCCCACCGCCGCGGTCGCGTCGATGCCGTATCTGCCGGACTGTGCGATGCGGGCGCTGCGCCACTTCGTCGAGGACCGGGGCGCGGCGCTCTGGGGGCGCTTCGGGCTGGTCGACGCCTTCGCGCCGGGCGCGGGCTGGGTGGCGCCGGCGACGCTGGCGATCGACCAGGGCCCCATCGTCGTGATGGTCGAGAACCACCGCAGCGGCCTCCTGTGGGATCTCCTGATGTCGGCGCCGGAGGTAAGGGCGGCGCTGCGCGCGCTGGAGTTCAGAAGCCCCCGCCTCGACGGCACAGACGCGGCATCGCGCGCGAACGCCTGACGGCCGATCAGCCGCCCGCCAGCCTCGCGCGCACCGTGCGCCGGCTCTCGACGGCCGAGATGAGCGCGGCGTGGCTCCAGGTCAGGTCGGGGCAGGAGGCGGGCGCGCCCGTTGTTCCGTCGATCTGCTCGGGCAGGCGGCCGTCGGGAGGCGCATGGTGGCGGACCGCGGCGAGGTAGCGCTCGCCCTCGATCACGATCCGCGCCGCCGCGGCGCCGCGATCGCCCGAGCGCGCGGCCGCATCGTCGCCGAGGAACGCGCCAAGGGACCTCGACGCGTCCGCCGGCAGCGCCTGGCCGGTCAGAACGCTCCCGGCGAGCGCGAAGTGGAACTCCGCCATGCCCAGCGTTGTCGGGATCCACGGGTTGCCGCCGAAAAAGCGATCCGCCGGCCCGCGACCGATCACGGGGAACGCCGCGCTCCAGACCGGAAAGCGGCGCGCGGACCACTCGACCAGCCATGCCGCGGTCGCGAGGAGGCGCGGGTCCGCCGGGCCGAAGGCGTCGCCCCAATCTCCCGCAATGAGCGCGCCGAGGATCACCGCGGCGTCGCTCGCTCCCGGCGCGGCGATGCTCGACGCGCGGATGACGCCGCTTGCCGGATCGGCCAGCCCCCCGAGCGCCGCCTCGATCCGCGCGAGCGGGGCCTGCGTCGCGGCCTCGGTCAGGACACCCGAATCGCAGGCCGCGCGAAGCGCCGCGCGCTGTGCCATCAGGGTGAAGGCATGGAGGCCGTTTTCCCCCTCCTCCTCCCACGGGCCGACGCAGGGCGCGGCCGCCTGCGCGACGGTGTAGGCGAGGTCCAGCGCGAGCAGCCGGTCCCCCGCGACCCCGCGCGCCGCGCCCATCGCCATGAACGACAGCGCCCGCAGGGCCGGCCCGTCATGCTGCGGGCGCGACCAGCGCTCGGCATCGACGCTGCCGTCGAGATTGGCGCGCGGCTCGCCCAGCAGCACCGGGCCGGCGAGCGCGGCAAGCTCGGCGTCCGGGCGCAGGAAGCGCCGGAACCGGGGCAGGGTGGTCGCCCTCAGCGGGTTGGCGGCGGGGCCCGGCTGGGTCGCGATCCGCAGGCTGAAGGCGGCATGGTCGCGCATCCGCTCTTGCCACGAAGATGGTTCCCGCACCGCCAGCATGGGTGCGAGCCGCATGACGACGGCGGCATCGCGGACCCAGTGCCAGGCGTAGTCCGGCATCGGATCCCACCTCGCGCGGTGGCGCGACGCGACGACCGAGCCGGGCGCCGCGACGATCTGCTGGCCGAATTCGGCCCGCTCGTGCCGGAAATTCTCTGGAGACACGCTCAGCCGCATGGCCTCGCGCGAGGCGCGCGCCTGCGCCTCGAGCCAGCGGTCGAGCCCGTCCTCGGCCGCCGCGGTCATCGGCGCCGCCCCGCCGCGATGACCCGCTCGAGCGCCGCGCCCAGCCGCCGCGCGTAGTCCGCGCCGGTCGGGCAGTGATGCTGGCCGGGCAGGATCTCGAGCGAGACCACGAGCGGCAGGCGCGCGGCCAGCGTCTGCATGTCGCAGGGCGGCGTGAGGCCGTCCTCGGCGCCGGTCATCAGGGCCACCGGGACGGCGATGCGGTGCGCCGGCGCGATCAGGTCATGGCCCCGCCATTCCGCGAAGGCGCCCGGCACCTCGTCCCGCAGCGCCTCGAGCGCCTCTGCCCCCATGCGGGCACGCGCAGCAATGAGGGCCGCGCCCGAGACGACGGGAGATATCGCCAGAACCCCCGCGATCTCGCCCGGCGCGGCTTCGGCGGCCAACCGCAGCGCGGCATGGGCGCCCATGCTGTGGCCGACCAGCAGCATGCCGCAGCCACTCCCCGCCGACAGTGAGGCGCGCGCCCAATCCGATACATGCCCCAGCGCCTCGATCTGCCCGGCCATGGTGAAGCGGTCCGGCCGCCCGGCACCCTCGCCGGCCGGCGAGTTCGGCAGATGCGGCGCGACGACCTTCAGCCCCCGGCCGAGGCACGCGCGCACCACGGGTTGCATGTGCGGCTGATCTGGGCTGCCGCTCCGGCCATGCGCGATCAGCGCGAGGCCGCGGGGCGCCTCGCGCGGTGTGTAGACATCGACCGGAAGCCGCCCGGCCGCCGTAGGGGCCGGGAGCGTCGTGCGGACCGGCGCCATCTCGCCCATGCCGTCAGCCCCCGCGCCGGCCCGGACGGCGCGACGCCCGGCCCCGCATCATCCCTTCCGGTCGGTGGTCGCGAGCGCGACCCAGGTTTCGGTCAGCGCGGCGTCGCCCCGCCTAAGATACGCGCGAAGCTGGACCGGCTCGGTGCCCGTGGCGCGGAAGTCGAAGCTGAGCCGCCAGCGATCGGTTCCCACGACCGGGCGGCAGCCGATCGGGCCCAGGATCTCACCGCCCACGGCCTCGATCACGGGCTCGACGCCGCTTTGGACCGTGAGGCCCTTGAGCGCCGCGCCCTGGAAGTCGATCACCATCTTGTCGATCCCCTCGGGGATGTCCTGCCCAGGCGCGCCGCCCTGGCCCTGGCGGGTCGAGAAGACGCGGGCGACGGTGGGCTCGGGGTCGCGCTCGCCCCAGACGATGCGGTAGTCGAAGGACAGCATCTCGCCCGGCGGGGGAAGCTCGGCGGGCGACCAGTAGGCGACGATGTTGTCGAAGGTCTCGTCCACGGTCGGGATCTCGATCAGCTGCACCGCGCCCTTTCCCCAGTCGCCGACAGGCTCGATCCAGGCCGAGGGGCGGCGGTTGTAGAACACGCCGTCGTCCTGGTAGTTCTCGAAGGCGCGGTCGCGCTGGATCAGGCCGAAGCCGCGCGGGTTCTGGTCGAAGAAGCTCGAGGTCCGCACGACGCTGGGATTGCCCAGCGGGCGCCAGATCCGCTCGCCCGCGCCCGTCGCCAGCGCGAGCCCGTCGCTGTCGTGGATCTCGGGCCGCCACTCGTCGGCGAGGATCCGGCTGCGCTCGGAGAACCAGTACATGCTGGTGAGCGGCGCGATGCCGAGGCGCTCGACCGCGCGGCGCAGGAACAGCCGGGCCGAGATCGTCGTCACGTGCGGCTCGCCCGCGCCGCCGCGCCTGAGCCCGAACTGGTAGGCGCCCGAGACCGAGGGGCCGTCGAGCAACGCCCAGGCGGTCAGCGTGTCGGCCGGATCGACCGGCGGGCCGATCCAGAAATGGCTGAAGCGGGGGAACTCCTCGGGCTTGGCAAGCCCCGTGTCGATGGCGAGGCCGCGCGCCGAGAGGCCGTACTGGCCGAGCGGCCCGTCGGTCCTGAAGTACGAGGCGCCAAGGAACGACACCCAGTCGGGCGCGAGCCCCGGCCGCATCACGCGGAAGCCCGCGAAGCCCACATCCTCGGGCAGATCGCGCGCCGGGCTGTCGTCGGGCATCGAGAAAAAGTCCCGCCGGTAATGCACCTCGCGGGCGGTGCCGTTCTCGACCAGGTGGACGCGGACGGGCTCGCGGAAATAGCGGCCGGGATGGAACAACTGGATCGGCGCCGACGCGCCGACATGCATCAGCGAGGCATCGTCGCGGAACCGGATCTGCCAGTGCGCATCATAGTCGATCTGCTCGATCTGCTCGGGCACCGCGATCACCGGCGGGCGGTAGGGCTCGGCGGCCGCGCTCCGGGCGAGCGCGACGAGGTCGGGGAAGGAGAAGGCCGTGGGCGGGCCCAGAACAGGCAGCGTCTTCGCCTGGGCCAATGCGCCCGGCACCGGGCCAGCCATCAGGGCGGCGAGGCCAGCGAGGCCGCCTGCGGAAAAGTGACGACGGGATAGCTCCGTTGACACGCGATATCTCCAGATCCGCTGATTTGGGTCGTCCGCTAACCAGCCTCAGCGCGCGTGCGTTGGCAAGGGGCGACTGCGGCGACGGCCTGCACATGGCGTGGCTGGCCCGGTGCGCGCGATGACGAGCGGGCGCTCGATCGCGGCGCGCCGCGTTCGGGCCCCCGGGGCATGCGAGGCGCGGCGATGGGCACCACCGGCGCGAGTGGCTTATCGGGGCGCGCTCATCGGCGATCCTCGCCCGGATCGAGGGCATGGCCGCTGGCGGGGCCGCGGACGGGCTGGACCAGCATCCGGTCGAGCCAAAGGTCGCGGGCGGTGCGGAACTGCTCGATCCCGATCTGCATCCCCTCGTGACCGCGCGCGGGTTGGGCCACGTAGGTGCCGAGCAGCCGGTCCCACCAGGGCAGGTTGAAGCCGTAGTTCGAGTTGGTCTCGCGCGGGTCGGACGAGTGGTGCACGCGGTGCATGTCGGGCGTCACCACCAGCAGCCGCAGCACGCGGTCCACCGGGCGCGGCAGATCGATGTTCGAGTGGTTGAACAGCGCCGTCGCATTCAGCACCACCTCGAACAGCAGCACGGCGACGGCTGGCGGCCCCAGCGCCGCGACGACGGCGAGCTTGATGCCCATCGAGATCACGATCTCGACCGGATGGAAGCGCAGCCCCGTGGTCGCGTCGAAGTCGAGGTCGGCATGATGCATCCGGTGCAGCCGCCACAGCCCCGGCACCGCGTGGAACATCACGTGCTGCAGATAGATCGCGAGATCGAGCAGCAGCATCGAGGCGATGATCGCGACCCATGCTGGCGCCTCGATGTTGTTGAAGAGCCCCCACCCCCGTTGCTCGGCCATGACCGCGAGGCCGACCGCGAGGATCGGGAAGGTCAGCCTCAGGATCGCCGTGTCGAGCACGACGAGCGCGAGATTGTTGGTCCACCGGATCACCCGCGGGATCTCGCGCCGGCGGCGGGGCGCGGCGACCTCCCACAGCATCATGCCCGCCAGAACCCCCAGGAAGGCGGCGAGGCGCAGCGCAGGCTCGTGGGCGAGGATCGTCTGGGCCATGGGCAGTCGCGGTCTCTCCGGCGTGAGCGGGCCTGTGGACGGGGCGGGAGCCGTCCGCAATCAAGCCAAGATCGTCTATCGGCGCGGGGCCACCCGGGTCAACCGACGCAAGGGCCTCCCGTATCGACGCCGACGCCCTCGTCGCGCGCGCCCCCTCCACGACCGGGCCGCCTGACGGGGTGCGCTCGCCGGGGAGGCCGACTCCCGGACGATGCGGCGTTTTGGACAACGGCGATGGTTCATCGGAAATTTGATTCCCGTTGATTCTGCGTCATAACCTTCGCGAGATATTAACGTCCTGCGACAAAGGAATTTCCGCATGGTCGCGCGAGCGAAGCCGGCCGCATCGATGCCAATCGCGTCGTCGGCGGTCCGGTCGAGGGTGGTCACGACCGACGATTTCGACCCGCCGATACGGTACGAGGCGTGGCGCGAGCAGATGCTCGGGATCAACGAGGTGATCGTCGATCCGGGCTGTCGGCCAGGGTTCTCGGCGCGCGTCGAGCATTGGCAGCTTGGACGGATGCAGCTGAGTGACAAGCGGACGCCGGCGATGCGCCTCGTCCGCCGGCAAGGCGACGCATCGAGGGACGGCCACGACGAGCTGGTGCTGCGGGTCACGCGCCGGGGCGTCGGTTCCAGCGCGGCAGGTGACCGCCGGTTCAGCGCGGGTCCCGGCGAGCTCGTCATCGAGTCGCTCACCGAAGGTTACGAGGACATCTGGACCGAGGCCGAATGGGTCACGCTCAAGGTGCCCAGGGACCTTTTCCCCGGCCTTGAGGAGACCTTCGCGACCATCGGGCCCGGCCCCGTGGCTGGCACCGCCGCGCGGCTTCTGGCCGATTACCTGCTCGCCTTGCCGGCACGGCTTCCCTTGGCGACCGAGGCGGAGCTGCCGATGATCGCCGGGATGACGCGGTCGATGATCGCGCATTCGCTGCTGGGCACGCAGGGGCCGAGGCTCATGTCCCCGTGCGATTTCGAGAGCGTGGCGCGCGCGCAGGTGGGCCGCGTGATCGACCAGCATGTCGGCTCGGCCTGCCTGACGCCCAGGCGGATCTGCGATCTGACCGGGATATCGCGTTCGTCGCTCTACCGCATGTTCGAGGGCGTGGGCGGTGTCGCGAACCACATCCAGCAGCGCCGGCTGCAGCTCGTCCACGCCGCGTTGTGCGACCCGGCGCGGGCGCATGAGCGGATCTCGACCATTGCCGAGCGCTTCGGCTTCCACTGCACGAGTTCGTTCAACCGGACGTTTCGGCGCGCCTATGGAATGACACCCGGCGAGCTGCGCGCGCTGGCGCTCGGGGCCTCGCGGACCGGGGTCGTCCTGCCCGCCATTAACCGGCAGGCGTCTTGAGCGGCTGCGGCGCATCGCACGGCCATGGTCCGGCCGGAGGGGGCATTTCGGCGCTACGCCTTCGGGGGCGGGCGCTCGATCGCCTACTCCTCGAAGAGGCCCGTGGCATCCCGGTCGCGCTCGTATCGTCTCGCGACCGGAAACGGCGGAAGCCATGACTCGCGCCGCACGGTCCAGATCTCGTAAGTCGGCGTCAGTTGATCCGGGGCATCCAGCGAGCCGAGGTTCACTTCCACCTCGTCCACGCTGCGCCCGAACACCGGCGATCCGCATCGCGGGCAGAAGAAGCGCCCGGCAAACTCGCGTGTCTCGCCCTCGACCGTCACCGAATCCGCCGGGAACACCGCCGATGCGTGAAAGAGCGCCCCGTGATGCTTGCGGCAATCGAGGCAGTGGCAAAGTCCGATCCGGTACGGGCGCCCGGACGCCACGATCCGGACATTGCCGCACAGGCAGCCGCCAGTAAATCGTTCCATGCCGCATCTCCTCCACCAGCACCCGTTCGGAAGGCATACGACGAACGCGGCCGCTCTGGCGAATGATAGCCGCAGACGGGGCGGCGGTGCCGCCGGGCAGTCCGCGGTCGCGTTCGGCTGGCCGGAGTCGCCGCCGGGCCGATCGTGCCGGCGGCCGCGCCTTGCCGGCACCGCCCGTGGCCTCTGTCCCGAATCTCCGGCTCGGCGCGCGCGGGCGATCCTGAGTTGTGCCGCGATCATCCTTGGCCCGCGCGGGAGTCCCACGAGGTTCGGCGTCGTGGTCTTGGTCGGACACTTGATCTCGTTGTTCCCGAATCGCGAAATGCGCGTGGCCCGATTGACGGTGACGTTGTGCCCATGCATCAGAACGGAGGCCGAAAGGTGAGGCTGATTCCCGCGTTCGTGCCCGTCGCCTTGCTCCTCGGCATCTCCGGCTGCGACGAGCCTGACGATGCGCCCGCCGAGCCTGCGATCTGGTCGGTCCGCACCACGATCGTCACCGACATGGCCGAGGCCGAGCGCCGGACGTTCTCAGGCGTGCTGACCGCGGCCGAGACCATGCGACTCGGCTTTCCCGTCGCCGGCCGGCTGCTCGAGGTCCCGTTCCGCGAGGGCGAGAGCATCACCGCGGGCGAGGTCGTCGCCCGGCTCGATCCCTCCGAAGTCGAGCGCGAGATCGCGGCGGCGGAGGCCCGCGTGGCGGCCGCGCTGGGGCGGCTCGAGGCGGCCGACGGCGAGTTCCGCAGGCAGAATGCGCTGTTCGAGCGCGGGCTGATCGCGCGTGCCGCCTTCGAGAGGGCGAGCGCCGAGGTCACCACGGCGCGCTCGGAGCTGCGCCTTGCCGAGACCGAACTGTCGGGGGCGCGGGAGCGGCTCGACCGCGTCACACTGGTGGCGCCGCGCGACGGGGTGGTCACCAAGCTGCTCGCGAACCGCTTCGAGGAGATCGCCGTCGGGGCGCCGGTCTACGAGGTGGCGGTCACCGCCGACCTTCAGGCCGAGGTCCTGGCGCCCGAGCGGCTCATCGGCACGATCGGTCCCGAGACGCGCGCGGTCGTTCGCCTGCCGGCCTTCCCCGGCGCCGAGATCCCGGCGCGGGTGAGCGAGATCGCCTCCGACGTCGAGGCGGGCAACGCCTTCCGCGTGAAGGCGCGGCTCGAGAACCCGCCGGCGGGCGCCAAGACGGGGCTGTCCGCCTCGGTCACGTTCGAGCTGCCGCGCCGCGCGCAGGGCCTCGTGGTACCGCTTTCGGCGCTGGTATTCTCGCAGACGAGTTCGGCGCCGACGGCCGGCGACGCGGCTTCGGTCTATGTCTTCGACCCGGTCGCCGGGAGGGTGGGCTTGCGGGCGATCCGCATCGACGGGGTCGCGGGGAACGAGGTCCTGGTGACCGACGGTCTGGAACCCGGTGAGCACGTCGTCACCGCCGGCGTCGCGCTGCTCGATGACGGGCAGCGCGCGCGGCTCTGGAGCCTGCCGGAATGACGGGGCTGACGCGGTTCGCGCTCGATCAGTGGCGGGTGGTGCTCACGCTGATCGTTCTCGTGATCGTCGGTGGAACGACGGCCTATTTCCAGCATCCCAGCCAGGAAGACCCCGAGATCACCATCCGCACAGCGGTCGTCACGGCGCAGTTCCCCGGCATGCCGGCGCGGTGCGTCGAGCAGTTGCTGGTCAAGCCGATCGAGGAGGCCGCCCGCCAGATCGCCGAGGTCGAGACGATCGAGAGCGCGGCCCAGACCGGCCTTGCGACGGTGAAGGTCGAGCTGCGGCCCGAGATCGTCGAGGTGCAACCGGTCTGGAGCACGCTGCGCGACAAGATGGCCGATCTCGCGCCGCGCCTGCCGGAGGGTGCGGACGGCCCGCATGTCAATGACGACTACGGCCGCGTCGCCGTCACCACGCTCGCCCTGCACGGCGCGGACTACTCGCTGGCCGAGCTGCGCGCGACGGCACGCTGGGTGCGCGACCGTCTTGCCGCCGTGCCGCAGGTTAGCCGGATCGACATCTTCGGCGTGCAGGACGAGCGGATCTGGATCGAGTTCGACCGCGCGCGCCTCGACCAGTCGGGCCTCACCGTCGAGCGGATGCTGGACGCCATCGCCGACCAGAACCTGATCCTGTCAGCCGGGGCGCTCGAGACCGAGCAGGGCTTTCGCTATGCGCTGGCGACCAGCGGCGTGTTCGAGGACTGGCAGCGCGTCGGCGATGTCCCCGTGGCCACGCCCTCGGGCGAGATCCTCTATGTCCGCGACCTTGCCCGGCTGGTGAGGGGCTATGTCGATCCGGTCCGCAAGCCGGTCTTCTTCGACGGCCGCCCGGCGGTCACGCTCGGCGTCTCGATGGTCGAGGGGGCGGCGATCCAGAGCTTCGACGCCGCGCTGCAGGCGCGGCTCGCCGGGATCCGAGCCGACCTGCCGCTGGGCCTCTCGCTCGATCTGGTGACGCACCAGCCGCCGATCGTGGCCGAGTCGGTGGCCGAGGCGACCGAGAACCTGATCCAGACCATCGCGACGGTGCTGGGCGTCGTGATCCTGTTTCTCGGCATCCGCGCCGGGGCGATCGTGGGCGCCATCGTGCCGCTGTCGATCTTCATGGCGCTGGTGGGCATGGTGCTCTGGGACGTGCCGCTGCACCGCATCTCGATCGCGGCGATCATCATCGCGCTGGGCCTGCTGGTCGACAACGGCGTGGTGATGGCCGAGGACATCAAGAAGCGGATCGACGGCGGTACCGCGGCGCGCGGCGCGGCGCTCGAGGCGAGCCGCACGCTCGCCGTCCCGCTGCTCACCTCGTCGCTGACCACCATCCTTGCCTTTCTGCCGCTGATGCTGGCGAGCGACGCGACCGGAGAATTCCTGCGGGCGCTGAGCCAGGTGCTGATCCTGACGCTGCTGGCGAGCTGGCTCCTGTCGGTGACGGTGACGCCGGTTCTCTGCGTCCGATTCCTTGACCGCGGGGCCGGGCAGGGCGCCGCACAGCCACCCGCGCCCGGCCGGGCCGAGACGGTCTATGCGGGCGCGCTGCGGCGCGTGCTCGCGCGCCGGGGGGTGTTCCTCGCCGGCACTCTCGCGGTCTTTGCCCTGGCACTCGGGGCGCTCGGCCGCGTGCCGACGGGCCTGCTGCCGCCGTCGGAGCGGGCCCAGTTCGTCCTCAATCTCGAGCTTCCGGCGGGATCGAGCGAATCCGAGACCGCGCGCGTCGCGCAGCGGCTCGCGCTGTTCCTCGCGGACGGGGCGGCGAACCCCGAGGTCACCGGCAGCGTCGTTTATGTCGGCGCCGGCGGCCCGCGCTTCTTCCTCGCCCTCGCACCCGTCGACCCCGCGCCCCATGTCGCATTCGCCGTGGTGAACACCGCCTCGGCCGACGACGTCGCCCCGGTCCGCGCCCGGGTCGAGGCGTGGATGGCCGCCCAGTTGCCCGAGGCGCGCGGCTGGACCGAGCGGCTGTTCCTTGGCAGCGACCCGCCCGGCACGGTGCAGATCCGGCTCAAGGGCGACGACATCGACACGCTGTTCCAGGCGGGGCGCGCGGTCGAGACCGCCTTCGCCGAGATCGGGGGAACGCGCGAGATCCGGAGCGACTGGGCGAACCCGGTCCTCCAGCTCAACGTCCTGATCGACCAGGCCCGCGCGCGACGCGCCGACGTGGCGCCGTCGGCCGTCGCGCGGATGCTCCAGACGAAGTTCGACGGCACGCAGGTCACCGACTACCGCGAGGGGGACCTCTCGATCCCCGTGGTGCTGCGCGCCCGGCCCGAGGATCGCGCGAGCATCGATGATCTTGCCGACTCCACGGTGCTCTCGGCCTCGGGCATCGCGGTGCCGCTCCTGCAGATCGCCGATCTCGGGGGCGAGCTTCAGCCCTGGGTCGTTCGCCACCACCAGCAGGAGCGCGCTCTGACTGTCTCGGCGGTCAATCCGGCCATGACGGCGGCGGCACTCCTCGACGCGATCGCGCCGGCGCTCGACGCCCTCGATCTGGGCGACGGCGTGCGCTGGGAGGCCGACGGCGAGGTGCGCGCGAAGGCCGAGGCGAACGACGCCCTGTTCGCGACCCTGCCCCAATGCCTGATGGGGATCGTGCTGATCCTGATCTGGCAGTTCAACTCGTTCCGGCGGCCTGCGATCATCCTGGCGACGATCCCGCTTGTCCTGATCGGCGTCTCGCTGGGGATGAACCTGATGCGGGGCGTGCTCGACTTCAACGCGATGCTGGGCATCCTTTCGCTCGCGGGGATCATCATCAACAACGGCATCGTGCTGATCGAGCGGATCGACGAGGAGCGGCGGGCGGGGCTTGCGGTCGAGCCCGCGGTGGTCAGCGCCTGCACGGCGCGACTCAGGCCCATCGTCATGACGACGCTCACCACGATCCTCGGCCTCCTGCCGCTGCACCTGTTTGGCGGCGAGCTCTGGCGCGGGATGACCATCGTGATGATGTACGGCCTTGGCGTCGGCACGATCCTGACGCTGTTCGTCGCGCCGGCGCTCTACCTCGTGCTCTTCGGCCGGGGCCGCGCGCGGGCGGGAGCGGATGCTGTGCCGGGGGCCGAGGCGCGGCCGGCATGACGGTCGCGAGCGGGCCCGGCGCGACCGGAGCGAGAGAGAAGCGAGGCGTCTTGGTCAGATGATCCTTCACCAGCTTGCCATTGGCGCGGGCGCCATCGCGGTCAGCGTCATCATCCATGCGAGCTTCATGCTGGCAGCGGCAGCCATGCCCAAGCGCGAATTGCCGCCGAGACGCGGCCTTCTCCGCAAGGGCCTCGTCATCATTGCGGTCGTGCTGTGGTTCTTCCTGTCGATCTGCGTGCAGTGCTGGGTCTGGGCGATGCTTCTGCTCTCGCTCGGCGCACTCGGCTCGCTCGAGGCGGCGCTCTATTTCTCGACCGTCACCTTCACGACGCTCGGCTATGGCGACATCGTGCTCGGCGAGGACTGGCGCCTGCTCGGGGCGTTCGCCGCGGCCAACGGCACGATCATCATCGGCTGGACCACGGCGATGGTGTTCCTCGCGGTGCAGAGGGTCTACGAGATCCACGCGCGCTGACGCACTCCTCTCACCGCGTCCGAGGATCGCGTTGCGCGATCGTCGGTCTTACGGATGTCGTCGCAGGCAGCCGAGCGGCGGACGCCAACCCGCCTCGCGGTACGGCTCGGGCGTCGGGCCGATGCCGGACGCGGACGGTGGCAACCGCGGCTTGATCCAGAGGACCTCCGGGCCGAGCCATTCTGGCGAAAGGATGTCGCATGACAGCAGGAGGATGGCAAATCCGTCCTCGTCGAGCGGCGTCGTGCCGTCGACGGCGCGGTTCAGTGACCCGGCCCGAAGCCGATCGGCAGGACGTGCTGCCGCGACTCATTCCGGCACGCCGGCCCTAGCGAGGCCATCGACGAAGACATCGCGGTGGGCGAAGTGGCGCAGGCTCTCGCGGATCGTCGAAAGGCGCAGCGGCGGCTCGATCCGGCCGCGTGCGGACATGAATTCGTGCGCCTCTTCCATCAGGCCGAGATGCCCGCAGCAGCTGATCAAGGTGTTGTAGTGGCCGCCATAATCGGGGAACGCCGCGACCGAGGTGCGCAGATACGGCAGCGCCTCGGCGAAGCGGCGCGCGGCCAGCAGCGCAAGCCCGTGAACCGATGTGTAGAGACCCGAGAAGGTGTCGAGCGGACTGAGGCGCAATGCCTCGGCGGTTTCCTTCTGCGCATCCGTGAAGCGCCCGGCACGCAGCAGCGCCCAGCCATGCATGCTGTGGCCCAGCGCGAAGCTCGGGTTGATCGCGAGCGCCGCGGCAAGATCCGCGATGGCGCGGTCGTGCTGGCCCGCCGTGCTGAGCGAGAACCCCGCGACCATGCGCGCCCAGGGGTCGCCCGGGTCGAGCGCGAGCGCCGCGCGAGCATGGCGGTCGGCTTCGCGACGCCCGGCTGCCCGGTCCGGCAGCCAGTCGCAATGGGCTGCCCACGACGTTGCCCAGCCTAGCAAGGCGTGAGCCCTCGCATAACCGGGCTCCAGCGCGATGGCCCGATGCAGCAGGGCGCGTGCCTCCTCGTTGCGCGCGCGCTCGACGCGGTGGACGAGGTCGATGGCGCGCATCACCAGGCCCCAGGCGTCGATGCTCTCGGGCTGCAGCAGCGTCGCGCGCATGCTCTCCTCGGAATAGACGTGGGGCTCGACGGCCGCGACGACACGGGCGGTGATGTCGTCCTGAAGCGCGAAGATGTCCCGCAGCTCGCGGTCGTAGCGCTCGGCCCAGATGCTCTTGCCGGTCTCGGCATCGACGAGGTGCCCGGTGACGCGCAGGCGCCCGTCGGCCGCGCGCACCGAGCCCTCGAGCACGTAGCGCACGCCTAGCTGGCCTGCCGCTTCGCGCAGGTCGGCCCCGCGCCCGCGGAACACGAAGGTCGAGCCGCGCGCGATCACGAAGAGCCAGCGCAGCCGGGCCAGCGCGGTGGCGATGTCCTCGGTGATGCCGTCCGCGAAGAAGTCCTGTGCCGGATCGCCCGAGAGATTGGCGAAGGGCAGCACGGCGATCGACGGTCGGGTCGGCGCCGCGCCCAGTGCCCTGGACGGCGGGTCTGCCTCATGCATCGCTGGCGTGGCCGCATCGCCCATCAGCGGCCGCAGCGAGAGCCCGGTCCGGTCCTCGACGATCGCCAGCGTGCGCTCGGAAAACAGCCCGGTCATGAACTTGTCGATCGTCGACTTGCCCAGCCGCGTGCGGAAGGCGAATTCCTCGCGCGAGATGTGCTCGCGCGCGATGTGAGCGCGCACGGCGGCGGCAACGCGCTTGTGACCGTCGCTCATCGCGTCGCCCGCCGGCGGGCGGGCTGGTTCGGGCGGCTGCCGTCATCCTTCATCGTCGCGACTTTCCCGAGGTGAGGCCTTGCCGCGAGGCCGTCCGAACTCTCGCTCACCGCCGGCGCGGGGGTCAAGCGGCTGGCGGCGTGGCGCGGTTTCCCCGACTTCCGGCAAGCGGCGGAAAGGACGGGAAAGATTCGGCGAAATCCGGCGGGAGCCGCGGAAAGCCGGCTGCGCTAGAGCGATGCGCAAGCCGGGCCGACACCGTCGGACACACCGGCCCTGAAAACCCCGAGAACCGGAGACCAGCCATGCCTGCCAAGACCAAGGTCTTTGTTGTCGCCGCCGCCACGCTTGCGGTGTCGTCGGCCCTCGCCAGCCCGTTGAGCGATCCGTCCGCCGCGCGGATCGACGCATCGTCCTCGCCGCTGGCGGGCGAGCCGAGCCTCGCCGAGGTGCGCGCGGCGACCGAACGCTTCCGCGACGTCGAGGTCGCGCTGGCCGAGGGCTATGTCCGCGATCCGAGCGACATGTGCGACACCGCCGACATGATGGGCCGGCCGGCCGAGCTGGGCGTGATGGGGATCCACTTCTTCCGCCCGGACCTCCTCGGGATCTCGGCGCCGCCGAACCCGCGCGTCAGTGGAAGCGGCACCCACACCGATTTCCTCGAGCCGTCGATCCTGATCTACGAGCCGCGCGCCGACGGCGGCCTCGACCTCGTGGCCGTCGAGAACCTCGTCTTCATCGCGGCATGGGAGGCGGCCGGCAACGCGGCGCCACCAACCTTTCACGGCGTGCCCTTCGACACCATGATCGACGATCCCGCCACGTCGGTGGACGAGGCGCACATGTTCGAACCGCACTACGACATGCATGTCTGGCTCTATCGCGAGAACCCGAGCGGCGTCTTCGCGCAGTTCAACCCAAAGGCAAGCTGCGTCCACCATCGCACGGCGATGCACGCTCACGGTGGCTGACGGCCCCTGTGGCGCGGGATGGCACGAAAGGCGCGCGCCCGGTGCGAGGTGCCGTTCTCATCCCGCGAGCGACCGGCTGCCGCGGTGAGGGCTCGACCCGAACCTGACCGGCATTGCCCTTGGGGGCGCGGCCTCACCGCGGCGGGGGGACAATCCGTGACACAGGGCGCCACGGGGCGGACGGTGCCGATGTTCGCTGGATGCGCACACGCCATTAGGGCTCGTCCGCCGGCGCGAGGCGGCCGCCTCCGGAATGACCGTCGGGCGTGCCCATCCTCGAAGGGCAGGGGTGCCTCCCGCCGCCCCGATCCGGGTTCCTTCGACGGACCCCGTGCCCTACAAGTTCCATTCGAGCATGCGGTGGAGCCGGGTCGGGGGCCGCCGGCGCGGCGAAAGCCGCTCCCCTCCGGGAGGCGCAGGGAGAGGACGTGATGCTGGGCGATACGCGAAGGACCCTCCCGGGTGCCCCGCTGCACCTGTTTGCGCTCGACGCGACGAGCGCGCTTGGCGCGGCGATCGGCGCGGCCATTGGCCAGCCGCCGAGCAGGCACGAGGAGCGCAGCTTCGAGGATGGCGAGCACAAGGCGCGTCCTCTGGTGAGCGTGCGGGGGGCGGATGTCTACGTGGTCCAAAGCCTGCACGGCGGCCCCGGCGAGAGCGGCAACGACAAGCTGGTGCGGCTCCTGTTCTTCATCGGCGCGTTGCGCGACGGCGGTGCCGCGCGGATCACCGCGGTGGTGCCCTATCTCGCCTATTCCCGGAAGGACCGGCAGACGAAGCCGCGTGACCCGGTGAGCACGCGCTACATGGCGGAACTGATCGAGGCAGTGGGAACCGACGCGGTCGTGACGCTCGACGTGCACAACATCGTCGCCTTCCAGAACGCCTTCCGGATCAACGCCTGGCATCTCGACACGCGACGGCTGATGATCGAGCGCCTTCTGTCGGACCTTCCCGGGGGGGCGATCGTCGTCGCGTCGCCCGACCCGGGCGGCGTGAAGCGGGCGCAGCTCTTTCGCGAAATGCTCGAGGCGCGCCTTGGCCGCCCGGTCGGTGCGGCCTTCATGGAGAAGCGGCGCAGCGGGGGCGTGGTCAGCGGGACGCTCCTCGCCGGCGATGTGGAGGGCGCGCATGCGATCATCGTCGATGACATGATCGCCTCGGGCCACACGATGGTCCGCGCCGCCGAGGCGCTGCGCGCCCAGGGCGCGCTTGGCGTGACCGCGATTGCCGGCCATGGCCTCTTCACCGAGGGCGGTGCCGCGGCGCTCGCGCGGCCCGAGATCGACCGCTGGATCGTGACCGACGCCGTGCCGCTGTTCCGGCTGCCCGAGGATCTGGCGCGGCGCCGGGTCGAGGTGGTCAGCGTCGCGCCGCTGTTCGCCCAGGCGATCCGTCGTCTCAGCGGCGGCGGCTCGCTGGTGGACCTCATCGAGGGCGAAGCGTGAGCGCCGCCTGTTCGGCCTGGTCGAGATAGCGGTTCGCGAGGGGAATCCACTTGCGCGGTGTCCGCGGGTGCGGATCGAGCAGATGTGCCAGGGTCTGCCGGGCCCGCAACATGGCGCGATAGGCGGTGTAGAAGGCGATCAGCCGCGGGGTGGGGTCGTCCTGCATGATTTCGCCGCAGCGCCGGATCAAGGCCGGACCGATCGAGGCCGCCCCGAGCACGCTGCATTCCATCCCCAGATAGGCCAGCTCGTCGAATGGATCGACCAGCCGGAGCGGGCGCGAGAATTCGAGACAGTCGATCACCACGGGAGGATCGTCGAGGCAGACATGCTCGGGACGCAGGTCGCCGTGCCCCTCGACGACCCGGCCCTCGATGACGCGGCCCTTCACGAGGTCCGGCTCATCGCGGAGCAGGGCAACCAATTCCGCGTTGATGGCCGCTCCCCGCTCCGCCACCGAGGTGAACGCCTGCAGCGCGAGCACGCGGCCATTCTCGTCAAGCTCGTGGGCGAACCTCGCGAGGTGCCCGGCGGCATCGACCTCGGCGGGTTCCAGCGAACGGTAGAACGCCGCAAGCCGCGTTGCGACCGCCTCGATCCGGTCGGGCGTTGCCGTGCCGGTTGCGATTGCCCGGTCCAGCATGTCGCTGTCGCGCAAACGACGCATGACCACCAGCCAGTCGACCACCGGGCCATTGCCGTCGAGCACGAGTCCGCGGCCGTTCTCGACCGTCAGGCGGGCGACGCCGCGATAGACATCCGGCGCCAGCCGGCGGTTGAGCCGCACTTCCTCCTCGCAGATGATCCGGCGTGCCTCGATCGTCGAGTAGTCGAGAAAGGACGTCCGAACCTGCTTCTTCAGCTTGTAGGCGCGGTCTGCGGCGAGGAAGACCCAGGCCTTGCTGGTCTCGCGCACCTCGACCGGGCCTGCAACGGAATAGATCTCCGGCGCCGAGAGGACGGCGACCTTGACGCCGATGGGCGGCTCCTCGCCGACCCACCGTGGCGCGCGCGGCTTCGGGGCGCGCCGACCGGCGTCTTGGAAATGACCTGCCATTGTCTTTCGTGCGACCTTCTGCCCCGGCGAAGCCGAGGCCTCGCCATCCCGATCGTTCGGTCATCATCGCGGCCGCGGCGCCGCGTGTGCATTGACGCCAATCAAGGAACCCGGCGCGCCATTGTGAAAAGCTCAGGAACGCAGGTGCTGGTGACGCCGACCCGCGGCGGCATCCGGTTGGCGCGTGGCAAAGGGCACCAGCCCGATGCGGGCGGGGTTGCCTGTATATGGTGGGGGCAGCGGGCGCGCTGCATGTTGGAACAGGCTTGGGCCCGGATGCCGGGATGGAGTGCGCGGAGCGGTGAACTCATTCACGCTGGTCATTCGTTACGTGGGCTTTGCTGCGGTTGCGACCATTGGCAACCTCGGGACGCAGCGGGCCGTTCTGTCGATGGGCGAGCACTGGTTCCTTGCTGCGCTGGTCGCCGGAACCGCTGTCGGGCTCGTGACGAAATACGTGCTCGACAAGAAATGGATCTTCCATGACGCGCGTCGGCCGCTGCCCACCGAGGCACGGATGTTCACGCTCTACACTGCAACGGGCATCGGTACGACGCTATTGTTCTGGGGCGTCGAGTCCGCATTCTGGCTTGTCGGCCAGAGCCACGCGATGCGTGAACTCGGCGCGGTGATCGGTCTCGCGATCGGCTACACCGTTAAGTTCAATCTGGACCGCCGGTTCGTGTTCGGAAAGGCGGCAGTGCCTCAGCGATGAGCTTCAGATCGCAAGGACGATCAGGACCAGGCCAGCGAGCAGGATCGCCCAGCCCGCCCGGTCATGCAGGACGAACGCGACCGTGTCGTAATCCTCGCGCCCTTCGATGCCCAGCCGAACGATCCTCAGAAGCCAGATGACCAGCGGGATGACGGCGAACGCCAGCAGCACCGGGTTGGCGTAGAGTTCCGCGGCCCGGGGCCCGGACGCGTAAAAAAGGAACAGAAGGGCCGCCATGGCTATCGAGCCGTAGGCGATGCGCTCGAGATTCAGGAGATCGGCCGGCGAGTAGCCCCTGCCCGGCAGGGGGCCCTTCGCGCCCAGACGGCTGAGCGCCGTCAGCCGTTTCGCGCAAGCCAGCGCAAGGAAGACCGTGAACCCGAGCGCGAGCAGGATCGGCGGGATCGGCACGCCTGCGGCCACAGCCCCGGTGAATACCCGGAGCATGAAGAACAGCGCGAGGGCAAGAACATCGAGCCAGCGACGCTTCTTCAGCATGAGGGAGTAGGTGAGGCTGCCGATCATGTAGAGGAGCGTCAACGCGCCGACCGCCGGGCTCACGCCGAGCGCGATGATCAGGGCCAGGAGGACGAGGACGGCACTTGCCCCGGTGGCGGCCTGGATCGGAAGCAGGCCCGACGCGATGGGCCGATTGCGTTTTTCCGGATGGCGGCGGTCGGACTCGAGGTCGAGCAGGTCGTTCAGGATGTAGATCGCGGAGGCCCCGAGACTGAAGGCCAGCGCCGCCAGAGCAACCTGCGCCAGCCCTCCCGGATCGAGGTCATGCGCCACCAGGAGAGGAAGGAAGAGAAGGGCGTTCTTTGCCCAATGTGACGGGCGCAATTCTTGAAGCAATGCTCGAAATTTCCAATCTTGCCTAATGATATCGATAGGTTTTCCAGCTCTCTCGAGCCGGTGGCGAAGCCTTTGCGATGGTGCGACGGCGATGATTTCCCGAGCGCCCTCCCAAGCCTTCATGTCGGTATCGGAATTCCCCGCGTAATCGTAGCGTCCCGTGCCGAACCGCTGGGCGAGAAAGCCCGCCTTGGCGTCGCCCGTCAGGTTCGTCTCGCGATCCGAGCCGAAATGCGGCCCCGGCAGGCCGAGGCGCGCCGCGACCGCATCGACGAGGCCTTGCGCCGAGCCGGAGACCAGATGGACCGGCCGCCCCTCGCCCAGCGCGGTATGGACACGCTCGAGAAGCCGTTCCTCGAGCGGAAGCAGGTCGATGCAGGGCGTTGCGATGGCGGCGAGTTCATGCTTGAGCCGGCTCGGCGAGCCGATGTGCGCTATCGAGACCCGCAACGTTGCCGCCGTGTCGTGCCCCAGCGCGGCCCAGAAAGTCTCGTGGAGCAGATCGGTGCGCAGCAAGGTGCCGTCCAGGTCGAGGACGAGCGGAACCTTCGCCGCAGGCTGCGCAGTTGCTTCTGGCTCCATGTCATCGGGCTCGCATTCGGCTTGCATGAGGGAAGACGCGCGGGCGGCGCATGGCACTGACGGTAGGCTGTCGTCCGGGCACGGAAAAGAACTTTAGCGCCATGGATTGATTTGAATCATGTCGTCGCGGGCCGGAATCTTCCCACCCTGCGGCTTGAGCAAAGGGCGCCGAGCGCGCTTCGGCATGTGTTCGTGGAAAGCCAGTCGAGAATGAAACGGGTTCTGGTGACCGGCGGCGCCGGGTTCATGGGCATCAACCTCGTGCGTTACCTGCTCGAGCGCGGGTACGGGGTGCGCAGCTACGACATAGCGCCATTTGCCTTTCCCGAGGCGGACCGGATCTCGGTGCTCCAGGGCGACATACGCGACGTTCGACACCACGACGCCGCTTTCGACGGCGTCGACATCGTCGTGCATTGCGCCGCGGCCCTTCCCTTGGCCGAACCGGCCGAGATCAGGTCCACCAATGTCGACGGCACCCGAATGCTGCTCGAAACCGCGCTGGATCGGGGGGTGGAGAGGTTCGTCTTCATCTCGTCGACCGCGGTCTACGGTATCCCGGACCACCATCCGATCCTCGAGGATGACCGGCTCGATGGCGTGGGCCCGTATGGCGCGTCCAAGATCGAGGCGGAGGCGCTGTGCCGCGCGGCCCGGGCCTCCGGGCTCTGCATCCCGATCCTCAGGCCGAAATCCTTCGTCGGGCCCGAGCGCCTCGGGGTTTTCGAGCTCCTCTACGAGTTCGCGGCCGATGGCCGGAATTTCCCCGTCCTCGGCTCGGGCGACAACCTCTACCAACTGCTCGATGTCGAGGATCTCTGCCGTGCCGTCGAGCTTGCGGCCACTGCCGACCCCGCGGCCGCCGACGATACCTTCAATGTCGGTGCCGAGCGGTTCGGAACGCTGCGCGAGAGCTTCCAGGCCGTGCTCGATCGCGCGGGGCACGGCAAGCGGGTCGTCTCGCTGCCCAAGGGGCCAGCGGTCTGGACGCTCAGGATCCTCGAGCGGCTGGGGCTCTCGCCCCTCTATGGCTGGATCTACGAGACGATGACCGAGGACAGCTTCGTCGGCATCGACCGGATTCGCGAGCGTCTCGGCTTCGTGCCGCGCCACTCGAACGTCGAGGCGCTGGTCCGGAACTTCGACTGGTATCTTGCCAACCGGGACCGCATCCCCGAGACCAGCGGCACGACGCACCGCGTCCACTGGAGAAAGGGTGCGCTCGCCCTTGCGCGCCATGCGTTCTGAGCGCGCGCGCCTTCGGCTTGCGGCGGGGCTGCTCGCCGCCCTGCTGGCCGGTGCAACGGGCGCCCCCGCGGCGGCCGGCATGCAGGCGGATCGCAGGGCGGCCTACGAGGCGGTCGGCCCGAAATCGATCCTCGACCTGCAACCGTTCCGCAGCGAGAGCGAAGCCCGGCTTGCGGAGGGGACCGCGCTCCGCCTCGTCTCGATCAATCCTGCGGTCAATGGCTGGTTTCTCCTCGTCCTCGGCGAGGGGGCGGCGGCGCGGAGCTTTCACCTCGAGAACCCCGACCCCCGGCAGCGGAGCGTGACCCTCCAGCCGGGCCCGGCCGCGACGCTCGTGCTGGAGGGGCCGGGCGGGCGAACGACCTGCGAGCCATGGGCCGGCACGCCCTCGGATCTCGACCGTGCCGTGGCGAGCGGCCTTCCATTCGCGCCGCTCTGCGGCGATCGACTCCTCCTCCGCAACCGCGTTTCCGGCTCGGCGACCAGCCTCGAGCGGACGACTGACTTCCTGCGCGATCACGTCTGGGGCGGCGAGTCGGTGGTCGGCTTCGTCCGCGACACCTTCTTCCGCGACTCCCATGCCGAGGAGAGCCCCGAGGTCGGGACTGCCTCGGGACATTCCGCGGCAGGCCCCCGACCCGCGCCGCTGAAGGCGCCCGACGATGCCCGGCCGGTGCTTTCGGTCGTCCATGACCTCGGGCTTGCCGGGGGGCAGGGCGCCAGAATGGCCGAAGGGACCTGGTATCCCGTCGCCGGGCTCGATGGCGTCTTCGCGAGCGCCATCCGGCCGGCCGCGATCAGCGACGCGGTGCTGCGCGGCCCCGGCAAGGCCAACGCCCTCGACCCGATCGAGGGAGATGCGACGGCCATCCTCGTGGCCTTCGATCTCGCGCGCTTCGATCTCGGTTTCGCGATGGGGACCGACCATCCGCGGCTCGACTGGTCGCCGCGTGCGCCGGCATCGGTCCGCGCGGGCGGACTCCCGGGACCCGACGGCGTCGGCTCGCCCGAGCCTCTCGTCATGCTGGGCATGGTGAGCCCGGCCCTGACCGATCGCACGGTGGCCACCTTCACCGGAGGGTTCAAGCGCCAGCATGGCGCCTTCAAGTGGGGGCCGCTCTCGACGGTCAATTCCGGGTCGCATTACGGCTTCGTCGAGCAGGGCACGGTGCTGGGCAAGCTCCAGCCCGGGCTTGCCACGGTCTATGCGCTGGCGGATGGCACGATCGGCATGACGACCTGGACCGGGGCCGACGACGCCCTGCTGCCGCGGATCCGCTTTGCGCGGCAGAACGGCGTCGCGCTGGTCGAGCCCGACCCGGCGACGGGCGAGCCCCTGCCGGGGCGCTTCGTGACGCAATGGGGACCGGGGAACTGGTCCGGCTCGGCTGCTGCCGAGCTCAGGACGCTGCGCGCCGGGGCCTGCATGGCGGCGGCCCGGGGCGGTCGCTATCTCGTCTACGGATATTTCTCGACCGCCACACCGTCCGCCATGGCGCGCACCTTCCAGGCCTATGGCTGCGAGTATGCGATGCTGCTCGACATGAACGCGCTCGAGCACACCTACCTCGCGCTCTATGTGCGTCGCGCCGGTCAGGTCCATGTCGAGCACATCGTTCCAGGCATGGGGCTTGTCGACCGCAAGGACAAACGCGGCAACGTGATCCCGCGGTTCCTGGGCTATCCCGACAACCGCGACCTCTTCTACCTGACGCGGAAGGAGTAGGAGATGTTCCGCAAGCTCGTGACGGCTTGTTTCGCGATCCTTCTTGGCGCCGCGGCGCAGGCGAACCCGCCGGAGACCCTTCCGGAAGCGAACGAGCGCCTGTTCGAGGAGCTCCGCTCGGTTCATGGCTACGACGATGCCGTGATGGCCCGGCTCCGCGCGATCTTCGCGCGTTCGGGCTTCATCGGCCAGGGCAATCCCGCAATCACCCGCCACCCGATGACGCCTGACCAGTGCCGGCAACGGATCCCGGGCGGCGTGGCGGCCTATGACGACGAGCGCGCGACCCGCATCTGCGGCGCGCGGTACATGGCGCCGCTCTACGACCCGGCGACCCAGCGGCCCGAGGATGCGCGCGCCTGCATCGACCGCTTCGAATTCCCGAACATTCCATGCGCCTATCCGGTGGTGTGGACCAAGGCCGTCGAGGCGGCCGAGATCTGCGAAGCCGTCGGCAAGCGCCTCTGCGACGCGCATGAGTGGGAGGGGGCCTGCGCCGGCGCGCTGGGGCCGCCCGACTACCGCTTCGACCTCGCGGCTGGAGCCCCGGCCAACACCGCCGTCAGCCGGATGCGCGCGGCGCACAACGCGAAATACGAGGGGAGCAAGACCTGGAGCTACGGGCCCGAATACCAGAGCGGTGTCTGTGCGGCGGCGAGCGCCAAGAGCCCGAGCTGCGGCGGCGGCGGTTTCAACAGCTGCGGGTCGAACACCTATCCGGCCGGCGCCTTCCCCGGCTGCCGCAGCGCGCTCGGCGTCTACGACATCAACGGCAATGCCGCCGAGCACATGAACCTGCCTCTCGCCCCGGACGAGATGGCGAGCCGCGGCAGCGACACCCTCGGCGTGACCGAGATGAAGGGAAGCTGGTTCATATTCGACAACTACCGCGCCCATCCCGACTGGTGCCGGTGGCGCGCACCCTTCTGGCACGGAAGCCGCGTGCGATCGCCGTCGAGCCACGCAAACTACCATCTCGGCTTCAGGTGCTGCAGCACACTCGACTGACGGGCGCGCGCCGGGTCCGTCGCCCGCTCAGTCGCCAAGCGCCGCGACGAGCCGGTCGGGGCGCTCGATCGGACCTTCGCCGCTGACGATCCCTGCGAGGTCCGGGTCGGCCAGGACTTCCGCAAGCGGACGCGGGACGCCATTGACCTGCGCCGTCGCGGCGACCAGCCGGATGCCGTGGCTGTAGTCGGCATACTGCGCGCCGTGCACGGTGCTGAGAGGCTGGATCGGCCGCCCGTTCGGGCGGTGCCAGCCATAGATCGCGACCTTGCCATGCGCCTTGGCGAGGCGCCGCGACAGGACCACATCCTTCTTGTGGCCGGCCGTCAGCGCGCCGAGCGGCTGTCCCGAGGCCGTGCGCTGCCGGTCGACCTCGGCATTGTGCTCCACGAAGTATCGGGTCGAGGTCATCGCCGCTGTGGGCTCCATCGGCCTCGGCGGCAGCCGGACGCTCGCCGCGGCGTAGATCGCGTCGACCATCCTTGGCGTCGGCAGCATGAAGTCGAGCGCGCCGGCAATCCTGAGCGCCGCCGGCAAGCCGACCGGCGTGCGGACGAAGTCCGTATCATCGCCCACGGCGAGGTAATCCGGCGTCACGCAGATCGTGATCCGCACATCCCTATCGTCCCGCGTGGTGCCTTCCAGCGTGACCGGAACGAGCCGACGCAGGAATTGCGGAACATTGCCTCCAAGCACGGCCTCGACGATCACGCTGTCGCGCTGGGAGCCAGCGAGGCTCGTCGCGGCCCGCATGAGATCCGACGCCGTCGGTGCCCCGACCGGCCGGTTCGGAATGCTCGCAGCAAGAGACGACCCGCATCCCGTTGCCGGGACCGCGGACGCGTGCCGTGGCGCTCCGATCAAGGCCACGCAGGCAAGCGCCAGCGCAAAGCGCAATGGGGCCATTGGATCGGTTCTCCGCTTCTCGCCGGCATTGGCAAGGTATGTCCCACACACGCCTTGCCGTCCCGCTCTCTTAGCCGACAGGTGCCGATCGCTGCAAGCGCACGGCCTAGGGGGCAACACGTGGGAGGTGTCGGACCACGACGAACCGGTCGCAGCCAGTCCGGGGCAGGGTTCTCGTGGCCGCGCCGAGTTCAAGCCACGCGGCAAGAGCGGCGGTTCGGTCGACCTGGTGGATGCCCCTGCGCGACAGGCTGCGTCCCTGGCCGAGGCGGTTCTGGATCGAGGAATGGACGGTAGCAAACCCGTGCCGCGAAGACCCGACGGGCTCGCGGCGGATATCGATGCCGCGCGTCATCGTCCTCCACGCGGTTCAGACGGGACAACGGGCGCGTCCGAATTTTCGATTCTGTATCAGCGGCTTGTGAGTGATGGCGGAGGGGACGGGGCTGGGATCGAACGTTCTCTAAGGTTAGAATGACGGCGCTCATGGGTCGTCAGTCAGGAAGGTTACGTGGACACTCGACGTGCTGGTCACCGCTCCATGTCGCAGTCGGAGCGAATGGGGGGATATCGGCTGAGGCTCAAGCTGGCCATCCTTCATGCAGCCAGCCTCGTTCCCGAGGATGGAAACCGGCTATACTCTTCCATGTCTCGGAACCGGAGAGCGTTGATTGGAACCGCTGTCCCGCTCAAACTCAACCAGTTCTCCGCCCGCGATCCTGCGCGCGGTCAAGCTGACGAAGGTCTATGGCCATGGGGCCTCGGCCGTTCATGCGCTGCGTGGCGTCGATCTTTCTCTGGTGCGCGGTGAGCTGGTTGTTCTTCTTGGGCCATCGGGCAGCGGAAAATCGACGCTTTTGAACATTCTCGGTGGGCTCGACCAGCCAACCGGCGGCGAGGTGCTCTTCGACGGGCAACCCCTGTCCGATGCGGATGACGACCGCCTGACCCGTTTCCGGCGCGAACGTGTCGGTTTCGTCTTCCAGTTCTACAACCTGATCTCATCGTTGACCGCCGTCGAGAACGTGGCCCTCGTCACCGAGATTGCCGCCAATCCCATGTCGCCTCGCGAAGCGCTCGATCTCGTCGGCCTCGCGGAGCGCGCGAACCACTTCCCGGCCGAGCTTTCAGGAGGCGAGCAGCAGCGGGTCGCCATCGCGCGGGCCATTGCCAAGCGGCCGGAGATCCTTCTTTGCGACGAGCCGACTGGTGCGCTCGACAGCCAGACAGGGGTCGTGGTGCTGGAGGTGATCGAGCGCATCAATCGCGAGGTCGGGACGACGTCGCTCATCATCACTCACAACGTCTCGATCGCCGGGATGGCGGACCGGGTTGTCACCATGGCGGACGGGCGCATCGTCGAGGACCGTGTCATCGAGACCCGCGTCGCGCCGTCGGCGATCACGTGGTGAGCCCGATGCGGATGCTCGACGTCAAGCTGATGCGAGACCTGTGGCGGCTGAGGGGCCACGTCGTCGCCGTGGCACTCGTCGTTGCTTCGGGCGTCGCGCTTCTCGTCATGTCGCTGAGTGCACTCACCTCGCTCAGCGCGACGACCGATGCCTACTACCAGCGTCAGGGTTTTGCCGAGGTGTTCGCAGGCCTGAAGCGCGCTCCCGAGCGCCTTGCCACGCGGATCGGTGCGATCCCGGGCGTCCAGACCGTCGAGACCCGTATCACCGCATTTGCGACCGTCGATATGGAAGGAATCAGCGAACCCGTCACGGCTCGGCTGGTTTCGCTTCCTGCGGCAGGCAGAGAGCCTCTTCTCAACCGACCCGTGCTCCGCGCGGGGCGCATGGTGGATGCGGGGCGCGACGACGAGGCCATCCTTCACGCGCCCTTCGCCGAGGCAAACGGTCTCACGCTTGGCGACGGCCTGAGAATCCTGATGAACGGCAAGCTGCGGGAGGTCCGGGTCGTCGGGCTCGCGCTGTCGCCGGAATACGTCTATGCGATCGCACCGGGCGGGCTGATGCCCGATGACCGACGCTTCGGCGTGATCTGGATGGCGCGAGAGGCGCTCGCCGCTGCCTACGACATGGATGGCGCCTTCAACGATGTGAGCCTCTCGCTCCTGCATGGCGTCCCGCCCGAGGGGGTTATCGCAAGACTCGATCCGCTCCTCGAACGATACGGCGGCACGGGCGCGGTCGCCCGCGAGGATCAAGCCTCGAACTGGTTCCTCCAGAACGAGCTGGCGCAGCTCCGCACGATGGCGACGATCCTCCCGACGATCTTCCTTGTCGTTGCTGCCTTCCTCACCAACGCCGTGCTCGCCCGCCTCATCGCAACCGAGCGCCGCGAGATCAGCCTTCTGAAGGCTTTCGGATACTCGAATGCCGCGGTCGGCTGGCACTATGCGAAGCTCGCGCTCGCGATGGCGCTGTTGGGGGTGCTCCTGGGCTGGGTGCTCGGCGCCGGACTGGGGCGCTACAACACCGAGCTCTATTCGGACTTCTTCCGCTTTCCCTTCCTCCACTACGGTCCGAGCGGCGCCGAATTTGCGATCTCGGCTGTGGTCGCGCTCGGATCGGCGCTCGCGGGCGCGGCCTCGGCGGTAGGCCGCGCGGTCGCCCTGCCGCCCGCCGAAGCGATGCGCCCGCCCGCGCCGGCGGGCTTCCGCGCGACGCTCGTGCCCGAGGGGCTCGCGCGACGCCTCGACACGCCGACGCGCATCGTGCTGCGCCAGATCGCCCGGACCCCGCTGCGCTCGCTCGTGACCGTCGCGGGTGTCTCCCTTGCCGTCGCGGTCCTCGTCACCGCGCTGCAGTGGGGTGACGCAATCGCGCTGATGGTCCGTAGCCAGTTCTCGGACAGCCAGCGCCAGGACATGATTATCGCGTTCCACGAACTTCGCGCCGATCGGGCCCGCCATGACCTTTCGCGGCTTCCTGGCGTCATGTCGGTCGAGCCGATGCGCATTGTCCGGGCTGATCTCAGGGCCGGCGCGCATCTCCACCGCGGGGCGCTGACGGGGCTTCCCCGAGATGCATGGCTTCAGGCAATCCATGACGTGGGCGGCTGGACCCTGCCGGTGCCGCCTGGCGGGGTCGTGATCGGGAGCGCCCTCGCCGCGAAGCTCGGCGTCTCGCCGGGCGATCGTATCTCGGTCGAGGTGCTCGAGGGCGCGCATCCACGATTTTCGATCGAAGTCGCCGCGGTCTTCGAAACATGGATCGAGATGCCGGCCGTTTTCGCTCTTGATCGGCTCAACCGTGAGATGGGCGATCCGCCGGCCTTCGACCAGGCGGGCCTTCTCGTCGATCCGAAAGTGCAGGACGCACTCTTTGAAACACTTCGAGAGATACCCGGCGTCTCGGCGGTGGTGGTCAAGCGCCATGCGGTCGCAACGATGTTCGAGACCCTCGGCGAGACAATCCTGATCTTCACGTCGTTCTTCGTGGTCTTCGCCTGCGCGCTGGCGGCGGGCGTGATCTACAACGCGGCCCGCATCGCGCTCTCCGAACGCGCGCGCGAACTCGCCACGTTGAGGGTTCTCGGCTTCACGAGATGGGAGATTTCCTACATCCTGATCGGGGAGACGGCGTTGCTCGTCCTCGTCGGCTTGCCGCTCGGCTGCCTCGTGGGGTGGGGCCTCGCGATGCTGATCGCGGAGGCCTTCGCGACCGAGCTATACCGTGTGCCGCTCACGGTGCTGCCGCCAACCTTCGGCACGGCGGTCATGATCGTGCTCGCGGCGAGCATCGGCTCGGCGGCGCTGGTGCGGCGGCGCCTCGACCGTCTCGACCTGATCGCGGTGCTGAAGACAAGGGAGTGACGGATCGTGACGCCAGCTTTCAGGCGGCTGACCTTCTGGGCGATCCCGGCCCTCGCTCTCGCCGGCGGGCTCGCGGCAGCCTTCTGGCCGAGGCCGGTCGAGACCGACCTTGCCCGCGTGGAGCGCGGCCCGCTCATTTCCAGCGTCGCCGAGCAGGGAAAGACCCGGATCGCGGACGTGTTCGTCGTGTCGGCCCCGGTCGGTGGCCGGGTCCTACGCGTCACCATCGAGCCCGGCGACAGTGTGGTCGCGAACGAGACCGTCGTGGCCGAGATCGAGCCGCGCGATCCCGAATTCCTTGATGTGCGGAGCGAGGCCGAGGCGCGGGCGGCCGTCGCGGCCGCGCGCGCGGCTTTCGCCCACGCGCAAGCCCTGCTGGAGCAGGCGCGCGCCGAACTCGATTTCGCCACCGCCGAGGTCGCGCGGGTCCGCAACCTTCGCGCCACCAACACCGTCTCCGAGCGCGCGCTCGAGGACGCCGAACGATCCTTCCGCACCCGACAGGCCGCCGTCTCGACCGCCGAGGCGGCCGTGGAGATGCGCCGCTTCGAGCTTGAGGCAGCCGAGGTCCGGCTTTTGCGGCCGGAGGAGGCCCAAGAGCGCGCTGGCAGCTGTCCATGCATCCCGATCCGCGCGCCCGTTGACGGCCAGGTGCTGCGCGTCCTTCATGAGAGCGAGGGCGTCGTCGCAGCCGGAACGCCCCTGCTCGAGATCGGGGATCCGCAAGCGCTCGAGTTCGTCGTCGAGTTCCTCTCGACCGATGCCGTGCGGATCCGGCCCGGCCAGCGGGCAATTATCGAGGACTGGGGCGGCGCGGAGTCCCTGAACGGCGTCGTGGAGCGGATCGAGCCCTTCGGCTTCACCAAGGTCTCCGCGCTAGGCATCGAGGAGCAGCGCGTGAACGTGATCGTCGATCTGACCGACCCGCTGGAGAAGCGGGCGCGGCTCGGCCACGGCTTCGAGGCGGAGGTCCGCGTCGTTCTCGGAGAAGCGGAGTCTGCGCTCAAGGTGCCGCTGACCGCGCTCTTCAGAGACCGAGACATGTGGGCCGTGTTCGAGGTCGTCGAGGGGCGTGCAAGGCTCCGCACGGTAGAAATCGGCGAACGCACTGACACCGAGGCTAGTATCATCGAGGGCCTCGAGGAAGGTGCCCGGGTTGTGCGCTTCCCCGATGACCGCATACTCGACGGGCTCCGCATCCGCACACGATAGAGCTCCTGCGCCGTCCGCATTGCTGAGGCGGGCGTCACGTATGGCCGCTACGGCTACCGGCGGATCGCCTTCGTGGTCCACCGCCCGCCACGGGTAGTGGCGGTCGCCGTTGATCTTCACGAACATCTTGTCGACGTGCCATCGCCAGTTCGAGAAGGCGCGCAGTCTGTCTATGCGCTTGCGTCGGATCTCTGCCGCAAACACCGGTCCGAACCGACGCCACCAGAAACGCACCGTCTCATAACTGACGTCGATGCCGCGTTCGTGCAGCAGGTCCTCGACGTTCCTAAGCGAGAGCGGAAACCGGATTTACATCATCACGGCCAGGGGATGACCTCGGGGCTGGTCTTGAAATACCGGAAGGGGCTGCGTTGGCTCATGCCGCGAGGGCAGGGAGGTGGCTTTCCACGCTCAACCTAGTTTGCTCTGACAGTGCCTCGCCCATAACGCGAGACTAGGGAGGTCGCCATTCCGCCTCCAGCAGAGTTGCTCTGACAGAACCTTAAAAGGTCCGGTCGCCCGCCTCAAGAAGGGTTGCTTTGACAGAACCTTCAGCACGACGGACGGGCCGAGCGAGCCCGCCCGTCACTCGGCTCAGACGTTTGTGCCGAGCGGAAGATCGCGCAGCCGTCGCCCCGTCGCCGCAAAAATTGCGTTGCCCATCGCTGGTGCGACAGGCGGTACGCCCGGCTCGCCAATCCCCGACGCGTGGACCGAGAACGGATGAGGCACGATATGGACCTCCACCTTCTCCGGGAAATTGTCCGCGCGTGCCACGTCGTAGTCATGGAAATTCGACTGCTGCACACGTCCATCCGCAAAGGTGATCCCGGAGTTGAGCGCGAGTGTCATGCCCATCACGGCCGAACCTTCCATCTGGCTACGGATCCGCTCGGGGTTCGCTGCAAAACCGCAGTCGACGGCGAAATGCATCTCCGGGACGCGGATCTGGCCGTCGACGATCCTGACCCTAGCCGCGACTGCGACATAGGTGACAAAGGAACGATGAACGGCAAGGCCGAGCCCCTCGCCCTCAGGCAGCGTTGCGCCCCATCCGGCCGCGTCCGCCGCGACCTCGACCACATGAGCGAGGCGCCCCGTGTCGATCGGATATTCAGCATACGGCTCGCCGTAGTTCCAAAAGTCCTCGGGCATCCCCGCCGTCGCGACGTCGATCGTGCGCGGCGGGCCGATCAGTTCGAGCAGCATCTCCTTGTGGTCGCGCCCCAACTCGTGCGCCAGTTCGGCGATGAAGCTCTGCACCGCCCATGCCCGCGGAACGTTGGAAACCGAGCGGAACCAGCCAATCCGTGCATGGGCCAAGGCCGGCGCGTTGTCGCAGCGGATGTTGGCGACGTCCCAGGGAGCATCGACATGGCCCATTCCGTTCTCGATGAAGAACTGATGGCCGTTGTCAGGTGCGAACGTCGATAGGATTGACGGTGCTACCGAGGTGTGGTGCCAGCCGGTTACCTTGCCCGCGTCATCCATCGCGACGCGTAGACGCTCGACCGAGGTCGTGTGCATGAAGCTGTTGTGGATGTCGTCCTCGCGCGTCCACTGCACCCGGACTGGCGCGTTTACGGCCTTGGAGAGTCGCGCTGCCTCGATCGCGAAGTCCCATTTCGACTTCCGCCCGAATCCGCCACCGAGCAACGTGACGTTGACCTTCACCTGTTCGATCGGAAGGGCGAGGTCCTTCGCCACGTCCTCGCGCGCGCCGTAGGGGCTCTGGACGGAGGTCCAGATCTCGCAGCCATCCGTGGTCACCGACGCGATCGCCACGGGTGGCTCCATCGGAATATGCGCCATGTGCGCCTGATAATAGGAGCGCTCGAAGATCGTTGACGCCGCGGCGAAGGCGCCGGGTACATCGCCCTGATCTCGGAAGATCTTGTCGGGGGCCTTTGACGCCTCTTCCATCTCGGCGCGGTAGGCCGCGCTTTCGTATGAGGCATGCGGCCCGTCGTCCCACTCGATCTTCAGGCGCTCGCGACCACGCTCGGCCGCCCAGGTGTTCGTGGCGACGACGGCTATCCCGCCAAGCGGCAGGAAATTGACGGGAGCAGGGGCGCCCGCGATCTCGATCACCCGCTCGACACCCGGAACCGCGAGCGTCTCGCTGGCATCGTAACTCTTGACCTTGCCTCCGAGTACCGGAGGCCGTGCGATTACCGCGACCTTCATGCCATTCAGCCTGACATCGGCGCCGTAGATCGCCTTTCCGGTGGTGATGTCGTGGAGATCGGTGATCTGGACCTCGCCCTTTCCGATGTATCGGAATGCGGCCTCGTCCTTGAATGTCAGGTCCTCGAACGAGGGGACCAGTTCGGCCATCGCCGCTTCCGCCAGCTCGCCGAAGTCCGCGCTCTGTCCGTCGGGGCCCTTCAGCGTGTGAAACTCGACGGTCACGGCCGCGGGCTCGACTCCCCATGACTTCGCAGCGGCACGCCGAAGCATTTCCCGAACGGCCGCACCCATCTGGCGCATCGGCTGGATGTGATGTCGCAGCGACCGCGAGCCGTCCGTGTCCTGGTTGCCGTAGCGCGGCTCATCGCCCGGAGCCTGCAGGATCCTCACACGGCTCCAGTCGGCATCGAGTTCGTCGGCCAGCACCATCGGCAGAGATGTGCGCGATCCTTGGCCCATTTCAGAGCGGTGAGCGACGATGGTGACGGTACCGTCCGGGTCGATCGAGACGAAGACGAGCGGATCCGCAACGATCCCCCGCGGCATCTGGAGCCCGCCCGTCGGATAACTCTCGAAGGCGCCCGATGGTCGCGTGAATAGTCCGAGCGCGAAGGCAGCGATCCCGCCCTTCAGCACGCTGCGGCGATCGACGGCAGCGATAAGGACCCGCCGGGCGGCCTCGCGCGCACCGGGCAGGAGATGGTCAGGCAAATAGCTCAGCATGGCTCAGATCCCCGTGGCGGCGTGGCGGACGGCGGCGACGATGCGCTGGTAGCAGCCGCAGCGGCAGACGTTGCCCCGCATCCCCTCCAGGATCTCGGCGTCCGTGATGTTGGGCTTTTCGGCGACAAGGCTTGCCGCTTGCATGATCTGCCCCGTTTGGCAGAACCCGCATTGCGGCACATTCAGTTCGCGCCAAGCGCGCTGCACCGGGTGTTCGCCCTCGGGGTGCAGACCCTCTATCGTCGTGACGGACTTTCCCGCGACCTCGCCCATGGACACCATGCAGCTGCGTTCCGCCTTGCCATCGACGTGAACGGTGCAGGCGCCGCAAAGCCCGGCGCCGCATCCGTACTTCGTTCCCGTCAATCCGACGATATCCCGGATGGCCCAGAGCAGGGGCATGTCGCTCGGCGCGTCAATCGAGTGCTGTGATCCGTTCAGCGAGAAGTCTATTGGCATGGAATTCCTCCCCTTAATCGCATTCGGCTCGGCTTTAAGATACTGGCGCGCTCGAGACTGACCCTCCGAGCGCAAGCCTTGCTGCGCCCAGTCACCGTCGTTCATCCGTCGGGCGAATTGCGGCCGAGTCGCGAAGCCTAAGGTAGCATGAGCGAACGCGGAGCAGCGGAAATTTCGGGCGCAGACCCTGCGTGAATGGGGCGTCACGGCTCCGGCCTTTCGGTCGTCATGACCGATCCCACCTCCCGACTACCGAGCGTATGCGCCAGCACCTGCGAGCACGGCGTGCCGCGTAGAGCCAACGGGGACAAGTAGGTCGCCATCGTCAAGTCAGTCATTTGGACACCCGCCGGGCAGATCGGTAGAGAGGGCAAGAAACGTCAGTTAAACAGTTCGATGCGCGCGGAGAAGGCGCCGTCCTGAAGCAGGGCGTCGATCGGTCCGTCGAAGTCTCCAAGCCGGACCGGACCGCGCGATTCCTCGAACGGCTTGCAGACGATCGCGAGGTTACGCGTCGGCCCAATCATTCGGTCGCGCGTTCAAGCGCATGACGGGATTGCCTCCGGCACTCTGGCGCCGCGTTGCAGGAGATCCTCTCACCCTGCGCCAACCTACCGATCTAAGACCAACTCTGTCTGCCGTCAGCGCCGATGGGCCGAATTGACGTGATTGGGTAAGGGAGGGTTTCTGGCTTCTCGTAACCACCATGGAGTGGAGATGAGACAGAAATCCGGGACACCGAAGGCGACGGCTGAACAGGTCGTGAAGGACATCCGCGGCAGGACGCGGAAGCACCATTCAGCCGAAGAGAAGATCAGGATCGTGCTGGAGGGGCTGCGGGGCGAGGCGAGCATCGCCGAGCTGTGCCGGCGCGAAGGCATTGCTCAGAGCCTGTATTACTCGTGGTCGAAGGAGTTTCTCGAAGCCGGCAAGCGGCGCCTGGCCGGCGACACCGCACGCCAGGCGACGAGCCCCGAGGTGAAGGAGCTGCGCGCCGAGACCGCTGCTCTGAAGGAGGCGGTGGCCGATCTCACGCTCGAGAACCGACTGCTCAAAAAAGCATGATCGGCGGTGGGGGAGACCAAGAATGAGGTATCCCGCATCCGAGAAGCTCGAGAGGTGCTGTCAGACCAATGCGAACCAGTCTCAGCTCGGCCGGGGCAGGGGTGTTTCAGGCAGCGCCGAGCTGGCGCCATTCAGCGAGAGCGGCGGCGCGGTTCAGCTTGAAGATGTCCCTGCTGGAAAGGCTGCGTTCCTGATTGAAGTGGTTGTGGACGGACGAATGGACGGCGGCAAAGGTCTGCAGACTGCGCATCCGTCTGAACCGGAGCATCGCCCGCTCTCGTCGTCGCAGTGGCAGGTGTGAATTCTCGACGCGGTTGTTCAACCACCGCCCCGTCGACTGCAGATCCGACCCACCAAGCTCGCGCAGTGCGGCGTGGTACGACGGAAGCCGATCGGTGACGATCTCCTGCGGCCGGCCGTAGCGACGCATTAATTTCCGGAGGAATTTCAACGCGGCTTTCTTGTTGCGACGCCTCGTGACGACGGCTTCGAGAACCTCGCCTTCGTGATCGACCGCACGCCACAGGTAATGGCGCTCGCCGTTGATTTTCACGAACATCTCGTCGACGTGCCAACGCCAGTTCGAGAAGGCCCGCAGTTTGTCGATGCGCTTGCGCCGGATCTCGGCGGCAAACATCGGCCCGAACCGATGCCACCAGAACCGCACTGTCTCGTGACTGACGTCGATGCCGCGCTCGTGCAGCAGGTCCTCGACGTTCCGGAGCGAGAGCGGGAACCGCACGTACATCATGACCGCCAGGCGGATGATCTCCGGGCTGGTTTTGAAGTAGCGGAAGGGGCTGCGTCTTCTCATGCTGGCAGGGTAGGTAGGCCGCCACCTTGCCTCAAGCCGGTTTCCTCTGACACTGCCCGCCTTCGAGCTGCAGGCCCGCCGCCATGGCGGCCTGCCGGCGGCGGTGGTTCGGCAACTCGCCCGCATCGCTGCCGGCGAGGACCGGCCAAAGACACCCGGGCTCCGGCCGGGCGGGCGGCTCATCCGCGAATGGAACGGGGTCACCCATGTCGTCGAGGTCACGGCGGAGGGCTATCTCTGGCACGGCACGCGCCACCGCTCGCTCTCGGCCATCGCCCGCGCAATCACCGGGGCGCACTGGTCGGGCCCGCGCTTCTTCGGGCTGTCGAAGGGCGGGGCAGGGCGGTGACGGCGAAGGCGCGGATCCGCTGCGCGATCTACACCCGCAAGTCGAGCGAGGAGGGGCTCGAGCAGGGCTTCAACTCGCTCGACGCCCAGGCCGAGGCCTGCGCGGCCTACATCGCGAGCCAGCGCCATGAGGGCTGGCGGCCGGTCGATGCACGCTATGACGACGGCGGCGTCTCGGGCGGCACGCTCGAGCGCCCGGCGCTCGCGCGCCTGCTCGCCGACATCGAGGCCGGGCAGGTCGACATGGTCGTGGTCTACAAGATCGACCGGCTGACCCGGTCGCTCGCCGACTTCGCGCGGCTCGTCGAGCGCTTCGATGCAACCGGGTGCTCCTTCGTCTCGGTGACCCAGGCCTTCAACACCGCGACCTCGATGGGCCGGCTCACCCTCAACGTGCTGCTCTCCTTTGCGCAGTTCGAGCGCGAGGTCACGGCCGAGCGCATCCGCGACAAGATCGCGGCCTCGAAGCGCAAGGGCATGTGGATGGGTGGGCTCGTGCCGCTCGGCTATGACCGGCACCCGGACCCGAAGCGCCGCGGCCTCGTGGTCAATGCCGACGAGGCGGAAGCGGTCGCAACGATCTTCCAGCTCTATGACGCGCATGGCTGCCTGCGGGTCGTGACGGAGGAGGCCGCGCGCCTCGGCATCCGCTCGAAACGCCGGGTCTTCGCCAGTGGCGCGACCCGGGGCGGCGCTGTCCTGTCGCGCGGGCAGGTGCACTTCCTGCTCACCAACCCGGTCTACCAGGGCGCGATCCGGCACAAGGACACGACCTGGCCGGGGCAGCACGCGGCGATCATCGACGACGCGCTCTGGGCCCGCGTGCAGGAGAAGCTCGCGGCGGCGAGCGCCCGGCCGCGCGGCCGACGGTTGAAGGACGGGGCGGGGGAGGCGAGCGCGATGGCCGCACCCCTTGCCGGCAAGCTGCGGGACGAGACCGGCGACCGGCTCACGCCGACCCACGCGCAGCGCCATGGCCTGCGCTTCCGCTACTACGTCTCGCATCGGCTCGTCGCGGGAAAGACGACCCCTGACCCGTCGGCATGGCGCTTGCCGGGGCCCGCGCTCGAGCGGGCCGTCGCGCGGCTGATCGCGGGCCATCTCGAGAATGGCGCTCGGCGGCACGCACTTCTCGATGCCCCCCTGGCCGCAAATGCCTCGATGATCGAGGCGCGTGCACGCGACCTCTGCGCCCGGCTTCGGACGGGAGCCGACGCGCTGCTGCGTGACCTCGTCCGCTCGGGCGAGATCGTGCCCGGACAGGTCTCGATCCGGCTCGAACCGGAGAGGCTGGCCGCACTCCTCGCGGTCGAGGCCACGGCGCTATCGGCACCGGCCCTGGCGATCACCACGCCCCTCGCGCTCCGCCGCCGTGGCGTCGAGACCCGCATCGTCGCGGGAGAGCCTGAGGCGAGCCCGGATCCGGTTCTCGTCCGGCGCCTCGCACAGGCGCACCGCTGGGTCGCCGCGCTGCGTCGGGGCGCGCCGCTCTCCGCCCTCTCCCGCAAGGCAGGGTGCACGGATGCCTTCATCCGGACCCGGGCCCAGCTCGCCTTTCTCTCCCCGCCAATCCAGGAAGCGATCCTCGAGGGCCGCCAGCCCGCCGGCCTCACCCTCGAGCGGATCGTCCGCGCCGGCGTGCCGCTCGACTGGGCCGAGCAGGACGAGCGCTTCGGCATCTGAAGCCGAGGCCCGCGCGCCATCTCCATCCCACCTGCCTGATCACAATTGCCTGATTTGCGATGAATTTCCCTGCTCTGGGGCGCAGGGAACCCGTCGCTAACGCGCTGATCACGTGGGCGTTCCGGGAGCGGGACTTCGCGCGAAGGCGTCAGAATGGCAAAAATTCCCTGCAAATTCCCTGCTGGCAGGGAAATCGCGCTGAGCGAACCGGGCGATGCGGAGAGCAGAGACGGGTGGCGGAAATGGGGAGATTCTCGCCACGCGGCGGCGTCTCACGAGCAGCGCCCGCGCGCTAACCCGCGGAAACAGGCGGGTATTCCGGGTCAACGCCGCCAATGTGGGAAGAGACTGGTCTGGGTGGCGGTGGTGTCAGACCAATGCGAACCAGTCTCAGATTGGCTGTCAACGTCGGCCTTCAGGCTGCGCCGAGCTGACGCCACTCCTCAAGTGCGGCGGTTCTGTTGACCTTGAAGAGGTGCTGTCAGACCATTTCGAACTGGTCTCTGCAAGGGCCGTATGGCCGCCCATCAGGCCGCGCCAAGCTGACGCCACTCGGCCAGAGCGGCGGCGCGATTGACTTTGAATATGTCCCTGCTGGAGAGGCTGCGTTCCTGGTTGAAGAGATTGTGGACGGAAGAGTGGACGGCGGCGAAGGTTTGCAAACTTCGCATGCGCCGGAACCGGAGCATCGCGCGTTCTCGTCGTCGGAATGGCAGGTGTGAGTTCTCGACACGGTTGTTCAACCAGCGCCCGGTCGATTGCAGATCCGAGCCGCCAAGCTCGCGCAGTGCGGCGCGGTAAGACGGAAGTCGATCGGTGACGATCTCCTGCGGCCGACCGTAGCGCCGCATCAATTTCCGGAGGAGTTTCAATGCTGCTTTCTTATTGCGGCGCTTCGTGACGACGGCCTCGAGCACCTCGCCTTCATGGTCGACGGCACGCCACAGGTAATGGCGCTCGCCGTTGATCTTCACAAAGACCTCGTCCACGTGCCAGCGCCAGTGCGAGAACGCGCGCATCTGATCGACACGTCTGCGCCGGATCTCGGCGGCGAACATTGGGCCAAATCTCCGCCACCAGAACCGCACCGTCTCATGGCTGATGTCGACCCCGCGCTCGTGCAGCAGGTCCTCGACGTTCCGGAGCGACAGCGGGAACCGCACATACAGCATCACCGCCAGGCGGATGATCTCTGGGCTGCTATGGAAGCCCTTGAACGGATTGGGTCTGCTCATCCGAGGACGCTACGAAGGCGTCCAGTCTGGCTCAAGCCGGAAGTTCCTGACAGCGCCGAAAAACCTGCTTCTTGCCAATGGCTGCTCATGGCGCAAGGTTCAAGCCCGCGCTCCTGCACTGCAGAAAGGCGGCTTCGAGCCCGGAGCGGACGTTCGCCTTGGCGTAATGTGTTTTGAATTGAGGCTTGGTCTATTAGGAAAGATTTCCACCTTTGAAGCACTTCCAAAGAAGATAACCAAGGGTAAGAACAACGCTGATCGGAATGCTGAAGATCGTAATGAACGCTTTGGCCAAGCCAATCAGCGAGCCACCGTCGTCATACTCTGAAACAAAGACTGCATAGAGTAAGAGACAAACCAAAATCCCGCCGACCGCTAGCACGAACGTCGTGATCAGTGATTGCCTTAGCCACTGGAACGCTTTGAAGGCAAAGATCAAAACGATCAGCTCGACAACTATCCCAAATTGCCCTGGGGGAAATAGCTCCCAATTGCCAAATAAGCCAGAGGCTGCGAATACTGCCACGATACAGAAGATGACGTACAACCATACCTTAAGAAAGACGATCAGCGCTCGTCCTAGTGTGTTGGAATTATCCGCACCCAGCATCACTGAATTGTCATCGAACAGGTCTGCAGTCGCCTTGACGCAGATCAATGCCGTTCTTGTTGTTTTACGGTATTCACGAGTGTGGCAGAGAAGGGCCCGGGAGGCTGATTGATAATGTGGATTGCCGTTAAATTAATTCGTAGGTCAATGGAAACAGTGTTTTCCACAACCTCGACGGCTTCGGCTCTGCTCTCGGGCTGTATCGCATTGTGGCTATTAACACTACCCTCATCAGCACACGGGAATGCTCCAAATTTTGTCATGTTGCTGGGGACTAGCGTGGCTATGATTGCGACGCTCCCATTAACTGTATTGATTGAGGCTGTAGCCGTTAAAAAAATCTCGGACTATTCTTGGGAAAAATCGGGGATAGTTGCATGTGTTCTGTACGCCGCTTCGACATCGGTTGGTTCGCTTATTGGTGGAGGTATAATGTTTGCTATACATCCAATATTCTTTGATGCAGCCAAATACTTTTACGAAATTGTATCCGCAATATTATTCACGACTGTAAACTTCTCAATTGAGTTTCTTGTATTAGCTCTGATCCTTAGGTCATCTCTTGGATGGAAAGGCGCAGGCATCTTGTTGGCGGCCAATTTTATAACCACGGCGATGCTATTATTTGTGGCATACTCCGGTCTGTTTGGGGCTTGATCCATCATTTTTTGACTTTCCGCTCTTTGCTATTCCAGGCTCCTGAAAGTACTCCAATAGTTCTTCCGAGAGAGTCTGCTTTGCCCGCAATGCAAACACTGGCGAGAAATTGGCGAACGTCTGTAAGTCACTAGAAAGATCAACGACTGCAACGTCCGCAACCTGGACATCGGGGTCTGAGATCTCGCTGCGCTGGTCACGAATGACCGCTATTCCTTCTGCGCCGCAGCTTTCACCTCGGTTGAGCTTATGCTGCATTTGCGAGGGCGCCGGGCGGACCACTTCCGGAAAGGGCTCGAAGCCGCCTTTCTGCAGTGCAGGAGCGCGGGCTTGAACCTTGCGCCATGAGCAGCCATTGGCAAGAAGCAGGTTTTTCTCTGTTTTCAGTGGGCTAGCGCGCCCTGGGGACCTTCAGCGGTCGTAAGCGGTCGTCGGACGAATTGGGCCTGACCGACGGCTCTGAGCCCGAAGCGGACGTGTTTAAACGCCGCTGTGTGCGGCCGCAGCATCAAGGTCAACCAGAGCGAGCCTGTCCGCATGTTGCAGCGCCGCGGAGATGGCAGCCATTCGTGCCTACCGGAGCAAGTCTCGTAGCCCGACCGCCTGGCGGCCGAAACCGCCGAAGGTTCGCCGGCGGCTTCGACCCCAAACGCACGTTCGTGCCCGACGCGGCGAAGGTCTGAGCCAGGCGAAGCAGTCGCCAGCGTATGCTGCTGGCCCAAGCTATGTTAATGAGATTAGAGTGGAGCGGCGGTGGCTTCTAAGGAGGGAAGTCATGAATCTTTCGAACCGCTGTCTTGGCCAGTTTTGCTTTGTAGTACTGGCAGCCACCACTACCCCCCACTCGCAAGCTGAGACGCTGGCAAGCACAAATGCGGACAACCGACTGACGCTCGCCTTCGACGTGCCAGACGCAGCGCTGGCCGAGCGGATGCCCGAAGGCTGGAACTCCGTTCCATTCGGCAGCGGTCCGTTTGCCGGCGCCGACCTGATCATGGTCTTCATCGACTCCCACCGGGTTGTCGATCCGGCGGGAAAGCCGATGTACGGCGGGCGGTACCGCGGCATGGCCCTTGCGGCGCCGGCAAAAGCGGAAGGCTCGGACGACCTGGTCTTTATGGTCACCAATGTTTTCGTGAGCGACGCGACAATCAATCCCTACAAGAACTCGGTCGAGGCGCGGGTCACGCGAGAAATTGCGTCGACCGGAACCGGGACCAACCCAGCCAAGGTCAGTCAGAACTGGCGCATCGAGCCCGGGACAGGCGGCGCGGTGGCATTGAAACTCGTCTATCAGGAGAGCATGCCGGGCCGGTCGCAGGGCGCGCCCCATATTCACTCCGCCGTCGAGCCGGACTTCTACCGTGTCTACCGCTTCGATCAGTTTGCGGACTTGCTGAAGGGGGGCGATGTGGATCGAATCGAGAGTCTTTCGTTGGAGATCACGGTCCCCGAGATCGGCGAACTCTTCGACGGCAGCGAGACACTGGTCGGCGTTCTGGACGTCCCGTGGTACATGCGAGAGATCTGGCTGCCATAGCTTTCGAATGCCATCAAATGCCGAGCTGGCCTGTACAGAACATACTCTGTCTCTCGGGAGGCCGGACCTTAACGCGTGCGGAAGACGAGCTTGTCCGCAGCCCGGTCACTCAAAGGATACAGGTCCAAAGGCCGCTGCCGCTAGATGCGGTCATTCCCAACGAGGACGCCTATCGACGGCTGGGAGCCCAAACCGGGGTGGTGTCAGACGAATGCGAACTCGTCTCAGTTTGCCGGCGAGCGCCGGATATCAGGCTGCGCCGAGCTGACGCCACTCCTCAAGTGCGGCGGTTCTGTTGACCTTGAAGATGTGCCGGCTTGAAAGACTGCGTTCCTGATTGAAGTGGTTCGAGACGGAGGCGTGGACAGCGGCGAACTTCTGCAG